>NZ_QHKY01000001.1 GCF_003194605.1 Nocardioides gilvus
ATCAACACACTCCGAAAAGCATGCCGACAGGGCAATTAAACTAATTCGTCGACTATGACACACTGTTGAGTTCTCAAGGATCAAACGCATAACCGTGCCAACTCTTCCGAGCCAGCTGCGGCGCCTGGTGAAACTTAGCGGAGCTTTCAGTCGGAACCAAATCCGAATCCTGCTCCAGTTGCTTCGCCGTCGTCCTGACCGGCCAAGCTGTTGGTCACTGCGGCGGGACTCCCTCCGATCCGGACCTTCTGGCCCGGGAGGGCGTCGTTCGCAGCGACAGGTAGAACGTTAACACCTTGTCCCAACGCTGTCGACGCAGGGGGTCCAATCGGGGCTACGTCGGCACGTTTGCGCAGGTCAGGGCCGGGTGGGGGGCAGCATCAGCCCAGCCGGGAGCGTCGCGCCGAGACTGCCGCCGCCACTTCCTGCAGCTGCTCGGAGACCCTCACCGGAGCGGTGCCTCCCCGGCCCGTACGAGCCGCGACCGACCCCTCCACGGTGAGAACCTCGCGTACGGCGGGGGTCAAGTGCGGTGAGATGGCCGAGAACTGGTCGTCGGTGAGCTCGTGGAGCTCGATCCCCTGCTCCTCGCACACTCGTACACAGGTGCCCGCGACCTCGTGGGCCACACGGAAGGGCGTGCCTTCGCGTACCAACCACTCAGCGACGTCGGTGGCCAAGGAGAAGCCCTGCGGCGCCAGCTCGGCCATCCGGTCGGTGTTGAACGCGAGCGTCGCGACCTGACCTGTGAAGGCGGGCAACAGCACCTCGAGGGTGTCCACCGAGTCGAAGACCGGCTCCTTGTCCTCCTGGAGGTCGCGGTTGTAGGCCAGTGGGAGTGCCTTGAGGGTGGCCATCAGACCGGAGAGGTTGCCGATCAGGCGCCCAGCCTTGCCCCGGGCCAGCTCGGAGATGTCCGGGTTCTTCTTCTGCGGCATGATGCTCGACCCCGTCGACCAGGAGTCGTGCAGCTTCACGAAGTCGAACTCCCGGGTCGACCACAGGATGATCTCCTCCGCCAGACGGCTGACGTCCACACCGATCATGGCGGTCACGAAGGCGAACTCGGCCACGAAGTCCCGAGCGGCCGTACCGTCGATGGAGTTGGCCGTCGACCCGGTGAAGCCGAGCTCGTGCGCCACCCCCTCAGGATCCAGCCCCAACGTGCTGCCGGCCAGGGCACCGGAACCGTACGGAGAGTCCGCGGCGACGCGGTCGTCCCAGTCTGCCAACCGGTCCACGTCACGCAGCAGGGGCCAGACGTGCGCCAGGAGGTGGTGCGAGAGCAGGACCGGCTGCGCGTGCTGGAGATGGGTGCGCCCCGGCATGATCGCGCCGTGGTTGGCCACGGCCTGCTGCGCGAGTGCCTCGACCAGGTCGAGCACGTGTCCCGAGATCACCCGCGCGTGGTCGCGCAGGAACATCTTGAAGAGCGTGGCGATCTGGTCGTTGCGACTGCGACCTGCACGGATCCGTCCGCCGATCTCGGTGCCGACCTCTGCCAGCAACAGGCTCTCCAACGCCCCGTGGACGTCCTCGTCCGATTCGTGGGGCAGGAGCGTGCCGGCGGCGTACCGCTCCCCCAGCCGGTCGAGTCCGTCGAGGAGCGCCCGGTGGTCCTCGTCGGTCAGCAGACCCGCCTTGTGCAGCGCGTTCGCGTGGGCCCGCGAGCCCGCCAGGTCGTACGGGGTCAGACGCCAGTCGAAGTGGGTGGAGCGCGAGAGCGCCTCCAACTCCGGCGATGGACCGCCCGCGAATCGCGCACCCCAGAGCTTGCCCTGGTTGGTGGTGCCCTCGTGCTCGCTCACTACTGCTCCTCAGTCGTTCTGGCCGTGTCGCTGTCCGGTCGGGCGGGATCAGTCCGCGCCGAACTCCATGGCGGCGGAGTCACCGGAGTTCTCGATGTCGGACTCGTCCTCGACCTGCGGGTTCGCGGTGATCACGTCGGCGCCACCGGCAGGCAGCTCTCCGAAGAGTGTGCCGTTCTCGACGAGCACCTGTCCCTGGTCCAGCGGCTGGCTCGCGTACATCTCGAGCTTGGCCCGGGAGTCGGCGATGTCGAGGTTGCGCATCGTGAGCTGACCGATGCGGTCGACCGGGCCGAAGGCCGCGTTCTCGGTGCGCTCCATCGAGAGCTTCTCCGGGTGGTAGGAGAAGTTCTCTCCCTGGGTGTCGAGGATCGTGTAGTCCTCGCCGCGACGCAGGCGCACGGTGACCTCACCGGTGACCAAGGACGCGATCCAGCGCTGGATCGACTCACGGATCATCAGGGCCTGCGGGTCGAGCCAGCGGCCCTCGTACAGCAGTCGACCGAGCTTGCGGCCCTCGTTGTGGTACTGGGCGACGGTGTCCTCGTTGTGCACCGCGTTGACCAGCCGCTCGTAGGCGATGAAGAGCAGAGCCATGCCGGGCGCCTCGTAGACCCCACGCGACTTGGCCTCGATGATGCGGTTCTCGATCTGGTCACTCATGCCCAGGCCGTGACGCCCACCGATGGTGTTGACCTCGTGCACCAGCTCCACGGCGTCGTCGTACCGCTTGCCGTTGACGGCAACAGGTCGACCCGCCTCGAACCGGACGGTCACGTCCTCGGTCTCGATGACGACGGAGGGGTCCCAGAACTTCACGCCCATGATCGGCTCGACCACCTCGAGGGAGACGTCGAGGTGCTCTAGCGTCTTGGCCTCGTGCGTGGCACCCCAGATGTTGGCGTCGGTGGAGTACGCCTTCTCGACGGAGTCGCGGTAGGGCAGGCCGTTCTGCACGAGGAACTCGCTCATCTCCGAGCGACCGCCCAGCTCGGTCACGAAGTCGGCGTCGAGCCACGGCTTGTAGATCTGCAGCGCCGGGTTGGCCATCAGTCCGTAGCGGTAGAACCGCTCGATGTCGTTGCCCTTGTAGGTGGAGCCGTCGCCCCAGATGTTGACGCCGTCCTCCATCATCGCGCGCACCAACAGCGTGCCGGTCACGGCACGGCCCAGCGGGGTGGTGTTGAAGTAGGAGCGGCCACCCGAGCGGATGTGGAAGGCGCCGCACGCCAACGCGGCGAGGCCCTCCTCGACCAACTGGGGCTTGATGTCGACCGCGCGGGCGATCTCGGCGCCGTACAGCTTCGCCCGATCGGGGACGCCGGAGATGTCCGGCTCGTCGTACTGGCCGATGTCAGCCGTGTAGGTGCACGGGACGGCACCCTTGGCGCGCATCCAGGCGACCGCGACGGAGGTGTCGAGGCCACCCGAGAAGGCGATGCCGACTCGTTCGCCGACGGGGAGGGATGTCAAGACCTTGCTCACTGGTCGTCCTTTGCTGTGCTTCGGGCTGGTGTCTGGGTGGCGTTGCTCCGAGGAGTCTCGGGGATGGTTCTGCGGGGCGAGGAGGAACCCACGTCGTTGGCCAGGTCGAGGAACCGTTGAGCCAGTGTTGCTCCTCCGCCGGGATCTCGGGCGATCACCATGACGGTGTCGTCGCCGGCGATGGTGCCGAGCACGTCGTGGAACTCGGCGCGGTCGAAGGCGCTGGCCAGGAACTGCGCAGCACCGGGGGGCGTACGCAGCACCGCGAGGTTGGCGGTGCCCTCCGCGCTCACCAGCAACTCGCTGCAGAGTCGGGCGAGGCGCTCGAGGGAGGCCGTGGTCTCGCGCGGCGACGTCGGCGTCCTGTCGCCGCCCTCGCCCGGGACCGCGTACACGAGGGACCCCCCGGGCCCCCGCACCTTGATCGCGTCCAGCTCGAGCAGGTCGCGGCTCAGGGTGGCCTGGGTGACGTGGACACCCTGCTCCGCCAGCATGGTGGCCAACTCGGTCTGGGACCGGACCACGTGGTGGGTGAGCAGATCGATGATCCTGGACTGCCTGGCCCCCTTGGTGAGCGGACTGACGGCGGTCATCGGCGTGCCTGCAACCACGTCATCACAGCCTTCTGGGCATGACGCCGGTTCTCGGCCTCGTCCCAGATCACGCTGCGCGGACCGTCGAGGACCTCAGCGGTGATCTCCTTGCCGCGGTAGGCCGGCAGGCAGTGCATCACGATGGCATCGGTCGCTGCGTGCTCCAGAAGGGGTGCGTTCAGCTGGTACGGCGCGAGGTCGCCGAGACGGATGGCCGCCTCGTCCTCCTTGCCCATCGAGACCCAGGTGTCGGTGATCACCACGTCGGCGGCGGTCACCGCAACCACGGGGTCGCTCTCCAGCGCCACCGAGCCACCGGTGGTGGCAGCGATCGCAGCGGCACGGTCGACGATCTCCCGCTCGGGTTCGTAGCCCTGCGGACCACTGATCACGACGTGCATCCCCGCCGTGGCGCCGGCCAACAACCAGGAGTTGCCCATGTTGCAGGCGCCGTCACCGAGGAAGACGGCCCTGAGGCCGGCCAACTGACCCTTGTGCTCGCGGATGGTGAGCAGGTCGGCCAACAGCTGGCACGGGTGGAACTCGTCGGTGAGCGCGTTGATCACCGGGACTCCGGCGTGGGCGGCCATCTCTTCCACGCCGGACTGCGCGTACGTACGCCACACGATCTGCCCCGCCTGACGGCCCAGGATACGGGCCACGTCGGGCACCGACTCGCGCACGCCGATGCCGGCCATCGCACCGTCGATCATCATCGCGTGGCCGCCGAGCTCGGCGACCCCTGCACTGAACGAGGTCTGGGTGCGCAGGGTCGGCTTGTCGAAGACCATCGCGACCGTGACGGGGCCGGCAAGCGGCTTGTGGTCGTACGGGGCCGACTTCAGCTCGGCTGCCAGGTCAAGGACCTCGGCCTGCTCCGCCGGAGTCAGGTCGTCGTCCGCCAGGAGGTGGCGCGTCACGATGCCGCGCCCGCCGAGTCGAGGATCGCCGGCCAGGCAGCGACGAACGCCTCGGCGTCCTGGCGGGTGAGCACCAACGGCGGTGCCAGACGGATCCGGTGCGGGCGCGGGCTGTTGATGAGCCAACCCGCCGCCATCGCGGCCGAGACGACCAGTTTGGCGTCGATGCCCGCGGCCAGGTCCAGGCCGAGAAGGAGGCCCGCCCCTCTGGTCTCGGTGACCCGCGCGTCAGCGGTGAGTCCCTCGACCAGCAGGGCGCCGATCTCCGTGACGTGGTCCAGCAGTCCCTCGGACTCGATCGTGTCGAGCACGGCCAGGGCTGCCGCCGTGGCCATCGGGTTGCCTCCGAACGTCGTGCCGTGGTTGCCGGGCTCGAGCAGCGTCGCGGCGGCACCCAACGCGATGGTGGCGCCGATGGGCACTCCACCGCCCAGTCCCTTGGCCAGGGTGATCACGTCGGGCACGACCACACCGTCGACCAACGCGGGATTCTGGTGGGCGAACCACGTGCCGGTCCGTCCGACGCCGGTCTGGATCTCGTCGAGCCACATCAAGGCCCCGTGACGAGTCGTGATTTCACGAACCCGGGCCAGGTAGTCCTTGTCGGGCTGGTTGACGCCGGCCTCGCCCTGGAGGGGCTCGACGACGACCGCGGCCGTCTCGTCGGTGACAGCGGCAGCGAGCGCCTCGGCGTCGCCGAACGGCACCCAGGTCACGTGCCCCGGCAGTGGCTCGAACGGCGTCCGGTACGCCGCGTTGGCCGTGAGCGCCAGGGCGCCCATGGTGCGCCCGTGGAAGGCCTCTTCGGTCGCGACCACGTGCGTACGCCCGGTGCGACGGGTCAGCTTGAAGGCCGCCTCGTTGGCCTCCGTGCCGGAGTTGGAGAAGAAGACGCGGCCCTCAGCACCCAGGAGGCCGAGCAGGCGGTGGGCGAGGGCGATCGGCGGCTCGGAGGCGAAGAGGTTGGAGACGTGACCCAGGGTCGAGACCTGCTCGGTCACCGCGGCGACCACGGCCGGGTGGGCGTGGCCCAAGGAGTTCACCGCGATCCCGGCGAGGAGGTCGACGTACTCCTTGCCGTCCACGTCCCACACGTGGGCGCCCTTGCCGCGCGTCAACAGCAACGGAGGGGTGCCGTAGGTGTTCATGAGACCTGCGCCGTAGCGCTCCTGCCACGTCATGGGGTGACCTCCTCGTCGGCGTAGCCCTTGCGGATCCTGGTCTCGACACCGGGCAGGACCTGGGTGCCGACGCCTTCGTCGGTGAAGACCTCCAGGAGTACGGCGTGGGGCTCGCGACCGTCGACGACCGTCGCGCGCGGCACTCCCCCGCTCACGGCGTCGTAGCAGGCCTGCATCTTGGGCACCATGCCGGCGTCCAGGCTCGGCAGCATCTCCGCGAGCGACTCAGGGCTGATCTCCTGGATGACGTCGTCAGAGTTGCCGTAGTCGCGGAACAGTCCCTCGACGTCGGTGAGCACCAACAACTTCTCGGCCCCCAGGGCGACGGCCAGGGCCGCGGCCGCAGTGTCCGCGTTGACGTTGTGCACCACGCCGTGGATGTCCGGCGCAACGCTGGAGATGACCGGGATCCGACCGGCCTGCACCAGGTCGAGGACAGCTTCGGGGCGCACCTCGGCGACCTCACCCACCAGGCCCAGGTCGATCTCCTCACCGTCGATGATGGTGTTGGTCGGCTTGGCCGTGAAGAGGCCGGCATCCTCACCGGAGAGGCCCACGGCGAGGGGACCATGGGAGTTGATCAGGCCCACCAGCTCGCGCTGGACCTGGCCGACCAGCACCATGCGTACGACGTCCATCGCTTCGGGCGTCGTCACCCGGAGGCCACCACGGAACTCGGACTTGATGCCGAGCTTGTCGAGCATGCGATTGATCTGCGGGCCACCACCGTGCACGACGACCGGCTTGAAGCCGGCGAAGCGCAGGAACGCGATGTCCTCGGCGAAGGCGACCTTCAGGGCGTCGTCGGTCATGGCGTTGCCGCCGTACTTCACGACGATCGTGCGGCCGTGGTACTTCTTCAGCCACGGCAGGGCCGCAGCCAGGGTGGCGGCCTTCTTGGGGTCGGGGCGCATCATCTTCTTCTCACTCATGAGCTGTAGGCACTGTTCTCGTGGACGTAGGCGTGCGTCAGGTCGTTGGTCCAGACCGTCGCACGGGCGTCACCCGACTTGAGGTCGACGGTGACGGTCACCTCACGGGGCTCGAGGTCGACGCCGGCAGGGTCCTCGTGGGGCGTGGAGTTGCGGCAGACCCAGACGCCGTTCATCGCCACGTCGAGGTCGGCCGGGTCGAAGGCGGCCTGTGTGGTGCCCAGGGAAGCCAGCACGCGACCCCAGTTGGGGTCCTTGCCGAAGATGGCGGCCTTGAAGAGGTTGCTCCGGGCGATGGAGCGACCCACCTCCACCGCGTCGTCCTCGTCAGCAGCGTTGAGGACGGTGATCGCGATCTCGTGGTCCGCGCCCTCGGCGTCCTTGAGCAACTGCATGGCCAGATCGGTGCACATCTGGGTGAGCGCCCACGTGAACTCCTCCAACGGCGGCGTGATGCCACTGGCGCCACTGGCCATCACGGTGACGGTGTCGTTGGTGGACATGCAGCCGTCGGAGTCGAGCCGGTCGAACGAGACCCGGGTCGCAGCACGCAGCGCGGTGTCGAGGTCGGCGGCGGGCACCACCGCATCGGTGGTGATGACGACCAGCATGGTGGCCAACTGGGGTGCCAGCATTCCGGCACCCTTGGCCATCCCACCGATCGACCATCCGGCGCCCTCGACCACTGCCTGCTTGGAGACCGAGTCGGTGGTCATGATCGCGGTGGCGGCGGCGTCCCCGCCGTCGGCCGCGAGCGCGGAGTAAGCCGCCTCGACGCCGGCGAGCAGGTCGCTGCGCGAGTTGGTGAGTCCGATGAGACCGGTGGAACAGACCACCACGTCGATGGCGCCGATACCCAACTTCTCCGCCACCTTCTCGGCGACGGCATGCGTGGTCTGGAACCCTTCGGCACCGGTGTAGCAGTTGGCTCCCCCGGAGTTGAGGACGACCGCACGGACGACCCCGTCCTTCACGACCTCCTGGCTCCACAGCACGGGGTTGGCCTTGCAACGGTTGGCCGTGAAGACGGAGGCGGAGTCCCAGGTGGGTCCGGTGTTGACGACGAGGGCGAGGTCCTCGGCACCGGTCGACTTGAGACCGGCTGCGACGCCGGATGCGAGGAATCCGGCTGGGGTGGTGACGCTCATGTTGGTGTGGCCTCTCAGGGCAGGTCGATCAGGCGGGCTTGGCAGGGGCGACGGTGAACCCCTGTCGTCGCCACTCGTCAGCCGCCGCGCTCGCGTCGTTCTGCGGGACCAGCAACCACGGCTCGTCGAAGGTGGCGACCGGCACCACGCTGATGCCCGCCGCAGCGAGCGGCGCCACCAGGCTGGCCAATGTCCCGGGCTTCTCCAGGTCGGGCGTGCCGAGGGCCGCGAACGCGGTGAAGGAACGTACGTGCCGGGCCTTCTTCGGCACGCTGCGCGCGGCACAGACCAGGGTCGTGTGCGTCGCCGTGGCCGTGATGGAGAAGACCGAGGACGACTCGGCCCACTCGGGCACCATCGCGCCCGACCCCAGGCGGACGACCGCGATCTGCTCGGGGTACTGGGAAATCCTGATGTCGTTCTCGGTCATGGTGCCAACCCCACAGTGGTGAGTCCGGTCGCCTCGGGGAGTCCGAGCGCGATGTTCATGCACTGCACGGCAGCGCCGGCAGTGCCCTTCGCCAGATTGTCGACCACGCCGACTGCGACCAGTCGACCGGCTGCCTCGTCGACGGTGACCTGGAGGTGCACGGCGTTCGATCCGAGCACGGACTTCGTCTGCGGCCACATGCCTTCGGGCAGCAGGTGCACGAACTGCTCGGCGCCGTACGCCTGGGCGTACGCGGCTCGTGCCTGCTCGGCGGAGACGTCACCGGCGACCGGGGCGGAGACGGTCGCCAGGATCCCGCGGGACATCGGGACCAGGATCGGGGTGAAGGAGACCTTCACGGCTGCCTCGCTCAGGGCCGCGAGATTCTGCGAGATCTCGGGGGTGTGGCGGTGGGCGCCACCGACCCCGTACGCGCTTGCGTTGCCCATGATCTCGGAGCCCAGCAGGTTCGTCCTGGCGGCCTTGCCGGCGCCACTGGTGCCGCTCGCGGCGACGACGACGACGTCGGGCTCGATGAGTCCGGCGGCCAACGCCGGAGCGATGGTGAGGGTGGAGATGGTGGGGTAGCAGCCCGGCACGGCGATCCGAGTGGCTCCTGAGAGCACGTCACGCTGCCCGGGGAGCTCGGGAAGCCCGTACGGCCAGGTCCCGGCGTGCTCACTGCCGTAGAACCGCTCCCACACGGCCGGGTCCGCCAGGCGGAAGTCGGCACCGCAGTCGATCACGATCGTACTCTCGGGCAGGGCCTGGGCGATCGCTGCCGACTGACCGTGCGGCAGGCCGAGGAAGACCACGTCGTGGCCGGACAAGGTCTCGACGGTGGTGGGCTCGAGGACCCGATCCGCCAACGGAAGGAGATGGGGCTGGAGGGTGCCGAGCAGTTCTCCGGCGTTGCTCCCGCCGGTGAGGGCGCCGATCGTCACCCCGGGATGACCCAGCAACAGCCGGGCGACTTCACCGCCGGCATACCCGCTGGCTCCTGCAATGGCTACGCGCACCTGACTCATGCGCATGAATATACATGCCCCTGCATGTTCATCACATTCGGGTCTCCACGAGAGCCCCGCTACCGCGGTCTCACGACTCGTGTCTTCGACCACCGCGTGGCGTTGCGGGCACCCATCGCCCGCACCTGGACACGCACCTTCGTGCGGGAGCGGACTCCGCGCACCACCGTACTCCTCCTCGACGCCGTCACTACGCTCTGAGCGACGATCCTCTGGCCCTGGTTGTCCACCCGAACGGCGCGCACCACGTAGGCACACGCACCCCGGGTCCTCGCCCAGGAGACGGCGACCCCGCGAGTGCGTGGCTTCGCTCCCCGCAGGGTGGCCCTACCGGAGACCTTCGGTCCCACGCGCAGGGTGAGCGAGCGTGTGGTCATGTCCCTGCCCGCGAGCGTCCAGCCCTTGCGGGACCTCACGCGCAGTGTCTGTGCCTCACACCGCTGGGGGTCCTTGACTCGGTAGGTGTTGATTGACCGGGACCGGTCGGCCCGCACCCACCGCTTGCCCTGGCGCTGCAGCCACACGTCGAAAGAGGTCGTCCCCGGTGGCACACTCCACCGCCACTTCGCAGTCGTCGTGCTGGAGCGGCCCTGGATCTGCGGGCGGACCCGCGGTCCCTCGGCCGGGAACCGGAGCGGTCTCGGGTAGCGGCTGCCGACTCCGAGCTCGGCCAGGGCATCGGTCACTGCCGCCGCGATCTTCACCTGGCCACGTGTGTTGGGGTGCATGGCGTCGTACGTGTCACCGGTCCCGTTCTTGCGGCCCATCTGGTAGTCGTGCGCAGCGGCAGCCACGATGACCCGCGCGCGGGAGTCGTCCAGCTCGGCCGCGAGGTCCTCGAGCAGCGAGTTGTAGGTCCGCGCGTCAGCGCTGGTGGTCCACGGAACGTCCACCAGCACGATGTCGACGTCCGGCACCAGCCGGCGAGCCTCGACCAGCCAGGCGCGCGTCCAGGGGAGCACGTCGTGGGGATCCATCTCCATCCAGCCGAGATCGTTGGCTCCGAGCGCGAGGACCACGACATCGGGGCGGTACGTCGTCATCAGGGCGGTGCGGTCGTGAAGGGGTTGGAAGGCAATCCGGTCGCCCCAGGTGGCTGCGTGGTCCTGGTCGAAGTCCGCGTCGCTGTAGCGGGGTCTCCACGTGGACCCGCGTCCCACGAAGGGGTCCCGCTCCGGTCCCACGAAGTCCACGTCGGCCTTAGCCGACCTCAGCTGCTGCCAGGCGAAGTACCGCCAGGAGTAGTCACCGACCGAGGCATGAGTGATCGAGTCGCCGACGATCAGGATCTCGGAGGTCTCCTCGACCGTGACGGGCGCCGGCTGCTCCGCGCGCACGGCCGGGGCGTGCAGAATCCCACCCGACGCCACGGCAAGAACCGTCGCGAGGCCCACCGATCTCCGCCATGCCCCCATGAGCAAAGAAGAGCAGAGATTCGCCCCCGAGGGAGCAGAACCGCCCACCCCTCGGATGCTCTGTGCTCACACGGGGCTCACCCGGGTCGTGCGACGACGCTCACGGGCGTCGAGAACTGGTCGTCGGCCGAACGTACGGCGTGCTTGCGTGCGATCACCTTGAACGTGTGACGATGCCCCGGCTCCAGTCCTGTGACCTTATGTCCGGCGGTACGCACGTCCCTGGCGACCTGGGTGTAGTCACCGTCGTCGAGCGCCATCCACACGTCGTGTCCGGTTGCTCCGGGCGGCCCCACCCACGCCAGCCGCGCGGAGGTAGGGTCGCCGGCCGGGTACTTCACCTTCAGGGTCGAACTGCTGCGCAACCCTTCTGTCGGCACCACCAGGCTGGGGTCGTGCCCTGAGCCCACACCCACCTCGGCCAGGGCATCAGCCACCTGGGAGGCGATCTTCACCTGGCCCGACGTGTCCGGGTGGGCACCGTCCCACGTGTCGCGTTCCTCGCCCTTGCCCACCGCTTGCAGGTCAGCCGGCACGGTGGCGACCGCCACCGGCGACTCGGCGGTGCTCCAGGACGGGGCACTCTGCAGCAGCAACCTGTTGTACTCGGCCACCGGGAACTGACTCCAGTGGGCCACGTCCACCATCGCCTGGGCAATGACGATGCGCACCGAGGGGTTCGCGGCTCTGAACTCCACGACCTGGGCCTGGACCTCACTGAGGAGCTGCTGAGGGTCGACCCGCAACCACGTCAGGTCGTTCCACCCGAGCGCATACACCACGACATCCGGATCGTGCTGCGCCATCACGGCGCTGGGAGTGCTGGTGCCGAGCGTCACCGAGTCACCCCAGACGCTGTGGTGGTCACTGTCGAAGTTCGAGTCGGCGTAGGCGATCGCGTCCTCGGGGGTCTTGCTCTCACCCCACTCGTCAGGCGGATCGTCGGCGACCCCGGTCCGCCCACCGACGAACTCGACGTCGGCGCCACCGGCCAGCAACTGCTGGTGCAGGAAGTAGCGCCACGTCCAGTCGCCGCTCGACCCATGGGTGAGCGAGTCGCCCAGGACCACGACACGCATCGGCCCCTCCGACTCCTCGGCCCCGGTGCACGACGTCATGCCCGGCGCGAGCGACAGCCCGAGCAGTGCCGCGATCACAGTTCTTGCCCCCATGACCCATGCATAGCGCACCACGGGGCTCCCGTGCCCACCATGACGGACGGTGGGACGGGATCCCGGCGCCCGGAGGCTCAGCGCTGGACGGCGCCCACCTTCGCCACCGCGGCCGCAACCGCTGCATCGCGGAAGGCGCTCGTGTCCTTCTCGGTGAGGGTGCGGTCGTCGGCGCGGAAGCGGAGCGCGAAGGCCAGCGACTTCTTGCCCGCCCCGACCTGCTGTCCGGTGTAGACGTCGAAGAGTCGGATCGACTCCAACACGTCACCGGCCCCACTGCGCAGGGCCGCCTCCACGTCGGCTGCGGCGACCGTTTCGTCCACGACGAGGGCCACGTCCTCCTTGGCGAGGGGCTGGGTCGAGAAGGTCGGTGCAGGCCGCAGATGAACTGCGTGCTCGATCAGTACGTCCAGGTCGGCTTCGGCCGCGACGCTCCCGCGCGGCAGCCCCAGGGCCGTACAGACCTTGGGGTGCAGCTCGCCGGCATGGCCGACGACCTCGCCCGCCACGCTCAGCTCGGCACAGCGGCCGGGGTGCCACGGGGCCATCTCGACCCCGCGCGTCGTGACCGACAGACCGACGGAGTCAGCGACGGCCCGGACTGCCTCGACGGCGTCGGCCCACGTCACTCCGCGTCCCT
Organism: Nocardioides gilvus; assembly: GCF_003194605.1. Taxonomy (GTDB): domain Bacteria; phylum Actinomycetota; class Actinomycetes; order Propionibacteriales; family Nocardioidaceae; genus Nocardioides; species Nocardioides gilvus. Next base: position 12,753 of record NZ_QHKY01000001.1, read on the forward strand.
CACCCCACCACCCGGAGGCGTCCGCCTCTCCGACGCCGACGAGCGCGATGTGCAACGGCTGCCGGGGAAGCGCAGCGTCAAGAGCAGCGAACTCCTCCTTGCTCGGTCGAGCATCCACCGGGAGGATCGGCGCCACACCGCCGGTGGGAAGCGTGACGGTCGCGGTCTCGAAGAGGCCGAAGGAGGAGGCGCCGTAGCCGACGTTGCGCGCGGCCGCCCGCAGCAGACCGACCAGCACCGTGGTGGTCATCAACGGCGCTTCGTTGCTCAGCGGGTTGGCCAGACGCAGCGCGTTGCGGCGTACGTCGTCAGTCGGGATGCCCAGGGCGTCGAAGTCGCTCTCCCCCACGAACGGGAAGGTGACGATCTCGGTGAATCCCTCCGCAGCGGCCGCCCGACCGAAGCGGCGGCGCAACTGCTGGGCCCTGGTCAGTCCTCGACCCGCGGGCGGGATCGGCAGCACTGACGGCACCTTGTCGTAGCCGACGAGACGGATGACCTCCTCCGTGGTGTCCTGGGCGTCGGTCAGGTCGGGGCGCCACGGCGGCGGCACGACGGTGAGCGTGCCCGATCCGGTGACGTCGCAGCCCACCGCGCGCAGGGCCTCCACGGCCGTCTCCTCGGAGATCTCCATCCCGGAGACGAGAGCCGCCTTGTCGCCGGAGACCGTGATCACGGGCGCCTCGGGGGGCGTGCCGACCACGGTGACACCCGGGTCGGCGCTCGCGCCGCCGTGGGCCACCAGCAGCTCGACCACTCGATCTGCCGCAGCCTCGCAGATCGTCGGGTCGACACCGCGCTCGTTGCGCTTGCCTGCCTCCGACGAGATCTTGTGACGCTTGCCCGTGCGGAACATCGAGACCGCGTCCCAGTGGGCCGACTCGACGAGGATCGACGTGGTCGACTCCCCCATCTCCGTGGTCTCCCCGCCCATCACGCCACCGAGCCCGATGATGCCGGAGTCGTCGGTGACGACCAGGTCCTCGGTCGAGAGCGTGCGGTCGGTGCCGTCGAGGGTCGTGAGGGTCTCGCCCGCGCGAGCACGTCGTACGACGATCGCTCCGCGCAACTTGTCGGCGTCGTAACCGTGGATCGGACGGCCCGTCTCGAGCATCACGTAGTTGGTGATGTCGACCGCCAGCGAGATCGAGCGCATCCCCGCAGCGACGAGGCGCTGCGAGATGTAGCTCGGTGTCGGGGCGGAGGGGTCGAAGCCGGTGACCTTGCGGGCCACGAAGACCGGGCACCCGACGGTGTCCTCCAGCACGACCGGGTGACCCTGGTCGTTGGCCGCAGGGGTGTCACGGATCGCGGGGTCGCGGAAGTTCGTCGCCCCCTCCACGGAGACGGCCAGGTCGCGAGCGATACCGCGCAGTGAGAGACCGTACGCACGGTCCGGGTTGACCTCGAACTCGATGATCTCCTCGTCCAGACCGAGGACCGAGCGCACGTCCTGACCGGGCTCGCCGGCGTCGGAGGGCAGCACGATGATGCCGTCGTCGTCCTCGGGCAGACCCAGCTCGGAGGTCGAGCAGATCATGCCTGCCGAGAGGTGGCCGTAGGTCTTGCGCTCAGAGATGGCGAAGTTGCCGGGGAGTACGCCGCCCGGGAGGATCACCACGACCAGGTCGCCGGGAGCGAAGTTGTGCGCGCCGCAGACGATGCCCTGAGGCTGGCCGGTGCCGTTCGCGTCACCGACGTCGACGGTGCACCAGTTGATGACCTTGCCGTTCTTCTGCGGCTCGGGCTCCATGGTGAGGACGCGGCCGATCACCAGCGGACCGGTGATCTGGGCGCCGGGGCTGTCGATCGCCTCGAGCTTGAGACCCGTCATGGTGAGTCGTCGGGTGATCTCGTCGGTGGTCACGTCGGCGGGGACGTCGACGTACTCCTTGATCCAGGAGATGGGTGCCTTCATGGGTGCTGGTCCTCAAATCTCGGTGCCGAAGGCGGAGGCGAAGCGCACGTCGCCCTCGAAGAGCGGGCGCAGGTCCTCCAGGTTGTGGCGGAACATGAACGAGCGGTCGATGCCCATGCCGAAGGCGAAGCCGGAGTAGACCTCCGGGTCGACGCCGCAGGCGATCAGGACTCGGGGGTTGACCACGCCGCAGCCACCCCACTCGATCCAGCCCTCGCCTCGACAGGTGCGGCACTCCTCGGAGTTCTCTCCGAGGCAGACGAAGCACCTCAGGTCGACCTCGGCGCTGGGCTCGGTGAAGGGGAAGTACGACGGGCGGAAGCGGGTGTCGACGCCTTCGCCGAACATCCGCGTCGCGAAGTGGTCGAGCGCGCCCTTCAGGTGGGCCATCGAGATGCCTTTGTCCACGACCAGCCCTTCGACCTGGTGGAACATCGGGCTGTGGGTCGCGTCGTACTCGTCGGTGCGGAAGACCCGACCCGGGCAGGCGATGTAGATCGGCGGCTTGCGGGTGAGCATGGTCCGGGCCTGGACCGGCGAGGTCTGGGTCCGCAGCACCACGTGGTTCTCCGCGGGCTCGGTCCAGAAGGTGTCCTGCATCGTGCGGGCCGGGTGGTCCGGTCCGAGGTTGAGGGCGTCGAAGTTGAGCCACTCGGCCTCCACCAACGGGCCTTCGGCGATCTCCCACCCCATGGCGACGAAGATGTCGGCGATCAGCTCGGACTGCAGTGTCAGCGGGTGGCGTGAACCGCGCCGACGACGAGCCGTGGGCAGGGTGACGTCCACGGTCTCGGTCAGCAGCATCCGCTCCTCGTGCTCGACCTCGAGCACGGCCTGACGTTCGGCGATCGCCTTGTTGACGGCTCCACGGGCCTGGCCGATGCGTTGGCCGGCTTCCTTGCGGGCCTGCGGCGGCAGGGCGCCGATCTCGCGGTTGGCCAGGGCCAGCGGCGACCTGTCACCGGCGTGCTCGAGCCGTGCCTGCTTGAGTTCATCGAGGTCCTGAGCTGCCGCGACCGCCACCAACGCTGCATCGCGTGCGGCCTCGAGCTCTTCAGCCTTGAGCGGGGTGACCTCGACGGGGTCGTAATCGTTGTTGGGGCCGGACATGGCTCCCTTTCCAGCTGCGGGCACACGGACGCAGCAGATTCTATGGGTCGGACGGGGCGAGAGGACTCCCCGGACCCGGCGACGAGAGTGAGGCGTACGCCACCGGGCCGGTCAACCGGGATGGCTCACCCTCCGGAGTCACTCCCGGTCTCGGGGCCCGAACCCCCCAGGGCACGCACGCACTCGCCGCCGCCGGCGGGGCGTACGTCGCCCAACTGCGACATCGCCTCGTCGGCGCGGGCCCGGCCGATGCTCCAGGACTCCCAGCCGAACTCGTCGCTCTCCGCGTCGTACGTGCGCCCCGCACCCCGCGGGCCGAGCTCCACCACGCAGCGAGCCAGCTCGGGGTCGAGACGGTCGACCACCGTGGGCAGCGCACCGTCCCCGAGCTGGGCCAGGTACTCCACGTCGAGCCGACCCGTGCGCTCGAAGCGATCGATGTTGCGCTCGGCCACGAAGGCGTCCAGGTTCAGCAGGCTGAGCGCCAGAACCACCGCGGCTCCGCTGACCAGTGCCACGCGGGGCACCCAGCGGGCCCTGCCGAGGAGCCCGAGGATCATCACGGCGGCCACGACGAACCCGAGCCAACCTTCGAAGGCATTGACCAGGACCCGCAGCTGGGTGAAACCGTAGGCGTCCTGGTAGACGGCCATCCGCGCCAGGGCCGACACGACCACCCCCAGCGTCAGCGCCCCCAGGATGCCCGTGGAGATGCGCAGCCACCGTCTGTCCGCAGCGCTCGCACCCGCACGGCGCGATGCGGCCCAGACGACGACCAGGGCGAGTGCCGTGGCGACGACCAACTGACCGAAGCCTTCGTGCACGTACTCGGCGTAGCTCAGCCCGACCGTCTCACGCAGGTACTCGTGCCCAGCCAGGACGACGAAGACCTGGGAGGCCACGAAGACCGCGAAGATGGCATCGACCACGAGCACCGGGGCCAGCCACTCCCAGCGGTTCGCGGACGGGGTGACCTCGCGCTCGACCGGGTCGACCCGCACCGGGTTGCGTCCGAGGTAGGCGGCGGCCAGCGTCATTGCGAAGACTCCCCCGGCCACGAAGAGTCGAGCCACGGCGGTGTCGACCCTCAGCTCAGGGATGAGGTTGTCGAGCCAGCGCGCCAACACCGCGTCGGCGGAGACGAAGAGGAGACCGAAGACCAGGGTCAGACCCGAGGAGACCAGGATCGTCCTGACCACCGCCGGTCCGCGTGCGGTGGAGCCCGCGAGGTGCAACGTACGGGCGAACCACGGCATGCCACGCAGGGACGAGAGTGGCCAGGCGAAGCCGGAAGCCAGCATGCCGCGCAGCGTACGAGCACCGGTCACACCGCTGAGGAAGGTGCCGGCCGCGACGAAGATGGCCACCGCGACCATCGGACTGGTCGAGTTGACGAGCACGCTCAGCACCAGTGCCGTGGCCAGTGCGGTGGTGACCAGGGTGAACGTCTCGCGTCGTCTGGCCGAGGCCCACCACGCGGTCGCTCCTGCAGCGGTCAGGACCAGCACCCAGCCCACTCCCGGGCCGGAGAAGGCCATGACCGCTCCTGCCAGAAGGCCCACCGCAGCACTCGCCCCGACGACCCGCAGGTCCGGCTCGGGACTGCGCTCGGGCCACCGAGACACCAGTGGATGCTCGGTGACCAAGGGCGCGGCGGTGGGCGACGCGACACCGGAGGTCACGGGGTAGGGCTGCTGCCCGATGTCGACGGTGAGCGGGGCGGGCGCCGAGGCACTGATCGCCCGGGCGCTCGGCAACGCCGACAGGTCGAGGCGCAGCCGGGCCCCGGACGAACCGGCGTCGGGCTCGAGGAAGGCCAACTGTCCCTCGTGCAACCGGGCCACCCAACGCGCGATGGCCAGGCCGACCCCCGTCCCACCGCCGGCGGCATCAGTGCCGAACCGTTCGAAGACCCGTTCTCTCTCCTCGGGGGCCACCCCCGGCCCTTCGTCGAGCACCTCGAGCCACCACGCTCCGGAGGCCTCGGTCCCGGCATGCACCCGCACCACGCTCTCGGCCGGGGCGTGACGAGCGGCGTTGTCCAGCACGTTGATGAGCAGTTGACGCATGCGGGCAGGGTCGACAAGGACCTGCATGCCCTCGGGGATTGACAGCTCCACACGCGGGTCACGCCCGGTGGACCGGACGTCGGTCAGGCACTGGTCGACCAGCTCACGCAGGTCCACCGGGGCCAGGTCGAGATCCACGACTCCCGCCTCGAGGCGCGACAGGTTGAGGAGGTCCCTCACCAGGGCGCCGAGCCGTTCGGCGCTGTCGAGCACCTGCTCGAGGTGGTCACGGTCAACCTCGACGACCCCGTCCACCAGGTTCTCCAGCTGGGCCGTGATCGCAGCCACCGGCGTACGCAACTCGTGGGAGACCGTGGCGATGAGGTCGCGTCTCTCGACGTCCACCTTCTCGAGGTCGGCCGCCATCTGGTTGAAGGCAGCCGCGAGACGCCCCACCTCGTCGGTGTTCTGGGTGCGGACGCGGACGCCGTGGGCGCCGCGTGCCATCCCCTGGGCCGCCGCGGTCATCTCCTGCAGTGGGGCCACCATGCCGGCGGCAAGCAGCTGGGTCACGACCAGCGCGAGGAGCAGGGTCACCGGAAGGGTCAGGACCAGCGGCACTCCGGTGAGCCCACCGATGGCTGCCACCACCGCGGCGACGGTCGCCGCTGCGATCACCAGAGCACCCAGCTTGACCTTGATGGAGCCGATGCCTTCGAGCCAGCTCATGAGGACACCTCGAGCGCGTACCCGACTCCGTGGACGGTCCTGATCCGATCCGCGCCGATCTTGGCACGCAGGGCCTTCACGTGACTGTCAACCGTCCGGGTGCCGGCGGCGTCCGCCCAGTCCCACACCTCGGCGAGCAGGCGTTCGCGGTTGAGCACGCGTCCTGGCTCGTGCGCGAGAACGCTCAGCAGGTCGAACTCGGTCCTGGTCAGGTGCACCTCCCGGGTCGCGATCCGGACCCGACGGGTGGCCGGATCGACGTGCAGGTCGCCGATGACCATCTCGCCCTCGCCGGTCGAGTCCTGGAGCTGGGAGGCCCTTTCCACCCGACGTAGGAGAGCCGCGACCCTGGCGACGACCTCACGGATGCGGAACGGCTTGGTGAGGTAGTCGTCGGCCCCCACGCCGAGCCCGACCAGGACGTCCGACTCCTCGTCACGCGCAGTGAGCATGAGCACCGGCACCGGACGCTCGGCCTGGATCCGGCGGCACACCTCGTGCCCGTCGAAGCCGGGCAACATCACGTCCAGGACCACCACGTCCGGCGACTCGTCGAGGGCCACCCGCACGGCTCCGGGGCCGTCGAAGGCCTGGAGGACCTCGTACCCCTCCGACCGGAACCGTGCGCTGAGCGCCTCACTGATGCTGCGCTCGTCCTCGACCACGAGGACTCGTCTCTTCGTCATGGCACCGACCCTAGATTCGGACCCGCGCAGGAACAGGGCGCGACGTGTGAAGGTTCTGTGCAGATCGCGGCGACGACGAAGCGGCCACTCAGCGGACCTGGTCGCGACGGTCGACCGAGGGCCACCGAATGCTCACCAACGCACCGCCGCCCTCGGCGTCGCCGATGCTCAGGTCACCGCCGTGTGCTCGTGTCAGTCCGTGCGCCAAGTACATGCCGAGTCCGCTTCCGGCGCTGGAGCCCTGGGTGGTCCAGAACTTCGTGAAGACGCGACGACGCAACTGCTCCGGGATGCCCTCCCCCTCGTCGGTGACCCGCACTTCGACACCGGGGTACTCGGCCTCCGGCGCCAGGACCCTGAGCCCCACCCGCACGTGCCCGTCCCCATGGCGTACGGCGTTCTCGACGAGGTTGGTCAGCACCTGGGTGAACTTGTCGGGGTCCGCGAAGATTTCGCCGACCGACGCATCCACCTCGACGTCGAGGGTCACCGGACGTGAGGTGGCGGCCCCCACCGAGTCGACCACACGCCTGGCCAGGGTCGAGGCGTCGACCTCACGTGGGTAGAGGCTCAGACGTCCGGTGTCGAGACGTGCCACGTCGAGCAGTTCTGCGATCAGGCGTGTGAGACGGTCCGCATCGGCGTTGACCGTGTTGAGCATGAGCTTCTTCTGGTCGTCGTTGAGGACGTCCCACCGGTTCAGCATGGCCTGGACGAACCCCTTGACCCCTGTGAGCGGAGAGCGCAGCTCGTGCGCAACGGTGGCCACGAGATCCGAGCGCTCGCGATCGAGGCGCGCGCGACCCCGGCCGCTGCGCAACGTGAGGGCAACCTGCTCCACCGGAGCCCCACGACCGGGACGGTGCAGCTTGGCCAGCACCAGGACCTCTTGCCCGTCGGGCAACAACCATGACTGTTCGGGAATCCCCGAGCGCGTGCCCAGCCCCGCGTAGGGGCAGTTGCTCTCCCACCAACCGACGCCGTGGTGGTCCACCAGGGACATGACCTCGGCGAGCGGTCGACCGACCTCGGCACCTGCTCCCAACATCCGGCGGGCCACGATGTTGATCGCCCGCACCGTCTGCGTCGCGTCCGCGACCACCACACCGTCGGGAAGCGCGTCCAGCCACTGTTGGGTCACGAGGGCGAATCTAACGAGTCAGACGCCCCGATGTCTGCAGCCCGCACCGGGGTTCAGCGTTGGGCGCGGGCACTGGCGTACAGGCAGACTGCCGCTGCAGTGGCCAGGTTGAGGCTCTCGGCGCGACCGTGGATCGGGATCGAGACCTGCAGGTCCGCGGCCTGAGCGAGCTCTTCGGGCAGGCCCCACGCCTCGTTGCCGAAGAGCCAGGCGGTCGCGGGAGCGAGGTCGATGTCGAAGAGGTCGCTCTCCCCGCCACCGTCGGCCGCGAGGACCCGGAGTCCGGTGGCGCGGAGTCGGACGACCGCCTCGACGGGATCATCGACCAGCACGATCGGCAGGTGGAAGAGACTCCCGACGCTCGCTCGTACCGTCTTGGGGTTGTAGGGGTCCACCGAGTGACCAGCCAGCACCACTGCGCCCGCTCCGGCGGCGTCGCTCGTCCGGATGACGGTGCCGGCGTTGCCGGGGTCCCGGACGTCAGCGCAGACGGTCACCAGCCTCGGGGACTCGGCGAGGACCTGGTCGAGAGGGACGTCGAGAAAACGACAGAGCGCCACGAGGCCGGCTGGGGAGACGGAGTCGGAGAGCGAGTCCATGGCGCGGTCCTCGACCAACCAGACCTGCGGGGCACTGACCAAGAGGTCGGCGTACTGCTCTGCCGCGTCCACGGTCGCGTAGACCTCGATGACGCAGTCGGGCACGGTGAGGGCTCCTTCAACGGCCTTGGGACCGTCGGCAAGGAAAAGCCGCCGCTCGGTTCGCACCGAGCGGCGGCTGAGTTTCCGTGCCTCCTTGACGCGAGTGTTCGCGTGCGAAAGAGGGGTGTTCACGAAGTCGTCAGGACGCCTTGGGGGCGTTGACGTCCTCGGGCAGAGCAGCCTTGGCAGCCGCCACCAGGGCGGAGAACGCCGGGGCGTCGTTGACGGCCAGCTCAGCCATGATCTTGCGGTCGACCTCGATGCCAGCCAGGTTGAGACCCTGGATGAAACGGTTGTAGGTCATGCCTTCGGCGCGGGCAGCGGCGTTGATGCGCTGGATCCAGAGCTTGCGGAAGTTGCCCTTGTTCTTGCGACGGTCGTTGTAGCTGTAGACCAGCGAGTGGGTGACCTGCTCCTTGGCCTTGCGGTACAGGCGCGAACGCTGACCGCGGTAGCCGGAGGCGCGCTCCAGGATTACCCGACGCTTCTTGTGGGCGTTTACCGCCCTCTTGACGCGTGCCATTTTCTTACTCCTTGATGCTTGTCAGACCGGAAGCCGACTCGAGGTCAGCGGCCGAAGATGGGGTGAGCGTCGCGTCAGCGACCGAGCAGCTTCTTCGCGCGAGGCACGTCAGCCTTGGCAACCTCGACCGTGCCGGTGAGGCGACGGGTGACCTTGGAGGACTTCTTCTCGAGGTTGTGGCGCTTGCCAGCCTTCTCGCGAAGGATCTTGCCCGATCCGGTCACACGGAAGCGCTTGCTGGCTCCGGAGTGGGTCTTGTTCTTCGGCATCTGGATGCTCTCTCTTCTCGTGATGCGTGCGGCGGCCTACCGGGCCACCGAGTACGTGTGGAAACTCAGGCTTCGATCTCGGGGTCGAGGTTTTCCGAACGGCCGCGTTCCTTCTTCTTCGCGACTTCCTGACCCGGCTTGGGCGCACGGTCGGCGCGCTCCTGGGCCTCCGCCTCGGCGCGCTCGGCGACCTTGGCGTCCTTCTCGGCCTGGACCTCGACCTTGGCGTCCGCCTTCTTGCGGTGGGGGCCGAGCACCATGATCATGTTGCGACCGTCCTGCTTGGGCGAGGACTCGACGAAGCCCAGCTCCTCGACGTCCTCTGCCAGCTTCTGCAGGAGGCGGAAGCCGAGCTCGGGACGGTGCTGCTCACGGCCACGGAACATGATCGTGATCTTGACCTTGTCACCGGCCTTGAGGAAGCGGACCACGTGGCCCTTCTTCGTCGCGTAGTCGTGCGCGTCGATCTTGGGACGAAGCTTCATCTCCTTGATGATCACGTTCGTCTGGTTGCGTCGTGCGTCACGGGCCTTCTGGGCGTTCTCGTACTTGAACTTCCCGTAGTCCATGAGCTTGCAGACGGGCGGGCGACCCTGGGGCGCGATCTCGACCAGGTCGAGATCTGCCTCCTGGGCAAGCTTCAGTGCCTGATCGGTCGGAACGATGCCGACCGTCTCACCGTTGGGACCGACGAGCCGAACCTCGGGAACCCGGATCCGGTCGTTGATGCGCAACTCAGTACTGATGTGTCCTCCAGTGGTTTGTGCGAATCGGAGACACCGCCCGAAATGAACAATGGCTTCCGCTGTGTCGTCAGCGGAAGCCAGTCACACGTATCCCGGGAACTGAAAACGTGGTGTGAGATCGGCGCGCCGTGCGGCGTGCTTTTCTCGGACCGGACCCGACGACCTGAATCGGTCGATGCGGGTGGGAGACGTGGTACTTGCCTCCGCTTGGTGATCGCCCCGACGGTGTCGGATTGATCGGTCAACGGAGCAACAGTAGCCGAAGCGTTCCCGGTGACGCGAATCGACGCGAACTGGTGCCGGCTCAGCCGTCGATCGAGTCCGCGGGACGGATCCACCCGGTGCGCTCGCCGACCCGGGCCAGAGTCCAACCGGCCGCGAAGGCCTCCAGGTCCTGACCCTCCAGGACGAAGGTCACCGGCCCGGCGATGTCGAGGACCAGAGCGGCAGCCTGCTCCTCGACGGCACTCTGGGCCGCGACCGCGGCAGGCACCGGAACCGGCCGGGCGTCGGTGTTCCAGCGCTGCAGGGTCTCGGTGGAGGTGAACGCGAGCAGGGCCTGGCGCCCGTCGGCCCCGGTGATGAGCACGGTCGCCATGTCACTGCTCTTGTCGTGGGCCAGGCCCCGGTCGTCGTACTCGACCTCGCCGAGGACTGCCACCACCGGGACCAGCAGGCGGGCCGGTGCCAGCGCCTGGATCACGTCGGCCGAGCGCGCGGGGGTCACGGCGTAGGCCTCGAGCGCAGCGAGGAGGGCCGGCGAGATCGTGCCGTCGTCGTCCGGGAAGGAGGACTGGAGGATCTCGGCGCCAGCGAAACGATTCGGGTCAACCATGGTGTGACGAGCCTAGCCGCCGGTGTGGGACGCTGGACGCGTGGATGAAGTGACTTGGGGAGCGCTTGCTCTCACGCTGACGCTGGCCGGTGGGTTCTACACCTGGTGGGCGTTCACCCGACGCGGGTTGACGCCGGGCATGCGGGGACTGGCGTTGACGCTGCTCCCGATGGCCGCATGGTTGACCGGCACGCTGCAGATGTTCACCCAGATCGCGAACTCCGTCGGCCGGTGGGCCACGAGCCTGGTCTTCTCCCCCATCGTCTGGCTCGGCACCAGCGCAGCCGGAGTGTCGGTGGCCCTCTTCCTCCTCGCCCGCCTGATCGACTCGCGTCGTGGGGTGACCCCAGCGGCAGCGGGTCGGGGGGACAAGAGCGTGAAGTCCGCCCGGGGCAAGAAGTCGCTCCCGCCCGCGACCGGCGCAGGCCCGGCCCCGGTGGACGACGAGTTCGCCGACATCGAGGCCATGCTGCGCAAGCGAGGCATCCAGTGACCCCAGCTGGTTGGATCGAACGCAACCAACTCTGGACCCGCCTCAACACCGCTGTCGAGCACCACCCCGAAGACCTCTCCACCCCGATCACCGTGGTCGACCTCGACGCCTTCGAGGCCAACGCCGCCGACCTCGTACGCCGCGCGGGAGGCGTACCGATCCGGGTGGCGTCGAAGTCCCTGCGGGTTCCTGACCTGATCACACGGGCACTCGCCCTCCCCGGCTTCTCGGGGGTGCTGGCCTACACACTGCGCGAAGCTCTCTGGCTCCACGAACACGGCGTCAGCGACGACATCGTCGTCGCCTACCCGAGCGTCGACCGGGGCGCCCTGCGCCGAATCGGCGCCGACCCGGCTGCCGCGCGCGCGATCACGCTCATGGTCGACGACCCGGCGCACCTCGACCTCGCCGATGCGCACCGGTCCCCCGAGGTCACGCTGCGGGTGGCCCTGGACATCGATGCCGGGCTCCGCTTCGCCGGCCAGCACCTCGGGCCCAAGAGGTCTCCGCTCTTCGAGGCGGACGCCGTGATGGCACTGGCCCGAACCGTCGTCGGACGCGCAGGCTTCCGCCTGGCGGGAGTGATGACGTACGAAGGTCAGGTCGCGGGGGTCCCCGACGATGTCCCCGGCCAACGCGCCCGCTCGCGCGTCGTACGCCAGGTCAAGCAGGCATCCCTCGCGCAGTTGGCGCAGCGCCGCCAAGAGTTGAACTCGCGACTCAGCAGCTTGGTCTCGCTGGAGTTCTGGAACGCCGGCGGGTCGGGGTCGGTGAAGGCGACCGCGGCAGACGGCGCCGTCACCGAGTTGGCCGCCGGATCCGGGCTCCTGGTCCCGGGGCTGTTCGACCACTACCGCTCCTTCGACCCCCTGCCCGCAGCCTTCTTCGGGCTCCGCGTCTCGCGTCGGCCCTCCGACTCCGTGGTGACGGTGCACGGCGGAGGGCTGGTCGCCTCCGGCACTCCCGGTCCCGACCGGGCGCCCCAGCCGTGGGCTCCCCCGGGGCTCTCCCTCACCGGACTGGAGGGGGCGGGCGAGGTGCAGACGCCTCTCACCGGCCACCCGGCCGAGGTGCTCAGGATCGGGGACCTGGTCTGGTTCCGACACGCCAAGTCGGGAGAGCTCTTCGAGCACACGACGACGGCCCACCTGGTGCGTGGAGACCGCATCGTCGACTCGGTGCCCACCTACCGTGGCGCCGGCCAGGCCTTCTGACCAGGCATTCTGACCCTTGGCCGCGCTGCCCTCCCCCGAACCCTCTCGTGGTGTCGTCGACCGCGTCCTCGCCCTGGTGGACAGCCGACCGGCGTCGTTGGGCACAGCACGCCTGCTCTGCATCGACGGACCGACCGGGTCAGGCAAGAGCACCTTGGCCGACAGTCTCGTCGCGGCCCGTCCGGACACGGGGTTGGTGCGCCTCGACGACCTGCTCGACGGATGGGACGGGCTGCTCGAGGTCGCCGACACCCTGACCCGTGACGTCCTGGTCCCTCTGTCGCAGGGCCTCGTCGGCTCCTACCGGCGCTACGACTGGCTGGCGGGCGAGTTCGCCGAGACCGTGCTGGTGCCGCACCACCCGCTGCTCGTCGTCGAGGGGGTGGGGTCCGGCTCGCTGGTCACCGCGCCGTTGCGTAGTGCCCTGGTCTGGCTCGAGGCTCCTGCCGTCCTGCGTCGCCGACGAGGAATCGCACGCGACGGGGATGCCTTCGCGCCGCACTGGGCTCGTTGGGCCGCCCAGGAGGAGCAGCTCTTCGCCACTCAGCGCACCAGGTCCGCCGCCGACCTGGTGATCGGGACGTTCGCCTGACAGGGCCCGAGGCGCTCCTTAGAGTCCTGCGCATGGCTGAACTGCTGGCTGCCGCTGCCGCACCGCGTACGTACGCGGGTGGCAAGCTGCTGCCCGCAGGCCAGCGACACCTCGTCAGCAGGTTCTCGTACGGCGTCACGCCCGCCCTCGCGACCCAGGTCCGCCGCAAGGGTGGCGCCAAGAAGTGGTTCGCCTGGCAGCTCAAGGGAACGGCCATCAAGGACCGCACCCACGCGACGACGAAGACGTGGTGGCCAGACCTGGCCCGTGGCCCGGAGAGCCTGTGGAAGCGCAGCTCCAGTGGGGTGCGCGGTGGCTGGGAGGTGATGGCTGACTACCAGCGCTGGGTGATCGTGCGGCGGATGACCTCGCAGCAGCAGGTGCTGGAAACCATGACGCAGTTCTGGGAGGGGCACCTCTACGTCCCCACCAACGGCGAGCAGTGGTTCACCCACCGCGTCTCCTACGGGGAGACCATTCGCAAGCACGCGCTCGGCCGCTACGACCAGATGCTGTACGCCGCCATCACCCACCCGGCCATGTTGCTCTACCTCGACAACGCGACCTCGACCGCCAAGAGCCCCAACGAGAACCTCGGGCGCGAACTTCTCGAGCTCCACACCGTGGGGCGCGGTCACTACACGGAGGCCGACGTCAAGGACTCGGCTCGCATCCTCACCGGCTGGCACGTCGACATGTGGAAGACGTGGAAGGCCTCGTACCGCACCGACATGCACGCCACCGGTCGGGTGAAGGTCAAGAACTTCTCCCACGCCAACGCCTCGGGGGACGGGCGTGAACTCACCCGGAAGTATCTCCACCACCTGGCCCGTCACCCCGACACCGCACGCCGGATCGCGACGAAGCTCGCCATCAAGTTCGTCGGCGACAATCCGTCCCCCGCGCTGGTCAGCAAGTTGGCGCGGGTCTACCTGAAGAACGACACAGCCATCAAGCCGGTGCTCAACGCCCTGGTCCAGTCCAAGGCCTTCAAGGCCTCGGCAGGAAAGAAGGTGCGTGACCCGATCGAGGACGTGATCGCCACCTACCGGGTGCTGGGGGTCAAGGTCGCCAGGCCGACGTCATCGTCCTCAGGCGCCAACGCCGTCCTCTGGCAGGCCCAGGGCATCGGGGCCACCCCGTTCGGTTGGCCACGGCCCGACGGCACCCCCATCGACAACGGCCCCTGGACCTCCACGTCGCGGATCCTGGCCTCCCTGCGGAACCACTACACGATGTCGGGCGGGTGGTGGCCGACCGAGCGACTCACCTACCGCACCCCTCGTTCCTGGGTGCCGAAGTCGGGCATGAGGTTCGACGCCCTGGTCGACCACCTCTCACGGAATTTGTTGCACCGTCCCGCGACGCCGCGTCTCGTGCGGGCCTGCAGCGAAGCGGTCGGGATCAAGGCCGGGACCAGGATCACCCACGACCATGCGCTGGTGAGATGGCAGATGCCCAGGCTGCTCACGACCGTGCTCGACTCCCCCCACTTCTTCGGACGGTGAGCTCGCAATGACGGCATCTGACCCCCGCACTCCCCACGACGGCTCCGGCTGCTGCCCCGAGTACGCACGTCTCGGCGAGGTCTCCCGCCGTGGCTTCATGGTGGGCGCCATCGCCACCGGCGTCGCAACGACCTTCGGCTCCACCGTGGTGCAGGTGGCGGCGGCTCCCGACGCCGCCGCTGCCGCGACCCGGGGCCGTGGCGTGATGGTGGTCCTCTCGTTGCGTGGCGCTGCAGACGGACTCTCCCTCGTCGTGCCGCACGGCGACCCGGTCTACGCGAAGGCCCGGCCGCGGATCGCGATCCCGTCGGAGAAGCTCCTCGTCAAGGACGACTTCTTCGGCCTCCACCCCGAGTTCGCACCCCTCGTCCCGATGTGGCAGAAGGGGCGGGTCGCGGCGATCCATGCCGCGGGACTACCGGTCCGCAACCGGTCCCACTTCTCCGCGATGGAGGAGTTGGAGAACGCTGCCCCTGGCTCGACCGTGCGCAGCGGCTGGTTGAACCGCCTGATCGGGGTGGACTCCAATCCATCCCCGTTGCAGTCGATCAACCTGGGTGGCACCCCTCCCGCTGCGCTGTACGGGACGCAGCCCTTCCTCAGCGCCGGCAAGATCGAGGACGTCGCCCTCGCCGGTTCCGACGGGAACGCAGCACGGACTCGTTCACTCAAGACGCTCTGGGGCGCCCAGGACGGCCCCCTGGGCGCAGCGATGCAGGCGACCTTCTCCGCGGTGAAGGAGTTCGAACCGGTCACGAGGAGTTCCAGCAACCCGAAGAAGGGCGTGACCTATCCGAGCACCGACCTCGGGCGGGCGATGGCCCAGGTGGCGCGGATCGTACGGACCGACGTGGGCACGGAGGTCGTGACCGTCGACCACGGCGACTGGGACATGCACACCGATGTCGGCAATCTCGAGTGGGGAGCGATGAAGCAGCACACCTCCGAGTTGGCCGGCGCCCTGGCGGCCTTCTTCGACGACCTCGGCGCCCTGGGCGAGACCGTCACCGTGGTCTGTCTCAGTGAGTTCGGTCGGCGGGTGGCCGAGAACGCCAACTGGGGACTGGACCACGGCTACGGCACCGCCATGCTCCTGCTGGGCGCCGGCGTCAGGGGCGGCTACCACGGGACGTGGCCCGGCCTGACGAACGGACCGGACACCGACCTGCTGGTCACCACCGACTACCGCAGCGTGCTCGCCGAGGTCGTCAAGGCCCGCTTCGACACCAGCCACGCGAAGGTCTTCCCGGGGTTCACGCCTCGACGCGTGGGAGCCATGATCGGGCAGTAGGCGCGCCAGTAGGAGTGGACCGCCGGTGTGGTTCAGCGCGCGAGCAGCGTACGGATCTCCCGCACCGCGGCGGTCGCGCGCCCGCCGTCGGTGGCCTGCAGGGCCGTGACCGAGACCTGGCTGCCGTCGGCGAGGGTCAGGCGGGCCCACGGAGCACCCGAGGGCAGGGAGATCTTCGTGATGCTCTCCCAGGCCAGCGTGTGCTTGCGGTAGCCGTTGACCACGACGAGCCCTTCGGTCCTCGCCTCCACCCGCGCGCGCCCCAGGGCATGTCCTCCGGCGAGGATGCCGAGGGCCAGCACTGCCATGGTGGCGAACTGGAAGGGCGTGAACTTGTCCCTGACCGCTTGGTCGAGACCGAGCCAGGCGAAGGTGCAGACGACCGCGAGGGTCAGCCCGAAGAAGATGGCTGCCACCCGGACGCCGACGGGGCGCCAGGTCCTGGGCAGACTCGGCTCCCCCGAGCCGCCGCCCGACGAATGCTCAGAGTCGGCACGCATGGATGTCCGTCAGCAGGATGCCTCGTGCCCCGAGGTCGAACAACTCGTCCATCAGACGCTGACTGCCCTTGCGCGGGACCATGGCTCGAACGGCCACCCACCCCTCGCGGTGCAGCGGTGAGACCGTCGGGCTCTCGATGCCGGGCGTGAGCGCGACTGCCGGCTGGACGTGCTCACTGCGGATGTCGTAGTCCATCATCACGTAGCTGCGGGCCAGCAGGACGCCCTCGACGCGACGACGGAAGGTCTCGAACCCGGCCGGCCGTTCTCCGCCGCGCGAGATGAGCACGGCCTCGGAGGCGAGGATCTGCTCACCGAAGGTGGCCAGACCCGCGGCCCGCAGCGTGCTACCGGTCTCGACGACGTCGGCGATGACGTCGGCGACGCCCAGCTGGATGCTGGTCTCCACCGCGCCGTCGAGGCGGGTCACTTCTGCGTCGATGCCCCGCTCCTCCAGGAACGCCCGGACGACGCCGTCGTAGGACGTGGCGATGCGCTTGCCGGCGAGGTCGTCGAAGGAGTGGTACCTGCCAGCAGGGCCGGCGAAGTGGAAACGCGAACGACCGAAGCCCAGGGCGTGCACCTCCTCGGCTGCCGCTCCCGAGTCGAGCAACAGGTCGCGGCCCGTGATGCCGACGTCGAGGGTGCCCTGGCCGACGTACAGAGCGATGTCGCGCGGGCGCAGGTAGAAGAACTCGACGCCGTTCTCGGCATCGGTCAGCGCCAACTCCTTGGTGTCGCGGCGTTGCCGGTAGCCCGCTTCGCGCAGGATGTCGGACGCAGCGGTCGACAGGGAGCCCTTGTTGGGCACGGCGACGCGCAGGAGCGGGCCGTGGGGAGTCTGTGCCATGGGTGGGGTCCTCAGAGGTGTGAGTAGACGTCTTCGAGCGTGATGCCGCTGGCGATCATGAGCACCTGGGCGTGGTAGAGCAACTGGCTGATCTCCTCAGCGGTCGCCTCCTTGCCCTCGTACTCGGCCGCCATCCAGGACTCGGCAGCCTCCTCGACCAGCTTCTTGCCGATCGTATGGACGCCGGCGTCGAGCGCTCGTACGGTGCCGGAGCCTTCGGGGCGGGTCCGGGCAAGCTCGTTGAGCTCGTCCCACAGACCTTCGAACGTCTTCACAGGGCCCAGCCTAGGTGGTCGAAGATCACAAGGTGACCTCGCGTCCGTCAGGCACCGGAACGGATGGCCCTGATCACCCGGGCGGTCTCGAGCGCGGCCGAGGTTGCCTCGTACCCCTTGTCCTCCTTGGACCCGTCCAGTCCGGCACGGTCCAGGGCCTGGGCGTCGGTGTCACAGGTGAGGACGCCGAAGCCGATCGCGACCCGGTGGTCGAGCGCGACCCTGGTCAGCCCGTCGGTGGCCGCGGAACAGACGTACTCGAAGTGCGGGGTGCCACCGCGGATCACCACACCGAGGGCCACGACAGCGTCGTACCCCTCGGCGCCGAGCGCCTGGGCGACCACCGGCAACTCGAAGGTGCCGGGCACTCGCAACTCGACCGCCGTGGCCGAGTAGGCCGTCAGGGCGCGTCTGGCACCGGCCAGCAGCCCGTCCATCACCTCGGTGTGCCAACTGGCCGCCACCACGGCGACCTTCAGGTCACCGGCGTCGAACAGCTCACTCGCGGGGGCTCCGTCTCCACTCACAGGTCTTCCTCCAGGTTGGCGATCGAGTGACCCATCCGGTCACGCTTGGTGCGCAGGTAGGCGCGGTTGTGCTCGTTGGGCACCGGCGTCAGGGTGACCTGCTCGGCGACGTCGATGCCGTAGTCGCGCAGGTTGGTGACCTTGTCGGGGTTGTTGGTCATCAGGCGCACCGTGCCCACGCCCAGGTCACGCAGGATCTGGGTGGCTGCACCGTAGTGACGGGCGTCGGCGGGGAGCCCCAGGTCCAGGTTGGCGTCGACGGTGTCACGCCCGTCCTCCTGGAGGGCGTACGCGCGCAGCTTGGAGAGCAGCCCGATGCCGCGTCCCTCGTGCCCACGGAGGTAGACGACCACTCCCCTGCCCTCGGTGACGATGCGGGCCATGGCGTCGTCCAGCTGCGGACCGCAGTCGCACTTGCGAGAGCCGAAGACGTCACCGGTGAGGCACTCGGAGTGGACCCGGGTCAGGACCGGCTCGTCGCCGGAGAGGTCGCCGTGGACGAGCGCCAGGTGCTCGGAGTCGTCGATCGTGATCCGGTAGCCGTACGCGGTGAAGTCACCGTGCACGGTGGGGAGCTCGGTGACAGCTGCCCGCTCGACGAACAGCTCGTGGCGGCGGCGATACCGGACGAGGTCCTCGATCGAGATCATGGCGAGACCGTGCTCGTCAGCGAACTCGCGCAACTCGGGGGCGCGCTTCATCGAGCCGTCGTCGTTCACGATCTCGACCAGGACGCCCACCGGTGCCAGCCCGGCCATCCTGGTCAGGTCCACGGCAGCCTCGGTGTGCCCCCGCCGCACCAGCACGCCGCCCTCGCGGTAGCGCAGCGGGAAGACGTGGCCGGGCCGCGTGAGCTCGAAGGGCTGGGTCTCCGGATCGGCCAGCAGACGGGCCGTACGGGCTCGGTCGGCAGCGGAGATTCCGGTGGAGACGCCGTCGCGGGCATCGACCGAGATCGTGTACGCCGTGCGCATCGGGTCCTGGTTGTTCGGGGTCATCAGACCGATGTCCAGGTGGTCGAGCTCGGCGGCCGGCATCGGCACGCAGATCACTCCGCTCGAGTGACGGATCGTGAAGGCCATCAACTCGGTCGTGGCCTTGGCCGCGGCGAAGATGATGTCCCCCTCGTTCTCGCGGTCCTCGTCGTCCACGACGACGACGGCCTTGCCCGCGGCGATGTCAGCGATCGCACGCTCGACGGAGTCCAGTCGGATGCTCATGCGCCCACTCCTTCCAGGGACGGGTCGGTGACAGGAGACGTCTGGGGCGTCGCGTCGCGCGCGGCCCGCCACCAGACGAAGAAACCCATCACCACGAAGAATGCGTAGAAGAGGTACATGCCCACGGTCGCGTGGGCCGGGTAGGGCGAGCGCACGAGGCTGACCACACCGACCACGTCGACGAGCATCCAGACCAGCCAGAACTCCACCCAGCCCCGGGCCATGCCCCAGGTGGCGAGCATCGAGCCGGCCACGATCCAGGCCTCGGTGGGCGGGCTCCAGGAGCCGATCTGCAGCAGAGCCGCGTAGGTCAGGGCGTAGACGCCGGCGCCGACAGCCAGCAGCAGGAAGCGCTCGTTCCAGGTCGCCCAGCGGGGTGTGATGGCGCCACCGTCGGCCGAACCTCCCGAGTGACGTTGCCGGGTCCAGCGCCACCACCCGTAGAGACTCACCGCGGCGAAGAAGACCTGGCGCCCTGCCTGACCCCACAGTGGCTCCTCGCCGACCTCGGCGATCGAGCCCGTGGTGAAGACGAAGAAGAGGAGGACGTTGCCCACCAGCCCGATCGGCCATGCCAGCACCCACCGGCGCATGCCGAGGATCGCGCTGGTGAGCCCGAAGACGTTGCCGAGCACCTCCGGCACGCTCAGGAAGCTGGAGCCGATGTCGATCTGTCCGGTGGCCAGCCACTCCAGGATGCTCATGCGTTCTTCTCCTCAACGGCACCGGGCAGGTAGGCCCGGACCAGTTTGGCGACGTGCTTGGCGATGACGTCGGTCTCCAGGTTGACTCGCTCGCCGACCTGCCGCAGGCCCAGGGTCGTCCGCTTCAGGGTCTCGGGGATCAGGCTGACGGTGAACGAGTCGTCGCTGACGTCGACGACCGTGAGACTCACGCCATCGACGGTGATGGACCCCTTCTCGACCAGGAACGGCGCCATCGTTGGCGGCAGTGAGATCTGGACGACCTCCCAGTGCTCGCTGGCGGTGCGAGCCAGGATCTCCCCGACGCCGTCGACGTGACCCTGGACGATGTGACCACCCAGACGCTTGTCAGCGGTCACGGCCCGCTCGAGGTTGACCCGATCACCGGGTCGAACGCCCGCGAGGCTGGTCCGGTCGAGCGTCTCCTGCATGAGGTCCGCGGTCCAGAGGTCAACGGTGGCACCGGGGTCAGCGGAGTCGCTGGCACCGACGTCGCTGACGGTGAGGCAGCAACCGTTGACGGAGATGGAGTCGCCCAGGTGGACGTCGTCGAGCACGGTCTCGGCCCGGATGGTGAGGCGGATGGCGTCGGTCTGGTCGAGCACCGCGTGCACGGTGCCCAGTTCTTCGACGATGCCGGTGAACATCAGGAGGCCTCTCGATCATGGGGGTTCGTCGGTGCGCCGGAACGCCGGGGCACGAGGGTCAGGCGGATGTCGGTGTCGGGACCGGCGCCGATCGTTTGGACGTCGACCACGTGGAGGCGCAGCGCGTCCGCGATGGTGTCGATGCCCAGCGCTGCGACGGAGTGCGCGCCGGCCCCGAGCAGGACGGGAGCGACGTACGCAATGACTTCGTCGACCAGACCTGCCCGCAGGAAGGCGGAGCCCAGCGTCGGTCCACCTTCGAGGAAGACGTGGTGCCGTTCGAGCCCGCCCAGCGCCCGCAACGCTTCGTCGGGGTCCTGGGTGAGCAGGCGTACGGTGTCGGCTCGGTCGTTGAAGACCCGTAGGTCGGCGGCGAGCTCGCGCAGCCCCATCACCGCCCGCAGTGGCTGGACGTCGAGGGGCTCACCGTCGGAGTCCCGGACGGTGAGCTCGGCGTCGTCGACCTCGACGGTGCCGGTCCCGGCCAGCACCACGTCGCACTCGCCACGGAGGCGGTGCACGTCGAGGCGGGAGGCGGGGTTGGTGATCCAACGACTCGTACCGTCGGCCGCCGCACTGCGGCCGTCGAGGGTGGTCGCGAACTTCCAGGTGACGAACGGGCGGTCGTGGGTCAGGCCATGGGTCCAGGCTCGGTTCAGGTGGGCGGACTCGGCGGCCAGCAGCCCACCGGTGACGTCGACCCCCGCCGTACGCAGTGACTCGGCGCCGCCGCTCGCGACCGGGTTGGGGTCTGCCTGGGCGAAGACCACTCGACGGACGCCGGCAGCGATCAGCGCCTCGGCGCAGGGGCCGGTCCGGCCGGTGTGGTTGCAGGGTTCGAGGGTGACGACCGCCGTGGTGCCGCGAGCGGCCTCACCGGCCGCGGCGAGGGCGTCGGCCTCGGCGTGGGCCGTGCCCGCTCCCCGGTGGAACCCCTCGGCGACCACTTGGCCGGCGTCGTCCAGCAGCACACACCCGACGCGGGGGTTGGGGCCCAGCGGCACCCCGGGGGTCGCCGCCAACGCGAGGGCGCGCCGCATGGCGCTGAGCTCGCTGGCGCTGAGCTCGTCGGCGCTCTGCTCGGCGGGACTGGACGACATGGGCGACGCTTCCTGTGCGGTTTCGCGAACCAGGGAGGTCTGCCGACGGATCCAGAAAATGCAACAACGTTGCAGCGTGGATCCATCTGCGTGCGCTTCTCATCCGGACTTTAACCGTCGGTACAGGAATTTCACCTGTTCAACCGGCCACTGGCAGTGGCCGGGTCGCGGACTTTACCGCCGGTGCGGAATTTCACCGCCCCCAGAGCACGCGAGTTGAGTCAACTCGATGGGTGAAGACTAACCCATTGCGCGGGGTCAGAGCGTTCAGGCCCAGATGACGTACCTCACCCGACCAGGAGTCAGGCGGGGCGGGGTGACTTCCGTCAGAGGAGCGGACTGGCCATCTCGGCGGTCACCTTCAACTGGCGCACCATCGCATCAGGATCAGAGGCGGAGTAGACCGCGGAGCCTGCCACGAAGACGTCGGCGCCTGCCTCGGCACAACGTTCGATGGTCTCGAGGCTCACACCGCCGTCGACCTGCAGCCAGGTCTCGACGCCATGCTTCTCCATCAGTGCGCGGGCACGACGGATCTTGGGAAGGCAGAGGTCGAGGAACTTCTGGCCGCCGAACCCGGGCTCCACCGTCATGATGAGCAGCATGTCGAGCTCGGGGAGCAGGTCCTCGTAGGGCTCGATGGGGGTGGCCGGCTTCAATGCCATCGAGGCGCGAGCCCCTTGCAGGCGGATCTCGCGGGCCAGACGGATGGGAGCCTTGGTGGCCTCGATGTGGAAGGTGACGCTGTCTGCCCCGGCCTCGGCGTACGCGGGAGCATTGCGGTCCGCGTCCTCGATCATGAGATGGGCGTCCAACGGGGTCTCGGTCGCGCGGTTCAGCGCCTCGATCATCGACGGGCCGAAGGTCAGGTTCGGGACGAAGTGGTTGTCCATCACGTCGACGTGGATCCAGTCGGCGCTCGGGATGCGAGCGATCTCCTCCCCGAGGCGGGAGAAGTCGGTGTTGAGGATGGACGGCGTGATCTGGATTCCCACGAGGGCAGTCTATGCGTTCAGCCCGCCCCGTCCTCGTCCGGACCTGTTGCCTCTTCTCCGTCGGCTTCGTCGCGGTCCGACCACTCGAGCAGGGGCGCCAGGTCGAAGGGGTGGTCATCGATCTCGGAGTGCAGGTCACCGAGCTCTTCGAAGCGCTGCGGCACGGTCCGGATGGTGAAGTCGCCCGGCTCGCAGGCATCCACCTCGTCCCACCTCACCGGGGCGCTCACCTGAGCGTTCGGCACTCCCCGCACCGAGTAGGCGGAGGCGATCGTGTGGTCGCGTGCGTTCTGGTTGTAGTCGACGAAGAGGTGTTTCGGGTCCCGGTCCTTGCGCCACCAGGCCGTGGTCACGTCGTCGGGTGCGCGGCGCTCGACCTCGCGGGCGAACGCGAGGGCTGCGCGACGTACGTCCGCGAAACCGTGCTCGGCAGGCACCCTGACGTAGACGTGCAGACCGCTGCCGCCGCTGGTCTTGGGAAAGCCGACTGCGCCCAGTTCGTCAAGGACTTCGTGCACTACGCCAGCGACCCGTTGCACGGTCGCCCAGTCACACTCCGGGCCGGGGTCCAGGTCGATGCGCCACTCGTCCGGCTTCTCGGTGTCGGCGCGGCGACTGTTCCAGGGGTGGAACTCCACGGTCGACATCTGCACGGCCCACGCGACCGAGGCCAGCGAGGTCACGCAGAGCTCGTCGGCGGTGCGGTTGTAGCGCGGAAAGTGGAGCTCGACGGTCTCGACCCAGTCGGGTGCGCCCTTGGGGATCCGTTTCTGGTGCACCTTGTCGCCAGCGAGTCCCTTGGGGAACCGGTGGAGCATGCACGGGCGCTCGTACAGGGCGTTGACGATCCCGTCCCCGACGGAGAGGTAGTACTCGACCAGGTCGAGCTTGGTCGCACCGATCTCCGGGAAGTAGATGCGCTCAGGGTTGGTGACCTTGACGAGACGGTCCTCGACCTCGATCTCGACGAACGGGGAACTGGCCATGGGTTCACCGTACTCAGGTGAGGGTCTCCTCCACTTGGGGGAACTTGGTCGAGTTGTGCACAGACGACGTGGACGGCGCCCACGCGGCGCTCTTGAAC
Source organism: Nocardioides gilvus (assembly GCF_003194605.1). Taxonomy (GTDB): domain Bacteria; phylum Actinomycetota; class Actinomycetes; order Propionibacteriales; family Nocardioidaceae; genus Nocardioides; species Nocardioides gilvus. The sequence continues at coordinate 36,420 of NZ_QHKY01000001.1, forward strand.
CCCTACGCTCCCGAACGAACCATTTTCGGGAAGGGACCCCATGCTTCGTCTGCCTCCTCTGTTTCACCGCCAGGGCGCTCGGCGCGTCAGCGCTTCGCTCGTCGCCGTCGCGATGGGGCTGACCTTGCTGGTGGGCTGCTCCGGGGAGCAACCCGAGCCCAAGTTCGCAGAGGAGCCGACGGCCGAGCCGCCGAGCCCGACGGTTGACGCCGCCCCGAAGAAGGAAACCGTCAAAGAGTTCCTGGTGCGGTGGGCCGAGGTTGAACGCGAGATGCAGAACACGGGCAAGACGGAGGAGTACGCCGCCCTGTCGGCGGGCTGCCAACCCTGCGAAGCCCTGGTCAAAAGGGTCGAAGAGATCTATGCCAACGACGGCTTCATCCGCACAGATGGTCGCTTGATCCAAGGGGTGGACGAGAAGGGACGGAACCGGTATTCCGTCAAGGTTGCTGCGGCGCCGACTGAATACCAGTCAACTGCGGGAGCTCCGGTTGAGAGTTTGGAAGGCGGGGAGAGCCGCTACAGAATCCACCTGAAAAGGCATCAAGACAGCTTCGTACTCGCTCAACTGGTGGAAGAAGGCCAATGAGTCGATCGCTCGTTCTCGTGCTGGTGGCCGGACTCCTCGGACTCCTCGAACTGGTCGAGGGCTCTGGCACCCCAGCTTGGGCGTCCCGGTCATGTGATCAAAGGTCCGATCTCCTGGAACTAGAGCGCGAATGCACCTACACCACCCATCAGGCGCGTGAGCGTGTCAACAGGAATGTCGCCACGAAGAAGTACCGCTACCGGATCACTTGCAAATATGAGGGCGGAGACGAGTGTCGAGGCGCATCTGATTGCTACTGGGAGGGGAAGAGCAGTTACTGGATGGAAGAGGCCACCGTCGGTCAGGAGGACTGGACCTACGTGGCGACTCTGTGCCTCGACGACGAGTCTGAGGTGACCGAAGGCGTCACCGAGGTGGAGGTCCGTCGAGCCTTCACGGAGCTCACCTGGCCCGAGGCCACGCTGCTGATCCAGCCTCCGGACGGTGAGACGCTGGTCAACCTCCCCACGATCTTCCGCACGCCGGACACGGCCGCTCAGTCCCGCTCCGTCACGCTGCTCGGGGTGCGCATCCAACTCGAAGCCACTCCCACCTCCTGGACGTGGCACTGGGCCCAGCCGGGCGACGACGCCACCGAGGAGGACGTCACCACGCACACCACCACGACTCCCGGCGCAGCCCACCCGAACGCGACCATCACTCACGCGTACCGACGCGCTTCAGATGCCGTACGCCCCAGCGTCGACGTGACCTACACCGGTCGCTACCGCGTGGGTGGCGGCGCCTGGATCGACATCGACGGGACCCATGTCGTGGCCGGTACGCCACAGTCGTTGCGCGTCCTGGAGGCACGGCCCACCAGGATCCGCTGACCAGCGCGAGGCGGTGTCTAGGCTGCGCACCATGCGCCTGCAGCAGCCACCGGTGGTACGCCTCGACGTTGACGATCCGACTGCGCTGCCCCGGGATCAGTGGCCGATGACCGTCCCCGCCGTGGCCCAAGTGGTCCGCGACGGGCTGGTCCTCTCCCCCGGGATCACGTTCCTGGTCGGCGAGAACGGCTCCGGCAAGTCGACCGTGGTCGAAGCCGCTGCCGCCGCGTACGGACTGTCCCCCGAGGGAGGCACCATCAACGGTGTCCATTCGACCCGTGCGACGGAGTCACCACTCGGCGAGATCATCCGGGCCCAGCGCGGCGTCGGCACTCGACGGTGGGGGTTCTTCCTGCGGGCCGAGACGATGCACTCGTGGTACACGTTCGCCGAGGGTCTCGGCGGCCCGGGTCCGCGCTACCACGAGGTGAGCCATGGCGAGTCCTTCCTCGAGGTGGTGCGCGAGCACCTCACGGGCCCGGGCTTCTACGTCCTCGACGAACCCGAGGCCGCCCTGTCGTTCCAGGGGACGCTCGCCCTCATGTCCGCCCTTCTCGACGTCGTCGCCGCGGGCGGCCAGGTGCTCTGTGCAACTCACTCCCCGGTCCTCGCCGCACTGCCGGGCGCCCGCCTCCTCGAAGTCGGGGCATGGGGTCTGCGCGAAGCGACCTGGGACGAGTTGGACCTGGTCTGGCACTGGAGGTCGTTCATGAACGAACCGGAGCGCTACCTGCGTCACCTGGTCGACTGAACCACCACTTGAGGGGCGACCTCACTGCTTGCGCAGCACCGCCGAGAACATGGCGTCGCAACCGTCGGTGTGCGGCCACAACTGGGTGACCTCCTCGCGCGTGACATCGGTGCGGGTGGCCAGCACGGCATCGACCACGTCGAGGGTCTCGGGGATCGCCGGCGAACAGGTCGCGTAGACCACGACTCCCCCGACCCGGGCAGCGTCCAACGCCGTGGCCAGCAGACCCTTCTGGAGCTCGACCAGGTCGTCCATGTCGGCCTTCGTACGGCGCCAACGAGACTCCGGCCGGCGCCGGAGTGCGCCGAGCCCCGTGCACGGGGCGTCGACCAGCACCCGGTCGAACGTGCCGGGCGCCCACGCCGGGTTGAGTCCATCGGCCGTGACGACACCGAGCATTCCCCCGGGCACAGCCCGAACGCCTCGTGAGACCAACTGGGACCGGTGGTGCTGGCGCTCGTTGCCCAGCACCTTCGCACCACGCGTGGCGGCGATGGCAGCCAGCAGAGCAGTCTTGCCTCCCGGGCCCGCGCAGAGGTCCAGCCAGCGCTCATCACGCCCCGTGAGCTCAGCTTCGGCGAGCGTCAGGGCCACTCGTTGTGAGCCTTCGTCCTGGATGCCAGCCCGACCTTGGGCGACGGCAGGTAACGAGCTCAGGTCACCCCCGGTCCAGGTCAGGGCGTAGGGCGAGCGACCCGTAGGCTCCGCGCCGGCCTCGACCAACTCCTCCACCTCGACCAGCCCGGGGCGCGCCACCAACGTCACGCGCGGCGAGACGTTGTCGGCAGCCAACAGGTCAGGCAGGGCGTCCGTGCTGAGGCCGTGACCGTAGAGGGCGCCGCGCAATTCCTCGACCATCCACCTGGGGTGCGAGGTGGCCACCGCGAGGTGACCGTTGGGGTCCTTCTTCAACGGGGGCGCCACCTGGTTGATCCAGGCGGCGAGGTCCTGGCTCATCACCTTGCGCAGCACGGCGTTGACCAGGCCCGTGGGACCGGTACCGATCCGCTCCCGGGCCAGCTCGACCGAGGAGTCGATCGCGGCGTGGTCCGGCACCCGCATGGCCAGGACCTGGTGGACGCCGAGCCGCAGCACGTCGCGCACCTTCGCCTCGAGCTTGGGCTTGTCCAGACACGCATCGATGATGGCGTCGTAAAGGCCCTGACTGCGGATCGTGCCGGCGGTGAGCTCGGTGGCGAAGGCAGCGTCGCGACCGCTGAGTTCGAACGTCGCCAACGCCTGGGGCAGGGCGAGGTTGGCGTACGCATCGTCCACGCGAACCGCCTTGAGGACCTCCCAGGCCGCTCTCCGGGCAGGGTCGACCTTCGACTCGCGTGGCTGCGGCGCCGGCTTCGCGGTGGCGCCGCGCGCTGGGGCCCCCTGCCGGCGCCGTTGTTGTCCTGCTCCGCGTCGCCGTGGTTCAGCCATCTGCGAGGAACTCCTTGACCAGTTTCTTGGGGGCCCGGGTCAACCAGGCATCGGTGATGACTTCGGCCAGTTCGTCCCGGGTGATCTCACCCAGGCGGGACTCCTGGACCAGTACGGCGTTGAAGTTGCGGAAGTGGTCGATCGTGACGAACGGCGAGTCGGGGTCCTCGACCAGTGCGGCCTTCTCCCCCGGCCCCGGCGTGAGGATGACGACGAGATCGTCGTACACCTCACCGGTCACGGGATGCTTGGCATCCTGGCGCGGTTGTCGGTACATCACGAACCCCTTGCCCTTCTCGCCCGGCGGGACCTTCCACGTGGGGACATCCCCCCACGAGGTACCGAGTTCGGTCTCGGGCAGGGACCCGCAGATCTCGTCCACGTCCTCGGGCCGGGCTGGCTGGCTCATCTGACGAGCCTAGGCCAGCGACACTGTTGCGTGACAGCCCAGCGAGTGCGCCGACGACCTCAGGTGTTGCCGAAGCGTACGCCCGACTCGAGGCGCACACCTCGGGCCCAGTCGGCGGCCTGCATCTGCTTCTTGCCGAACGCCTTGACCTCGCCCAGCTGCACCGGGGTCGAACCCGTGCCGATGAAGACCGCGTTCTTGGTGACCTCCAACTCGCCGGCAGCCAACGGTTCGCGCTCGACCGGGGTGAGGCGCCCGATCTTGATGCGTTCCCCGTCATGGGTGCTCCAGGCTCCGGGGGCGGGCGTGCAGGCGCGAACCTGTCGATCGATCGCCACTGCAGGCTGGCTCCAGTCGATCTCGGCGTGTTCGACCAGGATCTTGGGCGCCATCGTGATCCCCTCGGTCGGCTGCTCGCGTGCCTCGATCTCACCCGACTCGATGCCGTTGATGGTCTGCACCAGCAGGTGGGCTCCGCCCTCGGCGAGTCGACCCAGCAGGTCGCCGGAGGTGTCGGTCGCGAGGATCCGCTCGGTCATCACCCCGAAGGTCGGACCTGCGTCGAGAGCCTTGACGATCCGGAAGGTGGTGGCTCCGGTGAACTCGTCCCCGGCCCAGACCGAGTGCTGCACCGGGGCTGCGCCACGCCACTGGGGCAGGATCGAGAAGTGCAGGTTGATCCACCCGTGCTTCGGGATGTCGAGAGCCGACTGCGGCAGGAGCGCGCCGTACGCCACCACCGGGCACGCCTCAGGAGCGAGGGCCGTCAGCTCAGCCTGGAAGTCGGGGTCGCGTGGATGCTCCGGCTTGAGCACCGGTATCCCCAACTCCTCGGCCCGCTGCGCGACCGGACTGGCGACCAACTTGCGGCCACGACCCGACGGAGCGTCAGGACGTGTGATCACGGCGACCACCTCGTGGGGTGAGTCGACCAGGGCGTTGAGGGAAGGAACGGCAACCTCAGGGGTGCCGGCGAAGACGAGGCGCATGTCAGAAACCGAATCCGTTCGTGGCGTGGGGTGAGACCTTGACCGTCGGCTGATCCAGGCCGAACCACTCCGACTCCCGGATCTCACGCATCGCGGCCTTGCGCGCATCGGGGTCGAGGCGATCGATGAAGAGCACTCCGTCGAGGTGGTCTGTCTCGTGCTGGAGGGCGCGAGCCAGCAGCTCGGAACCCTCGACCTTGACCGGATCGCCGTGCATGTTGAAGCCGGTGGCCACGACATTGAGCGCTCGGCGGCAGTCGTAGGTCAACTCGGGCAGGGAGAGACACCCCTCAGGCCCGTCCTGGATCTCGTCGGAGAGGTCGAGGGACGGGTTGATCAGGTGACCGATCTCGCCGTCGACATGCCAGGTGAAGAGCCGCAGGCCCACCCCGATCTGGGGAGCCGCGAGACCCGCACCCGAAGCCTCGACCATGGTGTCGGTGAGGTCCTGGACCAGCGTGCGCAACTCCTTGTCGAAGGTCACGACCTCCAGCGCCGGTCTGCGGAGGATCGGATCGCCGAACAGGCGGATGGGCTGGACTGCCACGGATGGTGCTCCTCGATCGTCGGATTCGTCGCCAGTCTACGTAGGCGCACGACTCCCCCGCCCTGCGCCCTGCGGGGATCACATCAGAGCTGGAGGGGCTCCACCTGGACCCGGACAGCAGCCAGACGCCGCGCCGAACGGGCCCTCTGCATGTCACCGAGCGCCTGGCTCAGGGCTGCTCCGAGGTGACGGGGCACCCGGATCACCACGCGTACTTCCTCCGTCTCCTCGCGCTGGAGCACCGGGACCGGTCCCAGCACCTCGGCGACAGCAGGCAGCTCCACCAGTGCCATCGCCTCCTCCACTGCGTCCGGGAGTCCGGTCACCGAGGCCATGCGCACTGCCGGTGGCAGGTGCGCGCTCTGACGAGCCTCCAACTCGCGCCCCGCGAACCCGACAGGGTCCCAACGGACCAGGGTCTGGAGCAACGGGAGCGAGGGATCGCCCATCGCGATCACGCGGCCGCCCGGACGCACCAGAGCGGCGGCGTTGAACCAGCGGCGCACGGCCTCCTCGTCAGAACGCAGGTCACTGCGCCCCAGACCCAGCCAGGTGTCGAGCAGCAACACTGCCTCGTATCCCTGGCGAGCGGGCGGCTCGGCGCCCGGGGTGGCCACCACGATGTCGGCGCTGACCCCGACCTCGCTCAGCACACGGTCACCGCCGGAGCTGCGCACCGTGTGGCCCGGGAACATGCGCCCCATCTCCTCGGCCGTCCGGTCGCGCCCGATCACCGGGGCCCGCAGCCCTCGGTGTCCGCACTCCTGGCAGGCCCACGCATGGTCGACGATCCCGCACCAGCCGCAGGTGGGTGGCTCGGTCGGGCCAGCGAGCCGCAGCGGCCCTCGACAGGACTGGCAGCGCGCCGGCGTACGGCAGCGTTCGCACCCCAGATGCGCGGCGTATCCCGAACGCGGGGTCTGCACCAGGACCGGGCCGTGCTCGAGGGCACGGCGCACGGCAGTGACAGCCTGCCCGGGCACCCTGGCGCCCTTGGCCTGTTCGTCGGTGGCCACGAGGTCGACGCGGACCGACTCACGCACCAGCGCCCGTGCTGGCCCGAGTGTGTGGGCCCACCCCGTCCGGACCAGGTACTCGGCCTCGACGGTGCGTACGAGACCCCCGAGGAGCACGGCTGCGTCTTCGTGCTCGGCGCGGGTGAGCAGCACCTCGCGGGTGTGCGGGTAGGGGGCCCTCGGCTCGGCATGCAGGTCATCACCGTCGTCCCAGATCACTACCAGACCCAGATCGACGACGGGAGCGAAGGCAGCCGAGCGCGTGCCGACCACGATCCGGCGCTGGCCCCGGACCACGGACAGGAAGGCTTCGTATCGACGCGCCGGCCCCAGGTCGGCGGTCAGGACCGCGAACTGGTCAGGGCCCACCACCGCGGTCAGAGCGGCAGCCACCCGGGCGACGTCGCGGTGGTCCGGCACGCAGAGCACGACGCCCCGCCCGCTGGAGGCGGTCAGCGCCGCTGCGTGAGCCATCTGGGCCGGCCAGTCGGCCCCCGGCAGGGCCTGCCACACAGCCCGCGGGGCCCCGCCGGCTGCCAGGTGGGACAAGAAGGGCTCGGCAGGCTCGTGGCCTCGCCAGGCCAACAGCGCGGCCGGCAGGTCGGCAGACACCGCGAGAGCGCTCGGAAGCGGAGGTGCCTTCTCGGTCGTCGCATGGCGCGGGGGCACGGCCAGCCGGAGGACGTCGGCACGAGCACCCGCATAACGGGTGGCGAGCTCGGCGGAGAGCGCCTGGATCGCGGGGGTCAGCACCGGCTCCGGACTGACCACGCGCCGCAGTGGCTTCAGCGCTCCGGGGTGGTCGCTGGAGGCGACCCGTTCAACGACGAACCCATCGACGTCCTGACCCGCGAAACGCACCTTCACGCGGGCTCCCGGCACGGCAGTCGCAGTCATCGTCAACGGGACCAGGTAGTCGAAGGGCCGATCGAGGTGGGCCAGGGGCACGTCGACGAGGACCCGCGCCACCGGGTCGACCTCGGCGGGCGCCTGCTCCTTCACCTTGCGTCGGCTGCTCTCGCTGACCTGGGCCTTGGCCTGCGCCACGGACGCACGGAGGCCGGGCAGCATGTCCAGCTGCCCGGCCTCGTGTGCATCACTCATGTGCGAATTACTACCAGTCGGCGCCGACATCCGGCGCCCTGCCTCGATCTCAGAGGCCCACGGCCGCCTTCAGGGCGTCGGCACGGTCGGTGACCTCCCAGGTGAAGCCGGGGAGCTCACGACCGAAGTGGCCGTACGCCGCGGTCTGGGCGTACTTCGGCTTCAACAGGTCCAGGTCGCGGATGATCGCCGCGGGACGCAGGTCGAAGACCTCGAGGACTGCTTCCTGGATCTTCTCGTCAGGGACGACGCCAGTGCCGAAGGTCTCGATGAAGACACCCACGGGGGCAGCCTTGCCGATCGCGTAGGCCACCTGCGCCTCGCAGCGACGGGCGAGACCGGCTGCGACGACGTTCTTGGCGACCCAGCGCATGGCGTAGGCAGCCGAGCGGTCCACCTTCGACGGGTCCTTGCCCGAGAAGGCACCGCCACCGTGACGAGCCATGCCGCCGTAGGTGTCGATGATGATCTTGCGACCGGTCAGGCCGGCGTCACCCATGGGGCCGCCGATGACGAAGCGACCGGTCGGGTTGACCAGCAGGCGGTAGCCGTCGTTGGGGATGTCGAAGGAGGCAAGCACCGGGTCGATGACGTGCTGCTTGATCTCGGCCTCGAGCTTGTCGAGGTCGGTCTCCTCGGTGTGCTGGGTCGACAGCACCACGGTGTCGACACGTACCGGGCGGTTGTCGGCGTCGTACTCGATGGTGACCTGGGTCTTGCCGTCGGGGCGCAGGTGCGGCAACGTGCCGTCCTTGCGGACCGCGGAGAGACGCTCTGCCAGGCGCTGGGCGATGGTGATAGGCAGCGGCATCAACTCAGGCGTGTCGTCGCACGCGTACCCGAACATCAGACCCTGATCGCCCGCACCCTGCTTGTCGAGGTCGTCGGTGGACTCCCCCACCCGCTCCTCGTGCGCATCGTCGACGCCTTGGGCGATGTCGGGAGACTGGGCACCGATGGCCACGGTGACGCCGCAGGAAGCGCCGTCGAACCCCTTGTCGGAGGCGTCGTAGCCGATCTCGAGCACCTTCTTGCGCACGATCGCGGCGACCGGCGCGTACGCCTTGGTGGTCACCTCGCCCGCCACGACGACGAGCCCGGTGGTCAACAGGGTCTCGACCGCAACCCGACTGGCCGGGTCGTGCTCCAGGAGGTAGTCGAGCACGCTGTCGCTGATCTGGTCCGCCATCTTGTCCGGGTGACCTTCGGTCACGGACTCAGACGTGAAAAGTCGTCCTGCCACGGTGTCACTCTCTCCCAGGTGGTGTTGTTCCCTCAAGACTAGAGGCGGACCAGCATGCAAGACGTCCGTCTCACATCACGAATCGGCGCACGACCTGGTCCCAGATGGCGTGGGCCACGATGTTCTTGGAGCCGCGCTCCACGTCGAGGGCGCTGCCGTCGGCGTCGAGGATGACCACGTCGTTGTCCGCCGATCCGAAGACGGCGCCGCCGCTGACGTCGTTGACGACCAGCAGGTCGCATCCCTTGCGGGCAAGCTTGGCCCGTCCCAGCTCCATGACGGAGCCGGTGGTGTCGCCGGTCTCGGCCGCGAACCCGACCACGACCTGTCCCTGGCGGGCACGGTTCTGAGCCACCTCGGCCAGGATGTCGGGATTCTGCTCGAGCTCGATGGCGGGGGCCGATCCGTCGGCGGCCTTCTTGATCTTGGACTCGCTCAGCGACGTCGGACGGAAATCGGCGGGGGCCGCAGCCATGACCACCGCGTCCGCCAGAGCCGCGCCGGCCACCACGGCCTCACGCATCTGTGCCGTCGTCTCGACCTTGCGGACCACGACGCCGGCGGGGTCGGGCAGAGTCACGTTGGCAGCCACCAGGGTGACCTGCGCCCCGCGGGCCACCGCTGCGCGCGCCAACGCGTACCCCTGGAGCCCGGACGAGCGGTTGCCGAGGAAACGCACGGGGTCGAGATATTCGCGGGTGCCGCCGGCGGAGACGAGCACGTGGCGACCCGCGAGGTCCTGGGTCACCGCTCCCCGCAGCATGACCTGGACGGCACTCTCGAAGATCTCGACCGGCTCGGGCAGGCGGCCCTTGCCGGTGTCCTTGCCGGTGAGCCGCCCCTCTGCCGGTTCCAGGACGACTGCTCCCCGCTCACGCAGGGTCGCGACGTTGGCCACGGTGGCGGGGTGCTCCCACATCTCCGTGTGCATCGCCGGCGCGAAGACCACGGGGCAGCGGGCGGTCAGCAGGGTGTTGGTCAACAGGTCGTCCGCCAACCCGTGGGCAGCCTTGGCCATGACGTCCGCCGTGGCGGGCGCCACCACGACCAGATCGGCCTGCTGGCCGATACGGACGTGCGGCACCTGGTGCACGTCGGCCCACACACCGGCGGAGACGGGCTTGCCGGAGAGCGCAGCCCACGTCGGGGCACCGACGAACTCCAGGGCGGCAGCGGTCGGCACCACCGTCACGTCGTGTCCTGACTCGGTGAAGCGACGCAGCAACTCGCAGGCCTTGTAGGCCGCGATGCCGCCGCTCACCCCGAGTACGACGCGGGGCCGCGCCCCCGAGGGGGGCGCGGCCTCGTCGATCACATCGTCGATCTCGTGTGCAGTCACTCAGATCACGCAACCGCTCACGGTGCAGGTCACTGCAGGGTCACTCGGTGCCGGCCTGGGCCGCAGCCTTGGCAGCAGCCTCTTCGGCGGCCAGCTCGGCCGGGTCGACGTCCTCGCAGGTGAGGAGGTCCTGGTTGATCTCGCGCAGGGCGATCGAAAGGGGCTTCTCCTGGACGTGGGTGTCCACGAGGGGGCCGACGTACTCCAACAGGCCCTCGCCGAGCTGCGAGTAGTAGGCGTTGATCTGGCGCGCGCGCTTGGCGCTGTACAGGACCAGCTTGTACTTGCTGTCGGTCTTGGTGAGCAGGTCGTCGATCGAGGGGTTCGTCACGCCCTCGGCGGCGATGAGAGGTGCAGACACGCGTGGGCCTCGCTGGTGGTCGTAGTGGTTCGTACGCAGGAGCGTACGAGGGTGGTGCAGGTGATCTTCTGGAGTGCTACGGCGCCGCTGCAGGACAAGCCTCGCGGGCGTTCAGGACCCAGACTTGAGCAAGGCTACCAACTCATCGACCGCGGCGGTAACTTCGCGGTTCACGATCGTCACGTCGAACTCGCTCTCGGCGGCCAGCTCCTCGTGCGCCGTGTCCAGGCGGCGGGCCCTTTCCTCCGCTGTCTCCGTGCCTCGCCCGACCAGTCTCCGCTCGAGTTCCTCGAAGGACGGCGGGGCGAGGAACACGAAGAGCGCCCCGGGCATGGTCTCGCGAACCTGACGCGCACCCTGCAGATCGATCTCCAGCATCGCCGGGCGACCTTCGGCCAGGGCCTCCTCCACCGGAGCGCGCGGCGTGCCGTAGCGCGCGGCGCCGTGCACGACGGCCCACTCGAGGAGCTCGTCCTCGGCCACCATCCGGTCGAACTCGTCATCGGAGACGAACCAGTAGTGCACACCGTCGACCTCATCGGGTCGCGGGGCACGCGTCGTGGCGCTCACGGAAATCCACACGTCGGGGTTGGCCTCACGCATCCGGCCTGCCACCGTTCCCTTGCCCACGGCCGTGGGGCCGGCCAGGACGACCAGCCTGGAGGGACCCGGTCCGGCGTCGGGGGCGGGGCTGCTCACGGCGCTGCTCACTCCGGAGCCGCGAACTCGCGCTCGAGCGCGGCGATCTGCTTGACCCCCAGGCCACGCACCCGGCGGCTCTCGGCGATCGAAAGGCGTTCCATCAGGGCCTTGGCCCGGACCTTGCCCAGTCCGGGCATCGACTGGAGCAGGTCGATCACCCGCATCTTGCCGACCACCTCGTTCTCCTGACCCTCGCGGATCACGTCGAGGATCGAGCCACCGGAGTTCTTCAGGCGGTTCTTCACCTCGGCACGCTCCCGACGGGAGGCAGCTGCCTTGTCGAGCGCCGCCTGGCGTTGTTCAGGGGTGAGCTGGGGCAGTGCCACGTCTGGGTCCTCGTCGTTGTCGCTGGGTCGCCGCTCGTCGGCGGAAGGAGTCAATCTAGTCACCCCGTCACGGGTGACGACAAGCCAGGTGCCCGAGATGCAACCGATGTCGCTCACGCCATTGTGGAGCAGCCGTCCTCAACCGTCGAGGGCGGACACGTCATCGTTGGCGCGACGCGCGGCCTCGACCAGCCCCGAGACGCTGGGGCCGGCGCGCAGCACCTCACGACTGGTGCTGGGCAGCACGGCAGCCGAAGCGGCGCCGAAGATCCGTCGGATGTCCGCCACCGTGCCGCCCTGGGCGCCGTAACCGGGCACGAGAATCGGCCCGTTGACGTCCACCTCCGTCTCCGGGTCGGCAATGGTGGCCCCGATCACCGGGCCGAAACTGCCCAGGGGCGAGGCCTCGGCGTTGAGCGCCCGCAGGTCAGCCAGGACGTGCTCGGCGACGGTACGGCCATCGTCCGCACGGGCCCTCTGCACCTCGTGGCCCTCCGGGTTCGAGGTGAGCGCGAGCACGAAGAGGCCAGCGCCGTGCTTCCTCGCGGTCTGGACCATCGGGTCCAGCGAGCCGAAACCCAGGAACGGGCTCGCTGTGATGGCGTCGCAGGCCAAGGGGGAAGCCGGGTCGAGGTACGCATCCGCGTAGGCCTGGGTGGTGGAGCCGATGTCCCCCCGCTTGACGTCCAACAGCACCAGCGCACCAGCCTCGCGGGCGTGGGCGATGACCTTCTCCAGGACCGCCACTCCCCTGCTCCCGAAGCGCTCGTAGAAGGCACTCTGCGGCTTCAGCACGGAGACGACGGGCGCCAGCGCCTCGACCGCGGTCAGGGCGAAGCGTTCCAACCCGGCCACGTCGTCGTCGAGGCCCCAGGCCTCGAGCAGGGCGGCGTGCGGATCGATGCCCACGCAGAGACGTCCGCGCTCAGCGATGGCACGGTGCAGGCGGGTTCCGAACGGCTCCGGGCCGTTTCCATCCACGGTCATGGCTCTCCTCGAGTTCTCTGTCGACGCGGGGTGGACCCGCGTCACCCGCGCGCCAGCGCGCTGACGATCCTGCGGGGCCACAGCGGGCCCTCGTAGACGAAGGCCGTGTAGGCCTGGAGCAGGTCCGCGCCCGCCTCCAGCCGGGCCCGGGCATCGTCGGCGGTCGTGATGCCACCGACGCCGACCAGCGTCATGCCGGCCCCGACGCGCCCCCGAAGCATCTTCATCACGGCCAGCGACCGCTCGGTCAACGGACGACCCGACAGACCTCCGGCCCCGATCGCCTCGACCGTCGCCGTCGGGCTCGCGAGCCCGTCGCGCGAGATCGTGGTGTTGGTCGCGATGATGCCGTCGAGACCCACGTGCGTGGCCAGGTCGGCCACGGCCAGCACGTCCTCGTCGCTGAGGTCGGGGGCGATCTTCACGAGCAGGGGGACGCGACGCTCGCCGCTCACCTGGTCGGCGCGCGCCCGGACGGCACGCATCAAGGGCTCCAGCTTCTCGACTGCCTGGAGGTCCCTCAGACCGGGCGTGTTCGGCGAGGAGACGTTGACGACGAGGTAGTCGGCGTGCGGCGCGAGCAGACCGGTGGACTTCTCGTAGTCACCGATCGCGTCCTCCTCGGCGACGACCTTGGTCTTGCCGATGTTGACGCCCACCACGACCGGGGACGGTCCTGCAGCCGAGCGAGCAGCCAGACGTCGGGCCACGACCTCGGCTCCCTCGTTGTTGAAACCCATCCGGTTGATGATCGCCCGGTCCGCGGTCAGCCGGAAGAGGCGGGGGGCAGGATTGCCCGGCTGCGGCTCCCCCGTCACCGTGCCGATCTCGACGTGACCGAAGCCCAGGGCGGCGAGCGCGTCAATGCCGACGGCGTTCTTGTCGAACCCGGCCGCCAGCCCGAGCGCGTGCGGAAAGGTGATCCCCAACGCCTTCACCGGAGCTCCGCTCTCCTGCGGGGCCCCGAGGACGCGACTTGTCACCGGTCGGGCCGCCCGGATCGCGGCAAAGGCAGCGTGGTGCGCCCTCTCCGGGTCGATCCGGGTCAGGGCCCGCTCGAACAGCTGGTCGTACATCAGCGCGACCGCGCGGAGGCCGCGTTCCACTCCTGCAGGCTGCGTACGCCGATGTCACCTCGGTGCTGGGCCTCGATCCCCTGCACCGCCGCGCCCAGTCCCTGCACCGTCGTGATGCAAGGGATGTTGGCGAGGACCGCTGCCGTACGGATCTCGTAGCCGTCGGCACGACCTGCCTTGCCGGTGGAGTACGGCGTGTTGACGACCAGGTCGATGTCACCGTTGTGGATCATCTGCACCGTGGTCAGCTCACCGTCGGGGCCTTCGCCCTGGTGGTGCTTGCGCACCGTGGTGACCTTGACTCCGTTGCGCCGCAGCACCTCGGCCGTACCCGAGGTCGCCAGGATCTCGTAGCCCTTGTCGGCAAGCACCTTGACCGGGAAGATCATGTTGCGCTTGTCCCGGTTGGCGACCGAGACGAAGATCCGCCCCGACATCGGGAGCGAACCGAAGGCCGCGGTCTGGGCCTTGGCGAAGGCCGTGCCGAAGTCGGCGTCGAAGCCCATCACCTCTCCGGTCGACTTCATCTCCGGACCCAGCACCGTGTCGACGTTGATGCCCTCGGGGGTACGGAAGCGGTTGAAGGGAAGCACTGCCTCCTTGACCGCGATGGGGGCGTCGGACGGCAGGTTGCCGCCGTCACCGGTGGCGGGCAGCACACCGGCAGCGCGCAGCTCGGCGATCGACTCACCCATCATCAACCGGGCCGCCGCCTTGGCGAGCGGGGTGCCCGTGGCCTTGGAGACGAACGGGACCGTCCGTGAGGCCCGGGGATTGGCCTCGAGGACGTAGAGCACGTCGGAGGCGAGCGCGAACTGGATGTTGAGCAGGCCACGCACACCCACCCCGTCGGCGATGCCCTCGGTCGCGCGTCGGATGCGCTCGATCTCGAAGCCACCCAGCGTGATCGGTGGGAGGGCGCACGAGGAGTCGCCGGAATGGATCCCTGCCTCCTCGATGTGCTCCATCACACCGCCGAGGAAGAGCTCGGTGCCGTCGTAGAGCGCGTCGACGTCGATCTCGATCGCGTCGTCGATGAAGCGGTCAACCAGCACCGGACGCTCGGAGCTGATCACCGTGGCACGCTCGATGTAGCCGCGCAGCGACTCGTCGTCGTAGACGATCTCCATGCCGCGACCACCCAGGACGTACGAGGGCCGCACCAGCACCGGGTAGCCGATGCCCTCGGCGATCTCCTTGGCGTCGGCGTACGACGTCGCCATGCCGAACTTCGGCGCCGGGAGCCCAGCGGCCTGCAGCACCTTGCCGAAGGCCCCACGCTCCTCGGCGAGCTCGATCGCCTCGGGGCTGGTGCCGACGATCGGGACGCCGGCGTCGGCCAGTCCCTGCGCGAGACCGAGCGGGGTCTGTCCACCCAGCTGGCAGATGACGCCGGCCAGCGGGCCGGCCTGCTGCTCGGCGTGGACGATCTCGAGCACGTCCTCCAGGGTGAGCGGCTCGAAGTAGAGACGGTCGGAGGTGTCGTAGTCGGTCGAGACCGTCTCGGGGTTGCAGTTGACCATGATGGTCTCGTAGCCGGCCTCCGCCAGAGCCAGGGAGGCGTGCACGCACGAGTAGTCGAACTCGATGCCCTGCCCGATGCGGTTGGGACCCGAGCCCAGGATGATGACGGCCTCACGCTCGCGCGGGCGGACCTCGGTCTCCTCGTCGTAGGACGAGTAGTGGTAGGGCGTCGAGGCTGCGAACTCCGCGGCGCAGGTGTCCACGGTCTTGAAGACCGGGCGCAGACCGAAGCCGTGGCGGGCGCTGCGCACCTCGGCCTCGGCGAGCCCGCGGATTCCAGCGATCTGGGCGTCGCTGAAGCCGTGGCGCTTGGCCAGCCGCAGGGTGGCGAGGTCCAACTCGTCCGCAGCACCGATGGTGTCGGCGATCTCCTTGATCAGGAAGAGCTGATCGACGAACCACGGGTCGATCTTCGTGTACTCGAAGACCTGCTCGGGGGTGGCCCCGGCGCGGATCGACTGCATCACGGTGGAGAGTCGGCCGTCGGTCGGTGTCGTCGACTTCTCGAGGAGCGCGGTGAGATCTCCGGTCTCGGAGGCGAAGTCGAAGATCGCCTCCTTCGACTCGAGGCTGCGCAGTGCCTTCTGCAGCGACTCGGTGAAGTTGCGGCCGATGGCCATCGCCTCTCCCACGCTCTTCATGTGGGTCGTGAGCGTCGTGTCGGCGCCGGGGAACTTCTCGAACGCGAAGCGCGGCACCTTGACGACCACGTAGTCGAGGGTGGGCTCGAAGGAGGCCGGGGTGCTCTGGCCGTCAGGACGGGTGGTGATGTCGTTGGCGATCTCGTCGAGCGTGTAACCGATGGCGACCTTGGCGGCGATCTTGGCGATCGGGAAGCCGGTGGCCTTCGACGCGAGCGCGGAGGAACGAGAGACCCGAGGGTTCATCTCGATGACGATCAAGCGACCGTCGGCCGGGTTGACCGCGTACTGGATGTTGCAGCCACCGGTGTCCACCCCGACCTCGCGGATGATGCCGATCGCCATGTCGCGCATCGCCTGGTACTCACGGTCGGTGAGCGTCAGAGCGGGAGCCACGGTGATCGAGTCGCCGGTGTGGACGCCCATCGGGTCCAGGTTCTCGATGGAGCAGATGATCACCACGTTGTCCGCGGTGTCGCGCATGACCTCGAGCTCGTACTCCTTCCAGCCGAGGATGGACTCCTCCAGGAGCACCTCGGTGGTCGGGGACGCGGCGAGGCCGGCGCCACCGATGCGGCGCAGGTCGTCCTCGTCGTGGGCGAACCCGGAGCCGGTGCCACCCATCGTGAAGGAGGGGCGTACGACGACGGGGTAACCCAGCTCGTCGGCACCTGCCAGCAGGTCGTCCATGGTGTGGCAGACGACCGATTTGGCGGACTCGCCGCCGAGCTTGTCGACGATCGCCTTGAACTGCTCGCGGTTCTCGCCCCGGTTGATCGCCTCGATGGAGGCACCGATCAGTTCGACGTCGTACTTCTCGAGGATGCCGGCCGCGTCGAGCTGCATGGCGCAGTTCAGCGCGGTCTGTCCACCCAGGGTGGCCAGAAGGGCGTCGGGACGCTCCTTGGCGATCACCTTCTCGACGTACTCCGGGGTGATCGGCTCGACGTAGGTCGCGTCGGCGAACTCGGGGTCGGTCATGATCGTGGCCGGGTTGGAGTTGACCAGGATGACCCGCAGGCCCTCCTCCTTCAGGACCCGGCACGCCTGGGTGCCCGAGTAGTCGAACTCGCAGGCCTGACCGATGACGATCGGCCCGGAGCCGATCACCATGATCGACTTGATGTCATCACGCTTCGGCATGTGCTCAGGCCTCCTGGGCGGTGGTGCGGGCGGCCATCAGGTCGCAGAAACGGTCGAAGAGGTAGGCCGCGTCGTGCGGCCCTGCTGCGGCCTCGGGGTGGTACTGCACCGAGAACGACTTGAGCGCACCGGCTGCGTCGCGCAGCTCGAGACCCTCCACCACGTCGTCATTGAGGCAGACGTGGCTGACCGTGGCCGTGCCGTACGGCGTTTCGGTGGAGCCCTCGAGAGGGGCGTCGACCGCGAACCCGTGGTTGTGCGCGGTGACCTCGACCTTGCCGGTGGTGCGGTCCATCACCGGCTGGTTGATGCCGCGGTGGCCGTACTTCAACTTGTAGGTGCCGAAACCGAGCGCACGTCCGAAGAGCTGGTTGCCGAAGCAGATCCCGAAGTAGGGCAGACCGGCATCGAGGGCGGACTGGAGCAGCTCGACCTGACGCGTGGTGGCTGCCGGGTCGCCCGGGCCGTTGGAGAAGAAGAGTCCGTCGGGCGAGACCGCCAGGACCTCCGCCAAGGTGCTCGTGGCGGGCAGCACGTGGACCTCGATGCCGCGCTCGGCCATCATCCGTGGAGTGTTCGCCTTGATCCCGAGGTCGACCGCAGCGACGGTGAACTTCTTCTCCCCCACCGCCGGGACGACGTACGCCTCGGAGACCGAGACAGCGGCCGAGAGGTTGGCGCCCTGCATCTCGGCGCTCGCCGTGACCTTGGCCAGCAGAGCGGCCGGGTCGGACTCGACGCTGGAGATCCCCACGCGCATCGCGCCCCGCTCACGGAGGTGGCGGGTCAGGGCCCGGGTGTCGATCCCGGAGATCCCCACGACTCCCTGCGCGACGAGCTCGTCGTCCAACGAACGCTGCGAGCGCCAGTTGGAGGGCACGCGGGCAGGGTCACGGACGACGTAGCCGGCGACCCAGATCCGGGTCGACTCCATGTCCTCGTCGTTGATGCCGGTGTTGCCGATGTGCGGCGCGGTCATCACGACCACCTGCTGGTGGTACGACGGGTCGGTCAGGGTCTCCTGGTAACCGGTCATGCCGGTCGAGAAGACGGCCTCGCCGAAGGTCTCACCTTCGGCGCCGTAGGACTCACCGTGAAAGGTGCGCCCGTCCTCCAGGACGAGGATCGCGGGCTTGGGGGCATGCAGAGGCACGCCGACCTCCTTCTCCGCCTCACAGGACGGATAGTTAAAGGATGTTCGGAACTTGCGCGAAGCGTACCAAGCACCTGCCCGGAGTCCGCGATCCGCACGGGCGCAGGTGTGCGGGGCCACATGAACCATGCCGTAGAAGGGCTCCGGACCGCGGTGCCGCCGTGCCATGGTGGACCCATGCGCACCGTGTCACTGGAAGAGCTGGTCCGGCACGTCACCACCCTCGACAACGGTGAGATCCGCATCGTCGCCAGCGGCAACTTCGCCACCCCCCGCACGACGCTCGCGCCACTGCTGGCCGCCTTCGAGCGGGTCCGCTTCCATGCGCTGAACCTTCAACCGGGCCTGGACCTGCACGACGGTGTGGTGCCCGAGACGTGCTTCGTGGGTCCGGGGGCGCGGCGCAATCCGCGGCTGGCCTACGTGCCAGCCCGCCTCTCCACGGTGCCCACACTCTTCTCCACCGCGTTGCACCCCGACGTGGTGGTCGTGCACACCACCACCCCGCGCGACGGCAAGGTGTCCCTCGGCCTCGAGGTCAACATCCTTCCCGCCGCGATCGAGGCTGCCAGGGCCCGCGGCGCGGTGGTCGTGGCGCAGATGAACCCACGGATGCCGTGGACGTTCGGTGACGCCGAGATCGACCTCGACCTGATCGACCTGGGGGTCGACGTCGACGAGCCTCTCGCCTCCCACCGGGCCAGGGCTCCCGGCGACGACGCAGCGGTGATCGGAGCGCGCGTCGCGGAGCACGTCCGGGACAACTCCACCCTGCAGGCCGGCATCGGTGAGGTCCCGGACGCAGTCGTGGCGCGACTGACCGACCGACGGGGACTGAGGATCTGGACCGAGATGTTCTCCGACGGGGTGCTGGCTCTCGAGCGCCAGGGCGTCCTGGACACCGACGTGGAGATCGTCACCTCCTTCGTCTTCGGCAGCGACGAGTTGTACGCGTGGCTCGACCGCAACCCGCGGGTGCGCCTGCGACGAACCGAGGTGACCAACGCCCCGGCCGTGATCGCGCAGCAGCCCGGGATGACGTCGGTGAACACGGCTCTCCAGGTCGACCTCTTCGACCAGGCCAACGCTTCTCGCATCAATGCCAGGATCTACAGCGGCTTCGGCGGTCAGACCGACTTCACCGTCGGCGCCACCCACTCGCCGGGCGGGCAGTCCTTCATGGCGCTGCGCAGCTGGCACCCGCGCGCAGACGTGTCGACGATCGTGCCACTGGTGGACGAACCGGTGACTTCGTTCCAACACAGCGCGGTGGTCACGGAGCAGGGTCTGGCACGGCTGACCGGCCGCAGCGAGAAGGAACAGGCGGCCAACCTGATCCAGTACGCCGCCCACCCCGACGTACGCGACGAGTTGTGGGAGGAAGCAGGAGCGCTGGGCCTGGCCTGAGCAGCTGCCCGTCGACGATCCCAGCGCTTCGGTCAGGTCAGGACGCCGTCGCGGACGGTGACCTTGCCGCCGTAGACGGTGTGCACCACCCGCGAGTCCAGCTCGAGACCGTGCCACGGGTTGTTGCGGGAGAGAGAGACGGAGTCGGCGCGATCGACGGTGACGGTGGCCGTCGGGTCGACGAGCACGACGTGGCCGGCCTCCCCCGGCGCCAGCGAACCACCCTGGCTCGTCAGGCCAGCGATCTTCGCCGGGGTGCGCGACATGACGCGCGCAATCTCGTCCCAACCGAACTCCTCGCCCATCGCCGTACGGACCACGGAAAGGGCCGTCTCCAGCCCGAGCATCCCGAAGGCTGCGTCAGGAAAGGCGTGCTCCTTGTCGTGGCGGGCGTGCGGTGCGTGGTCGGTGGCCACGGCGTCGATGGTGCCGTCGACGAGCGCGTCGCGCAGCGCGAGGACGTCCTCCTCAGGACGCAGGGGCGGATTCACCTTGAAGACCGGGTCGTAGCCGACGAGGAGGTCCGTGGTGAGCATCAGGTGGTGGGGGGTGACCTCGCAGGTCACGTCGATCCCGCGCTCCTTCGCCCAACGGATGACGTCGACCGAGCCGGCGGTGGAGACGTGGGCGACGTGCAGGCGGGAGCTGGTGTGCCGCGCGAGCATGACGTCACGGGCGACGATCACCTCTTCGGCGATCCCGGGCCACCCGGGCAGCCCCAGCCGCCCGGAGATCTCCCCCTCGTGGCAGCACGCCGTGGCACCGGCCAACGCCGGGTCCTGGGAGTGCTGGGAGACCACGCCGCCGAAGGCGCGTACGTATTCCAGGGCCCGACGCATCACGCGGGGGTCGTGGACGCACTTGCCGTCGTCGGAGAAGACCGTGACCCGCGCCTTCGATCGGTGCATCAGGCCCAGCTCGGCGAGTTCGACCCCGGCCAGGTCCTTGGTGACGGCCCCGACGGGCTGCACGTCGACGAGCCCGGCCTCACGACCGAGCTCCCAGACACGCAGGGCGGCCTCGGCAGTGTCGGTGACGGGACTGGTGTTGGCCATGGCCAGGACCGCGGTGTACCCGCCGACCGCGGCGGCTCGCGATCCCGTCAGGACGGTTTCGGCGTCCTCCCGTCCGGGCTGGCGCAGGTGGGTGTGCAGGTCGACGAGACCGGGCAGCGCCACGAGTCCGTCGGCGTCGAGCACCTCGGTGCCAGCGGGCACGTCGGCGGCAACGCCCTCGTGCACCCCCGCGATCACCCCGTCGACGACGAGCAGGTCGGCCGTCTCACGACCGAAGAGCGAAGCTCCCTTGATCAGCAGACTCACGCGCTGGATTCCTCTCCGGCAAGCAGGTGGTAGAGCACGGCCATCCGCACGGCGAGTCCTGCGGAGACCTGGTCGAGGATGAGCGACTGGGCAGCGTCCGCCGCGTCGGCCGCGATCTCGAGTCCCCGGTTCATCGGACCGGGGTGGCAGATCGGCACGTCGGGCCCGAGCACGGCCAGCCGGTCCTTGGTGAGGCCGTAGCCGACGGTGTACTCACGCGCACTCGGGAAGAAGCCGCCCGACATCCGCTCCCTCTGCACCCGCAGCATCATCACGGCGTCAGCATGGGGCAGGACCTCGTCGATGTCGTACGAGGTCTCGAAACCTGCGGAGGCCGACCACGAGGTGACCCCGCTGGGCATCAGGGTGGGGGGTGCCACCGCGGTGACCCGAGCACCCAGTTTGGTGAGGCACTGGATGTTGGAGCGGAACACCCGGCTGTGGGTGAGGTCGCCGATGATCGCGACGTGCCTCCCCTCGAGCGAACCCAGCTGACGTTGCAACGTGTACGCGTCGAGCAGGGCCTGCGTCGGGTGCTCGTGCATGCCGTCACCGGCATTCACCACACTGGCGTCGACCCACTCGCTCACCTGCTGGGCCGCACCACTGGCGGGATGACGGATCACGAGACCGTCGACCCCCATCGCACAGACGGTGAGGACGGTGTCCCGCAGGCTCTCTCCCTTGGAGGCCGAGGATCCCTTGGCCGAGATGTTGATGACGTCGGCTGAGAGCCACTTGCCGGCGATCTCGAAGCTGGAGCGGGTGCGGGTGGAGTCCTCGAAGAACATGTTGACGACCGTGCGGCCGCGCAGCGCGGGCAGCTTCTTGACCGACCGCGACTGCACGTCATGCATGTCGGCAGCAGTCGAGAAGATCTCCTGGATCGTGTCGACGTCGAGGTCGTCCACGGAGAGCAGGTGCTTCACGAGATCGTCACCTCGTCGATCCCGTCCACCTCTGCGACGCGGACGCTGACGCGTTCACTCCGGGCGCTGGGCAGGTTCTTGCCGACGTGGTCGGCCCGGATCGGCAGCTCGCGGTGACCACGGTCCACCAGGACCGCCAGTCGTACGGCAGAAGGCCGCCCGAGGTCCGCGAGGGCATCCAGCGCCGCTCGGATGGTGCGGCCCGAGAAGAGCACGTCGTCGACGAGGACGACGACGCGGTCGTCGATGCCGCCGGCGGGGATGTCGGTGCGGTGGGCCCGACGGGTGGGTTGCTTGCGTAGATCGTCCCGGTACATCGTCACGTCGAGCTCGCCGACGGCCACCGGCACTCCCTCGACAGCGGTGATGCGCTCGGCGATCCGCCTGGCGAGTGGCACACCACGGGTGTGCAGTCCGAGCAGGACCAGGTCGGAGACGTCGCGGTTGCGTTCGAGCAACTCGTGCGCGATCCGGGTCAGGGCCCGGGAGACGTCGCGGGCGTCGAGGACGGTACGTACGGACCCATCTGGGGTCTCATCGGTGGGGGCTTCAGACATGTCCGAGCCGGACCTCCTTCTCCGCCTCACAGGACGGCTCGTTAAAGGATGTCGATCACGGCGCACCCTACCAGCGCGCCGCTCCGCTCAGCGGTCGAGGTATCTGGCACGAGCCAGGCAGAACAACCCGTAGCAGGCCAACCCCGCGGCGACAGCCGTCAGCAGGTACGGCCCGAAGGGCTGCTCGAGCACGGTGCGCAGCGCGTCGTCGAGCCCTTGATCCTCCTTGCCGCTGTGGGTCCATCCAGCGTGGACCACGAGTCCACCGACCACCGCGATGGAGAGGCCCTTGACGATGTAGCCGATCTTCCCGAACCACCGGTAGAGATCGCCGATCTCCCCGATCCGTCCCTGCTGGTCGAGGTGCTCGAGAAACTTCTCGCTCCACCCTCGGTAGGCGGTCCACGCCGCATAACCGATCACCGCGAGGCCGGCCAACGCCACGAGCCACTGACCACCGGGCCACGACATGACGGTGCCCGTCGTGGACCGTCCCTTGGATCCACTGTCGCCGAGCAGGATCCTGAACGCGCTCAGGGCCAGGGCTCCGTACAGGACGGCCTTCAGGCCCGAGGCTGCGCGTTTGCGCAGGCGATCGGAGTCATCCTCGTCCTCGTGACCGAACCCGGCCTCCAGGACGCGCCAAAGGACGAGGAGCACCAGTCCCAGCGTCAATGCCCACAGGGCCGCAGTGCCGAAGGGCTGCGAGGCGAGCTCGGCGAACGCGCCGGTGCTCGAGGCCTGCCGCTTCGACTCCCCGAAGGCCAGCTGCACCGCCACCCAACCGATGAGCAGATGGACCACCCCGTACGCGACGAGTCCGACGCGCGCGAGGTGGTCCATCCAGGTGCTGTGGTGGGCCTGGCGACCCGTTGTCTTCGTTGCCCGGCCGATGTTGTTCACACCGAGCAGTGTGCCCCTACTTCTCCAGAATGGCGACGACGCCCTGGCCGCCGGCGGCACAGATCGAGATCAGGCCACGGCCCGAGCCCTTGGCGTCCAGGAGCTTGGCGAGAACCGGCACGATGCGCCCGCCGGTGGCGGCGAACGGGTGTGCGGCGGCCAACGAGGAGCCGTTGACGTTGAGCTTGGCCCGGTCGATCGCACCCAGGGGCTCGTCGAGGCCCAGACGCTCCTTGCAGAAGACCGGGTCCTCCCAGGCCTTGAGCGTCGAGAGCACCTGGGAGGCGAACGCCTCGTGGATCTCGTAGTAGTCGAAGTCCTGCAGCGACAATCCCTCGCGCTGCAGCATCTCGGCGACTGCGTACGCCGGGGCCATCAGCAGCCCCTCGTTGCCGTTCACGTAGTCGACCGCTGCGGTCTCGTACGCCGTGATGTAGGCCAGCACCGGCAGACCGCGCTCGGCAGCCCACTCCTCGGAGGCCAGCAGGACGGCGGACGCGCCATCGGAGAGCGGGGTCGAGTTGCCGGCGGTCATGGTGGCCGCAGCCCCCTTGCCGAAGACGGGCTTCAGCTTTGCCAACTTCTCCACGCTGGAGTCGGCACGCATGTTGGTGTCACGCTCCACGCCTCGGAAGGGCGTGATCAGGTCGTCGTGGAAGCCTTCCTCGTAGGAGCGGGCGAGGTTCTGGTGCGATCGGGCCGCGAGCTCGTCCTGGGCCTCACGGCTGATCTTCCACTCCAGCGCGGTCAGCGCTTGGTGCTCACCCATGGAGAGGCGGGTGCGGGGCTCGCCGTTCTGGGGGATGTCCAGACCCACGTCGCCCGGACGGATCTTGGCGAGCGCGGTGAGCTTGGCCTTGGTGTCGCGCGCGGTGTTGACCTTCATCAGCTTCTTGCGCAGTTTGTCGCTGATCGCGACGGGGGCGTCCGAGGTGGTGTCGGAGCCACCTGCAATGCCGACGTCGATCTGGCCGAGGGCGATCTTGTTGGCGACCTGGATGACGGCCTGGAGACCCGTGCCGCAGGCCTGCTGGATGTCGGTGGCCGGGGTCCGGGGGTCCAACTTGGAACCCAGGACGCACTCGCGCACCAGGTTGAAGTCGCGGGCGTGCTTGAGCACTGCACCGGCGACGACCTCACCGACGCGCTCGCCCTCCAGGCCGAAGCGCGTGACGAGTCCGTCGATGGCGGCGGTCAGCATCTCCTGGTTGGAGACGTCGGCGTAGACGCCGTTGGACCGGGCGAAGGGGATCCGGTTTCCGCCGATGACGGCTACGCGGCGGGTCTGTGCCTGCATCACGTGTCTCCTGTCTCAGTGGGCGCCACAGATGTGGACGCCATTGGTGGAACGTGCAGTTACACCTAGAGTTACACATAGCGCGCAACCGGCGCACACCGTCCACGCCTGCACACCAGCTTCGGAGGTCCTTCCCATGAGCGACAAGTACCAGGGGTTCGTCTCCTCGTCCATCGGCAAGTTTCTCGTCAAGAACCTGGGCCTGCCCAACCCGACCCGACTCGACCGCTGGACGCCTGGAGCCCCGCTGGTCGACGGCACCGTCCTGGTCGGTGGTGCCGGCCGACTCGCCCCCCAGTTGGTGGCAGCCCTCAAGGAGCTCGAGGTCACCGCGACCGACCACGACACCGAGGGCGCGAAGTACAAGGCCCTCGTCTTCGACGCGACCGGCCTGGAGTCCCCCGACACCTTGGTGACGCTGCGTGAGTTCTTCACCCCGGTGATGCGACGCCTGGCCTCGTGCCCCCGCGTGATCGTGCTGGGCACGCCGCCGGAGAGCCTCACGGGCGACGCCCGCATCACCCAGCGCGCTCTGGAAGGCTTCACCCGCTCGCTCGGCAAGGAGATCGGCCGGGGCGGCACCTCGCAACTGGTGTACGTGGCCCCGGGCGCAGAGCGCGCCGTCGACTCCACCCTCGCCTTCTTCCTCTCCCCCAAGTCCGCGTACGTCTCCGGGCAGGTCGTCCGCATCGGCGTCGAGGGCAGCCAGGAGGCCGGCGAGGTCGCCGACCTGAGCCGCCCCCTCGAGGGCAAGGTCGCTCTGGTCACCGGCGCGAGCCGCGGCATCGGCGAGCAGATCGCACGCGTCCTGCACCGCGACGGAGCGAAGGTCGTGGGCGTCGACGTGCCGCAGGCCGCCAGCGACCTCGTCTCGCTGATGACGGAGCTGGACGGCGACCACCTCGCCCTCGACATCACCCACCCCGACGCTGCCCAGCGCATCGCGCACCACCTGGCGACCGAGCACGGCGGGGTCGACGTGGTCGTGCACAACGCAGGGATCACCCGGGACAAGAAGTTGGCCAACATGGCCGACGACCGCTGGAACAGCGTGATCGCGGTCAACCTCACGGCGCCCGCCACCATCACCCGCGAACTCCTCGACCAGGGCGTGATCAACCCCAACGGCCGGATCATCGGTGTCTCGTCGATCGCCGGCATCGCGGGCAACGTGGGCCAGACCAACTACGCAGCGTCCAAGGCCGGTGTGATCGGCCTCGTGCAGGACCTGGCGGGCGAGCTGACCGACGGGATCACGGTCAACGCCGTGGCACCGGGCTTCATCATCACCCAGATGACCGCTGCCGTGCCTTTCGCCACCCGCGAGGTCGGCCAGCGCCTCAACGCGATGAGCCAGGGCGGTCTGCCCGTCGACGTCGCCGAGACCATCGCCTGGTACGCCTCCCCGGGGTCGACGGCCGTGAACGGCAACGTGGTCCGCGTCTGCGGCCAGATGATGCTGGGCGCCTGAGATGGGTGCACTGGGCCATCTGACCCGGGCCGCGCTCCCCTCGGTCCCGGGGGTCAACCAGTTGCCGGGCGTGCGCAAGGTCAAGCCTCGTGACTTCGCCGGTGTGCACGTCACGACACCTCCCGTCCCGATCGATGCCGGGCACGTCGCTCGGTACTCCCAGGTCTGCGGCTTCCCCCGGCGCGACACCGTCCCCGTCACCTATCCCCACCTGCTGACCTTCGGGGCCCAGATGAGTGTCATGGCTGACCAGGCCTTCCCTTGGCCGGCCATGGGCAGCGTCCACCTGGAGAACCGCATCACCTCGCACCGCCCCATCGGGCTGGACGAGACGCTCGGAGTGCAGGTGGACGTCGAGACCACGCGTCCGCACGCGAAGGGCACGGTCGTCGACTTCGTCTCGACCATCCGCTCCGGGGAGGAGACGGTGTGGGAGTCAGTCTCCTCCTACCTCGTCCGCGGTGGCGGCACCGACGACGCTCCCTCGGGCCTGACCTTTCCCGAGGCCCCCGACGGCAAGGCCGTGTGGAGTCTGGGCGACGACCTGGGTCGCCGCTACGGGCGCGTCTCGGGCGACATGAACCCGATCCACCTCTACCCGCTGACCGCGAAGGCGCTGGGGTTCCGGCGTCACATCGCCCACGGCATGTGGACGAAGGCACGGGCTCTTGCTGCGATCGAGAACCGGTTGCCCGACGCCGTCCAGATCGACGTGGCCTTCAAGAAGCCGGTCTTTCTCCCCAGCAAGGTTGCCTTCGGGGTGACGGGCGACCGCAGTGCCTGGCACTTCGCCGTCCGCAACCCCAAGGACGGGTCGCCTCACGTGGTGGGACGGGTCACCGCTCTCTAGCCCCCGGACGCGGACACGGTCCACCCACCGACGCTCACCGCCGCGGAGTGCCGAACCTGATGCTCCGCGGCTGGGTCGCCGCGTTCGGCGCCGCGGCGACGCGTTGGTTGAAGGTGGCGGTCCCCGGGGTCCAGGTTCCGAGGTCGGTGACCCCGTCACCGTCCCAGTCCCCGACGGTCGGCAGGTCCCCGACGAAGCCGTACTTCACCGAGGTCACGACCGGTGCGGCGGAACGCGTACGGAGCAGGAACGTCGCCGTGCTCGGGTCGTAGAGCCCGACGTCGGTGAGGCCGTCACCGTCCCAGTCGCCCGTGACCGGCACCCCACCCGTACGTCCCATCCTGATGGTGCTCTTCGCACCGGTCGAGCTACGGAGCCGGAAGATGCCCTTCGACGGCCGATAGATGCCGACCTCCGAGGCGCCGTCACCGTCCCAGTCACCAGCAACCGGGCGATCTCCCCGGGCCCCGAACTTGATCTTGACGAAGTTGGCCTCCCCGGCGAGGGTGAAGATCCGGCCTGAGGCTGCGTACGCCCCCACCTCCGAGAGCCCGTCGCCGTCCCAGTCACCGACGACAGGCTCGTCGAACGCCCTGCCGACCCGCATGGTGCGGGTGGTCCCGTCGGCGGCGGACAGCACGTGGAACGAGGGTCCGGAGACCCGGCGGAAGACCGCCACCTCAGCCTCCGGCCCCGCCAGGAGGTTGCCCGCGATCGGCACGTCCACGCAGTTGGCGGAGCGCGCGGTCCCGTAGCGGTACTTCGCACCACCGAACCACGCAGGGACGACCTTCTTGCCGACCTTCTGCTCGAAGTGGAGGTGCGGACCGGAGCTGTTACCGGTCGTTCCGAGCGTCCCCAGCAGGGCACCCTGGTCGAGCCAGGTGCCCACCGTGACGGTGACCTTCTTCAGGTGTGCGTAGACGGATGACTCGCCGTTGCCGTGGTCCAGGACCACATATCGTCCATAGCCCTTGTTGCTGGAGTTGTTTGCAGTCACCACACGACCCGGGGCCGCGGCGACAACCGGCTTCCCCAGGTCACCGGGCGCATTGAAGTCGACGGATTGGGCGCTGGGTGAGTGGCTTGACCGCGTGGACCCGGTCCACGACTGGTTGCACTCGAAGGGGATCTGGTAGCCGGTGACGGGCACAGGCTCCTTCTTCTTCTTCGCCTGCGCCGGCGACGCCGTGATGAAGACCGACAACGGCAGGACCGCACAGATGACGGCGCTCAGCAGTCTTGATCGACGTGAGGCTCGCACAGCGGGGACCGCCCTAGGACGCAGGAAGACGCCCGCTCCCGCCGACCAGAAACCCTTCGGATTCACGAGTCACACGAGGCACAGCCGTCACAACAGCCCCTACAGTAAGTTCCATCGGCGTGTCTGTCCCCAATTGCGGGGAATTACACCGTTGTAATGCTAGAGGTCAGCCGATCCGTCGGATCAGGCCCTCCTGGGCGACCGTGGCCACCAGCTCACCGGACTGCGAGAAGACTCGTGCCAGCGCGAGCCCACGTCCGCCGGAGGCAGACGGCGACTCCTGGTCGTAGAGCCACCAGTGATCGGCGCGCAGCGGCCGGTGGAACCAGATGGTGTGGTCCAGTGAGGCCGGCTGCAACTTCTTGGAGTTGACGGTGATGCCGTGCGGCACCAACGCGGCCCCGATCAGCGTGAGGTCGGAGGCATAGGTGAACGCAGCCTTCTGGATGACCGGGTCGGTGGGAAGGTCCCCGTCCACCCGCACCCAGAGGCGTGCCTGGGCCGCCCGATGGGGATCGGCGTCGAGACCCATCCCGGTGATCCCGAGATGGCGCATGTCCAGCCCGGCCCACTCGTGCTGCCACTGCCGTAGGTCCTCCTCGTTGCGCGCGGCCAGGTCGACCAAGGGCATGCCCGACTCCGGTCCACCCACCTGCGGCATCGAGTCACTGTGGTCGAACCCGGGCTCAGGCTTCTGGAAGCTGCACGTCTGGGAGTAGATCTCGCGACCGTGCTGGAGCGCGACCACCCGACGGGTCTCGAAGGAGCGTCCGTCCCTGATCCGGTGGACCTGGTAGATGATCGGCACCCGGGTGTCACCGGGTCGCAGGAACAACGAGTGCAGCGAGTGCAGCTCGAACTCCGGGTCCGCACTGCGACAGGCCGCGATCAGGGCCTGTCCGGCGACCTGACCACCGAAGACCCGCTGCCTCTCGGTGTCAGGCTGGGCTCCCCTGTACAGGTCGACGTCGAGTTGTTCCAGCTCCAGCAATGCCAGGAGCTTCTCCACACTGCCAGCCATGTGACCTACCCCTGCTCGGCTTCATCATCCGGACGATCGAGCCCTGCCAGGAACTGTTCGAACTGGGCACCCAGATCGTCTCCGGTCGGCAGCGGCTCGTCCGAAGCCAAGAGTGAGGCTCCGGACTCCTCGGCGCGCCGGA
Organism: Nocardioides gilvus; assembly: GCF_003194605.1. Taxonomy (GTDB): domain Bacteria; phylum Actinomycetota; class Actinomycetes; order Propionibacteriales; family Nocardioidaceae; genus Nocardioides; species Nocardioides gilvus. The sequence continues at coordinate 65,744 of NZ_QHKY01000001.1, forward strand.
ACGTGTCGTACTGCTGCTCCAACGCGTGGACCACGTCCGCCACCTCTGCATGGCTTTCGAGGAACTCGAGGATCTCACCCTCGCACCCTTCGGCGGCCCGGCGCAGCGAAGTCAGGTCGATCGTGAGACGCCCCCCGCGCTCCAGCTGCTCCAGCAGCACCAGCGCGGCGACCGGGTAGTCCATCTGGGCCAGGTAGTGCGGGATGTGGGTGATGTAGCCCAGGGAAGGGTGACCCCACTCCCCCAGCCGCACCTCCAGGAGTGCCTGGACACTGGAGGGCACGCGCACCTCACCGCGCCAGACACTGCGGCCTGTCAGCAGAGCCGGATCGTTCGCGTGGTACGTCACGGCGGTGGGTCGCGTGTGCGGGACGGCCATGGGGATGGCGCCGAGACTCACCACCCGCGTGACACCCAGGCGTTCCACGACCTCACGCACCGCCAGGGCGAAGCCCTCCCACCGGATGTCGGGCTCGGGCCCGCGCAGCAGGAGGTAGGGCGTGCCGCCGGTGTCGTGCAGCACCCGCACCGAGAGCCGCGGCGCCTCATACCTCTCGTAGTGGTCCTCGACGAACGAGATCGGAGGTCGGCGAGCACGGTAGTCGTGCAAGGAGTCGACGTCGAAGGTGGCGACGACCGGGCCTTCACCCTGGTCGAGCAGGTGCTGGACGGCCAGGGCGCTCGCCTGACCCGCGTCGAGGAAGCCGGTGAGGGCCACCACCATCGTCAACTCGTCCACCCCGTCGAGCTCAGGAACGTCGTCGACGATGTGCACGAGGCGAGACGCGGGTTCTGACATGGGCCAAGTCTAGGCGGAGGCACCGCCCGGGCTCCGACCACCTGCTCCGCGGGGGTGCCCGCCAGGGTGACGACGGGCACACTTCCTGAGTGGTGACGGATTAGTTACCGAGGGGTAACGTGTCGCACACCCGCGCCGTGTCGGCCGGGTCCACCACGATCCCAGGAGACTCAGTGCCCCGACAGTTGCGAGAGGTCGTCTTCGTCGACGGCGTGCGCACGCCGTTCGGCAAGGCCAAGGGCCAGTACGCCGAGACCCGTGCCGATGACCTCGTCATCAAGTGCATCCGTGAACTCATGCGTCGCAACCCCTCGTTGCCGCCCGAGCGGGTGGACGAGGTTGCCCTGGCAGCCACCACCCAGATCGGCGACCAGGGCCTGACCATGGGCCGCACCGCCGCGCTGCTGGCCGGCCTGCCGGACACCACCCCCGGCTACTCGATCGACCGGATGTGTGCCGGCGCCATGACCGCCGTGACCTCGGTCGCAGGCGGCATCGCCTTCGGTTCGTACGACGTCGTCATCGCCGGCGGCGTCGAGCACATGGGACGCCACCCCATGGGCGAGGGCGTCGACCCCAACCCACGCATCGTGTCGGAGAAGATCGTCAACCCCGATGCACTGGTCATGGGCAAGACGGCCGAGAACCTCCACGACCGCTACCCCACCATCACCAAGGCCCGCGCCGACGCGTACGCCGTGAACAGCCAGGCCAAGACTGCGGCTGCCTACGCAGCCGGCAAGATCCAGCCTGACCTGGTCCCCGTCGCCACCCGCTCCGCCGAGCAGGGTTGGGGCCTGGCCACGACCGACGAGGCTCCCCGTCCCGGGACCACGATGGACTCCCTCTCCGGACTCAAGACCTCTTTCCGCGCCCACGGCAACGTCACCGCCGGCAACGCCTCTGGCATCAACGACGGTGCCACGGCCGCGATCCTCGCCGACGAGGAGACCGCCAAGGAGCTCGGCCTGCCGGTCAAGATGCGTCTCGTCTCCTACTCCTACGTCGGTGTCGAACCCGAGGTCATGGGTGCGGGCCCGATCCCGTCGACCGAGAAGGCCCTCAAGCAGGCCGGTCTCACCATCGACGACATCGGTGCCTTCGAGATCAACGAGGCCTTCGCCGTCCAGGTGCTGGCCCTGCTCGAGCACTACGGCATCGCCGACGACGACCCGCGCGTGAACCCGTACGGCGGCGCCATCGCCATGGGCCACCCGCTCGCCTCGTCCGGCGTACGCCTGATGACGCAGCTCGCCCGCACCTTCTCCGAGCGCCCCGAGGTCCGCTACGGCCTGACCACCATGTGCGTCGGTATCGGCATGGGCGGCACGGTCATCTGGGAGAACCCGCACTGGAACGGAGAGAACGCCTGATGTCCGACCTCAACACCCTGCTCGAGAAGGCCGCCGGTCTGGCCAGTGACGCCGAAGTCGTCACCGAGGCCAAGCTGCGCAAGGTCACCCTGCCCGGTGGCGCGGACGTGATCGGACTGATCACCCTCGACAACGGCCACGACCACACCCGTCCCAACACGTTCGGGTTCAAGGGCCTGATCTCCCTCAACACCGCCATCGACGCAGCTCTGGCCGATGACGAGATCACCGCGATCGGTGTCACCGGCAAGCCCTTCATCCTGGCTGCGGGCGCTGACCTCACGTCGGTCTCCTCCAGCGGGCCCGAGGGCGTGCGTACGGTCGCCGAGCTCGGCCACGCCGTCTTCGGCAAGCTGCACGGCTCGAAGCCCTCGTTCGGCTTCATCAACGGTCTCGCACTGGGTGGCGGCCTCGAGGTCGCGCTGCACTGCGACTACCGCACGGTCATGGACTCCGCGCCCGCGCTGGGTCTGCCCGAGGCCATGCTGGGTCTCGTCCCCGGCTGGGGCGGCGCCTGGCTGGTGCCCAACCTGATCGGCGCCGACAAGGCCGTCACGGTGGCTCTGGAGAACCCGCTGAACAACGGCAAGACCGTCAACGGTGCTGCCGCCTTCAAGCTCGGTCTGGCCGACGCCGTGTTCAGCGGAGCCGACTACCTCGAGCAGTCCCTGCTCTGGGCCGGCGACGTGCTGGCCGGCAAGGTCGCCGTCGAGCGCGACGAGATCGACCGTGGCGCCGCGTGGGACGCAGCCATCGAGCGCGCCAAGGGCGTCGTGTGGGCCAGGACCGGCAACGCCTCCCCGGCTGCGCTGACCATCGTCAAGCTCCTCGAGGGTGCTCGTACCGCGACCCGCGAGGAGGGCTTCGCCGCTGAGGACGCTGCTCTCGAAGCGATGTCGAAGACCCCGGAGCTGCTCGCCAGCCTCTACGCCTTCGACCTGGTCCAGAAGCGCGCCAAGCGTCCCGCCGGCGCGCCGGACAAGGCCCTGGCTCGCAAGGTGACCAAGGTCGGCATCGTCGGCGCCGGCCTGATGGCCAGCCAGATGGCGCTCCTGTTCGCCCGCCGCCTCGAAGTCCCGGTGGTCCTCACCGACCTCGACGAGGAGCGTGCCCAGAAGGGTGTCGACTACGTCCACACCGAGATCGACAAGCTGCTGTCGAAGGGTCGGGTCTCCTCCGACAAGGCCACCCGGCTCAAGTCCTTCGTGAGTGGCTCCGCCGACAAGGCCACGGCCTTCGCCGGTGCTGACTTCGTGATCGAGGCCGTCTTCGAGGAGATGTCGGTCAAGAAGTCGGTCTTCGCCGACGTCGAGAAGGTCGTCAGCGCCGAGTGCGTGCTGGCCACCAACACCTCGTCGCTGTCGATCACCGAGATGGCCTCCGAGCTCGAGCACCCGGAGCGGGTCGTGGGCTTCCACTTCTTCAACCCGGTCGCGATCATGCCGCTGCTCGAGATCGTCAAGGGCGACGCCACGGACGACGCGACGCTGGCCACGGCCTTCGCCACCGGCAAGGGCCTGAAGAAGACGAGCATCCTGGTCAAGGACAGCCCGTCCTTCATCGTGAACCGGCTCCTGGGTCGCTTCCTGGGTGAGGTCGCGAAGGTCGTCGACGCAGGCACGCCGATCGAGGACGCAGACGCTGCGTTCGCCGGCATCGCCCCGATGCCGCCGTTCATGCTGCTCGGCCTCGTCGGTCCTGCCATCGCGCTCCACAACAACGAGACCCTGGTCAAGGCCTTCCCGGACCGCTTCTACGTCTCCCCCGCGCTCGAGCGCGTGGTGGCGGCGAAGAAGTCGTCCTTCTACGGCCCCGACCTGACGATCGACCCCGAGATCAAGGCGATGCTCGAGCAGCCGGCCAACCCGGTCGCGCTCGAGAAGGACCAGATCCGCGAGGCCGCTCTCTCCGGTCTGGCCGAGGAGGCTCGTCTGATGCTCGAGGAGGGCGTCGTCGCGGCCCCCGAGGACCTCGACCTGGCGATGATCACCGGAGCCGGCTTCTCGTTCTGGAACGGTGGTCTCACGATGCTGCTCGACTCCTCCGGCGTCTCGGAGAAGGTCAACGGCAAGCGTTTCCACTGATCTGACAGCACGGCCCGCGAGGGCGTCCGACCATGGGGTTCGGGCGCCCTTGCGGCATTTCAGGCGGAAGCGTGGAGCAGACGGGTCACACGGGTCAGGTCGACGCCGACACAGACGATGCGAGGCCGGCTTCACGTTGACCGAGCACTGAGTGACGCCGCCCGTAGGAGAAGTAGACGATCACGCCGAGCACCATCCATGCGCCGAACCGGACCCAGGTCTCGCCGACCAGGTTGAGCATCAGGTAGAGGCTCAGCAGGACCGAGAGCACGGCGACGACGTGGACGGCCGGGGTGCGGAAGCCACGCGGCAGGTCCGGCCGGGTCCTGCGCAGCACCACCACCCCGATGGCGACGAGGACGAAGGCGAAGAGGGTGCCGATGCTGACCAGGTGTCCCAACGTCTCGAAGTCGACGAAACCTGCCAGCAGGGCGACCCCGCCACCGGTGATCACGGTGATGCGTGAGGGCGTGCGGTACACCGGGTGCACCTTGGCCAGCCAGCGGGGCAGCAGACCGTCCCGGGCCATCGCGAAAGCCACCCGGGTCTGGCCCATGATCAGCGTCATCGTGACCACCGTGAGTCCGATCGTGGCGCCGACGGCGATCACCGTTCCCACCCAGTCCTGACCGACGGACTGGAAGGCCGTCGCGAGAGGGGCGGAGTCCTCCGGGTCGATGTCGGTGTAGTTCTGCATCCCCGTGACCACGAGACTCACCGCGACGTAGAGCACGGTGACGATCGCCAGTGAGGCGAGGATCCCGCGCGGCACGTCGCGCTGGGGGTTCTTCGTCTCCTCGGCCACGGTCGCGACGACGTCGAAGCCCAGGAATGCGAAGAAGACCACCGCGGCGCCGGCCATCACCCCGGCCCAGCCGTACACGGCCGGCTCGAGGTCGAAGAGCGTGGCGACGAGCGGCGACGTCCAGAAAGAGGCCTCCTCCGAGGGGACCGAGCGGCTCTCTGGCACGAAGGGCACCCAGTTGGCGGTGTTGACGTAGGCGATGCCCATGACGACCACGAGGGCGACCACAGCGAGCTTGATCCCGGTGACCACCTGGTTGACGATGCTCGCCAGCTTGATGCCTCGCGCCAGGACGAGGGTGACCAGCAGGGCGATGAGCACCGCCGGCAGGTTGACGAAGCCATCTGTCGACGAGGCGAGGGCCGCCGGGAGCTCGAACGGGGTGCCGACGAGGAGCTTCTGCAGGTATCCCGAGAAGCTGGAGGCCAGGGCCGCCCCACCCACGGTGAACTCCAGCACCAGGTCCCAGCCGATCAGCCACGCTACGAACTCGCCGAAGGTCGCGTAGGAGAACGTGTACGCGCTGCCCGCGACCGGGACGGTCGAGGCGAACTCGGCGTAGCAGAGGGCCGCGAGGGCACAGGCCAGTCCGGCGACGAGGAAGGAGACCGAGATCGCGGGGCCTGAGTTCTGGGCGGCGACGGTCCCGGTGTAGACGAAGATGCCTGCGCCGACGATGACGCCGACCCCGAAGACCGTCAGGTCGAGAGCGGTGAGGCTCTTGCGCAGTCGGTGCTCAGGCGCGTCGGTGTCGGCGATCGACTGCTCGACGCTCTTGGTGCGCAGAAGGTTCATGCTCCGTGGGTGGGTTCGAAGACGTCCGCGCCGGCCTGGACGGCGGTGACGTCCTCGACGATGGAACGGGCCAGGGACTGGGCGTCCAACCCGGACCGCGTCAGGAGCACCGGGCGCTTGGCGTGCTCCAGGAACTCCTGCGGAATGCCGTGCAGCCGGACCGGCGTGGTGACCCGGTGTGCGCTGAGGGTCTGGAGCAGCACCGAGCCGCACCCGCCGACGACACCGTTGTCCTCGATGCTCACGACCAGACGGTGCTCAGCAGCGGCCTCCACGATCGCCGGGTCCACCGGCTTGACCCAGCGCGGATCCACCACGGTGACGCCGATGCCCTGGGCCAGGAGACGCTCCGCGACCTCGAGCGCGGTGGCGACCATCGCTCCGACGGCCACCAGCAGGACGTCCTTCTCCCCCTCGCGGACCATCACGTCGGCCTGGCCGAGCTTCGCGACGGCCTCCATGTCGGCCGGCGGCGGGCCCTTGGGGAAACGTACGACGGTCGGGGCGTCATCGACCTTGACCGCCTCGTCCAGGAGCTCGACGAGTCGCGCGGTGTCACGCGGGGCTGCGAGGCGCAGACCCGGGACGACCTGGAGGATCGACATGTCCCACATCCCGTTGTGGCTGGCTCCGTCGTCACCGGTGATGCCGGAGCGGTCCAGGACGAAGGTGACGCCGCACTTGTGCAGGGCCACGTCCATGAGGACCTGGTCAAAGGCCCGGTTCAGGAAGGTCGCATAGACCGCGAAGACCGGGTGCAGCCCGCCCATGGCCAGGCCTGCGGCCGAGGTGACCGCGTGCTGCTCGGCGATGCCGACGTCGAACGTACGACGGGGGTACTTCCGCTCGAAGGCGTCGAGACCGACCGGGTGCATCATGGCTGCCGTGATCGCCACGATGTCGTCGCGGCGCTCCCCGAGGTCGAGCATGGCGTCGGAGAAGTGGTCGGTCCAGATCCGCCCCTTGGGCTTCTCGGCACCGTTCTGCACGTCGAAGGGACCAGGCGCGTGGAACTGGTCCGCCTCGTGCCGTTCGGCGGGGTCGTACCCGGCTCCCTTGCGGGTGAGGGCGTGCACGATGACCGGGCCGCCGAACCTCTTGGCCTGGCTCAGCGCCTGCTCCATCGCGTTCAGGTCGTGGCCGTCGACGGGGCCGACGTACTTGAGCCCGAGGTCCTCGAAGAGACCCTGCGGAGCGAGGGCGTCCTTCATCCCCTTCTTCATGGCGTGCAGGGCGTCGTACGCCGCACCGCCGACCCCGGGCACCTGGTGCAGACGCTTCTTCACCACGTCGAGCACCTGCTCGTAACGCGGGTCGGTGCGCAGCCGGGTCAGTGCCGTCGCGAGACCGCCGATGGTGGGGGTGTAGGAACGTTCGTTGTCGTTGACGACGATGACGAGCTTGGAGTCCTTGGCGATGGCGATGTTGTTCAACGCCTCCCACGCCATGCCGCCGGTGAGCGCGCCGTCTCCGATCACCGCGACCACGTGCCGGTCCTCGCGACGGATCGCGTACGCCTTGGCGAGCCCGTCCGCGTAACTCAGCGAGGTGGAGGCGTGCGAGTTCTCCACGATGTCGTGCTCGGACTCCAGGTGGCTGGGGTAGCCCGAGAGGCCACCCTCCTGACGCAGCGTGGAGAAGCGGGCGGCGCGACCGGTCACGAGCTTGTGAACGTACGACTGGTGACCGGTGTCGAAGACCACCCGGTCGCGGGGCGAGTCGAAGACCCGGTGGATGGCCAGGGTCAGCTCGACGACGCCCAGGTTGGGACCGAGGTGTCCCCCGGTCCGGGCGCAGGTGCTGATCAGGACGTCACGAATCTCGGCGGCCAGTTCGGTGAGCTGGGCGTCGCTCAACCCCCGCAGGTCACGTGGGGTGGCGATCGAGTCCAGATGACCCATGGTCCTCCGCTTTCGGTGTGGGAAACAGCCTGTGCCGGCATGCTGGGCATCTGGGCTGGGGCGCTCGTTCGAGAAACCGCAAGTCTAGGTGATCGCCCCAGTGGGCTGTCACTCGTGGCGCCCCTGCATGGTGCAGATGCAGGCCTTGTTGCCCTCTGCGTCCTGGAGCACCACGAACGCCGGGGCATCGCCCTCACTCACCAGTCGTCCCCCCGCCGCGAGCGCCGCCTCGATCCTGCGTGGCGCCTCCTCGAGCGTCACCATGACGTCGAGGTGGAAGCGTTGGCGCGGCTCCTCGCCACCACTCTCCTGGAACCAGACCCGGGGCAGGTCTCCGTCGTCGTCGCGCACCTCGTCATCCGTCGTGGGGCTCTCCATCGCGAGCACCGCAGCCCAGAAGGGTGCGATCGCGGCGCGGTCAGGCGTGTCCAGTCCGATCTCGACGACCGAGAGCCCCTCCGGGACCGCTTCGACGCCGACATCCCGGGCGATGTCGGTGATGCGACGCGCCAGTCGTACGTCACGCCCGGTCACGCCGAGGGAATCGTGACTGAAGAGGCGGATGTTGAGGTGGCCGTAGCGCAGGTCCAGGTCGGGATGATGGTTCATCTCCTCGGCCACAGCAGCGATCCGGTTGAGAAGGGAGAGGCCGGTGACGAAGTCACCGGTGCGGTAGCGCGTCTGCAAGGCGTGGTGCAGCAGGCGCCAGTCGTGGAGGCCGGCCTCGTCGACCTGGGCTGAGGTGAGGATGCTCATCTGTCCTCCGAATCTGTACGCGGGCTCGGCGGCCCCGGTGTCAGCGCCTGGTGTCGACGACCACGACGACCACGGGCGCAGTGGGGATGCTCATGGACCCACCCTACGACGTATTCCTGAGCCATTCCGGCGGCAAGGCTTCGATGATCTGGGCCGCTGCACTGGTCAGGGGCAGGTCGGGCACGGCCGAGGGCTCGATGAAGACGATCTGGCGTCCCTCATGGCACTCGACGTCGTCGTCGGTGAGGTCGACACGCGCGACGAAGACCTGCATCCGGTCCCAGGTGCCGTGCGCCGCGCGGTGGTCCACGACGAACTCACGCAGGAGGCGCAGGGCTCCTTCGGGCAGACGCACGCCGGTCTCCTCGAGGAGCTCGCGCGGAGCTGCAGCCGCGAAGGTCTCGCCCGGATCCACGTGGCCACCGGGGAGTCCCCACCGCTCCGGGTCGATCCGTGCATGCTCATCGCGTTCCTGGAGCAGGAGGCGTCCGCGGCGGTCAACCAGGAGGACACCCGCAAAGCGTCTCTCGCCGAGGACCGGCGGTGTGCGTGAGATCCACTCCCGCAGCACCGGGGCGACATCGGTGGCTGACGGAACCAGGTCGATCCCGGCCAGGTCATTCGGGTCCCGGAACAGCATCTGGGCTCCTTCGTGACACTTCACGTCCTCCTGCCCGAGGTCGCTGCGTGCGGCGAAGAACTCCCAACTCCACCTGGTCCCGTCGGGGTCAATCTCCTGCTGCTCGCCGAGGCTGGTCAACTCACCGGGATCGAGCCGTACGCCGGTCTCTTCCGCCACTTCCCGCACGGCGCACCCCACCGCGTCCTCACCAGGCTCGCGGCTGCCACCGGGGAAGCACCACTGCCCCGGCCATCGGCGCGCACGGGTGTCGCGCTCCTGCATGAGCACCCAGCCCCGCGGATCCACGAGAGCGACGCAGGCGAAGTCGACCATGACTGAAACCTAGCGCCGGCACCGATGGGACCTCGCCGCGCCTCAGAGGCGGGCGACGTAGCGCCGTCCGCGCAGTGCCTCCTCGACCAGTCCCGCCGAACGGCGCACGGCAGCGAGACGGGCGTCCTCGATCAGGAACGTCTGCACGGCAGCCTCGATCACCGCGTCGTTGGCCACGTCGCGCAGGTCGACCCTGATCCCGCTGAGGCCGCGCCGCACGGCTGCCTGGTCGGCCTCCACATGGATCACGGCGAAGCGGGCAAGCACCACGGCGTGACGACGCAACCCCTGGTACCGCCGGTACTCCGAGGGGCACAGATCGAGCAACCAGTTGACCGCGGTCGTCTCCCAGTCGGGCGCATCGGGAGGACGGACCTCCCGAGGCCATCCCGGCGGAGCAACTGGCATCGACATCCAGTCATCGTACTCGAACATCTGTTCGAACAAGGTGTGAAGGTCAGTTCTTGAGGTCTCCCCTCAATCTCCGCCAGCCGTGGGTCGCGCAGCCCCACACTGTCGCGCCTCCCATCCCGGCGGAGCAGGGAGCGAGCGGCCCACTCACCGGACGGTACGACTCAGGCGAGGTGCTCCTCCAGGCGCTCCACCTTGGCGCTGAGCTCCCCGTGGTCGTGCCCCGCTCGCAGGTCGGCCTTGAGCACCAGACCCACCCGGGGTGAGCTCTCGGCGACCTTGAAGACGGCTTGCTTCACCACCGCCATCACCTCGTCCCACTCCCCCTCGATGTTGGTGAACATCGAGTTGGTCTCACAAGGCAGGCCTGAGTCACGGATCACCTGGACGGCCTCGGCGACGCCCGCCGCAACACCCCCGGTCTCGTCGGCTCCTGAAGGGCTGATGCTGATGGCGACGATCATGGGATCAGGCTAGCTGCGGGTGGGGCGGAGGCGGGCACCTCATTCTCCGCCAACAGGACACGCAACCTCGCGAGGGCTGCCGAGGACTGGGACTTCACGGTCCCGACACTGCAGCCCATCATCTGTGCCACCTCACGTACGGCACGCCCTTCGACGTGACGCAGCACCACGACGGCACGCTGCTTGGGGCCAAGCTCGCCGAGGGCCCGGCGCAGTGCGTCCTGCTCTGCCACCTCGGGGTCCCACGTCGCGGTCTCGGGCAGGACCTCTGTCGGGGACTCCATGACCCGCCGACGCCGTCGCCAGCGGGAGATGTTGGTGCGCACCATGACCGTGCGTACGTATCCCTCAGGGTCCCCCTCGATGCGCGACCACACGGGCACGCACCGCATCAGGGCGTCCTGCACGAGGTCCTCGGCCAGCGACGGGTCGGCCACCAACAACCGAGCCGAACGGACCAGCGCGGGAAACCTGGCGGCCACGAACTCCTCGAACTGTTCAGGGGTGGCCACGACGCCTCCACCCCACCACAGCGATCGCGGCGGCGGTCAGGACCGCCGCGGTGGCACCGAGGACGAGCAGCGGATTCACCGGGTACACCGGCTCCTGGCTGTCGACCACGTCCGCAGTCTGCAGGAGGTCAGTGGCCCAGGACCAGCCGACCGACCCGTCCCCTCGCCCGTCGTCCTCCACGTACTCGACCAGGGTCTCCTCCTCGCCGTCGCTGGGGTCGACGAGAATCAGCGCCTGCTCCTCGCCACCAGTGAGGGCAACGATCCTTCCGTCACGCCAGCCCAGCGCCTCATGGACGTACGACCCTTCTCGCGGCACCTCACGCCACTTCTCGGCGGAGCCAGGACGCGCCAGACGAGCAACCCAGATGGTCGTCAGGCCGGTGTCGGTGTTCTTGTCCCCGTGGACCACTCGTGCCACGTCCCCGTCCGGAGACAGTGCCCCGTCGCTGGTGACGAGATCCGCCGGATCCGCAGGCAGCCCGACCTCGAGGACTCGACCGGTCCGGTGGTTGACGAGCGCATCGCCGCGCTCGGACACGAGGACACCGTCCCCGGACCGCAACCAACCGTCCACCGGCAGTCGCTCCGCCCATCTCCAGGGTGACACCTCCCCCGTGGACGCATCCAGGACGAAGGCGTCCTTGCCACGCGAGGCCCACTGCTCCTCCTCCGGCCCGTCGTCGCCTGCGAGCAGGTGGAAGGGGTGCACGAGCAGGTGCTGGTCATCCAACCAGAAGAGCTCCTGGTCGGAGAGACCGTGCGCTGTCTCGATCTCGTGCCGCACCACCTCACCGGTCACGGAGTCCAGGACCGCCACCCCGGTGAGCGTCCCACCGTCGTTGCGCGTCGTGTTGGGGCTCCCAGAGGGCGTGCCGGCGGTCCAGTAGGCCAGATGCGTTCCTCGCGGTGAGAGCGCGGGCTCGCCACCTGCCATCCCCGGCGTCCTGACGAAGCCGTACTCCCCCGTGCGCGCGGAGACGGCGGCCACCGCAGGCTCCGACCGTCCCCACCATGTGGTGTGGGACCACGAAGTCACCGCCACCAGCGCGCCGGGCTCTGCGAGGTAGGGCATCCGTGAGGAGATGTTCGTGTGCACCCGGGACGGCACGCCCACCCCGGACCCGGAGTCGACGGGTTGGACCGGACCTGGGTGCCGGAGGCCCTGACTGCCCCAGACTCCGATCCCTGCCAACAGTGCCACGGTGCACAGAGCCACGCCCACGTTGACGAGCCGCGAGCGACGACCCCACCGTCGACCTCGCTGCCAGAGCTCGTCGGCCGGGGGCACGACAGCATCCACCTGTGGGTCGACAAGCCGCGTCAACCGTTCCTCGAGTCCTGGCTGGACCATGACACCTCCCGTGTGCGCTCTCCCACCAGTACGCCGTCAGGGTCGCGGTGGTTGGGTGCGGCGCGAATGTTTCTCGACGAAATCGAAGGAGCCCCCGTCCCACCTGGGTGGGACGAGGGCTCCGGACGATCCGTTGCTGCGTCAGCCCTTCAGCAGGTTGCGCAGGACGAACTGCATGATGCCGCCGTTGCGGTAGTAGTTCGCCTCACCGGGGGTGTCGATGCGGACCACTGCGTCGAAGGAGACGTCGGAGCCGTCGGCCTTCGTGGCGGTGACCTTGACGGCCTTGGGGATGCGACCCTCGTTGAGCTCGGTGATGCCGGAGAACGCGAAGGTCTCCTCACCCGTCAGGCCGAGCGAGTCAGCGGTCTGACCGGCCGGGAACTGCAGCGGGATGACACCCATGCCGATCAGGTTCGAGCGGTGGATGCGCTCGTACGACTCGGCGATGGCCGCCTTGACGCCCAGCAGCGAGGTGCCCTTGGCGGCCCAGTCACGCGAGGAGCCGGAGCCGTACTCCTTGCCAGCCAGGACGACCAGCGGGACACCGGCCTCCTGGTAGTTGACCGAGGCGTCGTACACGCTGGTGACGGGGGCGTCCGCAGCGTTGTCGGCCTGGGTGAAGTCGCGGGTGAAGCCACCCTCGGTGCCGGGAGCGAGCTGGTTGCGCAGGCGGATGTTGGCGAACGTGCCGCGAATCATGACCTCGTGGTTTCCGCGGCGCGAGCCGTAGGAGTTGAAGTCACGGTGCGAGACACCGTTCTCGGCCAGGTACTTGCCCGCGGGCGAGTCCTTCTTGATCGCACCAGCAGGGCTGATGTGGTCGGTGGTGACCGAGTCGCCGAGCTTGAGCAGCACGCGGGCACCCGAGATGTCGGTGACCGGGCTGGGCTCGCGCTCCATGCCGTCGAAGTACGGAGGCTTGCGCACGTAGGTCGATTCGGCGTCCCACTCGAAGGTCTTGCCCTCGGGAGTGGGCAGCGAGCGCCAGCGCTCGTCACCGGCGAACACATCGGCGTAGGAGGAGTCGAACATCTCGGTGTCGATGGCGCCGCGGATGGTCTCCTCGACCTCGGTCGGGGACGGCCAGATGTCCCTGAGGAAGACGTCGTTCCCGTCCTGGTCCTGGCCCAGCGGGTCGTCGAAGAGGTCGACGTCCATCGAGCCGGCCAGCGCGTACGCAACGACCAGCGGCGGGGAGGCCAGGTAGTTCATCTTGATGTCGGGGTTGATCCGACCCTCGAAGTTGCGGTTGCCGGAGAGCACCGAGACGACGCTGAGGTCCTTCTCGTTGACCGCTGCCGAGACCTCGGGGATCAGCGGACCGGAGTTGCCGATGCAGGTGGTGCAGCCGTAGCCGACGAGGTTGAAGCCGAGCTTGTCCAGGTAGGGGGTCAGACCGGACTTCTCGTAGTAGTCGCTGACCACCTTCGAGCCCGGGGCCAAGGTCGTCTTGACCCACGGCTTGCTGGTCAGGCCCTTCTCGACTGCCTTCTTGGCCAACAGTGCCGCACCGATCATCACGCTCGGGTTGGAGGTGTTGGTGCAGGAGGTGATGGCAGCGATGGTCACAGCGCCGTGGTCGAGGGTGAACTTCGTGCCGTCCTCGAGGGTGACCTCGACGGGGCTGCTGGGACGACCGCCGTCCTTGGGCGCAGCCGACAGGTGGTCGGTGGGCGCCGGCGAGCCGTTTCCGTTGTGGCTGGGCGGGTCAGAGGCGGGGAACGTGTCCTCGACCTCTTCGTCGTAGCCGCTGGTCTCCTGCTCGCCCTCGTCGACGTAGTCGGCCAGCGCACCGCGGAACGACTGCTTGGCGTCGGTGACCTGGATGCGGTCCTGGGGGCGCTTCGGGCCGGCGATCGAGGGAACCACGGTGGACAGGTCGAGCTCGAGCTTCTCGGAGAAGCGCGGCTCGGCTGCCGGGTCGTGCCACAGGCCCTGCTCCTTGGCGTACGACTCGACGAGGGCGATCTGCTCGTCGGAGCGGCCGGTGAGGCGCAGGTACTTGACGGTCTCCTCATCGATCGGGAAGACCGCGATCGTGGAGCCGAACTCCGGCGACATGTTGCCGATGGTGGCGCGGTTGGCCAGGGGCAGGACCGAGACGCCGGGGCCGTAGAACTCGACGAACTTGCCGACCACACCGTGCTCGCGGAGCATCTCGGTGATGGTGAGCACGAGGTCGGTGGCCGTCGACCCCTCGGGCAGGTCACCGGAGAGCTTGAAGCCGACCACGCGCGGGATCAGCATGGAGACCGGCTGGCCGAGCATGGCTGCCTCGGCCTCGATGCCACCCACACCCCAGCCGACGACGCCAATGCCGTTGACCATGGTGGTGTGGGAGTCGGTGCCGACGCAGGTGTCGGGGTAGGCCTGGAGCTCACCGTCGACATCGCGGGTGAAGACCGTACGAGCCAGGTGCTCGATGTTGACCTGGTGCACGATGCCGGTGCCGGGCGGGACGACCTTGAAGTCGTCGAACGCACCCTGGCCCCACCGCAGGAACTGGTAGCGCTCGCGGTTGCGCTCGTACTCGATCTCGACGTTGCGCTCGAACGCCTCGGGAGTGCCGAAGACGTCGGCGATCACGGAGTGGTCGATGACCATCTCGGCGGGCGCCAGCGGGTTGATCTTGGTGGGGTCGCCGCCCAGGTCGGCCATCGCCTCACGCATGGTGGCGAGGTCGACGACGCAGGGCACGCCGGTGAAGTCCTGCATGATCACGCGGGCCGGCGTGAACTGGATCTCCTTGTCGGGCTCGGCGTCGGCGTCCCAGCCGGCGAGGGCGCGGATGTCGTCGGCCGTGATGTTGGCGCCGTCCTCGGTGCGGAGGAGGTTCTCCAACAGCACCTTGAGGGAGAACGGGAGGGTCTCGACGTTGACGTCGTCACCCGTCACCGCGTCGAGGCGGAAGATCTCGTAGGACTTCCCGTCCACGTCCAGGGTGCTCTTCGCACCGAAGCTGTCGTGACTGGCCATCAGTCGCATCTCCTACCGGGATTGGGGGTTGTCGCACTCGGACCCATCTTGCCGCGCTCAGTGGCGGGCGGGAAGCAAGGTTTCCCTTACCTGCACCGGGTGAGAACCGAATGTCTCTCGACATCAAGATACACGATGTCCGGCGACCGACCCAACCGCATGTCCGACACATGTCCGGCGCCCGTCCGGCGCACCTCCGCCGTGTCACCGCCGTGTCGCCGCACGACAGCGCCCCCGCCGAGCAGTCGACGGGGGCGCTGGACACGAGCGGTGATCAGCGGGTCAGCAGTGCCACGCACTCGACATGGTGCGTCATCGGGAAGAGGTCGAAGGCCCGCAGCTGCTCCAACTTGTAGCCGTGCTCGGCGAAGATCGCGACGTCGCGGGCCAGTGCGGCCGGGTCGCAGGCGACGTACGCCACCGCGCGCGGTGCGCGGTCGACGACTGCCTCCACGACGCCACGGCGGGCACCCTCGCGCGGGGGGTCGAGCACGACCAGGTCGAAGGGTTCGTCGAAGTCGTGCTTGAGGGCGTCCGAGACCATCTGGGCGCTGACCCGGACCTTGGCCAGCTTGCCGAGGTTGCTCTTGGCCAGGTTGGCGGCCTGCTTGTCCCCCTCGACGAGCACGACGCGCGCCTCCTCCCCCACCTCGGCGGCGAGGAACCGGGCGAAGAGGCCGACCCCGGCGTACAGGTCGAGGACTGCTTCTCCGGGCTTCGGGTCAAGCATCGTCAGGACCGTGCTGACCAAGGTCTCGGGGGCACCGGGGTGCACCTGCCAGAAACCGTCGGGGGCCACGATGAAGTCGACTCCGTGCACCGTGTGCGACTCGGTGCCGGGAGCAGAGATCAGGCAGTCGTCGATCTCCACGACCTCGCGGGAGCGGAACTTGCGCATCCCGCGACGACCCTCACCCAGGTCGACGAAGTTGCTGCGGGTGCGCCAACGCAGCCCCTTGACGTCGCCCTTGACCGCCTCGACCCTGAGCCCGGTGACGAGGGGGTGCGCCGGGTCCATGCGCGCGATCCGGACCAACTGCTCGCGCACCACGTCCGCCTTCAACGCCCGCTGGTGAGGGAGGGCCACGTGCTGGAAGTCGCAGCCGCCGCAGGCCTTCGGCCCGGCGAAGCGGCACGGCGCCTCGACGCGTTGCTTCGAAGGCTCGAGCACCTCGACGGCGTCTCCCCTCCAGAAACGGTCACCGTCGTTGCCCTCGGTGATCTCGATGACGACGCGCTCACCCGGCAGCGTGTGGCGGGTGAAGACCACTCGGCTCACTGTCGGGTCCGAGGGGTCGGCCGCAACCCTGGCGACGCAGTGACCTCCATGGGCGATCGGACCGACCACTGCTTCGAAGCGCTCGCCGACCCTCGACTCGCCGCGCACCTTGCGCTGTCGGGGGGTGCGCCTGCCGTGTCTGTTCATCGTCTTCCCTGCCTGAAATCATCGTCGTCGACCACACGGCCGCGACGGAGGTCGCCGGCCTTGACCCGCTTCTGGTCACGGGCCGCGCGTTCTCGAGCCACCTGGGACGACTCGAGTTGGTAGGGCACCGATGTGACCATGACACCGGGCGCGAACAGCAATCGGCCCTTGAGACGCAGGGCGCTCTGGTTGTGCAGCAGTTGCTCCCACCAGCGTCCCACCACGTACTCGGGGATGTAGACGGCCACCACCCCCCGAGGAGTGGCCTGTCGGATCGCCTGGGCGTACTCGACGATCGGTCGGGCCACCTCGCGGTAGGGCGAGTGCAGGATCTTGAGTGGGATGCCCAGGTCCCGTTCCTCCCAGTCATGCATCAGTTTGGCGGTTGCCGTCCGGTCGGTGTCGACGTAGACCGCCTCGAGCACGTTGGGACGAGTGGCCTTCGCGAACGCCAGCGCGCGCAGCGTCGGCTTGTGCAGCTGGGAGACCAGCACGATCGCGTGCACCCGGGTCGGCAGTGCCTTGTCCTGCTCGTCCACGGCCAGCTCGAGCGCGACCTGGGCGTAGTGCTTGTGCACGGCGCGCATCAGCAGGAAGAACGTCCCCATCACCAGCACGGTGATCCACGCTCCGTGGGTGAACTTCGTGACCAGGACGACGACCAGCACCACGGAGGTGAACGACAGACCGACGGCGTTGATGACGCGCGACCGCTGCATGCGCCCTCGTGCTGCCGGGTCGCGCTCGGTGCGCAGGTGACGGGTCCAGTGCTTGACCATCCCGAGTTGGCTGAGGGTGAACGAGGTGAACACGCCCACGATGTAGAGCTGGATGAGACGGGTGACCTCGGCGTCGAAGGCAACGACGAGGACGATCGACATCGCGCCCAGGAAGACGATGCCGTTGCTGTACGCCAGCCGGTCACCGCGCGAGCCGAGAGCCTTCGGGAGGAACCCGTCCTCGGCAAGGATCGAGCCGAGGACCGGGAACCCGTTGAACGCCGTGTTGGCCGCCAGCACCAGCACCACCCCGGTGATCATCACGACGAGATAGAAACCCGGTGAGAAGTCATTGAAGACTCCGCGGGCGATCTGGGCGACCAGCGGATGCTGGTCGTAGCCGGTGACCGGCGAGCCGTCCGGACCGACGAGCCGATCGAGCTCGTACGGGTCGACGAGGCGGATGTCCATCTGCTTGGCCAGCACGATGACGCTCATCATCATCGTGATGGCGATCAGGCCCAGGAGAGCGAGCGTGGTGGCCGCGTTCTGGCTCTTCGGCTTACGGAACGCCGGCACCCCGTTCGAGATGGCCTCGACGCCCGTCAGCGCTGCGCAGCCGGACGAGAAGGCCCTGGCCAGCAGGAGGAGCAGCGCGATGGTGGTGAGCTCGCCCTCGTAGCCGGGTGCCTCCTGGATCCTCAGCCCCGCGCTCTCGACCTCGGGCAGCGTCCCTCGGTAGAGCCGCAGCAGTCCGTAGCCGCACATCCCCAGGATCGAGAGCATGAAGACGTAGGTGGGGACCGCGAAGTACATGCCCGACTCTCGTACGCCGCGCAGGTTGAGGGCTGCCAGGAAGGCGATGGTCGCCGAGGCGAAGACTACTTCATGGCCACTCAGGAACGGCACGGCGGCCGACACGTAGTGGGCACCGGCACTGATGGAGACCGCCACCGTCAGGACGTAGTCGACCAGCAGGGCACTGGCCACCGTCACCCCGGCCGTACGGCCCAGATTGACCTTGGCTACCTCGTAGTCCCCGCCACCACTCGGGTAGGCGTGGACCGTCTGGCGGTACGAGGCGATCACCGCCGTCATCACGATGGCGACGACGACACCGACCTGCCACGACATCGTGTAGGCCGAGGCCCCCGCGAGGGAGAGCATGATGAAGATCTCGTCGGGCGCGTACGCCACCGACGAGAGCGCGTCACTGGCGAAGACCGGGAGCGCGACCCGTTTCTTGAGCAGCGTCTCCCCCAACTGGGAACTGCGCAGCTTGCGACCCAGAAGGATCCGTTTAGAGACATCACCGACACCCACGCAAGGAAGGCTAAGCCCTAAAGCTCCGCGGCGCGGCCCCGCGCGGCCGCTTCCGGTATAGCGTGGAGCCGTGCACGTCGTGATCATGGGTTGTGGCCGAGTCGGTTCCACCCTCGCCCGAAGCCTCGAGGACCGCAACCACACGGTGTCGGTCATCGACACCGACCCCGACTCCTTCCGTCGTCTGGGGGCTGACTTCAACGGCGACAAGATCACCGGGGTGGGCTTCGACCAGGGAGTCCTGGAGAAGGCAGGCATCAGACGTGCCGATGCGTTCGCCGCCGTCTCGAGCGGGGACAACTCCAACATCATCGCCGCGCGTGTCGCGCGTGAGACCTTCGACATCGCGCAGGTGGTGGCCCGGATCTACGACCCGGGTCGCGCCGAGGTCTACACCCGGCTGGGGATCACCACCGTCGCCACGGTGAGGTGGACCGCCGACCAGATGTTGCGCAGGATCCTCCCGGCCGGGGCCGAGCCGGACTTCCGCGACCACGCCGGGACCATCAGGTTGGACCAGGTGCCGGTGACGAACGAGTGGATCGGTCAACGCACCGTCAACTTCCAGATGCAGACCCGCAGCCGAATCGCCTGGATCGACCGTCTGGGAGAAGGCATGCTGCCCCACCGCGACTCAGTGATCCAGGAGGGCGACATCCTCCACCTCGTGATGCGCGAGGAGACCGCTGCGGAGACGTACCGGACCATCGAGCAGGGCCCCGAGGAAGACTGAGTATGCGTGTTGCCATCGCCGGAGCCGGCGCCGTCGGGCGGGCCATCGCCCGAGAGCTGATCGAGAGCGGGCACGAGGTGCTCCTGATCGACCGCAGCGTCACTGCGGTCAAGCCGGAACGAGTGCCGGAGGCCACCTGGCTGCTGGCGGACTGCTGCGAGCTCTCGTCGCTCGAGGAGGCCCGGCTGGACACCTGCGACGTGGTGATCGCCGCGACCGGTGACGACAAGGCCAACCTGGTCACCTCGTTGCTGGCGAAGACCGAGTTCGGAGTCCCCCGCACGGTGGGCCGCGTCAACCACCCCGACAACGAATGGCTCTTCACCGAGGCCTGGGGGGTGGACGTCAACGTCTCGACTCCCCGGATCATGTCCGCCCTGGTCGAGGAGGCGGTCACGGTCGGTGACCTCGTGCGGCTCTTCACCTTCCGCAAGGGCAACGCCAACCTCGTGGAGATGACCCTGCCCGACGACTCCCCCTACGTCGGCCGACCGGCCGGGCTCGTCCCCCTGCCGGAAAACTGCCTCCTGGTGACGATCCTGCGCGACGGACAGGTCTACCCTCCGAGCGCCGACCAACCCCTGGAGTCAGGCGACGAGTTGCTCTTCGTCATCGGTGAGGACTCCGAGGACGAGCTGCAGCGGTTGCTCGCCCCTCGTCACGCCTGACTGGGAGAGGCAGTGGGACCCACATCGGCGAGCGGCGTGTGGTTGCGACCCAACAGCCACACCATCGCCGCCAGGGCGGCCAGCTGCAGCGGCCATCCCAACGCGATCTTCATCAGTCCCAACGTGGCAACTGCAGCGTCCGGGTTCATCGCGGCTGACTTGCCGGCCAGGTAGACGGGCGCCTGCACGGCGACGCGCAGCACGCAAGGGATGACCAGCACCCAGGTCAGCAACGTGCTCAACCGGACGATCTGACGGTCCTGGTGCCACGCGGTGGGATCGCCCGTCACGCTGCCGACCATGAAACCGACCAGAGGCCACCCGACCAGGCAGGTGAAGCCGAGGACGACTGCGTAACCGCCGTTGTAGAGGATGCCGGGCAGGAAGTAGGCCAGAGCCTGGTCCTCGGCTGACCCGCCGGAGGCGGCCGAGCGCTGCACGAAGAACCACCCCAGGGCGATCCCGAAGAGGGCGTTCACGCAGAACTGGACCGAAGAACGTTGCACCACCCGGATCGCGAGCAGGATGACCGCGGCACCGACGCTCACGACGAGCGCCGTACGCAGGTCCCGTCCGATCAGCCAGGTGAGAGTGAACAGGATGGTGGGCACGGCCGCCTCGACCATGCCGCGCCGCCCGCCGAGCGCCTGCCCCAACTGGCGGCGTACGAGAGCCTCGACGGTCTCTACATCACCTGGGCGTTCGCCGAGTGCCTCGTCGGTCCCCCGCTCCTGCTCGTTCACGGCATCAGCTCATATCGTGGGTTGTAGATGATCCGACGACCGTCGTGGATCCCGATCCGGCCGGTGGCGCTCAATGATCGTCCGGGCTCGATACCGAGGATCCGGCGGCGCCCCAACCAGACGAGCGTGACCGTGCCCGTCCCGTCGTCCAGATCCGCCTCCAGCGTAGGCACGCCACCTCGTGGCATCAGGGTGACCGCACGCAGGCTGCCGCGCAGCGTCACGGGCTGGCGGTCGGGAGCCTCGGCGATCCGGAGCGTGCCCGCGCCGCCGTACTGCTTGCGCAGGTCGCGGATCTCCTGGTCACCGGAGTCGGCCCAGCTCGAGATGGCACCGCGCAGACGCCGTGGGGTGGCCACCTCACTCACTCCGTCGGGCTTCGGGCGGCATGACGAACGGCAGTTGGGTCGCCAGCGGCATCGCCAGGTCTCCGCGGCGGACGGCCACGAGCGAGAGCGCGTGCTCCCACTGGTCCGAGTTGTCGGGCTCGATCGCTGGACGCCCCAAGAAGGTGGCGCGCAGCATCCACCGGGGACCGTCCACACCGACGATGCGAGAAATCTGGACGTCCGAGGCAGGGTTCTTGCGGTCCACCGGCACCTTGCAGAGGAGTTCGGTCCCGAAGCGGCCCTCACGCTCACTGGTCTCACCGCCCCGTCGTGCCACGTCCTGGGCTATCTGCGGACGGACCTCGTCCCACAACCCGCCCGTACGCGGCGCCGCGAACGCCTGGAACTCGATGGCGCCCTCCTCGCCCGCCAGGATCACTGCGGCAACCTCGTTGCTCTTCTCGTTCACCTGGAGCCGCAGGTCGCACCCCTGCACCGGGGCCACCAGGAGCGCCCCCAGGTCCACCCGGTCGATGTCGTCGGGGATCTGGTTGACGTCGTACGGCCCTGGTCCGGCCGGAGCGGATTCGGCAGGAGCGGATTCGGTGCTGGCCGGAGCGGGCGCGGAACCAGGTGCTGGGGTGGACTTGCGGCGGAACTTCACGGGTGATGCCTCCTGCAGGAACGAGTGGGCCTCAGGCCGGGGCGGACTGCCCGGCGACGGAGGTGAAGCCTCCGGTGGAACCGTAACCCCCGGCGCCCCGGACCGAGTCGGAGAGCGCCTCCACCTCGACGAAGCGAGCGCGCTCGAACCGCTGGATGACCAACTGGGCGATCCTGTCCCCGCGCGCGAGGCTGAGTGTCTCCGTGAGGTCGTGGTTGATCAGCAGCACCTTGATCTCTCCACGGTAGCCCGCGTCGACGGTGCCGGGAGTGTTCACGATGGACAGGCCGTGCCTGGCGGCCAGACCCGACCTCGGGTGGATCAGGGCGACGTATCCGTCCGGCAGTGCCACGGCGACCCCCGTGGGGACCAGGGCTCGCTCTCCGGGTGCCAGAGTGATGTCGACGGTGGTGCGCAGGTCGGCCCCCGCGTCGCCGGGATGTGCGTACGACGGCAACGGGAGCCCGGCGTCAAGCCGGAGGATCTGGACGTCCAGGGAGACTTCACTCACGTCGTCAGACCCTACCGGGGTCCACCACCCGGGACCCAGCGGCAGACAGGGGTCGCCGCACCTGCCCGCGGTCCCCGCCCGTCGCCCCCCTAGGCTTGAGGGGTGGAGTACTCCGAACGCCTGCACGTTCCGCTGCGGTGGTGGGTCCAGGGCACGATGCTGGTCGCCACCTTCTGGCTGACCCTTCTGGTGGCCCTGCCCGAACCCCTGGCGTGGGCGCTCACCGCGGTGGCGCTGGTCGCGATGGCCGCGGCATTCCTCGCGTACGGCGCCCGTGTCAGTGTGGACGGCTCCCGACTCAGGGCAGGCAAGGCCCACATCGGGATCGAGCACCTGGGCGCCGCCGAGGCCCTGGACAAGGACGAGACGAGACGGGTCGCCGGTGTCGAGGCCGATGCCCGAGCGCACCTGGTGCTGCGCCCCTACCTCAAGCGGTCGGTCCGGGTCGTCATCACCGATCCCGACGACTCCACCCCCTACTGGCTGATCAGCACCCGCCACCCCGACGCCCTGGTCAGCGCTCTCGACGCCGCTGGCAGGGCCACGAACAGCTCCGTTCGCTAGTCTCGACCCCGACCCTCAGGAGGAAGAAATGGCATCAGGATCCAAGGTCTGGAGCGTCATGTCGCTCGCCGCGGCGCTCGGCGCGGCTGCGATCACGAAGAAGGCGCTCGACCAGTCGTGGCGTGTGACCACGGGCAAGAACCCCCCGGCCAACCCAGCCGATCCCGACGTGGACCTGTGGGAGGCAGTCATGTGGGCGGCGGTGAGCGGTACCGCGATCGCGGTGGCCCGGATGCTCGCAGCCCGCAAGGCAGCGAACTACTACGCGCAGTCGACCGGCCACCTCCCGCCCGGTCTCCAGAAGGATGGCCAGGACGCTGACAAGGCCGAGGCACAGACGCCCTGACCCTGCGGACAGCCTTCACCTCGTCCGACGACGGAAGCCGTGCCCCCACGCGGGGGCACGGCTTCCGTCGTACTGGGGTGCGCTGAGCGTCAGATGCAGTCGCGGCAGATGACCTTGGTCGCGTCCGCCAACTGCGAGCGGTGGTGGACCAGGAAGCAACTCATGCAGGTGAACTCGTCCTCCTGCTTGGGCTTCACCTCGACCGCGAGCTCTTCGTGCGAGAGGTCGGCGCCGGGCAACTCGAAGGACTCCGCCGCTTCGGTCTCGTCCTCGTCGACCTTGCCGGAGTTCTTGTCGTGCCTTCGCGCCTTGAGCTCTTCGATGCTCTCTTCGCTCTGGTCTTCCTCAGTCTTGCGTGGTGCGTCGTAGTCGGTCGCCATCTCTTCTTCCAGTTTCCCGAACTCGTGTGCCGTACTTAGGTCCCGAGCCATTCTCGGCGCGAGGATTGTGCATCACGGAGCCGCGAAATGCAGCACCGTCTAACGCGTGTGGGACAAACAGAATCGAACCGCGCCCTATTCCTACCTCGCGGGCGCGCGGGCCAATCCTCATTCAGAGCAGGAATCCCGCTGCTGCGAGATCGGAGACGAAACCGTCCCACCCCGCAGCCGGGGCCGCAACCACCACCGACTCTTTCGGCCATCCTTCGAGACGGCCGAGGTGTCCGGGCAGCAGTTCGAACCGGCCACCGGCCTCCGTGACCACCAGCCGTCCCGCAGCCCAGTCCCACGGGCGGGGGCCCTCCTCGACGTACCCGTCGGCCATCCCCTCCGCCACGTGACACAGGTCGAGTGCGCACGAGCCCATCCGCCGGATGTCCCGCACCACGGGCAGCAGTCGCGCCACGCAAGCTCCCTGGTGCGCCCTCACCTCAGAGCGGTACCCGAAGCCCGTCAGGACGAGCCGCGAGCCGGAATCTGTCGCCGCTCGCACCTGCAGCCGCACCCCGTCCTTCGTCGCGCCACACCCGAGCGCGGCGGCGTACACATGTCCCTTGACCACGTCGACCACGGCGGCGGCAACGGGCGCGCCGTCGACCTCGGCCGCGACCGAGACGGCGTACTCCCCGATGCCGTAGAGCAGGTTGACGGTCCCGTCGACAGGGTCGACGACCCATCGGACGCCGGAGGTGCCGGAGGTGTCCCCCTCCTCCTCGCCCAGGACCGCGTCATCAGGACGCGCCACGGCGATGAGTTCGCGGATCAGGGCTTCACTGCGGCGATCCAGCTCCGTCACCACGTCCACCCGGCTGCTCTTCGTGGCGGCCACCTCGACGCCTGCCTGGGCCCCGACTCGTACGAGATCCGCAGCGCGGCTGGCCACCTCGACGGCCAGGTCCCGCAGACCGGCTGGGTCCACGTCCGGGGGAAGGGTCACGGCTCGACCTTCACGCCGCAGGCGGCGGGTCGTTCAGCGCGCGGGTTGGGGCAGCAGCCGACCGCACAGAGCTCGGGCCACGCCCCGATGGTGCCCATCGCCCGGCGTACGGGGCCTTCTCCGCGCTCCGCAGAGGCGCGCTCCACGAAGAGGTCCCGCACCAGCTCCACGAAGCGCGGATCGACGCCTGGGGTGGATGCCCGGGTCGCGGTGAGGCCGAGCCGCTGCGCCGTCGCCTGGGCCTCGGTGTCCAGGTCGTAGACGACCTCCATGTGGTCGGAGACGAATCCGATCGGGATCATCACGACGCCCGCAACTCCGGCTTCGGCCAACTCCTCGAGTCGGTCGTTGACGTCGGGCTCCAACCACGGGATGTGAGGCGCGCCGGAGCGCGAGCAGTAGACGAGTTCGTACTCCCGCGTGTCTCCTGTGGCCCGGTCGACGGCGGCTGCGACCTGGTCCATCACGCTCAGGTGCTGCTCGACGTAGGCGTTGCCCTCAGGCCCGCTCCCCTCGGCCATCGTGATCGGGATCGAGTGGGTGACGAAGAGCAGTCGGGCGTCGTCACACAACTCCGCCGGCAGCTCGTCGAGGGCTGCCAGGGTGGCGTCCACGAAGGGCTCCACGAAGCCCGGGTGGTTGAAGTACTGCCGCAGACGGTCGAGCCGGGGCGTGGCGCCGGTCTCGTCGGCGGTCCCCATCGCGTCAGCGAGGTTCTCCCGGTACTGACGGCACGACGAGTACGAGGAGTAGGCGGAGGTCGTCAACACCGCAGCCCGCTGGATTCCGTCGCGGCGCATCTGCTCGACGGCGTCATCGAGGTACGGAGCCCAGTTCCGGTTGCCCCAGTAGACCGGGACGTCGATCCCGGCGGCCGCGAAGTCCTCCCGGATGGCGGCGAGCAGCGCCCGGTTCTGGTCGTTGATGGGCGACTTGCCGCCGAAGCCGAAGTAGTGCTCACCCACCACCTCGAGGCGTTCCTTGGGGATTCCGCGCCCTCGCGTCACGTTCTCGAGGAAGGGCACCACGTCCTCCGGCTTCTCCGGACCGCCGAACGAGAGCAGCAGCAACGCGTCGTAGGGGGCGACCTCGGGGCGGGGGTGAGAGTTCATGCTGAACATCGTAGAGAGGGCTGGTTGACGCCGACGAGTTCCTCGCGGCGAATCACCCGCTTCTCCACCGTCGCCCACTACGCTCAGTGCCATGACGGTGTGGAGCAACTGGGCGCGAGTCGAGTCCGCGACCCCGCTCCGCGTCGAGAGTCCGACCAGCACTGCTGCCGTTGCCGCAGCGGTGACCAGGGCGCGCGACGAGGGCACAGGCGTGAAGATGGTCGGGAGCGGTCACAGCTTCACCTCGATCGCGGCGCCCGAGCACACCATGCTCTCCCCCGACGAGTTGACTGGCCTGGTCCGGATCGACCGCGACGCGATGACTGTCACCGCACGGGCCGGGACCCAACTGAAGAGCCTGAACAGGCTCTTGCAGTCGGCGGGTCTCTCGCTGCACAACATGGGTGACATCGCCGAACAGACCCTGGCCGGAGCCATCTCCACGGGCACCCACGGCACTGGCGGCGTCGCCGCAGGACTGGCAGCACAGGTGGCCGGTTTCGAAATGGTCGCCGGCACCGGCGAAGTCCTCACCGTCGACGCCGAGAGCCCCGACGACCTCCTGGGACTGACCCGCGTGGGGCTGGGGGCCCTCGGCATCCTCACCGAGATCACCTTCCGCGTGGAGCCGCTCTTCTGCCTGCAGGCCGAGGAGCGACCGGTGTCGTGGAGCGAGGTGCTCGCCACCTTCGACGACCTGACGAGAGCTCACCACCACGTGGACGTGCACTGGTTCCCGCACACCGACGGCGCCTTGTTGAAGGCCAACACCCGGCTCGCCGGCCCGGTCAGCGAGGCCGAGCCGGTCTCGCGCCTACGGGGATGGTGGGACGACGACTTCCTCGCCAACACGGTCTTCGGCGCCGTCACCGGACTCGGCACCCGACGACCTTCCCTGACCCCGACCATCAACCGCTTCGCCACCGGCGCACTCTCACCGCGCACCTACTCCGACGTCGCGCACCGAGTGTTCGTGTCACCACGTCGCGTCCGCTTCCGCGAGATGGAGTACGCCGTCCCGCGAGAGGTGGGTCTCGACGCCTTGCGCGAAGCGCGCCGCGTGATCGAGGCGAACGACTGGCGGATCGGATTCCCCGTGGAGGTGCGCACGGCACCGGCCGACGACGCAGCGCTCTCCATGGCCTCAGGACGCGACAGCCTCTACCTGGCCTTCCACGTGCACCACCGCGCCGACCACACCGAGTACTTCTCTGCCATGGAGGACGTGATGAAGACCTACGGTGGACGCCCGCACTGGGGCAAGATGCACCAGAGGGGTCGTGACGACCTCGCCTCCCTCTATCCCAGATTCGAGGAGTTCCTGGCCGTGCGCGACCGTCTCGACCCCGACCGGGTCCTCACCAACCCCCATCTCCGCCATGTCCTGGGCGAGTGAGTCACAGGGGCCCCACGCGCCCCAACAGCCTGCCCGCGGTCCATGGGACGGCCCGCCGTCCACCGATCCCCGCGACGCAGGTGTCGCTGGCGTAGGCTCGACCCACGAAGGCACCACCCCCCGGGCGACTCCGGGGGCAGCACAAGGGGCAGGAGCACGGCAGGCGATGGCGCACCTCACGCTCGTCGGACTGAGCGAGGACCGCACTCGACTGCTGCTCGTCGCCGATGGCGGCGAGAAGTTCACCCTCGACATCGACACCGCTCTACGCTCCGCCCTCCGTGGTGAGCAGCCCCGCCCAGGCCACTTGGAGACACGTATGGACAGCGCCCTTCGCCCCCGCGACATCCAGGCACGCATTCGAGCCGGAGAGACGGCCGAGGCCGTCGCCGAAGCTGCCAGGTCGAGCGTGGAGAAGATCATGCCGTACGCCGCTCCCGTGCTCGCGGAGCGCGCACACGTCGCCGAGCGGGCGCAACTCTCCTCCGTGCGGCGCCGCGCGACCGAAGGGACCGGTTCCCTGGGCGGCGGACGTACGCTGCGCGAAGCCGTGGCCCACCAGTTGCGCGGCCACAACGTCGACCCCGAGTCCGTCGAGTGGGACGCCTTCCGTCGCGAGGACGGACGTTGGACGCTGACGGGGCTGTTCGAGACGAGCACCCGGAGTGGCACCGGCACGTTCACCTTCGACATGCGCGGCAACTACGTCAACCTGGAGGACGAGGACGCGCGTTGGCTCGTCGGTGACGCGCCCCAGGAGACCGCTGCCGCCGTTGCTCCTGAGGTGGCGGCCGGTCAACGGCGCCTGAGCGCCGTCCGCAGTGACGCTCCTGCCCTGGGTGACGACGCCATCGAGCTGGTCACTCCGGCGCGCCCGGAGCTGGACAGCACCCCGGACTTCATCCGCAACCTCACCCCCGACAGCAGCGCGCCCGCCGCAACCGACAGGGCGGCCAGCACGCCGGCGCCGTCGGAGCAGGCTCCGACCGGGACGCCCCGTCCCGCGGCGCCGGAGTCCGCCTCGACCGACGCGGAAGCCGAGGCCGAGTCTGAGTCGGAGTCCCCCGCTGCGACCGAGCCGCCGGCCGAAGCCCCCCGTCGGTCGAGCAAGAAGCGTGGTCGCGCCTCCGTACCGAGTTGGGACGAGATCATGTTCGGCGGCGGCACCAACGAGTGAGCCCCGCAGCACCGGAGCCGCTGCTCACCGGTCTCCACATCCATCCCGTCAAGAGCATGGCCATCCGGACGCTCTCCAGGAGTGCGGTGCTTGCTCGTGGGCTGCAGGACGACCGTTCCTGGGTCGTGGTCGACTCCGAGGGCGACCTGGTTTCAGCGCGCGAGTTCCCGGCGCTCTTCTCCGTGGAGGCCGACACCCCCATCACCTCCCCGGGGTTGCAGGCCCCGCTGCGTCTCCGATCCTCGGGGCGCCCGGATCTCCTCGTCGAGATCCCGAATGCTCCCCGCAGCAGCGTCACCATGTTCGGGCAGGCACTCGCTGGGACCGAAGCGGCGCCAGAGGTACAGCAATGGCTTCGCACCACCCTGGGGCGCTCTGACCTACGGCTCCTGTGGTGCCACGATCCGCAGGGACGCTCTCTCAACCCCACGTACGCGGCACCCCAGGACCACACGGCGTACGCGGACGGGTATCCCCTCACCCTCGCCACTGACTCGTCGCTGGCTCAGCTCAACGAGTGGATCACCCAGGGAGCGATCGAGCGTGGCGAGCCCACCCCCGCACCGCTGGGCATGGAACGTTTCCGGCCCAACCTCGTCGTGAGCGGCACCTCCCCCTTCGAAGAGGAGCTCTGGCAGCGGGTCCGGATCGGCGACGTCTCCTTCCGCGTCACCCACCCGTCGGGGCGATGCGTCATGACGACGGTGGATCCGCGGACACTCGAACGCGGCAAGGAGCCGATTCGTACGCTGGCCCGTCACCGAAGGTCTGGCTCGAAGGTCATCTTCGCGATGAATCTGATCCCCGAGGGCGAGGGAATCCTCACCCTGGGGGACGCAGTGGTGCCCGAACGGGCCTGAGCCCGCGCGGGCACCACCTTGAGCGACCCTGACGCGATGAGTGCTGTGCGTCAGGTCGGGCGTTCGGTGGGAGCGTTCTTCTCGGTCAGGGAGGCATCGCGCTCCACCAGGTCGCCGAGGGCCTCGTCGATGGCGGCGAGCGTCTCCGCGGGAAGGCGTACGCCAGCGGCGGCCGCGTTCTCGTGGACCTGCTCAGGGCGGGAGGCGCCGATGATTGCGGACGCTACGTTGTCGTTCTGCAGCACCCAGGCCACCGCCATCTGAGACATGGTCAGGTCGAGGGACTCGGCCAGCGGTCGCAGCCGCTGCACAGCCGTGAGCACCTCGTCGGTGAGGAAGCGGGAGATCGTGGTCGCACCGCCCTTCTCGTCGGTGGCACGGGAGCCGGCCGGGTAGGACTGGCCAGGCTGGTACTTCCCGGTGAGCACACCTTGGGCGATCGGTGACCAGACGATCTGGGAGACGCCTGCCTCGCGCGAGGCCGGCACGACCTCGTCCTCGATCACGCGCCACAACATCGAGTACTGCGGCTGGCTGGAGATGAGCTGGAAGCCCAATTCCTTGGCCATCGCGGCACCGGCGGTGATCTGGTCAGCGGTCCACTCACTGACCCCGATGTAGAGCGCCTTGCCTGAGCGCACCACGTCGGCGAAGGCCTGCATGGTCTCCTCCAACGGAGTCTGGGTGTCGAAACGGTGCGCCTGGTAGAGGTCGACGTAGTCGGTCCGGAGCCGGGTCAGGGAGCCGTTGATCGACTCCATGATGTGCTTGCGCGAGAGTCCGCTGTCGTTGGGACCGCCCGGACCGGTCTGCCAGTAGACCTTCGTGAAGATCTCCAGCGATTCGCGGCGCTCTCCCTCCAGTGCCTTGCCGAGCACGGTCTCAGCGGCCGTGTTCGCGTAGACGTCAGCGGTGTCGAAGGAGGAGATGCCGGCCTCGAGCGCAGCTCTGACGCACTGGGTGGCGGTGTCGTCCTCGACCTGGGACGCGTGGGTGATCCAGTTGCCGTACGTGATGGCGGAGATCTTCAGTCCGCTGTTTCCCAAGAACCTGAATTCCATGTGTTCCAACCTAACTGGTGGTGCGCAGGGCCAGCGCCCTGCGTGACAGGATCACTTCATCATGGCTGAACTCCACTTCTTCACCGGCACCATGGACTCGGGCAAGAGCACACTGGCGCTGCAGACCGACCACAACCACGCAGCCCGGGGTCGCGTCGGGCAGATCTTCACCGCCCACGACCGTGGCGGTCCAGCGGTGGTCTCGAGCCGCCTCGGGCTGAGGCGTGACGCCCTCGAGGTCACTGGTGACTTCGACTTCTGGGCCCATGTCGTCGGCTCTCTCACCCAGGGCGCCCGCATCGACTACCTAGTCTGCGACGAAGCACAGTTCTACTCAGCAGCCCAGGTCGAACAACTCGCCAAGCTCGTCGACGAGCTCCAGATCGACGTCTTCGCCTTCGGGATCCTGACCGACTTCCGCACTCTCCTCTTCCCGGGGAGCGCGCGTCTGGTGGAGCTGGCCGACCGCGTCAACGTCCTCCAGGTCGAGGCCCTGTGCTGGTGCGGCAAGCGTGCGCTGCACAACGCCCGGACCGAGAGCGGGGTCATGGTCACTGACGGCGAGGTCGTGGTGGTGGGCGACGTCGACATGGCGGACGAGCCTGCCGCCGAGGTGGCCTACGAAGTGTTGTGCCGTCAGCATCACCGCAGGCGTCTGACCGCAGCTCGCGCCAAGGCAGTGAGCCTGGCGCCGGAGCCTCTGCCCTTCGGCTGAACGGCTCCTGGAAGCTGCTCAGACCACCAGCATCGGGATGAGCATCTCCACCGGGGTCAACGATCCGTGCATCCCGATCATCTGGCCCTCCTTGGGGAAGTCCTGGCTCGACAGGATCGCCAGGTCGCCACGACAGGCCACCATGACGTCACCCAGACGTGGGATCACGCTGTCGAGTGAGGAGCCGAACCAGCCACGCCGCACGGCATCGTGCCGCGTCAGCACCTCGGCCCGTTCTCCCAGCACTTCGCGCCAGGTCGCGACGACGTCGTCGACTGCACCCGGGCGGCAGTAGAGGTGGCGGAAGCGCGCCTCCCCGCCGAACAGGGCCACTCCGTGGCGCAAGACGCGCACCTCGTCGATGTCGATGCGAGACTCCGGCGGACTGTCCACCATGCCGTGGTCCGCGAGGACCAGCATCCGCGTGCTGGCGGGGAGCAGCTCCCGCATCCGCTCGGCCTCTTCGTCGATGTTCGACAACTGCTGGAGCCACTGCCACGAGGAGACCCCGAACCTGTGGCCGGTGGAGTCGAGCTCGGAGTCGTAGACGTAGGTGAGCGACGGCGAGGCCGCAGCCGCATCCACCACCGCCGCCAGTCTCTCGTCCGCGCCGTCGGCGCCCACGAACCCGGCTCCCCGGTTGGAGGCGACGGTGAGGCCACTGGTCGCGTAGTCACGCCTGTTCACCACGGTGGTCCGGACGCCGGCCTCGGCCAGTCGGCCGAAGGCCGTCGCGTGGGGTTGCCAGACCACGGGATCCACGGACGGATCCCACTGCAGGGCGTTGAGCAGGCGGTCGGTCCCGGGGATCCGGGCCGTGTAACCCACCATCCCGTGGGTGCCGGGGGCGAGCCCGGTGCCGAGCGAGGTCAGGCTGGTGACCGTGGTCGTCGGCACCCCCGCAGTGGCTGCCTGCTGCGTCTCCAGGAGTTCGGAGAGGAAGGGGGCCGCGTGCGCGTGGCGGCGCAGCAACTCGGCGCCCATCCCGTCGACGAGGAGGACCACGTAGGCCCCTGCTTCGGGGAGTCGCAGTTGCGTGACGGCGCCGGGCAGGGGATGCCCCAGCGCCTGCGCCACGGCCGGGAGGACGTCAGCGAGCGAACGAACTCCGTACGCCGGCTCGACGAACGCGTTGCTCATGCTCCACGGGTGCGTGAGGAGAGCGACTCCGCAAAGGCGAGCAGACCACCCACTGCGTCCCTTCCGTCAGCAGCGGCCGAGACCCTCAGCGAGAAGTCGTCACCCGCCAGGAGACCCGTGTAGCCGTGGTCGGCCTCGCAGGCCGGGTCGGCGCAGTCGGCCGGCTCGAGGTCGATCCGGGACACGCCTCCCCAGCCGATGGTCAGGACCGCTTCCACTGCCGGCGCGGGGCCTGACGTGGGGTTGGTGACCATGCGGGTCACCACGACCGAGCGCACTGCGCTCAACGTGATCGCCTCCGTGGAGGTCGAGGTGTAGGGCTCGGGCAGCACGTCGTCGCCCGGGTGCTCGTCGGTGTGGGCCAGGAGGAGACGCGACGGCGTCAGCACGATCACGCTCTGGTGCCGACGCACCTCGTCGCGCTCGAAGGTCGGCTCGTGGTGGACGTAGAACGCCACGACTGCCTCTCCCCCGACAGCGGCGAAGACACCGTCGGCGACCACCTCGGGGTAGTACCCGGTCCGGTCGATGGCTCGGCGCAACTCACGCCCGCGGTCGACTTCGGAGTGGGCATGGTCGGAGGTCCTGCTACGCATGTCTGCAGTCTGTCATGCGCACGCCCCACCGGGGTCAACAGTCACGAGAGCTGTGGACGCCGAGCGCCTCACCCGGGGAGGGTGTCGCCGGGCATCACGCTGAGACGGCGCACGAACCAGTCCGATCGCGGGTCGATGACCGGCTCGATGCGAGTGTTCGCTCCCAGCACTGCACAGCTGTCCTGGCCGGCCAGGATGAGGGGAAGACTCAGTTGCCGGATCTGGGGCACGTCGTACTGCAACTGGGCCACGCGGCGGACGATGCGCTCGACCTCGGTGACGTCGACGATCTCGCTCCCCCGGAAACCGAACAGCAACGGCGATGCCTTGATCTCGCGGATCATGTCCTGGGCGTCGTGCTCGGCCAGCGGCGGGATCCTGAAGGACCGGTCCTGGAGCAGCTCGGTGAGCGGGCCTCCGATGCCGAACGAGACCACCGGCCCGAAGAGGGGGTCCTCGGTGGTGGAGACGGTCACGGGCACCCCGGGCGGCGCGTTCTTCTGCACCACGAAACCGGCTCCGCCCGGGTGGGTGACCACCTCGTGCAGGCTCTCCCAGGCCGTACGCATGTCGTCG
This sequence comes from Nocardioides gilvus, assembly GCF_003194605.1. Taxonomy (GTDB): domain Bacteria; phylum Actinomycetota; class Actinomycetes; order Propionibacteriales; family Nocardioidaceae; genus Nocardioides; species Nocardioides gilvus. Next base: position 98,968 of record NZ_QHKY01000001.1, read on the forward strand.
GCGTCGTCGATGTTGCGCCACACGTGCGCCAGGTCGGGGCGGTGACGCAGGTGCGTCGCCGTGGCCTTCAGTACGGCCTCCCAACCCAGGACCTCCCCCGCAGCGATCGCCTCGTCCAGGGTCGACACCCGGATGGTGCGCCACAGGTCGATGCCGTAGCAGGCGAACAACTCCTGCTGCTCGTCGTCGTTGAGGTCGCGACCCTCCGGATGACGCTGCAGCAGCTCGTGGACCAGCTTCTTGGCCGCCGACCGGTCCACCAGGGCCTCGTCGCTGGGCGTGATCTGGGGCGTACGCAGCCAGACGGAGTACTCCACGACCCGCGCCAGCGCCCGGACGGCCGCCTCGACGGCAGGGTAGGACGGCACCGAGCCGCGTCCGGCCGTGGAGCCCGAGACGTCGGGGACGCGGAGCAGTTCGGGGACACCCTCTGCCCCCAGGAAGGTCGAGACCAACGGCTTGTCGGACTGCTCACCGATCGCCGCCAGGACGTTGGCGACCTCCTCCCCAGAAACGTTCAGCGGTGGGATGTAGATGGCGGCCACGGCGTCGATCTCGGGGTCGTCGATCGCAGCGTCCAGTGCGTCCTCAAAGTCCTCGGCGCCCGCCTCGGCACCCAGGGCAACGGTCTTGTTGACCACCAGTCCCGCACCCGCGGCGGCGTCAGCGGCCAGCAGGGCGAGAGCGTCCGAGTTGCCGACCACGGCCACGCGGCGACCTCGGGGCAACGGCTGGTGCGCGAGCAACTGGGCGACGTCGAACATCTCCTCCAGGGTGTCGACCTGGATCACCCCTGCCTGCCGGAACATGGCGTCGACCGCTTGGGAGGGCGCCGCGATCTTCCGGACGGCGTGGCCCATCGGGACCCCCTGGGTGGCACGTCCCGAACGCACCGCGATGATCGGCTTGCGACGCGAGACGCGGCGGGCGATGCGCGAGAACTTCCGCGGGTTTCCGATGGACTCCAGGTAGAGGAGCACCACCTCGGTGGAGTCGTCCTCCTCCCAGTACTGGAGCAGGTCGTTGCCGGAGACGTCGGCGCGGTTGCCGGCGCTGACGAAGGTGGTCAGGCCCAGACCGCGGTTGTTGACCTTCTCGAGGATGGCAGAGCCGAGGGCGCCGGACTGGCAGAAGAAGCCGGCCCGCCCTCGGGGTGGCATCACCGAGGAGAGCGAGGCGTTGAGTGAAACGTCCGGTGCGGTGTTGATGACACCCAGAGCGTTCGGGCCGATGAGGCGGAGCCCGTACGAGCGGGACAACCCGACCAGCTGGCGTTGGCGGCGACGCCCTTCGTCGCCGGTCTCGGCGAACCCGGACGAGATCACCACCAGGCCGTGCACCCCCTTGGCCGCGCAGTCCAGGACGACGTCCTGCACCTTCTCCGCCGGGACTGCCACGATCGCCAGGTCGACGTCACCGGGGATGTCGGCCACCGAGGCGTACGCCGGCAGGCCCGAGACGGCGTCGGCGCTCGGGTTGACCGCGTGCACCTGACCGGTGAAGTCGCCCAGGACCAGGTTGCGGACGAGGGTCCGACCGATGGTGTCCTGACGGCGACTGGCGCCGATCACCGCGATCGAGCGTGGGTTGAAGAACTTCTCGATGGAGGCCGACTCCGCGCGGTGCTCGCGCTGCTCCATGACGTCAATGGCCGACATCGTGGAGTCGATGGAGAACTCCAGGCTCACCACGCCGTCGTCGTACTGGCTGGCGACCTGGTACCCGGCGTCCTTGAACGTACGGATCATGGGGTGGTTGTCGGGCAGCACCTCAGCAACGAAGCGCTCGATGCCCCGCTCCCGTCCGGCCTGCGCCAGGTGCTCGAGCAGCAGTTGACCGATGCCGCGCCCCTGGTGCTTGTCCTCGACCAGGAAGGCCACCTCGGCCTCTCCCGGAGCGACCGTGTCATAGCGTCCCACCGCGATCATCTGCTGCCCGATCAGCAGCACGAACGCGACTCGGTCGGTGTGGTCCACGTGGGTGAAGCGGCGCACGTCCTTGTCGGACAGCTTCGGCATCGGCGCGAAGAACCGGTAGTACTTGGACTCGTCCGAGACCCGGCTGTAGAACTCCACGAGGAGGGATTCGTCGTCGCCCCTGATCGGGCGGATGTGTGCCACCCGGCCGTCGCGGAGCAGGACATCGGCCTCCCAGTGGGTGGGAGGTGCGGGGGTGGGGCCGCTCGCGGGATCGGTCACGCAGGTGAATCTATCGGTAGGGCCCCACCGGCGCGCCCTGTGCCCGCTACCTGTCATCGAACGGGGAGAATGCCTCCATGGCACGTCGCAGCACCTCGACTCCTCTCCCTGACGACTTCGAGGAACACATCCTCGACATCGACGTCGGCGACGAGATCAAATCGTCCTTCCTGGAGTACGCGTACTCCGTCATCTACTCGCGCGCTCTGCCCGATGCCCGCGACGGGCTCAAGCCCGTGCAACGCCGCATCCTCTACACGATGGACGACATGGGGCTGCGCCCCGATCGTGGTCACGTGAAGAGCGCCCGGGTGGTCGGCGAGGTCATGGGCAAGCTGCACCCGCACGGAGACACCGCGATCTACGACGCCCTGGTCCGCATGGCTCAGCCCTTCTCCTTGCGCCTCCCGATGGTCGACGGGCACGGCAACTTCGGCTCCCCCGACGACCCGCCCGCGGCGATGCGTTACACCGAGTGCCGGATGTCACCGGCGGCACTGTCGATGACGCAGTCGCTCGACGAGGACACCGTCGACTTCAAGCCCAACTACGACGGCCGGGAGTCCGAACCGTCCGTGCTGCCGTCCGCCATCCCCAACCTGCTGGTCAACGGTGCCACCGGCATCGCAGTGGGCATGGCCACCAACATCGCCCCCCACAACCTCGTCGAAGTGGTCCAGGCGCTCAAGCACCTGATCTCGCACCCGAAGTCGACCGTCGACGACCTCATGCGGTTCATCCCGGGCCCGGACCTGCCGACCGGCGGCAAGATCGTGGGCCTCGACGGGATCCGCGACGCGTACGAGACCGGCCGGGGCACCTTCAGGATGCGGGCCACGGCGCGGATCGAGAACGTCACTGCCCGCAAGAAGGGGATCGTGGTCACCGAGCTCCCCTACGGAGTCGGGACCGAGCGCATCATCGAGCGGATCAAGGTCCTGGTCCAGTCGAAGAAGCTCGTGGGCATCAGTGACGTCAAGGACCTCACCGACCGCGCCAACGGCCTGCAACTCGTCATCGAGGTCAAGAACGGCATCGTGCCCGAGGTGCTGCTCGAGCAGCTCTACAAGCAGACTCCGTTGGAGGACTCCTTCGGGATCAACGCCGTCGCGCTGGTCGACGGCCAACCCCGCACCCTGGGGCTGAAGGAGATGCTCGAGGTCTTCCTCGGCCACCGCTTCGACGTCGTACGCCGCCGCTCCACCCACCGTCGGGACAAGGCCGCCGCCCGCCTGCACCTGGTCGACGGCATGTTGGTCGCGATCCTGGACATCGACGAGGTGATCCAGCTGATCCGCAGCAGCGACAACACCGCGATGGCCAAGGAACGCCTGATGTCGGTCTTCGACCTGACCGAGCTGCAGACCGAGTACATCCTCGACATGCCGCTGCGTCGCCTGACGAAGTTCTCGAAGATCGAGCTCGAGAAGGAGAAGTCGGAGCTCGAGGCCCAGATCGAGGCACTCGAGGCGATCCTGGCCGATGACAAACTGCTCCGCAAGGTCGTCTCGGACGAGCTCACCGACGTGGCCCGGGCGCACGGCACACCGCGGCGTACGGTCCTGCTCGCCTCCGGAGGCACCACCGTCACGGCGTCCTCGGCATCAGCCCTCGAGGTGCCCGACGACCCGTGCCTGGCGTTCCTCTCCTCGACCGGGCTGCTGGCCCGCTCCTCCGACGTCACCTCGCCCGGGCACGGCGGCGACCGCGCCGCGCACGACGTGGTGGTCTCCGCGGTCCGTACGACGGTGCGCGGCGAGGTCGGTCTGCTCACCAGCCGTGGGCGCGTGGTGCGACTCCAGGTCCTCGACTTCCCGGAGCTCCCCTCGTCGGCCAACGACCCGACCCTGGCCGGCGGCCTACCGCTGACCGAGATCGTCGACCTGGAAAAGGGTGAACTGCCCCTTGCCCTCACCCGCCTCTCCGAGGACGGGCCGGGCCTGGCCCTCGGCACCCGCGACGGTGTCGTCAAGAGGGTGAACCCCGAGGTCCTGACCCGCGACGAGTGGGAGGTCATCTCATTGAAGGACGGCGACCACGTGGTGGGGGCGGTCGAACTCGTCACCGGCTCGGAGACGTTGTGCTTCGTCACCTCCGATGCCCAGCTCCTGCACTTCTCGGCCGACAACGTCCGCGCCCAGGGCCGGACCGGGGGCGGCGTGGCAGGGATCCGACTCGCCGACAGGGCCACCGCCATCTGGTTCGGCGCACTGGAGACCGAGGACGCCGTGGTGGTGACCTCGTCCGGCTCGTCCACGGCACTGCCGGGCACGGACAACGGGTCCGTGAAGGTCACCCCGTTCTCCGAGTACCCCGCCAAGGGACGTGCCACCGGTGGCGTGCGCTGCCACCGTTTCCTCAAGGGCGAGGACGCCCTCACCTTCGCCTGGGCTGGCCGCGGCCCGGCACGTGGTGCCGCCTCGAACGGCTCTCCCGTGCCCCTGCCGAAGGCCGATGGACGCCGCGACGGATCGGGGGTCCCGGTGGCCCAACCCCTGGCCGCCTGTGCCTCTGCGGTCTCCCTCCATCTCCAGGTCAACAGCGTCGTGGAAGAGTCCCCGTCATGAGAGTCACCCTGCTCCCCGCGCTTCTGACCGTCGCATGCCTGGGACTCGTCGCCTGCTCGGGCGACAGCGACGAGGGCGTCCACTCCGAGGACCCTGCCAGCGTGCTCGCCGGTGCGGCCGAGACGCTCAGCGAGACCAGCGGCACCAGCCTGACGCTGGCCACGGACGAGCTGCCCGAGGGAGTCAACGGCATCACCTCGGCGGTGGGCGCGGTCACCGATGCCCCCGCCTTCGACGGGACCCTCGACATCCGTCTCGGCGGCATCGACTTCGACGTGCCGGTGATCGCCGTCGACGGCAAGGTCTGGGCCCAGATCCCCTTGACCTCCGGTTGGTCAGACATCGATCCGGGCGCCTATGGGGCACCGGATCCGTCAGGACTCATCGGCGCCGACGCCGGCCTCGTCGCCCTGCTGGAGGCAACTGACGATCCGACCAAGCAGGACACCGTGCGCGGGGGTGAGGACAACTCCGAGGTACTCACGACCTACACGGGAACCATCGCGGGTGACGTCATGAAGCGGGTGATCCCGAGCAGCGCGGACGACACCTTCGACGTGGTCCACCACGTGACCTCCGACGGTCAACTGCGTCAGACGGAGATGACGGGTGTCTTCTACAAGGACAGCGACGAGATGACCTACACCCTCACTGTCACCGAGTACGGCCTCGACAGGACGATCACCAAGCCGTGAGCGGTCTCGCCAGTCCCGCCACTGCACCTCGCGGGACCCGCTCGCTGCTGGCCCTGGCCGCGATCGCGGTCGCGTTCGCCGCCGCCGACACGTACGTGGTGGTGCTGGCCCTGCCGGACATGATGGGCAGCGCCGGTATCCCGATCGACGAACTGCAGCGGGCTGCCCCGATCATCTCGAGTTTCCTTCTCGGCTACGTCGCTGTGCTGCCCCTGATCGGACGGATCGCTGACCTCCACGGCCGGGTCCCGGTGCTCGTCATGGCCTTGCTGGTCTTCGCCGTCGGCTCACTCGTGACGGCCTTGGCCTACGACATGAACTCCATGGTGGTGGGCCGGTTCCTGCAGGGAGTCGGCGGCGGCGGACTGGTGCCGGCGACCCTGGCCCTGGTGGCCGATCTCTACCCCGCCGACCGGCGAGGTGTCCCGCTGGGCGTCGTCTCGGGAGTCCAGGAGATCGGATCGGTCATCGGCCCGCTCCTCGGGGCCGTCGTCCTGACCGTGTCCGACTGGCGTGCCATCTTCGCCCTCAACCTGGCAGTCGCTCTCGTCCTGGCCGCGGCCCTGCGCGTCCTGACTGCCCGACATCCTGACCTCCTGGACGCGCGTGCCGCGGCCCTGCTGCAGCGACGGCTCGACGGCTCTCCGGACGTACTGGGAGCGGCTCTGGGGCTGGTTGCCCTGGTGGCTGCCGCCCTGGTCCTCCTGCGTCCGGCGGTGGTGATGCGCGACCTCTTCTGGGGCCAGATGTTCATCCCGTTCCTGGCTGACGGCAGGTGGCTCACCCCCGCGGGAGTCACGGCGATGGCCGCCTTCGCCCTCTTCGTCGTACGCCTCCTCACTGCGCGACGGCCTCTCATCGACGTACGGCCCTGGATCCGGGCCGCCCTGGAGGCCGACCTCGTCGGCTCCGCCTTCCTGGCGGTGGCTCTGGGTGGCATCATCCTTGCCTTCGCGACCGCCGACCCCAAGGTCCAGCTCTTCGCCGACCACGGCGAGTGGTATCTCCTCGGTGCTGCTCTCGGAGCTGTCTGCCTGGTCGTCCACCTACGGCGAGCCGCGCAACCGCTGGTGCCACGCGGTGCCCTGCGCCGCACCCCCGCATGGGGAGCGTTGCTGGTGAGTTTCTTCGTCGGCACCGCCCTGATCGCTGCGCTCATCGACATCCCGCTCTTCGCCCGCACCACGATCCACGGCGACTCCCAACTGATGGCAGCGCTGGTCCTCCTGCGCTTCCTGGTGGCGCTGCCGGTGGGGGCAGTCGTCGGTGGACACCTCACCCGGATGTGGGGCTCAGGGCCCCCCACCGCGCTGGGGATGCTGTTGGCAGCAGGCAGCTTCGCCTCCATGTCGCAGTGGGGACTCACTGCCCTGGAGCACTGGTCCTCGAGCCTCGTGCTGGTGATCTGCGGGTTCGGGTTCGGACTGGCACTCGCTCCGGTCAATGCCGCTGTCCTTGCCTTCACCGACGACTCCCTGCACGGCCTGAGCAGTGCCCTCGTGGTGGTCGCTCGCATGGTGGGCATGCTGGTCGGCATCTCCAGCCTCACCGCGATCGGTCTGCGGCGCTACTACGCGGTGCAGGGAACCTTTCCGTCGGTCCGAGAGGTCTGTGGCGGCGCCTCACGCTGCGATGCCTTCACACTCCTTCTCAAGGAGGCCGGACTCGCCCAGGAGACGACGGTCTTCGCCGGCGCCGCCGTGCTGGCCGTCGTCGCGGCGGTGCTGGCGTTGGTGATGTTCCGCACAGCAACTCCTGCTCGGACGAGGTCCGCCTCCGGTCTAGGGTTGAGGCATGACTGACTTCGACGACCTCCTGGCAGCGAACCGCCACTTCGCCGAGGACTTCACCCTCGGCGGCTTCGACGGCAAGGCCCACGCCGGAGTGGCCCTGGTGACCTGCATGGACTCACGCATCGACCCCCTGGCGATGCTGGGCCTCAAGCACGGCGACGCCAAGATCTTCCGCAACCCGGGTGGCCGGGTGACTCCCCAGGCGCTCGAGGCGCTCGTCCTGGGTGTGCACCTGCTGGGCGTGGAGCGGATCCTCGTGGTGCCGCACACCAAGTGCGCCATGGCCAAGCACAGCGAGCCGGTGCTGCGCGACATGATCACCGAGTCGTCCGGAATCGACGCCTCGTGGCAGTCCTTCGGGGTGGTCAGCGACCAGGTCGCCGGTCTGCGCGAGGACGTGCGCAAGGTGCACTCCCACCCGCTGATCCCTGACACCGTCAAGGTCGGTGGGTTCATCTACGACGTCGACACCGGTCTGCTCGACCCGGTCGAGTGATCAGGCGGGTCCCTCGGGACCCGACCACCCGCCACCGGGTCAGGCGTCCAGGGCCGCCATGTCGACCTCGTAGGCGCCCTGGACGATGAACTCCTTGCGGGGAGCCACGTCCGAGCCCATCAGCAGCTCGAAGACGGTGGAGGCCGCGCCTGCGTCGTCGACGGTCAGGCGGCGCAGCGTGCGGTGTCGAGGATCCATGGTGGTCTCCTGCAACTGGTCGGCGTCCATCTCGCCGAGACCCTTGTAGCGCTGCACCGGGTCCTTCCAGCGGACGTTCTTCTTCTTGAGCTCCGCGAGCTTTCGCTGCAGCTCGTCGTCCGAGAACGTGTAGACGTACTTGTCCATGCCCTTCTTCGGGTTCGCCAACTCGATCCGGTGCAGCGGCGGCACCGCGGTGTAGACACGCCCCGCGGCGAGCAACTCCGGCATGTACTTGAAGAAGAGGGTCGCCAGGAGGCATCGAATATGGGCGCCGTCGGAGTCCGCGTCGGCCATGAAGATGATCCGACCGTAGCGGGCTGCGTCGAGGTCGAACGTACGCCCTGAACCCGCTCCGACGACCTGGATGATCGAAGCGCACTCGGCGTTCTTCAGCATGTCGGCCACGGAGGCCTTCTGGACATTGAGGATCTTGCCGCGGATGGGGAGCAGCGCCTGGTACTCGGAGTCACGCGCCAGCTTGGCCGTGCCCAGGGCTGAGTCACCCTCCACGATGAAGAGCTCGGAGCGCTCGTTGTCGTTGGTGCGGCAGTCGGCCAGCTTGGCGGGCAGGGCGGACGACTCCAGCGCGGTCTTACGACGCTGGGTCTCCTTGTGCTGACGGGCGGCGATCCGAGTCTTGGACGCTCCCAGGACCTTCTCCATCAGGAGCTTGGCCTGGGCCTTCTCGTCGCGCTTGTTCGAGGTCAGCCAGCTCTTGAGCTCGGCGCTGATCACCTTGCGGACAATGGCGCGAGCAGCTGGGGTGCCGAGGATCTCCTTCGTCTGTCCCTCGAACTGCGGCTCCGCCAGTCGCACGGTCACCACCGCGGTGAGCCCCTCCAGGACATCGTCCTTGATCACGTCCAGGTCGTTGACCTTCAGCACCTTGGCGGTGCGCATCACGTCGTTGAAGGTCTTCGTCAGGGCGCTCTCGAACCCGCTGACGTGCGTGCCGCCCTTCGGGGTGGCGATCACGTTGACGTACGAACGGACCTGGGTCTCGTAGCCCATGTCCCACTTGAGGGCGACGTCGACGCCGAGCTCGCGCTCGACCTCCTGCGGGGTCATGTGACCTGCCTCGTCGAGCAGGGGCACGGTCTCGGTGAAGGTGCCCTCCCCCTGGAGACGCAGCACGTCGGTGACCTTCTCGCCCGCCGACAGGAAATCGACGTACTCGCCGATGCCGCCGTCGTGCTTGAAGCTCTCCTCGACGGGTTCGTCTCCGCGCAGGTCCCGGATGACGATCTCCAGTCCGGGGACGATGTAGGACGTCTGCCTGGCCCGGGTGACGATCCCGTCGATCTCGAACCTGGCGTCCTTGGTGAAGATCTGACGGTCCGGCCAGAACCTGACAGTGGTGCCGCTCCTGCCCTTGGCGACGCGCTTTCCCTTGCGAGTCAGACCGTTCTGGGGTGAGAAGGCGCCGTCGGGACCGGGTGCTTCGAAGACGCCGGGGGTGCCCCGACGGAAACTGATGCCCTGCTGGCTCGGTGAGCGGTCCACGTCGATGTCCATGCGGGAGGAGAGGGCGTTCACCACGGAGAGGCCCACGCCGTGCAGGCCACCGGTGGCGACGTACGAACCGCCACCGAACTTGCCGCCCGCGTGCAGCTTGGTCGCGACGACCTCGACGCCTGGCAGCCCCGTACGCGGCTCCTTGTCGGTGGGGATGCCCCGGCCGTCGTCGATCACCTCGACGGAGTCGTCGGGGTGCAGGATCACCTCGACGCGGTGGGCAGCGCCCGCCAGCGCCTCGTCGACACCGTTGTCGATCAACTCCCACAGGCAGTGCATGAGACCACGGGTGTCGGTCGAGCCGATGTACATGCCGGGCCGCTTGCGTACGGCCTCCAGCCCTTCGAGGACGAGGAGGTGCGCTGCGTTGTAGGTGTTGTCACTGGGTGCGGCCACGGGAGACGAATCTACCTTCGACCTCCGACACAAGCCGGCAGCCACGCCAACCGGCCAGCTGCGTCGCAGCGCGACTAGGTGCTTGCCTGATGCCTCACAGCACCCGCGATGCGGCAAGTTCGAGACCAACCGCAGAATGGGCCCCCGGGAAGCGCGCGCGCATGATTGGATGAGTCCAGTCGTCGGGCTCGGGGAATCTTTTCCTCGACCGGTACGTTGGGCCAGACACCGAAGCACAGAAATGAGGCCGATGTGACTACTGCAGTTGCCCCCAAGCCCGCCCTCACGGCGGAGGACCGCTGTGACCGCTGCGGAGCCCAGGCCTACCTCCGGGTGGAGCTCCAGAGTGGTGGCGAGTTGCTCTTCTGCGCCCACCACGCGCGTGAACACGGGGACAAGCTCCGTGAGATCGCCGTGACGGTCGTCGACGAGACCCACCGACTCTCCGAAGGCTGATCACCGCCCAGGTGTGACCGAGCCCCGCGACCCCGGACCTTGATGGTCCGGGGTCGCCATCATTTCGGCAGTCCCGGCGCGAGTGCCCCAGGGACCCGGGCCGAGGACCATGACAGGGTGGACCCGTGACGTTGACGAATGTGTTGGTGGCCGTGGCCATCGCCGTGGGGTTGGTCGGCATCGTGGTACCGATCCTCCCGGGAATGCTGCTGGTGGGCGGGGCGATCCTCGTCTGGGCCGTCGTCGTCGGCAGCCCGACGGCCTGGACGGTCTTCGCAGTGGCTGTGACGTTCATCGCCCTGGGGACCGTCGTCAAGTACGTGGTGCCCGGCCGGCGACTGAAGACGGCCGGGGTGCCGAACTCCACCCTGCTGCTCGGCGCAGCCCTGGCGATCGTCGGGTTCTTCGTGATCCCGGTGATCGGGCTGTTGCTCGGCTTCGTCCTCGGCGTCTACCTCGCTGAGTTGCGTCGCCTCGACAGCGCCCAGGCCTGGCCCGCCACCGTCAGCGCACTCAAGGCAGTGGGGCTGAGCATCCTGATCGAATTCACCGCGGCGATGCTCGCCACCCTGACCTGGGTCGTCGGCCTCTTCGTGGTCTGACCTGCGGACGGTTTCGTCAGCCTGCCGCGACCGCGGGGCTGAAGGCGCGGCGGGCCGTCATCCAGTCGACCTTCTTGGTGCCCTTGTTGTTCCACTCGACCGCCTTCACGGCGGCGGCCACCTTGGCCGGGTCCTTCAGGCACGCGCGCGGGACGGCCAACGTGGCGAGGTCCCTGGTCCAGTCGATCTTGAGCCGGTACCCGCAGTCGTCGACGTGACGACCGGGAGCGCCCCAACTCTTCACCTTGTGGAGACGGTAGTCGGTGCCCCTGTTCAGGCCGGTCTGGAACCGGTACTCGGGGCCCGTCCTCGCAGCATCGGTGTCGAGGAAGATCGACAAGGCCTGGGTCCGCCGCAGACCGCTCCCGGCCAGGTCGTCGAACCTGATCCTCACCCTGACCCACTTCTCGGTGTGGGTGACACGTACTCGATGGATGTCCGCCAGCATGGTGCTGTCGTCGCCGTCCACCACGCGCACCGATCCTGCTGAGGCCGGCGCCGCCACGGTGGCGACCAGTGTCGCCGTCACAGCAACCAGACCCGCCAACTTCGACCGCTTCATGATCTCCTCCGTCCGAGAGGTCTCCCGAGCAGATCCCTCCGGGACCGACCGTACGCCGATGTCACCCGCGCGGCCAGAGGGTCACGGGATGAGGAGCTCCGCAAAGATCTCAGCCATGCGTACGTTCCCCTCAGCGTTCGGGTGCACCGGCATCGTGGCCTCCGCCATCAGCCCCTCGCTGGTGCTTCCGTCCTTGGCCAGCTCCGGCCAGTGGGAGGCGAGGTCGAAGACCTCCACACGATCGGGATACCGCGCAGCCACGTCTGCGCGCGCCTTCCTGATCGTCTCCCAGGCCTCCGAGTCCCAGTTGCCCGGTTCATACCCGTCCACCAGCAGGATGCGTGCCGTGGGAGCAGCCGTGAGCGCGTGGGCGACCATGGTGCTCAGGCTGGCGGCGTAATCGCTCTCGGGGTTGGTGCCGAGATTGACGAGGATCAGATCCGGCTCGAGCGTCGCAACCTCCTTCCAGTGTCCTCGCACGGCGTTGTCGCTCGCGAAGTGTGCAGCCGTCGCTCCGGAGTGCGACGCGTCGACCACCCTGACCCCCGAGGTCTCGTCGCCGTCGAAGAACTCGACCCCCGTGTGCACGAAGAACGAGTTGGGCGCGAAGCTCTTGACCTGCACGACGTGAGGGCCACGGTCCAACGGCGGGGAGGTCCACCACAGACCGGACTCGTCGCTGGCAGAAGCACCGTTGATCGTCGCGCCTGACTTCTCCCCGGAACTCAACTCGCCCTGGTCGGTGATGTCCTTGCCGTCGACCAGCACCCTGCCCTGTCCTCCGAACAACGAGGTGCGGCCGTACCAGACCCGCACGCTGGTCGCTGTCTGCTCCGGGTAGGTCAGCCCAGCCTCTGCAGGCATGAGGAGCGCGCGCCCTCCCAGCCCCCAGGACTTGAACATGTACTCCTGGGAGGGAGGGCCGCTGCGCAAGGTGTCGTCGACGCTCAACCGGTCCCCGTAGTAGGCCGGGAGCCATCCGGCGCCCCCCTCGATCTCCTGCGACTCTCTCAGCCGGTCCTGGAGCAGGCCAACGAAGCGGTTGCGGTGGATGGGAGAGGGGACGAGCGTCCCCTCGGAGATCGAGTCCCCCACGACGACGACCGTGGCAGGCTCCTCCTCCTGGTTGCGGATCGCCTCGCTCCACCGCTCGAGGAACTCCTCGAGCCCTTCGCGCACGGCGCCCCCCTCACGCGCTGAGGGGCGAGGCCGGTCCGAGTCGGGCCACCGGTCCGAGATGACCTTGCCGACGGCAACCGCCAGAACCAGGAGAACGATCGCGTACAGAAGGATGCGAACTCGACGGGGCATCGATGAAAGGTAGCGCCTCGTGGTCCGATGGAAAAGCCTCACGCACGGGCTCGGACGGTTTTCTCCCCGGACATGACGATGCCCCCGCGCCGGTCAAGGACCGAAGCGGGGGCACCGTCATGACTCGTCAGTCGAGGTAGTCGCGCAGCACCTGCGAGCGGCTGGGGTGACGCAGCTTGGACATCGTCTTGGACTCGATCTGGCGGATCCGTTCACGTGTCACGCCGTAGACCTTGCCGATCTCGTCCAGAGTCTTCGGCTGACCGTCGGTCAGGCCGAAGCGCATCGAGACCACCCCTGCTTCACGCTCGGAGAGGGTGTCGAGCACAGCGTGCAACTGCTCCTGGAGGAGCGTGAAGGAGACGGCGTCCGCGGGCACGATGGCCTCGGAGTCCTCGATCAGGTCGCCGAACTCCGAGTCGCCGTCCTCACCCAGAGGAGTGTGCAGCGAGATAGGTTCGCGGCCGTACTTCTGGACCTCGATGACCTTCTCGGGGGTCATGTCGAGCTCCTTGGCCAGCTCCTCCGGAGTGGGCTCGCGACCCAGGTCCTGGAGCATCTGGCGCTGGACCCGGGCCAGCTTGTTGATGACCTCGACCATGTGCACGGGGATCCGGATGGTGCGGGCCTGGTCGGCCATGGCACGGGTGATGGCCTGACGGATCCACCAGGTCGCGTAGGTCGAGAACTTGTAGCCCTTGGTGTAGTCGAACTTCTCGACGGCACGGATCAGACCGAGGTTGCCCTCCTGGATCAGGTCCAGGAAGAGCATGCCGCGACCGGTGTAGCGCTTGGCCAGCGAGACGACGAGACGCAGGTTGGCCTCGAGCAGGTGGTTCTTGGCGCGGCGACCGTCCTCGACGATCCACTCCAGCTCCTCGAGCACCTTCGGCGTGATCTTGCCGCCCTTGCCGAGCTTCTCCTCGGAGAAGAGACCGGCCTCGATGCGCTTGGCGAGCTCGACCTCCATCTCCGCGTTGAGCAGCGGGACCTTGCCGATCTGCTTGAGGTAGTCCTTGACCGGGTCAGCGGTGGCGCCGGCCACCATCACCTGCTGCTCAGGCTCGTCGGTCTCGTCAGCCGCTGAGACGACGAAGGATGCTTCCTTCTCGTCCTTCTTGATCGTGGGGTCGGTGGCGACGTCCTTCTCGAACACCTCGTCCGGGATGTCCGGCAGAACCTTCTTGCCGTCGGCGCCCACGACCACCTCGGCGAGGTCGACCACGTCGGCCACCGTCTTCGCGGTCGCCTTCTTGGTGGTCGTCTTCTTCGCGGTCGCCTTCTTGGCCACCGCAACCTCGCCCGCGGGTTCCGGGGCCGCGGCCTTCTTGGCCGTCGCCTTCTTCGCTGCCGCCTTGGTGGCGGTCTTGGCGGTGGTCGTCTTGCGTGCCCCGTCGGCAGCCGCGGCGCGCGCAGAGACGGCCGAGATGTCCACCGAGATGCCGAGGCCACTCAGGTGGGTCAGCAGCGCCTTCAGGTGCCTCGGCTCCACCGCCGCAGCATCACTGGCCTGACGTACGTGGTCCGGAGTGACGGTGCCGTCACCGGACCCGGCCTCGATCAAGGACACGACGGCGGGGTGCGACAGCACCTCCGCGGGGAGTACTTTGCGTGCGCTCGAAGACACGAACACCTCTCGGGAAGAGAAAAGGGGCGCGGCCGAGCCCGGTAAAGTCAAGAGCCGCTTTGAATCATTGTGCCACGCGAATGGTGAAGGGCCACACCACCCCCGTCGGGGCCACCAGTCAGCCCTTCGCGGCAGACTTCTGTGCCTTCTTGAAGTCCCGCACCTTCTGCAACGACTCGCCGTCGACCACGTCCGCCACGGAACGGTGTCCTTGGAGGGAATAGTCTCCCGCGGCCTTCTCCCAGCCCTGGGGCCGCACTCCCATCTGCTTGGCCACCAACGCGACGAAGATCTGCGCCTTCTGCTTGCCGAACCCCGGCAGTGCGGTGAGACGCTTCATCAGGTCCTTGCCGTCAGCAGCCTCGGTCCAGATGCGAGCGGCGTCGCCGTCGTACTCCTCGAGCACGATCCGGGCGAGTTCCTGCATCCGGGCAGCCATCGATCCCGGGAACCGGTGGATCGCGGGGGTGGTCGAGGCCATCTCGGCGAACTGCTCGGGGTCGGCATGTGCGATCGCCTCGACCGAGAAACTGCCGAGACGCTCCCGGATCTTCGCCGGCCCCCGAAAAGCATGCTCCATCGGGTACTGCTGGTCGAGCATCATCCCGACCAGCAGGGCGAAGGATGACTCCTGGAGGAGACCGTCGGCAGTCGGGTCCTGAGCAATCTGGATGGCCATGGGACCAGCATGCCAGTGCGAACGAACCCGGGCAGAGGACAGGTGGTGTCAGGCCTTCACGGTCAGCACCGGGCAGGGGGCGTCGAGCAGGACCCGCTGCGCATTGCTCCCGAGGATCAGCTTGCCCACCGGGCTGCGTCGGCGCAGGCCGATCACGATCAACTCCGCATGGTTCGCCTCCGCCAGGGCTATGAGGTCTTCTGCCGGCTCGAATCCCCGTACGAGGGTGTGCACCTCGCTGGGGACCCCTGCCTCCTCGAGGCGCCGTCTCACCGACTCTGCCCGCGCTTCGGCGCGGCGCTCCTCATCGTCGTCTTCTCCCCCACCGCCACGGTGCGAACTGACCACCACGAGGGTTGCACCGCGCAACTGCGCTTCGGCCACTGCGCGCTCGAGTGCAGCCTCCCCCTCGGCTGTGGACACGTACCCGACGACCACTGTTCCCATGGCACGACTCCTCGACTCGTGGGCGTCCCGATCCGCTCGGCCCCTGACACGACCGTACCCAATGTCGCCCCGTGGGCGGGAGGCCTGTGGGTGGGAGACCTGTGGGCGGGAGGCCTGTGGACAACGCGTCGCACGGCACTTCAGGCTGCGGCAGGCTGGCGCAGGTGTCGGACCATTCACCCCTCTCCCGCCCGCTGCGTGCGGGGATGCGCACGGCCGCCCTGGGCCTGAAGGCCCATCGCGCCCGCGGACACGTGCCTGCCCAGGTCTGGGTGGGAGTCCCGGGCACCACGGAGCCTGCTCAGAGCGTCAACTTCGACACCGGGCACGGCGCTCCGCGGACCACCCTGGACCGGGGCCACCACGTCGACATCGTGATGTCGCTGGTGCTGGCCGTGCGCGACCGGGTGGACACTCCCCTGCTGTGGATCGTTCGCTCAGGAGGTCCAGAGCCCTCCTCGGAGGATCTCCGCTGGTACTCGACCAGCCGCGAGGTCTGGGCCGAGCTCGGACTCCCCCATGGCTTCGCGGTGATCACCCGCGAGGGATGGACGCACCTGCCCAGCGGGGTCGAGCAGCGCTGGAAGCGACTGCGCAAATGACCCCGCGTCGTCGACCCGCTCAGTCCCAGGTGTGGACCGGCTCGTTGGTGTGCATCAGTTCCGAGTACTCCATCACGGTGGCACGCAGCGCCTCCGAACGTGCGCCCTCACCCTCGGAGGCTCCTCTGCGTTGGGCGACCCGGCGGATGAACCACTCGGCGCCGTTGCGCCCGGTGCGGCATCGACCTTCGATGATCCCCAGGTATCGATCCCGTTCGGCGGCCTCCACCCCCCAGTCCTGAAGGCCCTGGTCTGCCAACGGGAGGAGCCGGCGCAGCGCCAACTCGGTGGCCTGGACCTGGCCGGTCCCGGGCCAGTAGATCTCCGCACCGATGCCGTGTCGGGCCGCGACGTGCAGATTCTCCTCTGCTGCGCCGAACGACATCTGCGACCACAGCGGACGGTCCTGGCGCACCAACGAGCGAACCAGGCCAAAGTAGAAGGCCGCGTTGGCGATGGTGTCCACCACGGTGGGACCCGCCCCGAGCACCCGGTTCTCCACCCGCAGGTGCGGCACTCCGTCAGCAATGTCGTAGATGGGACGGTTCCACCGATAGATCGTGCCGTTGTGCAGGCGAAGCTCCCGCAACTGCGGCGTCCCGCCTGCGGCCAACACCTGGTCGGGGTCCTCCTCGTCGACGACGGGAAGCAGGGCGGGGAAGTAGCGGACGTTCTCCTCGAAGAGGTCGAAGACCGAGTTGATCCATCGTTCCCCGAACCAGACCCGGGGGCGCACGCCCTGTGACTTCAACTCGTCGCTGCGGGTGTCCGTGGACTGCTCGAAGAGTGGTATGCGGGTCTCGTGCCACAGCTCCTTGCCCAGCAGGTACGGGGAGTTCGCGCCGAGGGCGACCTGTACCGCTGCGATTGCCTGGCTGGCGTTCCAGTGGGCGGCGAACTCGTCCGGCGAGGTCTGCACGTGGAACTGCGTGCTCGTGCACGCCGCCTCGGGCATGATCGTGTCGGTGATCGTGCGCAGGGTCTCGGGACCGTGGATGACGATCTCGATGTCCTCACCCCTCGCGTCCAGGATCTGGTCGCTGAGCAACCGGTACCGGGAATCACTGCTCAGGGCGTCGGCCCCGAGGTCCTTCTCGTTGAGCGTCGGGAGGATACCGATCATCAGCAGGTGTGCCCCGACCTCGGAGGACCGCGCCTCGGCCGCGTTGAGACTTCGACGCAGATCCTCCTCGAAACGGGTGAGCCCCTTCTCGCGAAGCCGCTTGGGGTCGCAGTTGATCTCGACGTTGAAGCGGCCCAGTTCCGTCTGGAAGGCGGGGTCGGCGATCGCCGCCAGCGCCTCTTCGTTCTTCAGGGTCGGCCACCCCTGCTCGTCCACCAGGTTGAACTCCACCTCCATCCCCGTCATGGGATCGTCGGTGTCGAAGTGGGCACGGCCCAACATCTGTGCGAACACATCGAGGCAGCGCTTCACCTTCGCCCGGTGCCTGGTGCGATCAGCACGCGAGAAGCCCTGCGCATCGACGTCTTCACCCATGACGCTGACACTAGCCAACGCGGGGGCCCGGTTGGCGAGGCATGGGCACCACGTCGCCCCAGGAATCCTCATCGACTGCGTCCTCCATGAGGGGCGTCCAGAGATGCGGCGGAGCAGCCCGCTCGAGCAGGTCCTCGACCAGATCCGTCAGTGAGCACGACTGGCCGCTCGCCACGGAGTGCTCGACGGCGCACCACGCCAGGGCCCCGTCGCCGGCCAACCAGGCGTGGAACGCGAGAACTGCCGCCGGCGCGGTGGCGTACTCGACGGGAGTCGAGCGCACGATCCTGAGCCAGATCTCCACGTGCGCGCGGGCGTCGACGCGCTTGACCCAGGCCCAGGCCGCGTCACGGCAAGGGGTTCGCTCGAGGCTCAGCACAAGGCTCGCGACCTCCTCGTCCGAGGGCAGGGAGCCAGCGCGCGCGTGTGCGGCCAGACAGCGTGTGACCCACCGGGCAGAACGCCGCACAGCGACCGGCCCCGTCCCGTCCCCGACCTCATCGTCGACCAGTGCGGCCACCCGGGCGACGGCGTCGACGTCCGGCGAGAGTTGTTCGCGCAACTCCTCTCGGGAACCCAGCACCACCTGTCCTCGAAGGACCGCCTCGGCCACGAAGGGATGGCTCAGTGAGTCGTAGGGAGTCGGTACGTCGTTCTCGTGGCCCGGGGTGAGGGAGATCGAGCGACTGCCGTCGGCGGCCACCAGGGCCGCGACCTCGATCCCGGCCTCCGCGAAGGACCGTGCCAGGAACCGGGCGGGACCAGGTGCTCGCTCGAGACTGCTGAAGACGACGAGTGCGATGCGTCGTACGCCGTGGCGCAGGGTTGGCTCCACCAGCGAGCACGCCAGTCTGGTCAGGTCCTCGGGCTCGCCGAGATCGACCCGCACGTGGGGCCCAGTACCGGGGGGCAGGGAGATCACCACCGCTGATTCCTCGGGCACGAAGCCCAGGAGCAGTGGCACACAGGCGAGCAGGTCGGAGGGAGTACGGACGGTCAGAGCGGTGTGGGATGTCATGCAGGCCAGCGTCGTCCCAGTGTCCCTCCCCGGGCCGCGGTCGTTGTGGAGAAGCGACTTTCACCCCCGGGCCGGTGTGGCTGTGCACAGGAAGTGGCGGGAGAGGTGAGAATGGAGCATGCGATGCGGACGGCGTGATGCGTAGCACGGCATCCCTGCTGCACATCGACCTCGACGCGTTCTTCGCCTCCGTGGAACAGCGCGACAAGCCCTCCTTGCGCGGGAAGCCGGTCGTCATCGGCGGCGTCGGAGGACGCGGTGTCGTCGCCACTGCCTCGTACGAGGCCCGGAAGTTCGGAATACGCTCCGCGATGTCGACCCGTGAGGCCCGCGCACGCTGCCCCAACGCCGCCTTCCTCTCCGGGCGCTTCCACGCCTACCGGGAGAGCAGCCGGATCGTGATGGCGTTGCTGCGCGAGATCTCACCGCTGGTCGAACCCCTCTCCTTGGACGAGGCGTTCGTCGACCTGGCTGCCGCTGACCTGCCCGACCTGGACGTGGAGACCGTCACCGCGCTGGCGGTCCGACTGCGCAGTGACGTCCAGGAGGCGACCGGCGGACTCACCGCGACGGTCGGGCTCGCCAGCTCGAAGTTCATGGCCAAGATCGCCAGCGAGCTGGACAAGCCCGACGGCCTCACCGTCGTCGTCCCGGGGACCGAGCAGGACCTGCTCCGGCCGATGCACGTCAAGGTGATCCCCGGAGTCGGGCCGGCGACCGTCGAGCGACTCAGACGAGCAGGGATCCACACGGTCGCCGAGCTGGAGGCGACTGATGAGGCGGAGGTCATACGCCTGCTCGGCAAGGCCCAGGGACACGTGCTCCACCGGTTGTCCCACGGCATCGACACACGACCCGTCGTCGCCGAACGCGAGGCCAAGTCGATCAGTGTCGAGGACACCTACGCCGAGGACCTGGTCGACCGGAGCCTCCTGGAAGGGCTGTTGTCGCGTCAGGCCACGACGGTGGCCAGTCGGCTCACGAAGGCCCACCAGTCGGGTCGCACGGTGACCATCAAGGTCCGCCTGCACGACTTCACCACCATGAGTCGTTCCTCCACCCTTCCGGCTCCCACCGACAGTGCCCCCCTGATCGCCAGGACGGCTCGCTCCCTGCTTGCCGAGGTGGACACCTCCGGTGGCGTCCGGCTCCTCGGGGTGGGGATCTCGGGACTCGCCGACTGGGTGCAGGAGGGGCTCTTCGGAGACACCGAGGAGATCCCTCTGCCACCACCGGTGACCGTCCCCGTCTCCCGACGTCCGGTCTGGGCCCCCGGCAACGACGTGGTGCACGACGAGCACGGCCCCGGGTGGGTGTGGGGCTCGGGGCGTGGGGTCGTGACGGTGAGGTTCGAGACTGCCGAGACCGGACCCGGCCCCGTACGCTCCTTCTCCCTCGACGACCCTGCCCTGCACCTGTCGGTGGCCCCCGAGGTCACACCAGACGAAGTGTGAACCGCTCCCCCGGCCGGGCCTGGGCGCAAGCGGCCAGGTCCTGCGGGTCGAGCACCGCCACGACCGGATAGCCCCCGGTCGTGGGGTGGTCGTGCAGGAACACGACCGGTTGCCCCGACCCGGGCACCTGCACGGCTCCCAGCACGATTCCTTCGCTGTCCAGCTCGCCGGCACGTCGCAGGACCGGTCGCCCCTCGAGTCGCAGGCCGACACGGTTGGAGTCGGCGGCGACCGTGTAGGAGGCACCGTGGAGCGCGTCGGGTTCGAGCAGCCAGTCCGCCCGTGGCCCGCGGTGCAGCCTCAGGACCCCCGAGCGCCGGTCCCGGGGCGGCACATCCAGCGGTGCAGGCCGACCGGCGACACCCAGCGCCAGCACAGCACCGGACCGCAGCACCTCCGGACCGATGCCCGCCAGGGTGTCCCTGGAACGGGATCCGAGGACTGCGGGGACGGCGACCCCGCCGCCGAGGGCGACATAGGACCGTACGCCCGCCAGGGCCGGGCCCACCACCACCTCGGCGCCGGCGCGTACGGTCACGGGTTCGTCACCGGACACTGCACGGCCAGCTGCCGTGACTCGACACCGAGCCCCGGTCACCGCGAAGGTCAGGGCCCGCTGCGCCACGAAGCTCACTCCGCCGTACGTCGTCTCGAGAACAGCGGCTCCCTCGGCGTTGCCCACCAGTCGGTTGGCGAACTTCGCTGAGTCCGCGTCCAACCAGCCGGCCCGTGGCACCCCCAGGTGGGCCCAGCCGAGGCGCCCGCCGTCCTGGACCGTGGTGAGCGGGCCGGGGTCGATGACGCGAATGCTCACGCGACCACGAACCGGACGCGCGTGCCGGGGGGCAGCAGTGCGGGACCACCTGACCGGTCCAGGTCCCAGAGCACGGCGTCGGTGCGCCCCAGCAGCAGCCACCCGCCGGGAGACGACGTCGGGTAGATGCCGCACCAGGCGTCCGCCAGCCCGACCGAACCCGCAGGGACATGGGCCCGGGGTGACTCGAGTCGACTGACGGCCCAGGCCGGGGGCAGGCCCGTGAGGTAGGCGAAGCCCGGGGCGAAGCCGGTGAAGGAGGAGACGAACTCGCACCCCGTGTGCCGGCCGACCACTTCGTCCAGGCTCACTCCCCACAGGTCGGCCACCCGCCCGAGGTCCTCGCCGTCGTAGTGCACCGGAATGCGCACCAGGGCACCGTGCTGGGCGACCGCTTGCTCGGGCGACCAGTTCTCCACGATGCTCCGGGCCCGGTCCAGGTCGGCCACTCCGTCCAGCAGCACCGTGCTCGCGGCGGGCACGACGTCGTCACAGACCAGGGGGCCGGCCCGGATCCAGTCGGCGAGCACTCGGGCCTCGTCGGCGCCACTCACCTCGACGAGCAGCGCGTGCGGACCGACGGCGAGCGTCCGGCCGCGGCGGGTGCGCGACCCGTCACTGTGCACGCTGCGCCGGTCCATGCCGAGATCCTAGAAGACCGGGCTCACAGCCCGCGCAGCACGAACCCCGCCCTGACGAGCTCGCGCCGTACCCTGCGCGCGGTCTCCACCGCTCCCGGGTTGTCACCGTGCAGGCACAGGGAGTCGAACCCTGGGTCCTGCGCCAGCTCCACCGCGCGGGCAGCGACGGTGCCGGCACCCTCGATCAGGGCACCGGGCAATTCCCTGGACAGGAGGCGTCCGTCTGGGCCGTAGCCACGGTCCGGGAAGGCCTCCGACCAGGTGCGGCGCCCGCTCGTTGACGCCAGGTCAAGGAGGACTCCGGGGACCATCCCCAGGACAGGCAGGTCCCCCGACCCGTCGAGCACGGCCCTCGCCTGGTCGGGGTCGTCCATGGCCCGGTGGTAGAGGGCGCCGTGTGGCTTCACGTACCGCACACGTGTGCCCTCGGACTCCGCGATGCTGCTGAGTTGTCCGACCTGGTCGGCCACCTGCTCGCGCAGCACCTCGTACTCGACGTCACGAACCACTCGCCCGAAGTGAGGCCGGTCGTCGTAGGAGACCTGGGCGCCGATCGAGACCCCCAGTGCCGTGGCCCGGGCGCACACCTCCCGCATGATCGCGGCCGACCCGGCGTGGTAGCCGCACGCCACGTTGGCACTGGACACCACCTCGAGCAGCGCAGCGTCATCGGTGATCTCCTCGCCCAGGTCTGCGTTGAGGTCCACGTGCATGGCGACATTCTGCTCCCTCGGTCATGACCCGTAGCCTTCGCTGCATGTCGGATTCACTGCGGCCCCCCGTGGCACCACGTCGTCCCGTCTCCCGCGAGCTCCACGGGCTGACCCGCACCGATGACTACGAGTGGTTGCGCGAGAAGGAGTCGCCGGAGGTGCTTGCCCACCTCGAGGCGGAGAACGCCTACACCGAGGCAGCCACGGCACACCTCGCCGACCTGCGCCAGACCCTCTTCGAGGAGACGAAGGCACGCACCCTCGAGACAGATCTCTCCATCCCCACCCGCAACCGGGGCTGGTGGTTCTACTCACGCACCTTCGAGGGCAAGGAGTACGGCGCCAGCTGCCGGGTCCCGGTCATCGACGAGAACGACTGGACGCCCCCGGTCCCCGACGCCCAGGCCCACGTGGACCAGCCCGCCCTCCCCGGGGAGGAGGTCCTGCTGGACCTGAACGAGTTGGCCGAGGGGCACGACTTCTTCTCCCTGGGCGGTTCGGCCCTCACCCTGGACGACACCCTGCTGGCCTGGTCGGTGGACACCGAGGGCGACGAGCGCTACACCGTGCGGATCAAGCGTCTCGCCGACGGCGAGCTGCTGCCCGACGTGGTCACCGGCGTCCTGGGCGGCGTCACCTGGCACCCGGACGGCAACTCCTTCTTCTACACGACCGTCGACGACGCCTGGCGCTCCGACAAGGTCTGGCGACACCACCTGGGGACCACCCAGGAGGCGGACGAGTTGGTCCTCCACGAGGCGGACGCACGCTACTGGGTAGGCGTCGGGCGCAGCCGCGACAACCGCTACATCTTCACTGTCTCCGGTTCCAAGAGCACCACCGAGTGGGGCTACATCGACACCGCGGACGAGGCAGCCGAGCTTGTCGTCTTCCACCCCCGAGAGGACGGCCTCGAGTACAACCTCGAGCCGGCCCTGATCGGCGGTGAGTCGGTCTTCCTGGTGCTGCACAACCACGCGGGTCCCGACTTCGAGCTGGCGATCGCCCCGGCATCCCCTTGCGGGCCCGGGAGTTGGAAGGCTCTCATTGCGCACGACCCCCGGGTGCGCCTCGAGGACGTGGACGCCTTCGCCACCCACCTCGTGGTCCACCAGCGCAGCGAGGGACTGACCCAGTTGCGCATCGTCGACCTCGGCCCCGACGGTGTCGGCGAGGGCCACCTGGTCCAGTTCGACCGCGAGGTATACACGATCGGCTCCGGTGGGAACCCCAACTTCGACCAGCCGACCGTACGGCTCGGTTACACCTCGCTGGCAGTGCCGGCCTCGGTCTACGACTACGACGTACGCAGCCGCGAACTCACCCTGCTGCGCCGGA
Source organism: Nocardioides gilvus (assembly GCF_003194605.1). Classification (GTDB taxonomy): domain Bacteria; phylum Actinomycetota; class Actinomycetes; order Propionibacteriales; family Nocardioidaceae; genus Nocardioides; species Nocardioides gilvus. Next base: position 122,591 of record NZ_QHKY01000001.1, read on the forward strand.
CCCCCGTGCTCGGAGGCTTCGACGTCGACGACTACGAGGAGCACCGGCTGTGGGCCACGGCCCGTGACGGCGAGAAGGTTCCGGTCTCCCTGGTGTGCCGCAAGGGGGCGAGGGCCGACGGACCTGTCCCCACGCTCCTCTACGGCTACGGTTCCTACGAGTCCTCCATCGACCCGTACTTCTCCGTGCCACGCCTCTCCCTCCTGGACCGCGGCGCCGCCTTCGCCATCGCCCACGTGCGTGGGGGCGGAGAGATGGGACGGCGCTGGTACGACATGGGCAAGTTGGCGCAGAAGGCCAACACCTTCAACGACTTCGTGGATGTCGCGCGTCACCTCGTCGAGACCGGGTGGTCCAGTCCGGACACCCTGGTGGCCGAAGGTGGCAGCGCCGGCGGACTGCTGATGGGGGCCGTGGTCAACCAGGCTCCGGAGCTCTTCGCCGGGGTGGTGGCCAATGTTCCCTTCGTCGATGCCCTGACGACGATGCTGGACTCGACCCTGCCGCTCACGATCGGCGAGTACGAGGAGTGGGGCAACCCCGAGGCCGACGCCGACGTCTACGCGCTGATGGCCTCCTACGCGCCCTACGACAACGTCGCCCCCGTCGACTACCCGCCGATCCTGGCCGAGACCTCCCTCAACGACACCCGGGTGCTCTACGTCGAGCCGGCCAAGTGGATCGCCAAGCTCCGAGCCACTGCCCAGGGCCGGCGGGAGTTCCTGCTGCGTACCGAGATGAGCGCCGGACACGGGGGCGTCTCGGGTCGCTACAAGGCCTGGCACGACCGCGCCTTCTCCCTGGCCTGGATCCTCGACCGGATGGGCCTGAGCGGCCAGAGCACCGGTGTTGCCTGAAGAATCCCCGCACTTGTGGGGGCGGTCCTGAAAACTCCCTGAGAGTTGGCTCCCGCGGCAACTTCACGGCCACCCCGGACGTCGAACCCTGTGAGAGACACGGTGTTTGGTCATGCGGATCTTCGGGAATCTTCGTGCACCAGCAGCCGTTGACCACGGTGTGACCGCCCCAGTGCGGACACGGAGCAGGAGGCAACCTCATGGCCACTCGTACGGCAACCCGCCCGCAGAGCGTGACCCGCGAAATCGAAGGACGGGACTCAGTCGGTCTCTACCTGGACGAGATCGCCCGGACCCCGCTGCTGGACGCCATCACCGAGGTGGAGCTCTCCAAGACCATCGAGGCCGGGCTGATGGCTGAGCACCTGCTCGCCACCGGCCGGGTCGGCCGTCGCAAGGGCGGCGCCCCGATGAGCGCGACCGAGGAGGAGCTGACCTGGCTCGCCGAGGAGGGCCAGAAGGCGATCAACACGTTCGTCAGCGCCAACCTCCGTCTGGTGGTCTCGATCGCTCGCAAGTACGGGCGCGCGCAGATGCCGATGCTCGACCTGATCCAGGAGGGCAACACCGGCCTGATCCGCGCGGTCGAGAAGTTCGACTACGCCAAGGGCTACAAGTTCTCCACGTACGCCACCTGGTGGGTGCGTCAGGCGATCACGCGAGGCATCGCCCAGCAGGCACGCGTGGTCCGTCTTCCCGTCCACGTGGTCGAGGAGCTGAACCAGGTGGGCAACGCCCGCCGCACTCTCGAGCGGCAGCTCGGCCGGGACCCCGAGCCCGCCGAGATCGCCGGCGAGCTGGGGCTCAGCATCGACCGGGTCCTCGACCTGATGGCGTGGGGTCGGGACCACGTCTCGCTCGACACTCCTCTGGACGAGAACGGTGACACCACCCTCGGTGACCTGATGTCACAGGAGACTGTTCCCAGTCCCGACGGGACCGTCCTTGACGTGGAGGCCCGCCAGCGTCTCGACACCCTGGTGTCCCAACTCGACGAACGCTCGGCTGAGATCGTCCGGGCACGTTACGGACTCACCGACGGCAGGCAGCACAAGCTGGCCGACATCGGTGCCCAGCACGGCATCTCCGCCGAGCGCGTACGTCAGCTCGAGCGTGAGGCCCTGCAGAAGTTGCGCCGTCTCGGCGATCCAGATCTGGCCGCCTGACCTCCCTCCCCGGTCGGCCAAAACCTTCGGGCCCGCACGGAGGCTGTCTTTTCAGACAGCTCCGGCGCGGGCCCGAAGTGCTTCATGGATCTCATCGACGCGGGCCTCGAGCGCACCGAGGTCGCCGGTGTTGTCGATGACGAAGTCTGCGATGGCCAGGCGCTCCTCACGACTGGCCTGGGCGGCGACCCGAGCCCGGGCGTCGGCCAACGACATGCCGCGTTGCTCCACCATCCGCTGGATCTGCACCTCGACCGGGACGTCGACCACCACCACCGCGTCGAAGGCTCCCGCCTGGCCCGTCTCGGCGAGCAACGGGATGTCGTGCACCACCACTGCACCCTCAGGGGCAGCCGCCTCGAGCTCAGCGCCAGCCGCACGGATCAAGGGGTGAAGGATGGCCTCCAGCGCCTTGCGCCGGGACTCGTCAGCGAAGACCAGAGATCCCAGAGCTGGACGGTCCAGCAGGCCCTCGGGGGTCAGCACGCCTTCACCGAACTCCTCCACCACTGCCGCCAGGCCGGGGGTCCCCGGCCCGACCACCGCACGGGCCAGTAGATCTGCGTCGACGACGACGGCGCCGAGCTCGGCGAGACGGGCGGAGACGGTGCTCTTGCCGGATGCCACTCCCCCGGTCAGACCAACTCGAATCGTCATTCCACTCCTTCTTGCCCACAGGTCTCGTGCAGAGGCGAAAAATACCGTACGGCCCGCCCGGTGTGACCGGGCGGGCCGTACGTGGTGGTGCTAGTTGCGGGTCAAGCGTTGACTCAGCTCGCCGCGCCGCCGGTGAGCTTCTCGCGCAGGGCCTGCAGAGCCTCGTCGGACGCCAGCGAACCGCCGACCTCCTCGGCCTGCTCGACCTCGCCACCGGAGCTGTACGAGGTGGACTCGCCAGCCTCGGCCTCGGCAACCTTGGCCTCGGCCTGCTGCTTGACGTGCGCCTCCCAGCGGGTGTGGGCCTTGGCGTACTGCTCTTCCCAGGTCGCGCGCTGGTCGTCGAAGCCCTCGAGCCACTCGCCGGTCTCCGGGTCGAAGCCCTCGGGGTAGACGTAGTTGCCCTGGTCGTCGTACGTGGCGGTCATGCCGTACAGCGTCGGGTCGAACTCGTCGACGTCGGCTGCTGCGGAGGTCTCGTTCGCCTGCTTGAGCGAGAGCGAGATGCGGCGACGCTCGAGGTCGATGTCGATGATCTTGACCATGACGTCGTCGTTGACCTGGACGACCTGCTCCGGGATCTCCACGTGGCGCTCGGCCAGCTCGGAGATGTGCACGAGGCCCTCGATGCCCTCCTCGACGCGGACGAACGAACCGAAGGGCACCAGCTTGGTGACCTTACCGGGAACGATCTGACCGATCTGGTGGGTGCGGGCGAAGTGCTGCCACGGGTCTTCCTGGGTGGCCTTGAGCGACAGGGAGACGCGCTCGCGGTCCATGTCGACGTCGAGCACCTCGACGGTGACCTCGTCACCGACGGTGACGACCTCGGACGGGTGGTCGATGTGCTTCCAGGAGAGCTCGGAGACGTGCACGAGGCCGTCGACACCGCCCAGGTCCACGAAGGCACCGAAGTTGACGATGGAGGACACGACACCCTTGCGGATCTGGCCCTTCTGGAGCTGGGTGAGGAAACCGTGACGCACCTCGGACTGGGTCTGCTCGAGCCAGGCACGGCGCGACAGGACCACGTTGTTGCGGTTCTTGTCGAGCTCGATGATCTTGGCCTCGAGGGTCTGACCCACGTAGGGCTGCAGGTCGCGGACGCGACGCATCTCCACCAGCGAGGCGGGCAGGAAGCCGCGCAGACCGATGTCGAGGATGAGGCCGCCCTTGACGACCTCGATGACGGTGCCCTCGACGACGCCGTCCTCTTCCTTGACCTGCTCGATGGTGCCCCAGGCACGCTCGTACTGAGCACGCTTCTTCGACAGGATCAGACGACCTTCCTTGTCCTCCTTCTGGAGAACCAGGGCCTCGACCTTGTCGCCGATGGCAACGACCTCGGACGGGTCCACGTCGTGCTTGATCGACAGCTCGCGCGAGGGAATGACACCTTCGGTCTTGTAACCGATGTCGAGGAGCACCTCGTCACGGTCGACCTTCACGATGATGCCGTCGACGATGTCGCCGTCGTTGAAGTACTTGATCGTCGCGTCGATCGCGGCGAGAAGGTCCTCTTCGGAACCGATGTCGTTGATCGCAACCTGCGGCGCGTCGTAATCGGGAAGAGGGATGTGCGTGCTCGTCATAAGGGAGAGTTGTCCTTGGATGGATGGAGTCGTACGGCTCGCCAAAGGACCGTTTCACCGCCGAACGTCGGCAGCGAGCTGGGAGCCGCTCCGTATGGGATCCGAGCAGACCTGTGACGCAAGGTCTTACTCTACGCGTGCGGACCGCGCAGCGTCCAACCGGCATGCTCTGCAGACAAGCGGTCGCGACCTCGGCTCAGGGCGCGGCGTTCCAGTCGGTTTCACGGGCGATCTCTCGCAGGAACACCTCGGCGAGGTCGACCACCAGGTTCCCTGCGGGACGGGACGCCAGGTCGAGGAGCGCGAAGAGATCGGCACAACGGGCCAGGTCACGGGCCTGCTCCGCGGTCCCCCCGCGCACCGCCACCCAGCCGGAGAGCACGGCCTCCTCCCACGCACTGTGACGATCGAAGCGCAGGAGGCTGCCGAGGTCCGCGTAAGGAGACCCGGCATGAGCGTGCTCCCAGTCGACCACCGCCACCACGGACCCGGTGTCGGGGTCGACGACCACGTTCTTGGGGTTCAGGTCACCGTGCACCAGGCAGGTCCGTGGGACGGAGTCGAGTTCGTCCTGGGCACGTCGGGCGACCTCGAGCAGGCCCTCGGTCCGGGCCGGACCGAAGTCTCGCAACGAGGGCAAGCGCGACATCACGTGGGAGAGCAGGTCGTCGGCCTCCGGAGCGAATGGTTCGATCCTCAGACCCGCATCGACGAAATGGCCGCTGCCCACGGTCGGAATGCCCGCCAGCGTGCCTGCGATGCGGCCCAACTGGGCACCCAGGGGAGCCAGGACGCCCGCGTCCTGCCCCCGGACGAGATTGTCGGCCCGGACTCCCGGCACGTAGCGGGTGATGAGGAGCGGCGGGTTGCCGTCCCGGGCCGCTCTGACCTCCAACACCTCGGGGACCGGTACGAGCCCCCTCAGCAGTCGCATCAGGGCGCCGTCCACATCGGCGGCACGCTCGCCGCGAGCACTGGGGGTGGCACAGATCCTGACCACCGACCGGACCCCGTCGATCTCCGCGAGAAAACTCTCCCCCGACCATCCGCCGGGCAGGGGGTCCCACGTCATCTCCACGCCGTCCATACTCCCACGCCGGTTGCGCGCGTAGCATCGACACCGTGTCCGAGACGATCCCTTCGGGGACAGACCATCTACCCCAGTCGGTGAGCGTCGAACGGCGCCAGATCAGCGAGGCCGACTCGCGACGGGCCAATGGCCCCGACTGGGACAGGTACGCCGACGAGTACCAGGCCACCCATGGCGCCTTCCTCGGTGACACAGGGTTCATCTGGGGCCCCGAGGGGCTCAGCGAGGACGAAGCCGGAGCACTCGGCCCGGTCGCCGGCCGTCGAGTCCTCGAGGTGGGCAGTGGTGCCGGCCAGTGCTCGCGCTGGGTCACTGCCAGGGGCGGCAACGGCATCGGCCTCGACCTGTCCATGCGCCAGTTGCAGCACTCCCGTCGCATCGACGAGGAGACGGGCGTGGTGGTCCCCTCGGTGGTCGGGACCGCGACCCAGCTCCCCTTCGCCGACGACTCGTTCGACGTCGTCTTCTCCTCGTTCGGCGCCCTGCAGTTCATCGCCGACCTCCCCGCGGCGCTCTCCGAGGCAGCGCGGGTGCTGCGTACGGGCGGGCGTTTCGCCTTCTCCATCACCCACCCGACGCGCTGGTCCTTCCCCGACGACCCCGGAGTAGAAGGACTCACCGCCTCCCAGTCGTACTGGGACCGGACCCCCTACGTGGAGACGGACCCCGAGACCGGCACACCCTCCTACGTGGAGCACCACCGCACGCTGGGCGACTGGGTCGAGGTCCTCGCGGGGAACGGCTTCCGTCTTGTCGCCCTGAAGGAACCGGAGTGGCCCGAGAAGCACGATCGGACCTGGGGTGGTTGGTCACGCACGCGCGGACTGCTCATCCCCGGCACCGCCGTCTTCGTCGCCGACCTCGGCTAGGACTTCCACGCGACACAGAAGGGCCCGGACGGAGTTGATCCGTCCGGGCCCTTCTCCTTCCTCGAGGAAGGTGCTGTCAGAGCTGCTCAGCGCTTCGAGGTGCTCCTGGAGTTCGACCGACGGTAGAGCAGGAAACCGACGATCAGAAGAACCAGACCACCGACGCCCAGGACGAGCGGCAGGGTGGAGCGGATCATCTTGAGCTGGGTCGACTTGCCAGAGTACTCATCGATGTTCTTCTTCATCGTCTCCTCGGAGAACGCCGTCTTGACCGAGGTCAGTGTCGTGCGGTTCTCGCCGTCGACCTGAAGGTAGGCCGACTGCTCCTCGGTACGGTTGAGGACGACGCCCGTCTCGGGCTCGACCCAGAACGTACGGATGTTGCCGTAGGTGCGGTCAGCGATGACGGACTCCTCGCCCGACTCCCCCACCACGGACGGCGGCACTTCCTGCTGGGTCCAGACCTCGGGCTCGATCGTCTGGACGAACACGTAGGTGTTGACGCCCTCGAGCTCTTCTTCGCGCTCGAACTCAGCGTCGACTGCACGCTTCAGGGTGCCGTCCCACCACTTGTAGGTCTCCTTCTTGGTCTGGAAGGGGAACTTGAAGATCTGACCCTCGAACTTGACTTCCTCGGGCTGACCCTGCGTCGTCTCCGAGAAGGCGTTGCAGCAGTCCACCGCTTCACCCGTGAAGCCGTCGAAGGCGACTCGCTCGACACTTCGCGAGCGAACAACACCGTCGTCGGACTTCGTCGAGGTGGAGTTGACCCACACGCGAACGTTGTCGCCGGCCCGCTCGGCCGCGTCGACGTCACCGACGGTCAGAGCCGTGGTCGTCAAGTTGGTCTGGAACTCCGCCAGGACGGTGGGATCGCTGTCGAACACCGTGGCGTCAGGGCCGCTGAGCACCGAGGTGCTGTTCTGGTCCGCGGGGGCCGTGGCCAACCGCGGGTACGCGTAAACGTTGAGGAGAACTCCCATGATCAGCAGGAATCCACCGATGCCCGACAGAATCGGACCTAACTTTCCTCGCACTTGCGTGCTCCCTCCAGACATGAACATGCCACTAAGTAGCCGCACGCTACCAGCCGGTAGACGTTACGGGTGACGCAGGCCACAAACTCCCCCGAGTCTGTGGAGTGTAGAACAGGTCGCCGGAGATTCCGGGACCTCATTCCTTCTTTCGGAGAACCTGCCACAGATTCCAGGTCAGCACCTCCCGGACACCCGGCACCCGCAGCAGGTGGCGACTGGCAGGGGGCAGGTAACGCGGTCGCTCATCGAGAAGCTCGAGGTCGTCGCGCGAGCGCGCCCACTCCAATCCTTCGGAGACCTTCGCCGCAAACATGCTCTCGCCGAAGACGTTCTTGGGCGGATGCCCGTTCTTCCGCTCGTAGCGCCGCGCGGCGCGGGCGCCACCGAGGTAGTGCCACGGGGAGGTCTCGTGCCCGCCCCACGGGCCGTACCAGGCGGTGTACGACAGCACGACGAGACCACCGGGCTTGACCACCCGGGCGATCTGGTCGGCAACGGCGGGGAGGTCACGTACGTGCTCGAGCATGTTGCTGGAGAACCCGATGTCGACCGCACCGTCACGCAATGGCGCCTCCTCGGCGCGCGCCACCACCGACAGTGGGTGTCGAACACCGTGGGACAGCACCTCCTGGTGGTCGAGGTCGATGACGAGCGACGTCGCACCCGCACGGGTGAAGGCGTCGGAGTAGAACCCCGCTCCTCCCCCGAAGTCAGCGACGGTCTTGCCCCTGAGGTCGACGTGCGGGCGCATCAACTCGAGGGTGTCGTCGGCGATGAGGCCGTAGAACCCTTCTGGGTCCGTCTGCTCGGTCAGGAAGGACTTGAAGAGCTTGACCGAACGACGCCAGTCATCACGAACGACAGCGGTAGATTCTGTGGAATGGCTCACATCTGAAATGCTACCCTCCGGTAATCAGCACCGGGAGGGAGACCAGGTGGTGTTCACCATTCGAACAGCAGTCATAGGGCCTACGGGAGGGGTGCACTGATGAGCAGACTCGTCATCCTGAACTGGCGCGACCAGTGGCACCCAGAAGGCGGTGGGTCGGAGACCTATCTCCGCCAGGTCGCCACTCGGCTCGCGGCCGCAGGGCACGACGTGACGACGCTGACCGCGCGGTATCCGGGCAGCGCCAAGGAAGAGACGCGGGACGGCGTCCGCTACGTTCGCGTCGGACGCCACATGACCGTGTACCTGTGGGCGGCCTTCTACCTGCTCACCGGCCGACTGGGGCGCATCGACCACGTGATCGAGGTCCAGAACGGGATGCCATTCCTGGCGACCCTCTTCACCCGGGCCAAGGTGACGGTGCTGGTGCACCACGTCCACCGTGAACAGTGGCCCGTGGTCGGACCCGTGCTGGCCAGGATCGGGTGGTTCATGGAGTCACAGGCCGCTCCTCGGGTGAACCGGAACAACGACTACGTGGCGGTCAGCCAGATCACCGCCTCAGAACTGGTCGAGCTCGGCGTCGACGCAGAGCGCATCCGCATCGCCTACAACGGCGTTCCTCCGGTGCCTGAGTTCGAGGAGCCGGGACGCGACAAGCACCCGAGCCTGGTGGCCCTGAGCCGTCTCGTGCCTCACAAGCAGATCGAGCACGCCATCCACACACTGCACGATCTCCGCGACGAGTGCCCCGCCACGACCCTCACCATCATGGGTGACGGCTGGTGGACCGACCACCTCGTCGCTCTGGTGGACGAGCTGGGTCTGAGCGACCGCGTCCGCTTCCTCGGATTCGTCGACGACGAGGTGAAGTTCATCGAGTTGTCACGCGCCTGGGTCCACGTCATGCCTTCCCTGAAGGAGGGCTGGGGCCTCTCCATCGTCGAGGCTGCGCACGTGAGCACACCGTCGGTGGCCTACCGCTCCGCCGGAGGAGTCCAGGAGTCCATCCTCGACGGCGTCACCGGTCTACTGGCCAGCGACCAGGCTGACTTCACCGACTGTGTACGCCGCCTCCTGACCGATCACGCTCTGCGGGAAAGCATGGGCACCAAGGCAGCGATGCGCAGTGAGCAATTCACGTGGGAGGCCACGACCGCAGTGGTGGAGAGTTGCCTGGAGATTGCTCCGACCAGCGAGGCTCACACCCGGCGCTGACAGATCCCCCACGACGTGAAAGGGCCCCGCCTGTGGCGGGGCCCTTTCACGTCTCAAGACCAATTCGCACGTCGCCCCACCGAGCCCTGCGGGAGCTGCCAGTCCTGGGCAGGGCGGCCTCGACACCCACCGCGTTGGCGCCTCTGCACGCGCTTCAGGGCGAACTCCATAAGGAGTTCGCCCTGAAGAGAGAAGTCAATGGGCCACCATCAGTGGCCGTGGGTCACTCGTCGCCGTACTGACCTGAACCGGGCTCGTTGGGGCCGCCGTTGTCAGCGTCGACGCCGGTCAGGCTGGCGACAGCGATGAGGATAGAGACTACGGCCGCAATGGCGCCCGCGAGGATCGAAAACAACCAACCAAACATTTAGTGTCCTCCCAGACCTAACGGTTACTGCTTGCAGAGTACGCGTCGGTAGCCAGCATTGCGACCCCTTGCCCACATCGCGGAACAAAGCGTCAAGGCCACGCTACTCAGCACCACCAAGTCGAGCACAGCGTAAGTAGTGGGGCGCCAGTGGCCAGCATACGCAGGTTCGGCGACCGGGGATGGGAGTTTCAGCAAAGAGACCTGGTCGCCTGCGCTCACGACCGTCGCGCCGGTCGGCGTCGGACCCGGGTCACTGCTGCGGTGCACGAGGGCCCACCGCACGCCACCCTCGCTGAGCACCTGGGCCAGCTCGTCACCGTCCGAGGTCGCCCGCACACGTGCGGCGAGGGCACTCTCGCCACCCACGGTGCCCTGGCGTGTCGTCAAGGCGTCCTCGGTGACCATCCTTCCCGGGAAGAACCTCGGGGCAGGATCGAGGATCGTTCGCGGAGTCCAGTCGAAGCGTCGATAGGTCGAGAACGGCAGCACCACCACGAGCTCCTCGGCCAGGTCCAACTGCTCCATCTCCTGACGCATCTCGAACCACTGCTCGGGGAACTCGTCGGCGGACAGGAACCCGCCGAGACCGAAGGCCAGGGACGGCAACGCCATCACCGGAAGGAGCGCCAGGCTCACCACCCAGTTGCGTGACTGAGGCGCCCGACGAGCGGTCAGCTCCCCGAGACGCTCCACGGTGACGGCGAACCCCACGCACGCCACCAGGACCCACGGGGCCAACCACTTCTGCCCGTCGCGCAGGAGTCCCCCGCCGGGCACATGGAGGACCGTCCACTCGAGGAGGGGCCGGGTCAACTCCACCGCGCCCACCAGCGCCAACACCAGCGCGGTGCCTGCCAGGAGGGCCGTGGGCAGCGGTGGCAACAGGACCCTGCCGCGGCGAGACAAGAGCCCCCACACCGCGAGAGCGAGGATGGCGAGGCTCACCAGCGACAGCCAGGTGTTGGCGCGATCAGCGGGAAGGATCGACTCCTTCCAGATCCCCCCGGAGGTGAGAGCGGAAGCGAGGAGTCCCCAAGGAGTGTCCGAACGCGTGGCGAACACCGCGACGCCGAACGCGTCCGGAGACAGCTGGTCTGCGCCGTTGCCGAACGCGGGCACGATCCACGGCAGGTTCACCCACAGGCCCAGGGCCAGCACTGCAGCGGCCCGTCGCCACCGCGACAGCGTGAAGGCCAACGCCACCATGACCGCCAGGACTCCGCCGGTGGGAGAGGCCCAGCCGGCCACCGCCAGTGGGAGGAGCAGGTGGAGCCAGACTCGGGGGCTGGCGTCCTCGCGACGCAACTTCAACGCTGCGTCCAGGACCCAGGGCAGGGCCGCATAGCCACACAGGAGCGCCCAGTGGCCGATCGCGAGCCGCTCGAACACGTACGGGTTCCAGACGAAGAGGACGGCACCCGCAGCCCTCGCCCCGAAGGAGAGCCCCGCGGTGAGACGCGACATTCCCAGCGCGGCACCGATCAGGGTGGCCAGGAGGATCAGGCGCTGGAGGACTGCGCCGGGCAGCACCGAATCCAGGAGGGAGACCCAGGCGTCGCCGGGGACCGCTCGCGGAACCCCGCCGTCCCCTCCGGTCCAGGCGTCCTTCCACGGCTGGTCCGGCACGAAGACCATGTCGCCCACCAGGATGAAGCCGCGGTCGAGGACCAAGGGCCCCAGCACCACCATGGCAACCACCACGGCCAACGCGAGATCTGGCCAGCGCAACGGACCTCGTAAGAGCGAGTCTGCCGGGCCTCTCCCGCGTACGTCCCTCACCGTTGCCCCGAAGCCCTACGGGGGCCCGGTGAGAGCCTGTCCGGCACGCCTCAGCCCCCGGTCAGGGGAGCCGGCTCTGGCACGCCAACGGTGATCGACCCCACGCACAAGGTCTGGTCCATGGTCTCGAGGGTCAACTGCACCTCGTCGAAAGCTGACTTCACCGGGACGAAGATGGTGTTCAACCCGGTACGGATCGGGATCCGCAGGGAGGTGTCGCCGGCCTGGATCTGGGCGTACGTGTCGGCGTTGGTCAGATAGCCGATCGACATCACGTGGTCACCTGCGGCGACGTTGCCCTGCATGGGCACGGTCAGGCCCTTCGAAGTGACCGGCCACCCACACGAGGGGTCCTCCGCGGCCTCGGCGGAGACCGCCGTGCCCAACTGGATCTCGCGCAGGAGTCCGGTCCCGTCCACCATCCGCAACTGTTCGCTCGGGAGGTCGAACGTGGGCTGCTCGGGCAGCAGGCCGACGACTGTCGAGACCTTCGCCTCGTTGCCGAACCAGGTCGACATGACCCCTTCCGGGACTGGCCCGTCGAGCAGCACGATGCGCGGGTCGACCTCGAGGCCGGTGCGGATCTGCTCGACGAAGTCCCTGTCGTCGGTGTTCTGGAGCACGGGGGTGACGGCTCGCGTGGTCACTGCGGCAGAGACCAGGTAGACGATGGCCAGGCCGACAGCGATGCCAGCCGGCGCCTTGCGCACCCAGTGGCCGATCTCGTGGGGCACGGTGCTGCGGCGCAGGGCCAACGCCAGGCAGAGGACCACCGCGGGCACGACGTCGGCCACGAACCGCGAGACCATCCCCATGGCGTTGAGGCCCTCCTGGGTGACCAGCAGGACCCCGGCACCGAGGACGAAGTATCCGAACAGACCGATGGCCGAGACCGCCACGACAGGGTCCTTCAGACACCGGACCACAGGAACGGCGAGCAGGATGCAGACCAGACCGGCGACGGCCAAGGGCCAGTTGGCCGACGGCACCAGCACGCTGGACGACATCTCTCCGGACCAGGGGCCACCCACCAGGCCGGAAACACCTTGGCGGAAGTACTGCTCGAAGATGTACCGGGCATCGCTGAAGGTGGACGGCCACCCGAAACCTGACCCCTCACGGTTCACCGAGAGCAGGATCCGAGCGACCAGGGCCACCAGCAGGATCAGCCAGAGTCGCCCGTAGAGGGCGACCGCCTGGACGAGTCGGGCCCTGACCCCCAGGTTGGCCGGTCGAAGCATTGCAGCCACGGCGATGAGGGAGACCGCAGGCAGGAGCAGAGCCCGGTCGCTGCAGAACATCACCAGGACGAGGCACGCCGCAGCCACCCGTACTCCTGGCCGCCAGTCCGCCTGCAGGTGCGCGAGCAGGGCGGAGGTTCCCAGGAGGAGCAGCAACACGGCGGGCAGATGGGTGGTGGCGAGCGCCCACAACAAGGTGGTGCCCAACGTGAGGGGGGTGAAGCAGGCGACGGCCAGCAGGGGGATCCGGACCCATCGGTCCTCGAGGATCTGGGTCAGGACGACCCAGGTCAACACCGCCACTGCGGTCTGGAGCCCCACCACGACGAGCGTGACCGCGCCCCAGTCGATGCCGGCCGCCTGGGTGGTTGCCCACACGATCAGGTTGCCGAGCGGGGAGAACTCGCCGGAGTGGGAGGCAGCCAGGTGATCGAGGTCCATCGCCTCGTTGGCGGCGCGGTCGAGCATGAGGTAGTCGTCCTGGGTGAAGAAGCCTCCTGCCACCAGGCCCCCGCGCCAGATCGCCTGCACTGCGATGACCAGGACCGCGATGAAGCCAGCGGGGGTCCGGAAGGCGGAGCCCGCCAGGCTCAACCACCCCGGCTCCTTGGGTGCCTCCAGTCGGCGTTTGGCCCGCGGCGGTGTCGGCTGGACTTCGATGTCGGTCATCGTTCCTCTTCTCCCGTGTTGGGCAGGACCAGAGTCATCAGGAACAGGCCCACAGCAGCACCCGCCACCCAGTCGGTCCAGGAGACATGGACCCCTCCCCCGTTCGACGCGGAGATCGCCTGGCCGGTGGTCGCCACGACGACGAAGGCCGACGGTAGCAGCACTCGCGCAGCCCCACGGCCGATCAGCGCGACCCCCAGCAGGAGGCCGACAGCCAGCGGTACGCCAGCGAAGACGTACCCGGCCACGGCGCCGACCGCGTACCTGCTCCGTCGGCCGCGACCCAGCCAACGGGGCACCGGCACCGAGGCCACCCGGCGCGGACCGGGAACCCGTACGACCTCGAGCACCACGGCGACACCGAAGACCAGGAGCGCGGCGATGGCTCCCAGGACGAGTTGGATCCGATAGGTGGAGTCGGGAGCGAACTTGAGCTCGACCACCCCACCCTCTCCCGCCGGCAGCTTGAAGCCCTGTTGCCAACTGTCCAGCCGCAGGGGTTCCAGTTCCTCCCCATCGAGGGTGGCCACCCAGCCGATGTTGACGTTCTCCGGGACGCGCAGGACGCCCTCCGGTCCTTGGCCGACGCGGACCGTGCGCTCGCTGGCGGACCAGTCCAGGATCGCGACCTCACGGCCTCGTTCCTCCTCCTCGACGAGCCCGCGCTCCTCGGCCGGGGTCAGGGTCAGCGAGGTGACCGCGTACTGCGGCGTGGAGGTGACGGCGAGCCGGTGGTCACCGGAAGCGAGGTCGACCTCGTCGCTCCCACACAGCTCCAGTTGGAGTGGGGTGCCCGTGACGACCTGGCCCATCTTCCCGACCACCTTGGTCCGGTACCTCTCTCCGTCGAGGTTGACGTCCGGGCCGAATCCGCAGACCGCTCCGGTCGGCTGATCAGGGGACCACGGCGCCTTGACCTCCTCGAGCCCTCCGATGTTGAGCTCACCGATCGCCAGCGGAGCAAGCTCGTCACCACCGGGTGTGTACGCCGCCATCGGGAAGGTGATCTTGGCCCTGGACGCGGTGATCGGCTTGAAGTAGCCCAGCGCGTCCGCGGTCATGTCCACCTCCCGTCGTTCGTCGCCGGCCTCGATGATCGCCTTCACGGGTTGTGAGGCAGAGATGTTGGCCGGGTCGAAGGTCAACTGGTTGATCGTGCGCTCGACCCCCCAGTCGAGGTCCAGACTCGGAGCAGTGTCCCTGCGTCCGGCCACCCAGAGCGTGGACGGGTCGCCGTCGACGGCCCGCTGGCCGGCGACCGAGGGATCCCACCCGACCGTGGATGAGGCCAGTGCCCGCAACTGGTTCGGGAACGGATTGAGCAGGAGCGCGCTCTCCTGCGTGCTGCGGACCACCACCTCGGCGGAGAGCAGGTACTTGCCGCTGGTCTCGGTGACGAAGCGCCGGTTGAGGCCGAACTCCTCCTCGCTGGCACGGGCAGAACTCACGTCGCACTGGGGGCCGTAACCGATGTCGACGCAGGCGCGACGGGACGGTCGCGCACGGAAGACGAACGCCGTGTCCCCGGTCGCGCCGTTGTCGGGCAACAGCAGGGTCCGGTCGATCTCGACGCCCTTGAAGGCGACCTCACGCAGAGCGACGACGCCCATCTCCGGGTCACCGAAGACCGCGGCGACCTCGATGCGCACCTTGTCGACGTTCGCCCCGGTGAGCGGAATGACCACCTCGCCGGTGGCCGGATCGACCCCGCGTTCGAACTCACGTGGGCCGACCTGCACCCTGACCCGACGCACCGGGACCCCGGAGACACCGTCGACGCCGGCAACCAGACGCAACTCGGTGAGCGGCTCGGGCTTCGTGAACCGCATCTCCAACCACTGATCGGTGGGGTCGGCCAGTGGCGCCGAACGCCAGTAGGTCTCCTCTGTCCCGTCGAGCGCAGCGAACGGACCCATCTCCGGCTGGATCGCGCCGAACATGTCGACGTATCCCGAAGAGGTCGATGCCGTGACAGAGGCCAACGAGGTGTACTGGGCGACGACTCGGTCGTCCTCGGACACCCCCGGGTAGTCGTGGGCAGCGCGCTTGGTGCGGAACGGTTCGGAGGCCGACATCACCTGGGAGACGGAGTCGACGAGGCGACCGAACTGCCGCTCTCGCCGTCGGAACCCGTCACCGACGATGTCGGGCGTGGCGCTCCATCCCGGCTCGGAGAAGTTCACGGTCACCTCGCCCGGCTTGAGCAGCCCCGCCTCCATGGCGGTGATGGTGTCCTCGGGTCCACCGGACAGGGTCTTCACCGAGTCGAGGTCGACCGCCTCGAGGAGTGGAACGTTGCGATCCACCTCGAAGATGTCGATCATCGGCTGGACCCCGAAGTCGGCGGTGCCGTAGGAGGCGACCTTCTTCAGTCCCGGACTCAGGCTGAGCGCCTGGTCAACACGCACGGGGGAAGGTGTCTCGGTCGCCCACGAGTCGAGATCCCGTCGGACCAGAACGTGCTTGATGCCTGCCCGGGCCAATGCATCGGCCAGCACCGGCGAACCGACGCCGTCCTGGATCCGTTCCTCGATGGCGTCGAGGTAGCGGATGGTCCCTCCCGGTGCCAGCGGGATCTGACTGCGCGACACCCAGGGCGCGCCGGCCAACGGCTGCATGGGCTCGTCGATGGTCCAACCCCAGGTCTGCTGACCGAAGCCGGAGCCGGGGAGGATCAGGGTCCGCCCCTGGCCGGAGTTGCGCTCGAGGTACTCCGCCGCCTCGTACCAAGCCCGCGGGAACTCGTCCCAACCGGGCTTGCGGAGCTGGTCGGAGATCAACGGCTGGGCCGACGCCAGCAGCAGCAGGAGCGCGACGACGATGGTCGCGGGGCGCGCGTGCCGGACGTACGGGACCAAGGAGCTGTGGGGCGGCCGCCGCTCCAGCTGGGTGGCCAGGACATGGGTGATGACGCCCACCCCGTGGGCGAAGCCCAGGGCGAGCGGGAGCCTCACGATCGGGTCGAGCTTGTGGATGTTGCGGAACGGACTCAGGGGGCCGTCCAGCAGACCTCGGAACGTGCCCGAGAAGGGGCCTGCCAAGGCGTCTGCGTGGCCCATGCCCAGCAGGATCATGCCGGTGAGCGCGCTGAGCGCGAAGGGCAGGCGCCAGGGCATCCGGTGATGGAAGAGCCCGAAGAGGCTGACCGCGGCCACCAGACCGGTGATGCCCACCAGCCACGGGTCGGTGGCGAGTTCGTACGAACCCTCCCACCACGGTTGACCGCCGACCCAGATGAAGGAGAGCCAGTGGTCCGCACCCCGTACGACATTGGCCCAACCGAGCGTGCCCGTCGTCGTCGAGGCCGTCTCGATGTAGTCGAGGAAGGGAGGGCTGTACCTGCCCTGGGTCAGCAGGCCGGAGACCCACCAGCTGGTGGCCAGGATGACTGCGATCGGCCACCAGATGGCCAGGGCTCGCCCGACCCGGTCACGCATCGCGCACAGGATGACGAAGCCCGCCACCGGCAGCGCGAGCAACACCTCGGTCGCGTTCACTCCGCCCATCATGAGGACGCCGAATCCGGACCAGGCGGCACCGTGGAGCGGAGTCAGCACACCCCGCAACGCCAGCGCGAGCGGGAGCACCACCCACGGCAGCACGGCGGTCGGGTGGATCTCACCGGTCAGGACCCCCGAGAGGCCCAGGAGCCGAGGAGAGAGCGCGAAGGCCAGACCAGCCATCATCGGGAGCCAGGCACGGTTGCGCGGCTCGTCGATCACCGCGAAGAGTCGTCGTGCTCCCTCGTAGGCCACCACGAGCAGCAGCGCGGACCACAGCCGCTGCACGACCCACTCGGGGAGGCCGACCGTGTCGCCGAGGAGGAAGAAGGCGCCCTGTGGGAAGAGATAGCCGTACGCCTGGTTCTGCATCTCACCGAAGGCGCTCATCGGGTTCCACGCGGTCAGGGTGCGCTCGAGGAAGGACCCCACGTCGACCGACAGATCAAGCTTCGTGTCGAAGGTCGTCTGTCCCACCTGCTGGCGGAACGAGAGGAAGATGAGCGCAGCCCAGACAAGCAGGTGCGGCCACAACCGTTGATGAGCGTGGGTGAACCACGCACGTCGACCCAACCACACAGTGAGAAACCCGCCTTGCAATAAGACAACTCAGTAGTAACCTGCGGGGCACCTTACCCGCACAGAACCATCCCATAGGGGTCCAAGCAATGTCCCACGCAGATGTTCCGCCTTTGTCCAGTGACCGCGACCAAGCCCCCGTGACGTTTGCCGAGGCCTGGCAGCGGGTCCAGGACGTCCCCGGGTGGCTCAAGGAGGGTCAGGCCCAGATTCTCTGGGACGAAGCAACCAAGCTCGGAACCGGCGGCACCGTCCTTGAAATCGGCTCCCACCAGGGCCGTTCCACCGTCATCCTCGGGGAAGCACTCCGCCCCAAGGACGGCACTGTGATCGCCGTCGACCCCTTCGTCGAGGGAAAACTCTTCGGCGGCCTCTCCACCAAGGAGAAGTTCGAGCGCAACATGGCCAGCAACGACCTCAACCAGGTCGTCGAGTTGGTCCAGGACTACAGCACCGGGCTACGCCCCACGTGGACCCGCGGCTTCGACCTGCTCTACATCGACGGCAAGCACGACTACTGGACGCTGTCGGACGACCTCAAGTGGAGCGTCCACCTTCCCGAGGGCGGCGGCATCGTGATCCACGACTGCTTCTCGTCGATCGGCGTCACGCTCGGCATCCTGCGTCACGTGCTTTTCTCCAACCGCATCACCTACGAACGCCGCAGCAACTCCCAGGCACTCTTCCGGGTGCGCAAGCCCAGCGCCGCAGACCGCGTCCGGATCCTGGCTGAGATGCCGTGGTGGATCCGCAACGTCTTCATCAAGGTGCTGCTGCGCCTCAAGCTGCGCCCCGTGGCCCGAGTCTTCGGGCACGACTCGCCGTACGACCCGTACTGAGCCAGCAGCCGCCGGGCCCTGGGCACCAGGGCCCGGTCACGGCCGGGTCGACGGCAGCCCCTCAGCCCATCTCCTCCACGAGCCGACGCAGGAGCAGCCGCGCCTCGTCCTCGGAGAAGTCCGAGCGTCGAGTCCTGACCGACACGGTGGTACGCAGTGGGGTCGAGACGAGCCCGATGCCCACAGCCTGGGGGCCGTTGACCGCGGGGAACATCGCCAGAGACTCCAGCCCGTCCCCCGTCACCAGACCGAGGTTGCTCACGTTCACCGTGTAGCCGAGACGGTTCTTCAGGGCCCGCATCACCATCGGGCCCACTCCTCCCGCCGACGTCTCGGGAAAGTCGGGCTCCGGCTCCACCGCGCGGATCGCTGCCTTCACCCGCGCCTCGTCCCAGCCGAGCTTGAGCGGGATCCGCAGGTAGGCGGTCCGTCGATCGGGCGCGATGTCCCCCGGGGCTCGCCGTGAGGCGCCCATCACGACCAGGAAGCGACGGCCCCCGCGCGAGCGGCCTCGCGGCCAGGCGGCGTAGACCTTGGTCAGCGCGGTGCAGACCGTCGTACCGTTGACCTTCCACCGGGTCGCGGACTCCTGGAGAAGACTTTCAGGCTCGGCCACGCGGGCGGGATTGCGGGTGCCTCCGAACCGTGCGGGAGGGCTCACCAGGGCCTCACCCAGCCGGACGATGCTGGAGGTCAGAAAACTCCGGGACGAACGACGCTCCCCCACCCCTCGGGCCGAGGAGGAGAGTTCCCGGCCGACCAGCGACGAAGCGATGGCGACCAGGCCCAGGCCGTCGCACACTCCGTGATGGGCGGTGACGAAGAACGTACGAGCGTCCGACCTCGCCAGGAGGCGTACGAGGCGACCGTCACCGAAGTCGGCACTCGCGCTCTCCTCGCGCACCCGGTCCCACTCCTGGGCAGGGACCTGCCGCAGACTCGGCACGGGGCCGAGGTGCGGGTGTTCACGCACCATCGTGGTCAGCCGCGCCGGTGCGCCGGTCAGGTCGACGGGCTCGGCGAAGGAGAGCTCCAGCGAGATCCCCCAGGTGACGTCGGGGTCCCCGTAGAGCCCGACGACCTCCTGGGCTCGACGCAGGGCTGTCTCATTCTCCTGGGGACTCACCACGCGCGGCGCACCCAGGTCACTGTCGGTCACTGGACCGCGCCCGGACCCCCACGAGAGTCGTCCCGTGGGGCGGCGGCGTCGACGGAGGGCGACTGGTCGGGCGAGTAAGGGGCTTCTGAGGCGACGGCATCGCGCATCTCCGGCGCCTCCGACACGACCGGCCCGATGTCGCTCCGGCGCCTGCCGCCCGTCTTCGCGGTGCCGTCGTAGGGCTTGGAGAGGTGCTTGGCCCACTGCATCGCCGGGGTCTCGACCCATGCGTAACTCATCGCGCCCAGGAGATAGGCGATGGGAAGGAGCCAGAGCAACCTGAAGAACAGGCCCTGCGGCCCCTCCTGGAAGGTGACGTCCTCAGCCAGGATCGTGATGACGGGCAGGTGCCACAGGTAGATGCCGTAGGACCACCGCCCGGTCGCCTGCATGACGCGGGAGCTGAGCAGTCGCACCAACGGGGCGCCGGGACCCGAGAAGACGGAGATGATCAGGAGCGTCCCCGCGAGCCCGAGTCCGGCGCCGTCCCGGACGTACTCCTGGGTGAGGGTGAGCTTGGTGAAGGAGACCGGCCCGCTCCACTCGGAGATCGCGACAGCCGCGAAGACCAGCGCCAGCATGGGCAGCAGCCACGGGTCGGTCATGATCTTGCGTCCGCGGGTGATGTCGGTCGCTCCGGCGCGTTCGGCATCCATCATCAACCCGATCAGGGCACCGAAGGCGAAGCAGATCAGGTACCTGGGCAGCCACATGCCGGCGCTGTCCCAGACATCCTGCTGGTGCGCCCATGCCAGGTAGGCCACGGAGACCGGGAAGATCGCCACCAGGATCCCCACATGGGCCTTCAGTCGGTGCCGCTCGGGGACGCGGGGCACCACGCCGTGCAGCACGATCGCAAGGATCGGCAGGGCCAGGTACCAGGTCAGCTCGACCCCCATGGACCACGCCTGCTCCAGGCCGACCGTGAGCTCGAAGAACTGGAGGGTGTTGACCAGGGTGAGGTCACGAATCCACTCACCGAAGGTGTCCGGAACTGCCTTCGGGTAGATGAAGTACCAGACGTGCAGCGTGACCCAGTAGGCCGGGAAGATGCGCAGGACGCGACGGATGGCGAAACCCGGCAGGGACGGTCTCGGCGCCCACCCCATGATCCAGCGCCCGAAGGGCCGGTAGAGCAGGAAACCGGAGAGGACGAAGAGCGCGATCGGGCCGTACCCGTGCACACCCAGCCACGGGTACTCCGTCTTGCCAGCGGTGTGGACCAGGACGACCATGAGGGCAGCAAAACCGCGCATGCCCGTCAGGGAGGAGATCTGGGCGTCCCGCACCTCACGTGAGGTGGGGTCGGTCACCGTCGCGTCAGTCGCAGCCACGCGCACATTCAAGCATGAGCCGCCCACTGTGTCTTCGTATGAATGGTCTCTGGACGTGCGCGAGGCCTGCCCCCCTACGCATGGGTAGCCGATCCCCCTAGACTCCTCGGGTGACTTCACTGACGTACCGCGCCAAGGCCGTCATGAGCACAGGTGCCGGCATCGCCGTCGCCATGGGCGTCATGAACGTGGCCGTGTACGCCTTCACCCTCGGAGCGGCCAGTCTGATGGGTCCCGGCGCCTACAGCCCGGTGGCCGCGATGATGAGCCTCCTGACGGTCATCAGCGTCGGTGCTCTCGGACTGCAGGCCACGGCCGCCCGGCGCATCTCTGCCCACCCCGAGCACGTCGCCCAGATCGAGGCAGAGGTGCTGTCCCTGACCTGGCGGGTCTCCATCGGGATCGGTGTCGTCCTGCTGGCTCTCACCCCGGTGATCAACGTGGTCCTGCGTCTGGACAGCATGGGTCTGGCGGCCCTGGCCGGCCCGGTCTCCGTGCCGCTCACCCTGGTGGGTGGCTACATCGGCATCCTCCAGGGCGAACGCCGCTGGTTGCCCCTCGGACTTCTCTACATGGCCGCGGGCCTGCCTCGCCTGGCGCTCGGCGTCGCTCTGCTGGCCTGGCGCCCCACAGCATCGGTCGCAGTCCTCGCGGTGCTGCTCGGTGCCATCTTCCCGGTCGTGCTGGGCTGGTGGATCCTGCGGAGCAACCGCAGGCCCGACACCACGGATCCGACCCATTCGGCGAGCGCCATCCTGCGCGAGACGCTGCACAACTCGCAGGCGCTGCTGGCCCTCTTCGCCCTGTCGAGTGCTGACGTGATCGTCGCTCGCAACACGCTCTCCGACCATGACGCCGGCCTCTACGCCGGCGGAGTGATCCTGGCCAAGATGCTGACCTTCCTGCCCCAGTTCGTGGTGGTCGTCGCCTTTCCGACCATGGCTTCGGCCAGTCAACGCACCCGAGCGTTGACCCAGAGTTTGACCGGGATCACCGCCCTGGGCATGGTCTGCACCCTGGGCGTCTGGATGCTCTCCTGGCTGGCCCTCTACTTCGCTGGGGGCCAGGAGTTTGCGGAGATCCAGGACCAGCTCTGGCTCTTCGCGCTGCTGGGCACGGTGCTGGCACTACTGCAGCTGGTGGTCTACTCCGTGCTGGCCCGTCAAGGACAGCGCTCGTCCTACATCGTGTGGTTGGCGCTCGTCGTGCTGGTGGTGGGCGGCCTGATGACCGACTCCGTCGCCGGGCTCCTCGTGTGGGTCCTGCTCGTCGACGTCGGACTGCTGGTCACGCTCGTGGCCATCAGCTACAGCATCGTCCGCCAACCGGCTTCCGAGCAGAAGCCGCTGAGCGTCCCCCACTGAGGCCGGCGTCCTCGATCCGCGACGAGGCTCAGTGCGCCGCGTCGTGCCAGCTGCGGCCGGTGCCGACCGACACGTCGAGGGGAACTGACAGCTCGGCCGCCGACCCCATCTCCCGACGGACCAGCGCCTCGAGCGCCTCGTGCTCGCCCGGCGCCACCTCCAGGACAAGTTCGTCGTGCACCTGCAGGAGCATCCGGGAGGACAACTTCTCCTCGACGAGCGCCCGCTCGACCCCGTGCATGGCGACCTTGACCAGGTCAGCGGCAGAGCCCTGGATCGGCGCGTTGAGCGCCATCCGCTCAGCCATCTCCCGGCGTTGGCGATTGTCACTGGTCAGGTCCGGCAGGTAGCGGCGTCGGCCCATGATCGTCTCGGTGAACCCGGTGCGCCGGGCCTCGTCGACCGTGCCCTGGAGATAGTCCCGGATCCCGCCGAAGGTCTCGAAGTAGTCGTCCATCAGGAGACGCGCCTCGGCCGGAGTGATCTTGAGCTGACCGGAGAGACCGAAGGCGGAGAGCCCGTAGGCCAGGCCGTAGTTCATCGCCTTGATCTTCGCGCGCATTTCCGGCGTGACGTCGTCGGCGTCCACCCCGAAGACCCGAGAGGCGGTGATCGAGTGGAAGTCGTGACCGGAGCGGAATGCCTCCGCCAGCAGTTCGTCACCCGAGACGTGCGCCATGATCCGCATCTCGATCTGGCTGTAGTCGGCTGTCATCAAGGACTCGAAGCCGTCACCGACAACGAAGGCTTCCCTGATGCGCCGGCCAGCAGCCGTGCGGACGGGGATGTTCTGGAGGTTGGGGTCCGTGCTGGAGAGCCGCCCCGTGGCCGCGATGATCTGGTTGAACGTGGTGTGAATGCGACCGTCGGGAGCCACCGTCTTCAGCAATCCCTCGACCGTCTGACGCAGGCGGGTGACGTCGCGGTGGCGCAGCAGGTGCTGCAGGAAGGGATGTGCGGTCTTCTCGAAGAGTTGCTGGAGCGCGTCGGCGTCGGTCGTGTATCCGGTCTTGGTCTTCTTCGTCTTCGGCATCGCGAGCTCGTCGAAGAGCACGACCTGCAGCTGCTTGGGAGAGCCGAGGTTGATCTCCTTGCCGATGACGTCGAACGCCTCCTCAGCGGCCTGCTTGACCTCCCCCGCGAACTCGGACTCCAGCCCCTGGAGGTGATCGAGGTCGACCGCGATGCCGGTCTGCTCCATCCGCGCCAAGGTGTGCACCAGGGGGAGCTCGACCTCGGCCAGCAGGGTCGTACCCCCGTGCTCCTCGACGGAGTCAGCCAGGGCCCCGGCCAGGTCGAGCACCGCTCGCGCCCGCAGCATCGCGAGGTCTGCCACGGCGTCGTCCTCGGCGAAGAGCAGGCCCTGCGCCCCGTCGCCCTCCTCCTTGAGCTCACGGCGCAGGTAGCGAACGGTGAGGTCGGCGAGGTCGTACGAGCGCTGGTCGGGGCGTACGAGATAGGCGGAGAGGGCGGTGTCACCGCGCAACCCCGCGAGCTGCCAACCGTGGGCGCCCAGGGCCAGGATCGGCCCCTTGGCGTCGTGCAGGAACTTGCCACGAGTGTCGTCGGCCAACCAGAGCGCCAACGCCTGGTCATCGTCGAGAGTCAGCTCCGCCACGTCGACGTACGCCGCCTGCCCGCTGGCATTGGCGAGGGCCAGTCCGTCGACCCGTCCCGTCCCTGCTCCCCACGTGCCGCGCACGTGCAACCCGACGTCAGTCGTGGCGTGCTCCTCGAGCCATGCACCCAGGGCGCCGGGAGCCAACGTGGCTCCGTCGACCTCGAAGCCGCCCTCCTCGGTCTCCTCCTCGGACGTCAAGGACTCGAAGAGCCGGTCGCGCAGCACCCGGAACTCGAGGCCGTCGAAGAGGGTGTGCACCTCCTGACGATCCCAGGGACGACGCAGCAGGTCGTCCGGCGTCAGCTCGAGGGTGAGGTCACACAGCAGTGCGTTGAGGCGACGGTTGCGGATCACGTCACCCAGGTGGGCGCGCAGGCTCTCCCCCGCCTTGCCCTTGATCTGGTCGGCCTGCGCGATCACGTTGTCGAGGCCGTCGTGGGTGGCGATCCACTTGGCTGCCGTCTTGGGTCCGACCCCGGGCACGCCGGGGAGGTTGTCGGAGTCCTCACCGACGAGGGCGGCGAGCTCGGGATAGCGGTGGGGCGGGAGGCCGTACTTCGCCTCCACCGCCGCGGGGGTCATCCTCGCCAGCTCCGAGACGCCGCGCATCGGGTAGAGAACCGTCGTGTGCTCGTTGACGAGCTGGAGCGAGTCCCGGTCACCGGTCAGGATCAGCACGTCCATGCCGGCCGCCACGGCCTGGGTGGCGAGCGTCGCGATGATGTCGTCCGCCTCGTACCCGTCCATGGAGAGGTGCGGGATGTGCAGAGCGTCCAGGACCTCCTGGATGAGCGGCAGTTGCGAACCGAACTCGTCGGGAGTCTTGGCTCGCTTCGCCTTGTACTCCGGGTACTCCTCCAGGCGGAACGTCTGACGCGACTTGTCGAAAGCCACCCCCACGTGGGTCGGTTCCTCGTCGCGGAGGACGTTGATCAACATCGAGGTGAATCCGTAGACCGCATTGGTGTGCTGCCCGGTGCTGGTGGAGAAGTTGTCCACCGGGAGCGCGAAGAAGGCTCGATAGGCCAGCGAGTGGCCGTCCAGGAGCAGCAGACGAGGTCGGGAGTGCTTGTCGGTCACATCGGGAACACTATCTGCACGCGGCGACACAACTCGCCCCCGCCAGAACGTCCATCAGTCACAATGGGCGCATGACGCAGCCCCCAGCAACCCCGGCAGTGCCCACAGCGCCCCCTCGCTCCGACCGCACCGACATCACGTCGCTGGAGGGGCTCCTGGCGGAGATGAAGAACCACATGGGAGCGCTCTCGGACAAGATGGGCATCGCGTTGCTCGAGGTGTCGGCCGAACGAGTCGTCGCCAGCATGCCGGTCGAGGGCAACACCCAGCCGTACGGGCTCCTGCACGGCGGGGCATCCGTGGTGCTGGCCGAGTCGTTGGGATCGATCGGGGCCGCCGTGCACGGTTACCCCGACCGATTCCCTGTGGGGGTGGACATCAACGCGACCCACCATCGCTCCGCCAGCTCGGGCACGGTCACCGGGGTAGCGACGGCGATCCACCTGGGTCGGACCAGCGCCGCCTACGAGATCGTCGTCAGCGACGAATCCGGACGCCGGGTGTGCACCTCCCGCATCACCTGCGCGCTGCTTCCCACCGAACGCTGAGCCTGCTCAGGAATCGATGCGGGAACCGCGGCGACCGCGACGTGCCGCGAGCACCTTGTCGATGTGCCGACTGCTCGAGGACCCCACACCCCGGGACGGCCTGGAGGCGGAGAGTCGCTGACGCAGGGCGTGGGTGTGGGCCACCCGGAGCACTGCTCGCGGGGCCATCGCCAGACGGGCCAGGAAGCGGTTGGCGTCACGGGACGAGGCCAAGGCAGCCGAACCGACGTACGCGGTGCCTCGCTCCTCGGCGAAGGTGACGGCGGAGTCCATCAGTGCGGCTCCGACTCCGCGGCGTTGGTGATCGGGAAGCACGTGGGGCGCGAAGGCGTGCACCATCTGGTCCAGGTTCAGGGCGGTGATCGGAGCGCACCTGAGGTGGACCGCTCCCACGACGTGGCCGTCGACCTCGGCGACCACCACACGCGCGTCCGGATCGGAAGCCGCAGTCTCGATGATCCCCACGACGTCACTCAACTGGTCGGGCAGTGGCGCCGAGCGCAACACGTCGGCCCACAGTTCGCGCAACACGGCGGCATCCTCGACCACCGCAGTACGCAACATGACCGTGGCACGCGTCATGGCTCCACCTCCCACCACGAAGAAACTATGCCGGCGCCACAGCCCCCCGGTGCGCCCTGCCAGCAGCGTATCCGTTCGAGGCTTCCGCCGACACCTCATCGCTGACTCCGGGCACCGCAGCAGCGTGGCCGCTCAGCCCTTGGCGATCCCGGGACCGTGTTCGATCACACCGTCGGCCACCTGACGCATGGAGAGCCGCAGGTCCATGGCGGTCTTCTGGATCCACCGGAAGGCCTCGACCTCGGTGATGGCCAGCTCGCTCTGCAGCAGCCCCTTGGCACGGTCCATGCTCTTGCGGGTCTCGAGGCGCTCCGCCAGGTCGGCCACCTCGGACTCCAGGGCCCTCACCTCGGCGAACCGCCCCACCGCCATCTCGATCGTGGGAGTCAGGTCTGCCTTGCTGAACGGCTTGAGGAGGTAGGCCATCGCTCCTGCGTCGCGCGCGCGTTCGACGAGGTCACGCTGGCTGAAGGCAGTGAGGATGACGACCGGGCAGATGCGTTGCGCAGCGATGCGCTCGGCGGCAGCGATCCCGTCCAGGATGGGCATCTTCACGTCCAGGATGACCAGGTCGGGACGCAACTCCTCGGCCAGCTCGATCGCGCGCTGACCGTCGGCCGCCTGACCGACGACGTCGTACCCCTCCTCGGCCAGCATCTCTGCCAGGTCCATGCGAATCAGCGCCTCGTCCTCGGCGATGACGACGGTTGCTGCGGGGACGGGCGGAGTGGTCACGGTGGAAGGCTATCGCCTCCACCCCATGAGCACAGCGCCGACGCGGTGACTCCCCGATCACCCCCGGCCCCCGTGGTGGGATCTCGATGCCCCTCCGGTAACTTTGTCGCCGTGGTGAAGCCCCGGTATCCCAACCGGTAGAGGAAGCGGTCTCAAACACCGTCCAGTGTGGGTTCGAATCCCACCCGGGGCACCACACCCCGCCCGAGCTCGAGCCAGCTGCAGGCCGCGTTCAGCCCTCGCCGCGGTAGGCCGCAGCCACGCCGTGGATCGCGTCGCCCATCCGGTGGACGCGCAGGGCGTTCGTCGAACCGGGGATGCCCGGGGGCGTACCGGCGGTGATGACGATGAACTCACCCTCCTGCACCCGCCCGGAGGACAGGAGCAGCTCATCGACCTGGCGCACCATCTCGTCGGTGCTGCCGACGTCAGGGGTCTGCAGGGTCTCGACCCCCCAGCTCAGTGAGAGCTCGGCACGCGTCGAGGCCAGCGGGCTGAAGGCCAGCAGCGGAATCGCACCGCGGTAGCGCGAGAGGCGCCGCGCCGAGTCACCGCTCTGGGTGAAGGTGACCATGAACTTGGCGCCCATCCGGGCCGCCACCTCGCCGGCGGCCTTGGAGATGATGCCGCCCTTCGTCCGCGGCTGCCAGTCGACGGCTGCCATCCGCGCGAGACCGTGGTCCTCGGTGTTCTCCACGATCCGGGCCATCGTGCGCACGGTGACGATCGG
The DNA here is from genome assembly GCF_003194605.1 of Nocardioides gilvus. Classification (GTDB taxonomy): domain Bacteria; phylum Actinomycetota; class Actinomycetes; order Propionibacteriales; family Nocardioidaceae; genus Nocardioides; species Nocardioides gilvus. Next base: position 150,096 of record NZ_QHKY01000001.1, read on the forward strand.
GTAGGCCCCGACGCTCGTCTCACCCGAGAGCATCACGGCGTCCGCACCGTCCAGCACCGCGTTGGCGACGTCCGAGGCCTCGGCCCGGGTGGGGGCCGGCGCGGTGATCATCGACTCGAGCATCTGGGTCGCGACGATCGCGGGCTTGGCGTGACGGCGGGCCAGCTCGATGAGTGTCTTCTGGTGCAGCGGGACCTCTTCGAGCGGACACTCCACGCCCAGGTCGCCACGGGCCACCATCAGGCCGTCGAAGGCGTCGATGATGGACTCACGGTTGTCGATGGCCTGGGGCTTCTCGATCTTGGCGATGATCGGGACGGAGATGCCCTCCTCCTCCATGATCGCGCGCACGTCGTCGGCGTCCTCGGCCTGGCGGACGAAACTCAGGGCGATGAAGTCGACGCCCTGGCGCAGCGCCCATCGCAGGTCCTCGGTGTCCTTCTCGGAGAGCGCCGGCACCGAGACCGCGACGCCGGGCAGGTTGATGCCCTTGTGGTTGGAGACCGTGCCCCCGACCACGACCCGCGTACGTACGTCCTGGCCGTCGACGGCCGTCGCCACGAGCCGCACCTTGCCGTCGTCGATCAACAGCGGGTCCCCGGGGGTGACGTCGCCGGGGAGCCCGGCGTACGTCGTCCCGCACACCACCGCGTCACCGAGCACGTCGCGCGTGGTGATGGTCCACTCCTGGCCCGCCGCGAGCACGACGGGGCCGTCACGGAAGACGCCGAGGCGGATCTTCGGGCCCTGGAGGTCGGCGAAGATGCCGATCGCGCGACCGCTCTCGTCGCTGGCCTCCCGCACCATCTGGTACATCCGCGCGTGGTCGGCGTGGGTGCCGTGACTCATGTTGAGCCGCGCGACGTTCATCCCCGCCTGGATCAGCTCTCTGATCCGCTCAGGGGTGTCGACAGCAGGGCCGAGGGTGCAGACAATCTTCGCTCTACGCACTCCTCGATCCTAGCGGTCAGCGCTGCGCACCCGTCGCTCCGCCATGCGCTGGGGACATGCAACACCGGCCGGGCCGCCACAGGGCGACCCGGCCGGTGCCGGTGAGCTGGACCGTTCAGACCATCAACGGACGTGCCGTCGGAGGAATCGGCTTCGGCAACTCGGTCGACCCGGTGAGGAACTCATCCACGCAGGCCGCGGCAGCGCGTCCCTCGGCGATGGCCCACACGATCAAGGACTGACCACGACCGGCGTCGCCGGCGACGAAGACACCGGGGACCGACGACTGGTAGTCCTCGTCCCGCGCCACGTTGCCGCGGTCGTCCAGCTCCACCTCGAGCTGCTCGACGAGGCCAGCCCGCTCCGGGCCCACGAAGCCCATCGCCAGGAGGACCAGGTCGGCCGGGATCTCGCGCTCCGTGCCGGGGACCGGCTGGAACGACGCGTCGACCTCGACCAGACGCAGCGCCTTCACGTTGCCCTCGTCGTCCCCGACGAACTCGGTGGTGGAGATCGAGTACGCCCGCTCGCCACCCTCCTCGTGGGCCGAGGAGACCCGGAAGAGCATCGGGTAGGTCGGCCACGGCTGACCGGCCGGGCGCACCTCGGTCGGCTGCGGCATGATCTCCAACTGCGTGATGCTCGCTGCACCGTGACGGGTCGAGGTGCCCAGGCAGTCCGCGCCGGTGTCACCGCCACCGATGATCACGACGTGCTTGCCGTCGGCCCGGATCTGGTCCGGAACCTCCTCGCCGAGCGCCTCGCGGTTGGCCTGCGGCAGGAACTCCATCGCCTGGTGGATCCCGTTGAGCGCACGCCCGGGCACCGACAGGTCGCGGGCGACCGTGGAACCCATGGCCAGCACGACGGCGTCGTAGCGCTGGAGCAACCGCTGGCCGCTGAGGGAACCTGCTCCGACCTCGACGCCGGAGCGGAAGATGGTGCCCTCGCGGCGCATCTGGTCGAGCCGGCGATCGAGGTACTTCTTCTCCATCTTGAACTCCGGGATGCCGTAGCGCAACAACCCGCCCGGCTGGTCGGCGCGCTCGTAGACCGCGACCGTGTGGCCGGCCCGGGTCAGCTGCTGGGCCGCAGCCAGTCCGGCGGGGCCGGACCCGATGACGGCGACCGTACGTCCCGACAACCACTCCGGCGCCTCGGGACGGACGTACCCGGACTCCCAGGCCCGGTCGATGATCGCGACCTCGACGTTCTTGATGGTGACCGGGTCCTGGTTGATCCCCAGGACACAGGCCGTCTCGCACGGGGCCGGGCACAGGCGACCGGTGAACTCCGGGAAGTTGTTGGTCTTGTGCAACCGGTCCATCGCGCCGTCCCAGTCGTCACGGAAGACCAGGTCGTTCCACTCCGGGATGATGTTGCCCAACGGGCAGCCCTGGTGGCAGAACGGGATGCCGCAGTCCATGCACCGGCTGGCCTGGGTCTTGATGATCGGCAGCAGGGCGCGTCCCATGCTCCCGGGGTAGACCTCGTTCCAGTCCTGGACTCGTTCCCCGACCGGGCGGCGGCCTGCCACCTCACGTCCGTGCTTGAGGAATCCCTTCGGGTCAGCCATGAAGCACCTCCATGATGCGAGCAGCAGCCTCGTCCTCGCTGAGACCCTCGGCGAGGGCCTCCGTGCGGGCTTCGAGCACGCGACGGTAGTCACGAGGCATGACTTCGGTGAACCGGCCCACGGCGGCGGGCCAGTCGTGGAGCAACTCGTCGGCGACCGTGGAACCGGTCTCCTCGAGGTGCTCGCGGATGATCGACTCGAGCTCGGCGACCCGCTCCCCCTCGACGGGCGAGAGATCGACCATTTCTCGGTTGACGCGACCCTCGTCGAGGTCGAGCACGAAGGCGTAGCCGCCCGACATGCCCGCCGCGAAGTTGCGGCCCGTCGGTCCCAGGACCACGACCCGACCACCGGTCATGTACTCGCAGCCGTGGTCGCCCAGTCCTTCGACGACCGCGGTGAGGCCGGAGTTGCGGACGCAGAACCGCTCGCCCACCTGGCCACGCAGGAAGATCTGCCCCGACGTCCCGCCGTAGCCGATCGTGTTGCCTGCGATCACCTGCTGGCTGGCGTCGAACGTGGCGGTGCGCGCAGGGCGGACGATGATCCGGCCACCCGAGAGCCCCTTGCCGACGTAGTCGTTGCCGTCGCCCTCCAGGCGCATCGTGATGCCCTTGGGGACGAAGGCGCCGAACGACTGACCGGCCGAACCGGTGAAGGTGATGTCGATGGTGCCGTCGGGCAGACCCGCCGCGCGGTACCGCTTCGTCACCTCGTGACCGAGCATGGTGCCGACGGTGCGGTTGACGTTGCAGACCTCGACCTGGGCACGGACCGGCTCACCGGACTCCAGCGCCGGGGCGCAGATCTCGATCAGCTTGTTGTCCAGAGCCTTGGCGAGACCGTGGTCCTGGGTCTGGGTGCACCGCAGGTCCTGGTCGGGGAACTGCGCAGGGTTCTCCACCTTGTGCAGGATCGGCGAGAGGTCGAGACCCTCGGCCTTCCAGTGGTCGACTGCCTCGACGGTGTCAAGCACCTCGACCTGTCCGACCGCCTCGTCGAGCGTACGGAACCCCAGCTCGGCCAGGATCTCGCGCACCTCCTCAGCGATGTAGGTGAAGAAGTTGACGATGAACTCGGGCTTGCCGCTGAACCGCTGACGCAGCACCGGGTTCTGGGTGGCGACACCCACCGGGCAGGTGTCCAGGTGGCACACCCGCATCATCACGCAACCGGAGACGACCAGCGGAGCGGTGGCAAAGCCGTACTCCTCTGCGCCCAGGAGCGCTGCGATCACGACGTCGCGGCCCGTCTTGAGCTGGCCGTCGGCCTGTACGACGATCCGGTCACGCAGTCCGTTGAGGAGCAGCGTCTGCTGCGTCTCGGCCAGGCCGAGCTCCCACGGACCGCCGGCGTGCTTGAGCGAGGTGAGCGGCGAGGCGCCGGTACCCCCGTCGTGGCCGGAGACCAGGACGACGTCGGCGTGTGCCTTGGAGACGCCGGCCGCGACCGTGCCGATGCCGATCTCGGAGACCAGCTTCACGTGGACCCGGGCAGCCGGGTTCGCGTTCTTCAGGTCGTGGATCAGCTGGGCGAGGTCCTCGATCGAGTAGATGTCGTGGTGGGGCGGCGGACTGATCAGACCCACGCCGGGCGTGGAGTGCCGGGTCTTGGCCACCCACGGGTAGACCTTGTTGCCGGGCAGCTGGCCACCTTCACCGGGCTTGGCGCCCTGGGCCATCTTGATCTGGATGTCGTCGGCGTTGCTCAGGTATTCGCTCGTGACGCCGAAGCGACCCGAGGCGACCTGCTTGATCGACGAGCGGCGCTCGGGATCGTAGAGACGCTCGGCGTCCTCGCCGCCCTCACCGGTGTTGGACTTGGCGCCCAACCGGTTCATGGCGATCGCGAGGGTCTCGTGCGCCTCCTGGCTGATCGAGCCGTAGGACATCGCGCCGGTCGAGAACCGCTTGACGATCTCGCTGACCGGCTCGACCTCGTCGATCGAGATCGGGCTGCGTCCGGACTCGCCGGCGTCCTTGAACCGGAAGAGGCCGCGCAACGTCATCAGACGCTGCGACTGCTCGTCCACCCGGGAGGTGTACTGCTTGAAGATGTCGTAACGGCCCTCACGAGTGGCGTGCTGGAGACGGAAGACCGTCTCCGGGTCGAACAGGTGCGGCTCACCGTCACGACGCCACTGGTACTCGCCACCGCTGTTGAGCTCGCGGTCGGCCTTGACCACGCCACCGCGGGGGTACGCCTCCGCGTGGCGCAGCGCGACCTCCCGGGCGACGGTGTCGATGCCGATGCCGCCGAGCCGGGACGTGGTGCCGGTGAAGTACTTGTCGACCAGCTCGCTCGACAGTCCGATCGCCTCGAAGATCTGGGCCCCGGTGTAGGAGGCCACCGTGGAGACGCCCATCTTCGACATCACCTTGACGACGCCCTTGCCCAAGGCCTTGATCAGGTTCTTGACCGCGAGCTCCGGGTCGGCGTGGACGTAGTAGCCGTCGCGGGCTAGGTCCTCGACCGACTCCATCGCCAGGTACGGGTTGACCGCACTGGCGCCGTAACCCATGAGCAGGGCAACGTGGTGCACCTCGCGGACGTCGGCCGCCTCGACGACCAGTCCCACCTGGGTACGCGTCTTCTCGCGCACCAGGTGGTGGTGGACGGCTGCGGTCAGCAGCAACGACGGGATCGGAGCGAGGTCGGCCGTCGAGTGACGGTCGGAGAGCACGATGATCCGGGCGCCGTCGTCGATCGCGGCGGACACGTCGCGGCAGATCTCCTCGATCTGGGCGGCGAGAGCCTTGCCGCCACCGGCAACCTCGAAGAGACCGCGAGCGACGTGGGTCACGAACTCGGGGCGCTCTGAGTCCTGGTGCAGGTAGCGCAGCTTGGCGAGGTCGTCGTTGGAGAGGACCGGGAACGGGATGACCACCTGGCGGCAGGAGTCCGCAGAAGGCTCCAGCAGGTTGGACTCCGGCCCGACCGTGCCCCACAGCGACGTGACGAGCTCTTCGCGGATGGCGTCCAGCGGCGGGTTCGTCACCTGGGCGAACAACTGCTGGAAGTAGTCGAAGATCAGGCGGGGCTTCTGGCTCAGGGCTGCGATGGGGGTGTCGGTGCCCATCGAGCCGAGCGCCTCACCACCGGTGTTGGCCATCGGAGCCAGGATGACGCGCAACTCCTCCTCGGTGTAGCCGAAGACCTGCTGACGCCGCGCGACGGAGGCGTGCGTGTGCACCACGTGCTCGCGGTCGGGCACGTCGTTGAGGTTGATGAGGCTCTCGGAGAGCCAGCTCTCGTACGGGTGCTCGGCGGCCAGGGTCTCCTTGACCTCGGCGTCCTCGACGATGCGGTGCTCCTCGGTGTCGACCAGGAACATCCGGCCGGGCTTGAGCCGGCCCTTGCGGACGATGGTCGCGGGGTCGATGTCGAGCACGCCGACCTCGGAGGAGAGGACGACGAGGCCGTCCTCGGTGACCCAGTACCGGGAGGGACGCAGGCCGTTGCGGTCCAGGACCGCCCCCACCTGGGCGCCGTCGGTGAAGACGACACAGGCCGGACCGTCCCACGGCTCCATCATCGTCGAGTGGAACTCGTAGAAGGCCCGCAGCTGCGGGTCCATCAGGTCGTTGTTCTCCCACGCCTCGGGGATCATCATCAGGACCGAGTGCGGAAGCGAGCGGCCGCCGAGGTGCAGCAGCTCGAGGACCTCGTCGAACGACGCGGAGTCCGATGCGCCCGTGGTGCAGATGGGGAAGAGTCGCTCCAGGTCACCGCCGAACTTCTCGGAGGCCAGGAGCGCCTCGCGCGCCCGCATCCAGTTGCGGTTGCCCATCACGGTGTTGATCTCGCCGTTGTGCGCGATGAACCTGAACGGATGGGCCAGGGGCCAGCTCGGGAAGGTGTTGGTGGAGAAGCGCGAGTGGACCACCGCGACCGCGGAGGCGACGCGCTCGTCACACAGGTCCGGGAAGACCTGGTCGAGCTGCTCGGTGGTGAGCATCCCCTTGTAGGCCAGGGTGCGCGAGGAGAGCGAGGGGAAGTACACCTCGGTCAGACGCTCGGCACGCTTGCGCAGGCAGAACGCCTGGCGCTCCAGGTCCATGCCGGTCACAGCCGCCCCGGGGGCGGAGACGAAGAGTTGGACGAAGGTCGGCATCACCGAGCGGGCGGTCGCGCCCAACGACTCGGGAACAACTGGGACCTCGCGCCACCCGAGGACCTCGAGGCCCTCCTCGGCAGCAATCTTCTCGACCGCGGCCCGGGTGTCAGCCACTGCGGAGACGTCCCCGGGGATGAAGGCCGTGCCGACGGCGTACGCGCCGGGGGCCGGGAGGTCGAAGTCGACGACCGCTCGGAGGAACCCGTCAGGTACCTGCAGGAGGATGCCGGCGCCGTCACCCGAGTTGGGTTCAGCACCTGCCGCCCCGCGGTGCTCCATGTTGCGCAGGGCCTGGAGGCCCTTGGCAACGATGTCATGGCTCGGAACGCCGGTCAGGGTCGCTACGAAGGCCACACCACAAGCGTCGTGCTCGTGGCAGGCGTCGTAGAGCCCTTGTTGCGGCGGGAATGCGTGCATGGGCATTTCTCCCGTCGTCCTGGGATCAACGTCGACTCGTGTGGAGTGAGGATTGATCAAGTAATGAGGCACGGGACGACGTTGGCCCGGGGCGGAAAACTGTAACACTCCTGAGGGCTCAAGCCACACCCGAAGGTCAGCGCGAGGACCGGACCGGGTCCAGGGCATCGGGCAAGCGCATGAATCAGCCCACCGCTGTGGCGTCCTCGCCGGGTTGCCGCGACGTCACGACGCTCTCGCGACCCGGGCGGCGGCGGACCTGGATGACGAAGAAGACCAGCGCCGCCACGAACAGCACGATCGAGGTCCAGGAGTTGAGGCGCAGCCCGAGGACGTCGTCGTACTGCACGGTGTCGATGCGCAGGTCCTCGATCCACCCACGGCCCAACGTGTAGAACATCACGTAGAGCGCCACCACGCGACCGTGGCCCAGCTGCCAGCGGCGGTCGGCCCACAGCAGGAACACGCAGCCGATGACGGCCCACAGGGATTCATAGAGGAAGGTCGGGTGGAAGGCCACATCGGCACCGATGTACTCGAACGGACGGTGCGCGTCGTCGATCTCCAGACCCCACGGCAGGTCGGTGGGGGCACCGTACAACTCCTGGTTGAACCAGTTGCCCCAACGACCGATCCCCTGGGCCAGCAGCACCCCGGGCGCGAGCGCGTCCAGCATCGGCAACACCTTGATCTTCTTGATGCGCGCCCCGATCACGATCCCGAGGGCGCCCAGGGCGATCGCACCCCAGATGCCGAGGCCGCCGCGCCAGACGTACAACGCCTCGATGGGGTTGGCGCCCTCGCCGAAGTAGAGCTGGTGGTCGGTGATCACGTGGTAGAGCCGACCGCCCACGAGGCCGAACGGGACCGCGAAGATCGCCAGGTCCTGGACGTCGCCGGCGGCCCCGCCGCGGGCCACCCAGCGCTTCTCCCCCATCCAGATGGCGACCACGACGCCGGCGATGATGCACAACGCGTACGCGCGCAGCGGGAAGGGGCCGATCTCCCAGACGCCCTGGGACGGGCTGGGAATCGTGAGCGCGAGGACCTGGCTGAGCATGGTGGCAGTCTCCTGGTCGGACGGGTCGGGTCGATCAGCGGGTGAGCAGTGCCTCGATGTCCTCGGACATCTCGGAGGCGGAGACGTCCTTCGTCCAGACGATGGTGCCCTCTCCCCCGGCGTCCAGACCCACGACGTGGTCACTGTGGACGACCTCGTACCCACCGCTGGGCAACTTCTCGCCCTCGTCGACCATGACCTTCATCGAGCGCCCGACCTCGACGACGTCGTCGAGGTCGCCGGTGAGCCCCGTGAAGGACGGGTCGTAGCGGTCGAGGTAGCCGCGCAGGGTCTTCGTGTCGTCCCGGGCGGGGTCGGTTGTCACGAAGACCATGCCGACGCGCTCCCGCAGGTCGTCGTCCAGTCGGGTGATGGCCGAGGTGATGCTCGACATCACGATGCCGCAGATGTCGGGACACCGGGTGTAACCGAAGAAGACCAGGGTCAGGTCCTTCTCGACGTCACCGAGGGCGACGTCCTGACCCGTGGTGTCGGTCAGCTCGATGGGTGACGCCACGTACTTCTGGTCGAGCTCAGCGCCGTGCATCTTCTCGTCGGCCGCGGGCTCGCTGGCACTGCACGCACTGAGCAGGATCGCCACGACGGCGAGGAGCGCCGCAAGCAGTCGCCGCCCGGAACGCCGCGAAATCCCGCTCATCGACGTACGCCCCGGGCCAGGTCCTCCGTGAGCGCGCCCAGCGCCCGGAGCCCGGCAGCGCGGTCGGCAGAGTGCTCCTGCAGGACGCGGACGAAGGCGGAGCCCACGATGACGCCGTCGGCGAACTGCGCGATCTCACGGGCCTGTGCCCCGTTGCTGACTCCGAGCCCCACCCCGACCGGCAGGTCGGTGGTGGCCTTCGTCCTGGCCACCAACGGGCCCGCGAGGTCACTGGTCGTGGAGCGGGTACCGGTGACACCCATGACCGCGGTGGCGTAGACGAAACCGCGGCAGTTGGCCGTGGTCATCGCGATGCGCTCGTCGGTCGAACTGGGCGCGACCAGGAAGATCTTGTCCAGGTCACGGTCGTCCGCGGCGGCGATCCACTCCGCACCGCTGTCGGGGGTGATGTCGGGAGTGATCAGGCCAGCGCCCCCGGCGGAGGCCAGGTCGGTGGCGAACCGCTCGACGCCATAGCGCTCGACGGGGTTCCAGTAGGTCATCACCACGGTGGGCGTGCCGGTGGCCGCCACTGCCTCGACGACCCGGAGCACGTCGGTCGTACGGGTCTTCTGCTCCAACGCCTGCTGGGCAGCCGCCTGGATGGTGGGGCCGTCCATCACCGGGTCGCTGTAGGGCAGCCCGATCTCGATGACGTCGCAACCGGCCGAGACCATGGTGCGCATCGCGTCGATCGAGCCCTGCACGTCGGGGAAGCCCGCCGGCAGGTAGCCGACCAGGGCGGCGCGGTCCTCAGACCGTGCCGTGGCAAAAGCGTGGGCGGTGGAGTTGACGCTCACCGGGGGTCTCCCGTCTCGTCGTCCGAGCGGCCCAGACCGAACCACTCGATGGCCGTCCCCATGTCCTTGTCCCCGCGACCGGAGAGGTTGACGATCACGGTCGCCTCAGGACCGTGCTGGGCCACCAGGTCAGGGATCAGCTTGAGGGTGCCGGCGAGCGCGTGGGCGCTCTCGATCGCCGGGATGATGCCCTCGGTCCGGGCCAGCAGCGCCATCGCGTCCATGGCCTCCGCGTCGGTGACGGGGAGGTAGCGCGCGCGTCCGACCTGCGCGAGGTGGGAGTGCTGGGGCCCGACACCGGGGTAGTCCAGACCGGCCGAGATCGAGTGGGACTCCACGGTCTGACCGTCCTGGTCCTGGAGGACGAAGGTCCGCGCGCCGTGCAGCACGCCGCTCTCGCCGGCGAAGATGGTCGCCGCGTGACGCCCGGTCTCCACGCCGTCACCACCAGGCTCGAAGCCGTAGATGGCCACGTCCTCGTCCTCGAGGAAGGCGGTGAAGAGGCCGATCGCGTTGGAGCCGCCCCCGACGCAGGCGGTGACCGCATCGGGCAGGCGTCCGAACTGCTCCAGGCACTGCTCGCGGGCCTCGTCGCCGATCCCGCGACAGAAGTCTCGGACCATGCTGGGGAAGGGGTGTGGGCCTGCTGCGGTGCCGAAGAGGTACGCGGTGTGGTCGACGCTGGCCACCCACTCGCGCAGCGCCTCGTTGATGGCGTCCTTCAGCGTCGCACTGCCGGATTCGACGGCGATGACCTCGGCGCCCAACATCTGCATGCGGGCCACGTTGAGCGCCTGGCGGCGGGTGTCTACCGCCCCCATGTAGACGGTGCAGTCGAGACCGAAGTAGGCAGCAGCGGTCGCGCTGGCGACCCCGTGCTGCCCAGCACCGGTCTCGGCGATGACCCGGGTCTTGCCCATCCGCTTGGTCAGGAGTGCCTGCCCCAGGACGTTGCGGATCTTGTGGGCACCCGTGTGGTTGAGGTCCTCTCGCTTGAGCAGGATGCGTGCGCCGTGCTGCGCCGACAACCGTTCCGCGTGGTAGAGCTTGCTCGGCGCACCGGCGTAGTCGGCCAGGATGTCGTCGAAGGACTTGACGAAGGCCTCGTCGGCCATGGCGTCACGCCAGGCGACGTCGAGCTCGTCGAGCGCCGCGATCAGTGCCTCCGGCATGAATCGTCCGCCGAAGTTCCCGAAGAAGCCTCGCTCGTCGGCGCCGAAACGGCTCTCGTCACCCATCCCGCTCATGCTCCCACTCCCGTCATGTCGCGCACTGCACGTTCAGGGTCGCCGTCCTTGACCAACGCCTCGCCCACCAGCACGGCACGCGCCCCGTCGGCCACGAATCCGGCCACGTCGTCACGGGTGTTGATGCCGGACTCGGCGACCTTGACCCGGTCGTCCGGGATCATCGGCGCGAGACGGGCGAAGGTGGCGGGGTCGACCGCCAAGGTCTTGAGGTTGCGGGCGTTGACCCCGATGAGCTCAGCACCCAGCGTCACCGCCCGTTCGGTCTCGGGCTCGTCATGCACCTCGACCAGGACGGTGAGCCCCAACTCGCGCGCCTCGTCGTACAGACGACGCAAGGTCTCGTCGTCCAGGGCCGCCACGATCAGCAGCGCGAGGTCCGCTCCGGCCGCGCGGGCCTCGACGAGTTGGTAGGACTCCACGATGAAGTCCTTGCGCAGGATCGGTGTCTCCACCGCGGCCCGCACCGCGCGCAGGTCGTCCAGGGAGCCCTTGAAACGGCGCTCCTCGGTCAGCACCGAGATAGCTGCGGCTCCTCCTCGGGCGTAGGAAGCAGCCAGCACGGCCGGGTCCGGGATGTCGGCCAGGTGCCCCTTGCTGGGGCTGCTGCGCTTCACCTCGGCGATCACGCTGGAACCCCGGGCCCGGAAGTGGGGCATCGGGTCGCGCGGGCCGTCCACGTCGGCGAGCGCCGCAGTGAGGTCACGCAACCCGATCTCGGACTCGCGACGCGCAAGGTCGATCCGGACACCGGCAACGATGTCGTCGAGGACGGACACGCAGATTCCTCCATGACGGGCTGGGAAGCGGTACGAACAGGGTCAAGCCTCTCACCTGCGCGGTGACGTCTCACCACGAGTCCTGCCGGGCGGGCGAACCGCGCGGTGGACGCGGTGGCTCAGGAGGCCAACCAGCTCCCCATCGGCAGGTTGCGCACCACGGCGAAGACCGCGAGCACGGCCAGCAGACTCCACCACGCCCCGGGCGGGACGCGTTCCAGGACCAGCGGACGCAGCCCTCGCGAGGCACGCAAGAGGGCCCAGAGCCACAGTCCGACCACCACCGGGGCGCCGATCACCACGAGGAGGTTGCTCGAGGCAGCAGCAGGCAGGTCCACGTTGCTGAGGTGGTGCACCGACCGGAGCCCGCCACAGAAGGGGCAGTCGAAACCCATCAGGGCGGTGGGACAGAAACCCCAACTGCCACGGACATTCGGGTCGCGCACGTGCAGGGCCACCACGGCGATCCCCACTATCGCCCCGACCCCGAGGACCCGGGCCAGGCCCGTGGTCCGGTCGGAGAGCTCGTTCACCCCGCCACGATCAGTGTGACTCCTGGTGGAAGCCCATCTTGGCCAGCACCAGGAAGAGCGGGAAGGCGCCGACGGCAACGACGATGCCAACCCAGAAGAGCACGATGGAGATGGGGCTCAACATCAGCGCGACGCTACCGATCACGAACCCGACCATGGACACCGCGACCGCGGTCCAAGCAGCGGGAGTGTTGCCGTGGTTGTCAGCCATGAGAATGCGCTCCAAAGTCAGCCGAGGAATTCAGACCCAGGATCGGGTCGCCCACAGTCTAGGGGGAGCCTCAACGAGTCGGGTCGTGACCCTCGTCGATCGCCTTCCAGACGTCTGTCGGGTCAGCCTCGCTGAGATCAACAGCGACGACCTCCGACCCCGTGACGGCGCTGGCCGTGGCCGGAGCGTCGTACCGACTGCCCATCTCCGGCCATCCGGCCACGCGCACCACCGCCACCGCACTGGCGGCGACCGCCAGCGCGGCCCCGACCCCCGCGGCGAAGAACCACGGGGTCCAGGCCAGTGTCTGTCCGACCTCGGGGCCGCTGGTGGCCAGCCTGGCGGCGACGTCGTCGCGCAGGCTCGACCAGCCGACCACCCAGGTCGCGACCAACGCCAGGGCGGTGCCCAGACCCAGCACCGCCACCGCACGCCGCGGCCGACCACGGCTGACCAGGACCACTCCCCAGCAGGCGAGGAGCAACAGACCCAGCGCCCCGGCCAGCGGCATCTGGCCCAGCCCCGGGTGACTCTCCCAGAAGAACGTCATCGCCCCTTCGTTGCGGGCCGAACTCTCCACCGCGACCCAGTCCTTGTGCCCGGCCGTGGCCGCCAGCCCGGATCCTGCGAGGCCGACGAGGACGCTCGGGCCGAACGTACGGTCGCTCATGAGTCGGTGACCGCGAGCAGCAGGTCCGCGTCGAAGCAGGTGGCATCGCCCGTGTGGCAGGCCGCACCGTCCTGGGCGACCTTGAGGAGGATCGTGTCCTTGTCGCAGTCGAGACGGACCTCCTTGACCCACTGACTGTGCCCGGAGGTCTCCCCCTTGACCCAGTACTCCTGGCGGCTGCGGGACCAGTACGTGGCCCGCCCCGTCGTCAGGGTGCGGTGGAGGGCCTCGTCATCCATCCATCCGAGCATGAGCACTTCGCCCGAGTCGTGCTGCTGGACGATCGCCGGCACCAGCCCGTCAGCGTTGCGCTTGAGGCGGGCGGAGATGGCGGGGTCGAGTGCAGTCACCCGGCCATTATCGCGCCCACGTCCAGGCAACGTGGTGGGAGACCCCGGTTGCGGGGTTCACTTCCCCTGCTGGGCCACCCAGGAGGCGTGCAGACGGGCGTACGGAGAGCCGACGTCAAGCACCAGCTCCGAGTGCGGGCCCCGTTGCACGACACGGCCCCGATCCACCACTACGACCTCGTCGGCCTGCTCGGCGGTCGACAGTCGGTGGGCGATGGTCACCGACGTGCGTCCTGCCATCAACCGCTCCAGGGCCCGCCCGATCCGCATCTCCAGCTCCGGGTCCACCGCGCTGGTGGCTTCGTCCAGGACCAGCAGGTCCGGGTCGGCCAGGTGAGCTCGCAACAGGGCCACCAGCTGGCGTTCGCCGGCCGAGAGCGACTCGCCCCGCTGGCCCACCTTGGTCTCGAGCCCGTCGGGCAGGCCCGCGAGCCAGTCCGCGAGCCCGAGCTCGGTCGCCGAGGCGACCAGATCGGCGTCGGAGGCGTCGAGGCGTCCGTAGCGTGCGTTGGCCGCCAGGGTGTCGTTGAAGAGGAAGCCCTCCTGCGGCACGAGCACGACGGAGCGGCGCAGACTCTCCGCGCGGATGTCACGCACGTCGATGCCGTCGAGGAGCACCGCGCCCGCGGACGGGTCCATCAGACGGGTCAGCAACTTGGCGAAGGTCGACTTGCCGGAGCCGGTCTCGCCCACGATCGCCACCCTGGTCCCGGAATCGATGGTGAGATCGACGTCGTGGAGCACCGGCGCTCCGCCCGGGTAGGCGAAGGTGACGTCAGCGAAGCGGACGTCGATCGGACCACGCGGCAGCGTCTCGCCCTCGGGGCCCGGGTCGACGAGGTCGCCCGGGGTCTCCAGGATCCCGATCACCCGCCGCCAACTGGCGATGGCGTTCTGGGCGTCGGTGATGATCTGGGTCCCCATCTGGACAGGGCCCACGAAGAGGGTCACCAGGAAGGCGAAGGCGAGCACGGAACCAGCGGTCATGTCGCCGGTGAAACCCAGGAACACGCCGATCACCAGCACTCCGGCGTTGGCCAACCCCGCCGAGATCCCTCCGAGGGAGAAGGAGATGACGGTGAACTTCTGGGCCTTGGTGCTTGCTGAGCGAAACGCGTCGACGCTGGTGTCGATACGGCCCTGGGTGCGTTCCTGGACGGCGTACGAGCGGACCACGGAGGCTCCGACCACCGGCTCGGAGACAGCAGAGAGCATGGCGCCGGCCTGACGACGTACGACGCCGTACGCGGCCGAGAGCTTGCGCTGGAAGTATCGGATGGAGATGAAGAGGGGCGCGAAGCAGAGCCACACCACCAGGGCCAGCTGCCAGCTGTAGACCAGCATGATGACCGTGGCGACCAGCACCTGCCCGGCGCTGATGATCAACAGCAGTCCCCCGAAGACGAGGAACTGGCTGACCTGGTCGACGTCGCTGGTGACGCGTGAGACAAGAGCACCGCGGCGCTCGGTGTTCTGGGTGAGCAGCGGCAGGTCGTGCACGTGACGGAACGCCTTGATCCGCAGGGTGGCCAACCCCTTCTCGCTGGTGGCGAAGAGGCGGCTGGTCATCAGGTAGGACGCGAAGCTGGTGACCACGAGCCCGAAGAAGGCGGCGACACCCATCGTCACCACGAACCCGACGTCCGGACCGTCCGGTCCGTTGAGGCCGGTGTCCAGGGTCTGCTGGACGGCGATCGGAACGATCACCTGGCCCAGCGCCGCCACCAACGCCAGCGTCAGTGTGCCCCAGAAACCCTCGGTGAGCTCGGGCGAGAACCGCAGGCCGCGACGGATGGTGTCCATCGCCCCGATCTCCTCCCCGGTCTCCATCCGGGTGCCCTGCGCGTTCGTGCGCACCGTGGCCGCCGTCGTCACCGTCTCGGGCCGTGCTTCCTCGGTCGAGTGCTCGGTCGTGCTCATGACTGCACTCCTTCCGATGCGACGACGGGTGGGACGGGCGCGTCCACCTCGTAGGCGTTGACGAGTCGGGCGTAGGACTCGTTGCGCCCGAGAAGTTCACGGTGGGTGCCCCGATCCGCGATGTGACCGCCCTCGAGGTGGACCACCTCGTCGGCCAGAGCGATGGTGGCCTTGCGGTAGGCCACCACCACCAGCGTCGTACCTGCGGCCCCTTCGCGCAGGGAGGCAAGAATGCGAGCCTCGACCTCGGGGTCGACCGCGGAGGTGGCATCGTCGAGCACCAGCAGGCGAGGACGGCGGACCAGCGCGCGGGCCAGCGAGAGCCTCTGGCGCTGCCCACCGGACAGCGACGTGCCGCGCTCGCCCAACTGGGCATCGAGCCCGTCGGGCAGTGCCGCCACGAAACCGTCGGCCTGGGCCGTGCGCAGGGCGGCCCAGATCTCGTCGTCAGTCACGTCGGCGCCGAGGGCGACGTTGCCGCGCACGGTGTCATCGAAGAGGAAGGCGGTCTGCGGGACCACGGCAACCACCTCTGCGAGCGCTCCGTCGTGCAGGTCGCGCAGGTCCACCCCGTCGATGCGGATCGTGCCCGCGTCAGGGTCGACGAGGCGGGCCAGCAGGCTGGTCAGGGTGCTCTTCCCCGACGCGGTGGCACCCACCACGGCAACCGTGCGGCCGGGCTCGACGGTGAAGGTCACGTCACGCAGGAGTGGGACCGCCTGGTCGTAGGCGTACTGCAGGCCATCCACCTCGAGACGGGCACCAGCGGCCCCGCGGGGGGCACTCCGCAGCCCGTACGGCATGGCACCGGTCGCCTCGAGGACCGCGCTGACGCGGCGGTACCCGACGACGCTGCGCGGGAACTCCCCCAGCAGCCATCCGATGGCCCGGATCGGGAAGGAGACGATGGTGAGGAGGTAGGCGACAGTGACCAGGGCACCGGGACTGGCGGCTCCGGAGGTGACCCGTTCCACCCCCACGGCCAGGACGACGAGCACCCCGAGGCTGGGCAGCGCGGCCAGCACCGGGTCGAAGACCGCACGGACCCGGCCGGCCCGTACGTTGACGTCGCGCAACTCGTGGACCTTCGCGGTGAAGCGGGCGGTCTCCTCCTCCTCACGACCCAGGGTCTTGACGACCATGGCTCCGTCGAAGGACTCGTGGGCGACCTCGGCGACCTCCGCGCGCAGACGTTGGGCCTGGGTCATCAGGGGTGAGGCGATCCGCTGGTAGATGAGGTTGGCGGCCAGCACGGCCGGGAACACCAGGAGGCCGACCAATGCCAGGACCACGTCGGCGGCGAACATCTGGATCACGGCGATCACCATCATCACCACCGTGCCCAGGGCCATCGGGAAGGGGGCGATGGGCGCCCAGGCGGCCTCGACGTCGCTGGAGGCGTTGGAGAGAAGCTGGCCGGTGGGGTGACGCTGGTGCCACTCCATGGGCAGCTCGAGGTACTTGCGGGTCACCGCGCGGCGGGTGTGGGCCTGCATCCGGTACTGCATGATGCCGGCACCCAGTCGGCGCGCGACGATGCCGACGGCGCGCAGGAGCGCCACACCGATGAAGAGGGCCACGACCGCCCAGAGCATGTCGGCGCCGATCTCACCGGTCTCGAACGCCGGGATGACGACGTTCTCCGTCGACCACCCGAGCACCCACGCGTCGGCGACGGTCAGCACGGCGAAGAGCACGCTGCCGATGGTCGAGAGAGCGAAGACCACTGGCTCCCGTCGCACTGCAACGCCCAGGACGCGGAACCCCTCCCGGGTGGTGGAACCTCGCGGCTTCTGCTGGTCGACCGCCACGAATTCCGACTCCTTCACACCGTTGTTCCTCACCCGGTGCGAACCCGGGCGCCCCTCAGGCTATTCCCGGGCGCCGACGTTTCAACGCACCGGATGTCCCGCCGCAGCCAGGGACGCCTTCACCTCGGTGATGCTCACGGTGCCGAAGTGGAAGACCGACGCGGCCAGCACGGCGTCGGCGCCCGCGTCCACGGCAGGAGCGAAGTGTTCCGCCTTCCCGGCTCCGCCGCTGGCGATCACCGGGATGGTGACCTCGCGACGCACGGCGCGGATGATCTCCAGGTCGAAGCCGTCCTGGGTGCCGTCGGAGTCCATGGCGTTGAGCAGGATCTCGCCCGCGCCCAGCGCGGTGGCACGCACGGCCCACTCGATGGCGTCCAGCCCGGCGGACCTGCGCCCACCGTGGGTGGTCACCTCGAAACCGGAGTCGGTGCCCGCGGCGCGACGGGCGTCGACCGACAGCACGAGCACCTGGTTGCCGAACCGGTCCGCCACCTCACGGATCAGCTCGGGGCGGTGGATCGCGGCGGTGTTCATCGCAACCTTGTCGGCACCGGCCCGCAGCAGACGGTCCACGTCGGCCACGCTGGAGACTCCCCCACCCACCGTCAGGGGGATGAAGACCTCCTCGGCCGTGCGCGACACGATCTCCATGGTCGTGGCTCGACCCTCGTGGGACGCCGAGATGTCGAGGAAGGTCAGCTCGTCGGCACCCTCCGCGTCATACAGCCTGGCCAACTCCACCGGGTCCCCGGCGTCGCGCAGACCCTGGAAGTTGACGCCCTTCACGACACGCCCACCCTCCACGTCGAGGCAGGGAATGACGCGTACGGCGAGGCTCATCTGCGGCCCTCCGGCAACGTGATCGCGAGCGCTTCCTGGAGCGTGAACCGGCCCTCGTACAGCGCGGTGCCGGCGATGGCGCCCTCGACGCCCAGATCGACGAGCTGCGCCAGCGCCCGGATGTCATCCAGGGTGCTGACGCCGCCCGAGGCGACCACAGGACGAGTGGTGGCGGCGCACACGTTGCGCAGCAGTTCGGTGTTCGGTCCCTGCAGCATGCCGTCCTTGTCGACGTCGGTCACGACGTAACGGGCACACCCCTCGCTGTCCAGACGGGCCAGGGTCTCGTAGAGGTCGCCGCCCTCGCTGGTCCAGCCCCGACCGGCCAGGGTGGTGCCCCGCACGTCGAGCGCCACCGCGATCCGGTCGCCGTAGTCAGCGATCGCACGCGCACACCACTCGGGGTTCTCGATCGCGGCGGTCCCGATGTTGACCCGGGCGCATCCCGTCGCCATCGCCCGGGCGAGGGACTCGTCGTCCCGGATCCCGCCGGTCATCTCGACCTTGATGTCGAGCCGGCCCACGATCTCGGTCTTCAGCTCCGAGTTGTCCCCCTTGCCGAAGGCGGCGTCGAGGTCGACGAGGTGGAGCCACTCCGCGCCTGCCTCCTGCCACCGCAGAGCGGCCTCGACCGGGTCACCGTACTGGCCACCCGTGCCGGCCACACCTTGGGAGAGCTGCACCGCCTGACCACCGGAGATGTCCACGGCGGGGAGCAGTTCGAGGTAGGGCGACATTTCTGGACTCCTGAGGGGCGAGACCTCCGCCTCGGCGGGGGGCGTACGGAACTGGGTGGTGCTGGAGCCGCTGCCGGTCAGCGGTGGCTCATCGGGTCACCTCACAGGGTGGCGACCCAGTTGCGCAGCAGCGCGGCTCCGGCGTCGCCGGACTTCTCGGGGTGGAACTGGGTCGCCCAGAGCGGACCGTTCTCGACCGCCGCGACGAACCTGTCGCCGCCGTGCTCGGCCCACGTCACCAACGGCGCCTCGGTGCGGTCATTGGTGACCAACTCCCACTCACGCACGCCGTAGGAGTGCACGAAGTAGAAGCGCTCGTCGGCCACGCCATCGAAGAGACGCGAACCATCGGGCACCTCGACGGTGTTCCAACCCATGTGGGGGACGACGGGCGCCCGAAGACGCTCGACCGTGCCCGGCCACTCGTCGCACCCCTCGGTCTCGATGCCGTGCTCGACACCGCGGGCGAAGAGGATCTGCATGCCGACGCAGATGCCCAGCACAGGGCGGCCACCAGCGAGGCGGCGCCCGATCAGGCGCTCACCCTTGATCGCTCGCAGACCCTCCATGCACGCGGCGTACGCGCCGACCCCCGGCACGAGCAGCCCGTCGGCAGCCAGACCCGCCTCGAAGTCCGAGGTCAGCTCCACGTCGGCCCCGGCACGCTCGACGGCTCGGACCCCCGAACGCAGGTTGCCGGAGCCGTAGTCGAGGACGACGACCTTGGGACGGCGGCTCAACGGGCGTCACCCACTCCGTCACCCTCGAGCGTCCCCTTGGTCGAGGGCACACCGGTCTCACGCGGGTCGAAGGCCACCGCGTCGCGGAACGCGCGAGCGAAAGCCTTGTACTGCGCCTCGACCAGGTGGTGCGGGTCGCGACCGGCCAGCACGCGGATGTGCAGCGCGATCTGGGCGTGGAAGGAGATCGACTCGAAGACGTGGCGCGTCAGCGATCCCTGGTAGTCGCCCCCGATGGCGACGTAGATCTGCCCTTCGGGCTCACCCGTGTGCACGCAGTAGGGACGCCCCGAGACGTCGACGACGCCCTGGACGAGCGCCTCGTCGAGCGGGACGGTCGCGTCGCCGAAGCGTCGGATGCCCCGCTTGTCACCCAGCGCCTGGCGCAGCGCCTGGCCCAGGATGATCGCCGTGTCCTCGACGGTGTGGTGGGCGTCGATGTGGGTGTCGCCCTGGGTGTGGACCGTCAGGTCGACCAAGGAGTGGCGACCGAACGCATCGAGCATGTGGTCGAAGAAGCCGACCCCGGTCGAGATGTCGGTCCTTCCGGAGCCGTCGATGTTGACCTCGACGACGACCGAGGACTCCTTGGTCTTCCGTTCGATCCTGGCGGTACGGCTCATCGGGTCTCCTCCATCACAGCCACGAGGGCTTGCTTGAATGCCTTCATCTCGTCGGGGGTCCCGATCGACACCCGCAACCACCCCGGCGGGCCGGTCTCGCGGATCAGCACGCCTCGGTCGAGCAGGCCCTGCCAGACCGCACTGCGATCCTCGAACGTGCCGAAGAGTGCGAAGTTCGCGTCCGAGTCGGCCACGGTGAGGCCCTGCTCGCGCAACCACGCGACGCAGGCATCGCGCTCGACGCGCAACTCGTCGACCTTGCCGAGGAGCTCGGGCGCGTGCCGCAGGGCAGCCAGCGCCGTGGCCTGGGTGACGGCCGAGAGGTGGTACGGCAGCCGCACGACCCGAATGGCGTCGCAGATCTCCGGTGCCGCCGCCAGGTATCCCAGCCTGGCCCCGGCCAGCGCGAACGCCTTGCTCATCGTCCGGCTGACCACCAGGTTGCGGTGCTGCGGCAACAGCTCCAGCGCGCTCGGGGTCCCGGCGCGACGGAACTCTCCGTACGCCTCGTCGATCACGACGACACCGTTGCCGGCTGCCTCGCAGAGCATCGAGACGGCCTCGAGCGGCAGGGCCGTCCCGGTCGGGTTGTTGGGGCTGGGCAGGAGCACCACGGACGGCCGCTCGGCGAGGATCTTGGCCCGCGCGACCTCGAGGTCGAGGCTGAAGTCGCTCTCACGCCGACCCACGACCCAGTCGGTGAGCGAGTCGCGCGCGTACTCCGGGTACATCGAGTACGTGGGGGCGAACGAGATGGCTGTGCGGCCCGGCCCTCCGAAGGCCTGGAGCAGTTGCAGCATCACCTCGTTGGACCCGTTCGCGGCCCAGATGTTCTCCGGGACCAGCCCTTGGCCACCATCGGTGTTGAGGTAGGCGGCCAGCGCTCCGCGGAGCTCGGTGAAGTCACGGTCGGGATAACGGTTGAGCGTCAGCGCAGCGGCGCGCACCGACTCGGCGATGTCAGCAGCAGCGGCCTGCGAGGGACCGTACGGATTCTCGTTGACGTTGAGCTGGACCGGGACGTCGAGCTGCGGAGCGCCGTAGGGCACCTCCCCCGCCAGCGCGTCACGCAACGGGGGCCAGGCGAGGTCGCTCACTGCCCAGCACCGTCCTGCGCGCGGCGCACCTCGATCGCCTGGCCGTGGCCCGGCAGGTCCTCGGCAGTGGCCAGCGTGACGACGTGGTCGGCCACGTCGTCCAGCGCTCGGCGGGAGTAGTCGATGACGTGGACGGACTTGGTGAAGGCGCGCACCGAGAGACCGCTGGAGTGACAGGCACAACCGGCGGTCGGGAGCACGTGGTTCGAACCGGCGCAGTAGTCGCCGAGTGAGACCGGAGCCCACGGACCCACGAAGACGGCGCCGGCGTTGCGGACCCGCGCAGCCACCTCCGCGGCGTCGCGGGTGTGGATCTCGAGGTGCTCGGCGGCGTAGGCGTTGACCACGTCGAGGCCCTGCTCCACGTCGCGGACGAAGACGATGCCGGACTGTCGCCCGGCCAGCGCCGTACGGATCCGGTCGACGTGCTTGGTCACCGAGACCTGGCGCTCCAGCTCTGCCTCCACGGCGTCAGCGAGTGCCTCGGAGTCAGTGACCAGCACGGAGGCTGCCATCGGGTCGTGCTCGGCCTGGCTGATCAGGTCGGCAGCCACGAAGGAGGCGTTCGCGGAGTCGTCGGCGAGGATCGCGATCTCGGTCGGGCCCGCCTCCGAGTCGATGCCCACGACGCCGCGCAGCTCACGCTTGGCCGCAGCGACGTAGATGTTGCCCGGACCGGTCACCAGGTCGACCCGACGACACTCCCCGGCCCCGTGGGCGAACATGGCGATCGCCTGGGCCCCACCGGCCGCGTAGACCTCGGTCACGCCGAGCAGGGCACAGGCCGCCAGGATGGTGGACTCGGGCAGACCGCCGTTGTGCTTCTGCGGAGGGCTGGCCAGGGCGATGGAGCCGACACCCGCGACCTGCGCGGGGACGACGTTCATCACCACGCTGCTCACCAGCGGGGCCAGCCCGCCCGGAACGTAGAGGCCGACCCTGTCCACCGCCACCTTGCGGTGGGTGATGACGGCGCCCGGTGCGAGCTCGCTGACGACGTCGGACTCGAGCTCGGCGGCACACGTGATGCGGAGGCGCCGGATGGACTCCTCCAGGGCAGCGCGCACCGCCGGGTCCAGCCCTGCCAGGGCTGCGGTGGTCGCCTCGACCGGGACCCGGATCTCGCTCTGCTCGACACCGTCGAACTGTGCCGCGAACTCGATGACCGCGTCGACGCCGCGGGTGCGGACCGCCTCGATGATGGGTCGCACGGCATGGGTGGCCGCCTCGACGTCGAACTCGGCGCGAGGCACGCTCGCGCGGTAGTCCACGGACGGCTCGGCGTCCCTGAGGTCGATGCGGCGGATCATGTGCCCATGATAGGCGGCGCCACCGGACGAACCCTGATCCGGATCAGTCCTGGGCGCCGCGTCGGGTCCGTGGCACGCCGGAGCCGCCGAGGAAGAGCCCGATCAGCCCGATGAGGGCACCGATCCCGGGAGCCACCACGGCTCCGGTCTCGAGGCTGAACGGGCGCATCGGATGCTCGACCCCTGCGAGCCGCAGGTCGGAGACGATCGGCTCCCAGTCTTCGGCTTCCATCGCCAGGGGCCTGGGATCAGGCGGTCCGAGCGCGTGGCCCACGTGGTACATCACGTAGGCGATGGCGAACGAGCCCAGGGTCACACCCACCAAGGTCGCCAGCGGGCGTCGCAGGCCCCAGCGAGCCGCGAGCGACCCGTAGGCGATGCCCCCCACCAGCCCGATCAGGGTGAACCAACCCGTCGAGCTGACGTCCTGCATGACCCCCTCGGGATCGAGGAGCCACTCGCCCTTCCAGGCTGCTCCGGTGGGCGGTGTCCAGGCCCACTCCCACACCACCCCGAGCAACGCACCCACGAACGCGCCCGCGACGGCGACCAGCAGGGCGTGCCGCAGAGCGTCCAGCGACAGCACACCCCGGCTCCTCGAACGAGCCGCGGGCTCGTCCGCGGTGGGCGGGGTCGTGCTCTCTGCTTCGGGGACGCTCAACTGCTCAGACACCCCGGCCCCAGGAGTTGTTTGAGGTCAGCGAAGAGCGCGGAACTGGGCGTGACCCGCAGCCGGTCGTCCAGCTTCATGACCGTGGTCGAGGCCCGCGAGAGCAGTCGCAACTGCACCTCGGTCATCCCCGGGTGCGCAGCGAGCACGTCGCGCAGTTGGTCGACGACCGGGGCCGTGCAGCGGGTCGAGGGCAGGGAGATCACCACGGGACCGCTGGGGCCGTCAGAGAGGTCGGGCAGCGTGACCTCCTGCCCCCGCAACTCGGGCTGGTCCTTGTCCCGGGAGAGCTGGCCCTTCACCCGGATGATGGCGTCCTGGATCAGGTAGGGAGCCGCCAACTGGTACGAGCTCGGAAACAGCAGCACCTCGATCGCGCCGTCGAGGTCCTCGAGGGTGACGGTCGCCCAGGCATCCCCGCGCTTGGTGATCTTGCGGTTGACCGCAGTGACGAGCCCACTCACCGTGATCGTGGATCCGTGGGGACGGTCCTCGTCCAGCATCAGTTGACCGATGGTGCAGTCGGTGCCGTTGGAGAGGACGTGCTCCAGACCCAGGAGCGGGTGGTCCGAGACGTACAGCCCCAGCATCTCCCGCTCGTGGCCGAGCAGGGTCATCTTGTCCCACTCGTCGATCTCGGGGATCTCCACGGTGACCCCGAAGCCCTGGTCCTCGTCGTCCAGACCACCGAAGAGCGAGTCCTGCCCGATCGCCTCGTTCTTCTTGATGTCGACGTACTGGTCCACAGCCGACTCGTGGATGGTGACGAGCGCCCGACGCAGGTGCTTCATCTCGTCGAAGGCGCCGGCCTTGATCAAGGACTCGATCACGCGCTTGTTGCAGACGGTCGCGGGGACCTTCGCCATGAAGTCGTTGAAGTCGTTGAACCGGCCCTGGTCACGACGGGCCGACACGATCCCCTCGACCACGTTGGCGCCGACGTTGCGCACCGCGGTCAGTCCGAACCGGATGTCGGTCTCGACCGGGGTGAAGTTGGCGTCGGAGGAGTTGACGTCGGGTGGCAGGACCTGGATCTTCATGCGACGACACTCGTTGAGGTAGATCGCCATCTTGTCCTTGTCGTCCTTGACGGACGTCAGGAGGGCGGCCATGTACTCGGCCGGGTAGTTCGCCTTGAGGTAGGCCGTCCAGTAGGAGACCAGTCCGTACGCGGCGGAGTGAGCCTTGTTGAAGGCGTAGTCGGAGAACGGGAGCAGGGTGTCCCACAGGGCCTTGATCGATGCCTGGGAGAAGCCCCTCTCGACCATACCGCCGGAGAAGGCGACGAACTGCTTGTCCAGCTCCTCCTTCTTCTTCTTGCCCATGGCCCGCCGCAGCAGGTCGGCCTGACCGAGCGTGTAGCCGGCCAACTTCTGGGCGATCGCCATCACCTGCTCCTGGTAGACGATGAGACCGTAGGTCTCACCCAGCACGTCCTCCAGCGCCTCGGCCAGGTCGGGGTGGATCGGCTCGACGGGCTCGCGCCCGGTCTTGCGGCGCGCGTACTTGTTGTGCGAGTCGGCGCCCATCGGACCAGGACGGTAGAGAGCACCCACGGCGGAGATGTCCTCGAACGCGTCCGGACGCATCGAGCGCAGCAGGGCACGCATCGGACCACCGTCGAGCTGGAAGACACCGAGGGTGTCGCCGCGCTGCATGAGCGCGTACGTCTCCGGGTCGGTGAGCTCCAGGTCCTCCAGGACCACCTCGACGTCGCGGTTGGCCTTGATGTTCTTCACCGCGTCGTCGAGGACGGTGAGGTTGCGCAGGCCGAGGAAGTCCATCTTGATCAGGCCGAGCGACTCACACGTCGGGTAGTCGAACTGGGTGATCATCACGCCGTCGGACGGACGCTTGAGCAGCGGGATCACGTCGATGAGCGGCTCGCTGGACATGATGACGCCTGCGGCGTGGACACCCCACTGGCGCTTCAGTCCTTCGATGCCGGTGGCCGTGTCGACGACGCGCCGCACGTCGGCGTCGGAGTCGTACAGCGCCCGGAACTCGCCACCCTCGCCGTACCGCTTGTGCTCGGGATTGAAGATCTCCTTGAGCGGGACGTCCTTGCCCATCACGGCCGCGGGCATCGCCTTGGTGATCTTGTCCCCCATCGCGAACGGGTAGGCGAGGATCCGCGACGAGTCCTTGACGGCCTGCTTCGCCTTGATGGTGCCGTAGGTGATGATCATCGAGACCCGGTCCTCGCCGTACTTCTCGGTGACGTAGCGGATCACCTCACCACGTCGACGCTCGTCGAAGTCGATGTCGAAGTCCGGCATGGAGATGCGGTCGGGGTTGAGGAACCGCTCGAAGATCAGACCGTGCTCGAGAGGGTCGAGGTCGGTGATCCGCATGGCGTAGGCCACCATCGACCCGGCGCCCGAGCCGCGGCCCGGGCCGACCCGGATTCCGTTCTCCTTGGCCCAGTTGATGAAGTCGGCGACGACGAGGAAGTAGCCCGGGAAACCCATCTGGGTGATGACGCCGACCTCGAAGTCGGCCTGCTTGCGCACGTCGTCGGGGATGCCTTGCGGGTAGCGGAAGTGGAGCCCTCGTTCAACCTCCTTGACCAGCCAGGAGTCCTCGTTCTCTCCTTCCGGGCAGGGGAAGCGTGGCATGTAGGTGCCGTTGCCCTCGGTGAACTCCACGTTGCACCGCTCAGCGATCCACAGGGTGTTGTCACAGGCCTCGCGCAGGTCGTACTTGTCCTGCCACAGCGCCCGCATCTGCGCCGGGGACTTGATGTAGTAGCCACTGCCGGAGAAGGCGAAGCGTTGTCCGGGCCCGTCACCGGCCGGGATGTCCATCGTGGAACCGGAGTTGATGCAGAGCAGGTGCTCCTGGGAGAGGGCGTCCTCCTCACGCACGTAGTGGGAGTCGTTCGTCGCCAGCAGCGGGATGTCGAGGTCCTTGGCCAGCTTCAGCAGGCCGTCTCGGACCCGGCTCTCGATCGTGAGCCCGTGGTCCATGAGCTCGAGGAAGTAGTTGTCCCGGCCCAGGATCTCCTGGAAGTCCCCGGCGGTCTGGCGCGCCGCCTGGTAGTTGTCATGGCGCAGGTGCACCTGGACCTCACCCGACGGGCACCCGGTGGTCCCGATGATCCCCTTGCTGTGCTGCTGCAGGAGGTCGCGGTCGGCGCGGGGATGCTGGAAGAAGCCGTCGCGGTACGCGCCGGTCGAGATCCTGAACAGGTTGTGCATCCCCTCGGTGCTCTCCGAGAGGAGCGTCATGTGGGTGTACGCGCCTCGACTCGAGACGTCGTCGGGACCGCCCTTGTAGAAGTTGACCCGTTTGCGCTCGAAGCGCGAGATGTTGGGAGTGAAGTAGGCCTCGATGCCGATGATCGGCTTGATTCCGGCGTTCTTCGCCTTCTTGTAGAACTCGTAGGCACCGAAGACGTTGCCGTGGTCGGTCATCGCGATGGCCGGCATCCCCAGCTCGGCCGTCCGCTCGGCCATGTCCTGGAGGCGTGCGGCGCCGTCCAACATCGAATACTCGGTGTGGTTGTGCAGGTGGACGAAGTTGTCGCTGGAACCGGCGGACATACGGCGGACAATCTCCCTGGATCAAGCGGACAGGACTGGACGGCGCGGCGTGGAACGCAGCAACTGTGCAGCGAAGAATCAGCCTACGTCGTCCTCGGGGACCATCCTGACAGGCACCGCAGACAATCTCCTCGCGGGACGGCGAACGGTCGTTCTCCCTCCGTGCCCGGGTCGGCACCCTCGGGTCACAGCCAGGTCAGACTGCGTCCGTGGCCGTGGCTCCACGCCACCGGTTCGCCGTCGAGACCGAGGACGAACTGGCCGGTCTCCCCACGGCCCTGCCCGGTCACCGACGGCAGGACGTCAGGGCCCTCGTTGCTGATCCACCGACAGGCACCGGCGGCCACCAGCCCGCGAGCCATCTCGTCGAAGCGGAGCCGGTCCGCTGGCTCCAGGTAGGCGATCACCGCACTGTGGAAGAGGACAACGGTGCCGTACGTCGCTGCCTGCTCCACGAGCGCGGGGAGCGTCTCGAGCAGGTCCCCGCGGTGCAGGTGGGCAGGGTCCGCGCGCGCGATCTCGACCGCTCGGGCCAGACGGTCACGTCGTTCGTCCTGTTCGGGCCAGACCAGGGCCTCCAACCAGTCCACGTCGTCGGGGTCATCGACGTCGAGCGGGTTGAGGTCCACGCCCCCGCGCCAGGCCACCTCGGGCCACCGGGTCGGCACGGGCACCGGCCCACTCGCCCGGCACTCCAGCAACGGGCCTCCGGATCCCCGCAGCTCCCCCGCTCCCTGCCACCGGTAGTCGTAACGGTCCGGATACAGGCACAGGCCCGCACTCGCCCCGGCCTCCAGCAGCGCCACCGGTCCCTCGATGGCCCCCAGCAGCGGCATGAGGCTCGTGAGGCGTCCCACCTCGTTGGTCTGCGTGGCGTGGCTCTGGACGGTGTGCTCCACCTGGGCCAGACGCTCGAGCAGGACGCCACGCGCCACGTCCCAGCCATCCCGGGCATCGGCCCCGTGACGGCGCAGGGCTGCGAACACCAGGTTGGGTTGCCGCTTCGCGACCGGCAAGGACTCCAGCCATGCGCACGTCTCCGGATCGGCGGGAACGGCCCGGGCCCACGCGGCCAAGGACGGCGACTCGTCGGCCGCGTACGCGGCGAAGTCGGCGTACTCCTCGTCGACCGTGGCAAAGAGTTTCACGTCACCACTGTGCCGACCTCAGTCGCGGGTGTCCACTGATGCGTCCAGGCGCACCAGTGCGGTCACCAGGGCATCGCGCCGCAACCTGAGTTCACCGAGCTGAGCCTCCACGTCGTCCAGCAGGCATGCGAGATGGCGGCGCGGGTCCGACCCCGGCCAGACCGTCCGTACGTCGGGGCACCGCTCCTCATTGGCGGATCCGTCCGTGGTCTCCAGCTCGAGCAGTCCGTGCCGGGCGTAGAACGCACGGGCGCCCGCGTTCTCCTCGAAGACCCACAGCCCGAAGCCCCCGGGGATCCGGGACTTCACCAGGTCGAGGAGTGCGGCGCCGATCCCGATCCGGCTCCACGCCGGGTCGACGTAGATGTCGTCGAGCCACTCCTCGGTGAAACGCACGTAGCCGACGACGGCACCGTCCGCCTCCGCCACCCAGGTCTCGTCCTGGGCCATCTGCTCGGCCAACCGGGCCGAGAGCGAAATGAGGTCATGGACGCCGGGGGGCATCGTGGTGGCTGCACGAGCCCTCAACTGGAGGAGCGCCAAGCGGTCGGCCTCGGTGACCAGCGCGGGCCGCAGTCGTACGACACCCTCGTCCTCGCCGGAGGACTCAGTCGGCCCCACGGATGACTTCCAGGGCGTGAGCCAGGTCGTCGGGGTAGGTCGACTCGTACTCGACGTACTCCCCGGACTCGGGGTGTTCGAACCCCAACTTCACTGCGTGCAGCCACTGCCGTTCGAGCTTGACCTTCTTGGCCAGCGTGGGGTCCGCGCCGTAGGTGATGTCACCGACGCAGGGGTGCTTGAGCGCAGACATGTGCACCCGGATCTGGTGCGTGCGTCCGGTCTCGAGGTGGACCTCGAGGAGGCTGGCGTAGCGGTGCGCCTCCAAGGTCTCGTAGTGGGTGACGCTGGCGCGTCCGTCCTCCATCACCGCGAACTTGTAGTCGTGCCTGGGGTGACGGGCGATGGGGGCGTCGATCGTGCCCTCGTGCGGGTCCGGGTGGCCCTGGACCAGGGCGTGGTAGGTCTTGTCGACCGTGCGGTGACGGAACGCATTCTTGAGCACCGTGTAGGCGCGCTCGGACTTGCAGATCACCATCACCCCGGAGGTGCCGACGTCAAGACGCTGCACGATTCCCTGACGCTCGGAGGCTCCTGAGGTCGAGATCCGGAATCCAGCACCGGCCAGGTGGCCCACCACGGTCGGTCCGGCCCAGCCCGGGCTCGGGTGGACCGCTACTCCGACGGGTTTGTCGATCACCACGATGGCGTCGTCGTCGTGGATGATCTTGATCCCCTCCACGATCTCGGGGACCACGGCGAGTGGGTCCGACGCCACTGGAATCACCACTTCGAGCATCGCACCGGGGTGCACCCGCTCGCTCTTGCTGACAAGTGATCCGTCGAGGTGCACGTTGCCCACGGCGATCAGGTCGGCAGCCCGGGTGCGTGAAAAGCCGAACATCCGGGCCATCGCCGCGTCGACCCGCTCTCCGGCCAGGCCTTCAGGGACCAGCACGGTGCGGTGGTCGACTCGGGTGTTCATCGGGGGGTGTCCTCTCCGGACTTCAGAGGTCGCGCGGGCTCGCTCGACTCGGACTCGGGGCTGTCGGGTGCGGTGTCGGCGTCCGTCTCGCGGGACCCGTCGAGGGCCACCCCGCGCAGGCTCTGCAGGATGATCACCCCGGCGGCCACGTTGATGAAGACGTCGGCGAAGTTGAAGACTGGGAAGTTCCCGAAGCTCAGGAAGTCGATCACGTGCCCGCGGAAGGGCTCCGGCTCCCGGAAGACGCGATCAGTCAGGTTGCCCAGGATGCCGGCCAGGAGGACACCGAGCCCCACCGCCCAGAGCGTGTTGGCCATCCTGCGACTGAAGTACAGGACCGCCACGGCCGCCACGGCCGAGAGGCAGGTGAACACGATCGTGTACTCGGTGCCGGTGCTGAACGCGGCCCCCGGGTTGAAGACCAGCCGCAGGGTGAAGAAGTCACCGATGACCCCGACGTCGCGGTCGTCGAGCGCGACCAGGGCCCACGCCTTCGTGATCTGGTCCAGGAGGTAACCCCCCAGAGCCACTGCGACGAAAAGGGTCCACTGGCCTGACGACGGACGTGGTCTCGTGCCGCTGGAACTCAGCGACGCTCCTCGCGTTGCTTGCATGACAGGCACAGTGTCGCACGCGGGAAGGCCATGACCCTCATCTTGCCGATCGGCTGCTCACACGATTCGCAGACGCCGTAGGAGCCGTCCTCGATCCGCGCGAGAGCACGGTCGATCTGGGCGAGCATCTCGCGCTCGTTGTTCATCAGGGTGAGCTCCTGGTCGCGCTCGAAGCTCGTCGCCCCCACATCAGCCTGGTCGTGCCCTGCTCCGTCCCCGGCGTCGCGCATGAGACCGGTGAGCTCACGCTCCTGGACGTCCATCATCCGAACCAACCGCTCGCGGTGCTCGTTGAGCTCGGTGAGCACCTCGTCGACCTCGGCCTGACTCCACTGGGCCTCACCGTCCTGGACCACGAACCCGTCCGGGCCGGACCCGGAGGTCGACGAGGTGGACTTGGTCTTGACGCTCTTGCGGGCGGTTGGAGCCATCGGAGCATCCCCTTGGGCAGAAGAGAAGTGTGACCGCGGGGCCACACACGTGGATCGCAGGTTAGTGCTTTCCGGCAGAGGACTCAATGGTCCGCGCCCCTGCGTGTCGGCGAGGCACCTGCCGGTCCTCCAGGACATGGCAACGGCCGGCCCCGAAGGGACCGGCCGTTGTCTCAGAACCTGTGACTGGTGGAAGTTCAGCCCTCGTCGTCACCGAGGATCGAACGCAGACGCTTGGGCGCCGACGCCTCCCCGGCAGGCGGGTTCTCCATGCTCGCAGTGCCCTCGAGTGCCTCGAGCTGCTGGCTGAAGTACGTCTTCAGGCGCGAACGGTACTCACGCTCGAAGGAACGCAGGGTCTCGACCTCACCGTTGAGCTTGTCGCGCTCGGTCTCCAGGGCACCGAACATCTGCGTGCGACGCTCAGCGGTCTCGGAGTCGAGCATCTGCGCCCGCTGGCGAGCCTCAGCCTCGACACGGTCAGCCTTGCCCTTCGACTCGGCCTCGAGGCGCTCGGCCTTGGTGCGAGCCTCGCCGACGATCCGGTCGGCTTCGTTCTTGGCGCTGTCCACGAGCTCGTCCGCGTTGCGCGTGGCGATCTCCAACAGGCGTGCAGCAGCGTTGGAGGCCTCGGCGACGGTCTCGACCTTGATGGTCTCGGTCGCGGGCGCGGCAGCGATCACCGGCGCAACAGGCTCCGGGGCGACGACCGGGGCCGGCACGGGCTCCGGCTCGGGCTCCTGGATCGCGTACGGGGACGGCGCCGGGGCCGCGGGGGCTGCGTGCTGCGCTGCGGAAAGCTTGGCGCGCAGGTCGTCGTTCTCCTTGGTCAGGCGAGCGAGCTCGGCCTCGACCTCATCCAGGAACTGATCGACCTCTCCCATGTCGTACCCCTCGCGGAGCCGGACAGGAGTAAAGCGCTTGTTGCTCACGTCCTCAGGCGTCAGCGGCATGACCTCACCCAATCTCTTCATCGACAAACATGTGGTTCTGACTGTGGGAACAATAGCGCCAGTTCTCCACCCGTGGTGACGGACCCACGGCCATGGAGGCTGGTCGCACACCCCTGCGGGGCGCGAGGGTCGCCCTCAGGGCGGGGACTCAACGCAGGAAAATGGCGGTGATCAGGCTCAGCAGGAGCCAGCAGGCGATGAACACGATCATGAAACTCAGATCGAGGCCGACCTGACCGATGCGCACGGTGGGAACCCATTTGCGCACCACCTTGATGGGCGGGTCGGTGGCGGTGTACACGCCCTCGAGCACGACCAGGAGCGGGCCCCGGGGACTCCACTGACGCGCGAAGACCTGGACCCAGTCCACGATGAGCCTCACGATCAGAAGGACCAGGAAGAACCAGACGACCCCGTACAGGATCTGGCCGAGCGCACTCATTCGATCAACTCTGGTTGAAGAAGCCGCCCTCCACCAGGCGCTCCTTCTCCTCGACACCCACGGTCACGTTGGGCGGTGACAGCAGGAACACCTTGTTGGTGATCCGCTCGATGCTGCCTCGTGTCGCGAACACCAACCCGGCTGCGAAGTCGACGAGACGCTTGGCGTCCGAGTCGTCCATGTCGGAGAGGTTCATGATCACCGGAACCCCTTCGCGGAAGTTCTCACCGATCGTGCGAGCCTCGTTGTAGGTGCGCGGGTGCAGTGTGGTGATGCGACTCAGTTCGGTCACTGTCTGCGGAGGCGGGACCGGCGCCGGACGCCGACGCTCCGAGAGGTCTGCAATTGGCGCAGGGCCGCGGCCCTCCGGATGTCCAGCCATGGTCGCCTCATTGTCCGCGGCTCGATCGTCCGCGTAGTCGTCGTACCGACCGGTGTCTTCGAGCAGGCCGAGGTACTCGCCGATCCTGCGCATAGTGCCGCCGCTCATGAGCCATTCCTCCGGTACATCGGGGTGCCCGGGTTGGACACCCAACTATTTCTCGACATTACAAGATCTCCGGCCTTGGACCGAGGATCGCAGACCCGACACGTACGTGTGTCGCGCCATGGGCGATGGCAGCCTGGAGGTCGCCACTCATCCCGGCCGAGAGTGTCACGGCCGCCGGATGGCTGGCCAGGAACCTCTGGCGCACCTCGGCCAGACGGGCGAACGCACGATCAGGGTCCTCCCCCAGCGGCGCCACCGCCATCAGGCCGGCCAGGTTCAGATGAGACGCGCCACTCACAGTCCGGGCCAGAGCGTCGAGCTGCTCCGGGTCCACTCCAGCCCGGTGCTCAGCACCCGGGGGATCCAGACTCACCTGCACCAGGACGTCGATCACCTGGTCACGGGCCGCGGCCCCACGCTCGAGCCCGGTCACCACCTTGGGTCGGTCCACTGACTCGACGACGTCGGCATAGGCCGCCACCGCGGCTGCCTTGTTGCTCTGCAGTCCTCCGATGAAGTGCCACCGCAGACCGAGATCTGCACAGTCGCGCGCCTTCGTCTCCGCCTCCTGGTGCCGGTTCTCCCCCACGTCGGTGACGCCGAGCTCCGCGAGGAGCCGTACGTCGGAAGCAGGAAAGAACTTCGTGACCACCACCAACGAGACGCTGTCCGGGTCGCGCCCTACCTCTCGGCACGCACCACTGATCCGGCCGCGCACCGTCGCCAGTCCTGCGGCCAGGTCATCGAGGCGACTCATGAGGCCATCCAGACGAGCCCGGCGAGACGTCCGGCCGGCGCGCCCCCTCGGCGGTGGGACCACAGGGAGTCATCCTCCACCGTGCAGCTGCCCACCCGCTCGTGGACGACACCGAGCGCTTCGAGCTGGGACTCCACACCTCGACCGAGATCGAGGGAAGGTGTGCCCCACGAGGTCTCGGACCACGATGCCGGCACCGCGCGCGCCACCTCGGCGCGCATGTCGAGCGGCACTTCGTAGCACCCACCACAGACGTGCGGCCCGATCCAGGCGTGGATCGCGGCGGCCCCGCGCTCCTGCATGGCCTCGACGGCCCGTGGAACCACTCCCAGGGCGACTCCCGCACGGCCCGCGTGGACAGCAGCCACGATGCCCGCCCGGTCGTCGGCCAGCACCACGGGAACACAGTCGGCCGCCCGCGTCATCAGGGCAAGTCCCTGCGAATCCGTGACGAGGACATCCGCTTCCGGAACGCTGTCGGTGGACCCCTCGGCGACGACGTCCCCGTGCACCTGGGACATGCGCGCCAGCGGCACGCCGATGGCGGCACTCAACCGCGACAGCTCCGCAGCCAGACGCGACGGGTCGCGCCCTGCCCCCTCGGAGACGTCGACGGAGGCGTCGGTGAAGGCGATCTCGACCGTGAACCGGTCGGGACCACCCGCTGACCTCCTCCGTACGGCGAACACGTCAACTCACTTCAGGAAGTCGGGAATGTCCAGGTCGTCGCCGTCGAACTCGACCTTGCGCTGGACCCGGGGGCGTTCAGCCGCAGGCGTTTCGACAGGGGCGGGCGCCGGCTGGGCAGCCGGAGCCTCATTCACCGGCGCCGGTGCGGGACGCGCCCCACCGTTCTGGGTGAACTGCTGCGCCGCTTCGCGCGTCTGGGCCTGCGTCTGGGTCTGGGCCGGGCGGTTGAACGCCGAGCCGGAGTCCCGGCGCTTGGGCATCCCGCCGTCGAATCCTGCAGCGATCACCGTGACACGCACCTCGTCGCCCAGTGCATCGTCGATGGTGGCTCCGAAGATGATGTTGGCCTCGGGATGCACCGCGTCGGCGACCAGCGCTGCGGCCTCGTTGATCTCGAAGAGTCCGAGGTCCGAGCCACCGGCGATCGAGAGGAGCACGCCGTGCGCACCCTCGATGGAGGCCTCGAGCAGCGGGCTGGAGACGGCCATCTCTGCCGCCTGGACAGCGCGGTCGTCACCGCGCGCGGACCCGATGCCCATCAGGGCAGAACCAGCGTTGGCCATGACCGACTTGACGTCGGCGAAGTCGAGGTTGATCAGGCCGGGGGTGGTGATCAGGTCCGTGATGCCGGAGACGCCCTGCAGGAGGACCTGGTCCGCCTGCTTGAACGCATCGAGGACCGAGACGTTGCGGTCACTGATCGACAGCAGACGGTCATTGGGGATGACGATGAGGGTGTCGACCTCTTCGCGCAGCTTGCTGATGCCCTCCTCGGCGGAGTTCGCCCGACGGCGCCCCTCGAAGGAGAACGGCCGCGTCACCACACCGATGGTCAACGCGCCCAGTGAACGGGCGATGCGGGCCACCACGGGCGCTCCACCCGTACCGGTACCGCCGCCTTCACCAGCGGTGACGAAGACCATGTCCGCGCCCTTGATGACCTCTTCGATCTCGTCCGCGTGGTCCTCCGCCGCTCGCTCACCCACATCGGGGTTGGCGCCGGCGCCGAGCCCGCGGGTGAGTTCGCGACCGATGTCGAGCTTCACGTCGGCGTCACTCATCAGGAGTGCCTGCGCATCGGTGTTGATCGCGATGAACTCGACGCCCTTGAGGCCGACCTCGATCATCCGGTTGACGGCGTTGACGCCACCTCCACCGATGCCCACGACCTTGATGATCGCCAGGTAGTTCTGGGCTGCTGCCACGGTCTACGCCCTTCTGGTTCGAGCCCGAGCCAGTGCTCGCGACTCCGGAATGTCTGTGTGGTGGGTAGGCACGAACTGACCTGCCCCTCAAGCCCTCGAGCCCGAAGGAACTCTAACCGTGAGCCTGAGGGTTATAGTTATGTCAACCTCGTGTTGTCCATGACAGTAGGCAGACTCCAGGCCTCGATCGGCCTGGACACGCCGCGCCGGTCAGAAAAAGCAAAGAAAAGCAGAAGTCGGGAAGTTCAACCCGACACCACCGGCTGCCCGGGGACACTGACGTCGTACGACTTGGCAGTCTGGGCCTTCAGCAGGGCCGCGAGGACGGCGGCCTTGTCCTGTGACGACTCGCCACTCCCCCACAGGACGGTGCGACCGCCGCGCAGGACCAAGGTGATCCGGTCGATGCTCTCGACGTTGACGCGACGCACCTTGGCCGCGAGGTCGGCAGGCATCGCCGACAGCACGGTGGCGGCCTCCTCGAGCGCGTCCCGGTCGACGTTGCTCCCGACCCGCACGCGTGGCAGGTCCTTGGGGGGCTGCGGATAGTCGCGGAAGACGACGCCACTGCGATCCATCCCCCGGGTCTCGCCACCGATCTCGGCGACCGCCACAGCCTCTCGTTCCGTCACCTCGACCTTGAGTGTGTGCGGCCAGTCCCGCTCTGCGCGCACCTCGAGCACGGGCGCCAGCGCCTCGACCCGTCGCTCGACCCCGGCCAGGTCGATCTCGGCGAGCGGCGTTCCGTCCTGGACCCCAGCCACACTCCGCACCTGATCGGGCGTGAGGTGGTCGATGCCGTCGACCGCCACGGACTCCACGGCCAGGAGCGAGGAGAACCACACGACCCACACGGCCGCCCCGCCCGCGGCCACGAGCACCACAAGAGCCAGCACCGGACGCCACACCCCCCACCGGCGGGCACGCTGTCGACGGGCGAACCGCTGACGCATCCGCTCCTGGGAGGCAGCCGCACGGTCGCGCCGCTGGGGGTCAGGCGATTGAGGCGTCCGGGACTTCCGAGGGGTCTGGGCCATCGATCAGTTCCGCTCGGCGAGGAGCTCCAGCACCCGCGGGCCGAGCTGGGTCACGGTCCCTGCACCCAACGTGAGCACGAGGTCACCCGGCTGGGCACGGCGTACGAGCTCGGCCGGGACGGTGTCGAAGTCCGGGAGGTAGGCGACCCGGCCCGGCGGCAGTTCGCAGGCGTCGGCGACCAGCGCACCGGTCACCGCCGGATCCGCCTCCTCGCGAGCCAGGTAGACGTCGAGGACGACCACCTCGTCGGCGGCCTCGAGCGCTCGACCCATGGCCACGCCGAAGATCTTGGTCCGCGAGACCAGGTGAGGTTGGTAGGCCACGACGACGCGCCCCTCGCCGGCGAGCGCGCGGGCTGCCTGCAGGTCGCCCGCGATCTCGACCGGGTGGTGGGCGTAGCTGTCGTAGACGCGCACGTCCGCCTCCTCACCCTTGCGCTCCATCCGACGCCGCGTTCCGGCGTAGGCGCCGAGACCTGCGTTCAACTCGTCGAAGCCGTGCCCCAGGCGCAGTCCGGCCGCCAGCGCAGCGGCGGCATCGAGGAGGTAGTGGCGCCCCGGGATCTGGAGCACCAGACGCCCGAGCTCGCCCTCGGCGCCCAGCACGGTCGCCGAGGACCGGCTGCCGACGAACTCGAGATCGACCAGGCGGAGGTCGGCCCCCTCGCTCTCGCCGACCCGTACGACGTCGAGTCCGCGCCCGGCGGCGAGATCCGCCAGGTCGGCGGCACCGGGGTCGTCCACGACGCACACGAGGAAGCCGTCAGGGTCGATGCGCCCGAGGAAGGTCTCGAAAGCAGCCCGGTACGCCTCCTCGGTGCCGAAGTGGTCGAGGTGATCTGCCTCGACGTTGGTCACCACAGCGCCGAAGGGCCGGTAGACCAGGAAGGCTCCGTCGCTCTCGTCGGCCTCCGCCACGAAGACGTCACCGGTGCCGACACGGGCGTTGGTGCCGGAGGCGGCGAAGTCCCCGCCCACCGCGAACGTGGGGTCCGCTCCAGCTGCCTGCAACGCCGAGGTGAGCAGGGAGGTCGTCGTGGTCTTGCCGTGCGTGCCGGCCACGGCAATGGTGCGTCTGCCCGTCATCACCGAGGCGAGGCCGGCCGAGCGAGGCCACAGGCGTGCTCCCTGGGCGATCGCGGCCACGACCTCGGGGTTGTCCTCGCGCACCGCGGTGGAGACCACCACCGTGTCGGCGCCGGCAACGTGCTCCGACGCGTGGCCCACGTGGACGGTTGCCCCCATGTCGCGCAGGGCCGCCAGGGTGGGCGAGTCGTTGCCGTCGCTGCCGGAGACCACCACCCCGCGTTCGAGCATGATCCTGGCGATGGCGGAGAGACCCGCGCCGCCGATGCCGACGAAGTGGACCCGTCCGAGATCCTCGGCTGCCGGAATCACGTCGGGCACGGGGACCTTCATCGAGCAGCCTCCAGGATCAGGCGCGCCAACTTGTCGTCGGCGTCGAGCGGGATGACGTCCGAGGCTGAGCGACCCATCAGCTCCAGGGCGGCCTCGTCGTTGAGCAGCGCCGGCAGTGCCGAGCTGATCCAGTCGGAGGTCAGGTCCCGATCGGCGACGAGGAGCCCGCCCCCTGCGTCCACCACGGGGTGGGCATTGAGCGCCTGCTCTCCGTTGCCGATCGGCAACGGTACGTAGACGGCAGGCAGCCCGACGCCGGAGACCTCGGTGACGGTGTTGCTCCCGGCCCGGCACACGACGGCGTCGGCGGCCGCGTAGGCCAGGTCCATCCGGTCGACGTAGTTGAGAACCACGTAGGGCACGCCTGTCTCGGGCGCCCGGAGCTCCTGCTTGGGACCGACCACGTGGAGCACCTGGACGCCGGCGTCAGCCAGGCTCTGAGCGGCACCCGAGACGGCGGCGTTGATCCGCGCCGCCCCCTGGGAACCTCCGGTGACCAGCAGCGTCGGACGATCAGGGTCGAGGCCGAAGGTGATCCGGGCCTCGGCGCGCAGCGCCGCCCGGTCGAGCGTCGAGATCATGCGGCGGATCGGGAGTCCGGTCCAGGTGGCGTGCGGCAGGGCGGTGTCGGGAAAACTCGTGGCCACGTGACGGGTCATCCGGGCCCCCAACTTGTTGGCGATCCCGGCCAGGGCGTTCCCTTCGTGCACCACGATGGGGAGCTTGCGCGAGCGGGCCGCCAGGTAGGCCGGCACGGAGACGTACCCGCCGAAACCGACGACCACGTCAGGGCGTACGCGGTCGACCACCTCCAGGGCGGCGGTGCGGGCGGCCAGCAACCGAGCGGGCGTACGCAGCAACTCCTTGCCGGGCTTGCGGGGCAGCGGCACCTTCGGGACGAACTCCAAGGGGTATCCGGCCTCGGGCACCAGGCGGGCCTCGAGACCGGTGCTCGTGCCGAGGCAGGTGATCACCACGTCAGGCTGGAGCCGGCGGAGGGCGTCCGCCGTGGCGAGCAGGGGCGAGGTGTGTCCGGCAGTGCCACCGCCGGCGAGAAGAACATGCATGATGACTCCAGCCTAGGAGGTGCGGCGCGAGGAGCTCAGGCGGGCCGAGACCCCGGAGTTGCGAGCCCGACGCGCCTCGAGCTCTGCTGCGGCGGCCGGCTCGCGCCGTGCGAAGCCGATGAGCAGGCCTAGAGCAACCAGGGACGGCACCAGGGCGGACCCGCCGTAGGAGATCAGCGGGAGCGGGACCCCGATCACCGGCATGATCGCCAGGACCATGCCGACGTTGATGATCATCTGGCCCAGCAGCCAGGCCACGATCCCGAAGGCGGCGTAGCGCACGAACGGGTCTGCCGTGGCGACCGCCACCCTGACCGCGGCGAACGCAATGGTGCCGAAGAGGGCCACGACGAAGGTGGTGCCGACGAGACCGAGCTCCTCGCCCAGGACCGCGAAGATGAAGTCGGTGTGCGCCTCCGGCAGGTCACCCCACTTCTGCGTGGAGTCACCGATCCCGGACCCGAACCATCGCCCGGTCGCCATCGCGAAGAGGCCGTGCGAGGCCTGCCACCCGGTGTCGGTGTAGTCCTTCATCGGGTCGACGAAGTTGGTCAGGCGGTCCATGCGGACGGCGCTCGTCGACGCAGCGACGAAGGCCAGACTGACGATCGCCACGAAACCCCCGGCGAAGAAGCGCCAGTCGAGTCCCACGACCCACAGCAGGGCCATCAGGATCCCGGCCAGCACGAGCGCGGTGCCGAGGTCGCGCCCCAGGATCACGAGTCCGATCAGTGCACCGATGCCCGGAAGCACCGGCACCAGGACGTGGGAGGTGCGGTCGAGGAGGTGCTCCTTGCGGGCGAAGACGTGGGCCGCCCAGAGGACGATGGAGATCTTCGCGACCTCGGAGGGCTGCATCTGCAGCGGCCCCAGAGCGAGCCAGTTGGTGTTTCCGTTGACCTCGACGCCCAGGCCGGGCACCTGGACGAGGGCTAGCAGGAGGAGCGCCAGGATGTACGCCGGCCAGACCAGTCTGCGGAGCAGGTCGACCCGCATCCGCGAAGCGAGGAAGGCAGCCGGCAGCCCGATCGCGACCCACATGAGCTGGCGCTTCACGATGGCGTAGGAGTCGTCGTGCCAGCGGAAGGCGTACACGCTGGAGGAGCTGGTGACCATC
Source organism: Nocardioides gilvus (assembly GCF_003194605.1). Taxonomy (GTDB): domain Bacteria; phylum Actinomycetota; class Actinomycetes; order Propionibacteriales; family Nocardioidaceae; genus Nocardioides; species Nocardioides gilvus. Next base: position 189,677 of record NZ_QHKY01000001.1, read on the forward strand.
AGCAGACCGATGGTCAGCAACAGGGCCGAGGCACCGAGCAGGAGGTAGTACGACGCCAACGGGTGAGCCAACCCGTCACGCAGCGCGAGGCGCACGCCGCCCCACGCGGACACGGACCCCCTGGAGGCACCGGCGACGTCATCGGCCCGGTCATCGGCTCCGGGCGCGGCCGAGGGCGATGGATCCGGGCGAGTCGTGGTGGCACCGGTGGTGGCCATCTCACTCCTCCCGGTCGCCCACTGCACTGACAAGCGCTCATCAACTCGACGAGACGCGTGTGACCAGTCTCGTCCGGCCCCGGGGCGTTCAGCAGCACATCGTGCGCGTGTCGCGATCAGGGCTGGTGTGCGCGCAGACCGTCGCGCACCGCCGCCTGGGGAACGCCGTACGCGCGTGCCAGCGTCGCGGCTGCGATCGCGGCGGCGACGTACTCGGGCTCGGTCGAGGCGAGGTCGGAGATCGTGCAGAGCTCGGCGGCGCTGGTGTCGCGCTGCGGGATGAAGGCGCGGTCGGCCACGATGTCCTCGACCAGCCCGACCATGCCGACACCGGGCATGCCGAAGGTGAAACCGACGGCCCGGGCACCCTCCACGACGTCGGCCTCCTCGACCATCTTCCGGGTCCGCTCGTCGGCGACGTTGTAGACACAGACCTGCTCGACCTGGGCATAGACCTTCGCCGTGTCGGCCAGCCAGGCCTCGTACGAGGCGTGCCAGCGCGGCCAGTCGTCCTCGCCGGCGCTCCCGAGACCGACCACCGCTGCCGACTGGGCGCGCATGGAGTAGGTGTGGTGCAGCTGGAAGCTCGAGACGTCGGCGCAGATGACGTCGTAGGGATCGGGCTCCATGACGATCTCGACGAGCGAGAGCCCCACATTTCCCGCTGCCACCGACCTGACTCCTGCGGCCCGCAGGATCGAGTCAAGCATCCGGACGGTCGTACCGCGCGCGCCGACGCCGGTGACGACCAGCCACGGGACGTCGTGCTCGGGGTCGCGCAGTCGCCAGGCCAGCTCCACCTCACCCCAGACCGGGATGTCGCGCTCCAGGGCCTGCAGCACCACTGCGGAGTCCGGGCGCCATCCGGGCGAGACGACCAACAGGTCGACGTCTGCGGGCAGCAGGTCTGCCACGCCCTCCCCGAGCCGTACGTCCGCCCCCAGGACGCCGAGCAGCTCGGCCTTCTCCTCGAGCTCGGGATCGGCCCTCTCGTCCAGGGCGACCACGCTGGCACCGAGGTGGTTCAGGTTGTCGGCCGAGGCGAACCCGGCGACGCTGAACCCGGCCACGGCCACCCGGACTCCTTCCCAGGAGTCGTTGCGGGTCAGGGCGTCGAGGTCAGGGCGACTCATCCGATCCCCGCCACCCATTCGCCGTAGAAGATGCCGATGCCGGCGGCGACGGCCATCGCGGCGATGATCCAGAAGCGGATCACCACCGTGACCTGCTCCCAGCCGAGCATCTCGAAGTGATGGTGCAGCGGCGCCATCCGCAGGATCCGGCGGCCCTTGGTGATCTTGAAGAAGCCCACCTGGAGAACGACCGAGAGGGTCTCGATGACGAAGAGGCCACCGATGATGACGAGCAGGAGCTCGGTGCGGGTGAGGATCGCCAGTCCGGCCAGCGCCCCACCCAGGGCCAGCGAGCCCGTGTCACCCATGAAGATCTGCGCCGGCGAAGCGTTCCACCACAGGAAGCCGAAGCAGGCACCCATGATGGCCGCACAGATGACCGCCAGGTCGAGCGGATCTCGCACCTCGTAACAACTCGTCGACGGCGAGAGCGCGCAGGACTGGTTGTACTGCCAGATGTTCACCAGGAGGTAGGCACCGAAGACCATCATGGCGGCACCCGTGGCGAGTCCGTCCAGACCGTCGGTGAGGTTCACGGCGTTGCTGAAGCCGGTGATCAGGAACCAGATGAAGATCACGAGCAGGATCGTGGGGACCTTCCAGGCGTCGAAGTCCCGGATGAAGGAGATGTGGTGCGAGGCCGGTGACTGCCCGCGGTCGTTGGCCAACATCGGCGAGAGCGCGAGCACGCCGAAGGCGATGGCCACGACCGTCTGCCCGATCATCTTCGCCTTGCTCCGCAGCCCGAGGCTGCGCTGCTTGACGATCTTGATGAAGTCGTCGAGGAATCCGACGAACCCGAGACCGACGAAGAGGAAGAGGAGCAGCCAGGCCGACGCACTGGGGACCTGCCCGGTGAGCAGCTTGGCGACGAAGTAGGCGAGCACCGAGGAGCCGATGATCACCAGCCCGCCCATGGTCGGCGTGCCGCGCTTGGTGTGGTGGGTGGTGGGCCCGTCCTCGCGGATCTCCTGACCGTAACCACGGCGCGAGAGGAACGTGATGGCGCCGCGGGTGCCGATGAGCGACAGGATCAGGGCGAGTCCACCTGCGAACAGGATCGCTTTCATCGGGCTGCAGCCCCTTCCGCGAGGATTTCTTCGACGATGCGTTCGAGTGCCGCACCTCGTGATGCCTTGACCAGAACCGCGTCCGTGGCCGTCACATTCTCCCGCACCCAGAGCAGTGCCTCGTCCCGGCTCGCCGTGATGATCGCCTCACCGACCCACCCATGTTCCTGCTGGGCGGCGTCGGCTATCTGTGCCGCACTGTCCCCCACCGTGACGAGGACGTCGATCCGGGCCGACGCGACGCTCTCCCCGACCGACCGGTGACCGGTGAGGGTGTCAGCCCCCAGTTCACGCATCTCGCCGAGCACGGCGATGGTTCGCCCGGCCCGCGAGGCCTTGATGTGACCCAAGGTCTGCACCGCGGAGCGCATCGATTCAGGATTGGCGTTGTAGGCGTCGTTGACGACCAGGAGACCGTCGCTGCGTACGTGGGGCTCCATCCGCCACCTCGACACCTCGACCACCTGGCCCAGACGCGTCGCGACGGTGTCGAGGTCGACGCCCACCGCGAGGGACATCGCAGCCGCGGCTGCGGCGTTGCTCACCTGGTGCGCGCCGAGCTGTTGCAGTGAGACGCGCGCCCAGTGGTCGCGGTGGCCGAGTTCGAAGGTGGGGCGCCCGAGCGCATCGAAGTCGAGGCCTCGCCAGCTCACCTCCCCCTCGGCACCGAAGGTCAGCACCCGGGCCGAGGTCCGGGTTGCCATCTCCCGGACCAGTGGGTCGTCGGCGTTGAGGACGGCCACGCCGTCGTCCCCCAAGGCCTCGACGATCTCGCCCTTCGCGAGCGCGATCCGCTCACGGCTGCCGAACTCCCCGACATGGGCCGTCCCCACGTTGACGACGGCGGCGACGTCGGGCGGCGTGATCACGCAGAGCTCGTCGATGTGCCCGACCCCGCGCGCGCCCATCTCCACGACCAGGTACTCGGTCCCGGTCGTGGCACGCAACGCCGTGAGCGGCACACCGAGTTCGTTGTTGTTGTTGCCCAGCGTGGCCACGGTCGGCCCCACACCCGCCAGCACGGCGGCCAGGTAGTCCTTCACCCCGGTCTTGCCCTGGGAGCCGGTGACGGCGAGCACCCGGACACCCAGGGCTGCGACGACGTGGCGGGCCAGCAGACCCAGAGCGACGACGGGGTCGGCGACCACGACGGCCGGGACCCCGCAGGGCCGCGATCCCAGCACTGCGGCCGCGCCCGCCGCCACGGCACCCGCTGCGTAGTCGTGGCCGTCGGCGTGCTCGCCGACCACGGCCACGAAGAGGCCACCGACGGGGACCGAGCGACTGTCGACGCCGGCGGGATCGGTGACCGTGACCCCCTCGGGGTCGTCGTGCACCACGCCACCGACCACCTCGGCGACCTCTGGCAGGCTCATCGGGATCATCGGGTCGCCAACTCCTCGCGCACGACCTCACGGTCGTCGAACGGCCACGTCACGCCAGCGATCTCCTGACCGGACTCGTTGCCCTTCCCCGCCACCAACACGATGTCCCCGGGGGCTGCGAGGCGCAACGCTTCGCGGATCGCGGAGCGCCGTTCACCGATCTCGAGCACCTCGGCACGGGGCTCGGTGACTCCTGCCAGGACAGCGGCGCGGATGACGGCAGGATCCTCGCTGCGCGGGTTGTCGTCGGTGACCACGAGGACGTCGGCCAGGCGCGCCGCAATCTCACCCATCAGCGGCCGTTTGCCGGTGTCGCGGTCGCCGCCGGCCCCCAGCACGACGATGAGCCGCCCCCGGGTCAGAGGACGGAGCGTACGCAGGGTCGCCTCGACCGCGTCCGGCTTGTGGGCGTAGTCGACGACCACCGCGAACTCCTGGCCCTCCTCGATGCTCTCGAGCCGTCCGGGCACTCCCGGACCGTTCGCGATCCCCGCAGCCACGCCGACCGGGTCCTGACCGGCGAGTGCGACCGAGGCGATGGCGGCCAGTGCGTTCGCCACGTTGAAGTCGCCGGGAAGCGGCACCGAGGTGTGCAGAATGAGTCCGTCGGGGCCCAGCACCGTGAACGTCGATCCGTGCGCGCCGCAGTTGACGTCGACTGCTCGCCAGTCGGCTTCGGCGCCTGATGCCGAGAAGGTGGCGGTCTCGATCTTCGCGTCGGCGGCGAGTCGGCGACCATGCGCGTCGTCGACGTTGACCAGCCCTCGGCGAGCCCGTTGGGGAGTGAACAGCGAGGCCTTGGCCGCGAAGTACTCCTCCATGTCGGCGTGGAAGTCGAGGTGGTCACGCCCCAGGTTGAGGAAGGTGGCGACGTCGAAGAGCACGGCGTCCACGCGACCCATGACCAGTGCGTGGCTGGAGACCTCCATCGCACAGAGCTCCACCTCACGCTCGCGCATCAAGGCGAAGAGCGCTTGCAGTTCCGGGGCCTCGGGGGTGGTCAGGGTCGAGGGGATGTCGACGCCCGCGATCCTCGTGCCGACGGTGCCGACCACGGCCGCCGGCGTCCCGGACCTGGCAAGACCGCCCTCCGCCAGCTGGGTGACCGTGGTCTTGCCCTGGGTCCCGGTGACCCCGACCATTCGCATGGCGGTGGCGGGCTCGCCGTACAGACGGGCGGCCAGCGCACCGAGGTGGTGCCGGGGGGCGTCCACCACCACGACCGGCACGTCAGCGGGCACCATCGCAGCTCCGGCAGCGTCGGTCAGCACTGCACGCGCTCCGGCCGCCAAGGCCTGCGGGACGTACGTCGCCCCGTGGACCCTGGTGCCCGGCAGGGCTGCGTACATGTCGCCGGGAAGGACTCGCTGGGTGTTGAGCATCAGACCGGTGATCTCGACGGACTCGTCTCCGCGGACCTCGACCGCAGCCGGGTCACCCACCATGGAGCCCAGCCACGTCGCGATCTCGGCGGGCGAGCTGCGCGGCGGGGTCTCCGGTCGCGTCGCCGCCACCTTCTGCACATCGACCATCCGAGTGAGGCTAACCCCAGCCGAGTCCGGGGTCACCATGTGGTCACCACTCCACCGGCACCTGGTTGGGCTCGGAGCCGGTCGGCGGGACGCTGTAGTGGGCCAGCGCCCGAGCCATGATCTTCGCGAACGCAGGACCGGCAACCGAGCCGCCACCACCGTCGACACCTGGGGCATGGATCACGACGTAGACCGTGAACCGTGGATCGTCGGCGGGCGCGAAACCGCCGAACGAGAGCGAGAACGAGCCGTCGTAGCAGGCGCAGTCCTCGTCGACTCGCTGTGCCGTACCGGTCTTGCCCGCGACCCGGTACTGCGGCACGCGGGCGCGCTGGGCAACGCCCACCTCGGGGTCGACGACCCGCTCCATCATGAGCATGGTCTCGCGGGCGGCCTGCTCACTGACGACGCGGGAGCTGGTGGCATGGTCGGTCCCCACCAGGGTGCCGTCCTCCATGGTGGCGGACCCCTTGACGAGGCTCGGCGAGACCCGGACGCCACCGTTGGCGATGGTGTTGATCGCGGCGGTCATCTGGACGGCGTTCACCGAGAGGGACTGGCCGAACACGATCCGGTCCTTGTTCTGCGACGTCATCTGTGAGGCGTTGGGCAGCAGCCCCTTCGCCTCTCCCCTGGCACCGACGTCGGTGCGCTGACCCAGTCCGAAATCGGTGAGATAACTGGACAGCTTGCGCTTGCCGATCTGATCCGCGGCGAGCACGGTGCCGATGTTGGAGGACTTGGCGATCACTCCGGCCATGGTGAGCTTCAGGACCCCATGGTTGAACCAGTCGTTGATCGGGCGGTCCTGCCGCCGGAGCTGGGCAGGCACCTTGATCCTGGTGCGCGCGGTCACCTTGCCGGCGTCGACCAGGGCCGCGGCGGTGAGCACCTTCTGCACCGAGCCCGGTTCGAAGACGTCACTGAGCGCCCGGGAGCCGAGGTCGTCGGGATCTGCGGCCAGGTGGTCGTTGGCGTCGAACGTGGGGGCGTCCGCCACAGCGAGCAGCTCGCCGGTGCGTACGTCCTGGACCACGGCGACCCCGGACTTCGCCCTGTAGTCCTCGACCGTCTGCGCCAGGACCTTCTGCGTGTACCACTGGAGGTCACGGTCGAGGGTGGTGGTGAGGTCGTGGCCGTTGGTGGGTTTGACGATCGAGTTCTCGGCCAGCGGGACCCGGTAGCCGTTGCCCTGCGTGTACCGGTTGCGTCCGTCCTTGCCCGAGAGATGGGCGTCGAAGGTCCGTTCGAAACCCGCCAGGGGCTCGTCGGTCCCCATGAAACCGATCAGGTTGGCGGCCACGTCGCCGGCCGGGTAGTCGCGGATCGGCTCGTTCTCCGTCCAGATCCCCTTGAAGCCGGCCTTCTTGATCCGGTCCAACACGTCGCGAGCATCGGAGGCCGGGACGCGACGCGCGATGTACTCGTAGCGACTCTCGGGCCGGCGCAGCTGCTCCAGCGTCTCGAAGTAGTCGACGTCGAGCTCGTCGGCGAGCAGGGTTGCGATCGCGGGTGCGTCAGCGGTGGTGCGCAACGGGTCAGCCAGGATCATCCGGCCACTCACCGAACCGGCCAGTGCCACTCCGTTGCGGTCCAGGATGTCGCCACGCTGGGCGGGAAGGACGACGTCACGCACATCCTTGGCGGTGGCCATCTCCGCGTAGGAGTTGGGGTCGAGCCCTTGCAGCTGGAGCAACCGCGCCCCGAAGAACGAGAGCACCACTGCGATCAGCAGGAGACCGACGCGCAGACGGAACGTCGGGGACCCACGTCGGCCCCGGCCGGGCCGAGGGACGTCGCTGGGTCGGCTGCTGCTCGACAACGGTTCTCCGATCCCTCGTGGGCTGATGGGGGCCACCATTCAAACCCGGCACGGCGGCCGGTCCGCGACAGCGGGTGGGCGTGTCGGCGGGCGGGTCAGCGGGGTACGCCGCCCGCAGGCTCAGTCACTGCCCTCAACCTCTGCGCTCCGATCGGCGCGGCGCTCGGCGCGGTCGGCCCTGTCGGCCCTGTCGGCCCTGTCGGCGCGGACCTTGACCACGTTGACCCGGGGCCGCAGATCTGCGGGCACCGTCCTGGGCTTGGGACGAATGCGCAACTTGTCCTCGGGGGTCGCAGGGCGAGGCTCCCCCACCACGGTGCCGTCCAGACGCAGGAAGGCGGGCGCAGCGGGGATCACCATGCCCATCTTCTCGGCCTCGCCCGCGATCCGCTGCGGGTCACGCAGGTCGTCCAGCTGCATCCGCAGCGTCTCCTCGCGGTCCACCATCGCCGAGGCCTGCTCGGTGAGCTTCGCCTCGGTGAAGGACGCCTGCTGCAGGGAGGTGTTGAAGAGCAGCAGTCCCACCACACCGACGATCGCCAGCGCCGACACGAGCACGATGAAGGGAACTCTGGGGGCGCGTCCGCGGTTGACGGGTACGACGGTCAGACGGGCCTTCTCGACCGCGGCCTCACCGAAACTGGAGACCCGGGAGCGCAGTTGCACTGCGGGACTGCTCATCGGGGGCTCCTGACGTCAGGGAGGACACGTTCGACGGCCCGAAGACGGACCGAAGCAGCACGGCGGTTCTGTTCCTTCTCGGCCTCGTCGGCCACTTCCGCACCGCGGATCACGTGCTTCATCCGCGGTTCGCTCCCGGCCGGGATGATGGGCATGTCCGGGGGCACGTCGAGTCGGGTGACCTCGGCGAAGGCTCGCTTCACCAGCCGGTCCTCCAGCGAGTGATAGGACTCGACCACCACGCGTCCGCCCACACCGATCACCGAGAGGGCTGCCGGCATCGCTCGGCGCAGGACGCCGAGCTCGTCGTTGACCTCCATGCGCAGGGCCTGGAAGGTTCGCTTCGCCGGGTGCCCACCCGTACGCCGGGCGGGAGCGGGGATCTCGGCGTACAGGAGCTCGACGAGGCGGCCGGAGCGGTCGAACGGCTCCTTCTCACGCTCGCGCACCACGGCCGAGGCGATCTTGCGGGCGAACTTCTCCTCGCCGTAGTCCCTGAGCACCCGGGTGAGCTCACCCACTGAATAGGTGTTGAGGACGTCGGCAGCGGTGGTGCCGACCGTGGAGTCCATGCGCATGTCGAGCGGCGCGTCCTCGGCGTAGGCGAAGCCGCGTTCGCGCACGTCGAGCTGCATCGAGGAAACCCCGAGGTCGAAGAAGACACCGTCGACGTGGTCCAGCCCCTGGTCGGCGACGACCTCGGCGATCTCGTCGTAGACCGCATGGACGGCGGTGAAGCGGTCACCGAAGCGAGCGAGCCGCTCACTGGCCATGGCGATCGCCTGGGTGTCCCGGTCGATGCCGATGACGCGAGCCTGAGGACATCCCTCGAGGACCGCCTCGGTGTGCCCACCCAGACCCAACGTGCAGTCGACCATCACCGCACCGGGATGGTCCAGGGGTGGCCGGAGCAGCGCGACGACCCGGTCGAGCATCACGGGCACGTGGCGTGAGTTCGTCATCGCCCGCCCTACTCGCCCATGAGGAGCATCAACAGGAAGACCAGGGCGAAAGCACCGGAGGCGCACGCCGAGAAGGCCATCACGGCAAAGACGTCGCGTGCTTGTTCACGCACCCGGGGGTGCGAGGTGGACCGCAAGGGGTCTACGTGCGTGCCGTTCATGGATCCACCCCCGTGCTGACGGTTGCTGACGTGTGAGGAGAACTCGTGTTCTCGCGGTGCTGTGGTGCGGGGGCGTCGTGTCGGTCAGGTCCCTGCCCGCTCTCGTCCAGAAGTCCGTCTGGTACCGGGGAAGTGGTGCCAGAAGGTCGTGAGAGCGGGCCCGAGACCTCACCCCACGTCGCCGTGTCTTCAGTTGTTGCTGCTGTGGTGCTGGTCCTGCGGTTGACACTGGGGCTCAGATGCCCGGGAACACCTCGTCGCTCAGGTCGGAGAAGACCTGCTCCTGCTGCTCGCTGTACTGCGCCCACGACGTCGGGTCCCAGATCTCGATGCGGTTCATCGAGCCGATCACCACCACGTCCTTGGTGAGCGAGGCGTAGTCGCGCAGCACCGACGGAATCGAGATCCGGCCCTGCTTGTCGGGCACCTCCTGGCTGGCGGCCGCGAACAACATGCGGACGTAGTCACGGGTGCTCTTGTTGGTCACCGGCGCCTGGGCGAGGCGTTCGGTGAGTCGTGAGAAGTCCTCGGTCGACCAGATCGTCAAGCAGCGTTCCTGCCCTCTGGTCACGACGAGTCCTTCCGTCAGTTGGTCCCTGAACTTCGCGGGGAGGAAGAGTCGCCCTTTGTCATCGAGTTTGGGTGTGTAGGTACCGAAGAACATTCGGAACCTCCCCACCCAGTCGACTCCTCCACCACTTTCCCCCACAGTACCCCACGATTCACCACCGTCAACCACAAACGGCCTCACCTCCTCCCCTATTTGTGGGAGGAGGTGTGTGTGGCGAACCAGGAGTCGCAGGTCTCGCGTCCCACCGAATGGAGGGAAAACCGCTGGTCAGGGCTGTGGTGAGCCTCCGGGTGGCGCTTTCGCACCGAGAGTGGTGTGCAGGTGGAGCGACGGTGGAGGAGAAGAGGAGTGGGTGGAGGACGGTGGAGGAGACTGCGCATGGCGATCGAGCGATCTTCTCCACCGGCCCCCCGGAGTGGATGCGCCGACTAAGTTGGCTCTGACAGCCCCGACCCGTCCGGCGCAGTGGGGCGGACCAGCGAACGACAGGCGGACCAGCGTGACCATGACGAACTCGGGTGGCGACCTCGACACCCTGCGTCGAGTGACCGACCGGCTGCGCGCCAACATCGAACGAGTGATCTCTGGCAAGACCGAGGTGGTCGACACCGCCATCGTCGTCCTGCTCGCGGAGGGTCACCTCCTGATCGAGGACGTCCCCGGGGTCGGCAAGACCATGCTGAGCAAGGCGCTGGCGCGCAGCATCGACGGCACCGTACGACGCATCCAGTTCACCCCCGACCTGCTGCCCTCCGACGTCACGGGCGTCTCGATCTACAACCGCACCACCGGCGCGTTCGAGTTCCGCCCCGGCGGGGTGTTCGCCAACATCGTGGTCGGTGACGAGATCAACCGAGCCTCCCCCAAGACCCAGTCAGCACTGCTCGAGTGCATGGAGGAGAAGCAGGTCACCGTCGACAACGTGACATGGCCCCTCGAGCAGCCGTTCATGGTGGTGGCCACCCAGAACCCCGTGGAGATGGAGGGCACGTACGCCCTGCCGGAGGCGCAACGGGACCGCTTCATGGCCAAGGTGTCGATGGGCTACCCCGTGGAGGAGGCCGAGCTGGCAGTGCTCCAGGGCCACACCTCCGCCAACCCGCTCGACGACCTGGCACCGGTGACGTCCGCGGACGAGATCCGGCGGATGATCGCAGCGGTCAACCAGGTCTACGTCTCCCCCACCGTCCAGCGGTACGCCGTCGCCCTCGCGACCGCCACCCGGACCTCGCCGCACCTCCTGCTGGGCGCCTCTCCTCGGGCCACCCTGCACCTGGTCCGAGCCGCCAAGGCCACGGCCGCCGTGGCCGGGCGCGACTACGTCCTGCCCGACGACCTGGTGCGGCTCGCCCCCCAGGTGGTGGCACACCGCCTGCTCCCCAGCATCGAGGCGACGATGAGCGCGCTGGACACCACGGCGATCCTGGCCACGATCATCAACCAGGTGCCGATACCGGACGCCGGTCGTGCGTGACGCCCTCTCGTCCCTGACGGTGCGGGGACGCACCTTCCTGGCAGGGGGCATCACCGCCCTCGTCTGCGCACTCGTCCTCGGACAGGACTCCCTGGCCCGTCTGGGTGCCCTGGTGATCCTGCTGCCGGTCGCGTCGGCGTACGTACTGAGTCGGTCGCGCCACCGGCTCGTCCTGCGGCGCACGGTCGAGCCGCAGGTCGTGGTCGCCGGCGAGCCTGCGCTCGTACGACTCGTGGTCACCAACGAGGCCCGGACGGCGACCGGGACCCTGCTCCTCGAAGAGGTGCTCCCCTATGCCTTGGGGGCGCGCCCGCGGTTCGTCCTCAACAGCATTGCCGGCAACTGGGACCAGCACCTCACCTACCCGGTGCGTCCCGAGGTGCGCGGGCGCCACGCGGTCGGGCCGTTGACCATCCGGGTCACCGACCCCTTCGGCCTGGTCGAGCTCGGTCGTACCTTCCAGAGCACCACTCCCCTCGTGGCCGTGCCCCGCACGATTCCGCTCTCGGTGGGCCTGGCAGCCCAGACCTGGGCGGGCTCGGGCCACAGCCGCCCCCGTTCGTTCTCCGTCGGGCATGCCGAGGACGTCACCGTGCGCGAGTACCGCCAGGGCGACGACATGCGTCGGGTCCACTGGCCGACGTCAGCACGCACCGAGGAACTCATGGTGCGTCGGGAGGAACAGCCCCTCCAGGCGCGTGCCGTGCTCGTGCTCGACAACCGAGCGGTGGCTCACGGCGGACGGGGTCTCTCCTCCTCCTTCGAGACCGCGGTGGTCGTGGCGGCCTCGATCGTGACCCACCTGGTCGCACGCGGCCATCGGGTGACGCTCGCGTCCGCCACCGGGTCGTTGGACACGGTGCTCTCGGGCGGGACGGAGCCCGCCCGCGACGCGGCCGCGCTGCTCGAGTCGCTGGCGGACGTCGAACTCACGAGCGAGCGGGCGCTCGACCTCTCGTGGTTGCGGAACACGCCGACCGGCACGCAGGTCATCGCGGTGCTGGGTGGGACGACCGCGGCCGACCATCGGGCCCTGGCCCGACTGGAACGACATGGACGCTCGCCCCGCGCTGTGGTCCTGGACGTCGGCGGCTGGAGGCACGGCGCCCTCCGACCCAGCGAGGAGACCGATCACGACACCGTGGCCCTGCTCACCGCGAGTGGATGGCGCGCCGGACTCCTCGGACGGACCGACTCACTTGACCGGGTGTGGCAGCAGGTGGCCCGATGACCCGCCCGGGACCCCTGACCTTCGGGCGGGCCCTCCTGATGTCGTTGACGGCCGCCCTCACCGTCTGGATCTCCATGTTTGCCTGGCGACCGCTGTCGGTCACCTCCGAACACCTGACTCCACTGCTCTTCTGCGTCCTGCTTCTGGCTCTGACCAACGCAGTGGCACGTCTGCGCGACCTGGCAGGCGTGTGGGTCACGTTGCTCCAGACTGCAACTGCCGGCCTGCTCCTGCTGTGGTGGACCAGTGGTAGCCCGGTCCCGAGGTCGGACAGTCTGATTCGACTGGGCGAGGTCTTCGCAGCAGCGTTCGACTCTGCTGATCGGTATGCCGCCCCTGTGCCCACCGACGTCGCTCCGGTGACCCCCCTCTTCTTCACGGTGGGTCTGGTGAGCATGGTGGTGGTCAGTCTCCTGGCGCTGTCGGCCAGGAGGGTCGCACTCACCGGCCTGGTCTTCTTCGTGCTCCAGGTCGTGCCGGTCAACCTGGGCGCGGAGGTGAGTTGGTTCGTCTTCGTCCTCGTCGCCGCGGGCTACCTCTGTCTGCTCTTCCTGAGTCAGGCCAACGTGATCACCCAGTGGGGCCACGACGTCGCGGACTCCGGGTCCCGACGGGGATTCGTCACGAACGCGAGCACCGGTCGGGTCAGCGCGTGGCAGATCGGGGTGTTCTCCGTGGTCGGGGCGATTGCGCTCTCCACGGTGCTGAGCAGCGTCGTGCCCGGGACCGGGACCCGATTCGGCCCCCAGAAGGACTCCGCGAGCAACGAGGTCACCCTGACCAGCCCTCTGGTCGACCTGAGGCGTGACCTGGTGCGCGGGGCCGACGTACCCCTGCTGCGGGTGGAGGGCACCCGCAAGCCTTCGTACGTACGCACCGCCGTGCTCGCCGCCTTCAACGGGCGGGAGTGGAGCAGCGGCAGTCGTCGCGCTGCCCGCGTCCAGGGCGCTGACGGTGCACCGCTCGAACTGCCGGGGGTCGCACCCGCTCTGGGTCAGGAGCGGACCCGGTACGACTTCGAGGCCACCGCGGCTTTCCGGTCACGGTGGCTCCCGGTCATGCCACTCACCGACACGGTCACCGCCGAGGGCGACTGGCGCTACGACCTCGCCACGATGGACTTCGCCGCCTTCGACAACGACCTCGACACCGCGGGCCTGTCCTGGCGGGTGACTGGCGTGGAGTTGGACTACGACGTCGAGACACTGGACGGAGCCTCCGAACGCACCGGACTGGTCTCCGACGAGTTCTTGGAGGTGCCTGATGACCTGCCGCCGATGGTCGCCGACCTCGCCGATCGGGTGACCGGTGACAGCGAGTCGAACTACCGCAAGGCCCGAGCACTCCAGTCGTGGTTCCGCAGCGAGTTCACCTACAGCCTCGAGCGGGCCGACTCCGTGGGCAACGACGAGTTGGTCGCCTTCCTCGACGAGTCCGGCCGCGTCGGCTACTGCGAACAGTTCGCCGCCTCGATGGCGGTGATGGCGCGCACGCTCAACATCCCGTCCCGAGTGGCCGTGGGCTTCCTCGAACCCCGCTCGGTGGGCGAGGACCTCTGGGAGTTCTCGGCGCACGACCTGCACGCTTGGCCCGAGCTCTTCTTCGCCGGCTCCGGGTGGGTGCGATTCGAACCGACGCCCGCCAGTCGCGCCTCCGGGGTCCCGGAGCACTCGGAGGACGACTTCGAGCAGAGCGAGGAGGCGCCTGCGCCGGAGGAGTCGCTCCCCTCCTCCGAGCCGTCCGAGGAGCCCGTGGCGCCGCAGGCCCAGCCGCGCGCCGAGGAGACGACAGAGGCAGACCGGGCCGACTCCGGTCCGTCTCCTTGGATGGTGGCGACGGCACTCGGCCTGCTGCTGGCAGTGCTCCTGGCCGGAGTTGCAGTTGTGCCCGGGTGGCTCCGTCGTCGCCGACGCCACAGGCGTTTCCAGTCGGTCGACGTCGAGAGCCTCTGGACGGAGTTGCACGACACCGCCATCGATCTCCGTCTCCCCTGGCCAGGGGGTCGCTCGCCCCAGGTGATCGGCGAGCAGGTCAGGAAATGGTGCGATCCGGACGAGCCGACTGCCCAGGCGGCGGTGCGACGTCTGGTGCACGCGGTCGAGGTCCACCGATTCAGCCGGGCCTCGGGCCCCGCGACTGCCGCACTGATCCAGGACCTGGAGACCTGCCTGGCTTCCTTGGAGGCTGCTGGGACCCGTGGGGACCGGCGGCGAGCACGGTGGCTGCCTCGCTCACTGGCTCCGTGGGTCAGGTGATCGCGCAGCCCGATGTGTTGCCTCGACCGGGGTTGAGGGGTGGTCAGTAGCCGCCGGTGTCACGGCGACGACGCCAGCGCTCCTCCATGCGGTCCATGAAGGAGCTGCCGGAACGAGAGCCGCGGACAGACCGCTTGGAGGACCGACCTCGGCTTCCGCCGTCAGCGACACCGAAACCTTGAGGTGTGGCACGGAAGGGCGTCGGGGAGGGCTGTTGTGGTGCCCGCAGCGACGTCACCGCGATGGTGGCGGAGGCGAGCATGACGATGAACCCGATGACACCGATCACGGGTTGGGCGGCGATGGCGCCGGTCATCAACACCACGACCCCCAGCACGAACGCTGCCCCCGCCAGGACGGCGCGGCGGCGCGAAGCTCGCTGGACGCCCGTGCCGCGCAATGTGTGCGCCAACTTGGGGTCGTCCTCGACGAGTGCGCGCTCCATCTGCTCGAGCAGTCGCAACTCCTCTTCCGAGAGTGGCACTTTTCCTCCCGACGGTTCTGAAGCGGAGCATCCGCAAGGCCAAGTTTAGGCAGCGGTCTTCCTCCACGGTAGCCGCAGGGGTGAAATACGTCATCCTTTCCCACGGCTGATCAAGCTGGCCGGCCGCACGGCTGCAGAACCGAACCGGCGGGTTGCAGCATCCATGGCTCGTTCGGCCTCTGACCACCCTCGCTCCGGCTCCCCCAGCACCATCTGTCGATGCACCTGGATGCGCGGCACCAGACCTTCCACCCGCACGCCCACCAACCGCAGACGGGCCCGTTGCAGACCGAGGGCCCGGTGGAGCGCGGTGGCCACCCGATGGATCTCCACGGTGACGTCGGTGGCCTCGGCGAGGGTGCGCGAACGCGTGATCGTGGTGAAGTCGGAGAACCTGATCCGGATCGTGACGGTGCGGCCCGCAACCCGGGCAGCCCGCATCCTCACAGCGACCTTCGCGCTGAGCCGCAACAGCTCCTGGTCGATCGTGTCCGGGTCGTCGACGTCGCGTTCGAAGGTGTGGTCCGCTCCCATCGAACGATCCGGTGCGTGAGGTCCGAGACGCCGGGCGACCACCCGTCGGTCGACTCCCCAGGCAAGCTCGTGGAGTTGGGTGCCCGTGACCTGACCCAGGGCCCGTTGCACCGTGTGGAGCGGAGTGTGGGCCAGGTCCCCCACGGTGATGAGACCCAATCTGTGCAGCTGGTCCCGGGTCTTCTCCCCCACCCCCCAGAGCTCACCGACGTCGAGGGGGTGCAGGAAGGACGTCACCTCCTCGGGGCGGACCACGACCACGCCGTCGGGTTTGGCCCGGCGGCTGGCCAGCTTGGCGATGATCGGGGTGGCAGCCACCCCGACCGAACAGGTGATCCGCTGCTCGTCGTGGATCGTGGCCCGCAACCCTTCCGCGATCTGGGTCGGGGTTCCGAGACGCAGCGCTGCACCCGAGACGTCGAGGAACGCCTCGTCCAGCGAGAGCACCTCCACTAGGGGGCTGACCTGACGGAAGTTCTCCATCACTGCCGACGAGACCTGGTCGAAGAGGGCGAAGTCCGGCGCGAGCACCACCGCACCAGGACAGATCCGACGGGCCCGGGTCATCGGCATCGCCGACGTCACCCCGCTGCGCCGGGCCAGGTAGTTGGCCGAGAGCACCACCCCCCGTCCCCCGCCGCCCACGATCACCGGCACCTGGGCCAGGTCGGGACGATCACGCGTGGCCACCGAGGCGTAGAAGGCGTCCATGTCGACGTGCAGGACCGGCGTACGGCTCATCACCCGACCACCCAGGACGACCAAGGACCGAGCTCCGGGAACGACGGGGCCTGTGGGGTCGGGTCAGTGAGTGGCGAGCAGGTGCACCTGGGCTGCGAGGGGGAGGAACTCGGATCGCTCCGAGACCGCCTTCTCCAGCTCCACCAACGCTGCTGTGGCTCCGGGTTCGAGATCGACCAGAGCCCCCGGGACCAGATCGGCGAAGACGCGTACGGCATGCACCTGGTCCACGGTGAACCCGCGGTCGACGACCAGGCGTTCGATCTCCTGGGCCGTGAAACGACGAGTGGAGCGTGCGCCCTGGACGGGCACGGCCTCAGCGGGATCGAGCAACTCCCTGGCCTGGTGGAAGTGTCCGGCCATCGCCCTGGCGATGACGGCGGCATGTCGCTGCGCGACCAGCAGACTGAGCGTGCCTCCGGGGCGCAGCACCCGGGCCAGCACCTCGAGCGCAGCGACCGGGTCAGGGACGATCTCGAGGACTCCGTGGCACAGCACGACGTCGACACTTCCGGGTCCGACGACGTCGAGCAGGGTCGAGAGGTCGCCCTGGTGGCCGGTGACCTCCACACCTGCTTCACTCGCCCGGTTCCCGAGCGCCGCCAGGGCATCAGGACTGGGATCGACCACGGTGACGTGGTGCCCCGACCTCGCGACCTGCACGGCGAAGCCTCCCGTGCCGCCACCGATGTCGAGCACCACTTGTCCGTCCGTGCCGTCCAGGACCGGGGCGAGGGCCCCCCAGACGACGGAGGACCTTGCCGCGCTGCGTCGCTCGCTGACTGACATGTCTCACACCCTAGGGCGAAACACCTCGATTTCATCCTGGGCTCCCCGGACTTCGGTGCCACAGACCACGCGCAGGCGCGGTCGTCGACCCACCAGCTGGTTTGACGTCCGCGTACGGCGACATCCGGAAGCCGCTGCTGTGCACGAGCACCCGGCGTTGTCCCGGCCCGGTGGTCGTGACGGGAGCACGGGACATCCGGGCCCGCACCGCTGCCAGTCCTTCCTCGGAGGTGGTCCCTGCGTCCCACAGCGCCGCCATCTCGGGCAACGCCCAGGCGCCGGTGGCGCGCACGGAGACTCCACGGTGTCCGGTCCGACGCACCTCTCCTCGCACCAGCAACAACCAGGAGGAGAAGACCGTGGAGGCGTACGCACCCTGGGCGTCCTCGAAGAAGGTGGCGTCCACCGGGCCGGTCGAATCGTCCACGGTCAGGAAGACCACACGTCGACCCGAACGGATCGGAGGGGTCTGGGTGGCCACCTTGACCCCGGCGACCAGCACTTCGGCACGGCTCCGACGGCGGAGCAGGTCACGACTTCTGGTGACCCCCAGAGCATCGAGGAAAGCGTCGTACTCCCCGATGACGTGACCGCTGACGTCCAGCCCGAGGATCTCGAGCTCCGCCGACATCCGTTCGCCGAGACTCAGCTCAGGCAGCCCACTCACCCCTCGCCCACCTGCAGACTCGATGTCTAGCGCCAGCTGGACCGAGTCCAGTTGACCCTGGCCCGGCGACGTGTGGACCTGGGCCGCCGCTCGCGCCCTGACGTCACCGCCTCCCCCTGCCCGTACGGAGCGGCCTCGCCCTCGCGCGCCACGCCCCGTCGACTTGGTGGAGCGCTCCAGCTCAGCCACCTGGAGCAGGAGGTCGCGACGGGTCAGTTGGTCACGCACGACCACCCCTGCATCCGCACCGGCGATCCGATGGATCTGGTCGAACCCACCGGCCAGCACGAGGCGCTCGGCCACCGGCCTCGAGACGCCTGCCCGTTGCCAGAAGTCCGCCAAGGACGAATAGGGGCGGGCTGCGACGATCCGCTCGACCTCGTGGGCGTTGATCCCCTTGACCTCGCTCAGGGCCAGTCGGATGCCGTAACCGGCGGGGGCGTCGGCGTCATAAGCCACGACGTAGTCCCGCTCGGAGGTGTTGACGTCCAGGGGATGCACCGCCACCCCGAACTGCCGGGCGTCATCGAGGATCAGTCGCTTGGGGTACATCCCGGGGTCATGGGTCAGGACCCCGGCCAGGAAATGAGCGGGCCAGTGCGTCTTCAGCCAGGCCGACTGGTAGGTCGGCAGCGCGAAGGCCGCTGCATGCGCCTTGCAGAACCCGAACGAGGCGAAGGCCTCGAGCACCTTCCAGATCTGGTCGACGAAGGGCGGTTCGTAGCCGCGTTCGAGAGCACGGGGCACGAACCAGTCATGGACGTCCACCATCTGTTCGGCGCTGCCCATCGCCCGCCGCTTCTCGTCGGCCTCGGCGAAAGTGACCCCCGTCAGACGAGCGATGATCTCGATCACCTGTTCGTGGAAGACCACCACGCCGTGGGTCGACTCCAGGATCGGTTTCAGGTCCGGATGCAGGTGGACCACCGGGCGCCACCCCTGCTTCGCCTCCAGGTAGGGAGTGATCATGTCGCTCTTGACCGGTCCGGGACGGAAGAGGGAGATGTCGGTGATGATCTCCTCGAAGGTGTCGATGCCCGACTTGCCGACGAGTTCACGCTGCCCCGGGGACTCGATCTGGAAGACGCCCAACGTGCGTGCGCTGCTGATCAACTCATAGGTCGGCGGGTCGTCGAAGGGCACCTGGGACTCGTCGTCCAGGTCGAGTCGGACATGGTCCACCCGATTGATCTCGGCCACCGCGTGGGACATGGCCGACTGCATCCTGATGCCGAGCACGTCGAGCTTGAGCAGCCCCAGGTCTTCGACGTCGTCCTTGTCGAACTGGCTCATCGGGTAGCCCGCTGCACTGGCCTCGACCGGAGTGCGGGAGAGCAGGGAAGCATCCGAGAGCAGGACGCCACACGGGTGCACCGCGATGTGTCGGGGCAGCCCGTCGAGACGTTCGACCAGGGCGAACATCAGGTCGAGACGTTCGGCTGCGAGACCGCTGGCCCGCAGTTCCGGGAGGTCCCGCAGAGCGGAGCGGGCGTCCCTGGCACGAAGGTGCGGGAAGGCCTTGGCGATCGCGTCCACCTCCCCCGGCGGCATCCCCAACGCAGCACCGACGTCGCGGACCGCGTGTCGCACCCGATAGGTCTCGGTCATCGACACGCAGACGCACCGGTCACCACCGAAGCGTTCCAGGATCGCCTCGTAGACCTCCGCCCGTCGAGCTGAGTCCACGTCGACGTCGATGTCGGGCAGCGACTTCCTGCGCGGTGAGAGGAATCGCTCCATCAGCAGGTCGTGTCGCAACGGGTCCACGCCCGAGATCCCGAGGAGGTAGTTGACGAGGCTGCCTGCCCCCGACCCGCGGGCAGCACACCGCACACCCATGTCACGGATCAGGTCGGTCACCTCACCCACGGTGAGGAAGTAGGAGGCATAGCCCAGCGACTCGATGACGTCGAGCTCGTCGTGGAGCCGCTTCCAGATGCGTTGCCGGGGCGACTGCCCGTAGCGCCATCCGATCGCGGCCTCACATCGAGCGCGCAGTTGAGCGTCCGCCGGGGTCCGTCCGCCGCCCGCGTCCGGGACTCCGTCACGGCGTACGACTTCGAACTCCGGAAAATGGATCGTGCCGATCCCCAGATCCCTCCGCAGGTCCAGCGCACAGGCCTCGCCCAGCTCCCGGGTGCGCGCCAGCAGACGCTCTGCCGCGCGCGGCCCCTGTCCGGCGGAACGGCAGATCTCCTGGGCGATCTCCGCCATCTGGCAGCCGGACTTGAGGTATCCCTCGGCGTTCCTCCGGTCGAGGTGTCGCCTGTCCAACGGCACCAGCCGACGGGCTGCGTCGAGCACGTCGACCGTGGGCGCGTCTTCCCTGCGCGCATGGCGGACGGCATTGCTCAGCACCGTCTCCACACCCGCCTCCTCGGCCAGACCTGCCATTCGGGCCGCGTGCGGAGTACTGCCGGCCCACCAGCCGGTGGCGCTCGCCCCCAACAGGTGCGAGACGAGCTCGACCCGGAGGTGGTCACGACCGACCAGACGCACCCAGCGCGCCAGCAGGGTCCGAGCCAGCTCGTCGTGGCGTGCCGCCACTGCTGCTCCCACGTCCGAGGCTGGCCCCAGGAGCACGCTCACCCGCCCCTGGGCCAGGTGCGGGGCCAGGAGTTCTGGTGAGGCAACCGGCTTCCCCCGCTCCCCGGTGAGGTGGGTGTCGGAGATCAACCGGCACAGCGAGGCCCACCCCGCTCCGTCCTCGGCGAGGAAGGTCGCCCGGGGCCAGCGGTCGTCCCGGAAGGCACCACCGCGTACGGGTTGTCGTGTCACTGCCGGCTTGCGCTGCACGGCCAGAGCCCCTGGGCCCACCGCGACGTCGACCCCGAGAATCGGTCTGATCCCGAGAGTGGCAGCAGCCTTCGCGAACTTCACCGCACCGTAGGTGCCGTCCCTGTCGGTGAGGGCCATGAGGTCCATCCCGTGCTCGACGGCGCGTTCGACCAGTGCCTTCGGGTGTGAGGCGCCGTACTGGAGCGAGTGACCCGAGGCCACATGGAGATGGACGAATTCGTCACGCGGCACCGATCCGCCCTGCCGTCCGCACCCCCACCAGCGCCAACGCCAGCTGGTCAGGGTGCTGGGTGTGCGGGATCAGTCCCAAGGATTGCTCCACCACGGCCAGGAACCGGTCAGCGTCACGCACCAGATCAGCAGCCTCCCGCTCGTTGACCGCACGGGTCGAGCCGGCTTCAGCCGCTGCGCGCTTTCCCGCGCCGGCAGCGAAGAAGGTCGCCCACTCCACGAACTCAGGCGCCACCTCGGCCAACAGCACCCAGGCGTTGCGTTGTCTGCGCCTCCCCGGCGTGGGCAACGCCCTCGCAGCCAACAACGCGGCGGCAGCGCGCAACGCCGCCACGTGGGCACAGGCGTACCGGGTCGGAACGTCACGAGCGGTCACCGCCTCCTGGAGCGACTCCGCCGACCTGGCCAGGTAGGAGTGGGTCGCCGCAGGCAACAGGTGCGGATTCATGGGCTTCGTCATGACCATCACTCAGTCCTGGCACCCGAGGAGCTGCCAGCGCCCCTCGACTGCGTCGTGGGAGAGGTCGAAGACCCCGTCGTTCAACGAGGGATCCACGTGGTCTCGCAGCCCCGGGCGGGCTGCCTCGACCCGCCAGATCTCACGTTCGGCCACCAGCGCAGAACCGAACTGCTGCCACTCCTTCGGATCCCCCGAGTCGCTGCCAGGTGCTCGGCCGGTCGACGCGAGCGCGTCATCGCTCACGTCACCGACGACGGCGCCCACCAGGGCCGACTGCCACCACGGATCGGTCTCCACCCATCGGGCAACCACCGCCCGCACCTTCCAGAGTCGTCCCCTCCACAGGAACTGTTCGGGCCCGTCCACGCACCCTGCCACTGGTCCTCTACGGACCTCCACGAGATCGTCGTACCGCCGCATGATTCCTCCTCGAGCAGTCTTCGACCCCGCTCCGACCCCGGCGATGGTGGGGGTCGAGGTCACCACCACCGAGGTCGCTTCGAACGTTTGTTCGAACAGTTCTCAAGGTACACCCAGCCACCGACAACAGGTCAAGAAGGACGAATCGTCGATGTGGCACACGCCCTCAGGAAAGTGCGTCAGCAGGGAATGCGTCAGCAGGGACGGACGTGAGGAACGTCGAGCGGAGCAGCCGGGGGTCGGCGCTTCAGATCTCGCGGAAGTAGCGCGTGGTGTCCGGGTGGAGGAGGAGGACGAGCAGCGCTGCACACAGCACGATCATCACGATCGAGAGCACCACGAAGAGGGTCGGAATGTCACTGGCGATGCACAGGACGGCCAGGAAGATGCCGAAGACAGCCACCCCACCCAAGCAGATGCGGCCCCAGGTGAAGCCCTCCCGGAAGAACACGGCGAAGACCCACACGAGCATCAGGAAGATGACGAACGAGGTCACCACGATCGGGACGAACCCGGGCACCGTCAGACTCCTCTCCACCGCCGCCAGCCCGCCTTCACGCAGGATCTGACGCGCACCGGCGTTGCCCTCGGCCCAGGCGAGCACGAGGTCGGTGCGGAAGATCGCGACCATCACCGTGGTCATTCCGGCCATGAACGAGAGCGCAACGACGATGCGCAGGGCCAGGGTGACCGAGGTGGGCCTGTCGATCATCTGTGGAGCCTCCATGGGAGTAGGAGTGGGAGTTGGAGTGAGCGTCGAACCTTCAGGGGCAGAGCACAACGGTACCGGCCCGGGTCATCGTCGGCGACCGGGTCGTACGCCGATAGCCTGCACCCATGCACGTGGTGATCATCGGCGGCGGGTTCGCAGGCATGGCGAGCGCCGCACGGCTGGCCAAGCTCGGCCATGCGGTGAGCCTGTTCGACGCCGCACCCGCCCTCGGCGGAGCGCTCTCCCAGGTGCAACTCGATGACTTCATCTTCGACAGCGGCCCCAGCACGACCCTGCTCCCGGCGGTCACCCGCGACCTGTTCCGCAAGTCGGGACGCCCCCTGGAGCGCGAGTACGAACTCGTCCCCGTCCCGGTGATCGCCGAGCACCGCTTCGTCGACGGCACCTCACTCGCCCTGACCGGAGGATCCAGGGCCGGCCAGAAGGTCGCCTTCGAAGCTCTCGGCGAAGGACTCGGCCACGAGTGGGTCGGCTACGTCGACACCTGGGGCGAGGTCTGGGAACGACTGCGCAAGGACTACCTCGAACGCCCCTGGGATCCGACCATGGCCTCTCCCGAGTCGAAGAAGATCCTTGCTTCGCGCCTCTCCCTGACCAAGCGACTGCGCAGCGCCTTCACCGACGACCGCCTCGCCCTGGTCGCGGGCCACCGCTTCACCTCGGAGGGACACGACCTGAGGCGAGTGCCGGCCTGGCTCGGCACCCTCTCCTACGTCGAGCAGAAGTTCGGGTCGTGGACCTCGCCCCAAGGCCTCGGAGGACTCGGTGCAGTGATGGCGTCACGACTGAGGACCCGGAAGGTCGAGATCCACACCTCCACCCCGGTCCTGGACGTGCTGGTGCGCGGCGGACGGGCAGTCGGCGTACGCACCGCAGCCGGTGAGGTGGCGGCCGACGCCGTGGTCTGTGCCGTCGACCCGCGGCGACTGCCGGCCCTGCGGCCGCTGGTGAAACGTACGAGGAGCACGTCGTTGCCGCACCTCACCCATCTCGGTCTGCTCGACGACGGCGCCGCAGATCCCCCCGGAGAGCTCGTCCTGCACGGTGCCTCACCCCTGGTGCTGCGCCACGGCGGCAGCGCACCCGAGGGCAGGCGGGTCGTCACCGTGCAGTCCCGAGGGATGGTCCCCGCCGACGTGCTCGACGAAATGGCGGCGCGCGGTCACGACCTGCGAGACCGTGTCATCGCGCGCCTGGACCGTACGCCGGAGACCCTGACCCGCGAGTGGGGCGGCTCTCCTCTGGGCGTGCAGTGGCGCGGCTCCGGGACCGTGCGCCGCCGTCTCGGCCCGGACACCCCCGTGAAAGGGCTCTATGCAGCCGGAGCGCACGCGACGCCGGGCTCCGGGCTCCCCTTCACCGGACTGTCGGGAGCCCTGGTGGCCCAGGCCATCGGTCCCGCCTGAGGGCACCTCGGCGATCGCCGCTGCCCATCCACCCGGACACACCGTGGCAAGCGGCCTCGAATGGAACCGTCACCACTCGACTGGATAGGCTCATCGGGTGCCAGAACAGTGCCTGACTGCCCCGACCGAGTGGGACCCGAGCCCGTTCCGTGCCGCCGTCCAGACCACGCTGGACGAGTTCCTCGCCGTACAGACCGATCGGCTGCGAGACCTGGGCCCCGACGCGACGCGCCTCCTCGACGAGGCCCGCACCTCCCTGAGCGGCGGCAAGAGGTTCCGAGCCACCTTCGCCTGGTGGGGGCATCGCGCGGTGCGGCCCGAGGTCACCGACGAACGAGCACTGCTACGGGCCTGCTCCGCCCTCGAACTCCTCCAGGCCAGCGCACTGGTCCACGACGACCTGATGGATGCCTCCGACACCCGACGGGGACGTCTCGCCGCGCACAAGTCGCTGGAGCAGGAGCACCTCTCCCGCGGGTGGCCCGGCGACTCCGCCCAGTACGGCGCCGCAGCAGCGATCCTCCTCGGCGACCTGTTGCTCGCCTGGTCGGACGAGTTGCTCCGTGGCTGCGGGCTCCCGCTCGCCGACGTCGCTCCAGCGCTGGAGATCTTCGACCTGTGCCGCAGCGAGGTGATCGCCGGTCAGTTCCTCGACGTCTCCGTCCAGGCCCGCGGCCACGCCGACGTCGACGAAGCCATGACGGTGCTGCGCTACAAGTCGGCGAAGTACTCAATCGAACGCCCCCTCCACGTGGGCGCGGCCCTGGCCGGGGCCACTCCTGAGGTGATCGAGGCACTGAGTGCCTTCGGACTGCCGTTGGGCGAGGCGTTCCAGCTCCGCGACGACATCCTGGGGGTCTACGGCGACCCGGCAGCCACCGGCAAGCCTGCCGGTGACGACCTCGTCGAAGGCAAGCGAACGGTGCTCGTCGCCCTCGCACTCGCCAACGCCTCCCCGGCCGACGCCGCCACGCTCGACCAGGCCTTGGGCAGTCCCCTCGACACGACGCAGGTGGATCAGCTGCGTGGGATCATCACCGATTCCGGGGCCCGGGCCGAGGTCGAGCAGATGATCACTGCCCTGGTCTCCCAGGCCCTGCGCGGCCTGGACGCAACCGGACTCGACCCCCACGCCTGCGGGGTGCTGCGCTGGCTGGCCGAAGCCGTGACTCAACGCACCGTCTGACGTTGCCAGAAGCGAGCGCTCAGAAGGCCATCGACTGGGCGCGGCGCTTGGCCTCGCGACCCCGGTTCTCCCTGAGGGCGTCGATCGGTCGGCCCGGCAGGTCCAGGTCGGAGTAGATCCAGGCGATGCACTCCCGGTCGTCGTAACCCCCGTCGTGGAGGACCGTCAGGAGACCGGGAAGGCCCTTGACGACCTCACCGTCCTGGATGAAGTCAGCCGGGATCTGCTGCCCCGCACCCGGCCGCGGAACCGCAGCGGCGAACTCGTGCTCACGGATCATCGTGCGCACCCGCCCCACCGAGACTCCCAGCAACTGGGCAGCCCTGGCCCAGTCCATCCACTCGGGGACGAGGGCGTCGAGGTCTGCGTCTGCCAAGGGTGCGTCGTCCATGGCTCCATGGTGCCACCAGTCGCCCTCGAGGCCACGTTCGGCCGGGTCACGCCACGCCGGAACTGGACAGGGACGACCGGGCCTGAGGGGGCAATCACTACGATTGCCCCAACAACCACCATCCCAACTTCGTCACATCAGCCGTCCCCGGCACTGGAGGTCCCACCGTGGAACCTGACGAGCACACGCGCCAGCGTGCGTCGGTGGACCCGGGCGACCCCTTGGTCGGACGCCTCCTCGACCGCCGCTACCTGTTGCTGCGCCGGATCGCCCGGGGCGGCATGGCCGGCGTCTACGAGGCCGTGGACCAACGGCTCGAGCGGACCGTGGCGATCAAGGTCATGCACCCCGGCATGGGTGACGGCAACGACTTCGCTGCCCGCTTCGTACGCGAGGCCAGGGCCGCCGCAAAGCTCTCACACCCCAACGTGGTCGCCGTCCACGACCAGGGTGAGGACGACGGCATCGTCTTCCTGGCCATGGAGTACGTCCCCGGCCAGACGTTGCGTGACGTGATCAAGGACCGCGCTCCGCTCTCCCCCGCTGCGGCGTTGGCGCTGCTGGAGCCCGTCCTCGGCGCCCTCGCCGCCGCCCACCGCGCCGGTGTGGTGCACCGTGACATCAAGCCCGAGAACGTGCTCATCGGCGAGGGACAGGCCGGCGATCCGGCTCTGGTCAAGGTGGCCGACTTCGGCCTGGCCAAGGCGATCAGCGCCACCAGCCAGCACACCGCCACCGGCGTCGTGATCGGGACCGTCTCCTACCTCGCCCCTGAGTTGGTGGTGCAGGGACAGGCCGACGCACGGGTCGACGTGTACGCCGTCGGGGTCGTCCTCCACGAGCTCCTCACCGGCGTCAAGCCGCACGAGGGTGAGAACCAGATCCAGGTGGCCTACAAGCACGTGCACGAGGACGTGCCGGCTCCGTCGCTGCTGGTCCCGGGGATCCCCGGGTACGTCGATGCCTTGGTGGCCCGGGCAACCGCTCGCGACCGTGACCAGAGGCCTTCGGACGCAGGGGTGCTGCTCCACCAGGTGCGTCGCGTGGCCCAGGCCCTGCGTGAGGGGATCACCGAGGACCACGAGCTGGAGTCGGACCTGCGCCCGGCACCGGTCGTGGCGCCCCTGGCTGTCGAGCTGGAGGCAGAGCGCGAAGGGATCTCCGACGTCGAGGAGGTCTTCGCGACCGCAGCCGCGGCTCCGGTCACCGACCGCACCCAACAGCTGCAGGCTCTCTCACCCGCCGAGCTCCAGGCCATGGGGGCCGGTGCTCCCGGCGCCGTCGCGACCGGAGGAGCACACCTGGCCAACGCGGACGCCGCCGACAAACCGATCCGACGACTGCCCTCTCCTGAGGCCGACCGACGCACCACCGATCGCGGTCGTCGAGGTCGTCGCGGACCGTTCGTGCTGATTCTTGCCCTGCTGCTCGTGCTGGCCATCGGCGTCGGTGCCTGGTGGTTCGGATTCGCGCGCTACACGACCACACCCAGCCTGATGGGACTGAGCCAGAGCGAGGCCGTCGCCGAGCTCGAGGCCAACGGTCTGCAGGCCCAGGTCGGCGAGCCGTCCTACGACGAGGAGATCGCCAAGGACCTCGTCGTGACCAGTGACCCCGAGCCCGGCGACCGGGTCCTGGACGGCGACACCGTCACGCTCTCGCTCTCGTTGGGGCCCGAGCGCTACGACGTGCCGCAACTGACTGGCAAGGACGACGACGCGGCTCGTGTTGCGCTGGAGGAGCTCAAGCTCGAGTACGGGCGCAAGGTCGAGAAGTGGAGTGAGACGGTTCCCGAGGGACAGGTCATCTCCACCAACCCGAAGGCCGGCACGACGGTACGTCCCGGCACGGCCGTCAACGTGACGCTCAGCAAGGGTCGCGAGCCGGTCGAGGTCACCGACTTCACCGGCAAGAAGGCGGACCGTGCCCAGGCCAGGCTCGAGAAGGCTGGTCTGGTGGTCGCGCGCGACGAGGTCTTCGACGACGAGGTCGCCGAGGGCATCGTGATCAGCCAGAGCCCCACCGAGGGCACGCTCTTCAAGGAAGACACCGTCACGCTCAAGGTCTCGAAGGGCCCGACCCTGGTCGAGATGCCCCGAGTGGTCGCCCAGAGCGTTGCTGCGGCCACCAAGACACTGGAGGATCTCGGCTTCGAGGTGGAGGTGCAGAACTCGTCGGCCTTCATCGGGCTCCGGGTCGTGCTCAGCACCGATCCTCGCGCCGGGTCCATGGTCCCCAAGGGGTCGACCGTCACCCTCTCCCTCGTCTGACCCGTCACCCGCCCCGGGCGGCCCGCCTCGGGGGTGCCCCGGATCGTGCCGGGCCGGTCGGGAGACCTACTGTGGACCGGTGCCCGAGACCCTCACCACCGCCGATTCCGCTCTTCGCAACCCGGTCGGGACGCACGTCCAGGTCGGCAAGGGCCTGGTCGCCGGAGCGTTGGCCAGCGCCGCTGACCTCGACGCCGAGACGATCCAGGTCTTCGCGGGCAACCCCCGCGGCTGGGCCCACTCCCCAGGTGATCCATCCGTGGACGCCGCCTTCCGGGACACCTGCGGGGAACGAGGCATTCGCGCATTCATCCACGCTCCCTACCTCGTGAACCTGGGCTCACCGACACCGGCGACGTACGAGAAGTCGGTCGCGGTCCTCGCCCACAACCTGCGGCGCGCCGCCGACCTCGGTGTCGAGGGCGTGGTCGTGCACACCGGCTCCTTCGTCGACCCGAGCGACGACCAGGACAAGTACGACGCTGCGATGAAGCAGGTCCGCGAAGGCCTCCTGCCGATCCTCGAGACCCTGGAGGGGGACGACGCTCCCTGGCTCCTGCTGGAGCCCACCGCAGGCCAGGGACGCTCGCTCTGCGCCGGTGTCGAGGACCTGCACCCCTACCTGTCCGCGCTCGACCTCCACCCGAAGGCAGGGATCTGCCTCGACACCTGTCACGTCTTCGCCGCCGGCGAACCGTTGGACGAAGTGGGGGGCGCAGGCGCTGCCGTCGACCGGATCGTCGAGATCGGCGGGCCGGGGCGGCTCCGGCTGATCCACGCCAACGACTCGATGGACGTACGAGGGGCCTTCAAGGACCGCCACCAGCGCATCGGCGAGGGGCACATCGGCACGGGCGCGTTCAGCGAACTGTTCGCCCATCCGGAGACCGCCGGTGTCCCGTTCATCCTGGAGACGCCGGGGTCCCGTGACGAGGGCAACGCCGACATCCCGTTGCTGAAGGCGCTCCGCGACCGGGCACACGGCCTCGCAGCGCGGCTGTGACCCGCCGGCCCGCCCTGGTTGCGACGCTGGCCCTGATCGCCGTCACCGCTTCATGGGGTTCCACCTTCTTCCTGATCAAGGATCTGCTCGATCGGGTCCCGACCCTGGACTTCCTGGCCGTGCGCTTCGCCATCGCGAGCGCGGCCATGCTCCTGGTCGCTCCCCGGGCACTGGCCCGACTCTCGGCGCAATCACGTCGTCAGGCGATGGTCCTCGGAGTGCTGTACGGCATCGCACAGATCCTGCAGACCGCCGGCCTGGCCCACACGGCTGCGAGCGTGAGCGGCTTCATCACCGGGATGTACGTGGTCTTCACCCCCCTCTTCGCGGCCGTCCTGCTCAGGAGCCGGATCAACCGCATGACCTGGGCTGCGGTGGCGCTGGCAGCCCTCGGCCTGGCGGTGCTGACCCTGCAGGGCGTCGCGATCGGCTACGGCGAGGCGATCACCCTGGTGGCCGCCGGCCTCTACGCGCTGCACATCGTGGGGTTGGGTGCGTGGTCGCGTCCGCAGGAAGCGATGGGGATGTCGATCGTGCAACTGATGGTGATCGCAGCCGTCTGCTTCGTGGCCACCGCACCCGACGGGATCATCCTGCCCGGCACCCGTTCCGACTGGCTCTCGTTGGTCTACATGGCGCTGGTCGCCGGAGCGGCCGCGCTCTTCGTGCAGACCTGGGCGCAGGCGCACCTGAGCCCCACCCGGGCCGCGATCATCATGAGCATGGAGCCGGTCTTCGCCACGACCTTCGCGGTCGCTGCGGGCGACGAGGTCCTCACCGGCCGGCTGGTCCTCGGGGGACTGATGGTCCTGGGGGCGATGCTCCTGGTCGAGCTCTCCCCCGGTCGCAAACTCGAGGGTGAAGTGACCCACCTGACCGTCTGAGGTGCTGCTCGTCTTGTGATCCGTCAGGGTGCGCGTGGCTCGGTCCCAGACGCGTACCTTCGTCACCAGGCACCCCACTCCACATCGGGGCCCGCCGGAAGGAGTTCTGATGGTCATCGTCATGTCACCCGCAGCCACCGACGAGGACATTGCGCACGTGGTCGAACGCGTGGAGTCCACCGGCGGACAGGCGTTCGTCTCCAAGGGTGTGAACCGCGCGATCATCGGTCTGATCGGCGACCTCGAGTCCTTCCACCACCTCAACCTCCGCACCCTGCGCGGCGTCGCCACGGTGCACCGGATCTCCGACCCCTACAAACTCGTCAGTCGGCAGCACCATCCGCAGAGGTCCACGGTGTGGGTCGGCCCTGCCGACCACCAGGTGCCGATCGGCCCCGACACCTTCACCTTCATCGCCGGACCCTGCGCCGTGGAGAGCGCCGAGCAGACAGTCTCGGCCGCCCGGATGGCGGCCTCTGCCGGGGCCACCCTGCTCCGCGGCGGGGCGTACAAGCCCCGCACCTCTCCGTACGCCTTCCAAGGCCTGGGCGTCGAAGGGCTGGAGATCCTGCGCTCGGTCGGTCTCTCCACCGGGTTGCCTGTGGTGACCGAGGTCGTCGACGTGCGCGACGTCGAGACCGTCGCCAGCCACGTCGACATGCTCCAGATCGGCACCCGCAACATGGCCAACTTCGGGTTGCTGCAGGAGGTGGGTCAGTCAGGCAAGCCGGTGCTCCTCAAGCGCGGCATGAACTCCACCATCGAGGAGTGGTTGATGGCTGCCGAGTACATCGCGCAGCGAGGCAACCTCGACATCGTCCTGTGCGAGCGCGGGATCCGTACGTTCGAACCCACCACCCGCAACACCCTGGACATCTCTGCCGTCCCCCTCGCCCAGACCCTGAGCCACCTGCCCGTCATCGTCGACCCCTCGCACGCTGCCGGCCGTAAGGACCTGGTGGTGCCGCTGACGCGGGCTGCCATCGCCGTCGGAGCCGACGGGGTCATCGTCGACGTGCACCCGGATCCGGAGACTGCACTGTGCGACGGCCCCCAGGCCCTGCTCGGCAGCGACCTGCGAGAACTCGCCCAGGCCGTACGCCAGTTGCCGAAGGTCATGGGTCGGCACGACGCCGGCGCGGTCGCCCGGGCTCGCTGACCTGACTGCCCTCGGCGGTTCTCGGAGCGTCTCCGGGGCCGAGCGCCTCAGAGCCGGGACAGGACGACTGCAGCCCGCTCCACTGCAGCGGCATCCACGCCGAGGTGGGTGACCAGGCGCACCGTCCTCGGACCGACGGCACTCACGCGTACTCCCTCGCTCGCTGCCCGCTCGACGAAGACAGCAGCATCGTCCCGCTCCATGACCACGATGTTGGTGTCGACCTTGCTCGGGTCGACTCCGCAGGCCTGGGCCAGCAGGCGGGCGTGGTCGTGGTCCTCTGCCAGCCGTTCGACGTGGTGGTCGAGCGCATGCAGCCCGGCCGCGGCCAGGATCCCCACCTGACGCATCCCGCCCCCCATCCGCTTGCGCCACACCCGGGCCTCGTCGATCGTGTGCTGACTACCCACCACCAGGGACCCGACCGGGGCGCCGAGCCCCTTGGAGAGGCAGACGGCCATCACGTCGGCGGTCGCGCCGTAGGCACGCAACGGGGTGCCGGTCGCGACGTGCGCGTTCCAGATCCTCGCGCCGTCCAGGTGCACGGCACAGCCCACTGACTGCGCCCACCGGTGCAGCTCCTCGAGGTCGGCCAGCGGGAGCGTCACTCCCCCGGCGAAGTTGTGGGTGTTCTCCACCGACACCGCGGCGGTCGGCACGAAGAACGGACCCATGTCCGGGGCGTACAGAGCCTGGATCGCGCTCAGGTCGATCTGTCCGCGCGCTCGGGTCCAGGTCCGCATGGTGACCTGGCTGTAGACGGCGTGGGCACCGAGCTCGGCGCGTGCGATGTGGGCCGAGCTCTCACAGAGGATCTCCTGGCCGGGAGCCACCACGCTGCGCACAGCCAGCACGTTGGCCATCGAACCGGTCGGGGTGAAGAGGGCCGCCTCGTGTCCGAAGAGGTCGGCGACACGCTCCTCCAGGAGCCGTACGGTCGGGTCCTCGCCGTAGACATCGTCACCGACGGGCGCCTGGGCCATGGCTTGTCGCATCGCCGGGGTCGGTTGGGTCAGGGTGTCCGAACGGAGATCAACGAGGTCGCTCACCCACTGAACCCTACGGACCCCCTGCGACCGACCGGAAATGTGACGACGGCGCGGTCCCCTGCGGGACCGCGCCGTCGTCAGGTGCGGGTCGTGCTTGCTCAGGCCTTGCGCAGCATCTCGGAGACCAGGAAGGCCAGCTCGAGGGACTGGACCCGGCTCAGGCGCGGGTCGCAGACCGTCTCGTAGCGGTTGGCCAGGCCGGCCTCGTCGATCAGCTCACCGCCGCCGACGCATTCGGTGACGTCGTCACCGGTCAGCTCGACGTGCAGGCCGCCGGGCCACGTACCAGCGGCGCGGTGGACGTCGAAGAAGCCTTGAACCTCGTCGATGACGTCCTCGAAACGGCGGGTCTTGTAACCCGAGGACGCCTCGAAGGTGTTGCCGTGCATCGGGTCGCAGACCCAGGCCACCTGGATCCCCGCGGCCTTGACCTTCTCCACGAGCGGGGGCAGACCCTCACGGATCTTGCCGGCACCGAAACGGGTGACGAAGGTCAGTCGTCCAGGAATGTTCTCCGGGTTCAACTTGGCTGCCAGCGCCAAGGCGTCGTCCGCAGTCGTCGTGGGGCCGAGCTTGACCCCGATGGGGTTGCTGATGCTGCTCAGCAACTCGACGTGGGCGCCGTCGATCTGCCGGGTGCGCTCGCCGATCCAGACCATGTGGGCCGAGACGTCGTACGGCTTCTCGGTGCGCGAATCGATGCGGGTCAACGAGTGCTCGTACTCCAGCAGCAGCGCCTCGTGGCTGGAGTAGAAGTCGACGCGGTGGAACTCGTCGGGGTCGGCACCGATGGCCTGCATGAAGTTCAGGGCGCGGTCGATCTCGCTCGCGACCTTCTCGTAACGCAGGCCGGCAACGGAGTCGCGTACGAAGTCGGTGTTCCACGCATGCACCTGGCGCAGGTCGGCGTAGCCACCGGTCGTGAAGGCACGCACCAGGTTGAGCGTCGCCGCGGCGTTGTTGTACATGTCGACCAGACGCTGCGGGTCCGGGATGCGCGACTCGGAGGTGAAGGCGAAGCCGTTGACCGCATCGCCGCGGTAGGCCGGCAGCGTCACGCCTTCGCGGGTCTCGGTGTCGGACGAGCGAGGCTTGGCGT
The DNA here is from genome assembly GCF_003194605.1 of Nocardioides gilvus. Classification (GTDB taxonomy): domain Bacteria; phylum Actinomycetota; class Actinomycetes; order Propionibacteriales; family Nocardioidaceae; genus Nocardioides; species Nocardioides gilvus. Next base: position 222,477 of record NZ_QHKY01000001.1, read on the forward strand.
ACTGACCGGCCAGGCGGCCCACCTTGACCACCGGCACGGAGCCGGCGTACGTCAGGACGACGGCCATCTGGAGCAGCACCCGCAACTTGTTGCGCGTGTTGTCCGCGGTCACGCCTTCAAAGGTCTCGGCACAGTCCCCACCCTGGAGCAGAAAGGCCTCGCCGCGGGTGACGGCGGCAAGCTTCTCCGTCAGGTCGTCGCACTCACCGGCAAAAACCAGTGGGGGCGCCTTGCGCAGGCGGGCAACCGCACTCTCGAGAGCAGCAGCATCTGGGTAGTTCGGCTGCTGAACCCGACCGAGGGCGTTGAGGTCTTCGAGGCTCGGGATGGTCACCCCCCAAGCCTACGTCCGAGGCACTGACAGGGCCGATTCGCCCGCCCCTCGGGCTCACCGCGACGACGTCGACCTGGACCCGCACTCGGACTGTGACGCTCCCCAACCCACTTCCGGAACCCCTAGACTCGCGCCATGGCACCCAAACGTGTGGCACTCCTCACCGCTGGCGGATACGCACCCTGCCTCTCCTCCGCGGTGGGTGCCCTGATCGAGATCTGGACCCGCCACTCCCCCGAGACCGAGATCATCGCCTATCGGCACGGCTACGAAGGTCTGCTCAAGGGCGACAGCATCGTCGTGGACGAGGCAGCGCGCGCCGGGGCCGCCGTGCTGCACCGCTTCGGCGGGAGTCCCATCGGCAACAGTCGGGTCAAGTTGACCAACGACGAGGACTGCCGCAGGCGTGGCCTGATCAGCGACGGTGAGAGCGCGCTCGAGGTGGCGGCGACCCGTCTCGTCACCGACGGCGTCGACGTCCTCCACACGATCGGCGGCGATGACACCAACACGGCGGCTGCCGACCTGGCCGCCCACCTCAGGGCCAGCGAGATCGAGTTGACCGTGGTCGGGCTGCCCAAGACGATCGACAACGACGTGGTCCCGATCCGCCAGACACTCGGCGCCCAGAGCGCGGCCGAGCAGGCGTCGATCTTTGCCCGCAACGTGCTCGCCGAGCACGGTGCCGCTCCGCGGATGCTGATCGTGCACGAGGTGATGGGGCGCGCGAGCGGTTGGCTGACCGCCGTGGCCGCCCGCGACTACCTGACCTGGCATGCCGCGCAGGAGTGGCTGCCGAGCATCGGCCTGGCGCCGGAGCGGTGGGACATCCACGGTCTGTACGTCCCGGAGTTGCCGATCGACCTCGACGCCGAGGCCGTCAGGCTGCGCCGGGTGATGGATGAGGTCGGCTGCGTCAACATCTTCCTCTCCGAGGGAGCCGGGGTGTCCGACATCGTCGCCGAGCTGGAGGCGGACGGCACCGAGGTCGAGCGCGATCCCTTCGGTCACGTCATGCTCGACAAGATCAACCCAGGCCAGTACTTCGCCGAGACCTTTGGGGCACGCATCGGGGCGGGCAAGAAGATGGTGCAGAAGTCCGGGTACTTCTCCCGCTCCGCCCGCGCCAACGACACCGACCTCGCCCTGGTCCGCGAGATGAGTGAGATGGCGGTGGCCTCCGCCATGGCCGGTGTCCCGGGCGTCATCGGTCACGACGAGGGACGCGGCGACGAGTTGCGCGCCATCGAGTTCGAACGGATCGCGGGACACAAGCCCTTCGACGTCACCCAGCCCTGGTTCACCGCGATCCTGGAACGGATCGGCCAGACGACTCCCTGACGGCCCAGGTGGTGGCCCGTGGCGCCCACTAGGGTCTTCTCCAGCACTGCCGGGACCGTTCAGGGCCGGCACCCGTGACGAAGGAGTCCAGATGAGCGTGCTCGCGATCGATGCCGGGACCACCGGTGTGACCGCCGTGGTGGTGGACCTCGACGGCAGCATCGTGGCCAAGGGCTACCAGGAGTTCAGCCAGCACTTCCCGCAACCCGGCTGGGTGGAGCACGCTCCCGAGGAGATCTGGCAGGCGACGCTGGCCGCCACCAAGGAGGTCCTCACCAAGGTCGACGCCGACGACCTCACGGCCCTCGGCATCACCAACCAGCGCGAGACCGTGGTCCTGTGGGACCGCGAGACGCTCGGCTCCCCCCGCAGGGCCATCGTCTGGCAGGACCGCCGCAGCGCCGACATCTGCACCCGACTGCGCGAGGAGGGGCACGAGGACCGGGTCACCGAGCTGACCGGTCTGCGCCTCGACCCGTACTTCTCCGGGACCAAGTTGGTCTGGTTGCGCGAGAACGAGCCCCACACCTGGGCCCTGGTCGAGTCCGGACGGTACGCGGTGGGCACCGTCGACTCCTACCTGATCGCCCGGATGACGCGCGGCAACTGGCACGTCACCGACGTCTCGAACGCCTCGCGCACCCTGCTCTTCGACCTGGGGAAGGGTGACTGGTCCGACGAGCTCTGCGAGCTTTTCGGCGTGCCCCGTTCGGCTCTGCCCGAGATCGTGCCCAGCTGGGGCGTCGTCGACACCACCGACGCACGGTCCTTCTGCGGCCTCGAACTGCCGATCGCCGGCATAGCGGGCGACCAGCAGTCAGCGCTCTTCGGCCAGACCTGCTTCGACGTCGGCGACACCAAGTGCACGTACGGCACCGGCTCCTTCATCCTCACCAACACCGGGACCGAGCCCGTGCGCTCCGACGCCGGGCTCCTGACCACCGCCGCGTGGCGCAGTCCCGAGGGCGAGACGACGTACGCGCTGGAGGGCTCCATCTTCGTCACCGGGGCGGCCGTGCAGTGGCTGCGTGACGGCCTGCAGATCATCGGCTCCGCCGCCGAGGCCGAGGCAGTGGCCCGGACCGTCGAGGACACCGACGGCGTCTACTTCGTCCCTGCGCTCACTGGGCTCGGCGCCCCCCACTGGGACCCGCACGCGCGCGGTCTGCTGATCGGCATGACCCGTGGCACCACCCGCGCCCACGTCGTGCGCGCCACTTTGGAGGCGATCGCCTTCGAGGTCCGCGACGTCCTCGAGACCATGCCGGAGCTGACCTCGATCAAGGTCGACGGGGGCGCTGCCGCCAACAACCTGCTGTGCCAGATGCAGGCCGACCAGGTCGGTCTCCCGGTGGAACGACCCAAGCTCGTCGAGACCACGGCGCTCGGTGCGGCCTTCCTGGCCGGCCTGGGCACCGGGGTCTGGTCCTCGACCGAAGAACTGAAGCAGACCTGGCAGTTGGAGGCCCGCTTCAGCCCCGGCGACGGACGGACGGCGGCCGACGCGGGCTACGAGCGTTGGACCGAGGCGGTGCATCGCTCCAAGGGCTGGGCCTGAGCCGCCGGTGACCCGACACCGCGCACCCCGCCCGGGAGTCACTGCAGCTCGTTGAGCGCGGTGGCGGCGGCGTCGCGTTCCTCCTCCGCCTCTGCGACCGCGCTGGCCGCGTCCTCGCAACTCTCCTCAGCTGCAGCGAGTTCGTCCGCGACCTCGGCCGCCTGTGCCTCCAACTGCGCGATGCGTCGACGCAACTCGTCGAGCTCGGACTCGACCTGCAGCGTCCTGGCCTGGAGGTCCCCCACCCGACGCTGTTCGCTGCGATGTTCCCGTTGGGCACGGCTGAGGGTCCGCTCGGTCTCCGCCAGCGCCTGTTTGGCCTGCCGGCGTTCCTGGGCCGAGACCTGCGGAGGTGGAACCAGCCGCAGCGCCGGGCGCTTCGGGGCGACCGGAGGTCGAGCCCGGGGCACGAAGCCCCAGGTGGCGGGCAGTGCCACCGCCGAGGCGAGGTCGACGGCGTCGACCCCGGTCGAAGTCAATGGTGTGATGAGGGTCCCCGAACGCACGGCCACCGCCGCGCCTTCGTCCAGCAACGCCGCTGTGAGCGTGGCCTCCACCTGGTCGAGCACTGCTGCACTGAGTCGTTGGTCGGACTCGGCCGCGGCCTCCTTGACGCGCGAAGTGAGCGCAGCCGTCAGTTGGCGACGTTGGCGGGTGAGGCTGCGCAACTCCTCGCCGTCCAACGCGCTCTGTGCCTCGCGCAACGCCTCCCCCAGGGCCAGCAACTGTTCGACCTGGGCGGCCTCACGGCGTACGAAGTGATTCACCGCCCACGCAGCTGTGGCCGGACGGCGCAACGCCTTGACCCGCGAGGCGTACGCCGCGTCGTCGGACTTGAGCGCCTTCACGTGGGCGTCACGAGCGGCGGTGAAGTCGGAGGGGTCGAGGGCGTACAACTCGTCGACCAGCGTCAGGAGACGCTCGTCGACTGCCTCCGGCTCATCCATGTCAGACCTCGTCGACCTCGTCGAGTCCTTGCTCGATGGCCCAGCGGGTCAACTCCACCCGATTGTGCAGCTGCAGCTTGCGCAGCGTGTTCTGGACGTGGTTCTGCACGGTCCGGTGGGAGATGAAGAGGCGTTCGGCGATCTGCTTGGAACCCCACCCCTTCGCCACCATCCGGAGCACCTCGGTCTCACGCTCGGTCAGCTCCGGGGTCTCGGGACGCTGGTTGGCGGGGTCGGAGATCCGACGGAACTCCCCCAGCACCAGCCCTGCGAGGCCGGGGGTGAAGACGGTCCCGCCGCCGGCGACGCGGCGTACTGCGTCCAGGAGGTCGGTGCGCGACGCCGACTTGACCAGGTAGCCGGTGGCTCCTGCCTTCAAGGCCTCCAGCACGTCCTCCTGCTCACCGGACGCCGAAAGGATCAGCACCCGGGCGGACGGGTCCTGGGCCAGCACGGTGCGCGTCACCTCCACACCGTTGGGCGCGGGGATCTGGAGGTCGAGGACGACCACCTGGGGGCGGGAGGCAGCGAACCGGGTGATCGCCTCGTCACCGCTGGCGGCAACCGCCACCACGTCCAGGCCCGAGGCGGCAAGGTCACGCTCCACGGCGTCACGCCACATCGGGTGGTCGTCGACGACCATGACTCGGATCGGTTGCTCGCTCACGCTGCGAGGTTACTGCTCGGCGGGCCCCTGCGCGTCGGCCGCTCGCCGATAGCGTCCCCGGCGATGCACCAAGGGATCGTCCTCGTCCTCGACGTGCGCCTCCACGATCCGGCAGGTGTAGAGGGTGGACCAGCCGACCTCGTCAGCCCCCTCCCGCTCCACCTGCGCCCAGGAACCGGCACTCATCAGTCGGGGCCCGTGGCTCGCGCCGGTGAAGTCGGCGGAGGCGAACGCCCCGCCCGGCGCAGGTGAGAGGCCGGCGAAGATGTCGGCCAGGTCCCGGTGCTGCCAACGCAGCAGGTGAACCACGGCGCGCCCGTTGCGGTCGAACTCCTCCGCGAAGTCGGAGAGCGGATCGACCAGCGCCAGGAATCGACCCTCCTCGCCGCGGGCCACCATGACGCTGGAGACCGTGAGCCCGCTGCGAGCGGCACCGGTGCCGGTGGTCCACAGGGTCACCACACCGCCGATCCGGCCCCGCAGTTGGCGCACCTCGTCGGGGGCGTCACGGGGACCCGTGAAGGGGTGGCTGCTGTGAATCGTCATGGAGCTCCTCCCTTCGCTGTCACTGGTCGCGCGGGACGGACAACTCCCACTCCGTCCCCCACGATCCAGTCTGCACCGTCGCTGTTCCACCGATCTCGTCGAGGCGGCCGCAGATCGAGGAGCTGACGCCCAGGCGTCCCTGGCTCCTGGCCTCTTCGAGACGTCCCGCCGCGATCCCCGGCCCCTCGTCGCGCACCGACACCACGACCCGGTCGCCGTGGTCCTCGAGGAGCACCCACGCGGGAGCGTCCAGCCCAACATGCAGCCGTACGTTGTCCAGGCAGGCCCCGACGGCGCCCAGGAGGGTGTCGACGACCTCGGTCGGGAGATCGACCGCGCGACCGGGCGTGGCCACGGTGACCCGTGTGCCGACGGTGCGCTCCAGCGCACCGGCGAGGTCACGTACGAGGAGAGCGGGCTGCCCCTCGTCCCCGGCACCTCCGGTCACGGCGGAGGTGGACCACGTGTCCTGGGCGTGGATCAGGGCCCGCAGCGCCGACTCCTGCTCTCCGGCCAGCACGCCGAGCTCGGCCCAGTCACCCGTGCTCTCGGAGCCGCGCCGTTGGACGAGCGCGAGGACCTGGAGCACTCCGTCGTGCACGGCCCGGGCCAACCGGGCGCGTTCGTGCGCGATCGCCTCCCGCCGTTCGGCGACGGCCCGCTCCGCGGACATCTGTTGCAGGGTCTGGCACATGTAACCGACCACGGCGCCACCGAGCAGAAGCAGGAAGATGTTGGAGTAGTTGGTCTGGGTGATGGCCGCCGACCGCACCACGACGTCACTGAGGCTGACCGCAGCACCTGCCACGACACCCCCGCGCCAGTTCCAGTGGATCGCCCAGGCCAGGACGACACACATCACCCAGAAACCGGGCGTGGTCGCGCGGAAGTTCTCCGACTTCAACCACGGAGTGGTGGCCAGTGCCGCCATCGTGACCGCGAGGTCGGCGACGTAGAGCCAGGTCGTGCGCCGAGAGGGGACGCTGTAGAGGATCTGGACGACCACGGTCCAGAGCAGGATCGCCAGCACGACGACCAAGGTCCAACCGGGACGACTGAAGTTGTCCCAGCGCCAGATGGTCAGGGCCACGAAGTTGAGGGTGACGACGACCCGCAGGACGGCCAGGGCAGCGTAGAGCCGGTCCTCGACCGCCAGCCTGGCTGCGGGTCCAGGACCTTGGGCCACCACCCGGTCGCTCAGGACACTCTCTCGTCCGGACCGGAGCTGAGGAGTTCCTCGTCCAGCGCCGCACGCTCGGCAGCTGCTGCCGCTGCCTTGGCCGCGGCCTGCGCCTTCTTGGTCTCCTCCTTGGCCTTCGTGGCGTACATGTCCACGTACTCCTGCCCGGAGAGCCGCATGATCTCGTACATGATCTCGTCGGTCACCGAACGCAGGATGTACCGGTCGTTCTCGAGGCCCTGGTAGCGGGAGAAGTCGAGAGGAGCACCGAAGCGCACTGACGGTCGGGTGAGTGCGCCGAAGGTCTTGCCGGGAGGCGCCACGACGTCGGTGCCCACGACGGCGACCGGGATCACCGGCACACCGGTGGTCAGGGCCAGGCGGGCGACACCGGTCTTGCCCCGGTAGAGCTTGCCATCGTGGGAGCGGGTGCCCTCGGGGAAGATCCCGAAGAGGTCCCCCTCGGACAGGATCTTGCTCGCCGAGCGCATCGCGCCGGCCGCTGCGCTGCCACTGGCCCGGTCGATCGGCACCTGGCCGACGCCGGAGAAGAACATCTTCTGGAAGAAGCCCTTGATGCCCGGAGAGGTGAAGTACTCCGCCTTGGCCACGAAGGTCACCCGGCGCTGCAGGGTGAGCGGCATGAACAACCAGTCCGCGTAGGAGAGGTGGTTGCAGGCGAGGATCGCCGCCCCCTCTTCCGGGACATGGTGCAGGCCCGATGACTGGGGACGGAAGATGACCCGGAGGAAGGGCCCGAGGGCGATCCACTTGAGGAACCAATAGAACACCAGCCGAGCCTAGCCGTTCCCCCGCTGTATCGCGCCTCACTGATCGATGGCGAAGACACGGCAACCCTCGTCAACACCTGCCCGGACGTGGGCCACTGCGGCACAATGGACAACCATGAGCCTCCATCCACTCGCCGCGCCCTTGAGCGTCCCTGCCCGTCCGGAAGCGACCGGCGGTCGCCGGGTCGGCGTGCTGCTGAGCCACGGCTTCACCGGTTCACCTGCCTCGATGCGTTCCTGGGGCGAGGCGCTGGCGGAGCGCGGCTACGCCGTGGAGGTTCCGAGGCTTCCCGGCCACGGCACGACGTGGCAGGAGCTGAACACCAGGCGCTGGAGTGACTGGTACGCCGAGATCACCCGGACCTTCGAGAAGCTCGAGGCGGAGAACGACCTCGTCGTCGTCGCAGGACTCTCCATGGGGGGTGGGCTGGTGCTGCGTCTGGCCGCCGATCTGGGCGACCGCGTCGCCGGCCTGGTGCTGGTCAACCCGGCGGTGGCCACGAAGCGCAAGGACGTGCTGGCCCTGCCCGTGCTGAAGTGGGTGCTCGGGTCGATGCCCGGCATCGTCAATGACATCAAGAAGCCCGGCGTCGACGAGCACGGCTACCACCGGACTCCGCTCAAGGCTGCGCACTCGATGATGCAGGGGTGGAAGGAGGTCCGGGAGGTGCTGCCGCAGGTCACCTCCCCGATCCTCTTCATGAAGTCCGCGACCGACCACGTCGTCGACCCGTCGTCCCTGGCGGCCATCCGCGCGGGAGTCTCCTCCCGGGAGTTCGTGGAGCTCTCGCTGCCCCAGAGCTACCACGTGGCCACCATCGACAACGACGCCGAGATGATCGTCGCCGAGAGCGTGGCGTTCATCGAGCGCGTCACCGCTGGCGTCGACACGGGTGGTCCACTCAGGTGACGTACCGGGACGAGGACGCCTTGTGGCGGTCCATCGTCGAGAACTACGGCGACCGGGCGGAGCTCGACGACGAGCTCGACCCGGGACCGCAGACCGCGCGCGCAGAGTCCGCCGCAGGGACGAGCGAACCGTACGAGGCCGTCGACGCGGGCGCCGAGGTCGCGGGTCCGGAGCCGCCGGAGGAGTCGGGCACCGACGACGAGGCACGGTTCGTCCCGCCCGTGCCACCCCCGCTGCCCAGCACCACCCGCCCGCGGCGGGCAGCCTGGCTCGGCGTGATCGGTGCCCCGATCCTCTTCCTGCTGACCGCGTTCACCGGCGGCGCACTGGGCGGCACGATCGCGCTCGCGTTGATCGGCGTCTTCGTCGGCTCTCTGGTCTACCTGGTCTTCACCATGCCCCAGGAGCCACGAGATCCTTGGGACAACGGCGCCCGGGTCTGAGACTCAACCGCACTGTCGTCGGGCCTGGACGACGGCACCGATCATGCCCGCCTCCGGCCCGCAGGCCGCAACCAGCACGTCGGGAACCGTACGCCACGCAGCCCCCACCAGTCCTTCCACCAGTGCGCCGCGGGCCGGTGCGAGCAGCAACTCCCCCGCTGCCGAGACGCCTCCACCGACCACGATGCAGTCCGGATCGAACGCCGCCACCAGACCGGCCAGTCCCAGCCCGAGGGCGCGCCCCACGACACCGAAGGCGTTGAGGGCAGCGGGATCACCGGCGAGGGCCGCGTCGGTGATCCCCGGACCTGTCAAGGTGTCCGAGCCGGCCGTCCCGGTTGCTCGGCGGATCTCACGGACCAGGGCTCCGCCCGAGGCGTACTGCTCCCAGCAACCCTGCAACCCGCACTGGCACGGATGGCCGCCCGGGACGAAGCGCATGTGGCCAAATTCGCCGGCCATGCCACCACTGCCCCGGACGACTCGTCCCCCCACCATGAGAGCTCCACCGATGCCGGTGCCGACGGTCACCAGCAGCGCCGAGTCCCGCCCTCGGGCAGCGCCGTGGGCCACCTCGGCCTCGAGCGCACAGGTCGCGTCGTTGGCCAGACCGACCGGCACCTGGAGCCGGGCGGCCAACCGCCTCCGTACGTCGTCCTCGCGCCACGGCAGGTGTGGAGCGAAGCGGACGCGTTCCCCGGCGGCGTCCACGAAGCCGGCGGCCGCGAGACCGACGCCGACCAACGGGGCACCCGCGGCAGCGGCGAGCGCAGCTTCGACGATCGTCGACTCCAACTCCTCGACAGAGCCGTCACGGGGCCCCGCGGGTCGCTGCACGGTGCCGCCGACGCCCCCGTGCGGGTCCACCGAGCCGGCCAGAATCTTGGTGCCTCCGATGTCGACCCCGACCCAGACCGGGTCACTCACGTGGCCGGATCCGGATCGTCGATGTCGATGTGTTGGATCCTCGACTGCTGGGCCGGTGAGCTGCGTGGTCCCGGTTGCGGAGCGGACTGCTGCGACGAGGCCCCCTGCTCCGGCACGACCGTCGCCAGGAGGGCTGCCGAAGCCTTGACCAGCGACGAGGCTGCCGAGACCAGATGTGCCTTGACCTCGGGGCTGAGCTCGCGCACGGCGTGAACCGTGCGGCACAGCGGGCACCACGTGCACTCCGCGGCCCCGGTGGCGAGGTGTTCCTCGAAGCCGTCGGTCATCGCCTGCACACCGTCGAGGGCCTGACGTGCCACGTCCTCGACCCCGTGGTGCACCTCTGCTCCCTGCTGCCCGGCCCATCCGGCAAAGCTGCCGAGGAGCCGCAGCGCCTCCTCACCCAGGGAACCGACGTGCGGGTGTTCCCGCGTACTTTCGTCCGGGTCGTGCTGGTCCGGGTCCTGCTCGTCGTCCGTGCTCATGGCGCCTCCTCCCCGAAAGTCACACGCAAGGTCCCGTCCACGACCTGTGCGCCCCTCACCGTCATCCGCGCCAGGACAGCCGGGAGGGTGAGCACGCGACGATACGACCCGTGGGACACCACGAGATCGTCCGCACTCCTGGCGAGATCGACCTCGGCCCGATCGGCCTGCGGAAGCGCCAGGGTGAGCACCGCGCCACCCTCCACGGTCGTCACCGAGAAGGCGGGCGCCAGGGTCGACCGCGCGAACGGATCGTCATCGCCGTAGAGCCGCTCGGCAACATCGCGCAGCTCGTCGAGCCCGAGCGGCTCACGCTCGCGGTAGGGCGAGGTCCAGAGGCTCAGTTGTCCGAAGGAGTCGCGGACCTCGGCCATGACCTCGCTCTGCGCGACCGCCCAACCCCGGCGCCACTCATCGGCGCCCTCGAGGGGGAAGAGGCGGTTGGCGACGACCCCGTCCACCGTGTAGCCGTACAGGGAGAGCGAGGTCCACGACCGGCGTGCCTCGGCCAGGACCATCCGTTCAGGGGTCAGCACGATGCGCACGCTGGCGTCGGGACCGCTCAGCAGTTGCTGCACCTCGGCGAGTTCACCGTGGAGCCGCTCGACCGCGTCGAAGACCGCGTCCTGGGGCATCGGCACCCCCGCCGCCTTCGAGAGCACGGGACGCAGGGCGCGCATGACGCGGCGCTCCGCCGGGAAGAGGCGGCGCATGTACCAGTTGAGCGCCTCCGGCAACGCCAGCAGGCGCAACGTCTCCGCAGTCGGCGCACAGTCGACGACGACGACGTCCCACCGGCCACTCAACGCCTGGACGCGCAGCTCCAGGAGGGCCAGCACCTCCTCGGCCCCGGGCAGGACCGTGAGCTCCTCGGCCGCCACGGGGTCGACGCCGACGACGTCGAGGACGTCACGCAAGTAGCCCTGGATCTCCGTCCACGAGCGTTCGAACTGGCGTTGGGCGTCGACCTGCTGCACGAAGAGCGAGGGCGCCACCTCCTGCGGCTCACCCTGGACGACGGCTCCGAAGGCATCACCCAACGAGTGGGCGGTGTCGGTCGAGATGACGAGGGTCCGCAAGCCTCGAGAGGCGGCGAGAGCCGCGGTCCCGGCGGCGACGGTCGACTTGCCCACGCCGCCCTTGCCGGTGAAGAGGAGGAGTCTCACGTCGTCGCCCGTGGGGAGATCAGAGCGACTCGACGCGCTTCTTCAGGCCCTTGAGGGCAGTGTCGATCAAGATCTTCTCGCCCTTGCGCTTGAGCATGCCGATCAGTGGGATCGACACGTCGAGAGCCAGGCGGTAGGTCACCTGGGTCGTGCCGTCACCGCGCTCCTCGAGGATGTACGCACCGTCGAGGGCCTTGAGCATCTTGCCCTCCGCCAGGGTCCAGGTGACCGCGCGGTCACCGTCCCAGTCGTAGACGAGCGTGTACTCGTCCTTGATCGGCGAGACGTCGAGGGCGAAGAAGACCGCACGGGCTCGGCCGCCGGTCCCGGCCTCCGTCACCTCGGCCGTACGCACCCCGGTCGCCCACACGGGGTACGACTCGAAGTCGGCGATCACTTCCATCACCGCCGAGGCAGGCGCGCTGATGACGATCGAGGACGTGGTCTGCTCGGCCATCTCTTCTCCGCTCAATCACCCGCGAGGCAGTGCCCGGCACGGGGGTCAGGTGTGTTCGTGGAGACTACCGGATCACGCGTGCGGCGAGGGCGCCGGTAACCTGTGGGTAACAACGGACCACGGAGGACCTCTGAAATGCGTGAGTACGCCTCACCCCTGACCATCGACATCCCCCAGACAGGGAACCTGACCGACGACGTGGTCAGGAACGCCCAAGAGGCACCCGATGCCGTGGTCTTCCGACGCAACACCGGCAGCGAGTGGATCGACGTCACCGCGGCCGAGTTCCTGGCCCAGGTCCAGGGCGTCGCCAAGGGTCTGATCGCGCACGGCATCGAGGTCGGCGACCGGGTGGCGCTGATCTCCAAGACGCGCTACGAGTGGACCCTCTTCGACTACGCGATCTGGTTCGTGGGCGCGGTGACGGTCCCCGTCTACGAGACCTCGTCCACCGAACAGGTCCAGCACATCCTCGATGACTCCGGCACCCGTGCGGTGATCCTGGAGACGCCTGCCCACCAGGCCCGCGTCGACGAGGTGCGCTCCACCCTCACCGAGCTGCGCCACGTCTGGTCGATCGAGGGCGACGCAGTTGCCACGTTGACCGCCGCGGGCGTCGACGTCGCCGACGACCTGCTGGAGGAGCGTCGTACGACCGCCACACCGCTCGACCTCGCCACCCTGATCTACACCTCGGGCACCACCGGTGTGCCCAAGGGCTGCATGAACACCCACGGCAACTTCATGTACGAGTTGGGCGTCGCCGTCGAGGCCGAGCTCGAGGAGCTCTTCGCCGAGGGCGCTTCCACCCTGCTCTTCCTGCCGCTCGCCCACGTCTTCGCACGCATCATCCAGATCGGTGCGGTCAAGGCTCGCGCGACCCTCGGCCACAGCGCCGACATCAAGAACCTGGTCGAGGACCTCGGCGTCTTCAGGCCCACCTTCATCCTGGCGGTTCCCCGGGTCTTCGAGAAGGTCTTCAACTCGGCCTCCCAGAAGGCGGCGTCGGAGGGCAAGGGCAAGATCTTCAACCGGGCCGCCGACGTGGCCATCGCCTGGTCCCGCGCCCAGGACAAGGGCCGTCCGGGTGTCGCGCTCTCGCTGCAGCACGCACTCTTCTCCAAGTTGGTCTACGGCAAGCTGCGCATGGCCCTGGGCGGCCGCTGCGAGTACGCCGTCTCCGGTGGCGCACCGTTGGGTGAGCGCCTCGGCCACTTCTACCGCGGCATTGGCCTCGTCGTGCTCGAGGGCTACGGCCTGACCGAGACCACCGCGGCCCTGACCGTGAACACCCCCCGCGCCAACAAGATCGGCACCGTCGGTCGACCCTTCGAAGGCACCACGGTGCGTGTCGCCGACGACGGCGAACTGCTCTTCAAGGGTGGACAGGTCTTCGCCGGGTACTGGAACAACGAGAAGGCCACGGCCGAGGCCGTCGACCGCGACGGTTGGTTCCACACCGGAGACGTCGGCGAGATCGACGACGAGGGCTTCGTCCGGATCACCGGTCGCAAGAAGGAGATCCTGGTGACGGCTGGCGGCAAGAACGTCGCCCCTGCCGTCCTCGAGGACCGCCTGCGCTCCCACCTGCTGATCGACCAGTGCATCGTGGTCGGGGACGGTCAGCCCTTCATCGGTGCACTGATCACCCTGGACCCGGAGACCATGCCCACGTGGGCCGAGAACAACAACAAGAGCGGCACCATCGCCGAGTTGATGTTCGACGCCGACCTGAAGGCCGAGATCGACCGTGCCGTGGAGGAGGCCAACAAGGCCGTCTCGCGAGCAGAGTCGATCCGCAAGTACACGATCCTCCCGGCTTCGTGGACCGAGGAGGGTGGTCAGTTGACTCCCAGCCTCAAGTTGCGACGCAACGTCGTGATGCGTGACTTCCGCGACGACGTCGAGGCGCTCTACCTTCCTTGAGCAAAACGCGAACAAGACCCGGTACAGACCACTAGCGTTCGATCTGAAGTTCCTGTCACACCAGCCCCATGACTTGGGCAGGGTGGCAGCGAACTGAAGAACCCGGCGCTCGGTCCAAGGTGGATCGATCCGCCTTGGACCGAGAGGGTCGAAACAATGGATCGACGCAAGCTTCTGCTCGTCGTGGCCGTGATCGTGGCCATGCTGGGCGCCGCCCTGGTTTTCGTTTACGTGCAGAGCGCGGACAAGCGAGCCCAGGACCAGTACGACACCGTCGAGGTCCTCACGGCCATCCAGCCGATCATGACCGGTGAGACCATCGCGGAGGCTGCCGAGGCCGGCAAGCTGCAGCGGACCCGGATTCCTCAGACCGTGAAGCTGCCGAGCGCCGTCGCCACGGTGGACTCCCTCAAGGGTCTGGCGGCCAACACCAACATCTATGCCGGCGAGCAGATCGTCACGGAGAAGTTCGGTGGCGTCAGCGAGGCGAGCGCGCTGCCGATTCCGGAAGGACTCGTGGCTGTCGCGGTCGAGCTCACCGATCCCTCCCGTGTGGCTGGATTCGTCCAGGCCGGTTCGACGGTGTCGATCTGGCTGACCGGCGACGAGGCGACGGTCTACCGGGAAGGCAAGTGGTACACCCGTCTGGTCACGGCCGAGGCTCAGGTCCTGGCTGCTGGTTCGACCACGCTGGTGGAGCAGACCTCCACCGACGAGGAGGGCAACTCGACCACCGAGGAGCTGCCCCGCACGCTTCTGACGCTGGCCGTGGACCAGGAGCAGGCGGAGAAGATCAAGTTGGCCGCCGCGATCGGGGAGCTGTCCTTCGCCCTCATCAACTCCCAGAGCAAGGTGGAGCCCGGCCCCGCACGCACCTTCGAGAACCTCTTCAGGTAGGCGACCCAGATGCCCATCATCCTCGGTGCCGACCCGCAGACCGCGGCCAGCGTCCTCACCGTCCTGCCTCCGGGCAGCCAGGTCGTCGACTCGGCTGACCGCCTGCTCAACTGGCTGTCGAGCCACCCCGACGAGTACGCCGTCCTGATCGGACCCGGCGTACCCGTGCCGGAGGCGATCGCCCTTGCCGAGCGGCTGCGTACCGCGATGCCCACCACCACGGTGGTGCTCCTTCGCCACGAGGTCGACACCACCGTCCTCACCCAGGCCATGCACGCCGGCGTGCGTGAGGTGCTTCCGTCCAACGACCTGGCGCAGGTCAGCGGAGCGATGGAGCGGGCTCACGCCCTCTCCATGGCGCTGCGAGGGAGCCAGTCTGCAGGCTCGGGGCGCTCGGGCGGCAAGGTCATCACGATCTTCTCCCCCAAGGGCGGCGTGGGCAAGACGACCATGTCGGTCAACCTGGGCATCGCGTTGATGCGTGGAGGGGCCAACAAGGTCTGCGTGGTCGACCTCGACCTCGCCTTCGGCGACATCGCGATCACGCTGCAACTCTTCCCGTCGCACTCCATCGAGCACGCCATCGGCGGCGAACACGCGATGGACCAGGCGTTCATCCAGGAGCTCATGACGCCGCACGAGAGCGGTCTGATGGTGCTGGCGGCGCCCAGCGCGCCGGACGCCCGCGAGCGAGTCAGCGGCGTGCTGGTCGCACGACTGCTGCAGACGCTCAAGGAACACTACGACTTCGTGGTCCTGGACACCGCGCCGGCGTTCGACGAGCAGACACTCACCGCGCTGGACGAGACCGACGAGTGCATCATCGTGGCCACCCTCGACGTGCCCACACTGAAGAACGTGAAGGTGGCACTGGAGACCCTCGACGTGCTCGGGGTCGCCGAGGGTCGCAGACACCTGTTGCTGAACCGAGCCGACGACCAGGTGGGCATCGGTGCAGACAAGGTCGAGGGCATCCTCGGCATGAACGTGTCCGTCCAGGTCGCCACCTCGTTGGACATCGCCAAGGCAACCAACGCGGGGCGACCACTGATGCTCTCCTCCCCCTCGCACCCCTCCTCGAAGGCGATCCGCTCCCTGGCCGACCGGCTGATGGGACTGGCGCCGTCGGGTGCACCCGAGTCGGCCGGCGTGGGATCACGCTCGCCGATTTCAGCAGCCGCTCCGTCCCCCGCAGCGTCCTCGTCGGACAAGGACGCTCCCCGACGTTTCCGCCTCAGCAGGAGATGACCAGATGAGCAACCTCTCCGAGCGACTCGCGGCGCGCCGCGAAGCCGAAGCCGCAGCACTCGCAGCCGCCGCGGCCCCGGCTCCCGCCGCTCCCACCACGGCCGCCCCGACGACCACCCTGCCGGCGGTCGATGGGACTCCGAGCGCTCCCGCTGCACCGGCCGCGCCGGTCGCGCCCAAGGTCGCGGCCCCGAAGTCCGCCAAGGCGTCTGCCTCGCCCCTGCAGGATCGTCGCGGGCCGGGCACCGAGACCTCGGGGGGTGGCGCACGTCGAGCGCTGCCGACGGCGGCCGACAAGATCGAGGAGCTCAAGGCTTCCGTCCACGCCGAGCTGCTGCGCCAGCTCGGACCCCAGCTCTACGACTCCAACCTGGAGCAGAGCGAGCTGGACCAGAAGGTCCGCGCGGCGCTGGCCGACGTGCTCACCAAGCAGGACCGCCCGATCAGTGCGAGCGACCGCCAGCAGGTCACCGCCGAGATCACCGACGACATCCTCGGTTACGGACCGATCGAGCCCTACCTGCGCGACCCGGACGTCTCCGAGGTCATGGTCAACGGCGCCCACAACATCTGGTTGGAGCGCAAGGGAAGGCTGGTCGCCGCCGAGGCGATCTTCCAGGACGAGGCCCACCTGCGCCGCACCATCGACAAGATCGTGTCCCGGATCGGTCGACGCATCGACGAGTCCAGCCCCATGGTGGATGCCCGACTGCCCGACGGTTCCCGTGTCAACGCCATCGTTCCCCCGCTGGCGATCGACGGCTCCTGCCTCACGATCCGTAAGTTCGCGGCCGACCCGTTGACCGCTGACGACCTGGTCCGCTTCGGCTCGATCAGCATGAAGACCAAGGCGTTCCTGGACGCCTGCGTCCGTGGGCGGCTCAACATCATCGTGTCGGGATCGACCGGTGCCGGAAAGACGACCACCCTCAACGTGCTGTCGTCCTTCATCCCCGCCGACGAGCGCATCGTCACCATCGAGGACGCCGCCGAGCTCCAGCTCAAGCAGGAGCACGTCGTGCGACTCGAGTCGCGCCCCTCCAACATCGAGGGCAAGGGCGCGGTCACCATCCGCGACCTGGTGAAGAACAGTCTGCGTATGCGACCCGACCGCATCATCGTCGGTGAGGTCCGTGACGCCAGCGCACTGGACATGCTGCAGGCCATGAACACCGGTCACGACGGCTCGATCACCTCACTGCACTCCAACGGACCACGCGACACCCTGGCGCGCATGGAGACCCTGGTGCTGATGGCTGGCATGGACCTCCCGATCCGGGCGATCCGCGAGCAGGTTGCTTCCGCAGTCGACCTGATCGTGCACCAGTCACGCTTCAAGGACGGCTCGCGGCACATCACCCACGTGACCGAGGTGGAGCGGATGGAGGGCGACATCATCACGCTGCAGGACATCTTCGTCTACGACCACTCGGCCGGCTTCGACGCCAACGGCAAGACCCTGGGTGGCCTCAAGTCAACCGGTCTGCGTCCGAAGTTCCTGGAGAAGATGGCCTACAACAACGTCACTGTCGACCCGCGGGTCTTCGCCTCCGAGGGGTTCTGATGCCCAACTTCGACGCCGGTCTCTATCTCCCGTCCTGGGGCCTGTGGCTCGCCGTGGGTCTGGTGGGCATCGGTCTCCTGGTCTTCGTGCTGGCAGCTTTCAGCAAACCCGAGGAAGTCGAGCTCACCCTCGAGGAGCGGGTCACCCTGTACGCCTCGGGCGACACCGCCAGTCGGGCGACCGCCAAGCAGGTGCCCAGTGTTGACCAGTTCGCCCAGTTCAAGGGTGCCGCCAACGCAATGCTCAAGCGGAACAAGTCGCTGGAGGACCGCATCGGTGCTCGACTCGATGCAGCGGGCAGCGGGTTCCGGGCCCCGGAGTGGGTGCTCCTCCACGGTGGCATCGTCTTCGTCAGCGGGTTCGTGGGGCTGGTGCTCGGTGGGGGCAGCCTCATCCTCGGGATCCTCTTCCTCGCGGGCGGCGTCGTCCTCCCATGGCTCTACCTGGGCAGGATGAAGAAGAAGCGGGTGAAGAGATTCAACACGCAACTTCCCGACACGCTGCAACTCATGTCCGGGTCACTCTCCGCGGGCCTCTCGCTCGCGCAGTCGCTGGACACCATCGTTCGCGAGGGCAGCGAGCCGATGTCGAGCGAGTTCAAGCGGGTCCTGGTCGAGACCAGGCTCGGTGTCAATCTGGAAGATGCCATGGAGGGCATCACCGAACGGTTCGAGAGCAAGGACTTCGGCTGGATCGTGATGGCCATCAAGATCCAACGGCAGGTCGGTGGCAACCTCGGCGAGTTGCTGGACACCGTGGCCGGCACCATTCGCGAGCGTGAGTACATGCGAGGACAGGTAGCGGCCCTGGCCGCGGAGGGAAAGATCTCGGCCTACGTGATCGGCGGACTACCCCCGATCTTCGGTCTGTACCTGTTCCTGACCCAGCCGGGCTACATCAACCCCATGTTCGAGAGTCCCCTGGGGATCCTGATGTTGGTCGGTGGCGTCGTCATGCTCGGCGTCGGCGCCTTCTGGATGAGCCGACTGATCAAGGTGGAGGTCTGAGATGACGATGCTCCTGGTGCTCGGCACCCTACTGGTGGTGATGGCGATCATCCTCGTCAGCATGGCCACGCAGAAAGCTCCCAAGGCTGCTCAGGGCGGCCTGGGTCGCTCCATTGCCGCCCTTGAGGCCCTGGGCCAGACTCTCCCGGAAGAGATGGTCAAAGAGTTGGACCGCCCCTTCGCGGAGCGGGTCCTCGAGCCGTTCCAAGGACGTGCGCTCGCCATCGGCCAGCGGCTCTCCGGAGGAGACTCCTCCGAGCGGTACTACCGCAAACTCGAACTTGCCGGAAACCCGCCAGGGTTGACCGTCGAACGCATCGTCGCGATGAAGGTGATCGGCGCTGTTGGCGGTCTGGTCGGGTTCTTCCTCTTCTCCTTCCTGCTCAGCCTCTCCCCGCTCATGCAGATCCTCTTCGTGGCGGCCGGCCTGCTCGCCGGCTACATGAGTCCGAACATGTACCTCTACCAGAAGGGGTACGACCGGCAGAAGCAGCTTGGTCGCGAGCTCCCCGACGCCATCGACCTGTTGACGATCTCGGTCGAATCAGGATTGGCCTTCGACGCGGCGGTGAAGCAGGTGGCCCAGAACACCCACGGTCCCCTCTCCGAGGAGTTCTCCCGGGTCCTGCGTGAGATGCAGATCGGTACGGGCCGCGCAGCGGCGCTTCGTGGACTGGCGGATCGCACCAACCTGGACGACCTGCGCAGCTTCGTCGGCGCCATGGTCCAGGCCGATGCCTTCGGCATCCCGATCGCCCAGGTGCTCCGGGTGCAGTCCTCGGAAATGCGCGTCAAACGTCGTCAGAAGGCCGAGGAGAAGGCACAGCAGGTGCCGGTCAAGATGACGATCCCGCTGATCTTCTGCATCCTTCCGGTCCTTTTCATCATCGTCATCGGACCGGCCGCGCTCTCGATCATGGACTCCTTCGGCTGATGGTGCGCCGACCCGAAGTGCAGCACGCGGGTCTGATCGAGGGTTCCCGAGCCTTCGTGCTGCTCTCGGTGGCGGCCGCCGTGGTCTGGACCAGGGACGGCGCGGCCCTCTCCGGGCTGCTCTCCCTGGCGACGATCTGGGTGGCCTCCTCCTGGGTCATGCGCAGCGCGGCGCCGCCTGTGCTTGCCTCCCTCGTGGAGGCGGCGCTGATCGCACTCCTCGCAGGTCTCTACCTGGACACCGCTCCGGTGCTGCTCGCCAGTCTGGTCACGGCACCGTTCGTGCACGGCCTCATTCGTGGACTCCGCGGCGTCGCGGAGACCTTGCTCGTCCAGATCCTCCTGCTGGCGGTCCTCCTGGCCCTCCTGGGACGAACCCCCGACCCGTCGCAGATCGCTGAGCTCTTCACTTGGCTCGTCACCGGGCTGGGTCTGGGCTTGGTCGCTAGTTTCCTCATCTTCGCGACCCCCGCCGACGACGGCACTGCCGCCTATCACGAGGCCCGGGCGCTGATCAACGAACTCAACGAGTTGTCGGCCAAACTCGAGGGCGGCCTGGACCCCACCAGCATGGGCGGAAGCATCCTCGAGGAGGTCAGCGACGCGCTCCCGCTCGAAGCGGTGGTGCTGCACGTCCACCGCGACGGTGTGCTGCTTCCGCTGGTCCGGCGCTCCACCACTGGCGAGGAGACCATGGACAGCAGCCTGCCCGCTCTGGTGTGGGAGCACGGCGAGACCCGGGTGATCGTTCCAGAGTTCGCCTTTCCCGTCCTGAGCTCCGGCACCCCCATCGCTGTGGTGAGCGGTCGCCTCGCTGCCACGGTCGAGACGGACCCGGCCTCACTCGCTCTGGCGCTGGACCAGCTGGCCACCCGCTTGGGTCCCTCGGCACTGCGGCTCGACACCGCTCAGCTCTTCGCCTCGTTTCGTGACGCAGCCATGTCGGAGGAGCGGCGCCGTCTGGCGCGCGAGATGCACGACGGCATGGCCCAGGACATTGCGTCGATGGGCTACGTGGTCGACGCACTGATCTCTACCGCTACACCGGTCCAGGAACCAGCCCTCATCCAGTTGCGCGCGATGATCACCGGAGTGGTGGCCGAGGTGCGTCGGTCGGTGATGACGCTGCGCACCCAGGCCGGCTCGAGCGAGAGCCTCGGCGCCGCGATCGCCACGCTCGCCCGCCACCTCAGTGACGTCTCGGGGATTCCGATCACCGTGACAGTTGACGAGCGAACGTCCCGGCTGCGCCACGAGATCGAGGCCGAACTGCTGCGGATCGCGCAGGAGGCGATGAACAACGCCGTGAAGCATTCCAAGGCCACCCTCATCGACGTTCGCTGCAGCGTCCAGGCCCCGTACGCCGAGATCGTGGTCTCCGATGACGGGCTGGGCCTCCAGGCGGGCCGGCGCGACTCCCACGGACTCTCCATCATGCGTGAGCGCGCTGGACTGATCGGCGGAGTGCTGGACGTGCGGTCGAGCCCGTCGAGGGGCACCACGGTCAGCGTCCGCGTGGGACACCACACGAACGGCCCACCCGTCCCCTCGTCAGCACACCCCTCACGGCCCTCTCGCGGCCTCTAACAGGAGCACCCATGACCCAGACCAACGACCTCGCAGGCAGCGCCGCTCCCACCCGGGTGCTCCTGGTCGACGACCACGAGTTGATCCGTCACGGTCTGGCGACCGCCTTCTCCCTGGATCCGCAGACCGAGGTGGTCGCCCAGTCGGCCTCGGTGACCCAGGCGTTGGAGGACTTCGCCCGGGAGCAGCCTCAGGTGGTCGTGACGGACCTTCAACTTCCCGACGGCACAGGGCTCGACATCGTGCGTGCGGTCCGCCGCGGTGCGCCGCAGACCGGGATCGTTGTGCTCACCATGCACTCCGGTGATGAACAGATCTTCGCCGCGATGGAGGCGGGGGCCTCCGCCTTCGTCGGCAAGGACGCGCCCTCGACCGAGGTCGTCAAGGCGGCGAAGCACGCGGCGGTCTCACCGCGCACCTTCATGTGTGCCGGTCTCTCCGCCGCGATGATCCGTCGGATGAGCGGGGAGACCAACCGACTCTCCGACCGCGAGCAGGAGGTCCTGGTGCTCCTTGCTGATGGGCTGGGGGCGGGCCAGATCGCCAGCACCCTGTTCATGAGCGAGTCGACCGCCAAGTCCCACATCACGCGCATCTACCAGAAGTTGGGCGCCACGAACCGCGCCCAGGCGTTGGTGACGGCGATGCGCAGCGGATTGCTCTCGTCCATGAACCCCACGGCACAGTGAGTGGTCAGAATTACCACCATCGGCATAGTCACTTATGACTAGAAGAGCCTGACTGATCCTCCGACCGCACTGCCGGGACAAGTCGCACAGGATTGATCTCAACGGAACAGGCGAATGCCTGCCGGACCACTCACAGTGCATTCCCGAAAGGACCACCACCATGATCCAGTACCTCACCATCATGCTCACCGCTCAGAAGGCCAAGATGGACGAGCGCGGCGCCTCCGCCGTCGAGTACGGCCTGCTGGTTGCCGGCATCGCCGCCATCATCGTCCTCGCGGTCTTCGCGTTCGGTGGCCTCGTCGAGGGCATCTTCAACGACACTGCTGCTGACATCGAGGGCGGCGGCGCCTGATCGACTCCGTGGCGCGGCCTCACCACTGGTGGGGCCGCGCCTCGCTTCGTTTCAACCCTAGACAATGCAAGGAGTTCCGATGCTTCTCCTCCTCATCCGATTGGCCGTTTCCCGGCTCGAGGCAGAGAAATCCGAGCGCGGCGCCTCCGCTGTCGAGTACGGGCTCCTGGTCGCCGGCGTCGCCGCCATCATCGTCACTGCGGTCTTCGGCTTCGGCGGTGCCCTCAACGAACTGATGGGCGAGTCCTGCGGCACCATCACGGCCTGGGTCAACGGCGCCGACTGCTGAGCTGGCGCTCGCAGCTAGCTCGTTCCGCCAACGCCACCCTCACCAACACTCCGGGGTGACTCCCCCACCACCACTGTGACCACGCCGGTGGTGTCGGGTCACTGAACGATCTTCGCGCCAGGGCCAGCTGGACCTCACTGAACGAATCCGGGTCCTCGGTGAGACAGAGCGCGGTGACGTCAGCCCGCAGCTCCACTGCCCGGCTGATGCCGTTCTGCACCGGCGCCACGAGCTGGCTCCCCACGGCCACCAGGGCCAGCACCAGCGGCACCACCGCCGCACTCCCGGCCCGTACGCGCCCCCCGCTCGCTGCCGCGGGCAGCAGCAGCCCGAGCAGTCCCACTGCAGCGGCCACTCCGGCTGCTCCCAGTGCCGTGCCGACCAGCACGTCCTGATGACGCGCGTGGGCCAACTCGTGGGCCACCACGACCAGTGCCTGCTCCTGCGGCACGTCCTCGACCAGATTGTCATAGAGGACGACCCGGCGTGTGCTGCCGAAACCCGAGACCCACGCGTTGAGGGTGGTGGTGCGACGCGATGCGTCCGAGACCACGATGTCGTTCAGCTCGACGCCTTCTTCGGCGGCCAGTGCCTGGATCTGTTCCCGCAACTCGCCAGCGGCCAGCGGTTCGACGTCGTGGAAGAGCGGCTCCACGACGACGGGGTAGAGCCAGGAGCCAACCACCAGGAACCCCGCCAGGAGCAGCGCGGCCACGGGGACCCAGGCCCGCCGCCAACGACGAGCCAGCCCCACGAGCACCAGCACCACGAACGTGGTGACCAGTATCGACACCGCGCTGGAGCGCAGCAGGTCTGTCAGGAAGCCGGTCCACGACTGTGTGCTGAGACCGTAGTCGGTGCGCAGCCGCCAGACCTGCACGCTGAAGACCAAGGTCACCAGGCGTTCGGTCCCGAGGACGAGGACGCACCCCAGGATCACCCGCAGCCACCAACGCCCGGGGAGCCGCCCCATCAACCACGGCCCAACGCGGGTGAAGCCCAGGAACGCGAAGAAGAGTAGCGAAACCGCCAGAGAGGACCAGCTCCACGCCCGCAGGCCCATCGCCAACGATTCGGCCGCGGCCAGTTCTTCGGTGGTGAACAGGGCTTCTGCCTCAGGCAGCGGCCCGACGCCGCCGGGGACGGGATCCCAAGGCACCAACCACCAGGCGAGTCCCACGAAAAGCGACCCGGCCAGGAGCGTGGTCAGCCACGCCCAGAACCGCGACCCCTGCACGATGTCGGGTCTCTGGATCAGCCCGGACGGACAGCGCCGACGAACGGCATCTGGTGCAGGCCGGCGATGGCCACCCTGGTGCGCGGATTGGCCGCGTGGACGATCTTGCCGTTGCCGATGTACATCCCGACGTGACTGATCGGGCTGTAGTAGAAGACCAGGTCACCTGGCTTCAGCGCATCGGCGGACACCCGAGTGCCGGAGCCGAACTGGGCGGAGGACGAGTGCGGCAGCGAGACGCCGGCAGTGGCCCACGCAGCCATGGTCAGGCCGGAGCAGTCGTACGCGTTGGGACCGACGCTGCCGTAGGAGTACGCCTTGCCCACCTGGGCCAATGCGAAGTTCACAGCGGCAGCTGCCCGTCCGGAGACCGGCACGTCGGCGGGGGGCTTCTGCCTCTCGGCGTCGCGGGACACGGTCTCGCGCGACGGAGCCAGTCGCTCCCGGTCCTCGACACGGAGTCGACCCAGAAGGCTCTTGGCCTCGTCGAGCTTCTTCTCGACCTGAACTCGGTCGTCCTTGAGTTGCGCGGTCACGCGGCGGATCTCCGCGCGCCGCTCCGTGGCGACGTCCTGTCGCAGATCCAACGCTTCGACCTCGGTGGTGAAGTCGTCGAGAAGTTCAGTCTGCAGATCGGTGAAGGCCTGCATCGTGGTCAACTGACCGAGGAAGTTGCTCGGATCATCCGAGACGACGACCTGGCCGACGGTGGAGACTCCCTCGCCCTGGTACTGGCGAACGATGAGGTCCTGCACCTGCTCCTGGACCACACCGAGGCGACGGTTCTGCCGCTTCTCGTCAGCCTTCAGCGAGCCGAGCTCCTGGTTGAGAGCCTCGAGCCGCAAGGCCGCGTCGTTGTGACGCTCCTGGGCCTGCTCGGCCTGATGGTAGAGCTTGTCGACCCGGGTCTGCACGTCCTGGACGTCAGGCTCAGCCTGCGCAGGGACGATGGAGACGACACCTGCCACGGCGAGGACGCTCAGGACAGCTACTGCCCGGCTGGTGCGCTTCCGGTCGTGAGTCACGCGCGGCATCTCCTCAGGTTGATACGTCGAGTTGCTCCTCGGGCAGGCTAGCGCCCGGGGGGTCGACTGATCAAAACGGCCGTCTCACGCGGAGTCGACGACGACCCCGGGCACCGACTGCACCATGCGCAGCGGTGGCACCAGTCCTCCCATGGCCAGGACGTCGAGGGCAGCGCGTTCGTCGTCCTCGAACGCCAACTCGGAGGGTGGGCCCAGCAGCACCGTCACCACACAGTCGTGGCAGTGCAGCCCGCGGACCAGACAGGTGTCACAGTCGATTCTCGTGGTCATGACAGGGACTCAAACAGGGACCACCGACAAGTTGCCCCGAGACGAGCCCACGCGGCGTGTCGGCGTTCAGGGCTGCTCGGCCACAGGGTCAACGAGCGAGAAGTTCAACCAGGGTCGTCGATCCGACCACTCGCGCGCCCAGGCGCCGGGCACGCCCTGCGAGTGCCTGGTCACTGGTCACCAGCACCACGACGCGCCCTTCGGGCTCCGCCTCGACGTAGTCGGCCAGGACGTCGTCGGCGATCACACCGTGGGGGCTGAAAGCCACCTTGATGCCGCGTGGCGCGTTCACCGGCGGGCGATGGGTGCTCCCCTGTCCGTCGAAGACGACCGTGGTCTCCACTCCACTCTGCGCCACCAGTGGCGCCAGGAGACCCAACAGCCGGATCCGTTGGGCTTCCAGCGTCGAGTCGGGCCACGCGGACTTGCTGACGTTGTAGCCGTCCACCAGCAGTCGAGCCCGCGGCATCGCCAGCACGTGCGGCAGCACCTGCGACTCCGGCACTCCCCCGACGCCCGTGGGCAGGGCATCGGAGTCGGAGACCCGGTGTCGTTCGTCGACGGCATCTGCGGGCAGGCCCGCGACGGGCGGCAGAGCCAACTCGCGGCGCAGCCCCACGGCTGCGTCCAGCAGCGTCTCGAGGAGTACCCGAGCGCGTACGGACTCATCGGCACGCATCCGCTTGCGTGCGCGCTGTTCGGCGGCGCTGCCCGCGGCCAGCTGAGCCGCCTGGGCACGTAGTTGTCGCAACTCCTTCTCCACCCGGGTGAGTTCAGCTCGAGTGCTCGACACCGCCTCTTCACGGTCCCCCACGGTCTCCCGCACCTGTTGGTCCAGTGCACGGACCTGCGCCCGTGCCTCCCCCAGACGCTGACGGACCAGTGCGTTCTCGGCTCGCAACTTCTCCATCTGGGCACGGTGCTCCTCGGCCGCGACACGGGCACCCTCCTGGGCCCGGGCGAGTTGTCCGCGCACCTGCTCGAGCTCACGCTCCCGCGACGCCTCACCAGCGGCCGAGACAGTGATGAGGTGCTCAGCCACTGCACTCTGCCAGCCGTCGGCCTGCAACAACCACGCAGCGGCTGTCCGGTCCACGGGGGCGAGCGCGTCCGGTTGAGCGGCCCAGTCCGGACGGGCGTCAGCCACCTGGACGGCAGCCGCAGAGCGGAACTCCTCGTCCTCGAGCGCCGTGAGGACGGCGCCACGTCCCAGGCGGGCCCTGCGCCGAGAATCGAAGGCGGCCACCTTGCGCAGCCCGACGGGCAGGGACCCCACACTCGGCAAGACCTCGGCGACCACGGTGGCCAGACGCGTGCGGACCTCCTCCGGCAACTCAGACAGCGAGGGCGATGGCGTTTCCTGCATCAGTCCATCCCTTCACCGGTCCGGGTCTCGCTCCGACGGGTCGTGCGCGCCTGACCGCAATTGTCGGTGGTGCTGCCTAACGTCAGGTGGCATGAGTGTTGCAGTACACGGCGCGGACCGTTTCCAGAAGGGTCAGACTCCTTCTCGCTGGGAGTCCCAACGTGGCTTCGACGACCTGGGGCGTCCACTGCGAGAGCTGACCTTCACGGTGGTCGACCTCGAAACCACCGGCGGCTCCCCCGCGGGCGGCTCGATGATCACCGAGATCGGAGCCGTGAAGGTGCGTGGAGGTGAGGTCCTGGGCGAGTTCCAGACACTGGTCAATCCGCACTCCGCCATCCCGCCGTTCATCGAGGTCCTGACGGGCATCAAGAACACGATGGTCATCGACGCCCCCTCCATCGACGCAGCGCTGCCTGCATTCCTGGAGTTCGCGGCAGGCACCGTCCTGGTGGCACACAACGCGCCCTTCGACGTCGGCTTCCTCAAGCACTTCGCCCACGAGCAGGAACGGCCCTGGCCACCCTTCGAGGTGCTCGACACCGCCAAGATCGCTCGACGTGTGGTGACCCGCGACGAGACGCCGAACTGCAAGTTGTCGAGCCTGGCCGCTCTCTTCTCGGCCTCCACGACGCCGAACCACCGCGCCCTCGCTGATGCCCGGGCCACCGTGGACGTGTTGCACGGCCTGATGGAGCGCCTGGGCGACCAGGGTGTCCACACCCTTGAGGAGTTGCGGACCTTCAGCGCCAAGGTCTCATCCGCCCAACGCCGCAAGCGCCATCTGGCGGATGCCCTGCCGCAGGCTCCGGGTGTCTACCTCTTCAAGGATTCGGGCGCACGAGTGCTGTACGTCGGCACGTCCGGCAACCTGCGCCAACGGGTACGCACCTACTTCACGGCCTCGGAGACCCGCAGCCGGATGGGCGAGATGATCACCCTGACCCAAGAGGTGGCCGCAATCGAGTGCGCCACGGTCCTGGAGGCCCGAGTCCGTGAGTTGCGCCTCATCGCGACCCACAAGCCACACTTCAATCGCCGCTCCAAGTTTCCCGAGAAGACCCACTTCATCACCCTGACCCGTGAGCACTGGCCGCGACTCTCCCTCGTCCGCCGGG
This sequence comes from Nocardioides gilvus, assembly GCF_003194605.1. GTDB lineage: Bacteria > Actinomycetota > Actinomycetes > Propionibacteriales > Nocardioidaceae > Nocardioides > Nocardioides gilvus. The sequence goes on from NZ_QHKY01000001.1 coordinate 249,761, forward strand.
TGAAGGACGACCGCACCCAACTCCTGGGGCCCTTCTCATCGCGCAGGGTGGCCGAGGAGTGCATGGCAGCCCTGCACGAGGCCTTTCCGCTGCGTCAGTGCTCCGGCCGGTTGCCGCTCGCACCTTCACGCTCAGCCTGCGCCCTGGCCCAGATGGGGCGCTGCCTCTCCCCCTGCGACGGTTCGAGCGACACGGCGGCGTACGCAGCGCTCGTCGACCGTGTGGGTGCCACCCTCAACGGTGACCCGACCCCAGTGATCAAGGCACTGGAATCCCGCATGACTGCCTGTGCAGAGGGAGAACGATTCGAGGAGGCCGGCCAACACCGCGATCGACTCTCCACCTTCGTACGCTCCGCCGCCCGCTCCCAGCGTCTGCGAGCCTTCGCCCGCTGCGCCCAACTCGTGGCCGCCAGGCGCGAGGACGACGGACGGTGGGCCGTCCACGTGATCAGGTACGGGCGACTGGCCGCTGCGGGAGTGATCCCGCCGGGCGCGCACGCCCCGACCTGGGTCGACGGACTCGTGGCAAGCGCCGAGACGGTGGACGCCCCCGCAGCCGGGTTGCCCGCTGGCGCTCGCGAGGAGTCCGAGGAGATGCTTCGATGGCTGGAACAACCCGGCATACGCCTCGTCGACGTGGTCGGTGAGTGGAGTTGTCCCACGGACGGCGCCGGACGTCATGTGAACATCCACGAGGCGATCGAGGAGTCACGTCGTGCGGTCGTGCCCTTCGATGAGCAACGCCTGCCAGGCACGCTCCACCGACCGGCACGGTGAAGCTCAGTCGAGGCCGATCGAGAAGGCCGATTCGAGGTCGTGCTTGGAATACGCCCGGAAGGCTATGTGCGTCTCGGTTTCGCTCACCCCAGGCACCTTGTTGAGTCGGTCCGCGACGACAGCGGCGATCTCGTCATGGTTCCTTACGCGAACGAGCGCGATCAGGTCGATCCCGCCGGTGACCGAGTAGACCTCGCTGATCCCCTCCAGCGCGGCGATCGCCTCAGCGACCTCCGGGATACGAGCGACGTCAGCCTTCACGAACACGATGGCGGTGATCATGGGGACACCGTAGCGAAGTGCTCATCGGGCGATCGCAGCTCGGCCTAGTCACTTCGGGTCATGCTCCCTGATTCCACCGCGCCATCCTCACCAACGGGCCTAGGCTCGTGCGGTCCGGAACAGGAAGACACGGGAGACTCCACATGGCACCCACGCTTGCACGCAGAACACGACTCAGCGCGATGATTTCGCTGGCCGTGGTCGCAGCCCTGGGGAGCACCGTTCCCGGCGCTCACTCCGCCCCACCGGTCCCCGGCGGACTCGCCGCACAGCAGACTGACAGCACCACCACGGTGCTCTCCTGGCAGCGCGCCCGGAGCGCGAGCCACTACACCGTGCAGGTCGACAACGACAGCAGCTTCGGTTCTCCGGAGTTCACCACCACCACCGCGAACAACCGAGCTGTCCCGCACACGACGCTGCTCCCGGGCACCAACTACTGGCGGGTGCGCTCAGTGTCGACGAGCGGCGACCTCTCCGAGTGGAGCCCTCGCGAGCAGGTCGCCGTGCCCGACCCCCAGACCCCCACACTGGTGGCTCCGGCCCCCCGCGCCCAGCTCCAACAGCCCGAGGACGTACCGCTCCTGCAGTGGAGCGAGGTCCCCGGCGCGAAGTCGTACAAGGTCGAGATCGACGACGCCAGCGACTTCATCGGCGCCCAGAGCCTCACCACGGGCATCACGTCCACGATGCCGACCGAACCGCTGGCTCCGGGCACCTGGCACTGGCGGGTCACCGCCACCACCACCGGAGGCATCCTCTCGCGTCCCTCCGAGACGCGGACCTTCACGGTGCTCCAGCTCGCGGCGCCTGCCTTGGTCTCGCCGGTCAACAGCCCGGACGAATCCGTCCAGGACGTCGTCCTCGACTGGAGCCCGGTCTCCGGAGCCAAGTACTACGAGCTCGAGGTCGCCACCAACCGCACCTTCGAGCGCACCGACATCATCGACAGCCGGACCAAGATCACCGGTACGCGCTACTCGCCACCCACCGGTTACGACAACGACCAGTACTACTGGCGCGTCCGCTCCGTCGACGCGGCCGGCGCGCCCTCGCAGTGGTCGGAGTCCCGCTACAACTTCAAGCGGGAGTGGCCCGACCGGCCGCAGCCGGTCTTCCCCAAGCAGTCCGGGACGAACCCCAACCCGAACCTCAACCCGCTCTTCACTATCACGGATCTCTCGCCCTACCTGCAGTGGACGCCGGTGCGTCACGCCAGCCACTACCAACTCCAGCTCGACACCACTCCTGGCTTCGCATCACCCAAGGTGACGACCTGCAACGTGGCCGGGACCACCTACACACCGAAGAACGCGGTCTTCGCTGCTAAGCCGCCGCTCAAGGAGTCGACGGACGAGAAGTGCCGCATCCAGGAGGGGATCGTCTACTACTGGAGGGTGCGTCCCATGGACAAGCCGTTCAGCAAGGACGGGATCCAGGGCATCTACTCCCCCACCCAGCGGTTCGTGTGGGACCCGGAAATGTTCGAGTCCGTCAGCCCCGAGAACGGTGAGACAGACGTCAAGACCCCCACCTTCTCCTGGAAGGCAGCCCTCCCGACCGATCAATACAAGATCGAGGTGCGGGACAAGAACGGCAATCGCGTCGCCTCTGGTACCACCTATGCCACCAGTTGGACTCCGGTCGGGGTCAAGCTCGACCCCGCCGACGGCCCCTTCGAGTGGGACCTGACAGCCGTTGCTGCAAGCGGAGAGGAGTCCGGCCGTGAGACCCGGGGCTTCCGCCTCGCACCGGAGGCTGACCCCGTCACCACATCGCAGCCGCCGCTGACGGCTCTGACCGGCATCGCCTCGGACGCCCCTTCCATGCGGGCTCCCCAGCTCTCCTGGGTCCCGGACCCGGACGCCGACCACTACCGGGTGTGGATGGGTGACGAGGGCACCAACTTCTACTGGACCCCCGAGCGCCATGAGTCGTTCGGCAAGGACCTCCACTACCCCACGGTCACGGACACCGGGACGCGCGTCATGGTGCCCGGCACGTATTACTGGCGGGTCGAGTCGTATGACGCCGACAACCGGCGCATCCGTCGCTCGAGCGCCAACACGGTGCGCATCGCGGACTTCGAGGAGGTCACCGGGCAGCGGATCGCCATCGACGGCAAGACCTTGGAGGGCGGCGGTGGCTGCGCCGCCACTCTTGCCGGCGCCGGATGCCCCCAGGTGCCGACCACGCCGGTCTTCTCCTGGGATCCGAGCAGTGACTACTCGTTCTACGGGGTCTACGTCTCCCAGGACGCCAACTTCACCAACCTGACCGAGCCCAAGCGCATCCCGGCCAGTTACAGCACCAAGTACGCATACACGTTTGCCAACACCAACCCGACGCTGGCCGACAACACCTCCGGGGTCCCCTACTACTGGCACATCCGTCCTTGCAAGACCGCAGGCGTCTGCGCTCCGGATCCAGTGTCCAATTCCACGAGTCTGGCCAAGAACGCCTTCCGCAAGATCTCCCCCACCGTGCAGCTGACCTCACCCGGCAACGTGACGGTGGGATCCACCGAGGTCACCTTCTCGTGGCGCGACTACTTCGACAGCAACCGGGCAACCTCGTTCGCGGCCGGGACGAAGCAGGAGAAGGGCAACCAGAGCGCCATGCAGTACCGGATCCGCGTGGCCACTGACCCGACCTTCACCAACCTGGTCGACAACAGGCTCGTGGACCAACCGACCTATACCGCCTTCAGCACCCTCTACCCCGAGGGCAAGCTCTACTGGCGGGTGGCTGCCGTGGACGTCTCGGGCAACGAACTGAGTTCGTCGGTGGGATCGTTCACGAAGAGCTCCGCAGTCCCGACGCCGACCACGCCGGCGCGCAGCTCGACTGTGAGTCCCACGACACCGTTCCGGTGGTCCACCGCCGGATTCGCGGGACGCTACGAGATCGAGGTCGCCCGAGACGCCCAGTTCTCACCGACCAAGCGACTCTTCAGCACCAAGGTGTGGACGACCGCCTACGCGTGGACGTCATCACTCCCGGTCGGCAACGACTACCACTGGAGGGTCCGCCAGATTGACTCTGCCGGCAACAACGGCGCCTGGTCCCCGGCCGTCAGGTTCAACGTGGCTGCCGAAGCCGTCCAGCTGACCTCGCCCACGGCGGGCAGCATCCAGGACGCGAACGGCACCATGCTCACGTGGCGGGCCGTACCGGGTGCGGCCACCTACAAGGTGGAGGTGAGCACGGCTGCCGGCAAGCGGGTCGAGAGTTTCTCCACCGGAGCCACCGCCTTCGCCCCCTACAAGGCAATGGGCAGCGGACTGCACACCTGGAGCGTCACTGCACTCGATGGCACCGGCAAGACTCTGAGCACTGCCACGAGCAGCTTCAAGGTCGTGGTCGACCTGACTGCGTTGGCTCCACCGAAGGTCACCGGCAAGGCACGCGTCGGGAGCAAAGTCACGGCGATTGCGCCTGAGTGGCCGGCGAAGTTGAAGACCACGTACCAGTGGCTGCGCAACGGCAAGGCGATCAAGGGGGCCACCGCCGCCTCGTACACCGTGCAGTTGGCCGACGCCACCACGTGGCTCCAGGTCCGGGCGACCGGCACCGCCACCGACGGTGGCTCCAGCACCAGCACATCCGCCCGGGTGAAGGTGCCCAAGGCCAGCTCCACCATCGCTGCGAAGCTTTCCAAGAAGAGCGTCAAGCGGGGTCAGAAGGTCACCGTGACCGCCACCTTGAAGGTCGCAACCACCAAGAGCCCCACCGGCACCGTCCAGGTGAAGCGCGGCAAGAAGACCATCAAGTCGGTCAAGGTGAAGACGAGGCACAAGGGCCGCATCACCATCAAGCTGCCCAAGAGCCTGAAGAAGGGCAAGCACGTGCTCCGTCTGTACTTCAAGGGCACCTCGAAGATCAACAAGTCCAAGTCGAAGAAGGTCGTGCTGCGCGTCAAGTGACCTGGTGCTGACACAGAACCGGCCTCGCTCCTACGGGAGCGAGGCCGGTTCGTGCATTGCAGTTTCGCGACTCAAGCAGCCGCAGCAGTCCCCTACTGCGCGGTCGCTGCCACCCAACGCTCCAACAGTTGCGCGGCGGATCCGTCGTCGATGACCCTGCGCGCCTCGGCGATCCCGTGGCGCAGCCGCTCCTCGAGACCCTCACCCACGGGTGAGTGCACAGCGAGCGCAGCGCCGGCATTGAGCAGCACGGCGTCGCGCACCGCCCCCCGGTCGCCAGCCAGCAAGCGGCGTACGGCCTCGGCATTGACCGCGGGCGACCCGCCGCGCAGCTCATCTGCCGGGCTGTACTCGATCCCGTAGTCGCGCGGGTCGATGCGGTGCTCCACCACGCGGTCGCCCTCGACCACCCAGACCCGGGAGGTGGTGGTGATCGTCAGTTCGTCGAGGCCGTCGTCGCCGCGGAAGACCCACGCGTCGAGTCCGCGTCGGGCGAACACCTCGGCCATGATCGGCGCCATCCGCTCATCGGCACAGCCAATGGCCTGCGCGGCGGGCCGGGCCGGGTTGGAGAGCGGTCCCAGGAAGTTGAAGGTGGTGCCGATGCCCAATTCGCGACGCGGCACCGCCGCGTGGCGCATGGCCGGATGGAAGGCCACCGCGAAGCAGAAGGTGATCCCGACCTCGTCCGCGATCTCCGCCACCCGTTGGATCGGGAGGTCGAGCCGTACGCCGAGCGCCTCGAGGACGTCCGCCGAGCCACACTCCGACGAAGCCGAGCGGCTGCCGTGCTTGACCACCTTGGCGCCAGCCGCGGCCGCCACGATGGCCGACATGGTGGAGATGTTGACCGACATCGATCGGTCTCCCCCGGTGCCGACGATGTCGAGCAGGCGACCGGGAACGGCGATGGCGTTGCCGGCCGTGAGCATCGAGTCGGAGAGACCCAGCACCTCGTCGACGGTCTCGCCCTTGGCCCGCAGGGCCACCGCGAAACCCGCGATCTGCACCGGGGTCGCTGCTCCGTCAAGGATCTCCTTCATCGCCCACACGGTCTCGGCCGTCGAGAGATCCTGACCGGAGACGAGGGCGGAGAGCAGTTCAGGCCATGAGTTGCCCATCACGGATCAGGCAGTGACCGCGACGTTGCCCCGGAGCAACCCCACGGCAACCTCGGCCAGGTGGATCGGGTCGAGCGGGTGTGGCACCGCCGCCTCGGCCCTCGACCAGGTGGCGAGCCAGGCGTCCTGGGGGCGACCGGTGAGCACGAGGATCGGCGGGCAGGCGTGGATCTCGTCCTTCAACTGCTTGGCGATCCCCATGCCACCAGCGGGCACGGCCTCTCCGTCGAGGATGGCCAGAGCGATCCCCCCAGCGTCCATGTTCTGGATGACGACGGGCTCGGTCGCGACCTCGACGTACTCCAACTCGGGCAGGTCCGGGTGCGGCCGGCGGCCGAGGGCGAGGATGACCTGCTGCCGGGTGTCGATGTCGTCCGAGTAGACAAGGACCCTCAGCGAGGCGGGCGTCGAGGCTGTCGTGTCAGTCACGTCGCCGACTGTACCGCTCCCGGCCACCGGGGAGCCCGCGAGTGCGCCCCTGAGCAGCGTCCGAGGGGCACGCGAAGCCGGGAAATCGGCCAGCACACGACTCGCCCGGCCCAAACTACGGGGGTGGAGGTGCCCTTCTTCCCGACTACCTACATAATGATCACCGTGGCGACTGCAACGACGGCTATTCCGGCATCCCGACTTCACGGGCAGCACGACCGACCCAGCATGGTCAGCGTGGGTACGATCGTTTGGCTCGCAAGCGAGTTGATGTTCTTCGCGGCTCTGTTCGCGTCGTACTTCACGATTCGCGCTGCGAGCCCCGAACTGTGGGCACAGGAGACGGCGCTGCTCAACGTGCCGTTCGCCCTCGGCAACACGACCATCCTCGTGTTGTCCTCTGTCGCCTGCCAGCTCGGCGTCTTCGCCGCCGAGCGGGGACAGGTCGGACGCACCGGGGCACTGTTCAACGTCAAGCTCTGGGGCCTGCGCGAGTGGTTCATCCTGACCTACGTCATGGGTGCCGTCTTCGTCGCAGGACAGGCGCTGGAGTACGTCGAACTGGTGCACCACGGAGTGACCATCCAGGACTCGGCCTACGGGTCGGCGTTCTACCTCGCCACCGGCTTCCACGGTATCCACGTGATCGGCGGCCTCGTTGCCTTCCTCTTCGTCCTGGGGCGCACCTACGTGGCGCGTCGCTTCACGCACGAGCAGGCAGTCAGCGCGATCGTCGTGTCCTACTACTGGCACTTCGTCGACGTGGTGTGGATCGCGCTCTTCGCGGCGATCTACCTCATCCAGTAAGTCCCGATCCGGATCTGAAGAGGATTTAGACAATTGCGTTTCCTGAACCGCACCGCCGGACGGCTTTCCCGGCATCGCCGGGGCCCGCTCGCGGGACTCTCCGTGCTCCTGATCGGTCTCTTGATGACCGGTGGGCTGTACACGGCCTTCTCCCCTGCCACCGCGCAGGAGACCAAGACCGACGCTGAACTCATCCAGCAGGGGCGTGAGCTCTTCCTCGTGGGTTGTTCGTCGTGCCACGGCAAGAACGGCGAGGGCGTCAGCACCCAGCGAGAGGGCCAGATCAAGGGCCCCAGCCTCGTGGGTGTGGGTGCCGCCGCGGTCGACTTCCAGGTCGACACCGGCCGGATGCCGATGGCCCGCCCCGAGCAGCAGGCGCCGCGCAAGGAAGTCCTCTACAACGACGAGGAGATTGCCGCCATGGCAGCCTTCGTGGCGAGCCTGGGCCCCGGCCCGGCGATCCCGTCCCCGGAGGACTACAGCATCGACGACCTCAGTGAAGAAGAGCGCGTCGCCGCAGTGGCCCGCGGAAGCCAGATCTTCCTCACCAACTGCACCGCCTGCCACAACTTCAACGGCCAGGGTGGCGCCATGCCCGAAGGTGGCTACGCCCCGTCGCTCAAGGGCGTCGAGTCGAAGCACATCTACCAGGCCATGCTGACCGGCCCCCAGTCGATGGACAACTTCTCCAACGGCAACCTGTCGCCCGAGCAGAAGCGGGACGTCATCGCCTACCTCCGCGCCATCGAGGACCAGCCCGAGTACGGCGGCTTCACGCTGGGCGGGCTCGGCCCGGTCTCCGAAGGCCTGTTCGGCTGGCTCATCGGTATCGGCGGCCTGGTCGGTTTCGCAGTGTGGATCGCGGCGCACACGACGCGCTCTACGAAGGACAAGGTGGAAGCGTGAGCCCCAACGAGATCACCCCGCACGAGCAGGCCGAGGCGGAGCCCATCGCGGACCCGGGCCTGCCCGCCCACCAGTGGCGCCCCACCGACCTCGACGAGAAGGCCGCCAAGCGCGCTGAGCGTCAGGTCGCCGCCTTCTTCATCACCTCGATCGTCTTCGCGATCCTCTTCGTGGTCGCCTACTTCACCCTCGAGATCGGTGAGGACTGGGACGTCTTCATGGGCTTCGGAGCGTCCACGGCTGCCCTGGGCGTGACCCTGGGCATGGCGCTCCTCCTCATCGGTGTCGGCATCATCCAGTGGGCCCGCAAACTCATGGGCGACCACGAGATCTCGGAACAGCGCCACCCAGCCGTCTCCTCCCCCGAGGACCGCGAGGACGTCCTGGCGTCCTTGGAGCTGGGCATCGCCGAGTCCGGCATCTCGCGACGACCCCTCGTCCGCAACTCGCTCCTCGGCGCCGTCGCAGCCTTGGGCCTCCCGGCCGTCGTGCTCTTGCGCGACCTCGGCCCGCTGCCCAAGGACGTGGTCGACCCCGAGCGGGGCAAGGGCTTGGAACACACGCTGTGGAAGAAGGGCGAGCGCATCGTGCGCGACGTCATCGGCACCCCGATCCTGGCTTCCGAGCTGCAGGTCGGTGACCTGGTGAACTGCCAGCCCGAGATCCTGCTCGCCACCGACGAGCGGGGCAACCACATCCTGCACGGTGTCGACGTCCAGGTCGGCAAGTCGAAGGCGTCGCTCATCCTCCTGCGCATGGAGCCCGACGACATCACGCACGGCAGGGGCCGCGAGAACTGGACCGTCGACGGCATCGTCGCCTACTCCAAGATCTGCACCCACGTCGGTTGCCCAATCTCGTTGAACGAGCGCACCACCCACCACCTGCTCTGCCCGTGCCACCAGTCGACCTTCGACCTGGCCGACAGCGGACGCGTGGTCTTCGGCCCCGCAGCCCGCGCCCTCCCGCAGCTGCCGATCGCAGTTGACGGCGAGGGTTACCTCGTCGCGCAGAGCGACTTCACCGAACCCGTCGGTCCGAGCTACTGGGAGCGTGACTCGAAGTGAGTGTCGACACCACCAAGGTGGCGAAGAGCAACGCCACCGCTGCCGCCACTCCGGCGAAGCCCTCGAAGTTGGGGGGTGCTGCGAACTGGGCCGACGAACGCCTGGGCATCGGCAGCATGATGAAGAAGAACATCCGCAAGGTGTTCCCCGACCACTGGTCGTTCATGCTGGGCGAGATCGCTCTGTGGAGCTTCGTCACCCTGCTGCTCACCGGCGTCTTCCTGACCCTGTGGTTCGTCCCCAGCATGAACGAGGTCGCGTACCAGGGCTCGTACGAGCAGCTCCGGGGCGTCTACATGAGCGAGGCCATGGTCTCGACCATGGACATCTCGTTCGACATCCGTGGCGGTCTCCTGATGCGCCAGATGCACCACTGGGCCGCGATGATCTTCATCGCCTCCATGATGGTCCACCTGATGCGCGTCTACCTGACCGGCGCCTTCCGCAAGCCCCGCGAGATCAACTGGGTCATCGGCATGCTGCTGCTCCTCCTGGGCACGCTCGAGGGCTTCACCGGCTACTCGCTCCCCGACGACCTGCTCTCGGGCACGGGCGTACGAGCCGCCGACGGCTTCATGAAGGCGGCCCCGGTCGTCGGGACGTACATGTCGTTCTTCCTCTTCGGTGGCGAGTTCCCGGGTGAGTCGATCATCCCGCGTCTCTACATCATCCACGTGCTGTTGATCCCGGCCCTGCTGCTCGGCCTGATCGCGGCTCACATGCTGCTGCTCGTCTACCACAAGCACACGCAGTGGCCCGGCCCCGGACGCACGGAGCAGAACGTCGTCGGATTCCCGATGCTCCCGGTCTACGCAGCCAAGGCAGGCGGCTTCTTCTTCATCGTCTTCGGCGTCACCGCCCTGATGGGTGGCCTGATGACCATCAACCCGCTCTGGAAGTACGGCCCTTACGACCCCTCGAAGGTCACCGCTGGCTCGCAGCCTGACTGGTACATGGGCTGGCCGGACGGCGCGCTGCGCATCATCCCGGGTTGGGAGTCCGCGTTCTGGGGGGTCACCCTCTCCTGGAACATCCTGCTCCCGATCCTGATCCTGCCGATCCTGCTCTGGGTCATCGTCATGATGCTCCCGTTCATCGAGGCCTGGATCACCGGGGACAAGCGTGAGCACCACCTGCTCGAGCGCCCCCGCAACGCACCCACGCGTACGGCACTGCTGGTCGCGCTGATGACCTTCTACGGCCTGATGTGGGCCGCGGGTGGTAACGACCTGATCGCGATCAAGTTCGACATGAGCATCAACGCCATCACGTACTTCATGCGTGGAGCGGTGTTCGTCGGACCGGTCATCGCCTTCATCATCACCCGCCGTTGGTGCATCTCGCTCCAGCGTCACGACAACGAGCGCCTGCTGCACGGTTGGGAGACCGGTGTCGTGAGTCGCTCGGCAGACGGTGGCTTCTCGGAGCTCCACCTGCCGTACACGCAGGAGAAGCAGTACGCCCTCACCGCTCGCGATCGCGACGAGGAGAAGACGTACACCTCTGAAAGCGACGTCGACGAGAACGGCGTCCCGGCCCCCGACACCCGCAAGAACCGTCTGCGGGCCAAGCTGTCGAAGTTCTGGTACGGCCCCGCCGTCCAGAAGCCGACTGCGGCGGACTTCCACGAGGCACACCACCACGGCGACCACGCCGAGGTCGGCGCTGGGGAAGGCTCCAAGGAGCTCCACTGACCCGCACCCGGTGACAATCTGAAGTGGCAAGAGGCCCGTCTCCTGTGGGAGGCGGGCCTCTTGCGCGTCCCGGCACGCACACCGTCGACAGCCACGGAATGAACACCACAGTAGTTCGGTTCTCAACGGTGAGCGACAGTGAGGAGTCGGCATGAGCATCATCGGACACATCGGAGCGCAGTCCCCCTACGACGTGTGGCGTTGGGCCGAGGACCGTTTCGCGGACCGTGACTACAGGGGTGCCGCCAAGGCCTTGGAAGATCTCCTGGAGGTCGACGAGCTCACCCATGAGCACGCCCAGGTCCGCGAGTTGCTGGCCCGCAGCTACTACCACTCCGCCCAGCTTCACAATGCGGCACGGGTGACCCAGGAGGCGCTCCGTCTGGAGCCCACCAATGGCTACCTGGCGCTGTTGATGAGCCGCACGCTCGAACGCTCCGGTGACAAGGTGGGCGCCCAGCGGTACCGCCTTCGCGCCAGCGCGCTGGGCGTGGACGCCTGACACCTGAGGACCAGAGCCGCCCACACACGCACCCTGGCGGCGCACCTGCCGCCCACGAAAGGCATTCCATGACCGTCCAACTCGGACTCGACACCTTCGGCGACGTCACCGTCGATGCCGACGGCACACCTCTCCCCCACCACCAGGTGATCCGCGACGTCGTCGCGCAGGCCGTGCTGGCCGACCAGGTGGGCATCGACGCCTTCAACATCGGCGAGCACCACCGCGACGACTTCGCCGTGACGGCTCCTGAGGTCGTCCTCGCCGCGATCGCTCCGCAGACATCGCAGATTCTGCTGGGCAGCGCTGTCACGGTGCTCAGCTCGGACGACCCGATCCGCGTCTACGAGCGCTTCGCCACGCTCGACGCACTCTCCAACGGACGCGCTGAGGTCACGCTCGGTCGTGGTTCGTTCACCGAGTCGTTCCCCCTCTTCGGACTCGACCTGGCCGACTACGCCACCCTCTTCGAGGAGAAGTTGGAGCTCTTCTCCGCACTGCGCACGGAAGGTCCTGTCTCCTTTCGCGGGACCACCCGAGCACCTCTGGACCCCACCCACGTCTACCCCAAGACCGCAGCCGGCACCCTTCCCACCTGGATCGGCGTCGGAGGGTCGCCGGAGTCCGTCGTACGCGCAGCGAGGCATCGGATGCCCATGATGTTGGCGATCATCGGCGGTGCGCCGGAGCGGTTCGCGCCGTACGCCGACCTCTACCGGCGTGCGTGTGAGGAGTTCGGATCACCTGCCCTGCCGATCGGCGTCCACTCCCCCGGATACGTCGCCGCACGAGACGACGAGGCACGCGAGGCACTCTTCCCACACTTCAAGGCCAATCGTGACCGCATCGGTGCCGAACGCGGATGGGGTCCGGCCACCCGCGAGCAGTTCGAGTCCGAGGCTGACCACGGTGCTCTCTTCGTCGGCTCGCCCGACACGGTGGCCACCAAGATCGCGGCCGCTCTGAAGGCCCTGGGTGCCCAGCGCTTCGACCTCAAGTTCAGCAACGGCACCATGCCGCACGACCAACTCCTGGAGTGCATTCGCCTCTACGGCGAAGAGGTGGCTCCCAGGGTGCGGCGCCTCCTGCAGGACTGAGGACCCGTGCGGGTACGTCGGTGCACATGCAAAACGGGCGGGGAGAGCCTCAGCTCTCCCCGCCCGTTGCGTCGTTGACTGCAGACCTCAGTGGGCGAACTCACCGCGGTAGTACTCGAACACCCAACCGATCGCCGTGGCCATACCGATGCCGAAGGCAATGATGACGAGCCACCAGGCGCCCATGGCGATACCGAACATGCCCAGTGAGAGCGGCATGGCGCACCACAGGGGCCACCAGGAGTAGGGCGGGTAGAAACCGTACTCGCCGGCACCCTCAGCGATTTCGGCGTCCTTGCGGTCTTCCAGACGGGGATCCATGCGCGAGGCGTGGAAACCCAGGTAGGCCGCGACCATCAGTGCCAGGAAGAACACCATGGTGAGGGCAGAGGTGCCGGTCCAGTCGTGGGTGATGACCCAGTACGCAGGGGCCACCAGTCCGAAGAAGACTGCACAGATTCCGAAGATCCAGGCTTCGACCTTCATCGAGCGCCACCGCCCTTCTTGTTCGTTGCGGTGACCGGCTGAGCCGCCACCTCGTCATCGTCGTGAGCAGCGAGCTCCGGGTGGTGGAGGTCGAAGGCCGGCGACTCCGAGCGGATTCGCGGGAGCACGTGGAAGTTCTGGCGCGGGGGCGGCGAGGACGTGGCCCACTCCAGCGAGCGGCCCCAGCCCCACGGGTCGTCGGTGTTGACCAACGGTGCGTTGCGGGACTGGTAGACGTTCCACAGGAACGGCAGCGTGGAGATCGCCGTCAGGAAGGCTCCCACCGTCGAGATCTGGTTGAGCACGGTGAAGCCGTCCTCCGCCAGGTAGTCCGCGTAACGACGCGGCATGCCCTCGACACCCAGCCAGTGCTGGACCAGGAAGGTGGTGTGGAAACCGATGAACAGGAGCCAGAACTGAATCTTGCCGAGCCGCTCGTCGAGCATGCGCCCGGTGAACTTGGGCCACCAGAAGTAGAACCCGGCGAACATGGCGAAGACGACCGTGCCGAACACCACGTAGTGGAAGTGCGCCACCACGAAGTAGGAGTCGGACACGTGGAAGTCCAGCGGCGGGCTCGCCAGGATGACGCCGGTGAGTCCACCGAAGAGGAAGGTCGTCAAGAAGCCCATGGTCCAGAGCATGGGAGTGTCCATGGAGATGGACCCTCCCCACATCGTGCCTATCCAGTTGAAGAACTTCACGCCGGTCGGCACCGCGATCAGGAAGGTCATGCCCGAGAAGAACGGCAGGTCGACGGCGCCTGTCACGAACATGTGGTGGGCCCACACGGCGACCGAGAGGATCGCGATGGCCAGGGTCGCACCAACCAGACCCACGTAACCGAAGATCGGCTTGCGCGAGAAGACCGGCAGGATCTCGGAGACGATGCCGAAGAACGGCAGCGCGATGATGTACACCTCTGGGTGTCCGAAGAACCAGAACAGGTGCTGCCACAGAATCGGTCCACCGTGGGACGGGTCGAAGATGTGGGCACCGAGAAGTCGGTCAGCCTCGAGGGAGAGCAGTGCGCCACCGAGGATCGGGAAGGCCATCAGCACCAGCAACGAGGTGATGAGGGTGTTCCAGCTGAAGATCGACATCCGGAACATAGTCATGCCGGGGGCACGCATGCAGATGATGGTGGTGATGAAGTTGACCGCACCCAGGATCGTGCCCAGACCGGCCATGTAGAGACCCATGATCCAGAGGTCTCCACCCACGCCGGGCGAACGCACTGCGTCGGAGAGCGGGGTGTAGGCGAACCATCCGAAGTCGGCTGCGCCCGAGGGGGTCAGGAATCCGGAGGCCGCGATCAGTCCACCGAAGAGGAAGAGCCAGTAGCTGAACATGTTCAGCCTCGGGAACGCCACGTCAGGGGCACCGATCTGGATCGGCATGATCACGTTGGCGAAGCCGAAGAAGAGCGGGGTCGCGAAGAGCAGCAGCATGATCGTGCCGTGCATCGTGAAGAGCTGGTTGTACAGCTCGTCATTGACGACCTGCTGACCGGGGAAAGCGAGCTCCGTGCGGATCAACATGGCCATCAGTCCACCCAGGATGAACCAGACGAACGAGGTGACCAGGTACATCTTGCCGATGAGCTTGTGGTCGGTGGTGGTGAGCAGGTTGACGACCTGCTGACCCAGCGGCTTCGTGCCGCCAGCCTCAGCGTGAGCCTGAGTCGTCACGAGTGTTCTCCTTCTGCGTCAGTGTTGAGGCCGGGCTGCGTGTTCACGGCCGAACCACCGAGGAGCGGAGCAGGGGCGACGTTGCCCTTCTCCTGCAGCTCAGCAAGGTACGCCTGGTAGTCGGCAGCGGAGACGACCTTCACGTCGAAGATCATGCGCGAGTGGTAGGCGCCGCAGAACTCGAAGCACTTGCCCCGGAAGTCGCCGATCCGCGTGGGCGTCACCTGCAGCACGTTGACGCGCCCGGGGATGATGTCCAGCTTGGTCAGGAAGACGTCGATGGAGAACGAGTGGATGACGTCCGGTGAGTGCAACTGGAACGCCACGGTCTGGTCGACCGGCAGCACCAGGGTCGGACGGTCGTTGGTCGTACCCACGGTGTACGGGGTCTGACCCCCCTCACCCTGCTCGGTGTAGTTGAAGGTCCACGACCACTGCTGACCGACGACGTCGATCGTCACATCGGGGTCGTCCTTGATCTCGGTCATCACGTTCTGCGTCTGGACCGTGTGGAAGAAGAACACGATCACCATCAGGATCGGCGCGACGGTGTAGAAGATCTCGAGCGGCAGGTTGTAGCGCGTCTGCACCGGAACCAGGTTCGTGCTGCGACGGCGGTAACGCCAGGCAGCGAAGAACAGGAGGCCCCAGACGATGACGCCGGTCACCATGGCCGCGACCCATGCCCACTTCCACAGGTCGTAGGTGGCGGGAGCCTGTTCCGACGCCGGGATGGGCATCGCCAGACGTCCGAGCTGGTCTTTGTCCTCGGCTGAGCAGGCACCGAGTGCAAGCAGGCCAAGACCCAGCACAGCGGCTCTGGCACCCGTCTTGACGGATGCCGCTGCGCGCGAGGGAAGTTGCAGACTCACGTACGAGCCTCTCTCTCTAGGGCAGTCACGTATAGACCTGAACACTATCGGAATCCGTTCGGCGAGTGGAGGCAGGGTCACTTCCGTCGAGCTGGGCGCGTCGCCGTGACCCCTGATGCCTCGGACGCTACGCCAGCCACCCCCGCCCCTGGCCCACCAGGGAGCCTCAACGACTAGGTTCTAGGGGTGAGTGAGCATCCCCCGGTCCGACGCGTGAGCCTGGACTCATCCTCCTCGGAGCCGTTGCACCCCGCTGCGAAGGAGGTCCTGCTGAGCGCGCTGGACCAAGGGTTCGCGGACCCTCGCAGACTGCACCACGACGGCCGACGGGCGCGGATGTTGCTCGACAATGCCCGCGAGGTCGTGGCCGAGTGCCTCAGCCTTCGCCCGGACGAGGTCTCGTTCACGAGTTCCGGCACCGAAGCCGTCCAGCGCGGGCTCCTGGGGCTGCACCGGGGCGCCCGGGGGAGGGGCGACCTGATCGTCCACTCCGCCGTCGAACACTCCTCGGTCCTGCACGCGGCACGGTGGGCGGACGCGCCGACCTCGGAGGTCCCCGTCACTGCGCAGGGCCTGGTCAGCGCCACGGCGCTGGCCCGCCACCTCGCCACGGTGGACGTCCCGGTGGCGGTGGCTGCGGTGCAGAGCGCCAACCACGAGGTCGGCACCGTGCACGAGATCGAAGGGGTCTCCGAGGTCCTGGGGCAGGTGCCGCTCTTCATGGACGCGTGCGCGAGCGTCGGGCGCCTGGACCTCCCGAACGGCTGGGCCACAGCCGCAGCCTCAGCCCACAAGTGGGGCGGCCCTGCCGGGATCGGACTGCTCCTCGTCCGCAAGGGGTCACGTTGGCGCAACCCCTTCCCGGGCGACGACCGTGGCGACGAACGGATCAGCGGCTTCGAGAACGTACCCGGCGCCCTCGCTGCGGCGGCGTCACTACGGGCCGTACTGGCCGAGCGGGACGAGGTCAACGCACGCCAGCACCGCCTCATTGATCGCATCCGCTCACGCGTCGCGGCGCTGCCCGACGTCGAGGTCGTGGGTGCCGAGCAGGACCGACTCCCCCACCTGGTGACGTTCTCGTTCCTCTACCTCGACGGGGAGTCGCTGGTCACCGAGCTGGATCGACTGGGCTTCGGAGTCGCCAGTGGCTCTGCCTGCACGAGCTCGAGCCTCACCCCGTCGCACGTGCTCGCCGCCATGGGGGCCCTGACCCACGGCAACGTACGACTGTCGCTCCATGCCGAGACCGGCGAGGACGAGGTCGAGCGCTTCCTCGAGGCACTTCCCTCGGTGGTCACCGCGCTGCGGGCACGGGTCGGCCTGTGAGCACGCGTCCGGAGCCTGTCCACCTCGAGCTGGACTGCCGTCAGATGCTGTGCCCTTTGCCGGTCATCGAGCTCGCCAAGGCCTTCCCGGGAGTCCCTGTCGGCGCCGTGGTGGCGGTGGTGACCCGCGACGTCGCGGCTCGCACCGACATTCCGGCCTGGTGCCGCATGCGCGGTCAGGAGTACGTCGGTGAGGACCTCGCCGACGACGGCGCGCCACGCCACCTCGTACGTCGTTCCTCCTGACGCCCGGAGGAGTTGCAGTGCGAGTCAGCCCAGGGCGGTCAGGTGCGGCGCGAGCTCGGCGGTCGCCTCGTCGCCGTACGCCTGCGCGCACCGCTTGAGGAACGACTCGCGGCTCAGCGTGTACTCCTGGGTGCCGACTCGCTCGACCACGTGCGCGGCCAGCAAGCAGCCCAGTTCAGCGGCACGCTGCTGTCCCAGACCCCAGGCCAGAGCCGCCAGGAAGCCTGCACGGAAGGCGTCGCCGACGCCCGTCGGCTCCACGGCCGTGACTTCACTGAGGGCCGGAACGCTGAGCGTCTCCCCGTCGCGGCTCTGGATGCGGACACCGGCTGCGCCCAGGGTCACCACCCAGGTGCCGACGCGATCGAGGATCTCGGCCTCGCTCCACCCGGTCTTCTGGGTGATCAACGAGGCCTCGTACTCGTTGGAGAAGAGGATGTCTGCGCCCTCCACCAACTGGCGGATGAGGTCACCGTCGCCGAAGGCCAGCTGCTGGGACGGATCTGCGACGAAGCGGTAGCCCAGCTGGCGGCACTCCTCGGTGTGACGAACCATCGCGTCCGGGTCGTCCGGACCGATGAGCACGTAGTCGGGGGCCCCGACCCGGTCGACGATCGGCTTCAGCTCGATCTCACGGGCCTCGCTCATCGCGCCCGGGTAGAACGACGCGATCTGAGCCATCGTGGAGTCGTTGGTGCAGACGAAACGCGCGGTGTGCCGGGTCTCGGAGACGTGCACGGAGTCGCAGTCCACGTTGTGGCGCTCGAGCCAGGCGCGGTAGTCGGCGAAGTCCTGCCCCACCGCCCCGACCAGGACCGGTCGCAGTCCCAGACTGCCGAGACCGAAGGAGATGTTGGCAGCGCATCCCCCGCGGCGGATCTCGAGGTCATCGACGAGGAAGGAGACCGACAACTTGTCCAACTGGTCCACGACCAGTGAGTCGGAGAAACGTCCCCCGAAGGACATCAGATGGTCGGTGGCGACGGAGCCAGCAATCAGCAGTGACATGTTCCGGAACACTACCGTTCAGTACCGGTTTCACTACCAATCGGTAACGCCTAGCGTCCCAGACATGACCTTCATTCCGAGCTCACACCTGACCCATGCAGAATTGTCGCCGACCCCTGAACTGGTCGCGGATGCACGCCAGGTTGTGTCCTCCCTCCGCTTGGAACGAGTGGTCACGGCGGCTGTCGAGCCGGCGCCGAGCATCCACTTCGAGGACTACCCCCGCGAAATGGTCAAGCAGGAGATCCAGGTCAGTGCGGCAGCTGCCCGGATCGCCAATGCTCTGCACCTGCATCTCGACTGAGCCCCACCGTCCACAACTGTGGACGTACAGAAGCCCCCACTCGCTCGGAGTGGGGGCTTCTTCTTGTACTGCGGGTGGTGACCTACGGACTCAGTTGAACGAGTCGCCGCAGGCGCACGAGCCGGTGGCGTTCGGGTTGTCGATCGTGAAGCCCTGCTTCTCGATGGTGTCGACGAAGTCGATCATCGCGCCGTTCAGGTAGGGGACACTCATCCGGTCGACGACGACGGAGACACCGTCGAAGTCGGTGACAGCGTCGCCGTCCAGGGTCCGCTCGTCGAAGAAGAGCTGGTACCGCAGTCCTGAGCAACCGCCGGGCTGGACGGAGATGCGCAGCGCGAGGTCGTCGCGGCCTTCCTGCTCGAGAAGGGTTCGCACCTTGGTGGAAGCCACCGCACTGAGGTTGATCTGGTCGGTGCGGCGCTCTTCGGTGGTCTCGACCTGCTCGGTCATGCTGACTCCCAGGGGGTGGGTCGGGTTGTTACCGGTTCCATCGTCTCACACCCCCGGTGATTCCTCCTCCCGGCGAAAGCAGGCTCACAACGAGGGGGCGACCGGCCCGCTCAGGAGGTCGACCAACTCCGGGCGACGCGGGCGGAAAGGTCCGTGAGGGCGCCGCTCGGGTCGGCGAAGGAACGCTCCTCACCGATCAGCTCGACCATCGAGTACGCGGCGTCCATCCCGAGGGCCCGCATCTCCCGCGAACCGATCAGGACCTGACCTGCCACCGTGATGCAGGGTCGCAGAGCTGCGCTGGCCAACTGCGCGACACCGTAGGGCACCTTGCCGGCGCGACTGGAGAAGTCGAAGGATCCCTCACCGGTGATCACCAGGTCCGCGGAGCGGAGTCGCTGCTCGAGGCCGACGGCCTTGGCGACGACGTCGAGCCCCGCCTCCCGAGTCCCACCGAGCAGCAGCGTGGCGTACCCGAGCCCGCCCGCGGCGCCGGCGCCTGGTGCCAGGGAGACACGTCGGTCGCAGAATGCGGCGAACCGCTCCAGCACCGCGTCCACGGCCACCAGCTCCTCCTCGGTCAGGCCCTTCTGGGGCCCGTAGACCTTGGCGCAGCCGAAGAGTCCGGTCAGGGGGTTGTCGACGTCGCTGGCGAGCACCAGCTCGATGTCCCGGAGGCGCGCGCGGGCGGGGGCGAGGTCGACCCGGGTGACTGTGCGCAACCCCTCGGGTCCGGCATCGAGCGGTGCGTCAGCCGTGGCTCCGAGGGCGGCGAGCATCCCGGCCCCACCGTCCGTGGTGCCCGATCCTCCGGCTCCGAGGACAATCCTGCGGGCCCCGGCAGCCAGGGCCGCCAGCAGCATTTCGCCGACGCCGAACGTGGTCGCTCGCTGCGGCTCCTTGCGCTCGGTCAGGTGCAACCCGCAGGCCTGGGCCGACTCGACGTACGCGGTCTCCCCCACCAGCAGCACTCGAGCCTCCACCGGGGTCCCGAAGGGGCCCCTGACGAGAGCGGGGAGCAGGACTCCTCCGAGCGAGGCGTGGAGTACGTCGACGAATCCGGGTCCCCCGTCGGCCATCGGGACGAGCTCGACGGTGTCGACCGGAGCCTGACGGTGCCACCCCGCGGCGATCGCCCCGGCAGCTTCGACCGCGGTCAGGGTGCCGGCGAACTTGTCGGGGGCGATCAGCACGTGCATCCCCACATGATGCCGTGCCACGGGCGCGTCCCATGTCGTGGGTGGCTCCGGCTGACAAGATCGTTCCCCCACGTCGAACCCTGCGGAAGGAACACCATGACCGAGCGCATCTCGGCCTCCCGAACCATTCCTGCCACCCCCGAGGCGATCTTCGCTGTCCTCACCGACCCCGACGGACACGTCGCCGTCGACTCCAGCGGCATGCTGCAGGGGGTCACCGGGCGTCCGGTGGGGGCGGTCGGCGAGTGGTTCACCGGCCACATGGACCGCGAATCCCTCGGCGACTACCCGATGGGGACCTACGACGTCGAGGTCCACATCACCGAGCTGAGCCGTCCGACGGCGATCGCATGGACGATCGACGGTGAACTGAAGCCGCCCATCGGGCACGTGTACGGCTATGAACTGGAGGAGATCGGTCCGGCGATGACCCGGGTGACCTCCTACTGCGACTGGTCGCAGGCCCACCCGAAGTGGAAGCCGATCTTCCCGGTCATCGACGAGAAGGCGTTGCGTGCCTCACTGGGCCTCCTGGAACGGGCCGTGCGCCGCGGATATCCCCGATCTTCGGGCGACGAGACGGCGGAGTGAAGGAAGGTCACGATGGATGCTGGACTCACCGTGCAACCCCAGGGCGACGGCCTGGTGCTGCGTCGGATGCGTCTCGAGGACGTGGAGGCCGCCGAGCAGGTCTCCGCCCTGGCCTTCGACGAGCACCGGCAGGACGGCTCGCCGGGGCGTGACGCGGAACGCCGGGAACTGTGGAACGTGCGCACCGCACGCGCGGTGCAGGAGGACGGGCCCGGGTGCTGGGTCATGGAGCGCGACGGCGAGGTGCTCGGTGTGGCCACCTCGATCCGACGCGACACCCTCTGGGCGCTGTCCACCTGGGCCGTGCTGCCCCAGTGGCGCGGGCGTGGGACCGGGCGTCCCTTGCTGGAGGCGAGCCTGTCGTACGCCTCCGGGACGCTGCGCCGCATGGTCTCGTCGTCGGCAGACCCCAACGCCGTGCGTCACTACATTCGCGTCGGCTTCGACCTGCACCCCCAGATGACCCTCCACGGCCAGGTGGACGCCGTCGATCTCCCGCGAGTGGATCGGGTCCGCGACGGCCACCGCAGCGACCTGGAGTGGATGACTTCGCTGGTGCGACAGGCCCGCGGGGCCGCCCACAGCGCGTCCGACCACGAGCTCCTGGGCGCGGCCGGCGACCTCCGCGTCGTGGACCGGGCGGGACGCCGAGGTTTTGCCCACCTGACCCACGACGGGAGCATCGCGCTGCTCGCCGCCTCGGACCGACGTACGGCCAACGACCTCTTCGTGGACGCACTCGTCCAGCGCCACGGGCAGCCCTTCACCCAGAGCCACGTCACCGGCGCCAACCAGTGGGCCCTGCGGACCGCGACCGCCGCCGGCCTGCAGGTCAGCACCCAGGGCTACCTGGGCGTGGCCGGCCTGCGTCCACCTCAGGCGTACGTCCACCACGGCACGCTGCTGTGAGCCAGCGGCCACGCCGCGGGTGGGGCTCAGTCCCTGGTGGTCTTCCCCGGCAGGTCGAGCATCCGCTGGAGCGCCACCAGCGCCCACTTCTCGGTCTCGGGGTCGACGGTGATCTGGTTGACCACGTTGCCGGCCACCAGGTTCTCCAGCGCCCAGACGAGGTGGGGCAGGTCGATCCGGTTCATCGTCGAGCAGTAGCAGACGTTGCGGTCGAGGAAGACGATGTTCTTGTCCGGGTGGGCGTCCGCCAACCTCTTCACCAGGTTGAGCTCGGTCCCGATGGCCCACGTGCTGCCCGGTTCTGCCGCCTCGATGGTGTTGATGATGAATTCCGTGGATCCGACGAAGTCAGCCTTCGTGACCACATCGTGCGTGCACTCGGGGTGCACCAGGATCTTGATGTCATCGTGCTTGGCGCGCAACTCGTCGATCACGTCCGGGGTGAAGCGACCGTGCACCGAGCAGTGGCCACGCCACAGGATCATCCTGGCGGCGCGCAACTCCTCCACCGTGAGCCCGCCGTTGGGCAGGAACGGGTTCCACACGACGCAGTCGTCCAGCGAGAGACCGAGCTCCAGGACCGCGGTGTTGCGGCCCAGGTGCTGGTCGGGGAAGAAGAAGACCTTGGCGTCAGGCTTCTGGGCGAACGCCCACTCCAGGGCCACCTCGGCGTTGGAGGAGGTGCACACCGCGCCGTCGTTGCGTCCGCAGAACGCCTTGATGTCTGCCGAGGAGTTCATGTAGGTGATCGGCACGACGGAGTCCTGGATGCCCGCGTCGGCGAGGGCGTCCCACGCGTCCTCGACCTGCGAAAGGCGCGCCATGTCAGCCATGGAGCAACCAGCAGCCAGGTCGGGGAGGATCACCTGCTGGTCGGCGGAGGTGAGGATGTCGGCCGACTCTGCCATGAAGTGCACGCCGCAGAAGACGATGAACTCGGCGGCCGGACGAGCCGCGGCCTCCCGGGCCAGCTTGAAGCTGTCACCCAGGACGTCGGCGAATTCCACGACCTCGTCGCGCTGGTAGTGGTGACCCAGGACGAAGAGTCGGTCCCCGAGCGCCGCCTTGGCAGCACGCGCACGGGCCACCAGGGTGGGGTCGGAGGGGACCGGCAGATCGCCGGGGCACTCCACGCCACGCTCGGAGTCGAGGTCACGCCCCTTGCCCAGGGGAAGCAGCGGCAGGTCGATCGTCGTCATGCCACCGATCCTAGTCCGCCTCCCCCACCGGGCCTGCTTACTGGTTGGCCTCCGGGACTTACTGGTTGGCCTCCGGGACCGGGGCAGGCAGCTCGAACCAGACGGTGGCCCCGGCGTCCGGGCTGCCCTCGGCACCCGCACGTCCGCCAGCAGCAGCCACGATGCGTTGCACCGTCGCCAGCCCGAGCCCCATGCCCGGGATGCGCTTGTCGAGCCGTACGGTCGGGGCAAAGATCCTCGTCGCCTCGTCGGGCTCGAAGCCTCGACCGTTGTCGGTGACACGGATCCGCCACCCGGTCGGCACCTCCTCGGCCGCCACCTCGATGCTCAGTGCGCGGTCGTCGGGGGCGAACTTCACCGCGTTCTCCCAGAGCGCGGTCAGCACCGTGCGTACGTCGCCGGGTGAGGCTGCCACCACGGGCAGGGGCGTGAGCACCTCCACCGTCTCGTCCAGCAACGGGCTGAACTGGGAGAGCAGCTCGGGCACCTCGACGGCCAGGTCCGTGACCCCCGCAGACGGCTGCTGGCCGTACTGCATGAGGTCGACGACCATCCGCTTCATCCGGTCCGCACTCCCGCTCGCTCGGTCCAGCAGGGAGGCCAGCAACTCGCCGTCCGGCACCTGGTCCCGGGCGATCTCCAGGCACATGGCCACGCCTGCCAGCGGGTTGTTGAGGTCGTGCACGATCTGGCCGGAGGCCTGGGCCACCGCTTCCGCCGACCGGGCCACCTCGTCCTCCAGGTCGAAGACCTGGGCCCGCGCAGCCTCCAACTCGCAGAGCGCGACAACGGCCTGCGCCAGGGCCTCGAGGTGGGTTGCCCTGCCGCCCGAGTCGCCGACCTCGCCACCGAACAACCGCAGGACGCCCAGACGTACGCCGGTGCTCGCGGTCAGCTCGACCTCGCCCGTGACCGGGAGACCCTCCGGGGCGCCGTGCACGGCAGCCGTACGCGCCCGGGGACCGGCCAGCTCGATCGAGGCCGCCACCGCGCCGGTCGCCGCGCAGGCCACGGCACAGAGCTGCTCGAGACCTTCGGGTCGCCCACCGTCGGCGAACCCGTACTGGTCCAGCGGGTCGGGCGTCCCGGCTTCAGGAGACTCGGCTTCAGGAGACTCGGCTTCAGGAGACTCTGGGGCAGGAACCTCGGGGTGCGTACTGGTCACAGTCCCGGAGCATTCCACAACGCGAGCCAGCGCTGCAGGTCTTTCTCCATCGGGAGGTCGCCGGCGAGGGCGTCTCGCAGTTGCATCTCGAGGAGGTTGTCACGCCGTTGCTCACCGGGGAAGGGCGCGAACGGGTAGAAGGTGCCCTGCTTGTAGAGGTAGACCAGCCCGACCCGACGGCCGTCGCCCGACTCGAAGGGCACCATCGTGCACAGCAGTCCGTGGCCGAACCCCTGGGACTCCAGGGTGCTGTTGACGGCGTGCAGGTGGGTGCAGAGCGTGGAGAGGTCCTCGTCGGCCGCCTCGACGTTGAGCCAGGTGAAGCCGTAGCCGTCCTGGGTCACCTTGACGCTGGGGGCCTGAGGATCTGCCTCGATCAGACCCAGGATCTCCTCCTGCATCTGTGCGAAAGCAGCACCGCTCGCGGACCTGAAACAGACCGACCCTGTCCCGGTGGGACGCAGGTCGAGAGCTGCCTGCAACGTGAACGCAGCGCTGGGCACCGCGAAGAGGGAGTCCAGATTGGGGGCCTTGGGGCGGCTGCGCCCGAGAAAGGCATCGAGTAGACCCATCCGCGAATCAGCCCGTGGCCCGGCCGAGCTCGGTCTGGATCCGCGCCAGCTGCTCGAGTCGCTGCTCCAGAGGAGGGTGGGTGGCGGTGAGGGTGGAGAAGCTGACCCCCTTGATCGCCGGGGCGATGAAGAAGGCGTTCATCCCCTTGGCGGCACGCAGGTCGCCCTCGGGGATCGCAGCCATGCCGCCACTGATCTTCTGCAACGCCGACCCGAGAGCTGCCGGATTCATGGTCAGGTAGGCACCTGCGCGGTCGGCGGAGAGCTCGCGGTAGCGCGACAGGATGCGCATCAGCACGAAGCTGATGGCGTAGACCACCATGCTCACCACCAGGGTCACCAGGATCATCGCCGCGGCATTGTTGTTGCGGCCCCGCGCCATGGAGCCGAACTGGGCCCCGCGCGTCAGCAGTCCGGCGATGATGCCCGCCGAGGCCGCGACCGTCATCACCAGCACGTCGCGGTGGGCGACATGGGCCAATTCATGGGCCAGGACGCCCTCCAACTCCTCGGCTGTCAACTGGCCCAGGATGCCGGTGGTCACGCAGACCACGGCGCGGTCGGGCGAGCGGCCGGTGGCGAATGCGTTCGGGATCGCCATGTCGGCGATGCCCACCCGGGGCTTGGGCATGTCCGCCATCGCGCAGAGGCGGTCGATCATCGCGTGCAGCTCGGGCGCCTCGGCCGGGGTGACCTCTCTGGCCCGCATGGCCTTCATGGCGACCTTGTCGGAGGACCACCACTGGTAGAAGGCGACGCCGATGCCGATGACCGCCACCAACGGCGCGAACCCGACCGGGAGGATGTACATGACGGCGACGACGAGCCCGACCAACAGCGCCCCGAGCAGGAACATCACCAGCGTCATCCTCGCCGTGAGGCCGGAATCCTTGATGAAGCGGGAATGAGCCATGTCTTCAGCCGGGGATGAGACCGTCGTCGGCCAGCATCTCCTGGACCTCCGCCAGGCTCGCGTCCTGCATCGGCAGGATCAGGTCGGAGGAGTCCAGTGAGTCGACGTCGTGGACCGTGCCCAGACGGCGTACGCCGGCGAGGAGTTCGACCAGGGCGTCGGCGAAGGCTGGCTCGTTGCCCGCCCGGACAGCTGACTCCACGACGGCGTCGAGCTCGTTGAGCTCGTCCATCGACTCTTCCGAGACGTCGTACTGACCCTCACCGAGGATACGGATGATCATCAGGCGTTGTTCCCTTCCGTGCGGCGGTTCTCCTCGGCGCTGAGGATCTCACCGGAGGCACCGCTCTCGAGTGCGTCGGGACCCTTGCGCGCCTTGAGCGCGGCCAACTCAGACTCCACGTCGGAGACCGAACTCAGGGCGTCGAGCTCACGGCTGATGTCGTCACCGCCACCGATCGCGGTGACGTCCTCGAGCGCTCCGGAGGCCAGCAATTCGTCGATGGCACCGGCGCGGGCCTGCATGTTGGCAGTCTTGTCCTCCGCACGCTGGATGGCCATGCCGACGTCGCCCATCTCCTCACCGATGCCGGACATCGCCTCGTTGATGCGGGTCTGGGCCTCAGCGGCGCTGTACGTCGCCTTGATGGTCTCCTTCTTGGTCCGGAAGGCCTCCACCTTTGCCTGCAGGCGCTGCTGGGCCAGGACGAGCTTCTCCTCCTCGGCCTGGAGCGCGGCGTGCTGCGTCTGGAGGTCGTTGATCTGGGTGGCCAGCCCCGACTTGCGGGTCAGCGCCTCGCGAGCGAGGTCCTCGCGCCCGACGTCGATCGCCTTCTGTGCCTGACCGGACAACTTGTCGGCCTGGCCCTCGAGCTGCTTCAGCTGGAGCTCGACCCGCTTGCGGCTGGTGGCCACGTCGGCCACGCCTCGGCGCACCTTGTTGAGCAGGTCCAGCTGGCGCTGGTAGCTGTAGTCCAAGGTCTCGCGGGGATCCTCGGCGCGGTCCAGTGCGGTGTTCGCCTTGGACCGGAAGATCAGGCTGATGCGCTTCATGAGACTCATGGGGTGGAGGCCCCTCCTCGTTCTGGTCACAGTGACAGTGGGTCAACCCTAGGTCCAAAGACCAAGGAGAGCGAGGGGGCGCGACGCACCGATGGCCCCGGTAGAGTGAGACTGTCACGCCCGTGTGGACCAGTCAGGCGAGCGAGACCCCTGTCCAGCCCCTGTCCAGCCCCTGTCAGCCCCTGTCAGCACTGATCAAAGGCCTCTGCGTTGTTCCGTCGCACCAAGTCCGAATCCGTCGCCACCGCCTCCCCCGCAGTGGGCGCGAGCGTTGCTCCCAAGCCCGGCGGCAAGGGGCGTCCGACCCCGACGCGCAAGGAGGCCGAGGCGGCGGCCAAGGCACGCGCCAAGGTGCCGCGCACGCGCAAGGAGATGGCAGCCGCCCAGCGCGCGGCCCGCGCAGAGAACAGTGGCAAGGTCCGGGAGGCCATGAAGACCGGGGACGAGCGTTTCCTGCCCGCCCGTGACCGGGGCCCGATGCGTCGTTTCATCCGCGACTACATCGACGTCCGGTTCTCCTTCATCGAACTCCTGATCCCCGTCATGCTGGTCAGCCTGGTCATGGGCTGGTCGGGCAACCAGGCCCTGATGGGCATGAGCGAGATCATCCTGCTCGGCGCGATGGTCATGATCGTGATGGACATGGTCTTCCTCCGGATGAAACTGCGCCGAGAGCTCGCCAAGCGGTTCCCCGGCGAGTCCGTCAAGGGAACGACCTACTACGCCGTCATGCGTGCGATGCAGATGAAGTTCATGCGCCTGCCCAAGGCCCAGTTCAAGATCGGTGAGCGTCTCCCCGACACCTACCGCTGAACGACACCGCACGCCATGCGGGCAGGATGGCACGCATGAGCTCTCCCACTGCCGATGTCTCCGTCCGGGTCGCCTGGGCCGACGATGCCCCGGCGATCGCTGCGCTGCAGGTGAGGACATGGGCCCGGGTGTACGCCGACGTGGCACCCCTCGCTTCCCTGCCCAGCGACCCAGCTGAGTTGGAGCCGGTCTGGCTGGCCGCCCTGACCCGTCCCCAGGACGCCCGCAACCGGGTGCTCGTCGCCCTGGAACGCAACCGGGTCGTCGGTTTCGTCCTCACCTCGGCGGCGCAGGACCCCGACTGCGATCGGGTCACCGTCGGCGAGATGTCTGAGTTGACCCTCGAGGTCGACGAGCGCGGCAAGGGACACGGTTCGCGGCTGCTCCAGGCAGCGGTGGACACCTTGGTCGCCGACCGCTTCACCCGGGCAGTCACCTGGACCGCCAGCACCGACGACGCCCTGCGTACGTTCCTCACCCAGGCGGGTTGGGCGCCGGACGGAGCCCACCGCGAGCTCGCGATCGACGACTCCGGTGCCCAGAGCATCAAGCAGGTGCGACTCCACACCGCCATCGGAGCAGTCTGAACCACCGACCGAGGTCTTGATTTTCTCGGGAAAGACAGCAGGATGGTGTGAGGCACGCCACAGTTCCCGCCTCGTCCCAGGAGCTCCCATGTTCGGACCGTTGCCCCGACGCCACAGCCACGTGATTGCCTTCGCCGTCTTGGCGATCTGTCTCGCCGCCGGGCTGTGGATGGGGGCGTCCCCGGCCGTGCCGGTCCTCGTCTCAGGAGGTCTGGCGATGGGTCTGGCCACCGGCCTGGTGCTCTCCTGGCTGGCGGTGCACACGGCGCGGCACAACCACTTCCGCTCGCAGTGACGAGCCCCCACGGGGTTGGCCTGCCGGACTCACCCAACTGGCAGGCCGCGTGAGCGACGTACGGGTCAGCGCGGCAGATCGAGGAAGTGTTCGAGGCCCACGGTGAGCCCGGGGTGATCAGCGATGGCCCGCAGGCCGGCCAGCACCCCCGGACTGAAGGAGGCTCGATCCAAGGAGTCGTGACGGATCGTCAGGGTCTCCCCCAGCTCGCCGAGGACAACTTCCTGGTGGGCCACCAGGCCTCGGATCCGTAGGGCGTGCACCGGGATGCCCTCGACGTCTGCCCCACGCGCCCCGTCGATGAGGGTGGACGTGGCGTCCGGCATCGCAGGTGAGTTGGCTTCACGCCGGGCCGCTGCGATGAGCTCAGCGGTACGTCGTGCTGTGCCCGAGGGCGCGTCGGCCTTGTCAGGGTGGTGCAGCTCGACGATCTCCACGGAGTCGAAGAAGGGAGCAGCCTGGGCAGCGAAGCGCATCATCAGGATCGCACCGATCGAGAAGTTGGGCGCGATGAGGACCCCGGTCGCAGGCGTGCGCGTCAGCCAACCCTCGAGGGCCGCGAGTCGCTCGTCGTCGAAGCCGGTGGTGCCCACCACCGCGTGGATTCCGTGGCCGACACAGAACTCCAGGTTGCCCATCACGACGTCGGGGTGGGTGAAGTCGACGACGGCCTGGGCGCCGACCTCGACCAACTGCTCGATCGGGTCATCGGCATCGATGCGAGCCACCAAGGTCATGTCGTCGGCCGCCTCGACCGCACGGCATATCTCGCTCCCGACCTTGCCTCGGGCTCCCAGGACGGCGACGCGAAGGCTTCCAGCAATGGTGTCCACGGCGACAAACCTAGCGCCCGACCGAGCAAGACACAGTGGCGGTGCCTGACTCCGCAGGTGGGTAGTGGCAGTCTGTACCCCATGGCTCAGCAGACGATTCCGCCCCGGCTCAGGTGGGCGGTGGACGTGATGGACGTCCAGCCCAATGACCAGGTGCTGGAGATCGGGTGTGGTCCGGGGGCTGGCGCGGAGTTGATCTGCGCCAAACTCGAGACCGGAAAGCTCTTCGCGATCGACCGCTCCGAGTCCGGGGTCGACCGGACGAAGCGACGCAACGCCAAGCACGTCGAGTCAGGTCGCCTCACCGTGCGCCAGATCGACCTGGCCACGCTGCGGGTCCCGGTCAAGCGACTCACGAAGGTGTTCGCCTTCAACGTGAACCTGTTCTGGGTCCGGGAGTGCCCCGAGGAGATCGCCCTCCTGCACGAGCGAGTGGTGCCGGGCGGCACGGTCCATCTCTACTACGAGGCCACCCGTCCCGAGCTGGTGCCCAACATCGTCACCAAGGCGTCGAAGGCACTGGTCGACGGTGGCTTCCGGGTCTCGATCGTGGAGAACAAGGCCCCCGCGGTCATCGGCATCATCGGCCGCCGGTGAAGTAAAAACCCTTATGACTTGCCTTCATAAGGCTTTTGTCTAATACTTGCCTCTGTCAGGAGGTCAATGTGCAGACCATCGTGCTCACCGTCGATCAGCGCCGCAGCCGGTCCAACGCCGACGCCGTGCCCCAGGCGCTCCGCCTCCTCGATGACGTCCCCACCCTGCGTCAGCCTGAACGCACAGCGGGTGACGAGTTCCAGGCCCTCGTCGAGTCGGCTGACGGGTTGGCCACCGCGATCGAGCGGCTTCTGCGCGACGGGCGCTGGCACATCGGGATCGGCATCGACGAGGTCGAGCACCCCCTGCCCCCCACCACCCGCGCGGGCCGAGGGGCCGCCTTCCTCGCCGCCCGTACGGCCGTGACCGCGGCCCACACAGCACCTCACCACCTGCGCGTCAGCGGGCCCGGGCAGTGGGTGCGGCACCTCGAGTCCGCCCTGTGGCTGTGGGCGGGCCTACTCGAACGACGTACGCCCAAGGGGTGGGAGGTTGCCGACCTGGCAGCCGACGGCTTGACCCACGACGCCATCGCCGAGCGCCTGACGATCAGCCAGTCCGCAGTGAGTCAACGTGCCGCTGCAGCAGCGTTGGTCGACGCAGCCCGCGCCCGCGAGCTCGTGGTGGCCCTGACCGTAGAAGCCCAGACCGGGGCGGCCCTGACCGTAGAAGCCCAGACCGTGGCAGCCCAGACCGTGACCGAGACCGACGCCGGAGATGATCGATGACTCTTGCCTGGCTCTCGTTGGCCCTGCTCGTCACGGCTCTGGTCACCTCCTTGGTCGGCTGGCGCGTCCGCGGCAGTCGACTCACGGCCGCGCTGGTCCTGCTCGCCACCGCCGCCGCCAGCGCCCTCCTGTGGCGTCTCGAGGACCGTACGCTCCCCGAGACCGTCACGGTGCCGTTGCTCCTGGTGACGGCTGTCCTGGCGGTCGCGGGGGGAGGTCCGTTGACCACGGCCACCTTCGCCCTGGTGGACGGCTCCGGAGCCCCGGCGAGCGGGTCGGTACGGCGTGCGGCCGACGTGCTGCGTGGCGGTGCCTGGATCGGCGCACTCGAACGCACGTCGATCTTCGTCGCGCTCCTCCTCGGGTGGCCGGAAGGGCTCGCGCTGACCTTGGCGTTGAAGGGTCTGGGCCGCTATCCGGAGCTGCGGCACCAGGACCGACCGGGGATCGCTGAGCGCTTCCTCATCGGCACCTTCGTGAGCGTCCTGTGGGCCTGTGCCTGCGCCGGCGTCGTCGCGCTGGCCCTCGCCTGACCTGACCTGACGCGAAGTCAGGTCAGGCCTCGGGACCCACCGTCGCCAGGATCTCCGGTTGCGTGAAGAGCTCCGCGGCGAGTTCGTTGACCTGCTCGAGGGTGACCGCGTTGATCCGGGCCAGCACCTCGTCGATGCTGAGCAGCTCGTCGTGGACCAGCTCGGCCTTGCCCAGCCTGGACATCCGCGCCGCGCTGTCCTCCAGCCCGAGCACCACTCCCCCACGCAACTGGCCCTTGCCGCGGGTCAACTCAGCAGCGCTGATGCCGTCGGCGGCCAGCCGGGCGAGCTCGGCGCGTACGACCGCCAACGTGTCGTCGACCTTGGCCGGCAGGCAGGCCACACCCACCCCGACCAGCCCGGCCACGTCGTGGTGCGAGGCGAAGGAGTAGACGGAGTAGGCCAACCCCCGCTTCTCCCGCACCTCCTGGAAGAGCCGCGACGAGGTGCCGCCACCCAAGGCTGTGTTGAGCACGCTCAGGACGTAGCGTCGCGGGTCGTTGCGGGTCATGCCCTTGACCCCGAGCACCAGGCTGACCTGCTCGAGCGGCCGATGCAGTGCGCTGGCGCCGGCCTTGACCTTCTGGGCCGTGGCGGTGATGCGGGGACGCAGAGGCGCCTCCTCACCCACCAGGAAGTTGTTGCGCCCGAACGCCTTGCGCACCGTCCGGACCGCGCTCGCGTGGTCGACGTTGCCGGCGATGGTGACCACCATGGTGGCCGGTCGGTAGTGCCGCTTGTAGAAGCGGCGGATCTGCTCACGGCTCATCGCGGTGATCGACTCGGCGGTGCCGGCGATCCCTCGCCCCAACGGCGAGTCACCCCACGCCTGCGCGGCGAAGAGGTTGTGGACCACGTCGTCGGGGTCGTCGTCGTGCATGGCGATCTCGTCGAGGATCACCTCACGCTCGGCCTCCACGTCATCTGCGGCGATCAGTGAGTTGGTGATCATGTCGCCCAGCACGTCGACCGCGAGGTCGAGGTCCTCGTCGAGCACCCGCGCGTGGAAGCACGTGTACTCCTTGGCCGTGAAGGCGTTGAACTCGCCGCCCACCTCGTCGAGGGCCACCGAGATGTCCATGGCAGAGCGCTCGCGGGTGCCCTTGAAGAGCAGGTGCTCGAGGAAGTGGGAGCAACCGTGCAGGGTCGGCGTCTCGTCACGGGACCCCACACCGATCCAGACACCCACCGCTGCGGACCGGACGCCGGCCATCTGCTCGGTGACCACGCGCAGGCCGCCGGGCAGCAACGTACGCCGCACCAAGGACGTCACGCGCCCCTCGGCGTCGGTGACCGTCTGGAGGGTCTGCGTCGAACCCACGGGCTGGGAGTGGGGGGAAACGGCCGACCGGCCAGCAGAAGCCTGCTGACCGGTCGGGCGGTGGTTCTTCTGCGTCACTCGGAGTCTGACTCCTCGGCCGGAGCCTCGTCGTCACCCTCGGTCACGGGGACCAGCGACAGCTTGCCGCGGTCGTCGATCTCCGCGATCTTGACCTGGATCTTCTGGCCGACCGAGACGACGTCCTCGACGTTCTCGATCCGCTTGCCACCGTTGAGGGCCTTCAGCTTCGTGATGTGCAGGAGGCCGTCGCGGCCCGGCATCAGCGAGACGAACGCACCGAAGTTGGTGGTCTTGACGACGGTGCCGAGGTAGCGCTCGCCGATCTCGGGCAGAGTCGGGTTGGCGATCGCGTTGATCGCAGACTTGGCTGCCTCGGCCGCGACGCCACTGGTGGCCCCGATGTAGACCGTGCCGTCGTCCTCGATGCTGATGCTGGCACCGGTGTCGTCCTGGATCTGGTTGATCATCTTGCCCTTCGGCCCGATGACCTCGCCGATCTTGTCGACGGGGACCTTCACCGTGATGATGCGCGGAGCGAACTCCGACATGGCCTCCGGGGCGTCGATGGCCTCAGCCATGACCTCGAGGATCGCCATGCGGGCGTCCTTGGCCTGGTTGAGAGCCTTGCCCAGCACCTCGGCGGGGATGCCGTCGAGCTTGGTGTCGAGCTGCAGCGCGGTGATGAAGTCGGGCGTACCGGCGACCTTGAAGTCCATGTCGCCGAACGCGTCCTCGGCACCGAGGATGTCGGTCAGTGCGACGTACTCGGTCCTGCCGTCGACCTCACCGGAGATGAGGCCCATCGCGATACCGGCGACGGGAGCCTTCAGCGGCACACCGGCCTGGAGCAGTGACAGGGTCGAGGCGCAGACCGAACCCATCGAGGTGGACCCGTTGGAGCCCATGCACTCGGAGAGCTGGCGGATCGCGTAGGGGAACTCCTCACGCGTCGGCAGCACCGGCAGCAGGGCGCGGCGAGCCAGCGCACCGTGGCCGACCTCGCGACGCTTGGGCGAACCCACGCGACCGGTCTCGCCCGTGGAGAACGGGGCGAAGACGTACTTGTGCATGTAGCGGCGGTGGTGCTCCGGGGAGAGCGTGTCGAGCTGCTGCTCGAGCTTCAGCATGTCGAGGGTGGTGACGCCCAGGATCTGGGTCTCGCCACGCTCGAAGAGGGCCGAACCGTGGACACGAGGGACGATGCCGACCTCGGAGTGCAGCGGGCGGATGTCCGCCAGGCCACGGCCGTCGATGCGGATCTTGTCGCGCAGCACGCGCTCGCGCACGAGGTTCTTGTTCAGCGAACGGAACGCTGCCCCGATCTCCTTCTCGCGGCCGACGAAGTCAGCACCGACCTTGGCGAGCAGCTCGGCCTTGATCTCGTCGAGACGCTCTTCACGCTCCTGCTTCGGGCCGATCGTCAGCGCGGCCGCGGTGGCCTCGGAGACGGCACCTTCGACGGCGGCGTAGGCGTCGTCCTCGTAGTCGAGGAAGATCGGGAAGTCGGCGACGGGCTTGGCGGCCACGTTGGCGAGCTCGACCTGAGCTTCGACGAGCTGCTTGATGAAGGGCTTGGCAGCGTCCAGACCGCCGGCCACGACGGCCTCGGTCGGGGCCTGCGCGCCGCCACGGACGAGCTCGATCGTCTGCTCGGTCGCCTCGGCCTCGACCATCATGATCGCGACGTCACCGGTCTCGGTGACACGGCCGGCGACGACCATGTCGAAGACGGCGTTCTCGAGCTGCTCGTGCGACGGGAAGGCAACCCACTGACCCTCGATGAGGGCCATCCGGGTGGCGCCGACCGGGCCGGAGAACGGCAGGCCGGAGAGCTGCGTGGACATCGAGGCGGCGTTGATCGCCAGGACGTCGTAGGGCTGGTCCGGGTTGAGCGCCAGCACGGTGATGACGACCTGGACCTCGTTGCGCAGACCCTTCTTGAAGGTCGGGCGCAGCGGGCGGTCGATGAGGCGGCAGGTGAGGATCGCGTCCTCGCCCGGGCGACCCTCGGACCGGAAGAAGGAGCCGGGGATCTTGCCCGCGGCGTACATCCGCTCCTCGACGTCGATCGTCAGCGGGAAGAAGTCGAAGTGGTCCTTCGGCGTCTTGCCGGCCGTCGTGGCCGAGAGGAGCATGGTGTCCTCGTCGAGGTAGGCGGTGACCGAGCCGGCCGCCTGACGGGCCAACAGGCCGGTCTCGAACTTGATGGTGCGGGTGCCGAACTTGCCGTTGTCGAGAACGGTCTCGACGGCGGAGATGATGGGTTCCACAGACAAAGTGGTCCCTTTCTGTACGTGGAACGCAGCCCGCAGGTGCCACTCCCTCGCTGGGGACGTGGGCCGGTCTTCGATCGAGGCCCACAGGCATGCCGGCCCGAGGGCAGACTCCTGAAGGCCACTACCGAGGACCGAGCTGAACGCGGGTGTCGTTCCTGGTGAGTGAGATGTTCAGTTCTTCGCGGACAGCACGTGATGACGTGCCGCCACACAGGGTGATGCTATCGACAAATGCGCGGAAGGGCCCACCCCGGCACGGGGTGAGCCCTTCGCGACATCAACGACGCAGACCGAGGCGCTCGACGATCGAGCGGTAGCGGGCGATCTCCGTCTTCTGCAGGTAGTTGAGAAGGCGGCGACGCTGGCCGACCAGGAGCAGCAGACCACGACGGCTGTGGTGGTCGTGCTTGTGGGTCTTGAGGTGCTCCGTGAGGTGGCTGATGCGGAAGCTCAGGAGAGCGATCTGCACCTCGGGCGAACCGGTGTCACCCTCGGTCGTGGCGTACTCGGCGATGATCTTCTTCTTGGTCTCCGCGTCGGTTCCGATCGACATACGGGGCTCCCTTCGGTTCGTTGCGCGGCGCGCCGGGGCCTGTTCACCCGGGCACTATGGTTCCGCGGCCGTTGGACGGCAGGTGTCACCTTGTTCAGGGCAACCCTGTGAGGTTAGCAGCGTGACGGCTCGCGCTCCCAATCAGGGGCGAGCGGCCCTGCGGGCCCCGGATGCAGAAGGCCCCGGAGGTCTCACGACTCCCGGGGCACTTCCTCGTTTCCCGTCCCTGGCGAGAGGGAGGGACGTTCTTGGGTCAGACCAGCAGCTTACGTGCCTGGTCGACGTCGTGGCGCATCTGCGTGACCAGTTCCTCGACGCTGTCGAAGCGCACCATGCCACGCAGGCGCTCGGTGAAGGCGACCTCGACCTCGACGCCGTACAGCTCCAGGTCGTCGCGGTCCAGGACGTACGACTCGACGCGCCGCGCACGCTCACCGGAGAAGGTCGGGTTGGTGCCCACGGAGATCGCGGCGGGGTGACGCTCCCCGGTGTCGCGACGGGTCAGCCAACCGGCGTACACGCCGTCGGCGGGAGCCGCCTCCCCACTGGGGGTCGGGACGTTGGCGGTCGGGTAGCCGAGCTCGCGGCCGCGTTGGTCCCCCCGCACGACCTCACCGCGAACGGTGAACGGACGGCCCAGGGCTTCGGCCGCGCCGGCCACGTCACCCGAGGAGAGGCAGTTGCGGACGTACGTCGAGGACCAGACCTGCGGTCCACCGTCGAGCGGCACACCCTCCACGGTGAATCCGCGGTCCTGGCCGGCCGAGCCGAGCAGGGCCACGTCACCGGCCGCACGACTGCCGAACCGGAAGTTGGCACCGACGACGACCGCCTTCGCCGCAAGCGGCTCGACGAGCACCCGATCGATGAACTCGTGCGGGGTCCACGCGGCTATCTGGCGATCGAACGGAACGACGAGCACCGCATCCACGCCCTGCTCGGCCATCAGCGCGACCCGGGTGTCGATCGAGGTCAGTGTCGGCGGCGCGTGGTCCGGGCGCAGCACAGCGATGGGGTGGGGGTCGAAGGTCACCACGACCACCTTGTCGATCCCCAGCCCTTCGGCGACCTCGCGAGCTCGCTGGAGGACATGCTGATGACCGCGGTGGACTCCATCGAAGTTTCCGATGCTCACCACGGTGTTCCCCAGATCGCGGGGCACCTCGTTGAACTGACGCCAGACATGCACGAGGACAAGGTTTCCACACCTGTCCCCGAAACCCGACACCGCGGGCGCCCCACGGACACCGCAGGGCTGCGAGCAAGTGATCGAGAAGCCTTCAGACGAAGACGGCGACGGCCCGGGTGGAGTCGGCCGAAGCGTTCTGGTGGAGCGCCAGGAACTCCCCCTCGGGTGAGAAGAGGGCGTGGAGGTCATCGGTGGGAAGCGCCCGACCGAGACCCTGGCCGAAGCGGATCCCGATCGTCTCGACCTCGTCCAGCTCGACGGACGGGAAGGACAGGCGAGCCGCGACCGCGATCGGAACCTGGACGAACTCCTCCCCGAGCTCGTCGAGCGTGCGGGCCATGTCGAGGGTGAAGGGGCCCACAGCCGTACGCCGCAAGGCGCTGAGGTGGCCGCCCACCCCGAGTGCTGCCCCCAGGTCACGCGCGATGGCACGGATGTAGGTGCCGGACGAGCAGCGCACCGAGATGTCGACCTCGACCGTTTCCCCCACCTGCTCCACCCGGTGCACGTCGATCGCGTCAATGGTGACCGGCCGCGCCTTGAGCACGACCTCCTCGCCGGCCCGCACACGTGCGTACGCGCGCTTGCCGTCGACCTTGATCGCCGAGACCGCCGTGGGGACCTGTTCGATGTCGCCGACGAAGTCGGTGAGGGCCTCTCGGACCGCGCTCTCGGTGACGTGGGCAGGGATCTGGGAGACGACCTCGCCCTCGGCGTCGTCCGTGGAGGTCGCGACTCCCAGGACCACGGTCGCGTCGTAGCCCTTGCGGGTCAACATCAGATGGCCCAGCAGACGGGTGGCCCGGTTGGTGCCCAGCACGAGCACACCGGTGGCCATCGGGTCGAGCGTGCCGGCATGACCGACCTTGCGGGTGCCGGCCAACTTGCGTACGCGCGCCACGACGCCGTGCGAGGTGATGCCTCCGGGCTTGTCGACGACGACCAACCCAGAGACGGTCGGTTCAGGGACGCTCACGCGTCCTCGTCACCGGCCTCTGCATCGCTGGGCTCCCCCGCCGGGTCGTCGTCCGCGGTCTCGTCGACACGAGGCTTGCGATACGGGTCCTCGTCGGAGGCGTACTGGGCCCCCTCACGCTGGGCTGCCACCAAGGCATCGGCGGCCCGGGCGGCGGCCAGGATGTCGTCGAGGGCGCGGGCCGTCTCGGGCAGCGCGTCGTGGATGAACTCCAGCGTCGGGGTGAGCCGCATACCGAGCTGCTTGCCCACCTCGGAGCGGATCAGGCCCTTGGCCGACTCCAGCGCCGCGGCAGTGGACTCCATGGAGTCCTCCTCGCCCAGGACCGTGTAGAAGACGGTCGCGTGCTGGGAGTCACCCGTGACCCGTACGTCGGTGACGGTGACGAAGCCCAGGCGCGGGTCCTTGACCCGACGCTCGAGCATCTCGGCCACGATCACGTGGATGCGGTCGGCGATCTTGCGAACTCGGGGGCTGCTCATGGTTCCTACTCTCGGGGCAAATGGGAGTCGGCGCCAGTCTCACGACCGGCGCCGACCCCTGGGACTGATCAGGAACGCGGGATCTCGCGCATCTCGAACGACTCCACGACATCGCCGATCTTGATGTCCTGGAAGTTCTTCAGCACCAGACCACACTCGAAGCCCTCGCGGACCTCCGAGGCGTCGTCCTTCTCGCGGCGCAGCGAAGCCAGGTCGAGGTTGTCAGCGACGATCTTGTTGTCGCGGAGCACCCGCACCTTGGCGTTGCGACGCAGGACACCGTCGGTGACCATGCAGCCCGCGATGTTTCCGGTCTTGGAGGACCGGAAGATGTCGCGGATCTCGGCCTGGCCCAGACGAGCCTCTTCGTACTCGGGCTTGAGCATGCCCTTGAGTGCTGCCTCGATCTCCTCGATCGCCTGGTAGATGACCGAGTAGTAACGAATCTCGACACCTTCCTTCTCGGCCATCTTCTCCGCCTTGCCCTGGGGCCGGACGTTGAAGCCGATGATGATCGCGTCGGACGCGGCGGCCAGGTCGACGTTGGTCTCGGTGATCGCACCGACACCGCGGTCGATGACGCGCAGGGTGACCTCGTCGCCGACGTCGATCTGGGCCAACGAGTCCTCGAGGGCCTCGACCGAACCGGACACGTCGCCCTTGAGGATGAGGTTGAGCTCCTGGCTCTCGCCCTTCTCCATGGAAGCCATGAAGTCCTCGAGGGTGCGACGGACACGACGCTTGGCCTGCATGGCCGCGCGCTCCCGTGCCTCACGCTTCTCGGCGATCTGGCGAGCCATCCGGTCATCGTCGACGACGATGAACGTCTGACCTGCGCCGGGCACCGTGCTGAGACCCAGCACCATGGCCGGACGCGACGGGGTGGCTTCGGTGAGCTCGTTGCCGTGCTCGTCGAGCATGGCCCGCACTCGGCCGTGGGCCGGACCGGCGACGATGGAGTCACCGACACGCAGCGTTCCGCGCTGGACGAGGATCGTGGCGACCGGGCCGCGACCGCGGTCCAGGTGCGCCTCGACGACCAGACCCTGGGCGTCCTGGGTCGGGTTGGCACGCAGGTCGAGCGAGGCGTCGGCGGTGAGCACCACGGCCTCGAGCAACTTGTCCAGGTTGAGCTCGGACTTGGCCGAGACGTCGACGAACATCGCGTCGCCGCCGTACTCCTCGGGGATCAGGCCGTACTCGGTCAGCTGTCCGCGGACCTTGGTCGGGTCGGCGTCAGGCTTGTCGATCTTGTTGACCGCGACCACGATCGGGACACCGGCGGCCTTGGCGTGGTTGAGCGCCTCGACCGTCTGCGGCATGACACCGTCATCTGCCGCGACCACGAGGATCGCGATGTCGGTGGCCTGGGCACCACGAGCACGCATGGCGGTGAACGCCTCGTGACCGGGGGTGTCGATGAAGGTGATGCGACGGTCGTCGCCATCGACCTGGGTCGCGACCTGGTAGGCACCGATGTGCTGGGTGATGCCACCGGCTTCCTTGTCGCCGACGTTCGCCTTGCGCAACGCGTCGAGCAGGCGAGTCTTACCGTGGTCGACGTGACCCATGACGGTGACGACGGGCGGGCGGATGACCAGGTCGTCCTCGTCGCCCTCGTCGGAGCCGAACTCCAGGGAGAACGACTCGAGCAGCTCGCGGTCCTCGTCCTCGGGGGACACGATCTGCACGACGTAGTTGAGCTCCTCACCGAGGAGGTCGAACGTCTCGTCACCGACGGACTGGGTCGCGGTGACCATCTCGCCGAGACCGAAGAGCATCTGCACGAGCGCAGCTGCGTCGACGTTGATCTTCTCGGCGAAGTCGGTCAGCGATGCACCACGAGCGAGGCGGATGATCTCCCCGTCGCCCTTGCGGACGCGGATGCCACCGATCGTGGGGGCCTGCATCGCCTCGAACTCCTGGCGACGCGCCCGCTTCGACTTGCGACCACGACGTGAGGGACCACCGGGACGACCGAACGCGCCCTGGGTCTGACCACGCTGGCCGGGCCGGTTGCCGCCGCCGGGACGACCCGGGGCACCGCCACCGAAACCGCCGGGACGACCGCCACCGGGGGCCCCACCAGCACCGGGACCACCACCGGGGCGACCCGGGGCACCGCCACGCGCGGGGGCACCGCCACCGGCACCGGGACGACCCGGAGCGCCTCCGCGGTTGGAGGCACCGGCGGGACCGCCACGGCCGAACGCAGCCGGGGACTTCGGCATCATCGCCGGGTTGGGGCGAGGCATCCCGCCACCACCGCCGGGCCGGGGCCCGGGGGCAGCACCGTCACGCGCAGCCGGGGGACGGGGAGGACGGGTGTCCTCGCTGGCCCCACCCTGCGGAGGTGCGGAGGGACGTCGTCCCATCCCCTGACTCGGGGCGAACGGGTTGTTGCCGGGACGCGGAGCACCGGGCTTGGTCGGCTTGCCGACCGGACGCGGGGCCGGGGCCTTGGGCGCCGGAGCGCCGGGCTTGGCTCCTGCCGGCTTGGCCGACGGGGCGGCCGGCTCGGCGGCGGCCGGGGCAGCCGTTTCCTGCACGGACTCGGCCGGGGCGGCCGGGGCAACCGGGGCCGCAGGGGCCTCGGGCTCGGGGGCCGATGCGGGCTTGGCCGGCTGCTTCGGGCCGGGCTTCGGACCCGGGCGCGGGGCGCCGGACTTCTCGGCTGCAGGCGCTGAGGCAGCCGGGGCTGCGGCAGCAGCGTCCTGGGCGGCCGGCTTGGCGGCGGAGGGCTTGGGGGCGGGCTTGGCCTGCTCGGCAGGCGCGGAGGCGCCTTCTGCCTTCAGCAGATCACTGAACTGCTTCTTGAAACGCATCTCGACGGGGGGCTCGACGGTCGACGATGCCGACTTGACGAACTCCCCCATCTCCTTGAGCTTCTCGAGAACGAACTTGCTCTCGACTCCGAACTCCTTGGCGAGTTCGTGGACTCGGGTCTTGGCCACGTTAGAACGCTGCTCCTTCTGGCCCGAGCCCCGAGTGGGGTGTTTCGGACCGCTATTGGTGGTGCTGGCTCATCGGAAAGTACTCATTGAGTGCTCATGAGCTGCCTGCTCCAATTTCTGGTCGGTGATTCGTCGGATTCATGGGTGATTCTGGTGAAGAGTTGAGGAACTCTTCCAGCGGTGTGAGCACCAGTCCTTCCCCGGCCCTCAGGGCCCGGGAATACGCCCGGCGACGCACCGCGAGTTCATGACACTCGATCGTGGGGTGCAGATGCGCTCCACGACCTGGTGCTGTGGCAGGAGGATCAGGGATGACGGCCTTTCGACCATCGGGCCCCGGGCCCACCACCACGCGCAACAACTCACTCTTGGTGACCCTTGCTCGACACCCGACGCACGTCCGGAATGGACGTCCTGACGGTTTGTTCGGTGCACGGACCACTGACCCAACCCTACCGGGTGAGCGGCCACAATCCGAACCGGGCGCCTCGCCGCAGGCCGCCGACCCCCACCCGGACGCGCTGGGCGCGCCACGGGCAGGGGAACGGACAGCTCAGGCCTCGTCCTCGTCAGAACGGATGTCGATGCGCCAGCCGGTCAGACGGGCTGCCAGGCGGGCGTTCTGCCCCTCCTTGCCGATGGCCAACGAGAGCTGGAAGTCGGGAACGATGACGCGGCACGCCCGGGCGCCTGCGTCGAGGATCTCCACGGACGTGACCCGCGCCGGGGAGAGCGCGTGCGCAACCATCTCGGCCGGGTCGTCGGACCAGTCGACGATGTCGATCTTCTCGCCGGCGAGCTCGGCCATCACGTTGCGCACCCGCTGACCCATCGGGCCGATGCAGGCGCCCTTCGGGTTGACGCCCTCGACCTGGGAGTGCACGGCGATCTTGGTGCGGTGGCCGGCCTCCCGGGCGATGGCTGCGATCTCCACCGTGCCGTCAGCGATCTCGGGGACCTCGAGCGCGAAGAGCTTCTTGACGAGGTTGGGGTGGGTGCGTGACAGGGCGATCTGCGGACCGCGCATCCCCTTGCGCACCGAGATGACCAGGCACTTGATCCGGGTGCCGTGGGTGTACTCCTCGCCAGGCACCCGCTCGCTGACGGGAAGGATGGCCTCGACCTTGCCCAGGTCCACCATGACGTCGTCAGGGTTGCGTCCCTGCTGGATGACGCCAGAGATGATGTCACCCTCCTTGCCGACGAACTCACCGAAGTGCCGGTCGTCCTCGGCGTCACGTAGCCGCTGGAGCATGACCTGCTTGGCGGTCGTCGCCGCAATACGACCGAAGCCGTCGGGGGTGTCGTCGTACTCGGCGACCTGGTTGCCCTCGTCGTCGAGCTCAGGGGCGAGGACCGCGACATGGCCGGTCTTGCGGTTGACCTCCACCCGCGCCCGCGGCTGCGACCCGGGGGTCTTCTGGTACGCGATGAGAAGTGCCTGCTCGATGGCCTCCACCAGCACACCGAAGGGGATCTCCTTCTCGCGCTCGAGGATGCGCAGGATGCTCAGGTCGATGTCCATCAGAAGTCCTCGTCCTCGTCGTCCTGGTCGTCGTCGAGCTCTGGCTCGACGACCTTCTTGCGGTTGAACTCGACCTGCACGATCGCCTTCGCGATGTCGGAGTAGACGACTTCGTGCGCGGCGCCGTCCACGTCGAGGACGACCTTCTCGTCATCACTCGCTCCGACACGACCGGTGACGACTCCACCTTCGACCAGGGTCACCTTCACCAGGCGGGTCTCGTTGCGACGCCAGTGCCGCGGCAGCGTCAACGGACGGTCGACACCGCGCGAGGTGACCTCGAGGAGATAGGGGGTCAGGCCCATCAGGTCCTGTTCGTCGAGCAGGTCGGAGATCGTTCGGGTCGCCTCGGCGACGTCGTCCATGTTGACTCCGCCGTCCTTGTCCACGGCCACGCGCAGCACGCTGCGCTTGCCTGCGGCGGAGAGTTCTACGGCCTCCACGTCCAGGTCGAGCTCACCGAGGGGTACGAGGAGTGCTTCTTCGACCCGCTCCCTGGTGGCGTCCGTCTTGGCATTGCTCACTGGCTGGACCTCCTGTTCTGTTGTCGCAGGCAACACTAGCCCGGTTGCCCCTGCCCGGCCACGTCCGCGCACGCCGCTAGGCTCCGCGATGTGTCCTCCATCTCGCACCCCACCCGACGCGCCGTGATGGTGGGCGCCGGGGCCGTTCTGGCGGCCGGGTCCACGAGCGCCTGCCTGCCTCTGGACGGTGCTGACCAGGAGCGCTCCGGCGCTGCCGACCCGGACCGGCGACGGGTGGAGGCCATGGCGGCCCAGATCGAGGAGCTGCAGGCACTTCTCGCTGCCACGGCCCTCGCGCACCCGCCTCTCGGCACGCGGCTCGCCGCGTTGCGCGAGTGTCACACGGCGCACCACCGGGTGCTGGTCGGTGACGCCACCCCCACTCCCAGCAGTACGCCCAGCACCGTGCCCAACGATCCGTCCTCCGCCGACCCTGCGACCGTGCCGGCCTCGGCACGCGCTGCGATGACTCGTGTCCGCACCACTGAAGAGGCGCACGTCTCAGCCCTGGCGGCTGCAGCAGCGATGTCCCAGAGCGGCGCCCTGGCCAGACTGTTCGCGGTGCTGGCGGCTGGCGTTGAGCAGCATCTGGCTGTGTTGACCGGAACGGGGGAGTCATGAGCACGACCTCGGCACTCCAGGACTCCCTCGGCGCCGAGCACGCGACCGTGCACCTCTTCGCGGCCCTGGGCGGGATCACCTCGGTGGCCGACGACCCGGTCTTGCACGCCTTGCTCACCGCTCGGCACCGCGCCCACCGCGGGCGTCGGGAATACCTGACCTCCGTGCTGCGCGGCCTGGGTGTCGACCCTGTCGCAGCTCAGAGCGCGTACCTGCTCCCCACCGACCTCAGCACGGCGACCGCGGTCCGCGCGAGCGGGACGGAGTCCGAACGGCGGTGCGCCCAGACGTACGCCGCCCTGGTGGGCCAGAGCACCGACGACGTACGCACCTGGGCGATCGCCGCACTCACGGAGTCCG
Source organism: Nocardioides gilvus (assembly GCF_003194605.1). Lineage (GTDB taxonomy): Bacteria > Actinomycetota > Actinomycetes > Propionibacteriales > Nocardioidaceae > Nocardioides > Nocardioides gilvus. The sequence goes on from NZ_QHKY01000001.1 coordinate 293,557, forward strand.
CGGTGGCGTTGACCCAGTGGGGAGCCCCTGCCGAGCCCTTCCCGGGGGCACCCGAACTCTGAGCCTCCCCGGCTACGAAGAGCGACCCGCGGTCTCGTGCGTCGCGGGGAGTCCCGAGATCCCCCCCGACGCAACGAGACACGCGGGCCACCTGTCGGGGTTGGTCAGCAACAACCCCTGTGGACAAATCTGGGTCGAGGATTCGCCACTGACATGAGTTTGCAGCATGCGGGCCCCCTACGGAAGGGGTCTGGAGTTGCATGTTCTTGCAGTGCGTAAACGCGCAACACTGTGTGACACTCCGTGTCAGCCACGCACGAGGTCGACCAGGTGCTCCACTGCGTCGGCCACCGCCACCTCCGTACGCTCGCCGCTGCGGCGGTCCTTCACCTCGATGGTGCCGTCGGCCAGCCCTCGACCCACGGTCACGATGGTGGGGACTCCGATGAGCTCGGCGTCCTTGAACTTCACCCCGGGGCTGATCTTGCCGGCCCTGTCGTCGTAGAGAACCTCGATCCCCTGGGCGTCGAGAGCGGTCGCGATGCGCTCGGCCTCGACGAAGATGCCCGCGTCCTTGCCCGCGGCCACGATGTGGATCTGGGCGGGGGCGACTTCACGGGGCCAGCAGAGGCCGATCTCGTCGAGCGTGTCCTCGGCGATGGCGGCGACGGCGCGCGAGGGGCCGATGCCGTACGAGCCCATCGTCACCGTGCGGAGCTTGCCGTTCTCGTCGAGGACCTGGAGCCCCAGGGCCTCGGCGTAACGGGTGCCGAGCTGGAAGATGTGGCCCATCTCGATGCCGCGGGCAGAGGAGAGCGTCCCTTCGATGCAGTTCGGGCACTCGTCCCCGTCCCGGACGTCGGCGGCCTCGATCGTGCCGTCCGCAGTGAAGTCACGTCCTGCCACCAGGTCGATGACGTGCTTGCCCTCCACGTCGGCACCGGTGACCCAACTGGTCCCGTCGACGACCCGAGGGTCGACCAGGTAGCGGATGCCGGAGGTCGACTCCTCCCCCAGCACCCGCGGGCCGATGTATCCCCGCACGAGCGAAGCGTGCTTCTTCAGCTCCACGTCGTCCATGGGCTCGACCTCGATCGGCTCGAGCTGTCCCTCCAGACGCTTGGCGTCGACCTCGCGGTCACCGGGGAGGCCGATGGCGAGCGGCTCACGCCTGCCGTCGGGGTGCTTCAGCATGACGAGCACGTTCTTCAGGGTGTCCGCCGCGGTCCAGGGGCGGTCAGCCCGGGCGTACGCCTCGTTGAGGTGATCGACCAGGGCGCCGATGGTGGGGGTCTGCGGGGTGTCCTCGACGTGGGCGGAGGGGAGACCATCGGTCTCCCGGGCAGCCGGCGGGCGCACCGTCACGGCCTCGACGTTGGCCGCGTAGGTGCAGTGGGAGCACTTCACGTAGGTGTCCTCGCCCACCTCGGCCCTGGCCAGGAACTCCTCGCTCGCCGAGCCCCCCATCGCACCGGCCGTGGCCTTCACGATCGCGTAGTCGAAACCGAGCCGGTCGAAGATCTTGATGTAGGCCTCGCGGTGCGCGCCGTACGAACGGTCCAACCCGGCCTGGTCGATGTCGAAGGAGTAGGAGTCCTTCATGACGAACTCGCGACCGCGAAGCACGCCTGCGCGCGGCCGGGCCTCGTCGCGGTACTTCGTCTGGATCTGGTAGATCGAGAGCGGGAGGTCCTTGTACGAGTTGTACAGGTCCTTCACCGTGAGGGTGAACATCTCCTCGTGCGTCGGGCCGAGCAGGTAGTCGCCGCCCTTGCGGTCCTTGAGGCGGAAGAGGTTGTCGCCGTAGTCCTCCCACCGTCCGGTGGCCTCGTACGGCTCCTTGGGCAGCAGCGCCGGGAAGAGCATCTCCTGCGCACCGATCGCATTCATCTCCTCGCGGATCACGGCCTCGATGTTGCGCAGCACCTTGAGCCCCAGCGGGAGCCAGGTGTAGATGCCCGGCGCCGCCCGGCGGATGTAGCCCGCTCGCACGAGCAGACGGTGGCTCGGGACCTCAGCGTCAGCCGGGTCGTCACGGAGCGTGCGTACGAAGAGCTGTGACATCCGCATGATCATGGGCTCAGGCTACTGGCGCGGCCTCCGTGGCCGTGAACCAGCGGTGATCAGAACATCAGCGTGGAGAAGCGGGCCGTCTCCACGAAGCCGACTCGTTCGTAGACACGCCGAGCGCCAGTGTTCCACTCGTTGACGTAGAGCGCGACCACGGGCGCGATCTCCTCCCGTACGGCTTCGGCCACCGCCGCCATCCCCGCGCTCGCCAGGCCTCGGCCGCGCAGCTCGGGCGGGACCCAGACCCCCTGGACCTGGGCGGCGTACGGCGACGCGCAGGCCACCTCCGCCTTGAAGAGCAGACGACCGTCGTCGTCGAACCTGACGAACGACCACCGCCGTCCGATCAACTGCTTGACCCGGGCGCGGTAGAGCTCGGCACCCCCGGCGACCTCGGGCGAGGTGCCGACCTCCTCGGTGTACATCGCCACGCAGGCCGGGTAGAGCACCTCGAGATCCGCCATCGTGCTGACGCGCACCCAGGGGTCGGGGTCGATCCTCGACGGGCCCACGTACTCCAGGTGGGGCTGCTGCCAGCGGGCGTCACGCGGGGTCCCCCACGCGCCGTCCAGCTCGTCCACGAACCAGCCCACCGCGTCGCTGAGCCCGACGATCGTCGTCGGCCGCCGCCGCTGCTCCCGTGCGTGACGGGCGAACACGCGCGCCGACTCCTCGTCGCACCCGACGGGCACCAGATTGGCGGCCGCGTGGCACGCTGCCACCAACTCTCCGTCGACGAACCGGCCCCACACCTCCCCGCCCAACCAGCGCGGCTCGAGGGCCGTGCTGCGAGCCCGGTACTCGGCGAAGACGTTGACCGTCGGATCCTGCGCCGAGAGGGCCAGGAACGCTGCGAGGTCGGCGCGACCCAGGACGCGCACGTGCTCGCTGCTCAGGAGACCGAGACCTCCGCAGCAGCACCCTCGACGGCCTCCATGCCCTCGGCGATGCGCATGGCCTCCTCGATCAGGGTCTCCACGATCATCGACTCGGGGACGGTCTTGATGACCTCGCCCTTCACGAAGATCTGGCCCTTGCCGTTGCCGGAGGCGACCCCCAGGTCGGCCTCACGGGCCTCACCGGGTCCGTTGACCACGCACCCCATGACGGCCACCCGCAACGGCACCTCCATGCCCTCGAGACCGGCCGTGACCTGCTCGGCGAGGGTGTAGACATCGACCTGGGCACGGCCACAGCTGGGGCAGGAGACGATCTCGAGCTTGCGCTCACGCAGGTTCAACGACTGCAGGATCTGCAGGCCGACCTTGACCTCCTCGACCGGCGGGGCCGAGAGAGAGACCCGGATGGTGTCGCCGATGCCTCGTCCCAGCAGCGCCCCGAAGGCGGTGGCCGACTTGATGGTGCCCTGGAAGGCCGGCCCGGCCTCGGTGACGCCCAGGTGCAGGGGCCAGTCACCGCGCTCGGCAAGCATCTCGTAGGCGCGCACCATCACGACGGGGTCGCTGTGCTTCACCGAGATCTTGAAGTCGTGGAAGTCGTGCTCCTCGAAGAGGCCGGCCTCCCACACGGCCGACTCGACGAGAGCCTCCGGGGTGGCCTTGCCGTACTTCTCGAGCAGCCGCTTGTCCAACGAACCTGCGTTGACGCCGATCCGGATCGAGGTGCCGCGGTCCTTGGCGGCCTTCGCGATCTGCTTGACCTGGTCGTCGAACTGGCGGATGTTGCCCGGGTTGACCCGGACAGCCGCACAGCCGGCGTCGATGGCCGCGTAGACGTACTTCGGCTGGAAGTGGATGTCAGCGATCACCGGGATCTGCGACTTGGCCGCGATCGCGGGCAGCGCCTCGGCGTCGTCGGTGCTCGGGCAGGCGACGCGGACGATGTCGCATCCGGCGGCGGTCAACTCGGCGATCTGCTGCAGGGTCGAGTTGATGTCCGAGGTCAGTGTGGTGGTCATCGACTGGACGGAGATCTGGTGGTCGCTGCCGACCCCGACCGACCCCACCTTGATCTGTCGGGTCTTGCGACGCGGAGCCAGGACCGGGGGCGGAAGTGCGGGCATGCCCAGACCGATGGAAGTCATGAGGCCAAGGTTACTGCCGAAGCGGTGACCGTTCCCCATCCGGTGCGTGGCAGATGGGCTCAGCCGTCGAGACGGACCGGCACCACGAGGTCGCCGACGATCAGGACCACACCCATCACGAGCAGTGACATGCCGACGACGTAGGCGACAGGCAGCAGTTTGGCGACGTCGAAGTGACCGGGGTCCGGACGCCGGAACAGCTTGGCCAGGCCCCGACGTACTGCTTCGTACAGGGCTCCCGCGATGTGTCCGCCGTCGAGCGGAAGCAGAGGTACGAAGTTGAAGATGCCGATGAAGAAGTTGAAGCCGGCGATGAGCATCAGCAGGTAGGCGCCCTTGTCGGCCCACTCGATCACGTCGTGGGACACCGCCTCACCGGCCAGGCGACCTCCGCCGACGATGGAGACCGGACCCATCGGGTCGCGATCCTCGAGGCCGACGATCGCCTTCCCGACTGCCCACACCTTGGCGGGCAGGTCGACCAGCGCGTTCAGGGTGCGCACCGTCATCGTCCCCATCTGGTCCAGGGTGTAGAGCACACCGCCGGTCTGCAGCGAGGTCGTCGGGCTGATTCCGAGGAAGCCCACCTGGACCAGCGTCGCGTCGTCGGCCGACGTGGGACGAGCAGCGACCGTGGTGTTGGTGACCACCGTCTGCTCGGCCCCGTCGCGTCGGATCACGATCTCGGCCCGGCCGTCGTCGTTGGCGCGAATGGTCTCCTGGAGGGACTCCCAGTCGGCGGCGGGGACGCCGTTGAAGGAGAGGATCTCGTCACCCGGCTCAATGCCAGCTGCGCGAGCCGGCGCGACCGGATCCTGGGGCGTGCAGACCCGCTCGTTCTCGGCGGCCGGCACGACACAGGCGGAGACGTCGGCGACCACCGGGTCCACCCGGATGTCGGTGGAGTTGCCGTAGGTCGCGAAGAGCGGGGCGAAGATGGCGAACGCGATCGCGATGTTGACCGCGGGGCCGGCGGCCATCACGGTCACCTTCTTCCACCACGCCATGCGGTAGAAGAGGCGGCTCTCGTCCTCGGCGGTGATCGTCTCCCACTCGGCGGTGCGGGCGTCGGAGACCAGTTGGGTGAACATGCCGGTGTTGGACTTGCGGATCCGGTGGATCGGCTCTCCGGCCTCGTCGAAGCCCACGGGCTCCGCGATCTCCTCCGCACCGGGAGGAAGCATGCCCACGATCTTCACGAAGCCGCCCAGAGGAATGGCCTTGAGGCCGTACTCCGTCTCGCCGACCTGCTTGCTCCACACGGTGGGCCCGAAGCCGACGAAGTACTGCGTGACCTTGCCGCCGAACTTCTTGGCGAACACCATGTGCCCGACCTCGTGCAGGGCGATCGAGATCACCAACGCGAGGGCGAAGATCACCACCCCGAGGGCGTAGAGCAGAACGGTCATCGGCGGTGCTTCTCCCCGTGCGTGGACGATTGCGTGGCGGCGACCAACCGGCCCGCTTCCTCGCGGGCCCAGGCGTCGGCAGCCAAGACCTCATCCAGCGTCAGGGGCTGCTCGTAGGAGCCTACGTCGTGCGCGGTCAGCGTGGCACCCACCACGTCAATGATGTCGACGAACCCGAGGTCGCCGTCACGGAACGCCTGCACACACACCTCGTTGGCCGCGTTGTAGACAGCAGGGGCCGTCCGGGCCTGTTCGCCGGCCCGGCGAGCCAGGGAGACCGCGGGGAAGGCTTCGTCGTCCAGCGGGATGAACTCCCACGTCTGCGCGGTCGTCCAGTCGACGCCGGGGGCGGCACCGGGCACGCGGTCGGGCCACGCCATACCGAGGGCGATCGGGATCAGCATCGTCGGCGGGCTGGCCTGGGCCAACGTCGAACCGTCGGTGAACTCGACCATCGAGTGCACGACCGAGGTGGGGTGCACGACGACCTCGATCCGGTCGAAGCCGATGTCGAAGAGCAGATGGGCCTCGATCACCTCCAGGCCCTTGTTGACCAGGGTGGCCGAGTTGATCGTCACGACGGGACCCATGTCCCAGGTCGGATGGTTGAGGGCCTCCGCGAGCGTCACGTCGGCGAGTTGGTCGCGCGTACGTCCGCGGAACGGTCCCCCGGACGCAGTCAGGACGAGCTTCTCGACCTCGCCACCGCTCCCCGAACGCAGGCACTGGGCCAGGGCTGAGTGCTCGGAGTCGACCGGGACGATCTGGCCGGGGGCGGCTGCCCGCGTCACCACCTCACCGCCCATGATCAGCGACTCCTTGTTGGCCAGGGCGAGCACGTTGCCGGCCTCGAGGGCAGCCAGCGTCGGGCGGAGGCCCACCGCACCGGTGATGCCGTTGAGGACCACGGCAGCCTCCATGGAGGCCGCCTCGACGGAGGCCTCCTCCCCCAGGCCGGAGCGGACCGGGGAGAACTCGGCCACCTGAGCTTCGAAGAGCTCCCTGTTGCCGCCCCCCGCAGTCATTCCGACCACCCGGAACCTCTCCGGATTGGCCCGTACGATCTCGAGGGCCTGGGTGCCGATCGAACCAGTGCTGCCGAGGATGACCACGTCGCGTCGCTTCACCGCACCAGTGTCTCAGGCGTGGGCGCCGAAGTATCGCCTCGCACACCGACGTGGGTTCTCCTGCTCGAGGTGTGGCAATCTCGTGACATGAGTGATGAGCGACCCACGTCCCACTGGCACCCGGCCACCCAGGCCGTACGAGCTGGACTGGCGCGCACCGGCTTCGACGAGACCTCCGAGGGACTCTTCCTCACCAGTGGCTACGTCTTTCCCACCGCCCAGGCGGCGGCCGACACCTTCGCCGGTGACCTGGTGCACGACGTCTACTCCCGTTACACCAACCCGACCGTGCGCATGTTCGAGGACCGTCTGGCCGCGCTCGAGGGTGCCGAGGCGTGCCGCGCCACTGCTTCCGGGATGGCAGCGGTCTTCGCTGCTCTGGTCGGCGCCTGCCGTGCGGGCGACCGGGTGGTCGCCTCCCGTTCCATGTTCGGCGCCTGCCTCGTGGTGGTCAACGAGTACCTGCCGCGCTGGGGCATCGAGACCGTCCTGGTCGACCCCACCGACAACGCAGCCTGGGCCGAGGCCCTCTCGGTGCCGACGAAGGCGGTCTTCTTCGAGACCCCGTCCAACCCGATGCTGGAACTGGTCGACATCGCCGCGGTCTCCGAATTGGCGCACGCCGCCGGCGCGCTGGTGATCGTGGACAACGTCTTCGGCACCCCGGTCTTCTCCCGACCGCTGGACCACGGGGCCGACGTCGTCGTCTACTCCGCCACCAAGCACATCGACGGTCAGGGTCGGGTGATGGGCGGCGCGGTGCTGGGGCCGCAGGAGTTCATCAAGGACGAGATCGAGATGATCCTGCGCAACCTGGGCCCCTCGCTCTCCCCCTTCAACGCCTGGGTGCTGCTCAAGGGACTGGAGACCCTGGACCTGCGGGTGCGCCAGATGGCTGCGAACACCGAGACGATCGCGCGCATGCTCGAGGAGCACCCGCGGGTCACGAAGGTGATGCACCCCCTGCTCGACTCCTTCGCCCAGAAGGAGTTGGTCGCACGTCAGATGACCGGGGGCGGCACCGTCGTCACCCTCCAGGTCGACGGCGGCCAGGCCGAGGCCTTCGCGTTCATGGACGCGCTCGAGGTCTTCGACATCTCCAACAATCTCGGCGACGCGAAGTCACTGGTGACCCACCCGGCCACCACGACCCACCGCCGGATCGGCCCCGAGGGACGAGCAGCCGCGGGCATCACCGACGGCACCGTGCGTCTCTCCGTCGGTCTGGAGGACGTCCGTGACCTGGTCGCCGACCTCGAGCAGGCCCTGAGCGCGTTGGACTGAACGTGTGGGACTGAGCGCGTTGGACTGAGCCAGTACGTCGGGCGCGCTGGGCTGCTGAGCCCGGCGCGTCGGGTCTACTCGCCGCGCAGGACGGGGCGCAGGGTGTCGAGGACGCCCTCGTCCTCGATGGTGCTGGGCACCGGGGTCTCCTTGCCGTCCGCGATCTCGCGCATCGTGCGACGCAGGATCTTGCCGCTCCGGGTCTTGGGCAACCCGCCGACCACCACGACCTCCTTGAACGCCGCGACCGCGCCGATCTCGGAGCGCACCAGGGCCACGAGCTCTTCCCGGATGTCGTCGGGGTCGGCCTCCACGCCGCTCTTGAGGACGACGAAGCCGCGGGGGAGCTGTCCCTTCATCGGATCGGCGACCCCGATCACCGCACACTCCGCCACGGCGGGGTGCTGCGAGATGACCTCCTCCATCGATCCGGTCGAGAGTCGATGCCCGGCGACGTTGATCACGTCGTCGGTGCGGCCCATCACGTAGAGGTAGCCGTCGGGATCGACGTACCCGCCGTCACCGGAGAGGTAGAAGCCGTCGAAGGTGGAGAGGTAGGAGGAGACGTACCGGTCATCGTCCCCCCACAGGGTCGCCAGGGTGCCGGGCGGCATCGGCAGTTTGATGCAGATCGCACCCTCGGTGCCGGGCGGCACCTCCGTCCCTGCCCCGTCGAGGACACGGACGTCGAAGCCGGGGACCGCGACCGACGGCGAGCCGGGCTTGATCTCCATCGGCTCGAGACCGCGCAGGTTGGAGGCGATCGGCCACCCGGTCTCGGTCTGCCACCAGTTGTCGACCACCGGGACGCCGAGCTTCTCCCCCGCCCATGCCCAGGTGTCGGGATCGAGCCGCTCACCGGCGAGGAAGAGAGTCTCCAGGCTGGAGATGTCGTGCTCGGCGACCAAGGACCCGTCGGGGTCCTCCTTCTTGATCGCCCGGATCGCGGTCGGTGCGGTGAAGAGCGCCTTCACCCGGTGCTCGTCGATCACCCGCCAGAACGCGCCGGCGTCCGGGGTGCCGACCGGCTTGCCCTCGTACAGGACCGTCGTGGCCCCGCTGATGAGCGGGCCGTAGACGATGTAGGAGTGGCCCACCACCCAGCCGACGTCGGAAGCCGCCCACCACACGTCTCCTGCGTCGCAGCCGTAGATGTTCGGGAACGACCACGCCATCGCGACCGCATGACCGCCGTTGTCGCGCACGATCCCCTTCGGCTTGCCCGTCGTCCCGGAGGTGTAGAGCACGTACAGCGGGTCGGTTGCCTTGACCTCGACGCAGCCTGCCGGGTCCGACCGCCCGACGTGCATGGCGACGTCCCAGTCGACGTCACGGCCCTCGACCAGCGTCGCCTCGGCCTGGGGGCGCTGCTTGACCACGACTGCAGCGGGCACGTGGGTGGCCAGCTCCAAGGCCTTGTCGAGCATCGGCTTGTACTCGATGACCCGGGACGGCTCGATCCCGCAGCTGGCGCTGACCACGACGGTGGGGGCCGCGTCGTCGATGCGGATCGCGAGCTCGTGGGGGGCGAACCCACCGAAGACCACCGAGTGCACCGCGCCGATCCGGGCACACGCCAGCATGGCGATCACGGCCTCGGGGATCATCGGCATGTAAATCACGACGCGGTCGCCCTGCTCCACGCCCAGGTTCTGCAGCACACCGGCGAAGGCAGCCACCTCGGTGAGGAGTTGGGCGTAGGTGTAGGAGCGCTTGTTGCCGGTGACCGCGGAGTCGTAGATCAGCGCGGTGCGCTCCGCGGCACCCTTGATGACGTGGCGGTCCAGAGCGTTGTAGCAGGTGTTGAGGGTGCCGTCGGGAAACCACCGGTGGAACGGCGCACCGCTCGAGTCGAGGATCTGCTTCGGCTTGCGGAACCAGTCCACGAGCCCGGCCTGGGTGGCCCAGAAGGCTTCAGGGTCGCTGACCGACTGCTGGTACGCCTCGCGATAATCCATGTGCCCATCGTGCCCTCCTCGTGGGACGAGCGACACCCTCACCGCCGAAACGTCGCGTGCGCGCGACGAACGGGCAGGTTCAACCGGTGGCCGGTCCGGAGACAGCCAGCCCGTTGTCAGCCGTGCGCGCGGGACGACGCGGCGTCCGCAACCATGCGTCGAAGAAGGAGTCCAGGTCCTGACCGCTGACGCTGGCCGCCATCTTCTCGAAGGCACGTCCGGTCGCGGTCGAATTGCGGTGCTCGGCGAGCCACGTCCTCAGGAGCGTCCAGAAGTCTCGCTCGCCGATCCTGTTGCGCAGTGCCTGCATGGTCATGCCGCCGCGCACGTAGACCGCGTCCGCGAAGAGCCGCGAGGGGCCCGGGTCGCCGATCCGGATCCGCCACATCGGGTGGCCGGGCCCGTACGAGCCCCACTCCTGGTCCAGCCACGCCTCGGCGTCGATTCCTCGGGTCCGCTCGTCGGAGCGCAGCTCCATGAAGGTGGCGGCCCCTTCGTTCAGCCAGATGTCGCGCCAACGTCGCAGGGAGACGCTGTCTCCGAACCACTGGTGCGCCAACTCATGGACCACCAACCACTCCTCGTCCCGGGCCAGGCCGGCGTAGACGGGTCGGGTCTGGTTCTCCAGGGCGAAGCCGAGGTCCAGGGAGGTCACCACGCCCCCGGTCGTCTCGAAGGGATAGGGACCGAGGTCCTTCTCGAGCCTGGCCACCACTGTTGCGCCGCGACGCAGCTGCCGCAGGGCAACGCGCTGCTGGGACCTGCCCAGTCGCTGCGAGACGGCGTTCAACCAAGGGCGACCCGCCCGCTCCCCCTTCTCGATGGTGAAGTCCCCCGCCACGAAGTAGGCCAGGTAGGTGGCCATCGGATCACGGGAACGCCAGTGCCAGGTCGCGGTCCTGGACCGCTTGACCTTGCGTACGAGGTGTCCGTTGGAGATGACCTCCTTGCCGCGCGGCACGGTCACCGCGATCTCGAAGGTCGCCTTGTCGCTGGGGTGGTCGTTCGCCGGGAACCACAACGCGGCCACGTGCGGCTGGTTGACCGCCGCCACCTCGTGCCTGGTGGCGGCCCAGCTCTTCTCCCCGCGGTAGGAGACCTCCCCGGGACGGCCGCGGTAACGGACGACCACCTTGACCGGGACCCCGGCCTGGAGACGCTTAGCGGGCCTGATGACCAACTCGTGCTTGCCGTCCCTGCGGTGCCGGGCGGGCCTTCCGTCGACCGACACCCCGGTGGCACGCAGAAGCAGGTCCAGGTTGAAACGTGCGAGGTCGACAGTCGGCACCAGGGTGAGGACGGCGCGCCCCTCGAGCCGACGTGACGAGAAGCTGTACCGGACCCGTACGTCGTAGTGGGTGACGTCGACACCACCGTTGCCGTCCAGCGGGAAGTAGGAGTCTCCGATCCCGCGAGCTCCCGTCCCCGGCCCGGCAGCGCCCAGGACAGGTGCGCACAGCCCGATCAGGACTGCGGCGACGCACCCCAGCGCCATCGCCTTCAACCGCACTGCCCCAGTCATCATGTTCACAAGGTAATCGCTCCCACCACGACCGACCGCCCAAGGCCTGCGACGGACCCCGGAGGGCGCTAAGTTCCTCGGATGCGACAGATGCGTGGACGGGTGCTCGAGGTCGACTCACTCGCCGAGTTCGACCTGCGGCTGACTCGAGGAGCGAGTTCGTTGAGCGGGTGGCGCCTCCGCGGAATCGATCTGGAGGAGCGGACTGACGTCCTTGCCAACCTTCGGGTCGACGGCGCCCTCTTCCTGGGGTGCACCTTCGCGCAGGGTGTCTCACAGGACCTGGTCGAACGCGGTGCCATCGTCTTCCCGGCTCTGCCGGGTACCCCGGTGAACACCTACCGGACCGAGCTCTACACCCCGGGGGAGCTCTTCGACACTCCCCACTATCCCGACTCCTTGGACGCCCGGGCGTACGCCTGGTCGTGCGCCGGGATCGACCCCGAGTTGGCCCGTTCGTTGCACGACCACGCCATCGACCAGGCACTCACCCGGTGGATCGAGGGCCGTCACCTGGTGGGCGTGATGGGCGGGCACGCACTGGAGAGAGGACGCTCGGAGTACGCCTTCGCGGCCCGGCTCGGGCACGCCCTGGGGCAGGGGCAGGTCGTGACCACCGGTGGGGGTCCGGGGGCCATGGAGGCAGCGAACCTCGGCGCCTACCTGGCGGACGAGCCGACGGAGGTGCTCGCCGAGGCCCTCGGGACGCTGGCCGCCGCACCCTCCTTCACCCCGGATGTCGGGAGCTGGGCGAAGGCTGCCTTCGACGTGCTCGCCGCCTGGCCCGAAGGACGCCAGACCCTGGGGATCCCGACGTGGCACTACGGCCACGAACCGCCCAACCCGTTCGCCACGGCGATCGCCAAGTACTTTCGCAACGCCACCCGCGAGGCGATCCTGCTGGCGGTCTGCGACCGCGGGATCGTCTTCCTGCCGGGCGCCGCAGGAACACTCCAGGAGGTCTTCCAGGACGCCTGCGAGAACTACTACGCCGACGAGTCGGCCGTCGCTCCCATGGTGCTGGTGGGCCGCGAGCACTGGACCGAGACCGTCCCGGCGTGGAATCTCCTCAAGGCGCTGTCACGCGGCCGCGCGATGGAGGAGCACGTCCACCTCGTCGACACCGTGGAGGAGGCCACCGAGGTGGTGGCCGGTCACTGAGTGGCGGCCAGCTGACCGCAGGCAGCGTCGATCTCGTCGCCACGCGTGTCGCGGATCGTGGTGCTGATCCCCTTGGCCTCGAGGCGGCGTACGAACTCGCGCATGTCCTCGTCCCGCGAGCGGGTGTACTTCGAACCCGGCACCTCGTTGAGCGGGATCAGGTTGACGTGCACCCACGCCCAGTCGCCGTACGAGTTCAGGACGTCGCCCAACAGGTCGGCACGGTGAGCCTGGTCGTTGATGTCGCGCATCATCGCGTACTCGATGGAGACCCGGCGCTTGGTCTTGCGCGCGTAGTTCCACGCCGACTCGACGGTCTCGGCGACCGAGTACCGGGTGTTGATCGGCACCAGCTCGTTGCGCAGCTCGTCGTCGGGCGCGTGCAGAGACAGTGCGAGGGTGCACGGGATGCCCTCGTCAGCCAGTTGGTTGATCCGCGGCACCAGGCCCACGGTGGAGACCGTGACGCCCCGGGCACTCATGCCGAGTCCGGCCGGGGTCGGATCGGTGAGGCGGCGTACGGCGCCTACGACTGCCTTGTAGTTGGCCAGGGGCTCGCCCATGCCCATGAAGACGACGTTGGAGATCCGACCCGGCCCACCCGGAACCTCGCCGCTGGCCATGGTCCGGTTGGCGGAGACGACCTGCTCCACGATCTCGGCGGTCGACATGTTGCGCTGCAGACCGCCCTTGCCGGTGGCACAGAAGGGGCAGGCCATGCCACAACCGGCCTGGCTGGAGACGCAGACGGTCGTGCGGGTCTTGTAGCGCATCAGGACCGACTCGACCAGGGCTCCGTCGAAGAGCTTCCAGAGGGTCTTGACGGTGGTCCCCCTGTCGGCCGTCTGGACCTTGAGGGGGTCCATCAACTTCGGCAGCAGTGCGGCCACCAACTCGTCCCGCTGGCCAGCGGGCAGGTCGGTCATCTCGGCCGGGTCGTTGACCAGACGGGCGAAGTAGTGGGTGGAGAGCTGCTTGGCGCGGAAGCCGGGCAGGCCGGCGTCGACGAGCATCTCCTTGCGCCCGGCCTCGTCGAGGTCGGCCAGGTGGCGCGGAGGCTTCTTGCGGCCGCGCGGTTCGTCGAAGACGAGAGGCAGGAGTGAAGGCGAGTCAGACATCTCCCCCATCCTCCCACCCGCACCCGGTCGAGGCGAAACCTCAGCTGTCGAGCTCCACCATGAACCACAGCACGAGGGAAGCCACGCCCAGCACCACGAGGCCGGTGAGGACCATCCCGATCAGCATGTAGGTGCCGAACCGCCGGGTCCTCCGAGCGACAAGGAGCCCTGCGGGCAGCACGAGCGCGAGCGCGACGAGGGGGAACCAGCGCTCCGCCTGCTCGAAAGGCAGCAGGAGGCGGAGCACGCCGGCGAATCCACCCGGAACCGCTGTGACGAACAACATGCCCGAGAAGAAGCCGCTCAGGGCGGTGAACGTGGGGTGGTCCCGGTGCCACCAGTCCGTGGGAGAGGTCTGGTCAGGCTCGGGCACCAGGTCGCGTGCCTGCTCGTCCTGGATCTCGCTCATGCGAGCATCCTAGGCGCGCCGACCGGCCCAGTCGCGTTCGTGCCGCTCCCGGGCGTGGCCGCGGGAAGGGGCCTGCGTCAGAAGACCAGGTAGTGCAGCAGGAGCCAGACCGGGGCGATCGTGGCCAGCAACGAGTCGAGGCGGTCCATGATGCCCCCGTGTCCGGGGATGGCCTGGGACATGTCCTTGACCCCGAGGTCGCGCTTGATGACCGACTCGATCAGGTCTCCCATGGTGGCCATGGCCACGACGATCAGGCCGGCCAGGACGCCGACCCAGGCCTCGCCGTCGAGCAAGGTCGTGATGAGGAACCAAGCCGCTGCGACGCAGGCGATCGCCGAGCCGGCGAAGCCCTCCCACGACTTCTTGGGCGAGATCACCGGAGACATCTGGTGCTTGCCGAAGAGGACACCGGCGACGTATCCGCCGGTGTCCGAGGCGACCGTCACGAGGATGAAGACGACGATGCCCTTGACGCCGTTGTCCCACCGCTCGAAGTCGACGGCGCCACCCTCGGAGAGCATCAGGCCGACGAAGGAGGCCAGGAAGGGCAGGTAGATCAGCACGAAGACCGACGCCGTGGCGTTCTTCACGAACCCGTCGACACCGCGCCTCAGGAGCCACAACATCGTGACCAGGGCGGTCACCGCGGTGGCTGTCACGAGGGCGGGAGCTCCGGAGAAGTAGGCGACGAGGATCATCACCACGGCACCGATCATGAGCGGTTGCTCCGGGACGTCGATCTCCTTGGCCCGCAGCCCGCGGCCCAGTTCCCAGATCCCGACCACGATCGCGACCGCCACCACGAAGATGAACGCGGTCTTCCAGAACCACAGGCTCGCTGCCACGCCCGCGAGCAGGATCACCGCGGACGTGATCGCAGCCGGGAGGTTGCGACCGGCTCGGCCGTGGTCCTTCTTGGGCCCTTGGGCCACAGGTGCTGGGTTCGTCATCGTGGGTGCCGCTCAGACCTCGAGCAGTTCAGCTTCCTTCTTCTTCAGCATCTCGTCGACGGCGTCCGTGTGAGCCTTGGTGAGGCCGTCGAGGCGCTTCTCAGCACCGGAGGCCTCGTCCTTGCCGACCTCGCCGTCCTTCTCGAGCTTCTCGAGGTTCTGCTTGGCCGTACGACGCACGTTGCGTACCGCGACGCGGCCGTCCTCGGCCTTGCTCCGGGCGAGCTTCACGTACTCCTTGCGACGCTCCTCGGTCAGCTCGGGGAAGACGCAACGCAGGACGCGACCGTCGCTGGAGGGGTTGACCCCCAGGTCGGAGTCGCGCACGGCGCGCTCGACAGCGTCGACAGCGCTCTGGTCGAAGGGAGCGATCAGGATCGTCCGGGCGTCCTGCGACGTGAAGGTCGCCAAGGACTGCAGAGGCGTCGACGAACCGTAGTAGTCGACGAGGATCTTGTTGAACACGGTCGGGCTGATGCGCCCGGCACGGATCGTCGTGAAGTCCTCACGGGTCGACTCGACGGTCTTGTCCATCTTCTGCTCGGCTTCGCGGAGGATGTCGTTGATCACGGCTACCTACTCTCGATGTGCACTCGTGGCGCGGTCTGGTGCGGATCGCTCCGCGATGTCGCTGTGTGGCTCGTGTGTCGCTGGGTCCTGCAGGTGCCGGTCAGCCCTGCTTGCTCACCAGCGTGCCAATCTTCTCACCCTGCACGATCTTGAGGATCGCGCCCTCGTCCTCCATGCCGAAGACGATCAACGGCATGTCGTTCTCCATGCAGAGGGCAAAGGCGGTCGCGTCGGCGACCTTGAGGCCGCGCTGCAGAGCGTCCTGGAAGCTCAAGGTGTCGAGCTTGGTGGCGGTGGGGTCGACGCGCGGGTCGGCGGTGTAGACCCCGTCGACACCCTGCTTGGCCATCAGGACGACTTCTGAGTGGGTCTCGAGCGCGCGCTGCGCGGCGACGGTGTCGGTGGAGAAGAACGGCATACCGGCGCCGGCGCCGAAGATCACGACGCGCCCCTTCTCGAGGTGCCGGATCGCCTTGCGCGGGATGTAGGGCTCCGCGACCTGACCCATGGTGATGGCGGTCTGGACCCGGGTCTCGATGCCCTCCTTCTCCAGGAAGTCCTGGAGGGCCAGGCAGTTCATGACCGTGCCGAGCATGCCCATGTAGTCGGCACGCGTACGGTCCATGCCGCGCTGCTGCATCTCGGCCCCGCGGAAGAAGTTGCCCCCGCCCACGACGATGCTGACGCCGACGCCGGTGCGGACGACCTCGGCAATCTGCCGGGCGACCTTGGCGACGACGTCGGGATCGACGCCGACCTGGCCCCCTCCGAAGACTTCACCAGAGAGCTTGAGCAGTACGCGGTTGTAGGCGGTCACGCCGGTTCCTTTCGGGTCGATCACTGGTGGAGCAGACACGAGGAGGCCGGCTCGAAGATCACTGCATGATCCATCGAACCGGCCTCCTCGGATTTGTGACTGGTCATGCGAGCCGCAAAGGACTCAGGCACCGACCTCGAAGCGAGCGAAGCGCGAGATGGTCGTGCCAGCAGCGTCCAGGACCTGCTTGACAGTCTTCTTGCTCTCGGTGACCGACTCCTGCTCGAGAAGCACGATCTCCTTGAAGAACCCGCCCAGACGACCCTCGACGATCTTGGCGACAGCCGCTTCCGGCTTGCCCTCCTCGATGGTCTTCTTGGTCAGGACGTCCTTCTCCTTGGCGACGACGTCGGCGTCGACCTCGTCGCGGGTCAGGAACTGCGCCTTCATGGCGGCCACCTGCATGGCGGCACCGCGGGCAGCGCTCTCGTCACCCTCGTACTCGACGAGGACGCCGACTGCGGGCGGCAGGTCAGCGGCACGCTTGTGCATGTACGTGACGACGTTGCCGTCGAAGTACGCGACCTGACCGAGCTCGATCTTCTCGCCGATCGTGATGGCCAGACCCTCGACGACCTCACCGACGGTCTTGCCGTCGAGCTCGACCGCCTTGAGGGCGTCGACGTCGCTGGCCTTGGCAGCGTCAGCAGCCTCGGCGATCTTCTGGGCAGTGGCGATGAAGTCGGCGTTCTTGGCGACGAAGTCGGTCTCCGACTTCAGCTCCACCAGGGCGCCACCGGCGTTGACCACGAGACCGGCAGAGGTCTCGCGCTCGGCGGCACGGCTGGCGGCCTTGGCCGCACCCTTGACGCGGAGCAGCTCGACTGCCTTGTCGAAGTCACCTTCGGCCTCGGTGAGCGCCTTCTTGCAGTCCATCATGCCGGCGGCAGTGAGCTCACGGAGCTTCTTGACGTCGGCTGCGGTGAAGTTGGACATGATCCTCTTCCTCGAAGTTGTCGTTCGCGGGCTGACGAAGGTCAGTTGGTCTCGTCGGCTGCCGGAGCAGCCTCGGTGACCTCAGCCTCGGCGGCCGGGGCCTCGTCGGCAGCCGGAGCGGCCTCGGTGGTCTCAGCGGCGGGAGCCTCGGTGACCTCAGCCTCGGTGGCCGGGGTCTCGTCGGCGGCCGGAGCAGCCTCGGTGGTCTCAGCAGCGGCGGTCTCGGTCGAGGCAGGCGCACCGGTCGACTCGCCGGCCAGGATCTCGCGCTCCCACTCGGCCAGCGGCTCAGCAGCCTGGGCACCGGTCTTGGCACCGGAGCGGGCGACGAGACCCTCGGCGACGGCGTCGGCGACCACGCGGGTCAGCAGGCCGACGGCGCGGATGGCGTCGTCGTTGCCCGGGATCGGGAAGTCAACCTGGTCGGGGTCGCAGTTGGTGTCCAGGATACCGATGATCGGGATCCTGAGCTTGCGGGCCTCCTCGACGGCGAGGTGCTCCTTGTTCGTGTCGACGATCCAGATGGCCGAAGGGGTACGGGTCATCTCGCGGATACCGCCGAGCGACTTGTTGAGCTTGTCGCGCTCGCGACGCATCTGCAGCAGCTCCTTCTTGGTGCGGCTGCTGCCGGCGACGTCCTCGAAGTCGATCTCGTCGAGCTCCTTGAGACGGTTGATGCGCTGGTGCACCGTCTGGAAGTTGGTGAGCATGCCGCCGAGCCAACGCTGGTTGACGTAGGGCATGCCGACGCGGGTGGCCTGCTCAGCGATGGCCTCCTGGGCCTGCTTCTTCGTACCGACGAACATCACGGTGCCGCCCTTGGCGACGGTCTCCTTGATGAAGGCGAACGAGCGGTCGATGTAGCCCAGCGACTGCTGCAGGTCGATGATGTAGATGCCGTTGCGCTCGGTGAGGATGAAGCGCTTCATCTTCGGGTTCCAGCGACGGGTCTGGTGTCCGAAGTGGACACCACTCTCGAGCATCTGGCGCATGGTCACGACTGCCATGTGATTCTCCTGTGTCAGGCGCAGGTCACCCCCGCTCCGGCGAGCCGGGCGTACGGGCGCTGCGTGGTGTTTTCAGTTGGTGCGCGCGACGGTTGTCGGTTGCCCTGACGCCCGCGCGCGACCCGACCCGCTCCCGAGGGAGCGGAACTGAGGACCGTGCCCACGAGTTGCCGGGGTCTGACTCAACCCCGTCGTGGTGTGCAGGCGTGCGAAGTCAGCCCGTGAGGGCTGCTTCGCACAGAGTACGACACCGGGACTCCCCGGGACCAATCGCACAGGCGGCCCGGTTTCCCTGCGGCCAGTCCCCCATGGGCGTCGCCACGACAGTCCCACAGGCCTGCGTGGTCCGGCGTCCTCCACAGGGGCCTGACGCTGCACCCCCTGTGCGGAGCGGCGGGCCGACACGATCCTTCCATGCGTCCCTTTCTGACCACAGTCAGCATTTCCGCTCTCCTGCTGGGGGTCCTCCAGGCACCGGCGGCTGTCGCCGACACCGACCCGCCGCCGCGAGACCTGACCGCGTCCGGCGTGTGGCCACTCGACCCGGATCCGCCGGTGAGCAGGGGCTTCGACCTGCCGGGAGCGCGCTGGGAGGCAGGTCACCGCGGGGTCGACCTGCTCGGTCGCCCAGCCCAATCTGTGCGAGCACCCGTCGCGGGGACCGTCTCCTTCGCCGGGAGGATCGCGGGACGCGGTGTGGTGACGCTGTCCCACGGAGAGACCCGGACCACCTACGAACCGGTCCTGAGCAACCTCCGGGTGGGGACTGCCGTGACGGCCGGAGAACCTATCGGGTGGTTGCACCCCACCGGCTCGCACTGCGCACCACGGACCTGTTTGCACTGGGGATGGCGTCGCGGATCCGAGTACCTCGACCCGATGGGTCTGGTGGGACGTACCCGGATCCGGCTGCTGCCCCTGTGGAGCGCTGGGTCGGCGGGATCGACGCGCCAAGCGGTCCGCCCTCCGCTGCTTCCCGGAGCGGGCACGCTGGCGTACGGGCCCGGACAGCACCCCTGGGCTCTGTTCAGGCCCGTGGGTGGGCCTGGCCGTAGGCCTTCCTGAGGCGATCCGTGCTGACGTGGGTGTACCGCTGGGTGGTGGCGAGGGATGAGTGACCCAACAGTTCTTGGACCGAACGCAGGTCCGCACCACCCTCGAGCAGGTGCGTCGCAGCGGTGTGGCGCAGTCCGTGCGGCCCGATGTCAGGCGCTCCGGGGACCTGTTCCATCCGCCGGTGGACCATTTCGCGCACCACCCGAGGGTCGATGCGTCCCCCGCGCGCCCCCAGGAAGAGGGCCGGACCTGAGGCTTCGGTGGCCAACTGCGGGCGACCGGTGCGCAACCACCGCTCCACCGCCTGACTGGCGGGGAGGCCGTACGGAACGCTCCGCTCCTTGCGCCCCTTGCCGAAGACCCGGATGACACGCCGGTCACCATCGACGTCGTCGATGTCGAGGCCGACCAACTCGCCGACCCTGACGCCGGTGGCGTAGAGGAGTTCGAGGATGGCCACGTCGCGGACCCCCACCGCGCTGCCGTCATCGGCGGCTGCACTCGCTCCGGCGATCAGGTCCGCGGCCTCGTCGACCCGCAGGACCGGGGGCAGCGTACGAGCGAGTTTGGGAGAGAGGAGCAGCGCTCCGGAGTCCTGCGCAGCCCGACCTGTGCGGGACAACCAGTTCGTGAAGACCCGGACCGCGCTCGCTCGGCGAGCGACCGTGGCCTTCGACCGACCGGTCGACTGGAGCCGGGCGAGCCAGCTCCGCAGGGTGCGCAGGTCCACCTGGTCGACGTTGTCGCACCCCATCCGGCGGGCGTGCTCAAGCATCCCGGCGACGTCATTGACGTAGGCGCGCACGGTGTGGGCCGTCAGGTTTCGCTCACTCACGAGGTGGCGCTCGTACTCCCCCAGGATTCGGGCCATCGACTCGGGCAGCCCCGGATCGTCCTGGTCCACGGGGGCGACCAAGGGCTCCTCGACGGCCGCGGCGCCCGGACGCTCCTGGGCGGCGGGCGCAGTGGACTGCGCGGCAGGGACCAGCCGGTCGTGGCTCGAGGACATACGACTCATCGTAGGCGTCGGAGAGGCCGGGTTCAGGCACCGTCGGACGGCGCCAGTCGCCACCCGTGACCGTCCCTGAGCACCCATCCCCCGGTCTCCAACCCCACGAGGGTCGACTGCACCTCCCGCAGCCCGATCCCCGCACCCCAGGAGACGATGTCGGCGCCGACGCCGCGAGAGACCGGAAGGGCGTCCAGGACCTGACGCTGGCGGACGGTGAAGCGGTCTCGTGGCCGCACCGGTTCTCTGCGGTCCTCCACGATCGCTTCTCCGGCCCGGGCCACGAGCTCGGCAACGTCGTCGGCACAGGTCACCAGATGGGCGGCCCCGAGCCTGATCCGCTCGTGCACTCCTTGGGACTGGGCACTGGTCACCGGTCCGGGCACCCCCATCAGCGGGCGCCCGAGGCGTTCGGTCCACGCTGCGGTGCTCAGGGCGCCGGATCGCAGCGCGGCCTCCACGACCACCGTGCCGGCCCCCAGAGCTGCGATCAGCCGGTTGCGCGCCAGGAATCGGACTCGAGTGGGGGCTCCCCCCGGCGGCGCCTCGGAGACCACGAGACCATGGTCCCCGATCCATGAGATCAGCTCGCGATGAGCGGCCGGATAGATCCGGTCGGCCCCGCAGGCCAGGACGGCCACCGTCGGTCCCTCAGCAGAGAGTGCGCCCCGATGAGCGGCCTGGTCGATCCCGAGCGCTGCCCCTGAGATCACGCAGGTGTCAGAGCGGGACAGTCCTGCCGCGATCTCGGCCGCGACGTGGCTGCCGTACGAGGTGGCTGACCGCGCCCCCACTATCGCCACCGACCGGGCGACCCGGTCAAGACGTAACGGTCCTTTGACCCACAGCCCGATCGGCACACCACCTCGAACGTTCACGGCGCCTGCACCGAGGAGTCCGTCGACCTGGTCAGGCCACTCCTCATCACCCGGGACGAGAAAGCGGAGCCCGAGGCGTTCCGCTCGGTCCAACTCGGCTGCGGGGTCGAGGGAGGCCAGTCGGGTCGCCACGTCATCACGCAACTCAGAACTGCCGCCCTCTTCCATCAGGTGCTCGTGCACCGCGCGGGCACCGAGGTCCGCGACCAGTCGAGTCATCCGGACGTCGCCGGGCTCCGCGAGCCGACTCAGTGCGACCCGGGCCAGTCGTTCGGCCGGATCGACGGCCGACTCCGTCACCTCCGCGTTCACCCGGCTCGCCCCAGGGCGCCGAGGACGAGGGGTGCCGCTGTGCGCAGCTGGAGCGCAGACTCGAAGGCGACACCGTCGGGGGCCTCCAGCCCCAGGACATCAGCCACGGACCAGGCCAGACGATGAACCCGGATTGCGCCACGACGACTCAGGCGCCCCGCGTACACCTCGTCGTCCAGACGGCGCTGGAGCGTCGCCGCCAACGGCCACTCCTCGCGGAGGAGATGGCCCGGCACCTGGGAGTTCAACCGCCAACCTCGCCCTTCGAAGCGTCGCGACTGGACCTGGCGCGCGGCGGTGACTCGGGCACGGATGTCCGCGGAACCCTCCCGCAGGGCGAAGGGTCCCCCGTCTGCAGGACCGGCCGGCAGGACGTGACGGACGATGTCGATGCGGTCCGCGATCGGTCCGGTGATCTTGCGGCGGTACTCACGACGCGCGACCTCAGAGCAGGTGCAGCGATTCTGGCGGGCGATCGGGTGGTAGTCGCCGCAGGGGCAGGGGTTGCTGGCGAGCACCACCATCCCTCGCGCCGGGAAGACGGCTGACTCGTCCCCGCGGACGACCCGTATCTCCCCGCTCTCCAGCGGCTGGCGCAGGGCCTCGATCACGTCGGCTCGGAACAACGGGAACTCATCCAGGAAGAGCACGCCGCAGTGAGCCTTGGAGAGCTCGCCGGGTCGCACCCTGCCGGACCCACCGCCCAGGAGGCTGGTCTTGGAGACGTCGTGGTGGGGAGCGTAGAAGGGCGGGCGGGCGAAGAGACCGGTCATCTCGAAGTTGCCCGCCAGTGAATGGACCGCGGTCAGCTCGAGGGCTTCCTCCCGCGTCAGGTCGGGCAGGATCGTGGGCAGCCTCTCGGCGAGGCTCGTCTTGCCGGACCCCTTCGGTCCCGAGAGCATCACGTGGTGCCCGCCGGCCGCCGCGACCTCGAGCGCGAACCGCGCGTCGGCCACCCCCAGCAGGTCGGCCATGTCGATGTCGTCGGTGCGGTCCTCCCCTCGCCACGACAGCAGGCTCGCTCCCCCGACGGCAGCGACGGGCTCGGCGACCGGGACCTCGTCGCCGCACAGCTGGGCGATCACCTGGGCCAACGACCGCACGCCGTAGACCTCCATGCCGGGCACCATGGCGGCCTCGGGTGCCTGCGGCTCGGGCACGAAGACCCGCCGGATCCCGCGATCAGCCGCCGCCATCACCATCGGGAGCACGGCGGGGACGGGTCGCAGGGCGCCGCTCAGACTCAGCTCGCCGATGAAGACCGTGCCCGCCAGCGCACCTTGGGGCAGGGTGCCGTCAGCCGCCTTGATCCCGAGCGCGATGGCCAGGTCGAAGTGGGTGCCGCGCTTGGGCAGGTCTGCGGGCGCCAGGAGGATCGTGACCCTGCGTGTGGCGGGCCAGGGTGCGGCGGAGTGCGTGATGGCCATCCGCACCCGGTCGCGTGACTCCAGGAGGGAGGCATCGGGACGTCCGACGATCGTCGCGCCGACCACCCCCGGTGAGATGTCGACCTGGACCTCGACCAGGTGACCCAGGGACCCCTGCAGCACGACGGTGTGGGCGGTGGCGAGCATCAGCAGATCCCCCGAACGTGCTCGATGTTCGAGGCGCCGCGCCGGGGACGCAGCACGGCCACCAGGTCAATGCGTACGTCGCGGGGGCGTACGTCGTGCTCGCTGACCCACCGCGCCGCCAGTCTGCGCAGTCTGGCCGCCTTGGTCGCGGTGATGGCTTCGTGGGGTGATCCGTAGGCGTCGCTGGACCTGGTCTTCACCTCGCAGACCACCAGGACGTCACCCTCGCGGAGCACCAGGTCGATCTCGCCGAGCTCGCAGCGCCAGTTGCGCTCGAGCACCACCATGCCGAGTCCGGTCAGGTGTCGTTCGGCGAGGGTCTCGCCGTAGGTCCCCAGGGCAGCGTTGTGTGATCTCGGCATGGGTCGCCTCGCTTCGGTGTCGATGACGCCGATCCTTCCGACCGGTCGTCCACCACCCTCGACCATCCGTGCCGTACAGGTGAGAGACCGAGGAGGCCTCCTGTGTACGCCTCCTCAACCGGTCTGCCTGTGCACGTGCAGTGGCCCGGGAAGTCCCTGGGACTGAGCGATCAGTCCTCGGGAGGCTCGATCTCCTGCTGGCTGAGCTCCTCGACGTTGACGTCCTTGAAGGTGAGCACCTTCACGTTCTTCGCGAAGCGGGCAGGGCGGTACATGTCCCACACCCAGGCATCGCTCATCGTGATCTCGAAGAAGACCTCACCGCTCTCCGTCCGCGCCTTCACGTCGACCTGATTGCACAGGTAGAAGCGCCGGTCGGTCTCCACGACGTACTTGAAGATCGAGACGACGTCGCGGTACTCGCGATAGAGGGTGAGCTCCATCTCGGTCTCGTACTTCTCGAGATCCTCGGCGCTCATGCGTTCTCCTCTGCTGGCAGGCTCATCGCCGACCCTAGTTGACCGTCGGCAACCGAAGTCGCGAACACGTCGACGGGTGCGTTCCTCTCCACTCCGGGCAGGCTCCACGACCTGCGGTGAAGGGGCGACGGCCCCAGGCGCCGCAACGCATCGACGTGCTCCGGCGCGGCGTACCCCTTGTTCTCCCGCCACCCGTACTCGGGGTGCTGCTCCGCGAACCGCACCATCATGGCGTCGCGCTCCGTCTTCGCGAGGATGCTCGCCGCGGCCACCGCTGCGCAACGCATGTCACCCTTCACCGCGGTGAGGACCCGCGGCACCTCGTCGAGCAGGTCAGGCACCGTGTCGAAGAGGAGCTGCTGGTCGGGCCTGCTCAGATAGTCGTGGTTGCCGTCGAGCAGGACCAGGTCCGGCGCCACCGAGAGGCCGGCAAGGGCCCGGTGCCCGGCCATGCGCAGTGCCGCGATGATGCCGTGGGCGTCGATCTCCTCGGCCGAGGCGTGGCCCACAGCGTAGGAGGTTGCCCACCGACGCACCTTGGGCGCCAAGGTCTCGCGCAGCGCGGGTGAGAGCAGTTTGCTGTCCTTCACCCCGACCGGCGCACTGCGAGTCTCGAGGGTGATCACGACCATGCCGATCGTCACCGGCCCACAGAGAGCTCCTCGCCCCACCTCGTCGGCACACGCCAGGTGAGTGATCCCGTCGCGAAGCAGGCTCCGCTCGAGACGCAGGGTCGGTCGGTTGCTGGGAGCCACGGCCTACTTCTCGGCAGCGGGCACGGCGTCGAAGGAATCGGGACGCCTGTCCAACCGCATGTTGGTCAAGGGCCAGATGACGGTGAAGAGACGACCCACCACCAGGTCGGTGGGCACGAACTCGCGACCTCCCACACACTCCGTGGCCCCGTCGCGGCACAGGTGGTAGGAGGAGTCGGCCGACGCGGCACGGTTGTCCCCCATGACGAAGATGTGCCCCTCGGGCACGGGCCCAGCCTTCCAGGAACAGTTGCCGGTCATGGGTCCGTTGCAGTTGGCGTTGGGGTTGTCCTTGACGTATGCGGACTCCTCGACGGGCTCACCGTTGACCAGCAGGTTGCCGTCGTCGTCACAGCACTCGATGACGTCGCCTGCCACGCCGACCACCCGCTTCACCAGGTGTCCGCCCTCGGGGTAGAGACCGATCTTGGTCATCACCTTGACAATCGGGTTGGACGAGCCGGCCGCCGCTGCCTCGGGCAGCCACGATCCCGGGTCCTTGAAGACGACCACGTCGCCACGCTCGGCCTCGCCGCTCCCCCAGTAGGAGATCTTCTGGACGAGGATCCGGTCGTTCTCGACCAGACCGGGCTCCATCGACTCCGAAGGGATGTAGAAGGCCTGGACGAAGAACGCCTTCACCAGCACCGCCATGACCAACGCCACGGCCATCAACAGGATGCTCTCCTGCCACAGCGGCAACTGCTTCCGTTTGGGCTTCGGCGGCTTGTCACTGCCCCGACCCGCCCCCTGACCGGTGACAGACGCAGAAGACCGCGACCCCGCCCCGTCGTAGTGATGGGGGGAGTCGCGGTCTTCAGAAGTCACGCGCAGATGCTACCCATGAAGTGGGCGCAGGACGCGATCAGAACGAACGACGCTCCTTGATCTTCGCCTTCTTGCCGCGAAGCTCACGCAGGTAGTACAGCTTGGCGCGACGCACGTCACCGTAGGAGACGACCTCGATCTGCTCGAAGATCGGGGAGTGCAGCGGGAACGTCCGCTCCACGCCGACACCGAAGGAGATCTTGCGGACCGTGAAGGTACGGCCGACGCCGGAGCCCTGGATCTTGATGACGACACCCTGGAACACCTGGACACGGGAGCGGCTGCCCTCGATGACCTTGACGTGGACCTTGATGGTGTCACCGGCGCGGAACGCCGGGACGTCGTCGCGCTTGACTGCGTTGCCGAGTTCGGCAATGACGTTGGTCATGTTGCTCCTCACGATCGCCACAGATCGATCGCGGATTGAAGTGGTTCACAGGAAGAAGGTCCGTCCTGGATGACGATGCGGACACACCCTCTGTGGCAGGTGAGTACGCCGACCCCCGGTGCGTTTCTCCGGGCGGCCGCGGTCGAGCACGGACCAAGAGAGGATTCTGCCACAACGGCAGCCTCAGTCCGTAATCGTTCGGGCCTTCCGCAGACCCACGGTCCCGGGAGGCGCAGTGGTCCCGGGAGTCATCCTGAAACCCGCCTTCTTGTACATCCGCAGGGTGTCGCTCGCTCCGGCTCCCGTGAAGAGCGTGACGCGGCGCGCTCCGGGAGGGGCCACCGCCTCGATGCGCTCGAGCATCCACCGCCCGAGATCCTGTCCCTGGAGGTCGGGGGCGACCATCAGTCGGCCGATGTCCCAGGTGTCGGGTGACTCGAGCCGTCCCCGCGCGGCCGCGACCAGGCGCCCGCCACGGTGCGCCACGAGCACGGTCCACTCCCCCAGCCAGGCGCGTACGTCGTCGAGTGACTCCGTCAGCGCTGCCGGGACCTCCACTCCGGGGGCGGTGTCATGGCCCGTGACCCAACAGGCCCGCTGCAGTGTCATCAACTCTCCGGCATCGGCCGGTTGTGCCAGGCGCAGCGAGGTGTCCTCGGGCAGTGCGCTCGCGTGCACGAGGTCAGGTCGTCGTCGAGCCGTGCGTCGTACGCGCTGCTCGTGGCGCCACTGGGCCACCGCGGCATGGTTGCCGCTCAACAGCACCGGCGGCACCTCGCGCCCGTGCCACGACGCCGGCTTGGTGTAGACCGGGTACTCCAGCAGACCGTCCTCGTGGGACTCCTCCACCAGCGAGTCGGGGTTGCCCATGAACCCGGGCAGCAGACGTACGACGGCTTCGGTCACCGCCAGCGCCGCGACCTCACCGCCGTTGAGGACGTAGTCGCCCAAGGAGATCTCACGGACCCGGCCCAGGGAGGAGGCGTGGTCGATGACGCGCTGGTCGATCCCCTCGTAACGACCGCACGCGAAGACGAGGTGCTCCTCGGCGCTGAGCTCGCGGGCCAGAGCCTGGGTGAACGGCTCCCCGCTGGGGGTGGTGAAGATGATCACCGGGGAGCTCTCGGCACTCAGCTGGGAGAGCGCCGCCCCCCACGGCTCCGGCTTCATCACCATGCCCGCGCCACCGCCGTACGGGGGCGCGTCGACGGTCCGGTGGCGGTCGGTGGCCCAGTCCCGCAGGTCGTGCACGGCCACGTCGAGCAGTCCCTTGTCGCGCGCCTTGCCCGGCAGGCTCAGCTCCAGCGGAGCGAGGTAGTCGGGGAAGATCGAGACGATGTCGATGCGCACGGGCTCAGGCCTCGGGCGGTGCCGACTCGACGTCGTCGTCCGGGAACGGGCTGACGAGTCCGGGACGGTCAGCCACGACGAGGAACCCGGCAGTGACGTCGACCTCGGGCACGAGCGCCTCGACGAACGGCACCAGGGTGTCGCGTCCGTCGGCCGAACGGATGCTCAGGAGGTCCTGGGCTGCACCCGGGACCAGGCCGACCACCGTGCCGATCTCCCGGCCGTCGAGGTCACGGACGGTGAGATCGCGGAGTTGATGCTCGTAGAACTCGTCCGGAGCGGACGGGGCTGAGTCCGGCGCCAGCTCGACGTGCAGCATGATGCCCCGGGCGGCCTCTGCCTCGTTGCGCCCGGGCAACTCCTCGAAGGCCAGGAGCAGAGTGCCCTGGTGCCAGCGAGAAGAACGCACGGTCAACGTCCGCCACTGCGCGGCCGAGCCCTTCGGCGCCACGGCCGTGAGGGTGGAGCCCGCCGCGAAACGCAGCTCCGGCTCGTCGGTTCGTACGTCGATGGTCACCTCGCCACGGAGGCCGTGCGGCTTGCCGATCCGACCCACGAGCACATCGATGTTCTTCACGTGCCCAGCCTAGATGGCCGTGTCCGGGACGGGGACGCTGCAGTCCGCGAGGGTGACTTCACACCACGCCCTGGCGTCCGCGGCGTTCCCGTTCGGTACGCGCCACCTTGCGATCGGTCCTGATGATCCAGGCCGTCAGTGCGACGCCGGCGCTCACGGCAAGCAGGAAGAAGACCAGCGCCACCACCGGCAACCCCAGGAGCCGGGTGCCACCCGGCACCCGGGCCAGCAGCGCCGCGCCGAGGATCGTCGCCGCGATCACCATGCCGAAGGTGATCCGGTTGGCGATGCGCTGGAGCACCGTGTGCAGTCGCTCCTCGTCGATGGCGTGCACCTGCAGGTGGAACTCCCCCTCAGCGAGGTTGTCCAGGATGCGGTTGGCCCGCTTGGGCAGCATCGCGGTGAACTCCTTGGCCTCCACCGCTGCAGCCATCAGTCCGGCGGGGCTGACGCTGAGCCCTCCGGCCATCATCTTTCCCACGTTGTCACGCAGCGCTTCGGTCGGCGAGAAGTCCGGGTCCAGGTGCAGGGTCGCCTCGTCGAGGTTGAGCAACGCCTTGCCGATCATCGACATCTCGGCAGGGGGACGCAGGCCGTGGGATCCCGACAGGCGGCTGAGCTCGACGAGCACGGTCCCCACCTGCAGGTCACTGCCCGCATTGATGGCCTCGGAGATCAGGTGGGTGACGTCGTCACGGAACGCGGCGGCGTCGTAGTCGGGCAGAGGGTGGCCCATCCCGGCCAGGACACGCGCCGTCCCCTCCCCGTCGCCGTCACTGATGGCCAGCAACAACTTGAGCACGTGGTCCTGCAGCCGGGGCGACACGGTCGCCACCATCCCGAAGTCGATCAGCGCCAGCCGTCCGTCGTCGGTCAGCATCAGGTTGCCGGGGTGTGGGTCGGCGTGGATGACGCCCTTGTCGAGCATCATCGTCAGGTAGAACGAGAAGAGCTGCTCCACGATCGGCTGTGCGTCGACGTCGAGCAGACCCAACCGTCCGACATCGGTGACCTTGCGGCCCTCGACATAGTCCATCGTCAGGACCCGGCCGCTGGTGTGGGTGCTCACCGGCTTCGGCACCAGCAACAGGTCAAAGCCCTTGACCATGTCGCGGAACTTGAGCAGGTTGCGCGCCTCGCGGCGATAGTCCAGCTCGCCGGCCAACGAGCGGGCGAACTGCCCGAGCAGCTTCTCCAGCCCGTAGCGTCGCCCGGCCTCGGTGCGCTTGTCGGCAGTGGCGGCCAGACGACCGAGCATCTCCATGTCGGAGCGCACCACGTCGCGCACGCCGGGGCGTTGGACCTTGACCACGACGTCACGTCCGTTGCGCAACGTGGCCCGGTGCACCTGTCCCAGTGAGGCAGCGGCGAGCGGCTCCGGGTCGAAGTCGGCGAAGAGGTGACGCAGGTCGGCCCCCAACTCGCTCTCAACGATCTCCTGCACCTGCTCGAACCCGAACGGCGCCACCTCGTCCTGGAGCCGGGCCAGAGCAGTGGTGTACGCCGAGGGCAGGAGGTCGTAGCGGGTCGAGAGCAGCTGACCGAGTTTGACGAAGGTCGGCCCCATCGCCTCGAGGTCGTGGCTCAACTGCTCAGCCTTGCCGTGATCCCCCTCGTGAGCCTCCTCGTCGGAGAAGGTGAAGTCCCCCAGAGCCGACCCTGACAGGAGGTCGGAGCGGCCATGGCGCCACGCCAGCCGGGCCAGGTCTCGATACCGCACGGACGTGACGGCGTCGGGGCTCTCTGCAGTGCTCACGCGTTGGACCTCTCGTTGTCGGGCACGGACCCCCTGCGCTCACGCAGGACCCGGGGTCGGGAGACCAGTGTGGGGGAACCCACGGTCTTCCCGAGGACGATGGTCCCAAAACGCACCACGGGCGCCACCCCGAGGGGTGACGCCCGTGGCGTGAAGTGCTGTGCGCTCAGCGACGGCGGTCCACGTCGACGAAGTCGACGCGTGCCCCACCGCGTCCGGCCAGGGCCGAGACAACGGTGCGGAAAGCCGTTGCGGTGCGACCGTTGCGGCCGATCACCTTGCCGAGGTCGTCGGGGTGGACCCTGACCTCGAGGATCGAACCACGACGGAGCTGCTTGTCCTTGACGCTGACGTCATCGGGGTGGTCGACCACTCCGCGGACCAAGTGCTCGAGCGCGTCGGTCAGCATGCTCAGGCTTCCTCGGCGGGAGTCTCAGCAGGAGTCGCGACGTCAGCGGCCGGAGCCTCTTCGGTCTTCGCCTCAGCCTTGTCGTCGGCCTTGTCGTCGGCCTTCGTCTCAGCCTTGTCGTCAGCCTTCTTGTCGGCCTTCTTGTCGGCCTTCTTGGTCGTCGCGGAGCTCTTGGGCTCGTTGGCGGCCTCCTTGAGGGCCTCGTTGAAGATCTCGAGCTTGTCGCGCTTGGGCTCGGCCACCTTGAGAGTGCCCTCGGTGCCCGGCAGGCCCTTGAACTTCTGCCAGTCGCCGGTGATCTTGAGGAGGACCTCGACGGCCTCGGTCGGCTGCGCGCCGACACCCAGCCAGTACTGCGCCCGGTCGGAGGTGACGTCGATCAACGACGGCTCTTCCTTGGGGTGGTACTTGCCGATCTCCTCGATGACGCGACCATCGCGCTTCTTGCGCGAGTCGACGACGACGATGCGGTACTGCGGCACCCGGATCTTGCCCAGGCGCTTCAAACGGATCTTGACGGCCACGGTTGTGGTGTCTCCTCGAAAGTCGTGGTTGATGAGTGACCCTCAACCAGGTGGGGACCGGGTCAGGTCACTCGATGGGCTCTGTCGCGGCCGGATGAGAGGGTCCGTCCGCACAGGACACAGTGGGCAAGTCTGCCAGAGACTTCGCCCAACGCACCAATCGCCTCCCTCGTGCGGACAGGGCCGACGCGATCAGGCCACGACCCGGCCCCGCAGGACGATGCAGGACGGACGACGGAGCACCTCGAGGTCGGCGAGCGGGTCGGAGTCGTACACGACGAAGTCGGCCTCGGCGCCCTCCACCAGACCGGAGAATCCCAACCACTCCCGCGCGCGCCAGGAGGCGGCCCCCAAGGCGTCGTGGGCGGAGAACCCCAGTCGGCGCAGGGCGAGGACCTCCCCCGGCAGGTTGCCGTGGCGCGCCACTCCCCCGGAGTCGGATCCGGCGAACATCGGCACCCCCGCCTCGTACGCCGCCATCAGCGTCTGCGGCCGGCGGGCGTGGAGGTCGTCCATGCGTTCGGCGTAGGCCGGGAACTTCTCCCTCGCCTGTCGAGCATGGTCAGGGAACTTGTCGAGCTGCATCACCGTCGGGACCAGGGCAGTGCCCTGGGCGACCATCTGCGCGATCAGGTCCTCACTGAGGCCGGTGCCGTGCTCGATGCAGTCGATGCCGGCGTCCAGGAGCCCGGGGAGCACGTCGGGCCCGAAGCAGTGTGCGGTCACCTTGGCGCCGTGGGCGTGCGCCGCCTCGATGGCCGCCGCGAAGTCGGCTGCGGGGAAGGACGGGGTCAGGTCGCCGGCCTCTCGGGAGATCCAGTCGCCGACCAATTTGATCCAGCCGTCGCTGTTCCTCGCCTGCTCGGCGGCTGCAGCGGCCAGGTCTTCGGGCTCCACCTCATGGGCGTAGTTGCGGATGTAGCGACGGGTGCGCGCGATGTGACGCCCGGCCCGGATGAGACGTGGCAGGTCCTCGCGCTCGTGCACGAAACGGGTGTCGGCCGCCGAGCCGCAGTCCCGGATCAGCAGGGCTCCGGCGTCCCGGTCGGTGAGCGCCTGGGCCACCGTCTCCTCGTCCCCCACAGCACCCGCCTCGTCCAGACCCAGATGACAGTGCGCATCGACGAGCCCGGGCACGATCCACCCTCGGGCCCGGGTCTCGGCGCCGGCCTGCGGCTCGAAGGTGACACGGCCGTCGACGACGTACAGGTCAGCTGCCTCACCCTCGGGGAGCAGCGGCCCGGAGAACCTCATGGCAGTCATGTCCCGACACTATCGTCGGTGCGGATACCCTCTCCTGCGTGCCACTGACGAGTTCCCAGCGCAACCGCCGCAACCTGGGGCTGTTCCTCCGCTTCGCGGCTGTGGGCGCGTCGGGCGTCCTGGTCAACATGGTGGTGCTCATCATCCTCAAGCGGATCGGTCCCGGGATCGAGGAGCTCTTCCTCTCCCTGCCGATGACCCGCTTCAACGTGCGTTGGTACCACGTCTTCTCGACCGGCGCCTTCCTGGTGGCGATCATGTGGAACTTCCAGCTCAACCGCAGTTGGACCTTCCACTCGGCCGGGCGCGCACGCTGGTGGGCGGAGTTCACGCCCTTCTTCACCGTCGGTCTGCTCGCGCACGTGGTCGGGCTGGGCCTGCTCACCCTGCTCATGCACTCCGGCTCACCTCTGGCGCTGCCGACCGGGCTCCTGGACGACTCCAGTGGTCTGCGCACCCGGCTCTACTGGGGTCAGCTGTTGGTGATCGCCGCGGTCACGCCGCTGTCGTTCGTGCTGCACAAGTTGTGGACGTTCTCCGCGGTCCGTACGCACCGACTCGAGGTCCCCGAGCAGACCGGCAACGTCGACTCCCTCTGACGCACTCAGAGCTGGTCGAGCAACCAACTGGGGCTCATGGCCAGCGCTCCGAGCCCCTGGACCCGAGCGCGCAGGAAGCCGTCAGCGGTGATGACGGTCACCTGGCTGCCAGCAGCCACTGCCGCCGCTGTCTGCCGCTCGATCTCAGAGTCCCCGTCGCGCGGCGCGTGGACCGTGCGTACGTGCTGGTCGCGGCCCGCCCTGACCCCACCCTTGGCGCCTCCCTCGAGGACCAGGACGATCTCGTCGAAGGTGGTGTCACCCACCAGGAGCGCCTCGTGGAGGTTGCGCGCAGCGCCCGCCCGGTCCTTCCACCACCCGTTCGGCCGCGTGCCGACCACGTTGGCCGCATCGACGACCAGGACCGTTGCCAACTTCTTCACCCGCTCTGCGCCCTCACTTCAGGAACTTGGAGAAGTCCTTCGGCAGGTCGAGGGCGGCCGCGGCGGACTCGTAGTCGATCTCCTCGCCGCCGCCGAACGGGTTCGAGGGAGCAGCCTTGGCCTGCTCGGCCTTGGCCTTCTTCTCCGCAGCGGCCTTCGCGGGGTTGCCCGAGCCCCGCTTGGCCTTGCCCTTCTTCGGGGCCTTTGCCTTCTTGCCCGGACCCGGCATGCCCGGCATCCCGGGCATCGCTGGCATGCCGGGCATGCCACCGCCCTTGGCCATCTGCTGCATCATCTTGCGCGCCTCGAAGAAGCGGTCGACGAGCTGGTTGACGTCGTTCACCTGGGTGCCGGACCCCTTGGAGATCCGGGCGCGGCGGGAGCCGTCGATGATCTTCGGGTTGTCCCGCTCGGCCGGAGTCATCGAGGAGATGATCGCCTGGATGCGGTCGAGCTCCCGCTCGTCGAAGTTGTCGAGCTGCTCGCGGTACTGGCCCATCCCGGGCAGCATGCCCAGGATCTTGCTCATCGACCCGAGCTTGCGCAGCTGCTCCATCTGCTGCATGAAGTCGTCGAGGGTGAAGTCGCCCTTGCCGGAGAGCAACTTCTCCGCAGCCTTCGCGGACTGCTCGGCGTCGAAGCTCTTCTCGGCCTGCTCGATCAGCGTGAGCATGTCACCCATGTCGAGGATGCGCGAGGCCATCCGGTCGGGGTGGAAGAGGTCGAAGTCGGTCATCTTCTCGCCCGCCGAGGCGAACATGACCGGCTTGCCGGTGACGGAGGCGATCGACAGCGCAGCACCACCGCGGGCGTCGCCGTCGAGCTTGGTCAGCACGACACCGTCGTAACCGACGCCGTCGAGGAACGCCTGGGCCGTGTTGACGGCGTCCTGTCCGATCATCGCGTCCACGACGAAGAGGACCTCGTCGGGCTGGACTGCGTCCCTGATGTCGGCGGCCTGCTGCATCAGCTCAGCGTCCACGCCGAGACGTCCCGCGGTGTCGATGATGACCACGTCGTGCAGCTTGCGCTTGGCCTCCTCGATCGAGGCACGCGCCACGTCGACCGGGTTGCCCACACCGTTGCCCGGCTCGGGAGCGTAGACGGGGACGTTGACCCGCTCACCGTTGACCTGGAGCTGCTTGACCGCGTTGGGACGCTGCAGGTCCGCCGCGACCAGCAGGGGGGTCTTGTTCTGCTCCTTCAACCACAACGCCAACTTGGCGGCCAGCGTCGTCTTGCCGGCACCCTGGAGGCCCGCGAGCATGATGACGGTCGGGCCGGTCTTGGCGTACCGCAGACGACGGGTCTCGCCACCGAGGATGGTGACCAGCTCTTCGTTGACGATCTTGACGATCTGCTGGGCCGGGTTGAGGGCCTGGCTGACCTCTTCGCCGCGGGCCCGCTCCTTGACGGCGCCGACGAACTCCTTGACGACGGGCAGGGCGACGTCGGCCTCGAGCAGCGCGATGCGGATCTCGCGTGCCGTGGCGTCGATGTCAGCCTCGGAGAGCCGGCCCTTGCCACGCAGGTTCTTGAAGGTGTCGGCAAGGCGGTCTGAGAGTGTGGCGAACAAGGCTCTTCCCTCGTGGGCGTAGTGACGGTGCGGGGTGACGGACCCAGCCTATCGGCCCGGGGTGGTGTCCATCTTCATCCCCGCCTCAACGTGGTGGTCCCGCGAGCGCACCGCGTACGACGTGGGCAGCCTCCGCGGCCCTCTCGTCGCTGAGCGCCCCGGCCCCGACCTCGCAGAGGTAGAAGACGTCCACGGCCTGGGGGCCGAGCGTGTCGACGTGAGCCGAACGTACGGTCATGTCGAGCTCCGCCACGGCCGACAAGACCGTGTGGAGCAGCCCTGGCCGATCTCCCGCCCGCACCTCCAGCACGGTGGCGCGACGCGATGCCTCGGGGCGGACCTGGACGGTCGGGTCCAGGGCGTCACTGCCGCCTCGCAGCCGACCGAGGTCTGCCTGACCGCTGGCGACCAGGTCGAATCGCGTGCGCAGCAACCCCGGGTCGAGACTCTCGCTGCCGGTCTCCCACACGGAGACACCCCAGGCGCCGCGCGACCAGGCACGCGCCCCGCGCACCCGGGCCTTCTGCAGGGCCAGTACGGCGGACACGTCGGCGAGCAGGCCGACCCGGTCCGCCGCCATCACGGTCACGGTCGCCCCGGTGCCGTGAGCTGCCACCTCGAACTGGACCTGCGCACGTCCCGCAGCGAGGTCGTCGCTGACGGCGGGGTCAGGCTCCTCAGCCCAGGTCTCCTCCGGCTCCTCGGGGCCGGTGGCGAGGACGGCGTCGACCCGCGCTGCGAGCCCGACGACCAGTTGGGAACGCCACGCCGACCAGGCCTTCGGCGACGCCGCCAGGGCATCGGCCTCGGTCAGGGAGACCAGGAGGGAGAGCACCAACGAGGAGCCGACCTTGCTCGCGACGTCCTCCAGGGTGACCGGGTCGTCGGGATCCCGGGTGGTGGCGGTCTCGGCGAGAAGGAGGTGCCAGCGGATCAAGCGGGCGATCACGGCCTGGTCATGTTCGTTGAACCCCAGACGACGACTCACCGCCCACGAGAGCCGCTCACCCGCGATGCTGTGGTCGCCGACCTCTCCCTTGCCGATGTCGTGGAGCAGTGCGGCCACCATCAGCAGGTCGGGTCTGGCCACCTTGCGGATCAGTCGTGAGGCCTCCAGGCAGGTCTCGACCACGTGCCGGTCGACGGTGAAACGGTGGATCGCCGAGGCATGCGGCAGCAGGCGGATCAGCTCCCACTCCGGGAGCAGCGAGTCCATGGCCCGGGTCTCCTCCAGCGTCTCCCACACGCCCAGCAGTCCGTGGCCCGAGGCCAGCAATCGCACCAGGAGTTCACGGGCCTCCCCCGGCCAGATCTCCGGCAGCGGCGGACACTCGGCGACCATCCGGGCAGCACTGACCGGCGACAGCACCAGGTCGCGCTCGGCAGCCTCCGCGGCGGCCCGCAGGAGCAGCAACGAGTCCTCCGCGGGAGCCACCTTCCCGTCCAGGACGACCTCGCCGGAGGAGATGGCCAGGCCGGGGACCAGGGGCACCAGTTGCGGTCGACGTCCGCCGCGACGGGCCTGGGTCGCCAGCACTGCGTCGACGCGACGCCAGGTGAGCCGGCTGAGGTGCGCCAGGCGCCGCCCGTTGCCGCGTACGTGCCGCTGCACGGCCTCCGCGTCGGGCATACCGAGTGCCTGGGCCAACGGTGTCCACGACTCCGGCGCGATCCGGTCACAGGCGCGACCGGTGATCTGGTGCAGTTCGTCACGCACGTCGAGCAGTGCCAGACGGCGACGCTCGAGGTCCACGTGCGGCACGTCGACGAGCCACGTGGCGACCAGGGCGCGCAGCACACCGGCATCGCGCAGGCCCCCCGCCGCCTCCTTGAGGTCCGGAACCGCGACGTGGGCCAACTCACCCACCAGCTCGTGGCGCCGGTTCACCAGGGCGTGCACGTCACCGAGTCGTTGCCGCGCGGCCCTGCGCCAGCCAGCGAGCATGGTCGTTCGAAGGCGCAGGGTCACGTGGGGGTCGCCAGCGAGGTGGCGCAGGTCGAGCAGACCGAGGGCGACCCGGGCATCGTCCTCGGCCGCCGCGATCATCTCGGAGAACGTACGGACCGCGTGGTCGACCTTGAAGCCGGCGTCCCAGAGCGGGTACCAGAGCTCACCGGCCCACGCACTGATGTCGACCCCGTCGTCGTGGACCAGCACCACGTCGAGGTCGGAGTAGGGGGCGAGCTCACCGCGTCCGTACCCACCGACCGCCACCAGGGCGACCCCGGTCTCGGGGCCCGGAATGCGTCCGTACGCCGCGCGACAGGCCTCGTCGGCCCGCTCGGTACGGACGGCCCGTTGTTCTGCGGTCATGGGGGGGGTGCTCCTCGCGGGCATGGGGATCAGTGGGGTGCTCGGTGACGCCGGGCAATGAATCGGAGCAACGAATCAGGGCAACGAATCAGGCCCACCCCGGGTGGTGGCCGGGGTGGGCCTGACTCAGTGGTGGCACGGGACGACAGTGCTCACGCAGGGGTCGGTGCAGGCGTCAGAGCGCAGCCTCGTCCTTGTCGCCGGTGCGCACGCGGACCACCGAGTCGACCGGGATGACCCACACCTTGCCGTCACCGATACGCCCGGTCTGGGCGGTCTTGACGACGATGTCGACGATGTCGCTGGCGTCAGCGTCCTCGACGACGATCTCGATGCGGATCTTGGGGACCAGGGCGATGTCGTACTCGGCACCCCGGTAGACCTCCGTGTGACCCTTCTGGCGGCCGTACCCGCTGACCTCGGAGACCGTCATTCCGGCGACGCCGAAGGTCTCCAACGCCTCACGGACGTCCTCCCACTTGTGGGGCTTGATGACTGCGGTGACGAGCTTCATGCGCCCGCTCCTTCCTTGACCTTGGTGGAGGTGGTGCCCAGGGTGCCGCGACCGCGGCCGGTGCTGGCGCCGAAGTCGTAGCCGGTCTCGCCGTGCTCGGCGAAGTCGACGCCCTCGATCTCGGTCTCCTCGTCGACCCGCAGACCGATCACGGCCTTCACGATGAGGGCGACGATCAGCGTGGCGACGGCCGACCAGAGCATGGCGAACAGGGCGACCGCGACCTGGGTGACGAAGAGCGACACACCGTCACCGTAGAACAGGCCACCGTCGGTGGCGAGCAGACCGATCGCCACGGTGCCGACCAGACCACCCACGAGGTGGACGCCGACCACGTCGAGCGCGTCGTCGTAGCCGAACTTGTACTTCAGGCCGACGGCCAGGGCGCAGAGAGCACCGGTGACGACGCCCAGGGCCAGGGACCCGACGGGCGACAAGGAGCCGCACGCAGGAGTGATGGCGACCAGACCGGCGACGACGCCGGAGGCGGCACCGAGCGAGGTGGCCTTGCCGTGACGGATCTTCTCCACGACCATCCAACCGACGACCGCAGCTGCGGCACAGACGGTGGTGTTGAGCCAGACCAGGGAGGTCTCGGAGAGGAACTGCGCGGTCTGGCCGGCAGCGTCGAGCTCGGTGTCGATCACGATGGAGCCGACGTTGAAGCCGTACCAGCCGAACCAGAGCAGACCGGCGCCGATCATGGTCAGCGGCAGGTTGTGCGGCTTGATCGGCTCCTTGCCGAACCCGAGGCGCTTGCCCAGGATGATCGCGAGGACCAGACCGGCCACACCGGCGTTGATGTGGACCACGGTGCCACCGGCGTAGTCGATCGGCGCGGCAGAGCCGAGGAGGTCGGCGAGGCCGTTGGTGGCGTCACTCAGGAAACCGCCGCCCCACACCATGTGGGCGAGGGGGAAGTACGACAACGTCAGCCACAGCGGCAGGAAGAGGACCCAGGCCGAGAACTTGAGTCGATCGGCGACCGCACCCGAGATCAGGGCCGCCGTGATGATTGCGAACGTCATCTGGAAGCCGACCGCGATGAGGCTGGCTCCCCCGACGCCCTGCAGACCGAAGGTCTCGAAGGGGTTGTTGAACAGCAGAGCGACGTCCTGCTCGCCGTACGACATCGACCAGCCCCAGAGGACGTAGATGATGCCCACGATGCCCACTGCGGAGAAGGACATCATCATCATGTTCAGCACTGACTTGGAGCGGCTCATGCCGCCGTAGAACAACGCCAGTGCTGGTGTGGTCATCATCAGCACCAGGGACGCTGCAATCAGCGTCCACGCGTGCATTCCGGTTTCCATCGGACCTCCAGGGTTCTCGGGTGGTGGTTCGGATCTGTCTGTAGGTAGAAGATTCCGATGCCGAGGTTTCCGAGCCGCCCTTGCGACGTTGCATCCATGAAACGTCTGGTCCCCCGGACGTTACGTCCGTGTGAACTGGTCGGGCCCGGGACCCTTCAGATCCTGAGGCCCCGCGCGACCCGTGCCGCCACGGCGAGGTCGAGAAGTCGCCGGGCCCGGGCGGTGAAGGAGTGATCGCGACGCACCCGCCCCGCCACGGCGCTGCGCTCGGCGATGTCCCCGAAGAGTGCGTCGGGGTCCGGCGCCGAGCTCAGCTCGACGAGGTCGCGGGGCGTGCGTGCCACCTGCACCGAACGACCGAAGAGTCCTTCGAGGCCCTTGACGTCGTCGGTGATCACCCGGGCGCCGCTGGCGACTGCGTCGAAGAGCCGGTTGGAGAGGAACCCGTCGACCCGCATGTCCTCCCAGTGGTCGTTCAGCACGACACCGGCCGCGCCGTACGCCGCCCCCAACTGGTCGTTGGGCAGGTAGGTCGCCGCCAGGAACTCTGCCGGCAGCAGACCCTCCCACTCCGTGCCGTAGACCGCCAGGGGCAGTCCCTGCTCGACCGCGTCACGCACCATCGGGCGGTACTGCTTGCGCGAACTGCCCACGAAGAGCACTGGGTGGCCGCTGTCCGGGACCGCCAGGTCAGGCCGGAAGCGTGCCGGGTCGCATGCCTGGAGCAACGCTTCGATCTCGATGCCCCACTCCCGCGTCCTCTGCGCGGCCCAGTGGGTCGAGGCTGCCAGGGCTCGGTCCCAGGTCCGCAGCTCGTCGGGGGTCACCTCGTCGGGGTGCGAGATCACCCAGCCGAGCGTGACGGTCTCGGTGCCCGACACCGCCTCGAATCGGGTGAGTCCCCGCAGCACGAGGTTCACGTCGTCATGGCGACCGGTCGGTCGGTGGAAGGCGTCCCGGCGGTCGATCACCACCTCCTGACCCAGGCCCCGCAGCGCACTGGCCAGGGCTTCGGCGAAGTGCGTGTCGCCCCACCGGTCGCCGTACGGACCGGTGGTGGCGGGGTTCTTGATGGCCCAGCGCAGACGCGGGTCTCCCTCGGTGACCACCGGTCGCACTCGGACCAGCGCCGGGCCGCCGGCCTGATCCGAGGGCTCACCGTGGACGATCGTGAAACCTCTGCTCGCCCAGAGCGCGTCGTGGTCCGCCGCAACCTGCGGTGCCCCCGACCTGACGCGCGGCCGCGAAGGGGCGTCGTGCTGGACCGCGGTGGCCTCGACCCGGACCGCGAAGCGTCCTGATTTCGCCCCGGTCAGACGGAGGCAGAGGTCGACGTCCTGTTCGGCGGGAGGCACGGCCGCATCCAGGCCGCGTACGGAGGCGAAGTGTGCGGTGCGCAGGAGGAGGCAGGCGCCGCTGAGCGCCTGGAAGGAGAGCCGCTCGACTCCCTCGGCGTCCTCGACCGGAAAGCCCTGCAGGAATTCGTGGACCTCTCCTTCCTCGGCGAAGGCCAGGCCCGCACATCGGACTGTGCGATCAGGACGGAGCAGGAGGGGTTGACTGCCCAGCACCCCCTCGTCGTCCAGCGGCGCGAGCAACGGGTCCAACCAACCCGGGTCGAGGTCGATGACGGGGTCGAGGAGGAGCAAGGTGCTGCCTCGCAGGCGTGGCACCGCCGCTGCGATGCCCTGCGCCGGGCCGTGGTCGATCGGTTGGTGCAGGACCTCCACCTGGGGGTGGCGCACGGTGAGGGCGTCGAGCACCAGCGACGTCAGGGGGTCGCTGGCGCGGGCGATGAGCACGACCTGTACCCGGCGCGCACCGGCACCTTCCACCACCCGACGTACGGCTCGGGCGGTCGACTCCCAGTCGGAGCCGGTGTCGATGACCACCGAGGTCAACTGCGGATCGCGTTCACGGGCCTGCTCACCCTCCCAGTCAGGAGTGGCCTGCAATGCCGCGCCGGAGGCGGCACGGTCGCGACGTTCCATCCATGCCCGCCGGCTGTCCAGGACCAGGGCGCGGACGTCAGTCGCAGGAGCGGTTCCGTCCCCCTGGAGCCATCGGTGGCCGGCTGCTCCAGCCGGGGCGCCGAACTCCACGTAGTGCCCGAGAGGACCGTACGGATGCCGCTTCGCCGCGGGCACCGTGCGGCGGTAGTAACTGGCTGAGAAGAGTGGATGGGTGGCGCTGCTCCAGGCCTGTCGGCGCAGGTAGACCAGGAAGGGGTCGCGCTCTCCCACGTCACCGGAGAAGTTGTGCCGGAACCAGTCCGGGTCGAAGAGGGGGTGCGGGGATACCCGTTGCCCCACCGGGCGGGAGAGGTAGTGCCGTACGAGGGTCTCGCGGTCGCCGCCCACCCCGGCGACCAGTTCGTACCACTCGGCGTCGAAGAGCGGGCTCTGGAGAAGTAGGTCCTCCTCCCGCAGGCGTGCAGGTGCCGCAGGCGCAGTGCCGCTCGTGCCCGGATCGACCGGACCGGTCTGCTCGGCTGCGGCCCGGGCCCTACGGCCCGCCCCGAACATCCTGCGGATCGGGCCAGGCCGGTCCTCCCCCACAGCCACCTCGCTCCCCGCGACTCAGCCGAGCAGCGCGTCGACGAAGGCCCGGGGGTCGAAGGGAGCCAGGTCGTCGGCGCCTTCGCCCAGGCCGACCAGCTTGACCGGCACGCCGAGCTCACGCTGGACCGCCACGACGATGCCGCCCTTGGCGGACCCGTCCAACTTGGTCAGCACGATGCCGGTCACGTCGACCACCTCGGAGAAGACCTTGGCCTGGATCATCCCGTTCTGCCCGGTGGTGGCATCGAGGACCAGGAGCACCTCGGTGACCGGCGCCAGCTTCTCGATGACGCGCTTGACCTTGCCGAGCTCGTCCATCAGTCCGGCCTTGTTCTGCAGACGCCCGGCCGTGTCGACGATGACGGTGTCGATCTCGCGGGCGATGCCTTCCTTGACCGCTTCGAAGGCGACGCTGGCGGGGTCGGTCCCTTCAGGACCACGGATGACCTCGACGCCGACGCGCTCGCCCCAGGTGCCGAGCTGCTCGGCAGCTGCCGCTCGGAAGGTGTCGGCGGCACCCATCAGGACCGTACGGTCCTCGGCGACCAGGATGCGCCCGATCTTGCCGACGGTCGTGGTCTTGCCGACACCGTTGACACCGACGACCAGCATGACACCGGGCTTGCCGTCCTCACCGCTGACGCGGAGGCGGCGGTCCATGTCGGGGCCGACGAGCTCGAGCAGCTCCTCGCCCAGGACCGTACGGGCCTCGGAAGCAGTACCGCCCTCGACCCTCAGTCGCTTGCGCAGGTTGGTGACCAGCTCCGTCGTCGGGGTGACCCCGATGTCGGC
The DNA here is from genome assembly GCF_003194605.1 of Nocardioides gilvus. GTDB lineage: Bacteria > Actinomycetota > Actinomycetes > Propionibacteriales > Nocardioidaceae > Nocardioides > Nocardioides gilvus. The sequence continues at coordinate 335,517 of NZ_QHKY01000001.1, forward strand.
GGTGAGCAGGGTGTCCTCGATCGACTCCCAGGTGTCCTCGTCGAGCTTGTCGCTGGAGAGCAGGGCCAGGAGCCCGCGTCCCAGGGTGCCCTGCGAACGAGACAGTCGCTGACGCAGCCGGACCAGCCGCGACGCGGTGCCTTCCGGCTTCTCCAGCGCGGGTGCCGTGGGCTCCTCGAGGGTCGGCCCGGCGACTGGTTCAGCTGTGTCGACCTCACCCGACGGAGCCTCCGTCCGCCCCTCAGGGGGGGCTTCGAGGACATCGGTGGACGTCGACGGTCCGACTGACTTGCCGGGGCCACGGCGCAAGGCTGCGGTGGCAGCGACGACGAGGCCGGCGACCACGAGGATCGCCAGGGCGACACCCAGGAAGATCAAGACTGATTCGCTCATGGGGTGCATCTTCCCAGAGAGTCAGCGTCGACGGAGAAGCGGTTCCTCATCGGTCTCCCGGGCGGGCAGTCGCTCGATCCCACGCCGCATCGCCTGACCGAGCCACGGGGCGCCCGGCACGTCCTCACCACGGTGGGGGAAGGCGACGTACGTCAGGACCAGAACCCCGACAACCACGCTCAACAACGTCATCACAACGACGGCAAACAACTGCGTCACTCCCTGTCCGCGGGGCAGCTGGTCCGGCCCCCGCGACCAGTTCTGTTCCCCGGCACCAAGGGTGTCACACCCAGCGCGGTCCGATCACCAACCCGGGAGTGGTGATCACCACAAGGGGGCTGCTCAGCTCTCCTTGAGTCGCTGGCTGATCACGGCCGAAACCCCGTCACCTCGCATCGTGACGCCGTAGAGGGCGTCCCCGACCTCCATGGTGCGCTTCTGGTGGGTGATGACGAGGAGCTGGGAATTCTCGCGCAACTCCTCGTAGATCTGGAGCAGGCGGCCCAGGTTGGTGTCGTCGAGCGCTGCCTCGACCTCGTCAAGGATGTAGAACGGCGACGGCCGCGCCTTGAAGAGGGCGACCAGGAAACAGACCGCCACCAAGGAGCGCTCACCGCCGGAGAGGAGCGAAAGCCTCTTCACCTTCTTGCCCGGAGGCCGGGCCTCCACCTCGATGCCGGTGGTGAGCATGTTGGAGGGATCGGTGAGGACCAGGCGTCCCTCACCTCCCGGGAAGAGCCGCGAGAAGGTGGAATCGAAGGCCTTCTCCACGTCGGCGTACGCCTCGGTGAACACCTGCTCGACCCGCTGGTCGACCTCCTTGACGATGTCGAGCAGGTCCTTGCGCGTGCGCCGCAGGTCATCGAGCTGTTCGGTGAGGAACTTGTGCCGCTCCTCCATCGCGTTGAACTCCTCCAGGGCCAACGGGTTGACCCGCCCCAGCTGGGCCAGCACCCGCTCGGCGGCCCGCAGCCGCTTGCTCTGCTCGTCCCGGTCGAACGACACCGGCTCCGGGGTCTCGGCCCCCTCGGCGACCTCCCCGAAGAAGGGCACGAGGGTGTGGGGGCCGTACTCGTCGACGAGCACCTGGGGGTCGAGACCCAGCTCGTCGATCGCCTTCTCCTCCATCTGCTCGATCCGCATCCGCTGCTGCGTCCGGGCCATCTCGTCTCGGTGCACGGAGTTGACCAGTTCGTCGTGCTCCCGGCCGAGGTCTCGCAGCCGCGCTCGTACGGTGAGCAGGCGCTGCTCGCGATCGTGGCGGGAGCGCTCGACCTCGGCTCGGGCCTCGGCCGCCGCGTTGACCGAGCTCTCCAGGGCGTGCAGGACCACGGCGACGGCCGCGCCCACCGCCTCAGCCGCTCTCCCTTCGCGCAGCAGCCGGGCGCGGTGGGCCTGGGCCTTGGCTCGCGCCTCACGCTCGGCTCGGGCCTGACGCAGCAAAGAGTCGGCGCGACCGTGACTGGCACGGGCTCGTTCTTCGGACGTACGCAGCGTCAGTCGCGCCTCGGTCTCGGCCTGCCGCGAAGCGCGTGCGGCCTCGGCCAGCGCCTCGCGGGTGCTGGTGTCCGGCTCCACCTCAGGGGCTTCGGTCGCAGCCGCCAGCCGGAGCTCGAGATCGGCCAGACCGGCCAGGTCCTTCTCCCGGGCCTCGGTCGCCTTCAGCACGGCTCGCTCGAGTCGTTCGGCCTCCCCCCGCGCTGCCCGCGCCCGCGAGCCGTGCTGACCGAGCTCCTCGGCGACCGCAGCCAACGTCGCGTCGGACTCGTGCAGCCGGGCCAGCGCCACGTCGGCCCGCTTCACCGCCTCGAGGCGCTCGGCTTCGAGACCGGAGAGCTCGAAACCGAGCCGTTCGGTGCGGGCAGTGACCTCGACCAACGCGGCCTCGGCCTCGTCGTGCGCCGCCTGCACCTCGAGCAGACTGGGCTGCGAGGACGATCCACCAGAGGCGAAGTGCGCCCCGATGACGTCGCCCGCGGCGGTGACCGCGACCACGTCGGTGAGCTCCGCGACGACGGCTCGTGCCGTGTCCAGGTCCGGGACCAGCGCGACCCGCTCCAGGAGACGGGTCAGTGCCGACTCGAGGGCCTCGGGCCCCTTCACCACGTCCAGGGCGTACGTCGCCCCCGCCGGCAGTGCAGGCCAGTCACGGCCCACGGCCGGCCCTCCGCCCAGCAGCAGCCCGGCGCGGCCCAGGTCCTCGTCCTTCAGGTAGGCGATGGCTGCAGCGGCCGAGCCGGCGTCACGGACGGCCACTGCGTCGGCAGCGGCTCCCAGCGCAGCAGCGACTGCCACCTCGTGGCCTGTCTCGACGTCGAGCAACGCAGCGACCGAACCAAGCAGGCCGGAGACCTTCTCGGCCGCCGACAACAGGGCCCCCGCCCCGTCCTTGCGGTTGAGACCCAGCGCCAGCGCCTCCTTGCGAGCGCGCAACGCACCACGGTCCCGGTCGGTCTGGGCCGCGTCCTCCCGCAGACGACCCAGGCGCTCGTCGAGCTCGTCGAGGGCGTTGACCGCGTCCTCGTGCTCAGCGTCCAGACCCTCCTCGCCCGCGTCGAGACCGGCGACCCGGGTCTCCAGCGCGGTGAACTCCCGGTTGGCCTCCTCCGCGCGGGCCAGGGCCTCGGCGCGGGCGGCCCGCAGCCGTCCGATCTCCTCGTCCGCCGCAGCGGACCGGCTCTTCAGGGCGTTGACCTGCCCGGTCAACCTGGCCAACCCTTCACGTCGATCGGCGGCGGCTCGCACCAATGCCGCGATCCGGCGATCTTCCTCAGCCGCGGCGTCCTCTGCCTGACGCCGCGTCGCGATGGCCTCCTCGAGCGCCGTGCGCAACTGCTCGACCTCGACCGAGATGGCCTCCTCGGCCTCCTTGGCTCGCGCCGCGTCTGCTTCGAGACGGTCAGGATCGCGACCCGTGTCGATCTGGTCGTGCCCGCTGCTGCGGGCGTTGCGCACCCGCTCGGCTGCCAGGGACTGGGTGCCACGCAGGCGCTCCCGCAGCCCCGACAGGGCGAACCAGGTCTCCTGGGCAGCAGCCAACGCCGGCAGGTCCTCGCGCAGAGCCGCTTCCAGGGAGGCCTCCGTCTCCCGGGCCCCGGCGAGCTCGGCCTCCACCTCGCCGCGCCGGTGGACCAGCACGGACTCGTCGGCCATCTCCTGCTCGAGCACGGTCCGGGCCTGCACCAGGTCATCGGCCGCGATTCGGGCGCGTGCGTCGCGTACGTCCGCCTGGACGGTCGCGGCGCGACGAGCCACCTCAGCCTGGCGACCCAGGGGTTTGAGTTGGCGCCGGATCTCGGTGAGCAGGTCGTCGAGCCGGGTCAGGTTGCCCTCGGTCGAGCCGAGCTTGCGAAGCGCCTTCTCCTTGCGCTTGCGGTGCTTCAGCACGCCGGCGGCCTCCTCCACGAACCCACGCCGGTCCTCAGGCGTCGCGTGGAGGATGGAGTCGAGTTGGCCCTGGCCCACGATGACGTGCATCTCGCGCCCGATGCCGGAGTCACTGAGCAGATCCTGGACGTCGAGAAGGCGGCACGACGTCCCGTTGATCGCGTACTCCGAGCCGCCGTTGCGGAACATCGTCCGGCTGATGGTGACTTCGGAGTAGTCGATGGGCAGGGCACCGTCGCTGTTGTCGATCGTCAGCTGCACCTCGGCCCGACCCAGCGGAGGGCGGCCGGTGGTGCCGGCGAAGATGACGTCCTCCATCTTGCCGCCGCGCAGCGACTTGGCGCCCTGTTCACCCATCACCCAGGCAAGTGCGTCGACGACGTTGGACTTGCCGGAGCCGTTGGGGCCGACGATGCAGGTGATGCCCGGTTCGAGGTGGAGGGTGGTCGAGGACGCGAAGGACTTGAACCCCTTCAGGGTCAGGCTCTTCAGGTACACAGGACTCCTCGACAACTCAGCAGCAGTGCGGCGTCGCTCACACTACCGTTCGAGGGACTCCCACGGAGTTAGGCCGGGAGCATCTCCTGCAGGGACTCCTGCTCGAGGAGAGCGGTCGCCTGGAGGTCGGAGAGCCTGGTGTTCTCGTCCTGCAGACGCAGGACCAGGGCTTCGAGGTCACGGACCCGGAGACGGAGTCGTGCGTTCTCGGAAACGAGTCGGGACGCGCCACGCTGGTCGGTGTGGAGATGTCCGAGGAGGGCCTTCGCCATCGCATGCCTTTCACTGAGTACGTCTGGCCCGTCGCGGACCTCATCCAAGAGTCCCACCGGGCCGCACCGGGGTCAATTCTTGGCGTTCGACACCGTCTTCACGGTCGCCTGAGCGCTGCCTCAGCGTCGCAATCTGGGCACCGGCTGGCACTTCGGACAGAAGTACGAGGACCGGTTCATGAAGGAGGCGCGACGGATGGCGGTCCCGCACCGATCGCAGGGTTCGTCCTCACGGCCGTACGCGTGCAGGCTGCGGTCGAAGTACCCGGACTCCCCGTTCACGTTGACGTAGAGGTCGTCGAAGCTGGTGCCGCCCTGGACCAGCGCCTCACCCATCACCTCCCGGGCATGACCCAGGACCTGCGTCGCCTGGGCGCGGGTCAGCCGGTCGCCCGGACGTTCGCCGTGCAGGCCGGTGCGCCACAGGGCCTCGTCGGCATAGATGTTGCCGACGCCGGAGACCAGGGTCTGGTCGAGCAGTTGACGCTTGACGGCACTCCCCCGCCCGCGCATCCTCCTCACCACTGCATCGACGTCGAACTCAGGGTCGAGAGGGTCCCGGGCGATGTGGGTGATCTCGTCGGGCAGGTCGGCTCCGCCGGGGGCATAGGACACTCCGCCGAACATGCGCTGGTCGACGAAGCGCATCTGCGCACAGTTGGACAGCGCGAAACTCACTCGGAGGTGACGTTCCACCGCAGCGGTGGGCGCCTGGATGAGCATCTGCCCACTCATGCCGAGGTGTCCGAGGACGGCGTCGGTATCGTCGAGTGCGAGCCAGAAGTACTTGCCACGCCGTCGAACGGCCGTGATCGTACGACCGCGCACCGCCTCGGCGAAGCCGTCGGGTCCGAGAGGGTCGCGCCGCAACGGTCGCGGGTGCAGCACCTCGACGGCGTCGATGGTGACGCCGATGACGTGGCGTTCGAGGCCTCGTCGTACGACTTCGACCTCGGGGAGTTCAGGCACCGAACTCAGGTGAGCGCTTGGTTTGCAGCCGGCTCAGCGTCGGCAGCCGTCTCGACGGCATGGGCGGCGCTGATCTCGCCGTAGGCGGTCTGCGCGGCAGCCTGCTCGGCTTCCTTCTTCGAACGACCGGCACCGTGGCCGTAGAGGGCGTCACCGACGCGCACCTGCGCGGTGAAGGTCTTCATGTGGTCGGGACCGTCGTCCTGGATCACGTATTCAGGGACCCCCAGCGAGTGGCTCGCGGCCAACTCCTGCAGGGAGGTCTTCCAGTCGAGGCCGGCGCCCATGTCGGCGGCCGCCTCCATGAGGGGGTCGAAGAGCAGGTGGACGACCTGGGCGGAGGCCTCGAAGCCACCGGAGAGGTGGATCGCACCGATCACTGCTTCGACGGTGTCGGAGAGGATGGACGCCTTTTCGCGTCCGCCCGTGCTCTCCTCACCCCGACCGAGCTTGATGTGCTCACCCAGACCGATGCTGCGGGCCACCCCGGCCAACGCTCGCGCGTTGACCACGGCAGCCCGCAACTTGGCCAGACGACCCTCGGACAGGTCCGGGTGGGTCGAGTAGAGCTTCTGGGTGACCACCACTCCGAGCACCGAGTCCCCGAGGAACTCCAGCCGCTCATTGGTGGGCAGACCACCGTTCTCGTACGCGTACGAGCGGTGCGTGAGTGCGCGCTCAAGCAACTCGGGGTCCAGTACTGGATCCCCGAGTTGTTCGCGCAGACGCTGGGTGGTCAGTGGTCAGAACCTGGTCAGAGGACCTGGCGACGGTCGGCGCGGGCGCCGTACTGTCCACACTCGCCGCACGCACGGTGCGGGAGGTGCTTGGCGCCACACGCCGGGTTGGCGCAGGCCACCAGCGAAGGGGCGACAGCCTTCCACTGCGAGCGACGGTGGCGCGTGTTGCTGCGCGACATCTTCCGCTTCGGAACAGCCACTGTTATCTCCTCATGCCTGGGCCCGTATGGCCACTTGCTTGTCCGGTCGGGTCCGACCGGATCTTCAGTCTTCGTCCTGCTGCAGGGCCGTGAGGCCCGCCCAGCGCGGGTCGATCGCAGCCTCATGACCATGGTCGGGGTCATCCGCGAGCCGGGCACCACACTCGGTGCACAGCCCGGGACAGTCGTCCTGGCAGAGCGGCTGGAACGGCAGTGCAAGCACCACCGCATCCCGCAACAAGGGCTCGAGGTCGAGCAGGTCGTCCTCGAGTGTGCTGACCTCGTCGTCCAGATCCTCGTCGGACTGGTCGCGCCGGTTGTCGTCGTAGACGTACATCTCCTGGAGATCGACGAGGAACTCGTCCTCGATGGTCTCCAGACAACGCACGCATTCTCCGACGAGGTCGGCTTCCGCCGTCCCCGTGACCAACACGCCCTCCATGACCGCCTCGAGGCGCAGTTCCAGGTGGATCTGCTCCCCTTCGGGGACACGGAGCACTTCGATGCCAAGCTCTGCCGGCGCCGACACGTCAAGGGTCAACTCACGCTGGTTTCCCGGGCGGCGGCCGAGCTCGTGCGTATCCAGCACGAGCGGCGCTTTCGGGTCCAGACTGGTCACTGGCCCACTTCCATGATCGGCACAACAGAACTAGAGGAGCCTAACCGCCGTCGGGTCACAGGAGCAAAACAGGGTGCTCGCTCACGCCCCCCGGGACCGCTCCGCGGCGCGTGCGTTCAGCCGCTCCAGCACGAAGTCGGGCACGAAGGCCGCCACGTCCCCTCCGAAACTGGCCACTTCCTTCACCAGGCTGGAGGAGACGAAGGAGTGCGCCGGGTCCGCCGGGATGAAGACGGTTTCGACGTCGGCCAGGTGAGCATTCATCTGGGCCATCGGCAGTTCGTACTCGAAGTCACCGGAACCGCGCAGTCCCTTCACGATCGCGTGGACGTCGTTGTCGCGGCAAAAATCCGTCAACAGGCCGGTGAAACCCGCCACCCGGACGTTCGGCAGGTCGGCCGTGGCGGTCTCGAGCATGCCGAGTCGTTCCTCGGGCGAGAAGAACCGACTCTTGGACACGTTCACCCCGGTCGCGACAATCACCTCGTCGAAGATGCGCGAGGCGCGGCGCACGATGTCGAGGTGCCCCTTGGTCACAGGGTCGTAGGAACCGGGGCAGACAGCGCGTCGCACGTGTCGGTCCTCCTCAGGCGGTGGGGGACGCCTCGGAGGTGTCCTCAGGCGTGGCGTGACCGTACCAAAGCGTGGTCTCCCCGTACTTCTTCTCGCGACCCGCCTCCAGGCCCTCGGGCCAGGACAACCGCGCGGCCCGCTTGCCCCGCTCCACCACCACCAGCGCTTCGGGCACCAGCCAGCCGTGGGCGAGGAGGGCCACCAGGTCGGCCTCGACCTCTTCGCCGGTCAAGGGGTAGGGCGGGTCGGAGAAGACCACGTCGTAGGGCGCGCTCGGGGCCTTGGCCAGCACTGCTCTCGTCGACGCAGCCCGGACGTCGGCCTTCGTGAAGCCGATCTCGCGCGCATTCGTCGCGATCAGGGCTGCCGTGCGGCGATCCTGCTCCACGAACGTCACCACCCCGGCCCCGCGCGACCAGGCCTCGAGCCCGACGGCGCCGGAGCCGGCGTACAGGTCGAGGACACGCAGCCCGACCAAGGAACCGCACCACGACTCGACGGCGGAGAACAGAGCCTCGCGCACCCGGTCGCTGGTCGGGCGGGTGGCGGTGCCCCGAGGGGTCGCGAGACGGCGCCCGCGGGCCTGTCCGCCGATGATCCTGGTCATGCCTTCTCCATGAATTCTGTGCGGCTGCTCATCTCGGTCTCCCGCACCAGACGCGCCAACTCCGGCGCTCCACTCAGCTCGGGGTCGTGCCCCAGCAGCTTCTCGGCGGCCTCACGAGCCTCCACGATGGTCTTCTCGTCGCGCAGCACGCGCAGGTTCTCCAGGCTGGAACGGAACCCACTCTGGTTGCGTCCCAGGACGTCGCCCTCACGCCGCTGCTCCAGGTCCACGCGACTCAGCTCGAAGCCGTCGGTGGTCGCTGCGACTGCGGTGAGCCGCTCGCGGGCGTCGCTGCCGACCTCGGCATGACTGACCAGCAGACAGATCCCGGGCAGACCGCCACGACCCACCCGGCCCCTCAGTTGGTGCAGCTGGGAGACGCCGAAGCGATCGGCGTCGAGGATCACCATGGCGGTCGCGTTGGCGACGTCGACCCCGACCTCGATCACGGTGGTGGAGACCAGGACATCGACCTCGCCCGCCGCGAAGCGTCGCATCACCGCGTCCTTCGCCTCGGGCGTCAGCCTTCCGTGCAGCATCTCGACCCGGAGGTCGGCCAACGGACCCGCGGTCAGGTGCGCGGTGACGTCCTCGACGGCCGACAACGGACGCCGGGGGGCGAGCGTACGTCCGTTCTCGTCGACGTCGAGCTGGTCGCGCTCCCCCGTCTCCTGGACGTCACCGGAGATCCGGGGGCAGACGACGTACGCCTGGTGCCCCCGGGCGACCTCCTCGGCGACGCGTTGCCAGACGCGCCCCTCCCAGTGCGGCTGCTCGGCGAGCGGGGCGACGTGGGTGGTGATCGGGGCCCGGCCCGCAGGCAGTTCGCGCAGGACGGAGGTCTCGAGGTCGCCGAAGACCGTCATCGCCACGGTGCGCGGGATGGGGGTGGCCGTCATGACCAGGACGTGCGGTGGGCTGAGGGCCTTGTCGGTCAGCGCAGCGCGTTGCTCCACCCCGAAGCGGTGCTGCTCGTCGACGACGACGAGCCCCAGGTCGAAGAAGGTGACGTTGCCCTCGAGCAGGGCGTGGGTGCCGATCACGATGCCCGCCTCGCCCGTGGCGATCTCGAGCATCGCGGCCTGGCGTTGGGCCTTGCCCATGGAGCCGGTGAGCAGGGTGACACGCGTGCTCTCCTCGGCCCCTCCGAGCATCCCGGAGGCAGCCAGGTCACCGAGCATCGCGGTGACCGAGCGGTGGTGCTGCTGGGCGAGTACCTCGGTGGGCGCCAGCAGCACAGCCTGGCCACCGGAGTCGACGACGCGGAGCATCGCCCTCAGCGCCACCAACGTCTTGCCGGAGCCGACCTCACCCTGCAGGAGGCGGTTCATCGGGTGCGGCTGGGCCAACTCGCCCTCGAGCACCGCACCGATCTCGCGCTGACCAGCGGTGAGCTCGAAGGGCAGGCGGGCGTCGAAGGCCGCGAGCAACGCTCCCCCCTCGCCCGTACGCGCCTGGGCACCCTGGGCCCGCAGGAGGGCACGGCGACGCGCCATCACCAGCTGCAGGACCAGTGCCTCCTCGAAGCGGAAGCGTCGCTGCGCAGCCCCGAGCTGGGCGTGGTCGTCAGGTCCGTGGATCCACCTGAGTGCGGTCATCACGTCGCAGACCCGGAAGCGCTCGCGCAGGTCGTCGGGGAAGGTCTCGGGCACGCCGGAGACGACGTCCAGCGCGAACTGGACGGTCTTCTGCAGGTCCCACGAGTAGAGCTTGCCGCTCAACGGGTAGACCGGCATGAGGCCCTTGAGGCTCGACGCGAGCCCCTCACTCCCGGCCACGTCGCCGTCGCTCTCGCTGTCGCCTCCCCCGAAGACCACGCTGTGTGGTTGCGCCAGCTGCCAGGAACCGTTGAAGACCTGGGCCTTGCCGGTGAACATGCCGCGGCTCCCGACAGCCATGCGGCGCTGCTCCCGCTCGGCCAGGCTCTGGTGCGGGAGGAAGAACGTCATCGTGAACTGCGGGCCGTTGGTCGCCACCCGCACCTCGAGCCGTTGGCTCATCTTGTTGGTGCGCCGGTTGAGGAACGGTTTCACCACGCTCGCGGTGATCTCACCGACGACGCTGAGCAACTGCCCCTCGACGGGTTCCGCGACCTCGCTGAGCTCGGTGGTCTTCACGTAGCGGCGGGGGAAGTGCCAGAGCAGGTCGCCGACGGTCCTGATGCCCAGCCCTTCCTCGACCGTCCGGCGCTTCTGGACCGACTTGCCGAAGACTGCGGCGACAGGGGACTCGGGGGTGATGGCAACCAACGCTCTACTCCACGGACATCAGGAGCGGGTACCGCTCCTGGCCGCCCTCGTAGATCACGACGTCGGCCAGAGGATGGGTCTCCTCGACCCAAGCGGCACAGCGTTCTGCGAGCTCGCCCGCCTCGTCGTCCTCGCCCGAGACCAAAGTCACGAGCTCACCGCCCGCACCCAACAGGCGACCCACCACCGACGTGGCGACCTCGAGGAGGTCGGAGCCGACGACCGCGAAGTCACCGTCGATCACGCCGAGGGCATCACCGACCTCGCACGGGCCAGCGGTGGTGAACGCCTGCTTGGCCGCGACGGTGACGGCACCGTGCTTCGCGTGGCGCGCAGTGGCCGTCATCTCCAGGACGTCCTGGTCGAAGGCGCGACCCGGCTCGTGCACGGCGAGCGCCGCCAGCCCCTGCACCTGGGCATGGGTGGGGATGACCGCGACCCGGACATTGCCCGCCTCCTCGGCCGTGCGCGCTGCGATCTCCGCGACCCGGACCGAGTCCGGGTCGTTGGGCAGCACGACGATCTCCGCAGCCTGGCTGGAGTTGATGACCTCGAGGATCTCCCCGGTGGAGGGGCGCCGGCCGACTGCTGCCTCGACGACCAGCGCACCGGCGCCGGTGAAGAGTTCGCGAAGCCCTGCCCCGACCGCGACAGCGACGACCCGACGACCCGTACGGCCCGCCTCGTGACCTCGCGCCCTGGCCATCTGCTCGGCGAAGTGGGTGACCCTGATCCGGTGCGGGCGGCCGGCAACGATGCCGGCCTCGATGGCGGCCCCGACGTCGTCCACGTGCACGTGCACGTTCCACAGGGGCTCGTTGCCGACCACCACCAACGAGTCGCCCAGACCGGCGAGCGTGGCGCGCAGGGTGGCCACTGCCGACTCCGGAGCGTCGAGGAGATACATGACCTCGTAGGACGGTCCCGACTCGGTGAGGTCGTCCCCCGTGGCGAGCACCGGTATCCGACTCGTCCTGCGGTGGCCGTCCTGGGAGACCGGCAGCCGCCCGGTGAGGACGCGCTCCGCGGCATCGAGCACGACGCTGAGACCGCGCCCGCCGGCATCGACCACCCCGGCGTCGGCCAGGACCTTCAGCTGGGTGGGCGTCAGCGCCAGGGCCTCGCGCGCCGCACCGGCGGCCGCGCAGAAGATGTCGGCCGCGCGTACGGGTCCGTCCTCCTTGGCGAGCAAGGCGGCCGCCCCGTCACTGGCGGCGCGAGCGACGGTGAGGATGGTGCCCTCGACCGGGGTCCCCACCGCTTCGTAGCTCGCGTCGGTGGCGAGCCGCAGCGCGTCGGCCATCACCTCGGCGGGGTCCTCCCCGACCTGTGCCCGCTCGATGCGCAGTGCGGTGGCACCGAGCATCTGACTGAGGATGACCCCGGAGTTGCCGCGCGCGGCCAGCAGGGCGGCCCTGCGGAACGCCGCCAGACCGGCGAGGAGGTCGGCCCCGTCCGCGGCCGCCTCGCGGATCGCGTCCCGAGCTGCGGAGAACGTGAGGAACATGTTGGTGCCGGTGTCACCGTCGGGCACCGGGTAGACGTTGAGGGCGTCGATCTCCTCACGGGCCGCGCTGAGCGCATCCGTGGCGACGTCGACGAATCGCAGCACCGTGCCGAGGGTGATCCCGTGCGGCACCGTCTCCATGCGTCTGCTCCTGGCTGTCGTCTGGTGAGACCACACAGTAGTGGCCCGGAGCCCAACGAGGTCAGAGGGGCATCAGAAATCAGAAGGACCCCGGGAGCGCGGGGCTCACCGGGGTCCTTCGTACGCTGTCAGATCAGCGGGAGACCTTGCCGGCCTTCAGGCAACCGGTGCACACGTTGACGCGCTTGGGCGTGCCGTTGACCGTGGCGCGGACGCGCTGGATGTTGGGGTTGAAGCGCCGCTTCGTGATCTTGCGGGACCACGGACGGTTGTTGCCGAAGCCCGGCTTCTTGGCGCAGATGTCGCAGACGGCAGCCACCGTGCACTCCGATCAGTTCGTTGGAAGTTTCGAATGCGCTCGACGTAGTGCACGCACTGGTTCTTGCTTGTGCATGCTCACGCCGTCGAGCAACTGGATCAGACTATCCGACAACGCTCGGCGGGTGAAATCGAGGGTCGTGGGCTCGGTCGCAGGGGCGTGGGGCGCCTCCCCGGAGACTCAGAAGTGGGTCCATCCGGCGGCCCCTTCGTGGACCGCCCCGTTGACGGTGACGCCCTGTCCTTCACGCACCTCGCCCACCACGGTCCATCCCTGGGGCACCTTGAGGGCCGACGGGAAGGTCGCCAGCAGCGGATGGTCGTCGCCGCCCGACAGGATGAACTGCATCGGGTCCACGCCCAGCGCAGCCCCCACGGCCTGCAGCGGCTCGGCCAGCTCGAAGGCGCCGGTGTCCAGGTCGATGCCCACCCCGGACTCGGCGGCGATGTGTCCGGCGTCGGCCACCAGTCCGTCCGAGACGTCGATCATCGCGGTGGCACCAGCCTTGGCCGCCACCGTCCCGGCCTCGTACGGAGGTGCCGGGCACCGGTACGCCTCCACCAGGACCCGGGGCGAACGGAAGCCGCGGGTCAACACCGCCAGGCCACCGGCCGCCCACCCCTGGCGACCACACAGGGCCACGACGTCTCCGGGCTTCGCTCCCGAGCGCAGCACCGGGGACTCGGTGCAGGCACCGATCGCGGTCACCGCGACCACGATCTCGCTGCCGCGGGTGGTGTCACCGCCCACGACCGTGGCGCCGACCTTGGCGCACTCGTCCGCGAAGCCTCGGGCGAACTCCAGGGCCCAGCTCGCGGGGAGCTCCGCGGGGAGGGCCAGGCCGACGGTCATGGAGTGGGCCACTCCCCCCATCGCGTTGATGTCGGAGAGGTTCTGCGCGGCAGCGCGGTGGCCGACGTCCCTGCCGCCCGCCCAGTCCTTGCGGAAGTGCCGGCCCTCGACCATCAGGTCGGTGGAGACCACCACGTGACCGTTGCGGATCCGCAGCACGGCTGCGTCGTCCCCCGGCCCCACGACGACGTCCTCGCCCTGCGGGTAGAGACCGATGAAGGCCTCGATCAGTTCGAACTCGCCCACCTGTGACAACGGGCTCTCCTCAGACAACGCCATGCGCCCATCTCACCAGACAACCGGTCGCCTGCCACGCATCCACAGCCCTTCCGGCGCGTACGGCCGGGCTGTAGGTTGAGGTGCGTCACGTCCACGGAATTCGAGTCCAGGAGGCCACCATGGTGCAGGCGTACATCCTGATCCAGACCGACGTCGGCAAGGCGGCCGACGTGGCTGCTGCCATCGGGGCGATCGAGGGCGTGACCTCGGCCGAGGACGTCACCGGACCGTACGACGTGATCGTGCGCGCCGAGGCCCGCAACGTCGACGAGCTCGGACGACTGGTGGTCTCCCAGGTGCAGAACCAGCCCGGCATCACCCGCACCCTCACGTGTCCCGTCGTCCACATCTGACGGTGACCCGTTCCTCCCGCCGCCTCCGCGGCACCCTGCTCCGGCATGCCCTCGCTGCCCCTGTCGTCATCCTGACGGTCGCCGTTCTGTCGGCCTGCTCCTCGGACGTCGAGATCACCTCCACACCCATGGACCAGGAGGTCATCGACGCCTGCACCGCTCTGGTCAACGACCTGCCCGACGACTTCTTCGCCTCTGAGCGTCGCGAGGTCACGGGTGAGGGGATCGGGGCTGCCTGGGGCGAGCCGCCCGTGGTCCTGACCTGCAGCGCGCCGGCTCCTGAGGAGTTCGATGCGTTCTCCCGGTGCAGCGACATCGAGGGCGTCGGTTGGTTCATCCCCGATGCCGAGCTGAAGGACCCTGAGCGCGACCTGGTGATGTCGGCGCAGAGCCACGCTCCCCGAGTCAGTCTCTCGATCCCTGCCGAGCGCCGCACGGACGCGCCCGACACCTACCTGCGTACGATCGCGCCCCTGATCATCGAGCACCTCACGGAGACCTCCCCCTGTCTCTGAGGAGTGGCGTCCGCGCGGCTGGGCTCAGCGCAGACCGGTGTCGCGACGCAGCGCCAACTCGATGAGCCGGTCGACCAGCTCGCCGTAGGAGATACCGGCGGCGGCCCACATCTGCGGGTACATCGACGTCGGGGTGAAGCCTGGCATCGTGTTGAGCTCGTTGACCACCAGCGAGTGGTCGGGCATCACGAAGAAGTCCACCCGCGAGAGGCCCTCGCCCGAAACGGCCTCGAAGACCCGGGCAGCCAGGTCTCGCATCCGCGCCGCGACCTCGTCAGGGAGCACGGCTGGGATGTCCAGCTGGGTGTGCTCGGCGGGCAGGTACTTGGCCTCGAAGTCGTACCACTCGTGGTCGCCACCGATCCGGATCTCCGCCGGGCTCGAGGTGAGGAGCTCTCCGTCGAGCCCCTCCAGCACTCCGCACTCGACCTCGCGGGCCCCCACAGCTCCGGCCTCGACCAGGACCTTGGGGTCCTCGGCCTGGGCCAGCGCCATCGCAGCGTCGAGTTCGGTGGCGTCGTGCACCTTGCTGATGCCGATGCTGGACCCGCCACGGGCAGGCTTCACGAAGACCGGGTAACCGAGGGCCTCGATCTCGTCCCGGCAGGTCTGGGGTTCACGTGCCCAGCGACGGGCAGTGACGACGATCCCGGGCATGACCGGGATCCCGGCGGCCTCGAGGACGATCTTCATGTACGCCTTGTCCATGCTGACGGCGCTCGCCAGGACTCCGGCTCCGACGTAACGCACGCCAGCCATCTCGAACATGCCCTGGATGGTGCCGTCCTCGCCCCACGGCCCGTGCAGCACCGGGAACACGACGTCGACCTGGCCCAGGGTGACCGGCGGCTGGTGCGGCTCGCTCACGACAAGGTCCGTGTGGGACTCCTCGGCCAGCAGCTGCACCGAGGGACGACTCCCGTTCACGGCCGGCAACTGCCCGTCGGCCATGCGCAGGCGCGAGGTGTCGTCGGACTCCAGCACCCACCGTCCGTCACGCGCGATCCCCACCGGCACGACGTCGTACTTGTCGCGGTCGATGGCGTCGATGACGGCACCAGCGGTGACGCACGAGATGGCGTGTTCGGAGGAGCGGCCACCGAAGACGACGGCGACGCGAGGCTTGCGGACGGGTGCATTCATCGGAGGAGACCCTATCGGCCTACGCTCGTGGCATGGCACTCGACATCCCAGCAGACTCCACTGCCGACTCCCTCGAGACGGGTTCAACCCTGCGGCCGGACACCCTGGCGGTCCATCTGGGTCGCCCGGCACGCGAGCCCGACGCGCCGTTGAACACCCCGATCACCATGGCCTCGACGTACGTGGCCGGTGGCGACGTGGAGTACGGCCGGTACGGCAACCCGACGTGGACCGCGCTGGAGGAGGCCATCGGCGGGCTCGAGGGCGGGCGCTGTCTGACGTACGCCTCCGGGCTCGCGGCCGTGGCGTGCGTGCTCGACCTGGTCAGCCTCGGCGGCAAGGTGGTCGCACCTCGGCACGCCTACAACGGCACCGTGATGCAGCTGGCCGATCACGAGTCCCGCGGACGGCTGGTCTGCGAACTCGTCGACATCACCGACACCGCAGCCGTCGTGGCGGCCTGCGAGGGAGCGGCCCTCGTCTGGCTCGAGTCCCCCACCAACCCTGCCCTGGAGATCGCCGACATCGCGACGATCACGGCTGCCGCCCACGAGGCGGGCGCCTACGTGGTCGTCGACAACACCTTTGCCACACCGATCCTCCAACGTCCCCTCGAGGACGGGGTGGACCTGGTCGTGCACTCGGCCACCAAGTTCCTGGCCGGTCACAGTGACGTCCTGATGGGAGCCCTGGTGACGCAGGACGACGAGCTCTACCGCGTCCTCAAGGGCCGCCGCGACATGCTCGGCGCGGTCCCCGGCCCGTTCGAGGCGTGGCTCACGCTGCGTGGGCTCCGTACGTTGCCGCTGCGGGTCGAGCGCGGCCAGGCCAACGCAGCCGAGCTGGCGCAGCGACTGGGTGCCCACCCGGCGATCTCCGAGGTCCGCTATCCGGGCTTCGGGGCGATCGTCTCCGTGGTGCTGACAGAGGGTGCCATGGCGGCGGACCTGCTGACCCGCAAGACGAAGATCTGGCTCCACGCCACCTCGCTGGGCGGAGTGGAGTCCACCTTCGAACGCCGCCGCAGGTGGAAGCTCGAGCCCGCCACGATCCCCGACGGCCTGGTCCGACTCTCGGTCGGCATCGAGGACGTCGACGACCTGTGGCACGACCTCGAGAAGGCGCTCGACGACCTGGTCGTCTGACCTCCCGGGCGGGGTCAATCAGTCGGTCTCGGCCTTGGTGTCCCGGGCGATGAAGGCCTGCATCATGTCGGTGGCCGTCATCTTGCCGGCGATGACCAGCTCGACGGCGGTGGCGATCGGCGCGTCCACGCCGCTCTGCTCGGCCAACGCCTTGAGCGAGGAGCACGACTTGGCTCCCTCGGCCACCTGCCGGGTGGAGGCGTAGATCTCGTCGGTCGTCATGCCCTGCCCGATCTTCTCGCCGAACGTGCGGTTGCGCGACAGCGGCGAGGAGCAGGTGGCGACCAGGTCGCCCAGACCGGCCAGGCCCATCAGGGTGAGCGGGTTGGCACCGGAGGCCGCAGCGAGCCGTGCGGTCTCGGCCAACCCACGGGTGATCAGCGAGGCGGTCGTGTTGTCTCCGAAACCGAGGCCGACGGCCATGCCCACCGCCAGCGCGACCACGTTCTTGTAGGCGCCTCCCAGCTCACACCCGACGACGTCGGTGGAGGTGTAGGGGCGGAAGGCCGGTCCGTGGCACAGGCCCTGGAGCCACTGGGCCACGTCTCCGTCGGCGCAGGCGACCACGGAGGCGGCGGGCTCGCGACGGGCGATCTCCTTTGCCAGGTTGGGACCACTGATCACGGCGATCCGCTCGGGGCCGGCGCCGGTGACCTCGGCGATCACTTCGCTCATCCGCTTCAGGGTGCCGAGCTCGACACCCTTCATCAGGCTCACCATCACGGCGGACCCGGGGATCGAGGGGGCCCACTGGGCCAGGTTCTCGCGGAAGGTCTGGGACGGCGTGGCGAAGACCACGACCGCCGCGTCGGCCATCGCAGCTGCCACGTCGCTGGTGGCCCGAATGTTGTCCGGCAGGACGATTCCGGGCAGGTAGTCGGGGTTCTGGTGCTCCGAGTTGACCGCCTCGGCCAACTCGGGCCGACGCGCCCACAGCGTCACGTCGTTGCCGGCGTCGGCCAGCACGACGGCAAAGGCCGTCCCCCATGATCCGGCACCGATCACTGCGACCTTGGTCATCGACTGTCGTCCTTCTTCCTGCGTCGGCGGCGGTTGGGATTCCCGATCTGCGGCAGATGGGCGGTCCTGGGGTCGAACCGTACCGGTGGAGCCGGCTCCCCGCGCAGATCCTCCACGATCGCGACGATCGCCGCCATGATGCGATCGGTCGCCTCGTGCACCACCTCGGCGGTGGGATCGTCCCCGACGAGGTCGTCGAGGTCCACCGGATCCCCGACCTTGAGGGTGACCGCACCCCGCGGCCAGAGCCGCGGGAGCTTCGAGTACGGCCTCAAGGTGTCCTGGGCACCCCAGTGACCCACCGGGATGACCGGAGCGCCGGTGGCGAGAGCGATGCGCGCCGCCCCCGACTTGCCCCGCATGGGCCACAGGTCCGGGTCCCGGGTGAGCGTGCCCTCCGGATAGATCGCCAACAACTCCCCTGTGCGCAACGCCTCCACCGCGGCCGAGTAGGCATCCAGCGCGTGGGGCGTGAGTCGGGCGACCGGGATCTGCTTGGCCGATCGCAGCACCCGGCCCACGAAAGGAGTCGTGAAGAGCGTGGACTTGGCCAGGTAGCGGGGCAGTCGCCCTCGTCCCCAGAGCAGGTCGCCGGTCATCATCGGGTCCAGGTAGGACAGGTGGTTGAAGACGACGATGCACGCTCCGGACTCCGGGATCTTCTCAGAGTCGATCCACGTCCGCCGGCTCAATGCCCGGGTGGGCGGCAACAGCAGCGAGGTGGCGAGCGCGAAGCCCCAGCCCACGCCTTGCCGCGACCTGAGCCTGCGGGCCCGCACGGCTGCCGTCCTGTCCTCCACGCTCACCGAGGCTACTCCCATCGCGCCCGCCCGAGTGGACTTCACGACTGGCAGAATGGCAGCGATGCGTGCTCAAGAGTTCGTGGCCGTGGTGCCGGTGAAACCCCTCTCCCGGGGGAAGTCACGACTCGTCGGCGTCGACCCCGCCCACCGGCAGGCCCTGGCGGAGGCCTTCGCGCGGGACACCGTCGGCGCCGCCCTGGGCACGCCTGGAGTACTCAGCGTCGTGGTCGTCACCGATGACGCGCGCCTGGCCCGTTCGCTGGCCCGCGACGGATGCCTGGTGGTCCCGGACGGGGTCACCGGCGACCTCAACGGCTCGCTCGTCCAGGCGGCGGCTGAGGCGCACCGCCACTGGCCCCGAGCACGTCCCGTGGCGCTCTGCTCGGACCTGCCAGCGCTGGTCCCCGCGGACCTGGCCCAGGTGCTGGCCCGGATCGACGTACGGGCCTCGGACCGCCCTGCGTTCGTGCCGGACGCCGCGGGTGTCGGCACCACCCTCTACAGCGCTCCGCACGCCCTCTTCGCCCCGCGCTTCGGAGGACCCTCACGACGAGCCCACCTGGAGGCCGGCGCCCTCGAGATCGTGGATGCGGCGGCCGGCGTACGACGCGACGTCGACGTGGTGGCGGACCTCGACCGGGCACTCGCCCTCGGGGCTGGTCCGCACACCACCGAGGTCGCCGGACGCGCCTCGACGACGTTGCCCTGAGGAACTGCGGCTGAACGCGAACTGGCCTCCCCGCAACTGCGGAGAGGCCAGTGGGACGCGCTGCTCACACGGACGTCACCGTCCGAGCGTGGCGGGCTTCCAGGAAGGACGCGCGGCCTCGTGAGTCACGATGTCGTCGTCGTGGCTCATCGTGATCCCGATGTCGTCGAGACCCTCCATGAAGCGCCAGCGGGTGTAGTCGTCGATCTGGAAGGACGTGGACCATTCCCCGGCACTCACCGTGCGGTGCTCCAGGTCGATGGTCACCTCGAGGCCGACGTCGGCGTCCAGGAGGTCCCACAGCGCGACGACCTCGGACTCCTCGACCTGGACGGTCAGGAGCCCGGACTTGCCCGAGTTGCTGCGGAAGATGTCACCGAACCGCGGCGAGATGATGGCCTTGAAGCCGAAGTCCTGGAGCGCCCAGACGGCGTGCTCCCGCGAGGAGCCGGTGCCGAAGTTGGGACCGGCGACCAGCACGGACGCCTGCGTGTAGGGCTCTCGGGCGAGCACGAACTCCGGGTCCTTGAAGAGGCCGAAGAAGAGGCCGTCCTCGAAGCCCGTCCGGGTGATCCGCTTGAGGAAGTCGGCCGGGATGATCATGTCGGTGTCGACGTCACTGCGGCGCAGCGGAGCGGCCACACCGGTGTGGCTGATGAACTTCTCCATGTCAGTGCTCCGTTCAGGCCGGGACCGACGCCAGGTCGGCCGGGGACGAGAGGGTGCCGCGGACGGCCGTGGCCGCTGCCACGGGGACCGAGACCAGGTGGGTGCGTACGCCGGTGCCCTGGCGCCCCTCGAAGTTGCGGTTTGAGGTCGAGGCCGTACGGACCGGGCCGTCCAGCTTGTCGTCGTTCATGCCGAGGCACATGGAGCACCCCGCCCCGCGCCACTCGGCGCCGGCGGCCAGGAAGACCTTGTCGAGCCCTTCGGCCTCGGCCTCGAGACGGACCCGGGCCGAACCCGGCACGACGATCATCGTGACACTGTCGGCGACCTGCTGACCCTTGAGCACCTCGGCAGCTGCGCGCAGGTCGTCGAGACGACCGTTGGTGCACGAGCCGATGAAGACGTGGTCGACGGCGATGTCACGCAGCGTGGTGCCACCCTCGAGGCCCATGTACTCCAGGGCGTTCTCGGCGGCGGTGCGCTCGATCTTGTCGTCGAACTCGGCCGGGACCGGGACGTGGCCGGCCAGCGGCGCGCCCTGACCCGGGTTGGTGCCCCAGGTCACCCACGGGGTGACCTCTGAGGCGTCGATGACGATCTCCTTGTCGAAGACGGCGTCGGCGTCGGTGAAGTAGGTCTTCCAGTGCTCGACCGCAGCGTCCCACTCAGCGCCCTTCGGCGCCTCGGGCTTGCCCTCGAGGAAGGCGAAGGTCTTTTCGTCGGGCGCGACCATGCCAGCCTTGGCGCCCCACTCGATGGACATGTTGCAGACCGTCATGCGGCCTTCCATCGACAGCTTGCGGATCGCCTCGCCGCGGTACTCCACGACGTAGCCCATGCCGGCGCCGGTGCCCACCTTGGTGATCAGGTAGAGGATGAGGTCCTTGGCGGTGACACCGTCGGCGAGCTCGCCGTTGACGGTGACCGCGCAGGTCTTCGGCTTGATCGAGGAGAGCGTCTGGGTGGCCAGGACGTGCTCGACCTCGGAGGTGCCGATGCCGTGGGCAATGGCTCCGAAGGCGCCGTGGGTGGCGGTGTGGGAGTCACCGCACACGATCGTCATGCCCGGCTGGGTCAGCCCGAGCTGCGGGCCGACGACGTGGACGATGCCCTGCTCGATGTCGCCGAGCGGGTGCAGACGGATGCCGAACTCCGCACAGTTCTCGCGCAGCGCGTTGATCTGCGCGCGCGAGACGGGGTCCTTGATCGGCTTGTCCCAGTTGAGGGTGGGGACGTTGTGGTCCTCGGTGGCCAGCGTGAGGTCCGGGCGGCGGACCTTGCGTCCGGCGAGGCGCAGGCCGTCGAACGCCTGCGGGCTGGTCACCTCGTGGATGAGGTGGAGATCGATGTAGAGCAGATCGGGTTCCCCGTCTGCGCTACGGACGACGTGCTCGTCCCACACCTTCTCGGCCAGGGTTTTGCCCATGACTCGCTCCTCTCTGTGCAAAATCGGCCCGGTCTGGGCGCTTTCTCAATCGTACCTCTTGCATCCCACTGTGTGAGACGGCAGTATTGCAATATGGACAACTCTAGTGGAGTCGGCGTGCTCGACAAGGCCGCTCTGGTGCTTGCCGCCCTCGAAGCCGGCCCGGCGACGCTGGCCGGACTGGTGGCCGGCACCGGTCTCGCCCGACCGACCGCGCACCGCCTTGCCGTCGCCTTGGAGCACCACCGCCTGGTCGCCCGTGACATGCAGGGACGCTTCGTCCTGGGGCCGCGTCTGGCCGAGCTCTCCGCGGCCGCTGGCGAGGACCGTCTGCTGGCTGCTGCGGGCCCGGTGCTGGCCCGACTGCGCGACATCACCGGCGAGTCCGCCCAGCTGTGGCGCCGCCAGGGCGAGCACCGCGTCTGCGTCGCCGCCGCCGAGCGTCCGAGCGGTCTGCGTGACACGATTCCGGTCGGGTCGCAGCTGACCATGCGCGCCGGCTCGGCGGCCCAGGTGCTGCTGGCGTGGGAGGACCCCGAGCGCATGCACCGGGGCCTGCAGAACGCCGCCTTCTCGGCGACTGCCCTGTCAGGCATCCGTCGCCGTGGTTGGGCCCAGAGTGTCGGAGAGCGTGAGCAGGGCGTGGCCTCGGTCTCCGCCCCCGTACGCTCCCCCGGCGGCAAGATCATCGCCGCGGTCTCCGTCTCCGGTCCGCTGGAGCGTCTCTCCCGCCAGCCCGGACGGATGCACGCACCGGCCGTGCTCGCCGCTGCGGAACGACTCTCCGAGTCGTTGCGTCGCGCCGCCGCCGACTGACCTGTGAGGGCTCTCTAGAAGAGTTCGCTCTGGGAGCCGTCCGACTCCAGTGCGAGCAGCATCTGCTTGCGTTCCAACCCCCCGGCGTAGCCGACGAGGCGACCGTTGGCCCCGATCACCCGGTGGCACGGCACGATGATCCCGATCGGGTTGCGCCCGTTGGCCAGACCAACGGCCCGGGAAGCCGCAGACGTCTGACCCAGCTGGCGAGCAATCTCGCCGTAGGTGGCCGTGGTGCCGTACGGAATCGCGCGCAGCTCGTCCCAGACGCGCTGTTGGTAGGCCGTGCCGACCGGCGCCAGCGGAAGGTCGAACTCGACCAACTCCTTGGCGAAGTAGGCACGCAGTTGCCGTACGGCCTCGACGAGCACCGGGTGGGTGTCGTCGCGTTCCCCGAGCGGAGCGGCGATCTTCGCCTTCTCGAAGGGGGCGAAGTAGGCGGCTGTCACCGCCGTGCCGTCCGAGACCACCCTGAGCTCACCGGCTGGGGTCTCCA
This sequence comes from Nocardioides gilvus, assembly GCF_003194605.1. Taxonomy (GTDB): domain Bacteria; phylum Actinomycetota; class Actinomycetes; order Propionibacteriales; family Nocardioidaceae; genus Nocardioides; species Nocardioides gilvus. The sequence continues at coordinate 358,217 of NZ_QHKY01000001.1, forward strand.
TCACTGTCCACACGTCAGTCGTCCTTCTCGTCGTGGTCATCGGTGGGCGGGGTCGGGCGCGTGAGGCTCTGCCACAGGTACATCTGCGCGTAGGACCGCCACGGTCGCCACTGCTGCGCCAGCGCGGTGGCCCTGGCAGGATCCTCTCCCATCGCCCTGAGCGCCGCTCGGGTGCCGCTGTCGCTCGGCAGGAAGCAGTCGGGGTCACCCAGCGCCCGCATGGCGACGTAGTCGCACGTCCAGGGTCCGATCCCCGGCAGGGCCAGCAGGTCCGCACGCAGAGCTCGGCGGTCAGCACCGCGGTCGAGCGGGGTGGCTCCGGTTGCCACCGCCTGCGACAGCAGCGCCAGCGCGCGAGCGCGCGAGGCGGGCATGGGGAGGTCGCCGGGCGCCAGGGCGGCGACCGCTTCGGGCGTCGGGAAGAGTCGATCGAGCCCCTCGACATCGGTCACGACCTTCTCCCCCAGTCTCTCGACCAGACGGCGTGTGAGTCCTTGTGCGCTCGTGATCGTGACCTGCTGGCCGAGAACGGCGCGCACGGCTGCCTCGTACCCGTCGACGTGGCCGGGCACCCGCAGGCCGGGGACCCGGCGTACGGCCTCGGCCAGCAGCGGCTCCCGGCCCAGGACGTCGGCCACCGCCACGGGGTCGCAGTCAGCGTCCAGAAGACGGCGTACGCGTTCGGTGGCGGCCGTGAGGTCGCGCAGGTCCGTGAGCGCGAAGGACGCAAGCGCGTGGGCCGGCACCCCCTCTCGCTCCTCCTGCGGGAAGGACAACTCGACGGTGCCCGGCCCGCGGGGAAGGCGCAGGGTGCGGGCGTACGTCTGGTCGCGGACGACCTCGACGCCCGGGATCGCCCGCACCGCCAGGAAGTCGAGGAGCGCGTCGCCTGCGTACGGTGTCCGCACCGGCAGCCGGAGCTGCACCCGACCCGGGACCGGCGAGGGTGTGCCGCGACTGCGTGAGCGCGCCGTACGCAGCTCCTTCGGCGAGGCGGCGTAGACCTCGCGGACCGTGTCGTTGAACTGCCGGACGCTCGAGAAGCCCGCTGCGAACGCGACCTGACCGAACTGGAGGTGGCTCTCCTCGATCAGCGTGCGCGCGGTCTGGGCCCGACGCGCCCGGGCCAACGCCAAGGGTCCCGCGCCGAGCTCCGCCCTCAGCAGCCGCCCGAGGTGGCGCGGTGTGTAGCCGAGTCGGGCGGCGAGACCCTCCACGCCGTCACGGTCGACGACGCCGTCGGCGATCAGGCGCATGGCCCGCCCCGCCACGTCAGCGACCACGTCCCACTGGGGCGACCCGGGAGTGGCGTCGGGGGCGCATCGTTTGCAGGCTCGACAACCGGTGGCCTGTGCCGCGGCGGCCGTACGGTGGAACGTCACGTTGGCGACCGCCGGCGTGCGCGCGGGGCAGGACGGGCGGCAGTAGATGCCGGTGGTGTGGACCGCGGTGTAGAAGACTCCGTCGAACCGGCGGTCCCGGCTCGACACCGCGCGGTAGCAACGACTCGCGTCGAGGTCACCCGGGGTCTGCTGCTCCATGCCTCCAGTGTGACTCACCTCGACGACAACTTCTCGCGGGAATCGGACACGACGGTTTCCAACCGGCGGACGGCTGGGCAGCCGGGAATGCCGAAAGGCCCGGTCCGTGGACCGAGCCTTGGCTGATGTGTACCCCGGATGGGATTTGAACCCACGCTACCGCCGTGAGAGGGCGACGTCCTAGGCCGCTAGACGACCGGGGCTTGCCTGCCGTCCGACCCCGCAGGACCTGACGACGAAGGGAACATTACCAGCCCTCCGACGACATCTCCCAGTCGGGGGAAACATGACGCTGACCACGCTTAATCCCCCGTCCTCCTGGGTCAGGACTGATCCGTGGGGCCGGCCCACCGACAGAGGTGAGGACGAGGAAATGCCGAAAGGCCCGGTCAGAGACCGAGCCTTTGCGGTGCTGTACCCCGGATGGGATTTGAACCCACGCTACCGCCGTGAGAGGGCGACGTCCTAGGCCGCTAGACGACCGGGGCATGTGTTGCTCGAAACCGAGGCATGAGCAACGAACCGTGACCCTGTGGAGCCAGTGTCACTGTCCAGAACCGGGTCTGCACCCGGTCCTCGCTGGGATACTAGGACTCGAACCTAGACTGAGGGAATCAGAATCCCTAGTGCTGCCAATTACACCATATCCCACTGTTTTGGCCCGTTGTGGCACCGAGAAAGAACATTACACGGCACCCTTCGGAGCCAGCAAAACGGCCCCCCAGACCTGGTTGGCGAGGCCCATCCGTCGAGCCGCCCAGACGGCCAGTCCGAGGTACACGAACGACTGCGTCAACGTTGAGGGCAGGCTCCACCAGGTGCCCCCGGTGGGATTCAACGCGCTGGTCATGTCGGTGAAGGCGAGCGCCAGCCCGAAGGCGACGAAGTTGTTCAGCACGTGCATGGCGATGGCCGCCTCGAGCCCACCGGTCGCGATCACCAGCACACCGGCCACGAGGCCGAAGGCGAAGCGGTCGACGAAGATCGGCGGGTCCTGCGGACCGTGGGCCAGCGCGAAGAGCAGGGCGGGGACGAGGACGGCCGCGACTCGGGAGATCCACGGATCGCTGAAGAGACCGCCGAACGCCTGCGTCAGGTAACCGCGGAAGAGGTACTCCTCCCCCGCTGCCTGGAACGGGACCAGGAAGATCACCACGAGCAAGAAGTTGCGCGTGGTCGAGGTGAATTCGTTGACCCCCGTCATCTCGGGCGTCTGCGCGGTGGCCGGCATGAGCGCCCCCACCACCAGCGTCGCGACCAACGCGACGACCGAGAGGCCGATGCAGACGGCGAAGTACTTCCACCGCATCCGGCCGAAGACCGAGGTCGTCCACCCAGGCCGCAATCCGTGCAGGAGACGACTGAAGAGCCACACCACCGGAATGGCGCTGGCCAGCGAGACCATCAGGAACGCCAGTGCCAACGGCGTCGCCTCACCAGTGAGGGAGAGTTGGTCGATGAGCGCCCCCTGCTCCATCCCCGCGAGGGCACCACCGATCACGAAGACCAGCATCCACAGCACGGGCATCAGACCGAGGCCGACAGCGGCGACGAGCAGGGCACCCACCAGCGCACGCCAGACACTTCGCCCCCGCAACTGGTGGAGCTGGTGGTAGCCGTAGGCGGTTGCCTGGGGTGGGGTCACGACCGCGACCTCACCCACGACGTCAGAGGAGTGCGTCATGGAGGCGCGCGATGCTGCGCTCGCGGCCCAGCAGCTCCATGGACTCGAAGAGCGGCGGGGAGACCTTGCGGCCGCTGATCGCGATGCGCACGGGACCGAAGGCCTTGCGCGGCTTGAGACCCATCGTCTCGATCAGAGCAGTACGCAGCGCCTCCTCGATGGCAGCAGTCGACCAGGTCTCCAGCGCGGAGACTGCGTCGTACGCCGCCTGCAGCACCTCCTTGTCGGCCTCACCGATCGCGTCGATGCGCTCGAAGGACGCCTCATCGACGAAGAGGAAACCGAGCAGGGTCGGCGCCTCGGTCAACTTGTTCATCCGCGGCGAGATCAGGGGCATCGCCAGCTCGAGCATCTGTGCGTCCGCGTCGCTGACCGGGTCGGAGACCACCCCGGTCTGCTTGAGGAACGGCAGGACCCGGTGGGTGAGGTCGTCGAGCGAGAGCATCCTCAGATGGTCGGCGTTGATCGCCTCAGCCTTCTTGAGGTCGAAACGAGCCGGGTTGGGCTGCACGTCGGCGATGTCGAACGCCTCCACCATCTCCGCGAGCGTGAAGACGTCACGGTCGGCAGCGATCGACCAGCCCAGGAGAGCCAGGTAGTTGAGCAGCCCTTCCGGGACGAACCCGGCGTCGCGGTAGCCGAGCAGATTCGCTTCGGGGTCCCGCTTCGAGAGCTTCTTGTTGCCCTCGCCCATCACGTAGGGCAGGTGGCCGAAGAGCGGCGTCTCCTTGGCGACGCCGATCTCCTTCAGCGCCTCGAAGAGGGCGATCTGGCGCGGCGTCGAGGAGAGCAGGTCCTCGCCACGCAGGACGTGGGTGATCTCCATCGTCGCGTCGTCCACGGGAGCGGTCAGCGTGTAGAGGGGGTCGCCGTTGGCGCGGGCCAGCGCGAAGTCCGGCACGAACTCGGACTGGAAGGAGATGTCTCCCCGCACCAGGTCGGTGAAGGCGATCTCGCCGTCCGGCATCCGGAACCGCACCACGCTGGAGCGTCCCTCGGCCTCGAAGGCGGCACGCTGCTCGGCGGTGAGGTCGCGACAGAATCCGTCGTAGCCCATCACCTTCGAACCGGCTGCCTTGCGGCGGGCGGTCGGCTCGTCGCCGGTGCAGAAGCAGTCGTACGTGTAGGAGGAGCCGCGCAGCTTTTCGAGCACGTCGGCGTAGATCTCGGTCCGCTCGGACTGGCGGTAGGGACCGTACGGCCCGCCGACGAGGACGCCTTCGTCCCAGTCGAGGCCGAGCCAGCGCATGACCTCGATGAGCCCTTCGTAGGACTCCTCGGTGTTGCGCTCCTTGTCGGTGTCCTCGATGCGGAAGACGAAGGTGCCACCGTGGTGACGGGCGAAGGCCCAGTTGAAGAGCGCCGTACGGGCCAGGCCGACGTGCGGGCTGCCGGTGGGGCTGGGGGCCATGCGGACACGGACGGGGGTCTTGATCGGGGCATTCATCAGCGCTTGGCCACCTTGTTCGTGAGGGTTCCCAGACCGGCGATCGAGACCTCGACCTCGTCACCGACCTGCATGGGGCCGACACCCGCGGGGGTGCCGGTGAGGATGACGTCGCCCGGGAGCAGCGTCATGACGCTGGAGACGTAGGAGACCAGGGTCGGGACGTCGAAGATCAGGTCGGCGGTGCTGCCGTCCTGCACCAGGTCACCGTTGAGGTGGGTCTGGATGGTGACGCCGTCGATGAAGGTCTGCGGGTCCAGGTCGGTCTCGATCCAGGGACCGAGCGGACAGAAGGAGTCGAACGACTTGGCCCGGGTGAACTGGCCGTCGCTCTTCTGCAGGTCACGCGCAGTGACGTCGTTGGCGATGGTGTAGCCGTGGATCACGTCGGTGGCCTGCTCGATCGGGACGTCGCGACACATCCGACCGATCACGACGGCGAGCTCGCCCTCGTAGTGGACGTCCTCGGACTGGGCCGGGTAGAAGATCCGGTCACCGGGACCGACCACCGAGGTGTTCGGCTTCATGAACATCAACGGCTCGGCCGGCACGTCGTTGCCCATCTCGGCGGCATGGTCGGCGTAGTTGCGACCGATCCCGATCACCTTGCTGCGGGGCAGCACCGGTGCGAGCAGTCGTACGTCCGAGAGCTTGTACTGCTGCTCGAGCAGCTTGACGCCGACGTACAGAGGGTCACCTGCCAGGGCAACGACCATCGCGTCCTCGTCGGGCTGACCGAACTGGTCGAGCTCGCCCGTGACGACGCCGTACATGGGCTCTTCTCCGGTGGTGAATCTGGCGATACGCACCCTTGAACCCTAGCGCCAGCCCGTGACAATCCCGTGTTCGGCCAGTGCTGAGCAGCCAGTACCGTGGAGGGGTGCGAGTGCTGTCGGTGGACCAGTGGCGACCGCGTGCTACCCAGCACGCCGCTCGGCTCGAGGGCTTTCTCGATGCACACCTGGCCCGGCGCACGTCACGGGTGAAGCACCCGGTCCACGACTTCCTCTTCGTCTACTACTCCCACAAGCCGGGACAGTTGCGCCGCTGGCACCCGGGCTACGGCGTCGCGCTCGCCGACGCGGCGCAGGAGTACGGCGGCCTCAAGGGGTACGAGGTCGTCGACGGCGGCGTACGCGTCAGTCAGGCCCACGTCGCGTCCCAGACGGTGCTGCTGACCACACTCGTACGTCTGCTCCGCGCGACCCTGGCTCGGCCCGCCCACTTCGGCTGCTTCGGGCTGCACGAGTGGGCGATGGTCTACCGCCTGGAGCAGGACGAGACCCGTCACGCAGCCTGGCCACTGCGCCTGGGAGGCGCCGCGACCGACGAGGTGGTGGAGTCTCACAAGATCGTGTGCTCCCACTTCGACGCGTTCCGATTCTTCACTCCCCCCGCCCGCGGACTCAACACCTTGAGCCCCGGACGTGACGACCGCGCCGACTTCGAGCAGCCGGGCTGCCTGCACGCTGCGATGGACCTCTACAAACACGCCTTCCGTCTCAGCCCCATGATCAATTCGGACCTGGTCGCCGACTGCTTCGAGCTCGCACGCGACGTCCGGGTCCTCGACATGCGCGCGGCCCCGTACGACCTCACGGGCCTGTGGATCGAGGACGAGGAGTTCACCCCGGTCCAGATCGAGACCCCGGAGGGCAAGCGCGAGTACGCCGCTGCCCAGCGCAGCTTCACCGAACGCTCGGGGCCGCTGCGCGAGCGACTGCTGGCGGAGTGCGAGCGACTGCTCACCGTGGCGCGATGAAGAACGCGGACGTCTGCAGTCACGGGTGGGTGACTGCGAACGTCCGCGTTTTTGCCACGGCGACCAATGGCCCTGGCGGTACTGGTCCTAGTACTTGGCGAAGACCTGCGTGTAGTAGCGCGTGTACTGCGTGCCCGGCTTCGAGACGTACCCGATGCCGATGTGGGTGAAGTCACCCAGCAGGTTGGCCCGGTGGCCGGCACTGTCGATCCAGCCCTGCACCACTGCACTGAGCGAGTAACCGGCCGCGATGTTCTCGCCGGCCCGGCGCCACCCTGAGGGGATCTGCGTGGAGTAGTTCGGGTTGTGCACGAACGTGCCTGTGTCAGCCATCGTCTGGCTCCAGTTGCGGGCCACCGTCGTCATCGGCGTCGAGAGCTGCAGCGGCGCCTTGCCGTTGGCCGCCCGGAAGGCGTTCGTCTCGGCAAGGATCTGGTTGATCGCCACCTGCTCGGGACTGAGCGTCGGGGTGGGGGTCGCGGTCGGCGTCGGCGTGGGAGTCGCTGTAGGCGTCGGCGTCGCCGTAGGCGTGGGGGTCGCGGTAGGCGTCGGCGTCGCCGTAGGCGTGGGGGCCGCGGTAGGCGTCGGCGTCGCCGTAGGCGTGGGAGTCGCGGTAGGCGTCGGCGTCGGCGTAGGAGTCGCGGTAGGCGTCGGGGTCGCGGTAGGCGTCGGCGTGGCGGTCGGCGTCGGCGTGGCGGTCGGCGTAGGTGTCGGCGTGGGAGTCGCGGTGGGCGTAGGCGTCGCGGCGGCGTACTTGGCGAAGACCTGCGTGTAGTAGCGGGTGTACTTCGATCCCGGCTTGGAGACGTAGCCGATTCCGATGTGGGTGAAGTCGCCCAGCAGGTTGGCGCGGTGCCCGGGGCTGTTGATCCAGGCCTTGACGACGCTACCGAGCAGTTGTCCGGCCGCGATGTTCTCGCCAGCCCGGGTCCACCCCGACGGGATCTGCTTGGAGTAGTTCGGGTTGTGCTGGAAGGTCCCGGTGTCAGCCATCGTCTGGCTCCAGTTGCGGGCCACCGTCGTCATCGGCCCGGAGAGCTGCAGCGGCGCCTTGCCGTTGGCCGCCCGGAACGCGTTCGTCTCGGCGAGGATCTGGTCGACGGCCGTCTGGTCCGCGCCGACCGTGGGCACAGGCGCAGGACTGCCGACCGTGATCCCGCGGACCTTGAACGTGCGCGAGGCCGCAGCCTTGACCCGCTTGTTCTTGCGCACCTTGACCCGGTAGGTCGTGGTGCCCTTGGCCACCTTGGTCTTCAGCGCGTAACGCTTCTTGGCGCTGACCTTGGCGGACTTCACCACGACCCAGCGCTTCTTCACCTTCTTCACCAGCACCACCTTGGCCCGGGCGGAGCGGCCGGTGACCTTGCCCGTGACCTTGAGGGCGGCGCCGATCTTGGCCGTGCTCACCGAGGCACTCGCCGTGACCTTGACCTTCTTCGGCTTGGCCGCGGACGCGGCGGGACCGACCAGGAGCAGTCCGCTCAGCAGGGCAAGGACCAACAGAAAGGGAGAGAAGCGTTGTCGCATCACCCCATCATGCCCAATATTGGGTAGGAGCGATAGGAGATCCTCCTCATACGCTCCCGAGACTTGGGGTCAGGGACAATGGCACGTGCCTTTCACCCTCCCGCTGACCGACCCGCGATGACCGCGCCACACCCCGGCCACAGCGTGCTGCAGGTGCCGGTCCCTCCCCTGGAGGCGTGGGTCAGGGCCCGTACGGCCCACTACGACGTCGACTACCTCTCCGCGGACCCCGACTTCACCCATGCCCACGTCACTGCACTGGGTCCCTTCGTCGACCGACTCGACGAGGCCACCAGCGCGGCGGTGGCAGCCATCGCCGCCCAGGTGGAGCCGTTCGACTTCCATCTGAGGCGCCTCGACACCTTCCCGAGCGGCATCATCCACCTGCTTCCGGAGCCCGCCGAGGGGTTCGTACGCCTGACGAACCTGCTGGTGACGGCCTTCCCCGACCACCCGCCCTACGGCGGGGACTTCGCGCCCGTCCCCCATCTCACCCTGGACCTGCGTCACGGCGACGTCACCGAATCCTCCACCCGCGACCTCTTGGGCACGGTCGTGCCGGTGCGCAGTCGCGCCGAGTGGCTGGACCTGGCGTGGTACGAGGCCGGCGCCTGTCACCTGGTCCACCGGTGGCCGCTCGGCGACCCTGCGACCCCGGCGCCTACCGTGGCCACATGACCGACTCGACGACCCGCGGCGCCAGCTACCGTGACGAGGACTGGTACGGCGAAGACCTCTCCGGTCGCAGGTTCGTCGACTGCACCTTCTCGGCCGTCGACCTCAGCGAGGTCCGCACCAGTGGGACCCACTTCGAGAACTGTGTCTTCGACGGATGCCGCTTCAACTCCTCGGTCCACGAGTCGTCGGCCTTCATCGCCTGCGAGTTCCGTCGCTGCAACTTCTTCGACGCCACCCTGGCTGGTTGCAAGGTGTCCGGTTCACTCTTCGACGAGTGCACGATGAAACCGATGAAGATCCGGGGCGGGTTGTGGCGCGGGGTCGTGCTGCGCGGCAACGACCTCACCGGCGTCGACCTGTCGGGGCTGGACCTGCGCGACGCTGACCTTTCGCTCTGCAACCTCACCAAGGCCCACCTGCGCGGCACCCAGCTCGCCGGCGCCGGCGTCGCGCAGACCAATCTGCGTGAGGCCGACCTGCGAGGTGCCACCCTCGAGCAGGTCGACCTGCGCGACGCCGATCTGTTCCGTACGAAGGTGGACCTGGCCGGCGCCGTGCTGCTGGCCGAGTTGAGTGGAGCACTGGTCGACACCTCGACCTGAGTCGACCTGAGTCGACGTCGAGAGCCTCTCAGTCCTGGACGTGGGTCCTGACGTGCACCCGGATCCCGTCGACCACGAGCGCCAGTCCGGCAGCGAAGTCGGCATCGCTCCCCCGGTCTCCGGGTTGCGCATCGATGGCCCCCACGCTGCTGGCCTGCAGGTGGGTCTGCTCGGCGGTCGCGTGACCGAAGACGAGGTGCAGGACCGTACGCGCCGCGGTCGCCGACCACTGGGCGTCCAGACCGCTGCCCTCAAGCGCCGCGGCGAGGTGGGCGTACGCGGCCTGTCCGCCGAGCCCGAAGGCGTGCACGGTCGCCACCACTTCGGCACCGTCGCGCCAGGCGAGCAGGGCGTCGCGCAGCTGGGTGGCAGCGCGGGTCAGACGTACGTCCCACTCCCCCTCGTCGAGCGGTCGCAGGCCGCGGGCGAGCAGCTCGTCGGCGACCGCTGCGAGCAGCGTCTGCTTGTTGTCGAAGTGGTGGTACAGCGCACTGGGGCGCACCCCCAGCTCAGAGGCCAGACGGCGCATCGTGAGGTCGGAGAGTCCGTACTGGTCGAGCACACCGATGGCGTGCTCGACGACGTCGGTGCGGTGGTGGCGCATGGCATTCCTCCTCGAACTCACCTCGGCGGGTGAGACCTGCCTCACAAGGCGTCAGATTGGTTGACGTCTCGTGAGGCCAACCATAACCTGAACACCGTTCACCTGACCACCGTTCAGGTTCTGAGTCGAGAGGCATCTTCCGTGAGCAGCACACGCACCCCCACCCGAGACCTGGCCCTGGTCGCCGTCTTCGCCGCAGTCATCGCAGTGTGCAGCATCCTGCCGGGTATCCCGATGGGGTCGGGAGTGCCGATCACTCTCCAGACGTTCGGCGTGATGCTGGCAGGCGCCGTGCTCGGACCGGTGCGCGGCTTCCTGGCGGTGGCGCTCTACATGGCGGTCGGCTTTGCCGGTCTGCCGGTCTTCGCCCAGGGCGGCGCGACGCTCGGCGTCCTGGCCAAGCCCTCGGCGGGCTACCTGATCGCCTTCCCCATCGCGGCCTTCCTCTGTGGCCTGCTCGTCATGTGGGTCCGCAGCCGCGGCTTCCGCTGGCCCGTGCTCGCCATCACGCTGGCGGGCCTGGCGGCGAGCTTCCTGGTGGTGCACCCGCTCGGCATCGTCGGCATGTACTACCGCGTCGAGGCCTTCGAGACGTGGCGCGAGGCCATCGTCGCCGACATGGCCTACTGGCCCGGCGACGTGGCGAAGAACATCGCGATGGCGCTCGTGGCCGTGGCTGTGCACCGCGCCTTCCCCGACCTGCTGCCGGTGCGCCGCAAGGCGACCACGCCAGCCCCCCAGACGCCCGGGACCTCCCCCGTCAGTGACGACGCCGCGGGGCGCGAGATCATCAACACGTGAGTTCACTCGTCCTCGACCGCGTGGTCGTCTCTGCGGCTGGCGTCGACGGCGTCGTCGAGATCCTTTCCGAGACCTCCCTGGAGATCACCGAGCCCAGCATCGCGCTGATCGGACCCAACGGCTCCGGCAAGTCCACCCTGGCGCGGCTCTTCAACGGGCTGGTGACTCCGTCGAGCGGCCGGGTCGTCGTCGACGGGATCGACGTCGCCCAGGACGGTCGCCGAGCACGCCAGCACGTGGGCTTCGCCTTCACCGATCCCTCTGCGCAGCTGGTGATGCCGACCGTGCTGGAGGACGTCATGCTCTCGTTGCGCCGCACCCACCGCGACAAGGGTGAACGCCGGGCAGCCGCGCTGGCGATCCTGGAGGCGCGCGGTCTCGCCGAGCTCGCGGACCGCAGCGTGCACACCCTCTCCGGTGGCCAGCGCCAACTCGTCGCCCTCACCGGGGTCCTGGCCTGCGATCCGCAGGTCGTGGTGGCCGATGAGCCCACCACCCTGCTGGACCTGGCCAACGGCCGACTCGTGGGCGACCTCCTGATGGGCCTGCCCCAACAGCTGGTCCTCTGCACCCACGACCTCGATCTCGCCGCACGGTGCGACCGGGCCCTGCTGATCGAGGGCGGGCGGGTGGTCTTCGACGGCCCCGCCCCCGACGCCGTCGACCACTACCGGGCCACGGCCTGAGAAGCCACGTGTCCTCCCCGACGCCCAGCCTGCTGGGTGACTACACCCCCGGCGCGTCCTGGCTGCACCGACTCCGGGCCGGGGCGAAGCTGGGCGTCCTGATGCTCGTGGGTCTGGTCGTGGTGCTGGTGCGCGAGTGGTGGGTCGGCCTGGCCTTCGTGGCGCTGGCCCTGGTGCTGCTCGCCGTCGCCGGGGTGGGCGTACGCCGCGTGCTGCGGACCCTGCGACCGCTCCTGGTCCTGCTCGTCGTCCTGGTGGCCTACTCGCTGTGGCGGGCGTCGTGGCAGGTGGCCCTGGAACAGGCCGCCGATCTCGTCGCCCTGATCCTCCTGGCCACGGTCGTCACCACCACCACTGCGGTGGACGACATCCTGGACGTGATCGTGCGCGCCCTGGGGCCGCTGCGACGACTCGGGGTGAACCCGGAACGGGTCGGTCTCGCGTTCAGCCTGATGATCCGCTCCGTGCCCCTGGTCCTGACGATCGCTGGCGAGACCCGCGACGCCGCCCGCGCCCGCGGACTCGAGCGCGATCCGCGGGTCTGGCTCACGCCCTTCGTGATCCGCGCGATCGCCCACGCCCGCGACACCGGGGACGCCCTGCACGCGCGCGGACTGGGTGACGACTGACTGGGTGACGACTGACGTACGCCGAAAGTCGCCGAGCCGAGCAACTCACCAGCCCGGCGGCGTACGGCCGACCCAGTCGCTGGCCTGCTCGACCTGGGCGGCCAGCGAGATCAACAACTCGTCCTCGGCGGGGCGACCCGCGATCATCACCCCGACCGGCAGCCCTTCTGGCGTCCAGTGGGTCGGCAAGGACATCGACGGCATGCCGGTGACGTTCCACGCGGAGGTCCACGGGGTGAATCGTTTCTGGGCCTCGAAGTCGGCCTCAGGGTTCTCGTCGTCACGCATCGCACCGACCTCAACCGGCAGCGAGGCCAGGGTCGGAGTGAGCACCACGTCGTAGGGCGCCAGCGCCTCGAGAGCCAACGCCGCGTGGCGACGCATCTCGCCGATCGCCAGGCCGAAGTCGGGCCCGCTGACCGCGCGTCCCTTCTCGCTCAACCAGGTGGTCAACGGTCGCAGTTGGTGCTCGCGTCCGGCGGGGGCGGTCGAGAGGGCGGTCAGCACCGCCCAGCAGATCTCGAAGACGGCGACTGCCGACCGATCCAACGGCACCTCGATGTCCACGACCTCGTGGCCCAGTGCCTCCAGCAAGCCGGAGGCGTCCTCCCACGCCTGCAGGGGTGCGGGCGCGACGTCGACGTCGGTGATGACCGGCGCAGAGAAACGCGCGACGCGCAGTCGTCCCGGCTCCCGCCGGGCGGCATTGAGGAAGGTGCCCTGCGGCTCAGGCGCCCAGGACGGGTCACCCACCCGGTGGCCGGCGAGCACGTCGAGCATCGCGGCGGCATCGGCGACCGTACGGGCCAGGGTGCCGGCCGTCGAGAGACCGACCGGGTCGCCGTACGTGGGCGCAGCGCTGATCCGGCCGCGTGACGGCTTGAGGCCCACCAGGCCGCAGCAGGAAGCGGGGATCCGGATCGATCCCCCACCATCAGAACCCTGGGCCACCGGCACGAGTCCAGCCGCGACCGCGGCTGCCGCACCGCCTGAGGATCCGCCTGCCGTGCGGGTGTGGTCCCACGGTGTCACCGCCGGCGGCGCGACGTCGGGCTCGGTGTAGCAGGGAGAACCGAACTCCGGCGTGTTGGTCTTGCCCAGCCACACCATCCCCGCGGCCTCGATCGACAGCGTCACGTTGTCGGAGAACTCGGGCACGAAGTCGGCGTAGGCGGCCGACCCGAACGTGGTGCGCACCCCTGCGGTGGGGTTCAGGTCCTTGATCGCCGTGGGCACGCCGTGCAGCGGGGAGAGCCCGTGGCGCGGCAGCGCAGCCGCCCGGGCCAGGGCCAGCTCGGGGACCCGGGTGACGAAGGCGCCCACGTCGTCACTCCGGGTGAGGTAGTGCTCGACCAACTCGACCGGGGACAGCTCCCCGGCACGCACTGCTGCACCCTGCTCGAGGGCGGTGAGGTCATGCATCTCGGACACGGTGGCTCCTGCCGCTCAGACGTTGTCCCACGGCGCACCCACCGCGGGCGACCAGTCGGTGGGCTGTCCCTGGAAGTCGCCGACGAGCAGGACGAGCAGACCGACCAACAACGCCCAGGTGAGGAGCCAGAGCCAGCCCCGCGCAGCGAAGGGTCGTACGACCGGGGACACCGCGCGGCGCACCCGGGTGGCGCCGGGTCCCACCCACAACCCCAGGACGAGGCCGGCGCCCATCACGAGCAGAGAGCTCTGCACCGGGGCCGCGACCGTGAAGCAGATCAACCCGGCGACCGCGCTCAACCCGGCGGCCCACAGCAGGAGGGCCAGCGTGCCGGGGATCGAGGAGAAGACGTGGACCGGCGTGGTCGCGACGCTCTGGACACCGTCGTACCACTTCGAGCCGCGCAGCCGGCGGCGTTCAGCGCTCGCGCTCATGCTGTGCGAGAGCGTCCGCAGCAACCACACCAGCGCTGTCAGGAGCGCCGTCGTCACGTAGGGCGCGGCCACGAAGGCCAGACTGACTCCGGCGCCGAGGGTGAGCAAGAGGGTGGCTCTCCGCAGCCGCACACCCAGCCGTACGCGCTCGGTCGGGGTCTCGGGCGCCGTCCACGGGTCGTCGGTGAACTCGACCTCGTCGTCCCCGTCCAGGTCGTCCCCGTCCAGATCGCCCCCGTAGCGATCGTCCCCGTCGAGGTCGTCCCCATCATCGGGGTCGTCGTCGGTGAACTCGGCCACGTCATGTCGTTCGGCGAACTCCCGGTCGCCCACCGGAGTGGAGTGCAGCCACTCCTCGTCGGGCTCGGGCTCGTGGTGCGAGTCGAGGGGCAGGTGGACGGTGGTGTCCTCGGCCCACTCCTCCTCATGCCGCTCCCACCACTCCACCGGCGGCGTCGTGGGCTCGTGTGGCGCCTGGACGACCTGCGTGTAGGGCCGGGTCACCGGAAAGGGTGTCAGCGGCACCGGCCTGGTGGCGGTGTCGTCGTGGAGGTCGACCAACTCCGTCCCGTCGTCGGGGTCGAGGTCGCTCTCGTCGGCGGCGAAGCCTTCGTCCTCCAACTCCATCCACGTCAGGATCGCGGCGACGGTGGGCCGATTGCGGGGCTCCGGGTCGAGCCCGGCGCTCACGACCTCCTGCACCTCCTCGGGCAACTCGGAGACGTCGTGCTCACCGCGACGGACCCGGTCCATGATCGCCATCGACGGACCGCTGCCGAAGGGTGCCCGTCCGGTCCCCGCGTAGGCGACGGTCGCCGCCCAGGAATGGATGTCGGAGGCGGGGCTGGCGTCCTCGCCGTGCAGGATCTCCGGGGCCAGGTAGCCGGGTGTGCCCAGCAACCACCCCTGCGCCGTCAGCCGTGGGTCGTCGGCGAGGCGAGCCAGACCAAAGTCGATCAGGACGGGGTTGCGACCCACCATGAGGATGTTGGACGGCTTGATGTCACGGTGCACGACACCGACCCGGTGCACCGCCTCGATGGCCTGGGCCAGACAGCGGGCGAACCAGACCAGCTCGTCGCCGAGCAGCGGACCTTCCTGCGCGACCTGGTCGTACAGCGAGTACCCGGGCACGTAGCGGGTCGCGACGTACGGGATGTCGCCCCACGGGTCCGCGTCGATGATCTCGGCGACCCGACGGCTCCGGATCCTGAGCAGCGAGTTGACCTCGCGGGCCAACCGCGCGCGGGACTCGTCGTCACCGACCACGTTGGGGCGGATCACCTTCAGGGCGACCCGCTCCTGACCGGGACGTCGCGCCAGGTGGACGACCCCCATGCCGCCCTCACCGAGTCGGGTCAGCAGCTGGTAGCCGCCGACCGTCAACCCGCGAGGGGGCGCTGGTGGTCGAGGTGTGACGCTCACGTCACGAGGCTAACCGCGCCGATCACAGAACCTGGCGCAACCAGCCGTTGGTGTCCTCGGCGCGTCCGAACTGCACGTCCACCAGCGCGGAGCGGATCTTCATCGTCAACTCGGTCGACGCCGGGGCCGCGGTGGTCCCGGCGGCCGAGCGCAACTCCCCCACCGGTGAGACCACGGCGGCGGTGCCGCAGGCGAAGATCTCGACGATGTCACCGGACGCGATGCCCGAGCGCCACTCGTCGATGGCGAAGCGTCGTTCGGTGACCTCGTGACCCAGCTGCTCGGCCAGGGCAATGATCGAGGACCGGGTGATCCCCTCGAGGATCGTGCCGGTGGCCGGGGTGACGATCGAGCCGTCGCGGAACACGAAGTACATGTTCATCCCGCCGAGCTCCTCGACGTACAGCCCGTCCTGGGCGTCGAGGAAGACGACCTGGTCGCAGCCGTTGGCGGTGGCCTCCTGCTGGGCGACCAGCGAGCTGGCGTAATTGCCGCCCGTCTTCGCTGCGCCCATGCCGCCGCGCCCCGCGCGGGTGTAGTCCTCGGTGAGCCACAGGCTGACCGGCTTCAGACCGCCCTTGAAGTAGGAGCCGGCGGGGCTGGCGATCACCATGAAGGTGACGTGCTGGCTGGGGCGCACCCCCAGGAACTTCTCACTGGCGAACATGAAGGGACGCAGGTAGAGGCTCTTCTCCCCCTGGGCCTCGGGGACCCAGCGCGCGTCGACCTTGACCAGGGCCTCGACGGCAGCGAGGAAGTCGTCGACGGGCAGCTCGGGCAGCGCCAGACGCTGGCTGGACCGGATCATCCGCTCAGCGTTGGCCTCGGGACGGAACAGGTGGACCGAGCCGTCCGCGTGGCGGTAGGCCTTCATCCCCTCGAAGGTCTCCTGCGCGTAGTGCAGGACGGCGGTCGCGGGGTCCAGGACGAGCGGACCGTAGGGGGTGATCCGGGCGTCGTGCCACCCCTTCTCCGGAGTCCACTCGACGGTGAACATGTGGTCGGTGAAGTGCACGCCGAAGCCGGGGTCGACGAGGATCTCGGAGAGCCTGGCCTCGGAGACGGGGGTGTCGGAAAGCGTGGTGCTGATCTCCATGTCTCGAACCTACACTCGTGCGGCGATGGCGTCGCCGATCGCAGAAGTCGTACGGGGCCCACCGGCGACACGCTCGGCGATGTCGGCGGCCACGGCCGCCTCGATGCGCGCGGCGCCCTCGGTGTTGCCGAAGAAGTCCAGGAGCATCCCGGCCGACAGGATCGCCGCCGTCGGGTCCGCCTTCTGCTGACCCGCGATGTCTGGGGCAGAGCCGTGGACCGGCTCGAACATGGACGGCGTGCTGCGCGACGGGTTCAGGTTGCCCGACGCCGCCAGGCCGATGCCACCAGTGACGGCGGCGGCCAGGTCGGTGATGATGTCGCCGAAGAGGTTGTCGGTGACGATCACGTCGAAGCGGCCGGGGTCGGTGGTCATGAAGATCGTGGCTGCGTCGATGTGCAGGTAGTCCACGGTGACCTCGGGAAACTCCTCGGCGACCTCGTTGACCAGGCGCCACCAGATCGATCCCGCGTGCACCAGCACGTTCGTCTTGTGGACCAACGTGACCTTCTTGCGCGGACGACGCATCGCTCGGGCGAAGGCGTCGCGCACGACGCGCTCGACACCGAAGGCAGTGTTGAGGCTGACCTCGGTCGCCACTTCCTGCGGGGTCCCGACCCGGATGGCACCCCCGTTGCCCGTGTACGGACCCTCGGTGCCTTCACGCACGACCACGAAGTCGATCTCACCGGGGTTCGCCAGCGGCGAACCGACTCCGGGGTAGAGCTTGGAGGGACGCAGGTTGACGTGGTGGTCGAGCTCGAAGCGCAGGGTGAGCAGCAGCCCACGCTCCAGGAGCCCGGGCGGGATGTTGGGGTCGTTCGGCTTGCCGCCGATCGCGCCGAGCAGGATGGCGTCCTGTCCACGCACCTCGTCCAGGACCGAGTCAGGCAGCACCTCGCCGGTCGCGAGGTAGTGCTCCGCACCCAAGGTGTAGTGGGTGGTGGAGAAGGCGTTGGGGGCCACCACGTCGAGCACCTTGAGCGCTTCGGTGGTGACCTCGGGTCCGATGCCGTCGCCGGGGATGACGGCGAGGTTGATCGGGGACTCGGGCGAGGTGAGGGTCATGGCTCCACAGATCAGTTGTCGTCGGGTCGCTGGTCCGCCGCGTCACGCTGGTCAGCGACGAGTTGCAGGGCGTGGTGGCTGTGGGGGCTCTGCGGGTTGTGACGTCCGGGGCCCCAGTCGGCCGGGTTCAACGTGTACATGATCGCTCCTGTGGGTGATGACCCCGGAAACCGGGGTGGAGTTCTTCAGATGTGGATGCGTCGGCGCGACCGTCGTTCCGGGTCGCGCCGGGTGCTGCCCTGCGCCCCACGCACAAGTGGGGAGGACTCCTCATCACCGGTCAGGTGGCGGAGGTGAGGTCCGGGTCGGGGTGGCACTCGCTGATCGCGAGGCTGTCGACGCCGTGCGGTGATGACGTCGGGTGTGCCCGACCATCGGACCTGAGAGAGCGGATCGCGCCGACTCGTGTCAGATGATCTGTCGCGGAGCAAGGAGAGAGGCTGCTGGTTCGAGGGCCTCGTACTCGCCGAACCACCGCGGCGAGGTGGCCCTCTTCAGGCCTCGCCGCGGCAGACGACTACGAGAATGCTCCGCATGATGGAGTGACCATACGCAGCGCCACCTGCGATGTCGAGTACTTTCCGTACGTGTTCTGGGCCACGTCCACCTCGCGCGCGGGTACGGCGGCGCGGTCTGGATCCCACACCGGTCGCCCCGGCGTACGTCCGCCGCTGGACGGTGTCAGGACCGGCCTGCCTGCGGTGGAAGAATGCAACCCATGAGCGCCTCACCAGATCTGCCCGAGATCGTCCGGCGCGCATTCGACGTCTCGCGTCGCGCGGGGTACGTCTCCTTCTGCCGCAACGAGACCGGCCGCCTCCTGGCTGCGCTGGCCGCCACCCGCAGTGGCGTGATGGCCGAGTTCGGCACCGGCGCCGGCGTGGGCACGGCCTGGCTGCGTTCCGGCGTACGCACCGACGCACGGATCCTGACCGCGGAGCTGAACCCGCGCCTCGCCCAGGCGGCTGCGGAGATCTTCAGCGACGACGACACCGTCGAGGTCTTCGAGGCCGACTGGTCGACGCTCGCCGGCAAGGGTCCCTTCTCGCTGCTGTTCCTCGACTCGGGCGACCCGAGCAGTGTCCGGGTCGACAAGGTCGCCGACCTGCTCGAGCCCGGTGGCATCGTGGTCCTCGACGACTTCACGCCGTGCGAGTCGTGGCCCCCGATCTACCTCGGTCGGGTCGACACGCTGCGCGAGGAGTGGCTCACCGACGAGCGCTTCACCGCGGTCGAGGTGATGATCGCGTCCGACGCCTCGGTCATCATCGCGACGCGGCGCTGATGTCGACGGTGCACGCAGGCAGCATCGCCTGGGTGAGCGGGCCGATCCCCACCGCGTAGAGCACGGTCCCCAGGCCCAGCACTCCCCCGAGGGCGCCACCGAGCAGGACACCGAGCACGACCGCGGTCACCTCTATGCCGGTGCGGACCAGCCGCAGCGAGAGCCCCGTACGCCGTGACAACCCGGTCATCAGCCCGTCACGGGGGCCGCGTCCGAACTGCGAACCGATGTAAAGGGCGCCGCCCACGGCGTTCAGCCCGACGCCGAGCAGGACGAGCGCGATCCGGGCCCACAGGGTCTCGGGTCCGGTGACCAGCGCCAAGGTCGCGTCCGCAGCCAGGCCGACCACGATCGCGTTGGCCACCGTCCCGATGCCGGGCTTCTCGCGCAGCGGGATCCACAGCAGCAGGACCACGAAACTCATCAGGACCACGATCTGGCCCAGAGTCAGCGGCAGGTAGTCGGTCAACGCCATGTGCAGGACGTCCCACGGCGCCAGGCCCAAGGTGGCCTCGACCATCAACGCCAGGGAGACCCCGAAGAGCACCAGGCCGACGGTCAGCTGCGAGAAGCGCCTGGCCAGCCGACCGGCCCGCAACTGGGCCATCGGTCCCAGGTCGAGCAGGGCGGTGGCAGGAGAGGGCACGGGTGAGCGGAACACCGGGCGATTCTCCCCCAATAGGAGCCGGGGGGCTCATCGCGGGCTGCTGGAACGCCGACGGCCCGGCGGTGCAGGTGCACCACCGGGCCGTCGGGACGAACGCAGGATCAGACGAGGCTGACCGCGCGCACCTTGGTGGCATCCATGGCGCCCTTGATCTCCGCGAGCGACTCGACCGAGATCGCGGAGTCGACGGAGAGTGCCACGAGGGCGTCGCCGCCCTTGGCGTCGCGGGCGACCTGCATGCCGGCGATGTTGACGCCCGCCTCACCCAGGATGCGGCCGACGGTGCCGACCATGCCGGGACGGTCCACGTAGGTGAAGAAGGCCAGGTTGTCGGTGGGCTCGATGTCGAGGTCGAAGCCGTTGACCTCGACGAGGCGCTCCTTCTGGGCCATCCCGACCAGGGTGCCGCTGACGGAGATCTGCTCACCGTCGGCGAGCGTGCCGCGGATCGTGATCAGGTTGCGGTGGTCCGGGCTCTCCGACTCCGCGATGAGGCGGACCTCGACGCCGCGCTCGGCAGCGAGCAGCGGGGCGTTGACGTAGGAGACCTGGTCCTCGACGACGTCGGCGAAGACGCCCTTGAGGGCCGCCAGCTCGAGCACCTTGACGTCGAACTGGGTGATCTCGCCACGCACCTCGACGTCGAGGGACTGGGCGACCTCGCCGGCCAGCGCGGTGAAGACCCGACCGAGCTTCTCGGTGAGCGGGATGCCGGGGCGTACGTCCTCGGCGATGATGCCGCCCTGGACGTTGACGGCGTCGGGCACGAGCTCACCCGAGAGGGCCAGGCGCACGGACTTGGCGACCGAGACGCCGGCCTTCTCCTGGGCCTCGTCGGTCGAGGCGCCCAGGTGGGGCGTGGCGACGACGTTCTCCAGCTCGAAGAGCGGGCTGTCGGTGCACGGCTCCTTGTCGAACACGTCGAGACCCGCGGCGGCGATCTGGCCGGACTTGAGTGCTTCGTAGAGGGCGGCCTCGTCGACGATGCCACCACGGGCGGCGTTGACCAGGACCAGCTCGGGCTTGGCCTTCGCCAGCTCCGCAGCCCCGATCAGACCGACGGTCTCGGGGGTCTTGGGCAGGTGCACGCTCATGAAGTCGGCCTCGGCGAGCAGCACGTCGAGGTCGACGAGACGCACGCCCAGCTGGGCGGCGCGACCGGCCTGCACGTAGGGGTCGTACGCGATGACCTTCATGCCGAACGCGGCGAGGCGCTGGGCGACCAGGACGCCGATGCGGCCGAGCCCGACGATGCCGACGGTCTTCTCGAACAGCTCGATGCCGGTGTACTTGGAGCGCTTCCACTCGCCGTTGCGCAGCGCAGCGTGGGCCGGGCTGATGTGGCGGGCGGCGGCCAGCATGAGAGCGACCGCGAGCTCGGCGGCGCTGGTGATGTTGGAGGTCGGGGCGTTGACGACCATGACACCGGCCTGGGTGGCGGCCTTCACGTCGACGTTGTCCAGACCGACGCCGGCGCGGGCGACGACCTTGAGCTTCTTCGCCGCGGCCAGGGCCTCCTCGTTGACCTTGGTCGCGGACCGGACGAGGATCGCGTCCACGTCGACGATCGCGGCGAGCAACTCGGCCCGGTCGGCACCGTTGCAGTTGCGGATCTCGAAGTCCGGGCCCAGCGCCTCGATGGTGGCGGGGCTGAGCTCTTCGGCAATGAGTACGACGGGCTTGGTCACAGCTGGGTCCTCAGCTAGTCAAAATTGGTGGAAATGCGGATCCCGCGGATGGGTCGTCAACGCGGTGTGCACAACGCTGTGCCTGTGGCGATCCTACCTGCGGGCCTCTGCGTCGGAGCGTGAGGTCTGCCTCGATGAGACCGGCTCGGGTGTATCCGGCGTTGCGACCCCGGTCACACGGATCGCGAATTCGGCGACCAGCCCGACCACACCCTCCACCGGTCCGCGCCTCCACACGTGCGGCAACCGCGCCGCCCGCCACGCCGACGCGACGACGACGGCCACGACACTCATCCCGACCACGTTGAGCCAGGTGTCGTCCGAGCGGCCGGGAAAGAGGTCCACCCACCACGCCAACCAAGCGACATGGAGCGAGTAGAGCGTCAACGTCATCGCGCCCACCCAGGCCAGCGGCAGAGCGACCCTTGCCACCGGCAGGGAGGCGAAGGTCACGCACCCGGCGTAGACCGCGCTGGCGAGCACCACCACGAAGAGTTGCTCGGTCCACGTCGTCTGGTAGGCCAGGAAGTCGATCTGGCCCAGGAGCCTGCCCACGATCATCGCTCCGGTCGCGCACACAGCCGCCACCGTGACCGCGGCCGGCAGCCAGGCAGAAGGCTTGGGCCGCTCGCGCGGGAGCAGCAGCCGGGTGAGGAGGATCCCCACGGCGGCCATCAGCACGAGCACGGCCTGGGGGTAGGAGGTGCTGATGAGGAGTTCGAGCCACCACATCCGGGTCGTGTCGCCGGACGTGACCGCGTCGGACCACACCTCGCGGGAGCTGTCGATCGTCCACGGGGCGATCGCCGCGGCGAGGACTGCCACCAGACCCACCAGCCAGGAGGGAGCACGCGAGATCCCCCAGCAGAGCAGCGTGAGCAGTCCCAAGGGAGCCAGCACGATGACCACCAGGGCGGCGCTCTGGGCCAGCAACCAGCCGAGACCGAGCAGCGCGACCGCCCGCACCACGGCTCCGACGAGATGGACCCCGGGGCCGTGTCGTCGTGCGGCCAGCTCGGCGCCGGCCCCCACCAGCAGGGCGAAGAGCGGGAAGGTCAGGAACTCCGAGAGCTGGAAGAGCCCGCCTGGACCAGCGCTCGGAGCGGTGTGGGCCACGAACATCGAGATGATCGCGGCGCCTCGGGCGAGGTCGACCCCGATCTCGCGAGCCCGGGACCGGCTGGGGGCGAGAGAACCTTGGGTCACACCGACATCATGCCGGGCGACGCATTCAGATGGCGCAGCCGTCCGGCCCGCAAGCCACGTCGCCGGTCTCGTCACCCTGGGTCTGGCCATCCCGGGTCTGGCCATCCTGGGTCTGGCCATCCGGGGTCTGGCCCACCATCGTGATCTGCGGGTGAGCATCCGCCCATGCCTGCTCGAGCACCTGGGTGAAGGACTCCGCCGGCTGGGCACCGGAGACGCCGTACTTGCGGTCGAGCACGAAGAACGGCACCCCGGTGGCGCCGAGCGCCCGCGCCTGGTCGATGTCGGCCCGGACAGCGTCCGCGAACTCGTCCCCCGCCAGGACCGCGGTGACGCGCGCGGCGTCGAGCCCGGTGCGTACGGCGACCTCTGTCAGCACTGCGTGGTCGCCCACGTTCGCGTTGTCCACGAAGTGTGCAGCGAGCAGCGCCTCCTTGAGGGCGCCCTGGAGCGTCGGTCCGCCCTCGACCAGAGCCAGGTGGAGCACCCGGTGGGCGTCCACCGTGTTGGCGTGGAACGAGTGGTCACCGAACTCCAGCCCTTCCTCGGCAGCGACACCACGGGTGCGGGCCAGCATCTCGCGCACCTGGTCGGGACCACCGGGGAACTTCGCGCCCAGCGCCTCGAGGGTGGTGAGCGACTGGTCGCGGGGCGCGGTGGGGTCCAGCTGGTAGGAGCGCCAGATGATCTCCACGTCGTCGGCGTGCTCGAACGTGGACAGGGCGGTCTCCAGACGACGCTTGCCGATGTAGCACCACGGGCAGACGACGTCACTCCAGATCTCGATGCGCATGTGCCTCAAACGCGCCGGCGCGACGCGTTGTTCCCCGGCGTCCCCTGAACGGGGCAGGGGGCAACCCTGAGCGCTCTCAGGGTTGCTCGGGGGTCGAGGCGGTTGGTTTCACCGATGTGGCCGGGCAGGTCCGGACGCGAAGGTGAGGTTCATGATCACCATCGACGCACTCAGCAAGAGGTACGGCGGATTCCTCGCCGTCGACGACGTCTCGTTCACGGCACAGCCGGGGCGAGTCACTGGTTTCCTGGGGCCCAACGGCGCCGGCAAGTCCACGACGATGCGGGTGATGGTGGGTCTGACCCCGCCGACCACCGGTGCCGCGCTGGTCAACGGCCGCCACTTCGCAGACCTCCCCAACCCCGGCCGCGAGGTCGGCGTGCTGCTCGACGCCTCCGCGCAGCACGCGGGTCGTACCGGCCGCGACATCCTCAAGGTCGCCGCACTCACGATGGGTCTGCCTCTCAGCCGCGTCGACGAGATGCTCGGGTTGGTCGGCCTCAGTGACGAGGAGGCGACCCGGCGGGTGAGGCACTACTCACTGGGGATGCGCCAGCGCCTCGGCATCGCCGCAGCGCTGCTGGGTGACCCCCACGTGCTGATCCTCGACGAGCCGGCCAACGGTCTCGACCCCGCCGGAATCCGGTGGATGCGCGATCTGCTGCGGACCTTCGCCGACGACGGTGGGACCGTGCTCCTCTCCTCCCACCTGTTGCACGAGATCGAGGTGATCGCCGACGACCTGGTGTTGATCGGCAACGGTCGCATCGTCGCCCAGGGCACGAAGACTGACCTGTTGGCCGCTGCCGGCACCGTCGTCCGCGGCACCGACGTCGATGCACTCGCCGTCGCACTCAAGGCCGCTGGCCTGCACGTCACGCGTACTCCCGACAAGGCCCTGCACACCGATGCCTCCCCCGACATGGTCGGCCGCGTCGCCCTCGCCGCCGGGGTCGCCCTCACCGAGCTCAGGTCCGCCGATGGCGCCGGCCTGGAGGAGATGTTCCTCGAACTCACCGCCGCTTCGCAGCGTGAAGGAGTCGCAGCATGAGCACCACACCGGCCACCTACCGCGCACCCACCCCGTACGACTCGCCCTCCACCCAGATCGGCCCTGCGGGCAGCCCGGTGCGTCGCGGACCACGCGACGACGTTCCCGCCCTTACCTTCACCGCACTGGTGCGGGTCGAGTTCGTCAAGATGTTCAACACCCGCTCGGGTTTCTGGCTGATGGCCAGCATCGCCATCCTGTCGGTGCTCGCCTCGGGGGCAGTGATCCTGTTCGGCGGTGAGAACGCAATCACGTACGCGAACTTCTCGGCCGCCGTCGGGATGCCGATCGCCATCCTCCTGCCGATGCTGGCCATCCTCTCGGTCACCTCCGAGTGGAGTCAGCGCACCGGACTCACGACCTTCACCCTGGTGCCCCACCGGGGGCGCGTGATCACGGGCAAGGCCCTCGTCACCGTGTCGATCGGGATCGTCGGCATCCTCGTCGCCATGGGTGTGGGAGCCCTGGGCAACCTGCTCGGGGCAGCCGTGCACGACATCGACCCGGTGTGGGAGTTCGGCTTCACCGACCTGTTGATGGTCATGCTGGCCAATGTCCTGGGCATGCTGATGGGTTTCACCCTCGGTGTGGTGCTGCGCAACTCCCCCGCTGCCATCGTCGGTTACTTCGTCTACAGCCTGATCCTGCCGAACGTGTTCGGCGCGCTCGCCTTCTACCAGGAGTCCTTCGCCGACGTGTGGCCCTGGGTCGACCAGTTCTACAACGTCACGTCCCTCTTCGAGCGCGTCCCCTCCGACCAGGAGTGGGTCCAGCTGGCCGTCACGACTGTGATCTGGATGGGCGTACCGCTGCTGGTGGGCCTGCGCTTCCTGTTCCGCAGCGAGATCAAGTAGCCCGTCCCTCCCGGGAGGTCATCAGTCCCGGTCGGTGGAGCAACCGGAGGTGATGACGTCCCGGGAAAGAAGCGCGGAACGACCCCCGTCGATCTCTCGACGGGGGTCGTTCGTGAAGCAGTGGAATCAGCGTGCAGCGGAGCCGTCGGTGTAGTCAGCGTCCTGCTGCTTCCACGAGAAGTGGCTGCGCAGTTCCTTGCCCGTGGCCTCGATCGGGTGGGCAGCACCCTTGGCACGCAGCTCGAGGAACTCCTTGCCACCGTTGTCCTGGTCGTCGATGAAGCGCTTGGCGAAGGCACCGCTCTGGATGTCCGCGAGGACGGCCTTCATGTTCTCCTTCACCGACGGGTCGATGACGCGCGGGCCCGAGACGTAGTCGCCGTACTCAGCGGTGTCGGAGACCGACCAGCGCTGCTTGGCGATGCCGCCCTCCCACATCAGGTCAACGATGAGCTTGAGCTCGTGCAGCACCTCGAAGTAGGCGATCTCCGGCTGGTAGCCGGCCTCGGTCAGGGTCTCGAAGCCGTACTGGACGAGCTGCGAGGCGCCACCACAGAGGACGGCCTGCTCACCGAACAGGTCGGTCTCGGTCTCCTCGGTGAAGGTGGTCTTGATGACGCCGGCGCGGGTGCCGCCGATGCCCTTCGCGTACGACTTCGCGAGGTCCCAGGCAGCGCCGGTGGCGTCCTGCTCGACCGCGATGATGTCCGGGATGCCGCGACCCGCGACGTACTCACGGCGCACGGTGTGGCCCGGAGCCTTGGGGGCGACCATGATCACGTCGACGCCCTCGGGGGCGGTGATGTAGCCGAAGCGGATGTTGAAGCCGTGGCCGAAGACCAGGGTGTCGCCCTCGTTGAGGTTGGGCGCGATGTGGTCGGCGTACAGCTTGCGCTGGTGCTGGTCGGGGGCGAGGATCACGATGACCTCGGCGTCCTTCGCAGCGTCGGCCGGGTTGAGGACGGTGAAGCCCTCGTCCTCTGCCTTCGCGCGGGACTTGGAACCCTCGGGCAGACCGATGCGGACGTCGACGCCCGAGTCGCGCAGGTTGAGGGCGTGGGCGTGGCCCTGGCTGCCGTAACCGATCACGGCGACCTTCTTGCCCTGGATCAGGGTCAGGTCAGCGTCGTCGTCGTAGAACATCTCAGCCACGTCGGGCTCTCCTTCTTGAGGGGGTGATGCCGTTGTGAAAGTTTCGCAACGGGCAGGTCGTACGCCACCACCCGGGGTCTCCCCCGGGGCGGCGGGAGTCAGGCGGAGGGGTCGGGCTGCGCGACCGGCACGGGGGCCGGCCTGGCGGTGCGTTCGGTGATGGAGCGGGATCCGCGGCCGATCGCCACCATGCCCGACTGGACCAGCTCGCGGATGCCGAAGGGTTCGAGCACCGCGAGGAAGTCCTTGAGCTTGGCCGAGTTGCCGGTCACCTCGATGGTGACGGCCTCGGGAGCGACGTCGATGACCTTGGCCTTGAAGAGCTGCACGGCGTCGAGCACCTGGCCGCGGGTGTCGTGGTCGGCCTTGACCTTGACCATCAGCAGCTCGCGGCGCACCGAGGAGGGACCGTCGAGCTCGACGATCTTGAGGACCTCGATCAGCTTGTTGAGCTGCTTGGTGACCTGTTCGAGCGGCAACCCCTCGACCTCGACGACGATCGTCATGCGAGAGACGTCGGGCTGCTCGGTCGGTCCGACGGCCAGGCTGTCGATGTTGAACCCACGGCGGCTGAAGAGCGCCGCGATCCGGGTCAGGACACCGGGCTTGTTCTCCACCAGGACGGAAAGGGTGTGCTTGCTCATCAGAGGTCGTCCTCGTCGTACTGGGGCGCCATGTCCCGGGCGTACTTGATGTCATCGTTGCTGGTGCCGGCGGCCACCATCGGCCACACCATGGAGTCACGGTTGACCCGGAAGTCGACCACGACCGGGCGGTCGTTGATCTCCATGGCCTTCTCGATCGTGGCGTCCACCTCGTCCTCGGACTCGACGGCCAGACCCACGCAGCCGTACGCCTCGGCCAGCTTCACGAAGTCAGGGATCCGACGCGCAGGGCCGGTGTGCAGGTCGGTGTTGGAGTAGCGCTCACCGTAGAAGAGGGTCTGCCACTGGCGGACCATGCCGAGCACCTCGTTGTTGATCAGCGCCACCTTGATCGGGATGTCATTGATCGCACAGGTGGCCAACTCCTGGTTGGTCATCTGGAAGCAGCCGTCGCCGTCGATCGACCAGACGGTCGCGTCGGGACGACCGACCTTGGCGCCCATGGCAGCGGGGACCGAGTAGCCCATCGTGCCCAGACCGCCGGAGTTGAGCCAGGTGTTGGGGCGTTCGTACCCGATGAACTGCGCCGCCCACATCTGGTGCTGGCCCACGCCGGAGGCGTAGATGGCCTCGGGGCCGGCGATCTTGCCGAGTCGTTCGAGCACGTACTGCGGGGCCAGGCTGCCGTCCGAGGGCTTGTCGTAGCCCAGCGGGTAACGCTTCTTCAGACCGGCGCAGAAGGCGACCCACTGCTCGTAGTCACCCACGTTGCCCTGCTCGGACTCGAGCTGGAGGGTGATCAGCAGCTCGGAGATGACCTCACGCGCGTCGCCCACGATCGGCACGTCGACGTGACGGTTCTTGCCGATCTCGGCCGGGTCGATGTCGGCGTGGATGACCAGCGCGCCGGGCGCGAAGGAGTCCAGGTTGCCGGTGACGCGGTCGTCGAAGCGCGCACCGAGGCTGATCATCAGGTCGGAGCGCTGCAGACCGGCCACCGCGGGCACCGTGCCGTGCATGCCGGGCATGCCGAGGTGCTGCGGGTGCGAGTCGGGGAAGGCACCGCGAGCCATCAAGGTGGTGACGACCGGGATGCCGGTGAACTCGGCCAGGGCGAGCAGCTCACGGGAGGCGCGCGAGCGGATCACGCCACCACCGACGTACAGGACCGGACGCTTGGCAGCGAGGATCATGCGTGCGGCTTCGCGGATCTGCTTGCTGTGCGGACGGGTGACGGGCCGATAGCCGGGGAGGTTGATCTCGGAGGGCCAGTCGAAGTCGGTCATCGACTGCAGGGCCGACTTGGCGACGTCGACCAGCACGGGCCCGGGGCGACCGGTCGAGGCGATGTGGAACGCCTCCGCGATGGTGCGGGGAATGTCGGCCGGGTCGGTGACCAGGAAGTTGTGCTTGGTGATCGGCATCGTGATGCCGCGGATGTCCGCCTCCTGGAAGGCGTCGGTGCCGATCATCGAGGCACCCACCTGCCCGGTGACGGCGACCATCGGCACGGAGTCCATGTGGGCGTCCGCGATGGGGGTGACCAGGTTGGTCGCGCCGGGACCCGAGGTCGCCATGCAGACACCGACCTTGCCGGTGGCTGCGGCGTAACCCTGGGCCGCGTGGCCGGCACCCTGCTCGTGGCGAACGAGGATGTGGCGGATCTTCTTGGAGTCCATCAAGGGGTCGTACGCCGGGAGGATCGCTCCCCCGGGGATCCCGAAGATGTGCTCGACTCCAGCGTGCTCCAGTGATCGCACCAGGCTCTGTGCGCCGGTGATCGCGCCGCCCTGCTCGCTCATCTCTGTCTCTTCCTCACTGCCCTGCTCGTCGGCGGCCCGGTCGGCCGCCATCGGTGTGTGCCCAACAAAAAACCCCTCGGCCGGAGTCGGCGACGAGGGGAGACGCGTGCGTCTGGGGAATTCAGATTCCTCAGCTCACGCGTCCAGTGCGTACAAGAAGGTCCATGCGCATAGACCAACGGTCGCCGTCGTGGCACCCAACGTCAACCTAGTCTGCCACGCGTCCCAGATCGTGGTACCGCGGTCCAGATGATGAGGGCCTCCAGCAGCGCTGCCTGAGCGGTGGGCAGGGTTCCACCGCGTCCGCGTGACGAACAATCGTGACGCAGACCACGGAGCGTGAGACCATCCCTGTCATGTCGATCGCGACCCAGATCAAGCTGTTCCACGAGCGCCGCATCGCCCTGCCAATCCCGGCAGACGCGCGAGTGCTCGATGTCGGCAGCGGTGACAAGCCCTCGTGGCGGGCCGACGTCCTGCTCGACCTCTACCCCGGCGAGGAGTACGCCTCCCAGCGTTCCGGCTCCCACGGCGCCAAGGTGAGCCGCCCCCTCTTCGACGCCGACGCGAGCAACATGCCGTTCCGCGACGGCGCGTTCGACTACACGATCTGCTCCAACCTGCTGGAGCACGTGCCGGACCCGGCCGCGGTGCTGGAGGAGCTGATGCGGGTCTCCCGCGCCGGTTACATCGAGGTCCCCGAGGCCGCCAGCGCCAAGATCGTGGACTTCCCCAGCCATGTGTGGTGGTGCCGGATGGAGGGAGGCACCCTGGTCTTCGAACCCAAGACCAAGCGCTTCTTCGACGACGAGGTCGGCGAGTACCTCGCCCGGACCGGGCTCGAGGTGCCGGTACGCAAGGTGCTCGACAGTCGCTTCGAGGACCGGGTGGTCATGCTCCACTGGCAGGACAAGGTGAAGTACGAGGTCAAGGGTGAGGTGCCCGCCGACTTCATGGCGCGGGCGCTCACCGAGCCCGGGCACTCCAAGGACCTCGCCACCCGGGTCATCCTGGCAGCCACCGACGTGCTGACGTGGCGGACCCGTCGCGGCCTGGCCCGCCGCGGGATCCGCTTCAACGACGTCGTGAAGACCGAGTTCCAGCGCAGCGACAACCCTGTCCTCGAGCCGCAGATCTACCGCCTCTGACGCCTGCCCACGGCGGCACGGCACCGGGACAGCGACGTCAGATCAGTTCCTGGGTGAGGCTCCGCTCGGCACCCGCCACGGTGACCCGGGCCAGCGCCCCGTTGACCAACGGGAGGAATGGCGGCACGTGGCCGCAGTCGACGTCGAAGACGATCGGCAGGTCCAGCATCGCGAGCGCGTCGCGGACCGCGTCACGTTGGCTGAAGTCACCCGAGGCGGGCGCCGTGGTGCGTCCGATGAGGATCGCCTCCGCCTCGTCGAACCATCCCGCGAGTCGCAGGCCGTGCAGGTTGCGGCAGATCTCCAGAGCTGGGTCCCCGAAGGCCTCCAGGTAGACGATGAGCCCCTCGTCCGCGTGCTCGCGACCGAACGCCGCCACGTCACCGTAGGGCGTCCCCGCGAGGTTGCTGATCGTCTCGATGCAGCCACCGATCAGACGGCCTGTGACGTCGACCCCGCCGCCGCCCGCGACCTCCCAGGTGCCCGTGGCGTCCAGGTCGTACGTGGTGATGGCCGGGTCCGCCTCCCAGTCGTCGTGACCACCGCTGCGGTGGACTCCCGGGGCGTGCTGGGTGATCGGTCCGGTGCCGGCGAGCACGTCGGTCCAGTGGCGTACGCCGTCGGCCGGGGCGTACGGCGTCTCCATCAGGTTCGCACCGTGCAGCGTGGCCCAGCCCAGTCGCAGCGTGAGGGGCAGGAGGAGTGTGCTGATGTCGCTGTAGCCCACCAACCAGGTGGGTTCCGCGGTGGCCAACGCGTCCCAGTCGAGGTGGTCGACCAGGTCGATCGCGGTCTCGCCTCCCCACGGCGGCAGCACCACGCGGATCGCCGGATCCAGCAGCATGCGGTTGAGCTCCGCGGCTCGCTTCTCCACCGGGGCGCTGAGGTGTCCGGCGTCGCCGCCCATGCAGTCACCGACCTCGACCTCGTACCCGGCGTCGCGCAGCCAGGTGATCGCGACATCGAGACGGCCGCGGAGGGCGGTCTGCACCCCGCTGGAGGGACTCGTGATGCCGATCCGGTCGCCGGGGCTCAGGGGCTGGGGGTAGCGAATCATTCGGCCATCCTGTCCGCGTCACCGTCCACGGGCAACCGGGCCCCCTGATCCAGGGCGCCGGCAAGCGCCACTCCCCCGAGACGACGGCCGACGCCGACGGGCAACCGGAGGTCACTGGAAGCTGACGAACCGCACCTTGGGTCGGATCTTCCGGACGGCGCGCGGGCGCATCATCGGGACGTCCTCGTCGTAGAAGAGTTTGAAGCCCATCCTGAACTGTCGCGGCCGCGCGAGCGCCCGGTAGGTGTCGAGCTTCTGCGACGGCGTACCGAACCCGTCGATGTGGAGCACCTCGGCCAGCTCCGGACGGTCCACCAGCCGGTCGGGACGGACGATCATGGAGCTGCGGAACGAGTGCAGCATGAAGACCTTCTCGGGCAGGTCCTGCCGGCGGGTGAGGCGGTCGAGCCAGGCCGAGACCTGGTTGACCTCACGTGCCCGCACCGAGCCGATCACCCTCCCGGGGACCTGGCGCGGACCCATCCGCCACTCCGGGTCCAGGGCCAGTCCGACCAGGGGATGCTCCAGCGCCCACTCCCAGCGCTTGGCGACGGTGAGGAAGTCGTCGCGACCGGGCTGGATGTCCAGGACGACCAACGCGCCGTTGCGTTCGGCGGCCTTGATGTAACTCCGCACCGCCCGACGTGAGATGTCGTGGTTGTAGTCGCCGTCCTTGCCGGGAGTGGCGTCGGCGACGGTCACGATCAACTCGTAGACCGGCAGGATCTGCTCCCCGCGACGCTTGAAGTCGCGGGCCGCCCGGCGCAGCCGACGGTGCATCTGGTCGGGTGGACGTTCGCCCAGCACGCCGAGCGCGTCGGTGCCCGCGGTGCCGTAGTAGGCGACCAGGAACCGCTTGCGTCCGAAGACCTTGGTGCCGCCCCCGGGCAAGGTCGACATCGACGCAGTCTCGTTGGCGACCTTGGTCGTCACCGCGGGGGTGGGCGCGGGCGTCTCCTGGGTGACGTTCTCGGGTGCCTCGCTGGTCGACCCCTTGGTCGACTGGCTCCTCGACTCGGTCGTCGACTCGTCGGCGCCCAGGCCTGCGATCGACACGGCCGCCACCAGACAGCAGAGGACCAGCAGCGCGGACACGTACGCGGACACAGCGCGTCTCCCCCGGAACATGTGGCGACCCTAGACGGGATCGTCGTCGAACGCGGGTAGACCGTCGATGCTGGTCCGGTTCTTCTGCTGCCGGTAGGCGACGATGCCGTCCGCTCCGCGGCGTTCCATGTTGGGGGTGAGCAGGTCCCGCTCGGCGTCGAGGCTCATCAGCGGCAGCGAGAAGCCGCACGAGTCACTGACCCGCTCGACGTCGACCACGATCACCGCTCGAGCAGCCGGATTGGGCGCGAACCGGCCTGCCCATGCGTCGAAGTCGTCGTCGTAGCGGCTGACCACTCGTCCCCGTCCGTGCAGGCGAACGATGTTGGGTGTCCGGTCGAACGAGCAGAACATCACGGTGATCCGCCCGTTCTGGCGCACGTGGGCGATCGTCTCAGCACCACTCGCGGTCAGGTCGAGATAGGCGACCGTGTGTTCATCGATGACCGCGAACGTGTCCGCCAAGCCCTTCGGCGAGAGGTTGACGTGGCCACCGTCGCCGGAGGGCGCGGTGGCCACGAAGAAGACGGACTGGGCCTCGACGAAGGCCTTCAGGCGCTCGTCGATGCTCCCGTACGTCTTCCCCATCGGTGGAGATCAGCTCGTGACGGCGCCGTGGGCGGCGGACTGCACGGTCTTGGCGTACTTGCCCAGGACCCCGCGGGTGAACTTGGGCTTGTTGGGCTCCCAGCCGACCTTGCGCGCCTCGAGGTCGTCGATGACGACGTCCAGGGACGCGTTGGCGACGTCGAGGGTGATCGGGTCACCGTCACGGACGAAGGCGATCGGGCCACCGTCGACGGCCTCGGGTGCGATGTGGCCGACGCAGAGGCCGGTGGTGCCGCCGGAGAAGCGACCGTCGGTGATCAGCAGGACGTCCTTGCCCAGACCGGCGCCCTTGATCGCACCGGTGATGGCGAGCATCTCGCGCATGCCCGGGCCGCCCTTGGGGCCCTCGTAACGGATGACCACGACGTCGCGCGCCTTGATCTCGCCGGCCGTGAGCGCGTCGAGCGCGGCGCGCTCGCCGTCGAAGACGCGAGCGGTGCCGGTGAAGGTGGTGTCGTCGAAGCCGGCGCTCTTGACCACGGCGCCCTCAGGCGCCAGGGAACCGTGCAGGACGGTGATTCCGCCGGTGGCGTGGATCGGGGCGTCGAAGGCGCGCAACACCTCTCCGTCCAGACCGTTGGGGGCCAGCGCCTCGAGGTTCTCGGCCATCGTCCTGCCGGTCACGGTCAGCACGTCACCGTGCATGAGGCCTGCGTCGAGCAGTGCCTTCATCACGACCGGGATGCCGCCGATCTTGTCGATGTCGTTCATCACGAAGCGCCCGAACGGCTTGAGGTCGCCGATGTGCGGCACCTTGGAGCCGATGCGGTTGAAGTCCTCCAGCGTGAGGTCGACCTCGGCCTCGCGAGCGATGGCGAGCAGGTGCAGCACGGCGTTGGTGGAGCCACCGAGCGCCATGACGACGGCGATCGCGTTCTCGAAGGCGGGGCGCGTCATGATCTGGCGGGCGGTGATGCCCTGGCGCAGCATCTCCACCACGGCCTGACCCGAGCGGTGGGCGAACCCGTCACGGCGACGGTCGACCGCCGGCGGGGCGGCGCTGCCGGGAAGGCTCATGCCCAGCGCCTCGGCGACCGACGCCATCGTGTTGGCGGTGTACATGCCGCCACAGGCGCCTTCGCCGGGGCAGATGGCGCGCTCGATCCGGTCGACCTCCTCGCGGGTGATCTTGCCGGCCAGGCAGGCACCGACGGCCTCGAAGGCGTCGATGATGGTGACGTCCTCGCCGTCGACCTGACCCGGCATCGTCGACCCGGCGTACAGGAAGACGCTGGCGAGGTCGAGGCGGGCAGCTGCCATCAGCATGCCGGGCAGTGACTTGTCGCAGCCAGCCAGCAGCACGGAGCCGTCGAGGCGCTCGGCCATCATCACGGTCTCCACCGAGTCAGCGATCACCTCGCGGCTCACCAGGGAGAAGTGCATGCCCTCGTGGCCCATGGAGATGCCGTCGGAGACGGAGATCGTGCCGAACTCCAGCGGGAAGCCGCCACCGGCGTGCACGCCGTTCTTCACGGCCTTGGCCAACCGGTCCAACGACAGGTTGCAGGGGGTGATCTCGTTCCAGCTGGAGGCCACCCCGATCTGCGGCTTGACCCAGTCGTCGTCACCCATCCCGACGGCACGGAGCATGCCGCGCGCGGCAGCCTTCTCCAGACCGTCGGTGACGTCGCGGGACCGGGGCTTCATGTCGGGGGCGTCGCTCATGGGCCTGACTTTAGTCCGGGTCTCCGACCGGCTCGGGGGCGGACCGCAGGTCAGGCCACCCGGGGTCAGCGCCAGCCGAGCCCCGGAGCCACCTCGGTGAGCAGCGACCCGAGCAGGTGGGCGTTGTAGTCGACCCCCAACTGGTTGGGGACGGTGAGCAGCAGGGTGTCCGCAGCAGCGATCGCTTCGTCGTCGGCCAGTTGCTCGACCAGCACGTCGGGCTCGGCGGCGTACGAACGACCGAAGACGGCCCGCAGCTGCGGCTCGATCTGTCCGACCTGGTCGCGGCTGTTGCCGTCGCGGCCGAAGTAGGCGCGGTCCTGGTCGGTGGTGATCGGCATGATCGACCGGCTCACCGAGACCCGGGGCTCCCAGTCGTGGCCGGCCTTGGCCCACTCGTCGTGGAACGCGTCGATCTGCTTGCGCTGCTGGACGTGGAAGGGCTCACCGGACTCGTCGGCGACGAGGGTGGAGCTCATGAAGTTCATGCCCTGCTGTGCGGTCCAGCGGACCGTCGCCTCCGAGGCCGCGCCCCACCAGATCCGTCGCCGCAGGCCAGGCGAGTGGGGCTCCACGCGGAGCAGCCCGGGCGGGTTGGGAAACATTGGGCGCGGGTTCGGCTCGGCGAACCCCTTCCCACGCAGCACGTCGAGGAAGACACGGGTGTGACGACGTGCCATGTCCGCGTGGTCCTCGCCTTCCCCCGGCCCGTAGCCGAAGTAGCGCCATCCGTCGACGACCTGCTCCGGTGATCCTCGACTGATGCCGAGCTGGAGCCGGCCACCGGAGATCAGGTCGGCCGCGCCGGCGTCCTCCGCCATGTAGAGCGGGTTCTCGTAGCGCATGTCGATCACGCCGGTCCCGATCTCGATCCGCGAGGTCTTCGCGCCGATCGCGGCGAGCAGCGGGAACGGCGAGGCGAGCTGCCGCGCGAAGTGGTGCACGCGGAAGTAGGCCCCGTCCCCACCCAACTCCTCGGTCGCGACCGCGAGGTCGATCGACTGCAGCAAGGTGTCGGCGGCGGAGCGCACCTGCGAGTGCGGGGAGTCGGTCCAGTGACCGAAGTTGAGGAACCCAATCTTCTTCATGACTGGTTCAACAATCAACCATGCAGTTCATTCCCGCGTCCTTCTCCGGAACGCGTTCAGCGCCAACGGGGCGAGCACCACGGTCAGGGCGACAGTCCAGATGAACGTCGAGAGCACCGGATGCTGCAGGGGCAGGGCCGCGTCGGGGCCGACCGGCACTGTGTTCCCCCAGAGCTCGCGGATGGCCTGGACCAGGGACGAGATCGGGTTCCACTCGGCCACGACGCGCAGGTAGGTCGGCATCCGCTCGGTGGGCGCGAACGCGTTGGAGAGGAAGGTGATGGGAAACATCACGGTGAACATCACCCCGTTGACCGCCTCGACGGACCTCATCGACGAGCCCACCAAGATCCCCAGCCAGATCATCGCGAAGGCCCACAGGACGAGCAGCCCGTACGCAAGCACCGCGTCGAGGAAGGAGCCGCGGATCCGCCACCCCACGACCAACCCGGTGAAGCTCATCACCACGATGCCCAGGGAGGAGTGGACCAGGCTCGACAGGCTGCGCCCCACCAACACGGCCGAGAGATGGATCGGCAGCGACCGCATCCGGTCGACGATCCCCTTCTCGATGTCGGCGGTCAGCCCGACGGCCACGATGAAGGAGGCGAACGCCATCGTCTGGGCCATGATCCCACCCAGCAGCCACTCGCGGTAGCCGTCCGGGGCGCCCTGGACCGCGATGGCGCCACCGAACACGTACGCGAAGAGCAGCACGAACATCACCGGCTGCAGGGTGACGTCGAGCAGCATCTCCGGCATCCGGCGGATGTGGATCAGGTTGCGGCGGGTGATCGCCCACGACTGCTGCCACAGCGAGGTGCGTTGGATCTGGGGGCGTTCGACGATGCTTCCCGGGCTCATGCCGGCACCTCTTCCTCAGCAGTGTCGGCCACGTCTTCGGCCCGGCGACCGGTCAGGTGGAGGAACACGTCGTCCAGACTGGGGCGCTGGAGCCCGAGGTCGTCCAGATCGATACCACTGCCGTCGAAGGCCGCGACGGCCTTCGTGACGTCGCCCAACCCCTCGGCCGGGGTGGTCAGCCGTCGCGCGGCGGCGTCGACGTGCACCTCGGCGCTGATGCCACGCAGCAGGCCCTCGGCCCTGCCCAGGTCCTCGGCGCTCGACACCGTCACCACCAGCGCAGCCCGTCCGGACGCATCCTTCAGCTGCAGTGGCGTCCCTTCGGCGATCACTGTGCCGCGGTCGATGACCACGATGTTGTCGGCCAACTGGTCGGCCTCCTCGAGGTACTGGGTGGTGAGCAGCAGCGTTGTGCCGTCGTTGACGAGACTGCGCAGCACCTCCCACAGCTCGACCCGGCTGCGCGGGTCCAGCCCGGTGGTCGGCTCGTCGAGGAAGAGCACCGGCGGAGTCGCGACCAGACTCACCGCGAGGTCCAGTCGGCGCCGCATCCCCCCGGAGTACGTCTTGACCACGCGGCGGGCGGCATCGGTCAGCGAGAAGCGCTCCAACAGGTCGTCGGAGACCCGTTTCACCGTGGCCCGGTCCAGCCCGTAGAGGCGCCCGACGAGCTGGAGGTTCTCCGTGCCGGTGAGCAGCTCGTCCACGGTCGCCGTCTGGCCAGTCAGGCCCATCGAGCGTCGTACGCCGTCCGGGTCCTTCGTGACGTCGAACCCGGCCACCCGGGCCGTGCCGCTGGTGGGCCGGGTCAGGGTGGTCATCATCCGTACGGTCGTCGTCTTACCGGCCCCGTTGGGGCCCAGGAGCCCCAGCACCGACCCCGTCGGCACCGAAAAGCTGACTCCGTCGACGGCGACGGTGTCGCCGAAGTGCTTCACGAGGTCGACCGCCTCGATCGCGGTCTCGACCGACCTTGCGGTGCTTGTCATCAATGTCTCCAGTCGTGCGCCGCCCCTCGACGCCCGAGTCACCACCGTACGCGGATCGCAGGGCGCCGCCAATAGGTTTATTTGATGGCCCGAGACCAGTTCACACAGACGTCACATGAGCGTCACATGGACGCAGCGAGCGCTTCCTAACCTCTTCACAGGGCTCCTGCAAGGGCCGCCCCGGTCTCCCTCCCACAGCGTCGTGGCGGGCGACCGGGGCGTTTTGCTGAGTGGCCACCACGCCGGGCTCCCGGTGGAACGCCTCGCTAGGGTAAAGAGACGCGCGTTCAGGAGGCCTGATGTTCACCGCACACCGACTCACCGGCATCGCCGCCTCGGCTGCCCTTGCCCTCACGTTGAGTGGCTGCACCGGCTCTCCGGAGACCGACCCGACCACCGAACCGACCCCCACTCCTGCCGAGTCCGAGTCGCCCACGGAGTCGGCTGAGCCGACCCCCGCACCGGTCGAGCTCACCGACACCATCGCCACCGACCTGGCCGTCCCCTGGGGGCTCGCCTTCCTGCCGGACGGATCAGCGCTCGTGACCGAGCGGGACCGGCAGCGCGTCCTCCACCTGACTCCCGACGGGGACCAGTGGGACACCCGGCGAGTCGCGACGATCGACGGGGTGGGTGACAGCCAGGAGGGCGGACTGCTCGGCATCGCGGTCTCCCCCACCTTCGCGGACGACCAGCAGGTGTTCCTGTACCTCACCTCCCGGACCGACAACCGGGTCCTGCGTGGGGAGTTCGTCAGGGGCCGGCTGCGCAACCTCGAGCCAGTGCTGACCTCGATCCCCCGCGCCGACTACCACGACGGTGGACGCATCGCCTTCGGTCCCGACGGTTTCCTGTACGTGGCCACCGGCGACGCGGGCGAGCCTGAACTGGCCCAGGAGACCCAGTCGTTGGCCGGCAAGATCCTGCGCATCAACACCGACGGTGAGCCTGCTCCCGGCAATCCGACGGCCGACTCACCGGTCTGGTCGCTCGGCCACCGCAACATCCAGGGTCTCGCCTGGGACGACGACGACCAGTTGTGGGCGAGCGAGTTCGGCCAGGACAACTTCGACGAGCTGAACAAGATCGAGTCCGGCGGCAACTACGGCTGGCCCCTGCTCGAGGGGCGCGCCGCAGACAACGCCACCGCCGAGGGCAGTGAGGGTTTCGTCGACCCCGTGGCGACGTGGACGACCGACGAGGCCTCCCCGTCCGGTCTGGCGTGGGCCGACGGATCCCTGTGGTTGGGAGCGCTGCGCGGCACCCGGCTCTGGCAGGTGACCATCGATCCTCGCGGCGGCGCCAGGACCACGCCCCACTTCGTGGGTGAGTACGGCCGACTGCGCACCGTCGTCACCACGCCCGAGGGCAACCTGTGGGTCACCACCTCGAACCGCGACGGGCGCGGCGATCCGGCCCCGGACGACGACCAGATCATGCAGGTCGCCCCCGGGACGGGACAGTCGACCTCAGAAGACGCGTCGCCCACGCCCACCCCCGAAGACGCGTCCCCCACCCCAGAGGACGCGTCCCCGACCTCAGGAGGCGGTCCGACTCCTGACAACGACCGCCCGACGGGCAGCACGCCGTAGCGTGGTCAGCACCGCCGGACCCAGGAAGCCGATCGCCAGCGCATTGGTGATCGCCCGGCCGGTGTCCCAACTGCCGGTGGACGTCACCAGCGAGTAGAGCCCGAAGCGGTGCAGGTTCTCCATCAACGGCGCTCCGGTCACGTACGACAGCTCGGTGGCCTCGTAGCCGGGCACCTCGATGCCCAACGCCAACGGCCATCCCCACATGTTCATCGCCAGGCCGTAGAGGTAGGCGGCGAGGATCCCGTAGACGACCAGCATCGCGATCTCGGCGCGGCCACCCACGCGGCGAGGGAGCAGCCCTGCTCCCATCCCGACCCATCCCGAGACCAGCATCTGGAAGGGCAGCCACGGTCCGACGCCTGCGGTGAAGAGCGCGGAGACGAAGAGTGACGTGCAGCCCAGCACGAACCCGAAGGCGGGGCCGAAGACCCGGCCGCCGAGGATGAGCAGGAAGAAGATCAGTTCGATCCCGGCCACCCCCGCTCCGAGGCCACGCATCACTCCATTGATCGCGGAGAGCAGGCCCAGGATCGCGAGCACCCGGGCATCCATCCCGCCCTCGGTCATCTCGGCGAGGACCATGAGCAACAGCAACGGCATCAGGGCCAGGAAGAGGAAGGGCGGGTCGACGCGCACGCCGTCCGGCACCTCCAGCAGCAGGGGCCAGCCGAGCATCATCACCCCGACCACGGAGACCAGCAGCAGCATCAGGGCGGAACGGGGACCGATCCGCATCGAGTTGTCGCGCCGGGGCACGGCTGCCGTGGCGGTGGCCTCGTCCGCACTCATCCGAGGACCTCGTCCAGCACAGCGGCGACCTCGTCCACCCGCAGCCAGGGCGCGCCGAGCACCTTGGTGACCTGCGGGGCGAACGACGGCGACTCGGCGACCACCGCGCGGGTCGGCCCGTCGGAGACCACCTCGCCCTCGGCGAGCACCACGACCCGGTCACAGGTCTGGGCCACGAACTCCACGTCGTGGGTCGCGACGAGCACCGCGTGCCCCTCGTCGGCCAACGTACGCAGCATCGAGGCGAGCGCTGCCTTGCCCGGGTAGTCGAGCCCGCGGGTCGGCTCGTCCAGGAGCAGCACCGGTGGCCTGGTGGTCAGCACCACGGCCACGGCCAGCGCCAGTTTCTGGCCCTCGGAGAGGTCGCGCGGATGGGTGGTCGGATCGATGCCCGGGGCGAGGCGTTCGAGCAGGTCGCGGCAGTGACCCGGCTGGGCCCCGGCCGCGTCGTCGGCTGCCCGGCACTCGTCGACGACGCTCTCCAGGTAGAGCAGGTCGGCGGCCGTCTGCGGCACCATGCCGCTCAGCAGCCGGCGCCGGTCGCCGCCCACCGTGTGGGGGTCGAGGCCCGCCGTCTCGACGGTGCCGGAGACCCGCCCGAGCCGGCCCTGCAAGGCCCACAGCAGGGTCGACTTGCCGGCACCGTTGCGACCCATCAACGCAATCACCCGGCCGGGGTGCAGGGTGAGGTCCACCCCGGTCAGCACGGGAGTACGCCCCTGGGCCACCACCAGCGAGCGCGCCGACGACGCCGGGGGGCCGGTCGGCTGGTCGCGGTCGACGGGAGCTGGTCGGCCGTCCTGGATCGACTCATCGAGGCGCTCGCGCAGGGAGACCGCACGACGGCGCGCGTCACGTACGGTCAGGGGCAGCGGCCGCCAGCCGGCCAGGCGCCCCAGGTCGACCAGCGGCGGGGCGATCGGCGAGGTCTCCAGGATGGTCTGCGGCTCGTCGACCTGAACGCTGCCGTCGGGCCGCAGGAGCACCATCCGGTCGGCGAAGGGGACGACGCGTTCGATCCGGTGCTCGGCGACGAGCACCGAGACCCCGAGGTCGTGGACGAGGCGGGTGAGGATCGCGAGCACGTCCTCGGCCGCCGTGGGATCGAGGGCGGACGTGGGCTCGTCGAGCACGAGCAGGCGTGGATGCATGGTCAGGACCGCCCCGATGGCGACGCGCTGCTGCTCACCTCCCGACAGGGTCCGCAGGTCCCGATGGCGCAGGTCGGCGATGCCCAGCAGGTCGAGGGTCTCCTCGACGCGGCGTCGCATGGTGGCGGGCGGCAGGCCCAACTGCTCCATGCCGTAGGCCAACTCCTCCTCGACCGTGTCGGTGACGAACCAGGCGGCCGGGTTCTGCCCGACGAAGCCGATCCGGTCGGCGCGCTCGCGGGCCGGGAGCTCGAGGATGCTCATCCCGTCCCAGAGGACCTCTCCGACCAGGGTGCCGCCGGTGTAGTCGGGGACGAGACCCGCGACCACCCCGAGCAGCGTCGACTTCCCCGAGCCCGTGGCACCGGTCAGCAGGACGAACTCGCCGTCGGTGATCTCGAGGTCGACGTGGTCGAGGACCGTGCGGTCCTCGTAGCGGAACTCGATGCCCTTCAACTGGATCATCGGGCCACCTCCTCGGGAGTGCGCGCGCGACGAGAAGCCGCATCCGGGGCGCTGCGCGGCACGGTCCGGTTGGCGACCGTCGGGGCCGGTGGCGCCACCAGGATCGGCACCAGGGCCACCAGCGGAGCGCACAGTGCGAGCAGGGTGATCTGGGGCAGCACCTCGACCCCGGGGTGGGCGATGGAGCCGGACGTACGCCCCACCCACCAGACGAGGACGGCGGTGAGGACCGCGGAGCCCGCGATCAGGAGCTCGGCCTGCTGCCACTTCTCGGGGCGGTAGCGCGTGCGCTGCACCCGCCTCCCTGCGCTGGCCATGCCGAGCACCGCGCACAGGGCACCGAGGCCGAGCATCGGGAGCCCGATCCAGGCCGGTGTGGTCGAGTCGAGGAAGCCGTACACCCCGACGCAGGTGCCGAGCAGCGCCGTCACCATCAGCGCCCCCGTGACGCGCCGCGCCTTCGGGTCGGTCCCGCCGGCTCGCCCGTACCCGCGCGCGTCCATGCCCGCAGCCAGGGCCAGCGACCGGTCGAAAGCATCCTCCAGGACCGGGACGAGGAGCCGGCGGAGTCCACGGATCCGACCGGGCTCTCCCCCACGCAACTCCTGGGCATGCTTGACCCTGCGCGCGCTGTCGACCAGTTGGGGCAGCACGGAGACGGCGACCACCATGGCGCTGCCGATCTCGTACAGGGCCGGGGGCATCACCTTGAGCAGGCGCTTGGGATTCGCCAGCGCGTTGGCTGCTCCGAAGGCCAACAGGATGCAGGCCAGTTGCATGCCGTCGTACAGGCCGGCCAGGATCTGCTCGCGGGTGGCCGGGCCGAGCAGCTGGATGCCTGCGGCCCACTCGGGCAGCGGCACGCTGGGCAGGCGGAAGAGCACGTGCCCCACCTCGGAGCCGCCGAGCAGGACCCGGAAGAAGACCCGGATGACGACCGTGATGACGGCCAACCAGAGGTACAACTTGAACGCGCGCGCCCACGGTCCGTCCCCCCGACAGCTGACCACCACGAGGCAGGTGACTGCCACGAGGAGGCCGAGCAGCCAGGGGCTGGTGGTCATCGAGGCGGCGGCAGCAATGCCCACCGCCCAGGTCCACCAGGCCACCGGGTGCAGTTCCCTGGGGAACCGCACCCTCTTCGGCGACGTACTCATGTCAGGTCCCGTCCGCCTCAGGACACGCGTCGACGTACGACGACGGCTCCGGCAGCGACGAGGACCGCCACGACGACCAACGCCGGGACCCACAGCGGCAGACCGTCGTCGGTCGTTGCCGAGGTCGCCTGTACGTCCTCGGGTCCGGACTCGATCTGGTCCGCGGTGGGCAGGCCGGGGTCGACCTCCACCGACTCTCCCGGTGAGGGGGTCTCGGAGTCCGGTGACGGGCTCGCGCTGGGTCCATCGCTGGGTGCGTCACTGGGCCCATCGCTGGCCTCGGCGCTCGGTGTCGCGTCCGCCGAGGCCCTCGGGGAGGCAGCCACGCCGCCCCGGTTCGGGCTCGAGGCCGGCGCCTTCGGTTGGCTCTGCCTCGGCGCGCTGGCCCTGCTCGGGGTCGGCTTCGGTTTCGGGGCCTTCGTCGGCTCCGCCTTCGGGACCCGTGAGCCGGGCACGGTGGCAGGCGGCTGGGAACGACCGCTGCCCTGGTGCCAGGCCAGCGCCACGTAGCCACCCTCGGGGACCCGCAGTGAGTCGACCCCGCGGGAGGAGTAGACCCAGTTGCCGCCCTTGCCGTCGGCCCACCAGACACCCCAGTAACGATCAGCCGGAGCGGCCTCGACGCAGGGGTCGGAGGCCGGGGCGCCGTTGACCCGGCAGACAAAGCCCGGCGACTTGGTCGCCATCGTCAGCGAGTAGCCGGCGTCGGCGAGGATCGCACGCGCCCGTTGTCCTCCGGTCGAGGAGTCACA
Organism: Nocardioides gilvus; assembly: GCF_003194605.1. Taxonomy (GTDB): domain Bacteria; phylum Actinomycetota; class Actinomycetes; order Propionibacteriales; family Nocardioidaceae; genus Nocardioides; species Nocardioides gilvus. Next base: position 401,172 of record NZ_QHKY01000001.1, read on the forward strand.
ACCTGCTGTGAGACCTCCACCGAGCTCGGCGAAGTCGACCACGACGGTGACTCCCCCGCTCCCGGAGCAGGCTGCAGCCTGGGCCGGCGCGGTGGCCAGCCACGGCGTCACCGCCGCGCCCAAAAAGAGCGCGACGGCGACGAGGAGACGGCGTGACTTCATCGAACCCGGATCCTGGTGGCGCCCTTGCGGGTCTGGTACTGACCTGTGACGCTCACCTTCGCGATGCCGCGCTTCTTGCCGACCGAGACCTTCTTGGCGAAGACACCCTTCGAGTTGGCCTTGCCGCTCGCCCGCTTCTTGCCGCGCACCTTCACGGTGACCTTCTCGCCGGCGGCGAGCCCGCGTACGGTGACCTTCCTCTTCGACCCTGCCTTGGCGCTCTTCGCGGCCCTGACCTTGAACTTCTTCTTGCCGAGCACCCGGACGGTGTCCTTGACCTTGCCGCTGGCGCTGCGGACCGCGACGGCACGCTTGCCGGCCTTGGCCTTGGCCAGCTTGACGGTCAGGGTCTTGCCGGTGCCGATGATCGACTTCGTGCCGGCTGCGCCGGTCACGCAAGCACGCTCCCCAGCAGCCAGACCCGTGACGGTGTAGGTGACGGTCCTGCCGGCCTTGGCGAACTTGGCAGCGGTCACTGCGTCCTTCGCGGTGGCCGCGGGGGCCGCGGCGAGGGCGGGAAGCGCCTGGACTCCGGCGATCACCCACTGCGAGCGGTCGAGCGGGTCGGCGATGCCGTAGGTGACGCCGTCCGTCCAACCGAGGTCGTCATAGGCAACGGCGCCGGCTTCCTTGCTCAGTTTGCCGTCGCAGCCGCTGACCACCTGGCGGGCGCGCAGCCAGGTCGCAGCCTTCGCCGCGGCGGTGTCGTGACCGAGCTCCGCGAGCGCCCACCCAGCCAGTCCGGTGGTGTTGGCGTTCGTCCCGTTGCCGGGGTCGGTGAAGCCGCCGTCGTTGGCCTGCTGGGCCAGCAGCCAGGCGCCTGCCTGGTCGAGGGCCGCCTTGATCTCAGGATCGCCGGCCGCGAGCGAGGCGAGCTGGATCGCGACGATGGCCGTCGTGTCGGGGCTCTGCTTCGCCGGCTCGGCCGGTGAGGCCGAGTCGCACGACTGAGCCGTGGATGACTTGTCCGTGTTGAAGTACAGGCGGAAGAAACCGGCGTCGCACTGCTGGTCGAGGAGGTAGTCGGTGACCGCGGCGGCCTTTGTGCTACCGACCTCGGTCAACGCGCTGGCCGCGAAAGCCTGGCCGATGGAGTTGGCGTAGTCGCCGTAGGCGGAGGCGTCCTGGAGACGGCCGGAGACCGGAGCCTCGGAGAGCACGGTGTCCTCCACGCGTGAGGTGAGGTCAACGCCGCCGAAGGTTGCCGGATCGCGCTTCTGGTCCACTGCGAGCGCCAGCGCCTTGGCGGAGGAACCGGAGTACACCTCGCCGTCGGAGCCGGCGTACGAACCGAGGTTCGCGGCGATCGCGTCGGTGATGGCGGAGACCTTCGGCTGATCCTGCTCCACGGCCGAGAGGGCCAGCGCCAGGTCGATGCTGTTGCCGTAGGACGGCCCCGAGAAGGTCTCACCGTCGTACGAGGAGGCGATCTCGAGCAGGCTGTCGGCGTTGAGCTCGCCGACCAGCCACTTCGCGGACGCCGCGGCGGGCGCGGGGTCGGAGGGTGCCGCAGAAGGAGTGGCGGCGGTGCCGGGGCCGGTGATGGCCATCGCGCTGAGGGCGACGGCGGAGCTGGCCAGGACTGCGACGGTGCGACGCAGGGTGTGCATGTGGTTCCTTCCCGCTGCACCAGCGGGAAGGCTCCGACGAGGAGACGAACCCGCTGTTTTCCACGACAGCGTTCTGTTCGGTACGCGTCGTCAAGGGCGTTCCGGCTCACACGGTCGGGACCGTGCCTACGGTTGCGGGTCAGCGCCGGACTTGGACCGGCTTTCCCCGTGACGGGCGTTCAAAGGTGTGGCGGCGGTTGCCGCAACCTCTGCACTGTACCCCTGATTCGGGGCGCCGTTGGCAGCTGCCCACGGCGCAACGTGTGACGATCTGGCCACTCAGGCAACCGGATCGTCACACGTTGCACGGGCAGGAAGTGGACGTGGCTCTGGGCAGGGCGGATCTACCTCAGGTGAGCTTCTCGATGATCAGCTCGCGCACCCGGCCGGCGTCGGCCTGGCCGCGCATCTCCTTCATCACCGCACCGATCAGGGCGCCGGCAGCGGCGACCTTGCCGTCGCGGATCTTGTCGGCGACGTCGGGGTTGGCCTCGATCGCCGCCTCGACCGCTGCGGAAAGCGCACCGTCGTCGGAGACCATGGCCAGACCACGCTTCTCGATGACCTCGTCCGGGGTGCCCTCGCCGGCGATGATCCCCTCGAAGACCGAACGGGCGAGCTTGTCGTTGATCGTCTTCGCCTCGACGAGCGCCTGCACCCGGGCCACGTCGGCGGGGGTGACGCCCAGGGCGCCGATCTCAACGCCGTCCTCGTTGGAGCGACGGGCCAGCTCTCCGAGCCACCACTTGCGGGCGGCCTGGGGTGCGGCGCCGGCGGCGATCGTCTCCTCGACGAGGCCCAGGGCACCCGCGCCGACGGTGTCGCGCATGTCGAGGTCGCTGAAGCCCCACTCGATCTGCAGGCGAGCCCGCTTCTCGGTCGGGTTCTCCGGAAGGGTGGCTCGCAACTCCTCGACCCACTCGCGTGACGGGGCGACCGGGACCAGGTCCGGCTCGGGGAAGTAGCGGTAGTCGTCGGCGTCCGACTTCTCGCGGCCACTGGTGGTGACGCCGGTGTCCTCGTGCCAGTGGCGGGTCTCCTGCAGGATCGAGCCGCCGCCAGCCAGGATCGCGCCGTGGCGCTGCATCTCGTGGATCACGGCACGTTGGACGCTGCGCAGCGAGTTGACGTTCTTGGTCTCCGTACGGGTGCCGAGCTTGTCAGCACCCTTCGGAGCCAACGACAGGTTGACGTCGGCGCGGATCGACCCCTGGTCCATGCGGGCATCCGAGACGCCGAGGGCCAGGATCAGCTCGCGGAGCTGGGCGACGTACGCCTTGGCGATGGCCGGGGCCTTCGCGCCCGCGCCCTGGATCGGCTTGGTGACGATCTCGATCAGCGGGATACCAGCCCGGTTGTAGTCGACCAACGAGAAGTCGGCGCCATGGATGCGACCGGTGGCGCCGCCGACGTGCAGCGACTTGCCGGTGTCCTCCTCCATGTGGGCGCGCTCGATCTCCACCCGGAAGACCTCGGGCTCGCCGTCGTCGCCCTCGATGGTGACGTCCATGTAGCCCTCGAAGGCGATCGGCTCGTCGTACTGCGAGGTCTGGAAGTTCTTCGGCATGTCCGGGTAGAAGTAGTTCTTCCGGGCGAAGCGGCACCACTCAGCGATCTCGCAGTTGAGCGCGAGACCGATCCGGATGGCGGCCTCGACCGCCTTGGCGTTGACCACCGGCATCGCGCCGGGAAGCCCCAGGCAGGTCGGGCAGACCTGGCTGTTGGGCTCGCCGCCGAAGACGGCCGGGCAGCCGCAGAACATCTTGGTGTTGGTGTTCAGCTCGACGTGGACCTCCAGGCCCAGCGCCGGGTCGAACGTCGCCAGGACCTCGTCCAGGCCCATCAGGGTCGCGGCGTTCATGCCTGGACACCTTCCAACTCAGGGAGGCGGTCCAGGATCGGGCCACCCCAGTTCTTCTCGAGCAGGGCCTCCAACGCAGCACCGACGCGGTAGAGGCGCGCATCCTCAGTCACGGGAGCCAGGATCTGGAAGCCGGACGGCAGCCCGTCCTCCTCGGCGAGGCCGTTGGGCAGGCTGATCCCGGGGACACCGGCCAGGTTGGCCGGGATCGTGGCGAGGTCGTTGAGGTACATCGCCAGCGGGTCGTCGGTCTTCTCGCCCAGCTTGAAGGCGGTGGTCGGCGACGTCGGGCTGACCAGCACGTCGACCGACTCGAAGGCCTTGTCGAAGTCCTGGGTGATGAGCGTGCGGACCTTCTGCGCCTGGCCGTAGTAGGCGTCGTAGTAGCCGCTGGACAGCGCGTACGTGCCCAGGATGATGCGGCGCTTCACCTCGTCGCCGAAGCCGGCGTCGCGGCTGGCCCGCATCACGTCCTCCGCGCTCGGGTCGCCGTCGGGCACCACGCGCAGGCCGAAGCGCATCGCGTCGAACTTGGCCAGGTTGGACGACGCCTCGCTCGGCATCAAGAGGTAGTACGTCGCCAGCGCGTGCACGAAGTGCGGGCAGGAGACCTCGACGACCTCCGCACCCGCCGAGCGCAGCAGCTCCAGCGACTCGTTGAACTTGGCGAGCACGCCGGCCTGGTAGCCCTCGCCGCCGAGCTCGGTGATCACACCCACGCGTACGCCGGTCAGGTCGCCGCCTGCGCCGTGACGGGCGGCGTCGGCGAGGTCGCCGACAGGGGCGTCGATCGAGGTCGAGTCGAGCGGGTCGTGACCGCCGATCACCTCGTGCAGGAGCGCGGAGTCCAGGACCGTACGGGTGACCGGGCCGACCTGGTCGAGCGAGTTGGCCATGGCGATCAGGCCGTAGCGCGAGACCCCGCCGTAGGTGGGCTTGACGCCGACCGTGCCGGTGACGGCGCCGGGCTGGCGGATGGAGCCGCCGGTGTCGGTGCCGATCGCGAGCGGCGCCTCGAAGGCGGCCACGGCGGCGGCCGAGCCACCACCGGAGCCACCGGGGATCCGGCTCTGGTCCCAGGGGTTGCGGGTGGGGCCGAAAGCGGACTGCTCGGTGGAGGATCCCATCGCGAACTCGTCCATGTTGGTCTTGCCCAGGATCGGCAGACCGGCGTCCTTCAGCTTCTTGACCACGGTCGCGTCGTAGGGCGGGATCCAGCCCTCGAGGATCTTCGATCCGGCGGTGGTCGGCGTGCCGATGGTGGTCAGGATGTCCTTGACCGCGATCGGTACGCCGTCGAGGCGCGACGCCGGGATGCCCGCGGCGCGGCGCTCGTCGGAGGCCTTGGCCTGGGCCAGCGCTCCTTCGGCGTCGACGTGCAGGAAGGCGTGCACGCCGGAGTCTGCGTCACCGTCGACCGCAGCGATGCGGTCGAGATGGGCCTGGGTCAGCTCGACGCTGGTCACCTCACCGGCGGCCAGGGCGTCAGCCAGCTCGGCGGCGCTCTTCTTGATCCAGCTGCTCACTGCTCGTCCCCCAGAATCCTCGGAACCATGAATCGCTGCTGCTCCGAGGCGGGAGCGGCGGCGAGCGCCTGCTCGGCAGTGAGGCCGGGGCGTACGACGTCCTCACGGAAGACGTTGGTCAGCGGGAGCGCGTGGGAGGTGGGCGGCACGTCGGCGCTCGTCACCTCACTCAACGAGGCGACCGACTCCAGGATCACGCTCAGCTGGGGGGCCAGGTGGTCCAGTTCGGCGTCACTGAGGTCGATCCTGGCCAGATCGGCCAGGTGCGCAACCTCGTCACGGGTAATTTCAGGCATGGAGATCCTTTGTCGCCGACTCACGGTTGGTGCGGTGCTCCGGTGGCACCTGGTGCTCATCCTATTGACTCCGCTCAGGGCACCAACTCCGCGGGACCCGCCCGCACCACAGGCTCACCAGCATCAAGGCGCACCAGGAAGAGGAACACGATGGACCACCCCGTACGACGAGGGCTGAGGCGGAGCTTCGGCGCCGCGCTCCTGGCCCTGACGCTGGCGGGCACGGCGGCCTGTTCGACCCTCGACGACGCGGACCCGGGGTCGTCGTCCGACGACGCCACCTCCGCCGTCGAGGACAAGATCGTCACCCCGAAGCGGTACGTGGCGCTGGGTGACTCCTTCACGTCGGCACCGTTCGTCCCTGATTCCTTCAGCGCGGAAGGGTGCTTCCGCTCGACCGGGAACTATCCCGCCCTGGTGGCCAAGGAGCTGCCGGAGACCGAGGTCGTCGACGTCAGTTGCTCCGGAGCTGACACCACTCACCTGACCGGCCCCCAGAGCACTGCCCTCGGCGGGCAGGTGCCGCCGCAGTTCGAGGCGCTGACGGAGGAGACCGACCTGGTCACCGTCGGTATCGGCGGCAACGACTTCGAGGTCTACGGCACGATGACGTCGACCTGTCCCACCCTGGCTGCTGAGGACCAGCGCGGAGCACCGTGCCGCGACGAGATGCGTCGCGGGGGCAAGGACACCCTGCTCGCCAGCATCGAGCGGACCGGCAAGCGCGTGACGAAGGTCGTCGAGGGGATCCGGGAGCGGAGCCCGGACGCCCGCATCCTGCTGGTCAACTATCCGCAGCTGACGCCGACCAAGGGCAGGTGTGAGGCGCTCCCCCTGGCTCGCGGTGACTACGCCTACAGCGTCGAGGTCGGTGGCCGTCTCGACAGCGTGCTGCGCGACGTGGCGGAGCAGACCGAGGTCGAGCTGGTCGACCTCTGGAGCGCCAGCGAGGGCCACGACATCTGCTCCGACGAGCCGTGGACCAACGGGTCGCTCACTGACTTCGCCCGGGCGTTGGAGTACCACCCGTTCGCGGAGGGACAGCGGGCCGCGGCCGACCTGGTGTTGGAGACGCTCGGTCTGTCCTGACAGGGCTCTCGTGCGGGTGGTTCAGAGTTGCTTCCGCATCTTCACACTGGTCGTTTCGTATCCGGCTGACTCGTACATCGCGCGCGCGACCGCGTTGAACCCGAACACACTGAGTCCCAACGTGCGCGCACCCTGCGCCCGTGCATGGCCTTCAGCGAGCTGCATCGCTGCTCGCCCATGACCCTGGCCTCGGCGCTCTGGCTCGACCACGACATCCCAGACCCACCACGAGGTGCCGTCGCCCGAGTTGTCGCGGCCGATCCAGAGATACCCGACGATGTCGTCCGTGTCGTCGACGAGGTCGAACACAGCGTTGTCAGGGGTGGGAGTACCCGCTGGGAAGGCCCGGTGGAACGCATCACTGGCGTGCTCTTCAGCGGCCCGTGGCGTCTCCCCTACAGCGATCAGGTCCGCCTTGTACTCGGCCTGGCTCCGTTCCCACCACGAGGGAAACCGTTGTGCGGTGATCGGGACGAGTGTGATCGGCATGCGGCCAGTCTGACAGCGGCCCGCGCCTGCCATCCACGGCATCAGCAACACATGCTGGCTGACTCAGGCCTCGGCGGATTCGGTCGTCTCGTCGGCTCCGGCATCACCCAGCCCGGCAGGTCCCTGGGCCAGCAGGGTCTCGAACTCTCCCTCGTTGAGGATCTTCAGCCCGAGCTCCTCGGCCTTGGCGGCCTTGGAGCCGGCGTTCTCGCCCAGCACGACGTAGTCGGTCTTCTTCGACACCGACCCGGCGGCTTTGCCGCCGCGGGCGATGATCGCTTCCTTGACCGAGTCGCGGGTGAAGTTCTCGAGCGATCCGGTCGCCACGATGGTCAGCCCCTCCAGGGTCCGCTCGACGCTCTCGTCGCGTTCGTCGGCCATCGTGACGCCGGCGGCCGCCCACTTGTCGACGATCCCGCGATGCCACTCGGACTCCGCGCCGTCGAACCACTCGCGCACCGAGGCCGCGATGATCGCGCCGACGCCTTCGGTCTCTGCCAGCGTCTGCTCGTCGGCCGAGCGGATTGCGTCCATGGTGCCGAATTCGGTCGCAAGCGCCCGGGCCGCTGTGGGCCCGACGTGACGGATCGACAAGGCCACCAGCACGCGCCAGAGCGGGGCCTTCGTCCGCAGTTGGAGGTTGTCGAGAAGTTTGTGCGCGTTGGCGGTCAACTGAGGCCCCTCCTCCCCCTTCTTCGCCGCGCGGGTGAACAAGGGCGTACGCGCCAGGTCGTCAGCGGTGAGGGCGAAGACGTCGCCCTCGTCGGTCAGGACGCCTGCGTCGAGGAGTGCTCGCGCAGCCTCGTAGCCGAGACCCTCGATGTCGAAGGCGCCGCGCCCTGCGACGTGGAAGACGCGTTCCATCAACTGGGCGGGGCAGGACTGGTGGTTGGGGCAACGGCGGTCCTTGTCGCCGGCCTTCTTCTCGACTAGCTCGGTGCCGCAGGCCGGGCAGTGCGTCGGGGCGACCCACTCGGCCAGCCCTTCGGGGCGCAGGCCCGGGACGGCGCCGAGGATCTCGGGGATCACGTCGCCGGCCTTGCGCAGGATGACGGTGTCGCCGGGGCGTACGTCCTTGCGCTTGACCTCGTAGAAGTTGTGCAGCGTGGCCATCTCCACGGTGGAGCCGGCGACCTTGGTGGGCTCCATCCGTCCGAACGGGGTGACCCGGCCCGTGCGACCCGTGTTGACCTCGATGGCGAGCAGCTTGGCGTGCACCTCCTCCGGCGGGTACTTCCAGGCGATCGCCCAGCGGGGGGCGCGGCTGGTCGATCCGAGGCGACGCTGCAACGAGATGTCGTCGACCTTCACCACCACTCCGTCGATCTCGTGCTCGACCTCGTGACGGTGCTCGCCGTGGTGAGTGATGAAGTCGCGCACCTCGTCCAGAGTCGAGAGGACGCGTGTGCGAGTGCTGGTCGGCAGTCCCCATGCGGCCAAGGCCTCGTACGCGTGGGACTGGGTGTCCGGCTCGAACCCCTCGCGGGCGCCGATGCCGTGGCAGACCATGCCCAGGTCACGGGTGGCGGTCTTGCGGGGGTCCTTCTGCCGCAGCGATCCGGCGGCAGCGTTGCGGGGGTTGGCGAAGGGGGGCTTGCCGGCGTCCAGCATGGAGGCGTTGAGCCGTTCGAAGGCAGCCACCGGCAGGAAGACCTCGCCGCGAACCTCGACCAACTTGGGCACCGGGAATTCGTCGGTGCCGCGCAGTCGGTGTGGGATCGAGTCGATCGTACGGACGTTGGGCGTGACGTCCTCGCCGGTGCGGCCGTCACCGCGAGTGAGGGCGCGGACCAGCTTGCCGTCCTCGTACAGGATGTTGATGGCCAGCCCGTCGACCTTGAGCTCGCAGAGCAGCGCCGGGGTGGCGTTGGTGTCGCGCAGGACGCGTTCGTACCAAGCGTCGAGCTCCTCGTCGGAGAAGGCGTTGTCCAACGACTCCATCCGGGTGAGGTGGTCCACCGGCGTGAAGAGGGTCTCCACCGCGCCGCCGACCTGCTGGGTCGGGGACTCCGGGGTCATCAACTCGGGGAACTGCTCCTCGAGCGCCTCCAACTCGCGCATCTTGGCGTCGAAGTCGGCGTCGGAGAGGTCGGAGGCGTTGCGTACGTAGTACTGCCAGCGCGCGGTCTCGATGATCTCCGCCAACTCGGCATGTCGCTCCAGCGCCTCGGGTGGGGCGGGGACGACGGCTGGCTGCTCTGAGGTCATGGATGAATCCTGCCTGCTGGCACCGTCAATTTCGACGACGGGTGGCCGCGTCCTTTACTGATGGCCGCACACCCCCTCGACGCTCCGCTATATGATCTACGAAAAGGGCCGTCCCAGGCGCCCCGTGAGCACTGCCAAAGGACGACATGACCGACACCCGCCCCTCCAGCACGCCGGCCGAGGGCCCCACCACCCTGGACACCCAGGCACCTCCGGGGATCAACCTCACCAAGGCGCTGGTCCTGATCTCGGTGGTCCAGCTGATGCTGGTCCTCGACAGCACGATCACCAACATCGCGCTCCCCCACATCTCACGCGACCTGGGGCTCACCCAGGTCACCTTGACGTGGGTGGTCACCAGCTATGCGCTGGCGTTCGGTGGCCTGCTGATCCTGGGCGGGCGCCTCGGCGACATGCTCGGCCGGCGGCGTACGTTCACCATCGGCCTGCTGATCTTCGGCGTCGCCTCACTCCTCGGTGGTTTCGCCACCGAGGGTTGGATGCTCCTGGCAGCCCGTTCCCTCCAGGGCGTCGGGGCCGCGTTGGCCTCCCCGGCCGCACTGGCGCTGGTCACCACCACCTTCCCGGCTGGTCCGCCGCGCAACAAGGCGATGGGCGTGTACGCCGCCATGTCCGGGATCGGCGCCGCGATGGGCCTGCTCCTGGGTGGTTGGTTGACCGGCATCGACTCGCTGCTGGGCTTCGACGTCACGGGGTGGCGTCTGACCTTGTTGATCAACGCGCCGATCGGCTTCATCGGGGCCTTCCTGGCTCCCCGCTGGCTGGCCGAGTCGGCACGCAACCGCAACCCACTCGACATCCCAGGCGCGCTGACCGCAACGCTCGGCATGTTCTCGCTGGTGTACGGGCTCACCCGGGCGGGCGATGCCGACGCGGGCTGGACCGCCCCGGAGACCATCTTCTTCCTGGCCGCCGGTGTGCTGCTCCTCGTGGGCTTCATCCTGGTGCAGCGCAAGGTGGCCCAACCGATGCTGCCGCTGCGGATCGTCATGGACCGCACCCGTGGCACGTCGTTTGCCGCGATGTTCTTCGCCGCCATGGCGATGATGTCGATGTTCTACTTCAACGGTCTCTTCGTGCAGCGCATCGTGGGCTACGAGCCCTTCAAGGCCGGCCTCGCCTTCCTGCCCTTCTCGATGTCGGTGATGGTCGGCACGATCGTCGCCGCCAAGCTGGTCGCCAAGGTCTCGATCCGCTACATCACCGGGGTGGGGACCCTGCTGGCGGCCGGCGCGCTCCTCGGCTTCTCCCGCTACTCGGTCGACGACTCCCCCGAGCACGCGGTGTCGCAGTTCCTGGCCAGCCAGAGCGTCGGGGCGGACTCCTTCAACTACATCGCAGACTTCTTCCCCTTCCTGGTCCTGATGGGCCTGGGGATGGGGCTCACCTTCGTGCCGATGACCCTCACCGCGGTGCACGCGATCCGGGCCGAGGAGGCCGGCGTCGGCTCCAGCGTCCTCAACACCGTGACCCAGATCGGTGGCGCCTTCGGACTGGGCCTGCTCAGCACCATCTCGTTGCAGTTCGTCAACCGTCGCTCCGACGAGGTCTCCGACTCGGTCCGCGCCGGTCTGGAGGCGGCCGGGATGAACCCCGATCAGGTGGCTCCCGGGACCGGCACGAGCATGCTCGACCTGGTGCTCTTCCAGGCCACCTTCACCGAGGGCGCCACGGCGGCCTTCATGGCCGCCGCCGGGATGATGGTGCTGGCTTCGGTGATCATGTTCACCTTCATGCGGATCCAGCCGCACGAGCTGGGTCAGGGCAAGAAGCGCGGTGGCGCTGTCGACACGGACACGATGGACGGGGCACCGGCCCAGTCCTGACCTGACCTGCCCCTCCTGCAGACGAGGCTCAGGCGTCGCCCTCGGTCAACGCCGCGGGCGGCAACCAGTCAGCCCCGAGCAGTTCGGCCAACTCGGTGAGACCGGTGGTGTCGCTCCCGACCGTGTCGGAGGCCGCGGCGATCCGCTCCACCATCACCTTCCCGACCTGCTCCTCGACGGTGCCCTCGGCGTACGCGATGTGCCACGGCGAGACCTGGTGGTCGCGGTGCGTACGTCCGGTCACCTGGCGCCCCGCGATGCCCGAGAAGCGGGCTTGGTGGAAGACACCGACCCGCGGCTCGGTGCTCGCCTGCCGTCCGTCGGCCAGGGTCTCGCCCGCGTGCAGGCTGATGGAGGCGACCGTGGTGAAGACGCAAACCTTCGCCTCTCCGGTCTGGAACTTCAGCCGCTCAGCCTCTGGGTCGAACCGATCGCGTCCGTAGATCGTGGCCACCTCGATGCCGACGTCGCGCAACCGGTCGGTGATCGGGTCGGCGGCGGTGCCGACGAACTCGACCGAGCAGGCCACCTGTCGCTCGGCCTGGACCTGCTGGGCGATCCAGTCGACCGTCGAGTCGACCCGGATCAGCCCGGCCTTCTGCCGGAACCGCAGCAGCGCAGCCCGACCCTTGGCGGTGTTGCGGCCGCGTCGGGCGATGTCCATCTCGCGACAGAACTCTCCCCACTCGGCTTCGTACGCGGCCCGCTCGGTTGGCGTGAGCGTCACTGGCATCCCGGAGATCGGCACCGGCCCCCAAGGTGCGGCGCGGTGCAACATCGCGGGCGGGCGTACGTCGGTCAGCCAGCCGCGGACCAGTTTGAGGTCGGAGGCGCGTCGCGCCGGATCGGTGGTCCAGGTCGCGCCGTAGCGACCGTGCTCGACCTCGACGCCGTGGCGCTCGAGCGCGCTGGCGAACGCAGGGCCGGGTTGGGTCGCCGAGGTCCACTCCTTCATCGGCTCATCCAGCACCTGCGCGTAGGCAGGCGCGAGGTACGGCAGCTCCAGGGGCGTGTGTCCGGGCGTCGCGGTCGTCGCGATGACGAACGGCGCCTTGTCGTGGGGTTTTCCGTGCCCGGAGATCTTCGCCCACAGCTTCCAACGCTTGGTCGTCGTCCGCCGCAGCGCGTGCGCCTCGTCGGCGATGATGACGTCCCAGGTGTGGTCCTTGACCTTCTCGAGTCGGTCCCAGGTGATGACGACCCAGTCCAGACCGCCGCCGCCGAGCGCAGTAATCGTGCGGCACCAGTGGCCGATGGTGATCGCGGCGGGGCGGTCGGCCACGACGAGCACGCGCTTGGCGCCGCGGAGGTCGCCCACCGCCGTCGCCCCCAGGACCGCCGAGATCGTCTTGCCCACGCCGGGTTCGTCGGCCAGGAGGAACAGACGTCCGCCAGCTGCGGCGCGCTCGGCAATCGCGTCGGCAGCCTCGAACTGGATCTGCCGGGGCTCGAGCGCGTCGGTCGCCTCGGGGTTGGGCGTCGGGTCGTCGGGGTTGAGTGTGTTCTCGACGAACCGACCGAGCGTGTACGGCCCCGGCGGGTAGGGAGCGAGGTGATCGGGCAGCGTGGGACCGACGTACAGATGGGTCTTGACCGCGGAGTGCCAGGTGGCGCCGTCGACCTGGGTGCCGTACGGCACGTCGAGCACCCAGAGCCGCTCCCCCGAGCCAGCCTCAGGCAGTGGCCGTACGCTCTGGCGCTTGCCACCGCGGGACGACGAACTGCCCCGGCGAGCACTGGGACGGCGGGAGGTGGCCACTCGAGGACGCTATCCGGGGTCGGGTCGCGAACAGGGTTGGCTCGCCACAGTGACTCGCGCCAACGGATGCGTCAGCGGGACGCGATCTCCCGGCGCACACGGCTCACCTCGGCTGGCGGAAACAACTCTGCCGGCCAGATGCTCAGGGCGCTGCCCTTGTGCGTCACGAACACCCATTCGCGATGGGTGGCCACCCGCACGATCCCGCTCGTGGACAGTATCGACTCGGCGTCCGGCGAACGCATCGCCACGGAGCCATCACCGAAGCCCGACTCGAGGACCACACCCGGCGCGAGCACGGTTCGCAGCCTCACGCGGCTCAGCACATAGGTCCCACCCAGCACGATCCCAAAGATCGTCAGCGTCATCACCAGTGCGGCAACGAGGCAGAAGGCCACCCGGAGCGGCAGAACCAAGTCGGAGAACTCCCACATGTACCAACCAAAGACGCCCAACTCGACAACGACGCCGGCCACCCACAGACGACGGTCCCGCACGATGTGTCCGAGCCAGGCTCTCGAGGCGCGGCGGGCCGCGGCGGCGTCTGCCACCCACCGATGGGTCAGAGCGATGTCATGCATGCGACGAAGTCTGTAGTAGGAGCGCGGGTCGTGGACCGGTTTCCGAAAGCCTGAACTCATCTGATGCAGCCCGCGGAGATCGTCTTGCCCGACGCCCGGCTCGTCAGCTAGGAGGAACAGCCGGCCTCCTGGCTCGCCTCGGGCGAGCCCCCACGAGGACTCGAACAGCGCTAACGTGTGCGCCCATGACCACAGACCTACCGCCTTCGGAGCGTTGCAGTGTCGAGCCCACGCTGCGCAGTTCGGGGCGCTGAGAGAGTTGGACGCCGACCGCTCGGTCGTCATGCTCAACCTGGTGCGGTTCCGCGACATCGCCGACTACTCGGGCCGACCGGACCTGGCCCCCGAAGCACCGATCTCCGGGGCCGAGGCGTACCGGCGGTACACCAAGACAGCGCATGCCTCGCTCGAGGCGATCGGCGGCTCGGTCGAGCATTTCAGGATGTGCAAACCCACGTTCATCGGACCCGATGGCGAGCAGTGGGACGCGATGCTCACCGTGCGATACCCGAACCCGGCGGCCTTCCGGTCAATGATCAACCAGCCGGCATACGTGGAGGCGGCTGCGCACCGTACGGCCGCGCTGGTCGACTCCCGCCTCATCCCGACCTCCCGCTGACCGGTCACCCCGCTCCTTGCGGAATTCGCCCCAGTCAGGCGCGTAGGCTGCCCGCCCACCCCGCGACGTCGCGCCGAGGACCCAGAGCCGCTCCGCCGCACCGGCGGCCGGCAGTGGGCGCTGCGCCGGGCGCGTTGCGCTGCCGCGCCATGTGCTGCGGCGGCGGGTGCCGGATCGGCGAGAGGTGGCCATCCCCGGACGCTATCCGCGTCGCCATCTCGAACGGAGTCGGCTCGCCCGGGCGCTCTGAGGGAGAGGCTCTTGCAGAAGGGTGACATCGAGTCCCTCCTGCACAACGGAGTCGCCATGGACGTGGTGTTGTCTGTCTCGGGACGTTGGCCGCGGCGACCAGAAGCGCGATGCTCACCGAATCGCCTTCTGCCCGTGCAAACATGTGCCCGTGACCGAATCAGAGGACGCAGAGTTCGAGTCCTTCTCGTGTCTGGCGAGCGACCCCAGCGGCGCCGCATATTCCGTCGATGTGGTCCCCATGTTCGGGGCTGTGAGTCGCGTCTTCATCGGGACGCCGTTGGGCGGCAGACCAGGTCCTGCACTCAGGGCGATCAATTGGGTGTTGGCACGTGTTCAACGCGAGCCCGATCCCGTCAGAGAGGCGATCGTGATCGTCTATCGAGTCGTCGGCAAGAAGAGCGAGGACATCCATGACGTCCCCGTCCGCGACTTCGAGGAAGGGCGATCCACGGCCCTGGCCATTGCAGCCCAGATCCGGGCGGGCACCTTCAAGCCTGAGCGCTGACGTCGGGCCGTCTGCGCTGCCGTGATCGACACCTGCACCTTCGTACTGGATTGATCACGCGGAACGGTTGACCGGGTCGCATCCCCATGGAGATACTTAGGCAAATGCCTAAGTATCTCGACGAAGTCGATGCCGTCCTCCGTGCCCTCGCGGATCCGACCCGACGAGCGGTCGTGGAGCGCCTCGCCAAAGGCCCGGCGGTGGTGTCCGACCTCGCCGAGCCGTTCTCGATGACCCTGCCATCGCTGCTGCAGCACCTGCGGGTCCTCGAGGAGGCGGGCGTGGTCATGTCCGAGAAGCAGGGACGCGTCCGCACGGCCAGCCTGCGCCCGGGCTCGCTCGACGTTCTGCATCTGTGGCTGGGGCAGCAACGGACGCCTGCAGAACACCAAGCCGATCGACTCGGCATCCACCTGACCCGCACGAAGGACACTTGATGACGCGCGTTCGACTCGATCTGAACATCTCGCTCGACGGATTCACCTCCGGCGGCCAGAGCCCGGAGCAACCGATGGGTGAGGACTGGGACCGACTCATGGCCTCCTACATCGCCACCCGCACCGTGCGCGAACGGACCTTCGGCGACACCACTGGAGCGGGCACGACCGGCGTGGACGACTCGTACGCGGCCACGTACTTCGAAGGCGTCGGCGCCGAGATCCTCGGTGCCGCCATGTTCGGCTTCCACACCTTCCCCGACGACCCCGACTGGAAGGGTTGGTGGGGCGAGGAGCCCCCGTTCCACTGCCCGGTCTACGTCCTGACTCACACTGCGCCGCGGCCGGCCCTGGAGATGCAGGGCGGCACGACGTTCCACTTCCGCAGCGCCCCGGTCGAGGACGTGCTCGCCGAGGCGACGAAGGCCGCAGGTGGCCTGGACGTACGCATCGGGGGCGGCGTGAGTACGGGCCGGGCGTTCCTGCGCGCAGGTCTGGTCGACGACCTGCACGCCGCGATCGCCCCGATCGTGCTGGGGCGCGGCACCCAACTCTGGGATGACTTGCGTGGCCTCGAGCTCACCCACGAGGTGCGCAGCGAAGTGGCCGAAAGCGGCACCATTCACGTCACCTTCACGCGACAGGACGGTTCTCGCCGATGACGACCGAACGCCGACTCGCCCACTCCGGGTTCACCCTGACCCGTGACTACGCCGTTCCTGTGGCCCAGGTCTGGAACGCCTTCGCCAACGAGGACCAGAAGTTGGCTTGGTTCCACGACGGCGACGGCTTTGAGCCCGGCGAGTGGAAGTTCGACTTCCGTGTGGGTGGCCGCGACATCGCGGTAGGGGCATTCCACGAGGGTCCGGTGTCGCGCTACGAAGCCACCTACACCGACATCGTGGAGCAGACCCGCATCGTGACGACGTACGACATGTGGCTCGACGGGACCCACATGTCCACGTCGGTGGCGTCCTTCGAGTTCGAGCCGACCGAGATGGGCACCAGGTTCACCCACTCCGAGCACGGCGTCTTCCTCGACCAGTTCTGGGCCGACGGGCCCGGACGGGAAGCCGGTAGCCGGGGTCTGCTCGACGCGTTGGCCGATCACTTCAGGCAGTGGGTCGCATGATCGGTCACGGGCGCACGAAGACGCCCATCCGCCCGGCGGGGCGGAAGCCGTTCCTTTCATAGAAGGCTGACGCGTCGCTGTCCCGCGCAGTCAGGAGATACCAGTGCTGCACGGCTCCCAGCTGCTCGGCGAGAGCCTCAAGGAGCCTGGTGCCGTGCCCCCTGCGTTGCGCGCCTGTGTCAACGCACATCTCTTTGAGCAAGAAGTGATCCTCGGCTCCTGAGCGTTCCAGATGCCCCACCGCGAACCCGACCAGTGTGCCGTCGGAATCCCACGAGCAGACGCCGTGGGCACGAGGCGTGGCGAGGAAATCGCCGAGCCGCTGCGCAGCATCTTCGACACTCCAGGATTCGTTCCACGGTGGCCTGTTGAAGGTGTCCACATAGAGGGCGACACAAGCGTCGAGGGCGTCGGTCGTGAGAGTGGTGATCACGCATGAACCATGTCATTTGCCGGGAGGGCCCGCCGGCTGCAGGTCGGCGGCCAGACCGCTCACGACGGCGAGGCCGCGCCCAACCATGTCGGTGATCGCGCCGCGGCCCGGCATCTCGGGCGGGTGGGCGCCTTGGTCGAGCTGGCCGAACGGGTCTTGCCCACGCCGGGCTCGTCGGCGTCACGCAGAGGCGCCGCCCCCGCAGCAGGCTCGACGATCACGTCGGCCGATGCCCCGAACTCGAACTGCCTGGACCAGAGCGCGTCGGTCGTTTCGGGGCTGGGTCGTAGGGGGCAAATCTCCCGTTATCAGCACGAGCATACGAATCCTGTGGATCTCACGGCTTGACATGACGCAATATGACGGTGCCGTGGTTCTACGTTTGCCAGATAAAATCTCGGAGATTCAAAGGAATCACTGCCATCGCCGCAGTGTTGGCACTATTGACTTTGACAGGGGTGTCACTATCCGTGACGGTCCCTGAGGATGCGCGAGCAGATGATAAGAAGGTCCTCCAGTCAACTTCCGCCCGCACGATCGAATGGTCGGCCGTTCCGACGCGTTCTGAAATCAAATTAGCCCTTGAGTCGTCTGGCGCCCAAAACGTCAAGGTCAGACCTTTTCACGCCTCTCAAGTGGCTGCGAATAATCGCTACGCAAAGCCACTGCCGGCAGATCTCTTCACAGTGTCAAGTTCTTGGGCAAGTTGGACGAAGAAGGGCAAGAAGTTCGTCGCCTTCTATGGCCGTTGGAACTATCGCGACGATATAATCGGCGCCGGCGCCCCATATGACGCCGCCGGTATGGCAATCAAAGGGTTCAAGTCCAGGTGTTGGCGGAATGCAGCTACGGGCCTCATCACGCAAGACTCTCAGGGAAGAAAGACCAAACTCCACAGCCTCAAGTGGTCCACACACCAGAAATCTGTCTGAAATGTCCACGACAGAGCCAAGGACTTCCGACTCCAAACCGATATGGGCTTGGCATGGATCCACATGAAGAAGGTCGGGAAGAAGAAATGTGGCGGAGCCAAGGCGGGCAGCTTCCACCATGTTCACAATTTAAAGGGATCAGGTGGATGGTCGGCCTCCGTCTCTCTCGGAATCTTCAGTCTCAACTACCAAAAGGACGCACCCAAACTCGAGTTAACCAAGTCGGCCAAGTACAGTAACTACAACTGACCTCAGAGGCTGGAGAGCGTAAACATGCGTAGCACCTTGAGCATTGGCTACCTGTTGTTGGTAGTTGCCACACTTATCGCGGTGTTCGACCTCGTGGATGGCAGGGACGGCCTCAACCCCCTGATGGTGTGTCTGCTTGGAGCGGGGGCGTCGATGGTCATTGCGGATGCCTGCGCTGGAAGCCGCAGCGCCTGACCAACCACTCCGCACGGCGGCGCGGCAACTACGACAGATGCCGCGCCGTCGCCCCCGCCAACTCCAAAGCCCGCCGCGCCCACACATCACTCGCCCCCGCCAACCCACAGGCCGGCGTGACCACAAGCTGACCGGCGTACTCCTCGGCATCGAAGCCGAGCATGTCGAGCCAACGAAGCACCCGCTCGGTGACGGTCTTGTCGCTGATCTCGCTCGTTGGGTCCGTGCTCGGCACGACGCCCAGTCCTAGCACTCCCCCGCCCTCTAGATGGGTGGCGAGGTGGTCGATCGCGGCGGCGCCCGCTCGGTCGAGGTCAAACAGGAGTCCGGTTGCGCCAGCATCACTGACCAGGTCCCAGGGCACGTCCTCGGCGCAGGAGTGCACCCACGCCTCTGCGCCGGCCTCGGTGATCGCACTCAGCACGTGGGCCAGCAGCGCGGAGGCCTCGGGCGGGTCGACGCGGCGGTGGCGGCTGAAGCCGCTCGCGGTGGGGACCTTCGCCTGCATCACCGCGGGCAGCGCGGGTTCGTCGATCTGAACGACGAGTCGGGCCGCGGAGGGCAGGCGGCGGCGTACGTCAGCGACGTGGTCGCGCAACCCTTCGGCCAAGCCCTGGGCCAGGTCGCGACGGGCCCCGTGGTCGGAGAGGACCTTGTCGCCGCGCGGCTTCTCCACGGTCGCAGCCAGCGTCCACGGACCGGCGACCTGCACCTTGAAGGTGCCGTCGTAGTCCTGGGCCAACTCCTCGACGGTGTCGAGATCCTGGGCGAGCAGTGAACGCGCGCGACGCTGGTCGATGCCGACGCCACCACCGGTGAGCCGCCATCCGGCGGGCTGCAGATCAGCGGCCAGACCGCTGACGACGGCGAGGCTGCGTCCCACCATGTCGGCGATCGCGCCACGCCCCGGCATCTCAGGCAGGTGGGCGCCCTGGTCGAGCTGGCCGAGCACGACCTTGACCGCCTCGGTGTAGGCACGGGCGTTGTCGGCCTCCTGGCCGAGCGGCGCTCCCCCGGGCATCGAGCCGATGCCGGTCGCCAACGTCACGCGGTGACCCGTCGGGTCTCGGTGATCGTGGCGGAGCCGACCACGCGGGTGCCCTCGTAGATCACGACCGCCTGACCGGGGGCGATGCCCTCGGCCGGGTCGAGCAGCTCGACGGTGACGCTGGAGCCGTCGGTCACGACCACGGCGCGGTGCTCGGCGCCGTGGGCCCGCAACTGCACGGTGCCCTCGAGTCGTTCGGGGACGGTGCCGCACCAGCGGGCCCGGTCGCCCAGGAGTCCGTCGACGGCCAGCCGCGACCGTGAGCCGACGCGTACGGTGCCGGCGACCGGCTCTATGTCGAGCACGAAGCGGGGCTTGCCGTCCGCCGCAGGGCGCCCGATCCGCAGGCCCTTGCGCTGACCGATCGTGAAGCCGTACGTGCCCTCGTGCTCGCCGAGGACCTCGCCGGTCTCGTCGTCGATGATCTCGCCGGAGTGGTTGGGGGCCCGGTCGCCGAGCTTCTCCTTCAGCCAACCGGCGGTGTCACCGTCGGCGACGAAGCAGATGTCGTGGCTGTCGGGCTTGTCGGCGACCAGCAGACCGCGGCGCTCCGCCTCGAGGCGTACGTCGGGCTTGATGGAGTCCCCGAGCGGGAAGTACGAGTGAGCCAGCTGCTCCTGGGTGAGCACCCCGAGCACGTACGACTGGTCCTTGCCGTGGTCAACCGCGCGGTGCATCTCGATCAGGCCGTCGTCACCGGTGCGCAGCTGGGCGTAGTGGCCGGTCGCGACGGCGTCGAAGCCGAGCGCCAACGCCCGGTCGAGGACGGCGGCGAACTTGATCTTCTCGTTGCAGCGCAGGCACGGGTTGGGAGTGCGGCCGGCGGCGTATTCGTCCATGAAGTCCTCGACGACGCCTTCGTGGAACTCGTCCGACATGTCCCACACGTAGAACGGGATGCCGATGATGTCGGCGGCCCGGCGCGCGTCGTTGCTGTCCTCGATCGTGCAGCAGCCACGAGCACCGCTGCGGTACGACGCAGGGTTGCGCGACAACGCCAGGTGGACGCCGGTCACGTCGTGGCCGGCCTCGGCGGCGCGCGCGGCAGCCACGGCGGAGTCCACTCCCCCGGACATCGCAGCGAGGACCTTCACAGGACAGCCTTCCGGTTGGCCAGACGAGCGCGCTCGACGGCGGGACCGATCGCGGCCACCACCGCGTCCACATCGGCGGCGGTGGTCGGGTGACCGAGCGAAAAACGCAAGGAGTGGCGGGCCTGGGCCGGGTCGCACCCCATCGCCAACAACACGTGGGAGGGCTGCGGGACCCCGGCCGAGCAGGCGGAGCCGGTCGAGCACTCGATGCCCTGGGCGTCGAGGAGCATCAGCAACGAGTCGCCCTCGCAGCCGGGGAAACCGATGTGGGCGTTGCCGGGCAGCCGCGCAGCGGGGTCACCGTGCAGGTGGGCGTCAGGGACGACCTCGACCACCCGGCGTACGAGTTCGTCACGCAGGGCCGAGATCCGGGCCGCGTGCTCGGCCTGGCCGGCGACGGCCGCCTGCACCGCGGCGGCGTAACCGGCGATGGCGGGCGGGTTCAAGGTGCCGCTGCGGATGCCACGCTCCTGGCCCCCGCCGTGCAGCAGGGGTACGACGCGGAGCTCACGACGCGCCACCAGGGCGCCGATGCCGTACGGGCCCCCCAGCTTGTGGCCGGTGAAGGTCAGCGCGTCGACACCCGAGGCCGCGAAGTCCACCGGGACCGCGCCGACGGCCTGGACGGCGTCGGTGTGCACCGGGATGCCGTGCGCCTCGGCGAGCGCCACCACCTCGGTGACGGGCTGCAGGGTGCCGACCTCGTTGTTGGCCCACATCAGCGAGATCAGGGCAACCGAGCCCGGGTCCCGCTCGATGGACTCACGCAGCGCCTCCACGTCGAGGCGTCCCAGCTCGTCGACGGCGATGAGCTCGACCTCGGCCTGGCCCTGCTTGGCCAGCCACTCCAGCGGGTCGAGGACGGCGTGGTGCTCGACGGCGGAGGTGAGGATGCGCGTGCGCCGCGAATCCTGGGCCTGGCGCGCCCACAGCACACCCTTGAGGGCGACGTTGTCGGACTCGGTGCCGCCGGAGGTGAAGATGACCTCACCGGGACGACACCCGATCGCTGCGGCGATCGCCTCACGACTCTCCTCGACCACCCGGCGCGCGCGACGGCCCGAACCGTGCAGCGAACTCGCGTTGCCGACCTCGGCCATCTGGCGCGTCATCGCCTCCACGGCGACGGGCAGCATGGGCGTGGTCGCAGCGTGGTCGAGGTAGATCCTGGGCGGGGTCGAACTGTTCATGTCCTGGCCAGCCTACGGGAGGGACCGTCGCCTGCGAGAAGCGTGGCGGAGACCGATTGCGCCACACCGCGTGGCACTACGCGCCAGAACCGTCTCAGAGGAGAACGAGGTCGTCACGGTGCACCAGTGCCCGGTCGTAGACATCGCCGAACTCTTCCTTCAGCTCAGGGGTCGACCGGCCCAGCAGCCCGGGGATCTCGACCGCGTCGAAGCTGACCAGTCCGCGCGCCACCACCGTGCCGTCGGGACCGACCAGGTCGATCGGGTCGCCCGCGACGAAGGCACCGTCGACGTCGGTCACGCCGGCCGCCAGCAGGGAGGCGCCCCGCTCGACGACAGCGCGTACGGCGCCGGCGTCCAGGCTCAGGCTCCCCTTGCCCTCGGTGGCGTGGGCCAGCCACAGGTGCCGGATCGGACGGCGGCGTCCGGTGACGTGGAAGAAGGTCCCAACCTGCTCCCCGGCGAGGGCGGCACTGGCCTGGGCGGCCGAGGTGAGGACCACGGGGATGCCGGCACCCGTCGCGATCCTGGCCGCCTCGATCTTGGTGACCATGCCGCCGGTGCCGACGGCTGAACCGACCGAACCGATCTCGATGCCCTCGAGGTCGCTCTCGGAGCGGACCTCGGCCAACCGGCGGGCTCCCGGGCGACTGGGGGGTCCGTCGTACAAGGCGTCGACGTCGGAGAGCAGCACCAGCAGATCGGCGTGCACCAGGTGGGCCACCAGCGCAGCCAGGCGGTCGTTGTCACCGAAGCGGATCTCGGAGGTGGCGACCGTGTCGTTCTCGTTGACCACCGGCACCACGCCGAGACCCAGGAGGGCGTCGAACGTCTGGTGGGCGTTGCGATAGCTGGCACGCCGGATCACGTCGTCGACGGTCATCAGCACCTGGCCGGTGGTGATGGAGTGCCGGCCGAACTCCTGCTGGTAGTGGTGGGCCAGTAGTCCTTGACCCACCGACGCCGCCGCCTGCTGCAGGGCGAGCCCGCGGGGACGTCGGTCCAGGCCGAGCGGGGACAACCCGGCAGCGATCGCACCCGAGGAGACCAGGACGACCTCGGTGCCCCGCTCCCGTACGCCGGCCAGGACGTCGACCAGGTCGGCGATGCGGCCGGGCTCCAGCGCGCCGCCACCCGTGGCCAGCGACGAGGATCCGATCTTGACGACGATCCGCTTCGCGTTCAGTACGGCTTCGCGGAGGTCGTGGGCGTCCACGCTCATGCGTCGGGGTCGTCCTGCGCCCAGTCGGGGTCGTCCTTCGAGCCGATCTCGTAGGCCAGAGGGCCGTACTTCTCGGGCTTGTCGAGACGACGGGCCACGTCGGCGCGGGTCTCGTTGTCGCTGCGCTCGGGCATGGAGTCCTGGATGTCACGGCGACGCTGGGCCGCGGGACGGTCCTCACGCAGCCGGGTGTCCTCGCCACGACGACCGAGCATCTCGACACCGGTCTCGATGCTGGGCTTGTAGTCGAAGACCACCGAGTTGTTGGGGTGACCGATGTAGACGGCGTCGCCCTCGACGGCGCCCTTGCGCATCAGCGCCACCTCGACCCCGAGCCGGTCGAGACGGTCGGCCAGGAAGCCCACGGCCTCTTCGTTGCTGAAGTCGGTCTGGCGGATCCAACGCTCGGGCTTCTCGCCACGGACACGCCAGCCGTCACCGTCGCGGGTGATCTCGAAGTCTGCGTTCTTGCCGGCAGCCTTGGGACGCAGCACGATGCGGGTCGCCTCGACGACGGGCTTCTCGACCCGGGTGGCCTCGACGAGCTCGGCCATGGCGAAGATCAGCTCGCGCGTGCCCTCACCGGACATTGCCGAGATCGGGAACACCTTGAGCCCACGCCCGCGCAACTCATCGATCACCATCTCGGCGATGTCGGCACCGTCGGGCACGTCGATCTTGTTGAGCGCCACCAGGCGGGGCCGGTCCTCGAGACCGCCGTAGCGCTGCAGCTCGTGCTCCATCGCGTCCAGGTCGTCGACCGGGTTGCGACCGGGCTCGATGGAGGCGGTGTCGACCACGTGCACCAGGGCCGCGCAACGCTCGATGTGGCGCAGGAAGTCGTGGCCCAGACCGCGGCCGTCGGCAGCGCCCTCGATCAGACCGGGCACGTCGGCGACGGTGAAGACGGTGTCACCACCACGGACCACGCCGAGGTTGGGGACCAAGGTGGTGAAGGGGTAGTTGGCGATCTTGGGCTTGGCCCGGGAGATCGCGGCGATCAGCGACGACTTGCCGGCGCTGGGGTAGCCCACCAGACCGATGTCGGCGACCACCTTGAGCTCGAGACCGATCTCGAGCTCCTCGCCGGGCTCACCGAGCAGTGCGAAACCGGGGGCTTTGCGCTTGGACGACGCGAGGGCGGCATTGCCGAGCCCTCCGCGACCGCCCTGGGCGATGACCATCTCCGTGCCCGGACCCACGAGGTCGGCGAGCACGTTGCCCTGCATGTCGGTCACCACGGTGCCGTCGGGGACCGGGAGCACCAGGTCGGAGCCGTGGGCGCCGTTGCGGTGGTCGCCCGCTCCCCCGGCGCCGTTGTCGGCCGCGCGCTTGGAGCTGTGGTGGTAGTCGATCAGCGTCGTGACGTCGGGGTCGACGCGCAGGATCACCGATCCGCCCTGACCACCGTTGCCGCCGTCAGGACCGCCGAGAGGCTTGAACTTCTCACGGTGGACGGAAGCGACACCGTGCCCGCCTCGACCGGCGCTGACGTGCAGCGTCACGCGGTCGACGAAAGTGGGGACGGCCATGAATGCTCCTGGAGAGATGATGAAAAGCACGAAGGGCGTCCCAATGACAGGGACGCCCTTCGCATGATGTCTAGCTGTGAAGCGTCAGGTCACTCGCCGGGGACGATGTTGACGACCTTGCGACCACGCTTGGTGCCGAACTCCACCGCGCCAGCAATCAGCGCGAACAGGGTGTCGTCACCGCCGCGGCCGACGCCGCTGCCCGGGTGGAAGTGGGTGCCACGCTGGCGGACGATGATCTCGCCTGCACCGACGGCCTGGCCGCCGTAACGCTTCACGCCGAGGCGCTGGGAGTTGGAGTCGCGGCCGTTCTTGGTGGAGGCCGCACCCTTCTTGTGTGCCATGAGTTCAGTCCTTCGTGGATCGTCGAGAGCGTCGCCGCAACTCAGATGGAGATGTCGGTGACCTTGACCTGGGTGTACTTCTGGCGGTGACCCTGGCGCTTCTTGTAGCCGGTCTTGTTCTTGTACTTCTGGATGATGATCTTGGGACCCTTGGTCCGGCCGAGCACCTCGACGGTGACCGCAGCCTTGTCCAGACCGGTGGCGGTGACGGACTCGCCGTCCACCACCATCACGACGGGAAGGGTGACGGACTCGCCAACGGCGGTCTCGACCTTGTCGATCTCGATGACATCGCCAACAACAACCTTCTGCTGCTTGCTGCCACTGCGCACGATCGCGTACACCGCGACTCACTCTCCTCGTCGGACTTGAACAGTCCAGTCAACAACTTCAAAACTCAGGGCACCCGCGCCGCGCACAGACCATGTCGTCACGAAAGGACTTCAGCAGCCAGCGCAAGTACGCAGAGAGGTGTACGGGACACCGATGGGCAATACTACGGGGACCGGTGCGACTGCGCAAAACGGCAGGCGCACCGGCGCCGGTTCAGCGCTTGCGCGCCCCCTTCTTCTTCACCGGGACGTGCTCAACAATCGGCTCTCCGGCCGCGTCGGTGCCCTCAGAGGACTCCACACCGGTCGCCTCACCGGCGGGCGGACCCACCGGGCGGGAGGCGGCGCGGCCACGCGTACGGGTCACGACCTTGGGCCGGATGGCCTCAGGGGCTGCCTGGGCTGCCACGGGAGCCTCAGGCGCCTCGGGAGCCTCGGTCACCACCGCAGGAGCCGCAACAGACGGCTCCACGACGATCGCCGCGACCTCCGAGGAGGTCTCGGTGACGGGACGCGAAGCACCCCGGCGACGGCTGCGGGTCACCACGCGGGGCTTGGTGTCCACGGGCGCCTCGGGTGCGGCTGCGGGGGCCTCGACCGCGGGCGTCTCGACGGACGTACGCGGCTCGGGTGCCGGAGTCGACTCGGTCGCGACGACCTCGGGGGCCCCGGAAGACTCGGTCGTCTCGGCAGACTCAGTCGTCTCGGTGGACTCGAGCTTCTGGGCAGCGTTGCCCTGTCCCCCACGGCCTCGGCTTCGGCGCGAACGCTGGTTGTCGTTCTCGTCGCGCTGCTCGGACTTCTGCGAACCCCGGTTGCCGCTGTCGTCACGCTGCTCGGACTTCTGCGAACGCTGGTCGTCGGAGGAGCCTTCGTTCCCGGCGCTGCGGTCGTTGCCGGCGTTGCGGTCGTTGCCCGCGTTGCGGTCGTTGCCCGCGCTGCGGTCATTGCCCGCGTTGCCACCGGTGTTGTCGCTCTTCGAGTCCCCTCGGCCACGGCCGCGGCGACCGCCACGGCGTCCGTCGTCGTCACCGCCCTGCTTCGCCTCGATCGGGTGGGAGTGCGTGATGACGCCTCGACCCTGGCAGTGCTCGCAGTCGCTGGAGAACGACTCCAGGAGACCGGTACCGATGCGCTTGCGCGTCATCTGCACCAGACCCAGCGAGGTCACCTCGGCGACCTGGTGACGCGTACGGTCACGGCCCAGGCACTCGACCATGCGGCGCACGACGAGGTCGCGGTTGGACTCCAGGACCATGTCGATGAAGTCGACGACGATGATGCCGCCGATGTCGCGCAGCCGGAGCTGGCGGACGATCTCCTCGGCGGCCTCGAGGTTGTTCTTGGTGACCGTCTCCTCGAGGTTGCCCCCGGAGCCGGTGAACTTGCCGGTGTTGACGTCGACCACGGTCATGGCCTCGGTGCGGTCGATGACCAACGAACCACCCGAGGGCAGCCACACCTTGCGGTCCAGACCCTTGGCGATCTGCTCGTCGATGCGGTAGACCGCGAAGCTGTCACCCTGCTGGGCCGAGGCGTTGTCGGCCGGGGCGTAGCGCTCGAGACGCTCGGCCAGGTCGGGCGCGACGTGCTCGACGTAGTTGGAAACCGTCTCCCAGGCCTCGTCACCTTCGATGACGAGCTTGGTGAAGTCCTCGGTGAAGAGGTCACGCACGACCTTCAACGTCAGGTCGGGCTCGCCATAGAGCAGCTGCGGCGCGTTGCCGCGACCCTTGGCCTCGATGTCCTCCCAGCGGGCCTTGAGGCGCTCGACGTCCTGGGTGAGCTCCTCCTCGCTCGCACCCTCGGCAGCGGTGCGCACGATGACGCCCGCCGAGTCCGGCACGATCTCCTTGAGGAGAGCCTTGAGGCGGCTGCGCTCGGTGTCGGGCAACTTGCGGGAGATGCCGCTGGTGGTGCCGTCCGGCACGTAGACCAGGAAGCGGCCGGCCAGGCTGATCTGACTGGTCAGGCGGGCACCCTTGTGACCGATCGGGTCCTTGCTGACCTGGACCAGGACGGGCTGTCCCGGGCTCAGGACGGACTCGATCTTGCGGGCCTGACCCTCCTTGTGGCCGAGCGAGGACCAGTTGACCTCACCGGCGTACAGGACGGCGTTGCGGCCCTTGCCGATGTCGACGAAGGCGGCCTCCATCGAGGGCAGGACGTTCTGCACGCGACCGAGGTAGACGTTGCCGATCAGGGAGGTCTGGGACTCACGGGCCACGTAGTGCTCGACGAGGACCTTGTCCTCGAGGACGGCGATCTGGGTCAGGTCCTTGCGCTGACGCACGACCATCACACGCTCGACGGCCTCGCGACGGGCCAGGAACTCGGCCTCACTGACGATCGGCGCGCGACGGCGACCAGCCTCGCGGCCCTCGCGACGACGCTGCTTCTTCGCCTCCAGACGCGTGGAACCGGCCAGGGACGTGATCTGGTCCTCGGCGCTGCGCGGCTTGCGGACGCGTACGACGGTGTTCTCCGGGTCCTGGGTCTCGGCGTCGTTGTCGCCCGAGCGGCGACGACGGCGACGGCGACGTGAGCTCGACGAGCCCGACTCCCCCTCGGAGCTGTCGGAGTTGTCCGAACCGTCCTGGCCGGTGCTGTCGGTGCTCTCGGCGCTCTCGGCGCTCGCATCCGCGTCCTGGGAACCGTCGGCGTTGTCGGAGTCGCCATCGGAGGAGTCGTCGCTGCCCTGGCCGTTGGAGTCACCGGACCTGCGACGGCGGCGACCGCCACGGCGACGGCGGCGGCGGGTCGGCGTGCCGTCCTCGGAGTCGTCCTCGTCGTCACCCTCGGAGTCGTCCTCGGCGGCGTCCGGGGAGGTCGACTCCCTCGACTCGGTGGTCTCCACGGGCGCGACGTCGTCGGCGACCTCAGCGGCAGCTGCGGCGAGGGCGGCCTCCTCGGCGAGCTGGATCGGGGTCTTCTCCTCCTCGACCGGCAACTCCTCCACGGGAGCAGCAGCAGCTCGCTTGCGCGTGCGGCGTGCCGGGGCCTTCTTGACGGCCTCGGGGGCCTGGAAGAGCGGGAGAGTGCCGGAGTCGTTGGTCGCCTCGGGCGCAGAGGTGGCGTCGGCGAGGGCGTCCACCGCGGCCTCGGGGACCTCGGGAGCAGCAGTCTTCTTCGCAGCGGCCTTCTTGGCCGGCGCCTTCTTCGCAGCGGTCCTCTTGGCCGGTGCGCGCTTCGCAGCGGTCTTCTTCGCCGGCGCGGCGTCGGCCTCCGGCGCCTCGGCGGCGGTGGTCTCCACGGCCTCGGTCGGCTCGCTGACCGGGGACTCGGTGGCCGGAGATTCGGTGGCCGGGGCCGTCTTCTTCGCAGGGGCCTTGCGGGTGCGTCGCGTCACAGCCGGCTTCGCCGGGACGGCCTCTGCGGTGGCCTCGGGCGCGGACGTGGCCTCGGCCAGGGCGTCCACTGCAGCCTGCGGCACCTCGGCCGCGGCAGCAGTCTTCTTCGCAGCCGCCCTCTTCGCCGGGGCCTTCTTGGCAGCGGCCTTCTTGGCGGGAGCCTTCTTGGCAGCGGCCCTCTTGGCCGGCGCGGCTGCAGCGGTGTCGACCGCAGCGTCCGCCGTGGAACCTTCCGCCGTGGTGTCCGCGGAGTCTGCAGGGTTGGTTTCGTCGAGCATGTGCGCTCCTCAGCCGGTGCGCAGCACCGGTGTGTGTAGGACGCCGGGATCCGGGTGCTCAGAATCCAGACGCAAAGCCTTCGGTGGCGGCGACTTCCCCCGCGTGCGCGTCGAAGAATGGACGTCGGCCACCTGCCGCGGTCGCTCGCCCTAGTGGTCTTCCGGTTGCCCGGCGTCTCATTCGGAGGGCCACTGTCACTGACTCCCCGGGCCGCGTCGCGGTCTGGTGACGACCTTCAAGCTTCGTGCCGGCCTGACGGATCAGAACGGCGAGAACGTCGTCGAGTCTCACCCAGTAACTTGCGTCACCCAGTGGGACCAAGCGTCATTCTGGCACATGGGCTCGCGATCGTCCCTATGACTGCCCGGACAGCGGGTCGGACAGCGGGTCGCGCACCAGGGCGTTCTCCCGGTCCAGCGGCCCCTGCTGGACACGGGTGAGCAACGGCACCACGTCGATCGGGTACACCCCGACCGCAGCGAGCGCGGACAGGACGTCGTCGGGGCGCACGGCCGGGACCACGTGCTCCAGGACCACGTCGAGGACGGTGGTGTCGCCGTCCACGCGCACCTCCATCCCCAGCACTGCGGCCCGGGCGTCGAAGACCCGCAGGCCCTTCTTCGTCATCCGCTGGACCTCGACCGTCTCGGTGGCCAGGAAGGTCTCGACCAGCGCCGACAGGTCACCGGCCCCCTGGAGCGTGATCTCCCAGCGACTGGCCTCGAGGAGGTCGGAGAGCGAACCGCCCGGTGATTCCACGACCTCGAGCACGTCGAGCCCGGTGGGCAACGACTCGTCCAGCGTCACATGGACGTCGGCCGGGTCGAGGACCTTCGCCAGCCCGATCTCCAGGTACTCGGCCTCCGAGGCGGAGCCGGTCGGCGCAGCCCCGGCGTACGAGATCCGGGGGTGGGGGTTGAAGCCCGAGGAGTAGGCCATCGGGAGACCCGCCCGGAAGATGGCGCGCTCGAAGGCTCGACTGAAGTCACGGTGGCTGGTGAAGCGGAGCCGGCCTCGCTTGGCGTACCGGACACGGAGTCGCTGGACGGGCGGGGCCTGCTGCTCGGGCTGTTTGCGCACGGACAGACGTTAGCCCCCACACTGCGTCGCCACCGATTCGCTCGGCTGCTCGAGGGCCGCGACAGCAGGTCAGGGAAGTGTGGCCGACTTCATCTGCTGCGACTTGTAGACACTGGAGATCACCACACCGTCGAGCCAGTCGGTGAGCCGCTCCGACTCGACGTCCAGCGCCGCGACCCCGCCGGGACCAATCTCCTCCGCGCGACCGGGGCGCAGGACGACCCGGACCCGAGCGTCGTCGTCCTGGACCCAGCAGCCCACGATCCTTCCGTTCCACCAGGCCGTCGTGCCCGCATTTCCGTTGGTGTCGAAGAGGTACGCCTTGTCGTCGGGGTCCAGGTAGAAGTCGCGCTGCTTCCAGCCCATGGTGGTCGGGTCGAGCACGGGCAGCAGCGCCGCCCAGGGTTCTTCGTCTGGGTCTGCGGGCGGTTCGACGTCGTCGGGAAGTACCCACCCGACGTCGCCGGCGTCGAGCGAGACCTGCGTTGCGTCGAGCTCGGCGAGCGCGCGGCGTACGACGGTCTTGGTGGCACCCAGCCACCACACGATGTCTGCCTCGGTGCCGGGACCGAAGGTGGCGAGCCACCGGCGTACGAGTTCGCGGTAGCCGTCGTGGGAGTCGAGCGGGGTCACCGGCTCCCCCAGCACCTGCTCGGTGACTCCCCAGGTCGGACGCGCCTGGCGCCAGTGGCCCCTGTTGCCGGCGCGCACGACCCGGCCCTCCGCACCGAGCAGAGTCAGGAGCCTCGGCCCGAGGGGGACCTCCGTGGTCCACCTGCCCGTGCCGACGGTGATCCGTCCCTCGAAGCGGGGATCGAGCCCTGCCACCTCCGCGGCGGTCACCGGGCCGCCCTCTGCCAGGTGCTGGAGCAACAGTTCGCTGGTCCGGGTCCACCACTCGTCGGGGTCCGTGGTGATGCCACTGGCCGCGACGTACTTCAGCAGCGCGCGCCGCTCCTGAGCCGCCGTACGCGCGGAGGCGCTGCCCAGCGCCGCCGGCAGGAGATCACGGGGGAAGACGAAGAGGGTCCGGCGCATGGCGAGCTGTCGCACGACGGTCCACTCGACGAAGAAGGCCTTCTCGACGTCTCCCACCTCGAGGCGGTCGACCCGAGCGAAGAGCGACAGGAAGACAGAGGGCGCCTCGGTGGCGTGCAGCACGGTCATCGCTCGGGTGGCTGACTCGACGTCGCCGAGTCGCCAGGTCGGGGCGATCCCGTGCCGGCGAGCCAGTCGGACGCGGCGTTCGGTGTCGCTGATGTGTCGCACCCGCCCAGCATGTCAGGAAGGCGCACCTGAGAAACTCAGGCAATGCCCTCTCCCGCTGCGGGTCGCCGCACACTGCTGCTGGTCGGCCTCGCTCTCCTGGCCCTCAACCTGCGCCCGGCTGCCGTGAGCGTGGGGCCGGTGCTGGAGGAAGTACGCCGCGGGCTCGACCTGTCTCCGGCCACCACGAGCATCCTCACCACATTGCCGGTGGTGGCCTTCGCCCTCGTCGGCGCAGCCGCTCCGTGGCTGGCCCGCAAGATCGGCATGCACCGTGTCACGTTGCTCTCCCTGGGCGCGGTCGTGCTGGGCCTGACGGCGCGCGCACTCACCGACTCCGGCGGGCGCTTCCTGCTCTGGACCTTCGTCGCGGTCTCCGGCATGGCCTGCGCCAACGTCCTGGCACCCTCGTTGGTCAAGCTCCACTTCCCGGACCGGATCGGCACGGCCACCGCGCTCTACACGACCTCGATGGCCGTCGGACTCACCCTGGCCTTCACCACGACCGTGCCGATCTCGGACGCCCTCGGCACCTGGCGCTGGGGCCTGGGCACGTGGGCCGTGGTGGCGCTGCTGGCGGCGTTGCCGTGGTTTGCCCTGGTGGCCCACGACAAGCGCCCCGAGGCGGGGACCCGGACGATCACCTTCGGCCAGGTCGCCGGCACCCGGCTCGGCTGGGCGCTGGCGGCCTACTTCGGCGTGCAGTCGGCGATCGCGTACACGATGTTCGGTTGGTTCGCACAGCTCTGGCGCGACAACGGCTACACGGCCACCCAGGCGGGCATGCTCGTCGGCGTCATCGCAGCCGTCGGCATCCCGCTCTCCTTCGTGCTCCCGGCGGCGATCGCCAGGATCCGCGACCAGCGGATCCTGATGGTGGCGGTGATGGCCTGTTATCCGGTGGCCTTCGTCGGTCTGCTCGTGGCCCCGGAGCAGTGGGGGGTGCTCTGGGCCATCCTGCTCGGAGCGGGCGGGACGACCTTCCCGATCATCCTGGTGATGATCAGCCTGCGCGCCCGTACGGCAGCGGGCACCGCCGCCCTGTCGGGCTTCACCCAGTCGGTGGGCTATCTGATCGCCGCGCCCGGCCCCTTCGTCATCGGCCTGGTGCACAGCGCCAGCAACGGCTGGACCTGGCCGCTGGTGCTCCTGCTGGGACTGTTGGTGCCGCTCTTCGCGCTCGGTCTGTACGTCGGTCGGCCGACCTACCTCGAGGACCAGCTCGACCGTCGCTGAGACTCAGCGATTGCGCGCGGCGGACCTCTGCAACCAGATGAAGCCCGCGACAAGCAGGGCGATCCCGCCCAGCGCCACGGCCCACGCAGGCGCGCCGAAACGCAGCGCGAGCAGGGCACCCACGACCAGAGCCGCCGCCCCTAGGAGCAGAGCAAGGATAGCGAGACAGCCGACCATGAGGCCCCCCGCAGAGCTCTGCGAGGCAGGCGAAAGCTGATCGCCCCGCTCAGGTGTCACTCAGACCACGCTGAGCGGCAGGAGACGCTGGCCCGTGGGGCCGATCTGGATCTCGGTGTTCATCTCCGGGCACACGCCACAGTCGTAGCAGGGAGTCCAGCGACAGTCCTCAATCTCGACGTCGGCCCCTTCGGCGACCGCGAGCGCGTCCTCCCAGTCACCCCACAGCCAGTCCTTGTCCAGACCGGAGTCGAGGTGGTCCCAGGGCATGACCTCGTCATAGGTGCGCTCGCGGGTGGTGTACCAGTCGAGGTCGACGCCGGTGCCGGCCAGCGCCTGGGCGGCCGCGTTCTCCCACCGGTCGTACGAGAAGTGCTCGCTCCACCCGTCGAAGCGGCCACCGTCACGCCAGACCTGCTCGAGGACCCGGCCGACCCGGCGGTCGCCGCGGGAGAGCAGTCCTTCGATGGTGCCGGGCTTGCCGTCGTGGTAGCGGAAACCGATCGCCCGGCCGTACTTCTTGTCGTCGCGCACGATGTCGCGCAGCTTCTTGAGCCGAGCGTCCGTGGTCTCGTGGTCGAGCTGCGCGGCCCACTGGAAGGGGGTGTGTGCCTTGGGCACGAACCCACCGATCGAGACGGTGCAACGCACGTCGTTGCGGCCCGAGACCTCGCGGCCCTTCTGGATGACGCGACGTGCCAGGTCGGCGACCTGGAGGACGTCCTCGTCGGTCTCCGTCGGCAGGCCGACCATGAAGTAGAGCTTCACCTGGCGCCAGCCGTGCGAGTAGGCCGCGGCGACCGTGGCGATCAGGTCCTCCTCGGTGACCATCTTGTTGATCACCTTGCGCATCCGCTCGCTGCCGCCCTCGGGGGCGAACGTCAGGCCCGAGCGGCGACCGTTGCGGGAGAACTCGTTGGCCAGCGAGATGTTGAAGGCGTCGACGCGGGTCGAGGGCAGCGAGAGCGACACGTTGGAGCCCTCGTAACGGTCGGCCAGGTCCTTGGCGACCTCGCCGATCTCGCTGTGGTCCGCGCTCGAGAGCGAGAGCAGGCCCACTTCCTCGAAGCCGGACTTGCGGATGCCGTTCTCGACCATGGCACCGATCGTGGTGATCGAACGCTCGCGGACCGGACGGGTGATCATGCCGGCCTGGCAGAAACGGCAGCCGCGGGTGCAACCGCGGAAGATCTCCACGCTGAAGCGCTCGTGCACGGTCTCGGCCAGCGGCACCAGCGGGGCGGCCGGGTAGGGCCAGGCGTCGAGGTCCATCAGGGTGTGCTTGCGCACCCGGAACGGGATGCCGGGACGGTTCGGCACGACGGCCTCGATGGTGCCGTCGGCGGCATAGGTGACGTCGTAGAACTTGGGCACGTAGACGCCGCCGCTGACGGCGAGGCGGCGCAGGAGTTCGTCCCTGTTGATGGCAGAGCCTCCGGGACCTGCTTTGTCCCTCTTCCACTCCCGCACGACCTCGGAGATCTTCAGCACGACCTCCTCGCCGTCGCCCAGGACGGCGGCGTCGATGAAGTCGGCGATCGGCTCGGGGTTGAAGGCGGCGTGGCCACCGGCCAGCACGATCGGCTCGTCCTCGCCGCGGTCCACGGCATGCATCGCGATGCCGGCCAGGTCGAGGGCGTTGAGCATGTTGGTGTAGCCGAGCTCGGTGGAGAAGCTCAGGCCGAAGACGTCGAAGTTGCGCACCAGACGGTGACCGTCGACCGTGAACTGGCCGATCCCGTCCTCGCGCATGACGGCCTCCATGTCGGGCCACACGGCGTACGTGCGCTCGGCGAGGATCCAGTCGCGCTCGTTGAGCACCTCGTACAGGATCTGTACGCCCTGGTTGGGAAGACCGACCTCGTAGGCGTCGGGGTACATCAACGCCCACCGGACGGTCTCGCCCTGCTCGGACGCAGCGCCACAATCCCACTCCTTGACGACCGAGTTCAGCTCGCCGCCGACGTACTGGATCGGCTTGGAGACCGACGGCAGCCGGGGCTCGAGCAGATGGAAGACCGAGGCGTCGGAGCCGGCGTGAACGGTGGCGGCAGACATGGAGGAGAACCTCACGAGCTAGAGAGCGGGACGAGAGTAAAGCCTACGTCGGAAGTACGCATTGACCGCAGCCCGAGCGGGGGCCCGGCCTAGAATGGCCGCCGTTGAGGCGGGCAGTGGCCCGGGAGGAGTACGGCGTGTCAGGTGGAGCCAATGCAGGCCCTGACCGGGGGTACCAGATCCTGTGGTGGACAGCCGCAGGATTCATGGGGGCCTCCGGTGCTGGCGCATCCCTGCTCGGCGTTGCAGGAGAGCTGCCACACATCTGGCTCCTCGCCCCCATCTCCTTCGTCTGGCTCACCCTCGACTGGCCCGCAGGGCTCCACCCGTCGGCCTCGCTGCGCACCGCGGCGACGGTCGCCGCGATCTCGGCGATCGGGTTCGTGACGGCCTTCAGCATGGAGGCCTCCCTCGTCGACTGCGTACGCACCGCCGTGGGGGTGCCGATCCAGGCGTACGTCATGGCTCTCGGCTACCGGTGGGCCCGCACCCGCCTCCTCGACAGCCCGCGACATCCGCACCTCCCGGAAGTGGGCGCCTGGCGCAACCAGTGGGCAAGGGAATGGGCGCCGACCGACTCCCGCGACATCGCGGCGCTCGGGTTCGCCGCCACCCTCAGCGGCCTCGTCTCGCTGCTCATCGGCGCCGCGCCCGGCCTCCACCTCGGCGCGGTCGGCAGCGCGCTCGCCCTGCAGTGGCTCTCGCACGTATTCGTCACCACGACCGTCGGCGGCGCCACGATCCTGATCACCTTCTCCACCTGGCAGCCGGCTGACCTGAACCAGCCGTGGGGAAAGGTCTTCCTGCTCTGGCTCACCTCGGTCGCCCTGCTGGCGTGGGTCTACACCACCGGCACGGTCACGATGGCCTGGCTGAGCGTCCTGCCGATCCTCTACGTGGCGATGTCCTACCGGCTCTGGACGACCAGCACCTTCGGCATCCTCGTCGGGCTGGTCAGCATCCTCTTCTCACCGACCCTCAACACCCTCGACGCCCCGATCGGCCCGATCCCCCTCGGAGTCGTGATGGACCTGCTGGTCTCCACCCTGATCATCGTCTCGCTGCTCCTGGCCCAGCTCAACCAGCGTCGGGACCAGCTCGTGCAGGACCTCGAGGCCGAGCGCCACCTGGCCCGCCGGCAGATCGAGATCCAGCGCAACATGTTCGAGTCGATGCCGGACGGCTTCGTCGTCCTCGATCGGGACCTGGGGGTGCGCTTGCACAACGCCGCATCGGTGCAACTGCTCGGCAGGGCGTTCCCCGACGAGAAGCCGCCCTCCTGGACCGAGTACTTCTCGATGACCAAGGTTGACGGCTCTGCGCTGACCGATCGGGAACTGCTCGCCGCCCAGTTCCTCACCTTCTCCGTCGCCGGCTCCTCGCTGACCCTGCGACAGACCGTGACCCCGCTCAGCGACGACCACCGTGACGGATGGATCGTCTGCCTCTCCGACATCACCGACCACCAGAACCGCCTCCAGGAGCTGAGCGGCTTCGCCGGGATCGTGGCCCACGACCTGCGTACGCCGCTGACCAGCCTCGAGGGCTGGCTCGAGATGGCGCAGGAGACGCTGGAGGCCGGCGACCAGGAGAAGGCCGGGGTGCTGCTCACGCGAGCACAGACCAGCAACAGGCGAATGCGAGAAGTGATCAGCAACTGGCTCGACTACACCGTCCAGCGTGAGGGCACCCTGGCGTCGACCGAGTTCCCGTTGTCGGTCCCGTTGCGGGCCACCGCCGCCGCGGTCGCCGAGAGCGGGCCCCACATCTTCACGCTCAACACCTTCCACGACGTGCGGGCCGACCTCGGCCTGGTGCGTCAGGTCTTCGCCAACCTCATCGGCAACGCCTCCAAGTTCGTACACCCCGGCGAGACCCCGAACATCGAGGTCAGGTCCTCACTGGCCGAGCCCGGCTGGATCCGGGTCGAGGTGATCGACCGCGGCATCGGGTTGCCGCCGGGTGAGGAGGAGTTGATCTTCGACGAGTACCACCGCGCCGCGGGGGCCGCCCAGAAGCTCGACGGCTTCGGGATCGGGCTCGCCTTCTGCCGTCGTTTGGTGGAGCGGCACGGCGGTCAGATCAGCGCTGCCACCAACGAGTACGGCGGAGCCACGTTCACGTTCACCCTGCCGGCTGCCGAGACGGGCGCCAGGATCAGGTCGCCCCGCACCGTCGCCGCGGGGTAGTCAGCGAGTCACGAGGGTGCGCGAAGCCGACAGGAATCGCGTGGGCAACGCGGTCGACGAGCGCAGGTGGATGTTCTGCAGCAGTCCGATCGCGAGCATCCCCGCGAAGACCGAGGAACCGCCGTACGACACGAAGGGCAACGGGACACCGGTCACGGGCATGATGCCCAGGCACATGCCGATGTTCTGGAACGCCTGGAAACCGAACCAGCAGGCGATGCCGGCAGCCGCCACCCGACCGAACATGTCCTCGGTCTGCTGGGCGATGGAGAGCGCGCGCCAGACCACGGCCGCGGTCAGGGCGATGACGAGGCCGGCGCCCACCATGCCCAACTCCTCCCCGACGGCAGTGAAGATGAAGTCGGTGTGCTGCTCAGGGACGAAGCCCGACTGGGTCTGGGATCCGTCGAAGAGACCTTGGCCGAAGAGGCCGCCGTTGCCGACCGCGATCCTGGCCTGCTCGGTGTTGTAGCCGGCACCGAGAGGATCGAGGCCGGGATCGGTGAACGCCATGAAGCGGTCGAGCTGGTACGGCTTCAGCACGCCCGCCGTGACGGCCACCGTGGCAGCCGCCACCGCCCCCACGACGAGGCCTCCGAGCCACCGGCGTGAGGCACCCGAGATGGCCAGGGCGCCGAACACGGTGGCGCTGAGGACGAGCATGGTGCCGAGGTCGGGCTGCAACATGATGAGCGCTGCCGGCACCGCGGCGATCAGCAGGATGGCGAGGACGTCGGAGGAGCCGACGGGGCGACGCCAGTTGCCCTCGGTGCGCTCGGCCACCAGCAGCGCGATGCCGATCACCACCGCCAGCTTCGCGAACTCCGAGGGCTGGATCGACATCCCCAGGATCCGGATCCAGGACTTCGAGCCGTTGGTCTCCGTGCCCATCACGAGCACCAGCACCAGTCCCACGACGGAGGCCAGGTAGACCGCGGGCGCCAGGATCCGCACCCAGCGGTGGTCACACGCCATCACCAGGACCATCAGCACGGCCCCGATCGCGACGTTGACCATCTGCTTGCGCAGGTACGAGGTGGAGTCACCGCCGGTGAGGTTCTCCCGCGACGCCGTGGTCGACCAGACCACGAGCGTGCCGATGACCAGCAGCCCGAGGACCGCCACCATCAGCACCCAGTCGAGGCCCGGGGCGCGCAGGCCACGCGTGCGGGTGGTCGGCATCATCAGTTGCCTCCCGAGGTGGGTGAACTCTTCGTACGCCTGGCTGCGGCGACCGGGGGGAGGATGGAGCCGTCGTCGGAGAAGGTCGGCAGCGCCGACGGCGGCAGCGCGCCGGGGATGGCTGCCTTGGACCGCACGACCTCGGACCCCTTGATGCCGTAGAGGTTCTCCCAGATCGTGCGGATCGAGTCACCCGTGGAGCCCGACCCCGTCCCGCCCTGGCTGATCATCATGACGACCACGTAGTCCTCGCTGTAGGAGGCCACCCAGCCAGTGGTCTGCTTGCCGAAGACCTCCGCCGAGCCGGTCTTCGACCGGATCGTCACCTCGTCCAACGGGAAGCCGCCGAGTTTCCAGCTCATGGTGCCGACCCGGGAGACGCCCTTGAGCGAGGAGTCGATGTAGGAGAGCTGCTTCTTGGTGAGCTTGACCTGACCCGCCTTGCTGGGCTCGATCTCGGCCAGCACCTTGCCCTCAGGGCTGACGATCGCCTTGCCGATGCGCGGCTCCCACAGGATGCCGTTGTTGGCCAGCGCTCCGTACGCCCGGGCGAGCTGCAGCGGGGTGACCATCGTGTCGCCCTGCCCGATGGAGAAGTTGACCGCGTCACCGGCACGGTAGGCGAAACCCTCCACGCAGAACTCGCGGGAGAAGCGGTACAGGAAGTCAGAGGTCTTGGCGCTCTTCGGCCGGTCGGCGATCTCGCAGTAGTAGTCCTTCTGCGCCTCGTAGTAGGAGCGCTTCCAGGCGCGGTCGGCGATCCGCCCAGACGCCTCACCGGGCAGGTCTATGCCGGTCTCGGAGCCGAAGCCGAACTTCTTGGCTCCTTCGACGAGCGGGTCGCGCGCCTCGACGTCAGCGACGTCGGAGCCGTACTTCTTCCAGAAGTCGTGCCCGATCCGGTAGAAGAAGGTGTTGCAGGAGACCTCAAGTGCCTTGTCGAAGCCGATGACGCCGTAGGCGCCGGACTCGAAGTTCTTGAAGGTGCGGTTGCCGACCTGGTAGCCGGAGCCGCAGGGCAACCGGCTCTCGGTGCTGTAGCCGTTGCGCAGTGCGGCCGCCGTCATGAAGGGCTTCCACGTCGAGCCGGGCGCGAACTGGCCCTGCGTCGCGCGAGCCAGGAGCGGGGTGCCGGCCTTCTCCGAGTAGAGGCGGCTCAGCTCCGAGGACGAGATGCCGTCCACCCAGACCTCGGGGTCGTACGTCGGTTGGCTCGCCATGGCGACGACGCGGCCGTTCTTCGCGTCCAGCACGATCGCAGCGCCGGAGTCGGCCTCGTACTTGCGGCCGGTGACCTTGTCGACCACCCCTCGTTGGGTCCGGATCGAGCGGGCCAGCTCCTTCTCCACCACCGACTGCACCTTGGCGTCGATGGAGGTCACCAGGGTGTCCCCGGGGGTGCTGGCGATCTCGCTGTCGTCGCCGAGCACCCGGCCCATCGAGTCGACTGCGACCCGGCGATAACCCGGCATCCCGCGGAGCCACTCGTCGTACTGGCGCTCGACCCCCGCGCGACCGACGACCGAGGCGCCGTTGAGGGACCGGTCGTCCTTCTCCTGCGCGCCGTCGAACTCCTCCTCGGTGATCGGGCTCATGTAGCCGAGCACGTGCGCGAGGTTGACCCCGAACGGTGCCGGATAGGACCGGACGTTCTGCTGCTCCACCACCACACCCGGGTAGTCCTCGGGCTGTTCGAGGATCCGCAGCGCGACCGCCTGGTCGACGTCGGTGGCCACCGGCACGGCCTGGAAGGGCGAACCGTTCCAGCAGGTGCCGGTCTCGGCCCCGTCGTCCCCGCAGTCCAGCAGGACCTTCTCCACGCGCGCCGGCTTCAGGTCGACGGCCGCGGCGACGCGGGTCACCAGGGCCTCGCGCTCGGACTCGGTCAGTTTGGCCAGCACCGAGCGGTCCACCGCGACCACCCAGGAGAGCCGGTTGGCCACCAGCGGCCGGCCCATCGCGTCAACCACCAGTCCGCGCTGCGGCTGCACGACGACGTCACGCACCGACTGGTCCGCGGCCTTGGCCCGGTAGTCGTCCGCGCTGACCACCTGGAGGGTCCACAGACGTACGAAGAGGGTGGCGAAGAGCGCCAGCACGAGCGCCTGCAGCACGAGGATCCGCAGGCGACTGCGCTCGGCACCGGAGACGGCCATCAGATCCGCACCCGCTCGGCGCCGCGCTCAGGGATGCCGTCGAAGAGGCGCATCATCAGCGGCAGCACGACCGGAGTCAGGACCAGGTCCCAGACCAGGGCCACGGCGATCACTCCGAGCATCTCGGTGACCCCGATGGCCGGGTCACGCAGGAGCAGGCCGGTGAGCGCGAAGACCGAGGTCCCGACGAACGAGGAGGCAGCGACCGTCGCCACCACCATCGGGACGGAGGGTCGCGTCTCGGAACGCATCCGACCGGCGATCCAGGCCACCACGACCAGGGCGAGCGCCCAGCGACCGGCGAGATGGTCGGCCGGTGGGACCAGGTCCATCAGCACGCCGGCGGTGAAACCGAGCAGCACCGCGAACTGGGGCCCACGGGTCAGGGCCGCGGCGACCACGACGAGCAGCACGAGGTTGGGGACGACGCCGTTCCAGGCCAGGTGCGGGAAGAGGGAGGTCTGCAGACCCAGGGCCACGACCACGGCGACCAGGCCCACCAGGGCGCGCAGCGCGTTCATCCGATCTTCCCATCGGCCCGCACCAGCGCGCGGTCCGAGGTGGTGTCGGCCGCGACCACGACCCCCACGACGTCGAGGGCGGAGAAGTTCACGAAAGGCACGATGACCGCGCGGTGGCTCTGCTCGCGGACGCTGGCGAAGACGTCGGAGACCTGACCGACCGGGATGCCGGGCACGTACGGACCGGCACCGTCGCTGCCCCAGGTCACCACGGTGTCCCCCTTGGCGGGGACGAGCTTCTGGTCGAGCAGCTCGAGGTCGAGTCGGCCCTCGCGACCGAGGATGCCGTGGCCCTTGAGGAAACCGACCTCCATGGACTCACCGATCCGACCACCCACCACCGACTCCGGGTCGAGGATCAGGAGCACCGTCGCGGTGTTGGGGGTCACCCGCAGCACCCGCCCGACCAGGCCGTCGCTGTTGACCACGGTCATGTCGGGGGCCAACCCCGCACTGCTGCCGGCGTCGATCGTCACGGTGCGGCTGAAGGACTGGGCTGCGCCGTGGCCGATCACCCGGGCCGGGACCAGGGCGCGGCCCAGGTCCGAGGCAGCAGCGGTGAGCGACTCGAACTCGGCCAACGTGTTGGCGTCGAAGGCAGACGTGGCCACGGTGGCGCGCAAGGAAGCGTTCTCCGCCTCCAGGTCACTGATCTCACGGCGCAGGTCGGACTTGCTCCGGAACCAGGTCGGGACGGCCGTGAACGGGCGTACTGCGGTGGAGGTCACTGCCTCCACCGGCGCGAAGGCCTCACCCACGACGGAGCGGACAGGCTCGAGCGGGGAACTGTCACCGGTCTGCTGGTCGAGGACCATCAAGGTGGCGGAGGCCAGGACAAGGGCGATCAGGGTCGAGCGCGGAGGTTGCTGGCGCTGCTCGAACCCGCGCCACCGCTTCTCGCCGACGAAACGCGCGGCCATCAATACCTCCGACGGTCGGAGACCAACACCTGCTGGAGCGCCTCGAACTCCTCGACGCACCGACCGGCGCCGAAGGCCACCGACTCGAGCGGGTGCTCGGCGACGTGGACCGGCATACCGGTCTCGTGGCGCAGGCGCTCGTCGAGGCCGCGCAGCAGGGCGCCTCCTCCGGTGAGCACGATGCCGCGGTCCATGATGTCGCCGGCCAGCTCGGGCGGCGTCTGGTCGAGCGTCATCCGGACCGCGTCGACGATGTCCTGCACCTGCTCCTCGAGGGCGTGGCGTACGTCTGCGGTCGAGACGGTGACCGTGCGCGGTAGGCCGGAGACCATGTCGCGTCCGCGGATCTCGGCCTCGGGCTCGTCGGGCAGCGGGAAGGCCGAGCCCAGGGTCATCTTGACCTCTTCGGCGGTGCGCTCCCCGAGCATCAGGGAGTGCTCCTTCTTCATCCACGAGATGATCGCGTGGTCGAGGTCGTCGCCGGCGGTGCGCACGCTCAGGCTGGTCACGATCCCGCCGAGCGAGATCACGGCCACCTCGGTGGTGCCGCCACCCACGTCGACCACCATGTTGCCGGTCGCCTCGTGCACCGGGAGACCGGCGCCGATCGCGGCCGCCATGGGCTCCTCAACGACGTAGACCCGACGGGCGCCGGCGGAGTAGGCCGCCTCCTTCACCGCTCGCTGCTCGACGGCGGTGATGCCGCTGGGCACGCAGATGACCATCCGGGGCTTGGCGAAGTAGCGACGCCGGTGGACCTGCTGGATGAAGTACCGCAGCATCTGCTCGGTGGCGTCGAAGTCGGCAATCACGCCGTCCTTCAACGGGCGGATCGCGGTGATGGAGTCGGGCGTACGACCGATCATCCGCTTGGC
Organism: Nocardioides gilvus; assembly: GCF_003194605.1. Taxonomy (GTDB): domain Bacteria; phylum Actinomycetota; class Actinomycetes; order Propionibacteriales; family Nocardioidaceae; genus Nocardioides; species Nocardioides gilvus. The sequence continues at coordinate 443,405 of NZ_QHKY01000001.1, forward strand.
CTCGTGGCCCACCGCGAGCACCTCACCGGTCTCGGTGTTCATCGCCACCACGCTGGGCTCGTCGAGCACGATGCCCCGGCCGCGGACGTAGACCAGCGTGTTGGCCGTTCCGAGGTCCACGGCCATGTCCCGGCCGATGACACTGTTCGCCATGTGCGGTGCCTTCGCTGGTCGTTCTCGCTGGAGGATGCGCCGCGCAGGCGCGACTGAACCAGCCTAGGGAGCCAGAGCCCGAGAATCGGGCAGGACACGCGACCGCTGCCCGCGGCGAGTCGTCAGGTCAGTGGTGGCCCCCGCAGCCACAGCCCTTGGAGGGCAGCGGCGCAGGCTTCGGTCGGGGTGCGGGCCTGGGCGAGGCGGCGACGCGTTCGGCCAGACGTACGGCCGCGTGCGCGACCAGCGACGCCTCCTCGGGGTCGGCCGCCAGCCGTTCCGGGACGTCCCCGCCGAGCAGTCCGGCGGGCTGGGTGAGCCAGATCCAGGCGTCCCAGGGATCCATCCCGGCGTTGAGCAAGGGAGCCAGGACAGGACGCAGCTCGGCTCGCACCTCGCCGGAGGCGTCGAACTGGAAGTCCGGCAGCAGGACGCGCTCCCCGGCCACGACGAGCAGCAGCTCCCCCGCTGCCTTGGCCTTGTGCACCGCGAACCGGGTGGCGTTGACCGTGGCGCCGCGCAGGGCGGCCACCCGGTCGTAGCCCGGAGCCTGGGCCGCGCTGAGCGCGGCGCGCAGGCGAGCCTTGCGGGCCAGCAGGACCAGCGGGACGGGCACGGCGTGCTGCGGCTCGTCGCCCTGGCTGCGCAGGGCCGTGCTCAGCAGCTCGAGGCGCTCGGGGCTGAGCGGCTCCTGGCCGCCGACCTCGTGCCACAGCACGCGACCGTCCTTGTCACGTACGAAGGTGGGCAGGCCGGCCTCGGCCAGGTACTCGTCGAGCCCGAGCTCCTCCAGCCACGCCGCCACCCGCTCGGCGAGAGGTGCCTCTTCGAGGTGCTCGGCCATGGGTGAGCTCCTGCTCAGAGGTTCGGGAACCAGAGCGCGATCTCGCGCACCGCCGACTCCGGGCCGTCGGAGCCGTGCACCAGATTCTCGCGGTTGGAGAGCGACAGGTCGCCGCGGATCGTGCCGGGCGCCGCCTTGCGTCCGTCGGTGGCCCCGTTGATCGCGCGGACCACGTCGATGGCCTCGTCGCCCTCGAGCACCACGGCCACCAGCGGGCCGGAGGTCACAAAGTCGCGCAGCGGCGGGTAGAAGTCGCGCTCCACGTGCTCGGCGTAGTGGGCGTCGGCCTGGGCCGCGTCGATGGTGCGCTGCTCGAGCGCGACCACCCGCAGTCCCTTGGCCTCGAAACGAGCGAGGATCTGACCGACCAGACCGCGCTTGACGGCGTCGGGCTTCAACAGGACGAGAGTGCGCTGGGTCATGGAGCCAGACTAGCCAGCCCCCAACGCCCGGGCTCGGTCGGCCACCTCGACGGGGATCTCCCCCTCGGCGTCGTGGGCCGTCAACGGAACCCCCGCGATTCGCCGCAACGGGACGTGGCCCGCCCATCCCCCCGCCGCCACGTCCTCCGGGTCGTCCCCCGGCCCACCCTGCCGCTCCTTCATCGAGGCCTCGACCAGACCCATCGCCAGCACCTCGGTCGCGGCCAACTCCTTGCGGGTGCTCGCCCGCAGGGTGGCCGCTCGCCCGGGGATCATGTGGTCGATGATCAGGGCCAGCGCATGGTCGCGTTCAGCTTCGTCGCTGACCACACGCGCGGTCCCGATCACCACCGCCGAGCGGTAGTTCATCGAGTGGTGGAAGGGCGACCTGGCTACCACGAGACCGTCCAGCTCGGTCACAGTGACGCAGAGCGTCGTGTTCCGCCCGGCCCGGATCCAGCCCGCACCGACCGACCCGTGCAGATAGAGGGTCCCGCCCTCGTCGGGGCCGTCCGGGTCGACGGCGTACGCGCTCGGCAGGACGACCGGGTGGCTGCCCATGTCGACGCCCACGTGGGCAACCAACCCATCTCGCATCAGGGCCATGAACCGCGCGCGCTCGGTGACCGTGCGGAGGCTGAGCCGGGTCCCGGTGGTCCGCGCCGTGGGTTGGAGGGGTCAGCGTCAGGCCGGTCAGCGTCAGGAGTCAGATGAGCACCCTCCCCGTCTCCGTTGACCGAAGCGATCCGCGACCCCTGGCAGTGCAACTGGCCGACCACGTACGTCGTCTGGTGCTCGAGGGGACCCTGCTCCCGGAGACCCGCCTGCCCAGCAGTCGCGCGCTGGCCCGCGAGCTGGGTCTGGCGCGTGGCACCGTCGAACAGGCGTGGGACCAGCTGCGGGCCGAAGGGTGGCTCGAGGCTCGTCGGGGATCGGGGAGCTGGGTCAGCGGCGGAGCCCACACGCCTAGTGTCCGGCCGCGCGCCAGACCCCCTGCCAGCGCTCCGGCACCTCTGGTCATGCTGGACGCCGGCACGCCGTGGTCGCCGCACCAGGCGCCCGGCCACGAGATGGCCGGATGGCGCCGTGCCTGGCGCGAGGTCTCGGCCGCCACTCCTCCTCGCGGCTACGACGACCCGCGCGGCCTCCCGGCCCTGCGAACTGCGCTGGCCGAGCGGATCAGTCGTACGCGCGGACTCCAGGTGGACCCCGATGAGGTGCTCATCACCTCGGGCACCACCGCTGGCTTCCGACACCTGCTGGCCGTCGTCCCCCGCACCCCGGTGGCGCTCGAGGACCCGGGCTACCGAGCAGCGGCCGCCACCGTCCTGGAGACCGGACGAGAGATCGTCGACCTGCCCGCGCTGGCCCCCGTCACAGACCTGGGCGGGTGCGCCGCGGCGTACGTCACCCCGGCCCACCAGCACCCTCTCGGCCGGGTGATGCCTGCCGAGGACCGCCTCGCCCTCCTCGAGGCCGCTCGCCGGGCGGACGCGTTGGTGATCGAGGACGACTACGACTCCGAGTTCCGCTACGACGTCGCACCCGTCCCGGCCCTGGCTGCGCTCGACCGCGAACGCGTCGCTCTTCTCGGCACCGCGTCCAAGTCGGTGCTGCCCTCGCTCCGTCTGGGCTGGATGGTCGTCCCGGCCCACCTGCGCGAAGCCCTCGACGCCTACCGCTCGCTGACCCACGACACGGCTCCGTGGCCGGTCCAGCACGCCTTCACGACGCTGCTGGGTGAAGGGCACGTCGACGCCGTCGTGCGGGCCGCACGACGGGCGTACGCAGAGCGGGCGCCGCGCGTGGTCGAGGCCCTCTCGCCGCACGCCCAACTCGCGGGTCCGGTGGCGGGGATGTACTCCACCTGGCTGATGGACGAGGCGCGGGCAGTGCGCGTGCACCGGAGGGCCGAGGAGGCCGGCTACCGCGTGAACCTGCTCAGCACCTACTGCCGCAGTGCCCGACTCAGCGGGTTGGTGGTGGGGTTCGGCGGACCGACCGACGCGCAGCTCGACACCGCCCTGAGGGTGCTCGCCGCGGCCCTGGCCGAATGAGCCGGGGTGGACTGCACCCCTACGAGAAGGCTCAGGCCTGCTGCTCCGCGAGCCAGGCGTGCCAGGCGGCCGACTTCTCGCGCTCGATCTTGCGACCGAGGTAGACGGCTCCGAACCACAACAGGGCGAAGACCCCTCCGACCACGAACATCAGGTCGATGACGAAGCCGAGACCGATCGAGGCCACCTGGATGGCCGACCCGATGTGGTAGCCCCAGGACTTGCGCAACAGGCCGGCGGTCAGCAGCGCCAGGACGGCGAGGCCGAGACCCACCACGAGCGCGGTGGTCCGCGGCACTCCGGCCACGGTGATCATGACGGGGGTGGTCAGTCCGAGCGCCACGGACTGCAGCGTCAGGACAGCGGCGCACATCGCCCGCCGAGGGGACTTCGCCGTCTCCCGGGCCACGATCTCCTCGGGGGTCTCCTCGCGAGTCTCCTGGTGCTCCGAGGCTTCCGCCCCAGGGGTGTCCGACAGGTCTCCGGACATCACTTCTCGCCCTTCATCGTGCGGTCGCGTCCGATCCGGCGCAGCATCACGCGCGCCTCGCCGACCGTCACCACTGAACCGGTGACCAGCACGGCACCGGAGCCCAGGGGGTTGCCGAAGGCCTCCCCGGCCTCGGCCAGGGCAGCCGCACGGTCGATCGCGTCAGCCAGGTCGGGGACGACCGTGACCCGCTCCTCACCGAAGACTCCCTTGGCGACCTCGCCCAACGAGGCGGCCGACATGGAGCGCGGCGTGGAGTTCTGGGTGACGATGAGGTGCTCCATGTGCGGCTCGAACTCGACGAGCAGCCCTTCGAAGTCCTTGTCCCCCATCACCCCGATCACGCCGATCAGCGGGCTGAAGGAGAACGAGTCCTCGATGGCCGCCGCCGTGGCCGCGGCCCCGTGCGGGTTGTGCGCGGCGTCGAGCACGATCGTCGGAGAGCGACGGATGACCTCAAGCCGGCCGGGAGAGGTGAACTCCGCGAACGCCGCACGGACGATCTCCTCGTCGAGCGGCTCGTCGCCGATCAGCGCCTCGACCGCGGCCAGCGCAACCACGGCGTTCTGGGCCTGGTGGGCACCGTGCAGGGGCAGGAAGAGGTCATCGAACCGCGACCGCAGACCCTGCAACGACACCAGCTGGCCACCGATGCCGGGGACCCGGGAGATGACGCCGAAGTCCTCGCCCTCGCGCACGACCTGCGACCCCACCTCGGCTGCGCGCGCCACCAGCAGCTCGGTGACCTCGGGGCTCTGCTGGGCGATCACGGTCCGGCCGCCCGGCTTGATGATGCCGGCCTTCTCGGCAGCGATGTCGAGGACGGTGTCGCCCAAGTACTGGGAGTGGTCCACGGAGATCGGCCCGATCACCGAGACCTGGGCCTCGACGACGTTGGTGGCGTCCCACGACCCGCCCATCCCGACCTCGACCACCGCGACGTCGACCGGGGCGTCGGCGAAGGCTGCGTACGCCATCCCGACGACGGTCTCGAAGAACGAGAGCGGGTGCTCCTGCATCTGGTCGACCAGGTGCGTGTAGGGAGCGATGTCGTTGAAGGCGTCGACGAAGGCCTCGTCGCTGAGGGGTTCGCCGTCGATGGAGATCCGCTCGCTCATCTTCTCCACGTGCGGGCTGGTGAAGCGGCCCGTACGCAGGTCGAGCGCGCGCAACAGGGCGTCGACCATGCGGGCGGTGGAGGTCTTGCCGTTGGTGCCGGTCAGGTGAATGACCTGGTAGGCCCGCTGAGGGTCTCCGAGCAGGTCGGTGAAGGCCTGGATCCGGTCCAGGGAAGGCTCGAGGCGGGTCTCCGGCCAACGGGACAGCAACGCGTCAGTGACCTCGTCGAAGGTCTGTGCAAGACGGGGGCCCTCAGGGGCATCAGGAGTGTGGCTCATCGCTCCTGAAGTCTAGGCGCTGGGCCCCGGACCCCCATATCGCCCACTCATACCCAACATTTGGGACAAACAGCCGAGTCGCTGCGCCGAGACAGTGACCGGACGGAGACTTTCGCTCTTGCAGCCCGCCCTGAGGAGCCCTTTGCCGTGAGTCTTCGTCGCGCCGTACTTCTGTCCAGCACCGCCCTGGTGGGCGCCCTGCTCGTGCCCACGGCAGGCACCGCCATCGCGCAGCCGGCCAGCACGCCGCTGCAGGCGGCGTACACGTGCAAGGTCAACTTCTGGCTGCTGCCCGATGCCGAGCCGTTCCCGATGGCGTTGGACGCCGGGGTCACCGCGCTACGGACCGGATCGACGGTCAAGGTCGAGATGTCGATGGGGAAGCCGGTCCTCGCGCTGGACGATCCCTTGGAGAACGTCGGGCTCTCGACTGATCTCAGGGCGACCGCGAACGGCACGTCGACGGCCCTGACCGGGGGCGGCACGGTGTCGTTCCTGCCTGACACGCCGGTCGACCTGCCGGTCCTGACCGCGACCCTGAACACCCCGGCCACGTCCCTGCAGCTCGCGCTGGGCGCGTTGACCCTCACGGTGGACTACTCCGCGTTCAAGGTGCCGATCAACTGCACGCTGGATGCGCCGGTGACGATCACGGTGCCGGTGACGGACCCGAGTGCCCCACTTCCGACGCCGACCCCGACCGTGACGCCGACGCCGACGCCGACGCCGACGCCGACCGTGACCCCGGTGCCCACGCCGACGCCGACGCCGACAGTGACCCCGACGCCCGTACCGACGCCGACCGTGACGCCCACGCCCGTACCCACGCCGACCGTGACGCCCACGCCCGTACCCACGCCGACCGTGACGCCCACGCCCGTACCCACGCCGACCGTGACGCCGACTCCCGTACCGACTCCCACACAGATCCCGGCGCCCGTCCCCAGCGCCAAGCAGTCCCCGGTGCTCAAGGTGTCGTTGACCAAGAAGACCCAGAAGTTCCGCAAGGCACCCGCCACCGTGAAGGTCTCCCTCAAGCGTGCGAAGAAGAGCACCCTCGCGCCGCGGGGCACCGTCGTGGTGAAGGTCGGCAAGCGCACCGTCGCCCGGATCAAGGTCAAGGGGCCGAAGTCGTTCCGGGTCTCCCTGTCCCGCACGCTCAAGGTCGGGAGCCACCAGATCAAGGTCACCTTCACCCCGAAGAAGGGCACTGCCCACACATCGATCAGCCGGTCGGTGAAGGTGCGCGTCAAGCGCTGAACCTGTCGCCGGAACGTGCTGCGCCCCACATCTCGGTGTGGGGCGCAGCGTGGCAGGCCCGTCGACCGCGACGACTTCCTCAGTCCACCGGACACGCCGGGCCCCGGCACCTACCATCGAATTCTCGGGAAGGTCCCGAGAAATCGCCTGCTCCTGGAAGGCGCGTGAACATGTCAGTGGGCAACCTCGACTTCACCGAAGGTCCTTCGAATCCCGGTCAGCGTGGTGCCGGTTCCGGTGACGCCTGGCTCACCTCGCTCTGGCAGGACGTCTACACCGCGGACGCCTCCTCCATGCTCGACGGCGCCACCGTGGTGAGCCCGCTCGAGCAGCCTGAACTGTGGCAGTTCGTGCGTCAGATCTCACTGGAGGTCGGCTCCGGCATGCCCGACGCGATTCGCGTCGTCGGCCAGGCCCACGTCGAGACCCACGAGGACCCGTTCTCGATCGACATCGGCGTCCCCCTCCTGCTGGCCCTCGACCAGGGTGACCTGGGCGAAGTGGTGGCCCGTTCGCTCTCCGAGCGGCTGGAGGCACGCGGCGAGAAGACCGCGCCCCGCCCCAACTCGAGGCAGTCCCGACGCCGAGGGCGTCTGTCGGCCAAGCTCCGCGGCGAGTCGGCCCACACCCACTCCGGCGGCAGCTCGAATGGCCCCTCGCGCAGTCGACTCGAGGACGCCATCGCCATCGCCACCCAGTGGTGGATCGACGAGTTCGTCCTCCCCGACCTCACGGACAATCTGGTCCCCCGACCGGTCTACCTCGGCCTCGCCGAGCTCCTGATGGAGCGGGGTGGAGAGATCGCGGACCACGCGGAGCTGGGCGAACGACCCCACGACCCGCAGCATCCCCAGGCCGGCGACCCTGCGCTCTTCCTGCTGACGGACCCGGACGGTCTCTTCGACCGGGTCGCCGAGGCTGGCCTCCCGCCGGGCACCTCGGAGCTGTACTGGGAGGAGGCGATGTCGCGCTGGGCCCACCGCCGAGCCCGCGCCGCCTCGATCATCCTCTTCCGCGCAGCCAGCCCGACGATCACCTCCATCGACGAGATGCTCACCCTGATCGAACGTGGCGAGTTCACCGCCCGGGTGGCCAACGCCCTGCGGTCCCGTGGTGGAGCCGAGCAGGAGGACTGCGTCTTCCTGCTCACCGGTCTGCTCGGCGATGCCTTCGCGTCCCACGGCGCCGGTGAGCTGACCTGCTCCTGGGGAGGCATGATCGACCTGATCAGCCCGACCGAAGGCGCCCTGGACCTGACCGGCGTCGCGCGTCAGATCGTGGACGACAGGACGGTGGTGCCCTTCCTGCGCGACATCCTGCGCGACTACAAGGTCGCGCCGACCTGGGTCCCGACCGACGAGGGCACGGCCGAGGACCGGGCGCTGCAGACCTTCCTCACCACGAAGGGTCCACGCAAGGCACCCGGAACTGGTTTCCTGCAGGGAGCAGGCGCCTCCTAGACTTCGGGGCATGACTGACAACCAACTTCCCGACCCGTCCACGACGCCGCCTGCTGGGCGCACCGTCGTCGTACCGGACAAGCCGGCACTGGAAGGTCTGGAGGAGAAGTGGTCAGGGCAGTGGAAGGCTGACGACACGTACGCCTTCGACCGCACACAGCCCCGCGAGAACGTCTACTCGATCGACACCCCGCCCCCGACGGTCTCCGGATCGCTCCACGTCGGTCACGTCTTCTCCTACACCCACACCGACGTCGTCGCCCGCTACCAGCGGATGAAGGGCAAGTCCGTCTTCTACCCCATGGGATGGGACGACAACGGTCTGCCGACCGAGCGACGCGTGCAGAACTACTTCGGCGTCCGCTGCGACCCGAGCCTGCCGTACGACGCCGACTTCACGCCTCCGGAGAAGCCGGACGCGAAGAAGCAGATCCCGATCAGCCGGCCCAACTTCGTCGAGCTCTGCGAGCGTCTGGTCGAGGAGGACGAGAAGGTCTTCGAGGACCTGTGGCGCACCCTCGGCCTCTCGGTCGACTGGAACACCACCTACACGACCATCGGCCCCCGGGCCCAGGTCGTGAGCCAGCGGGCGTTCCTGCGCAACTTCGCGCGGGGCGAGGCCTACCTGCAGGAGGCCCCCACCCTCTGGGACGTCACCTTCCAGACCGCCGTCGCCCAGGCCGAGCTCGAGGCCCGCTCCTACCCCGGCGCCTACCACCGGGTGGCCTTCCACCTGCCTGACGGATCACCGATCCACATCGAGACCACCCGTCCCGAGCTCATCGGCTCCGTCGTCGCCCTGATCGCGCACCCCGACGACGAGCGGTACGCCCACCTCTTCGGCACCACCGTCACCTCACCGGTCTTCGGGGTCGAGGTGCCGGTCCTGGCCCACCCGGCGGCCGAGCCGGACAAGGGCGCGGGCATCGCGATGTGCTGCACCTTCGGTGACCTCACCGACGTCCTGTGGTGGCGCGAGTTGCAGCTGCCGGTGCGTACGGTCATCGGTCGCGACGGCCGCTTCTCCCGTGACACCCCGGAGTGGCTCGCCAGCGAGCAGGCCTCGGCCCAGTACGCCGACCTCGCCGGCAAGACGCCCTTCTCGGCCCGCGAGGCGATGGTGGCCAAGCTGCGCGAGAGCGGCGACCTGGACGGCGACCCGAAGCCGACCGAGCGGATGGCCAACTTCTTCGAGAAGGGTGACAAGCCCCTCGAGATCGTCTCCACCCGCCAGTGGTACATCCGCAACGGCGGCCGGGACGCCGACCTGCGCGACGAGCTGGTCGGCGAGGGCCGGAAGATCACCTGGGTGCCCGAGCACATGAAGCACCGCTACGACAACTGGGTCGGCGGCCTCAACGGTGACTGGCTCGTGAGCCGTCAGCGCTTCTTCGGCATCCCCTTCCCGGTCTGGTACGCCCTCGACGCCGACGGCGAGCCCGACTACGACCACCCGTTGCTCCCCAGCGAGGACCAGCTCCCGATCGACCCGTCGACCCACGCCCCGGGCGAGTACACCGAGGAGCAGCGGGGCAAGCCCGGCGGCTTCATCGGCGACCCGGACGTGATGGACACCTGGGCCACCTCCTCGCTGACCCCGCACATCGCAGGCCAGTGGGAGAGCGACAACGACCTGTTCGAGCGCGTCTTCCCGATGGACCTGGCCACCCAGGCCCACGACATCATCCGTACGTGGCTCTTCTCCCGCGTCGTCCGCGCCCACCACGAGAACGGCGTCGTCCCGTGGTCGCACGCCTTGATCTCGGGCTTCGTGGTCGACCCTGACCGCAAGAAGATGTCGAAGTCGAAAGGCAACGTCGTCGTGCCCAACGAGATCCTCGACAAGTTCGGTGCGGACGCCGTGCGCTGGCGCGCGGCGATGGCTCGCCCCGGGATGGACTCACCGTTCGACGAGACCCAGATGAAGGTGGGTCGCCGGCTCGCGATGAAGGTGCTCAACGTCGCGAAGTTCGTGCTCAGCAACGTGGGTGCCGTCGATCCCAACCCGGTCGCCATCTCCGAGCCGGTGGACTGCGCGCTCATGGGCCGCCTCGCCGAGACGGTGCGCGCGGCGACCGACGCCTTCGAGGTCTACGACTACACGACCGCGTTGGAGGTCTCCGAGCGCTTCTTCTGGGAGTTCTGCGACGACTACGTGGAGCTGGTCAAGGAGCGGGCGTACGCCGAGGACGGCGGACTGCCCACGGAGTCGGCGCGAGCTGCACTCGCCCAGGCCCTGGACGTCCAGCTGCGCCTGCTCGCCCCCTTCCTGCCCTACGTGACCGAAGAGGTCTGGTCGTGGTGGAACGAGGGGTCGATCCACACGGCCGCCTGGCCGGTCGGGACTGACCTCGGCTCCGCTGCTGCAACCTCCTCGGACGCCCTCGTGGGAGTCGCGGCGGCGCTGGGCGGCATCCGCGGCGCGAAGTCCAAGGCGAAGGTCTCCATGCGCCACGAGCTGACCCGCGTCGAGATCTCCGGCCCGGCCGGGCTGGTCCAGGGTGCCGAGTGCGCCGCTGACGACCTGAAGCGGGCCGGCAAGATCACCGGCGAGCTCATCTTCACGGTCACGGACGGAGCAGGCGAGTTGGTCATCGAGGCCGAGTTGGCTCCCGTTCCCGGGTGAAGACGCTCCCCCGACGCTGAACGCGACAAGGGCACGGGCCTCACCTCTGTGGTGGGGCCCGTGCCCTTCTTACTGCCTGTGGCTCGGTCCAGGAGCTGACGCGCCCTCCCGGTGACTGGGTCAGACGCGGTGCCGCGAGTGGGAGGCGGAGCTGCCTCGTCCCCCACGATGGCCCTGGTTCTTGCCGGTCTGCTTGCTGCCCTGACCGTGGGCGCCTCGGTCCTGGCGGGAGTCGTGGCCCTGCCCGCTTCTGCCGTGCTGCTTCTTCTCCCCGCTTCGACCCTGCTGGCTGCTCTGGCGCGGCCGGTGCTGCTGACCACGGTCACTGCGGTGCCCCTGGGCGCGGGGGCCGTGGGCGTCGCGGGACCTCTTGCCGTGCGACCCGCCCTGCCCGCGAGCATGGCCCTTGGACCTGCCGGTCGAGTGGACCTGGGCGGCACCCTGGCCCCGGTGGTCGTGCTTGGCCCGGTCGTGCTTGGCCCGGTCGTGCTTGGCCCCGTGGCCGTGGCGCCCGGCGTGGCCGTTCGGCCTGGGCTGCGGCTTGGTCACAGCGTCCCGCGATGTCTTCTTGTGCTCGGCCGCCTTGGCGCGGGCGACCTCGGCGGTGGCGATCACGCGCTGAGCCGGAGCGACCTCGGGCGTGGATGCGCTGGCCGAGCTCGCCACGACCATGCGCACGCTCGGCGTGTCGGCCTCGGACGGTGTGGGCACCGAGGTGACCTTCTTCTCCGCAGCAGGCAGGACCGACAGGATGGCGGCCACACGGTCGTCTGCGCGGAGCACACCACCGATGGCGTCGCTGCGAAGCCCGTTGCCCACGAAGAGAGCGCACGCCAGGGCGAGAATCGCGAAGGCGTACAGCGGACGCTTGTGCTCGGTGCTCATGGAAGTGCCGGCTTTCTCACCCGAGATGAATACTGTTCTCGGCCCATTGTTCCCTCACCCGGCACGCTGTGCTGGCGAACGGAGAAATCGGCTGTCTTCCAGGCTCCGGGCTCCCCCGTCGCCACTCGAGAGCGCCTGGGTCAGGCGCTCTTCTTCTTCTCAGGCTCACGAGGCATCAGCATCGGGGCCTCGCCCTCGTCGACCGATTCGCGGGTGACGATGACCTTCGCGATGTCGCCACGTGAGGGCACCTCGTACATGACGTGGAGCAGCACCTCTTCGATGATGGCTCGCAGGCCACGGGCGCCGGTCGCGCGCTCGAGCGCCTTGTCCGCGATCGAGGTGATCGCCTCCTCGGTGAACTCGAGCTCGACCCCGTCGATCTCGAAGAGCCGCTGGTACTGCTTGATCAGGGCGTTGCGGGGCTCGGTGAGGATCTGGACCAGGGCGTCGTTGTCGAGCTTGTTCACGGCAGCGATCAGGGGCAGGCGCCCGATGAACTCAGGGATCAGACCGAACTTGGTCAGGTCCTCGGGTCGGACGAGGGAGAGCAACTCCTCCGCCTCGCGTTCGGCCTGGCCGCGCACCTCGGCCGTGAAGCCGAGTGACTTCTTGCCCACCCGCTGCTCCACGATGTGCTCGAGGCCCGCGAAGGCGCCACCCACGATGAAGAGGATGTTCGTGGTGTCGATCTGGATGAACTCCTGATGCGGGTGCTTGCGGCCACCCTGCGGGGGCACCGAAGCAGTCGTGCCCTCCAGCATCTTCAACAGTGCCTGCTGGACGCCCTCACCCGAGACGTCGCGCGTGATCGACGGGTTCTCCGCCTTGCGGGCCACCTTGTCGATCTCGTCGATGTAGATGATGCCGGTCTCGGCCTTCTTGACGTCGTAGTCAGCGGCCTGGATGAGCTTGAGCAGGATGTTCTCGACGTCCTCGCCGACGTAGCCCGCCTCGGTCAGCGCCGTGGCGTCGGCGATGGCGAACGGCACGTTCAGCATCCGGGCCAGGGTCTGCGCCAGGTAGGTCTTGCCACACCCGGTGGGGCCGATGACGAGGATGTTGGACTTGGCCACCTCGACCGCGTCGTCCTTCTGCTTCGTGCCGGGGGCGGCCATCGACTGGATGCGCTTGTAGTGGTTGTAGACCGCGACCGCGAGCGACTTCTTGGCCTGCTCCTGGCCGATCACGTAGGAGTTGAGGAACTCGAAGATCTCGCGCGGCTTGGGCAACTCCTGGAGGCCCAGCTCACTGCCTTCGGCCAACTCCTCCTCGATGATCTCGTTGCACAGCTCGATGCACTCGTCACAGATGTAGACGTTGGGCCCGGCGATCAATTTCTTGACCTGCTTCTGGCTCTTCCCACAGAAGTTGCACTTCAGCAGGTCGCCTCCGTCACCGATACGAGCCACGAGTGATCATTCCTCCAGGTTGGCCGGTGGAACCCGGCGTCGTGCTGAACAACTGCTTCGAAGGTACCCCGTCCCGCCTCAGGCGGAGGCGGGACACGGGGACCTTCATGCGCCGGGAGGACCCTGCGCGTGGTTGACCTTGCGTCGTGCTGTGTCAGCCGAGGACCGGCAGGGCGTTGCGGTTCTGCAGGATCGCGTCGATCAATCCGTAGTCGACGGCCTGCTGCGCGGTGAGGATCTTGTCGCGCTCGATGTCGCGGCTCACCGTCTCGATGTCCTTGCCGCTGTGCTCGGAGATCATCTTCTCCAGCAACTCACGCATCCGCAGGATCTCGTTGGCCTGGATCTCGATGTCCGAGGTCTGGCCGAAGGTGCCCTCGGTGTAGGGCTGGTGGATCAGGATCCGGCTGTTGGGCAGAGCCAGACGCTTGCCGGGCGTGCCGGCCGCGAGCAGGATCGCCGCTGCGGAGGCCGCCTGACCCAGGCACACGGTCTGGACGTCGGGCTTGATGAACTGCATCGTGTCGTAGATCGCGGTGAGTGCCGTGAAGGAGCCACCGGGCGAGTTGATGTAGATCGAGATGTCCTGGTCGGGGTTGATCGTCTCCAGGCACAGCAGCTGCGCCATCACGGCGTTGGCCACGTCGTCGGAGATCGGGGACCCGAGGAAGATGATCCGCTCCTCGAAGAGCTTCGCGTAGGGGTCGATGCGGCGGACCCCGTAGGACGTGCGCTCTTCCCACTGCGGGATGTAGTAGTTCATCAGGTCAGTCCTTCTTGTTGCGGGCCGGGCGACCCTCGTCGGCCGCGTCGCGGGCGCTGGCGATCACCTTGTCGACGAGGCCGTACTCCAGGGCCTGGTCAGCGGTGAACCAGCGGTCGCGGTCGGCGTCGGCGATGACCTGCTCGACCGGCTGGCCGGTGTGCTCGGAGATCAGGTCGAGAAGCACCTTCTTGATGTGCAGGGACTGCTGGGCCTGGATCTTGATGTCCGAGGCAGAGCCGCCCATGCCCGAGGAGGGCTGGTGCATCATGATGCGGGCGTGTGGGAGCGCGTAGCGCTTTCCCTTCGTGCCGGCGCACAGCAGGAACTGGCCCATCGAGGCCGCCAGGCCCATCCCGACGGTTGCGACGTCGTTGGGGATGTAGTTCATGGTGTCGTAGATCGCCATGCCCGCATCGACAGAGCCACCAGGGCTGTTGATGTGCAGGAAGATGTCGGCCTCGGGGTCCTCCGCGGAGAGGAGGAGCAGGGCCGCGCAGATCGCGTTCGCGTTCTGGTCACGGACCTCGGACCCGAGGAAGAGGATCCGCTCCTTGAGGAGGCGCTGGTAGATGTGGTCGTCGAGCCCGTAGGAACCGCCACCGTTCATCTGCGGCGCCATCTGGGATGCACTGGAGTTCAGGTTCACGTCGATGACACTAGCCCGAAGGACCGACACTTCCACGGGAAGACACCGCCTGTTCGCCCACAGCGCACAGCCACCCGCCACTCGTACGGAAATGGGAGAACCCCCACGTCCCGAGGGGGACGGTGGGGGTTCTCTCGACGAGAGCCGGGCTGACCCGAACTCCTCAGTCTTCGTCGGCAGCGTCCTCGACGGCGTCCTCGGTGGGCTCACCGATGGTGCCGTCGGGGCGAAGGTTCTTCAGGTCGACCACGTTGCCGGAGGCATCCTTGACGACAGCGGCCTCCACGATCTGGGCCAGCGCCTTGCCGCGCAGGATCTCCTGGACCATCTCGGGGATGTGGTTGTGCTCGAACATGTGGTTGGCGAACTCCTGCGGGTCCTGACCGGACTGCTGGGCACGCATCACCATGTGCTGCGAGAGGTCGTTCTGGTCGACACCGATCTCCTCGGTCTTGGCGACCTCGTCCAGGATGAACTGGGCGGTGATCGCGTCGCTCACCCGGCGCTCGAGGTCAGCCTCGAACTCCTCGGAGGTCTGGCTCTCCTGCTCGAGGTACTGCTCCATGGTGAGACCGGCCATCATGATCTGCTGCTCGACGCTCTGACGGCGGGCGTTGAGCTCGTCGGTGACCATCGTCTCGGGCAGCGGGATGGAGACCTTCTCCAGGAGGACCTCGAGGACGGCGTCACGCGCGGCAGCCGCCTGCTCGAGGCGCTTGCCCCGGCCCAGGCGCTCGCGCACGTCGGCGGTGAGCTCCTCGGCGGTGTCGAACTCGGAGGCCATCTGGGCGAACTCGTCGTCGACCTCGGGCAGCTGCTGCTCCTGGACGCCGGAGACGGCGACGGTCACCTCGACGTCCTCACCGACCAGGTCGCCACCGACGAGCTGCGAGGCGAACGTCTTCTCGTCGCCGGCAGACATGCCGACGAGGTTCTCGTCGAGTCCGTCGAGCATGCCGCCGCGACCGACCTTGTAGGACATGCCGGAGACCTCGCCACCTTCGACGGTCTCGCCGTCGACGGCTGCGCGCAGGTCGATGGTGACGAAGTCGCCGTCAGCGGCTGCACGCTCGACGTCGACCAGCGTGCCGAAACGCTCACGCAGCGCCTCGACCTGCTCCTCGACATCGGCGTCGGTCACGACGATGTCCTCGACCTCGGCCTCGAGGTTGTCGTAGGACGGAACCTCGAACTTCGGCTTGACGTCGACCTCGGCGGTGAACTCGATGAGGTCGTTGTCCTCGATCTTGGTGACCTCGATCTCGGGCTGGGCGAGCGGCTCGAGCTCCTCGGCCTGCATGGCCTCCATGTACTTCTCGGGGACCATCGCGTTCAGGACCTCGTCCAGCACCGGGCCGCGCCCGACCTGGCGGTCGATGACCGCAGCGGGGACCTTGCCGCGACGGAAGCCGGGGACGTTGATCTGCTGGGCGATCTTCTTGTAAGCCGCGTCGAGGTTTGGCTTGAGCTCCTCGAAGGACACCTCGACAGTCAGCTTGACCCGGGTCGGGTTCAAGTTCTCGACGGCGCTCTTCACAGGTGTTCTCCTTATCGATGGTGGTGCAGGTCTGGGTGCCCAGTCGGGCGGTGATCACAGGGATCGACGATCACGGGGACCGACGCCGAAGGCACACAGCGCAGGCACGGGTCAGGCGCAGGGCATGCCTCAGGCACATTGGTCCGCAGACCAGCGTACTTGTCACTGCGCACCGAGCCGAAATCCCCCGGGCCGGTGCGGGTCCGCCTGCGGTGTCGAAGACACCACGTGGTCGGGGCGACAGGACTCGAACCTGCGGTCTCCTGCTCCCAAAGCAGGCGCGCTAGCCACTACGCTACGCCCCGTCAAAGGGCCATGACGGGGTGGAGAACGGGCTCCCTCAGGCTCTTTGGAGCGGATGACGGGAATCGAACCCGCGTAATCAGTTTGGAAGACTGGAGCTCTACCATTGAGCTACATCCGCGCGCACCGGACTCCGTCGTGCTGACCGGTCGATCTGTGCGGCACCATGGTGCCACACGGCCGGTGACGGTTCACAACTCAGGTCTCAGGTGACACGTCGGTGCAGGAGCAACAGCGCGCGGTCGTCGTCCGGCGCCCCGAGCGCGTCGACCAGACGGGCTGCGCCGTCCTCGAAGTCACCACGCAGGACCCGGTCGGCCTGCCCCAGCATGCGGTCGATGCCCATCGAGATGTCCCGACCACGGAACTCGACCAGGCCGTCGGTGTAGAGCATGATCGCGTCCCCCCGGCGCATCCGCCCTCGAGTCACCGGGAACTCTGCGTCCGGGATGAGTCCCAGGACCGGACCGTCGATCTCGAGGACGTTCCAGCGGCCTGAGCCGGCGTCGTGGGCCACCGCCGGAGGATGACCGGCCGAACGGAGCTCGTAGTCACCGGTGTCCAGCTCGATCGAGAGGTGGATCGCGGTGGCGAACCCCTCCTCCCAGTCCTGGCGAAGGAGGTAGGCGTTGGCGGCAGGGAAGAAGTCCGACGGCGGGAGGGCCCCCATCAGCCCACCGAAGGCACCGGAGAGCAACAGGGCGCGAGTCCCCGCCTGCTCCCCCTTTCCGGAGACATCCACCACCACCAGCTCCAGACGGTTGGAGTGGGCGCGCGAGGCCACCACGAAGTCACCGGAGAAGGCGGTGCCACCGGCCGAGCGCAACTCCCAGGCAGCGTGCCAGTCGCTGGGCAGCTCCGGAATACGCCCCTGCTTGAGGATCCGGTCCCGCAGGTCGACCAGCATGGACTCACCCCTGAGGCCGGCCACCCCGAGGCGTGAGCGCCGGAAGGAGGCCATCAGGATGATGAAGCCGAGCGCGAAGATCATCGCCACAGTCGTCGCGGAGCGCGCGTCCAGGTTGTCTCGTTGCGACGTGGTGAAGGCGAGCACGAGGAGCACGAAGACCACGAACCACGGAAGCTCGCGTGGACCGAGGACCAGGCTCCCGATCGACATGGGGAGCACCAGCATCATCAGCGGCGCCCACACGGGGAAGCTGACGATCACGTAGGCCATGATCACCGTCAGGCAGATCAGCCCGACCAGCTCAAGGGTCCACCCGGTGCGGGCGGCCTGCTGCCACTGGATTCTGAGCCTGCGCGCGGGCGCAGACAACACCGAGTTCAGTTCAGGCATCCTCTACCTCGCTCCGACAGGTCCTCACCCTAGTCACGTCCACGCGGTGCCACCTGACATTTGGCGCACCAGAAGAGATTGCGGCCCGCCAACACGCTGCTCCGAACCGGCCTGCCGCACACCAGACAGGGCATCTGGGTGCGCCGGTACACGTACACCTCGCCGCCGTGGTCGTCCTTGCGAGCCGGCCGGCCCATGGCCTCGGGGCTGTGCTCGGGACGTACGGTGTCGATCCTTCCCGACACCACGCCCTCGCCCATCAGGACCACGAGGTCGTCCCAGATCGCGACGAACTGCTTGCGGGTGAGGTTCCGGCCGAGGCGCAGCGGATGGATGCGCTGCCGGAAGAGCACCTCCGCGCGGTAGACGTTGCCGACCCCGGCGAGCACCGTCTGGTCCATCAACAGGTCACCGATGCTGCGTGCACTCGCCCGGACCTTGCGCCAAGCCGCCTCGACGTCGGCGTCGGGGCGCAGCGGGTCGGGGCCGAGCTGGGCTCGTACGCGCTCGAAGGTCTCCGGGCCCACCAGGTCGCAGCGCGTCGCCCCCCGCAGGTCGGCGTAGGCGTCGTGGGTCTGCAGGCGCAGTCGTACGGCCCCGACCGGTGCCGGCACCTCGGAGACCCCGGTGGTGACGTCGAAACCGCCGATCAGCCCGAGATGGACATGGACGAAACGCTCACCGGTGAACTCGATGAAGAGCTGCTTGCCGATCGCGTCCGCCTCCAGCAGCACCGCCCCGTCGAGGGTGCGGGCCTCGACCTCGAAGCGCCCCTGCGGGGACGAGGCCCTCACCGATCGTCCGGCGAAGGCCTCGTTCAGGTGGCCGGCGAGCCGGCGAAGGGTGTGCCCCTCAGGCATCCGGCCCGCGCAGGGCGGACTCCGGGAGCGGCGGCAACTCGCGGGTCACTTCGTAGTCGGACATCTGCGCGATACGACGCACGTGACGTTCGTCGTTGCTGAAGGGCGTCGTCAGGAAGACCTCGATGAAGCGGGTCATCTCCTCCAAGGTGTGCTGGCGCCCGCCGACGGAGACCACGTTGGCGTCGTTGTGCTCCTTGGCCAACGCCGCGGTCGCCTCGGACCAGACCAGCGCCGCACGGATGCCCTGCACCTTGTTGGCAGCCATCTGCTCGCCGTTGCCCGAGCCGCCGATCACGATGCCGAGGCTGTCGAGCCCTTCGGCACGCTCAGCGGCGACGCCTTCGGCGGCGCGCAGGCAGAAGACCGGGTAGTCGTCGAGGGCGTCATAGACGAAGGGGCCGTGGTCGACGGCCTCGTAGCCGTTGTCGACCAACCAGTTGAGGAGGTGGTCCTTCAGTTCGAGGCCAGCATGGTCGGAGCCGATGTGAACGCGCATGGCCCCATTCTCCCTCAGACGTGCTGCCTGAGAAAACCGGCCACCTGACGCGTCAACGGCTCGGCCGCGGCGAAGACCTGTGGGTGTCGCCAGAACCCGTGCACCAGCCCCAGGTAGCGGGTCGCGACCACCTCGACGCCGAGCTCGGCCAGCCGAGTGGCGAGCAACTCCCCCTCGTCACGCACGGGGTCGTGCTCGGCGGTGACGACCAGTGTCGGTGGCAGTCCGGCCAGGCCGTCGCTGAGCAGCGGGGCGAGGTCGGGGTCCCTCAGGTCGGCGGGTGAGGCGGCGTACTGCTGCCAGTACCACTCGGCCTGCCCTCGGTCGAAGCCTGCCAGCGCGTCGGCGTAGGAGTCTCCCGCCATCTGCGGGTCGAGGAACGGGTAGATCAGGGCCAACGCCGCGAATCGTCCGGGGTGACGCAGGGCCGCCACCAGGGCGAGGTTGCCCCCGGCACTGTCACCATGCGCGAAGAGCGGCACGTCATCGGGCAGTCCGAGCGTCGCGAGACCGCCCGCGGCGAGCCACCGTACGACGGTGGAGACGTCATCAGGAGCCGCCGGGAAGCGGTGCTCGGGGGGTTTGCGGTACGCCACGCTCAGCACCGCCAGGCCGCTGCGGTTGGCAAGACGACGCACCGCTGCGTCGTGGACGTCGATGTCGTTGAGGACGAAGCCGCCCCCGTGCAGGTGCAGCACGAGACCGGCGGGCCCACCGGGACCGGCCGCCGGGCGATGGAGTCGGACCAGCACCCCATCGGCGTCGAGGTCGACGACGTGCTCGACCTCCTCCCGCGGCTCGGCCAGGGCGGCCTCGCGGTCGGCCGCACGCGTGGCGACGACGTCGAAGCCCGGGTCGGTCACCTTCGGCGCCGTCTCCTGCGCCGCCATGGCGGCCGCGGCCTGCGGATGCAACACCATGGCCTGGCTCAGCGCCCCATCAGGACGTCCATGCCGACCGCGATCGCGGCCGCGACCCGGAAGTCGACCCGCTGGTCAGGGACCTTGACGTCGTAGTTGTCCCGCACCGCGAACTTGCGCTCGACGCTCATCAACGGCTGTCCCGTGGAGTCGGCGTACTCGAAGTGGATCGGCAGCGGGATGTCGACGACGCGGCGGAGCAGCGCGATGGGCAGCGAGCGTTCCTTGCCCGAGCCCGTGAAACCGGGGCCCTCGACGTGGAAGGTGGTCTGGAGCAGGCTCTGCGCGAAGTCCTTGCGGAAGAAGCCGATCTGCGCCCCGGACTCGTCGGTGACGTCGTAACCGGAGTTGAGGTCCATCACCTGGCGTGCCTTGAACCCGAAGACCGGACGAGTCTTCGTCGAGTCGGTGAAGAAGGTGACCTGCTCCTTGAACGCGAACCGCTTCTGCTCGGCGAAGCCCAGCAACTGCCCCGGGGCTCCGGACTCGTCCGCCGCGTGGATCTCGAAGCGGTTGACCATCAGGGTGATCTTCTGGCGCACGAAGAAGCGCGGCACGTACATGTGGTTGGACATGAGGAGGAGCATATGTCCGCCAGCGGCTGCCGCGAGCCCGCCACTCACAGCGCAGACAGCAGGCCCGGGGGCGTACGTCGTCACCTCACAGACCGAGGCGAGCCAGCTCCTCGTCGACCAGTGCGGGGTCGAGCTTGGTGAAGACCGGCGTCGGCTTCTCGATCGGCGTACCGACGGTGACGTCGTGGCGGCCCCACGACCGGATCCCGGTGTAGTCACCGGTGATGACCGGGTAGGAGCGCCCCTCGAGGTCGAGGTCGTCGACCTTCTCGATCTGCGGCAGCGGCTGGATGTCGCCGGTGCCTCCGAGAATCTCGTCGATCTGGTTGGCGGTGAAGGGCAGGAACGGGCTGAGCAGGGTGTTCAGGTCCTGCACGCACTGGGCCATCACGAAGAGGACGGTGCCGAGACGCTCGGGGTCCTCCTTGATCTTCCACGGCTCGGAGTCGGTGACGTACTTGTTGACCTCGGCGACGGTGCGCATTGCCTCATTGATCGCGTTGCGCATCCGGTTGCGACCGATCAGGTCACCGACGGTGTCGAACGCCGTCAGCGTCGAGGCCAGGATCGCCTCGTCGGCCGACGCCAGCGCCGCCGGCGCCGGGATCTCGCCGAAGTTCTTGGCGACCAGGGTGGCGGTGCGGCTCACGAGGTTGCCCCAGCCGGCGACGAGCTCGGAGTTCGTACGCTGGACGAACTCCGACCACGAGAAGTCCGAGTCCTGGCTCTCCGGGCCCGCGGCCGCCACGAAGTAGCGGAAGGCGTCCGGTTGGTAGCGCTCGAGCATGTCGGCCACGTAGATGACGACCTTCTTCGACGACGAGAACTTCTTGCCCTCCATCGTCAGGTACTCGCTCGAGACCACCTCGGTCGGCAGGTTCAGCTGGCCGTACGTGTGGGCGGCACCACCCTTGGCGCCCTGACCGTTGTAGGCCAACAGCTCGGCCGGCCAGATCTGGCTGTGGAAGGTGATGTTGTCCTTGCCCATGAAGTAGTAGGACAGCGGCTGCGCGTCCCCCTCAGCCGCGGGGTTCCACCACTGGCGCCACGCGTCGGGGTCCCCACTGCGCCGGGCCCACTCGATCGAGGAGGACAGGTAGCCGATCACGGCGTCGAACCAGACGTACAGCTTCTTGGTCGGGTTGTCGCGCCACCCGTCGAGCGGCACGGCGATCCCCCAGTCGATGTCGCGGGTCATCGCGCGCGGGCGGATCTCGGAGAGGATGTTCTTGGAGAACTTGATGACGTTGGGACGCCACGTGCCCGAGGCGTCCCGCTCGTCGAGCCACTCCCCCAGGGCATCAGCCAGCGCCGGCAGGTCGAGGAAGAGGTGCTGGGTCTCGACGAACTCCGGGGTCTCGCCGTTGATCCGGCTGACCGGGTCGATCAGGTCGTGGGGGTCGAGCTGGTTGCCACAGGCGTCGCACTGGTCTCCGCGGGCGCCCGGCTCCTTGCAGATCGGGCAGGTGCCCTCGATGTAGCGATCGGGGAGGGTGCGGCCCGTCGACGGAGAGATGGCGCCGTACATGGTCTGCTCGAGGAAGTAGCCGTTCTCGTACACCCCGCGGAAGAGCTCCTGGGCCACCGCGTGGTGGTTCCCGGTCGTCGTGCGGGTGTAGAGGTCGTACGCGATCCCGAGACCGACGAGGTCCTCGACGATGAGCCGATGGTTCTCGTCGGCCAACTGCTGCGGGGTGACCCCGGCCTCGTCGGCCGCGATCAGGATCGGGGTGCCGTGTTCGTCGGAGCCGGAGATCATGAGCACGTCGTGACCCGCCATGCGCATGTACCGACTGAAGACGTCGGACGGCACGCCGAAACCGGCGACGTGACCGATGTGGCGCGGACCGTTGGCGTACGGCCAGGCGACTGCGGAGAGAACTTTGCTCATGGGCTGATCCTAGTGATGCTCGCGTGAGCGTGACGCTCCGGTTAGGTTCGGTGCCATGAGCCAGCCCAAGACGTTGATCGCCGAGGACCTTCTTCTGCTCCTGATGGACGACCAGAAGGGACGTCTCGCTGCCTCCTCCTACGCCCGCCCCCTCTTCGGCGGAGCGCTGCTGGTCGAGCTTGCCCTGGACGAGGCCGTCGAGGTCGAGGAGAAGCGCAGCGTGTGGCAGGCCGCCAAGGTCCACGCCCGTCAAGGAGTCACCGGCGCCACGGCCGACCCGCTCCTGAGCCACGCCTGGGCGACGGTCGCCGAGAAGCCACGCAGCGCCCAGGACCTGGTGAACCGCCTCGGCAAGGGCGTCCGCGAGGAGTTGCAGCACCGTCTGGTTGCCCGGGGCATCCTGGAACGTCGTGAGACCAAGATCCTGGGCCTCTTCCCCAGCACCACCTGGCCCGCCGCCGACCTGCGGCGCGAGCAGCAGGTGCGCCAGCAGTTGCAGGACTGTCTGGTCACCGGCCTCAGCCCCGACCCCCGGACCGCGGCGCTCATCGCCCTGCTCTCCTCGATCGACCACGCTCACAAGGTGGTCGATCGAGGAGCGCTCAGCAACGGACAGGTGAAGAAGCGGGCCAAGGCGATCGCGGAGGGCGCGTGGGCCGCGAAGGCCGTGCGCGACGCGGTGGCCGCCTCGCAGGCTGCGATCACCGCCGCCGTGATGGCCTCGACCACCGCCGCCGCTGCCGGGGGCAGCTGACCTCTCGGCTCAGGTGAAGTCGAGGTCCCCGGTGCGGGAGCGCTTCAACTCGTAGAAGTACGGGAACTTCGCCACGGCGACGCAGCCGTCCCACAGCTCACCTGCCTCTTCGCCCTTCGGCGCCTTGGAGAGGACGGGGCCGAAGAAGGCTGCACCGTTGATCGCGATGGTGGGTGTGCCCACGTCGTCCCCGACCTGGTCCATCCCCTCGTGGTGGGACCGCGCCACCGCCTCGTCGAGCGATGCGTCGTCCATGGCCTCGACCAGGTCGGGCTCCAGCCCGGCCTCCGCGAGCGCGGCCACGACGAGGTCCCGGTCGAGCTCGGGCTTCTCCTCGGAGAGGTGGATCCGGGTGCCGAAGGCGGTGTAGAGGTCGGCGAGCACTTCGCGACCGTGACGCTGCTCGGCAGCGATGCAGACCCGGACGGGACCCCAGGCCGGCTTGAGCATCTCCCGGTACTCGTCGGGGATGTCCTTGTCCTTGTTGAGGTAGGCCAGGCTCATCACGTGCCAGACGACCTCGATGTCACGGACCTGCTGCACCTCGAGAATCCAACGTGAGGTGATCCAGGCGAAGGGGCACAGCGGGTCGAACCAGAAGTCGGCGACGTCCTTGGTGGGTGCGTTCTGCGTCTGCGGAGTGGTCATCCCTTTAGTGAACCAGAGCCATGTCAGTGACATGATCGACCCATGCCTGGAACCAACCTCACCCGGGACGAGGCCGCCACCCGCGCCGCCCTCCTGGACGTCACCTCGTACGCAGTCGAGCTGGACCTCACCACAGGTGACAGCACCTTCGGCTCGACCACCACCCTCACCTTCACCGCCACCACCCCCGGCGCGAGCACCTTCGCCGACCTGGTCGACGCACAGGTCCACGAGATCGTCCTGAACGGGCGCACCCTGGACCCGGCAGCCGTCTACGCCGACAGCCGGATCCAACTCGACGACCTGGCCAGCGAGAACACCCTGGTCGTGAGGGCCGACTGCGCCTACACCCACACCGGGGAAGGCCTGCACCGCTTCGTGGACCCGGTCGACGACCGCGTCTACCTGTACAGCCAGTTCGAGGTGCCGGACGCCCGACGGGTCTTCACCACGTTCGAGCAGCCCGACCTGAAGTCGGTGTTCACCTTCACCGTGACCGCCCCGGAGGCCTGGAAGGTGGTCTCCAACTCCCCCACGCCCGAGCCGGTCGCCGTCGAGGGACAGAGCGGCAAGGCCGTGTGGCACTTCGAGCCCACGCAACCGATGTCGACCTACATCACCGCCATCGTGGCCGGCGAGTACCACGAGGTCCTCGACACCTACGAGGGCAAGTTCGGCACGATCCCGCTGGGCCACTACTGCCGCCAGTCGCTGGTCGAGTACATGGACACCGAGAACCTCGTCGCCACCACCAAGGCTAGCTTTGAGTTCTTCGAGGAGAAGTTCGACTTCCCCTACCCCTTCGGCAAGTACGACCAGCTCTACGTGCCGGAGTACAACATGGGTGCGATGGAGAACGCCGGCTGCGTGACCCTGCGTGACGAGTACCTTCCGCGCAGTCGCCAGCCGCGTTCGTTCTACGAGTTCCGCACCTCGGTGATCACCCACGAGATGGCCCACATGTGGTTCGGCAACCTGGTCACGATGCAGTGGTGGGACGACCTCTGGCTCAACGAGTCGTTCGCCGAGTGGGCCTGCTACTGGTGCGAGGCCGAGGCCACCGAGTTCACCGATGCCTGGACCGGCTTCGCCAACGCCCGCAAGCAGACCGGCTACCGCGCCGACCAGCTGCCCTCGACCCACCCGGTCGCCGCCGACAACGTCGACCTGGCTGCGGTGGAGGTCAACTTCGACATGATCACCTACGCCAAGGGCGCATCCGTGCTCAAGCAACTGGTCGCGTGGGTGGGCCTCGACCCCTTCCTCGCTGGCCTGCGCCAGTACTTCAAGGACCACCAGTTCGCCAACGCCACCTTCGACGACCTGCTGGCGGCGCTGGAGCAGGCCTCGGGCCGTGAGCTCAAGGGCTGGGCTGCTGAGTGGCTGCAGACCGCCGGCGTCAACACGTTGCGTCCGCAGTTCACCCTCGCCGACGACGGGACGTACGCCTCCTTCGCGGTCCTCCAGAGCGCCGCCGCCGAGCAGCCCACGCTGCGACGCCACCGCCTCGGCGTCGGCCTCTACGACGCGGTACCGAGGGGCTCGGAGACCAAGTTGGTGCGCCGCGAGTACGTCGAGGTCGACATCGACGGTGCCGAGACGGCGCTGGCCGAACTGGTCGGCAAGAAGCAGCCCGACCTGCTGCTGCTCAACGACGAGGACCACGCGTACGCCAAGATCCGGCTCGACGAACGGTCGCTGAAGACCGCGACCGAGGGTCTCTCCACCCTCGAGGAGTCGCTGCCCCGCGCCCTCGTCTGGGGCGCGGCGTGGGACATGACCCGCGACGCGGAGATGCCGGCGAGCGACTTCGTACGTCTGGTGCTCGCCAACATCGGCACCGAGACCGACGCCTGGGGAGTCACCCGGATCCCGGCCACGGCCGCGACGGCCGTGCACTCCTACTCCGACCCTGCCCGGCGCCCGGAGTTGAAGGCCGAGTGGGAGGCGGGCCTGCGCAGTCTGCTGCTCGCGGCGGAGCCCGGTAGCGACCACCAGCTCACGTTCGCGCGCAGCTACGCCGCGGCGGCCCACAGCGACCAGGCCCTGGCCGACGTGGCCGGCCTTCTCGACGGCTCCTTCACCGTCGAGGGTCTCGCGGTCGACCAGGACCTGCGGTGGAGCCTGATCACCTCGTTGGCGGCTGCCGGTCGGTTCGGCGAGGCGGAGATCACCGCGGAGCTGGAACGCGACAACACGATCTCCGGCAAGGAGTCCGCGGCGGCGGCCCGGGTCGCCCAACCCACTGCCGCGGCCAAGGCGGCCGGGTGGGCGGCGATCCTGGACCCCGCGACCCCCAACGAGACCTCACGCGAGATGGTGCTCTCCATCTTCCGCCACGGTCAGCTCGAGGTCGTGGAGCCCTACGTGGACAAGTACCTGGACGCCGCCGAGACCCTGGTCGACGTGCTGGGGTTCCACAAGGCTGCGACGGTCCTGAACTACGGCTTCCCCCATGCGGCGGCGTCCCCGGCGATGGTGGAGCGAGTCGATGCATGGCTGGAGAACACCTCCGCGCCGGTCCAGGCGCAGCGCTACGTCCGTGAGGGCCGCGCCGACGTGGCGCGTGCCCTGGCCGCCCAGGCCTGCGACGCCCAGGAGCGGGACGCCCGCGCCTGACACCCCGCACACGCAGCCGGCCCCGCCCCTCCGAGGAGGTGGCGGGGCCGGCTGCTTGGCTGGAAGCGCTGAGGTCAGGGGCGCACGTGCATCGTGCGCGGGGCGCGCGCGTGCTCAGCCATGAGGTTGATGCCGCGGGTGATCCCGCCGACGTCGTTGCCCTGCGCGAACTCGCTCTGCATGGCGAGCACCGCCATCTCCACCGTCCGGTCGCTGAGCGTACGCCGCACCTCGGCGCCGGTCACGACCTCGACGACCCTGGCGACGGGGTCGACCATGATCAGGATCGAACGATCCGGGGCGGCCAGAGCAGCGTGCAGGGAGCCCGCGAAGACGCGAGGGTCGCCCTGGCTGATCCCACGGAAGACCGAGAACTCAACGCGACTGATCTGCTCGGCCGAGCGGATCACCCGGTCGAGCTCGGCGCGCTCGCGTGAGGTCAGCTCACCACTGGCCACTGGCGCCACCGGCATTCTTGGCCGCGTCGCTGCCCTCGAGCTCGGCCTTGCCACCCTTGGGCCCACCGAGCCACTGGTCCTCGATGGGAGCAGCGTTCGGGGAGAGCTTCTCGCCCTTCACCAGGGCCGGGAGGATCGTGAGGAGCGTGATCACCGCCGTGGCGACGAGCGGGAAGACCAGCACCAGGAGGAAGAAGTCCAGGAACCCCACGCTCTCCGGGGTCTCCCACGCTTCGGGACGCTCCGCCAGGGCCGGGGCGGCCAGCAGGACGGAACCGAGGATCCCCAGCGGCACGAAGAGCCGCAGCGACGAGCGCACGAGGCGGACGGGGCCGGTGGTCACGGAGAAAGTCTTGGTGGTCACGGCGACAAGAGTATCCTCCCGGTGTCGCGAGCCGACCACCTGATCGCACCTCGACCTCTCGGACCAACCACCCGGACGCAATACTGGCACCCATGTCTGCCTTCGCCACGACCGCTTTCCCGCGCGCCGCCGACCAGACTGTGTACGACGTCGCGATGCGACTGACCGGCAGCGAGCGGGTCGCCACCGGTGCCGACATCATGATCGGCACACCACTGGTGATCGCTGCCCTGGTGCTGGTGGCGCTGCTGGTGCGGTGGCTCCTGCACCGCGGTGTCGACCGCATCGTCAGCCGGGCCAGGACGCCCATGCTCCCGAACAAGTTGGTGCGTCCGGGGCATCCGAAGTTGGGACGCGGCGCCGAGCAGTCCCCCGCCGACGCGGCTGCCGCCACGCGGCGTACCCAGCGGGCCCAGACCATCGGCAGTCTGCTCAAGTCGATCATCAGCGGCGTCATGGTCGCGGTGGTCGGCACGATGACGCTGAGCGAGCTCGGGTTCGACATCGCGCCCATCATCGCCAGCGCCGGGATCGTCGGCATCGCCCTGGGTTTCGGCGCCCAGGCGCTGGTGAAGGACTTCCTCTCCGGCATCTTCATGATCTTCGAGGACCAGTACGGCGTCGGTGACGTCGTCGACCTCGGCGAGGCGTCCGGGACGGTGGAGGCGGTCAGCCTGCGGGTGACTCGGCTGCGCGACATCAACGGCACCGTCTGGTACGTCCGCAACGGCGAGATCCTCCGGGTCGGCAACATGAGCCAGAACTGGGCGCGAGCAGTGCTCGACGTCACCGTCGCCTACCAGGCCGACCTGGTCACGGTGCGACGCGTCCTCGAGGAGATCGCCGAAGACATGTGGCGCGACGAGGAGTACCGCGGACGGATAGTCGAGGCGCCAGAGGTCCCCGGAGTGGAGAACATGACGGCGGACGGTGTCGTCGTCCGGGTCTCCGTCAAGACCGCTCCGATGGAGCAGTGGGCGGTCGCTCGCGAGCTCCGACAGCGCATCAAGGCGCGCTTCCAGCACGAGGGGATCGTGATCCCGCACACCCGTTACGTCGAGTTCGTGCCCGAGGCCGCTGCGGCCACCGGCTCCACGGCGGACGCAGGCCAGGAGTCGACCCGGGGCTGAACCTCAGCGCCCCCTCCCCAGCCGTGGCGAGCAGCCACTCGCCGGGCACAATGGGGGCATGAGCACGTTCTATGACGAGATCGGCGGCATGGAGACGATCCGTACGATCGTCAACACGTTCTACGCCGGCGTGGCTGGTGACGAGGTGCTCCGACCGATGTACGAGGAGGAGGACCTCGCCCCTGCGGCGGACAGGTTCACCCTCTTCCTCGCCCAGTACTGGGGCGGACCGTCGACCTACGGTGAGCAACGCGGGCACCCGCGACTGCGGATGCGGCACGCGCCGTTCGCCGTGACCCCCGACTCCGCGACCCACTGGCTCAAGCACTTCCGTGCCGGCCTCGATGCCGTGGACCTGACGACTGAGCAGGACAAGCAGTTCTGGGAGTACGTCACCCACGCGGCGCAGTTCATGGTCAACACGCCGGAGTGAGCCACACCTGAGCGCCGGTCCCGGACCGGGTCTCCTCAGCCTTCGCGGGACGCGAACTCGCGCAGGCGCTCCAGGAGCAGGTCCGACGGCGCCGCGCTGCGCTGGGTGCGGGGGTCGAAGAAGACCATGACGACCTTGGCCCGACTGAAGATCGTGTCCCCGTCGCTGATCTGCGACTCGATGGTCACCGAACGGCTGCCGACGTGCGAGATCCAGCTCCACACGTCATAGGCCCGGGCCCGGAAGAAGATCGGCTTGAGGTAGTCGACCTGCTTGTGGGCCACCACCACACCGATCCCGTTGGCGGGGATGCCCTCGGAGAGATGGCCCATCAGCGGGATCCGCGCCTCCTGGTAGTACTCGAAGTACTTCACGTTGTTGACGTGACCGAAGACGTCCACGTCGGAGAACCGGACCTGCAGGGCATAGTGCCCCTGCGCGAGGTGGCGGGGCGCGGTGCGCGGCGTGGCGGGAGCCGGAGCCTCCTCGAGGAAGACCCTGAGCGCGTCCTTCTCGTCTGCGGTCAGGCGGCGCGGGCGCTCGTCGGCGAAGACGAAGGGGGTCAGGACGGTGCTGGCGCGGGCGTGGACGACACGTTCGTCGCCCGCGTCGTCGAAGATCTCGTACGCCATGGTCACCGATGCCGCCCTCAGCTCGGTGATCCAGCACTCGATCTTGATCGGCTCAGTGCGGCGCGGGATGGGCGCCAGGTAGGTGATGTCGTGCTTGACCACCACGAGCCCTTCGGTCGGGCCGCCCGCCAGGTCGTGGGCGCGGGTGTCCGGCGCGTGGGTCCGCAACATGTCGACCCTGGCCTCTTGGAGGTAGTCCACGTAGGTGACGTTGTTGACGTGGTTGAGCATGTCGAGATCTGCCCAACGGACAGGGCATTCGTAGACGTGGCGCACCGACTCATGGTCTCACTGGAGCCGGCGCGCGCCGAGGCCGGGATCTGGGGCGCGGGGTGCGCGCACACCGGCCCCGCTGCACGCTAATGTCGGCTCCATGACCGATCAGGCGGAAACCAACTGGCTCGACGAGGGCCAACAACGCGCCTGGCGCGCCTTCCTGCTGGGCCACACCCTGCTGCTCGACCGTCTGGACGACGACCTGCGCAAGTCCTTCGACATCTCGCTCACCGAGTACGAGATCCTCGTCCGGCTCTCCGAGCGAGAAGGGCAGTCGATGCGCATGGCGCACCTGGCCGATGCGCTGGCGCACAGCCGCAGCCGGGTCACCCACACCATCGACCGCATGGAACGGGCCGGGTACGTCGCGCGTTCGGCGTCGCCCGACGACGGGCGTGGAGTGGTGGCGAAGATGACCCCCGAGGGCCAGAAGCTGCTCTCCGAGGCCGCCCACGTCCACGTGAGAGGCGTGCGTGCCAACCTCGTCGACCTCGTCTCCGCCCAGGACTTCGAGACCGCCGGGAGGGTGATGAACGTCGTCGCCGACCACCTCATCGGCCATCACCCGGCGATGGAACTCCGGGAGGGCTGAGCTCCCACCGCACGCACCCCTCCCTCCACCCGGTCTGCCGGAGCACGGGAGCCGGGGCGTGCGCAAGATGTGTGCACGGTGAGTGCACGAAGAAACCCCCGACCAACTGGTCGGGGGTTTCGTTCGTTCCGGCGTCCTGGACCGCTCAGTCGCGGGTCAGGCGGCGGTGCGTGACGCGGTGCGGGCGGGCGGCGTCGATGCCGAGACGCTCGATCTTGTTCTCCTCGTAGGCAGCGAAGTTGCCCTCGAACCAGAACCAGCGACCGCCGTCTTCCTCCGTGCCCTCCCAGGCAAGGATGTGGGTGGCGACCCGGTCGAGGAACCACCGGTCGTGGGAGGTGACCACGGCGCAGCCCGGGAACTCCAGCAGTGCGTCCTCGAGGGCCGACAAGGTCTCGACGTCGAGGTCGTTGGTCGGTTCGTCGAGGAGCAGCATGTTGCCGCCCATCTTGAGCGTCAGCGCCAGGTTGAGACGGTTACGCTCACCACCGGAGAGGACACCGGCCTTCTTCTGCTGGTCGGGGCCCTTGAAGCCGAACGAGGCGACGTAGGCACGGCTGTTCATCTCGAAGTTGGCGACCTTGATGAAGTCCAGACCGTCGGAGACGACCTCCCAGACGTTCTTGTTCGCGTCGATGCCACCGCGGCTCTGGTCCGCGTAGGAGATCTTGACGGTCTGGCCGACGGTGATCTTGCCCGAGTCCGGCGTCTCCTCCCCGGTGATCATCCGGAAGAGGGTGGTCTTGCCGACGCCGTTGGGGCCGATCACGCCGACGATGCCGGCGCGGGGCAGCGAGAAGTTGATGTCGTTCCACAGGGTGCGGCCCTCGAACCCCTTGGAGAGGTGCTCCGCCTCCAGCACGACGTCCCCGAGCCGCGGGCCCGGCGGGATGTTGATGTCAGCGGTGTCGATCTTGCGGGCGCGGTCGGCCTCGGCGGCCAACTCCTCGTAGCGGGCCAGACGCGACTTGCTCTTGGTCTGGCGGGCCTTGGCGTTGGAGCGGACCCACTCCAGCTCCTTCTCGAGCATCTTGGCGCGCTTGACGTCCTTCTGCCCCTCGATCTTGAGCCGGTCCTTCTTGGTCTCGAGGTAGGTCGTGTAGTTGCCCTCGTAGCCGTGGATCGACCCGCGGTCGACCTCGGCGATCCACTCGGCGACGTTGTCGAGGAAGTACCGGTCGTGAGTGATCGCCAGGACGGCGCCCGGGTAGTTCTTCAGGTGCCCCTCCAGCCACTGCACCGACTCGGCGTCGAGGTGGTTGGTGGGCTCGTCGAGGAGGAGCAGGTCGGGCTGCTGCAGGAGCAGCTTGCAGAGCGCGACGCGACGCCGCTCACCACCGGAGAGCGTGTCGACGATCGTGTCCGGCGGAGGGCAGCGCAGGGCGTCCATGGCCTGGTCGAGACGGCTGTCGATGTCCCACGCATTCGCGTTGTCCAACGCTGTCTGCAGGTTGCCGGTCTCCTCCATGAGAGCGTCCTGGTCGGCGTCGGGCTCGCCCATCTCCATGTACGCGGCTTCGAGACGCGTCATCATGCCCTTGAGCTCACTGACGGCCTCTTCGACGTTCTCCAGGACCGTCTTGCCCTCGGTGAGCGGCGGCTCCTGCTGGAGCATGCCCACCGTGGCGCCGGGGTCAAGGATCGCGTCGCCGTTGTTGGGTCGGTCGAGACCGGCCATGATCTTCAACAGCGACGACTTGCCGGCGCCGTTGGGGCCGACGATGCCGATCTTCGCGCCGTGCAGGAAAGAGAGGGTGACGTTGTCGAGGACAACCTTGTCGCCGTGGGCCTTGCGCACATTGCGCAAGGTGAATACGTACTCAGCCATGGTCAGTGAGCCTACCGGGCGGAGCGGGTGGGTGGCCCATCGGCGAGGGCCGCTCAGGCCGCCGTACGCGAATCGTCGCCCGCCTGCGCCTCACCGGTGTCGCTCTCGTCCTCCTCGGCCTCTCGGTCACCCTCGACCGCTCCCCCGACCGGGGGCTGCGCCGTCGCTGCGGCCTCGGCCTGCGGGAGGCGGGTGAAGGTGCTGGTGCCGCGGTTGAGGTCGTGCCCGATCGTCACCGCGACCACGACGTGACGGGTCTGCACGGTGCCGTCGTCCTTGGTCCAGGTCTCGGCCACCAGACGACCGGTGACCACCACCGGGTCCCCGACCCGCAGGGACGCAGCTGCGTGGGTGGCGAGCGAGCGCCAGGTCTTCACCGAGTACCAGAGGGTCTCCCCGTTCTCCCAGCGCCCGTCCCGGAAGCGTCGCGGGGTGCTCCCGACCCGGAAGGTGGCCACGGCAACCCCTTCGCCGACCTGTACGACGTCGACCCGTGAGCCGACCCATCCGCTGAAGGTGATCATGCTGTCGTTCATCGCGCACTCCTCGATCCCGGCGGACCACCACGGTCCGGCACTGAGCACGAGCCTGACGTCGATCACCGAACGGGGTCGCGTACCTCGGAGCTCGCTGTGCACAGACCTTGGGTGAGCAGGACTGTGGAGAAGCGGTGGCGCGAGGACCCTTCAGCGCACGGCTGCTGCGATGCCCTCACGGGTGGTGGCATAGGCCTGGAGCTCGGCGTTGACCGGCTCGATCACGAGCTCCCGGGAGACCTCGCCGATGGCGCTGCGAAGCCGCTGGTCGGCGATCTGCGCTCGTCGCCTGGCTGTCATCGAGACCAGCACACGACAGAGCAGTGCGAGCAGGATGCCCAGCAGGATCCCGCCGCCGAGCAGCAGCGTCGGCAGCGGCCAACCGCCCCACTCAGGGGTCGGGGGCTCCGGCACCCGCGCGTACGTCCCCAACGCGAGCAGCGCCAGCCACGCCGCGCCGACGACCGCGGCAACAATCAGCATCCACTGCAGCGCCCGGACGAGCCCGGCCCAGACCGGGATCCGGTCTGCTCCGAGGTCAGTCGTGGCCAGCGCCCGGTCGAGTCGGTCGCCGAGGTCGGGCAGCCGCGAGACCGAGGCGCCGCGCACGGCGTGGGACCAGTTCTGCTTGAACCCCTTCGTCACGTCGTCGACCAGGGCCCGCACCTCGCTGTCGACGCGGGCACGCTGCACCTGTGTCGTGGTGGGCACGGACGTGCGGGCGGCTCCGGTCAACGCCTTGGCGTCGCTCCCCAGGTTGAGGTGGAGCCGCTTCAACGGGTCCGGCTTGAAACGGGAGAACCACGCCGTGACCGGCCAGCCGGTGGCTCGATTGGCACGCAGGCGCGTGGAGTCCTCCACCGCCTTCACGACGGTGGGCACACCGGCGGCCTCGGCGAAGGCGTCCTCGAGGGCCTCGATGCGATCACCGGAGAGGGTGGGGACCGGCCCCGTGCCGGTCACCGACTCCAGCCGCTGACCCGCGGCGCGCAGATCGGCCTCGAGTCGCTGCTTGGCGACCTTCTTGGAGGCCACCTTGCGAGCGATCTCGGAGCGCAGCGCGGCCACACCCCAGCCTTCGCGGGAGCTGATCGCGACGACCGGCACCCCGGTGAGTCCATCAGCGACGAGCAGGCGGCGTACGTCCTCGACCATCGCCTCGCGACGGTCCTCGGGCACCCGGTCGATCTGGTTGAGCACGACCAGCATGACCTCCTGGTGGCCGGCCAACGGCTTGAGGTAGCGGTCGTGGATGGCGGCGTCGGCGTACTTCTGCGGGTCCAGGACCCAGATGAGCATGTCGGCCAGCTGCACGAGGCGGTCGACCTCGAGGTGGTGCGACACCTCGGTGGAGTCGTGGTCGGGCAGGTCGAGGAGGATGACGCCGTCGAGCTCGTCCTTGCTCTCCCCCACGCTCAGCATCGAGTCGCGCGTGACCTGGTGGCGCGGCGGGATGCCGAGCCAGTC
The DNA here is from genome assembly GCF_003194605.1 of Nocardioides gilvus. Lineage (GTDB taxonomy): Bacteria > Actinomycetota > Actinomycetes > Propionibacteriales > Nocardioidaceae > Nocardioides > Nocardioides gilvus. The sequence continues at coordinate 477,445 of NZ_QHKY01000001.1, forward strand.
GAGCAGCTCGGGGGCGCCTTCCGAGCCCCACACGCAGGCGGTGGCCCAGGACGTGGTGGGGCGGCGTACACCCACGGCGCTCAGGTCGACGCCGGTGAGGGCGTTGAAGGTGGTCGACTTGCCCGAGCCGGTCGCGCCGGCGAGGGCGACGACGGTGTGGTCAGCGGAGATCCGCAGACGGGTGGCCGTACGGTTCACCAGGGCGGAGGTCTCCTCCAGCACGGTGTCGTCGACCCGACCCCGCGCCGCCTCGACGGCCCTCTCGAGACCCTCGACGCGTGCGCCGATGTCCGTACCACGGGTGACCAGTTTCTTGGCACCCTCGAGAAGCGACGTCATCGTGTCCTCTGGGGAAGGATTGGGGGGTGGACTGCCCCCTCAGGATAGAGGTGAATCACTCTCAACAGAACCACCGGTGGTCCCGAGGTGAACCACCCCGAGCCGAGCCGCACCCGGGCAACCACACGGAAGCGGTCCTGAATCGCGTCAGTTGCTCGTCTGGAGGAACCGCAGGTCGTCGATGCGGCGCGCTGCCTGGCGCAGTGTCAGGGCGCTGCCGCCGGGGTCTCCCAGGGAGTCGACCAGATCGAGGTAGCGGCGCCGCTCGGCCTCGAAGAGTTCGTGGACCCGACGCTCGAGGTCGCGGCGGGCGCGGGCCGCGAGGGTGCGTACGGCCTGGTCGCCGAAGACGGCCTCCAGGAGCTTCTGGCCGAGTACGGCACCACCGCCGGCGACCCCGGCCTCGGCACCTGTGACTCCACCCGTGTGCGCGAAGACCACGACCATCAGCGCCACGGAGAGTCCGTTGACGCCGTAGGCCAGGAAACGGGCTGTGCTGCGCTTGTCGGCACCCTCGGTCCGCACCATGTCCAGGACGTCAGCCTGCCAGTCACGTACGGCGCGCTCGGCCTTGCGCCGGAAGTCACGAGAGGCTCGGGAGAGGTCCTGGTCGGCGCCCGCCAGCAGCGCCTCGCCCGAGGCCCAGGAGCGCCAGGCCGCGTGCGCGCGCTCCGCCCCGGCCTCGGCATGCTCCAGGAGCAGGGTCTCCAGACCCGACTCGACGGCGACCGTGACTCGCTCGGCCTGCTGGGGCTTGCCCTTGACGGCGTTGACGACCCGGTCGCGCAACCATCCGACCCTGTTCTCCAACGACTTGAGGAGCTCGCCGGTCCCGACGAACTCCTGCCAGCGCATCAGCACCTCGCCGCGCATCAGGGTGCCGTCGGCGGTCGCCTCCAGCACCTGGGCCAGTGAGGCGTCGTACGCCTTCTCCGCCTCGACCCGCAACCGGCTCAGGACCTCGGCCTGCTCGGCCTCCGCGTCGGCGATCAGGTGCGTACGCCGTCCGACCGTGCGGATGGCACCGTCCAACGTCTGTCGCACCACGCCTGCCCGCGCTTCGGCGTCAGCGGCCAGCGACTCAAGCCAGTCGCGGATCTCGCGGACCGCGTCAGCGGGCAGCAGTCCGTCGTCGGTGACCGGCCGCTCCGGAACGGTGAAGAGCGGCGAGTCCTTGAGTCCGCGCGCGGCCAGCATCCGAGCGAGGTGGGTGGCCACCGTCTCCAGCGCCTCGTCAGCCGTGCGGTCCAGCACGATCGCCACGGCGGCAGAGCGCTCGGACGCGGCCTTGAGGAACTCCCACGGCACCTGGTCGGCGTAGCGCGCCGCCGACGTCACGAAGAGCCACAGGTCCGCCGCCGCCAGCAACTGCGCCGCCAACGTGCGGTTGCGTTCCTCGACGGAGTCGATGTCGGGGGCATCCAGGATCGCCAACCCCTGGGGCACGGCCTCGGACGGCACCAACTGCAGGGCGCTCGGGTCGTTGGTCGCCGCAGCGACCCGCTCGAGCTCGGGCAACAGACGGTCCTGCCCGAACCAGTGGCCGTCGTCAGGGTGGTGGACCAGGACCGGTGACATGGTCGTGGGGCGCAGCACACCGGGGGTGGTGACGCGGGTGCCGACGAGCGAGTTCACCAGGGTCGACTTGCCGGCACCGGTCGATCCGCCGACGACGGCAAGCATCGGGGCCTCGATCGTCATGAGCCGCGGGATGACGTAGTCCTCGAGCTGGGCGACCATCTCGGCGCGCGCCTTGCGGTTCTCCTGCACGCCGGGAGTCTCCAGCGACAGCGTCGCCGCCTGGAGCGCGCCACGCAACTGGATCAGAGCCGTCAGCATCTGGGTGCTCTCGACGCTGGGCTCAGTCGACTCTTTCGTGCTCATCGCGTGGGGACCACCTGTCCGGGGAAGGAGATGTAGGGACGCACGGCGTTGAGCCGCACCACAAAGGACTGGCCGCGTGCCGCGAAGTCCGGGGGCGGGGTACCTCGAAGGTACCGGTGGTGCAGGAAGCCGAGCTCAACGGCTGCCTGCTGGTACTCCTCCATGGCCTCCTGCGCCCTCTCGCCGCCGAGCCCACGCGCATGGCGCCGGGCGACCCGTCGTGAGCCGAGGTTGACCAGCCATCCGATGTCGCTCGCCGGCAGGAGTCCACGGGCTGCCGCGTCGTGCAGCGCTGCGGTGAGCATCCGGCGTTCGGAACGGCGCAGCCACACCGCGAAGACGCTGACCGCAAGGAAGAGCGGGGCCATCAAGGTGACGTAGACGACCACGAAGTTGCCGGTGAGCCCGAGTGCGGCGCTGTTCCAGAGGGCGTGGGTGAACACTGCCATCGCATACCCAGTGGAGAGCGCGAGGAAACGCCCTCCCCGCGTGCGGCTGCCCACTGCGATCCCGGCCCCGATGCCGATGAAGGCGGTGAAGAGCGGGTGCGCGAAGGGACTCACCAGGCATCGGATGATGAAGGTCGACGTCAGGGCCTCGGTGCCACCGGGCCCCATCCCGTCGGTGCCGTTGTAGGCGGCTGCCAGGTAGAGGATGTTCTCGACGAAGGCGAAGCCGATGCCGACCATGCCGGCGTAGACGATCCCGTCGAGGATGCCGTCCAGCTCGCCCCGTCGCCACCACAGCATCAGGAGCAGGAAGGCGCCCTTGGTGGCCTCCTCGGTGATCGGGGCCGCGACCGCGATCAGGGCCGTCTCCCCCACCCCCGCCACGATGCCCCCGATGCCCTGCAGCAGTATCGCGGCCGCGGTGGCGACGCAGGCACCCCACACGAGCCCCATGGCCAGCAGCATGCGGGGTTCAGGCTCGTAGCGATCCAGCCACATGTAGCAGGCCACCAGCGGACCGACCGGCAGGAAGGCGAGCACCCCGGCAAGGACCAGCTCGCGCGGGGCACCCGAGAGCGCCATGACGACGATGACGACGGCCGCGCCGAGCAGGGCGAACAGGGAGACCACGACCGTGAAGACGACGCTCTCGCGATGGTGACCGGCCATGGCCCGGATCCTATCGGGGGTCCGGGGTGCTCGACGTATCCGCTGGACCTCGACGTCCCCGTACAGTTGAGGCGTGAGTGAACTGAAGGATGTCGCCGCCGATCAGCCAACCTCCCAGTCCGGCTCCCAGTCCGGCTCCCAGTCCGACTCCCAGTCCGGCTCGGGCACCCAGTCGCACGACCCTGCGGTGCCCCCGGCGTACGCAGCCTTCATGCGCACCGGGTGGGCCGAGGTGGGCAGCGACGTGGAGCAGCATCCGGTGGCCCCGTACGCAGCAGCTCGCCGCGCGGACCTGGCTGCACGCTTCCCCGGCGAGCGCCTCGTGCTCCCGGCGGGCACCTTCAAGATGCGCTCCAACGACACCGACTACCGGTTCCGCCCGGACACCGCCCACACGTACTTCTCCGGCAACCAGACCACGGACGCCGTGCTGGTCATCGAGCCGGACACGAGTGCCGTGCTCTACGCCCGTCCGCGCTCCTCGCGCGACACCGACGAGTTCTTCCGGGACCGTCAGTACGGCGCACTCTGGGCCGGGAAGCGTCCCTCACTCGCGGAGATGTCGTCCTCCCTCGGGATCGAGGTGCGCCACGTCGACCGCCTGACCGGTGCGCTCGCAGGATCCGCCACGACCCGGGTGCACCGCGGCGTCTCCGGGGCCGTCGACCGACTCGTGGAGGCCGACCCCACCCGCGACGCCGAGCTCGCCCGCGTCGTCTCCGAGATGCGTCTGGTCAAGGACGCCTGGGAGGTCGAGCAGCTGCAGCAGGCGTGTGACATCACGACGCTCGGCTTCGAGGACTCGGTGCGCGAGTGGGACCGCGTGCTGGAGTTCGGGGAGCGCTGGATCGAGGGGACGTTCTTCCGACGCGCCCGGGCCATGGGCAACGACATCGGCTACGACTCGATCGTCGGCGGCGGCTCCCACGCCACCACGCTGCACTGGATCGAGAACAGCGGCCCGGTCACCCCGGGCGAGTTGCTCCTGCTCGACATGGGAGTGGAGAACACCAACCTCTACACCGCCGACGTGACCCGCACGATCCCGGTCTCCGGCACGTACACGCCGCTGCAGCGGGAGCTGTACTCGCTCGTGCTCGACGCCCAGCAGGCCGGCATCGACGCCGTGCGTCCCGGTGCCGCGTTCCAGGCGCCCCACCTGGCCGCGATGTCGGTCCTCGCCCACGGCCTCGACGGGATGGGGTTGTTGCCGGTGCCTGCCGAGGAGGCCCTGGACCCGAACTCGAAGGTCTACGCCCGCTGGACCCTGCACGGCACCTCCCACATGCTCGGCATGGACGTGCACGACTGCGCCCAGGCCGCCCCCGAGTCGTACGCCCGGGGCGACCTGACCGAGGGCATGGTCCTGACCGTGGAGCCGGGCCTCTACTTCCAGAACGACGACCTGCTGGTGCCCCAGGAGCTGCGGGGAGTCGGCATCAGGATCGAGGACGACGTCCTCGTCACCGCCGAGGGCGCGGCGAACCTCTCCGTCGCGCTGCCCCGCTCGCCCGAGGCCGTCGAGGAGTGGATGGCACAGCTTCGCGGCTGAGTCGTCCGCTGCCACATGGACCGTTGCTGACATGGACTGCGCCCACTTCGACGCCGGACGCTGTCGTTCGTGCACCCTGTTGCCGATCCCGCACACCCGTCAGGTGCAGGAGAAGCAGCAGCGACTGCGCGACCTCCTCGACCCGCTGGGGAGTCCCGACTGGAGCGCACCCTTCACCGGGCGCGAGTCGGGCTTCCGCAACAAGGCCAAGATGGTCGTCGGCGGCACCGTCACGGACCCCACGCTCGGCATCCTCGACGCCGACGGGCTCGGGGTCGACCTGCGCGACTGCGGCCTCCACTCCGCCACACTCCAAGCCGCGCTGCCGGTGCTGGCCGCCTTCATCACCACCGCCTCGCTGACCCCGTACGACGTGGGAGCTCGCCGCGGCGAGCTGAAGCACCTGATCGTCACCGAGGCGCCTTCCGGTGCCCTCATGGCACGCTTCGTCCTCCGCTCCACCGAGTCGCTGCTGCGGATCAGGAAGCACCTGCCGTCACTCCTCGCCGCCCTCCCCGGGCTCGAGGTGGTCTCGGTCAACCTGCAACCCGAGCACAAGGCAGTCCTGGAGGGTCCCGAGGAGATCGTGCTGCACGGGGAGACCCTGACCATGCAGGTCAACGACGTCGCCCTGCACCTGCGTCCGCAGAGTTTCTTCCAGACCAACACCGAGGTCGCCGCGATGCTCTACGAGCAGGCGGGTCGCTGGGTGGACGAGGCCCTCGCGCGCAACGGGCACGGGGGCCCGGCTTCGGTGATCTGGGACCTGTACTGCGGCGTCGGAGGGTTTGCGTTGCACCTGGCTGCGCCGGGCCGCACGGTGAGGGGGGTCGAGATCAGCGCCGAGGCGATCGAGAGCGCCCGCACGACAGCGGCCGAGCAAGGCCGCCCGGGTCTCGACTTCGTCGCCTCGGACGCCACGGAATGGGCGCTGGCCCAATCCACTGCTCCTGACCTGGTGGTCCTCAACCCGCCCCGACGCGGGATCGGCGCGGAGCTGGCGCGATGGATCGAGGAGTCGACGGCACCGTACGTCCTCTACTCCAGCTGCAACGCGGAGTCACTGGCTCGCGACCTGGCGGCGATGGGGTCGATGCGCATGGTCAGGGCTCGGATGCTCGACATGTTCCCGCAGAGCTCGCACTACGAGGTGCTGGTCCTGATGGCACGCCACGACACCTCCGCAGACATTTCCACTACCGACCGGTAACATCAGCCACCACCCGATCTTCAGGCCCGATCTTCAGGAGAGTGCGATGCCCCAGTTCACCAAGAACGGTCCGGTCTGGGTCCTCGACCTCGGCTCCGACGAGAACCGCTTCTCACCCCGGTGGCTGGCCGAGGTCGACGCCGCGCTCGACGAGATCGCCTCCAGCAGCGAACCCGCCGTCCTGGTCACCGTCGGCAGCGACAAGTTCTACTCCAACGGCCTCGACCTGGAGTGGGTCACCGCCAACCCGGGTGAGTTGGCGCCGTACGTCGACAGGATCCACGCGATGTTCGCGAAGGTGCTCACCCTCCCGGTCGCCACCGTCGCCGCCGTCAACGGCCACTCCTTCGGAGGCGGAGCCATGCTCGCCATGGCCCACGACTTCCGAGTGATGCGCGACGACCGCGGTTACTTCTGCTTCCCCGAGGTCGACATCCTGATCCCCTTCACCGAAGGCATGGCCGCCCTGATCCAGGCCAAGCTGACCCCGCAGGCGGCGATCGAGTCCATGACCACGGGCCGTCGTTACGGCGCTACTGACGCGCAGGCCCGCGGGATCGTCGACGCAACGGCACCCTTGGAGTCCCTGGTGGAGACCGCCGCTGGGCTCGTCGCCCCGCTGGCCGGCAAGGACCGCACCACCCTCGGCCGGATCAAGCAGGTCATGTTCGCCGATGCTGCTGCGACGCTGCTCACACCCCAGCGGGCGGACGTCAGCATCTGATTTCGGCCCACGGGCCGTAGACTCCACAACTGTGAGTGAAACCCCCTGGATCGAAGCCCGCACCATCGGAATCGAAGAAGTCAGGGACACCTTCGCGCTTGCTGCGCGACACCTCCTCGCCGACGTCGCAGCCGACTACCACGCCGTCATCTCCGTCGCCGACCTCGCGGTCGCGCTGCAGGAGAAGACCCTGATCCGGCAGCGTCAGGCTCCCAGTCAGTGGATGGGTGACGTGCTCTTCCGCGTCGCGAAGGACTGCCGTCGACGCAATGAACCACTGCTCGGTGCGCTGGTCGTGGGACCGCACGGGCGAATGAGTGACTGGTACGCCGACACCGTCTCCGAAGTGCGTGGTGACGAGGTCCTGGACCCCGAGATGCACGCCGCCGAAGAGCGCCTCGAGTGTTACCGGCTGCACGGCGCCGACCTGCCTGAAGGTGGGGGCGTCGCCGCGCTTCCTCCGACGCGCGAACCGGCACGTCGGGCCGCCCGCACGACGGGGGCGACCGCCGGCTCCCAGAGCGGGACGCGAGCACCGCGTACGTCCACCCGGGCCCCTGCGGCGCCGAAGCCGCCGGCCACCCCCAAGTACGTCCCCCCGGCCGAGCAGGTCTGTCCGCGCTGCTTCATGGTGCTGGCCGCGGGTCACAAGACCTGCGACAACTGCGACTGATCCTTGAGCCGCACTCGCCCGTGGCTGTAACCACGCGGTGATCTCGGTCGTCTAGGCTCAGCCAGCCCTCTCTCCCCGAGACGGCCCATGACTTCCGCAGGAGGATTTCTTGTCCTGGACCAAGCACGGCGACGGTCGATCCGTCGCCCCCGGTGCCATCGTCAAGCCCGGTGAACGACTTTCCTGGCCGAGCACCATCGGCTTCGGCGCCCAGCACGTCGTCGCCATGTTCGGCGCCACGTTCCTGGTGCCGATCATCACCGGCTTCCCGCCGAGCACGACCCTGCTCTTCTCCGGCGTCGGCACGCTGCTCTTCCTGCTGATCACCCGCAACCGGGTGCCGAGCTACCTGGGCTCCTCCTTCGCCTTCATCGCCCCGGTCCTGGCGGCATCCAACGGCGACGACTTCAGCACGGCTCTCTTCGGCATCGTGGTCACCGGCGCGGCCCTGGCCATCGTCGGTCTCGTGGTCAACGCGGTCGGCACCGGGTGGATCCACACCCTCATGCCTCCCGTCGTGATGGGTGCGATCGTCGCCCTGATCGGCTTCAACCTGGCGCAGGCCTCGTGGAACAACGTCATCAACCTCGACGCCGGAGGCTCGTTCATGCCCGGCGGCAAGCCGGCCGACAACGAGAGCGTCCTGCTCGCCTGCGTCACCGTGCTGGCAATCGTGGTCATCGCCTCGGTCTTCCGTGGCCTCATCGGTCGCATCGCGGTGCTGCTCGGCTTCGTGGTGGGCTACCTGTTCGCGGGAGCCCTCGGCATCCTCGACTTCACAGCCGTCAAGGCCGCCGACTGGATCGGTTTCCCGGAGTTCACCACCCCCAGCGTCGACTGGTCGGTCCTGCCGATGTTCCTGCCAGTGGTCTTCGTGCTCGTCGCCGAGAATGTCGGCCACGTCCGCTCGGTGGCGCACCTCGTCGAGGACGACTCGCTCAACGAGATGACCGGCAAGACGCTCTTCGCCGACGGCGCCGCGACCGTCATCGCCGGCCTGGGCGGCGGATCCGCGACGACCACGTACGGCGAGAACATCGGCGTCATGAGCGCCACCCGCGTCTTCTCGACCGCCGCCTACTGGGTCGCGGGCATCATCGCGATCCTGCTGGCCATGTCGCCCAAGATCGGCGCCCTGCTGTTCACGATCCCGAACGGCGTGATCGGCGGCGCCACCCTCGCCCTCTACGGGATCATCGGCCTGATCGGCGTACGCATGTGGATCGACGACCGCGTCGACTTCGGCCTGCAGCGCAACCTCTTCCCGGTCGCCGTGGCACTGATCCTCGCGATGGGCATGGGCAACGACGTGCTCGTCTTCGGCGACATCAAGCTCGGCGGCATCGCCATCGGCACCGCAGCAGTCCTGCTGCTCTTCCACCTCATGGCCGGCCTCGAGAAGGTGCGCGGCGGAGAGCCGGAGAAGGTCGAGCAGGTCTCCTCCAGCTGATCGGCTCCACTTCGCGTTGACGGTGCCACCCGGTCCTCCGACCGGGTGGCACCGCGCATTTCCCCTGTTCTGCACTGGCGCCGGCTGCGCCCGGGCGGAAGAGTCTCACCCACACCCCCTTCGCGTCCCGGCTCGGCGGACACGACACGGATGGATCAGGTGAGGCTCATGACCGGTCTCGGAGCTCAGGCCCGCGCGGTTCCCACGGACCGGAGGCCGCCACCCCTGGTCGCGTTGCGGACGTACCGGTTCCTGCGTCTGGGCGTGCTCGCCATGCTCGGCATGCTGACCGTCTCCGTCACGTGGCACAACCTCCAGGGCGACAACGAGGTGCTCGACTCGATCAGCGCCTACTACTACACCCCGGTGCAGTCGATCTTCGTCGGCACGCTGGTCACCCTCGGCTTCGTGCTGATCGTCCTGTGGGGCAAGACCTCGGCCGAGGACGGGCTCCTCAACGTCGCTGGCATGCTCGCACCGATCGTGGCGTTCGTGCCGACCAGGAACCTCGCCAGGTGCGATCTGCTCGCCCGCTCCGGTGACGAGATCCAGATCGACCCGACGCCGTCCACGCTCAACGAGGCGTGCAAGGCGGCGGTCGTCAACAACGTCGGGTCGTACTTCATCGTCCTGGGGCTCATGCTGACCCTGCTCGCGGCCATCGGGTGGTACGGCCGTCGGCAGGACCCTCCGTGGCCGTGGGTCAGCAGGGATCCACACGGGTACTGGTGGCCGCTGGCCGGAGCCTGGGCACTCTTCCTCCTGGCGGCGGGCACCTGGATCTTCCTGCCCGAGACCTTCTACGCCGTCGCCCACTTCACGGCCGCTTCGTTGATGTTCGTGCTGATCATCGGCGCCATCGTGGTGATCGCCCGGGAGAAGCGGTACGGGATCCCGATGCTCGACGAGACTCCCGACGTCCAGTGGGGACACGTCTACATGGGACTCGCCGTGACGATGTCGGTGGGAGCCGTCGCGGTGGGTGGGAGCGTCGCTGCCTGGTCGCACCTCACCGAGCACGGCGACTACTGGGTGCTGGCCGTGGAGATCTGGCTGCTCTTCTGGCTCGCCGTCTTCTGGGCGATCCAGACCTGGGACCGATGGAACGACGGCGCACCCTCCAATCCAGTGTGATCTGGCTTACATTGACCCGAGCAACCGAGCGAGGGAGACGCAGTGAGCAAGTTCGACCCCTTTGGCGTGGTCATCCGCAACGGGACGTACTTCGACGGGACCGGCGCACCCGGTCGTCGAGCCGACGTCGGGATCCGCGACGGGCAGGTGGCCGCGGTGAGCGCCACCCCCCTCCCGATCGGGGACGGCACCCGCGTGGTGGAGGCCGAGGGCCGGTGGGTGATGCCGGGCTTCGTCGACACCCACACCCACTACGACGCGGAGCTCGTGGTGGCGCCGACCCTGGGTGAGTCCGTACGCCACGGGGTCACCACGGTGCTGGTCGGCAACTGCTCGATCTCGGCCGTCTACAGCGCCCCCCTCGACGTCGCCGATCTCTTCAGCCGCGTGGAGGCACTTCCGCGCGACGCCGTGCTCGCCGCCATGCGTGAGCACAAGACGTGGTCGACGCCCGGGGAGTGGGCAAAGGCGATCGATGAGCTGGCCCTCGGCCCGCACGTCGCCTCCTTCCTCGGCCACTCCGACGTGCGAGCCTCCGTGATGGGTCTGGGCCGTTCCACCGACCCGGCACACAAGGCCAGTCGTTCCGAGATGAAGGAGATCGACCGCCGCATCTCCGCGGCCATGGACACCGGCTTCATGGGCGTCTCCACGATGACGAACCCCTGGGACAAGCTCGACGGTGACCGTTACCGCTCCCGTACGCTCCCCTCGACCCACGCCAGCTGGAAGGAGTTCCGCCGGATCAGCCGCCTGCTGCGACGCCGTGACGGCGTGCTGCAGGGTGTGCCGAACCTGAACACGAAGGTCGACGTCGCCTTCTACGCCGCGACCTCCGTCGGTCTCTTCCGCAAGCCGCTGCGGGTCTCGTTGCTCGCGGCCGCCGACACCCTCGCCGAGCCGTGGGTCAACCGGATCTTCGCCCCGATCGCCTTCCTGGCCAACCGGGTCGGGCGCGGCAAGTTCGTGTGGCAGCACCTCCCCACCACCTTCCAGGTCTGGGCGGACGGGATCGACCTGGTGGTCTTCGAGGAGTTCGGCAGCGGTCGCGAGGCCCTGCACCTCAGGGAGGAGATGGGACGCAACGATCTCCTGGCCGACGAGGCCTACCGACGCTGGTTCCGCGAGGACTTCGAGAAGCGCTTCAGCCCGCGGGTCTGGCACCGTGACTTCGACGACGCCCGGATCACCGAGTGCCCCGACGAGACACTGGTCGGCCGTACGGTCGGCGACGTCGCCCGCCAGCGCGAGGTGCACCCGGTCGACTGCTTCCTCGACCTGGTCGTCGAGCACGGCACGGACTTCCGGTGGACGACGGTGATCGCCAACGCGCGCGAGAAGGTCGCCAACCGTCTGGTGAACACCCCGGGCGTCACCATCGGCTTCTCGGACGCCGGGGCCCATCTGCGCAACATGGCGTTCTACAACTTCGCCGTGTGCCTCCTCGACCGGGTGCACCGGGCGGAGCAGGCGGGCAGGCCATTCATGCCGCTGGAGAAGGCGATCCACAAACTCACCGGTGAGCTGGGCGAGTTCTACCGCCTCGACGCCGGTCGGATCGCCGAGGGCGACCGCGCCGACATCGTCGTCATCGACCCGGCCGGTCTGGACGGGTCGGTCAACGACTACGCCGAGGCTCCGTTGGAGGAGCTCGGCGGGATCCACCGCATGGTCAACCGCAACGACGCAGCCGTGTACGCGACGATCATCTCGGGTCGAGTGGTCTACGGAGAGGGTGACTTCGAGCCCGGGTTCGGCACCGAGTTCGGCACCGGCTCCTTCCTGCCGGCCGGCCACAAGGTGGCCGGGCGAGTGGTGGAACGCGACGTGTCGACCCACGGGAGCGAGGCGAGCTCACCCACCCGTCACGCAGTATGAACACATGACTTCTGGGATCGAACACGTCGCACAACGCGTCGCCACCGGACTGCTCCCCGACCGCGCGGAGGTCGCCGAAGCGGTGGCGCAGGCGTACGAGGAGGCGCGCGCGAACGATGACGGTGACGTCGCCGACCACATCCCTTCGTTGGCGGAGGTCGACCCCGACCTCTTCGGCATCTGCGTCACCCACGTCGACGGTGGTTGTCATGACGCCGGTGATGCCGAGTTCGAGTTCTCGATCCAGTCGATCTCCAAGGCCTTCGTCTACGCACTGGTCAGCGAGGCGTACGGGCCCGATGTCCTGCACGAGAAGGTCGGGGTGAACAACACCGGTCTCCCCTTCAACTCGGTGATGGCGATCGAGCTGAACGACGGCCACCCCCTCAACCCGATGGTCAACGCGGGTGCCCTGGCCACCACGGCCCAGGTCACCGGGGACACCCCGGACGAGCAGTGGGACAGGATCCTCACGGGGCTCTCCGCGTTTGCCGGTCGACCTCTTGAGCTCGACGAGGAGGTCCACCGCTCCGAGGCGGGAGCCAACCAGCGCAACGAGGCGATCGCCCGGCTGCTCGAGAGCTACGGTCGGATCGAGGACCCCGTGGCCACGGTTGACCTGTACACCAAGCAGTGTTCGTTGCGGGTCAGCGCCCACGACCTCGCGGTCATGGGCGCCACCCTGGCCGACGGCGGGGTCAACCCGGTGACCGGGGAGCAGGTCGTCTCCGAACAGGTCTGCCGCGACACCCTCGCCGTGCTGGCATCGACCGGGATGTACGAGAAGTCGGGCGAGTGGCTCTTCCGGGTGGGTCTGCCGGGCAAGTCCGGGGTCTCCGGCGGGATCGTCACGATCGCGCCCGGCAAGGGCGGCATGGGGGTCTTCTCGCCCCGTCTGGGCAGCGCCGGCAACAGCGTACGAGGCGAACAGGCCACCGCTCATCTGTCCCGCGCGCTGGGGCTCAACATCTTCGCCTCGGGGCCCTACTCGCCCCAGTCCGCCGACGGGCAGGCCTGACCGCCCGCCTGCGAAGGCCCAGGCCGCTCACCGCTCGGGCTTGACCGCCAGCACCGCGCAGGGGGCGTCGAGCAACACCTTCTGCGCCACGCTTCCCATCAGCATCTTCCCCACGGGGGTGCGGTGGCGCACCCCGATCACGATCACCTCGGCGGAGACCTCGCGCGCGACCGTGAGCAGGTCCTCGGCGATGTCGCCGCCCATGGTCTGGCGAAACTCGTGGACCAGATCGAGGGCAGCCAGCCGTTCCTGCACCTCGCTCGCGCCGGCGGCGCCGATGAAGCGCTCGTCGACCAGCGTGTCGCCGCGGGTCGCGTTGACGACCACGATCCCGGTTCGACGCCGACGCGCCTCATCGATCCCCGCGATCAACGCGGCCTCTCCGTATTCATTGGGGATGTACCCCACCACCACCGTCACCGGTCCACCTCCTGCATCTCGGGTACGAGTTCGGCCGGCGGCTTCAGCCGGGCCAGGACGATCGGGACGATGACCGCCAGGACCACCAGGACGTAGACGAAGATCGCGATCGCCTCGTTGAAGAGCCCGCTCACGTCTCCGCCCGACACGTCGAGGGCCTCGCGGAGTTTGACCTCCATCAGCGGCCCCAGGATCACGCCGAGGATCAACGGCAGGACCGGGATCCCGAAGCGACGGATCGCAAAGCCGACTCCCCCGAAGACGAGGAGCAGGGCGAGGTCGAAGGCGTTCCGGTTGACGCTGTAGGCCCCCAGGGAGGCGAAGAAGAGGATGCCGGCGTAGAGCTGCGGACGCGGGATCCGCAACAACTTCGCCCACACGGGCGCGAGCGGAAGGTTGATCACCAGCAGCAGGGTGTTCCCGATGAGCAGGCTCGCCAGCAGCGTCCAGATCAGGTCGGACTGGTCGGTCATCAGCGTGGGGCCGGCGACGATCCCGTACTTCTGCATCGCCGCGAGCAGGATCGAGGCGGTCGCGGTGACCGGCAACCCGAGGGCGAGCAGTGGGACGAACATGCCCGCGGCACTGGCGTTGTTGGCAGCCTCCGGACCCGCAACGCCCTCGATCGCGCCGTGGCCGAACTCGTCGGAGCGTCCCTTGCGGGCCGCCAGCTTGCGCTCGGTGATGTAGGACAGGAAGGTCGGGGTCTCGGCTCCACCGGCCGGCAGCGCCCCGAAGGGGAAACCGAGCGCGGTGCCGCGCAACCACGGCGCCCAGGAACGACCCCAGTCCTCGCGCCCCAGGAAGGGGCGACCGACCGGGATGACGTCGAGCGGCCTGCGACGCAGATGGGCGGCAGTCCACAGCGCCTCTCCGATGGCGAAGACCCCGACCGCGACGACCACGATGTCGATGCCGTCGGCCAACTCCAACGCGCCAGCGGTCAGACGGGCCTGCCCGGTCGACTGGTCCAGCCCGACCAGCCCGACGGTGAGCCCGATGAAGAGACCGATGAAGCCGCGCAGCTTGGAGGAGCCCAGGACGCTGGTGACCAGCACCATCGCCAGCATCATGATCGCGAAGTAGGACGGGGCACCGATCTTGACCGCCTGCTCGGCCAGGGTGGGCATGAAGAAGGCCACCAGCAGGGTCCCGATCGTGCCGGCGATGAACGAGCCGATGGCCGCGGTCGCCAGGGCTTGGGCGGCCCTGCCCCCCTTGGCCATCTTGTTGCCCTCGATGGCCGTCATCACCGAGGCGCTCTCGCCGGGGGTGTTGAGGAGGATGGACGTGGTGGAGCCGCCGTACATCCCCCCGTAGTAGATCCCGGCGAACATGATGAGCGCCTGCGTGGCGTCCAGTCCGTAGGTCACCGGGAGCAGCAAGGCCAGTGCCATGGCTGGCCCGATGCCGGGCAGGACCCCGACCAGGGTCCCCAGGAGGACCCCGATCGAGGCGAAGGCCAGGTTCTCCCAGGTGAGGGCTGCAGCGAAGCCGCCCATCAACAGGTCAAAGGTCTCCATCACAGGATCCCGTCGAGGATGCCCGGGCTCAGAGGCACGCCCAGTCCGGAGTAGAAGAAGTACCAACTGCCCACCGACAGGACGATCCCGACGAGGAGGTCGCGCAGGACCGTACGACTCCCCAGTGCCCAGGCCGCGCCGGCGAAGAGGAACGCGCCCGTGATCGCCCACCCGAGCACGTTGACCAGCAGCAGGTTGAGCACCATGATCGCCACGAGTTTGACCACGGTGATCCAGTCCGGGGGCGTGGTCAGGTCGACGTCCTCCCCTGCCTCGGCCTCCGGCACGTCGCCCCGGGCGGCGGCGATGACGAGCAGCACCGCGAGCAGGATCATTCCGGCGCCGATGACGTACGGGAAGACCCGGGGCCCGACAGGATCGCCGAACCCGACGGTGAGTCCTCGCGCGTCGAAGGCGGTGTAGAGACCCACCAGGGCCAGGGCCAGGGCCAACCCGTACTGCGCGCGGTCAGACTGGCGGGGCCTGACCGCCGTGTCCACGTGACTCCTCTGGCTCACAACAACCCCAGCTCGTCGAGGGTCCCCGAGACCCGTTCGTCCTGTTCGCCGAGGAATTCGCCGAACTCCTCACCGGTCCTGAAGTCGTCGGTCCATCCGTTCTTCTCCACCTGCTCGGTCCAGTCGGGGCTGGCGTGCATCTGCTCGAAGAACTCGATGAACTCCGCGGCTCGTTCGTCGCTGATGTCGGGAGGCGCCAGCACGCCACGCCAGTTGATGAAGACCAGGTCGACGTCCTGCTCGGTCAACGTGGGCACGTCGGCGAAGGTCCCCTCGCCGTACCGCTCCTCCCCCGAGACCCCCAGCACCCGCAGGTCACCGCTGCGGACGGATCCTTCGAACTCGGCGACCCCGGAGAACCCGACCGCGATCTTCTCGCCCAGCAGGGCGCTCGTCAGGGGACCGCCGCCGTCGTACACGACGTAGTTGACGTCGTTGGGGTCGATCCCGATCTCCGCGGCCAACTGCATCGGGAAGAGATGGTCCGGGCCGCCGGGCGAGGATCCTCCGCCGATCGCGATCGATCCCGGGTCCGCAGTCCAGGCCTCGACCAGGTCGTCGAGGGTCCTGAAGGGCGAGTTCGCCGGGACGAGGATCCCCTCGGGCTCGCTCATGAGTTGGGCGATGGGGGTGGCGTCACGTACGCCGAACTCACTGCCGAACGAGTAGGTCGAGCCGACCACTCCGAGCCCGACGGTCATCAGCGTGTTCTCGTCGCCCGCCCGTCCGATCAACGACGTCATGGCGACCGCCCCACCAGCGCCGACGATGTTGTCGACCGTGATGCTCCCGCCGGTGATCTCCTCGTTCTCCATCACCTGGACCGCTGCGCGACCGGTCAGGTCGTAGCCGCCGCCGGGGCTGTTGGGGATGATCATCAGCAGGTCCCGGTTGTCGTCCCCACGGGTCACGCCGCACCCGGCCAGAGGACTCGCGACGAGCAGCAACGCGCCCAGAGTTGCAGCGATGGGGCGGCATCGGTTCACCCTCGGCGACATCCCCACATCTTGACCCCATCCCCGGAGGGCTGTCGACCCCCTGACTTCTGGACCCGCACCTGGACCCGTGAACTGGACCCGGTCGCTACCATCGGCCACGCCGCATCCCTCGAGCGTGAGAAGGCCCCATGAGCCGCAGGACGATCGTCATCACCGGAGCCAGCGACGGCATCGGCACCGCAGCCGCGCGCGAGTTCAAGAAGCGCGGCGAAGACGTGGTCCTGGTGGGCCGGGACCCCCGCAAGACCGAAGCGGTGGGTCGCGAGCTCGACGTCCCGTTCCACGTGGCCGACTACGCGGACCTCGACCAGGTCCGCAAGCTCGCCGCCGAGCTCTACGAGTACCCGCGCATCGACGTCCTGGCGAACAACGCCGGCGGGATCATGGGCGAGCGCATGGTGACCGGCGACGGTTTCGAGAAGACCTTCCAGGTCAACCACCTCGCTGGCTTCCTGCTCACCCACCTCCTGATGCCCAAACTCATCTCGAGTCAGGCCACGGTGATCCAGACCTCCAGCCAGGCAGCACGCGTCTTCAGCGACTTCCACATCGACGACCTGCAGAACGAGCGCAGTTACTCCCCGCACAAGGCGTACGGCAACGGCAAGCTCGCCAACATCCTCTTCACCCGCGAGCTGCATCGCCGCTACGCCACCCAGGGCATCGCCGCGGTGGCGTTCCACCCCGGCGTGGTGGGCACCAACTTCGCCAACGAGACCGGATCAGTCCTCCGTTTCGTCTACCACACCCCCGTGGTCAAGAACCTCTTCACCATCTCGCCGCAGAAGGGGGCCTCGCAGTTGATCTGGCTGGCTGAGGGCACTCCGATGGTGGACTGGGAGCCGGGCGCCTACTACGAGAAGCAGAAGGTGGCCCGCACGAGTCGGGTGGCCTACGACGAGGACGTGGCGCGCAAGCTCTGGGACGAATCCGTCCGAATGCTCGGCGTCACCGAGTGACTGGTGGCGTGCGGGGCTGACGTCACCCGGTCACGAAGTCGCTTCAGCCCTGAGGCCCGCGATCACGAGTCCGACCAACCGCTCGACCATGTGCGGGGCTGCACGTGTGACGGCCAACGGTTGGGGGCGGGTGGCGATCCCGATCGCCACGATGAACTCCAGGGCCTCGAGATCTGCCGGGACCAGGCGCGCTTCCCGTACGCCATTCAGTGCCTCCTCGACCTGGGTCAACGAGTGTGTCTGCGCGTCCTGCACGAGGACGGAGAGTCCCCCAGCCAGATCGACGGAGAGCGCCGCGGCGAGGGCGCCCAGGTCGAGCTCGACCAGACGGACCACGTAGGCCTGCCAAGCTGGTCCGGGTTCGTCGCGCAGGTGCTCGGCCAGTTCGGCGGTGGCGTCATCGAGGTCGGACAGGATCGCCAGGGCGACCTGCTCCACCAGCGCTTCGCGTGATTCGAAGTTGCGGTACAACGTGGCGATGCCCACTCCGGCGGCCTCGGCGACCGCGTCCAGGGCGATGCTTCCGCCTGCCTCGGCGAAGAGCCGGCGAGCGGCCCTCACGATGGCCTCTCGGCGTCTCACTGCGTCTGCCCGCATGTTCCGGCACCCCTGTGATCTCGATCGCTGTTGGCCTGTTGATCTTGCGAGGGAATCATAACCGGAGGATTATCGTCCGTATAAACGGAGAAGAACCCTCCAGAAAGAGGTGATCCAATGGCGACCACCGCCCTCACCCCATCTGCTCCCGACGCAGGCGAGAGCAGCCCGCCGGCCCCCAGCCCGAAGACTCCGCACCCTGCCGTCGCACTCGTCGGCATGGTCGGGGGCCTGGGCGCGATCCTCGTACTGCTCCTGGCGCTCTTCATCCTCCCTTCGCTCAAGAGTGGACCGCACGATCTCCCCATCGGACTGGTCGGCACGCCCTCCGCCATCGCCCAGGCACAGGAGTCGTTGACCACCCTGGACAGCAACGCCTATGACGTCGTGACGTTCGCGGACGAGGAAGCACTCGACGAGGCGATCCGTGACCGCGAGGTGGTGGGCGGCCTGGTCATCAAGGACGACGCCATCCACGCCATGGTGGCGAGCGCCGGGTCGACGGCGATCTCCGGGACCCTCACCGCCACAGCCACCCAGATGGCCGCCTCGTACGAGCGGCCGCTCGCCGTGACTGACGTCGTCCCTCTGCCCCAGGAAGACCCCACCGGGATCGGCGTCGGCGGTTTGGCCTTCCCGCTGGTCTTCGGCGGCATCGTGCCGGTCGTGGCCTTCGCCTCACTCTTCCCCCGCAGCAACACCTTGCGGCTCGCCGGGATCGTCGCCTTCGCAGGCTTGGGCGGAGTCCTGGTGGCTGCTGTCCTCCAGTACTGGTTCGGCAGCGTCACCGCGGCGTTCTGGCCCGTGGCCGGCGCCATGGCCCTGGGTATCGCGGCACTGGCACTCCCCCTCGCCGGGCTGCAGAAGCTCTTCGGGGGCAAGGGCTTCACCGCAGGCGCCATGACGATGATGTTCCTCGGCAATCCGCTGGCCGGGATCGGCACCACGGGCGCCTGGTTGCCGACCGGTCTGGGCACCTTCGGTCAGCTACTTCCCCCCGGTGCCACCGGTGCCCTGGTGCGCTCAGCGGCCTACTTCGGCGGAGCCGGCGCCACTGTCCCGGCACTCACGCTCGCCGCCTGGATCCTCGTCGGCGCACTGCTCACCGCAACGGGCATCAAGCGCGCGGCGAAGACCCGGGACTGACCTTGGAGCGGCCCATCACCCGTGGCGCCGCGAGGGCGATCAGGTCCTGGTAACGCGAGCCGAGCACCTTGCCCACTGCGTGCAGCAGGTGCGCGTCTCCGCCGACCAGGACTCTGGCCTTGCCGCTCAACGCACCGTCGATGATCACTTCGGCAGCCTTGGTCGCAGTGGTCCGCGCCAGCCGGGTGTCGAACATGTCGTCGAGCGATGCGGCGTCCTGGCCGCTGGTCTTGCGGCCGTTCCGGCTGATTCCGGTCTTGATCCCGCCGGGGTGCACACAGGTCACCGTGACCGGGTGTCGCGCCACCAGCATCTCCTCGCGGATCGCCTCGGTGAGGCCGCGCACGGCGTACTTCGTGGCGTTGTACGCCGCCTGGCCGGGCATGGAGATCAAGCCGAAGAGGCTGGAGATGTTGACCAGCGCACCGTCGCCGGACGCGATCAGGTGGGGCAGGAACTCCTTGGTCCCGTGCAGCACGCCGTAGAGGTTGATGCCCACGATCCAGTCGAGGTCCTCGTACGACAGCTCGGAGAAGTCGCCGCTCATGGAGACCCCGGCGTTGTTGATCGCCATGTTGACCCCACCGAACTCCTCGACCACCTTCTCGACCCACGCCGCGAACGCTGTCCGGTCGGAGACGTCGAGGACGTCGCCCCGCACCTGGGCACCGAGATCCCGGACCAGGGCCAGCGTGGCCTCGAGGCCTTCAGCGTCCCAGTCGGAGAGAGCCAGCCGGGCGCCACGGCCCGCTGCCAGGACGGCCATCTCGCGTCCCATGCCCCCACCCGCTCCGGTGATCGCGACGACCTTACCTGCGAGTGACTTCACTGTGTCTCCTTGAGTGCCGTTGGTGGAGTGCCGTTGGTGTGCACACCGTAGTCACCCACCGCGCCCTTGACCACGCTCTTGACCACGGACGAGCGCCGCGGCACGGTGGAACGCCAAGACACACAACCAGGAAGCGTCGACGACGCACGCTCAGGAGATCCCCCATGAGTCCGACCGCACCGACAATCGTCCGTTGGATTCGTCAGCTCGAGGAGTACCGAGGGCTTGACCGCCCGGTGACGGCGATCGAGCCCACGATCCGGGCCACCTTCGGCACCGGGGCGCGCGGGTCCTTCCTGCGCGGCGACTGGCTCGGCCATGCCCTGCACCCGCTGCTCACCGACGTGGTCATCGGTTCCTGGACCTCGGCGACGGTGCTCGACCTCGTGGGCGGGCGGGAGTCGGCGCCCGCTGCACAGCGACTGGTCGGCGTCGGTCTGCTCGCAGTCGGTCCGACTGCCTGGACGGGCTGGGCCGAGTGGGCCGAGGCGCCACAGCGGGAGAAGCGGGTGGGGCTGGTCCACGCGGCTTCCGTCGCGGTGGCCGCGAGCGCGTACGGCGGCTCGTGGGTCGCACGTACGAAGGGCCGCCACCACCTCGGGGCGGGCCTCGCCCTGGTCGGCGCCGGCGTGGCCGGAGCGAGTGCCTACCTCGGCGGGCACCTGGCGGCTGCCCGCAAGGTCGGCAGCCGACACCCCGCCTTCGCAGACTCAGCCGTCGCCGTCTGAGGCGTCCCTGACCAGCTCCCGGCTCACAGCTCGAGGGCCGCGGCGACCACCGGCCGTACGCCCGCAGGGACGTTGGAGCGTGGCCGGAAGGCGGTCAGAGGCGTGAGCCCGTGCTCCTGGACGACCGCGGAGATGTTGGACATCATCGCGTCGACCTGGTCGGCAGTACGCGAGGTGTTGGCCAGGACCTCGGCCAGCACCTGGGCCCGACGCAGCGGCAGGCCTTCCATCTCGGACTTCAACATCGAGAGGTACCCGTCGACGGCGACCTCGACCTCGTGCTCGCTCCAGGTGCGGCGGGCCGACGGGGGCGCAGAGACTCCGGGCGACAACCGCCAGTCACCGCCCTCGTCGAGCGACAGGGTGCCGTCGGCGACCATGTCCTTGGCGGTCGCCCGGAGATCGAGCTGCCACGTGAAGAGCAGGTCCCCCGCCGACTTCAGCTCCTGCTCGTGGCGCGACCACACTTCCTTGGCCACCGTGAGTGGCGAGGCTGTGCGACCGGCCGCGCCGAGCGCCTCGACGATCCAGGAACTGAGCAACGGGTCGGGGGTCACGCCTCCAGCCTGCCATCTGAGCCTCGGAGCATCGGGCGCGGTGTCCGCACCACCAGCACGCCCTCGTCGCCCGCCTCGAGCGCCGGTCGCCCGCGTGGGAGGATCGACATTGCAGACACATGGTCCGGGGTGACGGGGCCGACGAGAGGACGACGCATGATCGAGATTCTGAGTCACACCCGGTGGCCGCAGGCGCGGCTGACCGGAGCCCTGGTCGCCAACATCCTCTACACCCTGAAAAGTCGCTGCGTGCCGGGCACCAACCTGCTCGAGATCGACCGTTGGGCCAAGGAGATGATCCTGGAGGCCGGCGCGGAGTCCTGCTACGTCGACTACGCGCCCTCCTTCGGGAGCGGACCCTTCGGGCACTACATCTGCACAGGTGTCAACGACGCCGTGCTCCACGGCCTCCCGCGTGACTACCGCCTCGTCGACGGCGACCTGCTGAGCCTGGACCTCGCCGTCGTCCAGGGTGGCGTCGCGGCCGACTCGGCCATCAGTTTCATCGTCGGCGAGTCACAGTCACCGCAGGACGTCGCCATGATCGAGACAACGCAGCGTGCGCTCGCCGCCGGAATCGCCGCCGCTCGTCCCGGTGCGAAGATCGGCGACCTGTCCCACGCCATCGGCACAGTGCTGAGCGAGGCGGGGTATCCGATCAACACCGACTTCGGCGGGCACGGGATCGGGTCGACGATGCACCAGGATCCCCACATCCCGAACTCCGGCCGACCGGGCCGCGGATACAAGTTGCGGACCGGGCTGATGCTCGCCCTCGAGCCGTGGGTGATGGCGGACACGGCCGAACTGGTCACCGACCCCGACGGATGGACGCTGCGCAGCGTCACTGGCTGCCGGACCGCCCACAGCGAACACACCGTCCTCATCACCGACGACGGAGCCGAGATCCTCACGTTGCCGACCGCCCACTGAGCTGAGCGGGACCAGTAGACGCTCAGCCCACCACGTCCACCAGGGCGGGGCACAGTTCCGACCACCGGAACTGGAAGCCGGCTGCGGTCAGTCGTTCGGGCAGTACCCAGCGGCTCTTCAGCAGGAGTTCGGACTCGTTGCGCAGGACCCACATCCCCGCCTCGAGCACCCAGCGTGGGGTCGGGACACCGACCGGCATGCCCTTGATTCGACGCAGCTCGGCCATCAGCGCGCGGTTGTCACTCGGGTTCGGCGAGGACAGGTTGACCGGCCCCTCGATCTCGTCGTGCTCCTGCAGGAACTCGACCGCGGCCAGCACGTCGTCAATGTGGATCCAGGAGAACTTCTGCCTGCCTCGCGACCGGGATCCCGAGACCGGATCCTGGGTGGGTTGCTCGCCGATGCCGCGGTAGCGCCGGTGCTGGGGCCACCAGCCGTCGTGGTGCGCGCCCCCGATGCCCCACTTGGCGGTCCGCGCGAGGAGGTCAGAGGCAGGTCCGCCCAACACGATCGCCATCCGAAGGGCCACCCGTCGGGTGGCCGGGAGCTCTCCGGCGAAGAGTTCTCGCTCCCAACTGCGGGCTACGTCCACGGAGAAGCCCGCCCCGAACTCACCCTCGGACTCGGTCTGCGGACGGTCCAGAGCGGAACGGTACATCGTCGCCGTGCTCGCGTTGAGCCACAGCGCGGGAGGTGCGGCAGAGGCTGCGATGGCCTCACGAACCGCTCGCGTGGTGTCGACGCGCGAGCTCAGGATCTCGTCCCGGTTCTTGTCCGTGTAGCGGCACGCCACACTCTTGCCAGCCAGATTGATGACGAGATCGGCGCCGTCGACGAGTCGTACGAGGCCCTCGGGGTCGGACCATGAGCCGTCCGGGCCCGACCGTCCGACGCGGGCGACGTCGTAGCCGCGGCGGCCCAGGTCCTCGACCAGGCGATGTCCGATGAAACCGTTCCAGCCGGCCACGACGGCTCGTGCACGTTGAGTCATGCGGTGACCCTAGAGGCCAGGGACCTCTCCCCTGCGATTCTTTGAGCATTTGCTCAACATGCGGACGGGTGTACGAATTTCCCCTCGGCAGGAGGGCTGCGTCCCGTCGCCGCTAGACTCCCGCTCGGATCATGAGTTCGACCGTGTGGAGCCCTGGACGCCGCCCAGATCTCTGTGCGGCACCAAACTCCCGACCCCCCGCCTCCGTAGCTCAGGGGATAGAGCAGCGGCCTTCTAATCCGCCGGTCGAAGGTTCGAATCCTTCCGGGGGCACCCTGCACCACTGCCGCATCCGCTCGAACGGGTCCGGCGTGGGTGCGCCTCAGAGCTGCGGACCGCCCGCGGGACGCAGGCTGAGCAGCCCGATCCGGATCCCCACGGCGACTGCGCCCAGGGTTCCGATGACCATCCCGAGGCTGTTCACCGTCGAGACGATGGTCAGCAGTTCATACCCTCCGTACTCCCCGAGCGAGTGCATCTGCAGGTACTGCACGAGGTTGCTGACGGCGATCATCGCCAACCCCACCCCGAGCGGGATGTAGGCGACGACAGGGCTGGTGGCGGGTCCTTGGATGTTCATGGTGCGCAACCTAGCCAAGTCGGACCTGTCACGGAGAGATCGGCCACATCCCGCGGCCGGATGCGTTGAGTGCCCCACAATGGCCCCGTGGACATCGCGCGCTCACT
This sequence comes from Nocardioides gilvus, assembly GCF_003194605.1. Lineage (GTDB taxonomy): Bacteria > Actinomycetota > Actinomycetes > Propionibacteriales > Nocardioidaceae > Nocardioides > Nocardioides gilvus. The sequence continues at coordinate 501,311 of NZ_QHKY01000001.1, forward strand.
GACCCTCTTCGCCGTCGCCGCCGTCGCCGAGATCGGCGGGGCCTGGCTGGTATGGCAGGGGGTGCGCGAACACCGCGGCTGGATCTGGATCGGAGCCGGGGTCATCGCGCTCGGACTGTACGGCCTGGTCGCCACGCTCCAGCCCGACGCGAACTTCGGCCGCATCCTGGCCGCGTACGGCGGGGTCTTCGTGGCCGGTTCTCTGCTGTGGGGCATGACGGTGGACGGCTTCAAGCCGGACCGCTACGACGTCACCGGCGCCATGATCTGCCTGGTGGGCGTGGCCGTGATCATGTACGCCCCACGCACCGCCTGACCCGGGCGACTCCCCTCAGAGCCGTCGGATCATCTTCGCCGGATTGCCCACGGCCAGGATCCCGGGCTCGAGGTCGCTGACGACCACGGACCCGGCGCCCACCACGGTGTTCTCACCGATCGTCACGCCGGGGCACACGATCACACCACCGCCGAGCCACACGTTGTCGCCGATGGTGATCGGGGCGGCGCTCTCCCACTTCCCCCGTCGCTGCTCGGCGTCGAGGGGGTGCAGCGGAGTCAGCAGCTGGACGTTGGGCCCGATCTGTACGTCGGCACCGATCGTGATCTGCGCGATGTCCAACGCCACCAGACCGAAGTTCGCGAAGGTCCGGTCCCCCACGGTGATCCTGGTGCCGAGATCGACGTGGAAGGGCGGTCGGATCTCGACGTCCTCCCCCACGGACCCGAGCATCTCCACCAACTTCTCGCGCCGCGCTGCCGGGTCAGCATCCGCGGCGTTGTACGCAGCTGCGAGGCGCTGAGCCCGGTCGGTGAGGGTGGCGACGGTCCCGTCCGCCACGTACGGCCGTCCGGCCAACATCCGGTCGCGCATGGTGGGGATCAACGGGTTCGAAGCACTGGACATGCCCCTCAGTCTGCCGTCCCGGTGGCTGCGTCCGACGTCCAGTCCGCGATCGCGCGCCGCAGGTCGCCCTTGACCTGCTCCGGGGCGAAGGAAGCCGTCACCGCCGCCAGCGCCAGATCGGCGACGCCTGCGTCGTCAAGTCCCAGCAAATCGGCGGCGATCTCGTACTCGCGGTTGAGAGTGGTGTTGAACATCGGCGGGTCGTCGGAGTTGACGGTGATGACGACACCCGCGTCGCGGAAGGCCGCGATCGGGTGCGCGGCGAGCGAGGAGACCGCGCCGGTGGCCACGTTGGAGGTGGGACACACCTCGAGCGCGATCCCCTCGGAGGCCAGGTGCGCCAACAACGCCGGATCGCCGACAGCGTTCGTGCCGTGACCGATCCGCTCAGCACCGAGGAGACGTACGGCGTCCCAGACTCCCTCTGGGCCCGTGGTCTCGCCCGCGTGGGGCACCGAACGCAACCCGGCAGCGCGGGCCGCCTCGAAGTGACGACGGAACATCCGACGCGGCACTCCGACCTCGGGCCCGCCCAGGCCGAAGCCGACCAGGCTGCTCGGGCCGTGGTCCAGGGCAAAACGCAGCGTCTCGTCGGCAGCGGGCATGCCGTCCTCGCCGGGGATGTCGTAGATCCACCGCAGCACCAGGCCGAAGTCGCGCTCGGCCGCGACCCGGGCGTCCTCGAGGGCCTCGGTGTAGGCCTCGATCGCCATGCCCCGGTCCGGCTCGTGCGGCAGCACCGAGGTGTAGGGCGTACAGGTCAGCTCCGCGTAACGGATGTTCTGCCCCTGCGCCATCTCGCGGGCGATCTCGTAGGTGAGCAGGCGTACGTCCTCCGGCTCGCGCACCAGGTCGACCACCGCCAGGTACGCCTCGATGAAGTGGTCGAAGTCGGCGAACCGGAAGAACTCGCGCAACGCGTCCGGGTCGCTGGGCACGCGACCCGGATGGCGTGCCGCGAGCTCCGCCACGATCTCGGGCGAGGCCGAGCCGATGTGATGGACGTGCAACTCAGCCTTGGGCAGCCCCGCGACGAAGGCTGCCATCGTCTCGCTCACCCGAGCCTCAACGGAACCAGAAGGCGATCACGACGGGTCCCGCGGCGAAGAGCAGCCACGGGGTCAGTACTCGGGCCTCGTTGAGGATCCTCACCCCGATGATCGAGAGCAGCGAGACCACGACAGAGATGATGGTGAGGACCCAGAACGCGTCGGCCGTCCCCTTGGTCACGGCCAGGATCATCAACCCGCCGACGAAGTGCAGCGCAGTGGTGAGGATCAACGCAGAGGCAACCCACCGCTGCACCCGAGAGACGTGCATCAGAGCGCCGCGATCTGGGTGGCGGCGGCAGCAGGGTCGACCATCTTTCCGTCGATGAAGATAGTCGGGGTCCCCTTCATCCCACGTCGCTGCGCCTCCTGGGTGCCCTCCTTGATCCAGCGTTCGAACTGGCTGTCCTCGATCCCCTCACGGATGTCGGCCTCCTTCGCGCCCGACTCCACGGCCAGGTCGATCAACCAGTCGTCATCGGGCTTGTTGCCCGCCTCGGCCGGCTGCTCGGCGAAGAGGTTGCGGTTGAACTCGAGGGCCACCTCGGGACCGGCAGTGTCGAGCACGACCCCCACGGCGTTGGCGGCTCGCGCGGAGTAGTCGCCGTAGTCGTCGAGGATCACGACCGGGAAGTAGGTCACCTTGGCCTTGCCTGCCTCCACGGCAGCGGCGAGCTGCTCATCGGTCGCCCCCTCGAAACTGGCGCACGCCGGGCACAGGTAGTCGGCGATGATCTCGACCTCGGTGGGGGCGTCGTCCTCACCCACGGAGAACCCGTACTCGCTCGACGCGTTGGCGGGCGTCTCGACGGGGCCGGAGTTGCGGGAGATCTGGAACCAGACACCCCCGATGATCAGCGCGAGCACCACGGCAACGACGCCGCCCACGATCAGGCGGTCCTTGCGCTTGCGGGCGGCCGCTTCCGCCTTCAGCCTGGCTGCCTGGACGGCTGCCTTCTCACGGCGGGCGTCACGGCGCGCTGCTGTGGCTGCCTTCTCCTGCGCGCGATTGCCTGAGGCGTTCTTCTTGGGCTGGTTCGCCATCGTCGTTCCTTTCCGGGTCGCGCCCGAGTGGGCGGAAGAGCAGGTTGTCGAGAGCGAGTCGGGTGCGCGGACGCCACACCAGCCAGAGGGAGGCGAGGAGCAGCGCCACATCTCGCGCGATCTCCTTGGGGTACTCCTCGAACGCGCCCTCCTTGGCTCCCCCGCCACCGAAGCAGCCGCAGTCGATCTCGATCCCGCGCATCCACACCGAGGCGATGCCGATGACGAAGATCGCGAAGAGGACCGCGGAGGCCATGGCGCCGGCACGGGTGAGGAGACCGAGGATGAGCAGGAGACCGACCGCCACCTCGACGATCGGGAGCGCGTGGCCCACCAGCGGCACGACCGCTTCGGGGAGGATCTCGTACGCCCGTACGGCAGTGATGCTCTCGTACGGGTCAGGGAGTTTGATGGCGCCGGCGACCAGCCACACGGCGCCCGTCGCCAGACGGGCCGCGGTGCCGATCCAGGGAGTCACACCCCGGTCCTGTCCAGAAGAGCGCACAGCCTCACCCTAGGTCAGCCCACTGAGAGGCGGCTGAGTCGCACCGGAAGTGTGGGTGACGTCTCATCAGCGACGGTCCGGCTGGTGGGCAACGGCCGGCGAGTAGTGTCAATGCACGTGAATGACCGACTGGTGTGGATCGACTGTGAGATGACCGGGCTCGACCTCGAGAACGACGCGCTGATCGAGGTGGCGGCCCTGGTGACCGACTTCGACCTGAACGTCCTGGGCGAGGGGGTCGACGTCATCATCAAGCCGCCGGCAGAAGCCCTCGACCAGATGATCGACTTCGTGCGCGACATGCACGTGAAGTCGGGGTTGCTGGACGAGCTCGATGACGGCGTGACGATGGCCGAGGCCGAGGAGTTGGTGCTCGCCTACATCCGCGAGCACTGTCCCGAGGGCACCCGTCCCCCACTGGCCGGCAACACGATCGGCACCGACCGAGCCTTCCTGGCCCGCGACATGAAGGCCCTCGAGGGCGCCCTGCACTACCGCAACATCGACGTCTCCTCGATCAAGGAGCTGTCGAAGCGCTGGTTCCCGCGCGCCTACTTCTCGGCTCCGACCAAGGGCGGCAACCACCGCGCGCTCGCCGACATCCAGGAGAGCATCGAGGAGCTGCGCTACTACCGCGAGGCCGTCTTCGTGGAGCCTCCCGGGCCGGACTCCGCCAGCGCCAAGAAGATCGCCGCGAAGTACGTCGGCAGCCTCACCGGAGCCACGGGCTCGACCCCCGATTCCACATCGTCTGACTGATTCATCTATGCTTCACCACGACTTGTCAGCAAGTCGCATGGTGGGTATAGCTCAGCTGGTAGAGCGCCGCCTTGTGGTGGCGGATGTCGCGGGTTCAAGTCCCGTTACTCACCCCAGTGATGTACGAAGCCCCTGATCCGAGATCAGGGGCTTCGTGCGTTTCGTGTCCTCCGGCGGCTGGCTGTGCAAGGTCCGTACGCGATCAGTGGTGGTCCGCCACCTGCCGCTGGGCCACCACTCCCGGTCGGTCCGCATTCCTCTGCGGCGCGGTCACCAGCGGCGCGGCGGCGGCCGGAGCGCTCTCGAGGGGCAGCCACACCCGGAAGGTGGTTCCCTCCTCGACAACCGACTCCACCTCGATCCGTCCACCGTGCGACTCGATGAGCGCGCGAGCGATGGAGAGCCCCAGGCCGCTTCCCTGGATGGCGCGTTCGTGGGCGGACGTGGCGCGGAAGAAGCGCTCGAAGAGTTCTCCCTGCTCCGCCTCGGGGATCCCGATCCCGTTGTCCTCGATCGCCACCACCGCCCAGGAGTCCTCGCAGCGCAGCGCGACCTCGACCTTGCCGAACCGATCGGTGAACTTCGCAGAGTTGCCCACCATGTTGACGAGGGCCCGGCAGAGCCGCTCGGCATCGCCTCGCACCTGCACGGGCTCGACCGGCAGGTCGACGCGGAAGTTGAGCCCGGCGGCCAACATCTCCGGCGCCATCTCCTCGCGGACGGACTCGACCACGTCCCGCAGATCTATGTCCCGCGGGTCGAGGTCGACGTAACCGTCCTGGATGCGCGAGAGCGTGAGCAGGTCGTCGATCAGTGCCATCAACCGGTTGCTGTTGCCCCGGACCCTCTGCAACGCGCGCAGCTGGGCCTCGGCCAGCTCGCCGAAACCACCGTCCTCGAGCATCTCGAGGTAGCCCAGGATGCTCGTGATCGGCGTACGCAGCTCGTGGCTGACGCCCGAGACCAGCGTGTCCTTGACCTGGTCGACCTCCCTGAGGTTCTCCACGGCAAGCCGTTCACGCGCCAAGGCCTCCTCGAGCGCCGCTTCACGCTTCACCCGCGCGGTGACGTCCTCTCCCGTGCTGACGTATCCCTGCACCCGGCCCTCGGCGTCCACGACCTGGGACATCGAGAACTGCAGTGTCAGGACGCTGTTGTCCTTGCCCAGGAACTCGACGTCGAGGCTCTCGGTGTCACTGGCGGCCAACGTGGAGGCCACGTCGGCGAAGTTGGCCGCGCAGCCGAACTTCGTCGCGAGTCGCTGGATCTCACCCTGGGTGAGGAAGATGCTGGGCACCAGCCCTTCGACCTCGCTCGCGCTGTAGCCGAACATCTGCTCGGCGCCCGGGTTGAAGAGGTCGATGTAGCCGTGACGGTCGGTGCCGATGATCGCGACTCCAGAGGCGCTCTGCACCAACTGACGTACGCGGGCCTGCTCCTGACGGGCCTGCCACGACTCGCGGCGCTGGATGCCCACGGCCAACGAGAAGGGAATGGTGACCAGGGCCAGGGCACAGACGAAGACGGCGAAGAGGACGCTGCGCAGATCGGCTTCCACCTGGCCGACGCCCGCCGGGATGGCGAAGGGGCCGAGCCCGCGGATGGTCATCGTGTGGGTGATGACGACCACGACGAGCAGCTGGACCAAGGTCTCCCGCATCGGCGCACGCAAGGCTGACCACCCGATGAAGGGGATGATGCAGAAGGCCACCGTCGGCCCCGGGATCGGCACGGAGAAGACGAGGACGGTGAAGATGACGGTGGCGAACCACTGGATGACTCGTTCACCGAGCGGAGCCACCCCCGGGAAGCGCGGGCGTCCCATGAAGTGCGGCAGCAGCACCATGTAGGTCGCGAAGTGAGCCGTGAAGACACCCAGCGCAGTGACCCACCACTGGGCGTGGCCCGTGGCCAGGGTCGTCGCGGTGGTCACGACCGCGGCCACGGCGGCTCCGGCAAAGCTGTAGGTGATGAACGATCGCAGGTCATCCTCGGAGAGCAGCGCTGCACGATGGTTGGCGCCGCGGGTGAGGCCGCGGGCGGTGACGTGAGCGCCGAGACCGGCTGCGAGGCCCCACCCCAGCGCCACTGCGAGCTCTCGCCCGTTGGCCAGGTAGACCAAACTCGAGAAGGCCACCACCAAGGGCAACAGTTTGGACCAGTGACGGCGACTGACGACCAGCCAGACCCCGGCGAGCAGACCGACGGGGAATGCCTCGGTGATCACCCCCGGCTCCGGCTGCGTCATCAGGACGTAGCAGCAGACCACGACGATCAGACCCGTCAGCAGGAAGAACCCCAGACGCGGGCGTGCAGCCATCCCGAGCCCTCCCAACTGTCGATCGCTCCCATTACGTCCTTCGGACCCTAGAGGCCGATCTTCCCGATTGTGTGGCTTTGGCGGACGGACCCCGCCTACGCGTCCTACCTTGCCCACGCGGGCGTCCGTATGGCCCGAAATGACTAGGCCCACCCTGTCCTCAAGGGTGTCCTCAAGGGCGGGTCGGCCTGCGCACGGCGGGTGACCCCACCTCCTGGGCCCTGATTTGGAGGGCTTTGCGGGCGGTGCTAATCTTTTCTCGTTGCACGGCCACGGCTGTGCGACGGGCGCCATTAGCTCAATTGGCAGAGCAGCTGACTCTTAATCAGCGGGTTCGCGGTTCGAGTCCGTGATGGCGTACACAGTGAAAAACCGCAGGTCACACTACGTGACCTGCGGTTTTTTGTGTCGGAAGCCCCTTCGCGCAGTGCAGCATCCCCCAGGGGGGTTGTACAGTGGGGATCGAACTCCGGTCACAAGACTGGACAGGCGTACGAGCGAGAGGTGCCCGATGGCCGACTACACGATCACTGCGACGGTACAACGCCCCTACGACGAGACGGTCGAGGCCGTGCGAGGACACCTCGTCGACGCTGGGTTCGGGATCCTCACCGAGATCGATCTCAAGGCGACGCTGAAGGCCAAGCTCGACGTCGACGTGGCGCCCCAGATCATCCTCGGCGCCTGCCGCCCGCAACTTGCCCACCAGGCGCTCGAGGTCGAGCCTTCGATCGCGGCCCTGCTGCCCTGCAACGTGGTCGTCCGGAGCGTCGACGACAACACGACCGTGGTGGAGGCCTTCAACCCCGACGCCATGATCTCCTTCGCGGGCGCGGACGCTGCCGGCCATGCCCTGCGCGAGGTCGCAGACGACGCGCGCGAACGACTGACCACTGCCCTGGCACGACTGGAGAAGGACAACTGATGGACCTCGAACCGACCGAGATCAAGGCGATCATCACCCGGATGAAGCGCGCCAACGGCCACCTCGCCAGCGTCATCCGGATGATGGAGGAGGGCTCGGACTGCGAATCCGTCCTCACCCAGTTGGCGGCCGTCAACAAGGCACTCTCCCGCGCCGGCTACGCCATCGTGGCCACCGGGCTCCAACAGTGCCTCGCCGAAACCGACGACGGCCTCGCCGACGCGGACGTCAAGAAGATGGAGAAGCTCTTCCTGGCGTTGGCCTGACGACCCACCGCCGTCGGGTTCGGCGGGGATGGCCGCCTCGGAGACCTCTCTGTCCGGTGAGAACGGCCAACACCTGACCAATCGCCCACACTTGTCCCCATTTCGCGCGAGAATGTCGCACGCGCGGGCTCTCAGCCTCCGCTCCGAGTACTCCTCACGAGAAAGGCTGGCATGTCTGGCGCCCTGCGTGCGGTCCTGCTCCTGCTGGCCGCCTCCCTCCTCGGAGCCCTGACCCATGGCCAGACGAGTGAAGAAGCAGCCGGGCTCGGTCTGTATCCCCTCGGCCTCCTGGCCGTCGCCCTGCTCCAGGTGCACGGCACTGCACGGCGGTGGTTCGGCATCGCCGCCGTCGTCACCACCAGCGCTTCGTTGTGGATCCTCGGCGTCAGCTTTCCCCTGTCGCTGGCCTTTGCCGTAGCTGGAATCCTCTCTGCTGGGCTGGCCCTTCGCATTCTTCGTGCCACCTCAGGCCCTCTCCGGATGCGCACCGAGAGCGACCTGGTCCGGGTCGTCGTCGCCGCCGTCCTCGGCGGAGTGATCGTGGCGGTGATCGCCGGTGTCGTCGGCCTCCTGACGGGTGTCGAGGAGCCGACTGCCCTGTTGGTCTCCTCCTTCATCAACCAGACAGCCTCCTTGGTCCTGTGGCTGCCGCTAGTGATGCGCCACCACGAGTACACCGTCCTGGCCGGTCTCCCCGAACGGATCGTGCAGTGGTGCCTGCTCGTCGGCTTCACGATGCTGATCTTCTCCACCACCTCCACCCCGGAGTTCGCGTACGTGGTGCTGGCGATCCTCGGCTGGGCGGGGCTGCGCCTCTCCCTGATCGAGACGCTGGTCCAACTCATCGTGGTCAGGCTGATCACGACCATCTTCACGGCGCGGGACAGCGGCCCGTTCGCCTTCAGCACCCATGGCCGTGACCTGCCACCCGACCTGGAGACGCTCTACGTCCAGGTCTTCCTGATCACCTGCTCAGTGACGGTGGTGGCGCTGAGCCTCAGCGCAGCGCGCACCCGTGCCGACGGTGAGCGAGAGGCGTACGCCACCGCGGACAAGGTCGCGGAGAACAAGCTCAACACCGTGTTCGAGGAGTTGGAGGCCGAACGACACGCGCTGGAGGAGATGCGTGAGGTCGACCGGGTCAAGGACGCCTTCGTCTCCACGGTCAGCCACGAGTTGCGCACCCCCATCACCAACATCATCGGTTACACGGAGATGCTGGAGGACGGCGACTTCGGAGGCCTCTCCCCCGACCAGAGCGAAGCCACGATCCGGATCGGCGACAACGGCCGCCGCCTGCTCTCGCTGATCGACGACCTCCTGGACCTGTCCCGTCTTCGGTCGGCCGAGATGGAGATCATGCGGACACCCCTCGACCTGGTCCCCGTGGTGAGAGCGGCCGAGCAGGCGATCCTGCCCCGGCTGCGACCCGCCCAGGTCAGCCTCGAGATGGACCTGCCGACCTACCAGGTCGTGGTGCAGGGCGAGGCGGAGAAGCTCGAGCGGGTCCTGCTCAACCTGATGTCCAACGCCGTGAAGTTCACTCCCCCGCTCGGGCGAGTGACGGTGCGACTGGCCCGCGAGGGCGCCTGGGCGATCATCGAGGTCGCGGACACCGGCTACGGCATCGGCGAGGAGGACCTCGACCGGCTCTTCTCGCAGTTCTTCCGGTCCAAGGTGGCCGCCGAGCGCCACATCCAGGGCACCGGACTCGGCCTGTCCATCGTGCGCTCGATCGTGGAGGCACACGGCGGTCAGGTCGAGGTCGCCTCCACGCTCGACGTGGGGACGACCTTCCGCGTCTACCTACCCTGCTGAGGCGTGGTCACGCCCCGGCGACCGGTCAGTCGCGGGCGATCTTGCGGATGACCGCGAGGACGACGATGACGCCTACGACGCCCGCAGCGGTCTTCAGGATGTTGTCGGTGCGCGGGGCACCGGTGTCCAGGTCGACGAAGTGAGACTTGATGCTCGTGACCTCGCGACTGACGATCGTCTTCGGGTGAGCCCGGTAGAGGAGTTGGTCCAGAGTGTCGGCCAGACGCTCGCGGGTCTGCTCGATCTCACGTTCAAGTGCGGCTGCGTCTGTGGTCACTCCGGCACACTACCAATGTCGTGGTGGATGGTGGAATGGAGCCGATCCACGATCCGTGCACCCGTCATGAACCAGCCACAAGGAGAACCCATGAGCGAGCGACTCGCCGTTGGCGACATCGCCCCCGACTTCACCCTCACCTCCGACACCGGCGACCAGGTGAGCCTCTCCGACCTGCGCGGTCGACGCGTCATCATCTACTTCTACCCCGCCGCGATGACTCCCGGGTGCACCAAGCAGGCGTGCGACTTCACCGACTCACTGGACTCGTTGAAGGCAGCCGGCTACGAGGTCGTCGGCATCTCCCCCGACAAGCCGGAGAAGCTCGCGAAGTTCCGCGAGCGCGACGGCCTCACCATCACCCTGCTCTCCGACCCCGAGCGCTCGACGCTCACCGCGTACGGAGCCTTCGGGGAGAAGAAGCTCTACGGCAAGGTCGTCGAGGGCGTCATCCGTTCCACCGTCGTCGTCGACCCCGAGGGCAGGGTCGAGGTCGCGCAGTACAACGTCAAGGCCACCGGTCACGTGGCCAAACTGCGCCGCGACCTCGAGCTCGACTGAGGAGTTCAGGTGACGTCGCGCCGGAAGGTCAGCAGGCGACCCAGCAGCGCGAAGCCGAGGGCGTACGCCGTCATCACCACTCCACCTGCCCACTGGGGCAGGAGTTCCGCAGCACCGATCGAGGAGTAGAGGCTGGCGCCGCTCAACGCCTCGGCGGCCGCGCCGGGGAAGTACAGGCCCACCTGGGCGAATCCGTCGCCCAACAGTGCCAGGCCGATGCGGAGCAACGGTTCGATCAACTGGGTGAACGCGAGGATGAGCACGATCGAGGCGACCTGGTTGGGGACCAGCGCACCGAACCCGACGCCGACCATCCCCCACAGCGCCAGTGCCACGACCGCCAGTGCGGCGGTCCCCCAGACGCTGGGCTCCCCCAGCATCGTCGGCTCCCCCGCGATGACCAGGGCGCCGGCCGCCGCCACCATCGCCCCGGCCACTCCGCAGAGCCCCAGGAAGGCCCCGACCCCGCCCTGGACGACAAGTTTGGAGGCAATGACTGTGGTTCGGTTCGGCTCGGCCAGCAGGGTGGCGGTGAGCGTACGGTGGCGGAACTCCGTGGTCACCGCGAGCGCCCCGGTGACCAGCGGGAAGACGTAGCCCAGGGAGACCGGCAGGGAGTACAGGGAGCGAGCGACGTCGACGCCGCCACCGGTCATCTCCATGCCTCCCTGCTCGACCGGCATCGTGGTGGCGAACCCGAGCAGGCCCGCCGTCATGGCCATGTAGCCGAAGGCCGTCAGGCCGAGCACCCACCACAACGGGGTCGACACGGTCTTGCGGAACTCCGAGACCAGCGCCGCCCTCATGCTGCGGCCCCCGCAGCGTCGCGGCCGTCCTCGAGCGCACGCACGCTGCCCGGGACCTCACCGCTCACGATCCTCAGGAAGGTCTCCTCCAGGTTGGCCCCCACCGACTCGAGGGCGTGCAACTCGAGACCCGCGGCAAAAGCAGCAGCACCCACCTCGGGGGCCTTTGCGCCACGTACGACCCAGCCCCCGGCGACGTCCTCCAGGACCCAGCCGCGCTCGGTGACCAGACGAGCCAGCGCCTCCATGTCCGGTCCTGCGACGCGGACGTGGGAGTCGGCCAGATGCACCATCTCGGCCAGGCTCGAGGCGTGCACCAGGCTGCCGCGCGAGAGCACCGCCACGTCGTCGACCGTGGCCTGCACCTCGGCCAGGATGTGGCTGGAGACGAGCACGGTGCGCCCCTCCCGCGCCAGGTGACGCAGCAGGTCGCGCAGCCAGAGGATGCCCTGCGGGTCGAGGCCGTTGGCAGGTTCGTCGAGGACCAGCACCCCCGGGTCGCCGAGCAACGTCCCGGCCAGGCCGAGACGCTGACGCATCCCCAGGCTGAACCCGCCCACCCGGCGACCGGCCGCATCGGAGAGCCCCACCAGTCCCAGCACCTCGTCCACGCGGGCACGAGAGGCGCCGATCGCGGGGGCCAGGGTCAGCAGGTGGTCCACCGCCTTGCGCCCCGGGTGGAAGCTCGCCTCGAGCGAGGCGCCCACCACGGTGCCCGGGCGCGGGATGGACACGTACGGCCGGTCGCCGATCATGGCGCTGCCCGCGTCGGGACGCACCAGGCCCAGCAGCATGCGAAGCATCGTCGTCTTGCCGGAGCCGTTGGGGCCGAGCAGACCGGTGACCCGGCCAGGTAGCACGTCGAGGTCGACCCCGTCGACGGCACGCACCGGGCCGAAGGTCTTGGTGAGTCCACGGAAGCGGATCGGCATCCCTGGCGGGGTGTTGGGGGTCGGCATACCTAGACTCTTCCAAAGGCCGGAGTGGTGGAATTGGTAGACACGCAGGATTTAGGTTCCTGTGCTCTAGGGCGTGAGGGTTCGAGTCCCTCCTCTGGCACGCTGCACCCTTGGAGAGTCGAGTCGCAACCCGCCGGTAATTAATTTTTGGACCATGCTTCCCGTGTGACCCACCACACCCCTAGGGTCCGGCCATGGACTCTGCAATGGCAACAATCGGCCTTCCGATCGCTCTGGGCCTCATCATGTTCGGCCTCGGGCTGGATCTCACGGTCACCGACTTCAAACGGATCGGACGTCAGCCGAAGGCAGCTGTGATCGCTTTGGCCTGTCAGTTGATCGTGATGCCGCTGGTCTGCTTCGGCCTGATCATCGTCTTCGACCTCCACTGGACGCTCGGGATCGGCATGATGCTGCTCGCGGCCTCCCCCGGGGGCACCACCGCGGCGCTCTTCAGCAGGCTCTTCGGTGGTGACGTGGCACTCAACATCACCCTCACCGCAGTCAACTCACTGATCGCGATCGTCACCCTGCCGCTGATCGCCGGCGCAGCGCTCACCTGGTACGGCCGGCGCGACGACGTCGAGATGCCCTTGAGCGAGATCCTCGAGGTCTTCGCGCTGATCATCATCCCGGTGGCGATCGGGATGCTGGTCCGAGCCCTCAAGCCTGACTTCGCGCTCCGGATGGACAAGACCGTGCGTATCGGCTCGGCGCTCATCCTCTTGATCCTGGTGGTGGGCGTCGTCGGCGCCGAGCGGGCCAACATCGGCGGGTACATCGCCGACATCGGCCTGGTCGTCGCAATCTTCTGTGCCAGCAGCCTGGTGGTCGGCTACTACGTCCCCAAGGCGCTGGGTGTCCCCGGCCCGCAGGCGATCGCGTCGTCGATGGAGATCGGGGTGCACAACGCGACCCTGGCGATCTTCATCGCGGTCGAGGTCCTGGGCTACACCGAGATGTCGGTGCCGGCCGCCGTCTACGCGATCCTCATGTTCGTCTTCGCGGCGATCTGGGGCCGCTGGGTCTCGCGGCAGGTCGCCCGGGACACCGCCCCGGCCCCCGACCGGGTCGCCGCCGCCTGAGGGAACCGACGATTCACCGCGACGGGGCGGGAGGGCGCTCGGCCCTCCCGCCCCGTCGCGTACGTCTGCCTCAGGCGAGGTCGGCGGCCACCAGGGGAGCCAACTCCCGCAGAGCGCGGCCCCGGTGCGAGATCCGGTCCTTCTCGTACGGCATCAACTCGGCCGTGGTGAGGCCGGCAGAGGCGTACTCGTCGGCGACGAAGAGGACGTCGTAGCCGAACCCCCCGGCGCCACGGGTCTCGCGGAGCACCCGGCCGCGCATCTGCCCCTCGACGACCCGCTCCGTGGCGTTGGGCATGACCCAGGCGACGGCGCACTCGAAGTGCGCGCCGCGACGTGCCGTCGGCACGTCGTGCAACTGCTCCAGCAGCAGGGCGTTGTTGGCGGCGTCGTTCTTCATTCGCCCGGCCCAGCGCGCCGACAGGACTCCCGGCATGCCGTTGAGGGCGTCGACGCAGAGCCCGGAGTCGTCGGCGATGCTCGGCAGCCCGGTGGCAGCGACTCCGGCGCGGGCCTTGAGCAGCGCGTTGCCCTCGAACGTCGCCTCGTCCTCGGCCGGCTCCTCGTAGTCGTCGACGTCGTCGAGGCCCAGGACCTCGATGCCGCGGACGAACTCGGAGAGGATCCGCTTCATCTCCTCGATCTTCTTGTCGTTGCGCGACGCGAGGAACACGCGAGGAGCCGCATCCACCGGTGACACCTCAGGCCTCCAGGTCCAGGGCGATGCGCTGCAGACCGGTCAGGTCGGCGCACCCCTTCTCCCCCAGCACGAGCAGCGCGTCGAGCTCGGCCCGGTCGAAGGGGGCGCCCTCTGCGGTGCCCTGCACCTCGATGAACTTGCCGTCGCCGGTCATCACGATGTTCATGTCGGTCTCGGCGCGCACGTCCTCCTCGTACGGGAGGTCCAGGCGCGGGATCCCGTCGATGATGCCGACGCTGACCGCGGCCACGGAGCCGGTGAGCGCCTCACCCTTGAGCGCTCCGATCGAGCGCAGGTGCTCGACAGCGTCATGCAGGGCCACGTAGGCGCCGGTGATCGCGGCCGTGCGGGTCCCGCCGTCGGCCTGGAGAACGTCGCAGTCGATCTGGATGGTGTTCTCACCCAGCGACCTGTCGTCGATCACGGCCCGCAACGACCGGCCGATGAGGCGCGAGATCTCGTGCGTTCGTCCCCCGATACGGCCCTTGACCGATTCCCGGGCCGAGCGGGTGTTCGTCGCTGAGGGCAGCATCGCGTACTCGGCCGTCACCCAGCCCAGTCCGGACCCCTTGCGCCAGCGCGGCACACCCTCGCTCACCGAGGCTGCGCACAGCACCTTGGTGCGGCCGAACTCCACCAGGACCGAGCCGGCCGGGTGGTCCTGCCAGTTGCGGGTGAAGGTGATGGCACGCAGCTCGTCGTCGGCACGGCCGTCCGCACGCAGGGTCAGGCCGGAAGTGGTGGGGCCAGAAGAGGTGGGGCCAGCAGAGGTGGGGCCGGAAGAAGTCGGGACAGTCATGGGTCCGAGCCTAGGCGGTCCACGCGTTGAGAGTTCATCGCGGATCAGGGCCTCTTGGTCGGTGCCGGGGCTTACCCTCGAGTCAAGGCCCGACGGGGTCGTCTGGGAGGACACTCATGCACGTCAAGCGACGCCTGCGCACACGACTGGCCATCGCCACCGTGGGGGCACTGTCACTCACCCTGCTCGCACCGGGGATCGCCGCTCAGGCAACCCCTGTCGTGCAACCCAACGCGATCCCCGGGATGGACGCCGTCCTGCGCCCGGCGAAACTGGTCGCCCTGGCGCCGGGCGCCACGCAGGTCACCGTCAAGGAGAGCGCTCACGGGGGCACGGTCGCCGTGTCGTGGTCGGTCAGGTCGAAGTCCGGCAGGAGTGAGATCTGGGCCAGGGTCAAGCGTGGGGCCTCATGGGGTCGCGCGGTCCGCATCAGCGACCGACGCGCCACTGCTCTGCGTCACACCACCGACATCGACTCCAACGGTGCGCTCTTGGTCGGGTGGTACGAGAAGCGGGGCAAGAAGCGTGCGGTGGTGGTGCGTCGTCTCAGCGGCACCAAGTTGAGTGCTCGCAAGACCTTTTCGGTCAAGGCCCAGGACGGTCCGTACGTCTCCGCCGGCCCCATGCAGGACGCCGTGGCCTGGACCGTGAAGAAGAAGGGCGTCACCCGCCCGTACGTCTCGATCGATGCCGGTGCGGGTTTCAAGTCCCCGACGATGGTCGGCGCCGCCACGACGAAGCACAGCGCCATCAAGGGCAAGCTGAGCCTCAACTCCGACGGCCCGCAGGTGCACCTCGTCCACCTGGTGAAGAACACCGCGTCCAATCGCGCGGAGGCGAGTTGGTCCGTGCTGGAGCCCGCTCGCTCCAACAGCTGGCAGCGCTACAGCAACCTCGGCCCGAAGCAGGCCGTCACCTCGCCGCACCCGCCCTTCGTCGCCGTCAACGACAACGGCGCGGCGGCGCTGATCTTCACCAACCGTGACGCCGTCGACCAGGTGCGCTACCCCAGTCTGTTCCTCTACCACCCCGGCCGTTCCGGGAGGGCCCTGGACCGCTTGGAGGAGGCCCGCGACATCGCGCACCCTGACGGCGACAGCGACACCCGCGCCGACATCCCGCTGCGGTCCGTGCAGAACCGTCGCGGCTCCCTGATGGTCTCCTACGCCGACAGTCCCGGCATGCTCAAGCGACTCACCGCTCCGGACGGCAACGGCTTCTCCAGCAGGGAATGGGTCGCGGACGCGTTGTGCGCTCCCCGCACCAACTGGTTCTTCGCGTGGCCCCCGGACGAGCCCGAGTTCCACTGCATCGACGACGAGTCCACGCCGGGATCTCTCCAGATCCAGCACGCGAACGTGGGTCTCCAGGCCACCTGGCGGCCGGACCCCAGGAGCCGCGCGCCGCTGCGGGGCAAGGTCCCGGACCCCTTGGTCCCGCTCCTGCAGATCACCGAGGACGTGGCCGGCACGAAGGACCCGGTCTGGATCGTCGACCACACCGAAGGTGGCCGGGACCCGGGCGCCCCCCGGCTCAAGTTCACCCGGGTGAAGCAGCCCAAGGTCGCAGGCACGGCGCGCGTCGGTTCCGCGCTGCGCGTCAAGGCCGGGGTCTGGCGAGCTCAGCCCGCCAAGACCACCTACCGGTGGTACGCAGGCAAGAAGAAGATCAAGGGCAAGGCGGGCACCAAACCCCGCCTGCGCCTGACCAAGAAGATGGCCCGCAAGAAGATCTCGGTCAAGGTCGCCGTCACCCGCAGTGGCTACGCCAAGCAGACCGTCAAGGTGAAGCTCCGCAAGAAGGTCAAGCCCCGGAAGCGCTGAGCGCCCCCGGGCAGCCGGGCCGGAGATGAGGAAGGCGCCTCGGACCAGTGGTCCGAGGCGCCTTCGTCGTGTGGTGCGAGTGTCAGATCACTTCATCTCAGCGCGCTGGACGCGCACGAGGCCGATCACGAAGGGGACCACGATCCACAGAGCGGTCACTGAAGCCAGATTCAGCCACTGCTCACCCGTCAGGTTGCCGGAGAGCGGCATGCCCGTCGCCGGGTCCATCCCCAGGAGCGGGGTCTGCGCCGTCGCAAGGTCCAACCACATGGCACGCTCATTGAGCCAGCCCCAGAGGTTCGCCACGAGGTTGAAGGCGATCGGCAGGACGAAGAAGAGCACGATGGCGCCGGCCGAGTTGAGCACCACCAGCCCGAAGGCGACCCCTTGAAGGATGCTCATGACGATGACCAACAACATCTTGGCGGACTCGACGATCTCGTCACCGCCCCAGGCATCGGTCGCTCCACCGATCGAGGCAGCCACCGCTGCGACGAGCACCGCCAGGAGGAGGGTGGCGACTCCGTACACCAGCGCTGCAACCGTCTTGGCAGCGATCACCTTCATCCGCGACGGTTCGAGGGCGAATGTGGTCAGCGTCGTCCGCTGACCCCACTCCCCGGTCACCAGGAGGATGCCCAGCACCGGCAGGAGGAAGCCGAGGGGCGTGCTGGTGATGTTGAGGAAGTTGATGAACGTCCTGTCATCGGCGTTGCCGCTCGTCACGAAGAAGAAGATGACGATGACAGCGATGGTGATGAGGCCGATGATGCTCAGCAGCCACAGACCCGCACGGGTATCGGCCATCTTGCGCATCTCGACGGAGACGAGCCGTGAGAAGGGCACCTTCGAGGTGCCGCTGACATCGAACGTACGGGAGGGCGCGACGGCACTCATGCCTGGGCTCCTTCGGTGAGTTGTTCACGCTGAGTCGGTGCAGTGAGTTCGAGGAAGAGCCGCTCCAGCCCGCCGTCGGCGGCGCGGAGATCCATGAGGACAATCCCGGCCTGGACAGCGAGACGACCCACCTGCACCGGCTGGGCCTCCACCCGGAAGCCCTCCCCGGCCTGCGCGTAGGCAAGCCCGGAGCCGTCCAGCGCACGGCGCAACTGGGCGCCGTCCTCAGCGGTCACGAAGCAACCGTGACCTCCCGCCTGGGCGAGCATGTCCTGCTTGGTGCCCTGGGCCACGATCCGCCCGTTCCCGATCATCACCATCTCGTCGGCGATGATCTCGACCTCGTGGAGCAGGTGACTGGAGAGCAGCACCGTGCCCCCCTGGTCGGCGAACGTCTTCAGCAGGCCACGCATCCAGTGGATGCCGGCCGGGTCCAGTCCGTTGGCCGGCTCGTCGAGGACCAGGACCGAGGGATCGCCGAGCAGTGCGTTGGCGATGCCGAGACGCTGACGCATCCCCAGCGAGTAGTTGCGGACGCGTCGCTTGGACTCGCTCCCGGTGAGACTGACCAGCTCCAGCATCTCGTCGACGCGGCGGGCCGGCAGGCCCATGACCTTCGCCGACAGGGTGAGGACCTCACGACCGGTCCGTCCGGCGTGCTGGGCGGAGGCGTCGAGCAGGACCCCCACGTGGAGGCCCGGGTTCGGAATGTCGGAATAACGCATCCCGCCGATGGTGGCGGTGCCGCGGCTGGCGGTCGTGAGCCCCGTCAGCACCCGCATCGTCGTGGTCTTCCCGGCGCCGTTGGGCCCCAGAAAACCCGTGACGCGACCGGGCTCGGCGGTGAAGCTCACGTCATCGACGGCCGTGAAACCGCCGTACGTCTTGGTCAGTCCTTGGACAGAAATCATGGGCCCCACCCTTTCACGAGTGGGTTGCCAGCACGAGGCCTGGCTCAGAGAGCGGGGAACTCGTAGACGTCCCCGGCCCGGGCGAGGGCGAGGGGGCCGTCGTACACGTCCTTCGCCTCGGCGAGGACCACCTGCGGATCGTGCCACGGCGGCACGTGGGTCAGCACCAACTGACGCACTCCTGCGCTCGACGCGAGCTCCCCGCACTCACGGCCGGTGAGGTGCAGGTCAGCAGGGTTGTCGGTGCCCTCCTCGAAGGATGCCTCCGCCAGCAGCAGGTCGGCGCCGCGCGCCGCATGGCCGAGGGCGTCACAGGGGCCGGAGTCACCGGTGTACGCCAGGACCCGGCCACCACAGGTGACCCGCAGCGAGAAGGCCGGTACGGGATGAACCACCTCGACCGCCTCGACCGTGAACGGGCCCATCTGCACCGGAGCACCCCAGACGTGGAAGTCGAACTCCTCGGTCATGCCGGGATCCAGGGGCAGGTCGTACGCGCGCGCCACTCGGTCGGCCGTCCCGACGGGCCCCCACACACCGATCCGCGGCTGCGGCCCGGTCGGGTGGTACTTGCGCATCACGTGGTAGCCGCAGAGATCCAGGCAGTGGTCGGCGTGCAGGTGCGAGAGGAAGACGGCGTCGATGGTGAGCGGGTCCACGTACCGGTGCAGGGCCCCCAGTGCGCCCGAGCCGAGGTCCAGCAGCACGCGCCACGTACGTCCCTCGTGGTCCGCCTCGAGCAGGTAACAGCTGGCCGGCGAGTCGGGACCGGGATAGGACCCGGAGCAACCAACGACTGTGAGCCTCATGTCTCTCCTCTTCGGGGGCGGGACCGAGCACACCAAGACTTGGTCCTCAGCAAGATTAGGGGTTTGCAGCGCCGATGACAGCCCGGGGCGATCCATCTCACGTGCACACCCCTGTCGCCCAGCCTTCACCTGTGATTGGAAGCACGCACGCGTGGGTAGTCTGGCGGGAGTGAAGACTCGGCTGCACACCCCCGCACTCCTCACCGTCCTGGCCGTCGGGCTGCTCGTGATCGGGTTGACCTCGCTGTCGCCGTGGTCGCCCAGCGACCTGATCGACGAAGACCCTTCTTCAAGTGCACCAACAGAGCGCGGCGCTGCAGCGGAGCGGTCGCCGTCCACACGGGTGAAGCCGGTGGAGAGCGTCCTGCTGATCTCGATCGACGGTCTGAACCCGAGTGCGCTGGAGCAACTCGGCCGTAAGAAGACTCCTCACCTGCACCGCCTCATGCGACAGGGCGCGTCCACCCTCAATGCCAGGACCGCGGTCGAGGAGACGGTGACCCTGCCCAACCACACCAGCATGGTGACCGGACGCCGGGTGGATCGGGCCCAGGGCGGCCACGGGATCGCCTGGAACAAGCTCAGCGGCAAGCCGGGCACGGTCCGCGGCGCTGCCCGCGGGCGGATCGACTCCGTCTTCAGCGTGGTCGACAAGGCCGACGGCAGCAGCGCCATGTTCGTCCAGAAGAAGAAGTTCAGGTTGTGGAGTCGTTCGTGGCCCAAGGCCCTCGATCTGGTGCGAGTGGACGAGAACACCAAGAGACTGGTCCGTTCGCTGCGCAAGGACCTCCGCGAGCGCGACCGGGAGGTGCGCTTCCTCCATCTCTGGAGCCCGGACGCCGCCGGTCACGAGCACGGGTTCATGAGCAAGCGGTATCTCGCCGCGGTACGCAGGGCCGACACCCGCGTCGGTGAGGTGATGAAGACCGTCAAGGGCCACCCAGAGGTCAAGGGCCGACTCACGGTGGTCCTGACCTCCGACCACGGGGGCCAGGACATGAACCACGGCGACACCGACGTGCTCGCCAACTATCGCGTGCCCTTCATGGTGCGCGGTCCCGGCGTTGCGCGCAACGCCGACCTGTACGACCTCAGTGACGCACTCGCCGACCCCGGGCGTACGCAGCCCTCGTACGACGCCGAGAAGCCGCCGGTGCGCAACGGAGACGCCGCCAACGTGGTCCTGGGTCTGCTGGGGCTCGACCCGGTCCCCGGGAGTGAGTTCAACGCCGGAGGCGAGATCCGGCTTGCCCGCTGACCCGAACGTCCAGCGGTCCGGGCCGGGACGGGATCAGGCCCAGAGCTGACCGTCGAGCCGGTCCTCGGCGTCGTCGAGGGTGCCCTCGTAGGCGCCGGTCGAGAGGTACTTCCATCCACCGTCACAGACCACGAACGCGATGTCGGCGCTCTCCCCTGCCTTGACGGCAGCCTGGCCCTGACGGATTGCGGCGTGCAGGATGGCGCCGGTGGAGATGCCGGCGAAGATGCCCTCCTGCTCGAGGAGTTCGCGTACGCGCTTGACCGCGTCGCGGGGGCCGACACTGAAGCGGGTGTCGATCAGATCGGCGTCGTAGAGCTCGGGGACGAAGCCCTCGTCGAGGTTGCGCAGGCCGTAGACCAACTCACCGTAGCGCGGCTCAGCGGCCACGATGCGTACGTCGGGCTTGGCTGCGCGGAAGAAGCGCGAGACGCCCATCAGGGTGCCGGTGGTGCCCAGACCGGCGACGAAGTGGGTGATCTCCGGCAGGTCGGCCAACAGCTCCGGGCCGGTCCCCTGCTCGTGGGCGAGCGCGTTGGCGGGGTTGCCGTACTGGTAGAGCATCACCCAGTCGGGGTGTTGCTCAGCGATCTCCTTGGCGACGCGCACTGCCTCGTTGGAGCCTCCGGCCGCGGGCGACGAGATGATCTCCGCGCCCCACATCCGTAGGAGCTGGCGGCGCTCCTCGGACGTGTTCTCCGGCATCACACAGACGATCTTGTAGCCCTTGAGCTTGGCCGCCATCGCCAGGGAGATGCCGGTGTTGCCGCTGGTCGGCTCGAGGATCGTGCACCCGGGGGTGAGGGTGCCGTCGGCTTCGGCCATCTCGATCATCTTCAGGGCCGGGCGGTCCTTGATCGAGCCGGTCGGGTTGCGGTCCTCGAGCTTGGCCCAGAGACGTACCTCAGGGCTGGGCGAGAGACGCGGGAGGCCGACCAAGGGGGTGCCGCCGACCGAGTCGAGCAGGTTGTCGAAGCGCGTCATCGGTGGTGGGACCGTCCCGGTCTCAGTGGCTTCCGCCGGCGACGGCCGGCAGGACGACGACCTCGTCGCCGTCGGAGAGCGGAGCCTCGAGCCCACCCAGGAAACGGACGTCCTCGTCGTTGACGTAGATGTTGACGAACCGGCGCAGGGCCCCGTCCTCGACCATCCGGTCGGCGATGCCGGGGTGCTTGGCCTCGAGGTCTTCGATCAGGGCCGCAATGGTGGCGCCCTCGCCGGTGATGGCCTTCTCGCCTCCGGTGAACGTGCGCATGATGGTGGGGATCTTGACCTCGATGGCCATGGCGGGACTCCTCGTCGGTGCGGTGGGGGCGGTGGGGTGCGGTGCGGACAGTGCAGGTGGTCAGGGACTCAACCCTCGACGAGCCTGACTTCTTCCTCGGTCACTTCGCCGTCCACGATCCGGTAGGACCGGAACTCGGCAGGCACGTCGGCGTCGTCCGGCTCGCGGGTGCTGACCAGGACGTAGTGGGCGCCGGGCTCACTGGCCAGCCCGATGTCGGTGCGGCTGGGATAGGCCTCGGTGGCGGTGTGGGAGTGGTAGATGACGACCGGCTCCTCGTCGTTCTTCCACATCTCCTTGTAAAGCGCCAACAACTCGCCGGAGTCGAACTCGTAGAAGGTCGGACTCCCGGCCGCGTTCACCATCTCGACCAGACGCACCGGCTCGTCACTGCCCTCGGGCCCGGCGACGATCCCACAGGCCTCGTCCGGGTGGTCCCGACGGGCGTGGGCGACGATCGCGTCGCGGATGCTGCGTCTGATGGTCAACACGCATTCATCCTAGGATGACCGCATGCCACTGACGATCGTCACCCAGTCCCGCGGGGACGGTTCCCGGTTGGCCGAGTGGGTCACGTACCACTCCCGCCTGGGATTCGAGGAGTTCCACATCGTCCTCGACGGCGTCGTCGACGACTCGCGCGAAGTGCTGGCCGGCCTCGACGTGGAGGCTCAGGTGCACGTGCACGAGCGCCCCGAGCGCGGCGAGTACTACGACGGCATGGGCTACTCCGAGCGGTACCAGCGGGTCCTGGCCTGGCGAAAGGAGAACGCGGAGATGCTCGCCGCGACCCCCTTGCCGATCAACGACTCCACCTCGCAGCGGCAGTTCGAGAACATCGCGCCGATCATGGAGGCGGTCGTGAAGGACCGCAGGGGTTGGGTCGCGTTCATCGACGTGGACGAGTTCATCCACCTGCCCGGCGGCGGATCGATCCGGAGCCTGCTGCGCACGGCCGAGGCCCCGAGGCTCTGCCTGATGAGCCTCAACGTCGACACCACCGACCACGATCCGTCGCGACCCGTGCTCGAGCAGCACACCATGCGTTGGTCGATCGAGGACCTGCGCTCCTACGAGCACCCGGCTTGGGCCCGACGCGTCAAGACGATCGCCCGTTACCGGGTGGCGACCCCGTTCGTCAGCGTCCACCGCATCACCAAGGGAAGAGCGCAACGCGTCGACCCGTCGGTGGCTCGCCTCCTGCACTTCCGACTCCCCGAGCAGAAGATGTACCCGCCGCTGCCCTACAGCGTGCACGACCCGATCACGATGCCGCAGGAGCCACGTACGTCGGCGGTCGAGCCGCCCCACCTCACGCGGTGATCGCCGCGACCAGGGTCTCCTGCAGGTAGCCCAACCACTCGTAGATGTCGTGGGCGTGGGTGCGCGGGTCCTCCTCGTCCAGCGCCTCCCAGAAGTCCTCGTCACCCTCCTCGATCTCGAGGCGGGTCGCCAACGCGAGACGGAGGTCGTTGAGGGCGCGCAGCCAGAGCGCGGCGTCGTCGGGGGCGAGCTCGACGTCGATCATCAGGTCGTCCTCCTCGAGCTCGGGAGGGAGACCTCCGTCCTCGAGCGCCTCGACCACGGCACGCGCGCAGTGTTCCTTGCCCTCGCGCAGAGCCGGCTCGGTGTAGCGCCGGAACTCGCCCGCAGCCTCAGGGTCCTCTGCGTACGCCGTCGGGAAGAGCCGCAGCAGGACGGGGTCGAGGGGCTCGTCGACCGGACCCGAGAAGTTGAAGAGAGCCGCCAGCGGATCGGGCTCCGCCGGGGTCTCGGGTTGTTCGTCGCGCAGCAGCTCGACCAACTGCGAGGCCAGGCTGCGCAGCAGGTCGGCCTCGAAACCCGTGAAGTTGGCCAGCACCTGACCGCTCTTGCGGTGGCGGGTGAAGCCGGACATCAGGCGCGCTCCATCGTGGCCCAGAGACCGTACTCGTGCATCGCCTGCACGTCACGTTCCATTTCCTCGCGCCCGCCCGTGCTGACGGCTGAGCGGCCCTCTTCGTGGACCTCCATCATCAACTTCTCGGCCTTCGACTTCGAGTAGCCGAAGTGGGTGCGGAAGACGTACGTCACGTAGGACATCAGGTTGACCGGGTCGTTCCAGACCACGGTCACCCACGCCTTGTCGGCACGGAGGAATTCCTCTACGGAGAGGTCGGGGTCGACCTCGACGGGGCTGGGAGCGGACACGTCACAATCGTGACACAGACCCACCATGGCACAGTGGTCGGCGTGAGCGAGCGAGCACTGGGGCCAGCGGCAGCGGGGACATCCACGGCCCTGCTGACCGACCACTACGAGCTGACGATGCTGCAGGCGGCGCTGCAGTCCGGCACCGCCCAACGCCGCTCGGTCTTCGAGCTCTTCCCGCGCCGCCTGCCCGAGGGGCGCCGCTACGGCGTCGTCGCTGGCGTGGGCCGGGCGCTGGACGCCTTCGAACGGTTCCGCTTCGACGATGAGGTGCTGGCCGTCCTCGACGAGGGCCGGGTCGTCGACGCGCAGACGCTGGCCTGGTTGGCCGACTATGAGTTCACCGGCGACATCTGGGGCTACCCCGAGGGCGAGGTCTATCTCCCCTACTCCCCCCTGGTGGTCGTCGAGGCCTCCTTCGCCGAGGCCGTGCTGCTGGAGACCTTGCTCCTGTCGATCTACAACCACGACTCCGCGATCGCCTCGGCCGCGTCCCGGATGACGTGGGCCGCCGAGGGCCGCCCGTGCATCGAGATGGGCTCGCGCCGTACGCACGAGGAGGCTGCCGTGGCCGCCGCCCGGGCCGCGTACGTCGCCGGCTTCGCCTCCACCTCCAACCTCGCCGCCCGGCAGCGTCACGGCATCCCGACCGCCGGCACGTCGGCCCACTCCTTCACGCTGCTGCACGACACCGAACGGGACGCCTTCGTCGCACAGGTGACCTCCTTGGGCCGGGACACGACGCTGCTGGTGGACACCTACGACATCGCTGAGGCGGTGCGGGTGGCCGTCGAGGTCGCCGGCCCCGAGTTGGGTGCCGTACGTCTCGACTCCGGCGACCTGGGTGTGCTCGCCCACCAGGTGCGCGCGCAACTCGACTCGTTGGGGGCGACGAAGACCCGGATCACCGTCACCAGCGACCTCGACGAGTACGCGATCGCTGCCCTGGCCGCGGCGCCGGTGGACGGCTACGGCGTCGGCACCCAACTCGTCACCGGGTCGGGCCACCCCACCTGCGGCTTCGTCTACAAGCTGGTGAGCCGCGAAGGCGCTGACGGTGAGATGGTCCCCGTCGCCAAGAAGGCCAAGGACAAGGGCTCGGTGGGTGGTCGCAAGTACGCCCTGCGCCGGCGCAACTCCCGCGGCAGGGCCGAGGCCGAGGTGGTCGGCATCGGTGAGGCGCCCGTCGACGACGGCGACGACCGTACGCTCCTGGTCCCCCTGGTGCGTGACGGCGAGGTCGTCGGCCGCGAACCGCTCAGTGCCTCCCGCGAGCGCCACCTCGCCAGCCGGGCCGAGCTCCCCCTGCAGGCCCGTCAGCTGAGCCGCGGGGAGCCGGTCATCCCGACGATCCACCTCGACTGACTGCGCCTGTCCGGTCTGGCCCGGCCGGGGACCGCCCCGTACGCCCGCCAGGCACCGAAACCCGGCCGTACGGCAGCAACTGGCAAGTTGATGTCGACTGACGCGGCCGGGACGACATCAACCCGCCAATTGCGTACGAGGTCACCTCTGGATGCGGTCGGCCAGCGCCGCGCGGCCGGCTGGCGTGACAGCGGAAGCGCGGATCCTCTGGTGCCATCCCGCCAAACGGGAGGAGTCGTGGGGGCGGCCGAGCGTCGCGTCCACGTCGCGCAACACCCCGGCAGCGCGAAACAGGAGATCGTGCGACGTATAACCCCGACGGGTCCAGCCGGCTGCGATCAGACGACGGGCACGGCGTAGGTCGTCGCGCTGCCGATCGACGTCGAGGTGGTGACTCCCGTCGTACTCGTGCAGCACCTTCAGGCCGTCCAGACGCAGGTCTCCTCGCGCCACGAAGGACCCTTCCTCGTCGAACACCTCGAACTGGGGTGTCACCGGCGCGTCCACCGAGTGATGCAGTTCCCGTAGGACTGTCTCCCAGGCAGACTCGCTGCGGCCGTCGGAGAAGGGCAGGATCCTGCGCAGCTGAGGAGCCCCGCGCCGACGAGCCCGGCTCCGTTCCTCGAGCCCTTGCCGGTCGATGAGGTCCCCGTGCAATACCGAGTCGACCACGACGAGCGCATCGAGCTCGGAAAGATCTCGACACAACGTCAGTAGTACGTCCGCGACGCCGGCGACTCGCAGGCCTCCGACGAGGAGCGGCGGAGCAAGCGCCTCGTTCCTGATCACCCGCAGTCCTGGGCGTTGTGGACGGGGCACGCCCGGCGGCAGATGCACCACGATGGGGACGGATGGCGGCAGCGGAGGCAACCAGAGGTTGAGAAGACGCGCTGCGCTGAGATGGGTGAAACAGGCCTGAGGTGGGAGGACCGCCGCCCAGGACCGGAGTTCGGCGAGGAAGGGGTCGGGTGCCGAAGTCAGCCGATGAGCGCCACGGGTGACCCGGATCCACCCCTGGCCAGCGCGCTGACCGTCATGTGTGAGACGTACGTCCATCCCCTGAGCGTGGCGCGATCTGGCAGTCCCTGTTCCGGAGGCGGACGCTGCCTGTGCAAACGGCCCACCAACTGGTGACTTGATGGAGCCAAACGGTCACAAGGCGACATCAACCCGACAGTTGCCTGCGCGCTCCCCCGCCAAGGCGTGACACGACCACTAGCCTTGGGACATGACGCGCGCCCTGATCGTCGTTGATGTGCAGAACGACTTCTGTGAAGGCGGCTCCCTGGCCGTCACGGGAGGGGCCGAGGTGGCCGCGCGCGTCGCGGACCTGATGAAGCGCTGGCGCAGCGGCGACCGCCAGACTCCGCACTACACCCACGTGGTCGCCACCCGCGACCACCACATCGACCCGGGAGCGCACTGGTCATCCGAGCCCGACTTCGTCGACTCCTGGCCGGTGCACTGCGAGGTCGGCACGCCCGGCGAGGAGTTCCACCCCGACCTGGATGCCGCGGCCTTCGACGCGATCTTCCTCAAGGGCCGCCACGAGGCGGCGTACTCCGGTTTCCAGGGTGCGGACGACAGCGGGCTCTCACTCGCCGAGTGGCTGCGTACGCACCACGTCGCCCAGGTCGACGTCTGCGGGCTCGCGACTGACCACTGCGTACGCGCCACCGCGCTCGACGCGGCACGGCTCGGCTTCAGGACCCGGGTGCTGCTCGACCTGTCGGCCGGGGTCGCCCCCGACACCACGCGCGCTGCGCTGACCGAGCTCGACGACGCCGGAGTCATCCTTGCCTGACCACGCCGACGACGAACTGCTCATCGACCCGTCCGACGGAGTGCTTCGCCTGACCTTCAACCGCCCACAGGTGTTGAACGCCGTCAGCGCCGACTCCTCGGACCGGTTCTCCGAGGTCCTGGAGCAGGCAGTGACCGACGAGACGGTCCGGGTGGTGCTCCTCACCGGCGCCGGCTACGCGTTCAGCGCCGGCGCAGACCTCTCGGCCCCCGACGCGATCGACCACCTCGACCACACCTCGCTGCAGCGGGCGAACCGTGCCATCCGCGCGATCGTCGCGTTGGACAAGCCGGTGGTCGCGGCGGTCAACGGCCCGGCGGCCGGGGTCGGCTGCGCGATCGCGTTGGCCTGCGACCTGGCGATCGCGCACCCCGACGCCTCGTTCTTCCTGGCATTCACCCGACTCGGACTGATGCCCGACGGCGGTTCGTCAGCCACCGCGGCAGCTTCTGTCGGACGGGCCCGGGCGATGCGGATGGCGCTGCTGGCCGAGCCGCTCAGTGCGCAGGAGGCGTACGACGCAGGCCTGGTCTCGCACCTGGCCGCGAGCGCCGAGGAGTTCGAGGCCACCACGGAGAAGGTCGTACGTCGTCTGGCGCGCGGCGCTCCCCTGGCCCTGGCCGCGACGAAGAAGGCGGTCAACTCCGCCACGCTCGGCAATCTCGCGGAGGTCCTGGAGACCGAGATGCGAGGGCAGTCACTGCTCTTGCGCACCGACGACGCGGGCGAGGGGATCAGGGCCTTCATCGAGGGTCGACGCCCGGGTTTCACCGGGGACTGACTTCTCCGAGCGTCTTCGCCGGCTCCGAGGCGCGACACGAATGATCGACACAGTGCTGCTCCGTTGGGCAACTCGCGGGTAGATTGCGCGCATGAAACGCATCCTGACTCCCTTCGCCATCGCCGCGTTGGCTCTCTCCCTGGCTGCCTGCGGTTCCGACTCCGACGACAACGACGAGAGCAACCTGGTCTCCTCCGGCAAACTCACCGTCTGCTCCGAGGTCCCCTACCCGCCGTTCGAGATCGAGGACCCTGACTCCCCGTCGGGTTACACCGGGTTCGACATGGACATCGTCCAGTACATCGCCGACGAGATGGACCTCGAGCTCAGCGTCGTCCCCACCAGCTTCACCGCCATCGACGGCGCCAGCGCGCTCAACGCCAGCCAGTGCGACCTGGCTGCCAGCGCCATCACCATCAATGACGACCGCAAGCCCAACATGGAATTCTCGGACGGGTACTTCACCTCGGCGCAGACGCTCCTGGTCCCCGAGGGCTCTCCCGTGAAGGAGCTCGCGGACCTCGAGGGCAAGAAGATCGGCGTCCAGTCCTCCACCACGGGTGAGACGTACGCCAACGAGAACGCCACGGGCGCCGACATCGTGGCCTTCGAGGGAGACAGCAAGATGTTCCAGGCCCTGAAGGCCAAGACCGTCGACGCGCTCCTGCAGGACATCGGCCCCAACCGCGTTCACCAGGATGACGGCGGCTTCGTCATCGTCGAGGAGTACGACGGCGCCGAGGAGTACGGCTTCGCGATGAAGAAGGGCAACACCGAGCTCGTCGAGGACGTCAACGAGGCACTCCAGGAGATGCGTGACTCGGGCGAGTACGACACGGTCTACGCCAAGTACTTCGACTGACATCCACTTCAGGTGGGTCCCGGGCCGGAACTGGCCCGGGACCCCTGACGAGAACTGAGCAACGTGAAGCGATCGACCAAGCAGCGCCTCACCCATGTGCCCCTCTACCTGGTGCTGCTCGGCGTGGCAGCCTTCCTGTACTTCAGGACCGACTGGGCGGCCATCGGAGCCAACTTCTTCGCTCCTGAAGGCATGGGACGCCCGTGGGCTGGTGAGTGGGGCACCTGGCCCGACCTGATCACGATCGGCGCCTTCAACACGATCAAGTACACCGTGATCGCCTTCGGCGGCGGTCTCGCGCTGGCTGTCGTCCTGGCCCTGATGCGCCTCTCGCCGCTGCGGCTCTACCGGTGGATGGGCACGTCCGTGGTGGAGTTCTTCCGCAGCCTGCCGGTCATCGTGGTGGTCCTCACCCTGGCCTTCGGGGTCCCGATCGCCTTCAACTGGCAGTGGCCCGGTGGCTCGATCCAGGCCGGCCTGGTCGCACTGATCCTGGTGGGTGGCGCCTACATGGCCGAGACCCTGCGAGCCGGCATCCAGGCGGTCCCGAAGGGGCAGACCGAGGCCGCCCGCTCGCTCGGCATGAGCTCGGGGCGGACGATGATCACGGTCGTGCTTCCCCAGGCGTTCCGGATCGTCATCCCGCCGTTGACCAACGAGTTCGTCCTGCTCCTCAAGGACACCTCGCTGCTCTTCGTCGCCGGCATGATGATCGACCAACGCGAGCTGGCCACGATGGCCAACGCCATGACGGTGCAGGGCGCAACCGCTGGCACGTCAACCAGTTTCACCCAGGCAGCGATGCTCTACCTGGTCATCACGCTTCCGCTGACCCAGTTGGTCTCGTGGATGGAACGACGACAGCAGAGGGCCCGATGAAGACAGACGACACGACGGTGGCCGCGATCGAGATCCGCGACCTGCACAAGTCGTTCGGCAAGAACGAGGTCCTCAAGGGCATCGACTTCCACGTCGACCAGGGCGAGGTGGTCTGCGTGATCGGCCCGTCCGGCTCCGGCAAGTCGACGCTGCTCAGGTGCGTCAACCGACTCGAGGAGCCGGACTCGGGCCAGGTGGTCGTCGAGGGCATCGACATCACAGACCCGGAGACCGACCTCGACCAGGTGCGTACGCGGATCGGCATCGTCTTCCAGCAGTTCAACCTCTTCCCGCACATGACGGTGCTGAAGAACCTCGTCGTCTCCCAGCGCAAGGTGCTCAAGCGGTCGAAGGCCCAAGCCGTCGAGGTCGCGCGCAAGAACCTCGCCAAGGTCGGCCTCGAGGGCAAGGAGGACGCCTACCCGGCTCACCTCTCCGGGGGCCAGCAGCAGCGCGTGGCGATTGCCCGGGCGCTGTCGATGGACCCCGACATGATGCTCTTCGACGAGCCCACCTCCGCGCTCGACCCGGAGCTGGTCGGCGACGTGCTTGAGGTGATGCGCAAGCTCGCCGACGAAGGCATGACGATGATGGTGGTGACCCACGAGATGGGCTTCGCCCGCGAGGTCGGCGACAAGCTGGTCTTCATGGATGACGGCGTCATCGTCGAGGAAGGCGACCCGGCCGAGATGCTCGCCAACCCGCAGCACGAACGTACGCAGGCGTTCCTGTCGAAGGTGCTCTGAGGCTCTCGTACGTCGCACTCAGCGCGCGAGCCACTCCCTGGCCGCCGTGGTCACTGCGGCAGTGAGGTCCTCCATGACGGGTGACTCGAGTCTCCACCGCTGCCAGTAGAGCGGCACGTCGACGTGCTTGCCCGGGACCAGGTCGACCAACTTCCCGCGGTCGACGTCGGCGCGTCCGTTGCGCTCGAGCAGCATGCCCCACCCCATCCCGCGACGTACCGCCCCGTCGAACTCGTGCACCGACGGGATCCAGGTGACGGGTGGCGCGAGGCGACGCCGAGTGACCTTGCGCAGGAAGTCGTGCTGGAGGGTGTCGTTGCGGTCGAAGGCCATCATCGGCGCGCGCTCGAAGGCCGAGCCGGTGGGGCCGTCGGGCAGGTGCGTGGCGACCCAGGCCGGGGTCGCGGCGGCGAAGTAGCGCATCGCGCCGAGGCGTACGACCTTGCAGCCCGGCACCGGAGTCGGGTCGGAGGTCACCGCCGCCATCACCTCACCGCGCCGCAGCCGGTCACTGGTCCGGGTCTGGTCGTCGCGCAGCACCTCGAAGGTCACCCGGTGGCGTGCCTGCACCTGCACCAGTGCGTCGATCAGCCAGGCGTAGAGGGCGTCCGCGTTGACCGCGAGTGGCACCGCGGCGTACGGGGCGTCCTCGGCGTCGGGGTCGTCGACCAACTCGGCGTACGCCTCGCGTTCGAGCATCTCGGTCTGGGCGGCCAACCGGACGAGTACGTGACCGGCCTCGGTGGCCGCC
This sequence comes from Nocardioides gilvus, assembly GCF_003194605.1. GTDB lineage: Bacteria > Actinomycetota > Actinomycetes > Propionibacteriales > Nocardioidaceae > Nocardioides > Nocardioides gilvus. The sequence goes on from NZ_QHKY01000001.1 coordinate 532,449, forward strand.
AGGGGCTTGACCCGATGCACCAGGACACGGCCCACCCGGGTCTCCAGCGCCTTGATGCGCTGGCTCACCGCAGACGGGGTGACGTGGAGCTCGCGGGCGGCTGCCTCGAAGGTCCCGGCGCGGACGGCGACGGCCAGGGTCCGCAGCGCAACCGGGTCCAGCTGGGTGATGTCATTCACACCAGACATTCTAATGATTCGTGAAAATACTTCGCTGGATTGAACACTGCGCGCGGCGTAGCGTCTGATCGTGCTCAACATTGTCTTCACCGGGATGCTCACCGGTCTCGCCCTCATCGTCGCCATCGGCGCCCAGAACGCCTTCATCCTGCGCCAGGGCATCCGCGGTGAACAGGTGCTCCCGATCGTGCTCACCTGCCTGGCCTCCGACCTGCTGGCGATCACCGCCGGCGTGGCCGGGCTGGGCGCCCTCGTCGACCGTCGGCCCGGCGTCCTGCCCGTCGCGCAGATCCTCGGCGGGGTCTACCTGATCGGCTTCGGCATCCATGCGGCCCTGCGCGCCTGGCGCCCCAGCGGCCTGGACGCCGGCGACGGCAGCGCCATGAGCATGCGGACAGCAGTGCTCACCGCGCTGGCCCTGACGTGGCTCAACCCGCACTTCTACCTCGACGCGGTGGTCCTGCTCGGCACCGTGGCCAACAGCTTCGGCGTCGACCGGTGGTGGTTCCTGGTGGGGACCTGGATCGCGTCGGCGACCTGGTTCTTCTCGCTCGGCTACGGCTCACGCCTCCTGCGCGGGTTCTTCGCCCGCCCGCACTCGTGGCGAGTCCTCGACGGCAGCATCGCGCTGGTCATGGGTGCACTCGGCGTCACCCTGCTGACCCACTGAGCCAACCCCCGACGGCCGGGACCCAGCCCTTCAGCGGAGTCGCGCGGAGACCTCCCGCGCCGCGGCGACCACGCGCGGGGCCACCACCGACTCGTCGACCGGCCCGCCCAGGGTGACGATGCCGACGGAGGCCTCGAGGCCGGCCACCCCTCGTACGGGGGCAGCCAGACCATGGGCACCCGACTGGAGCTCGCCGGTGGTGGCCGCGTAGGGGGTGGTGGTGTCGCCGTCGCGGATGAAGCAGATCGCCTTGCCGGCGGCGCCGTGCTCCAGCGGGAAGCGGGCACCCACCCGATAGGCCACGTGGAAGTCGGTCCAGGAGGGTTCGACCACCACCAGGGCGACCGCCTCCGTGCCGTCGGAGATGTTGAGGTGCGCCGTGCAACCGACGGTCTCGGCAAGTTGGCGCAGCACCGGGGTCGCACGGTCCCGCAGGAGCGGCTGCACTGCGCCCGAGATCTTGAGGACGCCCATGCCCAGGTGCAGCAGCCCCTCGGCACCGCGACGGACCAGACCGGCCTGCTCGAGGGTGGCCACGAGGCGGTGCGCCACGGTCCGGTTCACCTCCAGGCGGGCGGCCAGGGCCGTTACCGTGAGACCCTCCGGCACCTCGGCCAGCACCTGCATCACCCGGATCCCCCGGAACAAGGTCTGCGAGGTCTCTGCTGCCATGCGCGTCAATCTAGCGATCACGCAGCGACGCGGGAAGGACGACGTGGGGCAGGCGCCTCAGCCGAAGATCATGCAGGTGGACGTGGCGTGGGCGACGAGGCGGTCGGCGGAGTCGTACAGGTGCGCCTCGGCGAGCGCCGTACGCCGTCCGCGCTGCACGACGCTGCCCACGCAGCGCAACTGACCGGACTCCTCGGTCACGGCCTTCAGGAACTTCACGTTGAGGTCCAGGGAGGTGTATCCCTCCCCTGCCGCGAGCGTCGAGTGGACCGAGCAGGCCGCCGCGGTGTCGAGCAACGTCGAGATGACCCCGCCGTGCATCGACCCGATGGGGTTGTAGTGCTTCGCCTTCACCGGGGTGAGGCGGACCGTGACCGAGCCGCGCTCCAGCTCGAAGGCGTCGATGCCCAGCGTGGTCGCGATCGGCACCTCGATCAGGCCATCGCTCACGAACTTCAACTGCTCGTAGCCGTCGAGCCGGGCGAGTGCGTCCGTGACGTCGGTGGCCTCGGGGTCGGCCTGAAGGTCGGGTTGGGTCTCGGTCATGGCCCAAGCCTGCCACGCCTCAGGACGTCTTCTTGACCGCCCAGTCCCGAATGGTGTTGATGCGGGCGTGGAGCTGTTCGGCGGTGGCCACGGCCGCAGCCGGACCGCCGCACGACTTGCGGAGCGCGGAATGGGTGATGCCGTGCGACTGCCCGGTGCGGTGGTACCAGGCCGCGACGAGACCGTTGAGCTCGCGGCGCAGCACCGCCAACTGCTCGTGGGTGGAGTAGTTGTCGATCGACTCCGTCACGGTCTTCGCCTCGGCCGAGCGGGCGGCCAGCGCGCTCTTCTGCTTCTTGGCCCGCTCGCTCTGTCGTGAGTGGAGCAGGTCGCGCACCTGGTCGTGGTCGAGGAGTCCGGGGATCCCGAGGAAGTCCATCTCCTCGTCGGAGCCCACGGTGACCTCACCGGCATGACCGAACTCGCCGCCGTCGTAGAGCACCCGGTCGAAGTTGGCGGTGGAGCCGAGCGCCTCGAAGCTGCCGAGCAGGTCGTCGGAGGCACCCTGCTCGGCGTTGGCCTGGGCCAGCAGATCGTTCTCCGCGGCGAAGATGTCGCCGTCGTCGCGCACTCGCCGCTTCAGGACGTGGTCGCGCTGGAGCTCGAGCTCGGCCGCCAGAGTGAGCAGGTTGGGCACCGACGGCAGGAAGACCGACGCTGTCTCTCCACGTCTGCGGGCACGTACGAAGCGACCCACCGCCTGGGCGAAGAAGAGGGGCGTCGACGTGGTCGTCGCCCACACCCCCACTGCGAGCCGCGGCACGTCGACGCCTTCGGAGACCATCCGGACCGCGACCATCCAACGGTCGTCGGAGTCGGCGAACTTGTCGATCTTCTTGCTCGCGAGCTTCTCGTCGGAGACCACGACCGCGGGCAGTGTCCCGGTGAGCTGACGCAGGATCTTGGCATAGGCGCGCGCCGACTCCTGGTCGGTGGCAATCACCAGGCCACCGGCGTCCGGGACGTGGCGCCGCACCTCGCTGAGCCGTTTGTCAGCGGCCTCCAGGACCGACGGCATCCAGGAGCCCTGCGGGTCCAGGGCCGTACGCAGCGCATGCTGGTTCATGTCCTTGGTCAGCGGCTCGCCCAGGCGCGCCGAGATCTCGTCGCCCGCACTCGTACGCCAACTCATCTCACCGGAATAGGCCATGAAGAGCACCGGACGCACGACGTGGTCGGCCAGCGCCTCGGAGTAGCCGTAGGTGTAGTCGGCCACCGACTGCGGCACGCCGTCCGGTCCCGGCGCGTACCGCACGAACGGGATCGGGTTGATGTCGGAGCGGAAGGGCGTGCCGGTCAGCGCGAGACGTCGGGCCGCCGGGTCGAACGCTTCCCGGATCCCTTCTCCCCACGACAGCGCGTCGCCGGCGTGGTGGACCTCGTCGAGGATCACCAGGGTGCGGAAGCGTTCGGTGCGGATGCGCATGGCGAGCGGGTTGACCGCGACGCCGGCGTAGGTCACGGCGATCCCGAGGAACTCCTTCGAGATCTTGCCCTTGCCGGCCGAGTAGGTCGGGTCGATCGGGATGCCGGCGCGCTCCGCAGCCTTGGCCCACTGGGTCTTGAGGTGGTCGGTCGGCGTCACGATGGTGACCCGGTCGATCACCCGACGGGCGAGCAGCTCGGCGGCCACCGACAGGGCGAACGTCGTCTTGCCGGCCCCCGGGGTCGCCACGGTGAGGAAGTCCCGCGGCTGGTCCGCGAAGTACCTCGTCATGGCCGCGGTCTGCCAGGCGCGCAGCGAGGTGGCCGTGCCCCAGGCGGCACGCTCCGGCCACGCCGGAGGAAGTGCTGCAGTCACGGAGGCGGCGTCAGGCCGTTCCGTCACGCGTCAGGTCCCCCACCCTTGCCGCCACCGGGGTTCATCGACTCCCAGACTTCCTTGCACTCCGGACAGACCGGATACTTCTCCGGGGAACGGCTCGGCACCCAGACCTTGCCGCACAGGGCGATGACGGGGGTGCCCATGACCATGGCCTCGGTGAGCTTGTCCTTGGGGACGTAGTGGGAGTAGCGCTCGTGGTCGCCGTCCTCGGTGGGGAGGACGCGACGGTCTTCGAGCGTCGAGCCAGAGGGCGAGAATCCGATCTTGGTCATGATCGCTCCAGTCTAGGTCAGTTGAGCTCGGGATCCACAGGACGCGTGGAGTGCCACGCCAACTCTCCGGGTTGTCGACGCAACACGGCCCTGGGCAGGTCCGCGATGTGGGGCACGAAGGGGTCGTGAGGATCGGCAGGCACCACGTACCAGGCTCCGGCCTCGATCTCGGACTCCAGTTGACCGGCGCCCCAACCCGCGTAGCCGGCGAAGATCCGCAGCCCCACGACGAGCTCCTCGACCGTCTCGACCGGTGAGTCGAGGTCGAGGACGCCCAGCGGCCCCAGGACCGGGCGTACGCCGGCGGGGGCAGCACCCGAGTCGCGGAGCAGGACCAGGGCCAGCGCCCCGTCGGTCCCCACCGGACCTCCCCGGAAGAGCACCTCGGGCTCGTCGACGAGGTCGCGCCACTGCTCGAAGACCGTGGCGACCATCAACGGGGAGGGCTGGTTGAGGACCACCCCCAACGCCCCTTCGTCATCGACGTCCAGGACCAGGACCACCGTGTCGGCGAAGTTCGGGTCGTCCATCTCGGGCTGGGCCACGAGCAGCACACCGGCCGCCACCGGAGTGACGGGCATGCTGCCGGGCCGAAGATCCATGTCCCCATCATGGCCCACACCACCGACCTGGCGGGAGGGTGTGCGCGAACCCGGGTCAGACGCCACCATCCCGGGGTGCGCCCTGCCGCACAGGCGAGCCGAAAGAAATGGAGACAGCCCCGGCTCCGGCACGCTGGGAGGGAGGGAGACGCGGTGGGGAGACCGCGCTGTGCCGGATCGGGGCTGTCAGATCGTGGGACGGAATGAACCGTCAGGCAGCCAGGGCCGCCCTGAGTCGCTTCAGCAACGGGGGTCGTACGGGGCGCTGGCCCGGCACGTAGTAGCGCCGGCCCGCCTCCTCTAGATCGGCCCCGAGCAGGACCGCCTCCTCGTCCACACCTGGGATGAGCGGAGCCAGACCTGCCTGCTGCGCCAACCACTGGTGCTGACGGGCGCGGCGACGCTGGATCTTCTCCGACCGCGCGCCACTCGCCTGCTCCGCATGGGTGTCGAGCACCATGCGGACGCCGGGGAGCGCACGGATCGTACGTCGCCAGGCGCGGACCACCGCGGCCTCCGGGTCGTCCGGCCCCTCACTGAGGGCCCGCTCGACCTCGGCGGCCAACGCTGCCTGCCAGCGGACGTACAACACGTCAGCCAAGGTGTCGGCGTCACGGAAGGTCTGCTGGACCCCGGCCACGTCCATCGGGACGACGCCGTCGAGTCGGCGGTCGGCCTCCTCGACCACTGCACGCAGGACTTCGTCACGGCGAGGCGAGTTCCAGGTCATGGCGCTCTCCCCTCGTGATCAGCGTGCGGTGTGGCACACGGCCACCGTGACGGCGTCCGCGTTGACATACCGAGGGTACGGCGCGCGGAGGACAAACCCAAGGTCATCGGAGAGTGACGCCGAACACGTGGCGTACCGCCGGTCGGTTCTAGACTCCCTCAATGGCATCCATCGATGAGACGACGCCGCAGGACCCAGCGACCGCGACCAACCGTCGTCAGGAGTTCTCGACGGCCACGAAGCGTGACCTGGTCGAGACCGCGCGTCGACACTTCACCGACCACGGTTACACGGCCACCTCGCTCGACACGATCGTGGCCGGCGCCCGGGTCACCAAGGGTGCGCTCTACCACCACTTCACGAACAAGCAGGACCTCTTCCTCGCGGTGCACGAGGCCATCGAGACCGACGCAGTACGCCGCATCGACGCCGTGCTGGGCCAGTACGGCGACCCGTGGCAGGCGGCGACGCACGGTCTGCAGACCTTTCTGGAGATCGCGCGGGAGCCGGAGTACCGCCGCATCGTGGTGGAGGAGGGTGCGGCCGTGCTGGGCTCCGCACGGCCGCCGGACAGCGAGCGGTCCACCTTCTCCCCCGTACGCCACCTGGTGCGGGCAACCCTCACCTCAGGTGACTGGGACGTCCCCGAGGAGATGATCGACACCTTCAGCCGGATCTTCTTCGGCGCCCTCAACTCTGCGGGCCAGTCACTGGCCACGAGCGCCGAGCCGGAGGAGGAGACGATCAGGATCGAGACCTCCGTGGGGCTCCTGCTGGCCGCGGTACGCCACCTCAGCACCACGCACGAGTCACTCGAAGCAGCGGTGCTCCCCGTCCTCGGCGATCAGACGGACGACGAGACCCCCGCCCCGGAAGGATCCCGGGACAGGGGCCGCAGCGCCTGAGCTGTGGGCGTCAGGGGGCGAAGGTCAGCTCGGCGTCGACGGCGGGGAGGAGCTCGACCCACGTCTTCCCGGCCGGCACCTTCAACTCCTTGCCACCCGCCTCGAGCGTCACTGCGCCGTCGAGGCCGTCCTTGGTCCAGGTGCCCTCGATGACCTTGCCGTCGTGGAAGAGGGTCGCGTCGCCCTTGCCCTCGTAGATGCTCTCGGGCACCGACGAACCAGCCATGTCCTTGTACCCGGCGTCGCGGACCTTCACCCGGAGCACCAGGACGTTGGTGGCGGCGAACTCGTCGCCCTGGGCAGCGTTGCTCGTCTCGTTGACCCAGCCGCCGTTGGAGAACGACCAGGCGGTGGTGTGGTTGCCGAAGTTGGCGCGCAGGCTCGTCGCAGGCTTCCCGGCCGGAAGATCGGCGGCAGTGCCCCAAGCAAAGTAGTCGTCGGGGCGGGTCGCCTCGATCTCCTCAGCCTTCGCGAGGTCCTTCAGGTTGGCCATCAGGTTGTACGGAGCCGACCGCGAGGATTCGCGGTAGAACCCGGCCGCGCCCTCCTCGTGGAAGGTGATCCCAGCCTTGCGGACCCGGTCGATGGTCTGGCCGGCAGCGCCACTGGTGACGATCTGGGCACCCACCGGAGAGACGATGCCGATGTCGCTGGCACGCATCGAGCGCACCGGACCGACGACGCCGGGAGCCTTGCTGTGGAAGAACGCGGCCAGACGCGTCGTACGTCCCTCGACCATCTGCTCGAAGACGAGGTCGGCCTTGCTCAGGCCAACTTGCGCCCCCGCCTTGCCCGAGTTGTCGATCTTCACGACGAAGACGGGGCGGGTGAGTGCCACGTCCTTGCCCTCTTCGGCCTCGAGACCGGTGAGGGGCCAGGTCTGGGGCTCGACCACGGCTGGCGTGTCGGCCTTCGGCTCATCCTTCTCCTCGTCCGATCCTCCGCACCCGGCGAGGAGGAGGGAGGCGGAGAGAAGGACGGCAGTGAGGCTGAGGGAACGGGAACGCACGTTGACTCCGATCATGGAACTTGGACGCCACCAGTGTGCGCGATCCGCTCGGTCGGCGTGGGACAACTCGCCGACCTGCAGACCACGGCAGCGCGCGGAAGAGGTCAGCTGACGAGCTTGGCGCCGCCGTCGACCAGCAGGGTCTGACCGGTCACGTACGAGGCCTCGTCACTGCTGAGGAAGGCGACCGCTGTGGCGATGTCCTCGGGCAGCCCCACACGCCGCACCGGGTTGGCCTGCGCGTTGAGCTCGCGGAACTCGTCGACGTCCATCCCGAGACGGCGCGCGGTGGCGTCCGTCATCTCGGTGGCGATGAAACCAGGGGCGACCGCGTTGACGTTGACACCGTAGGGGCCGAGCTCGATCGCCAGGGTGCGGGTGAACCCCTGGATCCCCATCTTGGCTGCCGCGTAGTTGGCCTGCCCGCGGTTGCCGTACGCGGAGACCGACGACAGGTTGACGATCTTCCCGTACTTCTGGGCGACGAAGTGCTGCTGGGCTGCCTTCGACATCAGGAAGGCGCCCTTGAGGTGCACCCCCATCACCAGGTCCCAGTCGTCCTCGGACATCTTGAAGAGCAGATTGTCGCGGGTCACGCCGGCGTTGTTGACCAGCACGTGCACCCCGCCGAGCTCGGCCACGATCCGCTCGAAGGCGGCCTCCACCGCAGCCGCGTCGGAGACGTCACAGCCGATGCCGATGGCCTCGCCGTCGAGCCTGGCAGCGGCGTCGGCGGCCGCGCTCTCGTCGAGGTCGATGACAGCCACCTTGGCCCCCTCGGCACAGAAACGTTGCGCGGTGGCGAAACCGATCCCGCGCGCGGCTCCGGTGATGACTGCGACTCGACCGTCGAAACGACCCATGGCTCAACCCCTCCTGGTGCACGGCCACGGGCATCTCCCTGTGACCTCGCCGATCACTCTAGGGCCCACGGCGCGGGCGCGCCCGCGAGCCGCCCGCGAGCCGATCAGTGACAGATGTCGGTGGTACAGGCCCTCGACTCCAACAACTTCTTCAGCGGCCGGTGACCCGCAATCGCGTCGAAGTGGTGGGCGTCCCCGGTGCCGTAGGTCCACCGGAAACCGTGCCTGGCCATCATCCTGACGACCTTGTGGCTGCGACTACGCCAGGCCACCCGCGGGTGGTCGTGCGAGGTCCACCACCGGTTGGGCACCACGCCGTGCCTGGAGCGGAACGGGTTCTCCCAAGGGTTCAGGTCGAGCGAGCGTCCGTACGAGTGCGGCGAACGGGCGCTCGGGTTGCCGACGACGCGGCGACAGTTGAAGACCGAGGTGTTGTCGGCAGCCATGGAGCGGTAGTCGTCGGCTCCTCCCAGCTTCTTCGACCAACCGAACCTGTCGACGCGGTACATCGCCCGCACCGGGACCTTCTCGCGGTGCATCTCGGTGAAGACGCCGACGAAGTTGCTCGTCACCCCGGCCGCGACCACCATCGACCCGCGGAGCCGGTAGCCGTCGAAGGCCCAGTAGTTGGTGCGTACGAGTCGTAGGCCGGAGCGTCCGACCGGGCACCCCTTGCGCCAGGAGCGTCCCACCATCGATCTCCACACCTTGCGCGGGATCTTGGTCACCACCACGTTGGCTCCCTTGCCGATGGCGCGTCGCTGGGCCGGCAACTTGATCCGCGGACGAGGCGCGCCCTTGGGCATCACGACCGCCTTCCCGGGGGCCACGTTGCGGGTCGCCCGCACCGGACTGCGACTCCCCTCGGCCCAGGCGACGGCGGCAGCACGAACTCGCCACCTGGTGTTCCAGCGCGGACGCCGCAGCACGTCGACCCGCCCCTCGGCGTCGGTCCGCACCGTCGTCAGGGGCTTCCAGCCGTCGTACCGTCCGCCCTTCTTCGACCTGCGCTCGATGACCACGGGCCCACTCACCGCGCTGCCGTCGTCGGCACTCCAGCGGACCTTGAGTTGCACTCTCGACTCGTCGGCCACCTCGGCCGGGGCCGTGAGGGCGAGAGTGGAGGAGCGGCGCACGAGAGCCACCCGGTGCTCACCGGTCGAGGGCGCGTACGACGCGTCGCCTTCGTGAGTTGCGCGGACCCGGTTGAGTTGGGGGTCGCGATCCACCACGATCGGCGCAGACGCCCGGCCGGCAGCGTCGGTCCTGACGGTCGTCAACGCCTCCCACTGCGTGCCGGACCACCGGGCCAGCCGCACAGTGCGCGACGCCAGCCCGGCACCGGACGGGTCGGTCACCAGGACAGCGAGCGGGGCCGTCTCCCCCGAGCGGGCAGAGGTGCTGGAGACTGAGGTCCCGGTCGCCGTCCTCGCGTCCTCTGCCGCCATCGAAGGCACCGGCAACGCGATCAGGACGGCCCCGAGAAGGACTGAGAGAGTTCGCCGCATCGCTCGATCCTCACCCACCTTCAGCCCAGAATCCAGAGGCTCGCCGCTTCAGCCCCCTTCGCTGGGTGCACTCGCTACACTCGCCCGGCACGAGCGCCGTCGTGCCGATGACGTCACCTCCTCGACAGGAGCACCCTCTCCGTGGGCAACTTCGCCTCGTTCTCCCTGCGCAATCGCGCCTTCGTGGCCCTGGCCACCGTGATCGTGGCCGTCTTCGGCTTCATCTCCCTGGGCTCGCTCAAGTTGGAGCTGATCCCGAACCTCCAGTTCCCCGTGGTCGGCGTCGTGACTCCGTACGCCGGCGCCTCCCCCGAGGCGGTCGAGCAGGAGATCACCATCCCGGTCGAGATGGCGCTCGGTGGCCTCGACGGGCTGGAGTCGATGAACTCCACCTCCTCGGCCGGCTCCTCGATGGTCACCGTCGTGCTGGAGTACGGCACCGACCTGGACCGTGCCGTGCAGCAGGTCGAGTCCGAGCTCGCCGGGCTGCGTACGCTCCCCGAGAGCGCGGAGCCCACCACCTTCGCGGGTGACTTCGACCAGTTCCCGGTGATGCAGCTCTCCGTCACCTCCGACCTCCCCGCCGCGGAGCTGACCGATCGACTCGACCAGGTCGCCATGCTCGAGCTCGGCGACGTCGAAGGGGTCCGCGAGGTCCAGCTGACCGGTGCCCCGACCAACCGGGTGGAGCTCTCACTGAAGCCGCGTGCCGTGGCCCAAGGAGTCTCCGGCGCCGACATCTCCAGCGCGCTCGACGCCGCGAAGATGGTCCCGGCCGGCAGCGTGACCGACGAGGACCGCACCCTGTCGGTCCAGGTGGGCTCGACGCCGACCACCCTGGCCCAGCTCAAGCGCATCCCGGTCGCCGCAGGTGAAGGCACCGCCCCCTTGTCGTCCCTGGCCACGGTCCGGATCGTCGAGGCGGAGACGACGTCGTACGCCCGCACCAACGGCGAGCCGAGCCTGTCGCTGGGCATCACCAAGACCCCCGACGGCAACACCGTCGACATCTCCCACGCGGTCAACGACCTCCTCCCCGAGCTCGAGGAGGCGATCGGCAACGGCACCGAGTTCACGGTGGCCACCGACCAGGCCCCGTTCATCGAGAAGTCGGTCGAGGACCTCGCCACCGAGGGCGGTCTGGGTCTTGTCTTCGCCGTCTTCGTGATCCTGCTCTTCCTGCACTCGCTGCGCTCGACCATCGTCACCGCGATCTCGATCCCGTTGTCCCTGCTGGTCACCCTGATCGGTCTCTGGGTCGGCGGCTACAGCCTGAACATCCTGACCCTGGGCGCCCTGACCGTGGCGATCGGTCGGGTGGTCGACGACTCGATCGTGGTCATCGAGAACATCAAGAGACATCTCGGCTACGGCGAGGGCAAGGTCGCAGCGATCACCACCGCCGTCCGCGAGGTCGCGGGCGCCATCACCTCCTCGACGATCGCCACCGCCGCAGTCTTCCTGCCCATCGGCGTGGTCGGCGGCCAGGTCGGAGAGCTGTTCCGGCCCTTCGCCATCACCGTGGCACTGGCGCTGATCGCCTCCCTGCTCGTCGCCCTGACGATCATCCCGGTCCTCGCCTACTGGTTCCTCAAGGCACCCGAGACGGCCACCCCGGCCGAGGCCGCCCAACTCCAGACCGAGGCCGACGCGAAGGACGACAAGTCCTGGCTGCGTCGTCTCTACGACCCGACGCTGCGCTGGTCACTCGGGAAGCCGTGGATCGTCGTGGCCCTCGCGTTCGTACTGTTCCTCGGCACCCTGGCGATGACGCCGCTGCTGAAGACGAACTTCCTGGGCGCCACCGGTCAGAACACCCTGACGGTGAGCCAGGACCTCGAGGCGGGCGCCAGCCTGGGCCGTCAGGACGAAGCCGCGCGTGCGGTCGAGGACCTGCTCGGTGACGTCGAGGGCATCGAGACAGTCCAGACCACCGTCGGTGGCGGCGGCCTGATGGCCCTGATGGGCGGCGGCAGCACCTCCTTCGCCCTGACCCTGGACGAGGAGGTCGACGCCGACGCCAAGGCTACCGAGGTCCGTACAGCCCTGGGCGACGCCGACGGCGACATCACCGTGGCCACCGGTGACGGCGGCTTCTCCTCCGCCCTGGAGGTCGTGGTGACCGCGACCGACCAGGACAACCTGGTCGCCGCGGCCGAGCAGGTGGAGGAGGAGCTGAACACCATCGACGACATCGGCGAGGTCACCTCCGACTCCTCCCCCGCCCAGCCCATCCTCGCGGTGCGCGTCAGGGAGCAGGCCGAGCGCGCAGGCCTGACCTCGGCCATGGTCGGCGGCGCACTCGCCCAGACCCTGTTCCAACCCCCCGCCGGCCGGGTGACCATCGACAACGAGGCGCTCGACGTGGTGCTGGTCAACGGCGCCAAGCCGACCTCCGTCGACGAGCTCCGGCAGTTGCCCGCCGGGCCTGCCGGACAACTCGGCCAGGTGGCGGAGGTCGAGGAGGAGCTGGTGGCCGCGGCCATCACCCGTCTCGACGGCGACCGTACGGTGACCATCACCGTCGATCCCGACTCGGACAACCTGCGTGCCGTCACTGCCGACATCAACGCGGCCCTGGAGGGCATCGACCTGCCCGAGGGCACCGACGTCTCCCTGGGTGGCGTCGCTGAGGACCAGGCCGAGGCATTCGCCCAGTTGGGATTGGCGCTCGTCGTAGCGATCGCGATCGTCTACATGGTCATGGTCGGCACGTTCAACTCGCTCGTGCAGCCGCTGATCCTGTTGGTATCGGTGCCGTTCGCTGCCACCGGCGCGATCCTGCTGCTCCTCCTGACCGGCATCCCGCTGGGGGTGGCATCGCTGATCGGCGCCTTGATGTTGATCGGGGTCGTGGTGACCAACGCAATCGTGTTGATCGACCTGGTCAACCAGCGACGCGACGCAGGCGCGAGCATCACCGAGGCACTGTACGACGGTGGCGGCAAGCGACTTCGTCCCATCGTGATGACGGCGCTGGCCACCATCCTGGCGCTGACCCCGATGGGGATGGGCCTGACCGGCGGGAGCGCCTTCATCTCGCAACCGCTGGCGATCGTCGTGATCGGCGGGCTGCTCTCCTCCACCGTGCTGACGCTGATCCTGGTGCCCGTGCTCTACCTCCTCGTGGAGCGGCGCAAGGAGAAGCGGGCCGACAAGAAGACGGCCAAGCGTGAGGCGAAGCGTACGAAGGCAACTGCGGAGGCAGGCCCTGCCGCCTGAGCTTCGCCGCACGCACGACGACGAAATGACCGACGGCGCACATGCTGAGCATGTGCGCCGTCGGTGTTCCGTCGGACCTCTGCGTTGCAGACCAATGCCGACAGGTCAGGCAGGTCAGGCAGGGTCAGGCGAGGGTCAGCGGCGGGTGATGACGCTGGTGCAGGCCTTGGCGCCAGCCGGCTTCACAACCGCCTTGAAGCGGTCCTTGCCCTTGGTGTTCTTGCGCCACTTGTTGACGTCGATCTCCCCGTCACGGTCCGCCGTGTAGACCTTGGAGTGGACGAGCTTGCCGTCGTGACGGAGCTTGATGCGCCACTTGCTGCCCGGACGGGCGTCGTCGACGTCGATGTCGACCTCGAAGCCGGCGCGGTTGCCCTTGCGCTCCTTGTCGACCTCGAAGTCGACCTCGGCGCCGTGGCAGCGGAGCTCACGGTCCGCGGCGACGGCCGGGGTCGCGGAGAGTGCCACGATGGGCGTGGCGAGGAGCGCGGTGGCGCCCAGGGTGGCTGCAGCCTTGCGAATGTTCAGCATGAGAAGTCCTCTCGTCGGGTGAACCTGTGGTGTCCCTCCCCAGCGGGTGGGGCGTGACCCAAAGCATGGGCCGCGGCCATGAGCCCAGAGTGAGACGTGCATGAAAGGACTCTTAGGTTCCTCGGACCAACTCGGTCCATGTGCTCGGGTCGCCACCGACGACCAAGGGCCCGTCAGAAGTCTGACGGGCCCTTGGCTCGAGCGGAGATTCAGTACTGCGTGATCAAGGCTTGTAGACCCGGACCCAGTCCACCGTGGCCGTGTCCTTGATGTTGCCGTCGACGCCGTCGAAGAGGTCGGGCAACTCCCAGTCGGAGGTGAGCATCGAGAGGATCAGGTACTCCGGCGCCTTGGAGACGTCCTTCTTGATCCTCAGGAACTCCCGGCCGTCGATGCGGAAGATGTACTGCGAGGCGTTCCACTCGACCGAGTACACGTGGTACTCCTCGTACAGCTCAGCCTTGCCGTCGCGCATCAGACCCGTCTCGGGCACCTGGGCTCCGGTCTTGATGACCGTGCCCGCGGCGTTCGGGGCGTGGATGAACGCGGCGACGCCGTTCTCCTTGTACATACCGCGACCGAAGTACTCGAAGACGTCGATCTCGGTGCCGTACTGCGGCTGGCCGTTCACCTCGGGGTTGACGGGCTTAGCCCAGAACGCCGAGTGCATGCCCTTGGTCTTCTGGACCTTCACCCGTGCGGCAGCGAAGCCGTAGGTGAAGTCGTAGAGGCCTTCGGTGCCGATCTGGGTGTTGAGCATGTACGGCATGGGGACCTTCTTGCCGTCCACGTTGGCCATGCAGGTCTGGCCTGCACGGGCGGGGTCCTTCTTGACTCCCATCCGCAGGACGCCGTTGGCGACCGAGAAGGTGTCCCTGCTGGGCTGGGCGCATCCGCGGAGACCGGTGCCGAGCGGGCGGTGCAGGTGCTTCCACTTCTTGGGGTCGAGGGCGTTGCCGTCGAAGGTGTCCTCGAAGTCGACGTTGCCGGCCCAACCCCTGGTGGCGGCCGAGTTCGTCGTCATGGCGGGGGCGTCACTCTGGGTGACGGCGGTGGCACGGTAGCTGTCCCGGGTACCCGCGACCTGGAAGACGGCGTGGCCGGAGTCATCCTGGGGCTTGGTGGAGACGGTGACCCAGGAACCGTTCACCGACTTCTCGAGGTTGACCAGACGTCCGGGGCGAGCGGGGGTGAACTTCGCGGAGACCACAGCACCCTCGGTGGGAGCGGAGGCGCTGGCGCCCGCAGACGCGATCGGCGGCAGGGCGACCATGGAGGCCGACTGGTTGGTCACCTTGACGTCAACGGCCGCTGACTCGGCGCGGTCGATCACCCGGGTGGAGTTGCCGTACTTGCCGGTGGCGATGCGGAACGCCGGAGCCACGACCCGCAGTTTTGCGCTCGAGCTGAGCTTGACGCCGGACACCGTGAAGGTGCCGTCCGCGCGGGAGGTGCCCTTGGCGATGACTTCCTGGGTCTTCCCGACGATCCGTTCGATGTGCACGGTGCGGACACGGGCGGAGAAGACCGCGCCGGAGACGGTGAACGCGGTGTTGGGCAACTGTGCGTTGGCGACCTTGTCCAGCCGGGCCCAACGCACCTCCGTGGTGGGGGCGCTCGGGACAGGCGCGGGTGCGGCCGTCGTGGTCACCTTCACCCTGACGGAGCGGGAGACCGAGCGGAGCAGGATCTTGCGCCGGTTCTTCGGGCCGATCACCTTGCGTGACGCCACGACGCGGATCCTGGAGGTCTTGGCGCGCTTCACGTTGGTGAAGACGAACCTGCCGGTGCGCTTGGTCTTGGCGCGCTTGATGGTGACGTACTTGTTGCCCTTCTTCACCTGCAGGGCGACGCGGCGTACGCGCTTGGTGCTGACCTTGCCGCGCACCTTGAAGGCCACGTTCGCCTTCTGGGTCCCGAGCTTGGAGATCTTGACGGTGGCGCTGACCTTCTTGGCAGGCGCGGCCTGTGCGGTCACGGCAGGCAGGGTCGCGAGCGACACTGCCATCGCAGCCACGGCGGCGACGGCCCAGGAGCGCGAACGCAGCCGGGATGAGGGGGACGGGTTCTTCACGGGAGGCTCCTGGAAGGGGTGACTGGAGACGCAGTGCCGAGAAGCGCCCGGAACGGGCGTTCACGTTGTCCCCTGTCTTCCGCGACCTTCCGCGACCAGATGCGCCACACGTGCGTCAGGGGGTGTACCCAGAATAGGGTAAGGACCGCCCTGTCTACCTAATTTTGAGCAAAAGAAGGCCGACGGGTGTTTTATCACACCGGCAGAGTCTTGCCAGACACCACCCCGCGCACTCACTCTGCGGCACCGTGGCGCGCAACACGGGTCAGCCCCGGGCCCTGTCCCCCTCGTTCTCCTCCCAGGAGACCGCCACGGTCTCGAATCCCTTGTGGCGCTGCATCCGGGCGTAGGCGGTGTACGCGCGACGATCCGCCTCGGTGAGCTCGACGTTGTCGGTGAAGGGGGTGAGCAGGGCGCGAGGCCACAGGCGGCGAGCCAGCACGACGTTGATCTCCATCGCCAGCACCGCCATCACTGCGCCGATCCACAGGAAGCCGATGAGCCCGAGGACGAGACCGAAGGTCTGGGTCATCGCGCTGGTGCCGACGAGCACGTTGTTCACGTACGACGCACCGAGCAGCTGCAGCCCCTGCCACATGAAGGCGAGGGTGAACCCGCCCGGAGCAGCCCGCACGAAGGAGTGTTGCCCGGTGGCCGAGAACCGGAAGAGCAGGGTCAGGAAGGAGCCGATCACCACCATGGTGAGGGCGGGGACGACGTAGCGGACCACCCCCGGCACCGAGTCGGCGAGCAGGTCAGTGGTGCTGACCACGGTCGAGACCACCGACACCGTGAGCAGCGACAGTCCCGCCGTGACGAGCAGGACGACGGTCTTGACGCGTGCGTACACCGGGTTGGGGCGCGAGTTGCGGGGCACCGACCAAGCGGTGTGTTGGGTGTTCTGCAGGGCCTGCCCGAGCCCTTGGCAGCCGAAGAGGGCGACGAGGGAACCGATCACGACACCGGAGATCGATCCCTGGAGCCCGTCGGGACGCCCCAGCTCGTCCCCGATGATCGGGAACTGTGCCAGCGCGGAGTCGAGGATCGACTCCTGCCATTGCGGCTGCCCCTGGAGCACCAGTCCGAGGATCGAGGTGCCGAGCAGCATGAGCGGGAAGATCGCGATGAACGCGTAGTAGGTCAGCGCCGCCGCCAGGTAGGGACCTTGGTCGTCGAAGTACTTGTAGACCACCGCCAAGGGAAACCCGATGACGGCATGCCGCCGTTGAAAGCCGTCCACCGACGAAATTGCGCCCACGCTCGGAGGGTACCGGGCGTGGGCGCAAGAACAGGTCAGGGACGGGTCAGGCGATCGTGAGCTTGACCTCGATGTTGCCGCGGGTCGCGTTGGAGTAGGGACACACCTGGTGCGCCTTCTCGACGGCCTTCTCGGCGTCCTCGCGCGACATCTTCGGGAGAGTCACCTCGAGCTCGACGGCAAGGGCGAACCCACCCTCGCCGTTGTCACCGATCGAGACGTCGGCCACGACCTCGGACTCCGAGGTGTCACCACCGGACTTCTTGGCCACGGACTTGAGGGCGGAGTGGAAGCAGGCGGCGTATCCCGCAGCGAAGAGCTGCTCGGGGTTCGTGGCTCCGCCCGGCCCGCCCATCGCCTCGGGGGTCCGTACGTCGGCCACGAGCAGGCCGTCCGTGGTCTCGACGTGGCCGTTGCGGCCCTCACCGGTGGAGACAGCAGTAGCAGTGTAGAGAGGTGTCATACCGCTCGACTGTAAACGCACGTCCCAACCGGCCAATCGCCGATCGTCAGCCCTCGATGGCCGTGAGGGCTCCGGACCGGTCACGCCGCCAGTGCTGGCCCGCGTTGTCGCGGAAGGTCACCTCGACCGCGACGTCGACAGGCTGTCGGGCCTGCCCATCGCGCCAGCGCAACCAACTCTCCCGACTGTCGGCGGTGAGGGCGACCCGTGCGGCTTCGTCACCGGTGGGGGGAAGGGTGCGGATCCATCCCACACAGGTGGGACGGCGACGACGACCGAGCGCCACGAACGCGCGTACTTCGTGGACAGGACTCGACGAGTGATTCGCGACCATCACCTGAGGTGACTCAGCCGCTGCCCAGGCCTCCACCTCGGGGGCTCGCTCCGCAGTCCGGGTCGCACTGCGCGACGCCTTGGCCGAGCCGACGACGAGCCATGCTCCAGCAGCCGCAGCAGCGACCAACATGGCGACGAGAAGGTAGATCACGGAGACTCCCGAGAGGAAGAGGACAGACGCTCGATCAGCGTGTGCCCCGTATGCGGCATCTTCAAACCCCTGCGACGAGAACTTTTCTGCGGGGATGTGCACCCGCGACCGTTCCCCTCCGCCGGGTACGGTGGCTGGCGTGACTGTGGAGACCGCCATCCTCTCCGACCTGACGTTGTGGATGCGTGGCACCGGCCTCGAGATTCTGCTGCTCGTGACGGGTTCCATGCTCCTGGCGCGCGCCGTCAGTTGGGGTGCCCGGGCGTGGACCACTCGCATCGAGCACCGCGAGCCCGACACCGACAACCTGGTGCGCTCCGAAGAGGCGAAACGCAACCATGCGCTCATCCAGCTGCTGAGCTGGATCGCCGTGGTGGGGATCTACGTCGTCGCGGTCCTGTACATCGTCCAGATCCTGGGTGGCTCACTGAGCGCGATCATCCCCGCCGCCACCGTCGCGGGCGTCGCCCTCGGGTTCGGGGCGCAACGGATCGTGCAGGACCTCCTGGCCGGCTTCTTCCTCTTCGCTGAACGCCAGTACGGCTACGGCGACCTGATCCGGCTCGAGGTGCTGGGTGTCGGCACCGCGGTGATCGGCACGGTGGAGGAGGTCAGCCTCCGCACCACCACGGTCCGCACCCCGGCCGGCGAGGTGGTCATCACGCCGAACGGTCAGATCGTGCAGACCACCAACCTGTCGCGCGGTTGGGCCCGAGCCGTCATCGACGTCCCGATCCCGGTGACCGTGGACGTCAACCACGTCAACGACGTGCTGCGCGACGTCGGGGAGGCGGCGTACGCGGACGAGACGCTGCGCGCCCTCCTGCTCGACATGCCGGCCGTGATGGGCGTGGAGTCGATCGAGGTCGACCAGTTCAAGGTGCGGGTCGTGGCTCGCACGCTGCCGGGCAAGCAGTTCGTGGTCGGACGTACGCTGCGCGCCATGATCACCCGCGCCCTGCTGGCCGAGGGCATCAGGACCTCGGCCCAACTGTCCACCGGCGAACCGACCGGGACGCCATGAGTCGGCGCCCCAAGTGGCCCTCCTGGGCCCCCCGTCCCTCCACCGTGGTCCTGACCGTCATCTTCATCGCGGCGCTGGTGACCTACAGCCTGGTCCGTCCCCCGGAGCCGGACCCCGGCCCCGGCGAGACGCCGCGGCGGAGTGAACCGGCTGACCCTGCCCCCACCGAGCCCGACCTCACTCCCGAGCCCAGCCCCCGCCCCTCACCCACAGCGACCCCCCGGACCGGGGACCCCAGTCCCACCGCCTCTCCGGGTGAGCCTTCGGAGAGCGGGTCACCGAGCCGTGCGCCGGAGCGCACCGACTCCCCCTCCCCCTCGCCGACTCCGACCGAGGACGACCCGGAGCCGGGGGCACCGGAGCCCACCGGGTCCCCCACCCCTGAGGGCGCCAACTAGGGCCGCAATGCCTTGCTGAGGACGGCAAGAGTGCTGTCGACGAGGCGGTAGAACGCCCATCGTCCACGCTGCTCCCGGGCGACGAGTCCGGCATCGACGAGCACCTTCATGTGGTGCGAGACCGTCGGCTGGGCGAGCCCGACGGCCTCGGTGAGGTCACAGATGCACGCTTCCCGTTCCCTCCCGGCGGAGATGAGCGAGAGCAGTCGGACCCTGGTGGGGTCCCCCAACGCCTTGAACACGTGCGCCAGGTGCTCAGCCTCTTCCACCTGCAACTCACCGCCGGCGACGGTCGAGCAGCAGGTCGTCTCGTGAAGGACGGGCAAGGCGGGTCGCGGAGACATGCCCTCATCCTGCCAGACATATTGACAATCGTCGATGCATCGACAAGTCTCGATGTGTTGACCCACCCCGACCACCCGAGGAGTTTCGCCATGGACAGCACCAAGAGCCCGGACCATCTGCGCGAGGAAGTGCGCGCCCGCTACGCCGAGGCAGCCAGCGCGGTCGGTCGCGGCGCGACCAACACCGAGCTCAACGACGCCCTGCAGGTCGTCGACGACGTCAGCACGTCCAGTTGCTGCAGCGGCGACGTCACGGTCGACGAGTCGTTCGGCGCCGCCCTCTACGCCCACGACGACCAGGAGTCACTCCCCGCGGACGCCGTCGCGGCCTCGCTGGGGTGCGGCAACCCGACCGCCGTCGCGGACCTCCGTGAGGGCGAGCGCGTCCTGGACCTGGGCTCCGGGGGCGGGATCGACGTGCTGCTCTCCGCGCGCCGGGTCGGGGAGAGCGGCTTCGCGTACGGCGTCGACATGACCGACGAGATGCTCGACCTGGCCCGGGCCAATGCAGCGAAGGCGGGGGCGAGCAACGTCGAGTTCCTCAAGGGCACCATCGAGGACGTCCCCCTGCCGGATGCGTCGATCGACGTCGTGATCTCCAACTGCGTCATCAACCTCTCCGTCGACAAGCCCCGGGTGATCGCCGAGATGTACCGGGTGCTGACCCCCGGCGGCCGGATCGGCATCTCCGACGTCGTCGCCGAGGACCACCTCTCGCCCGCGGACCGAGCTGAGCGCGGCTCGTACGTCGGCTGCATCGCCGGCGCCCTCTCCCGCAGCGAGTACCTCGACGGACTCAGCGAGGCCGGGTTCGTCGAGGCCGAGGTCGAGTTCACCCACGAGGCGGCGCCGGGGATGCACGGCGCGATCGTGCGGGCCACCAAACCGATCACGTCGTGAACAACTGAGTACCTGGACCGATACGACAACCCGGCCGCGGGGCGCAGAGTTGAGCCCTGACGGAGGGCATCACCGCCACAGAACACGACGGTTGACTCTCTGACACTCACCTCCACCACGAGCAGAGGACAACACTGTGCCCACCCCCGAAGAACACCCGTCCGCCGCGAGCGACCACCCTTCACGGACCCGCTGGCTGGTTGCAGGCACCACGGCCCTGGTCGTCGGCGCGCTCGTCGTCGGAGGCTTCTGGGTCACCCGTGACGGCCCCTCCGACCCGAACGAGGCCCAGGCGTCGGCGCAGGAGCGCGGCCGGGCGGTGCTGACGGATGCGAGTTGGGTCCTGTCCGACTTCGAGGACGACCCGGAGTACGGCGGCGAGCTGGAGTACAACAGCGAGGACGGAGAGCTCGCCGTCCACTGGCGCCTCGCGGAGGACTACGACGACTACGTGGCCGACCGTCAGGACATCGGGCCGGCCGCCACGCTCGATGTCCTGGGCAAGGAGTCGCTGATGTGGGCCTACGACGACGAGGACCACACCGTCATTCGCCCGGTCGAGGGCGGCTTCACCCTCGAGATTCGTGTGATGGGCCTGCCGCGCGCGGCCTTCGTCGACCTCCTCTCCCAGCTCCGACTGGTGAGTCGTGCCGAGTTCGAGGCCCAGCTCCCCGAGCACGCCGTCCTGCCGTCGGAACGACCCGAGGCGATCGCTGAGATCCTCTCCGATGTCCCGGCCCCCGTCGGGTTCGACGCCTCCTCCGTCACTACCAGCGAACTGATGCGCCTGCGCGTGATCGACGACGTCACGGTCGCGGTCACCTGCGCCTGGGTGGAGGAGTACGCCGGTGCTGTCGCAGCCGGCGACGAGGCCCGCGTGACGAAGGCCCGGGAGGCCGCAGGGACCGCACACTCCTGGTCCGCGTTGGAGGAGACCGAGGACGATGGCGGCGCCAACCTAGTGTGGGAGTACACCGACCAGATCGCTGACGGTGTCTCCGGCCAGGAACTGCAGCGCATGGTGGAGGAAGCACCGGATGCGCTGGGCTGCGCCTGAACCTGAGCGCGGCGCCGCGCCCGCCATGTTCGCCACCTGAGCAGACAGATGCACGACGAAGACCCCCGCCGAGGCGGGGGTCTTCGTCGTTGTCCAAGAGGGCTGTGTCGCAGATGGTGCTGGTGGAGCTGCGGGGAATCGAACCCCGGTCCTCGAGCGCCGATCCAGGTCTTCTACGGGTGTAGTCAGTGAGTCGCTTTTCTCGGCCCCGGTGCTCGCACAGACACGTCACCGACGGGCTCAGTCAGGAAAAAGTCCCGTCCACCCCTCCTGACGATGAGTGAACAGCAAGTCCTCTAGATGAGGCCTGGGTCCGGGACGAGGACAGATGCCCGGTCAGACCCTTCGATCACTGCTCAGGCAGCGAGAGCGAAGTCGTTGCGATTGTTGTCGGCAACTATGGTTTTCCAGCGATCGTTAACGAGATAACGCTGGCTTCTCGACCCGCTTCCCCTGGAACTAACGTCCCAAGTCGAAACCGATCAGCCCCTCTTGAGTTTTCAAATCGAACTGACTCGCAGTCTACCCGCCACAACCGACGGACCACGACTGGTTATTCCAGCCCCGGCCCCGCCGACGGCGTCGAGAAGTGTGTGGGCGCCTCAGCGCAGCTTCATGGCTCCGGAGAGGTCGGCCTCGAAGGGCAGCGCAGCGTGCTCGGCGACCTTCTCGTCGAGGAGCTTGGCAACGTCCTCGGGCCAGGGTGAGGTCTTGCGCGTCTCGAGGTCGACGTGGAGGCAGATCTCCTCCATCACGAAGCTCACGCGCTGGTGGGTCTCGTCGAGCAGGTAGACCAGCACGTGCGCGGCGCGGTCGGAGCGGCCGACGAGACGTACGCGCACCGACAGCCGGTCGCCCGTACGCAGCTCGTGCGGGTAGGACATGTGGTGCTCAGCGGTGAAGACCGCCTGGCCCGCGATGTTGGGCCACTGGATCGGGATGCCGAGGTCGACGAGTGACTCGTCGAGACCCTCGCTCGCGATGCCGACGTAGTGCCGGATGTTCAGGTGTCCGTTGATGTCTTCGAAGCCCTGGGGCACGACCTGCTCGCAGAAGGCAGGAAGCGCGGAGAGCTGCTCATAAGTAGGTGCGACCACCTCGGCATTCTCACACGCCCGGACGGGTCGTCAGCCACCGCGTCCGAAGAGTCGGACACCGTTGTCCCAGCAGACCGCACGCAACCAGTGGTCACCGAGCGCGAGCGCCTCCAAGGAGTCGAGTTGGTGCACGTAGGGGTAGGGGATGTTGGGGAAGTCGGAGCCCAGGAGCACCTTCTCCCCGAGCGCCTCCAGCCGCGGCAACAGGTCGGGAGGGAAGGCGCCACCCATCTCGGTGAAGAAGTCGGTGAAGGCCATCGTGGTGTCCAGGTGGACCCGCTCGTAGGTCTCGGCCATCTCGAGGAACTCGCGGTACTCCGGCGCTCCCATGTGGGCCATCACCAGCGTCAGCCGCGGATGGCGACGCAGCAGCTCCGCGACCGGACCGGGCCCGGTGTGCTCGGTCGGGATCGGGCCACTGCCGGCGTGCAGCACCACCGGCGTACCGGCCTCGGCCACGACCCCCCAGGCCTCGTACAGCAGTGGGTCGGTGACGTGGAACGCGCCGACCTGCACGTGCACCTTGAACAGCTCCAGGCCCTCGTCGATGCGCCGGCCCACGTACGCCGCGGCTCCCGGCTCGGGGAAGAAGGTGCCGCAGCGCAGCGCCTCGGGCGTACGGGCGGCAAACTCAGCTGCCCAGTCGTTGAGGAACTCCGCCATCGCCGGCTTGTGCGCGTAGGGCAGGGCACTGAAGTGGCGTACGCCGAAGTCACGCAGCACCTGGGCGAGCGCGGTGTCAGTGTCGCGGTAGCGCAACGGCCAGGGCCGCCCGATCAGGGGGCCGGCGGAGTCGAACTGGGCGCGGACCTTCTCCATCACCCGCGGCGGCAGGAAGTGGGTGTGGACGTCGAAGAGACCCGGCAGCCCGAGTCGCTCGGTCCAGGCCGCCACCGCCGCGGCGTCAGGGTGCGTTTCGGGGCCGATCAACGGATCAGTCCTTGTAACCCTTCAGGCGACGCTGGACCGCCTGCACCTTCTCCCGATCGGCCTGCTTCGCGGCCAAGGTGTGGCGCTTGTCGTACGACTTCTTGCCCTTGGCCAACGCGAGCTCGACCTTGGCCCGACCGTCCTTGAAGTACAGCGACAACGGCACGAGCGTGTAGCCCTGGTCGGACAACTTGCGCTCAATCTTGTCGATCTCGTGCCGGTTGAGCAGCAACTTGCGCTTGCGTCGCGACGCGTGATTGGTCCAGGTGCCCTGCGAGTACTCAGGGATGTGGACCTGGAGCAGCCAGGCCTCGCCGTTGTCGATCTCGGCGAAACCGTCGACCAGGGAGGCGCGCCCCTGCCTCAGCGACTTCACCTCGGTGCCGACCAGCACGATGCCAGCTTCCCAGGTGGTCTCGATGTGGTAGTCGTGCCGCGCCTTCTTGTTCTGGGCGATCAGCTTGGTGCCCTGCTCCTTGGCCATCTGCCCATCCTCTCAACAGGGGGCAACTGATTTGCCGCAGGGTCACAACCACTTGCGCGGGTCGACCGTCCGGCCGTTGACGAGCACCGAGAAGTGCAGGTGGCAGCCGGTCGACCAGCCGGTGCTGCCGACGTACCCGATGACCTGCCCACGCTGGACCCTGGCACCGACCCCGACGGTGTAGCTGGTCGCGTGGTTGTAGACGCTGGCCACACCGACGCGCGAAAGGATCCCGTGGTCGAGCACCAGGCGGTTGCCGTAGACGGAGCTGAAGTACTTCGAGACGATCGTCCCGCTGGCGGTCGCGTAGAGCGGGCTGCCGCAGTCTGCGGCCCAGTCCTGGCCGTCGTGCATGCCCCAGTAGCCGTAGATCGGGTGCTCACGGAAACCGTACGGAGAGCTCAGCCGCGCACCCCGGACTGGCCACGACAGCACCCCTGCCGACCTGCCGGCGCTCCTGCTGGCCTGCTGCCTCGCCGCCCGACGACGCAGCATCGTGGCGATCTTGTCCTCCTCGGCCTTGAGCTTGCCGAGCTCACGCTGATCAGCTGCCTTGGCCCGCGCCGCGGACGCACTCGCCGAGGCCCGCTGACTGACCAGCTCCGAGACGGCGGCCTTGGCCGAGGTCGCCTCCTGCTCGAGGCGCTCCATGGCGTCGAGGTGGTCGGCAGCGGCCTGGCGCTTCACCGCCACCTCGTCCTTGGCCTGCTCCACCTGGGTCTCGTTGACGTCCAGGATCACCTTCGAGGCCAGCAGCTCCTGGTACGAGTTCGCCTCACGATCGACGATGGCGTCACGCATCTCGCTCTGCCGGGTCAGGTCGGCTGGCGACTGGGCATCCATCAACGAGGCGAACGCGATCAACGCGGGGTCACCCTGCTGGTAGTAGTCAGTGATCGTCGCAGCGACCTGGGTGCGCTGCACCACCATCTTCGCCCGACCCTCACGCAGTGCCTTGCGGGCTGCGCGGAGCTCCGTCCTGGCTCGGTCGAGCTCTGCCTGCATCTCAACGTCACGCCGCTCGGCGACGGAGACCTTCGCCTCCGCGGCCGCGAGGGCGACCTGGGCGCCGGCGAGCTGGCGCTGCGCGGCGTTCAGTCGGGCATTCGCGCGGGCCATCGCCTCGCTCGACGAGTGCAGGTCGCTCTGGGCGGAGCGGATGTCCTTCTTGACGCGGTTGCGCTTGTCCTTCAGGTCGTCAGCACCAGCCGTCGGGACACCGAAGACGGTGGCCACGAGGGCAGCGGCGACGACAGCAGAAGCCGCGCGTCGACGCGTTGAACGGGGGAAGGGGCGCACAGCGCACAGCTTTCTTGTGTTCCGGGGAAGTGAACGCCTCGACCGTAACTCGGCCACGTCAGACTTTGAGGTATTTCCGGGTCAACACGAGTGTCGGCAGGATCGTCAGCAGCGGACCGAGCAACGCGACGCACAGCACTGCTACGCCGTACTCCTCCATGCCGATCCACGGCATGAACTTCAACGCGTCACCGGCGCGCTCGTGGATCCCGAAGTACATGAAGCCCCCCAACGCACCCGCAGCCAGGGTGACTCCGACCAGAGCGGTGACGAGCGCCTCGAGCAGGAAGGGCAGGGCGATGTACAACGTGGAGGCGCCCACGAGCCGCATGATGCCGATCTCCTTGCGCCGGGCGAAGGCAGCAAGTCGGATCGTGTTGCCGACCAGCAGCAGGGCAGCAATGACCAGGAATCCGGCGGTGGCAAGCGCTCCCCACTGCAGCGCGTTGATCGACCCGTAGATCGGTTTGAGCGTCTGGCGCATGTCCCGGATCCCGGAGACACCGTCGAGCCCGGTGACGGCGGAGGTGATGCCCTTGTACTCGTCCGGATCCTCCAGCTCGATCCAGATCGACTCCGGCATGTCCTCTGCGGTGGCCGCCGGGTTGGGGCCCTCGAAGCGCTCCGCACCGACGAGCTCCTTGACCTTCTCGAAGGCCTCCTCACGCGACTCGAGGTGGTGCCCGGAGACCTCGGGGTTCTCCTCGACGACCGCGATGACCGCGTCGCGCTGGGCATCGGTGACCTCACCGGTGCAGGCGGCGTTCGAGTCGTCGGCCTTGCACAGCCACACCGTGATCTGGAGCTGGTTGCCCCAGTGGTCGGCCGCCTTGTTGGCCTGCTGGTTGAGCAGCACTCCCATCCCCACCAGGGTCAGGGAGACGAAGAGGGTCAGGACCACGGCCAGGTGCATCGACAGGTTGCGGCGCAGTCCTTGGCCGAGTTCGGAGAAGACGTATCGCAACTGCATGGGAAGAAAGTGCCTCTCGATTGCCGCTGTGTCGAGCGGACGAACGTGGGGTCGGGGGGTGGGTGCTCAGCCGAGCCGTGGGGGTCTGGGGCCCGGGACCCAGGCCTGGGTCTCAGGCCTGGGTCTCAGGCCTGGGAGCCGTAGACGCCCTGGGCCTGGTCACGGACCGCACGTCCGTGTTCGAGCTCGATGACGCGCTTGCGCATCTGGTCGACGATGCCGGCGTCGTGGGTGGCCATCAGGACGGTCGTGCCGGTGCGGTTGATCCGGTCGAGCAGCTTCATGATGCCGACCGACGTCGTGGGGTCGAGGTTGCCGGTGGGCTCGTCGGCGATCAGGATCTGGGGCCGGTTGACGAAGGCGCGCGCCACCGCCACGCGCTGCTGCTCGCCGCCGGAGAGTTCGTCGGGCATGCGGTCGCCCTTGCCGTCCAGACCGACCAGCTCCAGGGTCTCGGGCACCAACGTCTTGATGTCCGCGCGCGAGCGACCGATCACCTGCAGCGCGAAGGCCACGTTCTCGGTGACCGTCTTGTTGGGCAGCAGACGGAAGTCCTGGAAGACCGCGCCGATCTCACGTCGCAGCCGGGGCACCTTCCAGTTGGCGAGCCGGTTGATCTCCTTGCCGGCCACGTAGACACGACCGGACGTGGGGCGGTACTCACGGGTCACCAGACGGAGGAACGTCGACTTGCCCGAACCCGAGGAACCGACGAGGAACACGAACTCCCCCTTGTCGATGTCGACCGAAACCTGGTCGAGCGCGGGTTGGGGGTGGCCGGGGTAGGCCTTGGTGACCTTCTCGAAGCGAATCACGTTGATCGACATTAGCCGAGCAACGAAACGCCTCGGGGACGCGCGCCGGGGCACGTCAGAGCCTGGCGCCGTCGGGGGCGCGGCGACCCGACCCGGCGGGGGGTCAGTTCGCGGCTTCGGCCTTCTCGGCGCCCCGCCGCCAGCGGATGCCGGCCTCCAGGAACGGGTCGAGGTCGCCGTCGAAGACCGAGCTCGGGTTGCCCGACTCGTACCCGGTGCGCAGGTCCTTGACGACCTGGTAGGGGTTGAGCACGTAGTTGCGCATCTGGTCACCCCAGCTGGCCTGCACGTCGCCACGCATCTCGTCGAGGTGGGCCTTCTCCTCGGCCTTCTTGCGAGCCAGCAGCTTGGCCTTGAGGACGACCATCGCGGAGGCCTTGTTCTGCAGCTGAGACTTCTCGTTCTGGCAGCTCACGACCGTGCCGGTGGGGATGTGGGTCAGACGCACCGCAGAGTCGGTGGTGTTGACCGACTGACCACCCGGTCCTCCGGAGCGGTACACGTCGACGCGGATCTCCTCGTCGGGGATGGTGATCTCGTCGGTCTGCTCGAGCACCGGGACCACCTCGACCGCAGCGAACGAGGTCTGGCGACGACCCTGGTTGTCGAACGGGCTGATCCGCACCAGGCGGTGCGTCCCGGCCTCGACCGACAGGGTGCCGTAGGCGTACGGAGCCCGGATGGCGAAGGTCGCGGACTTCAGCCCGGCCTCCTCGGCGTAGGAGGTCTCGAAGACATCCACACCGTACTTGTGCTGCTCGGCCCAGCGGATGTACATCCGCATCAGGGTCTCGGCGAAGTCGGCGGCATCGACGCCACCGGCGCCGGCGCGGATGCTGATCAGGGCCTCGCGGGCGTCGTACTCGCCGTTGAGCAGGGTGCGGATCTCCAGGGACTCGGCCGACTTCTTGATCCGGTCCAACTCGATCTGGGCGT
This sequence comes from Nocardioides gilvus, assembly GCF_003194605.1. GTDB lineage: Bacteria > Actinomycetota > Actinomycetes > Propionibacteriales > Nocardioidaceae > Nocardioides > Nocardioides gilvus. The sequence continues at coordinate 560,519 of NZ_QHKY01000001.1, forward strand.
CGGCGAGCGACTCCTCGTCACCCTCTTCGGTGGCCATCTCGACCATGATCTCGAGGTCGTCGATACGGTCGGTCAGCGAGGTGAAGCGTTCCAACTCGCCGTTGAGCGTGGAGAGACGGCCGGTGACGCGCTGCGCGTTCTCCTGGTCGTCCCACAGGTCAGGGGATCCCACCTGCTCGCTGAGGTCCGCGATCTCCGTACGCATCGCGTCGAGGTCCAGGACCTGACCGATGGTCTTCATGGTCGCGTTGAGCGTGCGGATCTCTGCGTCGAAGTCGGTACCAGCCACGCCCTCACCCTACGGCGCGGGTCGCAACGGTGTCGAAGCGGATCAGTACCGGCCGAAGAGCTGCGCGGCGTACCAGCGACCGTCCTCGCCCTTCACGGCTGCGACCTCACTGCGGCGGTACTCCCTGCGCAGGATGTTCTCGCGATGCCCGGGGGACTTCATCCACCCCTGGTTGACCACGGAGCGACCGGTCCGGTATCCGGCGGCGACATTCTCACCGACCATCCGCATGTCGCACGCGCTCAACACCTTGCCCAGGTCCTGGTGCCAGATGGCGCGCTTCCTGGCCATCTTGCGGGCGTGGCTCTTGGCGTACCTCTTCAGGCACTTGCTGGCCTTGAGCTTCACCCGGTCGTGCTTGGCACGTTGCCTGTTCGTCGCCTTCTCGGCGGCCGTGCCGTACTTGGAGGCCGGGCTCGCTGCCTGCGCTGGAGCCGCGGTCAGGGCGCTCAGGCCGAAGGCGAGGAGACCGACGGTGAGGGTCGTTGCCAAGGCACTGGCGAGGATGCTGCGGAGGGTCGTCACGGCGTGCTCCCGAGAGGGTCGCGAGGCGGGGCGTGCAGGGCTTCGGGCCGACGATACGTCGCCGCGACCCTGAGCGCGAGCCTCCAGGATCATCGCCGACGATTAGAGTGCGCGACCATGAGCGCCCCTTCCTCCCTCCCCCTGGCCGGTGTCCGCGTGCTGGAGCTGGGCAACTTCATTGCGGCCCCCACGGCGGCCCGCCTGCTCGCTGACTTCGGCGCCGAGGTGATCAAGGTCGAGCGGCCGCGTACGGGCGACGAGCTGCGCAACTGGCGACTCTTCGCCGGGGACACCTCGATGCTCTACCGCACCATCAACCGCAACAAGCGCTCTGTCGAGCTGGACCTGCGCACTGAGTCAGGGCTGCGGGCTGCCAAGGCACTCCTCGCGAAGTGTGACGTCCTGATCGAGAACTTCCGTCCCGGCACCCTGGACCGGTGGGGCCTGGACGCCGCGACACTGGCCGCGCTGAACCCAGAACTGGTGGTTGCGCGGATCTCCGCCTTCGGCCAGACCGGACCGATGTCGGCGCGCCCCGGTTTTGCGGCGGTGGCCGAGGCGTACGGCGGTCTGCGTGAGCTCGTCGGCGAGGCCGACCGTCCGCCGGCCCGCGTCGGGGTCTCCATCGGAGACTCCATCGCGGGCCTCTACGCCGCTTTCGGCGTGGTGATGTCGCTGCACCAGCGCGGTGTCGCCAGGGCCGCTGGCCAGCAGCCCCCGTCGCCCGTTGACCAGCACGTCGACGTGGCGCTGCACGAGGCGATCTTCTCGATGATGGAGTCGCTCGTGCCCGACGTGTCGGCCCACGGTGTGCCGCGCGTACGCACCGGAGGCCGGATGGAGGGGATCGCCCCGTCCAACGCCTACCCGTGTTCGGACGGCGACGTGGTGATCTCCGGCAACGCCGACAACCTCTTCCCCAAGTTCATGCGTGCGATCGGCCGCGAGGACCTCGCCGCCGACCCCGACCTGGTCAACAACAAGGGGCGCTGGGAGCGGCGCGACGAGCTGGACGACGCCATCGGTGAGTGGACCGGCGGTCGTACGCGGGCCGAGGCGCTCGCGGTCCTCGACGAGGCCGACGTCCCGGCCGGACCGATCATGACGGGGGCCGACATCATCACCGACGAGCAGTTCCTGGCCCGCGACATGGTGCAGCACCTGCCGGTCGACGTGGCCGGCGAGACCCGTCACGTCGCCTTCCCGGGGATCGTGCCGGTGCTCGGTGAGAAGTCGCTCCCGGTCCACCACGTGGGTCCGGACCTCGGCGCCGACAACGAGTACGTCTTCCGCGACCTGCTGGGGCTCGGAGAGGACGAGATCGCGACGCTCCTCACGCGGTGACGACCCGAAATCTGGGCGCGGGAGGCATAAGTTCGCGCTCACCGGGGCATCGAGACGTCAGCCCTTCGCCACAGTGGTCACCCTGACCGCGCCGGCGACAGACGTCAGGAGACCAACATGGCCGCCAAGAGGATCGCATTCGTGCTGGGAATGGGTGCCGGTTACGTCCTGGGCGCGAAGGCCGGGCGCCAGCGCTACCAGCAGATCGTCGGCAAGGCCCAGGACGTGTGGCAGAACCCCCGCGTGCAGGCCAAGGCCGACGAGGCCCAGCACCTCGCGAAGGAGAAGGCCGGCGCAGCCGGATCAGCCGTGGCCGGCACGGTGACGAAGAAGGCCGGAGCGGTCGGCTCGACCATTGCGGACAAGGTGAGCCGCAAGTCCGATGACGATCAGAACGACTCCGCCTCCAGCACCGGCTCGCACTCCTCGCCCAGCTCCAGTTCCGGCTCCAGTGCGGGTGGGTCGCACACCCGCTCGGACGTCCCGACTCCCGAAGAGGTGTCCCTGGGTGGGACGCACGGAGGGGTCGACGCGCCTGCCGCTGCTCCCTCCCCCGCTCCCAGCCCGGTCCCCGGCAGCGGTGGCGCCGACTCCGGCGTCAACAGCCCCTCCGACAAGCTCCCGCCGCACCCGGTCGCCAAGCCGGGCGTCCCCGGAGGTAGCCCGGAATGAACCGCCCCGAGGACCCTGTGGAGGTCACCCGTGCGAGTGCCGCCGGGGCTGCATCCCCACTGACGCCGGGCACCGCAGCCCAGGACTCGACCACCGGTCAGCTGGTCTCGCAGTTGTCCAGCGAAGTGACGCAACTGGTCCGTGACGAGTTGCGCCTGGCCCAGATGGAGGTCTCCGGCAAGGCGAAGAAGGCAGGTGTCGGGATCGGGATGTTCGGCGCGGCCGGGGTGATCGCCCTGTACGGCCTTGCGGCCCTGCTCACCGCGATCGTGCTGGCCCTGGCGCTGGTGGTGGACGCCTGGCTGGCAGCGCTCATCGTCGCCGTCGTGCTCTTCCTGGTGGCCGGCGTCGCCGCGCTCCTGGGCAAGAAGCGCGTTGAGGCGGCTGCTCCGCCGTTGCCCACCCAGACGGTCGCCAGCGTCAAGGAGGACGTCGATGCCGTACGCAACCCCGGCGCCCACCACTGAGCCCACCACCGAGCGGCGCGGGCCGGACTGCGGCCCACCCGAGACGACCCACCGTGCCTTCGGCCCCACCTCAGGAGTGCAGTGATGACGGACGTGAACGGCAACGGCAACGGCACCACCGACGGTGACGCGGACCCGCAGATGGAGGCGGTCCAGCGCGACATCGAGCAGACCAGGGAGAGGTTGGCCGACACGGTCGACCAACTCCAGGCAAAGCTCGACGTGAAGGCGCGGGCCACCGCGGGGGCCCAGGACGCGAAGGAGCGGGCCCTGGCCAAGGTGCTCGACGCCAATGGCCAGCCTCGTCCCGCTGCCCTGGCCTTCGGTGGCGCTGTGGTGGCCGGGCTGCTCGCCGTGGTGGTGGTCAAGATGTGGCGCCGCCGTCACTGACCATCCTTTTCGAGCGAGGTCAGACCGGTTCTGGGAGAAGTGAGTAGTTGCACTCTGTTCTGGGTACTACTCCGGCGACGACGATCCAAGCATGCCTGCACCGTCGTCTCCGTTCCCTCCTGGAGGACCCTTGAGCACCCTACGAAGCGTCGTCACGGCGACCTGTTTGGCCCTGAGCCTGTTCCTGCTGCTCACGGCTGGCGAAGGGTCTCCCGAGCCGGAGTCCTGGCGCGCCGTCGTCGGGCGCTGACCCTCCGACGCGGGCACTTCAGCGCAGCACGGTGACTGCCGCCCGACCCGTCGCCACGATGACGGGATCGTCCACGCCAGGGACGGTCAACGGTAGTTCCAGAGGGGCCCGCACGATCACCGTCACGACACCGTCCGCGGGGTCCACCCGCGCTTCGTGGCTGAGCCCGGGGTAGGTCTCGTAGGCGCCGATGGTGAGGAGGTACTCCCCCACGGCGTCATCCACGGCGGCGGCGCTCTGACCCAGACGCCCCTGCGGAAGCCCTTCGGTGTACGCACTCACCGAACCCAGGTCGGCACCCTGGAGAGCGGCACCGTCGGCGATGCTCGTGAGCCCTTGCCGCTGGAGGTAGGCCGCCGACGCATCGACGACGACGGCCACCAGCAGGAGGAGCAGGAGGGCGAACCCGATGATGAGGAGAGCCACGCTGCCTCGTTCGTCGGCTGGGCCCCGCGGTCTTCTCACTCCACTCTCCCTTGGACGTACTGGCCGATCGGGACGGTATGGCTGGACTCGAGCGCGAAGCCCGTCTCCCCTCCCCGCAGCACCTCGGGGAAGAGGGGCAGTTGGACGTGCGAAGTGATGGTCACGGTGATCACCGACGTGCCAGCCAGGCAGTTGCCCGGTCCGAGACTGCAGTCGACCTCGACCTCGAGCGGCATGTCATCGCCACCTTGGTCGGTCAGCGTGAAGCGGGCGACCTCGCGGGCCCGCGCCAGCCCCGTCTCCTCGTCGGGGGCCAACGCGTACGCCCGGCCGGCCGCGCGTGCCGCAGAACTCACTGCGAAGGCTCCACGCTGCACCTCGAAGACCGAGATCACGATCCAGACCATCGGCACCAGGAGCACGATCCCCAACCAGACGAATTCCACGATCCCGCTGCCGCGTTCGTCCCGGCGCCTTGCACTTGAGCGAACTCGCCACCCGGCGAGGAGACGGTTCACGGCGCACCGACCGGGTCGGGCTCAACCAGTGCGCTGCCCGAGACCTCGAACTCGACCGTTGGTCCGCCGAGGCCGAGCGCGGGGACCACCACCTCAGCCACCACGCGGTGGACCGCCACACCATTCACGTCCACCGTCTCGATGCGACTCCCAGTGACGAATCGGGACGAAATGGCTGCAGCCCACTGGTCGCGAGCGCGGTCCAGGCCCTCCTGCGGGGTCGACTCCCAGGCGGCGGCGTGCCGCGCCCCCTCCGAGGCGGCAAGCGCCACGGTGTTGCGGACGTACATCACCAGGGCGACCTGCATGATTCCGAGCACCAACGGCACGAGCAGGACCGTGACGAGGACGAAGTCGACCACCGCCGAGCCTCTCTCGGTGCGACGTCTGCTCGGTGACACCTCAGCTGCCGACGCTGCTGAGCGCGCGTTCGAGAATGACCGTGAGCTGGTCCTCGGCCAGCGCCCCGAGCGCGGCCACGATCCCGACACTCATGACGACGATCAACACCCATCCGGGCACGTCCCCGCGTTCGTCGCGACGCCGACCGACGGCATCGAGAAGGGCGACCTGGAGACGGATGTGGGTCAGGAGCAGCATGGGCATGGTTCCTCCCGGAACGGGTTCGATGGTCTGTGGCGTGCTGGGACTTGAGAGAGCTCGTGCGCTCACGGGGTGGTCACGGTGCGGTCAGGCGGAGGCCAACGGCCCCCGGGAACAGGGCGAAGAGGATGACGACCGGCAGAACGAGAAAGACCACCGGGACGAGCATGAAGACCTCACGGCGAGCGGCTGACTCGATCAACGCCCGCCGCCCCGCCTCACGTACGTCGGCGGCCTGGGCGTGCAGCACATCGGCCAACGGCGTTCCGCGTTCGACCGCGATGGCAATCCCCTGGGCGAACTGGGCCACGATCGGCACCCCACTGGTTGCGGCCAGTCGCTCGAAGGCCTGTCCCACAGGCTCCCCGGTACGGATCTCACCGAGCACTCGTCCCAGATCGACGGCCAACTCACCGCGACTCCGGTGGACCACTCGGTCCAGCGCCGCGACCGGGCTCTCGCCCGACGCCACGGCAAGGGCGAGCAGCTCGGCCAGCACCGGGAACTCGGTCAGGATGGCCCGGTCACGTGCCTTTGCCTGAGCCGTGAGGCGTTGGTCTCGCAGGACCACCCCGGTGACGAAGGCGCAGGCACAGAGCAACAACCCGCTCACCACGCCACCGCCGCCGCGCAGGGCGGCAAGGATCTGCCAGGCGGAACCGACGGCGAAGCCCACCAGCCCCCACACCACCTGTTCAATGCGGAACTCGTGCACGGTGAGTCCGAGACCTGCCCGGTCGAGGCGTCGCGCCACCGAGGCGGACCCACCCAACACCTTCTCGACCCCGTCGGCACTGCGCCGCAGCACCGGCCCGAAGATGCCCGTCGCGGCTGCCAACGGAGAAGCGGAGAGCGGCGCGGCCGCGGACGAGACACCCCGCAGACGAGTCGCAGCGGGGGACCCGGAACGCGCTGCCTCCCGGACGTAGGGCAAGACCCTGGTCTCCAGAGACGTACGGCGGATCGCCACCACCCGTGACCCGGCCAACAGCAGACCACCAGCGGCGAGCACGCCGAGGACGGCACCGAGCATCGCGGGACTCACGCGAGAATCCTGCGTTCGACGGGTAGTCGACCAATCCTGGTCATCAGCGCGTATGCGCCGAAGCAGGCGGCCGCGCCGACCATCAGCACCAGGACACCGGCTGCCGACGCGAAGTGGGTGATCACGTCGGACTGGAACGACATCATGAGCAGCACGATCCAAGGAGCCGCCACCGCCATACGGGCCCCGCTCACGGTCCAGGCCTGCCGTGCCTCGAGTTCCGATCGGGTGCGCTCCTCCTCCCGCAGGTAGTGGGAGAGGTTGCGGAGCAGACGCCCGAGGTCACCCCCGCCCACCTCGCGCGCGACCCGCAACCCCTCGACCATCCGGTCCCCCACCGGGTCAGCGAGAAGCACCTTGAGACGGTCGAGCGACTCCCCGAACCTGCCGGTGACGTGGTAGTCCAGCCCGAACTGGGCGAAGGCGTCACGCAGTGGTTCAGGCCCGGTGGTGGCGAGACTGATCAGCCCGTCCGGCAGGGACATCCCGGCCCGCACCGCCGAGGAGAGGTTGTCCACTGCCTCGGGCCAGACCTGTGCGAACTCCTGCTGCCGCACCCGAGCACGACGACGTACGGTCGCGTACGGAGTCGTGGAAGCCATGAGCCCGAAGACCAGGGCGACCGGGAAGGTGCGCGAGACGACCTGGACCACGACCAGGGCCATGAAACCGAACAGCAGGGACAGACCGGTGAGGCTGGTGACCGAGACGTGGGCCATCCCAGCACGCTCGAGAAGGTGCTGGAGCCGGCCCGCGTTGACGTCGTCAGGACGAGGGCTGCGCGGCAGCGCAAAGGCAGCCCAGATCAGCATGGCTCCCACTCCGACCCCCAGGCCGATCAGGGCCCCCATCAGGACGCACCGAGGCGTGAGGGACCCGCGTTGAGCAACCTGTGCACATCGACGCCGACCCGCTCGTAGCGTTCGAGGCGGTGCGGAAGTCCGCCCGTCCAGACGAGCCCGTCGGAGCGGCGCTCGAAGATCGGCTCTATCTCGATGATGTCTGCCTCGACCCGCCCCGGGACTGCGACGATCTCGTTGACCCTTCGCACACCTCGCGCATCGAGACCGAGGTGGACCACCAGGTCGACGGAGCTCGCCACGGTGGGGACGACGAATCGGGCCGAGATGTTCTCCCCCGCCAGGAGCGGCAGAGTGCACATCTTCATCAAGGCCTCCCGCGCACTGTTGGCGTGCAGGGTACACATCCCCGGCAGTCCCGAGTTGAGCGCGAGCAAGAGGTCCATGCACTCCTCGGCACGCACCTCACCCACGAGGATGCGCGAGGGACGCATCCGCAGCGACTCCTTGACCAGATCACGGAGCCGGATCTCGCCGGTGCCCTCGAGCCCCGACTGCCGCGTCTGCATCGGCACCCAGTCAGGATGGGGAAATTTCAGCTCGAACACCTCTTCGGCGCTGACCACCCGGTCGCCTCCCGGGATCGCCGCTGCCAGGCAGTTCAGCAGGGTGGTCTTCACCACCATGCCTTAGTGTCACCTCATGACCACACGGACCAGCGTTGCGATCTACGCCCGCATCTCACAGGACCGCGAGGGAGCGGGTCTCGGTATCGAGCGGCAACTCGCGGACTGCCGAGCCGAGGCGGAGCGGATGGGCTGGACGGTGGCCGAGGAGTACGTCGACGACGACATCAGCGCGTACTCCGGCAAGCGACGCCCGGCCTACGAGCGAATGTTGGAAGACCTGCAAGAAGGCATCAGAGACGCGATCATCGTGTGGCACATCGACCGGCTACACCGACGCCCGATCGAACTCGAAGAGTTCGCCCGAACCTGCGCGCGCGCTGGAGTCGCAGACCTACGGACGGTCCACGGCGAATTCGACCTGGGAACCGGAGACGGGATGTTGATGGCTCGCGTGCTTGCGGCCGTGGCCGCCAACGAGAGCGACAGCAAGCGCAGACGCGGACGCCGCAAGATGCAGGAGATTGCCGAGGCAGGTCGCCCGCACGGGGGCGGGACCAGGCCGTTTGGCTTTCAATCCGACCGGATCACCCACGATGCCCAAGAGGCTCAGATCATCCGCACGCTCGCGGAGAGGGCCCTGGCGGGCGAGAGCCTGACCAGTCTTGGCCGATGGCTCACCGAGGAGGGGGTCACGACAGTGACAGGCAAGGAGTGGCGCACCCCGGTTATTCGTCAACTCCTACTCAACCCGCGCATCTACGGCGTCAGGGTCCATCGCGGGCAAGCCTTGGGACCTGCCGTATGGGAGCCGATCATTTCTCCTGAGCGCGGCGAGGCTCTTCAACTCCTGCTCACCAATCCCGAGCGACGAACCAACCGAACAGCACGCCGCTACCTGCTCTCAGGCATGTGCCGTTGCCAACTGTGCGGCAGCGTCATGTACTCGGTCCCCCGCTACGAGGAACGGCGCTACCTGTGTCGCTCGGGCCACGACTTCGGCGGCTGCGGACGCATGGCCATCTCAGCGGCACCCCTGGAACAGATCGTGAGCGAGGCAGTCCTCCAGCGCCTCGACAGTCCCCTGCTCCACGACGCCCTGGCGGGACGGATCCACGACGACGGGTTGGCCACTGAACTCGGCAAGCAGATCGCTGCCGATACCTCACAGCTCGAAGAACTCACCGACCTCTACACCAACCGGGCGATCACGCCACCGGAGTGGATGCGCGCACGGGATGCCATCGAGGCACGACGAAACGCAGCACGACGCCGTCTCTCCGGCCTAACGGGGACAAGGAACCTTGACGCCTACATCGGCAACGGAGCCGACCTGCGCCGACAGTGGGGAGAACTCAACCTCGATCGACAGCGCAACATCGTCCAAGCACTAGTCGATCACGTGGAGATCATGCCCGGCACCCGAGGCACCCGAGCAGTCGCCATCGAGCGCGTCAATCCGATTTGGCGTCTCTAACCGGGTGGACCCGGCCGCGTGCTCGCGCTGCCGCGCTTGCGCCCGCCCCCGGCCTCCGCCCGACCTAGAAGCACCATCACCCGTTCAACCGTGCTCGGATCTGTGACCTGCACCGGAACCCCCTGATCCGCACAGGTCTGCTCCACCAGCGCCCGCACATCGTCTGCCCAGCCCATCACGACCACCGCAACGAGATAGCCGGAGCGCCGTTCCAGTCCTCGACCTCATGAGAGTTCCAAGACCAGGACGGCGATGCCTGCATGCGCTCGCAGGCCATCTCCGTGACCTCATCCGCCGAGCGACCCGTCAGCCGTACAGCCCTGGGGGCGAACCCCTCAGCGACCTCATACCGCTTGAGCGAACGCGTGCGTTCCCGATCCTCGAACGACTTGCCGACGTACTTGCCCAGGTAGCCCGCTGCCTTACGCGCCTCCCCCACCCGTCCCGAGCCGACAGCCAGATCGCCCAGCAACTTGATGTGAACGAACCCGGCACCGGGCGCGTCCCAGGCGGCCTTCAACTGGCTGCGGTGCACGTATCGCCCGAGGGCCAGATGCATGTGCAGACCGTGGTCGGTCTTGTGCCACTCCGGCACCCACACATAGGGCAGCGGCTTCCCGCCCAGACCCTGCCGGAGTTTCCGGACGAAGACCCCGACATCCTCACGAATCTGCCGCTCATCGTGACACCCCGAACCCTCGTAGGTCAGGGTGACGAGTCGATTGAGCCCGTTCTCCACGCAGTACCGACGCAGACGCGAACGAGCGCGCCGACCCGCTTCCTGACGTGCACGATCAGGATCAGCGGCAGAAGTTCCAGGAACGTACGTGCGGGGAGCACGAGTCGACGGCTGGAATGACCCCCCGGCCTCGAACGCACCGGGATACAGGTTGAGATTCCACGCGGCCTGTGGTGCAAGCAGGGGACGCAGATGGCGAGAGCGATCGGCCATGACAGAGACTTTCGGGACGCAGCGACAGGAGACTGGTCCCGCACGGCTGCCTGCGTATTTGTCGCCACCGAATATGCGACCGCGCAGCCGTCTGCTGGTCATTCGGCCCGGTTAACTTCCGGCCTGGCTTTGTCTCTGTCATGGAACGGGATTTCCCCGAACTCTTAGAACCACCCACAGGATGCATCATCTCAACAAATCCTGCACCCCGAACACGCCGAAGAGGGGACAGCGCACATCGCCGCCCTGCCTATCGGTGCTGCGGCTCGCCGCTCCCCCACGCGGGAAAAACGTCCGCGCGGGGCCCCTGCGGACCCGAGAGAGCCGCCGCCCAGGCAAGGCCGCGACGACGACGAGTTGTGTTGCTATTTCAAGTGAAGGGCGGGCTGCGCCCGCCGTCCCCAACAGGCTGCTAGTCGAGAGGCGGGAGGAGTCCCACCTCGTCACAGCGCTTTGCATTAGCGACCGCCAGCACCCTCCCCACCGGAGTGACATGGACCGAGCCAGGGATCGCGTCCCACCAGGCACGCAGAATTGCCAGATTCGGCTTTGCGTCCAGAGCGCTCGCGAACTGCTCTTTGAGGTCGGGATCTACGGAGCCGAGCCCGAACGTTCCTTTTGCCAAAGTAATCGCCTCGGCAACTTCTGCTTCATCACGAAAGGCTTCGAGAGCTTTTTCAAGGCTACCCAACGATGGATGCCCCACCCGCGAAAAGCCGGGCTTCAACTCGTGATCAATGACTGCCTTCCGCAGGATATTCCCACCCTGATTATCCAGGACCCCATCGACCAATTCTGAGGATATACCAGACGCCAGATACCCCGGCGTCTTGCTCTCGCCGTAGTAATCAGCGAAGCGCCTCAGAGTGCCACTCCTACTCGCGCGAACCGCATCGAGAAGGTCCAAATGATCAAGCCAGTCAAACCCCTCGGGGAGATCCTCCATTTCGAACTGACCGAACAACCTGTCCATGGTCGCCAGTCCAAACTCAACCTGTCCCGAGGCCGGCGAGAACTGAGACGCTGCCTGCAGAACCGTCAGACCATTGAGCGCTTGCGAATCGAGGAGGTCGACGACTTGGACGGCTCGATCTATTCCGGCTCGGATTGGACGATCATCCCCTCGCTCCACCCTTTGGGTGAGCAGTTCCGACAACATGTCATAGTCGCCGTCGCGTTCGGTAGAGGCGGCCCCAATGTGTGCTTTTCTAAGCAGGACTTGAAAGGCAGGGTCAGCGAAGGCTGATAATTTGTCTAGAGCGTTTAGACGATTCAGCACTCGCTCGTTGAGTTTTTCGATGCGCACGACTCCCAGCGCGTCAGCCTTCTCGAAATGCTCGCTGACAACCCTCCTGGCGACGAGTTCGGCAACCTCCATCGCCTGGTCCAACGTAATGTTCTCATTGAAGTCGCCAGCCACCATGATTTGTTTTGCGTTGTCGCCAGCGCGCTGCGTTTGGCCGCTCACGATTGGCCCTTGCGAATCTTCTGGTCTCCTCCGGCTTGAGTCTGAATTGCATTATCGCCCGCTCGCTGACTTTGGCGCACATTCCGCACTGCCAAGCGATATCCCACCGGACCACTAACCCCTGCCCCTATAACCAGTCCGATCAGCATCGTCCCGAGGCCGTCGAAGAACCACTCCACTTGCTTCCCCCATCTGTTGGTCTTGGGGGCCATCCTCACACAGGGTGCCCTAAGGAATTGTGGGCTTGCCGGCCTGCGTCCCTCCGGCGATCAAGATGTTGAGGCCGGCGCGCACCGAGGCCTCGAGGAACTCCGCGGCGCTCGCCGTGAGACTGCCCAGCTCGACCAACTCGGTGAGACGAGCTGCCTGTAGACGGAACTTGCGGATGTTGACTGCCGTGAAACCCCGGCTGATCCCCTCCAGCACCACGTGGAGGCGGTGCCCCTCAGGAAGCATCGCGTCGACGAAGGGGCGGCTGAGGTCGATGCGGCGGCCGCTGGACTTGAGCATGCGTTCGACCAACTCGTCGACCTGCGCGGAGGTGAGCACCAGGTTGGTGAGCTCGTGGCGACCGTTGCGAGCGACGAAGACCCGCGAGGGGTCGTTGATCCAGATCTCCTCGACGCTCGGGTCGTCGAGCAACGGCTGGAGCGCCCCGAAGCCGGCGACCCGGGCCACCAGCTCCTCGACCAGGCTCGCGGGATCGTCCACGGGCGGGACCGCCCCGGTGAGCGAGCGGTCGTCGTGCTCCCGGACCAGGGTGCGGGCGAGGTGGCGTACGACGTCGATGCCGCGCTGGGGGTCGACCCCCTCGCGTCGCACCGCGTCACGCAACTGCAGGTCGAGCGCTTCCACGGTCTCCGACGAGGCGCCGGAGCCGGCCAGGACGGCGCGCCCGGGCGTCGTCAGCGTGGCCGCAATGGCGTTCATGGAGGTCCTGTCCCGGTGGTCGGCGATGGCATGCGGACGCTAGCGAGATCGGAGCCAGGTCTGCATCGACAGAACGGCGTATCTGTGGACAAACAGCCGCTCCTGGCCGGATTTACCCAACTCTTGAGCGGACGGCGAGCCGATTTGCGTCCCCCGATTCACCTCTGGCGTGACCCATCTCATATCGTGAGCGACAGCAGGTAACTGCTTGTGACACAACGGTTTATTCCGTTGAGTAGCCCCACACCCATTCCTTGGAGGGAACAGCACATGTCTTCATTCACGCCGTCCCGGCGCTCCGTTCTCCGCACCGCCGCATGGTCGGCCCCCGTCGTGGCCGTCGCTGCCGCCGCTCCGGCCTTCGCGACCAGTGGTGCCAGCTTCACCACGATCACGACCGAGCCGCTGCCCTTCGCCGCCGCGATTCCCGGCGTCGTTGACCTGGGTGTGTGGACCGTCACGCTGACCTCAGAGGTGCCGGTCAACCTGCCCGTCGGCACGGTCGTTCCGGCGCCCGAGCTCACCGCCGTCATCACGGTGCCGAACTCGGCCCGCAACACGATCGCGTTCTTCGGCGTGACCGAGGTCAGCGGAACCGCCAGCGCGCCGTACACGGTGCAGGGCCAGCCCGCCCCGCTCCCGGCCACTGTCACCATTCCGCTCACCACGGTTCCGGCTTCCGGCGACATGGTCATCACCACGACCGGCCCCGGCACCAGCTTCACCGCCGACGCCGCTGGCACCTTCACGATCTCCCTCGAGGACATCGTGGCTGACCTGTCCCTCGGCAGCCTCGGCGAGCAGACCGCGAACCTGACCCGGCAGCCGGGTACCAACTACACGATCGCCACCTTCACCGTGGCCTGATCCACACGCACCACGAACAGGGGGTGTCCCGGCTTCGGCCGGGACACCCCCTGTTTCACGTTCTGGCTGGCACGTGGTGACCCACGGCCTACGCGAGGACCGAGCTCACACCCGGTCGAACTCCAGCGCCTCCTGGTAGGACGCGACCGCCGCCAACTGCGACTTCACGTTTAGCTTCTGCCGGATCGCACGGACCTGGCTGCGCACCGTGCCCTCGCTCACTCCCCCGGCCGCGGCAATGGTGGTGATCGACTGCCCGTCGTTCAGCATCCCCAGCACCTCCCACTCGCGGCGCGACAGAGCAGCGATCCGCTTCATCAACTCGCGTCGGGCCGGTCCGATCGCCTCCCACGCCTGCAGCGCCTGCTCACGGTCGTCGGGGCTCATCCCCGGACCACCGGCGGCGACGGAGCGCACGACCTGGTCCAGGCGCTCGATGTCGGTCGACATGGACACCACGCCGTGGCAGCCGGCAGCGATCAGGCCACCCCACCGGGTGAGGTTGGACGATCCCGTCACGACGATCCAGCGCGCGGGGATCGTCTCGATGATCCCGACCACGCCGCGCCACTGGGCGACGTCGTCGATCTCGGCGACCACGATGCCGACCTCGGCTCGCCGCTCGGTGACCTTGCGACGGGTCTCGAGCAGCTCGCTCCGCGCGCGGGGGTAGTGGAAACTCTCGACCGCGAACTGCGCTGAGTCCAGGGCAAGGGCGATGGTCTCGCCCACCACCTGCCCCTCGGCCAGCACTGCCACGCTGGGAACCTGGTCCGGAACGGCGGGCTCCTTGTACGTCATCGCCTGCGCTCCTCTTTCCTGCTCGACCGATCACTCCGAACGGTCCACCTCCAAGAGTGGCAGCCCCGAAGTGAGTGGGATCGCGATCTGCGCCAGAAAGTACTGGTACTCACTCCATTTACCCAATATGGATGAGCGCATCGTCCACGGCGCCGACGAGCCCCCACGCGACCCCGGTTCTCACCACCGGGAGCCGTCCCCTGAGCCGCATACCCAATACTTGGCATCCGCACGCTGAGACCTGCCCACTCGACCCCCGGTTCGCCCATAGTGTGCATGCGGGGGAGAACCGCACCAAGGACGCGCCAGCGACCGAAGTACTCACCGAGAGTGCATGTTCCCCCACACAACATGGGGGAGCGCCACTACGATGAGGACCGCCGACCGCAGTGCTGATGTCTCGCAGGAGTCAAATGTCGCGGCGCCCGGAGTCTCCGGACGGCAGCGAGCTCAGGAGGGCATGGGAATGAGGGGCGCATCACGCGTGTGTGTGATCGAGGACCACACCCTCTTCGCAGAGTCACTCCAGATCGCGCTGGAGCTCAAGGGCCACGAAGTACGTCGCGTGCCCCTGCCCGCGGATCTGCACAGCGCCACCACGCTGCTGCCGGCCGTGATGAAGCACCAGCCGCACGTCCTGCTCCTCGACCTGGACCTCGGCAACGCCGACGGCAGTCGCCTCATCGAGCCCGTCGCCCGCGCCGGCACCGCCGTCGTCGTGCTGACCGGCTCCACCGACCGTTCCCGCTGGGGACACTGCGTGCGCCTCGGCGCCCGCAAGGTCATGGAGAAGACGGCACCCCTCAACGAGATCCTCTCCACCATCCGCCTCATCGGAGAAGGTCGGCCGGTGATGACGCTCGAGGAGCGCGAGGACCTCGTCCGCCACTGGCAGGAGGAGCGGGCCCAGGTTGCTGACCTCGTCGAGCGGCTGCACCGTCTCACTGCCCGCGAGTCCGAAGTGCTGGGCCAGTTGATGAACGGTCAGCAGGTGCGTCAGATCGCCGAGGCCTCCGTGGTCTCCGAGGCCACCGTGCGTACGCAGGTGAAGTCGATCCTGGCCAAGCTCGAGGTGAGCTCCCAGATCGGTGCCGTGGGTCTGGCCCACAACGCCGGGTGGATCGCACCCGCCCCGAAGCACTGACTCATAGCGGCAGCGCCTCGACGCCGTGAAGATCCTGTTGGTCGGCTCGTCCGGTGGACACCTCACCCAGATGACCTGTCTGTCGCCGTGGTGGAGTGAGCACGATCGCCACTGGGTCACCTTCGACACCGCCGACGCGCTGAGCAAGCTCGAGGGCGAGTCGGTGACCTGGGCTCATCACCCCACGACCCGCAACGTGCGCAACCTGCTCCGCAACACCGTCGTGGCGTGGCGGGAGCTGCGCCGCTACCGTCCCGACGTGATCGTGAGCACCGGCGCGGCCGTGGCCGTCCCCTTCTTCTGGCTCAGCCGCCTCACTGCGCGCGAGTGCCGCACCGTCTACCTCGAGGTCATCGACCGCGTCGACTCCCCCACCCTCACGGCGCGACTCTGTGGCCCGGTCACCGACCTCTTCCTGGTCCAGTGGCCCGAACAACAACAGTTCCACCCCGGCGCCGTGCTCGTCGGCAAGGTGTGGTGACCGTGTCCGGACCTCGACCGGGACCACCGCCCAGCGTCGCCGTCCTCCTGGGCACCGACCACCACCCGTACGACCGGGCCGTGCGGTGGGCCGCCGAGCTCGCCGCTGAGGACGGGAGCCAGTGGTTCGTCCAGCACGGGTTCACCCCGTGGCCGCTCGAGACGCCGGCCTCCCTGTCCGGAGCCCCGATGCTGGGCATCGATGAACTCACCCGGGTGATGGACGTCGCCGACGTCGTCATCACGCACGGCGGCCCGGGCCTGATCATGGAGGCCCGCGCCGCACGCCACGTGCCGATCGTCATCCCGCGCGACCCCGACCTGGGCGAACACGTCGACTCACACCAGCTGGACTTCGCGGCCCGTCTCCGCGACGAGGGCACGATCCGTCTCGTCTCCACGCTGGACGAGTTGCGCGACGCCGTCCGGCTCACCCGCGAGCAGGGGCGTCCCGAGCACGGGCACGCCGGACACCGCAGCGACACGGTCCTCCGGTTCGGTGAGCTCGTCGAGGCGGCCCGGGCCCGGCCCCGGCGTCGGCTCCTGCGACGCTGACCAGACGCCCCGCAAGAGGCCCCGCCAGCCGTCCGGCAAACATCGGTCAGTCGAGGACGAAGAGATCGCCGTGCTGATCGACCCGCGCCAGGACCTCCTCGAAGCCGAACTGGTCGAGCGCCAACGGGTCCTCGGATGCCTCGGTGACCTCGTCCCAGGTCAGGGGCGTCGCCACCGTCGGACGCTCCCGGCCACGCAGCGAGTAGGGCGAGACGGTGGTCTTCGACGTCGAGTTCTGTGACCAGTCCAGGAAGACCTTGCCGCCCCGTCGGCTCTTCGTCATCGTCGCGGTGACCAGGCGGGGATGGGCGGCCTGGAGGAGTTCGGCGACCTCGCGGGCGATCCGGGTGCTCTGCTCCTCCTCCCCCGACCCCCCACCGGCAGAGTCGACGCGCGTGTCATCGGGGAGTGCGGCGTACAGGTGGAGCCCCTTGCTCCCACTGGTCACCGGCACTGCCTCCAGGCCGCGCTCGGCGAGCGCCTCACGCACCATCAGAGCCACCTGCGCGCATTCGTGGAGACCAGCGGGCTCGCCGGGATCCAGGTCGATGACCAGCCGGTCCGGTGCGAGGATCTCGTCGCCCGGTCCGACCTGCCACTGGTGCACGTGCAGCTCCAGGGCCGCGAGGTTGGCCAGCCACGTCAGGGTGGCGAGGTCCTCGACGACAGGAAAGCGCAGCACACCACTGGAGCCCGAGCCACGTGAGCCGGTCGTGGGCACCTCGACCGTCCGCACCCACGACGGCGTCCGGTGGGGCACGTTCTTCTCGAAGAAGCTCTTGTCCGCGACCCCGTGCGGCCACCTGATCCGGGTCACGCACCGCTCAGCCAGGTGCGGGAGCAGCACGGGCGCGATCTGGGCGTAGTAGTTCAGCACCTCCCCCTTGGTGGTGCCGGTCCGCGGATACAGCACCTTGTCCAGGTTGCTGATCACCAGACGCCGACCCTCCACGTCAACGGCCACCTCGCTCATGCCAACGCCTCGGGTGCCAGGTCCTCGGGTGCCAGGTCCTCGGGTGCCAGGTCCTCGGGTGCCAGGTCGGGGCGTACGCCGCGGAACGACGGTTGACGCAGCCGTGCGTGGGCCGAGAAGCCCAGCGACTCCACGTCCACGACCAGCTCGGGACGCACCCAGTGCGTCCCGACAGCGTCCACCTTCGGCAACGGTGCGTTGAACGGGGAGTCGGCGACCGCCAGTGGTTCGAGCAGCGCCTTGAGGTCAACCCCTGCCCGACCGGCGATCCCGCTGCCCACCCGGCCACGGAAGACGAACCCGTCCGGGGTCGGCTCCCCCACCAGGATCGCCCCCAGCCGGTGCGTCGAACCGGTCTCGGGGCGCCACCCGCCGACGACCCACGACGTACGGGCCCGGTGCGGAAACTTCAGCCACGCGCGGCTGCGGGTGCCGATCTCGTAGCGCGAGGAGAGCCGCTTGCTGACGATCCCCTCCAGCTGCTGGTCGCGGGTGGCGGCCAGCAACATGTCGCCGTCGTCGTACGTCGGTGGCACCTGCACCAGGTGGTCCCCCAGGTGGAGCGACTCCAACAGCTCCCGGCGCAGGGCCAAGGGTTCGTTCATGAGGTCGCGCCCCTCGAGCCGCAGGAGGTCGAAGCCGAGCAGCGTCACCGGGGTCGCCGACGAGGAGCTCTTCGCGGAGCGTCCGAAACGCTGGAGCCGGCCGGCCAGGGCACCGAAGTCAGGTCGACCATCGGTGAAGGCGACGACCTCGCCGTCGAGCACCACGTCGGGCACGTGGATCGAGGCCAGCTCGGGAAACGTCGCGGTGACGTCGTTCTCGTTGCGGCTGGTCAACCGCACCCTTCCGGCGTTGACCTCGACGAGGACCCGCATCCCGTCCCACTTCACCTCGTGGCACCATTCGTCGCCGCTCGGGACACGGTCGCCACGGGTGGCCAGCATCGGACGCATGGCACCATCCTTCCCGATCCGTGGTTCTGCGCGATACTGGAACCCCGCCGGCAACGAAAGAGGAGCCTCACCATGCGTGCCATCTGGAAGGGATCGGTCTCGTTCGGCCTCGTCAACGTGCCGGTGCGCCTCTTCGCAGCCACCGAGTCGCACGACGTCTCCTTCCGCCAGGTGCACGAGAGTGACGGCGGCCGGATCAAGTACCAGCGCGTCTGCTCCATCGACGGCGAAGAGGTCCCCTACTCCGAGATCGCCAAGGGGTACGAGACCGAGGACGGTGAGATGGTCGTCCTCACCGACGACGACTTCAAGGACCTTCCCGTCACCTCCTCGCGTGAGATCTCGGTGGAGAAGTTCGTCCCCAGCGAGCAGATCGACCCCATGCTCTTCGAGAAGAGCTACTTCCTCGAGCCCGACCAGAGTGGCGCGAAGGCCTATGCCCTGCTGCGCGAGGCGCTCCTGGAGGCCGACCGGATGGCGGTCGTCACCGTGGCCCTGCGGCAACGCACCTCGGTCGCCGTGCTGCGGGTGCGTCCCACCGATGCCGGTGACGTGATCGTGCTGCAGACCATGATGTGGCCCGACGAGATCCGCACGCCTGACTTCTCGGTCGAGGTCGACGAGGTCAAGGAGTCCGAGGTGAAGATGGCGAAGATGCTCGTCGAGACCCTCTCGGGTGACTTCGATCCCGCCGAGTTCGCCGACGACTACGCCGAAGCGGTCGAGGAACTGGTCCGCACCAAGATCGAGGGCGGGGAGATGACCCGTACGCCGACCAGCACGAAGTCGTCGGGCGAGGTGGTCGACCTGCTGGCCGCGCTGCAGAAGTCCGTCAACGCTGCCAAGGAGGCTCGCGGCGAGAAGGTGCAGGAGACGAAGACCACCGAGGCACCCGCGAAGAAGACCGCCGCCAAGAAGGCCGCCGCGAAGAAGAGCTCGGCCGACAAGGCCCCGGCCAAGAAGACGGCAGCCAAGAAGACGGCCACGAAGAGCACAGCGAAGAAGGCCCCGGCCCGGAAGCAGCCCGCCAAGAAGGCCAGCTGACATCTCTGGTCAGACACCACTGGTCTGGGCGGTCTTCACGCCGGGCCAGTCAACCCCCGTACCACCCGCAGGCCCACCGACATCCGGGCCAGGTCCCCCTCGTCATCCAGGATGTCGGTCAAGGTGTCGACCGCCTGGGCCACCTTCGCCCCGCGCGACTCCTCCCACCGCGCGACCGCGTCGTCCTCACCCATGTCGCCGTCCTCGGTGGCGTCGCCACTGGCCCGCGCCACGGCGAGCACGTCGGCGGTGAGCCGGGCGTGCACGGCGTACAGGTCGTCGCGCAGGGCTGCTCGCGCCATCGCCTGCCAACGGTCTGCGCGCGGCAGGCCAACCACCGCCCGGACCAGACGAGGCAGGCCCAACCGCTCACCGAGCGCGAAGTGCACCCGCGCGACCCGGTCGGGCGGCAACCCGTCACGATGCGCGGTCTCCACGACACCGAGCAGCGCGTACGCCGGTGGCAGCACCGCGACCCGGGTCGCCAGCTCCACGTCCACACCCTCGCCCACGAGCCCGTCGCGACGCTCGATGAAGGCCGAGTGCTCGACCCCGGGCAGCATCTCGGGCAGTCCTGCCATCAGGCGTTGCACCGGCACGCTGACCGAGTCGACGATCTCCTCGCTGTCGAGGGGGGACGGGTACTGGTTGACGAGCCAGCGCGAGGCGCGCTCGACCAACGTACGCATCTCGATCCGCATCCGGGTCTGGGCAGAGGCCGCGAGCCGGTTGTCCAACGCATCGACCTCGACCCGCAGGGCAGGTGCCCCGAAGATCTCCCTGGCCACGAAGTTGGCCCGGGTCAGCTCTGCGGGGCTCTGGCCGGTCTCGGCCGCCAACCGCATCCAGTAGGTGATGCCGGCCCCGTTGACCAACTGGTTGACCACCTCGGTGGTGATGATCTCCCGACGCAACGGATGGTCGAGCATCTGGGAGCGATAGTCCTGACGCATCGGGCTGGGGAAGTAGCTGATCAGGTCACCGCGCAGGTAGGGGTCGTCCGGGATGTCGGAGGCCAGCAGGTCATCGGCCAGCACGATCTTGGTCCACGAGAGCAGGACGGCCAGCTCGGGCATGGTGAGGCCCTCCCCCAACTCGAGACGACGTCGTACCTCCTTCTTGGACGGCAGCCCCTCGAGCTCGCGGTCGAGGACCCCACGCGCGGTGAGCTCGCGGATCCAGTCCTCGTGGGCGTGCAGCAGTGCCGGTGCCGCCCAGGCTGCGTTGGCCAGGGCCACGTTCTGTTCGTAGTTGTCGTGCAGCACCAGCGAGCCGACCTCGTCGGTCATGGAGGCCAGCAGGTCGTTGCGCTGCCCCGCCTCGAGCCGGCCGGCCGCAACCACCCGGTCGAGCAGGATCTTGATGTTGACCTCGCGGTCGGAGGTGTCGACGCCTGCCGAGTTGTCGATGAAGTCGGTGTTGATCTGACCGCCTACCTCCAGGGCGTACTCGATGCGCCCGGCCTGGGTGAAGCCCAGGTTGCCGCCCTCCCCCACGCACCTGGCGCGCAACTCCCGGCCGTCGACGCGCAACGCGTCGTTCGTCTTGTCGCCCACCTCCGCGTGGCTCTCGAGCGAGCTCTTGACGTACGTCCCGACGCCGCCGTTCCAGAGCAGGTCGACGGGCGCCCGCAACACCGCTCGGATCAACTCGTTCGGTGGCAGCCGTTGCACGTGCGGCTCGATCCCCAGCGCGGTCCTGATCTCGTCGGTCAGCGGCACCGACTTCGCCGAACGCGAGAAGACCCCACCTCCGGGCGAGATCAGGTCGCGGTCGTAGTCCTGCCAACTCGAGCGAGGCAGCTCGAAGAGACGGCGTCGCTCGGCGTACGAGGTCTCGGCGTCCGGCGTCGGGTCGATGAAGACGTCACGGTGGTCGAAGGCCGCGAGGAGCCGGGTCGTGGGTGAGCAGAGCAACCCGTTGCCGAAGACGTCGCCCGACATGTCGCCAATCCCGACGCAGGTGAACTCCTCGCGCTGGCAGTCGATCCCGCGCTCGCGGAAGTGCCGCCGCACCGAGACCCAGGCGCCGCGGGCGGTGATGCCCATGCCCTTGTGGTCGTAGCCGACCGACCCGCCCGACGCGAATGCGTCACCCAGCCAGAAGCCGCGCTCCAGGGCCAGCGAGTTGGCGATGTCGGAGAACGAGGCCGTGCCCTTGTCGGCCGCCACCACCAGGTAGTAGTCGTCGGCGTCGTGGCGCACCACGTCGTCGGGTGGCACGACGGCACCCTCGACGAGGTTGTCGGTGATGTCGAGCAGCCCCGAGATGAAGGTCCGGTAGCTGGCGATGCCCTCGGCCAACCAGGCCTCCCGGTCACTCGGGTCAGGGAGTTGCTTGGCGTAGAACCCGCCCTTGGCCCCGACCGGCACGATCACGGTGTTCTTCACCATCTGGGCCTTCACCAGACCCAGCACCTCGGTCCGGAAGTCGTCGCGACGGTCGGACCAGCGCAGGCCACCCCTGGCCACCGCACCGAAGCGCAGGTGCACCCCCTCCACGCGAGGTGAGTGGACGAAGACCTCGAACGCCGGCCGGGGCGCCGGGAGGTCGGGGAGGCCGGTGGGGTCGAACTTGAGCGCGACGTACGACCTCGGCTCCCCGTCGTCGTGCCGGTAGGCGTTGGTCCTCAGCGTGGCCCCCAGGTGCGTCAGGTAGGAGCGCAGGATCCGGTCGTGGTCCAGGCTGGCGACCTCCTCCAGGGCCGCGCCGAGCCGGTCGGAGATCCGGCTCTCGGCTGCGGCGCGCGACGCGTCGTCGTCGAACGCCGCCGGGTCGAACCTGGCTTCGAAGAGCTCCACGAGACCCCGCGTGATGTCGACGTTGCTGCTCAACGCCTCCTCGATGCTGTCGAGGCCGAAGGGTGCGTTGCCCTGACGCATGTACTTCGCGTAGGCGCGCAACCAGCTGACCTGGCGCCAGGTCAGTCCCGCCCGCAACACCAGTGCGTTCAGTCCGTCGAGCTCGTTGCGGCCGTCCCAGGTGGCCCGGAGCCCCTCGGTGAAGAGGGCGGAGTCGGCGTGGGGCAGCGGGCCGGGGTGCCGCAGGCCGAAGTCGTAGACGTAGGTCTCGACGCCGAGACCCACGAGCTCGTGGGGCCGTTCGTCGACGACCTCCACACCCATCGAGGCGATCAGCGGCAGCACCCGGGAGAGGGAGAGCCTGTCCCCGACCCGGTAGACCTTGAGGCGAGCGAGCCGCTCCGCACGACCCTCGACCGCTGGGTCCTCGACCAACGCCAGGTCGAACCCCTCGTCACCCCCGTCAGCGAGCAGAGCCTCGACCCGCCGCATGTCGAGTGCTGCGACCTCGGCCGGGAACTGCGCCTTGTACCCCTCCGGGAAGGCCTCGGCCCACGTCCCGAGACGGGTGGTGTCGGTGACGGAGGTCGCTGCCGCCAGGAAGTCGTCACGCCAGGACCGCGACGCCGCGGCGAGGTGTCGCTCGATCCGCTCGCGGTCGAACTGGCCCACGTGCTGCCGGGCCGGTGGGTGGACGACGAAGTGCACCCGGGCGGTGGGCGACTCGTCCACGCGGACGGTGAACTCGACCTCGTCGCCGGCCAGCTCGGTGCGCAGGATCTCGGCGAACCGCTCCCGGACGCCGGTGTTGTAGCGGTCGCGCGGCAGGTGGACGAGCACCGAGACGAACCGGCCGAACGGGTCGCGGCGACCGAACGCCGCGAGCTGACGGCGCTGGCCGGCGTACAACAGGCTGCGCACCACCGGGACCAGGTCGTCGACGCCGGTGTGGAAGAGCTCGTCGCGCGGGTAGTTCTCCAGGATGTCGATCACGGCCTTGCCCGCGTGCGAACGCGCGTCGAACCCGACGGCCTCCAACACCCGAGCAGCCCGTTCGCGCACCACCGGGATCCGCAGGATCGACTCGGTGTAGGCGCCCGAGGAGAGGAGTCCGAGGAACCGCTGCTCCCCCACCACCTCCCCGTCCGCGCCGTAGAGACGTACGCCGACGTAGTCGAGGTAGGCACGGCGGTGCACGGTGGCGCGCGAGTTGGCCTTGGTCAGGATCAGGGGGGTCCGCGCCAACGCCGCTCGGCGCCCGGCCTCGCCCAGCGCGCGCGGTGCGAGGTTCATGTCCGGGTCAGCGCGCAGGATGCCCAGTCCGGAGCCGGCCACCGGCCGCAGGTACATCTCCTCGGTCTCGGTCGGGTCCCCGGATCCATCGTCCTCGGCCGGTGCCGGGCGCGTCTCCAGGCGGTACTCGCGGCATCCGAGGAAGGTGAAGTGGTCGGAGGCCAGCCACGCCAGGAGCTGCTGGGCTGCGGTC
Source organism: Nocardioides gilvus (assembly GCF_003194605.1). Taxonomy (GTDB): domain Bacteria; phylum Actinomycetota; class Actinomycetes; order Propionibacteriales; family Nocardioidaceae; genus Nocardioides; species Nocardioides gilvus. Next base: position 584,408 of record NZ_QHKY01000001.1, read on the forward strand.
ACCTCCTCGCGCGAGACGTCCGCCGGAGTCTGGTCCAGCCCGTCCGCCAGGGCCCGCACCCGGTTGCGCATCCGCTGCCAGTCCTCGACCGCTTCCCGTACGTCGCTCAACACTCGTTCGAGGCCGGCCGTCAGCTCCTCGGCGTCCCCGACCCGGTCGACCTCCACCCGGATCCATGACTCGGTCTCGCTGTCGCCCTCCGGGGCGGCCACCGCGTCGTCGAGCGGCGTCACCGCCTCGAGGAGTCCGGTCACGTCCCGGCGCACCAGCCACCGTGGGTGGACGACCAGGTGGATGCCACGACCCTGGCGGGTCAGCTCCATCGTCACGGAGTCGACCAGGAAGGGCATGTCGTCGGTGACCACCTCGACCACCGACCGGTCCTCGGCGTCGACGACCCTCACCAGGGCCTTGCCCTGGGGGCGGCACACGGCCAGTCGACGATGGCTGGCCACCACCTCGGCCAGCGCCCGGGCACCTCTGGCGACGACGTCCTCGGGCGCGACGTGCCGGAAGTAGGGCCCGACGAGGTGCGCGACCTCGTCGGGGTCGTCGCTCACGAGCGAGGCCGCCTGCTCGAGCACGGCGAACTTCTCTTCCTCCGGAGTGGTGGGCACGCTCCGACCCTAGGTGTCAGACGTGACGCGGACAACACTTCTCCCTCTCTCCTGATCGGGGAGGATGTCGTCATGACGAAGCGACTCGAGCAGGAACTGACCTACGACGCACCACTGGCCGACGTCGCGGCGATGCTGCGCGACCCCTCCTTCCGCGAGAAGGTCTGCACGCGGCAACGGGTGCTCAGTCACCAGATCGACATCACCGACGACGGCGACGCCGCCGACATCAGGATCGAGCGGCTCCAGGCCGTGGAGAAGATCCCCTCGTTCGCCGCCAAGGTCGTCGGGGACCAGATCACCATCGTCCAGCGCGAGGAGTGGAGCGACCTGCACCAGGGCACCTACAGCGTCGGCATCCCGGACAAGCCGGGCCACATCTCCGGGACCGTGACGCTGACCGAGCGCGGCGGGCGATGCGTCGAGACGATCTCACTCGACATCAAGGTCTCGATCCCGCTGGTCGGCGGCAAGTTGGAGGGTGTGGTCCACGGTCTTCTCACCTCCGCGCTGCGCACTGAACACGAGGTCGGCACGGCGCATCTGGCTGGTTGACCCGACGCCGAGACTTCAGAGCAGCTCGGCCAGCTCCGTCGGCGCGAACCACGCGAGGTCGTCGTCAGGATCTGCGTCCCGGGCACGGTCCTCGGTGTCCAGGTGCACCGCCACCACGTCACGCAGCGGGACGGGCTCCGACAGTGCGGACACCGGGGACTCCACCACCACGACCACGCGACGGAGACCGGCGACGTCGGCCTGCACGGCCAGTGCGGTCGAGAGATCCGCGGCGGTCATCAGGGCGGCGTACTCGCTCTCCTCGTCGTCGGCCTCCGCGAGCACCGGCTCGGCTCCCGGCTCGGAGACGAAGCGTTGGTCGTCCACCATCGTCCGCAGGCCGCGGACGGTGGCCGGGACGTACAACCGCACCGTCACTTCTTCTCCTGGCCCGAGGGGGACTTCGGGTCAGGGGCCGCCTCGTCGCTCGGCTGCGCCGCAGCCTTCTTCGCCCCGCGCTTGAGTGGCGACTTGCTGGTCGCGGACTTCTTGGTCGCGGACCTCTTGCTCGCCGTCTTCTTCCTGGGTCGCTGCGCGGAGCCGCCCTTGCGTCCACGCGGCGCGCGCGGGCGGGCACCCGTGGCCGTGTCGCACAGCTCCTCGAGCGTCTCCAGCAGACTCTGGGCGAGGACGTCGGCGTCCGGGACGAGGTCACGATCAGCCGTGATGCCGTAGTAGACCTTGCCGTCGTATGAGGTCACGCCGATGGCCAGCGCGTGCCCGGGGAGCAGGGGGTGGATCGGGTAGCTCTCCAGCATCTGGGCGCCGGCGGCGTACAGCGGGAACTGCGGACCGGGCACGTTGGTCACCGACAGCTGGAATCCTCGGCGCAGCTCGCCGGCCGCCACCCGGGAGCCCAGCGCGTGGAAGGTGGTCGGCGCGAAGCCGGAGATGCCGGTGAGCCTTTGGGCGCTCACCGAACGACCCGCCTCCTTGTGCCCCTGGAAGCTGTAGCTGACCTGCAGCAGCCGGACCACGGGGCTGACCTCGCCCACCGGCAGGTTGACCTCGTAACCGATCACCTGGGTGCCGAGCGACGTCGCCTCCAGCTCGTCGTCGATCACCGACATCGGGACGATCGCCTTCATCTTCTTGATGCCGTACAGCGCCTCGTCGCGGGCCATCAACCAACTGCGGAGGGCACCGGTGACCGTGGCCAGGATGACGTCGTTGACGGTCGTCCGGTGCACGCGTCGGATGCTGCGGTAGTCAGCCAGATCGGTCTCGACGGTGAGCACGCGGCGCTGCTGGGAGAGCTCACCGATGACCGGCGAGGAGACCGCGGGCCGTCCCGAGGAGAAGACCCCCGCTGCTTCGTTGGCCACCTGGGCGACCGAGGAGGCGGCCCGCTTCAGGGCACCGAGGTTGCTGCGGGCGCTCTGCACCAGGACCCGCGGCGACTCGAGGTTGTCGGTGAGCGCGCCGAGCAGCAGGCCCGAGGGGGTCGGCGTACGGCGCGGTTGCCACTCGTCGTCGTGGCCCAGGGCGCGCAGCGACGGGTCGTGGTCGAGGATGACCTGACCGAGGTCGACCGTCTCCACCCCGTCGACGAGGATCTGGTGGGACTTGGAGAGCATCGCGACCCGACCGTGCTCCAGGCCTTCGATGACGTAGACCTCCCACAGCGGGTGACTGCGGTCGAGGGGGCGCGAGACGATCCGTGCGGTCAGCTCACGCAATTGGTCCATCGTGCCGGGTCGAGGGAGCGCGGAGCGTCGCACGTGGAAGCTGAGGTCGAACTCGGTGTCGTCGACCCAGACCGGGTTGGCCAGCTGGCCGGGAACCTTCTGCAGGCGTTGGCGGTAGCGGGGGACGTACGAGATGCGGTCGGCGATCAGCTCGACCACACGGGCGTGACCGAAGTCGGAGTCGCCGGCGTCGAAGACCTCGAGGGTCGCGTTGTGCATGGGGGTGGAAGCAGAATCCATGGCCAGGATGGCCAGGTCCCGTGGCCGCAGCCGCTCATTCAATGTGTCCCCATCTCTCACTGCATTTGCCTGCTCATGGGATTCTGGCAGAAAGAACCCAGCCAGAGGAGTTCGGCCCAGATGTCTGTCCGATTGTTTTCCCGTTCGCGCACCACCGTTCGCGGGGTTGCGCTCGTCGCCGCGGCCTTCGTCCTCGCAGGTTGTTCCGCGGAGCCGGAGGAGGGCGGCGAGGAGGTCGCCGACGCTCCCCGGGAGACGGTGAAGATCTCGATCACCGACGACGGGATCTCGCCTCTGGGTGAGCGGATCGACTTCCCCCGCGGCCAGAGCGTCCCGATCGAGATCACCGCGGACCGCGAGGGCTCCCTGCACGTGCACTCCACCCCCGAGCAGGAGCTCGAATTCATCGACGGCGTGACCGCGCACGACCTGGTGATCGACCAGCCGGGCATCGTCGAGGTCGAGCTGCACGATCCTGACGTCGTCGTGATGCAGCTCGAAGTGCGCTGAGGTGGACCAAAGTCTCTCCGCCCACGGCCTGGGTGGAGCCAAGGACCTGCCCATTCCGGCGGAGTTCGCCATCCTCGGTGCGGTCGCAGCGCTCCTGGTCTCGTTCACCGTGCTGGCGATGGCCTGGCGCAGCCCGCGCTTCGAGTCCGACGAGCACACCCACCCGCTGCCGGCCCTGCAGCGCGTCGTCGACGCTCCGGCCACCCGGGTCGCGCTCCGGGTCATCGGGCTGCTGGCCTTCGTCTACCTCCTGATCCCGCTGGTCTTCGGCCAGGACCTGGACTCCAACCCGGTCTTCGGCATGCTCTTCGTCCTGGTCTGGGTCGGCATCGTGCCCTTGAGCCTGCTCCTCGGTCCGGTGTGGCGGGCCATCAGCCCCTTCCGCAGCATCAACTGGGCGCTGTCGACGCTGCTGCGCATCGACCCCGACCGAGGCCTGTACGACTACCCCGCCCGGCTGGGGACGTGGCCTGCGGCGGTCGGTCTGTACGCCTTCGTGTGGTTCGAGCTCGTGCTGCCCAACTCCAACCAGCTCGGGCCGTTCCGCCTCTGGATCACCGTCTACTGCGCCGTCATGGTGATCGGGGCCCTCCTCTACGGCAACAGGTTCCTCGGCCGGGCCGACCCGTTCGAGGTCTACTCCTCGCTGCTGGCGAAATTGTCCCTCTGGGGCCGGAGCAGGGGGCGTCTGGTCCTCGTCTCACCGCTGCGCAACCTGGCCACTCTGACGCCGGGCCCCGGGCTGGTCGCAGTGGTCGCCGTCCTGCTCGGCAGCACTGCCTACGACTCCTTCCGTGAGTCGCCGCAGTTCGTCCAGTTCGTCCAGGGCAGCACGACGAGCCCCACCCTGTTGACCAACGCGGCACTGCTCGGCTTCTGCCTGCTGGCCGGGCTGATCCTGGCGGCCGGCACGATGGCGACCGGGGTCAGGCCGGGGACCCGTCGCAGCTCACTGCCGCCGCTCTTCGCCCACTCGATGATGCCCATCGTGGTCGGCTACATGGTCGCCCACTACTTCACGTACTTCGTCTTCATGTCCCAGGACACCGTGATCAAGATGAGCGACCCGTTGAGCCGTGGCGATAACTGGTTCGGCACCAGCGACTGGGCGATCAACTGGTCGCTCGGCTACCAGGCCACCTTCGTCGCAGTGCTCAAGGTCGCGGCCGTGGTCACCGGACACGTCCTCGGCGCGGTCTCCTCCCACGACCGGGCACTGACCGTCCTGCCAGCGCGACACCACGTGAGTGGCCAGTTGTCGCTGCTGGTGGCGATGGTCGTCTTCACCGCCGGGGGGTTGTTCCTGCTCTTCGCCAGCTGAACCAGCCCTGCTTGGCGGATCCGTCGTCGGCCCGGTAGCTCTCGGGATGCACGGAGTCGACCAGCTGGCGCACGGCCCCGGACAACGAGCTTCCGGGTTGCGCCGCGATGCTCCGGCCGGCCACCAGCGCACGGTCGGTGCCGACCCGGTCGTCGGGGAGGAAGTGCAGGGAGGAGACCCGGGCGAAGCCCTCCACCATCTGGGCCACGTCCGACTGGGACCAGCCCAGCGAACTCCGCATCCGGTTGACGACGACCCGCACCGGTACGTCCCCGATCGCCTCTCCGAGCTCGACGAGGCCACGGGCCAGTCGGGCCAGCCCCACCGGGTCAGCGCTCCCGACCACGACCACCTCGTCGGCGACCTCGAGCGCCTCGAGCCCCAGGGGCCCGCCACCGAAGTCGTCCGGGCCGGAGTTCGGGTCCGCCAGGGTCGACCCCACGTCGACCACCACCGCCTCGCTCAAGGACGCCGCGGTGCTCAACACCTCGCCCAGGGCGCCCGAACGGATCTCGACCCGTCGGTCCGGACGGGGCAGCCCGGTCAGCACGGCCAGGTCGTCCTCCACCGCGCGGCACAGGGACGGCAGCCGCTCAGCCAGACTCCCACCCAGGAGCAGGCGCGACGCGGAGAGCAGTCCTGAGACCTGGTCGAGCACCCCGAGGTGCTGGGCGAGGGCCGCGGAGGGATCTGCGTCAACCACGAGCGTACGCACGCCGCGCCGCGCCAACTCGCCGCCGATGCCGGCGGTCAACGTCGTACGCCCCGGGGCACCGTCGGGTCCCCAGACCACGATCACGCGGCCGGGGACCCCCGGTTGAGGCTCTGCGTCATCGCGAGGGTCGAGCGGAACCTCGACCTCTCGGGCATCGGGAACTCCGGGGGTCAGGACGCCGCGCGGCTCCACCTCCTCCGCCAGGGCGAGGAGGGTCCGGGGGAGCTCGGTCAACTCATCCGCTGGGAGGACGGCACGCACCCCGATCCGGGCCAGGCGGGCGTCGGTGTCCTCGCGCGTGGCCTCCGCAGTGACGGCCACGAGTGCGACGCCGTGGCGTCGCAGGTGGGTGACGGCCGAGGCATCCAGACCGGGGGCATCGACCGCCACGACTGCCAGCTCGGCCTGGCCGGTGGTCGCACTCGCCATCAGGTCGTCGGTGTCGACGCATCGCTTGAGCACCACGAGACCCGAAGCGGCACCGATCAGGTCGAGGGCCTGCGACTCCCACGCCGCTCCGGAGGCCAGCAGCAGCACGCAACGCACGGGTCAGCCCCGCCCGACCAGCATGAGCCGACCGGAGCTGCTCGCCGCGAGGATCTTCGCGAGGTCGTCCTCGTTGTCGGGGATGCCCAGGACCACCTGGCGTTCGGTGGCCGAGCCCGACAGGTCGGAGGAGACCGACGGAGCCTCGACGACCACCACCGACTCCACCGCACGTTTGGCGCCCTCACCGCTGCTGGAACCGGCAGGGGTGATCCAGAGGTCGACGGTCGCGCCGGTCGTCACCGTGGGCGGCAGCAGGGTCCTGGGCACGGAGACCGAGACCTGGACGGTCTCCGGATCGAAGTCACCCAACCCGCTGCGGGGCAGCAACTCACCGGCCCCGATCCCCCGCACCAGGTGTCGAGAGGCCGGGAGCGTGTCAGCGGCCGTGAAGTACCGGTCGACGTCGGCGGGGTTGGAGAAGTGGACACGACTCGTCACCAGGTCGGACGGCGTGATCATGTCGCCGGGAGCCATGTCGGAGCGCAGCGACCAGATCGCCACGCTGTCGTCACTGCCGCCGACCACTCGCGCACCGGCCACCACGGAGACCGCGACGAGCGCCACCCCGATCCACAGGCGCGGGTCGCGCCAGCCGGGGCTGGAGGCTCGTTGGGCGGGCAGGACCTCTGTGTTCCCCAGCGACATCTTCACGACCGACATCTTGGCGGCTCTCGATGGAGACTGCCGACGTTGTCCACAGGCTTGGATCCAGCACTACGCCTCGCGTCGATTCAGTGGCACCATGGAGAAATGAGCGGGACACCTCGATTCCTCACCCTGGCCGACGTGGCGGAGGTGCTGAACACCTCCAGCGCCCAGGTCTATGCCCTGGTGCGTCGCGGCGAGCTGCCGGCCATCAAGATCGGCGGGCGCGGGCAGTGGCGTGTGGAGTCGGCCCAGCTCGAGACCTTCATCGAGCAGATGTACACCGAGACCAAGGCGTTCGTCCACGAGCATCCGTTCGTGGAGGCCGAGGCCAAGTCGAGCGACTCCTGAGGCGTCAGCCGACCTCGGAGCCCAACTTCACCGACAGCCGCTGCTCCTCACCGTCGCGCTCGATGGTGAGTTCGATGACGTCACCCGGCTGGTACGTCCGGATCTGGACGATGAGCGTGACACCGTCGGTGACCCGGTTGTCGTCCAGGGCGATCACCCGGTCGCCGTTGCGCAGCCCAGCCGCCTGGGCGGGAGAGCCCTGCGTCACGTCATCGATCACGGCACCGGCGAGTTCGTTCTGCTCCGAGGTGCTCACCCGGGCACCGATCACCGGGTAACGAGCCTCGCCCGTACGCAGGATCTGGTCAGCGGTCACCTTGACCTGCTCGATCGGGATCGCGAAGCCGACGCCGATGTTGCCTGCTTCCTGCATCAGTCCGCCCGTCGTGGCGATTGCGGAGTTGACCCCGACCACCTGCCCCGCGATGTTGACCAACGGCCCGCCCGAGTTGCCGGGGTTGATCGCGGCGTCCGTCTGCACGGCGTTGATGAACGACGACTCGTCACGACTTGATCCCGTGGTGACGGGACGGTTCAGGGCACTCACGATGCCCGCGGTCACGGTCTGGCTCAGGCCCAGTGGGGCTCCGAACGCGATCACCTGGTCCCCGACGAGGAGCTCCTCGGACGCCCCGAGGCTGGCCGGTGCGAGCTCCCGGACCCCGTCGACCTGGAGCACCGCGAGGTCGTAGACGGCGCTGCGACCGACGATCTCGGCTGCGTGGATGCGGCCCTGGTAGTCGACCACCCGGATCTCGCCGCCGGCGGCTGCAGCCGTCACCACGTGGTTGTTGGTCACGACGTGGCCAGCGCTGTCCAGGATGAACCCTGAGCCCGTGCCGTTGGCCTGGCCACTGGTGGCGAGGATCTGCACGGTGCTGGGCAGCAGTTCACCTGCCACGGCGGAGACGGAGGTGTTCCCCTCCTCGAGCGGGGGCGCGGTCCGCACCCCGGACTTCTGCAGACCCAACGACGGTCCCCCGAACTCCTCGTGCAGGGTGGCACCGAGCGCGCCACCGATGAGTCCGACCACCAACGCCAGCGCTGCCAGGGCCGGCCAGGTCCAACCGGGCACCCCACGCCGGCCGGGCCGGGCCACCGGGGCGAGCGGGGCTGGCGGGGCGAGCGGGGCGAGCGGGGCTGGCGGGGCGAGCGGGGCTGGCGGGGCGAGCGGGGCTGGCGCCGGCGGGACCTCGCTCCCCGGGGTCATGGCTTCAGCGGGGGTGGGTGCCTGGTACGTCGGAGTCGGCGCCTCGTGCATCGGCGCCGGTGCCTCGTACGTCGGGGGTGTCGCCCCCGAAGTCGGAGTCGGCGCAGCCGGGGACTCGGGGTGCTGGGGGTCCTGCGGCGGGTGCGGGGGGCGCGTTGAGTCGTCGGTCACGGAGCAATCTTCTCCCGAACGACGCTCAGTCGCACGGAAGTGGTCGCCGAAGGTGTCGACGAGGGAACCGAGGGCGCGACCGGGACCGGCCGGGTGTCCGCCGAGGCCGAGGGGGGCACGATGCTGGTCACCGGCCCGCGACGGTCCATCTGCGGGGCGTTGGCCGGAGCAGCACCCAGCGCGATCACGCCCACCACGGCCATCCCCAGGGCACTGCCGCTCAGGGCAACGAGGTGGCGCGTCCGCAGGGCTGGCTGTGACGCCGCGGTCTCACCGACCGGGAGACCCATCGGCACGCCGGCCGCGAAGGAAGGACTCAACAGGCTCTCGCGCAACGAGTGCGACGAGGCCGAGTGGTCATGGCTCAACTGGGCGAGTCGGGTCTTGACCCATCCCTCACGCTCGACCGCGTCACGGCACGGGTGGCACAGGTGCACGTGCTCCCACGCCCGCTCCTCGTCGGCCTGGGGCAGGCGTCCGTCCAGGAGTGCGCTGACCCGGGACCCGAGGTGCCCGATCACGAGGCACCTCCCAGCACCCGGATCGGTTCCGTGGAGGGGCCTGAATACCGCTCCCGTCCGCCGGCCGGGGCGCGGTGGGCCAGCGCCGTGCGCAGCATCGCTCGGCCTCGGTGGATGCGCGAGCGCACCGTGCCGAGCTTGGCGTCCATGATGGCGGCGATCTCCTCGTACGAGAGACCCTCGACGTCACAGAGCACGACGGCCGCGCGGAAGTCGGGCGGGAGCGTGGCCAGCGCTCGTTCGATGTCGTCGTCGAAGCTCTGCTCGGCGATCTCGATGTCCGGCGTGGGGCCCTTGCTGCTGAGCCGGCTGGCCCGCTCGTCGGAGAGCGCGTCGAACCGGATCCGCTGCTTGCGACGGGCCTGGTCGAGGAAGATGTTGGTGGTGATGCGGTGCAGCCAGCCGTCGAAGGTGCCGGGCGTGTAGGTGTCGAGCTTGCGGAAGACCCGGACGAAGACCTCCTGCGTGAGGTCCTCGGCATCGTGCCGGTTGCCGGTCAGTCGGTAGGCGAGCCGGAAGACCCGGTCGGAGTGCTGCGTGACGACCTCGTCCCACGTGGGGACGGCGTCCAGGGGCTGCGGCTCCATGGCTTCCTCCGGTTGACGCGGGCGATGCGGAAGTCCGAACAAGACTCGTACTCCTGGTGCTCGGGCCACTGAGGCTATGACGACGGACTGAGAGGAACCTGTGAGGCGATGAAGAAGTGCCTCACAGTCACAACGAGTCGCCACGAGCCTGTGTTCCCGCTGCTGGGACTCTCTCGTTGACGATAGAGTTCCGCAGGCAGGCCGTGCCCGCGGCGACCACGCGCTCCACCCGGCCCCTGAGGGGGCCGACCCGACCCAGGAGGTCATCATCACCGCTCCGATCAAGCCTTCGAGCTGGAACTACGCCGAGCAGTTCGTGACCGAGGACGAGGTGCTCCTCGCCGCCCGGGCGCGCGCCGACGAGGTCGGGGTCTCCCCGATCAGCTCCGGGGTCGGCGCAACGCTGCGCTTCCTGGCTGCGGTGCTGGAGGCTCGTACGGTCGTGGAGATCGGGACCGGGACCGGCGTCTCCGGGCTCTGGATGCTGCGCGGCATGCGCCCCGACGGCGTCCTGACCACGGTCGACATCGAGGCCGAGCACCAGCGGCTGGCCAAGGAGACCTTCGCCGAGGCCGGCATCCCCTCGCAGCGGGCCCGCACCATCTCCGGCTCGGCGCTGGACGTGCTCCCCCGCCTGACCGACGGTCACTACGACCTCGTCTTCGTCGACGGCGACAAGCGCGAGTACTCCGCCTACCTGGCCGAGGCGCTGCGCCTGCTGCGCCCCGGCGGCGTGGTGGCCTTCGACAACGCCCTGTGGCACGACCGGGTCGCCGACCCGTCGCAGCGGGACTCCGAGACGTTGGCCATCCGCGAGCTCAGTCGACTGATCTCCGAGCACGACTCGCTGGTGCCGGTCCTGCTGCCCGTCGGTGACGGTCTGCTGGTGGCCAAGAAGGAGTGGGCCGGAGAAGTGTGACCGGAGAGGTCTGACCTGCGACGTACGCCGGTCAGCCGCGCGCGGTCGCTTCGAACCCTTCCCAGCCCTCGGCGATCGCGACGACCTCGAACGGTTCGACGAGGTCGGGCGGTGACCCCACGATCTCGGAGACCGGCGAGGTCGCTGCTCCGGCGCGGAAGGTCGACTCGAACTCGCTGCGCGCCTCGTCACTGAGGAAGACGTACGTGCCCTCGAACCATTCGCCCTCGCGCATGCGCCAGGTCTTGAACCGCAGCCCCTGCATGCCGGTGAAACGCGGGAACGAGGCCTCCGCGACGTAGTCGCGCAACAGTTGGGCTGCGTCCTGAGGAGCGTCCGTGAGGGACCACCGGACGGTGAGGCCCTTCATCGCGCACCCACCGCGGCCAAGGGCTCGGCCTGACCGAGCCAGTCCAGCAGCAGTCGCGGGCCGAATCCGGTCGGCCCCTCGGTCCACTCGTGCCGGTCGGAGGTCGAGTCGCCCACCGACGCGATGTCGAGGTGGGCCCAGGGCAGGCCTCCGGTGAAGTGCTGCAGGAAGAGCGCCGCAGTGATGGCGCCGGGGCCCCCCGCAGCATTGTCGGCGTCGGCCACCTTCGACTCGAGCTTCTCCTCGTAGTCCGCAGCCAGGGGCATCCGCCAGAGCGGCTCGCCGGCGGCGTCTCCGCACTCGAGGAGCCGCTGGGCGAGGACCTCGTCGTTGGCGAACAGGCCACCGGTCTGGAGCCCGAGAGCGACCTTCATCGCGCCGGTGAGCGTGGCGACGTCGACCAGGACGTCCGGCTCGAGCTCGGCGACGGCGTAGGCCATCGCGTCGGCCAGCACGAGACGTCCCTCCGCGTCGGTGTTGTTGACCTCCGAGGTCCGTCCACCGAAGTGGGTGATCACGTCGCCCGGACGCAGGGCGTCGCCGCCGACCGCGTTCTCGGCGGCAGCGACCAGACCGGTCACCCGTACGCGGCAGCCGACGTCCGCGAGTGCCGCCATGGTGGCCAGCACCACCGCTCCACCGGTCATGTCGCGCTTCATGGTGGCCATGCCCTGCGCGGGCTTGATACTCAGGCCTCCGGAGTCGAACGTGATGCCCTTGCCCACCAGCACCACGTGGCGCAGGTCCGACCCGTGCTCGGCCGACGGCTCGTACGAGACCTGGATCAGCCGGGGCGGGGTGGCCGAGGCCCGACCGACGCCCAGGATCCCGCCGAACCCCTGCTCGGCCAGTTCCTTCTCGTCCCACACCCGGACCGCGAGGCCGGCCGGGGCAGCCATCTCGACGGCCTGGTCGGCGAGCCAGGCGGGGTTCTTCAAGTTGGACGGCACGGTCGCGAGCAGTCGCGAACGCCAACCGGCTCCACCCAGCGCGAGCGCGAGACGCAGCTCGTCGCGGTGAGTGGGTGACTCGTCGAGCCCCGCGAGCACGACCCGGGGAACCGGGCGCGCCTTCGCGCCCTCGGAGCGCCAGTGGAACTCGAAGGAGCCCAGCATGGTGCCGATGACGAAGGCGCGGAACTCAGCAGGCGGCGCGATGGAGGCGATCGAGGTCGCGACGCTGGCGCGGTCCTTGACCGCTCGGGCCAACGCCGCTCCTGCCCGTCGGAAGGAAGTGCTGGACAGGTCGCCCACGCCCACCAGGAGCACCAGTCGCCACTCGCCCACCAGCACGGGAACGCGAGTGATCTCGCCCGCCCTGCCCGTGGCCGCCATGCCTTCGAGCACACCGAGGAGATCCACGCCCAGCGCTTCGGACGCCTCGTCGGCACCCGGCCCGAGCACGACTGAACCCCCGTCGGTCTCGGCCGGGAGGACAGGGAGGGCCAAGCACTCCACACCGCCCAGCTCGTGGGGCGCGAGAGAACTCAGCGCGAATTCAGGAGGTGAGACCTGAGCGGGCATCGACACCGGATTGCTCGCGGTCACGATCAGCCGACGACGTCCTTGAGGGCGTCGCCCAGGGCAACGGCTTCATCGGCCTTGAGCTCCACCACGAGCCGACCTCCACCCTCCAGAGGGACGCGCATCACGATGCCGCGACCTTCCTTGGTGACCTCCAACGGTCCGTCGCCAGTCCTCGGCTTCATGGCCGCCATGAGCGCACCTCTGCTTCCTGTGGTTGCGCGACCGGGTGGTCGCAGGGAAATGCCGTGGCCTCCATTATCCCCCATACGGGGAGTGACTCGCACCACAGGGCCAGAACCCGCACTCGCGCGCACACACGCGAGCCCGTGAGGACTCAGACGACCCCGGTGGCAAACGCCCACGTGAAGACGAGGACACCGAGCAACAGTCCGATGTGCGCCAAGAGGGAGAGTCCCGGACCCTCGGCCCATTCGTCCTCCCCGACGACGTCGGCGTGGCGCCCGTGCGAGGGGAGCCAGCGCAGGAGCAGGGCAAGGCCCGCGAAGGCAGTGACCCACCACAGCAGGAGGGCGACGATTCCCACCACCGGACCGCCCAGGAAGGACGACTTGGGCATCACGAGGAAGACCGCCCACACCAGGACGGCCAGGGCGCCCACCGCGGTGTGGACGTTGAGGATCGTACGGCTCACGGTCTTGCTGCTGCTGGAGTCCTCCGCGCCCAGTCGCTTGCGCGTGAGCGCGACGACAACCAGACCGAGCAGGCTCAGGACCCAGACGATGATTTGAGGAGACACAGCCCTGAGTCTGCACCAGAGCCCACCGGGAGCGCCACGAACTCGGTCTGTCGCCTCAGTCTGCGCTCGGTTGGCCCTGAACTTCGTCGGCCTGTTCCAGTTGCTCGGCCACCCGGTCGAGCAGGGCGTCGACCTCGTCCATCCGGTACCCCCGGAACGCGAGGCCGAAGCGGACCGTACGCAGGTCCTGGGCCCGGACCGGTCCCCCGCCGGATTCCGTCCGACCGAGCCGGGTCTCCGCGTCGGGCAGGTGCCCGAAGCGTCCAGCGGCGACCGCAGCCACCACTCCCAGCACCAGCACGCCCAGGATCACCGCGAGCCACATCATCGTCTGCTCCCCCTCAGTCCCACTGGCCGCGCCGCCGTGGTGGCGAGGCGATCCGGTCCTCGCGGGAGGCCACCATCACGGCCACGGCCTCCTCGACGTCGTCGGTGATGGTCAGCAGGTCGAGGTCCGACTGCTTGATCATGCCGCGCGAGAGCACAGTGTCCCGGAGCCAGTCGACCATGCCCGACCAGTAGTCGACCCCGAGCAGCACGATGGGGAAGGAGGTCACGGTCCCGGTCTGGACGAGGGTCATCGCCTCGAAGAGCTCGTCGAGCGTGCCCACCCCACCGGGCAGCACCACGAAGCCCTGGGAGTACTTCACGAACATCGTCTTGCGGGCGAAGAAGTAACGGAAGTTGAGACCCTTGTCGACCCAGGAGTTGAGGCCCGCTTCGAAGGGCAGCTCGATCCCCAGACCGACGCTCACCCCGCCGGATTCACTGGCTCCCTTGTTGGCCGCCTCCATGGCTCCGGGGCCGCCACCCGTGATGACGGCAAAGCCGGCCTCGACGAGGCCGCGGGCCACCCGCTCCCCCATTGCGTAGTCGGGGTGATCGGCAGGCGTGCGGGCAGACCCGAAGACCGAGATCGCCGCGCCGAGGTCGGCCAGTGCGCCGAAGCCCTCGATGAACTCCGCCTGGATCCGCATCACGCGCCACGGGTCCGTGTGCACCCAGTCGGAGGGGCCACGGGAGTCGAGCAGACGCTGGTCGTGCGTCTCCTCGTTGATCTGACCGCGGCGCAGCCGCACCGGCCCCTGGAACTGGTCCCTCATCTCGACTCTCCTGTCTGCTGGGTCGCAGGCGTCGGCCCGGTCAACCACGTCCGCAGTCCGTCCTCGCACGCGATGATGTCGGCCACCGGCACGTGCTCGTCCTTCTTGTGGGCGAAGAGCGGGTCGCCGGGACCATAGTTGACCGCGGGGATGCCGAGTGCCGAGAACCGCGCCACGTCGGTCCAACCGAACTTCGGGTGGACCTCCCTGCCCACCGCCTCCACGAACGCCTTCGCGGCCGGTCGGTCCAACCCGGGCAGGGCACCGGGGGCAGAGTCGGTGACGCGGACGTCGAAGCCGGCGAAGAACTCGCGGACGTACGCCTCAGCTTCCTGCTCCGAGCGGTCGGGGGCGAAACGGAAGTTGACCTCCACGACGCATTCGTCGGGCACCACGTTGCCCGAGACCCCGCCGTTGATCCCGACCGCGTTGAGCCCTTCGTGGTACTCGAGTCCGTCGATCACCGGACGTCGCGCCTCGTAGGCCGCGAGACGGTTGAGGATCTCCCCGGCGCCGTGGATCGCGTTCACCCCGCGCCAACTGCGTGCCGAGTGGGCGCGTTCGCCGAACGTACGGACCTCGACCCGAAGGGTGCCCTGGCAGCCTGCCTCGACGCCCGCGTTGGAGGGCTCCATCAGGATGGCGAAGTCGGCAGCCAGCAGGTCGGGATCGCTCTCCGCGAGCAGGCGCAGGCCGTTGAACTCGGAGGCGACCTCCTCCGCGTCGTACAGGATGAACGTGAGGTCGCGGTTGGGCTCAGTCAGGGTCGCGGCGATCTTGAGGATGACGGCGTCGCCGCTCTTCATGTCACACGTGCCGAGCCCGTGCAGGAGGTCACCGTCACGCCGGGCCGGGAGGTTGTCGTTGAGCGGCACGGTGTCGAGGTGACCGGCCAGGACGACCCGCTCGTCGCGCCCCAGGTGCGTACGGGCGACGAGGGTGTGGCCGCGGCGGGTGACCTCGAGGTGGTCCAGGGTCCGCAACGCCCGCTCCACGGCGTCGGTGATCTCCTGCTCCTGGTGGCTCACCGAGAAGATGTTCACCAGCTGCTCGGTCAGGGTGACGACGTCCGCCGCCAGGTCCACGCTCGCGATCTGGGACTCAGTCATGCCTCCATCCAATCATCCGGGCCCGCGGATCAAGGGCGCAGGCGCGCCAGCCCGCGACGTCGTCGGTTGCGACGCAGGGCTGCGATCAGGTCCGGCTCCACCGATCCGTAGCCGGTGCCGCTCCAGGCCCCGATGTCGAGTCGGTAGTAGTGCACGGTGGAATCGCCCTGGATGAAGTCCAGGACGTCGTCAGGCTCTCGACCCGCACGCACCTGGGTGGCGCACGCCGCGCAGGCGGGCACCGAGACGGACCGCTCCTCATGCTTCCAGGTGACCCGCTCCGTCCGGCCCTCGTGCAGCGGGTTGAAGTAGCAGTTCATCGGAGGCTGCCACGGCCCCCCGGGCTCGCCGGCCACGGCGCTCGCGCGGGCCGAGTCGCCCCGACGCGCCAGCACCAGGGCTCCCACCACGTCGGCCGGTGAACCGGCGTGGTCCAGCACCGAGCGGGCCGCGTCGTAGTGGTCCAGCGCCTGCTGCCAGGTGTCCAACGACTCCGGTGCGGGTTGCTGGGCCCCGAGCGCCTCGCCCAGCGCGAGCACCTCACGGTCGGCCTGCTGCTGGACCTGCCGGTCCTCGGCCGCGCGCACCGAGCGGAGCACCGCCGTGGGCAGCACGAAGGCAGTCTGGGGACGCCGGCTCCGGACCCACACGACTCCGGCCGCCACGGCGGCCAGGACAGCGACGCCGACGCCGAGCCATGCCGTGCCGGACAGGCCCTCCACCCAGTCACCCAAGCCTTCGAACGGACCGTCGTCGGCAGTCCACGGATAGCGCTCATCGCGGGGGATCTGCTCCCACAGGTCGGGGGCCGACCCGTCGTCGAGCAACTCCTGGAGCCGCCCCACCGCGTCGACGAGGTCGTCGGGGTGCTCCCTGGTCGCGATGTCTGCGGCATGGGAGGTCTCGGGCTGGTCGCCGAAGGCCGCGACGCTCAACTGCGGAAGGGTGTATTCATCGAACCCCACGTAGGTGGCGTCACCGCCGACGCTGTCGTGCAACCAGGCCGACAGGTTGGAGAAGCGGCCCTGGAAGAGGGGGTCGTCGCGATCGATCTCGACGAGGACCACTTTCATGTCCGCGTGCTCGGCGCCGGCCACGGTCTGCTCGAGGAACGCCTCGTCGCTGGCCGAGATGTCGTTGGCGCGGGCGAAGGCCGGATCGATCCAGACCCCGTCGCCGCGCATCTCCTCCTCGATCAGCGCGAGCGTCGTGTCATCGATGGAGCCACTCATCAGTCGGCCTTCCTCTTCCGGGAGCTGAACGCGCGGAGCGCGAAGAATGCGGGAGCGACGACGAAGCCGCCTGCCAACAGGGCGAACACCGCGCCGTCCGTGAACCCGCCCCACTCGTCGAAGTCGCTCACCGGGGTCATGGTGCGCTCCTCGGCCTCCCAGGTGGCCATCTCCTCGGCGATGCGCACCATGGCCGGACCGGGCTGGCCCTTGACCTGGGCGTCGAGGTAGGGCTTCTCCAGGTCGATCGTCTGGATCTCGGCGCGCCCGTCGTCGAAGAGCACCACGTAGAAGCCTCGTTCGCCGATCGCGTGCGCCCACTGCGCCGCCGCTCCCGAAGGTCGGTACCCGGAGTCGAGCAGGGGTGCGCGCAGGTAGGCGACGCGGGCTGGTGCCTCGGCCCTCGCCAACGCCGCCTCGACGCGCGCCAGGTGCTGCTCCCCGACCCGGTCGCTGAGCTCGGGGTCGACGGCCACGCGACCCGGCTGCTCGAGCAGCTGACGTACCGCGTCGACGGGGGCCGGCAACTCCTCGCCCCGTTCGAACTCGGCGATCCGGGCGCTGAGGTCGCGCTGCTCGCGGCCCTCCTGGAACTCCTGCATCGCGACGCCTGCGCCGACGGCGCTCGCCAGACCGACCACGCAGCCGATCACCCACCCGTACGTACGCCAGAGCGGCTTCCCGGGCGCCATCAACGTGACTCCCTCTCGCGCAGCACCTCTGCGGCCAGCGAGTCGGAGACGGCACCGAAGCCGGTGCGTGCCCACACGTCCTGACGGTCCCAGTACGGGCGTGGGCCTCGGCGGCCCTTGAGCCGGAGGACCTCGGGCTCACGGCCGGCGGTGACGTCGGCGCTGCAACGGCGGCAGCACGGCACCTCGACCTGTCCCTGCCCCAGGCGCCAGCCGATCCGCCCGCTGGCCTCCCCGTGCCGCGGGTCGAAGAAGCACGGTCGGTACGCCTCCTTCCCGCCCCGGCGGGCACGCTCCAGGTCGCGGCTGCCGGTGCGGGCGAGGACCTGGGCACCCACCAGGTCAGCCACGTCCTCGGAGTCCAGCAGGTGCTCTGCGGCCGTACGTGCCGTGGTCGCCGTGGTCACCAGGTCGGCATCGGCCCGCTGCAGGTCGACCCGCGACAGCTGCTTGGCCAGGGCGCCGACCAACGTCGTGGCGCGGGCACGTTCGGTGCTCAGGACCGGCGTCCCCGGGGCCGGGGGCGCCGGGGGCGGGTCCACCGGTGGCGTCCTCGGGGACGCAGCTGAGAGCCCGCGCGACTTGCTCTTCGAGGTCCCTCGCGATGCCACCTGAGAGGCGTGTCGCGGCCATCCTCGCAGCGACTGCCCGAGCAGCAACGCCACGACGAGGCCCACCACCCCGCCGACCAGGACGGAGAACCCGGTCGAGGCGGTGCGGACATCGACGAACTTTTCAGAACGGGGACGCCACTCAGCCCGCTCGAAGACGGCCACGGACCGTTCAGCAAGTGCCCGGACCTCCTCCTCGTCCAGGGTCGAGGGGTAGTACCCGGCCTCGTTGTGCTCCTGGGCCTCCGCCACGAGCGCCTCGGCCTCCAGCGTGTGGGCCTCCGCCTCCACCACGTCCGGCAACGACAGTCGCACGCCTCTCCGCTCCGCCTCCTGCTCGATGAGCTCCTCGTTCGACGAGGCGCTCAACGAGAGCAGGGCCGGGTCCGCGCCGAGGCCGTAGGAGACGATGACAGGCGTGCCGCTCGTCGTGGCGACGACGTACAGGCCCTTGCCGCCGAGGCGGCGGTGGAGCAGCGCCGCCATCGACTCGCTGCTCCGGTGGCCCTCTCCGGTCACGCCGTCCGGTGTGCGGACCAGCGCCACGTAGACCGGGAAGGGGACCTCGCGGATCAGCGCAGCGATCCGGTCGTGGGACTCCTGCGCCTCACCGCTGCCCATCACCCGGTCGATGACCACACCGTCGACGCGCAGCGCGTCCGCGAGAGCGTCGAGATCGGTTGCGTCCGCCGCGAGCACCGCCGTGCCTCAGGACTTCGACACGGTGAGGAAAGCCGTCTCGCCGTCACCGACGACGACCTCGACGCCCGCCTCGACGCCCGCCTCGACCGCGTACGAGGTGGCCAGGGTCTCCCCCGCCACCAACGCCTCGTGGGTCCGGGCGGCCGCCTGCACGGTCTCGGAGCCGGCCACCACGAGCGCGATCCGGTCGGAGACGTCGAAGCCGGAGTCCTTGCGCGCCTGCTGCACGGCCCGCACGAGATCGCGGGCCAGACCCTCAGCGGCGAGCTCGGGAGTGACCTGGGTGTCGAGCACCACGAAGCCGCCCACGGGCAGCATGCCGGTCGCGGTGCTGCCGTCCCCGGCACCGGCCACGGTCTCGAGGGTGTACTCCCCCTCGACGAGCGCCAGGCCACCAGCGGTCACGGTGCCGTCGGCATCGACGGACCAGTCACCCGACTTCGACCCCTTGATCGCGAGCTGGACGTTCTTGCCCAACCGCGGACCGGCGGCACGGGCGTTGACGGTGAGCTTCTGCTCCACCGCGTACGCCTTCGCCTCCTCGGCCTCGGGGTCGACCACGCGCACCGACTTCAGGTTGAGCTCGTCGGCGACCAGCGCCTCGAAACCGGTGACCGACGCGCCGGGGGCGACGACGGTGAGCCCGGCCAGGGGCAGGCGGTTGCGCAGGTTGGCCGCCTTGCGCAGCGCGGAACCGGCCGAGCAGACGTCACGGACGAGGTCCATGGTCGCAACCAGGTCGTCGTCGGCGGGCAGTTCGTCGAGGGTGGGCCAGTCGGTCAGGTGCACCGAACGCCCGCCGGTCAGTCCGCGCCAGATCTCCTCGGTGACCAGCGGCAGCAGCGGCGCCGCGACCCGGAGCAGGGTCTCCAGCACCGTGTAGAGGGTGTCGAAGGCGTCGGCCGTCTCGGGAGCCACGTCCCCATCGGTCACACCTTCTGCCCAGAAGCGCTCCCGCGAGCGGCGTACGTACCAGTTGGTCAGGACGTCGAGGAAGGTGCGCGTCGCCTCACAGGCCCCGGCGATGTCGAAGTCGTCCTGCAGCTGGGTAGAGGTCGCCACGAACTCGCGCGTCTTGGCGAGCAGGTAGCGGTCCATCGGGTGCGTCGACTGGTCGTCGGCGGCACGCTTCTTCGCCGTGTAGCCGGCCGCGTTGGCGTACATCTGGAAGAAGTACCAGGTGTTCCAGAGCGGGATCATCACCTGGCGCACCGAGTCGCGGATGCCGGACTCGGTGACCACCAGGTTGCCGCCGCGCAGGATCGGGCTCGACATCAGGAACCAGCGCATCGCGTCGGCCCCGTCGCGGTCGAAGACCTCGGAGACGTCGGGGTAGTTGCGCAGTGACTTCGACATCTTCTGCCCGTCGGAGCCGAGCACGATGCCGTGGCTGATGCAGTTGGAGAAGGCAGGCTTGTCGAAGAGGCCGGTCGCGAGCACGTGCAACGTGTAGAACCACCCGCGGGTCTGACCGATGTACTCGACGATGAAGTCGCCCGGGAAGTGGCCCTTCTTCTCCGCGGTGCCGTCGAACCAGTCCCCGTTCTCGAAGGGGTAGTGGTTCTGCGCGAAGGACATCGAGCCGGAGTCGAACCAGACGTCGAGCACGTCGGCGACCCGCCGCATCGTCGACTGCCCCTCTTCGGGCGTACGCGGGTCGTCGGGGTTGGGGCGGGTCAGGTCGTCGATCCACGGGCGGTGCAGGTCGGGCTCACCGTCAGCGTTCAGCGGCAGGCGGCCGAAGTCGCGCTCGATGGCCTCGAACGAGCCGTACACGTCGAGGCGCGGGTAGGCCTCGTCGTCGGACTTCCACACCGGCACCGGGGAGCCCCAGAAGCGGTTGCGGGTGATCGACCAGTCCCGGGCGTTCTCGAGCCACTTGCCGAACTGGCCGTGCTTGATGTGGTCAGGCACCCAGTTGATCTGCTCGTTGTTGGCGAGCATCTGCTCCTTGAAGGCCGTCACCTCGACGAACCACGACGAGACACCCTTGTAGATCAGGGGCTCGCGGCAGCGCCAGCAGTGCGGGTAGGAGTGCTCGTACGACTCCCGGCGTAGCAGGACCGTGCCCTCGGAGACGGAACCGTGCTGACCGCTCTCACCGCGGGTGGCTGCTTTGAGGTGCTCGATGATCGGGGCGTTGGCGTCGAAGACCAGGGTGTCGGCGTACTCGACGACCGGATGGGTGAAGCGGCCGTCCTTGCCGACCGGCATCACGGCCTCGATGCCCTCACGGTCGGTGACCTCCTTGTCGACCTCACCGAAGGCGCCGGCGGTGTGCACGACACCCGTACCGTCGGTGGTCGTCACGGCGTCGTCGGCCGCCACCACGCGGAAGGCTCCTGCGTGGCCCGCGTAGTAGCTGAACGGCGGGGTGTACGTGCGTCCCACCAGGTCGGCGCCGGAGTAGGTGGCGAGCACGGTGAACTCGCCGTGCTCGTCGGCCAACTCGCGGGCGTACTTGGGGAGCAGGGCCGCGGCGAGGACGTACCGCGCCTTCGTGCCTTCGACACCCGGCACCGGGGCCTCGACCACGACGTAGTCGATCTCGGAGCCGACCATCACCGCGAGGTTGGAGGGCAGGGTCCAGGGCGTGGTCGTCCAGACGAGGATCTTCGCACCGTCCAGGGGGCTGTCCTCGCCGCGGTCCTCGAGGGTGAAGCCGACCGTGACGGCCGGGTCCTGACGCATCTTGTAGACGTCGTCGTCCATCCGCAGCTCGTGGTTGGAGAGCGGGGTCTCGTCCTTCCAGCAGTACGGGAGGACCCGGAAGCCCTCGTAGATCCAGCCCTTCTCGTGAAGCGTCTTGAAGGCCCACATCACCGACTCCATGAACTCGGGGTTCATGGTCTTGTAGTCGTTGTCGAAGTCGACCCAGCGGGCCTGACGGGTGACGTACGTCCTCCACTCGTCGGCGTACTGGAGGACCGAGGAACGGCAGGCGTCGTTGAACTTGTCGATGCCCATCTCGACGATCTCGTCGGTGGTCTTGATGTCGAGCTGGCGCATCGCCTCGAGCTCGGCCGGGAGGCCGTGGGTGTCCCACCCGAAGCGGCGCTCCACCAACTTGCCGCGCATCGTCTGGTAGCGCGGGACGATGTCCTTGACGTAGCCGGTCAGCAGGTGGCCGTAGTGCGGCAACCCGTTGGCGAAGGGCGGGCCGTCGTAGAAGACGAACTCGTCCTCGCCGTGCGCGCCACCGTCGCGGGCCTCGATGCTGGCGGCGAACGTGTCGTCGGCCTGCCAGTACCCCAGGACGGCCTCCTCGATCGCGGGGAAGCGCGGGCTCGAGGGGACGCTCTGCGCGCCGGTGTGCGAGACCAAGGGGTAGGCCATGAGGGGCTCCTGCGTAGTACGTCGGTCGTGTGGGTGCTGGGATCACGCTGTGCTGGGATCACTCACACGAGGACGACGGGAGCCGCGGTACCACCTCGTTTGCCCGCCGCGCAGAAGCACGAGGGCCACTCATTGTGTGGGCTGTGACGGGCCACTCCCGTTCGGTTCTACTGGGGCGCTCCCCGGCGTGGGAGACCCGTTCTTCCGAAGGCTCGCCGCTGATGACGGCTCAGACGCCTGCGACGATCGTACGCAATAGTCCGCGACAGCCGCCAATCTCGTCCTCGCCGAGCGCTTGTGTGCGCGAACTGGTCCAGTTGCCGGCGTTTCGGTGCACTTCGTGCACACAACTCGGTGCACGGCGCCGTGTGACCTACGTGCCGTTCCCGGCGGGGCGGGTCTCCGGCTCGACGTGCCTGAGCCAGGCCAGCCCGATGAACGGCAGCACCAACGGCACGTAGCCGTAACCGGCACCGAAGTGGGACCACACCGTGGCCTCCGCGAAGAGCTCCGGGTCGAGGTAGGTCCACAACCCCACGCCCAGCACACCCACCATCTCGAAGAGGCAGGCGGCGAGCGCGACCCGGAACCACGTACGCCCCGGCTTGCGGAACGCGACCGTGGCGACCAGATAGACCAGCGCCGCGACCAACGACAACAGGTAGGCGACCGGGGCAGCGTCGAAATCGGTGACGATCTGGGAGAAGGAGCGCGCCCCCGCGGAGATCGCGAAGACCGCGTAGGCCGCGATCAGCAGCTGGCCGAGCGCCCGGCTGCGCGCGGGAGGCTTCGGGCGCACGGGGTCAGTGCTCACCGGGTCACGGGTCACAGGTTCACGGCTCACAGGGTCATCTGCAGACGGACGACCAGCACGGCCATCGCGAGCGCACAGACGGCGACGACGCCGAGGTGCGGCGGGGGCGCCGGGACCTGGTTGCCTTCGTCGTCGAGGACCGGCTTGCCCTTCTCGTCGACCTCACCTCGCTGGTTGAGCAGGATGACCGGCAACCCCACGGCAGCAACCATGTAGCCGATGTGGGTCACGTTGTTGTCCACCTCGTGCCCCTGCAGCAGCATGACCGCGTCGAGGGCGACGACGAAGGCGGTCGCGCCGTGCAGACCCTTCATCGCGAGCCGCGCCGGTCGGTCGAGCGAGGGCTTGGCGATGGCCACCAGAGCAAGAATCGCGAGCAGGCCCAGCAAGGCCGCCACCGCGTACGTCAGGGCTGGATACACGTGAGGAATGCTAACGGGCCCCCCGTACGATGACCCACGTGAGTCAGACTGCTGCTTGGGGCTTCGCCCTCGTGACCCGTGATGCTTCCGACAACGTCCTCGACGCCTGGTTCCCGGCCCCCGCGCTGGGCACGCCGGACGGCGCCGAGGCCCCCCAGGAGTTGGCGAGCCTGGCCGACACCGACGACGCGCGCCGGGTGCGCACCGACGTCGAGCTCGTCGAGATCGCCGACCTCTCGACTCCTCCGGCCACCACGCAGGACGTGTGGCTGCGTCTGCACCTGCTCTCCTCGCGCCTGGTCCAGCCGCACGGTCTGTCGATGGACGGCGTCTTCGGCCTGCTGAACAACGTCGTGTGGACCTCCGCCGGGCCGTGCGCGGTCGAGGGCTTCGAGCTGACGCGTGGCCGGCTGCGCGCCGCCGGCCAGAGCGTCGCCGTCTACGGCGTCGACAAGTTCCCCCGGATGGTCGACTACGTCCTTCCCAGCGGCGTACGCATCGCCGACGCCGACCGGGTCCGCCTGGGCGCCCACCTCGCCGCCGGCACGACCGTGATGCACGAGGGCTTCGTCAACTTCAACGCCGGCACCCTGGGCGCCTCGATGGTCGAGGGTCGGGTCTCCGCAGGTGTCGTCGTCGGTGACGGCTCCGACATCGGCGGCGGCGCCTCGATCATGGGCACCCTCTCCGGTGGCGGCAAGCAGGTCATCTCCGTCGGCGAGCGCTGCCTGTTGGGCGCGAACGCCGGGATCGGAATCTCACTGGGCAACGACTGCGTCGTCGAGGCCGGCACCTACGTCACCGCCGGCACCAAGGTCACCGTGGTGCCGAGTCGGGACGGCGACTCGTCCCGCGTCGTGAAGGCCTCCGAGCTGTCGGGCGCGGACAACGTGCTCTTCCGCCGCAACTCCGTCTCGGGCGCCATCGAAGCGGTGGCCCGGAAAAGCCAGGGCATCGAGCTGAACGCCGCGCTCCACGCGAACGACTGACGCATGCCCCGAGGACGGCGCGTGGTCGGCACGCTGATCACTTTGGCGCTCGTCGCCGCCGTCGTCATCGGGGTGACGGTCCTGTTCGACCGGGGCGTACGCCCCCTCCTCACCACCCACGAGTGCGTCGCCGAGGTGGACGGCACTGAGGTGCGCCTCAGCCTCGAGCAGGCGGAGAATGCTGCACTGATCGCCGCCATCGCCCAGTCCCGAGGGCTGCCGGCCAGAGCCGTGACGATCGCTCTCGCCACGGCGTACCAGGAGTCGAAGATCCTCAACATCACCTACGGCGACCGCGATTCACTGGGCCTCTTCCAGCAGCGGCCGTCGACGGGCTGGGGCACCGAGGAGGAGGTGTTGGACCCGTTCCACTCCACCAACGCCTTCTACGACGCCCTGGTCAAGGTGCCCGACTACCGCAAGCTCGACGTGACCGTCGCGGCGCAGAGGGTGCAGCGCTCGGCCTATCCCGAGGCGTACGCCGACCACGAGGAAGATGCCCGGGTGCTGGCGTCGGCGCTGAGCGGCAACTCGCGCGGCTCCTTTCACTGCATCACCGAGGGCAACCCCGACACCACCTCGCCGGACCTCGAGGAGAACGGCCTCACCGAGCGCGCCGACGGCGTACGCCGTGACCTGCTGGCCGCCTTCGGGGACCAGGCCCTCGGTGGCTTCGAGCCACGCGGGGTCGACTCAGGTCACATGAGCGGCTCGACCCACTACGAGGGCCGCGCGGTCGACATCTTCTACCGCCCGATCAACGCGCAGAACAAGCGACGAGGGTGGGCGATGGCCCACTACCTGGTGGCCCAGGCCGACCGGCTGGCGATCAGCACCGTCATCTTCGACGGCAAGATCTGGAAGTCAGGGAGCCGCTCCTCCGACGGCTGGCGCGACTACCGGGTGCCCCGCACCTCCAAGGGCAATCGGGAGATCCTGGAGCACCGCGACCACGTGCATGTGGACGTGCACCGGTAGCACAGCCCCGAAGCCGGGAAAGCGCCGGATCAGCCGGCGCGAAGACGCTCGACGGCCGCAGCGACCCGCTCGTCGGTCGCGGTGAAGGCGACGCGGACGTGTCGGGATCCAGCCCCGCCGTAGAAGGCGCCGGGCGCCACCAGGATGCCGCGCTCGGCGAACCAGGAGACCAGGTCCCAACAATCCGTGTCGTCACTCTCGCGGGTGGTCCACAGGTAGAGGCTGGCCTCGCTGTGCTCGACGGTGAACCCCGCAGCCTCCAGAGCGGCCTTGAGGTCGCGGCGGCGAGCCGCATAGCGGGCGTGCTGCTCGGCCACGTGGTCGTCATCGGCCAGCACCGCAGCCATCACCCGCTGCTGCGGCTCGGGCATCATCAGGCCGAGGTTCTTGCGTACGGCCAGCAGCTCGGCGACCACCTCCGGGTCACCGGCCACGAAGGCGCAGCGGTAACCGGCCAGGTTGGACCGCTTGGACAGCGAGTGCACCGCCAGGATCCCGGTGTGGTCGCCGCCGCAGACGTCCGGGTGCAGGACGCTGACCGGCAGGTTGTCGGAGTCCCAGGCGCACTCGAGATAGCACTCGTCGGAGACGAGCAGCACCCCACGCTCGCGGCACCAGTCGACGACCTTCTTCAGGTGGGCGACCGGCAGCACCTTGCCGGTGGGGTTGGACGGACTGTTGAGCCACAACAGCTTCGGCCTGCGCGGTCCGATCCCGGTGAGGCTGTCACTCGCGATGATCTCGGCCCCGACCAGAGCAGCGCCGACCTCGTACGTCGGGTAGGCCAACGCGGGCTGCACGATCAGGTCGCCGGGCCCCAGTCCCAGGTGCATCGGCAGCGCGCCGATGAACTCCTTGGACCCCACCAGCGGCAGCACACCGTCGACGCCGATGTTGGTGGCGCCAGCGGTGCGCACCAGCCAGTCGACGATCGCCTGACGGGTCTCCATGCGGCCGATGGTGATCGGGTAGCCCGGAGAGTCAGCGGCGTCGCACAGCGCCTGCTGCGCCACGGCGGGGGTCGGGTCCACCGGCGTACCGATCGACAGGTCGACGATCCCGTCCGCGTGCGAGCGCGCCCGAGCAGCGTGCTCGGTCAGTTTGTCCCAGGGGAAGTCAGGGAGTCGAGACGAGACGGCGCCGGGTGCGTGACTCGGCACGCGCCTCAGTCCTGGTTCTGAGGGGGCAGCGCAGCGATCATCGGGTGGTCGCGCTCGATCACGCCGAACTTCGCGGCGCCACCGGGCGAGCCGAGGTCGTCGAAGAAGTTGACGTTGGCGTCGTAGTAGTCCTTCCACTCCTCCGGCGTGTCGTCCTCGTAGAAGATGGCCTCGACCGGGCACACCGGCTCACAGGCACCACAGTCGACGCACTCGTCCGGGTGGATGTAGAGCATCCGCTTGCCCTCGTAGATGCAGTCGACAGGACACTCGTCGACGCACGCGCGGTCCTTGAGGTCGACACACGGCTGGGCGATGACGTAGGTCACCGTTCCTCCTCGGGTTGCAGTGCTCTGGGTCAGACGGCTCCAGCCTAGTATCCAAATGTGGAACCAAGCCCGGAGACCCCCTTAGTTTCTCCCATCCCCACCACCCGTCCCACGCAGGGCTCACAGATGGACACGCCCACGGCCGCGCAACCCTCGACTCACCTCATCGGGGAGCACACGTTGGGCCCACACGTGGTGGGCACGCGTGTCGTCGTACGCCGCGTGCTGCCGGGCCAGGTCGGCCCCAGTGGCGGTCCAGCCATGACGGACACCCTGGGCGTCTGCCGCTCCTGGGCTCGGGGCCTCTGCGAGGTCGAGACCGCCGAGGGGACGGTGGTCGCGATCCACATCGGTGACATCGTCTCCGGCAAGCCGGTGCCTCCGCGGCCGTCGGTCCGACTGCGTACGACGCCGCGCGAGGCCCACTTGCGGACCCTCGCCCTGTGGCCCGAAGCCGAGCAGCAGCGCCTCGGCGACTGGGTGCTGCGAGCGGCCGGTGCGGTCGTGGACAGCCAGCATCAGCAAGGACGCCTCGTGCGCCGCGCCAACTCGGTTCTGGCAATCGGGGACCCCGCAGTCCCGACGCGCGCGGCCGCGGCGGCGGTGGTCGAGTTCTATGCCGCCCGGCACCAGCCCGCGCTGGCCCAGGTCGTGGTGGGCGACGAGATCGAGGCCGCCCTGACCGAGCTCGGCTGGACCGGCGACGACTCGGGCATCTCTCTCTTCCAGGTCGGCGCGCTCTCCCGCGTGCTCCGCTCCCTGGGCCCGGCCCGCGACCGCGCGGTGCTCGAGGAGACGGCCGGGGAGGCCACTGGCGTGCGACACGCGACCGTACGTCTCGACCGGGACGCCAGCGTCAGGGACGCCAGCGTCAGGGTCGCCCTGGAGGGCGACTGGGTCGGGGTCAGCGACCTCTGGGTCGCCCCCGAGCGCCGGCGCCAGGGGCTGGCCCGCGAGGTGCTTTCCGAAGCCTTCGACTGGGCAGCCTCACTCGGCGCCACCACGGCCCACCTGCAGGTGAGCGAGACCAACACCGCAGCGGTGCAGCTCTACGCCACGGCGGGCTTCAGCACCCACCACGCCTACCGCTACCTCGTCGCCCCCTGAGGCGCGTGCCGGGCGGCGCGACGCGGAGAGTCAGTCCTTGCAGATGACGGTGTCGGAGGGGGTGTAGCGGGTGTTGAAGTTCTCCGTACGAGCCACCGCACTCGACCCGACCGCGCGGAAGACCCGCTTGACGTCGATGTCGAAGCCGCCGTAGCCGGAGTTCGGGACACAGGTCGGACCGCTCAGCGTGCGCGTCTCAGGCTTCGTGAAGCGGTACCGCTCGCCGGTGGAGCTCGAGACGTCCCAGACCTTCGTCGACCACATGCGTACGCGCACGCTGCCCTGGGAGCCGGGGGTGCTGCGCCTGACCGTCGACTCGATGAGCACGCCGTGATCGGTGTTGTTCTTGAACTTCAGGTCGACCGAACCCCAGGCGACGGTGGCCTCACGGCCGACCGGGTACCGGCTGATGTAGAAGGAGTGCGGCTTGTGCTCGACGTCCTCGAGGCCGGCGAAGAACATGCCGTTGAAGAGCGTCGTGGCCATCTGCGAGACCCCGCCGCCGAGGTCCTCCTTGAAGACGCCGTTGGCGATCATGAAGCCCTCGGTGAAGCCGTTGGCCCGGGTGCGCTCGCCGACGGTCTCGTTCATGGAGAAGGTCTCGCCCGGCTTCAGGACCGTGCCGTTGATGATTTCGGCGGCCCGACCGATGTTGATGTTGCGATAGGTCGCGTAGGGGAAGGTCGTGGAGACGTCGGAGACGACCTCCTTGATGCCCAGCGCCTCGGCGTCCTTCGTGCGGAACTCGGCGCGGGCCGTCTTCGCCTCGACCTCGGCACTGCGCTGGTCGGACTCAGCGGCCACGATCTCGAGAAAGACCTTGTTGACCTCGTCCTGGTCATAGCTGATGCCCGGTTCGTCGGGCACCACGACAGGGCGACCGTTGCGGAGAGCGACGGTGGCATCGACCGGGCCACCAGCTCCGTCGAGGGCGTCATCGAGGACGGCCGCCAACTTCTTGGGCCGCACGGACGGCACGAGGGCGCCGTCCTCGGCGTCGAGCTTGAGGGCGCGGGTGTAGTCCGCCGGCGCGAGGGTCACCCGGGTCTGGTCGAAGACCAGCACCACCGGGTCGGAGACCGCCGGGTTGGCGAAGGAGTTGCGCGCCTCGTTGACGGCGTCGGCCCCGATCTCCGGCTCCTGGGTGGTCATGTCCAGCTCGACCACCTGCGAAGGCCCGAGGTAGGCGGCGAGGAAGGCGTTGCGTGCGACGTCCTCCTCGAGCGCCTCCCCCTCCTCCGCCTCGGTCGTCACGATCTCGGCACCGTCGAAGGCGATCGCCCCGTTGACCGGCTTCTTTCCGAGATCCTTGTCCAGGTTGGCGACGAGCGCGGAGAACTTGGTCTCGTCGAGGTCGACGACTGCGTCGACGTCGCCGCCACCGGTGAAGTAGGTCCAGAGCCGCTCAGGGGCCCAGGAGTCGCTGCCACCCGTCGCTTCGATCGACTCGCGGTAGTCGACGCTGAGCCCGACCTCGGCCGGAGTCACCTCGCGTTCGTCATCGCCGACGACGAGCTCCAGCGGGGCGTCCACCCGCTCCTCCAGCCCCTCCTCGAGCAGCGCGACCGCGTCGTCGGCCTCATGGCCACCGACCGCGACGCCGGCCACCGACGTGCCCCGGGGGACCTTGCCGCCGGTGACCTGGTGGGCCACGACGTACGAACCACCGGCCAGCACGACCAGACCGAGGAGCACACCGGCGACCACACGGCCACCGGCCTTCTCCTCGGAGGCAACCTCGGGGTCGCTGGCGGTCTCACTGGCCTCGCGCTTTGAATCGAACACGGTGCGAGTGTAGAGGGGACGACCCACCCACGACGGCTCAGCGCCGGGCCGGCCCGCCGCGCCCGGGGCGTACGCCGAGCGCCGCGACGACCGTGAAGACCAGGCCCGAGGCCAGAAGCAGGTAACCGGAGAGGTCACCTGCCACGAGGAAGTCGCCCTCAGGGCGTGGAAAGAGCACCCGGAGCAGGACCAGAATCCAGCCGAACGCAAAGACCGGCCGTCCCCACCAGGTCGACGGCAACGCCCAGAGCGCGGCAGCGCCGGCCAGCCAGCCCAGAACCAGACCCCACGCATGGCCGTGCACCAGGACCGCGGCCGTTGCGGAGAGGAGCGCGACGACCAGCACCAGGATGGCCGCCGCTGCTCCGAGCGCCCGATTGGTGCCGCCGGAATTCACAGGGCCGGCACTCACAGGGCCGGAACTCACTGGGCCGGAACTCACTGGGCCGGAACTCACTGGGCCGGAATTCACTGGGCCGGCACTCACAGAGCTCACAGGCCCGCGAAGAGGTCGGTCTCCCAGCCCTCAGGACCGAGAGGCCCCGCGGCGCCCTTGACCAAGCGGTAGTACTCGGTGCCGAAGGCCGCCGCACCGACGTTGTTCGAGAGGGCGAAGAAGGGACCATCGGTGGTGATCTGGGTGGCGTGTGCCTTCATCGCCGCCATCTTCGCGTCGAGATGGTCGACCGCGTCGACCGCGGCCGACAGGTCCTCGTCGGGGCTCGCGCTGAACGGCAACGGCCCGTCCGGGTCCATCCCCTCGAAGGTCGTCGTGTCGCCGGAGTCGCGCAGCATCCGCAGACCCTCGCGCAACTTCCGCTCCGACATCGCGGTCCAGTAGATCTTCGCGATCTCGTGAGCCGGGCCCAGGTCGCGGCGGTAGGAGTCGACGGCCGCGAGCTGGGCGGCGTACATCGAGACGCGGTGGGCCTGGATGTGGTCGGGGTGTCCGTACCCACCGAACTCGTCGTAGGTGACCAGCACCTGCGGTCGCACCTCGCGGATCACGGTGACCAGGTGGTTGGCGGCCTCGGTCAGGTCGGCGCGCCAGAAGGCGTTCTCGTGGACGACGTCGGCGGCGACCGCGTGACCGTCGGCGTGCCACTTCATCCCGGAGTCGCGGTAGGCACCGAACCCACCCAGGAAGCGGTGGTCGGTGACGCCGAGCTCGCGCATCGCCGCTGCGAGCTCCTCACGGCGTACGGGCCCGAGGGCGTCGTCACGCTCGGCGGCCAGGTGCTCGAGGTCGGGGACCAGGATCTCGCCCTGCTCCCCCGCCGTGCAGGTGACCAGGGTGACGCCGCGCCCCTCGGCGGCGTACCGGGCCATCGTCGCGCCGTTGCCGATCGACTCGTCGTCGGGGTGGGCGTGCACGAGCAGGAGGCGCTGGTCGGACGGGGAGGTCATGACAGCGAGCCTAGTCACCCAGCAGATCGGGTCGTTTCACCCGCCGGGGTTGCGAGGGAAGGTTCAGCGGCGGGAGCCCCGCCGGGGGCCCGAGCACCCCCTCCGGGCCGTCGCTGTCCTCGGTGTCGAGCCACCCGTCGTACTCGTCGACGAGGAGCTCCAGGAGGAACTCCGGCGCGTCACTGAGCACCGCCCACGGGTGGTCCTCGTCGTCGTCCTCACCCGCCAGACGCTCGCGGCCCAGGGACGCAGCGAAGCCGTCACGCAGCAACCTGGACAGCACCTCGCGCGCCTGGTCCTCGTCGAAGAAGATCGCTCTCATCGCTCCATCCTCCCTCGCGTCGGGGCCGCCGACTACCGTGGGTGCCGTGGCGACTTCTCCCCCGGCCGACCCCGTCGGCGTGCACCTCGAGCGCACCGAGGACCTGTCTCCACGCATCGATGCGCTCGCCGAGGCGCTCGGCCCCAGGGTCGGTGTCGAACACCTGCTCGGCGACCTGAAGTACCGGGCCCACGACTCCCGGATCGGTCGGCTGGCAGGACGCGCCGTGCACCGCGCGATCGCCTGGAACTCCTACGACCAGCGGGACCCCACCTGGTGGCCGCAGGGCATCACCACGTCGGCCGACGCGACCGCCGAGGGCCGGATCGCGGGACGCCGCGTCCTGGTCACCACCTGGTACGCGAAAGCGGTCAACGGGATCAAGCGCGGGTCACGGCTCACCTTCCTCGACCTCGACACGCTCGAGTACCGCCACGTCCTCCTGGTCGATCCCACCCTGGACGACGAGGGCCGGGTGGGGATGAACTCCGTACGCATCCACGCCGGTGGCATCGTCTGGACCGGCCCCTGGCTGCACATCGCCGCGACGGCGCGCGGGTTCGTCACCTGCCACGTCGACGACATCATGAGGGTCCCCGACGACAACGAGTTCCCCGACGAGATCGGGCTGCTCGGCTCCCCCGATGCTCCTCGGCCGGCCTCCTTCGGTCACCACTACGTGCTGCCGGTCCGCTTCACCCACCGTGCCCACACCGACGACGGGCACACGCCGCTGCGGCACTCGTTCCTCTCCCTGGACCGGAGCGGCGACCCACCCGGCCTCCTCGCCGGGGAGTACGGCCGCGGCGGGCAGAGCACTCGACTGGCGCGCTACGAGCTCGACGCCCAGGGGTGGCTTCCGGCGCTCGACGGATCCGGGATCTCGCGGCCCGTCCTGGACGACGTCGAGCTGG
The DNA here is from genome assembly GCF_003194605.1 of Nocardioides gilvus. Lineage (GTDB taxonomy): Bacteria > Actinomycetota > Actinomycetes > Propionibacteriales > Nocardioidaceae > Nocardioides > Nocardioides gilvus. The sequence continues at coordinate 616,672 of NZ_QHKY01000001.1, forward strand.
TCCGGATGCAGGGGGACGTACGAGCCCGCGGCCGCCACCACATCACCGTCTCCCAGGGCCCGTGGTGGCCCGGCTCGGTCTACACCGGACAGCCCGGAGACCTGCGTCGGCACCGTTTCGCCCTGCCGATGGGCCCGGAGGACATCACCTACTGGCCCGAGACCGACGAGCTCTGGTCCGTCTCGGAGCACCCGCGCCGCCGCTGGATCTTCTCGATGCGGCGGGCCTGGTTCGACTGATCAGTCGGAGTCGCGCTCGACCAGCCCGTGGGAGACCAACTCGTCGAGGAACGGCGCCAACGCCTCGGAGAGACTCCCGTCCTCGGGGGCGCCGATCGCCTCCTCGAGGTCAGCCTCCAACTGGGGCACCGCGGTCCACTCCTCGTCCAGCAGCGCCAGGACCGCGGTCCCGACCTCGGACAGGGCGAAGACCCGACCCTTCACCAACACTGCGCTGCGGCCGTCCTCGACGTACTCGTCGATGACGGGAAGACGTCGAACCTTCATCGTGCCTCCTCCATCCAGCCCGCGACCACGCTCTCCAAGTCACTGCACTCGGCGTAGACCAGGCGACGCGCGCCTCCACGCTCTCGCAGGATCTCGGCCACGGTGCTCAGCGGGTCGTCCAGGAGGTGCAGCGACGAGGTCTGCTCGGCCAGCAGAGCCAGCGCCTCCACCGTCGGCACGTCCTCGACGCGTACGGCCTCCACCTCAGGGTCGCGCTGCAGCAGCGCCACCGCCACGAGCCGTCCGGAGTTGGGGGTGGCGCCGAGACCGAGGTCGGTCGGCGAGACCTGCTTCTTCGGTCGCATGCCGTCGACCAGCAGGGAGAGCGGTTTGGGGAACGGCACGACGCTGCCGTCGCGCATCACCACAGCGGTCTCGTCGGTCAGGTATCCGAATCGACGACCCAGGGTGGTCGCGGCCGTGGTCTTGCCGGTCCCTGACGGGGCGACGAGCACCACGGTGGCGCCCGTCTCGGGGTGTGACAGGGCACAGGCGTGCAGCAACCAGGCCTTGCCCACCAACTCCTCGAGACCCGCCTGCGTGACTCGGGTGCTGACCTCGTCCATCACCGGCCTGATCGACGTGCCGGCCACCGCGCCGTCTCGCCGTGCCGCGGCGACGACCTCGGCGTCGTCGTCGAGCCACACCTCGACCGTCGCGACCGGTTCACCTTCGTGGGCGGACAACAGGCAGCGATCCCAGGCAGCCCGCACCTCGTCGCCGAGCTCGTCGGCGCGTCCTCCTCGGAGCCGCAACGCGACACCCACCCCCATCGCCGCCAGGGCGATCTCCTGATCCATGGGCCGCAGTGTAGGTCACATGAGGGTGACGGACAGCCGCGTCAGAAATGCTGGGCGAGCACTCACGACAGAGACCCAGAACGACCCGTAGACTGCGCGAAGACATTTGACGAGCAGGGAGTTTTCGTGGAGCTGAAGGACTATGTACGGCTGTTGCGCAACCACTGGCGCGGCGTCGTCCTGATCGTCGTCACCTGTGTCGTGCTGGGCCTCATCTGGACCGCAACCCGGCCCACGGTGTACGCGGCCAACGCCGACGGGTTCGTGACCACCACGAGCGCCGACGAGTCGGGCTCCATGGCATCGGTCAACGACAGCCTCGCCAAGTCCCGTGCCGCCTCCTACCTCGAGATCGCGCGCAGCCGGGCAGTGGCCGAGCGGGTCATCGAAGACCTGGGACTGACCAGGACACCGGCCCAGCTGGTCTCCGACATCGAGGCCATCCAGCCCGAGAACACCGTGCTCATCAAGATCACTGCCCGCGCCGGGACCCCGGAGCTGGCCCAGGAGCTCGCCGACGCGTGGGTGGTCTCCCTCGCCGACGCCGTGGCCGAGCTCCAGGACCCCAAGGGCAGGGGCACCGCCGCTCTGCGGATCACTCCCTTCGAGGCAGCGGCTCTCCCCACCTCACCCGTCTCACCCGACCCGGTCCGCAACACGGCACTGTCACTGCTGCTGGGCGCGCTGCTCGGTTTCGGCTACGCCGTCGTCCGCGGGACCTTCGACCGTCGTCTGATGAGCAAGCGCGAGATCGAGGAGAAGTTCTCGGTCAGCGTCGTCGGTCAGATCCCCGAGGTCCAGCTCCTCAACCGCGACAACACCGGCCGCTCGCAGATCGCGATCGACAGCGACGCCCGCGTCAAGGGTCAGGCTCCCGCGTCCGAGGCGTTCCGCAAGCTGCGCACCAACCTCACCTACATGGACGTGGACAACCCGCCGCGCATCATCGTCGTCTCCTCGCCCCTGCCCGGTGACGGCAAGTCGACCGTCGCCGCCAACCTGGTCGCCGCCATCGAGTCCTCGGGCCAGCCGGTGATCCTCGTCGACGGTGACCTGCGTCGTCCGATGGTCGCCAGTTGCCTCGGCCTGGTGGAAGGTGTCGGCCTCACCGACGTGCTCACGGGCAAGATCTCGGTCGAGGAAGCTCTCCAGCGCCTGCCCGGCCACCCCAACATGCGGGTGCTGGCCGCCGGCCCGATCCCTCCGAACCCGAGCGAGCTCCTGGGCTCCCAGGCCATGCGGAACCTGCTGACCAAGTTGTCGCAGGAAGCCATCGTCGTCGTCGACGCACCGCCCCTGCTGCCGGTCACCGACGGCGCCATCCTGGCCGCTCGCACGGACGGCGCGCTCGTCGTGATCTCGTCCGGCAAGACCCGTGACCACCAGCTCGAGAGTGCCCTCGAGCACCTCCAGCGCGTGGATGCCAAGACCCTCGGGATCATCGTCAACAAGGTGCCGCACAAGCGCAAGGTCATCGGCTACGGCGGCTACGGGAGCTACGGCGGGTACGGCGGCTACGGCAGCTACGGCGGCTACGGCTCGAAGAAGCCGAAGCAGGAGAAGCAGCCGAAGGCCAAGAAGGAAGCCACCCCCAAGCGTCGGCTCACCCGCAACAGCCAGTGACGAGCCATCTCTGGAGCAGGCGCTCCAGCCTGGTCGAGGTCGAGTCGGAGACCCGCGTGGTCCTGCTCGACCTCGATGACCTCGCCCACCCGCCGCGGATCCTCGCCGGGCCCGCGGCGGCGGTGTGGGTGGCGGCTGACGGTTCTCGGGACACCGAGGCGGTGTGCGCCGAGGTCGCGCGCTACTTCGAGATCTCGGCCCAGGACATACGCACCGACGTGGAGACCTTCCTGTCCGACCTCGTGGCCGAGGGCCTGCTCGTCGGTGGTCCCGCATGAGTGCCCTCCAGGATGCCGGTGAGCGTCTCACCCAGACCGAGGCCGCGCCCCTCATCTACGTCCTGACCACCACGGTGGCAGCGCGCACGGAGACCCGCGCGCTGGCGATCAAGGGGGTCGTCCTGGCCCACCACGGACTGCGCGCCCCGCGCGTCTCGGGCGACGTCGACGTCATCGTCCACCCTGACGACCTGGACCGTTTCCTGGCCGGCATGGAGTCGGCGGGGTGGACTGCGAACGCCACGACCACGACCCCCAAGCTGCTCGAGTACCACTCGGTCGACCTGACCAACGACCACTGGCCGATGAGCATCGACGTCCACTCGTACTTCCCGGGCTTCCTCGCCCCGGCCGACGAGGTCTTCGACCGGATCTGGGCTCGCCGAGTCGAGTTCGACCAGGCTGGCCACCCGGTCCCTGCGACCGATCTGGTGAGCAGCGCCGTGGTGGCGGCGCTGCACTACCTGCGCCACCCCGGTCTCGCACACAAGCAGGCAGCGATGGAGACCCTGGCCGAACTCGCCACCCCACTCTTCGCACCTGGCTCGCAGAATGCGACCGACCTGGTCGCGTTCGCCCGCGACACCGGCTGCGTACGCCCCCTGACTCCCTTCCTGGAACGCCTCGGTCTGCCCACGACACCGGTCCACCCGGCCGAGGAGACCGGCTACGAGCGGTGGCGTCTGGCCACCACGGCCGACCCCCGGATGGCGTGGTGGCTGGAGTTCCGAGCCCTCCCTCTGCGCCGTCGTCCAGCTTTCCTCTGGTACGCACTGATGCTCGAGGACGAGGAACTGCGCACCTACCACGGCGACCGCACCGTCTCGACACCGTTGTGGCGGCTGCGGGTCGAGCGGTGGAAGCGGGTCTCGTCGCACCTGGCCGGCGCCACGCGCCAGAAGTTCTCCGGACGTCGTCAGCGCTGATCGCGCCGCGGGACGGGGGTGGCCCGCGCCCTGCCGGTCAGCATCCGGACGGTCAATGCCAGCGCGCGGCACCCGGGCGCGTTAGGATGTGGGAAGCACAGCCGAGGGACGGTGCCCATCTGGCCCACTTCCGCGCGACTGTCTACGCAGCAGGACCAGTCACGTGGACGTCAGTCAGTTCACGTCACACCTGAGGCGTCGACCTCGCCCGAGGTGGCCGATCATGTACTGATCGCCAACGGATGCCCAGGCGTTCGCTGCCCTCCCGGACTGTGCCCCACCAAGCCCGTGCATCGAGGGTCGCACGACCCCTGACCGCGGGACCTTCCCCGGAGGAAAAGTTTGTCCGGCCAGACCAAGACGGCATCACGCGGCGGCAACGCCCGCGGTGGAAACCGTCGCGCCCGTCGCACCCGCCACCTCGACAACGAGGGGATCATTCCGGTGCTGGCCCGCGCCGTGCGAGAGATCGAGAGCGAGGTCCAGCGGGGACAGGTCTCCTCCCAGGCCAGGACGCGGTTCCAGGTCGTGGCCCTGCTCGTGCGCGAGGAACGCGCTCGGATCAAGACGGACACCGAGGCCTCCGAGAGCGTCAAGGCTGAGCAGCTCAAGCGACTCGACGGGGTCGCCACCATCCTGGCCAAGTCCGCCGCGCGCGACACCTCGCTGTTGATGCTGCTGGCCGAGGACGCCGAGGTGACCGACGCGGCCCGAGCCCTCAAGCGGAAGATGGTCGAGGCAGCCGGTCTCGAGTTCGTCCCCGACGAGGTGGTCGCCGAGGAGTCGGGGCAGAACGCCGGAGCCTGGGAACGCCGGGTGGTCCCGCGCTCAGTGGTCCAACGTCAGCTGGCCAATCCCTTCCAGCGCCCCGACTTCGAGTCGGCCGCCAAGCGGATGGAGCCGAAGACCCACCGCCTGGCCAACTGGGAGCTGATCGGGCCGTTGCTGCGTTCCTTCGAGGTCGCGAACGGTGCGCCGGCTGTGCTGGCGATGCCGGAGCCTGCCACGCTCAAGACCCGCGACGGTCTCGACATGATGCGTCACCAGGCACAGGTGGTCAGCGCCGTCCAGGCCGGGCACCGGACCTTCCTGCTCGCTGACGAACCGGGCCTCGGCAAGACCGCGCAGGCGTTGCTCGCCGCCCAGGCTGCTGATGCCTTCCCGCTCCTGGTCGTGGTCCCCAACGTGGTGAAGACCAACTGGGCCCGCGAGGCCCAGCGGTGGGTCCCCCGTCGCACGTCAACCGTGATCCACGGCGACGGCCACGACATCGATGGCTTCGCCGACATCGTCATCGTCAACTACGAGGTGCTCGACCGACACGTCGGCTGGCTCGGCGACCTCGGCTTCCGCGGGATGGTCGTCGACGAGGCCCACTTCATCAAGAACCGCAAATCCCAGCGTTCGCAGAACGTCCTGCAGATCGCCGACCGCATTCGCGCCCGTACCGTTCGTCCCCTGATGATGGCCCTGACCGGCACCCCGCTGATCAACGACATCGAGGACTTCACCTCGATCTGGCAGTTCCTCGGCTGGATCAACGACAAGAAGCCGCTCTCGGAGCTGATGGCGCGGCTCGAGGAGACCGGCCTCACCCCCGAGGACAAGGCCTTCTACCCGGCCGCCCGCCGCGCGGTGGTCGACATGGGCATCGTGCGTCGCCGCAAGGTCGACGTCGCCGCCGACATCCCGGCGCGTCGGATCGCCGACATCCCGGTCGAGCTCGACGACGAGGCAGGCCGTTCGATCCGGGCGGCCGAGCGCGAGCTCGCCCGTCGTCTGGTGGAGCGCTACGACCGCGTCATGTCGGCCCGCGCGACCGAGAACAGGTCGTTCGGGATCGACGAGGAGCTCGTACGCCGGGTCGCCGAGTGGGAGCGCGACGAGGCCAGCGACGACAACTCCGGCGAGAACGTCTTCTCGATGATCCGTCGTATCGGCACCGCGAAGGCGCCCTTGGCGGCCGACTACGCCACGCAGCTGGCGCGCAGCGTCGGCAAGGTCGTCGTCTTCGCCAAGCACATCGACGTGATGGACAAGTGCGAGGAGATCTTCACCGCCCGTGGGGTCAAGTACTCCTCCATCCGCGGCAACCAGACCCCGGCGGTGCGCGAGCGCAACATCGAGGCCTTCGTGAAGGACCCCGAGGTCCAGGTCGTCGTCTGCTCGCTGACCGCAGCTGGAGTGGGGCTCAACCTTCAGGTCGCCTCCAACGTCGTGCTCGCCGAGTTGTCGTGGACCGACGCCGAGCAGACCCAGGCCATTGACCGGGTGCACCGGATCGGTCAGGCAGAACCCGTCACCGCCTGGCGGATCATCGCGGCCCAGACCATCGACACCCGGATCGCCGAGCTCATCGACTCCAAGGCCGGGCTCGCGGCACGAGCCCTGGACGGCTCCGAGGAGGAGATCACCGCCTCGGCCGACATCCAGATCGAGGCGATGGTGGAGCTGCTCACCCAGGCGTTGCGCGAGCGTGGCCTCTGAGACGGACCGGTCTCAGCTCCGGTGCGCACCACGGCGCCGTCGGGATCGGATCAGGAGGGCGAATACGCCTCGGCCGTCGCGATGAAGTCGCGCAACAGGTCAGCGAAGCGATCCGGGTCGTCGAGATGGGGGAAGTGACCAGCGCCCTCGAAGAGCTCCACCCGGATCCCCGGGACCGTCTCCTTGGCCTTGAGGGCATGCCAGGCCGGGATCATCCTGTCCTTCGACCCCCAGACCACCAGGGTCGGCGGCGGCTCCACGTCCGTGAGCTTGTCGTGGGCACTCACGGTCTGGCCCCCGATGTCGACCACCGCGCGGGTGGTGGCGAGGAAGGCCCGGCGGCTCTCCCGATCACCGAGTGAGGAGAAGCCCCGCCACATCGCGCCGACGTCAGCACCGGGCTTCCACCCCACCCTGGCGGCAGCATCTCCGAGCCCTCGCAACTTGGTCGTCATCCAGGCCGAGGCCACGACGGTGAGGAACTGCTCGGCACCGGGCAGGGTTGCCGAGCGCAGCAGGGGGCTGACTTCTCGGCCCAGTCCGCCACTGGCGACCAGGACCAGCCGCTCCACCCGTTCGGGGAAGAGGTAGAAGAACTGCATGGCGATGCCCCCGCCGAGGGAGTGGCCGACCACGGTGACCGTGTCGATCTCGAGGCGGTCGAGCAGGTCGCGCAGGGTCGCGGCGTGCGAACTGAGCGAGTAGTCACCCATCGGCTTGGCCGACTCACCGTGCCCGAACAGGTCCGGGACCACCACCCGCTGGGTGTCGTCCATGCGCTCCACGAGGTGCTTCCAGTTGTGCTGCGACCCCAGCATTCCGTGGATGAAGAGGACCACCGGGCCCTCGCCGCCCTCCAGGTAGGAGAGTTCGTGGCCGTGCAGGAGCATCGTGTGGCGTTCCATGTCCGTGATCCTTCTTCGAGCATCGTGGTCCGGGGTCGGGACACCCCCAACCTAACGAGCGGGCGTCCCCAGTGGGGCCAGACGTGACGCATGTCGCGCGAGGCCTCCCCTCAACGGCGTACGACCCAACTCACCAGCCCGAGCGCCACCAGGACCCCACCGGCGACCGCCACCCCGCCGACCATCGGGGCCAGGGGCGCAGAGAGCGCTTCCCAGACCAGAACGGCGCTCTGGCGTCGATCGTCGACCTCGGCCAGCACCCCGGTGGTCTCCGATCCGAGACCCAGCACGACCCACAGCGCGCCGGCCACGGCCAGCAGGCCGAGACCGAGGAGCACCGCGGCCCGCGGGCGGTGTCGCGAGATCGCGATCCCCGCGAGCAGGACTCCCCCCGCGAGGGCTGCGAGCGGGGTGGCCCAGACGTCCGCGGCTCGGGCCACGGTCACTGCCTGTGTCACCTCCGGTCCCTGGGCGAGCACCACCGTGCCCTCCCCGTCGGGTATCTGGGCGGCAAGGGGCAGACCGGCCTCGGCCAACCTCGGACGCAGCGCGTCGACCAGCGCCGCCCGGTCGACCACGATGCCGTCCTCGACCAGGTTGACCCCGGTCCCCTCACCGCGTATCCCCTCCACCGCCTGCAGGTGGGAGAGGCGTACGGCATCGGTCCAGACCCGGGCGAAGCCATCGGTCGCCACCACTTCGGAGGTGGCAGTGACGAGCAGACGCTCACCGAGAGCGGGGAGCTCGAGGCGTGTGGTCACCGGCTCGAGGATCGCTGCAACCACCTGGTCCTGCACCACCTGCTCGTCGATGAGCGGAGCCACGGCTTCGGTGTAGCGGTCGGTCTCGAGGACGTACCGGTCGGCCCACACCGCGGGCACGGCGACCGCGACAAGGACCAGGCCGAGGAGCAGCAGTGTCGACGACAGGAGCCCGCGCAGCGAGCTCACTCCTCGCTGAGTTCGGCGAGGAAGGCTCGGCCACGCTCGCTGGTCGGATTCTCCAGGACCTGCTCCGGGGTGCCCTCCTCGGCGATCCCCCGGTCGGCCATCAGCACGACCCGGTCGGCGGCGCGCTTGGCGAACCGCATCTCATGGGTCACCACGACCATCGTCATCCCCTCGTCGGCCAGGGTGCGCATCACCTGCAGCACCTCCCCCACCAACTCCGGGTCCAGCGCCGAGGTCGGCTCGTCGAAGAGCATCACCTCGGGGTCCATCGCGAGGGCGCGTGCGATCGCCACCCGCTGCTGCTGCCCGCCGGAGAGCTTCTCCGGGTAGGCATCAGCCTTGTCCGCCAGGCCGACACGCTCGAGCAACCGCTCGGCGCGCTCCCTGGCCTCCTGCTTGGGTCGGTCCAGCACGTCCCTCTGGGCCATCATGAGGTTGTCGATGACCTTCATGTGGGGGAAGAGGTTGAACGACTGGAAGACCATGCCGATGCGACTGCGGACGTGGTTGAGGTGCTTCTCCTTGTAGACCAACTCCTCGCCCGCGACCCTGATCGTGCCCGACTGGATCTGCTCGAGTCCGTTGATGCAACGCAGCAGGGTGCTCTTCCCGGCACCGGACGGACCGATCAGCACCACCACCTCGCCGCGGTGCACGTCGAGGTCGACGCCGTCGAGCACGACGGTGTCCCCGAACTTCTTGACGATGCCGCGCATCTCGACGAGCGGCTCCCCCTCGTGCCCCGTGGAGAACGAGGACGTCTGGTCAGTGGTCATGGGCGTCACCTCCGGTGAACGCTGAGCCGACGCTCGATGCGGCTCACGACGAAGGTGAGCGCGAGCACGATGGCCAGGTAGTAGAGCGAGACGATCAGGTACATCGTCAACGGTTCGTAGGTCGAGGCAGCCAGGTTGCGGGAGGACTGGAAGAGCTCCCTCATGCCGATGAACGCGACCAAGGAGGAGTCCTTCACCGCGATGATGAACTGGCTGCCCAGGACGGGCAGGATGGCTCGCAGAGCCAAGGGGGCGCGGACCCGTCGCAGGGTCTGCATCCGGGACATGCCCAGTGACCGCGAGGCCTCGTTGAGACCGTCGGGCACCGATTGGAAACCCGAGCGGATGATCTCGGCGATGTAGGCGGAGTTGTGCACGCCGAGCGCAATCGTCCCGGCCCAGAACGCCGGCAACAGCACGACCTCGGTGATGCCGAAGTAGAGGACGAAGATCTGCGCGATGAGTGGGGTGCCCCGGATCAGGCCGATGAACGCGACCGCGATCCACCGCAAGGGCGCGACCGAGCTCATCGACATCCAGGCGACCAGGGCACCCAGCGCCATGGCGAAGACCAACGCCATGGCGGTGAGCCGAAGCGTCACCACCGTGGCGTCGAGGAAGATCGGCGCTGTGTCGACCAGGTGTTCGAAGAAGTTCATGACGTCAGGAGATGTCCTCGCCGAACCACTTCTCACTGATCTCCGCGTAGGTCCCGTTCTCCTTGATCGCAGCCAGCGCGTCGTTGAGCTCGTCGACCAACTCGCTGTTGCCCTCCCTCACCGCGAAGGCCGGCTCCTCGGTGTAGAGCGGCTCACCGCAGGCGCGCAGGTCGCGGTCGGCCTGATCGATCTGGAAGAGCCCGACCAGCCTGTCGGTCATGGCGCCGTCCAGTCGCCCGGCGTCCACGTCCTCGAGAGCGGTGACGTCGGAGGTGAAGTTGACGATCTCTCCCGGCCAGTCCTGCTCCTTGAGGTAGTCCTCGTAGGTGGTCGCGGTGGCCACACCCACCCTCGGCGAATCCATCTGGGTGGGATCCTGGCAGTCACTGTCGGTCGGCACGAACATCATCGCACCGGAGGTGTAGTACGGGTCGGTGAAGTCGACCTGCTTGTCGCGCTCCTCATTGGGCGTCATCGAGGCGATGAGGACGTCGTACCGCTCACTCTTGATGCCTTGGATCAAGGTGTCGAAGCCGCCCGTCTCCGTCTTGACGTCGACGCCCATCTCCTCGCCGATGGCAACGGCGATGTCGTGGTCGAAGCCGGTGAGCTCGTTGCCCTCGAAGTGGCTGAGCGGGCGGAACTCACCACTCATCGCGACCACCATCTCACCGTCGTTGAGCAACTTCGCGTCGTCGTCGGATCCGCAGGCCGAGAGCGCGAGCAGGGCGGTCGCGGTGAGCGCGCCGACGAGAGCGGCGCGGCCACGCCGCAACGGGGTCGTACGGGGAAAGTTCTTCATGCTGATTCTGCCTCCGTCTGGCTGCCCCACACGCAGACGTGGGGTCGAGAGTCTCGCTTCGGTCAGACCATCGAGGCTATCGGAACCTTCAGCCCCTCCGGCGCTCCGAGGCGGATCCCAGCGCTGTTCCAGCGATGCTGCAGCACTGTTCCAGCGCTCGGATTCGCCTCGGCAGGGGTCCTTTACCGCGCTCAGCCACTCGGCAACCGTGATCCTCACCCGCCGGGCACGGAAGTTATCGCTTCGTTACCGCCCGCGGCGGGTCGGGCTCAGAAGTCGACTGCGTCCCGAAGCAGTGGCGCAGTCATGCAGTGGCCTCCCCCGCGGCCTCGCCCGAGCTCGGCGCCGACGATCGTGACCACCTCGATGCCTTCGTCGCGCAGCAGATTGTTGGTGTGGGTGTTGCGGTCGTAGGCCATCACGACGCCCGGCTCGAGGGCGATCAGGTTGGCGCCGCTGTCCCACTGGGTGCGCTCACGGACGTACGCGTTGCCGCCGGTCTCGACGACCCGCAGACGCGGCAGTCCCAGCGCATGGGCGACGACCTCGGTGAACGGCTTCTCCTCGGCCCGTACGTCGAGCGCGTCCCCCTCACCGGGCCGCAGGGAGAAGGTGCGTACACCGTTCATGATGTCGGGGTAGAGGAGGACACAGTCACGGTCGGCGAAGGTGAAGACGGTGTCGAGGTGCATGGTCGCGCGGGCCCGGGGCAACGCAGCGACGATGACCCGGTCCACGGCACCCTGGGTGAAGAGCGCCTTGGCCAGCGAGCCGATGCCCTGTCGTGACGTGCGCTCCGAGAGCCCCACCAGGACAGTCCGGTTGCCGATCGGCATCACGTCGCCGCCCTCGACCGTGGAGAGACCCCAGTCCAGGGTGGGATCCCCCCACCAGACGTTGACCCGCCCGGCGAAGTCCGGATGGAAGCGGTAGATGGCGGCGGTGAGGATGGTCTCCTCCTTGCGCGCCGCCCAGTGCAACGGGTTGAGCGTGACACCGCCGTAGATCCAGCAGGTGGTGTCGCGGGTGTAGAGCGTGTTGGGCAACGGCGGGAGCAGGTACTCGGCGACCCCGGAGGAGTCCCGGATGAACTTCATCAGGTCACCGCTGCCATCCCCGGGGAACTCGTACGTGGAGAGACCGCCGATCAGCGTCTCGGCCAACTCCCGGTCGGCGAGCCCGTCGAGGAAGCTGCGCACCTCCTCGACCAGGCCGGCACCGACCTGGTTGGGCACGATCTGGTGGTCGAGGATCCAGGCCCTCGCTCCCGGCACCGCGAGCGCCTCGGTGAGCAGGTCGTGCATCTCCATGACCTCGACACCACGGGCCCGCATCTGCTCCACGAAGTCGAGGTGGTCCCGTTTGGCGTTCTCCACCCACATGACGTCGTCGAAGAGCAGGTCGTCGCAGTTGCTGGGGGTCAGGCGCGCGTGCGCCCGGCCCGGCGCACACACCATCACCTTGCGCAGCGTCCCGACCTCGGAGTGCACCCCGAACGGCTCGTTCATGACGGGGCCTCCCCCGGACGGTCCGCGAGGACCAGGCGTCGACGCTTCTCCATCCGTTTGATCTCTGCCAGGACGCGGGCGCAGCACTGGTCGTCGCGGAAGCCGAAGGTGGCATCCATGCGCTCCGACCACGGCGCGCGGGGTTCGCGACCGAAGTCGACGGTGGCGGTGATCTCCGCGACCGCCTCCTCGATGGTGTGCGTCACCGGACCGAAACCGTCGCGCGCGTAGTCGAAGTAGCCGGGCAGGCCCACGTGGCGGGCCTCGCCGAGCTCGTCGGCGTCGAACTGGAAGTACACCACCGGGCGCGCGATGTAGGCGGAGTTGAACGCCGTCGAGGAGTAGTCGGTGACCAGGACGGCGGCGCGGGCGAAGAGCTCACGTACGTCGACCTCGTCGTCGAAGCTCAGCCGCTCCACGTGGGCGGGCAGCGCTGCGGCGTCGAGCGCGGCCTCCATGTTGGGGTGCGGCAGGATCGCGATCCTCAGGCCGTGGCGCGCGGCGAGCTCGGCCAGCTCCGGCGAGGCCAGCAGGCCGGTCCACGACTTCATGTAGTGGCTCTCGAGGATCCAGTCGTAGGCCGTGCGTCGCTGCGAACCCGCCTCGAGCTGTGGCACGAGGTACTCGCGCCAGGTGGGCGAGACGAGCAGCAGGTCCCGCTGCTCCGGAGGGAATCGACGTCCGGCCCGGTGGAGCAGGTCGAAACGCGGGAGCCCGGTCAGCACCGCCTCCTTGGAGGTCACCCGGTAGGCGGTGTGGTCGCCCACGATCGACTCGTACTCGGGTTGGGTGCTGGTGACGAAGAGGTCGATGTCGCGGCGGTTGAGCCAGCCCGACAGGTCGTCCTTGATGACACCGTGCTGTAGGAAGGTGAAGCGTCGCTTCAGGGGAGCGAACGGACGCAGAGCCGGCGGGTCGACCACGGCCGCGTCCGCGTGGCTGGAGATCAGGTGGGTGGCGTTGAGCATGAGCGCCATCCACTCCTTGCCGCCGTGGGCCACGACGCGGTCCCCGTACGCCTTGCGCAGCCGCTTCCAGTCCGGAGTGCCGGCCTCCACCACGAACCAGGCGTTGGTCCCCGGCTGCTTGGTGCGCAGGTGCGCGAAGAGGTGCTCGGCGCTGTCGTCGGCGTTGTGGATCCGATCCATCAACACCCAGGCGTCGCGGTAGCGCTCACGCCGTCGGCGGCCCTGCGACGCGCGCAGCACCGCCTGCTCCTCCCGCGTCAGCTCGGGACCGGGCGCCGGCTCGAGCAGCTGGGCGGGGTCAGGACGCTTCTCGAGCAGATGGGGTCGCACCACGATCGCCTGCCGCTCCGGGGGATCGAGGAGGATCGGCAGGTGACGTCCGCCGACCCGTAGCCGCAGTCGCCGACTCGGCGCCCAGATGATGCGCTCGTGCAGCACGGCACGACCCTGGATCATCACGTCGCGCGTCTTGGCTGCCGTCGGGACCACGGCGCGGGTCCCCAGCAGCAGCTCCTCGGTGGGGGCGTCGCCGGCGTAGCGGTAGGTGAGCCGTACCAGGCCCTGCTCGGGGTCGTGGGCAGTGACGACGGCTTCGTCTGAGACCCAGGGCTCGCTCGACCAGCCGTGCAGCAGGACGGCCCTGGTGAGCGGCGACATCCGGGTGACGACGTAGGCCATGACCACTTCGGGTGCCAGCTTCTCGACGATCCTGGCGACCAGCGCGTGGAACTCCTCACGCACCGCGGGCGGCGCCAGCGTGCCGACCTGCCCATCCTCCCGCCCGAGGTAGTAGGAGAGCTCGTAGAGGATGAAGTTCTGCAGCCACAGCGGGGCCTGCCCGTACGCCTCCTCGGCCCGCTCCAGGACGTCGAGGTAGCCGAGGCGCAGGACGTCGGTGTAGCGGCCCGGGTTGGAGAGCGCGTTCTGCAGCGACGAGGTGCCGTCCTGGCGCTTGCGGTAGTGGTAGACCGCGGAGCCGACGAATCCCACCAGCGGCTCTTCACTGGCCAGGAGGTAGCGAGCGCAGAAGTGCCCGTCCTCGAAGTTCGGGCGGATGCGCGGGTCGAAGCGCAGGCCGCTCTCGGCCAGCCGCGTGGAGCGTACGAAGGCCGACGGGGCACCGCCGTGGAAGAAGCGGTCGTGGACCGCGAGGTTGCGCTGGGTGTCACCACGGAACTGGCCGGCGAGCGGGTGCTTGTCCTCGGACTCACCCGTACGGTCGTCCATCAGCCACCGGTTGGCCGCGACCATGTCACTGCTCGGGTGCTTGGCCAGGAAGGCCGCGACGCGGCTGAAGTAGTCCGGGGCCAGGACGTCGTCGGGGTCCGGGAAGGTCACCCACTCCCCGGTGGCGACGTCGATGCCCGCGTTGCGGGCGGCTCCCTGTCCGGCGTTGTCCTGGCGGACGACGCGCACGAGTTCGGGGCGACGCGCTGCCCACTCGGCCAGGAGACGCGAGGTGTCGTCGGTGGAGCCGTCGTCGACCATCACCACCTCGAGGCGTCGGGGATCGATGTCCTGGGCCTCGATCGAGGCGATGTAGGCAGGGAGGAAGTCGGCCACCTGGTAGCAGGCCGAGACCACGGAGAAGAGTGGTCGGCCGGTCCCCGGTGATGCGTCAGTCATTCACTGCTCCCCACTCGTGCCGGACCCGTCCGGCAATCTGTCGTGCCACGGTGCGGGTCCGACACTATCGCCGGACCGGGCGGGCGCCGCTCAGGACCGCCCTCGAGGTCCTAGGGTTCTGGTGTGCCTCCCCGCAGCCGTGCCTCCACGTACGCCCGTCGTCGTCGCCGCCGGGTCGCCGGAGTGCTCAACGACCTCACCGACCAGCAGTGGCACGACCTGATGGAGGCGTGGGGCGGGTGCGCGTACTGCGGAGCCGACGAACCGGCACTCCAGCGCGACACGATGCTCCCGATCTCTCGTGGTGGCCGCTACACGATCGACAACGTGGTGCCGGCGTGCCGCTCCTGCAACGCCTCGAAGTGCAACCTGGAGCTCACCACCTGGATGCGCCGCAAGAAGTTGGACGAGAAGGCCTTCCTGGTGCGCCAGTACGAGGTGCTGCGCGACCTCACGGCCGCCGATCCGGTCGTCTGAACCTGCGTCGCACCGCCGGACGTCGGGCGGTCACAGCATCCGGCGCATCACCAGTCGCGGCATTTTGCTCGCCACCGCCTCGGTGGTGCCGACCACCTCGAAACCGACCCGCTCGAACATGGTCCGGGTCCCGACGAAGGCCATGGTGAGGTCCATCCGCCCCTGCGGGTCCACCGGGTAGGCCTCGACAGCGGGCGCACCCTGCTGCGCGGCGTACGCAAGGGCTCCGGTGAGCATCTGCGCGGTGACGCCCTGACGCCGGTGACCAGCCCGGACGACGACGCAGATGATGCTCCAGACATCCAGGTCGTCGATCGGCCGGATGAGCTTCGACCGGGTGAGCCGGGTGTTGTGGGAGCGGGGACCGATGCTGCACCACCCGACGGGCACACCGTCGCGATAAGTCACGACACCCTGTGGTTCGCGCCGCGTCAGGGCCTGCATCGCCTCGGCCCGGGTCTGCCCCAACTCGCTGATCTCGCCGGCGGTGCAGCGGTGAGAGAGGCACCAGCAGTGGTTCTCGCGACGGTTCGGGTTGATGACGTCAGCGAAGTCGTCGAAGCGCTCCGGCGTGACGGGGTGGGTCTCCCACTGCACGGTGTCCGACTGCACGGTGTCCGGCTCCACGGTGTCCTCAGCCGGCAAGCGTGCCCCCGAAGACCTGCCAGGCGAGCAGCGACTTCGCGACCAGGCTGAGCACGATGTAGATGTTCTCGCCGAAGAGGTAGTCGGCCCACTTCCCCTTGGCCCGGTACTGCAGCCACTGGTTGAGCGCGAAGATGTTGAAGAAGACGAAGAGCGAGACCACGATGGCGTAGACGAATCCGGGCGGGGTCGCGTCCGACGGGGACTGCGGGGCAATCACGTAGATGACGACCGCGATCCACGGGACGGCCCCGGCGATGCACCCGAACCAGAAGGGCAGCCACCCTCCGCCGCCGGGCTCCTCGTACTTCTCCTGCAGCCAGCCGAAGAGGATCATCGAGGCGTTGGCCCCGATGATCGCGAGCAGCGCGGTGACGTCGGCGATCCCCACCAGCTGCGCGATCACCACCATCATCAGTGACGACGACAACGAGTACTCCACCCAGCGGGCCCGGTTGATCCGGCGCGCCAGGTCGGAGACGTAGCCACGCCACCACAGGGTGGAGACGATGACGTGCGCCAGCGCGGAGAGCGCGAGGAAGGCCGCCACCGCCAACCCGGTGGACAGGTCGAAGAGGACAGTGGGCTCCTGCGGCGCCGTCCCGGGCGGTCCGGCCAGGTAGCTGGCCGTGACGGGGAGCGCGAAGTCGGTGGCGAGCACGACCACGGCGATCGCCTGGGCCACGTGCAGGGCAGCGGCGACCAGGTTGAACGTACGCAGGCGTCGTTGTCGCGACTCGCTGAGAGGGGCTGCGTCCTGCACGGTGGTCTGGGTCACTCGACGACAGTAGCGATTGTGTGGTCGCCTGCCCAGCACGTGCGCCCTGTACATGGCGCGCTTTGTGCGCCGCGCCCATGTACGGGAGCGCAGCATCGTGACGATGATGGACCGGACACGACGAGAGGGGTGCCGATGCGGCTGACGCTGTCCGCCCAGGACCTGGCCTTCCGCCACGAGATGGCGGAACTGTTCACCACGGTGGTGCCGCACGAGATCCGGGACACCGTCCTGGACGGTGGCGAGGTCACCGCAGAGATGATCCGTACGAGTCAGCGCGCGCTCGATGCCGCTGGTCTGGCCGTGCCGCACTGGCCGGTCGAGTGGGGCGGTCGGGACTGGACCCAACTGCAGCGCCACCTCTGGCACGAGGAGATGCAGCGGGCCGGAGTGCCCACCCCGCTCCCCTTCAACACCAGCATGATCGGGCCGGTCCTCGCGCAGTTCGCCTCGCAGGAGATGAAGGAGCGCTTCCTGCCCGCCACCGCCAACCTGGACATCTGGTGGTCCCAGGGCTTCTCCGAGCCCGATGCCGGCTCCGACTTGGCCAGCCTGCGGACCACCGCGGTCCGCGACGGTGACGACTGGGTGGTCAACGGCCAGAAGACCTGGACCACGCTCGGCCAGTACGGCGACTGGATCTTCACCCTCGTGCGCACCGATCCCGAGGCGAAGAAGCAGCGCGGCATCTCGATGCTGCTGATCGACATGTCCTCCCCCGGTCTGGAGGTCCGCCCGATCGAGCTCATCGACGGTGGCCACGAGGTCAACGAGGTCTGGTTCACCGACGTGCGCGTGCCTGCCGAGAACCTCGTCGGGGAGGTCAACCAGGGTTGGACGATGGCCAAGTTCCTGCTCGGCAACGAGCGGGTCGGGGTCGCCCCGGTGGCCCAGGTGAAGCGGACGCTGGCCCGGGCGAAGCGGCTCGCCGGGGCCGAGTTGGACAACCCGCTGACCCGAGCCCGGATCGCGACCCTGGAGAACGAGCTCCTCGCCCTCGAGCTCACCGCGCTGCGCGTGGTGGCCCACTCCGAGGAGGGGGAACCGCACCCGGCCAGCTCGGTGCTCAAGCTCCGTGGCACCGAGCTGCAGCAGCAGGTGAGCGAGTTGGTCGTGGATCTCGCCGGTCCGGCCTCGCTCACCCCGGCCTCGGCGGGCGTCAGCGACCTCCCGCTCTGGGCGCGACGCTCGGCGCCCGTCTACCTCAACTACCGCAAGGCCTCGATCTACGGCGGGTCGAACGAGATCCAACGCCAGATCATCGCCCGCACGATCCTGGGACTGTAGGAGAGCGACATGGACTTCACCCACGACGACGAACAACTCGCCCTGCGCGATGCGGTCCGAGCCCTGCTGCGCAGCAGGTACGGCGACTTCGAGGAGCGGCGGCGCGCGGTCCGTACGGAGCTCGGTCATGACGAGAGCCTGTGGCGCCAGCTGGCCGAGATGGGCGTGCTGGGCCTCCCCTTCGCCGAGGAGGACGGCGGGATGGACGCAGGCCCGGTCGAGGTCGGCCTCGTGGCCCAGGAGTTCGGACGGGTCCTCGCACCGGAACCCTTCCTGGCCTCGGTGGTGCTGGCCGGCGGGACGGTCGCCGCTGTCGGCAGCGCCGAGCAGCGCACCGAGATCCTGACCGCCCTCGCCGCCGGGGAGCGCCGGGTCGCGCTGGCCCATGCCGAACCCGGGAACCGCTGGAGCAACATCGCCACCGACGTGACGGCCACCGACGACGACGGCCACTGGACGCTGTCGGGGGTCAAGGAGCCGGTGCTGGCCGGGGACGCCGAGCAGCTGCTCATCAGCGCCCGCCTCCCCGACGGTGGCACCGGCCTCTTCCTCGTCGACGGTGACGCGACCACCCGCACCACCACGACGGCGTACGACGGCACCCGGGTCACCCGTGTCGAGTGCGACGCCACCGCGGGCACCCCGCTCGGAGAGCCGGGAGCAGACGTCACGAGGGAGATCGCGACGGCCCTGGACCGGGCTCGGATCGCGGCCTGCCACGAGGCGCTGGGCGGCATGGAGGTGGCGTTGGAGACGACGACGGCCTACCTGCGCAGCCGCAAGCAGTTTGGGGTGACCCTCAACCACTTCCAGGCGCTCACCTTCCGAGCGGCCGACATGTACGTCGCCCTCGAGCTGACCCGCAGCATCGTGGCGTGGGCCACCATGGTGGCCGCGACCGGGGACGCCGACGAGACCCGCCGGGCCGTGGCCCGCGCCGCGCTGCAGGTGAGCCGCGCTGGTCGACACATCGGCCAGGAGGCGATCCAACTGCACGGCGGCATCGCGATGACCGCGGAGTACCTTGTCGGCAACGTCACCGCTCACCTGACAGCGCTCGACCACCTCTTCGGGGACGGGCAGCACCACCTGTCTGAGTTGATGACCGAGCTCGAAAAGCATGAAGCGCTCGACCCCCTGACAGCACCGTCAGGTCCGGACCAGGAGGAACGATGACCGAGCTGCACCCCACACTGGATCCACGCCTGGACCCACACCTCGCCGGGCTCCTGGGGCTGATGGCCTCGGGCACGCCGATGCACCAAACCTCGCCGGCCGAGGCGCGCCGGATGTTCCGCACGCTCACCGTCGACCTTCGCGATCCGGCCTCGGTCCCCGAGGTCGCCTCGGTGACCGCGACCACCGTCCCGGGTGGCGACGGGGAGTTGGACGCCCGGATCTACCGGCCTCGTGAAGGTGCGTTGCCGACGGTGGTCTTCCTGCACGGTGGCGGTTGGGTGATCGGCGACCTCGACACCCACGACCTGACCGCGCGCACGATCGCCACGCTCTGCGACGCGGTCGTGCTCTCGGTGGACTATCGGCTCGCCCCGGAGCATCCCTACCCGGCCGCCGTCGAGGACGCGTTGGCCGCGACCCGCTGGGCCGCCGAGCACGTGGACGACGCAGACCTGCTGGGAGGCAACGGGGCGCTGGGCGTGGCCGGCGACAGCGCCGGCGGCAACCTGGCCACCATCGCGGCCCAGGGGTTGCGCGACGACGGGATCCCGCTCGCGGGTCAGCTGCTCATCTACCCGGGCACCGATCTGCTGGCCGACCTCCCCTCACGCACGGAGAACGCCGAAGGGTACTTCCTCGACCAGGCCACGATGGTGTGGTTCGCGACCCACTACCTGGGCGACGCACCCGACCCCGCACACCCGCACCTCTCCCCGATCAACGGCGACCTGGCCGGTGTGGCCCCCGCCGTCGTGGTGACGGCGCAGTTCGATCCGCTGCGCGACGAGGGAATGGCCTACGCAGAGGCACTGACCGAGGCCGGGGTCCCGGTGCGGAGTCGGGTCTTCGCGGGCATGATCCACGGCTTCGTGGACATGGGCCGTCACTCACCGGCGGCCCAGGCCGCGATCGAGGAGACCTGCGCGCTCTTCCGCGAGGTCCTGCACGGCTCGGTCGAGTAGGCCGGGGCTGGCCGGTCAGCCCCGGTGCCGCGCCATCAACGCCAACCCGAGCAGCATCTTGTCGCGCGGGTCGGTGAGCGACCGGCCGGTCATCTGCTCGATCTGCTTCATCCGGTAGATCACCGTGTTGCGGTGGCAGTAGAGGTCGGTGGCCGCGTGGGTCGGCGACCCGTCGTGGCGCAACAGGGCCTCCAGGGTCTCCAGCAGGACATCGGCCTGGGCGCGCGGCTGGGCCATGACCGGCGCCAGCGTCTCGGCCAGGAGTCGGGGCGCCACCAGGGGGCTGCCCGCCAGGAGCACCTCGGGCAGCCGGTCGGAGAGTGCCACCACCTGGCGTACGCCCCGGGGCACGGTCTCTGCGGCTCGGCAGGCGAACTGGAAGGCGGCTGCGAACCCGGCCACCCCGTCGGTGGACATCGCGATGCCGGTGCGGCCCACGACGTTGGGGGCGAAGAGATCCACCAGTCCGTCCTCACCGGGCAGTGGGCCGGACAGCAGCCCGTAGTGGACCCCGGAGCGGACGTGCCAGCGGGCCACGATCTGGAGTCGGTCGAGGCGGTCCTCGGTCGGCGCCAGGACATCACCCACGGCACCGCGGTCCTGGATCACCGCGACGCAGGCAACGGCGTCGTCGGCCTCGATGCCGAGCGCGGAACGCGCCTCCTCGGCGAACTCGGGGTCGGCGCCGCGGCCCTCGATCAGGTGGTCGAGGATCCCCTGCTCACGCTGGAGGTCCTGGCGCTGCATCCGTGAGCTCTCGCGCCGGTAGGCATCGATCAGCACGGTGTTCTGCACGTCGAGCGTGGTCCACACGCTGCGTGCCGCGAGCAGCAGCACCTCGTCGCCGACGCCGATGGCCGGGTCTGCCGAGACCCGGCCGACGAGCGCCTCCCACAGCGTGCGGGCGCCGAGGTTGTAGGCGTTGAGGACCAACTCGAGCGGGACGTCCTGCCGGGCTCGACGGCGACCCGTCTCGCGCCAGAGCTCGACCGCGTTCTCGTCCTCACCGTGCCGCTCCTCGAGGGTCCCCGAGAGGATCCGCAACCCGCGATGGATGTGTTGCCGGGTGCTGCCGCGGACGTCTGCACGGAACTCCGGGCCGATCCGTTCCCACAACTCGTGGTCACGTTCGAAGAGGGAGAGCGTGATGGTGTCCGCGATCGAGTCCGCCTGGTCGAGGAGCAGCGCCCAAGCGGTGCGCAACGCTTCCTCGGACGTGCTGTCGCTGGTGTGCATGCGCCCCACGTTCGCACTCCGAGCACAGTCGTGACCAGAGGCTCAGCCACGGTCGAGGCCCCGGGACCAAGGACTTCTGGGCTGTGCGCCCAATGACCTGGGTGGGCAAGCCAACCAAAGTGGTACAGGTCACATCGCACAGAACGCGGCCCGTCCGGTCAGCACAAGCCGGTCCGGTCCGCACGAGGAGTCCAGTGAGCAAGCAGCCCACCGCGAGCCGTCCGAGCCCCGGCTCCACCGGGGCGAGCCGGGTCGCAGAACTCGAGCTCGACCGGGTCACTGTCCGCTTCGGCGGTCTCGTCGCGCTCTCCGATGCCGCCCTCACGGTGCGGCCCCACACCGTGCACGGGGTGATCGGTCCCAACGGAGCGGGCAAGACCACGCTCTTCAACGTGGCCTGCGGCTTCGTCCGACCCGACGAGGGCCAGATCCTGCGGCGGGGCGAGCACCTCACCCGGCTGCGGCCCTCAGACCTGCCTGGGCTGGGGATGGCTCGCACCCTGCAGGGCCTCGGTCTCTTCGACCGCGTCACCGTGCTCGACAACGTGATGATCGGTGCCGACCGCCACGCCCGCACCGGCTTCTGGGCCTCCGCGCTGGCCTGGCCGACGTCGGGTCGCGAAGAGCGGGCGCTGCGCGAGCGGGCCCTGGGAGCCCTGGCCGAGCTGGGCATCGCGGATCTCGCGCCGTTGGTGGCCGGAAGCCTTCCCTACCCCTTGCGCAAGAAGGTGGCACTGGCCCGCGCCCTGGTGGGCGAGCCCGAGCTGCTGCTGCTCGACGAGCCCGCCAGCGGCCTGGCCGCCGACGAGATCGACGACCTGGGCGAGCTCGTACGCGGCCTGACCGACCGGATGGCGGTCCTGCTCGTGGAGCACCACATGGATCTGGTGATGCGGATCTGCGACGACATCACCGTTCTGGACTTCGGCCGGGTGATCGCCCACGGCCCGCCGGAGCAGGTGCGCAACGACCCGGCCGTGCTCGAGGCCTACCTCGGGGAGGACGTCTGATGCTCGCCGTGGACTCACTCACCGTCTCCCACGGTCCGGTCACCGCACTGCGCGAGGTGTCCTTCAGCGCGGCGCGCGGGGCCATCACCGCCGTGCTCGGTGCCAACGGCGCCGGGAAGACCACCCTGCTGCGCACCGTCTCCGGACTGCACCGGGCGGGCGCCGGCTCGATCACCCTGGACGGGCGGCCGATAGACCGGTTGCCGGCCGAGTCAATGGTCGCCCTCGGGCTGGCGCACGTGCCCGAAGGCCGCGGAGTCATCACCGAGCTCAGCGTCGAGGAGAACCTGCGTCTCGGCGGTCTGGGCCGCGGCCGGGTGCGACCCGGCGACCTGGACCTCGCGTACGACCTCTTCGGCGTCCTCGCGGAGCGTCGGAACCAGTTGGCAGGGACGCTCTCGGGCGGTGAACGCCAGATGCTGGTGATCGGTCGGGCCCTGATGGCACGCCCCGAGATCCTCCTGCTCGACGAGCCGTCGCTGGGCCTCGCACCACGCGTGGTGGCCCAGATCTTCGCGCTGCTGCGTCGCCTCGTCGTCGACCAAGGCCTCTCGGTCCTCCTGGTCGAGCAGAACGCAATCAGCGCCCTCTCCGTCGCCGACCGCGGCGTCGTCCTCCACCTCGGCCGCGTGGTGGCCGACGAGGAGGCCTCGCGACTGGCCGCCGACGACCAGCTCCGCCACGCCTACCTCGGTTTCTGACTGATTGCCCGACCCGACCCCCGCCCCCGACCCGAAGAGAGCTCGACAGTGCAGCAGTTCATCAACACCGCCCTCGGCGGACTCACCACGGGGATGGTCTACGCCGCCTTCGCCCTGGCGCTGGTGCTGATCTGGCGCTCGACGCGGGTGGTCAACTTCGCCCAGGCCCCGATGGCGATGGTCACCACCTTCGTGGCGCTGGCCGTGATCGACGCCGGGTTCTCCTACTGGATCGGGTTCGCGGTGGCCCTCGCCGCGGGACTCGTCCTCGGCGCGATCATGGAACGCGGGGTGATGCGCCACGTGCAGGGCAAGGGTGAGATCAACGCGGTGATCCTGACCCTGGGGCTCTTCATCGTGCTGCACGCAGCGGCCGCGGTGGTCTTCGGCAACGACTTCCGCTCCTTCCCCGCCCCCTTCGGCGTACGCGGCATCGAGGTCGGCGGACGTACGGTCGCCCTCACCGGCTTCGGCATCTTCACCATCATCGCGGTGCTGGTCGTGATGGGCCTGCTGGTGGCCCTCTTCCGCTTCACCGACCTCGGGCTGAGGATGCGCGCAGCCGCCTTCAACCCCGAGGTGGCGCGGCTGCTGGGGGTCCGCGTGCCGCGGATGATGACGCTGGGCTGGGCGCTGGCCTCGCTGGTCGGCTCACTGGCCGGCCTGCTGATCGCCGGCGGCAGCCTGATCCACCCCTCCTACATGGACTCAGTGGTGGTGCTCGGGTTCGTCGCAGCCGTGCTCGGAGGTCTCGACAGTCCGTTGGGCGCCGTGGTCGGAGGGTTGCTGCTCGGCGTCACCCTCGCCTTCGTCAGTGGCTACCTCGGCTCCCAGCTCGTCGCGCTCGCGGCCCTGCTGATCCTGATGATCGTGCTCATGGTCCGCCCCGGCGGCATCTTCTCGACCACCGCGGCCAGGAGGGTCTGATGGAACGGATCTCCCGGCTCGTCGGGTCCACCCTGGCTCGGCACCTGCTCGTGGCGGCGCTCGGGATGGTCGTGGTGGTCATGGCCCTCACCGCCGTCAGCGACTTCCGCCGCTTCCAACTGGCCGAGATGGCCTGCCTGGCCATCGCCGCCGGCGGCCTCACGGTGCTGACCGGGCTCAACGGTCAGCTCTCCCTCGGCCACGGTGCCCTGATGGCGGTCGGCACCTACACCACAGCGCTGCTCCTCCCTGATCGTGACGCCTCGACCCCCCTCGTCCTGGTCGTGCTCATCTCCGTCTGCACGGCCACGCTGGTGGGTGCCCTGGTCGGCGTGGCGGCGGCTCGGCTGCACGGCCCCTACCTGGCGGGCGCAACGCTGGCGTTGGCCGTGGCCGTCCCCGGTCTGGCCCTCCACTTCCGCGAGACCCTCGGAGGCGAGCAGGGCATTCCGGTGGTCGCGCCACCGCCGCCGGGTTGGGCCGAGGATGCGACGTACTTCCTCACTGCCTCCGACCTGACGCCCCGGGGATGGATCGCGTTCCTTGCCTGGTCGACCTTGATCCTCTCCTTCCTGTTGCTGGCCAACCTGTCGCACAGCCGCGTCGGCCGACGGTGGCGCGCGGTGCGCGACGACCCGGTGGCGGCCGAGCTGGCGGGCATCGTCGTGGGCCGCTCGCGGGTCTCGGCCTTCATGGTGAGCGCCGCCGCAGCCGGTGCGGCCGGCTCGATGCTGGCCCTGGTCGTACGTCTCGCCGCCCCCGGATCGTTCACCCTGGCGCTGAGCCTCACCCTCATCGCCGCCGTGGTCCTGGGTGGCCTGGGGTCGCTGACCGGCGCCCTGCTCGGCGCTGCGCTGTTGACCTTCCTGCCGCAGTTCGTCACCCAGATCGGTCGCGACGCCGGGCTCGACGACGTCCGGGCGGCCGAGCTCGCGCCGCTGGTCTACGGCCTGGTCATGGTGCTGGTCATCCTGCTGGCGCCCGGCGGACTCTTCGGAGTCATCCGGGGGGCCCTCACCCGGCGCCGCGCCCGCCGCGCCCTGGCCGCCCGTTCCGTCGAGGCCTCCACCTCCACCAGACCTGACCCCGACAGCCCGCCCGATGAGCAACTCACTGACCCATCCGGTGACCACCGCACGGCCACCACAACAGAGGGAGCACCCAGATGAAACGCATGAAGCAAGTCCGACTCACACCCGTGGCGGCCCTCGTCGCCTCGGCCCTGGTCCTCTCTGCCTGCGGCGCGGGCGGTCGGGACGACGACGACGGGGACGCAGCCGACTCCGGCTCCACGGTCGGCGTCACCGACGACAAGGTCACGATCGGGGCGCACTTCCCGCTCACGGGTGTGGCCGCACCCGGCTACAACGAGATCCCGACCGGCGCCCGCGCCTACTTCGACTTCGTCAACGCCAACGGCGGCGTCCACGGACGACAGATCGAGTACGTGGTGCGCGACGACGCCTACAACCCGACCAACACCACCAAGGTGACCAACGAGCTCCTCCTGCAGGACGAGATCTTCGCGATGGTCGGTGGGCTGGGGACCCCCACCCACAGCGCCGTCGTGGACCAGCTCAACGAGGAGGGCGTGCCCGACCTCTTCGTCTCCTCCGGGTCGCTGATGTGGGGTGACGACCCCGAGGCGCGGCCGATGACCTTCGGCTGGCAGCCCGACTACGAGAGCGAGGCCAAGATCATCGGCCAGTACGTCGCGGAGAACATGCCGGACGCCAAGGTCGGCCTCTTCCTCCAGGACGACGACTTCGGTGAGGACGCCGAGAAGGGCGCGCGGCAGTTCCTCGAGGAGCAGATCGTGGGGGTCGAGCGGTACACGTCGGGCAACACCGACGTCGGCCCCCAGATCGCGGGCCTCCAGGGCGCCGGCGCGGACCTCGTGCTGGGCTTCAACACTCCCGCCTACACGGCGCTGGCCCGCCTGGTCTCCCTGTCGCTGGGGTACGAGCCGCAGTGGTTCGTCTCCTCGGTGGGCTCTGACTCGCCACTGGTCGGCTCGCTGCTGGCCGAGTTCTCCGAGGGCGCGGTCAAGCCCGGAGCCGGAGCGCTCGACGGCGTGATGACGACCGAGTACATCCCCACCCTCGACCAGGGCGACGACCCGTGGGTCCAGCTGTGGGAGCGGGTCTGGGAGGAGCACGGCGAGAAGGGCGACCTCAGCAACTACAAGATCTACGGCATGTCCCACGCCTACGCCCTCGTCCAGGCGCTCCAGGGCGTCGGTGAGGACCTCACCCGTGAAGGACTCGTCGAGTTCATGGAGGAGCAGGGCGAAGGGCTCGACGGCCCGCAGCTCGCGCCCTTCCGTTACGGCACCGACAGCCACCTGGGCATCTCCGGGATGCGCATCGTCGAGCTCGAGGGCCGGGGATCAAAGGAGCTGACCCCGGTGCTGGTGACCGACATCGGCGACGCCGAGATCACCGAGGACACCTCGGGCCAGGCCGACGACGCACCCCCGGAGAGTGGAATCCCCGAGTAGTTGATCCGGTGAGCTGACCCGGTTTCACCCGACACACCCGGCTCCGCCGCGACCGAAGGACGTACGCGCCTCTGGTTGCGGCGGAGCCGCCCTCGTTTGCGCGCTCCCCGGGAGGGTAGAAGTGTTCGAGTCACAGACGTGGACGAGAGGCACCTGGCATGAGCGAGACCGCGTTCGACACCTTGATGGCGTCGATCGACCCGCCCCTGGTCGTGGTCACCACCGCGGCCGAGGACGAACGCGCCGGCTGCCTGGTGGGCTTCCATGCCCAGTCCAGCATCGACCGCGAGCACTACTGCCTCTGGCTCTCGAAGGCCAACCACACGTATCGCACCAGCCTCCGCAGCGCGCACTTCGCAGTCCACTTCCTCACCGACGCCGACCGCGAGATGGCTGAGCGGTTCGGCACCCGGACCGGCGAGGAGACGGACAAGTTCGCCGGCCTCGACCTCGAGAGCGACGAACACGGGGTGCCGCTGATCAAGGACCTGCCCAACCGGATCCTCCTCGACCGCCTCGCCACCCTGGACGACGGCGGCGACCACGTGTGCGTGACCAGCCTCGTGCGGGAGGCCCGGACCTCAGGCCCGTTCACGCCCCTGCGACTCTCCGACGCCGAGGGCCTCGAGCCCGGCCACGCGGCCGAGGAACGGGCTGTGCGGCCCTGATCTCACCGGGCGTCAGCCCGGCAGGTCCCGGCTCAGGGCCGTCAGGATCTCGTCCCAGTGCCGCAGCGGCACCAGGTGACCCTCCCCCGCGCAGCGCACCAGGCGGGCGTCCGGCAACTCCCTCGCCAGCCACTCGCCGTGCGCCGGCGACACCATCTGGTCGCGGTCGCCGTACCAGAGGTGGACCGGGCAGGTGACCGCCCCGAGGTCGATCCCCCACGGGCCGACGAACGCGACGTTGTCCCAGGCGATGGCTCTGGCGCCCTGCCGCATCGCTTCGCGGAACGAGACGAAGATCGCCCGACGCGCAGCGGGGTCCGCGACGACCTCCGGGTCGCTCACGCCCCACTGCCGGTCGATCCACGGAGCCTGCTCGTCGTCGAGGACCGACACCATGAGGTTGAGCAGCTCCTCGTTGCCGGCGAAGAACACGTCAGCCGCACGCTCTGGCTCCCCCGGGAGGTACGAGAGGGCGAGGTGGTCGTTCTCCGTCAGCGCCTCACCAGCTCCCGGCACCTGCTGCACGGGGGCCACGCCACCGCAGATGCCCACCCGGACCACCCGATCGGTCAACGTCGCGGCCGTCGCCAGGGCGAACGGTCCTCCCCCGGACCAGCCCGAGGCGGCGAACCGACCCACCCCGAGCGACTCCACGATGACCTCGACATCTCTCGCCACGAGGTCGAGGCTGGTCGGCGCAGCCTCGGAACGGCCGTAGCCGGGCCGATCGAAGGTGATCAGGCGGACCCCGCGCCGACGGGCCGCCTCTGCTCCGAAGTCGACCTCGAGGCGGGAGCCCGGGGTGCCGTGGAAGTGCACGACCGGGACCCCGTCCGGGTCACCGGCGTCTCGGACCATGACTCTGCGTCCACCGACGGAGACCTCCGACTCGACCATGTGGCGACACTAGTGCGCAGGCTCCGCCTAGTGTGGTGGGAAGAGGTCAGGAGGAGGCGTCGATGAGCAGTCAGGCACTGTCGGACAAGGTCCGGCACCAGCGGGAGCAACTGCCCGCGATGTACGACATCACCGACCCCGACCACCTGCCCGAGCGCCTCGCGCTCACCCTGGACGACCCGAGCGACCTGGACGATGTCAAGGGAGCCGACCGGGCCGCCCTGCTCGCCGACACCGAGCTGATGGACCTCATGGTGACCGCGACCCGGTTGGGTGACGTGGTGGCTGATGCCTACGCCATGCTGCTGCCGACGTACGGGATGGGCGGCCTGATCGAGATGCTCCGGACCGCCTGTCGCGACGGCGTGGAGTCCGTGCCGGACGCACCGGAGGAGCTGCGAGCGTTCATGGCTGCGATGGAGGACAGGCCGGACTGGATCGACCTCGAGCAGGTCGCCGAAGGTGCCCGGTGGGAGCGCATCGACGCAGCGTTGCTGACCCCGTTCGTGATCCGTGGCGCCTTCCTGGCCACCTTCCTCAACGCGTACGCCGCCCTGCCGATGGCGATGACCGGCGCCCTCACCGGCGAGACCTCTGCCCGTCGGGTCAAGGAGACGGCCTCCTTCTTCGCCGCGACCGTGCTCCCGGGCGGCACCGAACGCCACGGTCCCGGCTTCGAAGCCGCCGCAATGGTTCGTCTGATGCACTCGGCCGTACGCGTGCACGCGATGCGCTCGGGCAAGTGGAACCACTACACGCACGGACCGCCGATCCCTCAGGTCGACCAGATGCCGGCCGGGTTGATCAACAGCTTCCTGATCTCGGTCGCGGCCGTGAAGGACGGCCGCGACGACTTCGACGAGCGCGAGCGCGCCATGATCGAGCTGGCGCGCTACCGCTGCTTCCTGCTGGGCCTGCCCGTCGAGCTGCTCCCTGCCGACCCGCGGGGCGTGATCCGGGTCTTCAAGGCACGGGCGGCGACCCTGCGCAGCTCCTTCGACGACGACACCTGCGGGGCGTTGGTCCGCTCCACCCTGGCGGCCCGGCTTCATCCCGACGCCGGTCCGTGGGGACGGATCGTCGAACGGTTCGAACGCAGTTTCGCCACCATCACCTTCGTCAAGGCCTTCCTCCAGGGCGACACCGAGCGGGCGGCCAGGATGGGCATCCGCGTGACCCGAGCCGACCAACTCCGCGCGGTGCCGATGCTGCCGTTCCTGATCGGTCGGGTGCTCCTGGTCCGCAGACTCGCAGGGCTCCCGGTCCTGTCCGGCCTCACCGATCGTTACGTGGTGGCCACGCTGCGCCGCAGGCTGCGTGGCTACGGCCACCCCGAGTACGTGGCCCGGGCCATCGACTGAGCGAGCACCGGAACGGTCACCCGGACCGCCCTTCTGGGCGTGGGGCTGCCCTGACGCGGCGTTAGACTCACCCCTTCCTCCTTGCTACGACGTGGCCCAGCTGGGTGTGGCGTCCCTCTGATCCGAGAACGGACAAGCGCGTGTCCTCACACCCCCCTGTTGCTGTCCACGTGCCCGAAGTCCACGAGGACCAGGACACCTCGGTGCTCGCCGCGCTGCGCAACCCGAGGCGACTGAAGACCGAGGTGCTGGCGGGTCTGGTCGTGGCACTGGCCCTCATCCCCGAGGCGATCTCCTTCTCGATCATCGCCGGGGTGGATCCGCGGCTCGGGATCTTCGCCTCCTTCACCATGGCTGTCTCGATCGCCTTCCTCGGCGGTCGCCCCGCCATGATCTCGGCGGCCACCGGAGCGGTCGCGCTGGTGATCGCCCCCGTGGTCGCAAACCACGGGGTGGACCACCTCATCGCCACCGTCATCCTCGCCGGCATCTTCCAGATCGCCATGGGAGCCCTGGGCGTGGCAAAGCTGATGCGCTTCATCCCGCGCTCGGTGATGGTCGGCTTCGTCAACTCCCTGGCCATCCTGGTCTTCCTGGCCCAGATCCCTCACATGCGCAACGTCCCGGTCCTGGTCTACCCGCTGATCGCCCTGGGCCTGCTCATCATCTTCGCCCTCCCCCGGGTGACCGACATCGTCCCGGCGCCCCTGGTGGCCATCGTCATCCTCACGGTGATCACCGTGACCATGGCGATCACCGTGCCCACCGTCGGTGACGAGGGCGAGCTGCCCGACAGCCTCCCCTCGCTGCTCATCCCCGATGTCCCCTTCACCCTCGAGACCCTCCAGATCATCGCCCCCTACGCTCTGGCAATGGCCCTGGTCGGCATCCTGGAGTCACTGCTGACCGCCAAGCTGGTCGACGACATCACCGACAC
This sequence comes from Nocardioides gilvus, assembly GCF_003194605.1. Classification (GTDB taxonomy): domain Bacteria; phylum Actinomycetota; class Actinomycetes; order Propionibacteriales; family Nocardioidaceae; genus Nocardioides; species Nocardioides gilvus. Next base: position 647,051 of record NZ_QHKY01000001.1, read on the forward strand.
CCACTCCAACAAGACCCGCGAGAGTCTCGGCCAGGGTGCCGCCAACGTGATCACCGGCTTCTTCGGCGGCATGGGCGGCTGCGCGATGATCGGTCAGACGATGATCAACGTGAAGTCGTCGGGCGCGCGCACCCGGATCTCCACCTTCCTGGCCGGCCTCTTCCTCCTCGTGCTGGTCGTGGGATTCGGCGACCTCGTCGCGATCATCCCGATGGCTGCGCTGGTCGCGGTGATGATCGTCGTCTCGATCGCCACCTTCGACTGGCACAGCATCCGACCCACCACGCTGCGGCGCCTGCCCAAGAGCGAGAACCTGGTGATGATCTCGACCATGGTGGCAGTGGTCGCCACCCACAACCTCGCCATCGGCGTCGGCGTGGGCGTCGTGGTCGCCATGATCCTCTTCGCCCGTCGGGTCGCCCACCTCACCGAGGTCTCTGAGGTGGCCCAGATCGACGCGGACACCCACGTCTACGCCGTCACTGGGGCACTCTTCTTCGCCACCAGCAATGACCTGTACTCCCAGTTCGACTACGCCGGTGCCCCGAAGAACGTCGTCATCGACCTCTCCGGAGCCCACATCTGGGACGCCTCCACCGTCGCTGCGCTGGACGCCATCCAGCGCAAGTTCGAGTCGAGGGGCAAGAGCGTCGAGATTCGCGGCCTCAACGAGGCCAGCCAGCAGATGCACACTCGCCTGAGCGGGCATCTGGGCGACGGGCACTGAGCCACGACTGCACGCTGGCCGACACGCGATTGATGCTCTCCCGTCATGTGACGGTAAATTGATGAGCGCCCAGCAGAACCATCCATGACGCCGGAGGACCCGCGCTTCCTCCCCGAGCTTCAGGGACAACTCTCTTGAATCATTCGCGCTGAGGCCACACATCCACCAGTCGACGAGCATGAGGTCACCGTGAGCCATCCCCACCCCGAGCTCAAGTCCCCCCCGAAGCTCCCCCAGGACGGTCTGCGGATCGTCCCGCTCGGCGGTCTGGGCGAGATCGGTCGCAACATGACCGTCTTCGAGTACCGCGGCAAACTGCTGATCGTCGACTGCGGCGTGCTCTTCCCCGAGGAGCACCAGCCCGGCATCGACGTCATCCTGCCGGACTTCACCTGGATCCGGGACCGCCTCGACAAGGTCGTCGCGATCGTCCTGACCCATGGTCACGAGGACCACATCGGCGGTGTCCCCTACCTCCTGCGCGAGCGCAACGACATCCCGGTCGTCGGCTCCACCCTCACGTTGGCGCTGATCGAGGCCAAGCTGAAGGAGCACCGCATCAAGCCGGTGCTCAACCACGTCAAGGAGGGTGACCGGATCACCCTCGGTGGCTTCGACCTGGAGTTCCTGGCGGTCAACCACTCGATCCCCGACGGGCTCGCCGTGGCAATCCGCACGAACGCCGGTCTGGTGCTGCACACGGGCGACTTCAAGATGGACCAGTTCCCCCTCGACGACCGGATCACCGACCTGCGTGCCTTCGCCCGGCTCGGCGAGGAGGGGGTCGACCTGTTCATGACCGACTCCACCAACGCGGAGGTCCCCGGCTTCACCCTTTCCGAGCGCGAGTTGACTCCGGCGATCGAGACCGTCTTCCGTACGGCCCCGCGACGCGTCATCGTCTCCAGCTTCGCCAGTCACGTGCACCGCATCCAGCAGGTGCTCGACGCCGCGCAGGCCCATGGCCGCAAGGTCGCCTTTGTCGGTCGCTCGATGGTGCGCAACATGGGGGTGGCCCGCGACCTGGGGTACCTGAAGTACCCCGAGGACCTGGTGGTCTCCTTCGAGCAGCTCGAACGGATGAACCCCAGCAAGGTCGCGATCGTGTGCACCGGCTCGCAGGGCGAGCCGATGGCCGCGCTGTCACGGATGGCCAACCGCGAGCACAAGATCCGGGTCGCCGAGGGCGACACGGTCCTGATGGCCAGCTCGGTGATCCCGGGCAACGAGAACGCCATCTCCGGGGTGATCAACGGCCTCACCCGCTGGGGCGCCAAGGTCGTGCACAAGGGCAACGCCAAGGTGCACGTCTCCGGCCACGCCAGCGCCGGCGAGCTCGTCTACTGCTACAACATCGTGCGCCCCACCAACGTGATGCCGATCCACGGAGAGTGGCGCCACCTGCAGGCCAACGCCGACCTGGCCATCAAGACCGGGATCGCGCCCGACCGGGTCGTCCTGGCCGAGGACGGCGTGGTCGTCGACCTGGTCAAGGGTCGGGCCAAGATCACCGGCAAGGTCCCGGCCGGCAACGTCTACGTCGACGGACAGACCGTGGGCGGAGCGACCGAGAGCACGCTGAAGGATCGTCGCACCCTCGCCGAGGAAGGGGTGCTCACCGTCCTGGCGATCGTCGACGCCGACACCGGAAAGCTGGCCGAGACCCCGGACTTCCTGATCCGCGGTTTCGTCCCGGAGCCCGGCGCCTTCAAGGACGCCATCGGCGTCATCGAGACCACCTTGGCGCGTTCCGCCAAGGAAGGCGTCAGCGACCCCCGCCAGCTCGAGCAGATGATCACTCGCGAGGTCGGCCGTTGGTCGCACCGCAAGTTCCGCCGCAGCCCGTTGGTCATCGCCATCGTGGTGGACGCCTGATCGGTAGCCATCGGGGAATATGCATCTCAGGGTCGAGAATACTTTCCGGCCTCTCGGTTACAGTTTCCCCATGGCTCGCAGCAACCAATGGGACTCCTTGAGTTCGCAGGCCCGGGAATCGCTCCGCATGAACATCCTGGGCGGCGAGTGGGCGCCCGGCGCGAAGTTGCAGGTGGCCCAGCTCTCGAAGCGCTACGACACCAGCAGCACGGTGATGCGCGAGGCCCTGACCAGGCTCGCCGGCGAGCAGCTCGTGACCTTCATCCCCAACCGTGGTTTCTTCGTCGCCGAGTTGAGTCTCGACGAGTTGCGGGACCTCACCGAGTTCCGTTGCCGCATCGAGGGTTTCGGGGTCGCTCTGGCGATCGAGCGGGGTGACCTGACCTGGGAGTCGGAGCTGATCGCCGCTCACCACACGCTTGAACGCACGCCACGGCGGCGCACCGACGATCCGCACCGGATCAGTCACGAATGGCTCTCGGCCCACCAGGCCTTCCACGCCAAGATCCTCGAGCCCTGCCGCGTCGCCACCCTCCAGGACCTGGCCGCCACGCTGGCCGACGCCACCGTCCTGTACCGACAGTGGACCGCCCCTACACAGGCAGCCGAGTCCCGTGACATCGAGGCGGAGCACCGGGGCATCCTCGAGGCGGTCCTGGCCCGCGACACCGACGCCGCGCAGCAGCGACTGCGCGAGCACTACAGCCGCACGACCGACGTCATCGAGAGTTCCCTCGGCCAGTCGGCCGAGACCGGCGAGCGCTGACACCACCCAGGCGCACCGGCCTCAGACGCCGCGCGACACGCCACCGTCGACGCGGATGTTCTGCCCCGTGACGTAACTGGCGTCGTCACTGGCGAGGAAGCGTACGACTCGTGCGACCTCCTCGGTGGCCGCCGCCCTGCGCAGGGGGATGCGCTGGGTCCACTCCGGGGAGACGGCTGCCGGGTCGGCCACGGTCCACCCGGGCAGGACGTTGTTCATCCGCACCCCGGCCGGTCCGTACTCGTCGCTGTAGAGCTTCACGAAGGAGGCCAGCCCCGACCGGAAGGTCGCCGAGACGGGGTAGCGCGGGTTGGGCTCGAACGGTGAACTGGTGGAGATGTTGACGATGCTGCCGCCACCGTTCTCCACGAGGTGCGGTGTCACCACCCGAGCCATCCGGACGACGTTGAGCAGGTAGCCCTCGAGGCCGTCCTGCCAGTCCTCGTCAGTCAGGTCCAGGACAGGGCCCGTGGCGCCGTGCCCGGAGTTGTTGACGACCACGTCGACTCCCCCGTACGTCCTGAGCGCCAGGTCCACGAGGGAAGCCAGGTCGTCCTGCGACCGGTTCGACCCGTCGAGGCCGACTCCGCCGAGGGACTCTGCCAGCTCGCGACCCCTGCCCGACGGCGACATCACGACCAGTTCGTGGCCGGCCTCGTGCAGGACACGTACGACAGCGGCACCGATCCCGGACCCGCCGCCGACGACGACGGCAACCTTCTTCTTCACGGTTCTTCCTTCGCTCAGTGGGTGGATTGGGGGACGCCTTTCGCCGCTGTGACCTCACTTGTGACCTCACTGAGCCGACGGTTGACGAGTGCTTCGATGGCCGAGGCGGAGAGGGCGGCGTACTCCTCGAAGTCGATGTCGTCGCCGGCCCCGGCAGCAATGTAGAAACCGTTGGTCAGGGCGCGTCCCAGGACGACCATCTTCCGGCCGAAGTCCGGTTCCACGGCGAGCACCTCGGCCGGGATCTGCGGCTCGACGCGTTGGACCATGAGCTCGAACATCTGCCGGCGCACCTCGAGGTAGCGCTCCCGGGCCAGGTTGCCCTCAAGTCGCCGGTCGAGCGCGAACATCAGCGCCAGGGTCCAGAACGCCTCGGGTTCGTTGCCGACGTCACTGGAGCCACCGGCCGAGCCGGCGATGCTGCGGCGCAGCAGGTCCCGGTTGGTGGGTCCGGTGTGGTCGGCCTGCCAGGTCACGAAGCAGTAGTCGATCAGCCGGGCGAAGAGTTGTTCCTTGTTCTCGAAGTGCCAGTACACCGAGCCCACTGGAAGCCCTGCCTGCTTGGCGACCTCAGCCATGGCAGTCCCGTCGTACCCCTTGCGTACGGCGATGCTGAGCGCCGCCTCCAGGATGGCGCGCTCGTTCTCCGGCGTGGTCCGTTGCCTGCGTCGTGGTGTCATCGTTTCCTCCCTACCGCGGCGCACGGTACCCAAGGGTGCCGGCGCTTCCCGTCCATGACTCGCCTCACGGCTCCTCCACCTTCAACCGACGCGCATCCTGCGGGGCGGCCGCATCGCCGAGGACGCGCAGGAACCGCGGCGCCGCCGGATCCCACACCGGCACCGGTGAGGAGGACCCGTGCACGAGTCCGAGCAGCGCCGCCTGCAGAGGCTGCCGGGTCTGGTCGAAGGTGTCGTCCTCGATCCCGGACAGCATCGGCGCGTCGTGCCACGACGCTCGCTCACCGAAGAGGAACGGCAGCGGAAAGCAGTGAGGCACGAGTGCACGCGGCAGCGGGCTGGGCAGGTCGAGGCGGAGCACGCGCACGCTCGCCCCTGCCTCGGTCGTGGCGCTGTCGGCGAGGTCATGGGCGAGCGACGCGAACTGCCACCAGGTGAGCAGTGCGACCGCCGCCTCGTAGCCGGTCCTGCCGGCCAGGGCGTCGCGCACCTGCTCCGTGTCGGCGAAGTGCGTGGCCACGAAGTTGTCGACCCACGAGGAGGTGAAGGTGCTTTCGGGGAGGTGGCGCAGGAAGGCCGAGGCCTCGGAGCGGGTGGTCACCAGCAGCAGCTCCGAGGTGTGCAGATGGGCCCCGCTCTCCCCCGGCTCCCCCAACCAGGCGGGGAGCGCCGAGTCCTGGGCCGGCGCGAAGGGAAAGCCTCGGCCGCTGTAGGTGGCCGACACCTGCCGCTGGGCCGCGAGCACGGCGTCGTACGACGGCCTCTCGGCACCCTCCTGGTGGGCCTCGAGTGCGGCCGCGAGCGAGGTGCGTCGCGCTGCGTCGTCGGTGGCGCTCAGCGGGGCCATCCGCGGCATGCTGACGAGCAGCGTCCGGGCGAACCATCCCCGGGTGGTCTCCGAGGTGCTCAAGGCGTGCGCGAACCAGGCACCGGCAGAGTCGCCGCCGACGCTCACGTCATCGGGGTCTCCCCCAAACGATGCGATGTGCGCGCGGACCCATCGCGCGGCGGCCAGGAGGTCCTGCCAGGCAAGACCACCCGGCGTACGTACGTTGTCGCTCTCGCCTCCCAGCAGCCCGGACGCAGCCCCGAGCCGGTAGTTGGCGGTGACCAGGAGGAACCGACCCCGGCGCACCAGCTGCGCCGCGTCGTACCACCTGACCTCGCCGCTGCCCGTCGTGAAGCCTCCGCCGTGCACGAAGAAGAGCACCGGCAAGGCGTCACCGGGGGCGACGTCGGACGGCCCTTGGATGCGCAGGGTGAAACTGTCCGGTGACTGCGGCAGATCACCCAGAGCCGGTCCGAGCAGGGGGTCCAGCAGCCCCGGCGCCTGGGGGAAGACGCTGGGCTCCGACTGCGCGACCTCGGGCGCGACGCAGAGAGCGTGCGGCCCCGCGGTCGGGTCGGGCGAGCCGTACCGGACCCCATAGGCGTCCCACACGCCGTCGCGCACCGGCGCGACCACCTGGCCGGCCGGCAAAGCGAACACCCTGGACACCACGCCGGCTCAGTCCAGGAACTCGTGCTCGTCGGGATCGATCCGCTCGGTGATCTCCCAGTACTCGGCGTTCGTGAAGGGCCACACCTGGGAGACCCGACCGTCCTTGTTCTGGTACCAGGTGCGGACGTACGGCTGACCCCAGGCCATCTGACGGTTCTCCGCGTCGACCCAGGCGAGGAACTCGTCGAGGGCCTCCGGCGTGACGTCGATGGCCTTGACCTCGCGGGTCAGCACCTCGCGCACCGCCTTGAGGCTGTACTCGACGGCCCGCTCGATCATGAAGTGCAGGCTGCCGGCGACCACTCCCCCGACGTTGGGCCCGTAGAGCATGAAGAAGTTCGGGAAACCGGGGACGGTCACGCCGTTGTGCGCGCGAGCGTCACCCTTCCAGTACTCGTGGACGGTGATCCCGTCGCGGCCGACGACCTCGACGCCGTCGAGGTAGTCGGACGGCTTGAAGCCGGTGGCCCACACGATCAGGTCCACCTCGTGGTGGGTGCCGTCCTCGGTGAGGATGCCGGTCTCGGTGAGCGCCGCGATCGGTGAGGTCGAGACGGCGGTGTGCTCGGCCCGTAGCGCCTCGGCCCAGACCCCGTTGTCGCGCAGCATCCGCTTGGCGCCCGGCGGATAGTGGGGCACCGCGATCTTGAAGAGATCCTCGCGGCCCTCGAACTGCTCGCGCAGTCGTCCGATGAGTTCCTCGCGCACCTTCTGGTTGGTGGGCGACACACTCAGCGGGGCCCCCTCCCATCCCTCTTCGGCGCGCACCGTGTGGAAGCGGCCGGGCGTACCGAGCACCATCGTCCACAGTCGGAACCACTGCCCGAAGTGCGGGACCTTGCGCACCAGCCAGGCGAAGGCCTCCGACATCGAGTCGTGGTAGGCCGGTGCCGGCAGCATCCACGGGGCGCTGCGCTGGAAGACGGTGAGGCTGGCGACGTCGCGGTGCATCGCCGGGACGATCTGGTACGCGCTCGCACCAGTGCCGACGACGGCGACGCGCTTGCCGCTCCAGTCGTAGGAGGGGTCCCACTCCTGGGAGTGCATCGTGACGCCACGGAACGTCTCGGCGCCAGGGACGTCGGGGATGTTCGGAAGGTCGAGCTGGCCGACGCCGCTGACCACTGCGTTGAAGCGCCGGGTCCGCTCGCCGTCCGCCGTGCGGGTCACCGTGACCCAGACGCCGTCCTCCTCGTCCCACCGGGCACTGAGGAGGCGGGTGCCGAACTCGATGTCGTCGAGGATCCCGGCGCGCTGGGCGACGTCGACCAGGTACTCCTCGATCTCGGCGCCCTGGGCGAACTGGTGCGGCCAGTCGGCGCGCTGGGCGAACGAGTAGGAGTAGGCGAAGGTGGGGGTGTCGAGGCGGACGCCCGGGTAGCGGTTCTTGGCCCAGGTGCCGGCCATCCGGTCGGCAGACTCGATCTGGGTGAACGGCACGCCCGCCTGCCGGTAGCGGTGCGCGGCGGCGACTCCGGCCACCCCGGAGCCGACGATGAGGACCTCGAAGGGACGCTCACCCGCGACGTCGGCGAACGACCAGTCGGGGGCGCCGTTCTTGTCCGGGGCCAGGTCGAGTTCGTGCTTGAGGGAGTCGTACCACTTCGTCGTGCCCCGGGTCAGATAGCCGAGCAGGTGCTCGACCTCGTCGCTGGGCAGGGTGTCGACGCTGGTGATCGCCTCGTCGCGCAGGCGGCGCAACGCCTCGAAGGCGACCTCGCGGGCACGTTCCTGGGTCTCGGGGCTCATCCCGCCGTGCGGGTGACCGACCGTGTCGACCGGGGTGAGCTCGGGACGCAGGTCCTCGCGCAGCAGGGCCGGGTTGCGGGTGGCAGCGGCCAGCGCAGCCAGCAGCGGCGGCAGCTCGGCGTTGGCCACCACGTCGCGCAAGAAGTGGTCAGACTCGGTGATCGACTCGTGCTCGGTGCGCCAGTGCAGGTCGTCCCTCTTCGGGTCGTGGCGAGGCGTGGAAGTCATCGGTTCTCCAGGGTGTGGGCGAGGTCGACGTACGGGCGCAGGCCCTTGATCGCGACGTCCTCGCTCTCGGGGGTGAAGACTGCAGCGACGTAGCGGTCGGGACGTACGACGAGCACGTGCGGCCGCTCAAGGCGCACGGCCGGGTCGGCCAGGGCTCCGGTGAGGGCGCCGGTGAGGTCGACCAGTTGGTCCGGGCTGGTCGCCCGGGCTGTGGCCGGCACGAGGCGACGTACGGTCGCGGAGGCCCAGAACGGGGCGAGGCTCAACTCGTCGTCGGCGCCGAGCACGACCAGGGACCAACCGTTTCCGAGGTGGTCGTCGAGCAGCGAGCGTCCTCCGTCGGGGGCCTCCGCAAAGGGCTGGCTCAGCGGCGCGCCCACCATCGCACGCAACTCAGGAGCGACCTCGGCAGTCGGCTCCACCACCGCTCCGTCGACGTGACGGGGCGGGGTGATGAAGCGCATCCCGGAGAGGTAGGCGTACACCGGCGGGAGCAGCCGAGCCGCCCGGAAGAGTACGTCGCGTGCCACCGCGGCGACACCCCGCGCCATCACCACCGAGCCGGTCAGGTGTGAGACCCGAATCATCTTCTTGGCGTGCGTACGACGCTCCGACTCGTACGTGTCCAACAACCGGTCGGTGCCCACACCGTCGAGCACGGCCTGCAGTTTCCAGACGATGTTGGCGGCGTCGCGGAGACCGGCGTTCAGGCCCTGTCCGGAGAACGGCGGCATCAGGTGCGCCGCGTCGCCGACCAGGAAGCAGCGACCGACGCGGTACGTGCTCGCCAGGCGTCGGTGCGCCACGTAGACGACCGCGCGACGGATGTCCTCGCTGCGTGCCTCGGGATGGAACGGCAGCACCATCTCCCGGATCCGTTCAGGACGCACCATCTCGTCGGCGTCGTCCTCGGGCAGCATCATGTACTCGAGGCGCAGCCGGCCGTCGAGGCCCGGCACGAGGACCAGCGGACGGTCGCCGTTGCCGTGGAACTCCGCGAACGGCTCGCGCTCGCCGGGGACGTCGAGGAGGTCGATGACCACCCAGCGCTCTTCCTGGGTGGAGCCCTCGAGCTCGACACCGAGCTCCTCGCGGGCGAAGCTGCGCCCTCCGTCGGCGGCCAGCAGCCAGGCGCCGCGCAGTTGGAACGTCTCGGAGCCGTCCTCCGGCGCCACTGTGACGCCTGCCCCGGACGCGTCCTGGGCGATGGCGGTGACCCGGTGCGCCGACAGCATCTGGATCATGGGGTGCTCGACGGCGCGGTCCCAGAGCAGTTGCTCCAGCACGGGCTGGTCGAACTGTGACTTGGCCGGGTGACCACTGCGCGAAGGAGCCGGCTTCGACTCCGCCAGCAGGCGTCCCTTCAGGCCGAAGTAGCGCGCCCCGGTGTCCAGGTACGTCTGTGCCTTGAGGGCTTCGTCCAGGCCCAGACCCTGCAGGATCCGGAAGGACTCGTCGGCGAGGCTGATGGCACGAGGCAGGTCACTGGGCGCCGACAGCGGGTCGACGAGCGCCACGCGGGTGTCCTTCTCGGCCAAGAGCAGGGCGGCGGTGAGACCCACCGGCCCCGCCCCGACCACGATGACGTCAACATCCTGGTGCACTGAGGATTCCTGCCTTCACTGCTGGGGGGGGGGACGGATCAGAGCGCGGACACGGTGGTGGCACCGGTCTTGTTGGTCTTCGCGATCTGGACCTGCTCGTAGACCTGCGCGCGGAGCTCGGTGAAGCGCGGCATGGAGCGGGTCACCAGTTGGTCGCGCTCGGCCGGCAGGTCGATGACGAGGTCGTGCTGGACCACGGTCGGCGAGCTCGACAGCACGAGCACCCGCTCGCCGAGGTAGACGGACTCGTCGATGTCGTGGGTGACGAAGAGGATCGTCATGTCGTGCTCCTTCCAGACCTTGCGCACGAGGTCCTCGAGCTCCGCACGGGTCTGGGCGTCGACGGCTGCGAAGGGCTCATCCATCAGCAGGACGCTGGGGTGGATCGCCACCGCGCGCGCGATGGCGACACGCTGCTGCATACCTCCGGAGAGCTGCCACGGGTAGCTCTTGCGGGCCTGCTCCAGCCCGACCGAGGCCAGCGCCTCGTCGACGCGGGCCCGACGCTCAGCCCGGGAGAGCTTGGCGACCTTCAGGGGCAGCTCGATGTTGCCCTCCACGGTCATCCACGGGTAGAGGCTGCGGCCGTACTCCTGGAAGACGACCGCCATGCCCTTGGCCGGGCCGTTGACCTGCTGGCCGTCGAGGACGACGCTGCCGGACGTGGGCTCCATCAGCCCTGCGATGCACTTGAGCAGGGTCGTCTTGCCACTGCCGGAGGGACCGACCAGGCAGGCGAACTCTCCCTGGTGGAGGTCGAGGGTCAGGGACCGTACGGCCTCGAAGCTCTCGCCGTCTCGCTGGTAGACCTTCTGGACCTGGTCGACGCTCAGGCGTACGTCCTGGCGTACGTCCTGGCGTCCACTCACCTGGGGCTCGGTCACTCGGTTCTCGGTCACTCTGTTCTCGGTCATTTGGCACTCTCCTTCAAGCCCACGTACCAACCGAGGACGCGGCTCTGGACGATTTGGAACAGCACCGACATCGCGACACCGATGAGGCCGAGCAGGACGATGCCGCTCCACATCTCGGGGATGGCGATCCGGTTCTGGAAGTTGATGGTGGCGTAGCCGATTCCGTCGGTGGAGGCGAACATCTCCGAGGTCACCATGAGGACGAGACCGACCGCGAGGCTCTGTCGGATACCCGCGAAGATCTGCGGCGCGGCCGCCGGCAGGACCAGGTAGCGCAGCCGGACCAGACCCGAGAGCCCGTACACCCGGCCGGTGTCCACCTGGACGCCGTCGATGGAGGCGACGCCCTTGACGGTGTTGAGCAGCACCGGCCAGATGCAACCCAGGACGATGAGCGTCACCTTCATCGTGTCGTTGATGCCGATGACGAGCAGCAGCACCGGGATGATGATGGTGGAGGGCACCGCGCGGACGAACTCGAGCATCGGGCTCAGGAGCGACCGCACCCACTCCACGGAGCCGATCAGCACTCCGAGGCTGATGCCCAGCGCGATGGAGATGGCGAGGGCAGCGAAGAGCCGGGCGACGCTGGGGACGACGTCGTTGCGGAAGCCCTCTCCCAACCACACCTCGACGAAGGCGTCGACGAGCGGCCCGGGCTGGGGGACGAAGAAGTTGGCGCCGTCGCGGGTGGTGAACCACCACAGCGCGATCAACAGGACCGGGAGCACCACGAAGTGGAGCAGACTCTTGAGAGCGTTCATCACGACTTTCCTCCACGCACGGACTCGTGCCAGAACAGCGACTTGCGCTCGATCACGGTCATCACACCGTTGACGGCCATGCCCAGGACGCCACTGGCGAGGATGAGGGAGTACATCTGGACGTTGGCGTCGTTGATCTGGGCGAGGGCGACCTTCTGACCCAGGCCGGGGGTCCCGACGATCAGTTCGACACCGACCGCCAGGATCAGCGCGACCACGGCGGCCAGCCGTACGCCGGTCATCAGGTAGGGCAGCAGTGTGGGGAAGACAAGGTGCCGGACCCGCTGCAGGAAGTTCATCTGCATCACCAGCGCCGTGTCCCGGGCGACGTTGTCGACGTCGGCGACGCCGTAGAGCACCTGCACGAGGACGAGCCAGAAGCAGGCGTAGACGATGATCAACAACTCTGCCTGCAGCTCGGGGCCGTAAAGCAGCGCCGCGACGGGGATCAGGGCGACTGCTGGGATGGGCCGCAGGAATTCGATCGTCGAGTGCGTGGCCCGGCGCAGGAAGTCGCTGGAGCCGATCACGACGCCGACGACCACCGCAGAGGCCACCGCGACCGTGAGACCGATCGCCCAGGCCCGCATGGTCTGAGCGATGGCCACCCAGAAATCGGTGTAGGTGAAGTTGGTGAAGAACTGCGGCAGCACCAAGGACGGCGGCGGCAGGTAATGGGGGTCAACCGGGCCGAGACGGGAGAAGAGCTCCCACGTGAGGAGGAACCCGAGGATGCCCAACGCGCCCAGGACCACGGGGCCCTTGGCTCGTGTCGCGATGCGCGGGCGCGCGATCCGCGGCTGGACCTGCGCGAGGGCGAGGTCATGCTGCGAGACGCTCATGAGAGCACCTTTCGGCGAGAGGGAAGGCTGCAAGGGAAGAGTTCGACAAACGGCGGAACTGGTGGAACGGGTGAAGCGGTGAAGCGGTGGAACGGGTGAGATGGTGCGCTCCGGCCGCGCCCGGGGGGATCGGCGCGGCCGGAGACGATCACTTGGTCCAGACGATCTCTGCGAGGTCCGGCTGGGAGTCGATGACGCCGTACTTGGTCATCAGGGTGGTGAACTTCTCGAGTGCCTCGACGTCGAGTTCCGCGTCCCACGCGATGAAGTCAGTCTTGGCAGCAACCTTGGGGTCGGTGCCGATGACCTCCGGCAGCAGGTCGCGCACCTCGTCCTGGTGCGTCTCCGCGTAGTCGAGGGTCTCGTCGAGCGCGTCGACAAAGTCCTCGACGAGGGCCTCGTCCTCGTCGACGAGCTTGCTGCCGGCGACCATCACCAGCTCGGACCCGCCGAGACCGGCCTCCTGGATGAAGTCGCTGGCGATCGATCCGCCCGCACCCTGGATCTGCTGCATGAAGGGCGGGCCCGCCATGCCGGCGTCGATCTGGCCGCTGCCGAGCTGGGCGCCGACCTGGTCGAAACCGAGCTGGATGAAGGTGACCTTCTCCGGGTCTCCACCGTCGAGCGCGACGGCCTCCTTGATACCGATCTCGCCGATGCTGCCGACTGCGTTGATGGCGACCTTCTTGCCCTCGAGGTCCTTGGCGGACTTGATCGGGGAGTCCTTGCCGACCATGACTGCGACGGAGTCGGTCAGGATCTCGGGACGGTTCTCGCCGTAGCCCGAGACGATGCGGAGGTCGAGGCCCTTGCTGTTCGCCACCAGCGGCGTGGTGGGGCTGGCCAGGACGAAGTCCAGGCTGCCGGTGTTCACGGCCGGGAGCTGGGCGGCGCTGGACTGGCCCAGCACGAGCTCCAGGTCGATCCCCCGCTCCTCGAAGTAGCCCTTGTCGATGCCCAGCTGGAAGGCCCCCACGGTGGACGACGGGAAGAGACCGACCTTCACCTTGCGCAGGTCACCGTCGGCGGACGAGGAGTTCTTGCCGCCGTCGACGGATCCTTCGGAGCAGCCGACCAGCGAGAGCGCAAGAGCACAGCTGGCGATTCCGACCAAGGTCTTCTTCATGGGGTTCCTTCTTCCGGGCGGGGAGCCCGGACGGGCTCCTCTGTGATCCAAGTAACAGCGACACTACGAGTGTGTAATGCAATCGTCAAGACATATTGCATTATTTGGTGTATTTCGTACTCGATGCTTCAGAAACTCGGGCTGCAGCGAAGACCTGTCCCAGCACGCCGTCCAACTCCTGGGCCAGGCATTCGGCCGCGATGACGTGGTCGGGCCGCACGACGACGGCCGAGAAGGGGCGTCCGTGGAACCACGTCTTCAGGACGCCGACCGGGTCACCGACCACCACCACGTCCTCGTCGACCTCTGCCGTGGCCCACTCCGCCTGCACCGACGGGACCACCCGGACGAGGCGGCCACCGAGACGTTCGAGCGTCTCCCGGGTCTCCTTGGACACGAGGCGGCTCGGGTCGTTGTTCCACACGACCACCCGCCAGCCAGCACCGGTGACGTCGTCCAGGAGCGCCTCTCCCCCGCTCGGAGCAGTGACACGTGGCTGCGGGAAGAGTGTGCCCACTCCGGGCTTGTATCCCTCAGGCACCGGCACCGACTTCGAGGACGGGATGACGACCGGCACGATCGCGCCCCGCTCGTAGCGCGGCATCGGCTTGAACCCCTGGGCCGAGACGTACGCCTTCAGCTTGGGCAGTCGGTCGACGACCGCAGCAGCGGCGTCACGTGCCGCCGAGCGCAACTTGCTGCGGTTGGTGACGACGTTGGCCATGTTGACCGAGAGCTCCACCATCGCGCGGACGTGGTCGCGTCGCTCCTCGGCGTACGTGTCGAGCAACGAGTCGTCGGCGTCGCCGCGCACGACCGCGGTCAGCTTCCACCCGAGGTTGACCGCGTCCCGGATGCAGGAGTTCCAGCCCTGCCCGGCCACGACGGGCATCACGTGAGCGGCGTCGCCGGCCAGGAGCACACGGCCCTCGCGGAACCTCTCGGCCAGACGGGCGTGGTGCATGTAGACGCGGCGACGGATGATGTTGAGCCCCGCCGGGTCGGGCACGTGGTCGGCGAGCAGTCCGTGGACGAAGGCGTCGGACTCGACCAACTCGTCCCCCTCGTCCTCATGGAGCATGAACTCCCAGCGACGGATCCCGTGCGGGAGCGCCAAGGTGGCGTAGGCCCGCGACGGGTCACCCCCGAAGACTGCGTGGGGCGTACCCAGCGGGTCGTCCGCGACGTCGATGACGAGACCTCGCTGCTTGCGGGTCTCCCCCTCGAACGCGATGCCCAGGTGCATCCGGGCGAAGGATCGGCCACCCTCGGCGGCCACGACGTAGCGGGCAGTGATCGTCTCGGTGCCCTGGGCGGTCCGCACCGTGACGGTCGCCTCGTCGGCGGTCTGCACGAGGTCGACCGCCTCGGCTCCCATCCGTACCGTGACGCTGTCCCAGCGCGCGAGGCCGTCGAGGAGCACCCGGTCGACCAGGGGCTGGACGAAGCCGTTGCGCCGCGGCCACCCGAACTCGCGGGTGGTCGGGTTGATCTCGGCGATCACCTTCATGTCCTGGTTGACGATGCGTACGCGCTGGTCCGGCACCGTGTGCGGGAGCACCTTGTCGACCAGCCCGATGGACTGCATGACCCGCAGCGCCTCGTCGTCGATGCCGACGGCGCGGGGGTAGTCGATCAGGTCGTCCAACGCCTCCACGAGCAGGGTGCGCACCCCTTGTTGACCCAGCAGGTTGGCCAGGGTCAGCCCGGTCGGGCCGGCGCCGAGGATGAGGACGTCGGTGGTGTGGGGAGAGGTCACGAGGTGCTCCTGAAGGCTGCAAGGTGGGCGTTGGCCTGGGCACCGACCATCACGAGGTCGATGCCGAGTCCGACGTAGTCGACGAGGCCAGCGGCAGCGATGCCACGGGCGAACTCGGGGGTGCGGGCGTAGATGCCGACGCTGACACCGTGGGCCCGGGCGATCTCGGCGATCCGGACGTGCGCGTCGTGCACCGGACCGTCGGTCCAGTCGGGACGACCGGGCAGGCCGTACGAGACAGCGAGGTCGGCCGGTCCGATGTAGACCGAGTCGACGCCGGGGACCGAGAGGATCTCCTCGGCGTTCTCGACACCGCGCACGGTCTCGATCTGCACGACCGTCACCACGGCCGCATTGCCGGCCTCGGTGTAACTCTCACCGTCGTAGAGGGCCGGGCGGCTGGGGCCAAGGCTGCGGCCACCGAGCGGCGGGTACTTGGTGGCGGAGACCAGTGCGCGCGCCTGCTCCGCGGTCTCGATGGTCGGCGCGACGATGCCGCGCGCACCGGAGTCGAGCAGCCGACCGATGGCGCCGGTCTCCAGGCTGGCAGCCCGGGCCCAGAGCCACGGGTTGCCGCGCGGGACCGACCGCATGATGGTGCAGGCCGTCTCGAGTCCCAGCTCGCCGTGCTGGAGGTCGAGCACGAGGCCGTCGTACCCACTGTGCAGACCGCTCTCGGCGATCGCCACCGAGGGGGTGGCGACGTGCATCAGGGCGGGGACGCTCACTTCTGTCCCTCGGTCCTGTCACTCGGGGATCCGCTCACACGCTGGGCGTGGGCGGCGGCGTTGGCGCCCCCGAAGACCGCCACGACATCGCGGCTACGGATCTTCCAGACACCGTCGACCTCGACGAAGGTCTGGTGGAACTCTCCGACGCTGGCCGGGTGGGTCGGCTCGGGCAGGGTGCTACGGAAGGTCATGTAGTAGGTGACTCCCGTGAGGGCACCGTCCTCCCAGCGCAGGCTGGTGCCGCCGGTGAAGTGGCGAACCTCGCCGGCATCCTGGGTGACCCGACGGGCGCCCCAGGCCTTGAGGGCGTCACGACCGTCCATCACTCCCATCGGACCGTGGGACACGAACTCCTCGGCAACCAGGGTCCAGAGCTCGTCGGCCCGACCGTGGTCGAGGAGGAAGTTGTACTCGGCGAGGAGCTGGTCGATCGCGACGCGGGTCGCGGCGTCGACCGGGGTGGGGGTGGCAGAGCTGGCTGCAGTGGTGTCAGTGTTCTTCATGGGGTCTCAGGCCTTCGAGTCGAGGGTCGCGCGCACGCGTCCCAGTCCGGTGATGGTGGCGGTGCACTCGACGTCTGCCGGCCACGGTTCGATGTGGCCGATCGAGCCGGAGAGCAGGACTTCGCCTGCGCGCAGGGGCTGGCCCATGCGCAGGGCCGTCTCGGCGAGCCACTGCACCGCGTTGATCGGATTGCCGAGCACGTTGCTGCCGACGCCGCGGGTGATCTCGACCCCCTCGGCGGTGGTGATGACGAGTTCGACGCCGGCGAGGTCGACCGAGCCGTAGGCGTGCTTCTCCTCCCCCAGGACGATGCCGTCGCAGCCGGCGTTGTCGGCGATCGTGTCGACGATCTGGCCGACCGGGCCGTCGTAGCGGAAGTCGACGAGCTCGAACGCCGGGGTGACGTGGTCGATCGCGGCCTCGATGCTGGCCAGGTCGGTGTCGACGAGGTCCGCTCCCAGCACGAAGGCGATCTCGGCCTCGATGCGGAGGAAGTTGTGCTGCGATGCCCCGCGCACCACGCCGGAGGGGTGGACCATGTCGTCGTGGATGATCCCGTAGTCGGGCTCGAAGACCCCGACCCGCTTCTGCACCATCGGGTTGGTCAGGCCGACCTTGCGACCCACCCTGCGCACCCCGAGGTCCGCCTCGCGGCGCTGGGCCACGAGCTCGGAGATCCGGTAGGCGGCGTCCAGGTCGTGCTCCGGCAGCGAGGGACTGACGTACGCCGTGGTGGTGACGTCACGGCGGGCCCGGTACAGGCGTTCGACGATCTCTTCGACGGTCTCTGTCATCGCCGTCCACCCTTGCGAGCGAGGAAGTCGAGGGCCGCTGCGTTGAAGAGCTCCGGGCTCTCCCACTGGGGCCAGTGGGCTGCGTTCTCGACCATCAGGAACTCGCCGTCCGGGATCAGCGAGGCGAGGTGTTCGCCCACCTCGGGTCCGCCGCTAGGCTCGTGGTCGGTCCAGACGAGGAGTGCCGGAACCGGGATCGCCGCGTAGTCCTCGTCGGTGACGCGGTTGCGCCAGCGGGTCTCCGGTTGGCGAAGCACGCCGATGTGACCCATCGAGGCACCGAAGCCGTCGCGGGAGTAGACCGCCTGGCGGACCTTGACCAGCTCGTCGGTGATCTTCTCCGGGTCGTGGATGACCACCTGGAGACGCTTGCGCACGTTCTCGTACGTCGGCTCGGCGACCGCCTGCTTGCTGACCGACTGGGCGCGGTCGACGCGTTCGGCGTCGGTGACGCGGCCACCGGGGGCACTCAGCACGACGGTCTTCACGCGCTCGGGGTGGTGGGCGGCGAACTTGATCGCGATCCACCCACCGAGGGACTCCCCGCACAGGTGGGCCCGGTCGAGCCCGAGGACATCGAGCAGGCCGAGGAGGTGCTCCTCGTACTCGGGGATCTCGAGGTCGTGGTCGGTGAGGCTGGTGTATCCGTGTCCGGGGTAGTCGTAGCCGATCACCCGGTAGCGGGAGGCGAGCGCGCGGATGTTGTGCGTGAACGCCTCGATGTGACCGGTGGTCCCGTTGAGCAGGACGACGGTCTCGCGCTCCTCCGACTCCACCGATTCTCCCTGCGGCCCGGCCCCGTCCAGGGCGTCGACGGTCAGGACGCGGGTGCGCCACTGACCGACCTGGACGTACTCAAGCCGGTGCGGGAGGTCAGCGACGGCAGGCCAGAAGGTGCCGAGGTCACTCATCGGTTGCCCTTCCCGATCGCTGCCTGGATGCCGAAGCCGGCACCCCAGGTCTCGACGGGCCAGTAGTGGTCGACGCTCATCTCGTACTCGCCTGCGGTGGCCAGCGCTGCGTACGCCGCGATCCAAGTCCGCATCTCGTGGGCGGCGCTGCCACCCTCGGCGAGGAACCAGTCGTTGGCCCAGGCGTCGACGGCCGTGAGGTCGCCGGAGCGGAAGACGTCGAGCACGAGCTCGTCCCACTCCTCGTTCAGCGGGTCGCTGGGAGCCTTGCCGTCGGCGATGGCCTGGATGCCGCGGACGATGGCCTGCTCACGGGCGGCGCGCTCCTCGCGGGTGGGCGCGTAGGAGATCAGGCGCTCGTGCAGGGTACCGGGGGCGCCGTCCCATCGCGGGATCGGCGGGCTGTGCGAGATGCCACCGGACGCGAAGAGCAGCACTCGCTTGTCGAGCTCCGAAGCGGCGCGGCCGAAGGCCTCGCCCATCTCGCGCACGCGGCTCATCGGCGTCAGCGGGAACCCGACGGAATTGACGAAGACCGGAATGATCGGACGGGTCAGTGGCTGGCCCCAGATGAACTCGACGGGCTGGAGGACGCCGTGGTCGATGACCATCTTCTCCGAGCGGCCGATCTCGATGCCCTGCTCCAGCACGGCGGCGTGCAGGGCCCGTGCGGTCTCGGAGTCCACCGGTACCGGGCCGGCCGTGGTGCCGTAGTCACCGACCCCCTCAGCCTGGGCTCCGACCACCCACGGGGTGATCAGGGAGTAGAGCTGACCGTTGAAGTGGTCGGGTCCGAAGACCACGACGACCTCCGGGTCGAACTCGTTCACGAAGTCCTGGACCTCGACGATCGCGGAGTCGATCTCGGACTTGGTGCCACCTCCGGGGTCGACGTTTCCGAACGACGGGGCATGGGACATGGCGACTACGGCCAACGACATTGGGGGTCCTTTCACGAGGATCGGCCGACTCGACACATTCCTGGGTCGGCATCGCACCTCATGGACAGAGGTTCTAGAACGATGATTCTAGTAACGGGGATCACATTGGGGAAGAGGTTGGCGAAAGCAATCACGAACTGCAGTCACAGGGAGCCGGGAGGGGGGACCGGCCCCCCGTGACAGATCGGGGTGTTCAGCCGAGGCTGGTCTGGTTCAGATGGGCCCGTTCAGATGGGCCCGTTCAGATGGGCCCGTTCAGATGGGCTCTGTCAGGGCGATACCGAAACCGGTGCCCCAGGCGTGGACGGGCCAGTACCAACGACCCGCAACCTTGGGCGTACGACCGGCTGCGACCCGCGCGGCCGCGAAGGTGGCCACCCAGGTCCGGATCTCGTGGGCGGACCCGCCACCCTCGGCGGCCATCCAGTCGTTGGCCCAGAGGTCGACGTCCTCGATGCTGCCCTCGAGGAGGGTGTCGAGGACCAGTCGGTCGAAGTCCTCGTTGAGCGGCTGTTGCCCGACACCCTCGTTCACCTGGGTGCGTGCCGCCTCGATGACGCGACGTTGCCGCTCGGTGCGCTGCTCGGGGGTGTACTCGCGACCATCGATCAGTCGCTCACGCACCTCCGGGGAGGCACCCGCCAACTTCGGCACCGGCGGGTCGTGCGAGAGTCCGCCGGATCCGACGACGAGGACCCGCTCCCCCCACGTGGCGATCTCTCTTCCCATCGCCTCGCCGAAGGCCCGCACTCGACGCATCGGTCCCAAGGGGAGTCCGACCGCGTTGACGAAGACCGGCACCACGGGGCGTTCGTAGTCAGCCCCGAAGAGCATCTCGAGCGTCTGCGTCATGCCGTGGTCGACGTACATCCGCTCCGACTGGGCCACGTCGATGTCGGCCTCCAGCGAGGCCCGCACCAGCCGCCCGGCGTGATCGGCGTCGACCGGCAGGGCGCGCTCCTGCGTGCCCCAGTCACCGATGCTCTGGGCAGCCGAACCGATGCAGAACGGCGGCATCATGTCGTAGAAGACACCGTTGAAGTGGTCAGGTCCGAGGATGACGGTGACGTCCGGGTCGAACGCCTCGATCGCCTCACGCACCTGCGTCACAGCTGCGTCGATCTCACCGAGGACGCCCGGAGGCGGCTCGATCTCGCCGATCAGCGGCGAGTGAGACATCGCGCAGGCGAGGACGGTCACGACTCTTCCGCGACTATCTCGTTGCGCAGCACCCCGAGACCGGTGATCTCGACCTCGACGACGTCGCCGGCGTTGAGCAGGGCCGGCGGGTCCATGAAGAGACCGACGCCACCGGGGGTTCCTGTGACGATGACGTCGCCGGGTGAGAGCGGCGTGAAGGTGGAGATGTGCTCGATCAGGGTCGGGATGTCGAAGCGCATCTTCTCGATGGTGGTCTTCTGGCGGACGTCCCCGTTGACGCGGGTCTCCAGGGTGACGGAGTCCAGATCCTCGATCTCGGAGGCCGGAACGAAGTACGGGCCCATGGCGCCGGTCTTCGGGAAGTTCTTGCCCGGGAACCACTGGGTGGTGGCGCGCTGCCAGTCCCGGACGGTGAAGTCGTTGTAGATGGAGTAGCCGGCGATGACGTCGAATGCATCGGCCGCGGGCACCTTGACCGCAGGCTTGCCGATCACCAGGGCGAGCTCGCCCTCGTAGTCGAACTGCTGGGCGACAGCCGGGATTTCGACCGGGACCCCATGGGCAGTCTGGGTGTCGGCGAAGCGCGGGAAAAGGGTGGGAGAACCGACCTCCGCCTTGCCCGTCTCCTCCTGGTGGGAGCGGTAGTTGACGCCTACGCAGATGATCTTGCCGGGCTCGGGGATGACCGGCAGGAAGGTCACGTCCCGCTCATCGGCCACCGGAGTCAGCCCATCGACCAGTGAGTCGGCCAGCAGGCCAGCGGCAATGGCGTCGCGCAGGGTGGCGGCCACACCTGCACCCGTGGCGCCCAGGTCGTACACCTGACCCCCGACAGAGGCGCCCCACGTGCTCGCGCCGGACAACTGGAAACTCAGGTACTTCACAATGCCTCCTTGGACGAATAATGCATTCTTTAAAAGAGAATACGTGAAAAGCAGCACACGTCAAGAGGTTGCCGTGACCTGCGTCACCGCCGCTCCCCCGCACGCTGCAGACTCTCTGCATGGCCTGGCAACTGCGTCCCTGCGTGGACGGGGACGCGCACTGGATCGCTGAGCTGCGCGCCGACGTCATGCGGCCCGACCTCGAGCGACTGGGCCGGTTCGATCCCGAGCGCGTGCGGCGGCGTTTTCTCGCCGGGTTCGACGCTTCGTCGACGCACGTCATCGAGGTGGCGACGAAGCCTGTCGGTTGCATTGCGGTACGGCGAACGCCCGACGCGCACCGGCTCGAACACTTCTACCTCGATGCGACCCTCCAGGGGCAAGGCATCGGGACGGCAGTTCTTTCCCACGTGCTGGCGGAACACGGACCGTCCGCGACCTTCCGCCTCAACGTCCTCAGCGGAAGTCCGGCCCAGCGGCTGTACGCGCGCCATTCGTTCACGATCGAGCGCGAGGACCCGATCGACGTCTACATGGTGCGCGCGCCCAGGCCTTGACCGGCGGGATCGGAGAACCCACCGCAGCGGGCGCACGGAGATCTGCTGGCCCAACTTCCGGAACGGCAGCCATGAGTGGGGTGAGGTGTCGCACCCTCACCCTCGCCGGTGGAACCTGAGGTCTCCGTTGGTCAACGTGGTCATGTCGCAGCCGGGGTCGTGGGCCCGGTGGTGATGCTTGGAGCACAGAAGGGCTGCGTTCTGAAGATCTGTCACCCCGCCGTGCGACCAGGCGATGAGGTACTGCGCTTCGGACCATGTGCCGGGGATGTGGCAGCCCTCGGTCCTGCAGCTCTTGTCGCGCAGCAACAGTGCGCGGAGCGGAAGACCTGAGACACAACCTCATCGAGCAGGTACTCCAAGCCCATGTGACGACGAGCAGCTGCTTTTGGACGTCACAGGGCGCCCATTCAACAAATCGGCTCCGCCTCCGCAGGTCAGGTGCGACCATTGACGGACGGTCCAGAAGGTGCCGCGTAGAGATCACACCCCCAGAAGTGAGCAAGAGCGACGTGGGCGAAGACGGCCGGTTTCGCACGATGACCCTTTCGCGGTCGCTCGTGTACACCCTCGGCGCCCTCATCACGCTCGGTCTGGTCTGCACCGTCCTGGTGCTGCACCCCGGCAACGACGACAGTTGGCACTCCGACGGCCGGATCGGTGTCCTCACTGCGCTGGTGGCGACGGGGCTCGCTGCGCGTACCGCGCTGCTCACGAGCGGGGCCATGCGCTTCTCCTGGAGCATGCTCGGCATCTACATGGCCATCTACGCCGTGGCGGACGCCCTGTCCACCGGAACCCTCACCGGTACACCGCAGGCCATGCTCTCCGACATCGTGTACCTCATCGCCTTTGTCCCCGCGGGCCTGGGTCTGCTCTGCTATCCCGTCCTCCACCTCGTTGGCGCCATGTGGCGACCGTTGCTCATCGACGCCGCCCTGTTGGTCGTGTCGATCACCTTCGTCACCTACACGCTCGTGCTGCGGCGGGCCTACGAGTCGGACCTGCCGGTCGTGGACGAGGCCCTGCTCAGCATCTACCCCCTCATCTCTGCCTGGTGTGCGGCGCTGATGCTGCTGGTACTGGTGCGCAGCGAGGGCGCGCCCAGGCCCGACGCGGTGCTGCTGGGGATGGCGTACGTCGTCTACTCCTTCGCGGACAACGGCTATGTGTTCCTGACGGCCCGCGGCACAGATCTGACGGGCACGTGGGCTGACGTCGGCTACACCTTGGCGCCTTTGATGCTCGCCGCCTCAGCTGCGGTGGCCGTCCATGTGCCGACTCCACGGAGAGAGCTGCGCCGCAACCTGCCCGGCTCGGTGAGGCCCGTGGTGGCTGACCTCTTCGGTCTCGGCGCGCTGGCACTCGCCACTCTGATCGGTCCTCGTGACCAGGTCTCCACCGTGTTGGCCGTCGCCACCGTCATCACCCTGGGCGTACGTCAGGTCACCCTGACGAGCGCTTCCTGGCAGCTGCGTGGGGAGCTGGAGCGTCGTATCGACGAGCGCACCCGGGAGATGGAGGAGCTCACCGCTCACTACGAACGCCTCGACGCTCTCAAGCGGGAGTTCATCACCGCAACCAGCCACGAGTTGCGTACGCCGCTCGCCGCGATCCGCGGGGCCCTGGAGATGCTCGAGGACGGCGACGCCGGCCAGCTCCCACCTCTCGCCCTACGGATGGTCTCCACGGCCACCAGGGGCAGCGAGCGACTCTCCAGGCTGGTCAACGACATCATCGACCTGGAGAAGCTCGATGGCGGAGTGTTCGTCACGGACCCCAGCGTCCAGTCGGTGAATGCCCTGGTGACCGAAGCGGTACAGACCCTCTCCCCGTTGGCCGCGCAGCAGGACATCGACGTGCACACCCAGCTGGACGATTCGTACGCGTGGTGCGAGCCCGACCCGATCGTGCAGGTGCTGATCAACCTGCTCGGCAACGCGCTGAAGTTCTCCGAGAATCGCACCACGGTGACGGTCCGGGCCCGGCGTCAGGGCGGCGAAGTCGTGTTCTCGGTCCACGACCAAGGCCGTGGCATCCCCAGCAACCAACTGGAATCAATCTTCGCGCGCTTCCACCAGATCGAGGAGGACGACAGTCGGCAGAAGGGCGGCGCGGGTCTGGGACTGTCCATCTCCCAGTTGATCGTGCACAACCACGGCGGGCGGATCTGGGCAGAGAGCGACGGCGACGGGTCGACGTTCTGGTTCACCCTGCCTGCTGCGGACCCCACTGCGCACGCCCCCGCTCGCAAGGTCCGCGGCGTGACGCTGACCCCCTGAGCACTGCGCCGACTGCGCGCCGCCGACACCACGGCACCACGGTGCCCCGACACCAAGGCGCCCCGGTGCAGAGCACACTCCTGGGAGGGTTCGTCACGACGGCGCCAGACTCGCCGTCTCCCTGGCGATCTCCGACTCTTCGGAGGCCTTGATCACCACGGTGCGCGCAGTTGCCTCGGGGCCACTGATGTCGGTGTCGCCGTGCGCGGACTCGTTTGCCGGGTGGTCGATGCGGACGCCGAGGTGTTCCAGTCCGGTCGCCATGTCGCGTCGCAGCCGGCTGGAGTGTTCCCCGATGCCTCCGGTCACCACGAGCAGGTCGAGCCCTTCGGCGCTCGCGGCCATCGCTCCGATCTCCCGGCGGAGGTGATGGACGAAGACGTCGTAGGCCAGCGCCGCGTCCTGGTTGCCGTTGTCGCGCTCCGCGAGGACGTCGCGCAGGTCGCCACTGGTCCCCGACAGTCCCTTCATCCCGGAGTGGTGCTCGAGGACGTCACGCAGGTGCGTGGGTGTCAGGTCCGCGTTCTGGAGGAGCCAGAGCACCATGCCGGGGTCAACAGATCCGGAGCGGGTGACCATCACCAGGCCTGCCAGCGGCGTGAATCCCATGGTGGTGTCGACCGAGTGGCCGTGCCGGACCGCCGCCAGGGATGCCCCGGCGCCGAGGTGACAGGAGACGACGCGCATCTCGCGGAGATCACGTCCCAGCACCTCCGCGGCGCGGCGTACGGCGTAGGCGTGACTCAGTCCGTGGAACCCGTAGCGACGCAACTGCCATCGCTCGTTCCACTCCTTGGGCAGGGCGTACGTGCTCGCAGCCGGAGGCAGGCTCGCATGGAAGGCGGTGTCGAAGCAGGCCACCGCCGGGGTGCCCGGCAGGAGCTTCGCGACCTCGCGGATCGCGGCTGTGGCACGGGGGTTGTGCAACGGCGCGAGGTTGGTGATCGAGTCGAGGTAGTCGAGCACCTCGTCGTCGACCAGGACGGGTTCGGTGAAGCGTGGTCCGCCGTGGACGACGCGGTGACCCACCATGTCAGGGGTCGGGTTCTCCTCGAGGAAGTCCCGGATCGGCGCGCCGTGACCACCGCCTTCCCACCTCTCGACCGTGGTGGCGGCCACCTCGCGCTCACCGTCGCGTACGGAGAGCTTCAGACTGCTGGAGCCAGCGTTGACGACCAGGATCCGCACGCCCTCAGCCCTTCGGGTTGTTCTGAGCAGGATCCGACGTCCCTGTCCGGGGTCCAGCATCCGGCTGCCACTGCCAGCCGCGTATCTCCGGCAGGTCCTCGCCGTGGCTGCGGATGTACATCCTGTGCTCGATCAGCTTGTCCCGAATGGCCTCGCGGACCGGTCCCCCGACGGTCTGCAGGCGGGGTACGCGGTCGATCACGTCCATGGCCAGGTTGAAGCGATCGACCTGGTTGAGCACAGTCATGTCGAACGGCGTGGTCGTGGTGCCCTCCTCCTTGTAACCGCGGACGTGGATGTTGTCGTGGTTGCGCCGCCGGTAGGTCAACCGGTGGATGAGCGTGGGGTACCCGTGGTAGGCGAAGATGACCGGCTTGTCCTGGGTGAACACTGAGTCGAAGGCGTGATCGGAGAGACCGTGGGGGTGCTCCCGGGCGTCCTGGAGACGCATCAGGTCCACCACGTTGACGAATCGGATGGCGAGGTCGGGGAAGAACCCACGCAACAACTTCACCGCCGCCAGGGCCTCCATCGTCGGGACGTCGCCTGCGCACCCGAGCACCACGTCGGGTTCCTGGTCGGGGTGGGTGCTGGCCCACTCCCAGATCCCGATGCCCTTGGTGCAGTGGACGATCGCCTCGTCCATCGTGAGGTACTGCAGGCCCGGTTGCTTGCCGGCGACGATCACGTTGACGTACTGGCGGGTGCGCAGGCAGTGGTCGGCCACGGAGAGCAACGTGTTGGCGTCCGGCGGGCAGTAGACGCGGATGACGTCCGACTTCTTGTTGACCACGTGGTCCACGAAGCCCGGGTCCTGGTGGGAGAAGCCGTTGTGGTCCTGGCGCCACACGTGCGAGGTGAGCAGGTAGTTCAGCGACGCGATCGGTCTGCGCCAGGCGATGTCGTTGCTGACCTTGAGCCACTTGGCGTGCTGGTTGAACATCGAGTCGACGAGGTGGATGAAGGCTTCGTAACAGGAGAAGAGTCCGTGCCGGCCGGTCAGGAGATAGCCCTCCAGCCAGCCCTCGCACGTGTGCTCGGAGAGGATCTCCATCACCCGGCCGTCGACGGCCAGGTCGTCGTCGGTGGGAAGCATCTCGGCGTTCCAGGCGCGCCCGGTGACGTCGAGGACGTCCTGCAACCGGTTGGAGTTGTTCTCGTCCGGGGAGAAGAGCCGGAAGCGGTCCATGTTGGCGGCCATCACGTCTCGCAGGAACCCGCCCAGCACCTTGGTCGCCGGCACCGCGCCGGTGCCCGGGGCCGCCACCTCGACCGCGTACGAGCCGAAGTCGGGCATGTCCAGGTCGCGCAGCAGCAGCCCACCGTTGGCATGGGGGGTGGCACTCATCCGCCGGTCGCCGACGGGATGCAGGTCGGCGATCTCCTCGATCGGAGCGCCGTCGTCGGTGAAGAGCTCCTCGGGTCGGTAGCTGCGCATCCACTTCTCGAGGACAGCCCGGTGCGCGTCGTCCTCACGGGCGCGGGAGAACGGCACCTGGTGGGACCGCCAGGAGCCCTCGACCTGGCGTCCGTCGACCGTCTCGGGCCCGGTCCACCCCTTGGGTGAGCGCAGCACGATCATCGGCCACGGACGTCGTGCGACCGGTTGCCTCCGAGACGTACGCGCCTCGTGCTGGATGTCGGCGATTTCGTCGAGGCAGTGGTCGAGGGTGGCGGCGAAGGCCTGGTGCATCTGGTCGGGATCGGACCCCTCGACCAGGTAGGGAGCATGCCCGTAGCCGCGGAGCAGGGAGGTGAGTTCGTCGCTGGGGATGCGAGCCAGGATCGTGGGGTTGGCGATCTTGTAGCCGTTGAGGTGCAGGATCGGCAGGACGGCACCGTCGCGGCGCGGGTCCACGAACTTGGTGGAGTGCCAGCTCGCGGCCAGGGGTCCGGTCTCCGCCTCCCCGTCCCCCACCACTGCCGCGACCACGAGGTCGGGGTTGTCGAAGGCAGCACCGTAGGCGTGGGACAACGCGTACCCCAGCTCGCCGCCCTCGTGGATCGAGCCGGGCGTCTCGGGGGCCACGTGGCTCGGGATCCCGCCGGGGAAGGAGAACTGTCTGAACAGTCGATGCATCCCGGCCAGGTCCCGGCTGATGTCCGGGTAGACCTCGCTGTACGTCCCCTCGAGCCACCCTGCCGCCACCGGGCCGGGGCCGCCGTGGCCCGGACCCATCACGTACATCATGTCGAGATCGCGCGCCATGATCGCGCGGTTGAGGTGCGCGTACATGAAGTTCAGGCCCGGCGTCGTGCCCCAGTGGCCCAGCAGGCGCGGTTTGACGTGCTCGGGACGCAGGGGTTCGCGCAGCAGCGGGTTGTCCATCAGGTAGATCTGACCCACCGACAGGTAGTTCGCCGCCCGCCACCACGCGTCGATGCGGTGCAGGTCCTCCCGGTCCAACGGTCGTCCACTGATGGTGCTGGTTGTGACGCTGCGTCCACCCATGCTCCTCGACGCTAGCGGTGAGTCACGTCCGCGTCGAGGGCATCGACGGGTCGTGGCGGGCGGCAGACCCGTCCTGAGGCGTATGGTCGAAACAGTCGCCTCGTGGCGGCGTTGAAGTGGGGGGTAACTGTCATGCCGGTCGACGACACACGGGCCCTGTTGGTGCCCAACGCGATGGTGCTCGGAGCCGGAGTCGGGCTCGCCGTCGGCGCAGCACTGGGTGGCTCGGCCTTCCTTGCACCGGGTCTCGTGGTGGGTGCGAGCGTCGGTCTCGTGCTTGGTGCGGCCGCGGCTGCTCGTCGCTCGCACACGCCTCGTTGACCGCTCGTAGGGTCCGCACGGACGTGCGTCCACCGAGTACGCAGCTGCTCGGCGACCCATCGCTGCTGGACGTTGCCGACGTGGGTCGAGAGCTGGGGGTGGACCCGACCACCGGTCTCTCCGAGCAGGAGGCCGCCCGACGTCTGGCCACCGATGGCGCGAACGAGTTGCGCGGCAGGAAAGCGGTGCCGGCGTGGCGAAAGATCCTCGCCCAGTTCCAGGATCCCCTCATCTACCTGCTGCTCGCCGCAGTCACGATCTCGCTGATCGCCTGGTTCATCGACGGCGCACCGGGCACGCCCATCGATGCCCTCGTCATCGCAGCGATCATCGTGCTGAACGCCGTGCTCGGCTACACCCAGGAGTCCCGGGCCGAGGACGCCGTGGAGGCTCTCGGCACCATGACCGCGGCAGCATCCACCGTCCTGCGGGACGGCGAGCTCCGTACGATTCCTTCCGCGGAGCTGGTGCGGGGCGACGTGCTGGTGCTCGACGAGGGCGCCGCCGTGGGAGCGGACGTACGTCTGCTGAGCGCGAACTCGCTGCGCGTCCAGGAGGCCTCCCTGACGGGGGAGAGCGAGGCAGTCACGAAGGACCCGGCCACTCTGGGGCACCAGGTGCCCCTCGGCGACAGGCTGAACATGGCGTTCAAGGGCACCGCCGTGGCCCAGGGCAACGGACGCGGGATCGTCACCGGCGTCGGGATGGACACCGAGGTCGGTGCCATCGCGGAGATGCTGGACGCCACCGTCGAGGAACCCACTCCTCTGCAGGATGAAGTGGCCGGCATCAGCAAGATGCTCGGGACCGCGGTCGTCGTCATTGCTCTCGTCGTGATGCTCACGATCATCCTGGTCAACGGCGTCACCGAGGCGAGCGACCTGGTGATCGTGCTGTTGCTGGGGGTCTCCCTCGCGGTCGCCGCAGTGCCCGAGGGCCTGCCGACGATCTTGTCGGTCGTGCTGGCCATCGGTGTGCAACGGATGGCCAAGCGCAACGCCGTCGTCAAGAAGCTCAGCTCGGTGGAGGCGCTGGGGTCGGCGTCGGTCATCTGCACGGACAAGACCGGCACCCTCACCCGGAACGAGATGACGATCCAGCGGATCGTCACGGCGTCGGGGACCGCCGAGGTGAGTGGGGTCGGGTACAGACCGGACGGCAAGGTGAGCAGTGCTGCAGGCCCGCTCGTCGACGCTCACCTGCATGAGGCGCGGCTTCTTCTCGCGGCAGGCTCGCTCGCCAATGACGCACAGCTGAGCGAGCGGGCCGGCGCCTGGGAGATCGTCGGGGATCCGACCGAGGCTGCGTTCCTCGTCGCGGCCCGCAAGCTCGAGGGCACCACCGAGCGCATGAGCCGCTTCGAGCGCCGTGGCGAGATTCCCTTCACCTCCCAACGCAAGATGATGTCGACCCTGCACCAGGAATCGACCGACGGCACCCACGTCCTGCTCAGCAAGGGTGCGCCTGACGTACTCCTGTCCCACTGCACCAGGCAGCAGGTCGGGCGCGAGACCGTCCCGCTCACCGAGGAGATCCGGGCCGAGCTCCTCGCCCAGGTCGAGAGCCTCTCCGCCGACGCGTTCCGCACCCTCGGAGTCGCCTACCGCAAGGCGAGCGACCACTCCCGCGACGGTGACGTCGAGATCGACGAATCCTGGGAACAGGACCTGGTCTACGTGGGGGGGCGTCGGCATCATCGACCCCGCGCGCTCCGAGGTGGCCGGAGCCATCGCGGAAGCACGTCGAGCCGGCATTCGCGTCATCATGATCACCGGAGACCATCCGGCCACCGCGAGCCGCATCGCGACCGACCTCGGGATCATCGAGGCTGGCGGCCGCGCCGTGACCGGTGTCGAGTTGGACACCCTCGACGACGCAGAACTGCGTGCCCTCACGCGTGAGGTCTCCGTCTATGCCCGGGTTGCGCCACAGCACAAGCTCAGGCTCGTCGACTCGCTGCAGTCCGACGGGCAGATCGTGTCCATGACCGGCGACGGGGTCAACGACGCGCCTGCGCTCAAGTCAGCCGACATCGGCGTTGCGATGGGCATCACCGGGACCGAGGTCACCAAAGAGGCCGCGCGGATGATCCTCGCCGACGACAACTTCGCCACGATCGTCGCTGCCGTGCGTCAGGGTCGCGTCATCTTCCAGAACATCCAGAAGTTCCTGCGGTACCTGCTGTCGTCCAACGTGGGCGAGGTGCTCACTGTCTTCCTCGGCGTCGTCCTGGCCGGGGTGATCGGCCTCAACGAGGCCAGCGACGGGTCCGCGGTCGTGCTGCCGTTGCTGGCCACCCAGATCCTCTGGATCAACCTCATCACCGACTCGACACCTGCCCTCGCCATGGGGATCGATCCAGAGATCGACGACGTGATGGCAAGGGCACCTCGCAAGATGACGGACCGGGCCATCGACGCCCGGATGTGGAGAGGCATCGTGTCCATCGGCCTGGTCATGGCCCTCTCGACCCTCTTCGCGATCGACCTGTTCCTGCCCGGCGGCCTCGTCGCGGGCAGTCAGTCGCTCGACGTCGCCCGCACCGCGGGTTTCACCACCCTCGTCCTCGCACAACTCTTCAACTCCCTCAATGCGCGGTCGGAGACATCGAGCGCCTTCCACGGCCTCTTCGCCAACAAGTGGCTGTGGGGCGCGATCGGTCTCGGGGTGGCCCTACAGGTCGCGGTCGTCGAGACGCCGTTCCTCCAGGTCGCCTTTGGTACGGCATCCATGGACCTGACCCAGTGGGCCGCGTGCGTCGCACTCGGCTCGGTCGTGCTCTGGTACGACGAACTCCGCAAACTGCTGCTGCGACTGAACGATCGCCGTTGACGCATGCTGCTCGGACTGGGGCACGCCCCGCCTGGGCGCTCGTCACTGCGCCAGCCCCCTCACCGACCACGCCGCAACAGCAGCGGGCTCACTGTCAACTCCACGCCTGCAGTGATCCAGGCCGCGGTCGTCACTCCCTGCGGCTCGAAGACCAGGCCGAGCCCCAGAACCACCAGCACTGCCGCGAGCACGCCGTACTCCTTCATCCCGTAGAGGAAGATGAAGGGCAGGTAGTGGGCGCCGACCATGCACGCCGCGAACGGGAAGAACCACTCTGGGCGCTCCGAGAAGACCAGCGCGGCCAGGATCACCCCGATGGGCACGATGAAGGCGGCCTGCATCGCCAGGCCGATCATCGGGTGGCCGCTGGGCAGAGCCGCCGGGCCGCCCAGCAGCCGCAGGACCAGGGACCCGATGGGGAAGATCAACGCGCCACCGACGAAGAGCACGACCACGGCGAGATCCATGTCGACCCACTGCCCGATCGCTGCGGCCACGGCCCACACGACCGCTGAGACCAAGGCGCCCACCCCACCGCCGCGATAGATGGTGCGTACGTCCTGCTGCGCTTGTGCGATCTCCATGCTGGCCGTCCGACGTCGCGAGGTGGGACTCGCGGTGGGCGAGTCTCACGGTGAGTGGCACCGAGGCCACCTGAATGTGCAACGTACCGCGCCACACCGCGGCGTTTAACGCGCGACAGCGATAGGGAGGAGAGTGGTGGAGAAGGGACTGGTCAGCATGGGCACTGTTCTCCGTTGGATCCTGGTCGCGGTGCTGGTGGGCCACGGGCTCATCCATCTGCTCGGCGTCGCGAAGGGGTTCGGGTGGGCGAGCGTTCCCCAGCTCAAGGGCCCCATTGAGGCCCGGACCGGTGTCCTGTGGTTGCTGGCGGCGGCCCTCGTCCTCACCACGGCCGTCCTGATCGCCTTCGGAGCACCCACGTGGTGGTGGTCGGTCGCCGCGACGGGCGCGGTGGTGTCCCAGGTCGCCATCGGAACCTCGTGGAGCGATGCGAAAATGGGCACGATCATCAACGTGCTGCTCGCGTTGGTCGCGGCGTACGGGTTCCTGTCGGTGGGGCCGACCAGTTTTCACGCCGCGTGGGACGAGCAGGCGACCCAAGCCCTTGCGGACGCCGACGCGGCACCGTCGGTGCTGGCCGAGGAAGATCTCGTCGGCTTGCCCGACCCCCTGGCGCACTACATTCGCCGCTCAGGAGCTGTCGGCAAACCCCGGGTCACCAGCCTGCACGCCGACTTCCGCGGCCGCATTCGCAGCGGCCCGGACGCAGCGTGGATGCCCTTCACCGGCAAGCAGGTCAACACCTTCGGGGAGCGACCGGAGCGCCTGTTTCTCATGGACGCGACCCGGTCCGGACTTCCGGTCACGGTCCTGCACGTGTACGCCGAGGCGACTGCCACGATGCGAGCCAAGGTCCTCTCGTTGGTCACCGTCGTGGATGCCTCCGGCGCCGAGATGGACCGGGGCGAGACCGTCACGGTCTTCAACGAACTCGTCCTCCTGGCGCCAGGGGCGATCGTTGATGCACCCGTCCGATGGACGTCCGTGGACGCGAACCGCGTGCGGGGAGTCCTCACCCTCGGCGCCCAGACGGTTTCGGCCGAGCTGACGTTCGACGCCGCCGGCGACCTCGTCGACT
The DNA here is from genome assembly GCF_003194605.1 of Nocardioides gilvus. Lineage (GTDB taxonomy): Bacteria > Actinomycetota > Actinomycetes > Propionibacteriales > Nocardioidaceae > Nocardioides > Nocardioides gilvus. Next base: position 679,536 of record NZ_QHKY01000001.1, read on the forward strand.
TCGTCTCCGAGGATCGTCTGCGCGCCTCGGAGGACGGGAAGTCCTTCTTGCGACAGACGTGGGCAACTCCCCTGTCGGGGTATCGGAACAGCGACGGGCGTCGTCTGCTCACCACGGGCGAGGGACGGTGGCAGGACCCAGAGGGCTGGTTCACCTACATCGAACTCGAGTTCGACGAGATCCGTTACAACATCCCCGCCGACGCCTTGTCGTGACGCACGCCGGCATGGGCGAGCCGAGGGCGACAGCACACGCGACCGCCTGATCGGCACCGACCCCACCCAGGGCCTCTCGGGCCAGCGCGATGGCCTTCTCCATGTCGGCGGCGTTGGCTGCAACCAGAGCAGCGTTCGGACGATCGGACTCACCGATGCTGGCCAACGCCAGGGCCTTGGCTCCGGCAGTGATCTGCTCGATCTGTGAGCTCGACGCAGACTCCGTGCGCAGCAACACTGCGGCCAACGGGCTGACCTCTTCCCCACCCCACCGCGTTTGCCATGGACGCATCGAAACGGGTCAGTGCGTTGGCCGCCTCGGCGGCCTTCGTCGCGACATCGCCAACGAAGCACTTTGTACGCTTCTTCCAGACTTGGTTGTCCAGTCCGCGGGCAACCGGACGCAATATGCCCCGGGACTGCGACTCTCCCGTCAGCCCTGCTTGCATTCAAGAGTCACCGTAGGAGGACCAGTGCCCGACGTGTCTGATCTCCCGTTCACCACCTCGGAGCAGACCTTCCGTTCCGATGGGACCATGTGCGCAGCTCGGGTCTATCGCCCTGCAGCGGATCCCTCGGCCACGGAAATCCTTCGACCGGTCATCGTGATGGGTCACGGTTTCGGCGGTGTCCGGGCGCTACGGCTCTATGCCTATGCCGAGCGCTTCGTCGCTGCCGGCTACCTGGTCGTGGTCTTCGACTATCGCGGCTTCGGGGAGAGCGAAGGCAGCCCCCGGCAGTTGCTTGACGTCGGCATGCAACTCCAGGACTGGCGGTCTGCGCTGAGCTTTGCTCGCGTGCTGCCGGGTGCCGACCCGGAGCGGCTCATCGCCTGGGGCACCTCGTTCGGTGGCGGGCACGTCATCACCCTGGCCGGGCGGAGCGAGAGGCTCGCTGCCATCATCGCCCAGGTCCCGCACGTCAGCGGTCCCGCAGCCGTGCGGGCGACCGGCTTCGGCCCAGTGACTCGTCTGGTGCGACCAGCAGTGCGCGACCAGGTCGCGGCGTTGCGTCGACGACCTCCTGTCTACGTCGAGGCCGTGGGTGCCCCCGGCACGACCGCAGTCATGACCACCCCAGATGCCGTCCCGGGCCTCGCGCGTCAAATGGACGCATCAGGTCTCGTCGAGGGTGACTACCCCACCTACGTCGCAGCCCGGGTCGCTCTCAAGGTCGGCCTCTACTCGCCAGCCCGGCACGCCAGTCGCGTGAGCTGCCCGGCGCTGGTCCAGATCGCTGCTCACGACGCCGTCACGCCACGTCGAGTCGCCGAGAGGGCCGCCGCCAAGATGTCGCAGTCAACGGTCCATGTCTACGACTGCGGGCACTTCGACCCCTACGTGGAACCACACTTCGACCAGGTCGTGTCCGACCAACTGGCGTTCCTGCGGGCCCACGTCCCGGTCAGCGGCTGAGACTGGCGGGCAGGCAGCGCGTCGGTTCAGACGTTGAAGCGGAACTCCACCACGTCACCGTCGGCCATCACGTAGTCCTTGCCCTCCATGCGGACCTTGCCGGCTTCCTTGGCCTTGGCCATGGTGCCCGCGGCCATCAGGTCGTCGAAGGAGACGATCTCGGCCTTGATGAAGCCCTTCTGGAAGTCGGTGTGGATCACACCGGCTGCCTCGGGAGCCGTGGCGCCCTTGGGGATCGTCCAGGCGCGGGACTCCTTGGGGCCAGCGGTCAGGTAGGTCTGCAGGCCGAGGGTGTCGAAACCGACGCGAGCCAGCACCTCGAGGCCGGGCTCGGTGACGCCGGCCTCGGCGAGGAACTCCGCGGCCTCCTCCTCGTCCAGCTCGACCAGCTCGGACTCGAACTTGGCGTCCAGGAAGATCGCCTCGGCGGGAGCGATCAGCTCACGCATCCTGGTCTTGAGCTCGTCGTCGGCGAGCTCGTCGGCGTCGCAGTTGAAGACGTAGATGAAGGGCTTGGCAGTGAGCAGGGAGAGCTCACGGAGCAGCGCGCGGTCGATCTTGGTGGCGATGATCGGGGTGCCGGACTCCAGCGCCTCCTTCGCCTCCTTGGCCGCCTCCAGGTTCGCGACGAGGTCCTTGACCTTGCGCGACTCCTTCTCCAGCCGGGTGATCGCCTTCTCCACCGTTTCGAGGTCGGCGAAGATCAACTCGGTCTGGATGGTGGTGATGTCGTTGGCGGGATTGACCTCGCCGTCGACGTGGGTGACGTCCTCGTCGCGGAAGACGCGGGTGACCTGACAGATCGCGGAGGACTCACGGATGTGGGCGAGGAACTTGTTGCCCAGGCCCTCCCCCTGGGAGGCGCCGCGGACGATGCCTGCGATGTCGACGAACTCGACCGACGCCGGGAGAATCTTCTCCGACCCGAAGACCTCGGCCAGCTTGGGCAGCCGCTCGTCAGGGACGCCGACCACACCGACGTTCGGCTCGATCGTCGCGAACGGGTAGTTCGCCGCGAGCACGTCGTTCTTGGTCAGGGCATTGAAGAGGGTGGACTTGCCAGCGTTGGGCAGTCCGACGATTCCGATGGTGAGGGCCACGAGCGGTGAGTTTACGGGCGTGGGAGTTTCGCTCCCAATCAACGCTCGGCCCGGCGTCGGCGGCGTGTGAAAAGGTTGCACCGTGACCGAGCCGCAGATCGAAACCCCCCGTGACCCCAGCAATGCGCAGCGTGACCCCAGCGATGCCCTGCGCGAACCCGCGAACCGGGTCAGCCCCCGCGCGGTGACCTATTGGCGCGTACAGGCGATCATCACCACGATCTTCGTGCTCGGCATCGCGTTGGTCATCTACTTCGTGGTGCCCTCACGGCCGTGGTGGGCCACCGCGATCGTCGCCGTGATCGCGCTCTACTCGGCGGCCGAGATATTCGCGATGCCCCAGATCCGTTTCCGGATCCATCGGTGGGAGATCAACGAGATCGCGATCCACACCCGAGAAGGGTGGATCGGTCGAGAGAGCCGGATCGCCCCGTTGAGCCGGGTGCAGACCGTCGACTCCCAGCAGGGTCCGCTGATGCGCTACTTCAAGCTCTCCTCGATCACGGTCACCACTGCCTCGGCTGCCGGCCCGATCACGATCGCTGGCCTCGACCAGGACGACGCTCGCGAACTCGTCGTCACCCTCACCGAGATCACCGCTGCCACCGAGGGCGACGCCACGTGAGCCTCGAGCAGACCCCCGACGTCACCCCACCCGACGAGTCGCCCGAGCCGAGTCCCCAGGACGAGGGCTGGCTGCGGTTGGACAAGCGCAAGCTGCTCCTCGACCCGATCGGCGCAGTGAGGAGTGCGATCTTCCCGATCGCTGCGGTCATCTTCGGCGTCTCCAGCCTGGACGGCATCTGGTGGGTGCTGGCAGCCCCCGTGGTCGTCACGGTGATTGCCCTCTTCGGTCTGATCCCGTGGTTCACGACCACCTACCGGATCACCGCGACCCAGTTCCAGATGCGCAAGGGACTGCTCAACAAGTCCACCTCCACCGCGCCGCTCGACCGGATCCGCAGCGTCGACCTCGAAGCCACCGTGCTCCACCGTCTGCTGGGGATGCGGAAGGTCCAGATCGGTACCGGTGTCGACTCCGAGCGGATCGAGCTGGACGCCGTCACGACAGAGCGGGCCGATGAGTTGCGGGCTCAACTGCTGACTGCTCGCTTGGCCTCGACGAACGCCACCGTGCCAGCGAGCCCAGTTGATCCGACCGATCCTGCGGTACTCGCCGCCCCTTCGGCACTCGCCGCCCCTTCGGTCCTCGCCGACCCTGCCGCGGCCGATGAGTCGTACGACGGTCCGGTCTCGGCGCCGCCCACCCCGAGCGCCCCTCCCAGCACGGAGCAGGTGCTCGCCCGTTTCGACTGGACGTGGGTCCGGTTCGCTCCCTTCAACTTCGCTCGCCTCGCCGTCATCGCTGCCGCCATCGGCGTCCTCTCGCAGTTCGCGGGCGACATCGACGTCGACTACGCCGAGATCGCGGAGTCGACCCGAGCGGCCCTGCGAATCGGTGTGGTGGTGCTCAGCGTCGTCATCGCCCTCTCGCTCCTCGTGGGCTGGCTGATCATCTCCATGGGCGGCTACATGGTGCAGTGGTGGGCACTGCGACTCACCCGCGATGCCGGCATCCTGCGGATGTCCGCCGGCCTGCTGACGACGCGGTCCATCAGCGTCGAGGAGAAGCGCGTCCGCGGCATCGAGCTCGTCGAGCCGCTCCTGATGCGCCCGGTCAACGGCGCCGAGCTCGCCACCCTGGCCACGGGTGTCGGCGACGGGGGGACCACCAAGATCCTTCCGCAGTGCCCCACCGACGTGGCCGTCGCCGTCGCCAGCGACATCCTGGGTGACGCCCACCCCCTGCGCGTCCGTCTCGTCCAGCACGGTTTCGCCGCTCGCCGGCGCCGCCACATCTCCTTCCAGTGGATGTCCCTGATCCTTCTGGTCCTCGGCGCCGTCGGTCACCAGATCGTCCTGCCCATGGCGGAGGCCGAAGGCGAGTTGTGGTGGTTCCTCGCCCCGGGCCTCCTCTGGATCCCGCTCGGCGTGGTCCTGGCGGAGCTGTCGTACGCCCACCTGGGCCACTTCCTGACCGACGACCACCTGGTCGTGGGCCACGGCGCCACGGCACGACGGCGTACGGTCCTCGAGGTCGACGGGATCATCGGCTGGGTCTTCGACCAGAGCTTCTTCCAACGCCGCCTCGGGCTGGTCACCCTGCAGGCGACCACGGCCGCCGGAGCGGAGCAGGTCACGCTCACCGACATTCCTGAGCACCTCGCGGTGAGGCTCGCTGCAGACGCCACCCGGGAGCCGGTCAGGCCTTTCCTGACCGGCCGCGACTAGGCTCGCCGGCGTGCGCATCGCCACCTGGAACGTCAACTCAATCCGTACCCGCATCGACCGTGTCGAGGCCTTCCTGGAGCGCCACGACATCGACGTCCTGGCCGTGCAGGAGACCAAGGCCAAGGTCGAGCAACTCCCGCTCATGGGTCTGGAGTCACGCGGCTACGAGGTCGCTGCGGCCGGCACCAGCCAGTGGAACGGCGTCGCCCTGATCAGCCGCGTGGGCCTGGAGGACGTACAGGTCGGCTTCGACGGCATGCCCGGCTACGGCGACCCGCTCACCGCGGAAGCCCGTGCGATCGGGGCAGTCTGCGGAGGCCTGCGGATCTGGTCCCTCTACGTGCCCAACGGCCGCAAGCCCGACGACCCGCACTACGTCTACAAGCTCGACTGGCTCGGGAGACTCCGCGAGCAGGCCCAGAACTGGCTCGGCGAGGACACCGTCCTGGTCGGCGACTGGAACGTCTGCCCCACCGACGAGGACGTCTTCGACCCCAAGCAGTTCCGCAACTCCACCCACGTCACCCCGCCCGAGCGCGCGGCCTTCCAAGGGTTTCTCGACGACGGCTACGTCGACGTGACGCGTCCGCACACTCCCGGCCCCGACGTCTACACCTACTGGGACTACTACCGCCAACGATTCGAACGGAACCGCGGTCTCCGCATCGACTTCGTCCTCGGCTCCCCCTCGGTCGCCGCCAAAGTGACCCACGCCTTCATCGACGTCGACGAACGCAACCCTGCCTTGGGCACCGGCACACCCTCCGACCACGCCCCGGTCATCGCCGACATCGCGCTCTGACATGCCGACGTCGACGTGGGAGCGCCTGCCCGAGGCCCGCCGCTCGGCGGTCATCACGGCCGCGGAGACCGAGTTCGCGGCCCACGGCTTCTCCGGTGGCAGCCTCAACGTGATCGCCCGCAACGCCGGCGTCGCCAAGGGCAGCCTCTTCCAGTACTTCCGCGACAAGTCCGACCTGTACGCCTACCTCTCCCAGCGCGCCAGCCTCCGGATCCGCGATGACATGGCTGCAGCGATCGACGCCGCCGACTGGGGCAGCGGCCTCTTCGGCCCGCTGCGGGAGCTGGTCGTGATGTGGGAGGAGTACTTCCACACCCATCCCCTCGAGCTGGCGATGACGGCGGCGGTCAACCTGGAGCCGGACCAGTCAGCCCGACTCGTGGTGCGCCAGGTCGTCAACGAGCACTACGCCGCCGTGCTGCGACCGCTCCTGAGCGATGCCCGGGACCAAGGACACCTGCGACCGGACGCGGACGTCGAGGCCTTTCTCGCGCTGCTGCTGCTCCTGCTCCCCCACATCGCCCTGGCGCCCCACAACCCGGGCCTGGACCCAGTCCTGGGGCTCAGCAGCACCGATCGCGACGAGCGCCTCGCTGCGATCGACCGACTCGTCACAGTGCTCGAGACGGCCTTCGGGCCAGCCAGCTCGTCATCGCCTCGAACGGCGCACGCCACTCGGCGTCAAGCATCAGGTCGTGACCCATCCCGGGAAACGTGACCAGGTCTGCTCCGTAGCGATCTGCCGTCCGGCGTACGTCACGCAGCGGCACGAGCGCGTCGTCCGGGGTGGCGAGGACCAGCACCGGCGCGTTCCCTCTTGGCTGGGCAGGAGGACGGTGCATCAGGAGTTGGTACTGGGCGAACGGAGACTCTCCCCCACAGCGATCCGTGACCCGTTCAGCCTCAGCGGCGGTGAGCTGGTTGACCAGGTATTCCGCGCGCAGGGGCAAGGACATGCCGACCATCAACCGGGCCGCGTCCCCCGGGTGGCGACGAGCCACCGCCAGGAGCGATCCGACGGCGGGATGCGCGGGCACGGGGGCCACCAGCACGCCGGCGTGGGCGGCGTACCGGGCCAGCGCCTTCTGCACGACGAGTCCGCCCATGGAGTGGCCGACGAGCACCGCGCGCCGCGGCAGCGAGGCCGCGGTGTGCACGACGTCGTCCACATAGTGACTCAGCCGGGCCGTACGCAAGTTCCCCCCGCTCGCACCGTGCCCGCGCAACGACACCGCGTACGCCGGGTGCCCGGCCGCCGCAGCAGCTGTGAGCCAGTGCTCCCAGCACCACGCCCCATGGCCGAGGCCGTGCACGAAGAGCAGCGGTGGTTTCTCGTCGGCGTCGTTGCCCGGCAGGGCCGCGAGCACCTCGAGGCCGCGTGGCCCCGTACTGGACACGAGGTCGGGAGTGTTGCTCGTCACACCCACGCACCCTACAGTGGATTCCTCACATGACCAGTGGTCATATTCCTCGAATCCGGGAGCTCCTCCGATGACTGAACCCGCCACCACACCCCAGCTCGATGACACTGGTCGGCGGGTCTGCGTCATCGGCGCCGGCTCGTCAGGGATCGCGACGGCCAAGGTCCTCCACGAGCGCGGCATCGACTTCGACTGCTTCGAGCTCTCCGACCGGGTCGGCGGCAACTGGGTGTGGGGCAACAGCAACGGCGTCTCCTCCTCCTACAAGTCGCTGCACATCAACACCTCACGCAGCCGGATGGAGTTCAGCGACTTCCCGATGCCGGACCACCTGCCCAACTTCGCGCGGCACGACCAGATCGCGGCCTACTTCGACGCCTACGTCGACCACTTCGGCTTCCGCGACCACATCGCGTTCAACACCGGCGTCGAGCACGTGCAGCCACTGTCCGGCGGCGGCTTCGACGTGCGGTTGAGCACCGGCGAGACTCGGCGCTACGGCTCGGTCATGGTCGCCAACGGCCACCACTGGGACCCTCGCATGCCAGAGCCCGCCTTCCCCGGTGCGGAGAGCTTCACCGGTGAGCAGATCCACTCCCACCACTACGAGGACGAGAAGCAACTGGTCGACAAGGTGGTCGTCGTGCTCGGCATGGGCAACTCTGCGATGGACATCTCGGTCGACGCCAGCTACCACTCACGCGAGACTTACCTGTCCCACCGTCGTGGCGTGCACGTCGTCCCGAAGCACATCCTGGGGCGCCCCTACGACGCGATCGCAGGCCACGAGTGGCTCCCGTCCTGGATCCGTTGGCCCATCGCCCGCGTCGTGATGCGTACCGTTACGGGGCCGATGACGCGCTACGGCCTCCAGCAGCCCGACCACAAGGTCGCCCAGGCGCACCCCAGCGTCTCCAGCCGGGTGCTGGACCGGCTCGCCCACGGCGCGGTCGTCCCCAAGCCCACCATCGCGCGGTTCGAGGGACCGGACGTGGTCTTCACCGACGACAGCCGCGTCGCGGCCGACCTGGTCGTCTACTGCACCGGATACCGGATCACCTTCCCCTTCTTCGACCGCGGTTTCCTGGACCCCAGCGGCGACAACGAGATCGAGCTCTACAAGCGGATGTTCCACCCGGGGGTCCCTGGCCTCTACTTCATCGGCCTGGTCCAGCCATTGGGCGCGATCATGCCGATCGCCGAGCGGCAGTCGGAGCTCGCCGCCGACCACCTCCAGGGTCGCTACGCGTTGCCCGGCCCCACTGCGATGAAGTCGGAGATGACTCGCTACCGCAAGGCGCGGGCCAAGAGGTACGTCGCCAGCAAGCGCCACACCATCCAGGTGGACTTCGACGACTACATGCGTGAGTTGCGCGTCGAGCGCGCGGCCGGCGCCCGCCGGGCCGGCCGTACGTCGTCGGTCACCGAGCGAGTGGTCGCCTGACGTGGCGTCGCCCAGCGCTCCCCCGCCCCGGGTGGCGGTGGTGAGCGGCGCCGCCCGCGGGATCGGCCACGCCACCGCAGTCAAGCTCCTGCGCGACGGGTGGCGGGTCGGTGCCTTCGACATCGACGAGCCCGGCCTGCGAGACCTCGCCGAAGTGGCCGCCGCCCACGGTACGTCGGTGGTCACCGGACGCCTCGACGTCCGCGACCCCCATCAGTGGCACGCCGCGCTCGCCCGGGTCTGCGACGAACGTCTGGACCTGTTGGTCAACAACGCCGGGCTGCTCTCCTCGGGGCCGTTCGTCGAGACCGATCTGGAGAGGCACCGCGCGATCGTGGAGGTGAACGTGCTCGGCACGATCAACGGCGCCCACGCCGCCTTCCCCCTGTTGCGCCGGGCCGAGCGACCGGTGATGGTCAACCTCGGGTCCGCCTCGGCGATGTACGGCCAACCCGACCTGGCCACCTACTCAGCCACGAAGTTCGCGATCCGCGGCCTGACCGAGGCCCTCGAGCTGGAGTGGGCCGAGCACGGGATCGCGGTGATCGACCTGTGGCCACTCTTCGTCGCGACCGAAATGGTCGAGGGAGTCGACATCGGAGCCGTCCGCTCACTCGGGGTGCGGTTGAACGAGACCGATGTCGCGGACGCGCTCGTCCACGCAGTGGAGCGGCGTGCCGGGACGGATGGTCGGGGTCTGGTACGCCGCGTCCACCACGCCGTGGGCGCGCAGGCGCGTGTGCTCACGGTTGCCTCGCAGGTCACTCCGGCCTGGGCCAACCGTCTGATCACCAGACGCCTGACACGACGTCCCTGAGACCCTTGGAGCGCTCTGCCTACCCAGAACTGTCGGCACCCTGCTCCATCATCAAGACATGGACGCATCGACGCTGCTGACCCTGCTGCTCGGACTCCTGCTCGGCCTCGCGCTGGGCGGGCTGATCGGGTGGCTCTGGGCGCGGGCCCACTCTCCTGCCGACGCCCACGTGCAGGAGACGCTGCGCGCCGAGTTGAGGTCCCAGTCGGACGCCGTGCTCGAGTCCCGTGCCGGCGACCAGGCGGTGGTGAAGGAGGGGCTGGAGCGGCTCGCCGACCAACTGCGACTCCTGGAGCACGACCGTGCCACCTGGCAGGGCGAGTTCAACGCCCAGGTCCAGGGGATGCGCCACACCACCGAGTCACTGCGCCGCGAGACCGCTTCGCTGAGCACGGCCCTGCGCAAGCCCCAGGTGCGTGGTCAGTGGGGCGAAATGCACCTGCGCCGCGTGGTCGAGCTGGCCGGCATGGTCTCCCACTGCGACTTCTCCGAGCAGGTGCGCATCGACGACGGCGTGATGCGCCCCGACCTCGTGGTCAATCTCGCCGGCGGACGCCAGATCGTGGTCGACGCGAAGGTTCCACTCAGCGCCTTCCTGGACGCCACCTCTTCCGACGACGACACCACGCGCGCCGAGCACCTGGCCCGCCATGCCCGACAGGTGCGTACGCACGTCAACCAGCTCAGCGACAAGGCGTACTGGAAGTCGCTCACCGAGACCCCCGACTTCGTGGTGATGTTCGTGCCCGCCGAGGCGTTCCTCTCGGTGGCGCTCGACACCCAAAAAGATCTGCTCGAGTACGCCGCCTCCCGCAACGTGGTCCTGGCGACCCCCACCACGCTGATCGCCCTGCTGCGCACCGTGGCGCACGGTTGGCGCCACGAGACCGTGGCTGCCCAGGTCGCCGAGGTCATGCGTCTCGGCCAGGACCTGCACGAGCGGTTGGGCACCATGGGTGACCACTTCTCCAAGGTCGGTCGAAGCCTCTCCAGCGCCGTCCAGTCCTACAACCAGGCCGTGGGTTCATTGGAGGGCCGTGTGCTCGTGACGGCGCGCAAGTTCAGCGAGCTCGGTGTGGTCGAGCACCAGCTCGCCGAGGGCACCCAGGTGGAGCGAACCCCCCGTCAACTGACCGCTCCGGAGTTCGCCCTGCTCCCGGCCACCGACGCGTTCACCGACGATCTCGGCCGTCTCGACGGGCTGCGTCCTGACGTCGCGGGCGAGACACCTACGGCGCGGCGTGCCTCCGGAGCCTGAGAGTGGCCTATTTTTGACGCCGTGAGCCCAACTCAGCCTCCAGGGCTGTACGGAACCGAACCCGGACGCCAGGTCGTGGCACTCGGGCTCGCTCTGGTGTTCACCCTCGTCGCCGTCAACTGGGCACTCGGCCTCAGACTGGACCTCTTCTACGACCTGTCCTTCATCACGGTCTGCCTGGTGCTGGCAGTCCGGGTGCACCGCGACGAGTTCGCGGTCGCGGTGGTGCTCCCGCCGGCCTTGATGGTGACCGTGCTCCTGCTGTTGGGCTTCGTCGCTCCGGAGATGATCGCCGACGAGGACGACGGGGCCGTCCAGGCCATCGTCACCGGGATCGCCACCCACAGCCTCGCCCTGGTCGTGGGGTGGGCCCTCGCGTTGTGCACCCTGGAGCTCAGACGCCGCGGCGCGCTCGGCGACGAGTGAGACTCACTCGAAGCGGGAGGGATCTCCGGCCCCGACCCGGATGACCTCGGGGTAGCCCTCCGACCAGTCCACGACCGTGGTGGGCACTGCGGTCGTCTCGCCAGCCTCGATCACGATGTCGACCTGGTGGTCGAGCTCCTCCTTGACGTCCCAACCGCTGGTGCGGGCCTCGGTCTCGCCGGGCAGGATCAGGGTGCTCGTGAGCAGTGGTTCCCCCAACTCGGCGAGGATCGAGCAGACCAAAGGGTGGTCGGTGATCCGGACGCCGACGGTGCGCTTCTTCGGGTGCATCAAGCGCTTCGGCACCTCGGTGGTGGCCGGCAGGATGAAGGTGTAGGGGCCCGGGGTCGCCGACTTGATCGCCCGGAACGCCGAGTTGTCGAGGTGGACGAACTGGCCCAGCTGGGCGAAGTCCTTGCACATCAGGGTGAAGTGATGACGCTCGTCGAGGTCACGGATCTTCAGGATCCGGTCCCGGCCCTCACGGTTGCCCAACTGACACCCCAGCGCGTACCCCGAGTCAGTGGGATAGGCGATCAGAGCGTCATTGCGCAGTTGGTCGACGACCTGGCTGATCGTCCGCGCCTGGGGGTTCTCGGGGTGGACGTCGAGGTATCTGGCCATGGGCGGACTTTACAGCGCCTCAGGCCTGGCGGGCGGCCAGCTCAGCTGCTGCCCGGATGTCGCGTCGCAACTCCGGCGGGAGCGCGAAGATCAGCGACTCCTCGGCCGTGCGCACCGCCTGCGCGTCGGGGTACCCACGCTCGGCGAGGTAGGACAGGACCCCGTCGACCAACTCTTCGGGCACCGAAGCGCCCGAGGTGACGGAGACCTTCTCGACGCCCTCGAGCCAGGCGTCGTCGATCTCGGAGGCGTAGTCGATCAGGTACGACGCCTTGGCGCCAACCTCCAGGGCCACCTCGACCAACCGGACCGAGTTGGAGGAGTTGCGCGAGCCGACGACGAGCACCAGGTCGGCGTCCTTCGCGATCTCCTTGACCGCGACCTGGCGGTTCTGGGTGGCGTAGCAGATGTCGTCACTCGGCGGGTCGAGGAGCAACGGGAACTTCTCGCGGATCGCGGCGACGGTGGCCATCGTCTCGTCCACCGACAGGGTGGTCTGCGACAACCAGGCCACCTTGGCGGGATCACGCACGACGATGCCGGCGACGTCGGCCGGCGACTCGACGAGTTGGATGTGGTCGGGCGCCTCGCCCGCGGTGCCCTCGACCTCTTCGTGGCCGGCGTGGCCGATCAGAAGGATGTCGTAGTCGTCGGCGGCAAAACGCTTGGCCTCGTGGTGCACCTTGGTGACCAGCGGGCAGGTGGCGTCGATGGTCTTGAGGCTCCGCTCGGCCGCCTCAGCGTGCACGGCCGGCGAGACGCCGTGGGCGGAGAAGACGACGGTGGCGCCCGGGGGCACCTCGTCCAGCTCCTCGACGAAGATGGCCCCTCGCTCCTCCAGGGTGGTGACGACGTGCTTGTTGTGCACGATCTCCTTGCGCACGTAGACCGGCGCGCCATACAGGTCGAGTGACTTCTCGACGGTGATCACGGCCCGGTCGACCCCGGCGCAGTATCCGCGCGGAGCGGCGAGCAGCACGCTCCGGGCGGTGGCGGGATCGAGGACCGGGGGGAGGCCGAGGTCGGTGGTCATGGCCCCGAGTCTACGGGCCACCACCTCAACCGGGCCATCCACGCACATTCCCCTCAACCCGGCCGCCAACCCTGTCATCGGGTCCCCGTCGGCCCCACCCACTAGGCTCCCCGGCGTGGCACTCGAGACCTCGTTGGAGCAGCCGGCACCCGTCCGGTCGATCGCCAACGCCCTCTCGGGGTGGATCGACCGACTCGGCGCCGTCTGGGTCGAGGGCCAGGTCACCCAGGTGAGCCGTAGACCCGGGCTGCAGACCGTCTTCATGACGCTGCGCGACTCCCACGCCGACATCTCGGTCAACGTCACCTGCGCGCGCAGCCTCTACGACAGCCTCAACCCCCCTCTGGTCGAGGGCGCCAGCGTGGTGATGCACGCCAAACCCAGCTACTACGCCAATCGCGGCTCGCTGTCCCTGGTGGCTCGCGACATCCGGATGGTCGGGCTCGGAGAGCTGCTCGCCCGCCTCGAACGTCGTCGCCAACTGCTCGCGGCCGAAGGGCTCTTCGCTCCGGACCTCAAGCGTTCCCTTCCGTTCCTGCCGACCTGCGTCGGCCTGGTCACCGCTCCCAACTCGGCCGCCGAGCGAGACGTCCTCGACAACGCGCGGCGCCGCTGGCCCTCGGTCAGGTTCGAGGTCGTCCACGCCACCATGCAGGGCACCAACTCCGCCTCCACGGTGATCGCCGCCCTCCAGCGGCTCGAGGCCCACCCAGAGGTCGACGTGGTGATCGTGGCCCGGGGCGGCGGATCGGTCGAGGACCTGCTTCCCTTCAGCGACGAGGCCGTCGTGCGCGCCGTCTTCTCCATGCGCACTCCGGTGATCTCCGCGATCGGTCACGAGCCCGACCAGCCCCTCCTCGACCTGGTGGCTGACGTGCGCGCCTCCACGCCGACCGATGCAGCCAAGTTGGTGGTCCCCGACATGGCCGAGGAGCTCAACGGGGTCCGGTGGGCCCACCAGCGCATCCGTGCCCTGGTGCGGGCCTTCGTCGACCGCGAGCAGGGCACCTTGGACACGTTGCGCTCGCGCCCGGTGCTGGCCGACCCGCGTACGTTGCTCGACACCCGCGCCGACGAGGTCCACGCCCTGCGCGAGCGCGCTCGCCGCACCCTCAGCCACCGTCTCGACCGAGCCGCCGACGACGTTGACCACCACCGCGCCCGCGCCCGGGCCCTGTCGCCCCTCGCCACCCTGCAACGGGGCTACGCAGTGGTCCAGGACGACGCGGGCCACGTGGTCACGTCGATCTCCTCGGCCGCCGCGGGCACTGAGCTGACCGTACGACTGGCCGACGGCCGCGTGCACACCACCAGCACCGGGGTCGCGCCCGACCCCGCTGCCACCACCCCGGACCGAGACGCAGGAGCCAAGTCATGAGTCAGACCCCGACGGACCCCAAGGATCTCTCCTACGAGGAGGCCCGCGAGGAGCTCGTCGAGGTCGTACGCACCCTGGAGCAGGGCGGCACGACCCTGGAGGCCTCACTCGCGCTGTGGGAGCGGGGCGAGGCGTTGGCCCGTGCCTGCGAGGACTGGCTCAACGGGGCGCGCAAGCGTCTCGACGCAGCCGTCGACCCCGAATGAGGCGCGCCTCCTACTCCTGCAGGTCAGCCAGGGTCAGGGTCGAGGCGAAGTCGACGAGCACGTCTTCGTCGGCGGACCCGAAGACCATGAGGTAGTGGTCCTTGCGGTCCAACACCAGGGCCGTGTCGCCACCCTCGTCCTCGAAGCTCTGCCACTCGCCGCCGAGGTCACCCTCGATCTGGACAGCATCCCCCTCGACCGCTTCGTCGTCGACGAAGGTCTCGAGCAGGTCTTCGAGGCGCTGGTCCTCCTGACGGAGCCCGACGAACCGGCCCTCGTCGGTCAGCAGGTTGAGACCGAAGGTCACCGGCTCGGTGGGAAGGAACTCGATGGTCGTGGCGATCCACCCGTCCTGGAGCTCTGCGGGGTGGGCCACTTCGTGGCCCTGGCTCTGGATCGAGACGACGGCCGTGGTCCAGTCGATGGCCTCGGGCTCGAGCTCGGGCACGTCCCGGGTGGTCTCGCGGAAGACGACGAACGCGATGACGCAGCCGACGAGCACGATCATCGCGCCGACCATGCCGGCCATGGAGGTCTGGTAACGCCCTGGACTCTGACTCACCCGACCAATACTCGCAGGCTCAGCCCAGCCCCTGCAGTCCGGTCCTGTCCGAGGCAGTGACCGGCGTCGGGGCCGGCGCTGAGCGGCGATAACATGCGCCCATGACGACCGTGGACCTCTCCGTCTCGCCCCTCTCCCCCGACCGCAACCTGGCCATGGAGCTCGTACGAGTGACCGAGGCCGCTGCGCTGGCTGCCGGACGTTGGGTCGGGCGTGGCGACAAGTACGGAGCCGACGGGGTCGCGGTCAACGCGATGCGGGTGATGATCTCCTCCGTCGCGATGAACGGCACCGTCGTGATCGGTGAGGGCGAGAAGGACGAAGCCCCCATGCTCTTCAACGGGGAGCGGGTCGGCGACGGCACCGGACCCGAGGTCGACGTCGCCGTGGACCCGATCGACGGCACCACCCTGACCGCCAAGGGGATGAACAACGCGGTCGCCGTGATGGCTGTCGCTCCGCGCGGCGCGATGTACGACCCCTCGGCCGTCTTCTACATGGAGAAGTTGGTCACCGGCCCCCAGGCCGCCGACGTCGTCGACATCCGCAAGCCGATCGCCGAGAACATCCACGCCGTGGCGAAGGCCAAGGGCACTCGCCCCGAGGACGTCACCGTCGTCATCCTGGAGCGTCCGCGTCACGAGGCGATGATCCAGGAGATCCGGGCCACCGGCGCCCGCATCCGCCTCATCACCGACGGCGACGTCGCCGGCGCGATCATGGCGGCCCGTCCGGGCACCGGGATCGACCTGATGCTCGGCATCGGCGGGACCCCCGAGGGCATTATCGCCGCGTGCGCGATGAAGGCGATCGGCGGCACGATCCAGGGCCGCCTGTGGCCCACCGACGACGCGGAGCGGCAGCGCGCCCTGGACGCCGGCCACAACCTGGACCCCGACTTCGTCCTCCACACCGACGACCTGGTCACCGGGGACGACTGCTTCTTCGTCGCCACCGGCATCAGCGACGGCGAGCTGATGCAGGGCGTGCGATACCTGCCCAACGGCGCGGCGACCACACACTCCCTGGTCATGCGCTCGCGCTCCGGGACGATCCGCCAGGTCATCTCCGAGCACCAGCTCGGCAAGATGAAGCAGTTTTCGGCCATCGACTTCGAGAAGTGACCTGACCGGACCTGAACCCTCCACGGGCGCACCCCGCCCCACCGCTCGAGCCCCGCGACGATGTCGTGGGGCTCGAGCCGTTTCGCGGGGCGGACCCGGGGGTACACCGCGATGACGCAGGGGTTGCGTTCCGTAGTCAAAGAGGACTAAATGTGATGTAGCCCACACAAGGAGGGTTCATGAGTTCTCCCCGCCCCGTACGTCGGCAGTTGCGCCGACCGCTCGCCACCCTGAGCGCTCTCGTACTGGGATCGACCCTGCTGGCTGCGTGCGGTTCCGACTCCGACAAGACCGTCCTGAACTGGTACATCAACCCGGACGCCCAGGAGACGGTCGAGCAGATCGCAGCAGACTGCTCCACCGACGAGTACGACATCGCCGTGCAGCTCCTGCCCAACAACGCGACGGAGCAGCGTACGCAGCTTGCCCGCAGACTGGCGGCCAAGGACTCCTCCACCGACCTGATGAACCTGGACCCCATCTTCGTGCCAGAGTTCGCCAGCGCAGGGTGGCTGGAGCCCTTCCCCGACGACATGGCAGCCGAGGTCCTCGACGACGACGTGCTCGAGGGCGCAGCGGCGACCGCGACCTGGGAGGACCAGGTGGTGACCGCCCCGCAGTGGGCCAACACCCAGGTCCTCTGGTATCGCAAGTCGCTGGCCGAGGCCGCGGGGCTCGACATGAGCCAGCCCGTCACCTGGTCGCAGGTGATCGAGGCCGCCGATGAGAACGGCGGCACGGTCGGCGTCCAGGCCAACAAGTACGAGGGCTACATCGTCTGGCTCAACGCGATGGTGATGGGCGCCGGAGGCGAGTTGGTGAGTGACACCGAGTCGGGCCGCGACGCGACTGTCGAGATCGATTCCGAGGCCGGCAAGGCTGCCGCCGAGGTCATTGCCCAACTGGTCGACTCCGACGCCAGTCAGTCCGACCTCACCGTCTCGAACGAAGGCACCAGCCTGGGCCAGATGTTCCCCGCCGAGGGCGCCGGTGAGTTCATGGTGAACTGGACCTTCGTCTACAAGCAGTACGAGTCGACCGTCGGCAACCAGCCGGAAAGCATCTCCCAGGACGAGTTCGACGACCTGGGGTGGACCCGTTATCCCGCCACAGTTGAAGGTGAGGAGTCCCGTCCCCCCATTGGTGGCATCCAGGTGGGGGTGGGCGCCTACGGCGAGAACAAGGAACAGGCGCAGGAGGCCGCTCTGTGCGTGACGGGCACCGACGCCCAGGAAGCGCTCGCCGTCGAGGCCGGCCTCTTCCCCTCCCGGGGCTCCGTGTACGAGTCCTCGGCCCTCACCGAGGCCTACCCCGAGGACCTGCTCGCCCTCTTCCGCGAGTCCATCGACGGCGCCGGGCCTCGACCACAGAGCGCCTTCTACAGCCAGATCTCCGGAGCGCTGCAGTCGGTGTGGCACTCACCGACCTCCGTCGACCCGGACACCACCCCCCGGGAGTCGGCCGAGTTCCTCACTGAGGTCCTCGCCGGAAGGAGACTGCTGTGAGCACCACCATCGCTCCCCGCCAGGAGACCAGCGCTCCGCGTCAGGAGGCCAGCGACCGCGCCGTCGCAGAAAACAGTCTCGGGCGCAAACTCGTCGCTCCGGCGCTCGTCCTGATGTTGCTGGTCACGGCCTTCCCGATGCTGCGCGCGCTCTGGCTCAGCCTCTTCGACTACAGCCTCACGGCCCCCGACGACCAGAAGTTCATCGGCCTCACCAACTACGTCACGGCCCTGACCGACCCGCTCTTCTGGAGCACCACGCTCAACACGGTCTTCATCATGGTCGTGACGGTGGCGGTGGAGCTCGTCATCGGCTTCATCTTCGCGATGGTGATGCACCGGGTGATCTTCGCGCGCGGCGTCATCCGCACCTCGATCCTGATCCCCTACGGCATCATCACGGTGGTCTCCGGCTTCGCCTGGCAGTTCGCCTTCTCCAACACCAACGGCTTCATCAACGGCTGGTTGCCCCTGATCGAGGACAACTTCAACTGGTTCGGGGAGTACGGCTCGGCCATGGCCGCCATCATGGTCTCGGAGATCTGGAAGACCACGCCGTTCATGTCGCTGCTGCTGCTGGCGGGTCTCGCGCAGGTGTCGGAAGACATGCTGGAGGCCGCCCAGGTCGACGGTGCCTCGTGGTGGCAGCGTCTGTGGAAGGTGATCCTGCCCAACATGCGTTCGGCGATCATGGTGGCGGTGCTCTTCCGGGCCCTGGACGCCTACCGGATCTTCGACAACATCTTCGTGATGACCGCCGGCGCCCAAGGCACCGAGTCGGTCTCCTTCCTCACCTATCGACAAGTGATCGAGCAGTTCCAGCTGGGCATCGGCTCAGCGCTCTCGGTCCTGCTCTTCATCTCTGTGCTCATCGTGGCCTTCGTGATCGTGAAGGTCTTCCGTGTCGACCTTGCCTCGGCCAGGCAGGAGGGTTGAGATGAAACTCAAGACTCGCATCGGCGTCATCCTCGGCGGTCTGTTGATCCTCACCTGGTGCCTCCTTCCAGTGGCCTGGATCATCTCTCTCAGCTTCAAGTCGCAGAAGTCGGTGACCGAAGGAAGCCCCGGCTTCCTGCCCACCGAGGCCGGTTTCGCCGGGTGGGAGAACTACACGTCAGTGCTGGAGAACGAGCAGTTCCGGCGGGCGATCTTCAACTCGATCGGCATCTCGCTCATCGCCACGCTGCTGTCGGTCATCCTGGCGACGCTGGCGGCGTACGCGATCGCCAGGCTCGAGTTCAAGGGCAAGAAGTTCGTCCTCACCACGGCCCTGGTGATCGCGATGTTCCCGGTGGTCTCCCTGGTCGGCCCGCTCTTCGACGTGTGGCGCTCCATCGGGATCTACGACACCTGGATCGGCCTGATCATCCCGTACATGTCGTTCACCCTGCCGCTGGCGATCTGGACCCTCTCCGCCTTCTTCCGGGAGATCCCGTGGGAGATGGAGCAGGCGGCACAGGTCGACGGGGCCACCTCGTGGCAGGCGTTCCGCAAGGTGATCGTCCCGCTCGCGGCTCCCGGTGTCTTCACCGCCGCGATCCTGACCTTCTTCTTCGCCTGGAACGACTTCGTCTTCGGCATCTCGTTGACATCCACCGAGTCCGCTCGACCGATCCCGGCCGCGCTCTCGTTCTTCGTCGGAGCCGACCCGTTCAACCGGCCGGCATCCCTACTGGCCGCCGGGGCCGTGGTCTCCACGATCCCGATCGTCATCATCGTCCTGCTGTTCCAGCGCAAGATCGTCGCCGGCCTGACCTCCGGCGCAGTGAAGGGTTGATCCGATGGCTTCCATCACCATGAAGAACATCGTCAAGAAGTACGGCGACGGGTTCCCCGCCGTCAACGACGTCAGCATCGAGGTGGCGGACGGCGAGTTCATCATCCTCGTCGGCCCCTCGGGCTGCGGGAAGTCGACGTTGCTGCGGATGATCGTCGGCCTGGAGGACATCACCTCCGGCGACATGCTCATCGGGGACCGCAAGGTCAACGACCTCGCGCCCCGCGACCGCAACCTCGCGATGGTGTTCCAGAACTACGCGCTCTACCCGCACCTGACGGTCTACGAGAACATCGCCTTCCCGCTCCGGCTCGCCGGCGCCAAGGAGGACGAGATCGACAAGAAGGTCCGTGACGCGTCGGCGACCCTGGAGCTCGACGAGCACCTGGAGCGCAAGCCCGGCAACCTGTCGGGTGGTCAGCGACAGCGGGTCGCGATGGGTCGCGCGATCGTGCGTGACGCCGACGCGTTCCTCTTCGACGAGCCCCTCTCCAACCTCGACGCCAAGCTGCGCGGCCAGATGCGCACCGAGATCGCGCGGCTGCAGAAGCGCTTGGGCATCACCACCGTCTACGTCACACACGACCAGACCGAGGCGATGACGCTGGGCGACCGGGTGGCCGTGCTGAAGCGCGGCCTGCTGCAGCAACTGGCCTCACCGCGCGAGCTCTACGAAAACCCGGGCAACCTCTTCGTGGCCGGCTTCATCGGCTCCCCGCCGATGAACTTCCTGCCCGCCGAAGTCTCCGGCACCACGGTCAAGCTCCCCTTCGGCGAGGTCGAACTGCCGCAGGAGAAGGCGGACAAGGTCCAGGACCGTGGGCTCCTGATCGCCGGCATCCGTCCCGAGCACTTCGAGGACGCCAACGTGATGGACAGCGGGATCGCG
This sequence comes from Nocardioides gilvus, assembly GCF_003194605.1. Lineage (GTDB taxonomy): Bacteria > Actinomycetota > Actinomycetes > Propionibacteriales > Nocardioidaceae > Nocardioides > Nocardioides gilvus. The sequence goes on from NZ_QHKY01000001.1 coordinate 699,823, forward strand.
ACTGCCGGCTCCACCTTCCGCGCGACCGTTGACGTGGTCGAGTGGCTGGGCAACCAGGCCTTCGCCTACATCCCCTTCGAGGCCCCGCCCGAGGTGCGCAAGCAGCTCGAGCAACTGGAGAAGGACCTCGACGGTGACTCCCTGCGTACGCAGCTGGTCGTCTCTCTCGACGGCGCCAGCAAGGTGGCCGAGGGCGACGAGGCAGAGATCTGGATCAACTCCGCGAAGATGCACCTCTTCGACCCGGAGACCGGCGAGAACCTCACCGTCGACCGCGACCACGCCGGCGAGATCCCAGGCCTCGACAACCCCCAGGACCAGGCCAGGGCCGAGAAGATGGCCGCCGAGGGCCAGGAGTGACCACTACTGGGGCTGGGACTGCGACTGGGTTCAGGTGCCGAGCATCTTCTTGAGTTTGCCCGGCTCCCCCGGCATCCGCTTGCGCGTCACGGTGACAGCACCCATCAGTGCGAAGCCCTTGACCCGGATGACCGGGGCCTGGGGCCCGTAGTCCGGCGGTACGCGGTCCCGCCCCTGCTCGAAGGAGCCCATGAGTCCGACGCCCTCGACAATCACGTGGGTGCCGGCGTTGACGTAGATGTCGATCGATCCCATGACCGTGTTCGCGTTGATCACCGTCTCGGCGGCGGCGAATGAGGCCTGTCGGAGGTCGAGGGTCACCTCTCCCATCATCGAGAAGGCGGTGTGTGTCTGGGACACCAGCCACGGCCCTCTGCGGTCCACCCCGGACAGCACGGCCACCGACGAAGCGGGACTCGACAACGGCATCCCCGCCGGAGCACTCCCCGCATGCGCCTGGCGCGTCACCGGCCCGGGACCGATCATCGGCGCGGGCAGGTTGGAATTGGGCAGGTCCATCGTCAGCGGCACCAGGTCGGCGTAGACCTTCGCGGCGTAGGCCGCCTCGAGGCGCTCGTCCAGCTCCTCGAGGTCGATCCGTCCCTCGCCTGCCGCGTCCCGCAGCATGTCGGCCACCTTGTGCCGGTCCTGGTCCGAGATGCGCAACTGGGAAGGGTCAGGCTGATCCATGCTCCGAGCCTACCCAGTCGTGGCCGCTGAGCGCTCCCCCTCCAGCAGCCGCACGACCGCGCGAGCCGCCGTGCGCCCGGCCCGTCCGGCGCCGACGGTGCTGGCCGAGGGGCCGTACCCGACCAGCTGCACCCGCGGGTCACGTACGGCCGTGGTGGCTCCCTGCACGTTGCCCGGCACCGGCGCGAGTTCGATGCCGCCGGCCGGCGAGCGCAGACCCAGGGGCGCGAGGTGGTCGGTCGCGGCCCGGAAGCCGGTCGCCCACAGGATCGAGTCGACGGCCTCGTACGTCCCGTCGGCCCACCTCACCCCACGCGGCTCGATCCGGGTGAACATCTCGCGGCGCCGCTCGTACGCCCCCAACTGCGCAGCCTCGGACTCCTGGGGCCGCAGCGCCAACCCGGTCACGCTGACCACGCTGGCCGGCGGCAACCCTTGACGTACGCGTTCGGCGACCAGGGTGACGGCCTGGAGTCCGGCCTCGCGGTCGAAGTCGTCGCTGCGCCAGACGGGGGGACGCCGCGTCACCCACAGCGTCTCGGTGAGAGGAGCGAGCTCGCCGAGGAACTGCACCGCGGAGGCTCCCCCACCGACGACGAGCACGCGCTGGCCGGCGAAGTGGTTCGCGCCCGGGTAGGACGCGGTGTGGAACTGCTCGCCGGCGAAGTCGCCGATGCCCGGGTAGAACGGCACGAACGGTCGGGTCCAGGTGCCCGTGGCGTTGACGAGGGTGCGGGTGAGCCACTCCCGTTCCCCGGCGCGGACCCGGAGGAGGTCGCCGTCGGAGAGCACCTCGTCCACCCGTACGGGGCGGATCACCGGCAGGTCGTGGGACGCCTCGTAGGCGGCGAAGTAGGTGGGCACCGCCTCGTTCGCGCGCTCTCCCGAACGACCCGGGGCGGTGGCGTCCGGGAGATCGGCGACGCCGTGCACGTCGGTCATGGTGAGCGAGTCCCACCGGTGCTGCCATGCACCGCCCGGAGCGGGGTTGGCGTCCAGCACGACGTGCTCGACGCCGAGGCGACGGAGGTGGTGGGAGGCCGAGAGCCCGGCCTGCCCGGCACCGATCACGACCGTGTCGAGAATGGTGCCGCTCGTGCTGTTCACCTGCTCCATGACCGCACAACGTCAAGATTCGAAAAACCATGCCCGGGGGTGGTCGGCGACCCCTACGATCTCGCCATGCCCAGGATCATCGCCTTCTACGTCTTCCCGATCGTGCTGTCGATCTACTGCCTCGTCGAGGCGATCACCAGCCGCGACGACGAGGTGCGTCACCTGGGCAAAGGCTTCTGGATCCTGCTGATCCTCTTCTTCCCGTTCGTGGGCTCACTGGCGTGGCTCTTCGCCGGACGTCCCCTGTCGGCGCGCCGTGTCGCTTCGGCCCACGAGAGGGAGACCCCGCACTTTCCCGAGTACGACCGCCCGGGGCGGATGGCTGCCACCGCCCCCGACCAGGACGACGACTTCCTGCGTCAGGTCCGGGAGCGGGCCGAGCAGCAGCGCCGTGACTACGAGGCCAAGCGCCGCGCTGACCGGGCTGCGGAGGAGCGTGAGCGTGAGGAGCGTCGCGCCCGCCGGGAGGCGAAGGAGCGCGGAGAGACGGCCGCCTCGGACGACACCGAGGCCTGAGCGCTGCGGAGGGGTCTCGACCTGCCGGTCGCCCGGCGCCGGCTACCTGGAGGCGCTCGGCGTCGCCGGCCCGTGACCGGCGACCGCGTGCGGTTCGTACGGCGCGGCGAGCTCGGTCAACTCCTCGGCGGTCAGCACCAGGTCGACAGCCGCGACGGCATCGGTGAGGTGGTGCGGCTTGGTGACCCCGACGATCGGTGAGGTGACCTGTGGCTGCGCCATCAACCACGCCAGCGCAACCTGGGCCGGCGTGACGTCGCGTCGCTCGGCGACCTTCGCGACGGTCTCGACGATCACCCGGTCGGAGTCCGGGTAGAGGTTGCGGCCCCACGAGTCGCCCTCCGAGCGCGTGGTGGTCTCCCCCCAGGGCCGGGTGAGGCGGCCGCGGGCCAGCGGGCTCCACGGCAGTACGCCCACGCCGGAGTCGGCGCAGAACGGAAGCATCTCGCGCTCCTCCTCGCGGTAGAGGAGGTTGTAGTGGTTCTGCATCGAGACGAACTTCGTCCAACCGTGGAGCTCGGCCACGTGCTGCGCCTTCGCGAACTGCCAGGCGAACATCGACGAGGCGCCGAGGTAGCGGGCCTTGCCGGCCTTCACCACGTCGTGCAGCGCCTCCATCGTCTCCTCGATCGGGGTCGCGTCGTCCCAGCGGTGGATCTGGTAGAGGTCGACGTGGTCGGTGCCGAGTCGGGTCAGGCTGGCGTCGATCTCGCGCATGATCGCGCGGCGCGACAGGCCAGCCCCGTTGGGCCCGGGGCGCATCCGGCCGTTGACCTTGGTGGCGATGACGACGTCCTCACGAGGAGCGATCTCACCGAGGATCTTGCCGGTGATCCGCTCGCTGGAGCCGCCCGCGTAGACGTTGGCGGTGTCGAAGACGTTGACCCCGGCCTCCCAGGCTGCGGTGATCAGCGGCCGGGCCTGCTCCTCGTCCAGGATCCAGGGGTGCCAGCCCTGGTCCGCGTCTCCCCAGGACATGCACCCCAGGGTGATCGCCGAGACCTCCAGCCCGGTGTTGCCCAACTTCTCGTACCGCATACGTGGTCCTCCGTTCGTCGGCGCCCACCCTACGCGCGACCCCGCTGGCGGCCGGGTCAGACCTCGACGCGGATGGTGGCCCCCATCTCGACGAACTGGATCGTCTTCTCTTGGGCCGATTCCTGCTGCATCCCAAAACGGGCCCGGACGTCCTGACTGATCTTCATCGAGCAGAACTTCGGCCCGCACATCGAGCAGAAGTGGGCGGTCTTGGCGCCCTCGGCGGGCAGCGTCTCGTCGTGGAAGGCCTCCGCGGTCTGCGGATCGACGGCGAGCGCGAACTGATCGTGCCAGCGGAACTCGAACCGTGCCCGCGACAACGCGTCGTCCCAGTCCCGGGCCCCGGGATGGCCCTTGGCCAGGTCGGCGGCGTGCGCAGCGAGCTTGTAGGTGATCACGCCGGTCTTCACGTCGTCACGGTTCGGCAACCCCAGGTGCTCCTTGGGCGTGACGTAGCAGAGCATCGCGGTGCCGTGCATGGCGATGGTGGCGGCACCGATCGCCGAGGTGATGTGGTCGTAGCCCGGCGCGACGTCGGTGGCCAGCGGGCCGAGGGTGTAGAACGGCGCGCCGTGGCACCACTCCTGCTGGAGGCGTACGTTCTCCTCGACCAGGTGCAGGGGCACGTGTCCGGGCCCTTCGACCATGACCTGGACGTCGTGGCGCCATGCGCGTTCGGTGAGCTCGGCGAGCGTACGCAACTCGGCGAACTGGGCCTCGTCGTTGGCGTCTGCGGTCGAGCCCGGCCGCAGCCCGTCACCCAGGGAGAAGGCGACGTCGTAGCGCGCGAAGATCTCGCAGAGCTCGTCGAAGTGGGTGTAGAGGAAGTTCTCCTCGTGGTGCGCCAGGCACCAGCCCGCCATGATCGACCCGCCGCGGGAGACGATCCCGGTGACCCGATCGGCCGTCAGTGGCACGTGGCGCAGCAGCACCCCGGCATGGATGGTCATGTAGTCCACGCCCTGCTCGCACTGCTCGATCACGGTGTCGCGGAAGATCGGCCAGGTGAGCTCCTCGGCCTTCCCGTCGACCTTCTCCAACGCCTGGTAGATGGGCACGGTGCCGATCGGCACCGGTGAGTTGCGCAGGATCCACTCCCGGGTGGTGTGGATGTCGTCGCCGGTGGAGAGGTCCATCACGGTGTCGGCGCCCCAGGTCACTGCCCAGGTCAGCTTGTCGACCTCCTCGGCGATGCTGCTGGTCACCGCGGAGTTGCCGATGTTGGCGTTGATCTTCACCAGGAAGCGTCGTCCGATGATCATCGGCTCGACCTCGGGGTGGTTGACGTTGACCGGGATGATCGCTCGGCCCGCGGCCACCTCGCTGCGCACCAGCTCGACGTCGCAGCCCTCCCGCGCGGCGACGTACTCCATCTCCGCAGTCACCAGGCCGCGTCGGGCGTAGTGCATCTGGGTGACGCAGCCGTCACCACGCACCGGCCGGCTCTTCACACCACGCCACTCTCCCTCCGCGTCTCCGCGTCGAACGGCGGCGCGACCGTTGTCGAGCAGTTGGACGGCTCGCCCTTCGTAGCCACTCGTGTCACCGCGGGCGGCGATCCACTCCTCGCGCAGCCGCGGCAGACCGACCTCGACGTCGGAGCCGGGACCCGAGGTGCAGTAGCGGTCGAACGTCTCACCGTTGGTGAGGCTGATCCGGGTCCGCGGCACCCCGAGGTCGCCCTCGGTGATGCGGAGGTGAGCGGGGTGGACTGCTTCGGGGTGCACTGTCATGGTCGGGCTCCTGAGCTGGTGGTGGCTGTCTGGACGGGGTCCTCGGGGAGGACCGGGATCTGGAGGGGCCGCTGGAGCGGCAGGTGCAGGGGCTGCGGAGGGTGGAGCGGGGTCGTGTGGGCGACCGGTCCGCGACCGCGACCCAGGTGCCACCGACTGCTGGTGACCAACTGACCAGCGGTGTACGAAGCAGCGAGTGCAGCCGCTTCCCCCAGAGGCAGCCCGTGGGCGAGCAGGGTCGCCAGCGCACTGCTGTGGGTGCAGCCGGTGCCGTGGTCGTTGGTGGTGCGCACCGGGGTGTGGGCGATCTCGCGGAGCTCCTCACCGGGCACGGCCAACCAGTCGCTGCCTGACTCTCCGCCGGTCACCAGGACCGGGTGCCCCCGCTCGGCGAGGGCGTGGGCAAGCATCCGTACGGACCCGTCGTGACCGAGCAGGGCGGCAGCCTCGTCCGCGTTGGGCGTCGCGACGGTCGCGACCCGGAGGAGGTGTTCGCGGTAGGCCTGGACGACCTCGACGTCGCCGAGGACGGCGCCACTGGTGGCGACCAGCACCGGGTCGACGACGAGCGGCACCTTGGCGGCGCGGACCCGCCGCGCGACGAGCTCGACCACCGCCGCCGAACCGAGCATCCCGGTCTTGACCGCTGCGACCGGAAGGTCGCCGAAGACAGCGTCGAGCTGCGCCTCCACCACCTCCACCGGCACCGGATGGACACCGTGCACCCCGGTCGTGTCCTGGGCGGTGACGGCACTGACCACACACGCCCCGTGAGCCCCCAGGTGACCGATGGTGGCCAGATCGGCAGCGATCCCGGCGGCCCCACCGGAGTCCGTGCTAGCAATGGTCAGCACCACGGGCGGGGTCCCGCCGAGGCTGCTCACACCGCCTCCAGGAGACGGGCCACGACGTCGCCGGGGTTCGTCGCCCGCATCACTTCGCCCATCACCGCGACCCCGTGGGCTCCGGCGGCCCGGACCCGGGGGGCGTTCTCGGGTGTGATCCCACCGAGCGCCAGGACGGGCAGCGGGTGGTCGGCCCAGGCCAGCTCCGGCAGCGGCGGGCCGTACCCGGGCTTGCTCAGCGAAGGCGCGAAGGGCGAGAGCGTCACCCACGCCGCCCCCTCGGTCGCTGCCCGGTCCACCTCGGCGCGGCTGTGGCAGGAACGTCCCCACCTCCCCCATCCCTGCGCCAGGCCCGCGAGCGGGCGGGGCGCCGGTTGGTGCGCAGCGAGGTGGAGACCGTGGGCCGCCGGGTCGGGGATCCGCGACGAGATCACCCAGAGCCCCGGCAACCGAGCCAGCTCCGACACGAGGGTGCGGCGGGTGGCCGGCTCGAGGTCGTGCTCGCGCACCACCACCGCCTGGAGCCCGGCGCGGTGACACTCGATGATCGTCTCGACCAGGCAGTGCTCTGCTGGCAGCTGCGTACGGTCGGTGAGCAGGACCACGCGGGGCACACGGGTTGTTCGTGTCGCTCCGGGCGCTCCGGGCGCTCCGGGCGCTCCGGGCATCTTGGTCCGTCTCCTCATCCGATCCTCCCGGTCATCGGGCTCGAGGCGCGGGCCACCGCCCGGCGCGGGATCCTGCCGGCCGACCTCGCGGCCCGGCCTGCCTCGACGCCGAGCCGCAGGGCCCGGGCCATCGCCGGTGGGTCCTCGGCCCGGGTGACCGCCGAGGCGGCGAGCACCGCGGCGCATCCCAGTTCCATCGCCCGGGCGGCGTCCGAGGCCGTACCGATCCCCGCGTCGAGCACCACGGGCACCTCGACCGCCGCGACCACGGCCTCGAGGGTCCACGGGTCCAGGACCCCCAGACCGGAGCCGATGGGCGCCCCGAGCGGCATCACCGCCTCGCAACCGACGTCTGCGAGGCGCCGGGCCAGCACCGGGTCGGGCGGGGCGTAGGGCAGCACCGTGAACCCCTTGGCGACCAGGGTCTCGGCAGCCTCCAGCAACTCCACCGCGTCGGGCAGCAGGGAGCTCTCGTCACCGATCACCTCGAGCTTGACCCAGTCGGTCTCCAACGCCTCCCGGGCCAACTCGGCGGTGAGCACGGCCTCCCGGGCGCTGAGACAGCCAGCGGTGTTGGGCAGCACCCGTACGCCGTGCGAGCGCACCGTCCCCAGCAGACCACCGGGCTCGCGGGTCGACGTACGCCGCACGCTGACGGTGACCAACCCCGGGCGGGCTGCTGCGAGCACGGACTCCAGCAGCGACAGGCGGGGAAGCCCGCCGGTCCCCAAAAAGAACCGCGAGCTCAAGGGCTCGCCCGCAATCACCAGCACGTCGTCGTCGGGGATCGTCCCCCCACTCTCTGCGCGCACGATCATCCGCCGGGCACCGCGCTCACGACGTCAATCACGTCTCCGGGACGCAGCCAGCACTCGGCCTGCGCAGAACGGGGTACGACCTCACCGTTGACCGCGACGGCGACGCCGGCGCCACACCCGGACGCGGGCAACAGTTCGACCAGCAGCGCGGAGAGACGCCCCGGGGGCACCTCCCTGGGCTGGCCGTTGAAGGTGATCAGCATGGGTTCCTTTCGTCGAACCGCCTGGGGTCCCAGGCATCGATCAGGGCGCCGCCCTCGAGGTGGTCGGCGATCACGCGGGCAGTGAGGGGTGCCAGGAGCACGCCGTGGCGGTGATGTCCTGCCGCCAGCAGCACCCCCGGCAGGTGGGTCGGGCCCACCAGGGGCCGGTTGTCGTGGGTGCCGGGGCGGTCCCGGGCGACGACCTGCAACCAGGAGGCCCGGTCGAGTCCGGGCCACAGCGGGCGGGCCGCGTCCAGCAAGCGGGCCACTCCTCCCAAGGTCGCGACCGCGGCGGCGTCGTGCTCCTCCGAGGTGGCGCCGATGACGACCTCGCCGTCATCTCGGGGCACGAGGTAGACCGGTTGGCCACGCACCTCCCCTCGGACCACGTGGGCAGGTGGGTCCTCGCAGCGCACCCGGACGGTCTCGCCGCGCACCCGACGTACGAGGTGGGTGAAGGGGACGGGGAGTTCGGCGCCGGTGGCGACCACCACTGCGTCCGCCTCGGCCCTCGTCGCATCTCCGAGGTCCCCGGCGACCGGTTCCAGCACGTCGGCGAGGCGCGAGCGCAGGGCCGCCACCGCGGCGCGCGGATCCACCGACAGGTCGTCGGTGAGGAGGTAGCCTCCCGCGACCCGACCAAGTCCTGGCTCCAGCGCACGCAGGGCATCTCGGCCGAGACGTCGTGGGGGCACTCCGAGATGAGCGAGCAGATCGGCCTGACGCGTGGCTGCCTGCAGGTCGGCCGCGTCGTGGCCCACGAGCAGGGTGCCCCGGCGATGCAGGCCGATTCCCAGTCGCTCCGCGAGCGCTGACCAGTACGCGACGGACTCGCGGCCCAACTCGAACAGCTCGCGCTCCCCGTGCCAACTCTCCGCGTCGGGCGCGAGCATCCCGGCCGCCGCGTACGAGGCCCCGGCCCCGGGGTGCGGGTCCAGCACCCGCACCCGGTGGCCCCGGCGACGCAGCTCGTCGGCGCAGGTCAACCCGATGATGCCGGCGCCCAGGACCGTGACCTGCAGCACCGCCCGAGGCATCCTCGGATTGGACGTCGCCGGAGTTGTCACTGGAGTTGTCACGGAAGTCGTCGGAGTTGCCACTGGAGTTGTCACGGGCTCACCCGATCGCTGCCACGAGCTCCTTCGCCGACGTCACAGGATCTCGAGCGCCCCATATCCCGGCGATCACGGCCACCCCGTGCGCGCCGGCATCACATGCTTGCCTCGCGCGACCCGCGCTCACCCCGCCGATCGCGACCAGGGGCAGCACCCCGGCGGCCCCACCGATCGCGGCAGGACCCAGCGGCGCGGGCAGGCCCGCCTTGCTGGTACTCGCCCAGACCGGTCCGAAGCCGGCGTACGAGGCCCCCGCGGCCGCGGCCTCCTCGACGGCGCGCCGGTCCCGACAGGTGGCGCCGACGAGCAGAGCAGGAGCGATCCTGCGAACGTGCGCGACGGGCAGGTCATCGGCCCCCAGATGGACGCCGTCGGCGCCGGCGGCCAGGGCGACGTCGACCCGGTCGTTCACCACGACGACGGCGCCGAAGGGCCGCACTGCCCGGACCACGAGCTCCGCGAGCGCGAGGAGTTCACCGTCCGGTCGCTGCTTGGCGCGGACCTGGAAGCCGTCGACGCCGGCGCGGGCCAGGTCGGACAGCAGGGAGAGGTCGTCGTCGGGTGAGACGAGGCAGAAGAGGCGCGGGACGACTCTCGAGGACGCGAGGTCGGGCAGGGCAACACGGGACAACACAACAACTCCTGAACGCTTCCTTCGCCGGCATGATCCGGATCAGGTTCAACGGTCGGAGCGGCTCAGCTCCCTCTCAGCCCGCTGCCGCAGGCTCCCGTGGTGGACGCCGACGACGCTAGCGGACCTCAGGCGCAGGTGTCCAGAGCCCGTCGGCCCGCGGCCGGAGGTCGGGGCCCCGCGGCGTAGACTGGCCGCTCGTGAGCACTGGCCCTGACTTCCGATACTCCGACCTCCTCCCCATCGGCAAGGACGACACTCCTTACCGACTCGTCACCACCGAGGGAGTGAGCGCTGTCGAGGTCCCCCGGGCCGACGGCACGTCGATGACCCTCCTCAACGTCTCCGCCGAGGCGATCCGCACGTTGACGCGCGAGGCGATGCACGACATCAGCCACTACCTGCGCCCGGCCCACCTGGCCCAGTTGCGCAAGATCATCGACGACCCCGAGGCCTCCGGCAACGACCGCTTCGTGGCTCTCGACCTGCTCAAGAACGTCAACATCTCCGCCGGTGGCGTGCTCCCGATGTGCCAGGACACCGGCACCGCCATCGTGATGGGCAAGAAGTCCGAGGGCGTGATCACCGGCATCGACGACGGCGTGGCGGTCAGCCAGGGCGTCTACGACGCGTACACCCAGCTCAACCTGCGCTACTCCCAGCTCGCGCCGATCACGACGTACGAGGAGAAGAACACCGGCTCCAACCTCCCGGCGCAGATCGAGATCTACTCGACGCCGCAGGACTCCGGCAAGCCTGAGTACAAGTTCCTCTTCATGGCCAAGGGCGGCGGCTCGGCCAACAAGTCGTTCCTCTTCCAGGAGACCAAGGCGATCCTCAACAAGGACTCGATGCTGAAGTTCCTCGACGAGAAGATCCGCAGCCTCGGCACCGCCGCGTGCCCCCCGTACCACCTCGCCGTCGTGATCGGTGGCACGAGCGGTGAGTTCGCGCTGAAGACCGCCAAGTACGCCTCAGCGCACTACCTCGACAACCTCCCCACCGAGGGCTCGATGAGCGCGCACGGGTTCAGGGACCTCGAGCTCGAGGAGGAGGTCTTCAAACTGACCCAGTCCTTCGGCATCGGCGCACAGTTCGGCGGCAAGTACTTCTGCCACGACGTCCGGGTCGTACGCCTCCCCCGCCACGGAGCCTCCCTGCCGGTTGCGATCGCCGTCTCCTGCTCGGCAGACCGCCAGGCGCTCGGCAAGATCACCGCCGAGGGTGTCTTCCTCGAGCAACTGGAGACCGATCCGGCGCAGTACATGCCAGACGCCGGTGTTGCCGAGGACATCGCTGGTGGGGAGGTCGTGAAGATCGACCTCAACCAGCCGATGGCCGAGATCCTGGCCGAGCTGAGCAAGCACCCCGTCAAGACGCGTCTTTCGCTGAGCGGCCCGCTGGTCGTGGCTCGCGACATCGCTCACGCCAAGATCAAGGAGCGTCTCGACGCCGGCGAGGAGATGCCGGACTACCTGAAGAACCACCCCGTCTACTACGCGGGCCCGGCGAAGACGCCCGAGGGCATGGCGTCCGGTTCGTTCGGCCCGACCACGGCGGGCCGGATGGACTCCTACGTCGAGCAGTTCCAGGCAGCCGGCGGCTCCATGGTGATGCTGGCCAAGGGCAACCGCTCGAAGCAGGTCACCGACGCCTGCGGGAGCCACGGTGGCTTCTACCTCGGCTCGATCGGTGGTCCGGCCGCCCGACTGGCCCAGGACTGCATCAGGAGCCAGGAAGTCATCGAGTACCCAGAGCTCGGGATGGAGGCCGTCTGGAAGATCGAGGTCGAGGACTTCCCCGCCTTCATCGTCGTGGACGACAAGGGCAACGACTTCTTCACCGACCCCTCCGGCGCGGTGACCGTGCCGCTCAGCTCGCTGGTCGGGACCGGTATCCGGGTGCGCTCGAAGGAGAGCTGACCTCACACCTCGTTCCGCACTTCGTCGGAACGTGTGACGACTCGGTCGCCTGGGGAACCGGGTCGTCACACGTTGTGAAGCGCGTCGTGGTTGTCGGGCGTCGTGGGGTCTCAGGCAACGTGCCGCAGCGGGCATCCACGCTCGACGAGTGCCTGGCGGATCTGGGCGAAGAACTCCTCCGGCGCCACACGCAGACCCAGCAACGGCAGTCGCAGGACGACGTCCGAGGCCAACGTGATCGCGTTCTGTCTCAGGGCGTCCCCCACCACCTCTGACGCCCAGCCGTGCTGGATGCCGTCGATCTCCACCACGACTCCCCAGTCCTCCCAGTGGACGTCGAGGTACCAGGCACCGTGGGGGCCACGGCGCACGGACTGGCGAGTCGGCTCCGGCAGACCGCGACGGCGGCACTCACGGGCGAAGTCAGCCTCGCCCAGTGACCGCACCCCACCGAGGAGGTCCAGCACACAGGCATGCAGCAGGGCGCGGCGCCGGTCCCGTCGTACGCGGAGCAGCGCCGCACCGACGCGTTCGGGAGTCGTCAGGCGCTGCTGCACGGCCATGGTCGCCAGCAGGACTGCCTGCCGGTCACTCACCGCCCAGAGTGCGGCGTTGACCGCGGCAACGTCAGCGCGTACCCGGGGCACACCTCGACGTACGACGGCCTCCGCGTCGTGGCGACGCGTCCGCCGGATGTCCACCCCCTCGGCTCGCCGTGCTCTCGACTCAGGAGGCACCGAGACCCGGACCACCGAGGTCGTGAACCCGGTCAGTCCCTCGGCCAGGAGTGCAGATGCGCCGTCGAGGTGTGCACGGGGCCCGCCCTCCAGCACGGCCGCCCACCAGGTCCCCTGCTCGCTGAGCGGGCCGGTGTGCATCGCCACCACCTGGCTGTGGACCCGCCTCCACCTCAGCGCCTCGACCTGGGCCCGGATCTGGGACCGGGTGACTCCGTAGGACCGCAGTTGCTCGAGCGACACCACGCCCCCCTGATCTGCGGCCAGGCCCGAAGCTGCGAACGCGTGACTGGTCATGCGCCAAGGTTGGCCGGATAGTTGCGCCGCTGTCGTCCGGTCGCGGCTGGCCTGTGGAGAACTTCCTGGCCCGGCGAGACGTGTGACGATCGGGTTGGTTGAACGACCGGAACGTCACACGTTGCGCGGAACCTCGGGTTACCTGCCTGCCTTCTGAGTCTGAACTCGCCTCAGAGCTTGGCCAGCAGGGCACCCGCCAGACGGTCCGCCGCGGCGACCATCTGGTGCCCGAGCCGGGTGACGTGGTCGGTGATCAGGTCCTGCTGGCTGCCGCCGACCATGACCGAGAGGTCAGGGGCGACCTCCGCGAGGGCGGCGACCAACTCCCGGCTGCCCACGACGTCCTCGCGGCCCGGCACTGCTATCACCACTCCATCAGGATGGCGCTGCTGCACTGCCTCGACCCAGGCGGCCACCGGCACATCGCCACCGAGGTAGACGGTGTCCACACCACGCTGGCGCAGTGCGGTGGCGAAGGCCAGCACCCCCAACTCGTGACGCGACCCCGACGCGAGCCCGATCAGGACCTGCGGCCCCTCGCTCGGTCGCGGCGTCTCGTCATAGGCGCGGGCGAGGCGCCGTTGCACCGAGGCGGAGACGAAGTGCTCCTCGGCGACGCTCACCCTTCCGTCGGCCCAGGCCACACCCAACCGGTGCAGGGCGGGGAGCAGCCAACCGTCGACGACCTCGTCGAGGGTGCCCAGGGCGAAGTTCTCCTCCAGCACCCGGTTGAGCTCGTCGACGTCGAACCCGACCGCGGCCCTGGCCAGCGCATCCACGTCGCCGAGCGTCGCCTCCATACGTTCCGCCTCCACACCCTCGTCGCGCACCCGGACCCGCAGCGCCGCCGCCTGTGGCGGCACTCCCGAGGAGACCAGGGCGGCCATGTCGCCCAGGCGCTGGGCCGTGTCGGCGTCGAAGCCCGTCACCTGCTGGTCGGCGTCGGCCAATGAGTCGGCCATGGTGTCCCGTCCTTCTGTCCGGCCGGGGCCCCCTGCCCCACATGCGCGAAGCCAGAGTTTAGCGGCACTCTGGTCATCGACCCCCTTGCGCCAGTTCGCACGGCGTTGACCCCGACGGCCTGCCGGGTACCGTCTCTCCATGACCGAATACCGCACCGAACATGACTCCATGGGCGAGGTCCAGGTGCCCGCCGACGCCCTGTGGCGTGCCCAGACCCAGCGCGCGGTCGAGAACTTCCCGATCTCGGGCACCAGCCTGGAACCGCGCCACATCCGGGCCCTCGGGCTCGTCAAGCAGGCCGCCGCCCGGATCAACGGCGAGCTCGAGGTCGTCTCAGTCGAGCGCGCGGCGGCGATCGAACAGGCCGCCGCCGCGATCGCGGCCGGTGAGCACGGCGACCACTTCCCGCTCGACGTGTTCCAGACGGGCTCGGGCACCAGCTCCAACATGAACGCCAACGAGGTCATCGCCTCCCTGGCCAGCACCGGCACCGGCGACGAGAGCCAGGTCCACCCCAACGACCACGTCAACGCCTCGCAGTCGTCCAACGACACCTTCCCCACCTCGATCCACGTCGCCGCGACGTTGGCGGTCGTCGAGGACCTGCTCCCCTCCCTCGACGTGCTGGCCTCCTCGTTGGAGCGCAAGGCCGACGAGTTCGCCGGCGTCGTGAAGTCGGGGCGTACGCACCTGATGGACGCCACTCCGGTGATGCTCGGCCAGGAGTTCGGGGGGTACGCCGCCACCGTGCGCCTGGCCGCCGAACGCCTCGAGTCGGTCCTTCCGCGCGTACGCGAACTGCCGCTCGGCGGCACCGCCGTCGGGACTGGGATCAACACCCCGCCCGGCTTCTCGGCCCGGGTCATCGAGGTGATCGCCGACCTCACCGGTCAGCCGTTCACCGAGGCTCGCAACCACTTCGAGGCCCAGGGCACCCGCGACTCCTTGGTCGAGCTCTCCGGCGTGCTGCGCACGTACGCCGTCGGGCTGACGAAGATCTGCAACGACCTGCGCTGGATGTCCTCGGGGCCGACCACGGGTCTGGCCGAGATCCACCTGCCGGACCTGCAGCCGGGCTCCAGCATCATGCCGGGCAAGGTCAACCCGGTCCTGCCCGAGGCGACCCTGATGGTCTGCGCCCAGGTCGTCGGCAACGACGCTGCGGTGGCCTGGGGTGGGGCTGCGGGCAACTTCGAGCTCAACGTGATGATGCCGGTGATGGCTCGCAACGTGCTGGAGTCGATCCGGATCCTCAGCACCACTTCCACGCTGCTGGCCGAGCGTTGCGTCGACGGCATCACCGCGGACGCCGACCGGATGCGCCGCTACGCCGAGTCGTCCCCGTCGGTGGTCACGCCGCTAAACAAGTACATCGGCTATGAAGCCGCCTCCAAGGTCGCCAAGAAGGCGCTCGCCGACGGGGCCACCATCCGCGAGACCGTCATCGCGATGGGATTCGTGGAGCGTGGCGAGGTCACCGAGGAGCAGATGGACGCGGCCCTCGACGTGGAGTCGATGACCCACACCTGAGCATGCCCCGGAACGCGGCGCACGCTCGACCGGCCCATGGGTCAGGTGTCCCGCCTGTGCACGGAGCCTCCTATCCTGACGACCATGCTCACCGGTCTCCTCTCCGCCGATCCGACCCGATTCGTGGAGGTCGCCGGCCGCCGTCTCAACCACCCTGACCTGCTGGCTGCGGCGAGCGTCGTGGCTCACCAGCTCGAGGGGCGTACGCGCGTCGCCGTGCTCGCCGTCCCCACCCTGGAGACCGTGGTGGGCGTGGTCGGCGCCCTGCTCGCCGGGGTCGAGGTCGTCCCGGTGCCGCCCGACTCGGGGCACAGGGAACTCGCGCACATGCTGACCGACAGCGCGCCCGACGCCTGGCTCGCCCAGGCCCCGTCGGAGCCGAATGGGCCGAATGAGCCGGCTGGGCAGGCGCCCCTGCCGCTGATCGCGGTCGACGTCGCGGCGCGCGCCGCGGTGACCCGGGCGCACGGCACCGATCCGATCGATCCGGAGTCCATCGCCTTCGTCATGTACACCTCCGGCACCACCGGTCTCCCGAAGGGCGTCCTGCAGTCGCGTCGCGCGGTGGTCGCGGGGCTCGACGCCCTCATCGACGCCTGGCAGTGGAGTGCCGACGACGTGCTCGCCCACGGGTTGCCGCTCTTCCACGTGCACGGGCTGATCCTGGGTGTCCTGGGTCCGTTGCGGGTCGGTGGCAGCCTCCTGCACACCGGCGCGGGGACCCCCGAGGCGTACGCCGCTGCAGCCGACGCCGGCGCGACGATGTTCTTCGCCGTCCCCACCATCTGGTCCCGGATCGCCGAGGCCCCCGAGCACGCCGCTGCCCTGCGCAGCGCCCGACTGCTGGTCTCCGGAAGCGCAGCGCTGCCGGTCCCCGTCTTCGCCCGGCTCAAGGAGCTCACGGGTCACGAGGTCGCCGAGCGGTACGGCATGAGCGAGTCGTTGATCACCGTCGCCACCCGCGCCGACGGCGTGCGTCAGGCGGGTTGGGTGGGCGTCCCGGTCGCCGGGGTCGAAGCGAGGTTGCGCGACGAGCAGGGCGCGACGGTCCCTCGCGACGGCGAGAGCGTGGGACGTCTGGAGGTCCGTGGCGCCACGCTCTTCAGCGGCTACCTCAACCGCCCGGACGCCACGTCGGAGTCCTGGACCGACGACGGCTGGTTCGTCACCGGTGACGTGGCGGTGGTCGCGGTCGACGGCCGGATCAGGATCGTGGGACGCGAGTCGGTCGACCTGATCAAGTCAGCCGGGTACCGGATCGGCGCCGGCGAGATCGAGTCGACGCTGCTGGGCCACCCGGCGGTCGCCGAGGTTGCGGTGGTCGGCGAACCCGACGCCGACCTGGGCCAGCGCATCGTCGCCCACGTCGTGGCCCGTCCCGGTCACCGGGGTGACGATGCCCTGGCTGGTGAACTGAGTGCGTACGTCGGCACCGAACTGTCCGGGCACAAGCGTCCGCGGGAGTTCCGCTTCGTCGACTCACTGCCCCGCAACGAGATGGGCAAGGTCCAGAAGAAGCGTCTGCTCGACTAGTACCAGCCGACGCGCTGGCTGTGGTCCCAGGCCGCGCACGGGTTGCCGTAGCGGTTCTTGATGTAACCCAGGCCCCACTTGATCTGTGTCTCGGGGTTGCTCTCCCAGTCAGCGCCGGCGGTCGACATCTTCGAGCCGGGCAGGGCCTGGGGGATGCCGTACGCCGACGAGCTCGGGTTGTCGGCGTTCCAGCGCCAGTTGGACTCCCGGATCCAGAGCAGGTCGAGGCAGTTGAACTGCGAGTCCGCGAACCCGAAGTCGGGCAGGAGCGCGCGGGCGATGCCGCGCGGGTCCTCCAGGGAGACCTCGCGCGAGTGGGCGGTGACGACGCCCACCGCGGTCGAGAGGGCCGCGGCCTTCGCCGGGTCCTTCGCCTGACGTCGGTCACTGCGCGAAACGGTCTCGCCGCGCTCGGCGAGCCGCTCGGCGGTGGCCGCGCTGACGTCCGTGGTGGCACCACTGGCCGTGAGAGCGGTCTCGTCCTCACCACCGGTGAGGACGCCGACCCCGACCACTCCGGCCGTGGCCATGGCTGCGATGCCGGTGAGTGCGACCGAGGAGCGCGCTGACGCCCTGAGAGTCCCCCAGGGGTCCCTCTTGCGCTTGTGAGCGCCAGGCGCTCGGTGCTTGGGGACGTACTTGTCGGGTTTCGTCACAGCTCTCGGGGTGCGTGTCGGTGGCGGGCATGTCGGTGGTCGGGCACATGCTGATCCCGGTCCGGTGCGGCTCGGATCGGGATCCTCACCACCATGCAGTCTGGCGCTGGGTCATGCAAACCGAATGGCCGGATTCACCCAACTTTCGGCACGCTTCGACAACCCTCCTTGATCAGGTATAACTTTGACCACTCTGATCACTCCAGTCACAGATCATGATCGACCGGCAGCGGCACCCGGTGACGAGGGCTAGCGTCTGGAGCAGCACCCAGCCAGACCGATCCCAACGACGAGGAACCCATGACCCAGATCGTCATCACCGGAGTCGACGGCAGCAACCCGGCCCAGGAGGCCGCGGCCACCGCCGCCCGGGTGGCCAACGCCTTCGACGCAACTCTGTACGTCATCTCGGTCTTCGGACCGGGTCAGGACAAGGGTGGGCGCGACAGCGACTTCGACCCGTCCCTGGCGGCGGAACGGATCAGCGCCGACTCCGCCGCGTCGCTCCAACTCAACTTCCCCACCCTGAAGGTCGTGAGCCGCGCCGTCGCCGGCCACAAGCCCGCAGAGACCCTGGTGAAGGCGGCCGAGGAGCTCGAAGCCTCACTCATCGTGGTCGGCAACAAGCGTGTGAAGGGTCTCGGGCGGCTGCTCGGCAGCATCGCCAGCGAGGTCGCGGCCAAGGCTCCGTGTGACATCTACATCGTGCACACGCACGACTGATCACCACCCACGCACAGAAGGCGTCCGGTCCCCGTGGGTCCGGACGCCTCCTGCGTCGTTGGTCAAAGCGTGACCCTGAGCAACCTCAGAGTTGGACCTCCTCGAGCATCGACGTCACCAGCGCCGCGATCGGCGAACGCTCCGAACGGGTCAGCGTGACGTGGGCGAAGAGCGGGTGACCCTTGAGCTTCTCCACCACTGCCACCACGCCGTCGTGGCGCCCCACCCGCAGGTTGTCGCGCTGGGCGACGTCGTGGGTGAGCACCACCTTGGAATTGGCCCCGATCCGTGAGAGCACCGTGAGCAGCACGTTGCGCTCCAGTGACTGGGCCTCGTCGACGATCACGAAGGCGTCGTGCAGGGAGCGCCCACGAATGTGCGTCAGCGGCAACACCTCGAGCATCCCTCGGTGCACGACCTCGTCGACGAGGTGTGGGGAGACCAGCGAACCGAGCGTGTCGAAGACCGCCTGCCCCCAGGGCGCCATCTTCTCGTTCTCGCTGCCGGGCAGGTAGCCGAGCTCCTGACCGCCGACCGCGAAAAGGGGACGGAAGACCACGACCTTCTTGTGCTGGCGCCGTTCCATGACGGCCTCGAGTCCGGCGGTCAGCGCCATCGCCGACTTGCCCGTCCCGGCCCGGCCCCCCAGGGAGACGATTCCGATCTCCGGGTCGAGCAACATCTCGAGTGCGATCCGCTGCTCCGCGGAACGACCGTGCACCCCGAAGGCGTCCGTGTCACCGCGTACGAGGTGCACCTGCTTGTCGGGTCCGACGCGGCCCAGCGCGGTCCCCCGGTCGGAGACCAAGACCAGACCGGTGTGGCAGGGCAACCCCCGCGCCTCGTCCAGGTCGGCGACCCCGTCCTCGTACAACTCGTCCACCGCCGCGGCCGCGACCTCGAGCTCCGCCATGCCGGTCCAACCGCTGGCCTCGGCGCTGACCCCCTCGGCGCGGTACTCCTGCGCGTCGAGACCGACCGCGGACGCCTTGATCCTCAGCGGCATGTCCTTGGAGACCAGCGTGACGGCGGCACCTTCGTCCGCGAGGTTGCGGGCCACCGCGAGGATCCGGGTGTCGTTGTCCCCCAACCGGAAGCCCGAAGGCAGGGTGCTCGGATCGGTGTGGTTGAGCTCCACCCGCAGCGTGCCGCCGTCGTCGGTCACCGGGATCGGCTCGTCGAGGCGACCGTGGGCGATCCGCAGCTCGTCGAGCCCGCGCAACGCGGAGCGGGCGAAGTAGCCGAGCTCGGGGTGGTCACGCTTCTGTTCGAGCTCGGTGATCACGACGATCGGGAGCACCACCTCATGCTCGGCGAAGCGTCGGAAGGCCCCCGGATCAGCCAGCAGGACGCTGGTGTCGAGGACGTAGGTACGACAGGAGACTGCAACGGAGTCGGTCTGCTCAGCAGAGTTCGCGGCCACTGGATTCACCCTCAACAGGACAGCGCGCGCACCCTCGCCCGGCCCTAGATCATGTCGGGCCAGACGAGAACCCTGGGGCCGGAGTGCCGACCCCTCCCGGACACCGGGCGGGGAGGACAGCAGGCGCTGCCCTCCTCACGGTGTCCTGCGAAGTCGTGACTGCTCACGAGCGGGCCTCCTGGCTTCGGCGAGCTTCCCCACTCGCCAATGCAGAGAACGTACGCCGCCGGGCCGCACCAACCCGGCGACACACCGAAGCGCGACGGTGAAGGAGCCGTTAAATTTGTGTGTCAGGTGCCGAACCGGCGGTTGCGCTCCGTGTAGGCGCGCAGGGCCCGCAAGAAGTCGACTCGACGGAAGTCCGGCCACAGGGCCTCGCAGAAGTAGAACTCGCTGTGGGCGCTCTGCCAGAGCAGGAAACCTCCCAGGCGCTGCTCACCGGAGGTCCGGATCACCAGGTCGGGGTCGGGCTGGCCCTTGGTGTAGAGGTGCTCGGCGATGTGCTCGACGTCGATGGTCTCGGCGAGTTCCTCGAGCGTCGCGCCGGCCGCGTGCTGCTCCTGGAGCAGCGAGCGCACCGCGTCGGCGATCTCGCGTCGCCCGCCGTAGCCGACGGCGATGTTGACCAGCAGCCCGTCCACCAGCCGGGTCTCGTCACCGGCCGCCTTCAGCTTGGCCCGCGTGGAGTCCGGCAGCAGGTCCAGCGCACCCACCGGGTGGACGCGCCAACGGCCGGTGGCAGCCAGCGACTCCACCGCCCCCTCGATGACCGTGAGGAGCCCTTCGAGTTCGCTGGCGGGACGATTCAGGTTGTCGGTCGAGAGCAGCCACAGCGTCACCACCTCGACGCCGATCTCCTCGCACCACCCCAGGAAGGGTTGGATGTTGTCGGCGCCCGCCTGGTAACCCTGCGAGGTCTCCGCGCCCACGGCCCTGGCCCAACGCCGGTTGCCGTCGAGCATCACCCCGATGTGCTTCGGTACACGATGCGGCGGCAGCGACCGCGCCAGCCGGGACTCGTACGCCGGATAGAGCGCGCGGCGCGCTACGTCCGTCCACTTGGCCATGGGGGGATGCTACCGAGGTTCTTCTTCACCAGTTCGGGTGACATCCATCTCGGGGAGGTTTAAAACCGCCTACGTCGGCGTAGGTTAGAAGGATGAACGACTCGTTGAGGTTGCGCGTCGACCACCTGCACGACCGTGTCGAGGACACCCTCGCCGAGGTCAAGCCCAAGCTGCGTGGATGGCTGCATGCCGGCACGGTGCCGTTGGCGCTGGTGGCCGGCATCACGCTGATCGCCCTGTCGCCCAGCACCCAGACCAGGATCGCCTCGACGATCTTCGCGTTCAGCGCGCTGCTGGTCTTCACGGTCTCCGCGATCTACCACCGCGGTCACTGGTCCCCCAGGGTCCGGGCGGCGCTGCAACGTTTCGACCATTCCAACATCTTCATCCTGATCGCCGGCACCTGCACCCCCTTCGCGGTGCTGCTGCTGCAGGGGTCACAGCGTTGGTGGATGCTCGGCGTCGTCTGGGGAGGCGCCGTGGCCGGGGTGCTGATGAAGGTCTGGTGGACCTCACACCCCCGATGGGTCTCCGTCCCCATCTACATGGCGCTGGGGTGGGCCCCGGTCTTCTTCTTCGGCGGCTTCCTCGAGGGCGCACAGCGGTACGGCGAGACCGTGGGCGCCACCGTCATCACCCTGGTGGTCGTGGGTGGGGCGCTCTACACGGTCGGCGGAGTCATCTACGGCACCAAGCGTCCCAACCCCTCGCCGCGGTGGTTCGGCTTCCACGAGGTGTTCCACAGCCTGACGATTCTCGCCTTCGTGACGCACTACGTCGGCGTCTCGCTGGCCACCTACTCGCTGCGCTGAGTCACGGGCGCTCGAACTGGTCGTCCGACCTTGCCCAGAAATGCTGGAAGGGTGCAGCCGACGCATGGGGGGGACCGTCGGCTGCACCCAGATCAGGACGGCGAGTGGTCCTCTTGGGACGGCATCACGCCGATGTGCAACAGGTTCATATGCTGCCACACGCATACCTGAAATGAAGGATGCGCGAGTGGTTCACGCGGCGTGACATCTGCCACTCGCTCGCCCAGGGCCTACGACCCGGGTGTGGACAGCGAACAGCCGCCGGGGTGACTGTTCGTCACCCCGACGGCGGGTCGAGCAGGTTCAGGACTTCTTGCTGGAGAGCGCCTCGGCGGTGCCGACGAGAAGCACCGCAGCGATGATCGCCACCACCGCGCCGAGGATGTTGAGCTCGAAGATGTCGCCGGTGCCGAAGAAAGAAGCGACGATGCCGCCGATCAGCGATCCGACCACACCCAGCACCAGGGTCATGACCAGCGACAAGTTCTGCTTGCCGGGCTTGATGAGTCGAGCGATTGCGCCCACGAAGAGGCCGAACACGAGGAATCCGATAATTGCCATGCGGCCCTCATACCCGCGATGCGGTGCGGCGGAAACCTGCAATTTTCGTGAGGTGGCCGACGTTCGGATTCGCCTCGTGGTCAGGGGCGCTCGTCGGCCTCGGAGCCGTCGTCGGGGATCGGGGTGCCGTCGGGAGCCATGGTCGGCTTGTCCCCGTACAGCCCCTTCGCCTTGCTGATGGCGGTCTTGCGGAACTGGCGGATCAGGCTCCAGCCCAGCAGGCCCACGGCCACGGCCATCCCGAGCCACAGGAAGAGCGCGACGTAGCCCGCCTTCACCTCACTGTCCTCGGGGACCGGCTCGGAGATGTCGGCCAGGTCGAGGAACGAACTGATGAGTGAGGGGTCCAGGAGATCGAGCATGAGGCCAGTGTGTCAGGCGTCCGGCTGGATCCCTGCAAACAGGTCGTCCTCGGGCAGGGTGCTCTCGACGTGGCTCACGACGAGCTCGAAGTCCTCGGTCGGCCAGACGTCCTCCTGGATCTCCCTGGGGATCGCGAACCAGAAGCCGTCGGGGTCGATCTGGGTGGCGTGGGCCAGGAGCGCCTGGTCGCGGACGCCGAAGAACTCCGAGCAGGGCACCTTCGTCGTCACCCGGGCGTCCCACGACGGGTCCCGCTTCCAGGAGTCGAGGCGTTCGCCGTACGGGGACTCGAGCCCGTGATCCAGCATGGCCTGGTGCAGCGCCTCGATCTTGTGCCAGTTGAAGGCGTGGTGGTAGTAGAGCTTCGCGGCCTGCCACGGCTCGCCGGCGTCGGGATACTGCTCCGGGTCGGCGGCCGCGTGGAAGGCGTGGACCCCCACCTTGTGGCACATGATGTGGTCCGGGTGCGGGTAGCCCCCGTTCTCGTCGTACGTGGTCACCACGTGCGGCTTGAACGCCCGGATGAGCGCGACGAGCGGCGCCGCGGCCTCGGCGACGTCCATCAGGCCGAAGCAGCCCTCGGGCAGCGGCGGCTTCGGGTCACCGTCGGGCCACCCGGAGTCGACGAAACCGAGCCAGTCCTGGCGTACGCCCAGGATGTCGCGCGCCCGCTCCATCTCCTGGCGCCGGATCTCGGTGATGTTGGAGGCGATGTCGGGGCGGTCCATCTTCGGGTTGAGGATCGAGCCGCGCTCACCCCCGGTGCAGGTCACGACGTGGACGTCGACCCCCTCGGCGACATACATCGCCGTGGAGGCTGCGCCCTTGCTCGACTCGTCGTCGGGATGGGCATGGACGTGCATGAGGCGGAAACCTGCACGGGGAGCTGCGGACATGCTCGCGATTCTAGGCAGACAGGACCGACAACGCCTCTCCAGTGCCCTCCGGACTCCCGCGACCTTGGCGCGGATGGCAGGCTGATCCCGTGACCACCTCGGCAGAGCTTGCAGACCGTTACGGCGCTCCCTCCCCCGTCCGCCGTCGGATCGCCATCGCCCTCACCGTCCTGCTCGCGGTCGTCTTCCTCGCCTGGCTCGCCTGGGCCGCCTTCTTCCATGGTGACCCCGAGGCCGAGTCCGGGATCGTGGGTTATGAGGTCACCGGCGAGCACGCCGTGGACGTGCGGATGGACGTACGGCTCGACGGCGTCGACGAGGCAGAGTGCCTGGTCCGGGCCCTCTCGGTCGACAAGTCGATCGTCGGCGAACTGCCCTTCACCGCCACCGAGGGCAGGCACGAGGTCACCGTGCGCACCGAGCGCAAGGCGACCAGCGCGGAGGTCGTCGGCTGTCGCGCTGAGGGTCAGTCGCGCTATCGGTGAGCCGCACTGGGCGAGCATTGCTACAGTGGGAACACATCTGACACACCCGCAGGGCTCTCAGGGAAGATCGCGCCGCTCAGTGCGTGACGAGCCCCGTGGGTTTTTGCTTTTGTCCACAGGAGTACACCCATGACCCAGTCGACCGCAGGCACCATCTGGCTGACCCAGGAGGCCTACGACAAGTTGCAGGCCGAGCTCGAGGACCTCAAGGGCCCCAAGCGCCAGGAAACCATTGACGCGATCAGCGCCGCACGAGACGAGGGCGACCTCAAGGAGAACAGCGGCTACCACGCCGCCCGCGACGAGCAGGGCAAGCAGGAGGCCCGGATCCGTCAGCTCGAGGACATGCTGCGGCGTGCCGAGGTCGGCGAGACGCCGGCCGATGACGGCATCGTCGAGCCCGGCATGGAGGTGACGGTGAAGTTCATCGACTTCGGAGACGAGGAGACCTTCCTCTTCGGCGCCCGCGAGATCGAGGAGGAGGGCCTGACGGTCTACTCACCGCAGTCCGCCCTCGGCACCGCGATCAGCGGCCACAAGGTGGGCGAGCAGGTCTCCTACGAGGCCCCCAACGGCAAGGCGATCACGATCGAGATCCTCAAGGCGAAGCCCTTCACCGGCTGACGCACCTCGCCCAGCACCACCTTCGCCGCAACCGGCTCCGGTCCACCCGGGGCCGGTTGTGTCGTTGTGCGCCGTGTCCCCCGGGCCCTACTCGATGATTCGGTAACCCCGCTCGCGCAGCAGCGCGGCGACCTCACGGGCGTGGGGCACCCCTCGGGTCTCCAACTGGATGCGGACCTCGACCTCGTCGATCGCCAGGGTCGGCGACGTCCGCTCGTGGGCGACCTCCAGCACGTTGCCGCCGGTCTCGCTGACGTCGGCCAGCAGTGCGGCCAGTCCGCCGGGGCGGTCCTTGATGCAGACCCGTAGGTAGAGGTAGCGACCGGCCGCGGCGAGCCCGTGCCGAATCACCTTGCCGAGCAGCAACGGATCGATGTTGCCGCCCGAGAGCACCGCCACGGCGGGGGTCTCGAACCGCGACGGATCGTCCAGCAGTGCCGCGACGGCTGCTGCCCCGGCCGGTTCGACGACCATCTTGGCCCGCTCCACCAACGACAGCAGAGCCCCCGAGAGGGACTCCTCGCTGACGGTGACGACCTCGTCGACGAGGTCGCGCACCATCGCGAAGGTGATCTCGCCGGGCCGGCCGACGGCGATGCCGTCCGCCATGGTCGCCATTGCCTCGAGCGCCCGGGGCTGCCCGGCGGCGAGCGAGTCCGGGAAGGCCGCGGCACCGCTGGCCTGGACGCCGATGACACGTACGTCGGGTCGGGCTGCCTTCACTGCCAGTGCGATGCCGGCCAACAGGCCCCCGCCTCCGGTGGGCACCAGGACGGTCCGCACGTCGGGCACCTGGTCGAGGATCTCCAGGCCGCAGGTCGCCTGACCGGCCACGATGTCGGGATGGTCGAAGGGGTGGATCAAGGTCGCGCCGGTCTCGTCGGCGAAGGCGTTGGCCGCCGCCAGAGCGTCCTCCAGGTGGGCGCCGGAGAAGACCACGTCGGCGCCGTAGCCACGGGTGGCCTTCTCCTTGGGGATCGGGGCCCCCTCGGGCATGAAGACGGTGGCAGCGATGCCCAGTCGCTGGGCGGCGAGCGCCACGCCCTGGGCGTGGTTGCCGGCCGAGGCGGCCACCACGCCGCCGGCCCGCTCGGCCTCCGTGAGCCCTGCGACGCGGACGTAGGCGCCGCGCGCCTTGAAGGAGCCGGTGCGCTGGAGGTTCTCGCACTTCAGGCTGACCGGTCCCCCGACGACGTCGGAGAGCCACCGCGAGGTCTCCATGGGCGTACGCACGGCAACGCCTTCCAGCAGGCGGGCTGCGGCGTGCACGTCAGCGATCGTCGGCACGCCCGGTGTGGGCTGTCCGGGTCCACTCACCGGGAACTCCTCTCGGTCTCGACGGACTCCACCTGTTCATCGTCGGCATCAGCCTCCGCCTCGGTCTGGTCGACCTCCGCGAGGTTCGCCTGACCGGCCAGGTGCAGCACGACCGCGTTGACCGCCGCCACCAACGGCACCGCGATCAGAGCGCCGGCGACGCCCGCCAGGAGGAGACCGCAACCGATGGCGGCGAGCACCCCCAGGGGATGGATCGCGACGAAGCGGCCCATCAGGAACGGTTGCAGGATGTTGCCCTCGATCTGCTGGACGACGATGACCCCGAGCAGCATGAAGAGGGCGGTGAGTGGCCCCTGGTCGACGAGCGCCACCAGCACGGCGACACCGCCGGCGAGGGTGGCGCCGATCAACGGGACGAAGGCGCCGAGGAAGACCAGCACCCCGATCGCGAGGATGAAGGGGAGCCCGAGAAAGGCCGCCACCGCCATGACGCCGACCGCGTCCACGAAGGCGACCACCACCGTGGCCCGGACGAACTGGGTCAGCGAGACCCAGGCGACCCGTCCCGAGGAGTCGACGTACTCGCGAGCGGCACGCGGCGAGAGCCGGACCATCCACGCCCAGATCCGGGAGCCGTCGGCGAGGAAGAAGTACATCGCGAAGAGAACGATGAAGAAGCCGGCGGTCACGTGCCCCACGGCCGTTCCGATGTCGGTGACCTGGCCGAGGGCGTCAGACTTCGACCATTCCGTGATCGCCTCCTGCACCTGGGCGATGTAGTCGTTGATCTGGCTGTCACTGGCGTTCAGCGGCCCGTCGCGCAGCCAGGCGCGGATCTTGTCGAGGCCTTCCACCACCTGGCCGGCCAGGTCGTTCGCCCCGTTGATCACCTGCTGACCTGCGAAGGTGAGCAGCACCCCGACGAGGCTGAAGGTGAAGACCACACTGAAGAGCGAACTGATGCTCTGGCTGATCCCGATCCGGACACCGAGTCGGACCAACGGGCTGACCAGGGCCGCCAGCAACAGGGCGATGGCGAGCGGCAGGGTGACCACCGAGAAGCGCGCCACCGTCGTGACGATCACGTAGCCGGCGACCGCGATGACCAGGAAGCGCCACGACCAGGCCGCGGCCAGGTCGAGCCCCCAGGGCACCTGGGCGCGCGAGAAGTTCGAGACTCCGGGGGCCACGGGGCGGGCCACCTCGTCGCTGCGGCGTTCGGCACGCAGACGGTCCCACTGCTGGGAGAGTTGTTGCGTCAGCCGTCCGCTGAGTCTGGCTCCCGCAGGTCCGGGTGGCTGTTCCTCCCGCGAGGCCGCGTCGTGCGTCCCGGGACTGGCCGCGGTGGTGGCACCCTCGTCGGTCCGACCGACCTGTTCGTCGTTGGTCACCCGCTCAGGTTAAGCGACATCGCAACCCGGGGCCCGGGGCGAACTGCGGTCAGCCCAGAGGAAGCTCAGCTGAGCGCGCGGTCCAGGTCTGCGATCAGGTCCTCGACGGTCTCGATGCCGACCGAGAGGCGGATCAGGTCCGCGGAGACCTCGAGGTCGGTGCCGGCGACGCTGGCGTGGGTCATCCGGCCCGGATGTTCGATCAGCGACTCCACGCCGCCGAGCGACTCGCCCAGCGTGAACACTTCGGCCTTGGCACAGACGTCCAGCGCGGCCTGCTCGCCGGCCTTGACCCGGAAGGAGATGATCCCGCCGAAGCGCTTCATCTGCCTCTTCGCGACCTCGTGGCCGGGGTGGGTGGACAGGCCCGGGTAGATGACCTCTTCGACCGCCGGGTGGCCGGCGAGGAACTCGACGATCTTCTCGGCGTTGTCGCAGTGACGCTCCATGCGTACGGCCAGGGTCTTGAGACCACGGTGGGTCAGGAAACAGTCGAAGGGGCCGGGCACGGCGCCGATCGAGTTCTGGTGGAAGGCGATCTTGTCGGCCAGGTCCAGGTCGCGGACGACCAGCGCGCCGCCGATGACGTCGGAGTGACCACCGACGTACTTCGTCGTCGAGTGCACGACGACGTCGGCACCCAGCGTCAACGGCTGCTGCAGGTAGGGCGAGGCGAAGGTGTTGTCGACGACGAGCAGCGCGCCGGCCTCGTGGGCGACGGCGGCGAGCGCCTCGATGTCGGCGATGTTGAGCATCGGGTTGGTCGGGGTCTCGACCCAGACCAGCTTCGTACGCCCCGGCTGGACAGCGGCCCGGACGGCCTCGACGTCGGAGAGCACGGCGGGAGTGTGGTCCAGACCCCAGGCCTTCTCCACCTTGTCGAAGAGGCGGTAGGTGCCGCCGTACGCGTCGTTGGGCAGCACCACGTGGTCACCCGGACGGCAGAGCGCGCGGACCAGGGTGTCCTCGGCGGCCAGGCCGGAGGCGAAGGCGAAACCGCGCTCCCCGGACTCCACGGAGGCCAGCGCACCTTCCAGGGCCGTACGCGTCGGGTTGGCCGAGCGGCTGTACTCGTAGCCGCCGCGCATCCCGCCGACGCCGTCCTGCTTGTAGGTGCTGGTGGCGTAGATCGGCGGGATCACCGCACCGGTCATCTCGTCCGGCTCGTAGCCGGCGTGGATGGCCTTGGTCTCGAACCCGGACTTGTCCCACTGCTGGTTGCTCACGCCCTGACCTTACCCGGGCTCGGGAAGAGGATGAGGGGCCACGGTGTTGACTGACACGTACCTCTCCCCCACCAGCGTTTGGAGCCCACCGTGTTGTTCGGCCGCCCCAAGACCGCCCTGCCCACCCCCGACCAGGCCCTGCCCGGTCGTCCCGAGCGCTCCTTCACGCTCGGCGAGCACCTGGTGCTCGGCACCCCCGTCCTCAGCCAGGAGATCCCAGCCGGTCACGAGGTCGCCATCTTCGGCCTCGGCTGCTTCTGGGGCGCGGAGGAGTTCTACTGGCAGCTCGACGGCGTCTGGTCGACGTCGGTCGGATACGCCGGTGGCGTAACGCCCCACCCGACGTACGAGGAGGTGTGCTCGGGTCGGACCGGCCACACCGAGGCCGTACGCATCGTCTTCGACCCCGACGTCGTCTCCTTCGCCGACCTGGTCAAGAAGTTCTTCGAGATCCACGACCCGACCCAGGGCATGCGCCAGGGCAACGACGTCGGCACGCAGTACCGCTCGGCGATCTACTTCACGACGCCGGAGCAGGAGGCCACCGCGCGCGAGTTGACCGCGATCTACGGCCAGGAGCTCGAACGGCGAAGCCTCGGCACGATCACCACCGAGATCGAGCCCGCGCCGACGTACTACTACGCCGAGGACCAGCACCAGCAGTACCTCGCGAAGAACCCCAACGGCTACCGCTGCCACGCCAACACGGGTGTGGTCTTCCCGGCAGACGCCTGAGGCCCGTCACTCGAGGACGGCGTCCACCCCGGTGAGCTTCGCTCCGAGCCGTACCCGGATTCGTTCCGCACCCTTGATATCGAGGGTGCCCGGGTGGAAGTACTCGGTGAAGACGCCCCCGGTATGGATGCCGTATCCGACCCGAGCCGGGCCGGGGTTGACGCCGCGGACGGTCCACCTACCGTCGGCACCGGTGAGCGCGGTGGGCGCGCACGCGGAGTCCGGGCTGTTCACCGAGACCTGAATCCCCTCCACCGAGCGGCCCTTCGCTCGCGTCACCCGTCCCGAAACCGAGGCGACGGCATCGGTGGTCATGTCCTTGACCAGCGTGTCACCGGCGACCACCCGCACCTCGATCTCGAACGAGTACCCGCAGGAGTCGATCTCGACGTCCCAGGTCCCGCTCGGCAGTTCCTTGCGGTAACGCCCTGAGGCGTCGGTCCGCGTGGTGACGGCGATGGAGGGGGCTGGGGGGAACCGCGAGTCGACGACACGCCAGCCGCCGTGGAAGGTGATCTCATGATCAGCGATCGGCATCCCGGTCGAGGTCGTCAGACTCCCGGTGACCACGGCGGGCTCGGGGACGGTGACGTCGACTCCAGCGATGCTCTGGCCGGCCTCCAGCTCCACGACGGCTGCACGTCGCGCCGACGTGGCGGCGGGGGCATAGACCTCACCACTGCCCGAGGCCTTGACGAGCACCCGGTAGTCGCCGGCCGGCAGGTGGTCGAATCCATAAGGGCCCGACCGTCCCTCGGCACTGCGCACCTCCAGCCACGGATAAGGCCGCTCCGGCGTGGGGGTGACGCGCTGCTCCAGGACCACGGAGTACGTCTGTCCCGGCGACACCTGCACGCGCCCGCCGATGCTCGCCTCCGGGGTCACCTCGATGTCCAGACGGGTCGGGACGTCCACGCCGACGTCCACACTCTCGCCGCCTCCCACGGCCGCCGCACTCGGGTGCCAGGCGAGCGCCCAGGGCCCCTTCTTCGAGCCGACGGCCACCCGGTGCGCTCCGACCGGCAGGTCAGCGAAGCGGTAGCGGCCCTCGGCGTCGGTCCTGGCGCTGCGGACCGGACCTGGCGCCAGCCATCCCAGCCTGAGCGTCACCCCCTCGAACGGCTCGCTGGCGGCCTGGACCTTCACCCCGGCGGCAGGACGGCCGGCCGAGTCCCGCACGCGCCCGTGCAGGACACCGACAGCAACAGGTTCAGGCTCGGATGTCGGCTCGGGCTCGGGCGTCAGCGTGACGGTCGACGGCTCGGGGGCGTCGTATACGGAAGCAGAGTCACCGGCGCGGTCGGGCTGGACCAGCACGATCACCCCGATGACGACGCCCAACAACCCCAGGCCCAGCAACAACTCCGCGTACTCGCGCAGGATCTTCAGCATGAGAGGTCCTCCGTCGAGAAGGAGCGAGCCAACGACGTGGCACGGGCCCGCACCCTGACCTGAGGCAACTGGGTGGCACCGCAGCCCTTGACCTCGGTGGCCACCACCCACGGGCCCGGCCCGAGCTCGACCCGGTAGCGGCCTCGACCGTCGGTGGTGACGGACTCGGTGTGGGTCAAGGTGGGTCCCCACCCGTTGAAGAACGAAACGGTCGTCCCGGAGGCTCCCGCCCCCTGGGGTGTGGTCAGTCGCCCGGTGACCACGGCAGGGGCAGGCACCTCCACATCGACGTCGTCGATGGTTTCGGCCTCCCCGAGGCGGACCACCCGGGCCTGCTCCTCGCGCTGGACCCGCGGGGCGTACGCCCGGGTGCCGATCGTCGTGTGGACGCCGACCGCGTACTCCCCCTCGGGCAGCCCTGCGAATTCGTACCGCCCGTCCTTGACCGGGGCCTCGCGGCGCGACCACTGCGGGTCGTCGCGACGAAGGAGCACGGCGGTCGCCGGATGTGCTGACGGCACCGTGACCTGACCGGACAGAGTGGCACCGGGACGCAGGGTGGCGTCCAACCGGATGACTTCACCGACCTCGAGGGGTGGTTGCTCGCCGGCCTCGGAGTCGGCGCCGGTCAACCACCGGGTGGCCCATCTGCTGCTGGCCGGCTCGGCGACGACCGCGAGCGCGCCTGGCGTCACCCGCAGTTGGTAGCAGCCGTCGGCGTCGGTGCGGTCACTCCACTCCGGCGACGTTGCTCCCCGCAGGGAAGGCACCGATTGCGTGGCGCGCACCTCGGTTCCCTCGACGGGATCGCCCTTCGGGTCGCTGAGCTGTCCGTGCACGACTGCACCCAGGGCAGGCTCCCCTGCTGTACGTGTCTCCGTGGGGGCGCACGGCTCCTCCTGCCACCAGGCCGAGCCATGGCTGGCCTGGACGCCCACGAGCAACGCGCCCGCACCGATCACGGTGCCGCCCGTGCCTGCTGCGAGCCATGCAAATCCCCGTCGCCCCATGAAGGCAGTGTGACCTACACCACGGAGAACGGTAGGACGTCTCGCGAATTCGCCGAACGGTGCGAGTCGTCAACGCCTGCACAGTTTCACGTCGCTGGCCGCCGAGGTCCGTCCTCGCACAGCGCGGCACCAAGCGACTTGACGGTCACGCGACCTGGGCGAACCGTCACTACCTGAGCCGCTGCACCCGCAGGTCCAACTCGGTCAGCACCAAGCCGTCGCGAAGAACGAAGCGACCGGGCGCGTGGACACCGGTGGCGACCAGCCGCAGCGGCTGCCCCTCCGAGTCCTGGGCGACCAGGCGATAGGTGCCCTCCGTCAAGCCGGACATGGAGAACGAACCGTCCTCGGCGTCGTACTCGAGCCACGCCGTGAGCGTCCAGTCCGAGCCCTGACGATTCTCGATCCCGATGCTGGCGCCCTGCCACCTCGCCGGCACCGACACCCGACCGGCGATGCTCGCGCGGCGATCGGTGGTGACGTCGTGGGACACCTCGCGCCCGGCGGTCACAGAGACCGATCCGGCCTCCACGCTGCGGTTGAACGGCGGTGTCTGGTGCAGGTGGACGCTGTAGTCACCGGTCGGCACTGAGGTGCTCCACCGGCCGTTGCCGTCGGTCGTGGCGCTGCCGGCGACGTCAGCCGCGGAGCCACCCTTCCCGTTGATCCAACCGCCGACCAGCACCACCTTGACCCCGGCCATCGGACGGCCGGCACGGTCCACCACGCGCCCCTCCACACGGCCCGGCCTACGCAGGGCCACGTTGATCCCGGCGATCTGCGCGCCCGCGGCGACCTTGATCTTCGTCGCTCGCCGAGGTCGGACCGCGCTCTGGTGGAAGATGTCACCGGTGTCCTCTGAGGTGACCGCGACCAGATAGGTGCCCGGGGGCAGCCCGTCCAGGGTCCAGCGTCGCGAGGTCAACGGCACCTGCCGGACCAGGCGCGGCTCCTCCCCGTCGACGCGGACCGCCTCCAAGGTCCAGGGCGACTGACCATTGCGCGTCTGCAGACCTGGTCCGAAGACGCGTCCCTCGATGCTCCCGGCTCGCTGCAACACCAGGTCATGGACAGTCTTGCCGTCAGCCGGCACCTCGATGGCCTGGGCGTCGAGGAAGTGCGCAGCGCCGCCACTGAACATCCAGGCCTTTCCCTCGCCCGGCGACCTGAAGGCAAGGACGTAGCCCTCCGGATAAGTGGTGCGCACCTCCAAGCGGTATCGACCGTCCTCGTCGGTGGTGGCGGGGGTCTCTGCGAGCGTCGGCTTGAGCACGTCGTGCGGCAACTCCCAGTTGCCCTGCAGTTCGACGCCGAACCGCGACACTTCCCAGACCTTGACCCCGGGAACGGGACTGCCATCCGAGTCCGTGACCCGTCCGACGATCTCTCCCGTGGTCTCCTCGGGTTCCCCCTCGGCCGGCGCTGACGCTTCGTTCGCGTCGGTAGCGCTCGTGGTCACCGCCGTCTGTCCACTGGAGCGCGACGAGCCCGCGGCCATCGGATCGACCTTGGTCCAGCCGTAACCGGCCGCGAACACGAACGCTGCCACCACGGCAGTGGCCGCGCCAGCCACCCCCACATCGCGAACCCGTGCGTCCATCTCTCCCCCTACGCGGACCCTCGCTCGAGTCGAGTCTGGCAGACCAGGCCCGCCGTGGGTGGCTCTTCAGTCAGCCCAGTCCCCGCGGCCGCCCCAGCCACCGAAGGCCCCGAACCCGCCACCGCCCTCGCGCGCGCTCGCCCTGGAGCCGAGGTAGGAGCCAACCACCGCTGCCCCGAGATCATCGAGCTCGGGCGAGACCATGCGCCCGTCGACCCGACGCGCCATCGACTCGATGAAGCGCGCCAGACCGGGGTCCTCACCGAGCCGGAAGAAGGTGGTCTGCGCACCGAGCCGCCGTGAGGCGTCGAGCTCGGCCACGGTCTTGGCCAGGGTCACCGGGTGCGGCGGGTAGTTGAACCAGACCTGTCCGCTGGACTCCAGGTGCGAGGTCGGCTCACCGTCGGTGACCACCAGCAGCACGGGCTGGGCACCGGGGTGCTTGCGGAAGTGCCGGTTGGCGAGCAGCAGACCGTGGTGCAGGTTCGTGCCCTTCTCCCAACGGGAGTCGAGCGCAGTCAGTTCGTCGATCTCCATCACCCGAGCGTGCCGGCCGAAGCCGATGAGCTGCAGGTTGTCGTTGCGGAAACGCGTGCTGATCAGTTGGTGCAGCGCCAGAGCAGTCCGTTTCATCGGCACCCAGCGTCCGTCCATCGCCATCGAGAAGCTGGTGTCGACCAGCAGCGCCACGGCAGCCTGCGTACGGGCCTCGCTCTCGGCGATCTCGATGTCGTCGACGTGCAGGCGCATGCCACCGGCCGGGTTGCGACCCTCGGCGACGGTGCGACGTACGGCGTTGGTCAACGTACGCGTCACGTCCCACGGCTCGGTGTCCCCGAACTCCCAGGCCCGCGCGGAGCCGGTCAGCTCGCCGGCCGTGCCGCTGCGGCGTACGTCGCGTTGGCCCTGACGGCCCGAGAGCTGGGTGGCCACATCGCGCAGCAGGGCGCGGCCCAGATGGCGCATGGCCTTGGGACTCAGACGCAGGTCGCCGGCACTGCCGCGCTGGAGGTGTCCGGACTCCCGCAGGGCCCGCTCGAGGTCGGCGAGCGCCTTGGCGTCGACCGCCGCGTCGTTGCCCAACTGGCGCGCGAGCGCGTCGAGGTCGACGTCGTCCATCCGAGCGCCGGCATAGGACTGCGCCAACTGCTCGGCCAGCGCCTCGAGGTCGGCGATGTCCTGGAGTGCGCCCGTGCCGTCACCCAGACCGAGCCCCTCGGAGCCGTCGAACGACGAGGAACCGTCCCAGTTCTCGTCCGGGCGCAGGGCCTGGAGGTGCGAGTCCATCTGGGCCAACTGCTGGGCCAACTCCGGTGACCCGAAGGCCTGCGCCGAGAGTTGCGCCAGCTCGGCGCGCTGCTCGGCGCTCATCGAGTTGAACATCCGCTGGGCCGCGGCGGCGCGGGCGGCGAGCGCGTCGAGGAGTTCGTCGACGCTGCGGGGCTGCTCGGGGAAGAAGTCGCCGTGCTTGGCCATGAAGTCAGCGAAGTGCTCGTCCGTCTCCTCGCCGCGGGCGTGCGCCGCCAACAGGTCGTTGAGATCGGAGAGCATCTCGTTGATGGCCGCGCGGTCCTCGTCGGTCGCGCCCTCGAGCGCCTGCTTCATGCCAGCGAAGCGCTGGTCGAGCATCTCCCGCCCGAGCAGGTCCTTGATCGCCTCGTACTTCTCCCGGGCCTCGCTGCTGGTCCAGTCGTAGGAGGAGAGCTCGGTGACCGCGGCCGCGGCCGACGGCGGGAGGTTGCCGAGCTGGAGCTCACGGAACGCCCGGTCACCGTCGTCCATCCTCACGTCGCGGGCCAGTTGCTTGCGCTCGGCCAGCACTGCCTGGTCAAGGAGCTCGCGGACCTCCTCGAGGGTGCCGTCGAGGTTGTGCTGCTGCAGCAGCTCGCGCCGCTTGCGGGCCACCATCGCAGCCAGGTCGTCGAGACCGCGTTGGTCCTCACCACCACGACGCAGGAACTCCGCCATCGCCCGCTCGGGCGAGTAGCCGGCCATCACGTCCTCACCGATGGCCCCCAGTGCCTCGGCGAGATCGACGGGTGGCGCCAGCGGGTCTCCCCCGGCGTAGCGCTCGTAGCGGGTCATCGACGTCTGCTCACTCGAACTCGTTTCAGTTCCGGTCGAGCCGGGCCCAGACCTGGGGCGGGAACGGCGGGTCGTCCACGGTCTCGGCGACGACGAAGCCGTGTCGCTCGCAGAACGCCGCCGCGTTGTCGTCCCCTTCGGGGTAGCGCGTCCACAACGCCCGGTCGTCGACCAGGTCGACGATCTCGGTGAGCAGCCTGGTGCCGAGTCGGTGGCCCTGGAAGTCGGGGTGCACGTGCAGGGTCGACATCACGAAACGGTCCTGCTCGTCGATCGTCGCCGAGACCAGACCGATGATCCGTCCCTGCACCTCTGCAACCACGAAGGCCCCGTCCTCCAGGGCGTCCGGGATGTCCTCGACGTCCCAGGCCAGGAGTTCGCGCTCCGCGTACCCCGGATGGATCGGGTCGTACGTCGCGGGCAGCACCACCTCCACGAGAGCACGCAACGCCTTGGCATCACTCGCACGGGCCTGCCTGGTTTCGACGTTCATGCCGCTTCCTCCTGGAGGGCTGGTACCGCGTGTTCGATCCGGGACATCGAGCTGTGCTCACCCATAGACGGTCTCGCCCCCGGCACTGTCCTTCCCGATCCGACGGGCCAGGAAGAGGCCTTCGAGGGCCAGCTCGATCGCACCGGCGATCTCGCCCTCGCTGGTTGCTCCCAGGCGCTCGGCGACGTCGTCGTACAGCTCCGACTCACCCAGCACGGGGAGCCCGTCGAGGAAGTCCGAGGCCTTCATCTGTCCACCGGTGGCGATGGTCGCCCCGCCCTCGACCGCATCCACGAGCACCGCCAGGTCGAGGCCTGCGAAACGGGCGCGGACCGTCGCCGCCACGGCCGTACGCAACAGGTGGGTGAGGATCTCGGTCTCGCGTCCCTCCTCACCCGTCTCGAACTCGACCTTGCCGCGCAGCACTGCCACCGCTGTCTCGAGGTCGACCAGACGGGCCACCGCCTCGTCCTCCCCCTGGCGGGTGGCGCGGTGCAGGGCGGCCGCGGCGATGGTCTCGGCGCCGGCGATCGTGAACCGCGCACTCACCCCGGAGCGTTGGTCGACCGCCGAGGAGTCACGCAGCGCCCGGGTGAAGCGGGCCAGGACCTCCAGCAACACCTCCGGCACGTGCGCGACCAGGTCAGCCTCCTGGGTGATGACGGCGATCTCGTCGGCCAGTTCGGTCGGGTAGTGGGTGCGGATCTCGGCGCCGAATCGGTCCTTGAGAGGCGTGATGATCCGACCGCGGTTGGTGTAGTCCTCGGGGTTGGCGCTGGCCACCACGAGCACGTCGAGAGGCAGGCGCAGCACGTAGCCACGGATCTGCACGTCGCGTTCTTCCATCACGTTCAGCATCGCGACCTGGATGCGCTCCGCGAGGTCGGGCAACTCGTTGATCGCCACGATGCCGCGGTGGCTGCGCGGGACCAGACCGAACGCGATGGTCTCCGGGTCACCGAGGTGACGCCCCTCGGCGACCTTCATCGGGTCGACGTCACCGATCAGGTCGGCCACCGACGTGTCCGGTGTGGCGAGCTTCTCGGCGTACCGCTCGGAGCGGTGCACCCAGCTGACCGCGAGGTCGTCGCCGTGCTCGGCCGCGAGGCGCTGCCACTGCGGGGTGATCGGCTCCAAGGGGTGCTCGCCGAGCTCGGAGCCGTCGATCACCGGACTCCACTCGTCGAGCAGGTCGACGAGGCTGCGCAGCAGTCGTGTCTTGCCCTGACCGCGCTCCCCGAGCAGCACGATGTCGTGCCCGGCAAGAATGGCGCGCTCGACCTGCGGGATGACCGTGTCGGCGAAGCCGTGCAGCCCCGGCCACGGGTCGGTGCCCTCGCGCAGGAGCGTCAGCAGGTTGCTGCGCAGCTCCTCGCGCAGGGTCAGGTACGTGTGTCCCGACGCGCGCAGTTCGCCGACGGTGCGGGGCTCGGGGCGGTTCGTGGGGACTGGTGGTGCGATGCTCGTCACAAGCCCCAACCTATCTGCTGGCGCCACATCTCGCTCCGAACCGTGACGGGGAACTAGCCTTGGGTCGTGCTCCAACAGACGTGTCCGTGTGGTGGGCCCAACGAGACCGACGGCGGCGACTCGAGGGCCAGACCCCGGGCGTACGACGCCTGTTGCGGTCGCCTGCACCGCGGCAGCGAGCGGGCCGGCACCGCCGAGGAACTGATGCGGTCGCGCTACTCCGCCTTCGTGCTCGGTCTCGACGACTACCTGTTCGCCACCTGGCACCCCAGGACGCGGCCCGACGACGTGCGCGGTGACCCCGGCACGGTGTGGACCGGGCTCGAGATCCTCGACCGCACCGACGGAGGGCCCGAGGACGAGACCGGCGAGGTGGAGTTCATCGCCCGCTGGCAGGGCGGTGAGATGCGCGAACGCAGCCACTTCGCCCGCCGAGCGGGACGTTGGACTTACGTCGAGGGCATGGAGTGATGCTCTAACCTCGCACCATGTCATCGACGGAGCCGGCACGCGCGGACGGACGGCGCAATCGCCAACTGATCCTCGAGGCGGCCGGCCTCGCCCTCCTGGACAACCCCCAGGCAAGCATCACCGAGGTGGCCGAACGGGCCGGGGTGACGCGGGCAACCGTCTACCGCCACTACGCCGACCGTGACGCGTTGTTGCAGGCCATGGCCACCGAGACCGCCCGCCAGATCGTCCCTGCGCTGCTCGACGAACTCCGTCCACTGCCGTGGATCGAGGCGCTCGATCTCCTGGCTGAGCGGGTGGTCAGCACCGGCGAGGCCTACCGAGACATCATCCTCACGGTGGCCCCGCAGTTGGAGCAGGCCGTGCGGATCGCGGTCGAGGACGAGCCGATCCAGGCGGAGATCGCGATCCGGAGAGCCAAGGGCGAGGTGACCACCCCGCAACCGGACGACTGGATGGCGCTCTGCATGCGTGCGGTGTGCATCGCCGCCATTGGACGACTCGCAGATCCCGCCGTACAGCGCGACGAGCTCGTCACCCACCTGGCAGCCTCACTGCGCGGTCTGGCGATCTGAGCTTCGCGGGTTCGCGCCACGTCGCCCTGTCGCCCCGTCACCCGTCGCCCCAGCGCCTGTCGCCCCGGCAACTGGTGGGTTGATGTCGTTGATTCGCCCTGTGCCGACATCAACCCACCCATTTCCGTAGGCCTTCGCCCCGGCAACCGTTGGGGTCTCAGCCCCTGCGTGGGCCGTCGACCCAGCGTTCGCCAACCCTCTGCAGCTCACCGCGTCCTGAGGTCAGCCCGGCCACGGCGTCGGCGAGCTGGTCAGGGGCGGCGACACCCAGCACCAGACGTACGTCGGCGGCGTAGGTCGCCTCCAACACCTCGACGCCCTTGAGGCGCAGCTCGCTCTCGACCCGGCCCGCCTCGGCGTGGTCGAGCCGCAGGCTCCACTCCTGGAGTTGGCGACGCTCGAGCGTGCCGACCTCTGCCAGGCCGGTCGCGACCGCCTCGCTGTAGGCGCGCACCAGCCCTCCGGCCCCGAGCAGGATCCCCCCGAACCACCGCGTGACCACGACCGCGACGTCGCTGACCCCGTGACTGTCGTGGCCGCGCAACACCTCCAACATCGGCGCCCCCGCGGTGCCCGCCGGCTCGCCGTCGTCGGAGGAGCGTTGCAGCATGGCGTCCGGCCCGATCACGAACGCGGAGCAGTGGTGTCGCGCGTCCCAGTGGGCCTTGCGCATCTGCTCCACGAGGGCTCGCGCGTCCGCCTCCTCCTCGACCCTGCGCAGCGTGCAGAGGAAGCGCGAGCGTTTGACCTCGATGAGCACGTCACCGTCCCTGGCGATGGTGCGGTAGGAGGTCATGGCAGGGCAAGGATGCCACGTCGGCTGCGGTCGTTCAGTTCCTTCATGGAAATAGTTGCCATAGTGGAAACCATCTGGAATAGTTTCCACTATGGAAAACAACGACCTGCCGTCCGTCAGCGCCGAGGAGGCGCGATCCACACTCGCCGAGCTGGAGGCCGCGCAGCGCGCCGTGCGTGACACGCCGTGGCCCACCTGGCTCTACCCGGTCAACGCCGTCCTGCTCGGCGCGTACGCCCTCCACGCACTGATCGAGGACCCCTGGCGCCTGGCCGTCGCGATGGGCATCGCCGGGGCGATCCTCGCGCTCAACATCGTCGTCGGGAAGCGGATGGGCACCCCCTGGATCCTGCCCACCAGCCGCGGCTTCCTGGCCTGCGTCGCCCTGGCCGCCGCCTGCATGGTGACCGCTGTGGTGCTGGGCCACGAGCACCCGGCTCTCGTCATCACCCTGGCCGCGGCCGCCACAGTGCTCTACCTGCTCGGCGCGGCGATCCACCACCGGAGCACCCGCCGATGAACGGCGAGCTGAACCCCGTCATCCACCCCACCCACCGACTCAAGATCTGCGCCATCCTGGCTGCCGGCACCCAGGTCGAGATGGGCATCGTCAAGGACCAGCTCGACCTCAGCCCGTCCGCGCTGAGCAAGCAGGTCGCGGCCCTGGTCGACGCCGGCTACGTCAGCCAGGAACGCTCACGCAGCGACTCACGTCGGGTGTGGCTCTCACTGACCAAGGAGGGCAAGCGCGCCTACCGCTCCCACGTGAAGGCGTTGCGCGAGATTGTCGCGGGAGCCGACCTCTGATCAGGCGCCCCACAGGCCGAGCAGGTCCCCACCGATGCGTACCACGAAGGCGGAGACCACGACGATGAAGAAGATCCGCACGAAGGCTGCGCCGCGACCGATCGCCGTACGTGCCCCGAGGTAGCCGCCGACCATGTTGGCCGCGCCCATGGCCAGGCCGACCTTCCACATCACGGCCCCCTGC
The DNA here is from genome assembly GCF_003194605.1 of Nocardioides gilvus. Taxonomy (GTDB): domain Bacteria; phylum Actinomycetota; class Actinomycetes; order Propionibacteriales; family Nocardioidaceae; genus Nocardioides; species Nocardioides gilvus. The sequence goes on from NZ_QHKY01000001.1 coordinate 739,661, forward strand.
GGGATGAAGACCACGAGCGCCGCCAGGTTGGTCGCCCAGTTGGCCATCTTGGCCTTGGCGGACGCCTCCAGGAAGTTGTAACCCAGCAGTCCGACCAGGGCGAAGACGAAGAACGAGCCCGTGCCCGGGCCCAGCACGCCGTCGTAGAAGCCCACGACCACACCGGTCCCCAGCGCAGCCAAGGTGTGGTGGCGACCGGCGAACCGCAGGTCGGTGATCTCCCCCAGTGACGGCTTGAAGACGACGTACGCACCGACCAGGACCAGGGCGACGAGCACGATCGGGTCGAAGGCCGACTTCGGGATCAGGCTCGCCAACGCCGCCCCGCCAGCGGAGCCGAGGAACGCAGCGAGCATCAGCGGCAGGAACGTACGTGGATCGGGTTTCACGCGTCGGGCGTACGTGGTGGCACTCACCGTGGTCCCGCAGATCGAGGCCAGCTTGTTGGTGGCGAGGATGTGCACCGGGGAGGCACCCGGCAGCCCGATCAACAGCGCCGGGAGCTGGATGAGTCCCCCGCCACCAACCACCGCATCGACGAACCCCGCGGCCAGGGCGGCAACGACGAGGAAGGCGAGGACCTCGTTCGAGATCTCCATGGCTGCCTCCTCCTGCACACTCCGGATGGATCAGACGTCGAGCAGGAGGGCCACGACGACCGTACGCACCGATCGTCGCGGCCGCGACGCCCTTGGGTCAGCCCTTGGCGAGCTGGGCCAGCAGGTCGTGACGGGTCAGGACACCCACGGGGGCGCCGTCCTCGTGCACGAGCACCGCGTCGCCGGACTCGAGCAGGCGCACCGCATCGTGCACCGACTCGGTCGAACCGATCGTGGGCAGGGGCGCCGACATGTGTTGCTCGACCGCGTCGGTCAGCTTGGCCTTGCCGGTGAAGAGGGCGTCGAGGAGGTCCCGCTCGGAGACGGATCCGGCCACCTCGGCGGCGACCACGGGGGGCTCGGCGCGGACCACGGGCATCTGGGAGACGCCGTACTCCTGGAGGATGTGGACCGCCTCGGCGATGGTCTCGCCGGGGTGGGTGTGGACCAGGTCGGGCATCGCGGCCTGCTTGCCACGGAGCACCTCGCCCACGGTCAGCTCGGCGTCGGCGTTGGACTCGGTGGCGAAGCCGTACTGGCCCAACCACTGGTCGCTGAAGACCTTGGTGAGGTAGCCGCGACCGGAGTCGGGCAGCAGCACCACGATCACGGCGTCGTCACGGCCCTCGGCGGCGAGCTCGACTGCCAGCTGCTTGGCGGCGAAGGCTGCCATGCCTGAGGAGCCACCGACCAGCAGAGCCTGCTCGCGCGCCAGACGACGGGTGAAGGCGAACGAGTCGGCGTCGGAGACCTCGATGATCCGGTCCGCGACGTTGCGGTCGTAGGTGTCGGGCCAGAAGTCCTCGCCCACGCCCTCGACGAGGTAGGGGCGACCGTCTCCGCCGGAGTAGACCGACCCGGTCGGGTCGGCGCCGATCACCTGGATGTCGGGGTTCTGCTCCTTGAGGTAGCGACCGATGCCGCTGATCGTGCCGCCGGTGCCGACACCCGCCACGAAGTGGGTGATCTTCCCCTCGGTCTGCTCCCAGATCTCGGGGCCGGTCGTCTCGTAGTGCGAGCGCGGGTTGTGCAGGTTGGCGTACTGGTTGGGCTTCCAGGCGCCCGGCTGCGAGGCCAGGCGGTCGGAGACGTTGTAGTACGAGTCGGGGTGCTCCGGCGCGACGGCGGTCGGGCAGACCACGACCTCGGCGCCGTACGCCTTGAGCACGTTGCGCTTGTCCTCGCTGACCTTGTCGGGGCAGACGAAGATGCACTTGTAGCCCTTCTCCTGGGCCACCATCGCCAGACCGACGCCGGTGTTGCCGGAGGTCGGCTCGACGATCGTGCCGCCGGGCTGCAACTCGCCGGAGGCCTCGGCGGCCTCGATCATGCGGGTCGCGATGCGGTCCTTCACCGAACCACCGGGGTTCAGGTACTCGACCTTCGCCAGGACCAGGGGCCCGGGGCTCTCCGCGCGGCGCTCGACCTCGAGCTCCGGAGCCAATGAGGTCGACAACTTCAGGAGCGGAGTGTTGCCGATCAGGTCAAGGAGAGAGTTCACGTACTGCATGTTGGTCAATCTAGCCGGGGCACCCCCGCAATCGTGAACTCCGTAGAATGGGAAGCGTGAGCAAAGCGTCCCAAGCACGCAGACTGGCCTCGGCCGCCGCCTACGGTGGTCGAGGTCTTTCCTTGGCGAGCGCTGTCATCTACGGGGTGCTCGTGGCCGAGGCCCTGGCTGCGCGCAAGATGATCGGTCGAGCCACCAAACCGGTCTTCGACGCCAGTGGTTACTACGGCAAGGGACGCCCCGGCCCCCCGATCGAGATCGCGCTGCTGGGTGATTCTGCCGCCGTCGGCTACGGCGTCGACCGGGTCGAGCACGTGCCCGGCGCCTACTGGGCCTCCGGCGTGGCGCAGTTCGCGGACCGCCGGGTCCACCTGCGCTCCTACCCGGTCGTCGGCGCCCAGTCCTCCGACCTGTGGTCCCAGGTGGACATGGTCCTCGAGGCACCCTGTGACGTCGCGGTGATCGTGGTCGGCCCCAACGACGTCACGCACATGGTGCGCCCGGCCGCCTCCGTACGTCACTTGGGAGAGTCCGTACGCCGGCTGCGGCAGGCCGGCGTCGAGGTCGTCGTCGGCACCTGCCCCGACCTAGGCACGATCCGACCGATCCTGCCCCCGCTGCGTCAGGTGGCCCGTCACTGGTCGCGTCGTCTCGCGGCCGCCCAGGCCATTGTCGCGTTGGACGAGGGGGGACGTACGGTCTCGCTCGGCACCATCCTCGGGCCCGAGTTCGAGGCCGAACCCGCCGAGCTCTTCGGCCCCGACAAGTTCCATCCCTCCCCCGAGGGCTACCACGCCTTCGCCGACGTGCTCCTGCCCACGACCCTGGCTGCTCTCGGTCTGGTGGCTCCCGACGAGCTGCTGCCCGCCGCCCAGCGCGGTGAGGGCGTACGTCGTACGGCGTCGGCCGCGGTCGAGGCCGCCGACACGACCGGTACCGAGCTGGATCCGCTGGACCTCACCGGGTCGCGACGCGCCCTGCGCGGTCGTTGGGTCGAGTTGCGACACCGTCGCCACCCGCACACCCCCGAGGCCGAGACCCCTTCGCCGGTCGACCAACCCTGAGGAAGCTCCCCTGACGTCATCACGAGCGTGCGTCCTGGCGACCACATGCGATGACGTCCCCGGAGTGGTAGCGGGAGAACGACGAAGCCCCGCTGCCGACCGGAGTCGGGAGCGGGGCTTCGTGGTGGAGCGGAGTTGCTCAGTCCTGCTGGAAGAAGGCCAGGATGCGGAGCAGGTTGGTGTAGATCCACACCAGCGAAACGGTCATCGCGAAGGCGGCGACCCAGGACTGGCGCTCGTCGACGCCCTGGGCGATGCCCTGCTCGACGAAGTCGAAGTCCATCAGCAGCATGAAGACACCGAGGACCAGACCGACGACGGCGAAGACGAGGCCGAGGATGCCGCCACCGAAGAGGCCCATGTTGATGCCGAAGAAGCTGAGCACCAGCGACAGGACGCTCAGGCCGACCATGCCGAACATGACGGCAATGACACCGCGCTTGAACTTGTTGCTGAGCTTGATCTCGAAGAACTTGTAGGCGGCCAGGGTGCCTGCGAAGGCAGCCATGGTGCCGAGCACCGCGTTGGTGACGATGCCGGGGTACTTCGCCTCGAAGAAGACGCTGATCGCGCCGAGGGCCACGCCCTCGAAGGCCGCGAACGCGAGGACCAGGGCGGGGCTGATGACCCGCTTGAAGGAGTTGACCAACGAAAGGGCGAACGCACCGCCGGCACCGATCATGGCGACCATGCCGATCTGCGCCACCTGCTCGTTGCTCCAGCTGGTGGGGTCTCCGGCCCAGATCCAGGTCGCCATCGCCACGACGACGACCACGGCGAGCGTGATGCCGGTCTTCTGCACGACGGAGTCGATGGTCATCCGGGCAACCGGAGCCTGCTGACCGGGCGCGCCGACACCCCACGTCGAGGGGTCGCCGTAGCCGTCAGCGGCCGGCTGGCCGTACTGCGTCTGACCGTAGCCCTGACCGTTGAAGGCTTCGGAACGGTTGAACACGGGGTTGTTGCTTCTCATCTGGTCTCTTCTCCTCAGAGGCCTCGGGCACGGTCTGAAGACCACGCTCGCACTGCTCGAACCCTACGCGGGTCTTGATGACTCAACGGACAGCGACCGCACCGATGTTCCCGATCAGATGCGGATTCACGGTTTTCTCAGGCTCTGCGGCCAGAAACAGGTTCAGCCCGGACACCCGGACAGTGGGCTTTGGAGGCTCGATTGGGGTCAGGGCTGTTGACTTGCCGCACAGCAACCCGGTCCCTCGGACCGGTCCCCGTCTCCCGAAAGGCCCTGCATGCGCGCGCTCGTCCACCACACGTTCGGTGACCCCGGCCAGGTTCTCGCTGTCGAGGAGGTCCCCCTGCCCGAGCCCGGGCCGGGCAAGGTGCGGGTCCGCACCCTCCTCGCCGCGGTGCACAACCACGACCTGATGACGGTGGCTGGCCAGTACGGCTACCGGCCCGAGCTCCCCGCCCGCGCGGGCACCGAGGCGGTCGGCGTGATCGACGCGCTCGGCGAGGGCGTCACCCATCTCCAGGTGGGCCAGCGAGTCGCGACCGGCGCAGCGTTCGGCACCTGGGCGGAGTACTTCACCGCCTCGGCGGCTGCAGTGATCCCCGTGCCGGACTCGCTCACCGACGAGGCCGCCGCCCAGATCTACTCGATGCCGTTCAGCGCCCTGACCCTGCTCGACTCCCTCGGTCTGGCCGAGGGCGACTGGATGGTCCAGAACACCGCCAACGGAGCGGTGGGACGCTACGTCGCCCAGCTCGCCAAGGCTCGCGGGATCAAGGTCCTCGGCCTCGTACGCCGCGCTGCCGGCGTGGAGGAGCTCGCCTCCCAGGGCATCACCGACGTGGTCTCCACGGACGCTGACGACTGGCGCAAGCAGGTCAAGGCCATCACCGGCGGGGCGCCGATCAAGGCAGGCGTCGACTCGGTCGGCGGACCGGCCTCGGGTCAGGTGCTCTCCCTGATCGCCGAGGACGGCCTCCTCGTCATCTTCGGAGCCATGGCCTCCAACACCGTCGAGCTCAACGTCGGCGACGTCCTCTTCAAGCAGATCACCGTGAAGGGGTTCTGGGGCAACAAGGTCGCCGGCGCGATGACCGATGAGCAGAAGGTCGCCGCCTTCACCGAGCTCATCACTCGGATCGAGGAGGGGACGCTCACGCTCACCGTCGACTCCGTGCACCCGCTCGACGAGATGGCTGCCGCAGCCGAGGCCAGCGCCCGTCCGGGCCGACTCGGCAAGGTGCTCCTGCGGCCGTGACGCCTGCCGGGGGCGGCAGGCGACCACTGGTGCCCCCGGTGGGACTCGAACCCACACTGAGCCGTGTTTAAGACGGTTTCCTCTGCCGATTGGGACACGGGGGCGTCTGCCTCTGAGCAGTGCTCAGAGGTAGGTCTGGCGAGCGTAGACCGCGTGGGCTCCGGCCACACGGTCGAGGAACAGGTAACCGTCGCAGTGGTCGATCTCGTGCTGCAGGCAACGCGCCTCGAACGCGTCGGTGCGCACCTCGATCTCCTCGCCGGTGCCGGGCAGCTGTCCGCGTACGAGGACCCGGCTGGCGCGCTTGACGTCACCGGTGAAGTCCGGCGCGCTCATGCAGCCCTCGCGAGCCTTCTCGTTGCGACTCGACTCGACGACCTCGGCGTTGCAGAGCACGAAGGTGCCGTGGTGCGTCTTCGTCTTGGCGTGCTCGGAGACGTCGACGCAGAAGACCTTCACCCCGACGCCGACCTGGGGCGCGGCGAGGCCGACGCACCCAGGCGAGACCCGCATGGTGGCAACCAGGTCGGCGGCCAACTGGACGATCTCCGGGGCGGTGGGGTCCACCCTGTCGCCATCGGTCGAGAGCACCGACGCGGGGGCGCGTACGACCTCCAGGACGCGCCCGGAGACCGCCAGCTCGCTCTCGGTCCAGGCGGCGAGCCGTTCGTTGCTGGCACTCACAGCTCGTCGGCCTCCACGGCACGCAGGGTCGCCCCGACGCCGAGCTCGGTGGCGGCGGCCTTGATCGCGGCCTCCAGGGCAGCGGTGTCGACGCCGTCGGGCAGGCTCACCTCGGCGACGAGCAGGTAGAGGTCACCGGCCAGCCGGGTGGTCAGGTCGGTGATGTTGCCGTCGACCGCAGCCACCTGGCCCACCACCGTGGAGACGATGCCGGGACGGTCGCCGCCGTGCACCGTCAGCACCCACTGGCTGCCGGGCGCGGCCGGCGCCTCCTCGTGGGGCACCTCACGCACGGTGACGGTCAGGGTGCCGTCGGCCGACAGCGGGTCCAACGCCTCGGAGATCGCCTCGTCGCTGGCCGCGCCGGCGCAGATCAACGTCATCGCGAAGTGACCACGCAACAGGGTCATCGAGGAGTCCTCGATGTTGAGGCCCAGACCGGCGAGCCGATCCGTGGTCCAGGCGATGATGCCGGGGCGGTCGTGCCCCAGGACGGTGATGGCGTGGAGGGTCCCTGCGTCAGTCATACGACCATTGTCCACTCCCGCCCGGGCGCCTGCGAGCGCGACCCGCACCCCCGGGCCGCCCGCTCCCTCACTCCTGCCCTCACGCCAGCCCTGCCAACGCGCGCGCCCGGGTGAAGAGCTCGTCGGTCATGGTTTCGGTGAGTCGTCCGGTGAAGGTGTTGTGTGGCGACGGGTGGAAGCAACCGATCAGGGTGACGCCGTCCAGCTCCACCTCCACCCCGTGGCCGAACTTCGGTCGCGGTCTCGGCACCGCGACGCCGGCACCAGCCAGCGCATCCAGCGCGCCGCCCCACCCGAAGGCACCCAGCGCCACCACGACGCGCAGGGAGTCGCGGACCAGCGCGACCTCACGGTGGATCCACGGCGCGCAGGTGTCGCGCTCCGCCGGCGTCGGCTTGTTGTCGGGCGGGGCACAGCGGACCCTTGCGACCATCCGGGCGCCCACCAACTGCTGTCCGTCCCCGGCGTGGTCGGAGCGTTCGCGGGCCGCGAACCCGACGCGGTGCAGGCTGGCGAAGAGCCAGTCACCACTGGGGTCGCCGGTGAAGACCCGCCCGGTTCGGTTGCCCCCGTTGGCCGCGGGGGCGAGCCCGACGATCAGCACCCGAGGTTGCGGGTCGCCCCAGCCCGGGATCGGCCGTCCCCAGTAAGGCTGGTCCGCGAAGGAGGCCCGCTTCTGCCGGGCCACGCCCTGACGCCAGGTCACCAACCGAGGGCAGGCCGAGCAGACACTCACCCGCTCCTCCACCTGCGCCAGGTCTGCTGCGACCGCCAACCGACGTACGCCGCCCGGCGACCGGGCCACGGAAGCGCCCGGCGCTGCGGGGTCCTCGGGCCACCCGGTGCCGGGCGGGACCGGGGAGGCGAAGAGCTCACCGGTCAGCGGGTGCGGCAACAACGGTTCCACCATCACCTCACCCTCGCATCCGTGGGCCGGGGATCGCCACCGACAGGGCCGTCGGGGCCGTCGGTGGGGTCGGGCCCGTGGGTGGGGTCAGCGCTGGGCCACGGACCAGGCGATGCCTTCGAGGATGTCGGCCTCGGAGACCGTCCAGTGGCTCACGGTGACGCGGGCGAGGATGCGGTCCATGATCAGGGCGCCGGCGTCGATGACGTCGGCGCGACCGGGGTGCATGAAGCCGAGCTGCAGGCGCTGTTGCGTGGTCGCCCCGACCAGGTCGGCGCAGAAGTCGCGCGCGCCCTCGACCGAGAGCACCGCGTGGTCGACGGCCTCGGGGTCGTACGCCGGCAGCGCGAGCACACCGGCGGCGATCGTCGTGCAGGTGCCGGCGATGCCGATCACCGTGACTGCCGACGCGATGTCGACGCCGACTGCCTCGGCCTCGTCGAGCGCCGCTTCGATGTCGGCGACGCAGGCTGCCACCTCTTCGGGAGCGGACGGGTCGGAGTGCAGGTGGCGTTCGCTGAGGCGTACGGAGCCGATGTCGGCCGAGTGGGCCGCGACCGGTCCGTCCAGGTCACCGAGGATGAGCTCGGTGGACCCTCCCCCGATGTCGATCACGAGGAGCGGGGCCTTCGGCGGCACGACCAGCCCTCGTACGGCCCCGGAGTAGGCGAGCTGCGCCTCCTCGGCGCCGGGGATCACTTCGGGGCGCACTCCCAGACGAGCCTCGACCCCGGCGGCGAAGACGTCGGCGTTGGAGGCGTCGCGGGTGGCCGACGTGGCGCAGAAGCGGATGCGGTCGGGGGTGACGCCGTGCTCGCGGACCAGGACCGCGTACTCGTCGAGGGCCGCGAAGGCCCGCGCCAGGGCGTCCGGGTGCAGCTCCCCCGTGGTGTCAACCCCCTGCCCGAGACGGACCATCGTGCTGGCACGCACGTCGACCCGGGGCAGCTCGCCGATCAACAGCTTGATGGTGTTCGTGCCGCAGTCGAAGGCCGCGATCTTCTGGTTGCTCACCCGGGACTCACCCCGCGGCAGGAGCGGCGTCGGGGTCGCTGTCCGGATCGCAGGCGGAGACGCAGGCGCCGTCGGCCCACCAGTCACCGAGCAGGTCGAGCACCTCGTCGCCTAGGGGGTTGACGCCGCGGCCCTGCGCCAGGGACTGCCCGGCGAGGACGTGCAGGCACTTGACCCGGTCGGGCATCCCGCCGGCCGAGATCCCCTCGATCTCCGGCACGTCGTGACCCGCTGCGGCGCCGATCTCGGCGCGGGCCGCGAGATAGCGCTCGTGGGCGGCGCGATAGGCCTGCGCCAGCTCGGGGTCAGTGCCGAGACGCGCCTGCATCTCCTTCATCAGCCCACTGCCCTCCAGGGTGCCGATCCGGGAGGCGGCCTTGGGGCAGGTCAGGTAGTAGGTCGTGGGGAACGGCGTACCGTTGGGGAGGCGAGGCTCGGTGGCCACCACGTCGGGGTTGCCACAGGGGCAACGGTGGCCCACTCCGGCGATGCCGCGAGGCTCACGTCCGAGCTGCTGCTCGATCGCCTTGACGTCGGCCGGCTCGATCACTGCTTCTCCTGCTTGTTCTTCTTCACGCCGTCGATCACGGCAGGCATCCGGGTCTGGTCCGGCGGCGGGTCTCCCGCCAGCTCCACCGAACCCCAGACAGTCTCCCACCAGGCGGTGGGCTCCTCCTTCAGCACCTCGTCAGGGTCACTGAGGTCGGCGGCACTGTCGAGCGGCTGACCGTCCTCGTCGAGCACCTGGTAACCGGTCTCCCCGGGCATCAGGTAGCCGAGGTGCGAGCGGGCTTGGGCTCGCACGTACGCCGGGTCGTCCCAGCGCCGCTTCTCACGCTCGAGCTCGGCGATGTTGGCCTCCGAGTCGGCGATCTGCTCCTTGAGCGACTGGATGTGCGCCCGCTGGTCGAAGTAGGCGCGCATCGACGAGGCGTACGAGACCGCGAGCACCAGGACCACGAGCAGCAGGATGGCGGCCCTGCCGGTGAGTCGCGGTCGCCTGCGGGCGGGCGCCCCACGGGCGGCCACCGTGCGGCCGGCGACCGACTGCCGCGCGCGGGGCGACGAGCGGGGGCCACCCTCGGACGGCGACTCGAGGGGGCCTTCACCACGCGCGCCCGCAGACGACGCAGCGACCCGAGCCCGCGGGGACTGGTCCCGCTGGCCGGGTCGCCGGCTTCCTCCGGGTGTGGAGGCGTTACGTCGTTGCGCCATCAGGCGACAAGTCTCCCTCGATCAGAGGGAGAAACGCGGGAACGCGGCCGCACCGGCGTAGCGCGCCGCGTCGCCGAGGTGGTCCTCGATGCGCAGGAGCTGGTTGTACTTCGCGACGCGCTCGGAGCGGGCCGGGGCGCCGGTCTTGATCTGGCCGCAGTTGGTGGCCACCGCGAGGTCGGCGATGGTGGTGTCCTCGGTCTCGCCCGAGCGGTGGCTCATCATGTTGCGGTAGCCGGCGCGGTGCGCGAGGTCGACGGAGTCGAGGGTCTCGGTGAGCGTGCCGATCTGGTTGACCTTCACCAGCATGGCGTTGGCCTGGCCGCCGGTGATGCCGCGCTGGAGCCGCTCGACGTTGGTGACGAAGAGGTCGTCCCCGACCAGCTGGGTCTTGGCTCCGAGTTGGTCGGTGAGCGTCTTCCACCCCTCCCAGTCGTCCTCGTCGAGCGGGTCCTCGATGGAGACGATGGGGTAGGCGGCGACGAGCTCGGCGTAGTAGGCGCTCATCTCGGCAGCGGACTTCTGCTGACCCTCGAAGGTGTAGGCACCGTCGGTGCAGAACTCCGAGGCTGCGACGTCCAGGGCAAGGACGATGTCCTTGCCCAGGCTGAGCCCGGTGGTCTCGATCGCGCTGGCGATCAGGTCGAGGGCGGCGCGGTTGCTGGAGAGGTTGGGGGCGAAACCGCCCTCGTCGCCGACGGCCGTGGCCAGGCCCTGCTTCTTCAGCACGGACTTGAGCGCGTGGTAGACCTCGGTGCCCTGCTGGAGCGCCTCGCCGAAGGTCGCTGCGCCGATCGGCGCGATCATGAACTCCTGGATGTCGACGTTGGTGTCCGCGTGGGCGCCACCGTTGAGGATGTTCATCATCGGGACGGGCAGCAGGTGCGCGTTGGGGCCACCGACGTAGCGGAAGAGCGGCAGACCGGCCGACTCGGCCGCGGCGTGGGCGGTGGCCAGCGAGACGCCGAGGATGGCGTTGGCGCCGAGGTTCGCCTTGTTGGGCGTGCCGTCGAGGGCGATCATCGTCTCGTCGACGAGGCGCTGGTCGTCGGCGGCGAGGCCTTCGAGCGCGGGGCCGATGGTGGAGATGACGGCCTCCACGGCCTTGGCGACGCCCTTGCCGTTGTAGCGGGGGGTCTCGTCGCGCAGTTCAACCGCCTCGAAAGCTCCGGTGGAGGCGCCCGAGGGAACGGCCGCACGGCCGAAGGAGCCGTCGTCCAGGAGGACCTCGACCTCGACCGTGGGGTTGCCGCGCGAGTCAAGGATCTCGCGTGCGCCGACTGCTTCGATGGCTGCCATCAGTGCTGCTCCTGTGTGGGTGTGCGTGTGCGTGAGACGAGCGGAGTCAGCCTAACCGCCACCAGCCGCCACCCTTCAGCCCGACCAGCAGCCCGGCCAGCAGCTGGCTGCAACCCGTACGGCCGCACCCGGACGCAAACGCAGGGGTGCGAACTGCCGTACCCAAAGTTAGGTAACTTTAGGGGTATCATTTCACCAATTAGGGGCATTGACTACGGCATCGACACCTACGCTCGATCCATCATCACTCCCCGGGGGGACTCGACCACATGAAGATCGTCACCACGACCGTCGCAGCCGCGATGCTGGCGAGCCTCGGCATCGCCACCTTCGCCGCTCCGGTCAGCAGCGCGACTGCTCCCGCCCGGTCCCAGGTGAACACCTGGACCACGCCGACCCTCCAGCGCCAGTTGACGGCCCCTGTCACGGGCACCGCCCAGGTCAAGGCGCCCGCCCGGCCCGTCTCCACCGCCCAGGCGAAGAAGTCCAAGAAGAAGAACCGCGCCTACATCTCCAGGAGCAAGCTCAAGGGCACGTGGGGTGTCTACAAGGGCCCCGGCGAAGAGGCCTGGGTGGCCTACGAACGATCCAGCGGCGCGAAGAAGAAGTACCTCGGTTACATCGCGAACAAGCCCAAGCCGCGTTGGATGGGCGCCTGGATCGCCGACAACGACATCGGCCGGGTCACCAAGGCCTACATCGAGAACAGCCAGCAGGGCAACAAGAATGCCTGGGTGCAGTTGACCATCTTCCGGATGGATCCCTGGTACACCGAGAGCCAGCGCAGGGCCCCCACCGACCAGCAGGTCCGGTCCTACAAGCGGTGGATCGACAACTCCGCGAAGGCGATCGGCAACACCAAGACCATCCTGGTCCTGCAGCCCGACTCGACCTTCCTGCGCGGCGTGCCGAACTTCAAGAAGTCCTCTGGCCTCATCAAGTACGCCGCCAAGAAGTACGGCGCCCTCCCGAACACCCGCGTCTACCTCGAGACCGGCGGCTGGGACTGGCCGGCGCCCGGCCAGGGCGGCGCCAAGGAGGCGGCGCGCCTGCTGCAGGCCAGCGGCATCAAGTACGCCGACGGCATCGCCACCAACACGACGCACTACAACTCCACCGGCAAGGACATCCAGCGGGTCGCCGAGCTCGTGAAGATCTTCAACAAGCGCGGCATCCGAGGCCTCAAGGGCGTCATCAACACCTCGAGCAACGGCAAGGGCTTCACCTTCGGCAACTACACCGGCCCGGACCCCGACCACGCCTTCGCCTGCAAGCCCGGCAACCTGCGCGGCACCTGCGTGACGCTGGGCATCCCGCCGACCACCAACGTGGCTGCGGCGAAGTGGAAGCTGTCGAAGAAGTCGCGCCGCCTCGCCGCCAAGTACGTCGACGGATACATGTGGATCGGTCGCCCCTGGCTCTACCGCCAGAACATCCCCTTCATGGAGGACCGGGCCGTCCAGCTCGTGAAGAGCTCCCCCTTCTACAAGGGCTGATCCCCGGGCTCAGAGACGCCGACGTACGGCGTCGCGCAGCGCCTGCTCCGGGTCCACGCCCAGGTCTCGGGACTCCGCCACCAGAGCGAGAAGACGGTCCCCGATCCCGGTGCCCACGTCGGCACCTTGATCGTTGCCCTCGCCCGCGTCACCGACCTGAGGGTCAAGGGGCTGCCCTGCCCGCTCCATCCGGTCGATGACCTTGTCGGCCATCAGGAGCGCCGGCAGGCCCGGCGGCAGGCCCTCGAGCGGAGACTCCCGTTGCTTTTCCGCGGCCTTCGCCGTCTCCCACGCCTCGGTCACCGAGGCCGGGTCCAGCTCGATGGTCGCGCGTTGCTCGGCAGTGCCGTAGACGTGCGGGTTGCGACGCATCATCTTCGCGGTGACGTCAGTTGCCACGTCGTCGAGGGTGAACTCGCCCTGCTCCTCCGCGATCACGGCGTGGAAGTAGACCTGCAGCAACAGGTCGCCGAGCTCCTCGCGCAGGTGCGCCCAGTCACCCGTGGCGTCGCCGACGTCGATCGCCTCGAGCGTCTCGTGGGTCTCCTCGAGCAGGTGTCGCGCCAGGCTCCGGTGGGTCTGCGCCTGCTTCCACGAGCACTCCGCCCGTAGGTGACGCATCACCTCGGCGAACTCCAGGAGCGGCGGGGTCTCACCGGGGGCCATCGCCGCAGCGCTGACTCTCCGGCAAGGAACCGACGTAGTCCGGGTTGGGCTCCTCGGTGAGCGCCTCGATCGCGGGGCCGCTGACCGGCACCGAGGCACCCGTCTCGGCGAGGACCAGAGCACCCTCTTCCATGACCGCGCCGTAGGAGGGATCCACCTCGGCTCCCCGCTCGACCACCTGGGTCGCGAAGAGCTGCGAGCCCCGCTGCATGATCTCCTCCTCGGAGGGCGTGGTGACGCCTTCGGCCGCCAGGGCACGCTCACCCATCTGCGCCATGAGGGAGGTCAGGTAGGCCTCGGTCGACAGTGCGGTGACGTAGTCGTCGCGCAGGTCCTCGGGGATGGTCTCGGCCTCACCCTGCACACGTACGACGTCCTGGTGGTAGGCGGCGTTCGGCTCGATGCCCTGCTCGTCGGCGACCTGCTCGGCCTGCATCCGTACGGTCAGCAGACTCAGGGCGTACTGCTTGAGCTCTGAGAGCCGGACCTGCTCACCGGCCTCCGACAGGTTGTCCTCGATGCTGCGGCAGACGGCGTCCGCCACCCGGCTGACCTCGCTCTTGGAGACCGAGTCGTCCCCGATGCTCACGGCCGTGCCGGGGGCAGTGCCGTTCCCGCTGCATCCGGAGAGCAGTGCGACGGCCATCACGGCCGGAACGAGGGTGCGACGGATACGGGACAGGCTCACGTGTCTCTCCTAGGCAGACGGTGCGACGGGCGGTGTCGCGGGCGGATCGATGACCAGGTCCACGACGCCGCGTGCCCATTCAAGCAGGGCCACCCCGGATCCCTTCGCAGATCCGAGGGGACGCGGCACCAGGAGCACATCGTTCTGGCTGTGCACCCTGGACTTGGGGTAGAGCCGGTTGAGCCGCACGACCCGGGAATCGGGCAGTGCGACCGGGCCGAACCGGACGTTCTTGCCGGCGACCACGACCTCGGTGAGGCCGGCGTCGCGCACGCGAGCTCGGAAACGAGCCACCACCAGCAGCGACTCGACCACGTCGGGCGGGGTCCCGTACCTGTCGACGAGCTCCGCGCGGATCTCGTCGACGTCGGCGTCCGTACGCACCTCCGAGAGGCGCTTGTACATCTCCAGACGCAGTCGCTCCGAGGAGACGTAGTCGTGGGGCAGGTGGGCGTCGACGGGGAGGTCGATCCGGATCTCGTCGAGCTCCTCGGAGACCTCGCCGCGGAAGTCCTGCACGGCCTCCCCGACCAGGCGTACGTACAGGTCGAAGCCGACGTCGGCGATGTGGCCCGACTGCTGACCGCCGAGCAGGTTGCCGGCGCCACGGATCTCGAGGTCCTTCATCGCGATCGCCATGCCCCCGCCGAGGTCGGAGTGCTGGGCGAGGGTGGCGAGCCGCTCGTGGGCGGTCTCGGTGAGCGGCTTCTCGCTCGGGTAGAGGAAGTAGGCGTACGCCCGTTCACGCGAACGTCCCACGCGTCCCCGCAGCTGGTGCAGCTGACTCAGGCCCAGGGTGTCGGCGCGCTCGATGATCATCGTGTTGGCGTTGGAGACGTCGAGGCCGGACTCGACCAGCGTCGTGCAGACCAGCACGTCGAACTTCTTCTCCCAAAAGTCGAGCATCACCTGCTCCAGCTGCTTCTCGTTCATCTGGCCGTGGGCGGTGGCGATGCGGGCCTCGGGGACCAGCTCGCGGAGCTTGCCGGCCGCCTTCTCGATCGACTGCACCCGGTTGTGGATGTAGAAGACCTGACCGTCACGGAGCAGCTCACGGCGCAGTGCCGCGATCACCTGGCGGTCCTCGTACGCGCCGACGTAGGTGAGCACCGGGTGGCGCTCCTCCGGCGGGGTGGTGATCGTCGACATCTCACGGATGCCGGTGATCGCCATCTCCAGGGTCCGCGGGATCGGCGTGGCCGACATGCTCAACACGTCGACGCTCGTGCGCATCCGCTTCATCTGTTCCTTGTGCTCGACCCCGAAGCGCTGCTCCTCGTCGACGACGATCAGGCCCAGGTCCTTGAAGCGCACGTCGGGGTTGAGCAGACGATGGGTGCCGACGACGATGTCGACGGTGCCCTCGGCCATCTGCGCCATCACCTCGCGCGCCTCCTTGTCGCTCTGGAACCGGCTCAGGGCCTTGAGCACGACCGGGAAGCCGCTCATCCGCTCGGTGAAGGTGTTCAGGTGCTGGGTGACCAGCAGCGTGGTGGGCACCAGGACAGCGACCTGCTTGCCCTCCTGGACGGCCTTGAACGCGGCCCGGACGGCGATCTCGGTCTTGCCGTAGCCGACGTCGCCGCAGATCAGGCGGTCCATCGGGACCGTGCGCTGCATGTCGGCCTTGACCTCGTCGACGGTGGTGAGCTGGTCGATGGTCTCGGCGAACGGGAAGGCGTCCTCCAACTCGCGCTGCCACGGGGTGTCGGGGCCGTACGCGAAACCCTTCGTCGCCTGTCGGGCGGCGTAGAGCTTGATCAACTCGGCGGCGATCTCCTTGACCGCCTTGCGGGCCTTGTTCTTGCGATTCGTCCAGTCGGCGCCGCCGAGACGGTCCAGGCTCGGCTGCTCGCCGCCCACGTAACGGGTGACCTGGTCCAGCGTCTCGGCCGGGACGTACAGCCGGTCCGGCGGGGCGCCGCGTTTGGAGGCGCCGTACTCCAGGACCAGGTACTCACGCGTCGCTCCCTGGACCTCACGCTGCTTCATCTCGATGAACCGACCAACGCCGTGCTTCTCGTGGACGACGAAGTCGCCGGCCTTCAGCTCGAGGGGGTCGATCTGCTTCTTGCGCCGCGTCGGCATCTTGCGCATGTCACGGGTCGACGACTTCTGTCCGGTCAGGTCGTCGCCGGTGATCAGGACGCTGCGCGTCACCGGG
Organism: Nocardioides gilvus; assembly: GCF_003194605.1. Lineage (GTDB taxonomy): Bacteria > Actinomycetota > Actinomycetes > Propionibacteriales > Nocardioidaceae > Nocardioides > Nocardioides gilvus. The sequence continues at coordinate 755,722 of NZ_QHKY01000001.1, forward strand.
TCGAGCAGGCCGTGCGCCTGCCGAGCGCACGTGACCGTGACCGTCCCTGGACCGCTGGGCTCCCCCTCCTCCACCAACCGGGCAGGTACGTCGTGCTCACCGAGCAGCTCGACCATGCGCTTGGCGGGGCCGTGCCCGACGTGGGAGACGGTGACGGCGTACTTCTGCTCCAACCACTGCTGGATGTCGGCGACGGCGCGGGTGAAGTCGCCGCGGTACTCCTCGGCCGGGGTCAGGCCCAGGGCACGGGACTCCACGGCCCCCGCGAGGGCGTCAACATCGGTGACCGGAGTGCCGTCGATCCCGAAGGGGCTGATCGACCACCAGGCCAGCCCGCGCGACAACGAGTGCTCACGCACCTCGCCCATCTCGCGGTACGAGGCCGCGCCCAGGTCGATCGGCGCGACTCCGCCGCTGGCCGCAGCTGCCCAGGAGGCACCCAGGAACTCCTCACTGGTGGCCACCAGGTCGTGGGCGCGGGTGCGGGAACGCTCCGGGTCGAAGAGCAGGACCGTGGTGTCGCCGGGCATCAGGTCGACGAGCAGTTCCATGTCGTCGACCAGCACGGGAGCCAGCGACTCCATGCCCTCGGCCGCGATCCCGGCGGCGATCTTGTCGGTGATCTCGAGCAGGTGCGGGTGCGCCTGACCCAGGGCCGCAGCCCGGGCCCGCACCTCGTCGGTGAGCAGGAGTTCGCGGCACGGAGGCGCCCAGAGTCGCACCACCTCGGCGAGGGTGCGCTGGTCGGCGACCGAGAACGTACGGATCTCGTCGACCTCGTCCCCGAAGAACTCCACCCGCAGCGGGTGTTCCTCGGTGGGCGGGAAGACGTCGACGAGACCACCGCGAACAGCGAACTCGCCGCGCTTCTCGACCATGTCGACGCGGGTGTACGCGGCGTCCGCGAGCCCTCGTACGACGTCGTCGAGGACCCGGGTCTCCCCGGTGACGATCTCGACGGGCTCGATGTCGGCCAAGCCCTTCACCTGGGGCTGGAGCACCGACCTGATCGGGGCGACCACGACCCGCAGCGGACCGTTGGCAGCATCACTGCCGGGGTGCTTGAGCCGGCGCAGCACGGCCAGGCGACGCCCGACGGTGTCACTGCGCGGGCTGAGGCGTTCGTGCGGAAGCGTCTCCCAACTGGGGTAGAGCGCGACCTCGGACGGGTCGAGCAGGTCGCCGAGCTCGATCACCAGGTCCTCCGCCTCGCGCGAGGTGGCGGTGACCGCCAGGACCGTACGTCGCGCGGTCGCCAGCGCGTGCACCACGAAGGGACGCACCGCGGCCGGGCCGGTCAGGTCCAGGGTCCGCGTCGTCCCGGCCTTCTCGGCTGCCTCACCGAGCACCGAGTCGGTGAGCAGACGCTCCGCGAACCGGGTGAGCGGAGTGGCCGGGGCCTGGGGGCTCCGAGATGGGGCGAAGGGGGTCAGGGCCGTCACGGACGATCCTCTCGGCACGCAGATGAGCCCCTCACCGAACTCGGGAGGGGTCGTACCCGGCGATTCTACGGGGCGTGCGGAGGGCGGGAGAACCTGCGGACCGCACTCACTCGTCCCACTGCGTGTGGCGTGGCGGCTCATCCGGTCCGCCGCGGCCTAGGGTTCTGAGCGAGGCCGCCCACGGACACCCACCAGGGTGTCGAACGGGCGGCCCATCCACTTTTCGGAAGGAACGACAACTCAATGCGTCTCACTCGACTCATCGCGGGCACCGTCACCGCGGGCCTGCTCAGCCTCGTACCCATCGCCCTGACCGCTCCGGCGGCCCAGGCCAGCGTGACCACCAACCTCCAGGTCCAGAGCTCCTACAAGATGCTCACCTACGGGATGGAGACCTCCCTGCGGGCTGCGGTCACCGCCACCGACAGCACCGGATACACCGGGGCCGTCCGCGTCGGCTCCGTCCAGTTGCAGTCCAAGGTCACGGGCAAGGCCTGGAAGACCATCAAGACCGCGACGGCCAGCAGCTACGTCTCCTTCGGGCAGATCAAGCCGAAGGAGCACACCGAGTACCGCATCAGCTACTCCGGCGGCACTGACACCTACGGCAACGTCTTCCGGGCCGGCGTCTCGACGCCCGTCAAGGTGAAGGTCAAGCGCAAGATCACCTTTCCGCGGAAGGGTCTGACGCTGAAGGGCAAGGTCTCGCCCCAGTTCAAGAAGAAGAAGCTGGTCGTCAAGGTCAGCAAGAAGGAGACCAAGGGCTTCAAGAAGTACCGCACGATCAAGACCAACAAGAAGGGCCGCTACAGCCTCAAGCTGCCCAGGCGCCGTGGCACCTTCTTCTACAAGGTGATCGTCCCCAAGGACAAGCGCTTCCTGAGCAGCTCCTACACCTGGCGCACCTACGGCTACTGACCTGCTGGTGGCACCGACCACCCTGCGTACGCCCCGCCCGGCTCCGGCCGCGCGGGGCGGCGTGCATTTCTGCCCGGCGAGTCAGTCGGTGCCGTGGCGCTTCACGAAGTCGATGATCGAGGAGGCCAGTTCAGGGCGGCAGACAATCAGGTCGGGCAGCGAGACGTCGCTCTTGTTGTAGACGAGCTCAGAGCCGTCGACCCGTGAGCAGAAGAGGCCCGCAGCTCGGGCCACCGCCACAGGGGCGGCGTTGTCCCACTCGTACTGGCCACCCGCATGCACGTAGGCGTCTGCGAGGTCCCGCACGACGCTCATCACCTTCACCCCGGCGCTGCCCATCGGGACGAGCTCGGCGTCGATCTCCGCGGCCAGGGCCGCGACGAACGCCGGCGGACGCGACCGGGAGACCGCGATCCTGGGGCGCTCGGACGTACGCGGTGCGACCACCGACGGCGAGGCCGTGCTGAAGGTCTCCCCCAGCTGGGGCTGTGCCACTGCGCCGGCCGTCAGCTCACCGTCGACCCAGAGCGCCACGTGGACGGCCCAGTCGTCGCGCGGCGGCTCGGAGTACTCCCTGGTCCCGTCGAGCGGGTCGATGATCCACACGCGGCTGGCCTGCAGCCGAGACCTGTCGTCCCTGGCCTCCTCGGAGAGCACGTGGTCGCCGGGGCGGTGGGCGGCGAGCAGACCCGCGAGCACCTCCTGGGCAGCAGCGTCGCCCGCGTCCTTCAGGGCCCTTCCCTCCAGCCCGGCACCGCGGACCGCGAGGAGTCGCGCCCCTGCCTGTTCGGCCGCCCACACGGCGAAAACATGGTCGTCGTCGAGGGCGGCAGCGGGGAACGGGGTCTCGGTCATCACGAGGCGCAGCCTATCCACCGGAACCTCCTGCCGAGGCGTCGCCGACCGTCAACCCCGGGCATAACCCGTTCGGGCTATGCCGAACGGCTCATAGGACCGGATATCGCGATTTGCTGGCGCACCACCCCCTCACCCCTGTGGAATACCTCTCATTGGGTACGAAGAAGTGACACGAGGAGGCCGAGGCATCTACCATATTGGGTATGCGCCGTTGACATGCGGCCGAACCGAGTCGACACCGACTCCATGACCACCCGCCGGCGGCCCCAGTCGCCCGGAGCGGTCTGGCGAGGAACCCCTCGCACTCGTGCGGAGCTCACCCTCCGCCTGCGCCTGACCTGACCAGATCGGGCGCGCAAGAGGCTGCTGCCTGCTGCTAGCAGGTGAGTTGCCACTAGGCACAGAAAGGATACGCCGTGCGCTACAGCACTGCTGTCCGCGGACTCGGGCTGACTGTCTTGACGGCTTCCGCGCTCACCCTGGGGGTCACCACCCCCTCCACCGCATCCCCCCTCCAGGGAGCGAAGCACTCGCTGCACTCGCTCTCGTCCTCGGCCGTCGGCTCGCCCCTCCTCGAGCGCGAACGGACCCTCAAGGACCCGCGCATCACGAGGGCCGGTGGCCTCGCTCGCAGTACGTACGCACGCGACATGCTCTTCACCCACAACAACCGTGGAAGCCGACTCTTCGTCGTCAACAACGAGGGTCGCACCCGCGCGATCCTGAAGGTCAGGCGCGCGAACTCCCGGAACTGGGCCGACATCTCCTCAGGCCCCGGACACCGGCTCTGGATGGTCACGAAGTCGACGGGCAAGAAGGTCGCCGTCTTCCGCGTCGTGGAGCCGAAGAACCCCCCGAACGACGGCCGCACCCGCACCGTGGCGAGCAAGAAGTTCGTCTTCAAGTACCCGGGCAAGGCACGGACCGCCGAGGCACTGATGGTGCACCCGAAGACCGGCCGGCTCTACCTCGTGACCAAGTCGAAGAGCAAGGCATCGGTCTACCGGGCACCGAAGAGGCTCTCGACCAAGCGTGCCAACAAGCTCACCCGCATCGCCAAGGCACCCGCAGGCATCACCGCTGGCTCCTTCTCCCCCGACGGCAGGAGCATCGTCCTCGGCAGCCGCACCAAGGCGTACACGTACTCCGGGTTCCGCTCCAAGCCTGTCGTGACCACACTGCCCGCAAAGGCACGTGGCATGTCGCTGGAGGTCAACCGCCACGGCACCCAGGTGATGATGGCCAGCCCCGGCGACAGCATCAACATCTGGATCCTCGAACTGCTCAAGCTGTGGAAGAAGTTGACCGAGCCGACGCCGACGCCGACGCCGACGCCGACGCCGACGCCGACGCCGACGCCCACGCCCACGCCGACGCCGACCGTGACGCCCAAGCCGACGCCCACGCCGACCGTGACGCCCAAGCCGACGCCCAAGCCGACGCCCACGCCGACGCCCACGCCCACGCCGACGCCCACGCCGACCGTGACGCCCAAGCCGACGCCGACGCCGACGGTTACCCCGACGCCCACGCCCACCGCGACGCCCACCCCGACGCCGACGGCGACTGCCACCCCGACTCCGGCCCCGGCATACAAGAAGGCCCCCGACTACGTCAGCGACAAGACGTACTTCGGTGCCAGTCTGTCGGCCTCCGACGGCAGCGTGAACGAGGCCCTGGCCAAGAACGACGCCCTCTTCGGCAAGATGCCGGTCGTACGTCAGTTCGACCCGACCGTCCCGCCCAAGGGCGCCTGGTCACGGCGCACATCGCTGCACGACCGCAACCTGGTCGTCTCCTTCCGTGAGGCCCCGCAGGAGATCGTGACGGGCAAGTACGACGCCCAGATCCTCGACTACTTCAGGACCGCGCCGACGGGCAAGCCGATCTTCTGGAGCTACTTCCACGAGCCCGAGCCGCACATCGCCAACGGCACCTTCACCTACGCGCAGTACCGCGCAGCGTGGCGTCACGTCGTCGACCTGGTCGGCACGCTGAAGAAGCCCAACCTCTACCCCACCCTCGTGCTGACCGGGTGGACCACGGAGGCGGCCTCCAAGCGCAACTGGCGCGACTACTACCCCGGCGACGACTACATCTCTGTCATCTCCTGGGACCCGTACAACTCCGCCACCGGCAAGCCCACCAGCTACCCGGACCCGGCCAAGCTCTTCGCCTCCGTGGTACAGGCGTCCAAGGAGTCCGGCAAGCCGTGGGGCATCGCCGAGACCGGCAGCGCAGTGGTCCCCGGTGACGACGGCTCCGGCCGCGCCGCCTGGCTGACCAAGGTCGGCCGGTTCTTCAAGGAGCAGGGCGCCGCCTGGGTGACCTACTTCCAGTCGACCCGTGATGGCGACTTCAAGTTGGACGACAGCGGCTCCGTCAGCGCCTGGCGCACCTGGGTGCAGTCGCAGAGCTGACCCACCCCGGCACGACGCACTTCGAGCCCGTCCTCCCGACCACCAGGTCGGGAGGACGGGCTCGAGTCAGTTGCGCACGCCGACGAGGCTCGCCGCGAAGCTGAGGTCGGACGAGGACGAGGCGTCCTGGTGGACCTCCACCGCGATGACGTTGGCTCCCACCCGCAGGGCCGAGGCCGGGATCGTGAACTCGCGGGCCACGTTCTCTGCGGCGCCGCTGCGGTTGCTCGCCGCCTTGGTGGAGAAGACAACCGGCCCGGCCGGCATGTTGTCGCGGACGACCTCGACTCCGTTGACGTGCACGACGGCACCGTCGTCGGCCACCAGCTCCAGCGTCACGCGGTCAGGGACCTGGGCCACGGAGAAGGTGGTCCGGTAGTAGGACGTGCGGTGCCGCGACGTGGTGCTGGGACCCCAGCCGAGGAGTGTCGTCTCGTCGCCGTCGCCGTACCCGAAGTGGCCCGTGCCCACGGACCACGAGGCGTCGCTGAAGGCGTTGGTCTGCCACCCGGTGGCCGCAGCACCTCGGTCCCAGTAGCGCCAGGTGGCCTGACCCGAGAGGTAGGTGGTCTGTACGTTGGTCGGCGGCGGCGGAGGCGCGGTCACGCCGGTGGCGAGGAAACGGGTCCACCCCTGCGCGCCCACACCGGAGACCAGGGTGAAGTCACCCCCGGCCACGACACCTGCGTCCGAGGCGTCCACCGCGAACACTCCCCAGAAGCTGTCGACCCTGGGTTGGAACAACGTGTCGATCACGCCGGTGCTCTCGTCGGCAGCCATCACCTTGCGCTGGGTGTCGCCTGCATACCCCTCATGGAATCCGAAGTAGACCTTGCCCTCGTAGTGCGTCACCGCCTGGACGTCGCCCATCATTTCGTGGCTCCAGACGAGGGCACCGGTGGAGGCGTTCCACGCAGTCAACAGGTTCGTCTTCGCGCCACCGGCGCCGAAGAGTCGGGTGCCTGCATCGTTGATGTCGAGCCCGAGGGTGGGGCGTGCAGCGCCGGTGAAGATCGTGGAGCGCAGGGCGCCGTTGACCGACGACACAGCCGCCACCCCGGTGCGCGAGGAGCCGCCGGCACCCGAGAAGTCGCCGGAGAGGTAGACGACGTCGCTGACAGGGTTCTTCACCACGCCCCACACGTCGTTGTTCACGGCGGGGGTGAAGGAGCGGTCGAGTTCGCCGGTGAGGGGATTCAGCCTGGCGAGCTTGGCGCGAGGGGTGCCACCGACGGTCGTGAAAGCGCCGCCGACGTAGAGGCCGCCCTCGGTGTGGTCGAGGGCGCGTACGGGGGCGTCGAGGTCGCCGCTGAAGCTCGGGTCGACCTGGCCGTCAGCCACGCGGACCTTCCCGAGCCCCTTGACGAGGACCCCGCCGACGCGTTCGAAGGCGCCGCCGACGTAGACCCATGCCCCCGCGGGCTCGATCGCGCGCACGGTGCCGCCGGCGTCCGCGCGCCAGGTGCGGATCAGCTCACCGGTGTCGAGCCGGAAGGCGGCGAGGTTCTTGCGCGCGACCCTTTCGCCCGTGGTGCTCGTGGCGGTGGTGAACTGCCCTCCGACCACCACCGTGTTGCCGATGATCCGGGTGGCGTACACCCGGCCGTCGACCTTCCAGGCAGCCGAGGGGGTGTCCCCCACGACGGGAGCTGCGTGCGCCGGCGCCAGCCCGACGGTCGTGAGGAGGAGAGCTCCACAGAGGGCGAGCAGGCGGGCGGTGAGCAGGCGGGCCATGGAGAGCTCCTTCTCGACGAACGACGTCAGTCGACGATCGCGGTCGCCTTCAGGTCGAAGGTGAGATCGGCGGTCTTGCGGAAGTTGACGTGCGTCTCGGCGGCGATGACGTTGGTGCCAGCACGCAGCAGCGAGACGGGAACGTCGACGATCAACGGGTTGGCAGCGGCGACCTCGTGACGGCGTGCCGTGGGGGCGTACGACGTGTGGGTGACCGCACCGTCGCGCATGTTCTCGCGGCCCACCTCGGTGCCGTTGACGTGGACGACCACGCCGTCGTCGCCGATGGTGTCGAGCTTCAGGCTCACCACCTTGGAGGGGTCGCTGACCTCGAAACTGCGGCGGAAGTAGGCGGTCACCGGACGATCAGCCTGGTTGGCGAAGGTGTCGATGTTGGTGCGGACCACACCGGCTCCCCATCCCAGGTGGGCGGTACCGGTCTTCCAGGAGCTGTCGTCGAAGGCCGTGCCCTTCCAACTCGAGGCGGGCGCAGCGGTCTGGTAGTACCACTTCCAGGCAGAGCCGGCCGGGACGAGCGTGGCACTCACGGTCGAGGACGGATTCACGATCTCACTCGCGGTCGAGCTCAGTCCGTCGCTGTCCTTGACCGTCAACTTCACGGTGTACGTGCCGGTGGAGGCGTACGTGTGGGTCACCTTGGCGCCCGTCGCGGTGTTGCCGTCACCCAGGTCCCAGACGTGGCTGCGCACGCCGCCGTCGTCGGTGGAGGTCGAACCGTCCAGCGTGACCGTACGGCCACTGACGTCGGTGGTGAACGAGGCGGTGGGCGCCTGGTTGACCGGCGGGCCACCCAGGATCAGCACGGAGGTGCTCGGACCCACGTTGCCCTTGTTGTCGATGGCCCGGACGAAGTAGCGGCCAGCCGTGACCCGCGGCACCGTCGCACTGGGCGAGGCACCCCCCGGCGCGGTCGCGATCGGACGGTCACCCAGGAGGATCTCGTAGGAGACACCACTCGCGTCGGCCACCGAGTTCCACCGCAGGGTCACGGTGCTGGCGCTCTCGGACTCGACCCGGAAGTTGGTCGGTGCGGCGGGAGCAGTGGAGTCACTGCGCTGGAACCGGGCGAACCCACCGGAGAACTTCTGGCCCTGGGTGGTGCGTACGGTCTGGATGTCGCCGCCGGTCCAGACCCGTCCCAGGCTGTCGACCTTGATCGCCCACGGACCGGATCCGAGACGCATCGAGAAGTTCGGGTTGAAGTCAGCGACGTATTCGCTGGTCTTCGCGTTCCAGATGCCCATCCACTTGATCGCGTCGGCCTGGGCCCAGTTGGAGCCGATGCTCGACCAGGTGTAGGCGCCCGAGTAGGTCCACTGGGCGCAGTGGCAGGAGGCATAGACCAGGTCGCCATCGGTGTCCATGCCCTGGAAGTCACCGCCGGTCTTGTTGATGTTGCCGCTCAGGCGGTCGAAGTTGCTGGTGGCGAAACTGAACAGCGCGTGCTCCGCGCCGCCCACGAAGACCCGGTCACCGACAGCACGGACAGTCTGCTGGTAGCTGGCGTCACGATTGCTCCAGGTCGGGCGCCACGGCGCCGCGACCAGGGGCGCTCCGGCAGCGGTCTGGAGGGCGGCTGCGCGCAGCGTCGCCTGTCCCTTGTTGGTGCTGAAGTAGCCGGCGGCGTAGACCCGCCCACCGGTGTCGGCGGCGTCCATCGAGACGACGGTGCCGTTGAACTCCGTGGTCCAGTCCGGGCTCGGGGTGGCGTCGAGGGCGACGCGGGCTGCGTTCTTGGAGTAGACGACCCGCCCGGGCGCACTGCCGCCGGAGAGGTGGGTGAAGGAGCCACCGAGGTAGAGGAAACCGTCCTGCACGTCGAGCGTGCGGACCCGCAGCACACCTCCGGAGACGCGGTTCTCGACGTTCAGGTTCCAGGAGGCACGGGTGGCGCCGGTCGTGGGGTCGAGCCCGACGACGGCGGTGGCGGGACGTCCGTTCGCGCGGCTGAACGTGCCGCCGGCCACGATCGTGCCGTCGGGCAGGGCAGCCAAGGAGGCGACCTGCTCGTTGAGCTCGGGTCGGAAGGTCGGGTCCCACTCGCCGGTGGCGACGTCGAAGGCAGCCAGGAAGGACTGCTCGACGCGACCGAGTCCGGCAGCGTCCTTCTGCACGTAGCGGAAGTTGCCGCCCACGTACATCTTGCCGCGCGACTCCGCGAAGGCCTGGACCTCCACGCTGCCCTCGACCGAGGTGCTGCCCGCGAGTCCGTTGACTCCCCAGGGGGTGACCAGGGCGTTGTCGTTGAGCGTCGCCGGGGTCGGTCGGGCCGGGGTGCCGTTGTTGCCGATCGCGGTGAAGCCGCTGTCGGTCGAGGTGATCCGCGGGCGCAGGTAGACCTGGGCGTACGGCAGCGCACCGCCGGCACCGTTGGTCGGCGCCCACAGGTGGCTCGCGGCGTCCGTGTATCCGGCGACGCTCGTGCCGTAGCCGAATCCGACCTTGTACTTGCGCTTGGAGTCGGTCGAGTTGGTCATCCGGTTGGTGCTCTGGCCGGTGCCGAAGGTCTCGGAGGTGCCGCCCCAGCCGGAGAGGGTGTCCATCTTCCATGAGGAGACCGGGTGCTCGGCGCCGAAGGTCCAGGTCCAGCGGGACTTGTTGGAGAATCGCAGCCGCACCTCCTGCCAGGACGAACCGGTGCGGTTCTTGGCACGACGGATGCGGACCCCCTCGGAGAGGGCGTCGACGCGACCGTCGTTGAGGAGGGCGTCGATCGTGGTCGAGGCGTGCTGGTGGGTGACCGCGGACATCGGGACCGTGTCGGGGCTGGTCAACGCGGCAGCGCTGCCCTTGCCCGCGTAGTCGGTGACCCATCCCTCACGGCCCTTGCCGACCAGCACCCAACCGCCACCGTCGGTGGTCTGGTCGCAGTAGAACTGGGCCGGCGCAGACATCGCCGGGGTCAGCAACCAGTACGAACCGCTGGGGGCCGACGAACGACGCTGCTTGATCTCCCAGCACGAGCCCGCAGCCGTCGCCGGACCGGTGCCGAGCACTGCCGAGTCGATCGGCGCGGCAGTGGCCGGACCGCTCGTGAGCAGTGGGGTCAGCGCCAGGGGCAGCAGGAGGGCTGCTCCGGTGGCGAGCAGACGTCGAGCTGAGAACATGGATGACCCCCGGTTGCAGAACGCGAGCGGACTGCTGAAGGCCCGCAGTCCCCCACCCCTGGGGAACGCCCCTGATGCTAGGTGGGTTTACCGAGCACCCCGCTTGCTGGCAGCAGATTTCCCCGGTATGCGGTACGACTTGCACCACACCCCTGGGCGACCCCCGACAGTGACTACTCTGTGCGCGTGCCCGCCCTCGACATCCTCGCCCAGCAGCTCTGGTCTCCCGGCCTCGGTGAGGGGACCCGGATCGCGGTCGACCCCGCCCCCGAGAGCGGTTGGCAGGACGCGGAGCGGTACTGGCTGCTGCCCGGCGCCGAGCACCCCAAACTCCTGGTCCCACTCGCCTCCCCCCGCGTGCAGCAGGCCGCGCTGACCCACTACCGAGGGCTGCGTCGCGCTCCCGCCAATCTCGCTCGCGTCGCCCTGGGAGCCGGCGCCCGGATGGGCGCCCCGCTGTCCCGCCGGCAGTTGGCGGTCCAGGTGCGCTCCGACGCCGACGCGGCCGAGTTGCCGCTCGCCAAGATCGCCTCCGAACTGGGTCACGAGCACCTCTTCGCCACGTTCGGCGTACGCACCGGCGCCAACCGCAAGACCACCATGCAGCTTCTCGACGACCGGGCACGCGCCATCGGCTACGCCAAGCTCGGGTGGAACTCCACCGCCGACGAATACGTCACCACCGAGTCCCACGCGCTGCGGCAGGTGGGAGGGCGAGTGGGACTGATGCGGGCACCGCGGCTGCTGGCGTCCTTCCGTCAGGGTGGGCGACCGGTGCTGGTCGTGGAGCCGCTGCCCGCCGGCGTACGGGGCGTGCGGGGTGAGCAGGCCGCACCTTCCTCGGCGGAGCTCTTCGCCCTGGGACCCGTCGAGCGGATGACTCGACCCGGATCCACCATCGGTCTGCGCGCGATCGCGCGGCGCCTCGACGTGCTGCGCGCCGATCCCACCACTCGTACGGTGGCCGAGCGCGCAACGGCACTGTTGCGACGCCTCGAGGCCCACTCCGAACCGGTGCCCGTCCAGGCCCGGTGGCACGGTGACCTGACCCCGTGGAACTGCGCCCGTGAAGCCGACGGCCAGCTGTGGGCCTGGGACTGGGAGTCCAGCGAGCCCGACGTGGTGGCGGGGCTGGACGCCGTGCACTGGGAGTTCAGCGTGCAGCGCGAGGCGATCCCGGTCGACCGGATCTCACTCACCGCGTGCGTGGGGCGCGCGCGGCACCACCTGGCTGCCGCCGGCCACGATCGGGTCGGTCACGGGATCGTCGGAGCCGTGCACGCCCTCACCGTCGTGGAGCGCGCCGCGACGCTCGCGGCCCGCGAGGGCGGCTGGCAGCGGGTGTGGATCACACCGGTCCAGCTCGCCCGGCTGGTCGACGAAGCGATGACCCTGGTGGGCTGAGAGCCCCGGTCTCAGGACCAGTGCAGCGGATACCCCAGGAACTTCTCCAGCGAGGCGTTGTACGGAGCGAAGAACTGGGCGAGGTCGGTGCGGATCGGCTCGGGCACGGTCGACTTGCGGTGCGAGGTGTTGAAGGGCTTGGTGTCCGGCAACGTGAAGTCCCCGATCCCGAGAAAGTCCGTCACCCGGTCGAAGACGGCCTGGACGTCGCCGTACATGTCTTCGCTGCGCAGGATCAGCACCTGCTCACGGTCGAAGGAGCGCAGCCAGTTCTGGATCTGCGGCAGGTAGATGCCCCGAGCGCGGTAGGTGTACCAGTCGTGCGAGGTGCTGTGGTAGGTCAGATCCGTCGCCATCCGCTCGACCTCTCCGTCCAGGCGGCGGCTCTCGGCCGCGAGCGCATCCTCGAAGGAGAGCGGCTCGACGCCGTTCTGGGTGCGTTCCTGGTAGTGGGACCAGGCCCGTTCGACCGGGTCGCGCAGCAACAGGATCGACTTCACCTCCGGCGCCACGGCCCGGACCTTCTCTGCCACTCGTGGGTCCCAGACGTAGTACGGGGACGCCTCACCGCTGACCGGTGGATGACCGAGCTCAGCGGCGATCCGGTCCTTGTGGCGCTGGGTGTGGAAGTGCGAGCGGTACCAGACCTCGGAGTGCGAGGAGTCGGCAAAGAACCAGTCTGTGCTCTTCTTGCCACGGCTCTGCGGGAAGAGCCCCAGGACGCCCGGGTGCATCAACAGGTAGTTGAACAGCGATGTCGTGCCACCGCGCTTGGTGCCCGTGATCAGGAAGTCCGGCATCTGACGCTGGTGCACCGTCGCGAAGGCAGCCGCCCGGGTCGTCACGTTGGCGACGTCCTTCGCCCACCGCGGCGAGCGGTCCTTGAACTGCGTCAGATTCGGCATGCTCCGCACACTAGGCGTCCTCTACCTTCGGTTGAGTGGTACTGGACGCACTTCCTCCAGATGCGGTACGCCCGCGCCTCACCGCTTGGTCAGCGTCGCCAGCTGGTCGAGGTGCAGCAGGCGACGGTCCACCACCGCATAACCGAGCAGGAGAACTCCCCCGAGGGCGATGCCGGTGAGCAACGGGACGGTCCCCTGACCCCATTGGTGGGCGATGACGAGCCCGGGCCCGGCGACGCAGACCGCGACGGCGAGACCGACCCGGATGACTGATCCCCACGCCAACACGATCCCGGTGGCCCGGCCGACCTGGACCGAGGCGAGCACCGTGTCGAGCAACATGCTCGCGGCCCACACCGCCGCGGCTGCCTCGATCCCCCAGATCGGCACGAGGAGCAGGTTGCCGACCACGTTGACGACCAGGACGATCGCCTTGTTGATCGCACCCAGGCCGCTGCGCCCGCTCATCAGCAACAACGCCTGGACGTTGCCGGCAGCCAGCACCACCACGGAGCCGAGGCAGAGGATCACCATCGCGGTGGCACCGGACGCGAAGTCGTCGCCCAGCCAGGAGAGGACCGTGGGGGCGAAGACGGCCAGCGTCAGGTAGACGGGGGCGCCGAAGAGCAGGATCCAGCGGGCCGTGACGGCGTACAGGGAAGCGACCTCGTCGGTGCGCCCCTCGCCGAGCAGCGCGCTGAACCGAGGCGCGACCACGATCCGTACGGCGGTCGCGACGATGACCCCGGCCGCCACGAAGCGGGCTGCGGACCCGTAGACCCCGGCGGCAGCGCTGCCGGCGATGACCCCGACCAGCACCACGTCGATCCAGATGATCGACTGCTCCATGGCCGAGGCGAACGTGCGCGGCAACGAGTACCTGGCGATCTGCGTACGCAGGTCCCGTGCCGGCCACCGCAGGGGCACCACCCCCGGGGCCAGACCCCGACGCAGGCGAGTCGTCGAGCGGTGGAGAACCAGGGTCACGGCTCCGGTCGCGAGCACCGTCGGCACCGCCCAACCCAGAGCAGCTCCCGCCACCCCGACTCCCAACAAGTGCCCGGCCACCAGCAGGACGGGGCGCAGGATCGGCGTCGTCAGGTTGTCGATCACGTTGAAGGCGACGATCCCGCCGAACGCGCGAGTGCAGGCCAGACCCACGGCGGTGAGGGCGGCGAGCGGAAGAGTCCAGGAGATCGCGTCGACCACGGCGACGACAGGAGCCCCGTCCGGCCACAGACCCCGCACCCCCCACCAGCTGGCGGCGAGCAGGGCGCCGGCTGCGGCCGCACAGGTCAGCAGGAACCCGATCGCGCCGGGCACCTGTTCCGGCGCTCGGCTGCGCAGCCGGGGCAACAGCCACACTGCGGTGGTGTCCATGCCCAGACGCGCGAGACTGAGTGCGATCGTGAAGAGCGCGATGGCCTGGAGCACGACGCCGGCGTCGCTCGCCCCCCACAGCCGCGCCAGGAGAAGACTGAACGCGAACCCGAAGGCAGCGCTGGAGGCGGTGCCCACCAACGTCAGGGCGCCGCCGCGTGCGGCGCGACCGACCTCGGAGCTCGCCGCCGCGGACGTCCTGCGGACCGAGTCCGGTCGCTGGCTGCTCACGCCCGCCACCTGCCTCTACGATGGGTGACCACCCGGCGTTCGCCGGGTGGCGCCGTGATTCTAGGTAACCGGGGGGTTCTGGTGGCTGCACTGACCATGCCAGCGCGTCGACACAGGTGGGCGGCCGTGGCTGCGGCAGGCACGCTCCTCATGGCGGGATGCTCGTGGTCCGACGAGAGCCCGAGGACGGAGGACCCGTCCTCGACCGACCTGTCGCCCAGTGAATCGCCCAGCGAGTCTCCCGACCAGTCACCCAGCGAGTCGCCCGATTCGGTGACCGACTCGGACGGGCCGAGCGGTGGTGGGGCGACCCTCGACCCCGGTGACGTGCCGAAGGACGTGGCGGAACAGACCGACCAGGCCACCGAGGAGTTCCTCGACAGGGTGGGCGAGGAGCTCGAGGAGCCCGACGCGAAGCAGGACCTGAAGACGCTGCCCGGCGTGACCGGAGCCGCGCTCGAGGAGTTGCGCAACCGGATCACCGAGTACGACGCCTCCGGATGGCAGGTGCTGGGCGAACCGGTGATCGTGCGCCAGCGCGTCGTGCGGCTGCTGCAGGATCCCGAGCGAGCCATCGTGCACGCATGCATCGACAACTCCGCGGTGCGGGTGGTCGACGCTGACGGCAAGCGGGTGCCCAACAGCAGGCCGGCCGAGCCGCGTACGCGCAACATCATCACCCTGGTGAAGAAGAAGGACGCGTGGATCGTCACCGACCAACGCCCTGCCACGAAGCCGGACTGCTGAGGGTCCACCTGCTCGCCGTTCAGCGGGTGAAGGCCCAACTGTTCTCGTTGGCGGGGATGACCGGGCGGTCACCGGCTCCGGTCCCCGTCGGCCCTGCCGAGGGTTCCTCCTGCATTGGCTGACCCTGGTCCGACTGGGCAGAGGCAGGATCGGCCGGCGGCCTGCCCGGCTCCGTCTGGGAGGCGGGGCCCGCCCCTGGCCCTCGACGTGACTGCACGGGACCGCGGCCGCGGCCGCGCTTCTTCTTCGTCTGACCGGGGGCCGCACCCGTCTGGTTGGCCCCGGGCTGGATCGCCCCGGGCTCGATGGACCGGGAGGCCGATGTCGCATCGGTCTCCGGGACTGGCACGGTCTCGGGAGCGGGCGCGTCGTCCTCCGCTTCCGCATCCGGCGCGGGGTCGAACTGAGCCTCCGCTTCCGCATCCGGCGCGGGCTCGGCTTCGGGCTCGGGTTCGGGTTCGGGCTCAGACTCGAACTCGGCCTCAGCCTCGGCCTCGGGCTGGGGCTCGGTCCCGGCCTCAGTCCCGGGCTCAGCCTCGGCCTCGGCCTCGGTCCCGGGCTCGAACTCGGCCTCGGACTCGGACTCGGACTCAGGCTCGGTGCCGTCGTCGGGATCGCGTTCGTCCTGGGTCGGGGACACGTCGCCCTGCGCGAGGTCGCCCCCGGCGATGGCGGGTTCGTCCTCACGGTCGTTCCGGTCGAAGAAGTGGGAGCGCGGTTCGTCGGCCTGAACCACTTCGGCCTCTGTCGTCTCGGCGGGCGTCACCTCCTCCGCAGGCGCGTCGTCCGCCCGAGTGACCAGGTCCTCCATGACCTCCATCAGGGCGCTGGAGCGAGCTCCGCTCACCGCACCTCCTGTGAAGGCACTGCTGGTCGCGCCGCTGGGGGCGGAACGCAACAGGGCAGCGCCCGCACCCACCGAGGGATGCGCCGTGAGGTGTCGGCCCTCCGGGAGGAGGACGGTGCCGTGTGTCCTGGCCTCGACGGCCATGAGCTCGCTCGCCACGGCTGCGAGCTCGTCGATGTGGGTGCCCAGCTCGTGCACCGCGAAGAGCACCTGGTCAGCGAAGCGTCCCGCTGCCAGTCGGGCCGCTGAGCCGGCCGACGGGGAGAGCGCCACCACCGTCACGGCCGTGGAACGCTCGGGCGTGGAGACCAGGTCCACGACCACGTCGATCGTCGCGAGGCGAGTGCCAGAGGTGTCCGGGACCGAGATCTGCAGCGTCGGCACCGTGCGACTCCGGAAACGCCGGACGTGGGCGCGGGCCCCGACCTCGCGCGCCGAGAGGTCGTGCAGCACGTTGACCAGCACGTCGACCGGGTGGTCGACGATGATCAGGTCGGTCTCCAGACCCGAGTCGGCCAATGACGCCGCCAGGTTGATGGCCACGTCGGTCGGGACCGCGTCGTCCGGGCCGACGTCGATCACGGCGAGGACGGGGCGCTCCGCCGAGGTCGCGGCCATGACCCGTTCCCGTACGGCTCGGATCTGCTCGGCCTCGACCCCCACGGCCGGAACGCTGGTCTCCTCACCGGCCAGACGGGCCACGGTCACGCCACCCCCGGCACCTGCGACGTCGTAGGGGTCACGCACCCGGCGGTCCAGCACGTTGACCACGAAGGCCAGGACCAGGCCGGACAGGAGCCCACCCAGGATCCCGCTGAACAACATGAGCGGACGGTTGGGGCTGGACTGAGTCTGCCGGGCGTCGGCCTCGGTGAGCACCGAGCCGCCCCCGGTGTTGACCACCCGCAGCTCGTTGAGCTGGGTGGTGACCGTGGCCAGCTCCTCGGCGACCGTCTGGCGAGCCAGCTCGGCGGTCAGGCGGCCCTGGCTGCCTGCGGCGGACTCGGACAGCTCATCGTTGGCCGCGGTCAGCTGCTTGCGCAGACTGTCGCGGCGCACCACGAGCCGCTCGGCGGCGCTGTCGACGCGACCCTGGGCCTCTTCGGAGCGGTAGGCGAGATACTTCTCGGCGACCAGGGTCGCGCCGTCGGCGGCCTCGTCGGGTGAGCCGCCGGTGAACTGGATGCGCAGCACCGTGCCGTTGGGCAGCAGGGTCGCCTCGGTCGCCGCACGGACCGACGACTTGGTCCAGCCGTCGCCGAGCCCGGCCGCGACCTCGTTCATCACGGTGGTCGAGCGAGCCATCGCCTGCTCGGTCTCCATGTCGAGCAGGTCGGAGGGCGGGCGTGACGCGCTGAAGGCGTTGGAGGAGATGAGGTTGATGTTGACGAGGGTGGTCGAGGTCGACTTGGACGGGACCGTGACCATCAGGGCAGTCGCCACCAGGACGCCCAAGCACAACGCGCCCGCCACGTAGACCCAGCGGCGCCGCAGGATCGTCGCGTAGTGCGACAACTCCATGGACGACGTGTTCGACACGTGCTTCGCCATCGAAGGCCCCCATCCATCCCCGTCGAGCGGTCGTACGCCTGTGCGCAGACTGCAACGGACCTACAATAGCGAGCCGCAGCCACCCCCCGCGCCATTGGAGAGAAACGTGACTCACCCACTGTCCGTGCGGGGTGGCGTCCCCACCCTCGACGGCAGTCAGAGGGTCGCGTCCAGCGAGCTGCCGGCGTGGCCCGCGGTGACGCTCTTCGCGCTCTTCCCGATCTGGTGGCTGCTGGGGCTGGCAGACCTGATCTGGATCCTGATGGCTCCCCCGATGGTGCTGCTCATGGTGCGTGCCCGGGCGATCCAGGTCCCGAGGGGGTTCGGCCTCTACCTGCTCTTCCTGCTCTGGGCCCTCTTCTCCGGCGTCCAGCTCGAGCGCGCAGGTCAGGCCATCGGCTTCTCCTACCGCCTGCTGCTCTACGCGGCGGCCGCCGTCCTCTTCGTGTACGTCTTCAACGCGCGGCGGCGGATCAACGAGCAGATGGCCACCGGCGCGCTGACCGGGTACTGGCTCGCCTGCGTCTTCGGCGGTTACCTGGCCCTGGCCTTCCCCGGGGCAGTCATCAAGACCCCCCTCAGTTACCTGTTGCCGACCTCGCTGACCAGCAACGAACTGGTCAACCAGATGGTCGTGCGGCGGATGACCCAGTGGAACCCCGAGGCGTGGGTGGTGCTCGACCCGCGACCCACGGCCCCGTTCCTCTACACGAACAACTGGGGCAACGTGTACTCGTTGCTCCTGCCGTTCGTGGTCGCCTACCTCTTCAAGGTGCGGGGCACGCCGCGCTTCTGGGTGCTCGTGGCGATCATTCCGCTCTCCCTCGTCCCGGCCTTCCTCACGCTCAACCGGGGCATGTTCCTGGGTCTGGGCATCGCCGCCGCGTACGTGGCCCTGAGGCTGGTGCTGATGGGCAACGTGAGAGGCCTCGTCGCCATTGCGCTGATGGGCATCCTGGGTGCCGGCGCCTTCTTCCTGCTGCCCGCCCAGGACCGGCTCGAGAACAGGCTGAGCGAGAGCAGCAGTACCGAGGACCGCACGTCGCTCTACACCCAGGCAATCGACACGATCCCGGAGTCGCCGGTCCTGGGACATGCCGTGCCCCAGGAACCGGACAACCCGAACCTGGACCCGGTCGGCACCCAGGGACAGTTCTGGATGGTGCTGGTCTCCCACGGCGTGGGCGCGCTGGCCTGCTTCGTGGGGTGGTTCCTGCTGGCGTTCCTGATGTCACTGCGGCGCGGCGACGTGACCGGGGTCGTCGCCAACACGGTCCTGCTGGTGGGGACCATCGAACTCGTCTACTACGGCTCGCTGCCGTACGGGCTGCCGATTCTGATGGTCGCGGCGGCTCTGGCCCTGAGAGGACCCGACGCCGTCCCGACCGGAGGCGCGCGCCGGCGGGTCGCCCCCGGTGGCTAGGTCGACCGCGCTGCAGACAGCGGATCCGGACCTGACTATGTTGGTGCCGCTCCTCCGTCCGGGTCGGGGCTGGGAACGGCGTCGTCCGCAGGTATCAGGAAGAGGGTGAACGGTGCCTTCCAGTGCCGCGTCCGCGGGCAGCAACAGCCCGACCGTGCTCTACATCGGGGGCTGGGGTCGGAGCGGCTCGACCCTGCTCGAACGAGTGCTCGCCCAAGCCACCGGCACCCTTGCGCTGGGCGAGGTGGTCCACCTCTGGGAGCGCGGCGTACGCCTGAACCAGCTCTGTGCCTGCGGCACTGCCTTCCACGACTGCCCGTTCTGGTCGCAGGTCGGCGCCGACGCGTTCGGCGGCTGGGACCGGGTCGACCTCGACCGGGTCGCTCACCTCGCCGAGGCGGTCGACCGCCAACGACGCATCCCGCAGTCGGCCCGTCGTACGCCCCGCCCGGCCTTCGCGGAACAGGTCGTCGAGTACGCCTCCGGGTTCCAGAAGATCTACACCGCCGCCGCCGCGATCACGGGGGCAAAGGTGGTCATCGACTCGAGCAAGGAGATCCCGACCGCCCTGGCGTTGAGCCACGTCGAAGGACTCGACCTGCGGGTCCTGCACATCGTCCGGGACAGCCGTGGGGTCGCCTACAGCTGGTCGAAGGTGGTCGAACGACCCGAGACCAGCGACGGCGAGCCGATGCCTCGGTTCTCGCCGGTCCGGAGCACGGCGTTCTGGCTCTCGGGCAACCTGACCGTCCGCGGTCTCGCCCACCGCGGGGTGCCGTTGACCCGGCTGCGCTACGAGGACCTGGTGGCTGACCCCCAGGGCTCCATCGAGGCTGCGTGGCAGGCATTGGGACTGCCAGGCTGCCCGGACATCCCGATGGTCGACGCGCACACGATCGACCTCGGGCCCAGTCACTCGGTGGCCGGCAACCCGATGCGCTTCCGGACCGGCGTGACCAGACTCAGCGCCGACGACGCCTGGCGCACGCAGATGTCGCCTCGGGACCGTCGGATCGTGACCGCGATGTCCTACCCGGTGCTCAAGTCGTTCGGCTACCTGGGCGAGCCGTCATGACGCCCGAGGAGAACTTCTCGCCCGCGCTGGTGAGTGTCGTGGTCCCGACCCACGCGCGACCCGAGCTCGTGCGTCGCGCGATCGACTCGATCCTGGCCCAGGACCACCCGGGCGAGATCGAGGTGATCGTGGTCTTCGACCGGGCGGAGCCTGACGAGAGCCTGCGGCGCACCGCCCCGGGACGCACCGTCGAGGTCATCACCAACACCCGCACCCCGGGGCTCGCCGGCGCGCGCAACAGCGGCATCCTGGCCTCCCGTGGCTCCCTGGTCGCCTTCCTCGACGACGACGACTGGTGGCGTCCCACGAAGTTGCGGCGCCAGGTGGAGGAGTACGACGCCGAGCTGAACCGCACGGGGGTCGCGCCCCATCTGGTCACCTGCTCGATCGCCGTCGACTTCGAGGGGCGGATCACCCCGCGGACCGCAGGAACCACGCGGGTCACGCTCGGCGACCTGACCCGTTCACGGATGTCGATGCTGCACTCCTCGGGCCTGCTCTTCGACCGCGCGGCCCTGCTGGACCACATCGGTCTGGTCGACGAGGAGGTGCCCGGCAGCCAGAACGAGGACTGGGACCTGCTGCTGCGCTCAGTCAAGGTCGGGGACATCGTGCACGTCGACGAAGCGTTGGTGGTGGTGACGTGGGGCGCTGCCTCGTTCTTCACCCGCACCTGGGACACCAAGATCTCCTCGCTCCACTGGATGATGGAGCGTCACCCGGAGATCGAGCAGGACCGCAAGGGGGCGGGGCGGGTCTACGGCCAGATCTCGTTCGGCGAGGCGAGCCGCCCCGACCGCCGGGCTGCCGTGCGTTGGGCCGGCAAGGCGCTCGTCAAGGATCCGTTGCAGTGGCGGGCGTACGTGGGACTCGCGGTCGCCGCCCGGCTCCTGACCCCGGCCCAGGTGCTCAACCTGCTCCACAAGGCTGGCCGCGGCGTCTGAGCACGCCCGGAGAAGGTGCAGCGAAAACGCTGCAGCCGGCGTTCCCGAAGGAACGCCGGCTGTTCAGGCGCGATCTGTGCCGGACCAGGGCAGATCGAGTCAGTAGGCTCCGCGCGAGCCGATCACCGCATTGACGGTGCGGGCAAGGATGACGACGTCGTCAGTGATGCGCCAGTTCTCGGTGTAGTGGTTGTCGAGGCGGACAGCGTCGTCCCAGCTGAGATCCGACCGTCCGCTGACCTGCCACAGACCGGTGAGCCCGGGCTTGGCGGCCAGTCGTCGTCGCTCCAGGCTGTTGTACTGCGCGACCTCTTCAGGGAGGGCCGGACGTGGCCCCACCAGGGACATGTCGCCCTTGATCACGTTGAACAGTTGCGGAAGCTCGTCGAGGGAGTACTTGCGCAGCACGCCGCCGAAGCGGGTGATCCTCGGGTCCGCCTTCTTCTTGAAGAGGGGACCGCTGACCTCGTTCGACTCCAGGAGAGCGGCCTTGTCGTCCTCCGCGGAGGTCACCATCGTGCGCAACTTGTACATCGTGAAGAGCGATCCGTCCTGACCCACACGGACCTGGCGGAAGATCGCCGGACCCGTGGAGGTGAGGCGCACGGCCATGACGAGCACGCCGAGCAACGGCGCGAGCAAGAGGAGCAGCAGCCCCCCGATGGCCCGATCGCCGAGGCCCTTGAGCAGGACGCGGGTGAGGGCAGGTCGGCTCGAGGACAGCTGCACCAGGCTGGCCCCGGCGAAACTGGTGTGCTCGATGCGGTGGGAGGCGATCCCGTCGAGGCTCGACTGCACGGCCAGCGCGGTCCGCGTGCCCTCGAGGGCCCAACCGATGCGGCGAATGCACTCGGCGTCGATCTCGGGGCCCGGCACCACGACCACCATGTCGGGGTCGCAGCGCACCAGGTCCTCGCGGTCGATGACCTTGTACGCATCTGAGACGTTCGGCAGGAGACCGGTGCGCGGGTGCGGGACGCGCGGGTGTTCGGCGTCGATGACCTTGGTGCCCACGATCCGCACCAGCGAACTGTCGGCCCATCGGGTGGTGGCTTCCGCAACGCTCACCGGCGAACCGACGACCAGGACTCGCTGGACCGTCGGGCGGTAGGTGCGGACAAGTCCTCCGGCCAGGGCGACGGAGAGTCCCGCGGCGGCGACCGCCAGGGCGGAGACCATCTCGGGTCGGGTCCACCAGCCGGCCGCCCCTGCCAGGGCTGCGACGCAGAGTGGAGAGGCACAGTCGCGGAAGATCCGGTCGAAGCGAACCGATCCTGCACGGTCCCGAGGACCACCGGGCCAGTAGCGGGCCGCGATCGAGGTGGCGCCCACCAGCACCACGACAGCGAGTGAGGCCTGGGTGAGGAATCCGACGACCGCCACTGCGACGATCGCGAGAGCGACCTCGATGTGCAGCTCGACGTACCACTGGGGGCGGTGTCGACGAACAGACTCCTCCAGGACGAGGGCCGCGGTCGCGGCCTCCTCCGGCCCCGTCCAACCCTGCGCCGGGGTCGCTGTCCTCGAGGACGTCGCGACATTCCGAGCACTCACTGTTTGTCCCCTATGCCCCTGTGTGCCATCACGCCGCCAAACGTTCAGACACGCTTTTTTGTACCGTGACACGAGGTTAAGGAGCGGGGGAATTTACCTCATGCCCGATATTGGGTGACTGATTCCGTGAGGTTCACCGAAATGGGGTACTTGGTCACGAATTGAACTTTTGCTGGGCCTTTTCGAGGCCGTCAGTGATGAGAACCTCGATCGCATCGGCCGCGTCGACGAGCTGGATCGGGAGCTCCTTGCGCTCGTTCGTGGAGTAGTTCGACAGCACGAAGTCGGCCACGTCCTGGCGTCCGGACGGACGACCGATGCCGACGCGTACGCGGTAGAAGTCACCGGTGCCCAACGACGAACGCATGGACCGCAGACCGTTGTGGCCGTTGTCGCCGCCGCCCTTCTTGAGCCGCAGTGTCGAGAAGTCGATGTCGAGCTCGTCGTGGACCGCGATGACGTGGTCGGCATCGACCCCGTAGAAGTTGGCCACAGCGGAGACCGGCCCCCCGCTGGTGTTCATGTAGCTCTTCGGACGGACCAGGACCACGCGGGGTCCGGGGTCCCCCGGAGAGCCCAGACGTCCTTCGACGACGTCCGCCCGACCGGTCTTGTGCGACTTGAAGCGCGACCCCATGCGCTCAGCAAGCACGTCGATGACCATGTGACCCACGTTGTGCCGGTGCCCGGCGTACTCAGGGCCCGGGTTGCCCAGACCGACGACCAGCCACACATCAGCGCTCATGGGGCAATTATCGACCACTCCCCACCCGGACATGACAACGGCGCCGCAGGAGCTCCCTGCGACGCCGTCGTGCGGTGGACGGGCCGGATCAACCGGCCCAGTCCTGGAGGATCAGTCCTGGAGGATCAGTCCTCGAGGGTCTCCTCAGCGGCAGCAGCCTCGCTCGCGCCGGCGGGCGACTCAGCCAGCTCGGCCTCCAGGGCCTCAGCGGTCACCTGGGCGACGATGTTGACGATCAGGGACTCGGCGTCGACGTCCAGGGTCACACCCTTCGGCAGGACAAGGTCGCCCGCCAGGATCTGGGTGCCGGCGACAGCGGCGGTGACGTCGACCTCGATGGCGTCGGGCACGTGGGTGGCCTCGGCCTCGAGCTGAACGGTGGGGTTCTCGGTCACCACGAGGGTGTCGGGGCCCGCCTGGCCGACAACGTGGATCGGCACGTCGACGAAGACCTTCTCACCCTTGATGACGGCGATCAGGTCGACGTGCACGATGACGCGACGGATCGGGTCGACCTGGACCTCCTTGACCAGGGCGAGCTGCTCGGCGCCCTCGATGTCGAGGGTGAGCAGCGCGTTGGAGCCACCGTGACGCAGGGCCATCATCGTGGTGTGACCGGGCAGGGCCAGGTGCATCGGGTCCTTGCCGTGGCCGTAGACGACGGCAGGGATCTTGCCGGTGGCGCGCAGGCGACGCGAAGCGCCCTTGCCGAACTCGGTGCGCGTCTCGGTGGCCATCTTTTCAGCGGACATGTTCAGTCTCCAGGTGGGTTCGCAGCGGGGGCCGCGAAGCCCGCGGCCGTTCTGGTCGGCACCCCAGAGACGAAAGACGCCGCGCTGACATGGTCAGGCGCGGCGAAAGCGAACCTGCCACGTCGATCACGGAGTCGAACTCCCTCGCCGGGGCAACTTCCTCAGTCTAGGGGCGGAGGGGCGGCGGGGAAAATCGAGGGCTCGCAGGGGCCGAGGCGGGGACTCATTCGGTCCACGGGTTCTGTCCATTATTTCTGTCCAAGATACAGGTCATTCGTCCCAGACTCTTGTCACAATGTGATTTAGACCTCAATGTGTAGGGGTGCAGCCCCCATCTACCTCCAGGAGCACCCAGTGAACGTGGCTCGCGTACGATTCGGCGCCCTCGTCGCAGGGCTCGGCCTCCTGGCTGTCGCCGGCGTGGTGCCCCTGGGGAGCGCCGCCTCCGGAGCGCCCGACCCCGCCGCGACCAGCGCCGTCTCCGCCGCCAAGCCGTACCTGGTCGGTCGGGGCATCGCCGACGTCACCGGAGAGGTGGCAGAGGTCGGGATGATGGGTTACGCCGACCTCGGTCAGACCGGCGAAGGGCTGCACATGCGCCAGCGGGCACGCGCCTTCGTGATCGCTGACCGGGCCAGCGGGGACAGGGTGGTGCACGTGACCGCCGACATCGGGATGATCTTCCAGAGCGTGCGCGACGAGGTGCTCGCCCAGCTGGACGCCCGTTTCGGCAAGCAGTACGGGGAGGCGAACGTCATGCTGACCGCCACCCACACCCATGCCGGCCCCGGTGGCTTCAGTCACCACAACCTCTACAACCTCACGACGCTCGGTCACCACGAAAAGACCTACCGCGCGACGGTGGACGGGATCGTCGAGGCCGTGGTGCGCGCCGAGCGTGACCTGGCGCCAGCCAGCCTCAGCCTGGCGCGTACGGAGCTCACCGATGCGAGCGCGAACCGGTCGCGGCTCGCCTTCGACCGCAACCCCGCGACAGACCGCGCGCACTTCCCGCAGGGCACCGACACCAGCTCGACCACCCTCAAGGTGACCCGCGACGACGGCGAGGTCGGTGCGATCAACTGGTTCGCGGTGCACGCCACCTCGATGAGCACCGACAACAAGCTGGTGAGCCCCGACAACAAGGGGTACGCCGGTTTCCACTGGGAGCACGACGACGAGGGCGTCGATCACCTGGAGGACTCCGACGACCCCGACTTCGTCGCCTCCTTCGCGCAGACCAACGCCGGCGACATGTCCCCCAACCTCGACCTCCTGCCGGGGACCGGACCCACCTCTGACCAGTTCGAGAACACCCGCATCCTCGGCACCCGGATGGTCGACGCAGCACAACGGGCGACCCCCGAGCAGACCGTGCGCGGCGGGGTCGACTCGAAGATCGTCTACGTCGACCTGGCCGACACCCTCGTCGATGGCCAGTTCACCCCTGACGGGCGCGACCAGCGGACCTGTTCGGCGGCCTTCGGCGCGGCCTTCGCGGCTGGCAGCACCGAGGACGGCGGCGGCGGACTGCCCATCTTCAAGGAGGGCAAGGACGGTGGCAACCCGGTCGTCGGAGTGATCGCCAAGGCCCTCTACACCGCCTCCCCCGCCCTGAAGGCCTGCCAGTCACCCAAGGAGATCCTGCTGCCGGTCGGCGCGCTCGACCTGGTCCAGCAGAAGGTCCCGGTGCAGCTGGTCCGGATCGGCGACCTCTACCTGATCGGCATGCCGGCCGAGGTCACGGTCGTCTCCGGCCTCCGCCTGCGCCGCGCGGTCGCCGACGTCGTCGGGGTCGACCTCGACCAGGTGCTGGTCCAGGGTTACGCAAACGCGTACGCGCACTACGTCACGACGCCGGAGGAGTACGACGCCGGGGAGTACGAAGGCGCGAGCACCCTCTTCGGCCGCAACGAGTTGCCCGCCTTCCAGCAGACCGTCCACGGTCTGGCCGCCCACATGGTCGCTGGCACCACACCCCCGCTGGGCGCGAAGGAGAGGGACCGGTCGGGCTCGCAGATCCAGAGCCTGCAGGGCAAGGTCATCCTCGACAGCCCGCAGCTGTTCAAGTCGTACGGCGACGTGCTGACGTCACCGAAGGCGGCCTACGCGACGGGCGATCAGGTCAAGGTCGACTTCTCCGGTGCCCATCCCAACAACGACCTGCGCACCGGCGGCACCTTCCTCGCCGTCGAGCGCAAGGTCGGATCGACGTGGCAGCGAATCGCCGACGACGGAGACTGGGAGACCAAGTTTCGGTGGAAGCGCGAGGGGATCAGTGCCTCGCGGGTCTCCGTGACCTGGGACGTGCCCTCCGGGACCCCGACCGGCACCTACCGGATCCGCTACTTCGGCAACGCTCGCAACCTGTTGGGCTCGATCAGGTCGATCAACGGGACCAGCCCGTCGTTCGAGGTGCGGTGACCCATGGCTCGAATGTCACAGGTCGACCGCCGTCTCCAGCTGGTCGAGGCCGCCATCGTGGTGATGACCCGCGACGGCGTACGCAGCGCCACGACGCGTGCGATCGCTGGTGAGGCGGGCGCCTCGCTGAGCGTCTTCCACTACTGCTTCGACTCCAAGTCAGCTCTCCTGGGCGAAGTGGTCACCACGCTGGTCGAGCGCACGGCTGCCGGGTCGCGCGACGCGTTGGCGGCAGTGGAGCCCGACGGGGACCCGGTGCGCGCGAGCCTGATGGCCTTCTGGGGCCACGTGACCTCTCACCCGGACGAGCACCAGTTGACGTACGAGATCACCCAGCACTGCCTCCGTGACCCCGAGCTCGCGGAGGTGACTCGGGAGCAGTACGAACGCTACGTCGAGGTGATCGCCGAGCACCTGGCGCTGGGACTCCCCACCGCGGCGTCGACGGAACAGGTCCGCCTGCTCGCTCGCTACCTGGCGGTGATGATCGACGGGCTCACCCTCGACTGGCTCGTACGTCGCGACGACGCCGGCGCGCTGGCCGTGCTGGAGACCGTGATCACCCATGTCAACCACCTGCTGAGCGAGACCGTGGTCTGAGTCCCCCAATCCCCCACCACCCCCGGGAAAAGTGACGAACCCCCCGGCTCTCGGGCCGGGGGGTTCGTCGCGCTTCGGGGCTGTCGCTCAGGCCTGGCCGTCGAACATCGAGGTGACCGAGCCGTCCTCGAAGACCTCACGGATGGCGCGGGAGACGAGCGGCGCGATCGAGAGGACCGTGAGCTTGTCGAACTGCTTCTCCTCGGGGATCGGCAGCGTGTTGGTGACCACGACCTCGGTCGCGCAGCACTCCTTGAGTCGCTGGACAGCCGGGTCGGAGAGGATCGCGTGGGTGGCGGCGATGACGACGCCGGCAGCACCCTCGGCCATGCAGGCCTCGGCCGCCTTCACGATCGTGCCGCCGGTGTCGATCATGTCGTCGGTCAGCACGCAGATGCGACCCGCGACGTCACCGACGACGCGGTTGGCGACGGTCTCGTTGGGGCGGTCGGTGCGACGGGTCTTGTGGATGAAGGCCAGCGGCACGCCGCCGAGGCGGGCCGACCAACGCTCGGCAACCTTGATCCGGCCGGCGTCCGGGGAGACGACGGCGAGCTGCTTGGAGCCGTACTTGCCCTTGACGTAGTCGGCCAGGATCGGCAGCGCCATCAGGTGGTCGACGGGACCGTCGAAGAACCCTTGGATCTGGTCGGCGTGCAGATCGACCGTGATGAGACGGTCGGCGCCGGCGGTCTTGAAGAGGTCTGCGACCAGACGGGCCGAGATCGGCTCGCGGCCACGGTGCTTCTTGTCCTGACGGGCGTAGCCGTAGAACGGCATGACCACGGTGATCCGCTTGGCCGAAGCCCGCTTGAGGGCGTCGACCATGATCAGGTGCTCCATGAGCCACTCGTTGATCGGGGCCGTGTGGCTCTGCAGCACGAACGCGTCACACCCGCGTACGGACTCCTCGAACCGGACGTACAGCTCGCCGTTGGCAAACGCGTAGGCCGACTGTGGAACCAGTCCGCTCCCCAGGAGGTCGGAGACCTCATCGGCGAGTTCGGGGTGGGCCCGTCCGCTGAAGACCATCAGGTTCTTCATGGGGGTCCGCTTCATTCCGCTCACGGGTGAGGCTCCTCGGCTGGGGACGCGGGGAGGGCCAGACGGCCCTGCGCACGATTGTGAACCACGGACCACGATCGGCCCAACATCGGGGGTTGCAGCGTGGACACCGAGAGTCGCCTGCGCCACACGACCCGGCGGATCAGGAGTCCTGGTCGTCGTCGACGAGGGACCCGGCGACCTGGCCGGCGGCCCGGGCAGCCTCGGCCTGGGTGGTCCCTGCGCGACGGTTGACGACCCAGTCCTCGATGACCCGCTGGGTGGCACCGGGCACGACGAGGGCACCCGGGGGGACGTCCTCACGCACCACCGCACCCCCGCCGGTCGCGGCTCCGTCACCGATGGTGAGGGGAGCCACGAACGTGTTGTTGGAGCCGGTGCGAGCGTGCTTGCCGACCACGGTGTGGTGCTTGGCGACGCCGTCGTAGTTGGCGAAGATCGTGCCCGCGCCGATGTTGGTGCCCTCACCGATGGTGGCGTCGCCCACGTAGGACAGGTGCGGCACCTTGGCGCCGTCGCCGATCACGGCGTTCTTCGTCTCCACGAAGCCACCGATCTTGCCTCCGATGCCCAGGCGGGTGCCCGGACGCAGGTAGGAGTACGGGCCGACGTTGGCGTGGTCGCCGACGACCGCCAACTCGGCGTGCGTACGGATGACGCGCGCACCCACACCCACCTCGCAGTCCTTCAGCGTGGTGTCAGGCCCGACCACGGCGTCCTCGCGAATCACCGTCGCGCCGATCAGTTGGGTGTTGGGGAGGATGGTGACGTCGCGTTCGATGACCACGTCGTCCTCGATCCAGGTGGTGGCGGGGTCCATCACGGTGACCCCCTCCTTCATCCACGCCGTCACGATGCGAGCGTTCATCTGGCGACCGAGCTCGGCGAGCTGCGCCCGGTCGTTGGCGCCCTCGGTCTGGGAGACGTCCTCGACCACATGGGCCCCGACCGCGAGTCCATCGGCCAGGGCGATCTTCACCGTGTCGGTGAGGTAGTACTCGCCGTTGGCGTTGTCGTTGCTCAGTCGCGGCAGCGCGCTGGCCAGGAAGGCGGCGTCGAAGGCCAGGATCCCGGAGTTGATCTCGTCGATCTTCCGCTGCTCCGGGGTCGCGTCCTTCTCCTCCACGATCGCCTCGACGGCGCCGTCGGGACCACGCACGATGCGGCCGTATC
The DNA here is from genome assembly GCF_003194605.1 of Nocardioides gilvus. Lineage (GTDB taxonomy): Bacteria > Actinomycetota > Actinomycetes > Propionibacteriales > Nocardioidaceae > Nocardioides > Nocardioides gilvus. The sequence goes on from NZ_QHKY01000001.1 coordinate 785,042, forward strand.
CGTGTGGCTTGGCGACCCGTCCGGTCAGGATGGAGACGGCCCGACCGCTCTGGGCGTGGTCGCGGGCGAACTCACGCAGGCTCTCGCCCCGCAGCAACGGGGTGTCGCCCGCAGAGACGATCACGGTGCCGCCGATCGGTCCGGTCTGGCCCGCCGCCTCCAGGGCGATGCGCACGGCGTGGCCGGTGCCGTCCTGGGTCTCCTGGACCGCGAGCACGGCGTCCGGGACCAACGAGGTGATGTGGGGACCGACCTGGTCGCGCTGGTGACCGATCACGGCGACGATGCGCTCCGGCTCGACGGCCTGCACCGCGCGGAGCACGTGCCCGATCATGCTGCGGCCGGCCACCGGGTGAAGGACCTTCATGGTCTTCGACTTCATCCGGGTGCCGCCGCCGGCGGCGAGAACGATGACAGTGAGGTTCTCCATGCGATCTAGACTAATGGGAGTCGCCGACACCCCGGATCACGCGCTGCTGGGCTGGTCAGGCGCTTTGGCGACGCACCAACGTCGGGGTGAAGATGAGCCGCATCGGGGTCGGCGACGACGACGACTCCAGCGCCTCCACCAGCAGTCTGGTCGCCCGGGTTGCCATCTCGCTGATCGGGTTCGACACGGTCGTGAGGGGCGGCGAGGTGCGCTCGGCGACGCCCAGGTCGTCGTACCCCACCAGGGCCACGTCCTCGGGCACCCGGCGGCCCAGGTCGGCGAGCACCCGCAGCACCCCGACCGCCATCAGGTCGGAGGCGACGAAGAGCCCGTCCAGGTCGGGGTGTCGCTCCAGCAGGACCCGGGCGGCTCGCTCACCACCGTCCTCGGTGAAGTCGCCCTGCTCCACGGCGTCGGCGGGCAGGCCCGCCTTCTCCATGGCTGTCTTCCATCCCGTGAGCCGGTCGAGGGTGGCGGTCATGTCGGGCGGGCCGGTGATGGTGCCGATCCGGACGCACCCCCGCTCGACGAGGGCCTCGCCCGCCACCCGACCGCCCTCCACGTTGTCGGTGTCCACGAACGACAACCGGTCCGCGCAGGTCCACGGTCGCCCCACGAAGGTCGCAGGGATGTTGAGCTCGGCGAGGTGGTCGGAGAGCCCGTCGGCGCGGTGGTGGGAGACCACGATCACGCCGTCGATGTGGCGGTTGCGCAGGTAGCGCAGCAGCCGCTCCTCCTCCTTGCCGGGGCGCGCCATGATCAGCACCAACTGCAGGCCCTTCTCGGAGAGGACCCGGTTGACGGCGCTCAGCGTGCGCGCGAAGAAGGGGTCCGCGAAGACCCGCTCGTCGGGCTCGGGCACGACCACCGCGACCGACTCCGTACGCCGCGTGACGAGGCTGCGCGCGGCCTGGTTCGGGGTGTAGCCCAGGGACTTCACGGCCGCCTCCACGGCGGCGCGCGCCGTGGCGCTCACTCGGTTGCCACCGTTGATCGCCCTGGAGGCCGTGGCGCGCGAGACTCCCGCCGCGCGGGCGACCTGGTCCAGCGTCGGCGAACCGTTCCCAGACTGGCTCACTGACTGGCTCACGGTCTCGCTCACGCTGGTCACGCTCCTCACGCTACGACAACTCCGGCCCGGCTCAGGAGAGGCGTCCGGTGCGGGCGATCTCGGCGTAACGCAGGGCGCTGGCCTTGGGCGTACGCACCTGCGTCTCGTAGTCGACGTGGACGATCCCGAACCGGCGACCGTAGCCGTGCGCCCACTCGAAGTTGTCGAGCAGCGACCACTGGAAGAAGCCGCGTACATCGACCCCGGCGGCGATGGCGTCGTGCACGGCGCGCAGGTGGGCCTCCACGAAACGGCGGCGGTCCTCGTCGTGGACCTGCCCGTCGACGACCTCGTCGTCGTAGGCCGCGCCGTTCTCGGTGACGTACAGCGGCGGGGCCGGGTAGTCCGTGGCGATCCGGCGCAGCAGCCGGGTCAGACCCTCGGGTTGGACGTCCCACCCCATGTCGGTCTTCGGCAGCCCACGGTCAGGGAAGGAGAGGTTCTCGCACCCGACGAACGGGCTGCGCACGGGCCGCCCTCCGGGGCCTGGCCACGGCAGACCGGCGTCCGGTCCGGGCACGGCCGAGACGGCGTCGCCCTGGTAGTAGTTCACGCCCAGCACGTCGATCGGCTGGTGGATCTGGGCCAGGTCGTGCTCAAGGACGACGTCGTGCCACGGACGACCGGCCCAGGTGAGGTCGGCCGTGTCGGCGAGCAGGTCGGCCGGGTACTCGCCGCGCAGCACCGGGTCGAGGAAGAGTCGGTTGTGCAGTGCGTCGATGCGCCGGGCCGCGTCGCGGTCGGCGGCGGACGAGGGGTCGGCCGCATCGGCGACGGTGCAGTTGAGGGTCACCCCCAGGGTCGCGGCGGGGGCGACCTCACGCAGCGCCTGGGTCGCCAGTCCGTGGGCCAGCAGCAGGTGGTGCGTGGCGACCAGACCGGCCGCGCCCTCCTGACGCCCGGGGGCGTGCTCGCCGCTGGTGTAACCGAGGAACGCCGAGCACCACGGCTCGTTCAGGGTGGTCCAGGTCCCGACCCGGTCCCCCAGCACCTCGTACGTCGACAGTGCGTGGTCGACGAAGCGGTACGCGGTGTCGCGGTTGGTCCAGCCCCCTGCGTCCTCGAGGGCCTGGGGCAGGTCCCAGTGGTAGAGCGTCACCCACGGCGCGATGCCGTGCGCGAGCAGCTCGTCGACCAGACGGTCGTAGAAGTCCAGGCCGGCAGGGTTGACAGGGCCACCGTCGGGGCGGACCCGGGGCCAGGCGATCGAGAAGCGGTAGGAGTCGAGGTTCAGCTCCTTCATCAGAGCCACGTCGGCCGGCATCCGGTGGTAGTGGTCGCAGGCCACATCACCGTTGTGGCCGTGGGCCACCGCGCCTGGGACGCGACAGAAGGTGTCCCAGATCGAGGGCGTACGTCCGTCGGCCGCGACCGCTCCCTCGATCTGGTACGACGCGGTCGCGGCACCCCAGACGAACCCTTCAGGGAACTGGCGTGGGGACGGCTGGTCGCCCGACGGATGGGGGGCGGGGATGGGCTGGATGGTCCGGGAGGGCTGGGTGGGGTTCATCCCTTGACGGCTCCTTGCATGATGCCGGACACGAACTGGCGTCCGGTGAAGGCGAACAGGACCAGGAGCGGGATGGTGGCCAGGGTGGTGCCGGCCAGGACCAGGCTGTAGTCCTTGAAATATCCGCTCTGCAGTTGGTTCAGCACGATCTGGAGGGTGGGGTTGTCGGAGTTGAGCGCGATCAACGGCCAGAAGAAGTCGGTCCACACCTGCATGAAGGTGAAGAGCCAGAGGATCGCGGCCGCCGGTCGCGCGGCGGGGAGCCCGACGTTCCAGAAGGTACGGAAGGTGGAGCAGCCGTCCATCCGGGCCGCCTCGACGAGCTCGTCGGGCACGGCGTCGACCAGGTACTGGCGCATGAAGAAGACGCCGAACGCGGTGACCAGCCAGGGCACCATCACCGACCACATGGTGCCGGTCCAGCCGAGTTTGGACATCACGATGAAGAGCGGGACGACGCCCAGCTGGGTCGGCACGGCCATGGTCGCGATCACGAAGACCAGCAGCGTTGTGCGGCCGCGGAAACTGAACTTCGCGAACGCGAAACCGGCCAGGGTGCAGAAGAAGACGACCGACGTCGCGGTCACCCCGGAGACCAGGAGGCTGTTGCCCATCGCCTTCCAGAACGGGACCGTGTCGAGCACCCGGGAGGCGTTGTCGAAGAAGTGGCCTCCCGGCAGCAGCGGCGGATTCGACGAGGACATCTCCTCCTGGGTCCGCGACCCGGACAGGAACGACCAGTAGAGCGGGAAGAGCGAGCCCAGCAGGAACGCCGTGAGCAGGCCGTAGGCGAGAAATCCGGGGCGGTCCTTCATCGCTTCTCCCCCTGTCCGGTGAGTCTGCGGGTGAGGGCGTAGTTGAGCAGCGCGATCGCCACGACGATCAGGAAGAGCAACCAGGCAGTGGCCGAGGCCTTGCCGAGGTCGCGCAGACGCCACCCGAAGTCGTAGACCAGCATCGTGACCGTGCTGAACTGACGGTCACTGCCGCCGTTGCGGGCCATCGTCTCGTCGAAGAGCCGGGGCTCGGCGAAGATCTGGAGCCCGCCGATCGTGGAGGTGACGATCACGAAGAGCAGGGTGGGCCGGATCATCGGGACCGTCACCGAGAAGAACTGTCGGATCCGCCCGGCGCCGTCGAGGGCCGCCGACTCGTACAACTCCCGGGGCACGGCCTGCATCGCGGCGAGCAGGATGAGGGCGTTGTAGCCGGTCCAGCGCCAGTTGACCATCGTCGCGATCGCGACGTGGCTGGCGAGCCGGTCGACGTGCCACTGGATCGGTCCGACGCCGATCCAACCGAGCATCTCGTTGAAGACCCCGTACCGGTCTCCGAAGAGGTTGCCGAAGATGATCGCGACCGCGACGGGCGCGACCACGAAGGGCACCAGCACACCCATCCGCCAGAACGAGCGCCCGCGCAACGGGGCGTTGAGCAGGCCCGCCAACGCCAGCGCGATCACGATCTGCGGGATCGAGGAGAGCACGAAGATGCTGAAGGTGTTGACGACCGACTTGAGGAAGTACGGGTTCTCGAGGACCCGTCGGTAGTTCTCCAGGCCGATGTAGTCGCCCTGGCCACCGATCAGGTTCCACTCGTAGAGCGAGACGTAGGCGGTGTACGCCAGGGGGAAGAGACCGACGAGGAGGAAGACCACGAAGAACGGCGACACGTAGAGGTACGGGGAGAACTTGGCGTCCCACCGGCTCAGTCGCTGTCTGAGGGTCAGGCGAACCCGTCCGTCGGGCGCACCCGGGCCGGGCAGAGGGTCTGACCCCTGCCCGGCCCGGACTGCGGTGCTCGCACGCTGGCTCATGGACAAGAAGTCCGGGTCAGCCGAGCTGTTCGACGTCGGAGAGGAAGGTCCTCCACGACTCGTCGGGTTCGTTCGACCCGTCGTCGACCCGGGTCACGGCAGCCTGGAAGGCCTGCAGGATGTCGGAGTACTTCGGACCCTTGTACGGCTGCACGGTGATCGCCTCGGCCCGGCTGGCGAGGATCTCCCCGACGGGGGCGTCGTTGAAGAACGCGTTGGAGGCCTCCAGGACCTCCGGTGCGTCGAGGGCGTCGACCTGGCTGGGGAAGGCACCGATCGCCTCGAACGCCCGCACCTGTTGCTCAGGCGCGGTGATCCAGGCAGCGAACTCCTTGGCCTCCTCCGGGTGCTCGCTCTGGCTCGGCACGGTCAGGAAGGATCCGCCCCAGTTGCCGCCGCCGCCCGGGAAGACGTCAGCGAAGTCCCATCCCTCGACTCCCTTGGCATTGCCCTCGACCACACCGAGCATCCAGCCGGGGCAGGCCATGGTGGCGAAGCCGTCGTTCTGGAAGGAGGCGATCCAGTCGTCACCCCACTGCGAGAGGCGCGTGGAGAGGTTGACGTTGCCGGTGACAGCCTCCCAGACCTCCTTCAACTCAGGGTTCTCGACGTCGATGGTGTTGTCGTCGGACTCGAAGGGGTTGGCGACCTGGTTGAGCATCGCCTGCGAGGTGCCCTGACTGGAGTCGTACCACGCAGTCCCGGGCACCGCGGCGACGAACTTCTCGCCCTCGGCGAAGTAGTCGTCCCACGTCGTCCAGAGCTTTGCGACCTCGTCGCGCTCCGTGGGCATGCCGGCCTTCTTGAGCAGGTCGGAGCGGTAGCAGATGCCCTCGGGTCCGGCGTCGGTCGCATAACCGATCATCTGGCCGTCACCGTTGGTGGCGGCTTCGGCCTTCCAGTCGAGCCACCGGCCGTCGAGTTCGGAGTCGGTGAGGTCGACGAAGGCGTCGCTCTCGGCCATGATCGCCGGCATGGCATCGCCCTCGATGGCCTCGATGTCACTGAGCCCCGACCCGCTGGCCAACTTCGTGTAGAGGTTCTCCTTGGCGTCGTCCCAGGTGCCGACCTTCTTCTGCGTGACCTGGATGTCGGGATTGTCGGCGTTCCACTCCTCGATCAGGTCCTCGTAGCCGAACTCGTTGAAGGTCGCGATCGTGAGTTCGACGGTGCCGTCGTCGGAACCGCCGTCGTCGGACGCACACGCCGCGAGGGACGCGGTGAGCAACGCCACCGCGCCCAGGGCGAGGCCCGTACGGCGTAGCGCACCGCTGCCTCGGAGGACTGCCGGACGACGACCTCGGGTTGAACTGGTTGATGTGGACACGTTTTCTCTCCCCTGCAATCTCGGACGCTCCTCGGATCACGATCATGGGAGCGCTTCCACACTGCTGTTTTCATAACCGTGACAGCCGTCACACTTTGTGTCAAGAGATGCTTGCGCAAAGGTTCCTTCGCCTGCGAGTATGCGGCGATACGCACCTTGCATGCGGCCCAATATGGAGTGGAAGCGCTACCACCATCAGGTGGTGGACGGGTCGTCGAGGCGGACCACAATCCCGGCGCCCACGCGCCGGCGAAGGGGATGCAAGCCATGGCTTCAGTGACCTATGACCACGCCGAGCGCGTCTACCCGGGTGAGAGCAGGCCGGCGGTCGACGACTTCACCCTGGAGATCGCCGACGGCGAGTTCGTCGTCCTCGTCGGTCCTTCGGGGTGCGGCAAGTCGACCTCCTTGCGCATGCTCGCCGGGTTGGAGGAGGTCACCTCCGGGCAGGTCCGGATCGACGGTCGCGTGGTCAACGACCTGCCACCCAAGGACCGCGACATCGCCATGGTCTTCCAGAACTACGCGCTCTACCCGCACATGACCGTCGGGGAGAACATGGCCTTCGCCCTCAAGTTGGCCGGGGTCTCCAAGGCCGAGCGAGCCGTACGGGTCGCCGAGGCCGCCACCCTGCTGGACCTGACCGACTACCTCGACCGCAAGCCCAAGGCCCTCTCCGGCGGGCAGCGCCAACGGGTCGCGATGGGACGTGCCATCGTCCGCCATCCCCGAGTCTTCTGCATGGACGAACCACTCTCCAACCTCGACGCCAAGCTGCGCGTCGCCACCCGCACCCAGATCGCGGCGCTCCAGCAGCGGCTCGGCATCACCACCGTCTACGTCACGCACGACCAGGTCGAGGCGATGACGATGGGCGACCGGGTCGCGGTGATGAAGGACGGCGTCCTGCAGCAGGTCGACACTCCCTTGGCCCTCTACGACCGCCCGGCCAACCTCTTCGTGGCGGGCTTCATCGGCTCACCGGCGATGAATCTGCTGGCAGCCACCACCACAGGTGACGGCACCGCCGTGGTCGACGACTTCGAGCTCCCGATCGACCGCGAGGCCGCCGCCAAGGCGCAGGGCGACATCACCATCGGTATCCGTCCCGAGAACTGGCGCCTGGCCAGCGACGGCGAGGACGGCTACCCGGTCACCGTCACTGTCACCGAGGAGCTGGGCGCTGATGCCTACCTGTACGCCACCCCAGCCGCTCCGGGCGCCGAGACGTTGCTCCACCAGGTCGTCGCCCGGATCCCTGGCCGCCTACCCCTGAAGAAGGGCGAGGTCGTACGCCTGGTCCCCGACCACGACAAGGTCGCGGTCTTCGACAGCGTGACGGGGGCACGGCTGAGCGCCTGAGCACTCCGAGCCGGCAGGGATTGTCGACTGACCCAGGTCATTCGAGTCAGCAACATGGAGCGCCATTGAGCCAGCCCGTCGCCTGCGGTCACCGCGATCTGGATATCCCGGGCAATGCACGGTCTGATTCGCGCCAGAGCGTCCAGCTCTTACCGTCGTCGGTGGAATCTAAGGTCTCCGTTGGTGAGCCTGGTCATGTCGTAGCCGGGGTCGTGGGCCCGATGGTGGTGCTTGGAGCACAGCAACGCTGCGTTCTGAAGATCTGTCGCGCCGCCGTGGGACCAGGCGATGAGGTGGTGGGCCTCGGACCAGGTCCCGGGGATGTCACAGCCCTCGGCTCTGCAGGTCTTGTCGCGCAGCAATAGCGCGCGGCGTTGGGCCTTGGTGAAGAGCCGCTGCCCCCGACCCAGGTCCAGGATCTCGGAGTCGCCGCCGAGGACGGCGGGGATGATCCGGGCCGTGCACGCCAAGCGTCGGGCTTGGGCGGCGGTAAGGGTGTCGAACCCGTCGCCGGGTGTCCCGTTGTCGATGGTCGCGACCCCGAGATCCTTGATCAGGTCGGCCAGCGAAATCGTCACCGTCACGTTGGTGGCGTCCCCGCCGTGGATCGGGAGCCTCGACGGATCGAATGCCTCAAGGAGTTGTGTGAAGGCTTCAGCGAGCTGCTTCGGCCGGCCCAGCATCGCGAGTGGCCCGCCGAACGCGGGCTTCTCAGCAGCACTCTGACCGGACTCGTCAACCGCGGACCGCACCGCCCCGTCTGACAGCCGCGGGTTCGTGAACGCGTGCAAGTAGGACGCGAGCCGAGCGGCGGTGGCGTCGGGGACGATCCCGGTGATCCGGGTCGTCCCGTCACCCAGGGCACGCATCTTCAACCGCTGCTTCTCTGCTGCATGCTTCTCCGCGTCAGCCAGTTTGCGGGCCTCCTCGTCCTCGAACCGCTCCGGGTCGATGACCTCGAGGATCCGCCTTCCCAGCCGCGCCAACTCCGTCGGGTCGTGCTCGGCGGCCAACTCGACCAGATGGGCCTCGGCCTGCGCGAGCACCTCGACACCGACACGGGTCGGGAGTTCCTCGAGTGCCGTGACGATGACACGGGCCTGTGCCACATTGACCCGCCCTTCACGCACACCTGCGGCGAGCACCGGGCGGTCGCGATCCAGGGCTGTCGCCAACGACAAGTCCGAAGCAGCGTCGTTGCGTCGCAGCCGAGTGTGGTGCGACAACCACGCACCCACTGAGCGGAACCCCTCCGCGTCCGCGACGTCCTCGGAAGCCGCCAGGACCCGCAGCCGCAGCTCCGCCATCCGCGACTCAAGGCCCACGAAGTCGACCAGAGCAGTGGCCTTGTCCTGGGTGGTCATGAACGTCGGGTTCACATCCGCCACCGACTTCAACGCCTCATCGATCGAGGCGGCAGCCACCAGCACAGGATGCGTCAACCCAGCAATCTGAGGTCTCACGAGCGGCTCCTCCCACGACAACGACGACACACCGCGTACACACGCGGCATTAGAAGTCGTCGCTCCTGGAGGCCCGGCAGAGCCGGACAATCACATCACCCTCGCAACTGGCCCCACCGTCTCCGAATCCAACCCCCGAAGGTGCTGGTCGGTGTCCTGAGTAGAAGACCTGAAAGCAACCCTACTCGAACACGCGTTCGATGCGCAAGAGGCAAGAGCCTGCCTGTGCAGTGATGCATCAGGACATCGGTGACGGTCCTGCTTCACGTAGGTTCAGGCGGTGAACTCACGCAACGATCGATCCCTACCGCCGGCCGTGACTTGGGCGCTGACGCACCAGAACGCCGCCGCCGCCGTCCTGATGGGGCTGATGGCCGTGCTCGCCGGAGTCTCCGTGGGGATCGGCGCCTGGCTCACCCGCGACGGCGAGATCCTGGGGGAGACGACCTCCGCGGCCCTCTTCACCACGCCCGTCGTGCTGCCGATCGCGATCGCGGCGGTCATCGGCAGTCTCGCCGTCCACCGACACGCCTGGATCCCGGCGTTGGGACTCAGCGCGGGGCTGTGGCTCGGTCCGGTCGGACAACTCACCGAGCAGGAGGCGTTCTTCGTGGCGGGCGCGACCCTCTTCGCCGCCGGCATCATCGGCTTCTGGGTCGCCGGCTGGATCGCCCGCTTCCCGATGTGGATCGGGTGGGGAAGCTCGAAGTGGGTCGAGGTCCAGCGCTCCGATGACGAAGTACCGCTGGAGCGCGGGACAAAGTTGACGAGGACCTGGGTGGACACGCCACCGACCGGAACGGTCGACAAGGGTCAGGCGGACGAAGAGGCCTGAGAGTCACGACGAATGTTGTGCTGGATCAGCGCAGTCACACCGAGCAGCGTCACCAGAGCGATCCCTCCGCCCACGACCAACAGGAAGAGGCCGACGATGAAGAGGCCACTGTCGTCGGAGGCGGCTGCGTCGGCCGTCCAAGGAACCGCGAACCCCAGGATCCCTGCCGGCGCCAAGGCCAGGACGCCCCACGGGCTGCGGACCCAGAGTTGCGCCAGCACGGCACCGACGGCGATCGAGAGACCGCATCCGAGGACCTGCCAGGCCCGGTAGGGACCCTGCGCCACCCCGTCGACCTCGTAGTACTCGTGGTCCCACCCCAACCAGGCGAACCACATCGCGGCGGCGAAGAGGGTCAGGCCGAGTGCTGCGACACCGAGTCGAGCGGCGTGGGGAACGGAACTGCCGGTGGTTGTCATGGCTTGAGTGTGCGCTCCGCGCAGCGTCAGCGACACCCGCAGTTGTACTCAGACGCAGACGTGCCTACCGGTCGTCGTCCACCCGAACAATGATGTCGCCAGGTTGGCAGTCCAACTCGCGGCACACTGCGTCCAGGGTCGCCAGGCGTACGGCCTTGGCCTTGCCGGTCTTGAGGATCGAGAGGTTGGGCACCGTGATGCCCACGCGGTCGGCGAGCTCGGTCAAGGTCATCTTGCGCTCGAGCAGCATGTGGTCGAGGCGGATCTCGATGGCCATCAGACCGTCAGCTCCTGCTCCTCGGCGAGGGCGGCGCCGTGCCGGAAGAGCTCGGCGAGAAGGACCAGCAGCAACCCGAAGGCGATCATCGTCAAGCTCGGCCCGCCGGGCTCCATGGAGCCGAAGGAGAGGTGCAGAGATGGACCGAATGTCGTCGCTCCAGAGTAGTCATTTGCCTTGGGGCTGAAGAAGAGCCACAGGAACGGTTCGGCGAACTCCCACGCGACCAGCGTCCAACCGATGAACCGCAGCCGACGGACCATGTGGTCAGTGAACTCGTGGCCCCTTGAGGCCGCGCGCAACATCAACCACAGCTGGATCAGCAGGAAGGTCACCACCAGCATCGACAGCACCTGCATCCCGTACAACGACGCCATCAGGGAGTTCCAGCCGGGCTCGGCATCCAGGAGGACCCGTCCGGAAAGTTGTGCTTCGACGGGTCGTACGTCGCCCTGCACATACGTCCCGTCAGTGCGCTGGTGCCCGTCGAGCACGAAGTTGTAGCACTCCGTCTCGGGGTTCATCACGTCGAGCTGGGTGCACACCTCGGCGCTCTGGTGCACGGCCCAGGAGGGCTGGAACTGCGAGTGCACCGACAAGCCCGGCAGAGGCGCCTCGACCCGGTACGTGTAGTCGCCCCAGCCGGCCAGGCCGATGACCCCGAAGGTCGCGACCAGCAGCGCGGACAGAGCCGCCCCCACCCACGCGACCAGAGCGAATCCGCTGGCGATCTTGAAGGCCTTCTGTCGCCGCATCGCGCCGCCCACGTTCTCAAGAGTCGATAACTACATATCGTTTTACAGCATGTCGATATTGATTCACGATGTCAACGCTCTGCGGATGTTCGCGCCGCACGGCCCAAGGAAGCACAAGACCGGACCCACGACTTCACGGATCCGGCCATTCCGATGTCCCGCGACATCACATTGCTCCCCGGGTAGGAGTCGAACCTACGTCGCTAGTCCTGATTCAAAGTCAGGCGGGCCCTACCGGCAGACCAACCGGGGAACGGCGAGCGGACTCGCCGACCAGCACTCTAGTGGAGGCCCGGCCGCAACCCTGACAGCACGTCGACCCGATCGCGCAACTCGTCAAATCCGATCCCGAAAGTCTCACGCACGCGGAGCCCATCCGAGCCGACATCGAAGACGGCGACATCGGTGTAGACCCGACTGACACAGCCGACACCGGTGAGCGGCATGGTGCATGCCTCGACGAGTTTGGCGGTGCCGTCCTTGGCGAACAGATTCATCATCACGAAGACCTCCTTGGCCCCGATGGCGAGATCCATCGCGCCCCCCACGGCGGGAATGTCCTCGCGCCGACCGGTGTGCCAGTTGGCCAGGTCACCGGTGACGGAGACCTGGAAGGCGCCGAGCACACACACATCGAGGTGTCCGCCGCGCATCATCGCGAAAGAGTCAGCGTGGTGGAAGTACGCCGCCCCGGGCAGCTCGGTCACCGGCACCTTGCCGGCGTTGATCAGGTCCGCGTCGACTTCATCGCCCTCTGCCCGGCGCCCCATCCCGAGCATGCCGTTCTCGGTGTGCAGAACGACCTCCTGCTCAGGAGTCAGGTAGTCAGCGATCTTGGTCGGCTGGCCGATTCCCAGGTTGACGTAGGCACCCACTGGGATCTCTCCGGCGATGACCCGTGCCAACTCGTCCATCGTCAGCGGACCGCGATCCAGATTCTCCACCACCATGTCAGCGCGCTCCTTGCACCGTGTAGCTGCGGGAGTCAACCCGCACGACACGGTCGACGTAGATCGACGGTGTCACAATGACTTCTGGGTCGAGCAATCCAGTCTTCACGACTTCGTTCACCTGGGCGATGGTCGTGGTCGCGGCCGTGGCCATGACCGGGCCGAAGTTGCGGGCGGTCTTCCGGTAGACGAGGTTTCCCAGCTCGTCAGATCGGTGCGCCGCAATGAGGGCATAGTCGCCCTTGATGGGGTGCTCCAGCACGTACTCGCGCCCCTCGATGCTGCGGTGCTCCTTGCCCTGGGCCAACGGTGTGCCCACGGCGGTCGGCGAGAAGAACGCGCCGATCCCTGCGCCTGCGGCGCGCATCCGCTCGGCAAGGTTGCCCTGGGGTATCACCTCGAGCTCGATCTGGCCGGAGCGGTACAGGTCGTCGAAGATGTAGGAGTCGGCCTGCCGCGGGAAGGAACACATCACCTTGCGGACCCTCTTGGCCTTGAGCAGCGCTGCCAGGCCGAACTCGCCATTGCCGGCGTTGTTGGCCACAATCGTCAGGTCGGTCGCACCCTGTCGGATCAGGGCGTCGACCAAGTCGACCGGCATCCCGGCGAGACCAAATCCGCTCACCAACACGGTGCTGCCATCCTCAATGTCCGCAACCGAGTCATCCGCGGACTGCATGATCTGACTGCGACTCACGCCGACGCCTCCGGATTCTCGAGTACGACGGCCAACCCCTGCCCGACGCCGATGCAGATCGCGGCCACGCCCCAACGAGCGCCCCGCTCACGCAGGACCTTCGCGAGCGTGCCGAGGATGCGACCCCCGCTGGCCCCCAGCGGGTGCCCGAGCGCGATCGCTCCACCCTTCTGGTTGACCAGTTCGGGGTCCTGCAGACCCTGCTCCAGCCAGGCGTCGACGCAGACCAGGGACTGCACGGCGAACGCCTCGTTGAGCTCGACCCCTCCGATCTGGCTCCAGTCGATCCCCGCCCGGGCCAGTGCCCGGTTTGCGGCGTCGACCGGCGCGTACCCGAAGTCCTGCGGATCCAACGCGAACGCGCCGCAGCCAGCGATCCTGGCGATCGGCGCCCGCCCAATTCGTTCTGCGGCCTGCTCGGACCCGAGCAGCACAGCGGATGCACCGTCGCTCAGCGGCGAGGCATTACCAGCGGTGATGGTCCCGTCGGGCCGGAAGACCGGCTTGAGACCGGCAAGTTTCTCCACCGACGAGTCGGACCGCACCCCTTCGTCGCGAGTCATACCTGCGAACGGAACCACGAGATCGTCGTAGAAGCCCTCATCCCATGCCTTCGCGGCCAGCAGATGGGAACGTACGGCGAACTCGTCCTGCCGTTCGCGGGTGATGCGGAACCGTTCCTGCAACTGCTCGTTGGCCTCTCCCAGGCTGACAGTCCACTCCTCCGGCATGCGCGGGTTGATCTGCCGCCAACCAATCGTTGTCGAAAGGGCCGTGATGTCGGATGCCGGGAACCCATTCGCTGGCTTCGGCAGCACCCACGGGGCGCGAGTCATCGACTCGACGCCGCCGACCAGCACGATGTCTGCGTCACCCGACTTGATCTGTCGCGAGCCGATGATCGCTGCGTCCAGACTCGAGCCACACAACCGGTTCACCGTGTTGGCAGGCACGCTGGTCGGAAGGCCAGCCAGGAGCGCAGCCATCCGACCGATGTTGCGGTTGTCCTCCCCTGTGCCGTTGGAGTTGCCCCAGACAACCTCCTCGATCGCAGCAGGCTCCAGGCCGGGAGTTCCAACCAGCAACGCCTCGATCACACCCGCAGCGAGGTCGTCCGTCCGGACACCGGCAAGGGCGCCCTTGAACTTTCCGAACGGAGTACGGGTCGTGGCGTAGATGAAGGCGCTCATGGGTTCCTTTGGGTCAGGCCGCTTTACGAGGACGGTCCTCGCCAAGCTGCTGGTCGGTGATCAAGGTTGAAGACGATGCGGATATTCGACACTCGGCCACCGCATGACGCCTGCTTCATACCGTCAGTTTTCGACTGCTCCGGTCGCCCCGGCAGGCGCTCGAGGATGGTCCCCCCGGCGGATGACGACCGTTTGACGCCCATCGGCGCACAGGCCGAGGGCCACGCCCGGAGAGACGGACCGACGCACCGGTCCGGTCGCCGATCGGAAGAGCGCACTGCAACCGACGTCGCCCGTGCTGCCGATGACGAGCATGACGGACAACGCCCACAGTCCTCGCCTCGCCAGATCTTCTGCTCCGTGGCGATCAGGGTGGGCACCAACCTGGACACGCGAGAGCGCCGCAGTTGCATCCTCCACGAGGAGCGTGCAGCCGTCGACGCCGACGTCGAGCCGACGCACGATCGAGTAGTGGTTCACGGCGATCCCCGCGGACGGTTGAGTTTCATCCCGAGCTCTGATGACAGGCTCCTCTCGAAGGCAGGCAACTAGTTCGCGAAGTACGCCTCGGCGAACGCCTGCGCCTCCATGTCGAGTTTCGGCGCCATGTTCGTGCGGGCCATGGAGAAGTCGCGGTAGTAGCGCTGCATCCGGGCACCGTTCCTGGCACCCTCGCTGCTGCCGGACATCCGGAACATGAGATCGACCGCCTGCCAGGCCAGGTCCACCGCCTGGTTCGCTGCCATGGAGGTGCGACCCGCGTCGGCACGGGAGAACCCGGATGCCGTGTTCACGGCATCTCTGCAGTAGTCCATGAACCTCTGACCAGCGGCCTCGAGAACGTCCTCGGCCGCGTCGGTGAGCGCAGTCGCCGAGGCGAACGCCCGCTGGTGCTCACCAGCCGTGAACCGCGGCTGGGGACTCGGCCCCATCGTCTTCTTCGTCCGCAGGAGACGCTCGTACTCGTCCGCGGTCGCGCGTGCGGTCCCGACCAGGATCGCTGCAATCTCGAGCTGGGCGTAGCCAGCCGTCTGCCCGCAGAACAACGGGTTGCCGTGCAACTTGTACCCGACCGAGTCCGCGCCGGCGGGCATCGTCATCACCGAACCCTGCACCAGGTGGTCCGCAGGAACGACGGCGTTCTCGACCCGGATGGTGTTGGAACCACTGCCTGCCATGCCCAGGACACTGCCTCGCCAGTTGTCGAGCATCGTCCACTGGTTGCGCGGGAGGACGACGAGGCCGAACGGCTGCGTGGCCGGACCGCCGTGCAGACGGGCCATGACCAGTGCATGTGTGGAGTAGGGCGCACCCGAGCAGTAGTCCCACTCGCCGGTGACCCTCCAGCTCCCGTCCTCCCAGTGCGCCTCGCCCATGGGAACGGGACGGCAGGGAGCCAGGAAGTCGCTCACGCTGCCATAGATCTCGTCCTGGACGGCTTCCGAAAAGAGGGCAGCCATCTGGATGTGGTGCCCCGCTGAGAGGGAGAAGCACCAAGCGGTCCCTGGGCATCCACGGGCGATCTCGCGCACGACAGCCAGGAAGGCAGGTACGTCGAACTCGTGCCCTCCGTACCGGCGGGGCTGCTGGATCCTGTACAACCCCTCGGCCTGGAAGATCTCATGCATCTCAGGAGAAAAGGCGCCCCGCTGTTCGGTGGCCGCCTGTTCCTCCAGGAGTCGCGGCCGGAGTTCCCTGACCTTCGACACCATCGCACTGCGCAGTTCGGCGCCAGAGGCTGCGCTCAGGGTTTCGTCAATAGCAGCAGACACGATGGCCCACCCTTTCTGTATGGACGCAGGCTCCGTGGGAGCTCCGCGCGAAAGAGAAGCAGAAGTAGTTGTCGGGACCGCTCTCCGCGCACTCTGGTGGCGGGAGCAAGCAATCAGGCTTCGGGAGTGGAACGCAGGTGCTCCGGGGCGACAGTGACAAACAGCATCCAGCGATCCCCCTGACCGCGCGTCACGTGCCCGGCA
Organism: Nocardioides gilvus; assembly: GCF_003194605.1. GTDB lineage: Bacteria > Actinomycetota > Actinomycetes > Propionibacteriales > Nocardioidaceae > Nocardioides > Nocardioides gilvus. The sequence goes on from NZ_QHKY01000001.1 coordinate 801,160, forward strand.
CCGGTGACGTCGTCGATGTACGCCATGTCACCGGCAACCGGACGGGTGACGGTGCCGTCCCCCGTCTCGTTCTCAGCACACCCGTTCAGGGTGAAGCCCAACTGAGGGCGCGGCCCGTTGTGCCAGACCCCCGGCGCGTACCCGTCGTCACCGTAGTCACGACGAGTCACGAAGGCACCATGCGACTGGGGCCACTCATCGGTGGGGGGCACTGGCACCATCGGTCCAGGCCAGGTGAACGGTTCTGACCTTGACGTGCCGTTGTCGTCGTAGATCCACGTCAACAGCGGCCGCCCTGGCCGCCGTGCCTCGTCTCCCCTCGCCTGGTTGTCACCAGGCGAGGGGAGCCAACGCGGCGTCAACGCGTAGAAGAGCCACGCGTCTCCTGCCCACTCGAGGTCCAGCGCCCCGTCAGGAGCGACATCAGCGCCCAGCACGTCCCCTGGACCGAGGTCTCCGAGGTCGTTCCCATCGGCTCTGACGCGCACGGTGCCGGAGAGCACAACCATCAGATGGGGACCCAACGAGCCGGGCTCTGGCTCCTGTCCCTTCACTGCGCGCATCATCCAGAAGGCGGTCGCTGGGATGACATCGCTGGGGCCCTTGACCCGAGAATCTCGATGAGGCAGGAACCCGCTGCTCGCCTCGATCCCGGCGCCGGTCTGTTCGAGCCTTAGGACGCGCACGTTCCTCAGGCCTCGGCGGCGGAGTACTTGCCGGTGAGCTGCGGCGACGTTCCCTCAGCCCCAGCTTCCGCGCGCGCGTGGCGTGTCTCACGATTCCAAGTGCGCTTGAGGTCGTCGCGGATGTCGATCGCCAACCGGCCGAGCCCACCGACCTCGAGCTCGACACGGTCGCCGTCCATGAACGGGTGCAGGCCGCGGTGGTTGGTCCCCGTGGCGATGATGTCGCCGGGCTGCAGCGTGTGGATGGACGAGACGAACTCGACGCAGCGCGCGATGTCGTAGGCCATGTCGTTGGTGTTGAATTCCTGCATCAGCTCGCCGTTGGTCCACAGCCGGACGGGGAGGTTCATCGGGTCCTCGATCTCGTCCGCAGTGACGATGAAGGGACCGATCGGGCAGAAGGTCTCCCTGGACTTCATCTGGTAGAACGCGTTCTGACGAGGCGGGATGCCTCGCGCCGAGCCATCGATGAGATTGGTGTAACCGAAGATGTAGTCGAAGGCCTCGGCAGCGGACACGTTCTGGGCCGTCTTCCCGATCACGATCGCCAACTCCGCCTCACCCTCGAACACGGTCGCCGCGATGTCGGGGAGGACCATCGCATCGCCGTGGCCGATGATCGAGTTCGGCGTCTTGGCAAATCCGTTGATGGGCGGCCGCTCCGAGATCGTGCCGTCCTCCATGTAGTTCCTGGCCATGCAGTCGATGTTGAGCGGCCGCGGCAGCGGCGGGCGGATGCGCACCGAGTCGAGGGGAACCCCGACGCCGGCTTGAGCTGCTTGCTCGAGCGGTTCGCGGTAGGTCTCCCACTCCTCGATCACGGTGATCATCAGGTGCTGCGGCGTCCGGTCAAGGAGTTCCTTGACCGCCGAAGAGACGTCGACGACCTCATCTCCATTTGCAACGCCCAGCTTGAAGTCGTCAAAGAACAGCAGCTTCACTTCGGTGGTCCTCTCTAGTCTTGCGGGTTGGGAACGAACTGGCCGTAACGACCACCGAAGAAGACCAGCGAGCGCCCGTCCTCCACAGCGTCGAGATCGGTCACGGATGCGACAGCGATCGTGTGATCGCCGGCCTCGTATTCGGCGTACAGCTCACAATCGAGCCATGCGACGGCGTCGTCGAGCGCAGGGCCGCCGGCCCGGTCGTGCCAGGTGAGACCGGCGAACCGGTCCCCGGGCGCGGAGAACCGTCGGCTCGCGCTTTCGTGGTGCGCGGCGAGAATGCTGATGCAGAAGCGCCCTGCCCGGCGGAGCTGAGGCCACGTCGACGATGTGCGCGCGGCACAGATCGAAACCAGACGGGGCTCCAGGGACACCGAGGTGATCGAGTTGACGGCCATGCCCACCGGGCCATCCGCAGTGCGGGCCGCCAGGAGGACCACGCCCGTAGGCAGTTGACCCAGTACCCGCCGGAAGTCCTGCGCGGGACGGAGGTCGCGACCGGGCGAGGTCCAGGTCGGGGGTTGTGCAATCGCAGTCATCATCATCATTCCATCTGTCGGAATCGGATTTCATAACCGTAGGGTGATGAGCATCACGCGTCAAGCGATTCGGAGCACCTGATAACCGCCATGCCTCAGCAGCCAGGGCCGCGGTCCACGCCCTCGGCGCAGGCAGGCGTTCGCTGCGTGGGGTCGCCGATCAAGCGACGCGGTGTTCGGGATGCCGCGACCGGAGGAGCGGTCGGCGAAGGGGGCGTTGACCACGCGGGGCTTGCCTCAGAGGCTGCGACCGCAGCGGCAGACGCGCCTCAGGCGGCGTGCGTCAGACGGATCGCTCGCCCGAGGTCGAGATGGCCCCGGGCAGGGACACACCGTCGCCTGCGGCCGCAGGAGGCAGATCACCTGAGGCACTCAGGCGCTCGGACATCTCCCGCGCCAGCGTGAACATCTGTTGCACGATGTCGCTGTCCTGCGAGGGGTCGATCCGCCCCAGGGACAACATGGCCGCGATCGGGCGGCCATCCACGTCGAGGACGGGCACCGCGAGCCCACGCCCGTGGTCGAACCGTTCAGAGTTGTCGACCGCGTAGCCCTGCTCACGGATCCGGGCGAGCTCCTGCTCCATCCGCGCTGGATCAGTGATGGTGTTCGGGGTGTATTGGCGCATGCCTGCAACCTCGTAGAAGTAGCGAGCCTCCGTTTCAGGCAGGTACGCCAACAGCAACTTTCCGTCAGCCATGGCATGCGCAGGCTGCGGATGTCCCGCTTCGAACTCGATCATCTCGGTGTGCGGGCCGGCCACTCTGGTCAGCTGGACGGTCTTGACTCCGATGAGCGTGCTCAGCACAGCGTCGTGGCCAGACCACTCCGCCAAGCGGGCAAGGTACATGCGGCCGTCGTGAAGCACCGGGTTGGTCACCAGACCCACAGAGCCGACACCGATGGCACGCATCCCCAGCCGGTACTTTGCCGTCCGGGAATTCTGCTCGACCCACCCGACGCTCACGAGGGTGGACAGGATGCGGTGGACGCTGGCCGGCGAAAGCTGTACGAAGGTGGCAAGTTCAACGATGCCGAGCGGGTACGGGTGCTCAGCGAGCGCGGTGATGATCCTCGTGCTGCGCGTCACTGCACGTACGCCTCCGGCGTCACGACCATTCTTCTCGACAGCCAACCTCGCCGACGCCTCGCTCTCAGCGCTCACAGGACTCCGATACCGCCACCCTACAACCCCGGACCGGGGTCTCTGGGAACCGTACCGTCACGGCCGCTCCCGTGGACACCTGAACATCCTCAACGGTGATTCCAGGAGCCAGTTCGGTCAGAACGAAGCCCTCCTGTGCGATGTCGAAGACCCCGAGGTTCGTGATGACCTGGTCCACCACCCCGCGCCCGGTCAGCGGCAAGGTGCAGCTCTCGACAAGCTTGACTGATCCGTCGCGGGCCAGGTGGTCCATCACCACGATCACCCGGCGCGCTCCGACGGCCAGGTCCATCGCGCCGCCGATGCCTTTGACCGCGACGCCGGGAACCGCCCAGTTCGCCAGATCGCCGGACGACGAAACCTGCATCGCACCCAAGATGGAGAGATCGATGTGTCCGCCTCTGATCATGGCAAAGGAGTCGGAGGAGGAGACGAACGAAGCGCCGGGCAGTGCCGTGACCAGCTCCGTCCCGGCGTTGATCAGGTCAGGGTCCTCGAGCTGTCGGCTTGGTGTCGGACCGATGCCGAGGACCCCGTTCTCGCTGTGGACCACGACGTCGATCCCTGCAGGCACATGGTCCGCGACCCGCGTCGGCTGCCCGATCCCGAGGTTCACGTAGTACCCGTCCCGCAGCTCGCGTGCCGCGCGGACCGCGACCTCCTCGCGCGACCAACCGCGGTTCACTGGACAACCTCTCTCGCCTCGACAACGCGCTGCACGAAGATGCCCGGCAGATGCACCGAGTCCGGGTCGAGCACTCCCACGTCCACGACCTGTTCCGCCTCGACCACCGTGATGCGCCCTGCCATGGCCACGTCCGGGTTGAAGTTGCGCGCCGACGCGTGGAACACCGCGTTTCCGTGACGGTCGGCAATGCTGGCTCGCACGAAGGAGTAGTCGGTGGTGATCGCCTCCTCGAGCACGAACTCCTGTTGCCGCCCGTGACGCTCAAAGCGCCGCACTTCCTTGGCTGGACTCACCTCGAGGGTCTCTCCTCCAGGCCCGAAACGGAGCGGTACGCCCCCGTCAGCCACCATCGTTCCCACCCCGGTTGCGGTGTAGAAGGCGGCGATTCCGGCACCACCAGCACGCAGGCGTTCAGCCAACGTTCCCTGTGGTGTCAGCTCGACCTCGATCTCCCCCGCGAGGTACTGCCGGGCGAACTCCTTGTTGGAGCCGATGTAGGAGGCGATCACCCGATCGATACGCCCGGACTGGAGCAAGAGGGCGAGGCCGGCGCCATTGACACCGCAATTGTTGGTGACCATGGTGAGCCCGGTGGCCCCGCCCTCCCGCACAGCCCTCACGAGCGCCCACGGCACACCCGCGGTCCCGAACCCGCCGACCGCGATGCTGGCCCCGTCGGGAAGGTCCGCGACCGCTGCGCTGGCGTCGTCGAACGTCTTGTCCATCCGCTAGCTCCTCACCGGAGCACCAGGCCGCCGTCCGGGCACAAGGTCTGCCCAGTCATCATCTCGGCCTCGGGTCGCACGAGGAAGGCGACAACCTGGGAGACATCTGAGGGCACCAGGCTGCGCCGGATGGCCTGACTCTGACGCACGTCCTCGACCAGCGCGTTCTCCACATCGGCGAGATCCGCTCCCATGCCACCGCCCGGAGGCGGCGTCATGCCGGGCGCCACACAGTTGACGGTGATGCCTTGCGGGCCCAGCGACCTGGCCAGCGACCGTGCGGCGCCGATGAGCGCCCCCTTGCTGGTGATGTACGGGAGCATGTCCGGGACCGGCGGGGGGTTGAAGAAGGTGTCCGACACGATGAACACCACGCGGCCATATCCGCGCTCCGACATCCCGGGGCTCAACTCCTGCAGAAGCCAGATAGGCGACTCGACATTGACTGCCATGACCCGGCGCAGCAGGTCGGCACGAAGGTCAGGGAGAGGGGCGAGTTCGAAGGAGGCGGCCGCGTGGACGATGACGTCACACCGACCGTGGTCGGCCAGCACCTGGCGTGCTGCGGAGCGGACCGACTCCTCGTCCGACAGATCGACCGGGTACTCAGACTCCCGGTCGAGCACCGCGACGCGATGCCCCTCGGCTTGGAGACGTTCGACGATCGCCGATCCGATGAATCCCGCACCGCCGGTCACCAAGGCGACCGGCGTGTCGGGAATCTCAGGCATTGAACTTGCTGTCGAGCCCTGCGAGTGCACCGTCGACGTCAGCGCCGATGCCGCCGCGTGCCATGTCCTGCATCTCGTCAGGGACATCGACCTCGATGGTGTACTCCACCTCGGAACCCGCTCCGTCCTCCTTCACTGCGAAGGTGGCATCCAGGCTCTTCATCGGGACCTCCTGTCCGGGCACCAACCCGTAGGTCAGCGTCTTTGCGCCCTCGTCCTGAGCGGTCACCCGGTCCATGACGGAGTCGCCGCGGGTGAAGTTGACCTTGCGGTCCCCGGTGGGCTGCATTTCGACCGACTCGATGTGGGGCTGCCAGGAGGCGTAGCCCGCGAAGTCACTGACGAACGCCCAGGCTTCATCGGCGGAGACGGACAGGTGGGTGCTCTTGCTGACACGAACGATTGCCATTGGTTTCTCAATTCTCTTGTCTGTGTTCACGTGCACGCTGCACGCGAACCGGAGTGGGGTGGTGTTCAGGCTTGGGCTTGCGCGAGCTGTTCCTTGGCTTCCGACGCGGTGAGCATCTCCAGCCGGGCAGTCAGTGGACCGCTCATGCCCTGCAGGTGACCTCCGGTGCGGAGGTCGCCGGTGTCGACGGCGACACAGCCGATGCTGGCTACGAGGTCGCTCACCCGAGACTTTGCACCGGCGTCGTCGCCGGCGATGTAGACGGCCTTGGCCTCGCCGTCGTTCTCGCTCTCCGACCCCAGGGCAGCGACCAGGAACGGAATGGGTGTCACGTTGAAGGCCTTGACCACGTCGGCGCCGGGCACGTAACCAGCGACGATCTCGCTCGACACCTGGTCGCCGATGTCGATGAGACCCTGCGGTCCCGGGGCGCTGCGGTTGTTGGTGGCGTCGACGACCACACGGCCCTGCCAGTCAGCCACGGCTGCCACCGCGTCGGCAGTGCGCCCCCAGGGCGTCGCCAGGAGAACGAGGTCCGCGCCTTCGACCGCGTCCGCCACCGTCCGGGCCTCCACGCTGGGGCCGAGATCGGCGACCAGGTCGGCAAGCGACTCCGGCCCGCGTGAGTTGCTGAGGCGTACCTCGTGTCCAGCCTGCACGAACACCGGGGTCAGCGCCTGCGCCATCCGTCCGGCACCGATCATCGCGATCATCATTGTGTTTCCCTCTCATAGATCTTCTGGTTGTGGTCGGTGGCGAGAGACTCCAAGTCCAAGTCATCGCCACCGAGGTAGCTCGCCTCGATCAGGCGCGTGTCATTGAGCAACTCGCTTGCGTCGTAACTGGTGGAGCCCTCCCCGTGGCCCATGAGGTAGGCCCGGTCTGCGATGCCGAGCGCCAGCTGGACATGCTGCTCGACCAACAGGACTCCGCACCCTGTCTCGTCCGCGAACTGCCGGATGACCGGGAGCAACCGTTCCACGATCACTGGCGCCAGTCCGAGGCTCAGCTCGTCGAGCAGGAGGAGACCGGGCTGCCTGGCCAAAGCACGGCCCAGTGCCAGCATCTGTTGCTCCCCGCCCGACATCACCCCGGCGCGCCGGTTGGTGATGGCGGCCAGTGCCGGGAAGTACTTGTAGGCCAGCTCGGCGTCGAGGTGTTCGCCACGACGACCCAACTTGAGGTGCTCAGCCACCGTCAGCCCGAAGAACAGTCCGCGGTCTTCGGGCACGTGAGCGATGCCCCGGCGGGCGCGTCTGGTCGGTGAGACCGACGAGATGTCCTCCCCGCCCAGGGTGACGCTCCCACCGTGGGTCTTGATCACACCAGAGATCGCGCACAACGTCGTCGTCTTGCCCGCGCCGTTCGGTCCCAACAAGGTGACCACCTCACCGCGTCCGACGCGCAGGTCGAGATCCCGCACGACGGTACTCCCGTGGTAGCCGGCCGACAGCCCCCGCAGTTCAAGTGCCTGAGTCATGATCGCTCCCCACTGATCGACGCAGCTGCTGTGCCCAGATAGGCAGCGATGACCCGGGGGTCGTTCTTCACGTCACCGGGCAGTCCAGCAGCGATGACCTTCCCGAACTCGAGGACGACGACGTGGTCGCAGGTGCCGAACACAAAAGAGATGTCGTGGTCGATGAGCAACATCGACTGACCGTCGTCCGCCAGTCGTCGCAGCTGCTGTCCGAGGACGGCGCTCTCGTCTGTGTCGAGGCCCGCCGCGGGCTCGTCGAGACACAACACCTTGGGCGCAGCGGCAAGCGAACGAGCGATGCCGACCAACTTGCGCTGACCCTCCGCCAACTCGCGCGGGCGCGCCTCTGCAAGGTGGGCGATGTCCAGAGCCTCGAGCGATGACGCCACCGCGGCCGACTGAGGCAACGTTGCCCCCAGCAACTCACGCAACGTGGAGACCAGGGTTGGTCGGTGGGCCGCGACGGCGATGTTCTCAGCGACCGACAGATCGTCGAACAGGTCAACCGCCTGCCAGGTCCTGCCCAGACCGGCCTGCACGCGAGCATGAGGACGCTTGCGTTTCAGGTCCACGCCGTCGAGACGCACCGTGCCTTCGTGGCGGACGAATCCCGTCAAGGCATCGATGAAGGTCGTCTTGCCTGCCCCGTTGGGGCCGATGAGGCCGACCACCTGACCGGGGCCCACTGCAATGTCGACCTCGTCGAGTGCCGTGACACCACCATAGTGAACGCTGATACCGCGGGCGTCCAGAACGGGTTGGATCATGCGGGAACACCTTCCTCGACGCGGGGACTGACGACACTCGGCTCCGATTGGGCCTTGTGCTCTGCGCGGCGCTCCTTCTTCAGCTCCATCCCCACGAGCAGGCCGTCGGGGAACAGCTTCAGTTGGACGAGCAAGCCCACGCCGATGATCAACTGGACCCAGATCGAGATCTGGTCCTGAGGGAGTACCCACTTCTGGAGAATCAGCGGAACCACGGCACCGATGGCACCGAAGCCGGCCAGCACGGCACCCTGGACGAGCGTCACTCCCAGCACGTAGACGCTGGCGACCAACGTGAGCGCGATGGCGATCCCGTAGCTGCCCGCCGAGACGGTGGAGTAGTTGTAGGCGTACATGACCCCGGCGGTTCCGGCCAAGGCCGACGCGATGCCGAAGGCGACGATCTTCACCGCACGCACGTTCACCCCGACCGCTGCAGCTGCACGCTCGTTGGACCGGACGGCCAACATTCTTCGGCCCAGGTCGCCTCGTCGCAGATTGGCGACGAACGCGTAGAGGACGACGGTGCCGACCAACGCGAGCAGGCCGAAGAGAGGGCTCGGCAGCGTGCCGTTCAGACCGGGGAAGGAGGCGTCGGCACCGAGGTTGACGCCGAAGAGGGTCGGCGACTCGACCGGCGCTCCAGTCTGGCCCCCACCCCATCGTGCGTTGGCGAAGACGAACTGTTCGATGGCGATCGCCGCTGCGAGCGTGACGACGACCAAGGTGATCCCCCGCACTCGCAAGGCTGCGGCGCCGATGGCCACGCCGAGCACGGTTGCGAGGGCGATGGCGATGATCGGCCCCAGTGGAAAACCGATGCCGAACTCGGTCCCGAGCCGGGACACCGTGAAGGCGCCGAGGCCAGCCAACGCCAGTTGCACCACCGAAAGCTGACCGACGTATCCCATGATCACGACGAACGAGAGGCAGAGCACGGTGGCGACGAGCCCTGTGGTGACGGCCTGACGGAAGTCCGACGGCAGCACGACCAGAGCGACAGCGCACGCCAGCACGACCGGAGCTGCGCGGCGTACGAGCCTCTCCTGACGCGGTACGGGCGGAAGCGACCGGCCAGCGGTCTCGCCTCGCTGGGGCAGACTCGACCCACGCCACCACAACGCGATCACGATGAGGAAGAACTCGGCCACCTGCTGCATACCGGGCAGCGCGAACCCGTCCTGGGTCGGGAACCACGACTGCGTGGAGGCATAGAAGAGCAGCGACTCGCCGATACCGATGGCCAGTCCGGCCGCACACGCGATGCCGAACGACGTGAAGTTGGCCAGCAGCGCCGCCGCGAGGGCAGGCACGATCAGCAGTGGAAGCGTGCTCGCGCTGACGCCGACCACGGAGGCGGCCAGGACCCCCACCAACCCGGCGACGACATAGGCGATGACGGAGTTGGCGAGCGACAGCGAGTCGGGTGACAAACCGGCCAGGATCGCGGAGCGTTCGTTCTCGGAGGCAGCTCGGGTCGCCAGTCCGAACCGCGTGAATCGGTAGAGCATCGAGAGCGCAAGAGCGAGGACGACCACGACACCGGCCAGGATGAAGTGCGCGATCGGGACCGTGACGCCCACGACCTCTACGACCTCAGCACTCAGCACCGCCGGACTGTCCACGGGTGCGGTGCCGAACACCAGTTGAACCGCCGCCTGGAAGAGCAACAGCACCCCGATCGAGGCCACCAACCGCGCCAATGGGGACGCCGTGCGCAGGGGTTTGACCGCGACCACCTCGACCACGACGGCCAGCAGCGCCATTAGAACCAGCGTGAGGAGCACCGCAGGCACCATCATCAGCGCCGGCGCGAAGTAGCCGGTGCGCAGACACCAGAAGATGTATCCGGCGACCATGACGACTGCGCCTGCCGCGATGTTGATGGTGCCGCTGCCACGCCAGCTCAGGACGACGCCGATCGCAATGGTCGCGATGATCGCGCCTGAGGCGAGCCCGAGGATCGAGAAGAGGAGAATGTTTTGCATGTCAGTCCTATTGATCGTCCACGTCAGCCGAGGGGGCTGACGTCGAGTCCGAAATGCACTTGCGCGGACCGCTCGGCAAAGTTTTCGTACTGTAAGCCCGCATTTGTCCGGGCCGTGGAGATATCGCGGTAGTAGCGCTGCATGCGCGACCCGTTGGTCCCTCCTTCACTCGTGCCGGAGGTTCTGAACAGCAGTTCGACCGCCTCCCAGGCCAAGTTGACGGCGTGGTGGGTGCTCGCGTTGATGCTCATCAACTGCTCGGTCTCGAACCCGACCCCGTCCTCCACTGCCTCCGCGCAGAGCTCCTGGTAGTGGCGGCTCATCCCCAGAAGGACTTCCTCGGCGGCTCGGATCTTCCCGGCCGCCACTCCCCAGTGGCGCTGGAAGGCGGGGTGGGTGGAGCGGGGCAGTGCGCCCGGTCCCGGCAGTGTTTTGGTGCTGATGATGCGCTCGTACTCGTCCAGGGCTGCGTAGGCGCAGCCCACCAGGACTGCGGTGACCTCCAGCTGCAGATAGCCCATGGGAGGGCCCGCGTACATGGGGTTCCCGTGGAGCTCGTAGCCCGGCGTCTCGAGGTCGTCCTGCAGCAGGCTCCCGCGCGCGATGTTCTCTTCGGGAACGACGGCACCCTCGATCTCGATGCTGTTCGACCCGCTGCCCCGCATACCGAAGGCTCGTTGCCTCCAGTCGTCCTTCAGGATCCAGCGATTGCGGGGCACGAGCGCCAACCCTTCGCCTGCTGGCGCACCGTCCTCGACCAGGTGCACCCCGAGAAGGGCGTGCGTGGCGTACGGCGAGCCGGAGCAGTAGTCCCAGACACCGGTGATCTCCCAACCCCCGTCGGCCACACGCGTCGCGGTCCCCATGGGGACGCCACGCATGGGGGCACAGAACTCGCCGTCCGGGGCGAGCGCGTTGGCCTGTGCCTTCTCGTTGAAGAGTCCGCTGATCTGCAGTCCGTGTCCAGCCGCCAGGCAGAGGCACCAGCCGCTGCCCGGGCACCCACGAGCGACCTCCACGACCATGCGTACGAAGGTAGCGACGTCGAATTCGTAGCCGCCGAAGCGTCGCGGCAGCAAGGTGCGGTAGAAGCCTGCCGAACGGAACATCTCGTGGGTTTCGGGCGAGAAGGTGCCTCGCCCCTCCGTCACTGCCTGCTCCTCGCGAAGGTGCTCACGCATCGCTGCCGCCCGCGCCACCAGCTCTTCGGGACGCAGGTTCGGCTCAGGCTGGGCAATCGTCAGATCTGCCAGCAAACTCATCGGGTGCTCCTCAGGGGATTGGGAGAATCACGGGGCGAACAGACGAGCTACGTCACAGACCGGCGGGTGAGAGCCATTCGGTCAGAGCCTTGAACTCGCCGCCTCCGGTGTGCTCGAAGACTCGGGTCTGGGCTCCGCACAGACCGGGCTGTTTGGCGTACGCCCCGCACTCGATCTCCGCACTTCCGAGAACGATCGGCCCTTCGAGCGCCTTGGCCGCTTTCGCGATCGAGGCCTCGTCGGCCTCGGCGCCACCGGCCTCATTGAGGAGTCGTGCCGCAGTCAGGACCAGGCCCCAGGCCAGGGACGCGTCGGAGGAGCCCTGGCCTTCCGCCCCGAGACCCACGTCTGCCGAGGCATCCAGATAGGCCTGGACATCCGGCAGGCTGTGGTCCGCGACGTTCGTCTGCGTGGCCAGCTGGTGCCACAGCGGTGCCTCCCCGCCCAGTCCCTGAGCAGTCGCATCGGTGAAGCAGAACGAGCCCGTCGCGACGACCGGCGCAGTGACCGAGAGAGATTCCAACGCCTTCGCAGCGGCGATGCACGCCGGGGGGAAGGACACGAGCGGGATCACGAGATCTGCATCTTGGACGCCCGCGGCCACCGCCGCACCGGTCAGGTTCGTCGTCGAGGGGTCGAAGCCAACCGCCTTCATGTCGATGTCGACCGAGTCGAGAGCCGCCTTGAGGATGCCGACGCCCGCCGTGCTCTGGGCGTCCTGCGGGTAGATGACGGAGACTGACTTCGCCTTGACCACCTCGGAGGCGTAGCTGGCCAACCCGCCGAAGATGGAGCCCGGGTTGCCGTTGTAGGTGTAGACGTTGTCGGCCGCGGCATCGATCGGGCTGATCGAGTTGGACATGAGCAGGGGCTTCTTGCCCTTGTTCACAGCCTGGAAGGACTGGTTGCCGGCCATCACAGTTCCGTAGAGAACCGTCTTCACGTCGTCGTCATTCACCAGTTCGAGACCGCACGCGTTGCCCTCCGCCTCGGCGTCGGCGATGAAGCAGGTGCTGAGGGCGAGCGGGTGCCCATCCACGCCGCCCAGGTGCTCGTTCACGTACTTCACGGCGGCCTTTGCGCCCGCGGTGGCCCACGGGAAGCCCAGTGGCCCGCCTTGCTGGTTCAGCCAACCGATCGTCACCGGTTCAAGACTCTCATCCGCCGCGCCGTCGGTCCCGCCGGTGTAGTCGACGTAGTCCGTGACCGCCCACGGGTCTGCGGAGGCAGTCGCCGCGGGGTCGCCGCCGGTGGCCTCTTTCCCCGGGGTGTCGCTGTCGCTGGCGCACCCTGCGAGCGTGAGTGCGACTGCGAGCACCGACACGGGAAGCGGGAGCCGTCCGAGTCCGCGCGAGCGCACCAGGCGCTGGGACGAAGTGGGTTTCATGAGTCTCTTCCTTCGGGGCGGAGCCGCGAGATGCGGCTGACTGTGTCCGAGAGTGGAATTACTTTCCGAGAAGTGAAATCGCGTTGCAGGTGTGAGGCGTATCACGTATCCGACGCGCCATGTGCGCAGATGCTCTACGAGCTGACGGTCGAGCGGTTGGCAGCACGTTCGTCAGCCAGGTCGCGAACCGCCTCCGGGCTCACCAGCGCAGCTTCGATGGCCCGTACGAGTTCGACCGCGGAGGCGGCACTGAGCTCGATCCCGACCCTCGCACCGACGCCCGCGGAGGGATCGACGAAGTCGATGATGACGGCGTGGTCGAACGGCGCCTGGACGGGATGGTCGTAGAAGACGTTGACCTGATTGACGGTCATCCAGTCGCTCACGCCCCGGGCTGCGCCTGTCACGGCGACCTTCTCGGTGATCCAGGTACACATGGCTACTCCTGACGCAGGTGTTTGTCGTAGAAGGCGAAGACCTTCGCCCAGCCGTCGACGGCCTGCTCCTGCCGGTAGTTGGGCTTGTCGGTGGTGAAGAAGGCGTGGCCAGCGCCGTCGTAGCGATGGAACTCGAACTCCTTGCCAAGCTCCGTCAGCACACGTTGGGTCTCGTCCACCTGCGCCACGTCGGGATTGGCGTCGTCGTTGCCGAAGATGCCCAACAACGGGACCGTCATGTCAGGTGCACGGTGGATCACCCCGTGAGTGGGGCCGTTGGGTCGAAGCGGGTCAGGCTCCTGCGGGAGAACGCTGCCGCCCCAACAGTCGACCGCAGCGTCGAGAGACGGCACGTCACACGCGGCCAGGAACGACTGGCGGCCGCCCGAACAGAAGCCAATGACACCCACCTTGCCGTTCGATCCCGGCTGCGCACGGAGGTAGCGGGCGGCTCCCTCGAGATCACCCATCACCTGCTCGTTCGGCATGGACACACCTACCCCGTCCGCGCGAGCTGCCGCGGCGACGTCCGCCCAGTGCCCAGGACCCCGACGGTGGTAGAGGTGCGGGGCCACCGCTGCGTAGCCTTCGGACGCGAACGCGCGAACGACTTCCTTGCACCACGGATCGAGTCCGGGCGCGTGGTGCAGCACCACGACCCCGGGCCTCCTCTCGCGGCCCAGCGGTCGCGCAGAGTACGCCTCGATCACATCACCGTCATGGCCCGGGAACCCGACCCACTCGACGAGCATCTCGTCCTTCATCGACATCCCCTGCGCAACCGGAAGGACACTCAGATCGACGCCTTCATGTCATCCAGGATCTGCATCAGTTCTTCCTCGGAGAGCGACAGGTCGATGGGCTCGCCGAAGGGCTGCGGCCAGTCCAGGCCGGTGTGCCAGTAGACCTCGACACGGTTGCTCTCGGGGTCATGGAAGTAGCAGCCGAACGCGTTGCCGTGGTTGTTGACGTGGTCGATGTGGTAGCCACGCTCCACGATCAGACGGTAGAACTCGCGCAGGTCGGCGAGCGTCTCGACGGGGAAGGAGATCTGCTGCGGGTCCGTGTGGTGCTGGTCGTTCTGCGCCAGCAGCAGCTCGTGGTGCTCTTCCTCGGGGCGACCACTGAGGAAGATGCGCCGCTCGTCGCGGTCGGTGACCGTCAGTCCGAGGAAGTCGGCGTAGAACTCCTTCATGGTCTCGATGTCGCGGACGTACAGACCGACGTGACCCAATCGGGTGACCTTGGGCATGGTGGAACCTTTCATCTGGATGTTGGTGGTTTCTGGTTCTGTGCAGGAAAGCGCGACTAGCGCGCCCAGGCCTTGGCGCCCGTGATCACGTCGAGAAGGTTCTCGACGTCGGACGGCAGCTGGTCGCCGCGCCACGCGACGTGATGGTCGGAGCGGATGACGGCACCGTCTGCTTGGTAGAGGTCCCGCAGCTCGGCGAGGTCGGAACCCTCGACCGCCAGGACGTCGAAGGGGATGCCGCGGGCCTCGGCCGCCGCTCGCAACGGAGCGGAGTCCAGGTCACCCAGGACGAGGAGTGTGAACCCCTGCCCGACGTGGTCGTACAGCGACGTGCCGTCCTTCAGCCAGACGTGGGGCGCCCGGTTGCCCGGCGCTGCGGAGGGCACGTAGTCCTCGAATGACGGCGGCGGCTCCTCGGTCCCGTCGCGGAAGATGACCGGCGACGAGGAGTATCGGTAGCCGAGTTGGCCACCCATCCGCGTGAACTGACGAGCCTTCTTGGTGTAGATGTCCTCGGCAACCTGGGCGCGGACGGCCTCACCCAGCTCACCCTCGTCCTCGATACCGTCTCGGACCAGTTCCCGCGAACCGGTGAACTGGTTGCGCTCACAGCCGTCGAGGATGAATCGGGTGACCTCGCCACGCTCGATGCTGTAACTGGGGAGCAGCATCGGCCCGCCCCAACCCTGGATGACCGCGGCCAATTTCCAGCCCAGGTCTGCGGCATCGCCGATTCCTAGGTTCATGCCGAAGCCGCCCATCGGCGAGACCAGGTGCGCTGAATCGCCGGCCAGGAACACCCGCTCGAAGTCGAAGCGGGGGGCCTGCATCGAGTGGGTCCAGAAGGTTCCTCCGTTGAGGGGTTCGACCTCGAACTCCTCGCCGATGGCGCGGTAGAGCATCGCGCGACAGGACTCCCAGTCGTCCCCGTCGACGTCGTCGGGCACGGGTGAGCAGAAGTACGCCCAGTGGTCGGTCCCGGATTGCGGCACCAGACTGTCACCGCCCCTGTCCTCGTTGTAGAAGAACAGCATCGAAACCATCGGCGAGGCCTTCCACAACTCTGCGAGCCGTGGGGAGCGGACGTGCCACAGGAAGCTGCGCGCCAGGTTCGGCTTTCCCTCCATACGCACGTTGAGCCCCTGGTTTCGCAGTTGGCTCCGGCTCCCCTCGGCGATCACGAGGTAGCTCGCCGAGATGGTCTCCTCGCCCTGCGGCGTGGTCACGGTCAGGTTGACACCGTCCTCGTCCTGGACGAACGACTGCACCTCGTGCTCGAAGCGAAGGTCGATCAGCGGCAAGGACAGCACGCGGTCGCGCAGCGTCTTCTCGATCGCCTCG
Source organism: Nocardioides gilvus (assembly GCF_003194605.1). GTDB lineage: Bacteria > Actinomycetota > Actinomycetes > Propionibacteriales > Nocardioidaceae > Nocardioides > Nocardioides gilvus. Next base: position 816,961 of record NZ_QHKY01000001.1, read on the forward strand.
TTCGGCGCCCACTCCGCGACCTCGGACGCGATGGGCAGGCGCTCGGACCATTCGTAGGCACGAGGGAAGTTGTGGATGTGGTGCCCGTTGAGTCGCGTGACGAAGGCGACGTCGCGCTGGATTTCGGGACTGACCGGGTCGTTCTCGCGCAGCGCCTCGGCGATCCCCCACCGGCGGAAGTGCTCCATCGAGCGGACGTTGGTCATGTTCGCTCGAGCGACGATGCGCTCGTCGTTCGAGCGCTTCTCGAACAGGACGCTGGCGACGCCTCTGAGCGCCAGGTCGATCGCCAGAGCCATCCCCACGGGGCCGGCTCCGGAGATGGCGACGGGTGCGGCCTGTGCCTTGGCAGTGGCGATCACGTTGCTCCTCAGATTCCGTGTACTGGAATTACATTTCGTAATTTATCGAGCATCTTGGGTCTGTGTCGAGGATCACGTGCACGTCATGGCGGTTAACAGGATGTTTCAACTGCAGGCATTTGACGCTCAAACGGGCTGACATATTTCACTGCTCGCAATCAGTTTCCGTGGCACGGAATCTGAGGTACGGTCCGGTCCGTGTGATGTTCACCACGACCGGAGGAGCCAATCCTGATGCACCCCGTCCCCAAGCCGCAGGTCTTCGACGTCTCGTCCCACCCCCTCGACCAGAGCGTCGAGGTCTGGGAGGAGCACAATGCGGCAGCCCTCGTCGGCTTGACGTGCCGAGTGCCCGACAGCGCGTCCTTCCGCGCCAAAGAGGTGAACCTGCAACTGCACCGGCTGCACCTGGCCCGGGTGCAGGGAACCCCACACACCGTCGTGCGTGACGCCTCCATGGTGTCGCAACGTCCGAGTGATTCAATCGTCGTCTACGCCTCTCTGCGAGGCGAGGCGCTGTGGGAACACGCTGGCGCTCGACGCATTGTGCGGCCCGGACAGCTGCTCGTGTGCGACGTCGACAGACCCTTCCTCCGAGGGTTCGGACACGGCCTCGAGGAGCTCGCGATCAAGGTTCCCCGCGACGCTTTCACCGAACTCACCGGCCTGCACACCGTCGACGTGCCGCTCTTTCTCGACACCACCGGGGCCGAAGCCGATCCTTACGCCAGGGCACTGGTGCGCCAGGTGGGCCGCGCTGTGGGGCGGTCCGCGGTGCCCCCTGACGAGAGGACGATTCTGGAGTTGGTGTCGGTCATCGCCACCGGCGGCAGGATCGGGCTACCGGTCGCGCATCGCGCCGCTGCCCGAGCGTTCATCGACGACCACCTCACCGACACCTCGCTGTCGGCAGCCGACGTCGCCGCCGGCGCCGGGATCAGTGAGCGCCACCTCTCCCGCCTGTTCGCGGAGACCGGCGCCAGCGTTCCCCAACACATCCTGGCTCGGCGCCTCGATCTGGCTCACTCCCTGTTGGGCCGCCCCGAGACACGCGAGCATCGCATTGTCGACATCGCCGCAAGCTGCGGGTTCACTTCGACGGCATACTTCTCGGACGCCTTCAAGCGTCGGTTCGACGCCACGGCAGGTGCGGTCCGACGCAGCGCCGCGGTCTGAGGGATCTCTTGCGACAACAGCGGCGACGCACACCCCGAAGTGCTCGGGAGGTGCGTCGCCGCTGTGCACCACCATCTCCCCCCATGAGGGAAACTTCAGCGCGGGTAGAACGGCGGGATGTTGGCGTCGATGTTGATCCAGGTCGCCTTCGGCACGGTGTACTCCCGCATCGCCTCGAAGCCCATCTCACGGCCGTACCCAGAAGCGCCGATGCCTCCGAAGGGCGAGCCCGGGTTGACCCGCTTGTACGAGTTGACCCACACCATGCCGGCGCGCAGGTCCCGAGCCACTTTGTGAGCCCGGGAGAGATCCTTGGTCCACAGGCCGCCACCGAGACCGTACGAGGTACCGTTGGCGATCTCGAGAGCCTCGGCATCGGTCTTGAACGTGTGCACGACCATGAAGGGGCCGAAGACCTCTTCCTGGGCCGCGCGGGCGTCAGGGCGGGTCTCCACAATGGTCGGCTCGACGTAGTAGCCTGCCGCGAGCGAGGCATCCTGGGGCACCCTGCCACCCGTGAGGACGACCCCGCCATCTTTGCCGGCCGTCTCGAGGAATGACGTCACTCGGTCGCGGTGGAGGGCGGACGTGAGGGGTCCCATCTCCGTCGAAAGGTCCTTGGGGTCGCCCAGTCGGATCGACTCGGCCAGCGCCACGAGCCGTTCCAGGAATTCGTCCTTGACCGACTCGTGCACGATCAACCGACTGGCGGCGATGCAGGCCTGGCCCTGGTTGTGGAAGATGCCGAACGCCGTGCCACCCACCGCCGCCGCCAGGTCAGCATCGCCGAAGACGATGTTCGCGCCCTTGCCGCCGAGCTCGAGGTGCACCTGCTTCAGTGTCTCGGCCGCTCCCTTCGCGATCTGCTTGCCGACGCTGCTGCTACCGGTGAACGAGATCTTTGCGACGTCGGGATGGTCAACGAGCCGCTGTCCGGCGTTCTGGCCGTACCCGGGAACCATGTTGATGACGCCCGGAGGGAAGCCCACTTCGGCAGCCAACTCAGCGATCCGGAGTGCGGACAGGGGCGTGACCTCAGACGGCTTCATCACCACGCAGTTACCCGCTGCCAGCGCGGGGCCCAGCTTCCAGCCGACGAACATGGCGGGAAAATTCCACGGGACGATCTGCCCGATCACTCCGAGCGCTTCCGGGACCACGTAGTCGAGAAAGCCCTGCTCGACCGGGACCACGGTGCCCTGGAACTTGTCAGCCATCCCGCCGAAGTAGCGGAAGGTGGCCGCGGTTCGCGGCACGTCCAGACCAACGGTGTCTCGCAGTGGATGGCCGGTGTCGCGAGTCTCGAGCAGGGCCAGCCCTTGTACGTCGTCCTCGATGGCGTCCGCCAGTCTCAGCAGCAGGCGACCGCGGTCCGCGGCCGCCAGACGGCTCCAGCGGTGGGATGCTTTGCAGGCCGCAGCTACCGCGCGGTCAACATCTTCCTGCTTGGCCTCGGCGACCTCCGCGAGAACCGACCCGTCGTGGGGATCGAGAGTCTGGATCGTCGCCCCGTCGGCGGCATCGACGAACTCGCCGCCGATGAAGAGTTGTGTCTGCACGCTGGATCAGAACTCGATCGGGTAGGTCGGCGCCTTACCGGAGGCGATCGCCTCAGGGATCGCCCCGGAGTTGTTCTCCCACACCAGCAACATGGACCGCTTGGGCGAATATCCCTGGTGGCGAATGTCGGCCGGCATCGCACAGACGTCACCCGCCTTCATCACCACGCGCGAGCGCACCGCGCCGGTGTCACGGTCCTCCACCTCCCAGGTGATCTGGTCGGAGAGCTGGATGAACCACTCGACCCGGTCGTTGCCGTGGATGATCGGGAGGATGTACTCCTCAGTCGTCGGGCAGGCAAGTGAGTCCTTGCAGACGCTCACGACCGAGGGGTTCCAGGTCACGTCGGAACGCGACAGGTATGCGAACAGACTGAAGGCCGCAACCTCGTCCTCGAAGCCAGGCTCAACCTCGACCACCGGCTCGCTCTGGTCGACGTCGGCGAACATCCGGTTGACCGGGTAGCCCATCTCGTCGCTGCGCGGCTGCTGGTCGCCCGGAAGGCCGACCATCCGCTCAGCGGCGACGCGCTGACGGGTCACGGCAGCGTCGTTGTCACCGTTCTTCACCCCGAAAGCGGAGCCGGTCTCATGGGGCGACGCGAACGGGTCGAAGGACTGGTTGGTCCAGTCGGACAGCACGGCCTCGAACGTCTCACGGATGACGGGGGTCTCGACGGTCTCGCTGTAGTCGAGCTCCGCCTTGCGATAGGACTCGTTGTAACGACCGGCGAAGATGTCGACGGTGCCGTAGTGGTTGACCGTCCCGAAGATGCCGTCGAAGTTGACGATTCCGTAGAAGAAGTCCCAGGCCACGTCGCGCTGCAGAGCTCGAAGAAACGCGTCGGCGCTCATGATGTGGCTGCCGGTGGGCCAGTCGATGTAGACGAAGAACTCGTCCCGACGGAAGGTGAATTCGCCGAGCTTGAAGGTGTGGTAGCCGTCCACGTTCACGTCGGCGGAACGGTCGACATCTAGCTGAATGGTCATCGGAGTTCTCTCTGGGTAACGGGAAACGGTGGGCGGTCAGACGGTCTGGCAGATCTCGGCCCAGCGGTACTGGGTGAGCTCTCCACCGATGGTCTGGATGAGCAGGACGCCGGGGGCCCCGTCCTTGACGAAGCGGTACGCCGACCCCTTGGGCAGCAGCGCCTGGTGGCCACGCTTGAGGCGAATGCGGCCCATCCGCGGACCGACGGGGTCGCCGTCGACGAGGACAGCACCTTCGACGTCGTCCGTCGCGATTGGCATGTCGAGTTTGACCAGTTCCACGAGGACTTCGCCGTCGGCGGCGTCCATGCAGATGGCGAACTCGTCGTGGGAGGCGGTGAACCAGGGCGAGGTACCCTCGGCTCGTACCGTCTCGAGGACGTACTCCCAGTTCTTTGCCACGGCGACGCGGTCCCAAGCGGGCATCGTCGACGCAACATCAAAGATGTTGGAGAAGGCGTAGTGGCGGGCGTCGTCGGCGATGAGTTCGACGCCGCCCTTCTCGTAGGAGGCCAGCGCCGCGAATGTGGTGGTGTAGTTCGCGTGCTGGATCGCACCTCCCTGGGCAGGGCTGGTGATCGTGGTCATCTCTTTTGCTCCTCGTCTAGCCGTCGGCCGCGGCCCCAGACCGTCCAGGTCAATAGGTGTTCCGCGTCACAGCGAGTCTTGGGGGCCACCCTCTGGGAGAACAGGTTCCTGGGCCGATGTGGCGGAATTCCGAAGCTCGCGCCGGGTCTGGTCAGTTGCCGTAGAACACGGTCCGCGGCGGCTCAGCTCGGTCTTTGCGTGGGGGTGCGTCCAGCAGTTCGGGGGTGGCTCCCACCACGAGCGCACGGATCTGCGCAAGCACGTCCGCGATGTCACGCTCCAGCGGTACGTCCAGCACCAGGTCGTCCGCTCCGGCGCGCGCCAGCGCGAGCACCTGCTCCTGCGCTTGCTCGAACGTCCCGAAGATGCCGACGTCGCGGGGGTGCCGGTCACCACTGAAGCGTGGCTCGAGGTCAGCGCGGGCGAATGCTTCGTTCATGGTGCGGCCGATGGAGATCGGGACCGACACCTGCAGCGGGCAGGTGGACTCCGCGGCGTCCAGCCGGGCACGTACGGCCGCCACGGTCTCCGGGTCATTCACGCGCACCAGTCCGCGGGCCTCGTCCGTGTTCACCACGACCAACGCCGGCGCCGCAGTCTCGATCAGCCGCGCCAGGAGGCCCGGCGTCGGAACGTCGGCAAGGTGCACTGTGGCGAACCCCAACCGGCCAGTCATGGCGGCGATGCTCACCGCCACGTCGTCGGTCAGCCCGGGCGGCAACATGATGCCAACGCTCAGCAGGTGTCTGGTCACAGCTTCTCCTGGGATGGGTGGTTCACACGATCTTGGCGACGGCGGCTGTGAGCTGCCGGATGGTCGATACTTCAAACGCGTCGGTGCAGTGGGTGGCGTACTCGCCTGCCCGTGAGTCGAGCGTGTCCCAGTCAGCCCTTGGTTCGGGGTTGAGCCAGTAGAGCCGCCGGGCGAGGTGGCTCAGTTCAGCCACCGCAGCCGTGGCTGGCTCGCGGTCGTGGGACCGGGCATCTCCCGCGACGATGACCGTCGTCTTCGCGGTGACCGAGGACCCCCACGTCGCGAGGAAGGTGGTCATGGCACGGGCGTAGTCACTGCGGCCGTCGTGAGCGATCAACCCGCGCGCGCCGAGCAGGTGGTGCGGGTCGATCACGCCCGGGCTCGTCTCCATCAGCTCGGTGATCTCCACGATGCCGTCAATGAAGACGAATGAGCGGACCCGCCGGAACTCGTCGTGCAAGGCGTGCAGCAGCGTCAGTGTGAAAGGGGCGAACTGGGCGGTCGACCCGGAGACGTCGCAGAGTACGACGAGGTCTGGCTTCGTCGGTCTGCGACGGCGCAGGACCGGAACGACGGGGACTCCGCCGTACCCCATCGACGCCCGAATGGTACGGCGCATGTCCACCCCCGACCCGCCTCGCCTGCGCGACGACCCGAGCTTGGCGGCAAGGTGCCGAGCCAGCGGCCGCATCGCCATCCGCATCGCGACCAATTCATCGGCCCCCGCCCGCAGCAAGGGACGGTCCTGCAGGTCCTCCAGGTGCTGCGCGGAGACACCATCTCCCTCGCGCAACCGGCCGGACAACATCTCGGTGAGCCGCCGGCTCATCTGCTCCATCGCGGTCCTGGCCTCGACAGCGTCCACGACGCGGTCGAAGTCACTGTCTTCGGCGTCGGCGTCGGCGTCGAGGTAGCGCCGGTAGAGGTCCGACACGTTCATCCGTCGCAGAACCCGCTGGGCGTGGTGCCCGGCCGAGCGACCGTCGTCGTGGTTTCCGGAGAAGCGGGTGATCGCCTCCTCGAGCGCGTGCTCGATGTCGTCCTCGTCGTCCTCACGCAAGGCCCTCACCACTGATTCCTGGAGCTGCTCCTCCTCGACCTGCGCATCACCGCCGGAGGTGATGGTCGCCGTCTCCGCGGGGTCCACGGGGTCCGCGCGGATCGGTGGGAGGACCGCGTCGAAGGAGCGCCGAAAGAGCACATCGTGGCTGGCGTCCTTGACCAACGTGGCTCGCAGTGCCGCGCGTACCCGGCGGCGCGAGGTGAGATCGGAGAGAAGCAACGCGGCCATCGCGTCGAGGACCTCGCTGGTGGAGACCGGCACACCACCCGCCCGCAGACGAGACACCAGCGCGACGACCAGCAGCGGCCCGACGTCACGCAGACTCGGCGCCTGGGGGGCCGGCGCGCTCATGAACCCGTGGCCGCCAGGCGGAGCTGCTCACGCACCTTCACCTTGTCCTGGTCGTTCTTGAGCACCACCCCGAGGGTCTGCCCGGCGACAGCGTCGCCGAGCTCGCGGTGGCCCAACGCCGAGACGGCCCGGGCCCAGTCGATGGTCTCCGCGATGCTCGGCGGCTTGCGGAGGTCCAGGGCGCGCATGGCCCGGACTGCCTTGACGACCTGACCAGCCAACTCCTCGCTCACCTGAGGGACCCGACTGAGCACGATGGCGCGCTCCCGCGCGGCATCCGGGTACTCGACCTGAGCGTGCAAGCAGCGACGCCGCAGCGCCTCGGAGAGGTCTCGGGTGGCGTTGGAGGTGAGCACCACGAACGGTCGCTGGACGGAGGTGATCGTGCCGAGCTCGGGGATGCTGACCTGGAAGTCGCTGAGCAGCTCGAGCAGCAGCCCTTCGACCTCGACGTCGGCCTTGTCGGTCTCGTCGATGAGCAACACCACCGGTCCCGGGTGCCGGATCGCGGCGAGCAGCGGCCGTTCGAGAAGGAATTCCTCGCTGAAGATGTCGTCGTGCAGGTCGTCCCAGGCATGCTCCTGCTCCGCGCCGGGCTGGGCCGTCTGTATCCGCAGCAACTGCTTGCGGTAGTTCCACTCGTACAGCGCACGGGCCTCGTCCAGTCCTTCGTAGCACTGCAACCGGATCATCCTCGCGCCCGTGCCAGCTGCCACGGCCTTGGCCAGCTCGGTCTTCCCGGTGCCGGCCGGTCCCTCGAGGAGGAGCGGCTTGCCCATGGCGTCGCCGAGGAAGACCACAGTGGCGAGTTCCTCGTCAACGAGGTAGCCGGTGCTCGCAAGAGCCTCACGAGCGTGTTCTACGGAAGAGAAGAAGGCCACAGGGATGCCTTTCAGTTGTGCTGACGGAGGCTGACCAAGGCCTCCTGCCAGCGAAGCAGTTGGTCGAGCATGACCGTGCTCGACTCCTGCTGGGCAGAGGAAGGCGTGAATACCCCATCCGCCACGTGACGCTTGATGTAGGGGATGGCGACGCCTTCCGGGATCGGCACCATGCTCAGCCGCGAGACGACGGGATGCATCGCCTGGACCGACCGGAGGCCGCCGGATGCGCCGCCATAGCTGACGAACCCGACGGGTTTGTGGAGCCACTCCCGGTACAGGTACGAGATCGCGTTGAGCAGGCTCGCCGCGGGGCCGTGGTTGTACTCAGGGGTGACGAAGACGAAGGCGTCTGCCCGGTCCACCAGAGCGCTCCACCGATGGGTGTGCTCGTGTACGTACTGCTCCAGACGCGGATGCTGGGGCTCGTCCATCATAGGAAGGGCCAACTCCGCCAGGTCCGCGACCTCCACCTCGAAACCGCCGTGCGCTGCCGCTGTCTCAGCGACCCAGTGACCTACCGGCAGGCCCGCGCGACCGGGGCGGGTGCTGGCGATGACCACGCTCAGCGTGGTCATGACTCGGCCGGGGCGAGCACGATGTCGAACGCCGTCCGGGACCACGAGCCGTCGATGGTCCGCCCTCCGGGGGGCGAGGTGCCTGACGGATGACCCTCGAAGTCGCGAACCAGAGAGTCCTTGACGCCGAACACGGCGTCGGACGCCAACAGTTCGTCCCCTCGCACGAAGATGTGCGTGACCAGCGTGCGGTAGCCCGTCGCACGCACCATGAAGTGCAGGTGAGCCGCCCGCATCGGTGAGCGCCCCGTCGCGTCGAGCAGCTGACCGACTGGCCCGTCGACCGGGATGGGGTACGGCGTCGGGGTGATCGCCCAGAAGCTGTACCGACCCTCATCGTCAGTGAACAGGTGGCCGCGGGCGGCCGTCCTGTCGTCGTCGTACTGCACGTCGTAGAAACCGTCGTCGTCGGCCTCCCACACCTCGATGCGAGCGCCGGCCACGGGCCTGCCGTCTGTGTCGCGGACCGTGCCCTCAACCCAGCAGGGCTCGCCCGCAGCGCCGCGCGCAATGTCGCCGCCGCACTCGATCTTGGGTGAGCCTTCGACGAAGAAGGGGCCGAACACGGTCGCCTCGGTGGCATCTCCGACCGCCTCGTTGTTCATGGCAATGGTCTGCATCGAGGCACCGAGGGTGTCGGAGAGCAGGATGAACTCCTGGCGCCGATCATCACTCTTGTGGCCGACGGCGGTCAGAAAGGCGATGGCGGCATTCCATTCCTCCTCTGTGAGCCGAACATCACGCAGGAAGGAATGGAGGTGGGTCACCACGCCTCGCATGAGCTCGAGGAGTCGCTGGTCCGAGCAACTGTCGAAGGAGGCGAGCACCCGAGCGACGATCTCGTCCTCCCGCGCCCGCTGCGCGGCTGAGACTTCCGTACGTCCGCTCATCTCGCTTCTTCCCCCGCCCAGGCAGCCCGCACCAGCGCGGTCAGATTCTCAGTGGTCAGCGGAGTCGGGTTCGAAGGCAATGAGAGGGCCAGCACTCCTTCGACTGCGGAAGGAATGTCGCCCGCCTCGAGACCGACGTCGCGCAGGGCACGCGGTGCATCGAGCGTGCGGCGCAGCTCCTGTAGACCACTCAGCGCTGTCGAGTTGCCGAAGGCCGCAGCCAATCTGCTCTCGGCCATGGGAGCGTTCGGAGCGTTGAACGCGAGGACGTACGGCAGCACGATCGCGTGGGTCTGTGCGTGGGGCAGATCGAACTTCCCGCCGAGCACGTGACAGATCTTGTGGTGCAGTCCCGAGCCGGCCGAAGCGAAGGCCTTCGCTGCGAGGTGGGCCCCGTAGAGAGCAAGCTCAATCCCCGACAGTCCCGTTGGGTCCTTCGCGACAAGAGGAAGGCCCTCGTGCAACGCTCGAGCACCCTCAGCAGCGAATATGGCGTTGAGCGGATCGGCCTGCGGCGCCCACAGTGAGTCGACGCAGTGGGCCAGGGCGTTGAGGCCACTCGCGACCGACATCTCCCTCGGCAGGGTTCGCAGGAGCGAGGCGTCGTAGACGACCGCTCGCGGCAACACTGCCGCATCGATGCCGGTGGTCTTGTGTCCGTTCTCGGTCAGGCCCCACACGGCCGTCGCTTCGCTGCCGGCGTACGTCGTCGGCACTGCGACGATCGGGAGCCGGGTCGTCATTGCGACGGCCTTCGCCAGCCCGGTCGTGGAGCCGCCGCCGATGGAGAGGACCGCATCGACCCTGTGCGCGAGCGCTGCCGCCCGTGCCCGCTCAGCAACCTCGACGGGTACGTGCATGACCACCTCATCGTGGCGCAGCACGGAGGGAACTCCCGACGTGACCAGATCCGCCAGCGCTGTCTCGTCGGGACCGGCCATCACCATCACCCGCCGGGCGCCCAGGCGCTCAATCTCAGCCTGGACGGCGGCCGCAGCCTCCCCGGTCTGGAAGCAGACACGCTGGGGTAGTGACTCATGAACGAATTGCACGCGGCCAGTCTTGGCGCCACAGGCCCCCGCAAGAACATCTCAAGCGCTTCATGGCTGAAATCCGAACTCGCCACCGAACCCGGTTTCGACTCCACGATGTGCAGACTCGGCTTCTAGGATGTCCGGTGTGGACCTCCCCGTGATGCCGCCCTTCCAGCCGATGCTGGCAACCTCGGCGCCGCGCGTCCCGATCAAGGACGGCATGAGCTTCGAGCCGAAGTGGGACGGCTTCCGTTGCATCGTCTTCCGTGACGGCGACGAGGTCGAGCTGACGAGTCGCAACACCAAGCCGCTGACCCGCTACTTCCCCGAGGTGGTCGAGGCGATCAAGCGCGATCTGCCCGAGCGGATCGTGCTGGACGGTGAGCTCTTTGTCGCCCGACCGGGCGCCGACGGCCGCCAGCGTCTGGAGTTCGATGCCCTCTCCGAGCGGATCCACCCGGCGAAGTCGCGGGTCCAGATGCTCTCGGAGGCGACCCCTGCGGGATTCGTGGCGTTCGACCTGCTCGCGCTCGGCGACGACTCCTACGTCGAGCGGCCCTTCGCAGAGCGCCGTACGGCCCTGGAGGGCGCCCTGGGGCACCTGCAGGAGGAGTTGGCCGGGCGTACGCAGCTCGACCTCGGCGCCCGCTGCCACCTGACGCGTACGACGACGGATCCCGAACTGGCCGAGGAGTGGTTCACCGTCTTCGAGGGCGCGGGCCTCGACGGCGTGATCGCCAAGCCCCTGGACGCGGCGTACACGCCCAACAAGCGCACGATGCTGAAGATCAAGCACGTACGCACGGCCGACGTGGTGCTGGCCGGTTACCGCGAGCACAAGACCTCCACACCTGAGAAGCCGTTGCTCGGCAGCCTGCTGCTGGGCCTCTACACCGAGGACGAGTCCGGTGCGCCCCAGTTGCAGCACATCGGGGTGGCGGCCAGTTTCACCGCCGCCCGCCGGGCCGAGCTGATGGACGAGCTGGCCGACCTGGTCTGCCGCATCGACGAGCACCCGTGGGGCGCGTGGGCCGGCGCGATCGCCAACCCCGACCGGATCCCCGGCACCCAGAGCCGGTGGAGCGCCGGCAAGGACCTCAGTTTCACGCCGCTGCGACCCGAACGCGTCCTGGAGGTCAAGTACGACCACATGGAGGGTGCGCGCTTCCGCCACACCGCCCAGTTCCAGCGGTGGCGCCCAGATCGGGACCCGGTGTCGTGCGGGTACGACCAACTGGAGGAGCCTGTGCGCTACGACCTCGCTAGGATCTTGACCAGCGACGCGAAGTGACAACTGAGGAGTGATGGCCGTGGCCGAGCAGGGCAACAACGAACAGGTCATCAACGACCCGATCGACGACGGGATCGGCAGCTACGACGTCGTCATCCTGGCCGAGCACGAGATCAGCAAGTCCGACGCGGCCCAGATCCACGGCCTGCACGAGGAGATCGCCGACGAGGTCATCTACCACGTGCTCATCCCGCTGGAGGACGCCTCGGCCCGGATCGAGGCAGCGATGGGTTCACTCGGGACCGGCGAGATGCTGGCCGCGCCGGCCATCGTCAGCGACATCGACCTCCAGGAGCTTCGCCACGAGAGCGAGGAAGCAGCCGACCTGGAGCTGGCCAACAGCCTCGAGGCGTTGCGCGCCACCGGTGCGACCGCGGCCGGACTCGTGATCAGCGTCGACCCCGTGCACGCTCTCGACGAGACGACCACCGAGGTGAACGCGCGCGAGGCGATCGTGCTCACTGCACCGCACCTGGTGGCTGAGTTCTTCCACGTGGACTGGAGTTCACGGGCCCGCCGCAAGCTGGGTGTGCCGGTGCTCCACCTCCTCGAGCACGAGACGTTCAACGAGCAGGGCAGCGCCGGCGGCGAAGGCGTCACCGGCCTCTGACCTCGACCCAGACATGACGAACGCTCGGCCGGATCCCGGCCGAGCGTTCGTCATGTAGTGCCTCAGATGCTGTTGCGGTACCGCTCGAGGACCTCGTTGACCTTCTCCTCGTCCTGCAGGTGCAGCGGGACGAGGAGCTCGGCGACGACGTCGGCGATCTCGGTGATCCGACGGTTCAGGTGGCGGTTCTCCTGGACCTCGGCCTCGAGGGCCGCCAGGCGGGCCTGCACGTTGCCGCGGTTGTCCTGGACGCGGCGTACCCGCTCCTTGAACCAGACGCTGCCGGTGCGGGCACGGCCCTTGATCGACTTGTTGGCGCTCATGCTTGGATCTCCTCCGAAGAAGTGGCTGCGGCGGCGGCAGCAGCCGCACGCTCCTGGGGGCTGGGGAAGGTGACGCGCACCCGGCACACGGCCGGATCGGCGTTCTCGAGGATGTCGAGCCCGGGCCCGATCTCCATGTGCTCGATGACACCACCGGCGGCTTCGATCTCACGACGCACCAGGCGGGGCGTGACCCGGTGCACCAGACGCGCCGGCTGCGGCGTCTCCAGAACACCCGCCGGCCACGGCTCCGGGATCATCCCCGGGACCCTGGCGCTGAATTCGAGGAACAGCGAGTTGCCGTGCCCGCGCAGCGCCATCCGGCACATGCGCCACAGGTTCTCGCGCTCGTGGGGCTCCAGCGCACCCACCACCAGGCGCGCGGTGATGTGGTGCGGGTCGCGGGCCAGGTCAGCGCCGGCGGCGAGCACCGTACGCAGCTCACCGAGGATCAGCTTGGAGACCTTGAGGTCGGCGTCGTGGTCCTTGGCCAGCAGGCGGGCTCGCTTGCGGGCCATCCGGGAGTAGTCGTACGTGCGCACCGGGTGCCCCTGCTCGAGATACCACAGCGCGTCCTGACCGGCTCCGGAACCGACCTCGGCTACTGCGTCGTCGGCTCCGATCTGCTCGTTCACCCAGACGGCGAACGGACTGCGCTCCTTGCGGACCTTGCGCGCCGGGCCGTCGTGGAACTCTGCCCAACCACCCATGTGGCTGCGGAACCCACGGAACCAGCCGTCGAGACGGCGTACGCCCTCGTGGGGGTCGGCGTAGGTGAAGGACGGGTCAGGGATGCGCCAGTTCTCGCCGTACAGGAAGACGAGCATCGCCTCGGGGTCCGCCGGGGCGGGAAACTCGTAGCCGTGCATCTCGACGGTGCCGAGCGGGAGCAGCGACTCCTTGGCCAGCTTGCCGGAGCGGTTGCCGAACTGGAAGAACGTGCCCCCGCACCAGAAGGCGCCGAAGATGTCGATGTGGCAGTTGCGGCCGTCGCTGAGCGGGAGCAGCAGCTTGACGTCGCCACCGGACATGCGCAGCACGTTCCAGCCCAGGGCGGTCATGTTGCGCTCGATCATGTACGACTCGGCGATGATGTCTGCCGGAGACTCGTGCTTGCTGACGTAGCAGAGATCGGTGTCGGAGTCGTGCGCGATCATCGCGCCGTCGCGGACCGCACCGAGCAGGGCGCCGTAGTTGAGGTACGCGTTGACCCCGCAGGCCTCGCGCAGGTCATCGAGCGCACGCTGGGTGCCCACGAGGATCTCGTTGCGGATCTCCTCCGAGGTGTCGGAGAAGGAGCGGCACAGGTGGCCGACCTTGTCGACGCTGAGCGGGTGGCCCGAGGTGTCCACGATCGCCAGCGGCTGGTCGCTCGTGCCGAGGGAGACGTCGCCGTCGAAGACGACGTCGCTGCCGGTGACGTCACACACGGTGACCCGGCCATGGCCCTCGAGGTACTTGCGCAGCACCGGAGGCCATTCGATCAGCAGGCCTCCCTGGTGCGGACGCCCGTCACGCTCGGGGTCGAAGGAGAAGACGTAGATCCCGTTGACCCTGACGACCAGGGGGTGGGAGGGGCCGGGGACGAGGATCCCCTCGTCGCTGACGCTGGCCCCCTTGGTCACGGCGGACGCGGACCCGGAAACTGCTGGTGCGGCTTGGCTCACGAGACGCGCTCACCGATCGCCAGGCGCAGGGCGGTGCTGGAGGTGTGCGTCGTGTACGGGAAGTAGACGACCTCGACACCGACCTTGGACATCTGCTCCTCCAGGGCAATGCCCTTGGGGGTGCCACGCCAGTCGTCACCCTTGATGAGTCGGTGGAAGCCGACGTCCTTCCAGGCCTGGGTCTTGTCCAGGGAGGTCTCGACGTAGGTGCTGTCGACGATCCCGATGGCACCGACGATCTCCACGCGCTCGGCCAGCGGGACGGTGGGGGCGACCTTCTTGCCCTCGAGGCACATCTCGTCGGAGACCACGCCGGCGACCAGGACGTCGCAGAGTTCACGCGCCTGGCGCAGCATGTTCAGGTGCCCGACGTGGAACAGGTCGAACACCCCCGGGACGTAACCGATCACCTGACCCATGGCGTCACTCCTCAGTTCGGGCAAGTACGTGCAAGCTTTCACCGTAGCCGACACGCTCCCGACTCTAACTTCCAGGCAAGTGATCCTCGCATCCATCGCCGGTGTGGCGATCGACACCAGCCGCCCCCGACTGTCGGGTCCATTCAGGACTCGCGCGGATTTCCGTCGGCGTCCCAGTGCTCCTCGACCTTCCGCGAGGGCTGCACCCGCGGAGGCTCACCTGGCATCTTCGGGTGGTCCGGCGGGTAGTTGAGCTCGACCGGGTGCTGCTCCCACAGGTCCAGCAGAGGTTGCAGTGAGTGGGCCACGTCGTCGATCTCACTCCAGGCATCACCGTCGGCGTGCCGCTCGGGCGCCGAAAAGAGGGTGAAGGCGCCGGGACCTCGGAGATCGCCCAACTCCTCCCAGGTCACCGGCATCGAGACCGGCGCGCCGGCCAGCGGACGCAACGACCAGGCGGAGGCGATCGTCCGGTCGCGGGTGTTCTGGTTGTAGTCGACGAAGATCCGCGCCCCGCGCTCCTCCTTCCACCACGCGGTGGTGACCTGGTCGTCCCGCTTCTCCAGCTCCCGGCCGAAGGCGATCGCCGCATGCCGCACGTCGACGAACTCCCACCGGGGCTCGATGCGCACGAAGACGTGCAGGCCGCGGTTGCCGCTCGTCTTCACGAAGCTGCGCAGACCGAGGTCCTGGGCCAACTCCCGAGCCACGAGCGCGACCCGGGTGACGTCACCGAAGTCGCAGCCCGGCTGTGGGTCCAGGTCGATGCGCAACTCGTCTGGACGGTCGACGTCGCTGCGGCGTACGGGCCAGGGATGGAAGGTGAGCGTGCCCATGTGCGCCGCCCAGACCGGGACCGCGATCTCGGTCGGACACATCTCCTCGGCCGTACGCCCGGAGGGGAAGGTGATCTCCACCGTCTCCAGGTAGTCGGGAGCACCCCGGGGCAACCGCTTCTGGTAAAAACCGTCGGCGCCCTTGTCGCCGGGGCCGGTCGCCAACCGCATGCCTGGGCGCCATCCCGAGGGCCAACGCTCCATCGCCGTGGGCCGTTCGCGCAGTGCGCACATCAGGCCGTCGTCCACGCTGGCGAAGTACTGAGCCACCATCAACTTGGTGACCTCGGGCGTCGACTCCGTCGCCTCGTAGATCACCCGCTCGGGCGAGGAGACCCGCACCTCGCGCTCGCCGGCCGTCACGTACGCCTCGGTCGCCTTCGCCATGCGCACAGGCTAGCGCCAACCTCAGTTGAGAACGATTCTCATTCTCATGTACGGTCCTGCCCATGACAAGACAACGGTTGCCCCGCTCGCTCCCCCTCGCCCTGACTGCGCTGCTGCTCCTCGGCGCCTGCGGCACCACCACCACTGATGGCCGGACCTCCTCGGAGCCGAACCCTGCGCCCACCACCGAGGCACCCCGTGAGGTGTCGGCCTTGGCGCCGCGGGCCTTGGTCGCCCACCAGGGCGGACTCGTGCTCATCGACACCGAGTCCGGAGAGCTCCTCGACGAGATCGCCGACGACACCTTCGTACGACTCTCGGAGGCCGGCGACGGACGTCACGTCGCGGTCGCCGACAGCACCGGCTTCCAGCTCTACGACACCGGGGTGTGGAGCGAGGGCCACGGTGACCACAGCCACCGCTACGTCTCCACGCCGGGCCTGACCGACGTCGTCAGGTCCGCCGAGAAGGCGGGCCACGTCGTCGTCAACGCCGGCCACACCACCTTCTTCGCCGACGGCACCGGCGAGATCACGACCGTGCCCACGGCCGAGGTCGCAGACCCTGACGCCACGGCCGAGGTCCAGCGCACCGAGGCCCCGCACCACGGGGTGGCCCTGCAACTCTCCGACGACACCCTGCTCACCACCCAGGGCACGGCCGAGGAGCGTCGCACGGTGCAGGTGCGCGACGGCGACGACCTCGTCACCGAGACCAACGCCTGCCCCGGCGTGCACGGGGAGACGACGGCGGCCCCCACGGACGACGGTGACGTGGTCGTCCTGGGATGTGAGAACGGGCCGGTGATCCTGCGCGACGGCACCTTCCACAAGGTTCCGGTCGACGAGGCGTACGCCCGCACCGGCAACCTGGCCGGCCACCCCGACTCCGCCGTCGTCCTCAGCGACTGGAAGACCGACCCCGACGCAGAGCTCGAGCGGCCCACCGAGATCGCCCTCATCGACACCCGCACCGACAGCCTGCGCACCGTCGACCTCGGGAGCGCGTACTGGTTCCGTTCTCTGGCCCGCGGCCCGCACGGCGAGGCCGTGGTGCTGACGTACGACGGCAGTCTGCGCGT
The DNA here is from genome assembly GCF_003194605.1 of Nocardioides gilvus. Classification (GTDB taxonomy): domain Bacteria; phylum Actinomycetota; class Actinomycetes; order Propionibacteriales; family Nocardioidaceae; genus Nocardioides; species Nocardioides gilvus. The sequence goes on from NZ_QHKY01000001.1 coordinate 833,801, forward strand.
GCTGGACGAGGAGAGCGGGCGTGAGGTGTCGCGGATCGACGCGATCAAGCCGTGGAAGGAGAACAAGGACTGGCAGCAGCCCGGCCCCGTGCTGCGGGTGGTCGGCCATCTCGCCTACGTCACCGACGCCTCGACCGACGAGCTCGTCGTGGTTGACCTGGCGAAGGGCAGGGTCGTCGACAGGTGGAAGCTGCCGGGCGCTGCGGTGGAGCTCGTCGTCACCACGGGCATCCCGGCTGAGGAGCACGGACACGAGCACTGAAACCATCCGGTCCCTCGCTCTGCCCCCGGGCTCGCTCTCGGGGGCAGGGCGTGTGGTTCTGCGAGATACCGTTGGGCGCATGGGTTACCAGGTGAACAAGAGTGACGAAGAGTGGCGCGAGCAACTGACTCCGGAGGAGTTCCAGGTGTTGCGCCAGGCAGGCACCGAGCGTGCCTTCACCGGTGAGTACAACGACACCGACACGGCAGGCACCTACTCGTGCCGCGCGTGCTCGGCCGAGCTCTTCGTCTCGGAGACCAAGTTCCACTCAGGTTGCGGGTGGCCCAGCTTCTACCAGCCGATCACCGACACCATCGAGTACATCGAGGACAACTCGGCCGGCATGAAGCGGGTCGAGGTCCGCTGCGCCTCCTGCGGGTCCCACCTGGGTCACGTCTTCCCCGACGGCTACGGCACCCCCACCGGCGACCGCTACTGCATCAACTCGCTGAGCATCAAGTTGCACGCCCAGGACTGAGCTGGCCGCTCCACGGCTCAGGCTGCGGCGAGGATCCGCGCTGCTCGACGCAGGTCACCGAGCACCGGTGGGCGCCCCAGCACCGACGCGGCGGCGCCGAGCGGCGCCCAGACCCCTCGGGCTCGCACGTGGAAGTCCGCCGCCACCCGACAACCTGTCGGGGACGGGGTGAAGGTGAGCGTCAGTTCCGCGTCGAAGACGCCCCACTCCCCGCGCTCCACCCAGCGGCGTGGTCGATCGGCCTCGGTGAGCACCATGCGGGGCCGGACCCCCGGCCACGTCACGTCGATCCAGCGGGTCCCGGCGCGCACCAACCCGTCGTCGTCGCGCTTCTCGTCGAGGACCACGACGTCGCGCAGGGAGGACTGCCAGCGCGGCCGCTGCAGCGGATCGACGAGGAAGTCGTACGCCACCTCGGCCGGCACCGTGAAGTCGACCGCGCCGCCGGGCATCAGGGCAGGCGCTGCAGCAGTTCGGCGACCTCTGCGCGAGATCCCGTGTAGAACGGCACCTCGTCGCGCACGTGACGGCGCGCCTCGGAGCCGCGCAGGTGACGCATCAGGTCGACGATGCGGTACAGCTCGTCGGCCTCGAACGCCAGCATCCACTCGTAGTCACCCAGCGCGAAGCTCGCCACGGTGTTGGCCCGCACGTCGGCGTAGTCGCGCGCCATCTTGCCGTGGTCGGCCAGCATCTTGCGACGCTCGCCGTCCTCGAGGAGGTACCACTCGTAGGAGCGCACGAAGGGGTAGACGCAGATGTGCGCCCGCGGCGTCTCGTCGGCCAGGAAGGCCGGGATGTGACTGCGGTTGAACTCCGCCGGACGGTGCAGCGCCATCTGCGACCAGACCGGCTCGAAGCGGCGACCGAACGCCGTACGCCGGAACGCGTTGTAGGCGGCCTGGAGCTGCTCGGAGTCCTCAGCGTGCCACCAGATCATCACGTCGGCATCGGCACGCAGGCCGGAGACGTCGTACGTGCCGCGGACCGTGACGTCCTGCTCCTTCAACTGGGCGAAGAGGGCCTCGACCTCGGCCGCCTCGGCCGCCCGGTCGGCGTCACCGATCAGGTCGCGGAGCTTGAAGACCGACCACATCGTGTAGCGGATCGTGTCGTTGAGCTCGTTGATCCGAGCTGCGTTGGACTGGGTCTCGGGGGCAGCGTGGTCGCTCATGCCCCCATTGTGCCCGGGGCCCCGAACCCGTAGGTGCTCAAGGGGTCAGCAGCCGCTCGACAGCCCGGTCCGCCGAGGCGATCACCGCAGGGATCCCGACCCCGTCATAGGCCGCGCCGGCGACCGCGATGCCGTCCGGCAGGCCCGCCCTGATCCGGGCGACCCGGTCCACGTGACCGACGGCGTACTGCGGCAGTCCCCCGCCCCAGCGCTGCACGTGCGTGGCGACCGGCGTCGCCCTCAGGCCGGTGGCCTCGGCGAGGTCGGCCAGCGACCATGCCACGAGTTCGTCGTCACCGCTCTGCAGCGCGACCTCGTCGCCATGACGACCCAGGGACGTACGCAGATGGACGACGCCGTGCTCCTCGCCGGCGGCCCGCACCCAGTCCCACTTGGCGAAGGAGAAGGTCGAGGCCTTGATCCTGCGCCGATCGACCGGAGGGACCAGGAAACCGGACGACTCCCGGCCCAGCACCTCGGCGTCCTCGACCGCGAACGCGAAGGTCACCACGGCCATCGACGCGGACTCGATGCCGGCCAACTCGGCACTCGCCTCCGGGGCCAGCTCCCCGAGCAGTCGCGCCGTCGCAGCTGCCGGGGTCGCGAGCAGGACCGCAGAGGCCTCGATCCGTTCGGGAGCAGTGGTCGGTCCGACTGTCAGCGCGAAGCCGTGGGGCGTGCGTACGAGCTCGCGCACCGTCGCATCGGTGCGCACGTCCAGGCCCTCGGCCAGGGCGTACGGCAGCCTGCCCATCCCGCCGGCGAGTCCGGCGAAGACCGGCACGTCGGAGGGCGGGGGGAGCTCGGCGGCCTGCTCCAACAACGACCCACGCTCCGCGAAGGCAAGGATCTGCGGGACTGCGGCGCGCGCCGAGATCTGGCGCGCGTGGCCGGCGTAGACGCCGCCGAGGAGGGGCTCCACCAGGAGGTCGACCACTTCGTCGCCACAGCGCTCGCCGACCAGGTCACCCACGGAGATGTCGTTGCCCTGCAGCACGAACGGGGCCAGGGTCGGCTCCTCCGCGAGCTTGAGCAACCCCTCGCCGGAGAGCAGACCGCTGGCCGCCAGAGCATCGACGTCACAGGGCACCCCCATCAACGAACGCGGCAAGGGACGCAGCGCACCTCCGGTCCAGAGTCGGGAGCTCGCCCGGGTCGGGTGCACGATCTCGAGGCCGAGCTCGCGGGCCAGGTCAACACCTTCGGGGCGCCGGCTGAGCATCGCCTCGGCCCCGACGTCGACGACGACCCCGCCCACGTCGCGCGCGTACAACTTGCCGCCGATGCGAGGCGAGGACTCCAGCACGAGCACGTCGATCCCGCGGCCGGCGAGCCTGCGGGCCGCGGTCAGGCCGGCGACCCCTGCACCTACCACCACCACGCGTGGTCGCGGCCCAGCGTTCGGAGAAGACATGGCACCCAATCTGCCAGAGGTCACCGCACCGGGCTCAGTCGACGGGCTCAGTCGACGGGGTAGGCGTGCACGAAGTCGGTGAGCCGGGCCAGTTGGTCGGGGTCGGTGCTGGGGATGACCCCGTGACCGAGGTTGAAGATGTGACCCTTCGCGGAGCGACCGGTCTCGATGATCCGACCGGCTCGCTCGGTCATCACCTCGGTGGGCGCGAAGACCAGCGTGGGGTCCAGGTTGCCCTGCACGGCGCGGTCGCCCACGAGCTCGATGCCGCGCTCGAGCGGAGTACGCCAGTCGACACCCACGACGTCGGCCCCCGCCTCACCCATCAGGGTCAGCAGGTTGGTGGTGCCGACCCCGAAGTGGATCCGCGGGACGCCCAGCTCGCCGGCCTGGGCCAACACCCGGGCCGAGTGGGGCATGACGTGCTCGGCGTAGTCGATGGGGGCCAGCGCGCCGGCCCACGAGTCGAAGAGCTGGACGGCCGAGGCACCCGCGTCGACCTGGACCTTGAGGTAGGCCGAGGCGATCTGGGAGATCTTGCGCATCAACGCGTCCCACACCTCGGGCTGGGAGTGCATCATCGCCTTGGTCCTGGCGTGGTCCTTCGAGGGACCACCCTCGACCAGGTAGGAGGCCACGGTGAAGGGCGCGCCGGCGAAACCGATCAGCGGTGTCGTGCCGAGCTCGGTCACCAGGCCCTGGACGGCCTGGGTGATGAAGGTGACGTGCTCGGGCGTGAGGTCGTCGATGGCCTCGACGTCGGCGAGCGTACGCACGGGCTTGGCGACCACCGGCCCGACACCGGCCACGATGTCGAGGTCGACGCCGACCGCCTTGAGCGGCAGCACGATGTCGGAGAAGAAGATCGCGGCGTCGACGCCGTAGCGACGCACGGGCTGCATGGTGATCTCGACGACGAGGTCGGGGTCCATGCACGACTCGAGCATGCCGATGCCCTCGCGGACCTTGAGGTACTCGGGCAACGATCGCCCGGCCTGACGCATGAACCACACCGGGGTGTGGGGCACGGGGAGGCCACGGGCGGCGGCGAGGAAGGCACTGTTGGCGGCGGTGGGTGAGGGGCTCACGTGAGGATCATCGCAGGTCAGGCGGCGTGTTGGCACATCGTGCGCTTGTCGGGTGACTTAGCGTGAGCCCATGGTCGTCCACTCGGAGAACCACACCGGTCCCGGTGCGGACGAAGCACCCGCTGACTTCGTGACAGCCCTGGCGCAGTTGCGTGCCGCGACGTTCCGGCACGAGGTCTTCTGCGAGGAGATGCCCGCCCCGCAGCGCATCGCGCCGTGGTCGGGAGCTGTCTCCGCCGATGTCACGCTCGACGACGACGAGATCGCGACCGGCCGCCTGATCCTGCTGCACGACCCACGCGGCAACGACGCCTGGGACGGCACCTACCGGTTGATCGCGTACGCCCGCGCCCAGATCGACCCGGAGCTCGCCAGCGATCCGTTGCTCGGTGGGGTCGGGTGGACGTGGCTGACCGAGGCCCTCGACGCGCACGGCTCCGAGTGGGCCTCTGCCTCGGGCAGCGTCACCCGGGTCGCGACCGAGAGTTTCGGTGGGATGGCTGACGAGGAGCCCACCGCCCAGATCGAGATCCGCGCCTCCTGGACGCCTCTGGTCGAGGACGACCCGACCGCGTTGAGGGCCCACGTGGAAGCATGGGGAGAACTGCTCTGCACGGCTGCCGGCCTCCCGCCGGTGCCGGAGGGCGTGACGGCCATTCCTCAACGACGCGGACAGCGGGGCTTCTGAACCAGATGACGCACGACCACGGCTCCACCACCCCGGACCGCGCTCCCGGAAACACGGACCCGGGGAGCCCTGACCCGGCGAGCACGGACGCAGCGGCCCGGGCGACACCCCCGCCGCCGGCTCCGGAGCCTGTTCCGCTGCTCACCCTCAGTGGTGGGATCCCCGACGTGGTCGACACGCCGGAACTCCTCGCCCAGGCCTGCGAGGCCCTCGGGGCAGCGGAGGGGCCGATTGCTCTCGACGCCGAGCGGGCCTCGGGCCACCGCTACTCCCAACGCGCCTACCTGATCCAGCTGCGCCGCGGCAACTCCGACATCTTCCTGGTCGACCCGATCGCCTTCGACTCCGACCTCACCGAGTTGCAGGAAGCTCTGGGAGACGCCGAGTGGATCCTCCACGCGGCCACCCAGGACCTGCCCTGCCTGCGCGAGGTCAACCTGGAACCGACCAGCATCTTCGACACCGAGCTCGCCGGCCGCCTGCTCGGCCTGCCGCGCGTCGGCCTGGCGACCCTGGTCGAGTCGATCGTGGGGCTGCGCATGCGCAAGGAACACTCCGCCGCCGACTGGTCGACCCGTCCGCTGCCCCGCTCCTGGCTCGAGTACGCCGCCCTCGACGTCGAGGTCCTCGACGAGCTGCGCGACCACATGGCCGATGAGTTGGAGAAGGCCGGCAAGGCCGAGTGGGCGCGCCAGGAGTTCGCGCACCTCCTCAACTTCCGACCCGCCGTGCGGACCGAACCCTGGCGTCGTACGTCCGGGGTCACCAAACTCCGCAGCCGCCGCGCCATGGCCGTGGCCCGTGCCCTGTGGGAGGCCCGTGACGAGCTGGCCCGGGACCGGGACGTGAGCCCGGGACGCCTCATCCCCGACGCCGCCCTGGTGGCTGCTGCCGCTGCCATGCCGACCACCCGCGGAGCCCTGCTGTCGACCAAGGGGTTCAACGGCCGCGGCGCAGAGCGTCACGTCAACCGTTGGTTGGGCGCGATCGCGGCAGGTCTTGAGCTCCCCGAGTCCGAGCTGCCGGTCCGCACCCTGCGTGGGGATGGTCCTCCGCACCCCAAGTCGTGGGCGGACCGTGACCCGGTGGCCGATCGACGTTTCAAGGCCGCCCGCGAGGCGATGCTCTCGATCGCCGAGGCGAATCACCTGCCGGTGGAGAACCTCATCGCACCCGACCACGTACGCCGCGCGATGTGGACACCACCGGCGACCCGCAACCTGCCTGCCCTCACCGTCGCCATCGACGAGCAACTGGCCGGCTACGGTGCGCGGCCCTGGCAGCGCGAGCTCGTGACCGGCGCCCTGGCAGACGCGACGCTCAAGGCTGACGAGCCCGTCGAGGATCCTGCCGCAGGTCAGGCTCCGGCACCCGAGACCACCAGCTGAACCTCCCCGTTGGCTGAGTCACCCCTCGGTTGACTCAGCCATCGGCTGACTCACCCATCGGCTGAGTCACTCGTCGGCGGCACCGTCAGGAGCACCGGACGACGGGTCACCGGACTCCTCCTCGACGGTCTCCGGGTCGAGGACCGTCCTGGAGGCCTCGTCGATCTGGGTGGTGATCTCCTCGAGGTCGATCTCGCCGGGCTCGAGGAGCAGACGGCTCACCTGAGGAGCGACCGCCTCCTCGAGCGCTGCCCACGAGACGCCGAGGGGCGGGAAGAATGTCCCCCGCACCGACGAGTTGAAGACCGACGAACGCTCCGGCATCTGGTCGGGCTGGAGGAAGGAGTCGGACGCTGCGGCGGCCAGGTTGGTCGGCACCATGGACCCGGACTCGGCCAACGCCGCGGTGGCCTCGTCGCTGACCAGGTGGGTGATCAGGTCAGCGGCCTCGGGGGCGTTCTTCGTGTTCGCCGAGATGCACAGACCCGTGGAGTCTCCGATGGTGGCCGCAGCACCGAGGTAGGGCATCGGCATGACGTTGAACTTGAGCTTCTCCTCCTGACGGAGCTCGGGGACCAGCGACCGCTCGCCCGCGATCATGCCGAGCTTGCCGCGCTTGAACCACTCCATCGGCGTACGGCGGGAGAGCTGCTCCTCGGTCAGGGTCAGGCTCGCGTCGCGCAGCACCGGCAGCGCACTCTGGAGGGCGTCGCGGGTCTCGTCCGAGGAGAAGTTGAGCGTCGTCGGCGTTTCCGGGTCGTCGAAGAGTGACCCACCCGCCGACAGGATGAACGGCGCGAGGCCGCGGACCGTGGACTCGATGTGGAGACCGGCGATCTTGCGGGCCGGGCGGGTGCCGAAGCGCGCCGCCTCCTCGAAGTCGACCATGTTCCACCGGTCGTCGCGGTGGGTGGTGTTGAGGCCACGGGCCTTCATCTTCTCGAAGTCGACGAGCTTCTCGTTGACGAAGAGCACCATCGGGGAGATCGAGTACGCCATGCACTGGAGCTCGCCGTCGACGCCGAAGGACTGCACGGCTGCCCGCGCGAAACGGTCGCCGAAGTCGACGCCCCGCTCGTCGAGCAGCTCGCTCACGGGCCGGGAGAGCTTGCTCTCGAGGACCGCGTCCAGGTCGCCGCGCGAGGTCAGGAAGACGTCGGGGACGTCCTGGGCCTTGCCGCCGTCGAGGACCTCCTGGGCCGATTTCTGGGGTGCCCACTTCACCAACGACGCCTGGGAGTCGACGTTGCCGTCGTTGAAGTCGGCGACGACCTCGCTCCAGGCCTCCATCTCCGCCTCCGTGCCCTGGACCCCGAGAGTCAGCTGCTCCGGCTCGGCGCTGGCGGTGGGGGCGCCGGTGGGCTCGGGGTTCGAGGCGTCCCCGGTGCAACCGACCGCGGTCACGGCGAGCGCCATCAGCGCGGCGAGGGTGAGGGCAGGGCGGCGGGTCGTCATCAGCGGTCGTTCTTCTTCCGGCACGTGGGATGGGGCGGTCGCCGGGTCAGCCTAGCGACTCAGGGGTCATCCCACCGCACGACTGGGAGCCGAGAGACGGCCCTCGCGTTCTCCTCACCCGAGGTCGTGCAGCTCCCGGGCCCGAGCCACCACCGCGTCGAAGACCACCTTCGGCAAGGCGGCCCCTTCTCGACGGATCGCGGAGTCAGGGAGGCGGACCAGCCGGTCCAGGCGCACTTCGCTCGGACGGTGCTCCCGGTCCCAGGCGCCGGTGCCGACGTCCATCCAAATCCGGCCGTAGCGGGCTTCGCGACCCGGGTCGCGGGTGTGGTCCCGGCTGCTCAGCATCAACCCAACCCACTCCCCTGCATCGTGACGGGCCTGGTGGGACAGCAGCAGGACGGGCCGGTCCTTCCCCTGGGAAGGGTCGTCCTCGTAGGGCACCCAGCCCCAGACGACCTCGCCGGGATCCGGTTCGCCGTCGATCTCCACGCGGTACTCCACGACCGGGCGGCCCGGACCGTTCGCGGGTCGGGTACGGGGGTTGTCTTCGCGGGTGCTGCGGGCGCGGCTCCCGGCGAGCTTGGCCCCATTGATCCTGACGGCGTCCTGCACCGTACGGCGCACGAGCCCGGACAACGTACGAGTCAGACGTCCCATGTGGCCAGCCTAGTGAGGCCCTCGGCGAGAGGGTGGTGCGCACCGGACCGGGAGCGCCTCACGGCGCGTGGCCGCTCGAAGCGGCTTATTTTGGGACCCGGGGCTGCCGCGGTCCGGTGCACATCGACAGTGTAATCCGCTGACCCACGAAGCCAAGCCGGATCAGACCAAGGAGCCGCGACTTTCCAGTCGTGACGCCGCCTCCAGCTGCTCGGCCAGGGTCAGCATCCGCACCGTCTCGTCGTGCGATGCGTGGCCCAGCCGCCCGCGGCCGGTGGCCACGACGTGGGCGAAGGCCGACGCCCGGTGCAGCACGTCGACGAAGTCACCCTCGACCACGCCCCGCAGCACCTCGTCGACCATCACCTGCAGCTGCTCAGGTCCCGGCGGGTCGGCGATCCCGGCGATGACGCCGGCAGCCTGGGCGACCTCTCGACCGCAGGTGAACTCCTCGGCCACCCGCTGGGGGTTCTCCCTCACCCAGGTGGTGAGCAGGTAGAGCCGCCACAGCGTGCCGGCCAGGGTGTCGGCGGGAGCGCCGGACCAGATCTCGGCCAGCGTCTCCAACCCCTCGGTCTCGGCCAGGGCGACCACCCGGTCGATCAGGGCGTCGTCGCCCTTGCGCCGCACCCCGCGTACGAGCATGGTGGCGGCGACCTCGCCGGCCTCGCGCATGACTGCCGGGTCGAGACCCTGGGTGATCTGGTCGAAGTAGGCCTCGTCACGCAGCATCGGCCGGTGGTGTCGCCTGCTTCGCTCGGAGTCGCTCATGGGAATCAGGCTACGCCCGCCGGAAACCCTCCGGGACGTCATCACGAATGACGCCCCTGACGTACGTTCCTGATGACGTCCCGCGCGCCCCCCTCCCGGACGTCATCACCTCCGGCTCCCCTGACGTACGCACGTGATGACGTCCGCGGCTCGCTGCAGCGGGACGGGTCAGCCGAGGGCCTTGCGGATGCGCTGGTCGGAGACCGACTGGGCAGTGCCCAACGACTGCGCCCACAGCTGGACGCGGTACTCCTCGAGCATCCAGCGGACCCGGCGCAACGACTCGTGCGGCGGACGTCCCGGCGCCAACGCGGCCGTCTGGTGCAACCAGGCACCCTGCAGGTCGGCCAGCTGGTCCATCATCTGACGGTCCTTGGCGACCTGCTGGCCCAGCTTCGCACGACGTTGTTCGACGCCGGCGAGATAGCGGGGGTAGTGCCGCAACTGGGCAGCCCCGGCCTCGCCCAGGAAGCCGCGGTGCACCAAACGTTCGACCTGGGCCTTCATGTCACTCAGCGCAGGCAGGGTGTTCAGGTCGGCACGCCCGGTGAGCACCTTCTCCGCGCTGCGCCACGCCGCCAGCGCCTTCATCAGATCCGCCAGCGCCCCCGGCAGGGACCGCTCCAGGGTGGTGCGGGCAACGGCGAGCAGTGCCTCGTACGCCCCTTGGTCGCGGACCGGCGGATGCGCGTCGACCACGTCGATCAGCACGGCGGCGCGCAGGTCCTCGACCATCTCGGCCACCGTCGGGTAGGGCGAGACCGCGAGCGCCAGCTTGTCGGTGTTGGACAGGCTCGCGAGCAACGGTTCCGCGCTCGGCAGCGCCAGCAGCAGGAGTCGGCGTACGCCGAGCCGGTGACGCGCCGCGGCCTCCTCCTCGGAGCCGAAGACCCCGAGTCCGACCGTGCCGCCCTCGTCGGTGAGCGCCGGGAAACCCCGGACCTCGTGCCCGGCCCGACGGCGGGTGAACGAGGTCTCGATCTCGCCGAAGGTCCAGGTCCGTTGTCCGGTGGAGGTGACTCCGGTGTCATTGGCGACCTCGGCCATCGCGGCGGCGAACGTGGGGCGCAAGGGCGCCTTCAACGCGTCCAGGTCCTTGCCCCGGGCGGCGACCTTGCCGTCCTCCCCGACCACCGTGAAGGTCGGACGCAGGTGCGGCGGGAGCTTGTCGACGTCCCACGCCTCGCGCGGCACGTGCACTCCGGTGACGGCCCGCAGGTGACGCTCCAGGGAGTCCAGCAGCGGCTCCTCGCCGGGCGGCACCGTCTCCAGGAACGTCTTGGCCGTGTTGGGCGCCGGCACGAAGTTGACCCGCAGGTTCTTGGGGAGCGTACGGATCAGGTTGACCACCAGTTCCTCGCGCAGACCGGGGACCAACCAGGAGAAGTCGTCCGGGTCGACCTGGTTGAGGGTCGCGACCGGGACCTCGATGCTGAGGCCGTCGTCCTCGGCCCCGGGCTCGAAGTGATAGCTGATCGCGAAGGTCAGGGACTCCCCGTGCCACGTGGTCGGGAAGTCACTCGCGGCGACCTGCTCAGCGGTGTCGTGGGTGAGCATGTCGAGGTCGAACGTGAGCAGCTCACCGTTCTTCTGACGCTCCTTCTTCCACCAGGCCGAGAAGTGGGCGCCGGAGACCACGTCGGCGGGGATCCGGGCGTCGTAGAAGTCGAAGAGGGTGTGCTCGTCGACGACGATGTCGCGACGACGGGCCCGGTGCTCGAGCTCTTCGGCCTGGGCGAGCATCTCGAGGTTCTTGGTGAAGAACTTGTGGCGTCCCGAGGTGAGCTCGACCCACTCACCCTGGACCAGCGCGTGACGGATGAAGAGCTCGCGGGCCACCTCGGGGTCGATCGAGCCGTAGTTGACGGCCCGGTCGGAGACCAGCGGGACGCCGTACAGGGTCACCTTCTCGAAGGCGGTGACCGCAGCGCGCTTCTTCGACCAGTGCGGCTCGGAGTAGGTCTTCTTGACCAGGTGGGCACCCAGCTTCTCGGCCCACTCGGGGTTGATGGCGGCGTTCTGCCGGGCCCACAACCGGCCCGTCTCGACGAGTTCGCCGGCCATCACGAAGGGCGGGTTGGCCCCCTTCAGTGCGCTGCCGGGGAAGATCGCGAACCGGGAGCCGCGCGCGCCCAGGTACTCGCGCATCGCGCGCCGTTCGGTCGGCTTCGCACCCGGCTTGGGGCGTTCGCGCTCCTCCAGGGCCCCGACGTGGGAGAGCAGGCCGGAGAGCAGCGCCTGGTGGATGCCGTCGGCGTCGTACGTCGCTCCACCCTCGCTGCCCGCCACGACCTCGACGGCGCCGTCACCACCCCCGGACGTCATCACACCCGGTTGCTGGGGCGACCACTCCGGATGACGTTGTGAGGGCCCGAGGTCGACCTTCATCTCCTTGCAGACCTGGCGCAGCTGCGACTCGAAGTCCTGCCACTCCCGCACCCTGAGGTAGTTGAGGTGCTCGCGCTTGCACATCCGCCGGAAGGCCGAGGACGACAGCTCCTTCTGCTGACCCTTGACGTAGCGCCACAGGTTGAGCCAGGTCAGGAAGTCCGAGGTCTTGTCCTTGAAGCGGGCGTGCGACTGGTCGGCCTGCGCCTGCTGGTCGGCGGGGCGTTCCCGCGGGTCCTGCAGCGACAGCGCAGCTGCGATCACGACGACCTCGCGCACGCAGCCGAGTCGTTCGGCCTCGAGGATCATCCGACCCAGTCGGGGATCGATCGGCAGTCGTGCCAGACGGTGACCCAGACGGGTCAGCCTCGACTGCTCGCTGCTCCTCGTGGTGAGGGCTCCCAGCTCCTCCAGGAGCTGGACACCGGCCTGGACGTTGCGCTTGTCCGGCGGCTCCAGGAACGGGAAGCGGGCGACGTCACCCAACCCGAGCGAGGTCATCTGGAGGATCACCGATGCCAGGTTGGTGCGCAGGATCTCGGGGTCGGTGAACTCCGGACGCCCCTCGAAGTCCTCTTCGGAGTAGAGCCGGATCGCGATGCCCTCCGCGACCCGGCCACAGCGACCCGAGCGCTGGTTGGCGCTGGCCTGGCTGATGGGCTCGATCGGGAGGCGCTGCACCTTCGTCCGCACCGAGTAGCGCGAGATGCGCGCGACGCCGGTGTCGATGACGTACCGGATGCCGGGCACGGTCAGCGAGGTCTCGGCGACGTTGGTGGCGAGCACGATCCGACGCACCGTCGAGGGGTGGCTGGAGAAGACCCGGTGCTGCTCGGCGGCCGAGAGCCGCGAGTAGAGCGGCACCACCTCGAGCCGGTCGCGCCCCCCAAAATTGTTCAGCAGCGCGTCCAACGCGTCCGCGGTGTCGCGGATCTCGCGTTCGCCGGGCAGGAAGACCAGGACGTCGCCGGGGCCTTCCCTGCTGAGCTCGCGGACCCCCTCGATGATCGCCTCGGTCTGGTCGCGGGTGACCGCCTCACCCTCCTCGTCCGTCTCGGAGAGGTCGATCAGCGGGCGGTAGCGGACCTCGACCGGGAACGTACGGCCCGAGACCTCGATGACCGGTGCGGGCTGCTTGCGGGCGTCGGCGAAGTGGGCGGCGAAGCGCTCCACGTCGATGGTCGCCGAGGTGACGATGAGCTTGAGGTCGGGACGCTTGGGCAACAGGCGACGCAGGTAGCCCAGCAGGAAGTCGATGTTGAGGCTGCGCTCGTGGGCCTCGTCGATGATGATCGTGTCGTACTTCTTCAGCAGCCGGTCGCGCTGCAGCTCGGCCAGCAGGATGCCGTCGGTCATCACCTTGACCCGGCTGCTGCGCGAGGTGCGATCGGTGAAGCGGACCTGGTAGCCGACCACGTCACCGAGCCCGGTGCCGATCCCGTCGGCGGCCAGCTCCTCGCTGATCCGCTCGGCGACCGAGCGGGCCGCGATCCGGCGCGGCTGGGTGTGGCCGATCAGTCCGCCGGCGGCGCGGTCGCCGGAGCCCGTACGTCGCCCGCGGCCGAGCTCTAGGCAGATCTTCGGCAGCTGGGTGGTCTTGCCCGAGCCGGTCTCGCCGGCGATGATCACGACCTGGTGGTCGCGGATCGCGGCGGCGATGTCGTCGCGACGCTGCGAGACCGGGAGTTGCTCGGGGTAGGTGATCGTCAGGGTCGGGACAGTCTCGGGAGAGGGCGCAGCACGCCCGGTGGTCTCGCTCACCCGATCAGTCCAGGTCGGCGGGCGGGTGGTCCCACTCGCCCCCACCGACCCGACGACCCGTCATCTGGTGGGCGTGCAGGCGCAGCACCAGCTGGCGCCGGCCGCCAGCCCACGGGTCGGCGTCACCGCCGGGTGCGGACCCGGAGCGTGTCGAGCCGGAGAGTGTCGAGCCGGAGTGCTCCAGCACGCGCTCGCAGTCACCGGTGACGATGACGCTCCAGCCACTGCGGTGCGCCGGGTCGAGCTGGTCGACCTCGAAGGCGACCCGGGTGCCGGGGGCATGGGTCGCCAACTCCGAGTAGGAGGTGGTGCGGAACTCCACCGAGCCGTCGCGCAGCGCGAAGTTCACCGGCACGATGCGTACGCCGTCCGGGCTGCTGAAGGCGACCCGGCCGACGCTCTGCGTGAGGAGCAGCTCACGGCACTCCTCGAAGGAGAGCTCGACCGATGAGTCACGGCTTGCGTCCATGGATCCATGGTCCCACGGAACGCCTCAGGCGTGAACGCGGCGCTGGCACCCCTACCGCTCCAGGTCCCGGGCCCGCTCACGTCGCGACTGCCGGCTCCGGGCTCGCGAGACCCCCACCAGGCGTGGGCCGGCAAGGCGTTGCTCGAGCCGGCGGGCCTCCCGCTTCACCGGCTGGGCGACGTATTCGCCGAGGATCACCCCGGAGGCGAGGGCCAGGGCCACCGAAGCGGCCGTGACCATCGCCAGGATGCCCTGGGAGCTCATGGGACCGCCCTGGATCAGCAGGGAGAGGCCTCGGTAGATCGTGAGACCGGGCAGCAGCGGCACGATCGCCGAGACGACCACGACCAGGGGTGGGACCCGGACCCGACCGGAGACGGCGTAGCTGACGACGCCGATCATGAAGGCTGCGCTGGCGGCTGCCCAGGGTCGTTCCAGCCCTGCCTCCACGACGAGGCGGTAGATGGCGGCCGCCCCGCCGGCGACCAGCGCGATCGGGATCAGCGTGCGCTTGGGCGAGTAGACCGAGACCGCGAACGCGGCGGCGCAGAGCGCGGAACCGACGACGACGACCCCGAGGTTCTGCCAGCCCGAGGCACCCGGCTCGTACCGCCCGATGTCGACGCCGAGAAGCTGTCCCACCGAGAGTCCGGCGCTGACCCCGGCCACGATGCCGACGGTGGCCATCATCGCCTCGGTGATCCGGGCCGTCCCGGTCAGGTAGAAGCCGGAGAGGCAGTCCTGCAGCGCTCCCATGAAGCCGATGCCGGCCAGCAGCATGATGATGTTGGCGGTGACCAGCAGTGACGGGTCGACGTCCAGGCTGCTGGCCGCCGCAGCCACCGCGAAGAGGCTGGCGATCACCCCGCCGACGATCTGCAGGTAGAAGTTGGGGAAACGCTGCTTGGTGAGCTCCAGTTGGGCCCGGTCGATGGTCATCGCCGCGATGAACGCGATCAGCACGACCAGCCAGTTGCCGCCGAGGAAGAGACCGACCGCGGCACACATGACACCGGTGGCCAGGGTCACCGCCCATCGCGGGAACGGGTGGCCGACCGAGACGATCGTGGCCATCCGGGTCCGTGCCGTGTACAGGTCCAGCTCGCCGGCGATCAGGGCCCGCACCAGGTGGTCGACCTGGGTGAGGTCCTCGTAGTCGATGGTGCGCTGGGTGACCTGCCGGATCATCACCAGCGTCGGCTCGGAGGCGTCGTACTGGTAACTCATCGAGATCTGGGTGAACGTCACGTCGATGTCGGTACGCCGCAGCCCGAGGTGGTGGGCCACCGCCCGCATGGTCGAGGTCACGTCGGCTGCACCGGCCCCGTTGGCGAGCAGCATCTCTCCGACCCGGAGGCAGAGGTCGATGGTGAGGTTGAGTTCCTTCACGTCGTGTTCGTCGGAGTGGGGCACCTCGCCGATGTTGCCATGCCGACGAAAGCCGACGAAAGCCGACGGAATCCCCCTGCACACGTGTCTGCTGGGCCCGCCGGGCCACCTGTGGCCCCCTAGAGTGAACGCGTGCGCATCGACTTCCACGCCTCGCCGCGACCAACCCTGGGGGTCGAGTGGGAACTCGCGCTCGTTGACCGGACCAGCCGGGACCTGGTCAGCGCTGCGGACGAGTTGTTCACTGCCGCCACCCCACTGCTGGCCCACCCCGAGCGCCTGCACAAGGAGCTGCTGCGCAACACCGTCGAGGCGGTCACCGGGATCTGCGAGACCGTGGGCGAGGCGATGGAACAGATGCGCGAGACGTTGAGCCGCGTCTCCGTGGCGGCCGACTCGGTCGGGGTCGACCTCTTCGGCGCTGGCGCGCACCCCTTCGCGAACTGGTCGCAGCAACAGTTGAGCGAAGGCCACCGCTACGAGGAGCTGATCACCCGCACCCAGTGGTGGGGCCGCCAGATGCTGATCTGGGGTGTCCACATGCATGTCGGCCTGCCCTCGCGCGACCGCGTGCTGCCGGTGCTCAACGGCCTGCTCAACCACTACCCGCACCTGCTCGCACTCTCCGCCTCGTCCCCGGTCTGGGCCGGACTCGACACGGGGTACGCCTCCAACCGGGCCCTGATGTTCCAGCAGTTGCCGACCGCGGGGTTGCCTTTCCAGTTCGAGGCGTGGAGCGAGTTCGAGTCGTTCGCCCACGACCAGCTCACCACCGGCGTGATCGACGAGCTCAGCGAGATCCGGTGGGACGTCCGCCCGGTCCCCACGCTCGGCACGCTGGAGACCCGGGTGTGCGACGGGGTCTCGAACATCGACGAGCTGGGCGCCCTGACCGCCTTCGTGCACTGCCTGGTCGTCGACCTCGACACCCGGATCGCGGCCGGCGAACGGGTGCCGACCCTGCCGCCGTGGCACGTGCAGGAGAACAAGTGGCGCGCGGCCCGCTACGGACTCGACGCGATCGTGATCCTCGACAGCGACAACACCGAGATGCTGGTCACCGAGCACCTGGCCGCGGAGCTCGTACGCCTGGAGCCGGTCGCGGCGCGCCTGGGTTGCGAGGACGAGCTCGACCGGTTGTGGCGGATCGCCGAGCACGGCGCCTCCTACCAACGGCAACGTCGGGTCTCCGAGGCCACCGGCGGCGACCTGGTGGCGGTCGTCGACTCGGTCGTGGGCGAGCTGCGTACGTCGCTGGGCTGACCTTGTCGGGCGCAGGGCGACGACGACCTCAGCGCTCCTCCAGCCCTCCGCCGAACTTCTCCGCGACTGCACGCAACCGGGCGCGGGTGATGTCGGCGACCGTGGCCAGACCGGCGTTCGCGGCGTTGGACCCGGCTCGCGTCGGCTCCGCCACGTTGATCGAGACGCACGTACGCGTCCCGTCGTCCTCGGCGTTCAACTGCGCGACCGCGTGACCGGTCGTGCCGCTGCCGGCGAAGGGATCCAGCACCCGGGCGTCGGCCGGCATGGTGCGCAGGATCCGGCGCACCAACCCGGTGGGTTTGGGTGACTCGAAGACGTGGCCCAGGAGCTGCTTCAACTCCGCGACCGCGGTGTCGGTGGAGCCGACCTCCTCGTGCACCCAGATGGTGCGGAGCTTCTTGCGTCGCCCTCCGGGGGCGTCGAGCCAGTCGCGTTGGTAGAGGTCGACCCGCGGGCCGGCCAGCCCCTTGATCTCGCGGCAGACCAGGTCGTCGGGGCGCGCCTCCACCAGGGGCCTCGACCACCGCCAGACCGCCGGACGTCCGTCGCCGAAGACCGGCGTGATCTCCTGGCCGCCGTCGAACGGCTCCGCCCGGACGCGGCCGCTGACCGGGTCCCCCCACAGTGGGTAGTGCATGGTCGGGGTGGTGACCGGGTTGAACTTCTTGTTGGTGTTGCGCAGCGGCAGGTGACGGAAGGCGCGACCGTCCTCGGTAACGTACGGGAAGTCGTCCGGGTCGACGGTGTCGGACGTACGCGCGTCCAGCACGCACTTCTTCGCGTCGCGCGCGTAGACGAGCAGGTACTCGTGGTTGGTGGCGAAGCCGTCGCCGAGCTGACGACCCTTGGAGTTGAGGTTGACCACGACCTGGGCGAGGAAGTTGCGTTCGCCGAAGACCTCGTCCATCAGCAACCGCAGGTGGGCCTGCTCGTTGTCGTCGATGCTGATGAAGACTGCCCCGGTCTCGGCCAGGAGCCTGCGTACGGCCTCCAGGCGCGGGCGCATGAAGTCGGTCCAGGCCTCGTGCCGGCCGGCGCGCAACCCGTCGGCGCCGCGGAAGGTGTCGACGTAGGCGAAGCCGTTGCCGGTGTTGTACGGCGGGTCGGTGTAGACGAGGTCGACCGATCCCGGCTCCAACGTGGCCATCACGGCCAGGTTGTCGCCCTCGAGAAAGGTGTTCCAGGCCCCCACGTCAGCGGTCTCAGTCGTCGTTCGGCACGGCCACGAAGCCGATCCTGGTGACGGGGGCGACGCAGGTGGTCGTGGCTTCCTCGTCGTCGGGGACGACGTCGAGGGTCCACTCGTCGTCGACCTCGGTGAAGGTCCAGCTCTTCGGCGCCAGGCAGCCGGTGCTCAGGACCGCCCCCCACAAGATCTCGTCGTCGCTCAGGTCAGCGTCCTCGATGGCCTCCGAGACCTCGGCCCGAGTCTCTTCGGTGGCCCCCAGGGTCTCCAGCCAGTCACTCGCGCCCTGCGCGCCGTCCACGGTGACCTTGTGCCCGTCCTCGATGGGACGGAGGCCGGTTCCGGAGAAGGTGCCGATGACACGCGGTTCACTGCTGTCGACAGACGGCGTCCCCTGTGACTTCGGGTCGTCGTCCCCGTCGCCGCACGCGCTCAGCGTCAGGGAGGTGACGAGCACCGTGACGAGGCCCCACCGGCGCAGGCGAGCGCTTCGGCCGGAGAAGTGGCGGGCACGGGAGCGACGGGTGGCATTCATGGTGATGTGACGATAGCGGGGCGGGGACGGATCCCGCCCACAACCCGACGGATAACCTCGGCCCCATGCCGCGCTTCTCCCGTGCCGAGCTCGAGTCCTTCCGAGACGCCGAGGTCCCCGATCTGCTGGGTGATGACGTGCGGCTCCTCTTCGTGGGCATCAATCCGGGGTTGTGGACCGCCGCCACGCAGACCCACTTCGCCCATCCGGTCAACCGCTTCTACCCGGCTCTGACGCAGGCCGGCATCCTCGAGCGCAGGATCGACCCGGCCGCCGGGATGAGCGAGGAGGACCGGGACTACGTGAAGGCCCGAGGCATCGGCATCACCAACCTCGTACGCCGTGCCACCGCGCGCGCCGACGAGCTCACCCCCAGCGAGCTCGAGGCCGGTGGGGAGCAGTTGCTGGCCCTGGTCGAGCGCGTACGGCCGCGCGTCGTGGCGGTCGCCGGGATCACCGCGTACCGCCAGGCCTTCGGGCAGCGCAAGGCCGTCGTGGGGCGTCAGCCCGAGGACCTGGCCGGCGCCGAGTTGTGGGTGGTCCCCAACCCGTCCGGACTCAACGCCCACCACACGACCGCCTCGCTGGCCGTCGAGTACGCAGCTCCGGCCTGCGCGGCCGGCATCTTCGGCGAGTGACGACCCCATGACGACCGATCACAGGGCAGGCTGGACCCCATGACCTCGATGCAGCCGGAGGAACCGGTCCGGGACTCCGTACGCAAGTACGCCGCCCTGCGCCCCTCGCTGGTCGCTCCGACCCACCAGGCGCTGGAGCTCGTGACATCGATGCTCGACGAGGCCGGCATCAACTACCTGAGCGTCTCCTCGCGCACCAAGAGCGTCGCCTCCTTCGCCGCCAAGGCAGCGCGAGTCCTGGAACGCACCCCCGACGCCGACCCGCTCGACGCCATCACCGACCAGATCGGGGTGCGGGTGATCACCTACGTGCACTCGGACGTGGAGGCGGTGGCGGGCGTCTTCTCGGACGCCCTGGTCATCCTCGACGACCGCGACATGGGGTTGGAGACTGCGAGCGAGGGCCGCTTCGGCTACTCCTCGCGCCACCTGCTGGTGGAGCTCGGCGAGCGCACACCGGCCCCCTTCCGTGACCTCATCGGCCTGCGGGTCAGCATGCAGTTGCGGACCGTGCTCCAGCACGCGTGGGCCGAGTTCGAGCACGACGTCCGCTACAAGGGCACGGTGCCGGAGTCGCTGGCCCCCGACCTCGACCGGCGCTTCACCCTGGCCGCCGGGTTGCTGGAGCTGGCCGACCAGGAGTTCGCGACGATCCGCGCCGCGCTGCAGGCGAACGCGCCCAGCACCCCGGCCGAGGCCGACCCGATCGACCCCAGGATCAGCGCCTCGGAGCTGGCCACCTTCCTGGCCGCGGCGTACGCCGACGCTGGCTGGTCGCACACCGACCACTACGGCTGGATCTCCGGGCTGCTGCTGGAGCTCGGCATCACCTCGCTCGACGAGCTGGCCGGGCTGCTCACCTCCGTCGACTCGGACGCGATCATCAGCCGGATGGGGTACCGCTACCCGGCCGGCGCCGTGCGCCGACTCGACGACGCCCTGCTCGCGATCTTCGGCGACCAGTACGTACGCCTCACCGGCAACGCCCACCGGGTGCCGATGCTGCAGGCGCGGTTGGAGACCCTGCGCGAGGTGCCCTGAGCGGGGTGCCCTGAGGAGCGCCCTCAGACCGCGCTGGGGAACTCGAGCTCGGCGAAGTCGCCGACCTTGAAGACACCGGTCGTCTGCAACGTCACCCACTGGAGTCCGACCGGCCGGCCGGTGGCGTCGTAGGTGATCAGGGTGACCTGCGCGTCACGTCGCGGCTTGGAGCCGACCGCGATCGCGTACGCCGCCCCGCCGGTCGTGCCGTTGGTCCAGGAGTAGCCGAGGTCTCCCTCGGGCGACTCGAAGAGCGTCGGGCCGCTCTGCACGTGGGTGTGACCGCCCACGGCGAGGTCGGCACAGCCCTGCTCGAGCGCCTTCTTCGCCAGGTTGGCGTCGTGGACGAGGATCGTGTTGACCCGTTCCTCGGCGGCGCACGCCCTCTCGGCGACCAGCTCGGTGGCCTCGGCGAAGGTCATGTCCACCTCGTCGCGCCAGTTGCCCAGGCCGCTGCTGCGGGGGTCCGGGATGCCCAACAAGGTGCCTCCGGCAGGGCCCTCCACGACATCGCCGGTCAGCTCGGTCCAGTCGCGGTCGTTGAGGTGGTCGGGGACGAACGCGCCGTGGTCGTGGTTGCCGGTGACGAACCACCGGTCGAAGTCGTTGAAGGTCTCGTCGAGGGAGTCCAGGGAGAACGCCTCCCAGGCCGCGCCGGTCGAGGTGTCGTCACCGCCACCGAAGATCGCGTTGGCCCCGGCGCGCTCGGCCACGGCCCGCGCGACACGGTCCATGCCGACGTTGTCGTGCCGGTCCGAGACGAGCAGCACGACCGTCTCGTCCTCGCCGGGCTCCCGCAGCTCCAGCTCGCCCGCCTGCTGCGCTGCGGTGTCGTAGAAGACCTGGGACTTGGAGTACGTGTCCAACGCGCTGCCGATCAGCCGCCGGGTGCCGGTCGAGGTGGTGTCCACCCGGACCTGGATGGTCCGGGCCTCGGGCGGCACCGGGACCTCGTCACCCAGGAACTCGGCCAACGGGATCCACTCACGGGCGTTGGAGATCTCGGGCTCCTCGCCGGACCACGGCTGCCAGAGCGAGAGTCCGACGGCCCCGACGAGCACCACCGCGAGCAGGGGGCGCGGACGCAGGGTCCGCACCTCTTCCCACATCTCTCGCCGGCGGACCGGACCGAGGATCAGGTAGAGCAGCACGGGCACCGCACCCGCCGCCAGGCCCCGCAGCGCCGAGGCGAGCGCCATCTCGACCACCACGTCACGCACCTTGGCCGCCTGCGCCTCGGAGTTGGACGCGATCAGCGCATAGCGGCTGAAGAGCTCCTCGGTCGACTCGACCTCGGTCTTGCCCAGCACGATCTCGACGCCGAGCGGCACGTCCAGCGGCATGCGTACGTCCGGCAGCACCGGCCCGGTGGAGAGCGAGGCGTGACCGTCGAGCGTCGGGTGGACCTCGGCGTCGTGGCCAGCCAGGGCAGTCGTGCGCGAGGAGTTCAGGAAGAGGGCTGAGCCGACCAGTACGGCGACCACGAGCCAGACCGCGAGGAGGATCGCCCACCGCACCAGCCGTGGGCGCAGGGGACGGCCCGTCGCCGGGGTCGTCACCTCCTGCTCCACTGGCGGCGGGCGGGAGGTCAGGCCCGGGCCTGGTTGATCGCGTAGAGGGTGACCGAGGCGGCCACGCCGGCGTTGAGCGACTCGAGGTCGTTGGCCATCGGGATCGAGACCAGCTGGTCGCAGGTCTCGGCGACGAGCCGGGACAGGCCCTTGCCCTCGGAGCCGACCACGACCACCAACGGACCCTCGGCGAGACCGTCGGGGGCGACCAACTCGGGCAGCGTGAGCTCACCGTCGGCGTCCAGGCCGATCACCATGATGCCGGCCTCCTTGTACGCCTTGAGCTGGCGAACCAGGTTGACCGTCTGCGCGATCGGGAGACGCGCGGCAGCACCGGCCGAGGTCTTCCACGCCGAGGCGGTCATGCCGGCGGCACGACGCTCGGGGATCAGCACGCCGTGCGCGCCGAAGCCGGAGGCCGAGCGCACCACGGCACCCAGGTTGCGGGGGTCGGTGATCGAGTCGAGCGCCACGATCAGCGGCGGCTCCTTCTGCTCGTCCGCGCGGTCGAGCAGGTCGTCCGGGTGGGCGTACTGGTACGAGGGGAGACGGGCCGCGAGTCCCTGGTGGACGGCGCCACCGGTCATCCGGTCCATCTCTCCGCGGGTGACCTCGAGCATGGTCAGGCCCTGCTCGGCAGCCAGCTTGAAGGCCTCGCGGAGGCGACCGTCGCGCTCGGCGCCCTCGGCGACGTAGATGCCGGCGACGGGGATGTTGGCGCGCAGCACCTCGACGACGCTGTTGCGTCCGGCAGCCCACTCGGCCTCGGTCGACTTCGTCGTCTTGCGCGGACGGGAGCCCGCGACCCGCTCGGCCTTCGCCTTGCTCTTGTACTGCTTGTGGTACGGCCGTTCGGAGGCCTTCGGGGTCGGCCCCCGGCCCTCGAGGCCGCGTCGGACCTGACCGCCGGATCCGACGGTTGCGCCCTTCTTGCCCTTGCGGATGGATCCCTTGCGCTGGGAATTGCCTGCCATGTCTGTACTACTTTCCTCTGGTGTCAGCGGGAGGCGCACCCAGGGACCAACGCGGTCCCGCAGGGGTGTCCTCGATCTCGATGCCGGCCGCCTTGATGCGATCACGGATCGCGTCGGCGGTGGCGAAGTCCTTGTCGGCGCGGGCTTGCGTACGCTGCTCGAGCAGGGCGGCGACGAGTCCGTCGACGGCCCCCTCGAGGCGTCCGGTCACGTCGCTGGCGCCGGTGGCCCAGGCCGGGTCGTGCGGGTGCAGTCCGAGCACGTCGAGCATCGCCAGCACGTGACGTGCAGAGCTCTGCGCCGACTCACTCGCGACGCCGGCAGTGCCGTCGTCGGCGAGCGCACGGTTGCCCTCGCGCACCGTGTCGTGCAGGACGGCCAGCGCGGCGGACGTGCCGAGGTCCTCGTTCATCGCCGCCACGAAGTCGGCCGGGAGGTCAGCCAGCTCGGCTGTCCCGGCCTCGGTGGTGACGCCTGCGCGCTCCAGGAAGGACTCGACGCGACGCAGGCCCGTGGCGGCCTCGTCGAGCGCCTCGAACGAGAACTCGACGTGGCTGCGGTAGTGCGCGCCCACCAGGTAGTAACGCAGCTCGATCCCGCGGTACTCGGAGAGCACGGCAGGGATGGTGAGGCTGTTGCCGAGCGACTTGCTCATCTTCTCGCCCGCGGTGGTGATCCAGGCGTTGTGCATCCAGTAGGAGGCGAACCCCTGACCGGCGGCGCGGGACTGGGCCTGCTCGTTCTCGTGGTGCGGGAAGCGCAGGTCCATGCCGCCGCCGTGGATGTCGAAGGCGTCGCCGAGGTACTTGCCGGCCATCGCCGAGCACTCGATGTGCCAGCCGGGTCGACCTCGGCCCCACGGAGAGGGCCAGGAAGCGGTGCGCGGTTCCTTCTCCGACTTCCAGCCCTTCCACAGGGCGAAGTCGCGGGGGTCCCGCTTGCCACGGGGATCCGCGTCGGCAGCGGCCTCCATGTCCTCGACCTTCTGGCGGGTGAGCTGGCCGTAGTCGGGGAAGGAGCGGACGTCGAAGTAGACGTCGCCGGACCCGTCCTCGGCGGCGTACGCGTGCCCGCGGGAGATCAACGTCTCGATCAGCTCGACCATCTCGGGCACGTGGCCGGTGGCAGCGGGCTCGTAGGTCGGCGGCGCGACGTTGAGGGCGGCGTACGCCCGGTCCAGCTCGCGGTGCATGTCGTAGGCGAGGTTGTACCAGGGCCTGCCCTGCTCGGCGGCCTTGGCGAGGATCTTGTCGTCGATGTCGGTGGTGTTGCGGATGAACGTCACCTCGTGGCCCAGCGCGCGCAACCAGCGCTGCAGGACGTCGAAGTTGACCCCGGAGCGTACGTGGCCCACGTGAGGCTCCGACTGCACGGTGAGACCGCAGACGTAGAGACCCGCCTTCCCCTCCTCGAGGGGAACGAAGTCACGGACTTCGCGGGTCGCAGTGTCGTAGATACGGAAGTTCACGCTCGCGAGTCTAGAGGGGCGGCGCGCGCGGCCGCGCATCGTCGCCCAGAGGGTCGGACAGGGGTCGGACAAGGGGTCGACCAGACGGTCGTCAGGGGCAGTTGAACTCGTTCCTGTGACGCTTGTGACTGGTGTGACTTATGGTCGGTCGGTGCGCCCCACCACTCCTGTTCTCCTCGTCCTGGCCCTGCTGATGACCGGGCTGCTCGGTGCGCCGGCACAGGCCCGGGCCGCGAAGACCAAGATCGCCCACACCTCCTTCGACAGCGCCGCGGACTTCTCCAGCGGCCGGGTCAGCGGTGCGGTCGTCAAGGGCGACGCCGTACGTCTCTCGCAGCCGCGCAAGACCCGCCGGATGGCTGGGCGGACCTACCAGCTCGCCACGTGGAGCTCCCCGTGGGTGGACGAGTCGTACTCCTTCGACGAGTTGATCCCGTCGTGGCAGGCCAGCACCCCCGGGCAGAGCCTGGTCGAGGTGCAGGTGCGGCTGCGCAACCGCGCGGGCGGACGCACCCAGACCGGCAGCTGGGACACCGTGGCCCGTTGGTCGAAGAAGACCACCTGGTACCAGCGCAAGAGCCACACCGCCGGCGCCGACGACCTGGCCCGGGTGGCGGTCGACACCGTGAAGACCAACTCCTCGGCCGGTGCCACCGGCTGGCAGATCAAGGTCGTGTTCGCCCGTCGGGTCGGCTCGAAGGCGCTGCCCAAGGTCACCCGGATCGGTGCGATGACCAGTCACGTCGTGGCTCGCACCGCCACCTCGAAGCCCGGGAAGGTCCGCGGCACCGTCCTCGACGTGCCGCGCTACTCCCAGATGATCCACCGCGGCCACCACCCCGAGTGGGGCAACGGCGGCGAGGCCTGGTGCTCCCCGACCTCGACCGCGATGGTCCTGGAGTACTACGGGGCCAACCCGAAGGTGGGCCACCGGTTCAAGGGCAAGGGGCACCGCGACGGCATCGTCGACTGGACCGCCAGCCGGACCTACGACCACCGCTTCAAGGGCACCGGCAACTGGTCCTTCAACGCCGCGCACGCCGGGACCCGGTTGCGCCGCACCCACGTCACCCGCCTGCCCACGCTGCGCGCCGCCGAGAAGTACATCAAGGCCGGCACCCCACTCATCGTCTCGATCTCGTTCGCCCGCGGGCAGTTGCGCGGCGCACCGATCTCCGCGACCGCCGGCCACCTGGTGGTGCTCGTGGGCTTCGACCCCCTCGGCAACCCGGTGGTCAATGACCCCGCCGCCGCCAAGAATTCCCAGGTGCGCCGGATCTACGACCGGGCCCAGTTCGAGAAGGCCTGGCTGACGAAGTCGGGCGGCCTCACCTACGTCTACGAGGACTGAGCCGACACTCCTCCACCGGACGAGCCCGGGACGTCATCACCAGCGATCGCCCCCACGACCGCTCATGATGACCTCCCGCGGGGGGCTCGATGTCGGGAGGTCAGACCGCGGTGAACTCGACCGCGTGCCACCCGGTCGCACCGTCGGGCAGCACGTCGCGGACCACACCGGTCTGCACCTCGCCGTCCCGGTCGATGGCTCGCACCCGTACGACGTGCGGGCCGGGCTCCACGTCGAACGCGGCTGCCCACTGCACCCATGTGTCCGCCGTGTTGACCTGGGCGACGCGGGCCCGTCGCCAGGCTCCCCCGTCGAGAGCGACCTCGACCGCCTCGATCCCGGTGTTCTGGCGCCACGCGGAGCCGCCGACGGTCAGCACTCCCGCCTCGACCTCGTCGTCGGGACGTGGCACGTCGATGCGCGAGGTCAGACGCACCGGCGCCTGCTCCGCCCACCCACGCTCGGTCCAGTAGGCCTCGACGTCCGCGAACCGGGTCACCTCGACGTCCACCAGCCACTTGCAGGCCGAGGTGTAGCCGTAGAGACCGGGGACGACCGTACGCACCGGAAAACCGTGCTCCAACGGCAAGGGTTGGCCGTTCATCGCGACGGCGAACATCGAGTTCCGGTCGTCCGTCATGGCGCTGAGCGGAGTGGAGCAGGTCCACCCGTCCTCGGAGGTCTGGAGCACCGCGTCAGCCCCGCGCATCGGTCGCGCCTCGGCGAGCAGTTCGCTGGTCAGTACGCCACTCCACCAGGCGTTGCCGACCAGTTGGCCTCCGACCTCGTTGGAGACGCAGCTGAGCGTCATCCAGGCCTCGGTGAGACCGCGGGCAATGAGGTCGTCGTAGGTCAGCACGATCTCTCGTTCGACCATGCCGTGGATCCGCAGACGCCACTGCGCCGGCTCGATCGCCGGGATCACCAGCGCGGTGTGGACCTGGTAGAAGTCGTCGTTGCGGGTGCGCCACGGCTGCACCCCCGGCACTCCGATCCTGGCGCGCGCGGGGGACTTGCGGGCGGTGACCCCGGGGATCCTCAGCAGCCGTCGGGACTCCTTGATCGCCGCCTTGCGGCCGCTCGTCAACCGGGCACCGACACCCGACCCGAGACCCAGGGCAGCGACGACGCCCACGGCGACAGCAAAACCCCTGCGACTCGGCCCCGCCGTCGCGCCGGATCCGGTCTCCGACGGCTTCGCGCGACCAGCCACCCAGGAGAGCACGGTCATTGCCAGCAGCCAGACGACCAGACCCACGCCGATCGGCAGGGTCTCGGTCCTTCCGGTGCCGTTGCGGGCCACGACGGCCGCCAGGCCCACGGCGCTGAGGGAGACCCAGATCAGGGTTGAGGCCCAGCGGACCCGCGGCCACAACCACCCGGCCACCGAGAAGAGCACGAGCATGCTCAGCGTCATCAGGACCACGAGCACGGGCTTGCCGCGACTGCCCAGGAAGTCGATCGCCCAGCTCGCCACCGGGCCCGGCACCAGGGTGATGATGCTCTCGACCACGGCCACGAACGGCCCTTCGCGCACGGAGAGCAACGCCGCGACGAGCTGGCTCACCGCGAGGCCGGTGAGACCGGTGACCACACCGGCCGGGCCCCACCCACGCATCGACGTCATGGGGGGATTCTCCCTCAAGGCATGATCGGGGTGTGACTGACCACCTCCGCCGCCCCCAGCCCCAGGCCCTGCCACGTGTCGCGACGGGCACCGACGTGCACCGACTCGCGGACGGTGTCGCGATGCATCTTGCTGGTCTGAGCTGGCCCGAGGAGGCGCAGGGGCTCGAGGGTCACTCCGACGGCGACGTCGCCGCCCACGCCGCCTGCGACGCCCTGCTGGCGGCCTGCGGACTGGGTGACCTCGGGACCAACTTCGGCACCTCCGAGCCCCAGTGGGCCGGAGCGGCGGGCACCACCCTGCTGCGCGAGACGGCGCGCCGGGTCCGGGCGGCCGGATTCGAGATCGGCAACGTGGCCATCCAGGTGATCGGCAACCGTCCGCGCCTGGGCCCGCGCCGCGCCGAGGCGGAGGCGGCCCTCACGGCCGCGGTCGACGCGCCGGTCACCGTCTCCGCGACCACCACCGACGGGTTGGGCCTCACCGGGCGCGGCGAAGGAGTGGCGGCCATCGCGACAGCTCTGGTCGTCTTGGTGGCACCACCTTCCGCGTCCGCCTGAGCCGGCGTACGGACGGGGCGCGTTCGCGTCGGGCGCCGACCTGCACCACACCTTCGGTGACCCGCACGTCGTAGGTCGTGACCTGGACGCCGG
This sequence comes from Nocardioides gilvus, assembly GCF_003194605.1. Lineage (GTDB taxonomy): Bacteria > Actinomycetota > Actinomycetes > Propionibacteriales > Nocardioidaceae > Nocardioides > Nocardioides gilvus. The sequence continues at coordinate 861,496 of NZ_QHKY01000001.1, forward strand.
GATCCTCGAGGCACAGCCCGGTCGCCAGGTCGAACGACCGCCGGTGCAGCGGAGAGGCCACGAAGTCGATCCGCCCCTTGCGCCCGACGATGCCCCGGGCGAGCATCGAGGCCCGGTGGAAGGGATCCTGGTTGCCGATCGCGAAGAGGTCGTCGCGGGCCGTGCGGAAGAGCGCCACCGCCTGGCCGTGCACGAGCGCCGCCACTCCTCGATCGACCTCGAGGTCGTCGAGGTCACACACCGCCTGCCAGGTCTCGCCGGTCATGGAACTCCTTTGTTCAGACCCCCGTTGGCGTCTTCGAGGCTAGGAGTCGCGTGTTGACGACAGGTGCGCGTCATGTTTCGTGAATGAAAACGCTCCCTCACTGCCCACCTCAGGGCGCACCGATGCCGCGATTACCCTTCGACCATGACCGCAGCGCCCCTCACCTCCCCCGTGGCTCCTTCCGCGACTCCTCCCGCGATCCCCTGCGCCGTCGTGGTGCTGGCCGCCGGATCCGGCTCCCGGGTGGGCGCCACGTTCGCCGGTGAGCCGTTCAACAAGGTGCTGCTCCCCCTCGACGGCATCGCGGTGCTGACCCACTCCGTGCTCACTGCCCTGGCCACCCCGGGCGTACGCCGGGTGGTCGTCGTCGCACGTCCCGGCGAGGAGTCGTTGGTCGCCGACGCGATCGTCCCCTCCCTGCCGGCGGAAGGCACGGAGGAGCCCGACAGCCCCGAGGTCGTCCTGGTGACCGGTGGCGAGACCCGCCACGACTCGGAGTGGGCGGCTCTGCGCACGCTGACACCGTGGGTCGCGGCCGGGGAGATCGCGGTGGTCGCGATCCACGACGGGGCACGTCCACTGGCCGACGCCTCCCTCTTCGCGGCCACGGTGGCCAGCGCGGCGACCCACGGTGGCGCCATCCCGGTGGTGCCCGCGACCCACCTGCTGAGCGTCGAAGGTCAGCGCGCCCCCGCCGACCTGGTCGGGGTGCAGACGCCCCAGGCCTTCCGCGCCGGCGTCCTGCTGAGGGCGTACGGGCAGGCCGAGCGCGACGGCTTCGTCGGCACCGACACGGCCAGCTGCATCGAGCGCTACGCCCCGGACACGGTGATCGCCGCCGTACCTTCCACCCCACGCAACCTGAAGGTCACCTTCGCCGAGGACCTCGCCCTGGCCGAGGCTCTGCTGGGCCCGTCCGGCGACGCCTCATGACGGTCGCCCGCCCGAGCGACTGGTTCCTCTCCCGGCGCGCCCGCGGCAACAACGCCACCCGGATCGACGACGCCCACACCGGTCCCGACGCCGGCACCGCCTTCACCACCGGCAACCTGGCCCGGCCGTTGATCCACGGCGACACCTACTTCGCCGAGCTCCACCGAGTCGTCGAGGCAGCCGGCGAGGGTGACCTGGTCTGGTTCACCGACTGGCAGTCCCATCCGGACCAGCAGCTGACCGACGACCCCGACAGCACGGTCGTCGAGGTCCTCGGGCGCGCCCTGGCGCGGGGCGCTGACGTGCGGGCGCTGGTCTGGCGCTCGCAGTCCCGGCTGCTCGGCTACGCCCACGAGGACCACCGCGACCTCGGCGCCCTGCTCCAGGAGCGCGGGGCCGACGTCGTGATCGACATGCGGGTGCGCCGCAACGGCGCCCACCACCAGAAATTCTGCGTCGTCCGCCACCGCGACGACCCCAGCCGGGACATCGCCTTCGTCGGTGGCCTCGACCTGTGCCACGGCCGCCGCGACGACTCGCGGCACGGCGGTGACCCCCAGGCCGAACCGATCGCGCAGGAGTACGGGGACCTGCCGCCGTGGCACGACGTCCAGGTGGCGCTGCAGGGTCCGGTGGTCCACGACGTCGAGACCGTCTTCCGCGAACGCTGGGACGATTCGGCCCCGACGACCCGCAACCCCGTACGCCGCCTGCGCGACGCCCGCGACGGCCTGGACGAGGAGCGTCGTCCGCTCCCTCCCCAGGCGCCCCCGCCACCGCGCGTGCCCGACAGCGACCACGCCGTGCAGTTGTTGCGGACCTACCCGCGGCTCGGGATCGGCTGGGCCCACGACTTCGCCCCGACCGGCGAACGCTCCGTGGCACGTGGCTACACCCGGGCGCTCGCGCGGACGAAGAAGCTCATCTACGTCGAGGACCAGTTCCTGTGGGGCGGCGAGATGAGTACGGTGCTGGTGCGGGCACTGGAGGAGAACCCGGACCTGCACCTCGTGGCCGTGCTGCCGCAGTTCCCCGACCACGATGGCTGGTTCGCCCGGGACCCGCAGATGCTCGGACGTCTCCGCGGGGTGCAACGGGTGCTGCTGACCGCCCCGGACCGAGTCGCCTTCTACGGCCTGGAGAACCACGCCGGGACGCCCGTCTACGTGCATGCCAAGGTGTGCGTGCTCGACGACACCTGGGCCTCGATCGGTTCGGACAACTTCTGTCGCCGTTCGTGGACCAACGACTCCGAGCTGTCCGCAGCCGTCGTCGACACCGCAGCCGAAGGGCGTACGAGCTTTGCCCGGCGCCTGCGGCTCACTCTGGCGGCCGAGCACCTCGACCGCCTCGACCCTGACCAGTTGACGTCAGTGGCCGCGATGGACGACGCAGACCTGCTCGAGGTGATGGCGGACTGTGTCGATCCCGTGGAGATGTTCGAGGCGTTCGCCAAGAGCGCGGATGCGCTCGAGACCTGGCATGCCGGAGGTCGCGTGGGCCTACGCCCACCCGGACGTCTGCGCCGACTCCCGGAGCCCACCCTCTCGGTGGGACGCCAACTCGCGGCTGCGCCGTGGTACCGCTTCCTCCACGACCCGGACGGTCGACCGTGGCCGATGAGGTTGCGCAAGCAGTTCTGAGGGCTGCCCGAGCCAGCGCGCGCCTACCGGTCGGTGGGCGCAGATTCGTCTGACAGTTGTCGCGGACTCGCCAACTGCTCCCTGGACGACACTCTCAGCGGCGGGTGAGCGCCTCGAGCACCGCGACGTCCTCGACGCTGGTGACCCGACGGGCCTCGGCCGGAGCCGGCACCAACTCGACCTTGAAGTGCTCGCGCAGCATCGGGACCAGCTCCTCGAAGTGCACGCTCGGCAGACTCGGGAGTGCCGCGACCACGGAGGCGGGAAGCACGATCGGGGAACAGATCGTACGCAGCCCCTCGCGGTCGACGGTCTCGCCGACCACCCCGTCGGCGACAACCTTGACGGTGTCGGTGACCGGACGGACCGCGACCACCACGACGTCCTCGGTGACTGCCCGGACCACGCAGGCGGCGATGAACTCGGCCGGGGTCATCGGGCAGAGCGGGTCGTGCAGGACCACGGGCTCCCCGGTGTAGGCGATCTCCTCCCACCCGATCCCGCTGTCGATCGGGTGCACCCCGGCCTCACCCAGCGCCCAGGCGGCGCAGGCGACCAGGGCCTCGCCGTGCAGGAGCGCGAACGGCAGCGACCCACGCCCCTCCTCGAGGAGGAGGCCGAGCGGCTGCAGATCGTCGAGGTCGAAGAAGTCCGGTGTCTGGCTCATGTCATCGCCCACGGTATGCCCTCAGCCACGGACGCGACGAGGCCCCCGGATCATCCGGGGGCCTCGTGCGGCCGGTGCAGTGGCGACCGGCGGGGTCGATCGTGGAGCGGCTAGGAGGCCAGGACCTCTTCGAGCATGGCCTCGGCCTTGTCCTCGTTGGTCTTCTCGGCGAGCGCGAGCTCGGAGACCAGGATCTGGCGGGCCTTCGCAAGCATCCGCTTCTCTCCGGCAGAGAGCCCGCGGTCGCGCTCACGGCGCCACAGGTCGCGGACGACCTCGGAGACCTTGTTGACGTTGCCGCTGTGCAGCTTCTCCAGGTTGGCCTTGTAGCGCCGCGACCAGTTGGTGGGCTCCTCCACCTGCGACGCGCGCAGGATGTCGAAGACCTGGTCGAGACCAGCCTGGTCAACCACGTCGCGGACGCCCACGAGGTCGAGGTTGATGGACGGGATCCGCACCACGAGGTCCTGCTGGGCGATGATCCTCAGGACGAGGTACTGCAGGTCCTCACCCTTGACCGTCCGTGTCTCGATGTCCTCGATGACGGCCGCACCATGATTCGGGTAGACGACCGTTTCGCCGACGGTGTAAGTCATGTATTTGTTCCCCTCTTTCCGGCGGAAGTGTATCACGTCACACTCTTCAGGAAAAGTGCGTTTCCGCAGGTCAGAGGCGTATTTGCCTCTTGACAGACCCGGCAGCCTGTGCCGTGGAGCGGTCAGGAACACACCATGTGTCACTTTGGGTGACACACGACGCGACACTTTGCCCCACGAGGGCGCGCGCCGGCACCCGAGGACGAGCGAGGGCAGGCCCGACCGGACCACGCGTACACCCCCACTGTTCTCATCGTGGCCCGGAGCCGCGCGCGAGCAGCCCGACCGCTACCCTGTTGCCCATGCAGATGCCCCACCGCCGCAAGACCGCGCTTGCCGCTTTCGCGCTCGTTCTCGCCCCTGTGCTGAGCTCCTGTGGGTTCTCCAACGCCACGGACCGTGACTACACGCCCGGCGTGGGCGCCAACAACCGCGACGGTGAGGTCGACGTCCTCGCCGGCGTCATCGTCGCCGACGACGCCACGGCCGGTTCCGGCGTCTTCGTCGCGTCGTTCTCCAACAACAACGTCGACGACCCCATCACCGTCGAGGCGATGCGCAGTGAGAGCGGCGCGACCTTCAGTGGTCTCGAGCCGATCGAGCTGGCGCCGGAGGGCTTCCACAACCTCGCGACCACCGAGTCGCCCGTGCAGGTGAACGGCGACTTCGATCCCGGCAACTTCGTGCCGGTGACGGTCTCCTTCTCCAACGGTGAGGACATCTCCCTCAAGGTCCCGGTCGTGAACAACTGCGGTGACTACGCCTCGGTCGCTGGACTGCCCGACGGTCCGGAGCTCTGCCCGAGCGGCAATGACCTGGAGAAGGACAGCGAGCACTGATGAGCTACACCCTGATCCTGCTCCGCCACGGCGAGAGCGAGTGGAACGCGAAGAACCTCTTCACCGGTTGGGTCGACGTCAACCTCACCGAGAAGGGGCGCGCCGAAGCCGTCCGCGGGGGCCAGCTGATGGTCGAGGCTGGCGTGCTGCCCGACATCGTGCACACCTCCCTGCAGCGCCGCGCGATCACCACGGCTGCGCTCTCCCTCGACGCCGCTGACCGTCACTGGATCCCGGTGAAGCGCAGCTGGCGCCTCAACGAGCGTCACTACGGCGCCCTCCAGGGCAAGGACAAGAAGCAGACGCTCGCCGAGTTCGGCGAGGAGAAGTTTATGACCTGGCGCCGTTCCTTCGACGTCCCGCCGCCGCCGCTGGCCGACGACGACGAGTACTCCCAGGCGCACGACCCGCGTTACGCCGACCTGGGTGACGACCTCCCCCGCACCGAGTGCCTCAAGGACGTCATCGAGCGCATGCTCCCGTACTACGACGGCGAGATCGTGCCCGACCTGAAGGCCGGCAAGACCGTCCTCATCGCCGCCCACGGCAACTCGCTGCGCGGCATCGTCAAGCACCTCGACGGCATCAGCGACGAAGCCATCGCCGGCCTCAACATCCCCACCGGGATGCCGCTGGTCTACCGCCTCGACGAGGACCTCTCACCCCTGGTCCCCGGTGGCGAGTACCTGGACCCCGAGGCCGCTGCAGCAGCAGCTGCCGCCGTGGCCAACCAGGGTCGCTGAGCCAGGCACCCACACTCCACGCACGCAGAAGGGGCCGTACGCATTCGCGTACGGCCCCTTCTGCGTCCCCCGCAGGTGGGAGGCGCAGGTCAGCCGGGCAGCGCCACCTCGCCGGTGACGACGTAGACGATCCGGTTGGCGATCGAGACCGCATGGTCAGCGATCCGCTCGTAGTAGCGACCCAGCAGGGCGATGTCGACCGCCGCCTCGACCCCGTGCTGCCAGCTGTCGGCGAGCATCACCGTGAAGAGCGAGCGACGCAGCTGGTCCATCTCCTCCTCGTCCACCTTGAGCTCCTCGATGGCCGCTACGTCGCGCCCGGTGATGATCGTCTGCAACTGTCCGACCATGTCCTCGGCGATCTCTGCCATCCGGCTGATCGTGGGCACCATGCTCGGCGGCACGGCGGTCTGGGGCACCCGGAGGCGGGCGATCTTGGCGACGTGCACCGACAGGTCACCCATCCGCTCGAGGTCGCTGACGATGCGCAGCGCCGCCACCACCAGTCGTAGGTCTCCCGCGACCGGAGCCTGCAGGGAGAGCAGGGCAAAGGCCTTCTCCTCCAAGTGGTCACGCGCACGGTCGACCCTCTCGTCGGCGGAGATCACCTGCTCGGCCAGCGGGGCGTTGCCTTCCACCAGGGCGGTCGTGGCGTCACGTACGGACACCTTCACCAGCCCACAGATGTCGGCGAGGTCGGCATGGACTGATTCAAGTTCGTCAATGAACACGGCGCGCATGCAGCGACCGTAACGAGCCCGCAATGACCCCCGGACGACACGGAGTGAACGCCGGGTGAACAGTGCCTGACGTAGGTCCGCGCTGGTCAGGGGTACCCCCGCGGAGTCGTACGATCCTCTTGTGGACCCAACCATCCAGGCCGCGGTCGCCGCACTGATCGGCGTCGTGGTCGGCGCTGTCGGCGTGCTGACCTGGCACATGAGCGACCAGATCCAGCGCCGCGAGTCCGAGCTCGAGGCGCCGGTCGTGCCGGCCGGCGTCGCCACCGTGCTCTCCACGCTGCGCTCCAGCGGCGTCGTCGTGGACGAGCACGACGTGGTCCTCAAGGCCTCCGCACCGGCGTACAAGCTGGGTCTCGTGCGTGAGGACCAACTGGTGAGCGAGGAGTTGGCCGAGATGGTGCGCCAGGTGCGCCGCGACGGACAGATCCTCGAGCGCGAGATGACGATCGAACGCCCCCTCGCCGCTCCCCTGACCGTCAACGCCCGCGTCGCCCCCCTGAGCTCCCGCCTGGTGCTCGCCCTGCTCGAGGACCGGACCCGCGAGCGGCGCGTCGAGGCCGTACGGCGCGACTTCGTCGCCAACGTCAGCCACGAGCTCAAGACCCCCGTCGGTGCGATCAAGATCCTGGCCGAGGCCGTCGAGGACGCCGCCGACGACCCCGAGGCCGTACGCCGCTTCGCGTCCCGCATGCGCGTCGAGTCGGACCGCCTCGTCGACCTGGTCCACCAGGTCATCGAGCTCTCCCGCCTCCAGGACACCGACCCGGTCGAGATCCAGCACGTGGTGCCGCTCGACCCCGTCGTCGCAGAGGCCGTGGACACCTCGGCGCTCGACGCCCAGGAGCGAGGGATCAACGTGATCGTGCGCGGCGAGTCCGGAGTGTCGGTCCGTGGGGATCGCAAACTGGTCTCGGCCGCCGTGAGCAACCTGGTCGCCAATGCCGTCGCCTACTCCAGCGACAACACCTCCGTGGTGCTGGACGTCACCTGCGACGAGGCCTGCGTCGAGATCTCCGTGATCGACCAGGGCATCGGCATCTCGGCGACCGAGATCGACCGGATCTTCGAACGCTTCTACCGCGTCGACCCGGCGCGGCACCGTTCGACCGGTGGCAACGGGCTCGGGCTCTCCATCGTGAAGCACGTTGCTGCCACCCACGGCGGCGACGTGCGAGTCTGGTCCGTCGAGGGCCAGGGATCGACCTTCACCCTGATCCTCCCCCGCATCACAGAGCAGGAAGGCACCAACCAATGACCCGCGTACTCGTGGTCGAGGACGAAGAGAGCTACAGCGACGCCCTGGCCTACATGCTCCGCAAGGAGGGCTACGAGGTGGCGATCGCCGCCACCGGCCCGGACGCGCTGGTCGAGTTCGAGCGTCACGGCGCCGACATCGTGCTGCTCGACCTGATGCTGCCCGGGCTGCCCGGCACCGAGGTCTGCCGCCAGATCCGCGCCACCTCCAGCGTCCCGGTGATCATGGTCAGCGCCAAGGACGACGAGGTAGACAAGGTGGTGGGGCTCGAGCTGGGCGCCGACGACTACGTCACCAAGCCCTACTCACCGCGCGAGCTCGTCGCCCGGATCCGTGCCGTCCTGCGACGCGGCCAGGAGGCCGAGGTCACCCAGGACACCCTCGAGGCCGGGCCCGTACGGATGGACGTCGAACGCCACGTCGTCACCGTCGACGGCACCCAGCAGAAACTGCCGCTCAAGGAGTTCGAGCTGCTCGAGATGTTCCTGCGCAACCCCGGCCGGGTCCTCACCCGCGGGCAGTTGATCGACCGGGTCTGGGGCTCGGACTACGTCGGCGACACCAAGACCCTCGACGTCCACGTCAAGCGGCTCCGCGCCAAGATCGAGCCCGACCCCGGCGAGCCGAAGTACCTCGTGACGGTGCGCGGGCTGGGCTACAAGCTCGACCTCTGAATCTCAGTCGATCTTCGGCTCGTCGCCCGACTCGAGCCACCCGCGGAAGGCCTCCAGGTTGGCGGTGGACTCACCCTTCGACGTGCGCCACTCCCACTCCTTGCGGATCGCCGAGGCGAAGCCGAGTTCGAGCAACGTGTTGAAGGACTCGTCGGCATAGGTCAGCACCGAGCCCAGCAGGGCGTCGAGGTCGCCGGGGGTCACTGCGGTCAGCGGCAACCGGGCATCGAGGTAGATGTCGCCGCTCGCGTCGACGGCGAAGGCCACCGCGAAGAGCCGCAGGTTGCGTTCCAGCAGCCAGCGGTAGACCCGCTCGTGGTTCTCGTCGGGATTGCGGCACACGAAGGCATGGATGCCCAACGCGTGCGGACCGATGTCGATGCGGAGCGGGATCTGCAGCTTGCGCTCGCCGGGCAGGGCGAACGAGAACGACCCCGGGCTCTCCTCCTCGTACGCGATCTCGAGCTCCGTGAGGTGCGTGCGTACGACCGCTGCCGCCCTCTCGTCGAAGGCCCCGCGCGGCGCGTCACCCTCCCAGCGGGAGTCGCTGTCACTCATCGGGTCAGTCGCAGCATCGTTCACGGCATCACTCACGGCATCACTCACAGGGCCACCTCCGTCGTCGTCATCGCGCACCGGGCCAGATCGTAGGCCTCCAGGGTCAGTTCAGCAGTACGCTCCCAGGCGAAGGTCGCCGCCTGTCGCGTCGCCCCCGCCGCCAGCCGCGACCGCAGGTCCGGGTCGGTCACGATCCGGCGCAGCGCGTCGGCCCAGTCCTGGGGTGTGTGGGTGTCGACCAGCAGGCCACTCACCTCGTCCACCACGACGGTGGTCAGGCCCCCGACGGCGGCGGCCACCACGGGCGTACCGGCCGCCTGGGCCTCGGCGGCCACCAGACCGAACGACTCGTTGTACGACGGCACCGCGACCAGCGTGGCCGCGGCGTACCACTTGGCGAGCTGTGCCTGACCGACCGGCGGGACGAAACGTACGACGTCGTCGAGGCCGAGCTCGGCCGACAGCGACGCGAGCGACTCCGGGTGGGCCAACCCCGAGCCCGAGGGCCCGCCGACGATCGGCACCACGAGTTGGCTGCGCAGTTGCGGGTCGCGTTCCAGGAGCACCGCGACCGCCCGCAACAACACGTCGGGCGCCTTGAGCGGCTGGATCCGACCGGCGAAGAGGAGGACCGAGGCATCGATCGGCAGCCCGAGCTCGCGGCGTACCTGGGCCTTGTCGTGCTGACCGAAGACACTCAGGTCGACCCCGGGATGCACGACGCGGACCCGGTCGGGGTCGGCGCCGTAGAGGCTGACGAGCTGGTCAGCCTCCAGGACCGTGTTGGCGATCAGCATGTCGGCGGCCTCGACGACCTGCTCCTCACCGATCACCCGCGACGTCGGCTCCGGGCTGTCCCCGGCGGCCAGCGCGGCGTTCTTGACCTTGGCCATGGTGTGCATCGAGTGGACCAGGGGCACGTTCCAGCGGTCGCGGGCCAGAGCGCCCACCTGCCCGGAGAGCCAGTAGTGGGAGTGCACGACGTCGTAGTGTCCGACCGGGTGCAGCACCTCGGTGCGCAGGACCTCACGGGCGAACGTACAGAGCTGGCCGGGCAGTTCCGCCTTGCCGAGACCTTCGTACGGGCCTGCCGCGACGTGGCGTACGAGCACCCCGTCGGCGGCCTCGACGACCGGGCTCAGACGTGAGTCGGTGGCGCGGGTGAAGATGTCGACCCCGACGCCACGCTGGGCGAGGCGTCGGGCCAGCTCGATCACGTAGACGTTCATGCCGCCCGCGTCACCCGTCCCCGGTTGGTCCAGGGGGGAGGTGTGCAGGCTGATCATCGCCACACGTCGCACGCCAGGGCCCTTTCTCGTTCGGCCACCTCGGTCAGGTCACCGGGACGTCAACCAGCCACCGGGCCAGATTCTTCCCCGCGTCCCGCACCACTCCCGGCACCGGGGCCGAGGGCACGACTCAGGCCTCTTCGTACTCGTCCTCGAGGGAGTGACCGCCGCGCGCGTAGAGCAGTCCACCGACGCCGGCCCAGACGACGCCGATGACGCCGTGGGCCAGGAGGCTCGCGCCCACCTCGGTGTGCACCACCTCGTAGAGCGCCCAGAAGAGCGCCGGCGCTGCGAAACCGACGACGACGTCGAGCCAAAGCGCCTGCCCCTTCACGAGCGTGAGACCCACGCAGACCAGGCCGAGGAGGATGAGGATCAACCCCCCGACGCGCAGCAGTCCGGCGGCGTCCGACTCCGCCGAGACGAGCATCCAGCGAACGACCCAGGCCGCCCCTCCGGCCACCCCGAGCAGTCCTCCCAGTTGTCGAATCGTCATCGCAGCTCCCTCAGTCGAACCGCGCGCACGCCCCCATGACACCCTCGTGCGGCCGACGCCGGGCGCCGGCCTTCGTGCAGCGCAGGACGTCCACTCTAGCCAGCAACTAGCGAGGCGTGGTGGAAACGTTGCACCCACCGGCCCTGCACCCGGACCCACCAGGAGCTGCGCAGTACGTGGTCCGCGCCCGCGCCGGCCCCCCTTGAGCCGCGCCACACGAGCAGCACCGTGTCGGCGTCGACCTCCTCAGCCTGGACCACGTCGAAGGTCACTGCACCGAGGGGTCCGACCTCGGCGAGGAACTCCTCACGCGTCCAGATCCGCCCCGAGGCGCCGACCTCGCTCCACTGCGGGTGCAGGAGGGCAGCGACCGACGCCCGGTCCGTGCGTACGTCGTCACTGAGCAGCGCCTGCTCGGCGATGAGGACCTGGGCCACCGGGTCGGTGGGGGCCGCAGTGCCGGGTGCGGAGTCATCGGCGTCGAGGAATGAGAAGAGGTCGTCCTCGGTCTCGACCTGGCCCGGCACGGCTCGCGGGTGTGCCGCGCCCGGGGCCGGCGCCTCGTCGCGCCCCACCCGGAAACCGGGGCCGGGATCGGGGGCGCCGCCGGCCTTCCAGGCCTCGGCAGCGGTGGTGGCGAGACGGTCCGCCTCCTCGTTCAGCCGGTGGCCGGAGTGGCCCTTGACCCATTCGAAGGTGACCTGGCGGCCCTGCATCGCGGCGTCGAGGGCCTTCATGATCTCGACGTTCATGACCGGCTTGCCGTCGCCCTTCTTCCAGCCCTTGCGCTTCCAGCCCTTCATCCACTTGGTGATCGAGTTGATGACGTAGGTGCTGTCACAGATGACGTGCAGCGGCTCGTCGAGGTGGGCGGTCTGCTGCAGCAGGTCCAGGACCGCCATCAACTCGCCCATGTTGTTGGTGCCGTTGGGCCATCCACCACAGGCCCAGTGGTCGTCGTCGCTGTACCAACCCCACCCGGCCGGTCCGGGGTTGCCGAGCGCTGAGCCGTCTGCTGCCGCAATGATCGTCACGGGTGCAGATCCTGCCACCGCCGGTGCCAGAATGGTGGCCATGACCCCCCAGTACGCCCCCAGGTACGCCGTGGTCACCGGCGCCGGCAGCGGCATCGGTGCAGCAACCGCCCGCGCGCTGGCGGCCGAAGGCTTCCATGTCTTCTGCGCTGCGCGCCGCCTGGACCGGATCACCGAGGTCGCCGAGGAGATCGGCGGCACCGCCGTGGTCTGCGACGTCACCGACGCCGACTCCGTGACTGCGCTGGCCGAGGCGGTCGGTCCCGTCGTCCACGTGGTGGTCAACAACGCCGGCGGCGCCTTCGGCAACGACACCGTCGAGGAGGCCGACCCGGAGCAGTGGAAGCAGATGTACGACGTCAACGTCGTCGGCCTGCAACGCGTCGTCACCGCCTTCCTGCCGGCGCTGCGCGCCAGTGGCGACGGGCTCGTCGTCACCATCGGCTCGGTCGCCGGCCGGGTGGCGTACGAGAAGGGCGGCGGCTACGTCGCGGCCAAGCACGGAGCGCGGGCCGTGATGAACACGCTGCGTCTCGAGCTGTGCGGCGAGCCGATCCGGATCTCCGAGGTGGCCCCCGGCATGGTCCACACCCCGGAGTTCTCGCTGGTCAGGATGGGCGGCGACCAGGGCGCGGCGGATGCGGTCTACGCGGGCGTCGACGAGCCCCTGCTGGCCGAGGACATCGCCGACGTCGTGGCCTGGATCGCCACCCGTCCCAGCCACGTCAACATCGACGAGCTCGTCGTGCGCCCCCGCGCCCAGGCCGCCGCCCACAAGGTGCATCGCACGAAGTCCTGAGCGGTGCGTCGCTGCAGCTCTGCTCCAACAGGGACCGTGTGACCCGTGAATCAGCTGTTTGTCGAGGGTCATCATTGACCCCTGCCGTTCACCTGTCAGACTGGCCGCGTGCAGATCATCGGACTTGTAGGTGGGATGGGCTGGGAATCCAGCGCGGTGTACTACCGGCTGCTCAACGAGGGCGTCCAGGAACGCCTCGGCGGGTTCGCCTCGGCGAAGAGCGTGATGGTCTCGGTCGACTTCGCGGAGGTCACCGCCCTCCAGCTGGCCGAGGACTGGGACGCGGTCGCCGTGATCCTCTCCGAGGCTGCGCAGGCGGTCGAACGGGCGGGCGCCGAGTTCATCCTGATGTGCACCACTGCCTTCCACCGGGTCGCCGACCAGGTCGCTGACTCCGTCGACGTGCCGCTCGTGCACCTCGGTGACGTGGTCGCCGAGGCCGCCAAGGAGCACCGGATGGAGTCGGTCGGACTCATCGGCACGAAGTTCTCCACCTCGCGGGTCTTCTTCACCGACCGCATCGCCTCGCACGGCCTCGACGTCAAGGTCCCGACCGAGGAGCAGCAGGACACCCTCGACCGGATCATCTACGACGAGCTCGTGCACGGCAACGTCACCGACCAGTCCCGCCGCGAGGTCGTCGCCATCATCGAGTCCCTCTGGGACGCCGGCGTCGGTGGCGTGATCCTGGGGTGCACCGAGTTGGAGTTGCTCGTGCGCCAGTCGGACGTCGAGATCCCGGTCTTCGCCAGCACCTCGCTGCACGTCGAGGCTGCCCTCGACCGCGCGCTCGCCTGAGCACCTCCCGGGGACGCGGCGTCAGCCGGTACGGCGTCCTTCCTCTGCTCCGCGCGCTCTGCTCCGTCGGGCCCTCCCGCGTCGCACCACGGCGCTGAGGACGACGTAGGTCAGCACCGCCAGGGCGACGAGGGCGACCACCACCAGCACGGGCAGGAAGATCGCGACCAGGGCCAGGCTCACCGAGGCGGTGTCCTCTGCCGTGGAGACCAGCGGGGCCCCCGCGCCCAGGGTGCCGGCGTTGATCAGCGGACGTACGCCCGCCTTGAGGCCGTGCACCACCAGCGCGACGACGACGCCCAGCACCACCCCGACCCACGTGTTGTCGTCGAGCCAGGTCCAGGAGTCCTCGACGTCCTGGGCGGCGCTGGTGGCGGCGAAGACGACACCGGCGCTCGCAGGACGGATGGCGGTCTGGACGGCGTCGTTGAACGAGTCGACGAGGGGGATCTTGTCGAGGACCACCTCGGTCAGCAGCAGCACCGCGCCGACGCCGATCGCCCACCACGACTCGATCCAGGCGTACGCCGAGGGCAGCTCGATGACGTCGGTGAACCGCGCGATGACGGCCACCACCAGGAACGGGATGTAGGCGTTGAGCCCGGCAGCGGCCGAGAGCCCCACACCGGTCAGGGCTGCGAGCACGGCGATCCCCCCTCTCCGCTGTCCCGCCGACGGGTCAGGTCAGAGCATCTTCCACGGGTCGCTGCGCTCCCACAAGGTCGGCAGTCTCAACTGCACCCCGTCGCGCTCCGCGAGCCGCGTCAACCGCACCATCGTCACGTCGAGGTCATCACCGGCGTACGGCAACGCCCGCTGGGGGCTGGTGAGCGGACGGAAGAAGTCGTCGTGGTGCACGATCACGACCGCCTTCGCCCCGACCCGGCCGACCGTCTCGTCCCAGTACTGCTCGACGTAGGTCTGGCTCATCAGGCCCAACTGACCGACACCGAGGTACGCCACCTCCGCCCGGTGGCCCTCCAACGCGCCCGGCCGGCACCCCGCACTGCCCTGCACCAGCAGTCGGCGCCCGCTCGGGACGTGGTGGAGATGCGTCGACCACGCCTCACCACAGCGGTAGGCCCGGGTGCCCGCCGTCCGGGGCAGCGGTGCGTCGATGGTGCCGGGATAACGGTCCGGCGGGCAGTGCTCGCCGGCCACCAGGGTGACCTCGAACGTGCCGATCGTGATGACCTCGCCGGGTGTGGCCACCGTGATGCGGTGCTCGGGCAGGCCGTGGCCGCGCGCGACGTTGGCGGTGGACGTGCCGCCGATGACCCGGGCCCCCGTGCGCAGCGCGACCGTGGCCGAGTCCATCACGTGGTCGAAGTGGCTGTGCACCGGCAGGACCGCGTCGAGTCGGTCGATGTCGGCCAGCAGCAGGGCCTCGTCGATCCGGGCCACGTCGGGTCGCATCCGCCCCGAGGCCACCCTGAGCAGGCTGGGCCGCGAGAAGAAGCCGTCGGTCAGCAGCGACGTCTCGCCGTCGGTGACCAGGACCGTGCTGACGCCCAGCCAGGAGAGGCGTACGGGTGATCCAGTCCCAGCCTCGGCGGACGTCCCGGCGCCCACGACGGGGGCAGCGGGGACGTCGGCGAGGTCGGCCCACCGGGCCAGGTCCGGTCGGCCGACCTTCAGTCGCACGGGTCAGGCCGCCTCGGTGCCGCCGGACTGGCGCGCGGCCAGCTCGGCGTCGAGACGGAGCAGGCCCGGGCCGTCGTCGTTGATCATCGTCAGTCGCCCGATGACTTCGCGCACGACGGCCTCTTCCTCGACCTGCTCCTCGATGAAGAAGTTGAGCAGCGGGCGGGAGTCGAGGTCGCCCTCGGACTCGGCCAGGCGGTAGAGGCCGCGGATCGACTCCGAGACCTTCTGCTCGTGGGCCAGTGCGGCGTTGAACACCTCCAACGGCGAGGAGGCGCTGACCGCGGGCGAGGGCAGCGTGCCGATGCGCGGGTGGTTGTCACGCGCGGCGACGTGGTCGATGAACTTGTTGGCGTGGACGATCTCCTCGTCCGCCTGGGCACGCAGCCAGGCCGCCATGCCGGGAAGGTCGTGGAGGTCCATCTCGATCGCCAACTGGCGGTAGACCAGCGAGGCGTGGAACTCCAACGTGATCTGGTCGTTGAAGGCGTCTTCGAGGGTGGCTGTCATCTTCATGCTCGCAACCCTAGGTCAGCCCACCGACCGCCGCACCCAAGGCCAGTCTTCCCTCACCCCCGCGGCCCGCCCCAGTGTGGGTCGCAGTGTGGGCGGCGGAGGAGACGTATCGCACGTGTCCACGAGGAAAGACTTTTCCCCTGCGCAAAGTAAGATGCTTCGGCTACCCGTTTCGGGGTGGTGACCCAACCGAAAGTGATGCCACACCGAACATGACTGCTCTCCGCAGGAATGACCTGCGCAACGTCGCCATCGTCGCCCACGTCGACCACGGCAAGACCACGCTGGTCGACGCCATGCTCCGTCAGGCCGGCGCGTTCTCCGAACGCGAAGCCGCCAACGTGGCAGAGCGCGTCATGGACTCGGGCGACCTCGAGCGCGAGAAGGGCATCACGATCCTCGCGAAGAACACCGCGGTGCGCTACGCCGGTCCCAGCGCCCCCGAGGGCATGGTCATCAACATCATCGACACCCCCGGTCACGCCGACTTCGGTGGCGAGGTCGAGCGTGGCCTCTCGATGGTCGACGGCATCGTGCTGCTGGTCGACGCGTCCGAGGGCCCGCTCCCCCAGACCCGCTTCGTGCTCCGCAAGGCCCTGAACCGCAACATGCCCGTCGTGCTCGTCGTCAACAAGGTCGACCGCGGCGACGCCCGGATCGACGAGGTCGTCGACGAGACGTACGAGCTCTTCATGGACCTGCTCGACGACAGCCACGCCGCCGACGCCCTCGACTTCCCGGTCGTGTACGCCTCGGGTCGCGCCGGCATCGCGTCGCTGACGAAGCCCGAGAACGCGACGATGCCCGAGGGCGACAACCTCGAGCCGCTCTTCAAGACGATCCTGGAGACGATCCCGGCTCCGACCTACAACGAGGGTGCGCCGCTGCAGGCCCACGTCACCAACCTCGACTCCTCGCCGTTCCTGGGCCGTCTCGCCCTGATGCGCATCCACCAGGGTGAGCTCAACAAGGGTCAGACGGTCGCCTGGATGAAGACCGACGGCACCGTCAAGAACGTCAAGATCACCGAGCTCCTCGTCACCGAGGGCCTCGAGCGCGTCCCCGGCCAGAGTGCCGGGCCCGGCGACATCGTCGCCATCGCCGGCATCCCCGACATCATGATCGGTGAGACCCTCGCGGACGCCGAGAACCCGGTCGCGCTCCCGCTGATCACGGTCGACGAGCCCGCGATCTCCATGACCATCGGCACCAACACCTCGCCGCTCGCCGGTCGGGTCAAGGGCTCCAAGGTCACCGCCCGCCTGGTGAAGGACCGCCTCGACGCCGAGCTCATCGGCAACGTGTCCCTGCGGATCCTCCCGACCGAGCGTCCCGACGCCTGGGAGGTCCAGGGTCGTGGCGAGCTCGCGCTGGCCATCCTGGTCGAGCAGATGCGTCGCGAGGGCTTCGAGCTCACCGTCGGCAAGCCGCAGGTGGTCACCAAGGAGATCGACGGCAAGATCCACGAGCCCGTCGAGCGCCTGACCATCGACGCCCCCGAGGAGTACCTCGGCCCGATCACCGAGCTCCTCGCCGTCCGCAAGGGCCGCATGGAGTCGATGACCAACCACGGCACCGGTTGGGTCCGGATGGAGTTCCTGGTCCCGGCCCGTGGCCTGATCGGCTTCCGCACCGAGTTCATGACCGACACCCGGGGCACCGGCATGGCCGCCCACGTCTTCGAGAAGTACGAGCGCTGGGCCGGTGAGATCCGTTCGCGCAACTCCGGTTCGCTGGTTGCTGACCGCCCCGGCGCGGCCACCGCGTACGCGATGACCTCGCTCCAGGAGCGCGGCACGATGTTCCTCGAGCCGACCACTGAGGTCTACGAGGGCATGATCGTCGGCGAGAACTCGCGCGCCGACGACATGGACGTCAACATCACCAAGGAGAAGCAGCAGACCAACATCCGCTCCGCCACCTCCGACAACTTCGAGAAGCTGATCCCGGCCAAGAATCTCTCGCTCGAGCAGAGCCTGGAGTTCTGCCGCGACGACGAGTGCGTCGAGGTCACCCCCGACTTCGTGCGCATCCGCAAGGTCGTCCTCAACGCCGGTGAGCGCGCCAAGACCGCGTCGCGCGCCCGCAAGGCCAACAAGAGCTGATCTCCGCAGGCTCCTGCGTGGAGGGTTCCGGTCACCTGGTGACTGGAACCCTCCCCGCATTTCACGGCCTTCTCGCACCACGCGAGTCCTGGGGCGTCCGGGAACTGTCCGGGTTCCTCCGGAGACGGGAGATCTGACGCAGGGGGCCTTGCAGAACGGGTTGACTGGCCTCAGGTCGTTGGGGGGTCAGGCCCCGTGCGCCGGGGACTCGGGGCCCGACTCCACCAGCACCAGACCGCTCCCCCTGCGGAGCGCAGCAGGCAGCACGGAGATGACGACCAGCGCGACGAATCCGCTGAGCACCTTGTCCCCCACCGAGCTCATCACGTTGGCGAGACCGAGGGCCACGCCCACTCGGTCGGTGAATTCACCTAGGTTGTCGGTGATGTCTCCCAGACCGTGGTCGACCGCGTCGCCGAGCGCCAACAGGATCGGGACCGCGATGAGCGAGCAGAGCAGGGCGACCAACACGTTCAGGCCCAGGAAGCGCGGCAGCGTCCGCCCCAGACCCCAACGTCGTACGCCGTAGCCCCACGCGAGCGCCCCCACCACGTTGACGATCGCGAAGGGCAAGGAGACCCACCCGCTGCCGAGCACGCCGAGCGCGTTGGTTGTCGCCCCGACGGCCGCCCCTCGCCACGGGCCCAGGGCCATCGCTGCGATCGCTGTCCCGGCCATGTCCAGGTAGAGCGGTAGATGGAGCACGTCGACCAGTTCGCGGCCGAGGAGATTCAGCATCACGCCGCCCACCAGGAGGCCCAGGACGGAGCGTACGGACGCCGGCTCCACGGGGACGGGCACTTCGGCTGTGGGCGCGTCGACGAGACGAGCGCGCCGCAGCCAGGCCTCCACCTCGTCGTGGCTGGCGCCCAGGGCAGCGGCGATCTCACGGTGCAGGTCGAGGTCCAACCGCTTGCGGCCCGGGCGACAGGCGTCGTACACGGTCGTACGGGCGATCCGAGCCGCCTCGCGAGTCGCTCCCTGCGCGACGCGGCGCGCGGTGATGCGCTGGGCGATCTCCGCGTACGACGGGTTCCCGACGCTCGCTCGGTACGCCTGGAGCTCGAGGGCCACCCGGTCCCAGTAGGTCGCCTCGACGCAGCCCGTCCTCGGCTCCTCGTCAGGCTGGCTCGGGCTCATCGGTCGAGGGTAGCAACGCCGGAGACCGCTCCGCCCCGAGGCGGGACGGAGCGGTCAGCGTCTCCCCAAGGTGGGGGCAGGGAAGGCTCAGGCAGCCGAGGAGGGGACGCCTTCGTAGTTGACCAGCTTGACGAGCGCGGCCTCGAGCGCACCGAAGACCTCAGGGTCGCCGAGCACGTCGACGTCGATGCCGGACTGGGAGACCGTGACGTCCTCCAGCACCACGGCACCGGCGACGTTGGCCGAGCGGGCAGCATCGGCGTGCGCCCACTTGCCGCCGTACGGGGTGGGCGTGGTGCCGACGACGGCGAACGGCTTTGCAGAGAGCGCGCCCTGGCCGTACGGGCGGGAGAGCCAGTCGATGGCGTTGTTCAGCACGGCCGGCATGGTGCCGTTGTACTCGGGGGTGACGGCCAGGACCCGGTCGGCCAGGGCAACCTGGCGACGCACGTGGTCAGCAGCCTCCGGGGCAGAGCCGTTGTCGTCGTCCTCGTTGTAGAAGGGCAGGTGCTCGAGGCCGTCGACGATGTCGACGGTCACACCGTCAGGAGCCTGGTCGCGCAGCTTCTCGGCGAGCTTGCGGTTCAGGGAGTCGGCGCGGAGGCTTCCGACGAGGATGGCGACGCGGGTCTGGGACATGAGTTCTCCTGGAGTGGTGGCGATGGGATCAGGAGCCAAAACGGACCATGGTCCGATTTCATTCCCGATCTGGGCAGAACTTTTTCCGTACAGTCACCCCCGTGACCGAGAAGCGCCGTTCCCTCCCACTGCTCGGCGAACCCCCCGTCGAGCGCCGGGACGCAGCACGCAACCGGATCGCCATCCTGGAGGCCACCCGACGCCTCATCGACCGCGACGGGATCGACGCGGTCACCATGGAGGCGGTGGCAACCGAGGCCAACGTCGGCAAGGGCACCGTCTTCCGCCGCTTCGAGTCACGCCAGGGCCTGATGGCTGCTCTCCTGGACCACTCCGAGATGGCCTGGCAGGGAGCGGTCCTCTTCGGCCCTCCTCCGCTCGGCCCCGACGGTGATCCCCTGGAGCGCCTGCTCGCCTTCGGACCTTCGCGCCTCGAGACGACCCTGTCCAACCTCGACCTGATCCGTCACGCGACCGCCGGCCGCGGTGGACGCTCGCGTCCGCCGTACGTCTTCGCAGTCATGCACGTGCGACACCTGTTGCAGGAGATCGGGGTGCGCGGTGACCTGCCCCTGCTCGCCACCGCGATCATGGCGCCATTCGAGGTGCACATCCTCGAGCAGCAGACCCGCGTCGACGGCGTCACGACTGCGCGCATCAACGCGGGTTGGACGGATCTGGTCAGGCGGATCGTGCGCGACTGAGCGCCCTACATCGCCACGAGCGGAACGTGCGGCTCGTCCGGGAGGGTCACCGTGATCGACTGCCCCGGGACGACCTCTCCCCCGCGCTCCACGACCGACATCACCCCGGCCCTGCGGATCACGGGAGCCGTCGCAGCATCCGGTGACGCGCTCGACACGGCTCTGCCCAACGGCGTCCCGTCCGCCCGCGCCAGCACCACCTTGAGCAGACCCGGTCGGAAGCGGTTGATCAGCACGCACGGGTTGCGCTGTCCGGTCAGCCGTACGACGGGCCCACCGAGGTCGAGCAAAGTATCGGTCGGCAGCGCATGGAGGTCCAGCCCCGCGGTCAGGACGTTCTCGCCGAGATCGCCGGGGCCGAGGTCGTACCCCATCTCGCGTGCGTCGGCGAAGAGTTCCGAGCCGATCAGGTGCACCTGGCGCAGGTTGGGCTGGGTGGGGTCGCGGCGCGAGTCGAAGCGGTGCTGCACCAGCGTCCCCGCGTGGGCGTCGCCGAGTACCCCGATCCCGGCGACGAGGGTGATCGACTCGGCGGGCACCTTGCTGAAGCGATGGGTCTCGTCGCGGCTCACGGCGACGACACGGGGCGTGCTCATGCGACCCGCAGCACCGTCACGGCGAAGTCGGACTCGTCGGTGAAGGGGTCGAGGTGCCAGGTGGAGAACCGCTGCTCGACCCGCGCCACGCCCTTCTCGGTCAGGTCGGCGAGGTCGGCGTCGTACCGCTCGATCGGGTAGGCCTCGTCGCGGCGGAAGCCGATCACGACCCGACCACCGGGGCGTACGACCGCGCAGAGGTTCGCCAGCACGGCGCGCTCGGTGCCCGGGGCGACGAAGACCATCACGTTGCCGGCACAGACCACGAGGTCGACCGGCTCACCGCCGACGTCGGCCAGGGTCAGCTCGCTGAGGTCGACCACCGCGTACGTGGGTCCTGGGTGGTCGGCCTTCGCGGCCTCGATGAGCACCGGGTCGGCGTCCAGCCCGATGACGTCGTGCCCGCGGGCAGCCAACTCCCCCGCCATCCGTCCGGCGCCGCAGCCGGCATCGAGGATCCGGGACCCGCGCTCGACCATCGCATCCACGAACCGGGCCTCACCGTGCAGGTCCGCGCCCTCGGCGGCGAGCGTACGGAAACGGTCGACGTACCACTGGGAATGGCCGTCCTTGGTCTCGGTGAACCAGCGGGGACGGGGGCGTGCAGCGTCAGTCATGGCCCCATCCTGTCCCAGGCGCCAAGCGCGGCACACCGACCCCTCAACAGCAACTCGACCGCGCCGACTCCTCCCGGTGGGCGTCCCGGTGCCGTTCGAACTCACGTCGCGTCATCGGGTCCCGACCCTCGGCGCGGCACCGGGCGAGGTACTCGTCCCACTTCGCCTCACCGCTCACCTGCCGCAGGTACCAGCGCAGGCCGCGGGCCTTCGCACGTACGCCGGCGATCACCGCCGCGCGGTTCACCGCTGGGCTCCCTGTCCACCAGGCCCACCGGACTCACCGGGCCCACCGCCCCGCCCGGCACCCCGGGCCGCACTGGCGAGCTCCCGGTGCTCGGCCTCCCACCGAGCGACGGCCTCCTTCTCCTCCTTGGTGGCGAAGAAGTCAGCCGGCGCCACGAGCGCGGACCGGGCCTTCGGCACTTCGGTCGTCGGCAGGCCACCAGCCCGGACGGCCTTGAACCAGATGTACAGGGCGTTGAGGACGATCACGATCACCAGTACCGCGAAGAGCGCCTGCAGGGTGCCGTTGAGGGTGGAGTTGTAGATGATCTGGTCCATCTCTCCCTGGTCGGTCGCAGGAGCCAACAACTCGCCGGCGTCCTGCGCGTCGCGGTAACGGCTGCGTTGGCTGAAGTAGCCGATGGCCGGGTTGTCGGAGAAGACCTTCTGCCAGCTCGCGGTCATGGTCACGACCAGGTCCCAGACCAGACCGATCCCGGGGACCCACGCCCACTTCACCTTGCCGTGCTTGATCAACAGGGTCACGCAGAGCGTGAGCGCGATCGCCGCCAGCAACTGGTTGGAGATGCCGAAGAGCGGGAAGAGCTGGTTGATGCCGCCCAGCGGGTCGGTGACCCCGACGTACAACATGTAGCCCCACAACCCCACTACGACCGCACTGGCCGACCAGGAGGCCGGGAGCCAGGAGAGGTCACCGTAGCGGGGCCAGAAGTTGCCGATCGTGTCCTGCAACATGAATCGACCCACCCGGGTGCCGGCGTCGACGGCGGTGAGGATGAAGAGCGCCTCGAACATGATCGCGAAGTGGTACCAGAAGGCGGCCAACCCACCGCCGAAGGCCTCGGTGAAGACCAGCGACATGCCGAAGGCCAACGTCGGGGCACCGCCGGTGCGCGAGATCAAGCTGGACTCCTCCACCGCGTCCGCGGCTCCCTGGAGGTCAGCCGCGCTGATCGTGAAGCCGAGGTTCGCGACGAACTCGGCCGCGCTGGTCGGGTCTCCTCCGGTCGCACCCGCGGGGCTGTTGATCGCGAAGTAGAGACCGGGGTCGATGACACTGGCGGCGATCAGGGCGGAGATCGCGACGAACGACTCCATCAGCATGCCGCCGTAGCCGATCATCTGGACCTGGGTCTCCTTCGCCACCATCTTGGGGGTGGTGCCTGAGGCGATCAACGCGTGGAACCCCGACAGCGCGCCGCAGGCAATCGTGATGAAGACGAAGGGGAAGAGCTTCCCGGCGAAGACCGGTCCGTCACCCTCCAGCGCGAACGAGGTCACCGAGTCGTTCTGCAGCATCGGAGAAGCCACCACCAACCCGATGCCCAGGAGCACGATGACCCCGACCTTCATGAAGGTGGAGAGGTAGTCGCGTGGGGTGAGCAGCATCCACACCGGCAGGATGGAGGCGACGAAGCCGTACACGACCAGGGCGAGGGTCAGCTGTTCCTTCGACAGGGTCAACGCCTCGGCCAGTCCCCACTGCTCGACGTAGCCGCCACCGATGATCGCGAGCAGCAGCAGGACCACACCGATCGCGGTGACCTCCATGACCCGGCCGGGACGGATGACCCGCAGGTAGAAGCCCATGAAGAGGGCGATCGGGATGGTCAGGCCGATCGAGAAGACGCCCCAGGGCGACTCTGCCAACGCGTTGACGACCACCAGCGCCAGCACCGCCAGGATGATGATCATGATCGCGAAGACCGCGATCAGGGCCGCGATGCCACCGACGATCCCGATCTCCTCGCGGACCATCTGGCCCAGGCTCTTGCCGTCGCGGCGCATCGAGAAGAAGAGGACGACCATGTCCTGCACCGCCCCGGCGAAGATGACGCCGACGATGATCCAGATCGTGCCCGGCAGGTAGCCCATCTGCGCGGCCAGCACCGGTCCCACCAGCGGACCCGCTCCGGCGATGGCAGCGAAGTGGTGACCGAAGAGAACTCGACGATCCGTGACGTCGAAGTCGCGCCCGTTCTCGAGCCGTTCAGCTGGCGTCGCCCGGTCGGCGTCGACCTCCAGCACCCGGCGCGCGATGAACCTGGCGTAGAAGCGGTACGCGATCGCGTACGAGGCCAGCGCTGCGAAGAGGACCCACAGCGCCGAGATCTCCTCGTCGCGCGACAGCGCCAGGACCGACCAACAGACGGCGCCGAGGACCGCCACGCCGATCCAGACGATGAGCGAGAGGGGAGACGCCCGGCGGCGGTGCGGGGAGGGCGTCTGGGCTGGACTGCTCTGCACGTTGGACATGGGGCCTCCTGCCGACGGGACCCGTCATGGCGCGGGCCATGTGTCGATCTTTGACCCGCAGGAGAGCCACCGCAAGGGTCGCGACGCTGCTGGCCGAAGCGAGCGAGGGTGGAGGTCCGGTGGAGGATTCCGGCCAGCTCAGCTGGCGACGAGGTCCTCGCCCACGAGCACGCAGGAACGGGTGGCGAAGCCCTGACCGCGGAAGCCACGGATGCCCAGCTCCTCAGCCTCGTCGCTCATCACGATCAGTCCGGAGCCGTAGCGGAGATTCAGCTCACCCGCCACGTCGTCGTACGCGAGCTCGGCGGCGTTCAGCTCGGCGAAGGTGCCGGCTGCGATCACGGCGTCGAGAGCGCTGCGCAGCCGCATCCCGTCCGTGTGGGCCCGCTCGTCGGCGATGCGTGCTTCCGAGCAGGCGGCCTCCTCGGCCGTCACGCCAGGACGGCGCCAGGAACGCTCCACGAAGCCGCGCACCAACGAAAGACGAATCTGCTCCGGCAACTCGAGGTACTGCACGGCGGGCTCCTGATGGACGACTGGGTGTCCTTCGACCGTACGAAAAAATCTCGCCGCGCGGAGCAGAACGGAGCAATCCGTCCCCAGGAGCCACCGAGCGATCAGCGTCTGGCCAGTCCCGGCCTCGAGGTGACCGGTCGCCGGTCGACCCCACCTCTCATGCCTGCCCGGTTCGCGGCGATCGCCGCTCCCAGGAAGCCCGCCACCATCAGCAGCGAGGGCAGACTCTGCAGGTCGGGGGTCTCGAGCTGCGCCAGGGAGACCGCGAGCACGACGTGGGCGATCAACGCCCAGGAGACCCAACGTGGCGTCGCCCGAGCCATCAGCAGACCGATGCCCAGACAGATCTCGCCGGTGTAGAAGAAGAGGAACCCGCCGACCAGCAGGGAACGCTGGACCGGCTCCTGCATGGCAGCCGTCAACAGGTCCTCGTCGACACCGGCTTCCATGCTGAGCGCCCGCAGCAGGATCAACTGCTGCGCGAAGCCGAAGAGGATCACCGCAGCCAGCACGATCAGGACCATGCCCAGCACCCCGAACCCGAAGCCGCGCCCGCGCAGCAGGGGGCTGAGCGACGAAATGCCCAGGAGCAGTCCGAGCGAGGCGACCACGAGGATCAGCGACGCGGCCATCCAGAGCTCGGGGCTCGCGGTGGTCAAGGCCAGCACCTCACCGCTGCCGGTCGGCCGAGGGATCAGGTGGGATCCGAAGAAGAGCGCGGTGACACCGATGACGAGGGCCGCCGCCGAGACCGCCATCCATTCGCTGCGCACAGCGACAACCTATCCCCCTCGCCGCCCCTACTGGGCAGTTCTGCACCCCCTGAAATGCCGTCGACCGGGCCACCGCGAGGGCGACCCGGTCAGCACGTGCAGGGCTCAGATGTCGGTGATCCGGACACCTGCGTGCGCCTTGTAGCGGCGGTTCATGGCGATGAGGTTGGCGGTCAGCGCCTCCACCTGGTGGGCGTTGCGACGACGACCGGCGTAGACGCCGCGCATGCCGGGCACAGCGTCGGCGAGCGCCTGGACGAGGTCGGTGGCCTCGCGCTCGTCACCGAGGACCAGCACGTCGGTCTCGATCGAGGCGACCTCCGGGTCCTCGAGCAGCACGGCGGAGACGTTGTGGAAGGCACCCACGACCATGGACTCCGTCAGGATCGCGGCGGCCTGCTGGGTGGCGGAGCCCTCCTCGACCACCAGCGCGTACGGGCCCTGCTTGTCGAAGCCGAGCGGGTTGACGCAGTCGACGACGATCTTGCCGTCGAGCACCGGCTTGAGCTCGGTGAGCAACTCCTTGTGACCGTCCCAGGGCACGACCACCAGGACGATGTCGGCCGACGCGGCGGCGTCCGCGTTGGAGGCTCCCCTCACGGCGCCACCGGTTGCTTCGGCGAGCTCCGCAGCAGCAGCCTCGGCCTTCTCCGCGCCGCGCGAACCGAGCACGACGGAGAGTCCTGCGGTCGCGA
Organism: Nocardioides gilvus; assembly: GCF_003194605.1. Taxonomy (GTDB): domain Bacteria; phylum Actinomycetota; class Actinomycetes; order Propionibacteriales; family Nocardioidaceae; genus Nocardioides; species Nocardioides gilvus. The sequence goes on from NZ_QHKY01000001.1 coordinate 887,275, forward strand.
AACGGCGGGCGAGCCCGCGTCCCTGGGGTCCTGTTCCTCCGAGGACGGCGATGGTCTTGCCGGCGAGGTCACTCACGTCTGCGCTCCTGTGCTTCTTGGGGGGTGTGGCCGGGCACGAGCGTACGCCTCGGCGCCGTCGAGGCCGGAGGTGAGCGTCGATAGAGTCACCCCGTACTCGATTCCGGTACTGAGGAGATGTGGACGTGAGCGCACGCAGGATGTTGCCCACCAGCGAGGCAGTCGACCTGTTGCGCCTGGTGCGGACCTTGGCGAAGGACGAGCTCGCCCCTCGCAGCGCCGAGGCGGAAGCCAGCGAGACGTTCCCCCGCGACGTGTTCCGGATGCTCGGGGAGGTCGGCGTCCTCGGGCTCCCCTACCCCGAGGAGTTCGGCGGCGGCGGACAGCCGTACGAGGTCTACCTGCAGGTGCTGGAGGAGATCGGCGCCGTCTGGTCGTCGGTCGGCGTCGGGGTCAGCGTGCACGCACTCTCCTGCTTCGGCCTGGCCAACTTCGGGACCGACGAGCAGAAGCAGACGCTGCTGCCCGAGATGCTGGGCGGCGGTCTGCTCGGCGCCTACTGCCTCTCCGAGGCGCACGCCGGCTCCGACCCCGCAGCGATGCGTACGACCGCACGGCGCGAGGGTGACGAGTACGTCCTCAACGGCGCGAAGGCATGGACCACCCACGGCGGCGAGGCCGACTTCTACAAGGTGATGGCCCGCACCTCCGACGACCGCAATGGCATCTCCTGCTTCCTCGTCGATGCCGACACCCCGGGGCTGGTCGCCGACACCCCCGAGAAGAAGATGGGGCTGACCGGCTCGACCACGGCCACCATGCTCTTCACCGACGTACGCGTCCCCGTCGAGCGGCGCCTGGGCAACGAGGGCGACGGTCTCAAGATCGCGCTGGCCGGCCTCGACTCCGGACGCCTCGGGATCGCCGCGGTCGCCACCGGACTCGCCCAGGGCGCGCTCGACCAGGCAGTCGCCTACGCCCAGGAGCGCGAGACGTTCGGCCAACGGATCATCGACCACCAGGGCCTGGCCTTCGTGCTCGCCGACATGGAGGCGGCCGTGCAGTCTGCGCGGGCCACGACACTGCACGCCGCGCGTCTCAAGGATGCCGGGCTGCCGTTCGGCCGCGAGGCCAGCATTGCCAAGATGGTGGCCACCGACCACGCGATGAAGGTGACCACCGACGCCGTGCAGGTCTTCGGTGGTTACGGCTACACCCGTGACTTCCCGGTCGAGCGCTACATGCGCGAGGCCAAGGTGATGCAGATCTTCGAGGGCACCAACCAGATCCAGCGAATGGTGATCAGCCGCTCGCTCGACAAGAGCGGCGAAGGCACGATCACCCAGGCTCCCTGAGCCCCACCAGCCTGAGTCCACCCCAGTCACACGCAGCAGACCACCACAGAGAAGGAACACCATGCAGGTCAACGACACCGCCGCCATCGTCACCGGAGGAGCCTCCGGACTGGGTGCCGCCACCGCCGCCGCGCTCGCAGCCAAGGGCGCGCACGTCTTCGCCTTCGACCTCCCCTCCTCGATCGAAGGTGCGCCCGACGTCGACGGCGTCACCTACGTGCCGGTCGACGTGACGGACCCGCTGCAGGTCGCGGCCGGCGTCGACATCGCCTCCGAGTCGCCCTCCCCGCTGCGCACGGTCGTCAACTGCGCCGGCATCGGCCCGTCCCAGCGGATCCTGGGCCGCAAGGGCACGCACGACCTCGCCTTCTTCGCCAAGGTCGTCCAGGTCAACCTGATCGGCACCTTCAACGTCATGACGCTGGCCGCCGAGAAGATCGCCGCGACCGAGCCTCTCGCCGACGACGCGCGCGGCGTCATCATCAACACCGCCTCGGTGGCCGCCTACGACGGTCAGGTCGGCCAGGCCGCGTACGCCTCCTCCAAGGGCGGCGTCGTCGGCCTCAACCTGCCGGCAGCCCGCGACCTCGCCCAGTACGGCATCCGCGTGCTCACGATCGCCCCCGGCATCATCGAGACCCCGATGCTGGCCACCGTCTCCGAGGAGTTCCGCGCCGGACTCGCCGCCGGGATCCCGTTCCCGCAGCGCCTCGGTCGCCCCGACGAGTACGCGCAGCTGGCGCTCGCACTCATCGACCACGACTACCTCAACGGTGAGGTCATCCGGATGGACGGCGCGTTGCGGATGGCGCCGCGCTGAGCTGACGCACCAACTCGGCCGCCGCGTCCCCGACGCGGTGGCCGAGGCGTACGCACTGCTCGGGCGTACGGTCCTGGAGGCCGCCGCCGACCGCGATGAGCAGGTCGGGGCGAGCCCCGTCCAGGACCTCCACCACGCGGGAGAGATGGGTCAGGTCACGGTTCATGCTGGCGGCCAGCACGAGCGCGGCGGGCTCCCTGGCCTCGACCGCTCGGGCCCAGTCCTCAGCCGGGAGGTCGGCGCCGACGTACGTGGTGTCGAGGCCGGCCCGACGGGCGGCGACGGCGAAGCCCAGCAGACCGAGCTCGTGGCGGGACTTCGGCGGCAACCCGATGATGACCTTCGGCCCCGGGCGCTCCGGCTCCGCGTCCTCGTAGGCCGACCACAGACGCCGTACGACGGCGTGGGCGACCATGTGCTCGCCCGCGACGGTGACCCGGCCCGAGGCCCAGGCCAGCCCGAGCTCCCGCAGCGAGGGCATCAACCAGTTGTCGATCGCGTCCTCGGGAGGTGCCGAGGCGAACTGCGCATCGACCACCCGCGTCACCGCGGCGACGTCGAGTCGTTCGGCGGCGTGCAACAACTCCTCGCACCCGCCGGCAACCTGAGGATCGCCCCCGGTTGCCCTGTCCTGCCCGGCCTCGGCGCCCAGACGACGACGGGTCTCCTCGGCGGCCTGCTGTGGCGTCCAGCCCTCCAGGACCAGCGAGTTCATCGTGCCCCAGGCGCGGACCGCCTCGTCGTCGTACAGGCGGTGTCCGTCGGATGAGCGGCGCGGGACGGCGATCTCGTAGCGCCGTTCCCAAGCCCGCAGGGTGGCCATCTGGACACCGATCATCTCGGAGGCCCTCTTGATCGTGTGCATGTACCAGTCCAGAACTTCGTGGGTCGTGGGTCTCCACGATAGGCGAGCCCGCTAAATGAGACATTGTGTAGCGTAATCTCGCCCCCGACGCCCCATTCGTCAGTTCGGTCGCGTAGGCTTATTGCCAATCGTTCGCAATAGGAGTGACATGACGCCTCGCCTCCCCCTGGCCAGCCGCCGCAACCGCCTGCGCCGCACCGGCACGGCTGCCGTCCTGGCGCTCGCGGCCAGCACGCTCGTCGCCTGTTCCTCCGATTCCGAGGCGACCTCGGGCGAGAAGCCGACGGAGCTGCGGCTCGCGATCGGCGGCGAGTCGGAGGAGGGGTACGACCCCACCACCGGATGGGGTCGCTACGGCGCCCCGCTCTTCCAGTCGACCCTGCTGACGCGCACCGCCGACCTCGGCGTCGAGAACGACCTCGCCACCGACTACTCGGTGAGCAAGGACGGCCTCACCTGGACCGTCGACATCCGCACCGACGCCGTCTTCTCCGACGGCGAGCCGGTGACGTCTGCGGACGTCGCCTACACCTTCAACACCGCGGCGAAGGCCGGCGGACTGACCGACGTCACCGGGCTCGACGAGGCCGTGGCGATCGACGAGGACACCGTCGAGATGCGCCTCGTCGAGCCGCGCTCGACCTTCGTGAACCGCCTGATCAGCCTCGGCATCGTGCCCGAGCACGCCCACGCCGGCCAGGGTGACGCGTACGCCCAGGAGCCGATCGGCTCTGGCCCGTTCACCTTCGTCGACTGGCAGAAGGGGCAGCAGCTGATCGTCGAGCGCAACGACGACTACTACGGCACCAAGCCTGACTTCGAGCGCCTCGTCTTCGTCTTCACCGACGAGGACGCCAGCCTGGCTGCGGCCCGCACCGGCGAGGTCGACCTCGTCGCGCTCCCCTCCTCCCTTGCCACCGACGAGATCGACGGGATGGAGCTCGAGGCCGTCACCTCCATCGACAACCGCGGCATGTCCCTGCCGGCAGTCGCCGACGAGGGCAAGAAGAGCGAGTCCGGTGCCCCGATCGGCAACGACGTCACCTCGGACGTGGCCGTACGCCGCGCGATCAACCTGGTGATCGACCGCCAGGGCCTCGTCGACGGCGTGCTGGAGGGCTTCGGCTCCCCGGCCACCGGCCCGGTCGACGGCGCGCCCTGGTACGAGCCCAGGTCCGCCATCGACGACAACGACCCCGACGGTGCCGTCGCCGAGCTCGAGCAGGCCGGCTGGATCGACTCCGACGACGACGGCGTCCGCGAGAAGGACGGAGTGAAGGCCACCTTCAACCTCCTCTACCCGGCCGGCGACACGCTGCGCCAGGGCCTCGCGCTCAGCGTCGTCGACATGGTCAGGCCCGCCGGCATCGAGATCACGACCGAAGGCGTCAGCTGGGACGAGATCGACAAGCGGCTGCACACCGACGCCGTCCTCTTCGGCTGGGGCAGTCACGACCCGACCGAGATGTACAACCTCTACCACTCCTCGATGGCCGGGACCGACCTCTTCAACGCCGGCTTCTACAGCAACGAGATCGTCGACGAGCACCTCGACGCCGCCCTGGCGGCCACCGACCCCGAGGTCGCCAACCAGCACTGGAAGGATGCCCAGCTCGACACCGACGGCAACGGCTTCACCGCCCCCGCCGACGCCGCCTGGGCGTGGCTGGTCAACCTCGAGCACACGTACTTCGTGGACCAGTGCCTCGACCTGGGCGAGCTGCACATCGAACCGCACGGCCACGGCTGGCCGATCACCTCCAGCCTGACCCAGTGGCGGTGGGACTGCTGAACGGCCCGCCCCTGACCGTCGGCAGGCTGGCCGGTCGCCTCGCGCGACTCCTCAGCCTGCTGGTGGCCGTCGCCATCGGCACCTTCGTGCTGCTGGCGGCCTCGCCCATCGACCCGATCGAGGCGTACGTCGGCGCCGACAGCGCCTCCATCGGCACCGAGCAGCGTGACCAGATCGCCGAGCGTTGGGGTCTCGACGAGCCCCCGCTGCAGCGCTTCACCGCGTGGGCCGGCAACGTCGTCACCGGCGACCTCGGCACGTCCCAGGTCTTCAACGAGCCGGTGATCGACGTGATCGCCGACCGCTTCATGGCCAGCCTCTCGTTGTTGGTGCTGGCCTGGCTCCTCTCCGGCGTCCTGGGTTTCGCGCTCGGTCTGCTCGCCGGCGCGAGGCGCGGCACGTGGCTGGACCGCACCCTCACCTGGTGGGCCTACACCCTGGCCTCGGCGCCGACCTTCTGGATCGGCCTGCTGCTCCTGTACGTCTTCTCCGTCTCGCTGCAGTGGACCCCGGTCTGCTGCGCCGGCCCGATCGGTGCCCTGCCCGGGGAGATCAGCCTGCTCGACCGGTTGCACCACCTGATCCTCCCCGCGCTCACGCTGAGCGTCGTCGGCATCTCCCCGGTCCTGCTGCACACCCGGCAGTCGACCATCGAGACGCTGGCCAGCGACCACGTCGCGTTTGCCCGGTCCCGGGGCGAACGCCTCCCCGGCCTGGTCCTGCACCGGGTGGCACGCAACGCCGCGGCCCCGGCCCTGATGCTGCAGTTCGCTGGCGTCGGAGAGTTGATCGGTGGCGCTGTGCTGGCCGAACAGGTCTTCACCTATCCCGGCCTCGGGCAGGCCACGACCACTGCCGCCATGCGCCAGGACATCCCGTTGCTGTTGGGCATCGCGCTCTTCACGGCGATCCTCGTCTTCATCGGCAACCTGCTCGGCGACCTCGCCCACCGCGCCGTTGCTCCGCAGACTCGTGAGCAAGGTGGGGACGCGTCCCGTAGTGAGTCCCGGGGCGAGCTGCGGGACCTGGCCCGGGAGCAGGTGACACCATGAGCCTCGATGTCCGCTCCCCCAACGGCCCGAACGGCGCGAACGGCCCGAACGGCTCAGCGGCCGACGAGCCCGCCGAGCAGGGCGCGGGCCCGCGTACGGCCCGGTGGCGCGACCGCCGCACCCGCACGATGACCAGCCTCGTCGTCGCCCTGCTCGCCGTCATCGCGGTTGCTGTCGCCGGCACCTGGGCGAACGGTCCTGCCGGGATCACCGACCTGGCGGCCCGCAATGAAGGCCCGTCGTGGGACCACCTCTTCGGCACCGACCGCTATGGCCGCGACCTCTTCCAACGTACGTTGGTGGGTCTGCGCCTGAGCCTGGTCGTCGGCACCGTCGCCGCGGTGATGTCCGGAGCGATCGCCCTCGTGCTCTCGCTCTTCGCGACCGTCGGTGGACCGGTCGCCCGGGCAGTCGTGAACTGGCTCGTCGACCTCTTCCTGGCGCTGCCGCACCTGGTGCTGCTGATCCTGCTGGCCTTCGCGCTCGGCGGCGGCACCGAGGCCGTGATCCTCGCCGTCGGCCTGACCCACTGGCCGCGGCTGACCCGTGTCCTGATGGCCAAGGGCGCAGAGACCACCAGCGCCGACTACGTCGCCCTCTCGCGCGCGCTGGGGCGCAGCCGGTTCCACATCGCGCGGCGCCATCTCGCCCCGCACCTGGTCCCGCACTTCTCGGTCGGGGTGATCCTGATGTTCCCGCACGCGATCCTGCACGAGGCCGCGCTGTCGTTCCTCGGCCTGGGCATCGACCCCGGTCTCCCCGCGATCGGCATCCTGCTCTCGGACTCGATGCGTTCCCTCTCGGCCGGTCACTGGTGGCTCGCCGCCCTGCCCGGTCTCTGCCTCCTGGTGGTCGTGAAGCTCATCGACCGCATCGGTGAGGACCTCCGTCTGCTCGTCGACCCGAGGAGTGCCCAGCTGTGACCACCTCTCCCCTGCGCCCGGTGAACCCGGCTCCGGCCCTGCTCGCGGTGGAGCACCTCGCGGTCTCCTTCACCCAGTACGAGCGCGGCCTCCGACGGCGTACGGTCACCCCGGTCACCGACATCTCCCTCGACGTACGCGCGGGTGAGGTCGTGGCCCTGGTCGGCGCGAGCGGCGCCGGCAAGAGCCTGCTGGGCCACGCCGTGCTCGGCATGCTGCCGCCCAATGCCACCCCTGCCGGCAGCATCCGCTGGCGCGGTGAGGAGACCGACGTACAGGCCCTGCGACGCCTCGCCGGCCGTGAGGTGGCCCTGTTGCCCCAGTCTCTGAGCCACCTCGATCCGACCGCCAGCGTCGGTGCCCAGCTGCGCCGAGCGGCGCGCCTCACCGGAGCCTCCCGGGCGGGGGCGCGGGCGGTGGCACGCGAAGCCGTCGTGGCCCAAGGACTCGACGAGTCGGTCCTGAAGCTCTACCCGCACCAGCTCTCCGGCGGGATGGGGCGGCGCGTCCTCACCGCCATCGCGCTGCTCGGCAACCCGTCGCTGGTGATCGCCGACGAACCCACGCCCGGCCTCGCCCCGGAGAGCGTCACGGCGGTGCTCCGTCGCTTGCGCTCGATCGCCGAGGGTGGCGCGGGGGTCCTGCTGATCACCCATGAGATCACCGGCGCGCTCGCAGTGGCCGACCGCGTGGTCGTGGTGGATCGCGGCCGCACCCTGGAGGAGTCGCCGGTCGAGGCGTTCACCGCTGACGGCGAACGGTTGGCCCACCCGTACAGCCGCGCGTTGTGGCAGGCGCTGCCCGCCAACGGCTTCCGGATGGCGGACGACCACACCCGGGTGGGCGCGGGGATGCGCGGCGAGGACCTGGCGTGCTGATCGGCCGCGGCCTCTCCTACCGGTACTCGCGGCGCGGGCCATGGGTGCTGCGCGACCACGACGTCGAGGTCGCGGCGGGCCGGGTGCTCGGACTGCGCGGGCCGAGCGGTTGCGGCAAGTCGACCCTGGCTGCCGTGCTGGCTGGTCTCCGGAGCCCGGCCGCCGGCACGGTCGAGGTCGACGGGGTCCCGCTCGGCGACGGCAGTCCCGGCAGTGGTCCCCGTCCGGTGCAGCTCGTGCTGCAGCACCCCGAGCGTGCGATGAACCCTCGCTGGAAGATCCGTGACGTGCTGGCCGAGGCGTTCGCCGGGTCACGCGACGCAGCCCGCGTCGCGGCGACCGAGCGTGTCGAGTCCGAGTGGGACGCCCACCACGGACTGGTCTCACCGGAGTGGCTCGATCGCTTTCCGCACGAGATCTCCGGGGGTGAGCTGCAGCGGGTCAACCTCGCTCGGGCCCTCTTCACCTCACCTGCCTACCTGGTCGCCGACGAGATCTCCTCGAGCCTGGACGCCATCACCCAGACCGTGCTCTGGCACCGGCTGGACCACGAGGCCCACGAGCGCGGACTCGGGGTGCTGGCCGTGTCGCACGACGGGCCGCTGCTGGCCCAGGTGGCCGACGAGGTGATCGAGTTCCAGCCCGCTCGGCCCCGTCAGGGCGCCACCCACGGATAGTCGGTGAAGAGCCGCTTCAGGGTGGCGCCCTGGCGCGGTGAGTGGGACGCGAACTCGGTCAGCTCGAGTTTGCGTTTGCCAGCGCGTCCGCTGCGGGTCCAGGTGCCGACGACCCGCCCGCCCCGCACGACCGACTTCTTGAAGACGCCGTTGTTGCCGGGCACGAGCGCGGCGTGTTCCTTCTCGTCCATCGCGAAGAGGCGGTCTGCGTAACCGAGCACGAACTCGTCGAAGCCCGGCAGCAGCAGGGTCGCCGCGGTCGTACGCCCCAACGCGGTCACCTCGTCGAGCAGTCCGGGACGCCAGTAGCGCGGCTCACCGTCAGTGGTCGCCGCATCGCTCTCGAACTCGTCAGCCACCAGTGCGAGCGCCGCGCGGATCTCCTTGAGCGGCAGCTTGGTCCACCATGCGAAGTCACGGATGGTGGCGGGCCCGTGGCTGGACAGATAGCGCCGCAGCAGGTCGGCGACTGCGGGCACCCGCTCACCGTTGAAGCGGTCCTCGAGGGAGCGGTCTGCGGGGAGCCAGGTCTCGGCGAGCACGACGTCCTGGTCGGAGCCGTTCCACGGTCCGTAGCAGAGCGTGGTCTCGTGGATCAACGCGCTGAGCAGGTGGTAGCCGCGGCCCTCGTGCGTGCCGGGACCAGCCTCGTCCCAGCGAGCGAAGAGGGCGGAGCGCGAGGCTGGGCCTCCTGCCAGCAACTCGTGCGCGAGCTCGCGGGCCCGGTCGACGTCAGCCTCGTCGAGCCCCAGCTGCGGGCGCCTCGCCCGGGAGGCTCGGAGCGCGGGCCCGGCACAGAGCTGGGTGACCCAGGTGACGTCCTCGGCGGCCATCAGGAAGACGGTGCCGCGCATGGGGTAGCCCCGCACGAGCCTTCCCGCGTCGAGGTCGGCGACCACCTCGTCCACACTGCCCGAGGTCGTACGCAGCGCGGCCGAGGCGAGCGCCCCGGGAAGGTCCTGGCCCTGCATTGCTCCGAACGCGCGCACGGCCTCGGCGGGCGTGGCCCAGGGTCGCGTCAGGAGACCTTGGGCGACGAGCCGTTGGCGGGCGAGGGTGGGGTCGGGCATGGCGCCAGTATGGCGCGGTGGACCGACACTCTGCGGTGCCCTGGCGGCCTGCGAGAACGAAGAAGTCGTCTCTCCACAGGCCACGACTTTCCGCTGGCGACTGTCGGTGCCGCTCGCTAGAGTCGAACACATGCTCGAAGCGACCACGATCCCAGCACCCGCCGCGGCGGCACCCCCGGCGGGTGCCTCTGCACGGGACCTGTTGGACGCGGTTCGGGCTGAGCAGGTCGCAGCGCAGCGCGCCGAGGCGAACGTCCTGGCCTGCGCGTACGAGTGGGCGGTCATGCACCCATCGGCCGACGGTACGCAGAACGCGGACGACGCGGCCGTCTTCTTCCACCCAGCGGGTGAGGAGCCGATCAGCGGGGCGGGGTGTCCAGGAGTGGCGGAGTTCTCCGTCGCCGAGTTCGGCACGACCCTGGGGCTCTCGACCACGGCTGCGAAGAAGATGATCGGCCATGCCTTGGAGTTGGCCCACCGCCTGCCGCGGATCTGGTCTCGAGTCCGCTCCGGCGAGGTGCCCGCGTGGCGGGCACGACTGGTGGCAGAGGCGACCATCCACGCGTCGCCCTCGTTGACGGGTGACGCAGCGGCGTGGATCGACGCGCAGGTCGCGCCCTTCCTCACCAAGGTCGGCCAGGCCCAGATCGAGCGGACCGTCGAGCAGGCGAAGAAGCTCTTCGACCTCGCTGCGACACCAGAGCCGAATCCCGAGGACCCGTACGACGGCCTCGACCAGGACAACCGTCACGTGCACATCAACCACCGCCAACTCAACCCCGACGGGACCGTCGACATCACCGGTTCGTTGGAGCTGGTCGATGCGCTCGACCTCGACCACGCGGTGCGGTGCGGCGCCGAGGAGCTGAAGAGGCTGGGATCCACCGACTCGCTCGGCGGGCGCCGCGCGAAGGCGCTCGGCCACATCGGACGTCACCAGCTCGCGCTCGACCTGATGGGCGCACGTGGAACGGCGCCTGCCGCTGACGAAGGTAGGGCCGCGCTGGGCGAGTTCGACCGGCGGTTGGCCGGGACTGCCGCTCGTCGGCTCGACCTGCACCTGCACTTCGACGCGATGTTCAGCCCCGACACCGGCCTCTGTGTCTCCCCCGCGGGTCGCCTCGAAGGCGGTCAGCGACTGCTGCTGCTCGAGCAGGTGAAGGCCTGGATGGGCGACTCACACACCGAAGTCCGGATCCTGCCCGTCATCGACCTCAACACCGAGATCGAGTGCGAGACCTACCGCCCGTCACGGCGCCTCGAACGCCAGGTCGAGCTCCGCGACCAGACCTGTGTCTTCCCGTGGTGCACCCGACCCGCCGCACGCTGCGACACCGACCACGTCGAGCCGTACGACCACTCCGCACGGGCTGAGGGTCGCGATCAACCAGGTCCGACGTCCACCAGCAACCTAGGTGCACTGTGCAGGTCGCACCACCGCCTCAAGACTCACACCGCCTGGCAGGTCACCTCGCCGGCCAACGGGGTCTTCGTATGGACCAGTCCTCACGGGCACCGGTACCGGCGTGATCGTCACGGCACCGAGCCGCTCCCTCCGGAGCCACGTCCCCCAGAGCCACGCTCAGCGTCCGACTGACCCCAGAGCTGCAGAACCGCGTGACCCCGCACAGGCCATCAGCCTGCACGGGGTCATCAGCGCGCGCCTCAGTGAGCGCGGTGTGCTCGAGCGACAGTCAGCGCGAGACGAAGGCGTTGATCAGGCCCTGAGCCTCATCACCGGTCACCATTGCGGAGATGGTGCGCGCCTCCTCGAGGCCCATCTCCTCACGGGTCTGCGACCACCCGGCACGCAGCAGGCGCCGGGCCTGACCGAGCGCGCCCGCAGGACCCGCCGCGAAACCGGCCGCGATCTCACCGGCACGCACCGAGGCATCGACACCCTCGTCGACGACCTCTGCCACCAGACCCCACTCGAGCGCGGTCTCCGGACCGATCGGCTTGTTCGCCAACGCGAAGGAGAGTGCCCGCTGCTGACCGATCGCCCGAGGCAGCAACCACGAGACGCCACAGTCAGGCGTGAGCCCTATCCCCGGGTAGGCGAAGACGAACTTGGTCCCCGCCGCAGCCACGATCACGTCGGCCGCCAACATGATGGCCAGACCCGCACCAGCCACGGCACCCTGCACCGCGGCGACGACCGGCTTGGAGAGCGCCTCGAGCGCGCGTACGGCAGCGTCCGCCTCCACGGCCAGCGCGTACAGGAAGGTGGCCTGGTCCTCGGCGGCCGCGAAGGACGCCACGTCCCCACCACCACAGAAGCGCTTGCCCGCCCCGGTCAGCAGGACGGCGCGTACGTCGTCGTCACCCTGCGCCCACTCCGTTGCCTCACGCAACGCCGTGGCCAGCGCCATGTCGAGCGCGTTGGCCGCGTCGGGGCGGTTCAGCTGGAGGTGGGCCACGCCGTCGGCCACGTCGTAGGTCACGGGACCCTCCGACGTCGGTCCCCCGGCCACGGACCCCTGGGCCATCAGACCCTCCGGAACATCGCAGCCAGCGCCTGGCCGCCACCGATGCACATGGTGACGATGCCGGTCTCGAGGTCACGACGGACCATGTCCTTGGCGATCCGCACAGTGAGGATCGCGCCGGTGGCGCCGACCGGGTGACCCAGCGCGATCGCGCCGCCGTACGGGTTGACCTGCTCGGGAGTGAAACCGACGTCGCGGCGCACGGCAACCGCCTGGGAGGCGAAGGCTTCGTTCAGCTCGACCACGTCGACATCGCTCGCGGCCATGCCGGTCTTCTCGAGCAGCGCGTTGATCGCGTGGGTCGGCGCGTAGCCCATCAGCGTCGGGTCCATCGCGGCGGTGGTCACGGCCTCGAGGGCGACCATCGGCGTGAGGCCGCGCTCGGCGGCGGCGGACTCGCGGGCCAGGACGACCGCGGCGCCACCGTCGTTGATGCCGGACGCGTTGCCGGCGGTGACCGACCCGTCCTTCTTGAAGGCGGGGCGCAGACCGGCGAGCGTCTCGACGGTGGTCTGCGGCTTCGGGTGTTCGTCGGTGCTGACAGTGACCGGCTTCCGGCCCCCCACCTCGTACGCGACGATCTCCTCGGCGAAGGCGGCCTGGGCCTCCGGGCTGGCGGCGCGGCGCTGCGACTCGGCGGCGAACTCGTCCTGCTCGGTGCGGGAGACGCCGTACTTGTCGGCGACGTTCTCGGCGGTGACGCCCATGTGGATGCTGCTGAAGGGGTCGGTCAGCATCATCACGGTGCCGTCGACCAGCGACCGGTCACCGAGGCGGTAGCCGTTGCGGGCGCCGAAGTCGTAGAACGGCATCCGCGACATCGACTCGTTGCCACCCGCGAGGGTGAAGTCGAGGTCGTTCCAGCGCATCTCCATCGCGGCCGACCAGATCGCCTGCAGGCCCGAGCCACAGAGGCGGTTGACCGTGTAGGCGGGCACATTGACCGGCAGTCCAGCTGTGACCGCGACCCGGCGCGCGTTGTAGGCGTCAGGGCCGACCTGGCCGATGCAGCCCATCACGACCTCGGAGATGTCGGAGCCCTCGACGCCGGCGCGCTTCAGCGCCTCGACGGACGCCGCGGCGCCGAGCTCGAAACCCGGCACGTCCTTGAAGACGCCACCGAAGCTGCCGATGGGGGTGCGGGCGCCGTCGAGGACGACGATCCGGTCGTTGGTCATGGTGGAACTCCTCGCAGGGTGGTCGACCTCGAGGGTCGGCCTGGGTGGTCGGCCGCCGGGGTCAGTCAGGGCAACGCGATCGACGTTACCGCGCGCCAGCGGGAGGTCGAGAGGTCAGTCCGTGAGGTGGTGCACGACCTCGGCCATCGGTGCCCGCGCCGTGCGGAAGGCGTTGACCGGGTCGCTGTCGTCCTCGTGCCCGAAGGAGATCGCGCAGACCACCTGTCGCCCCTGGGGCAGGTCGAGGAAGTCACGCACCGTGTCGGAGTACATCGCGATGGCTCCCTGGGCGATCGAACCGATCCCGGCCTCGGCCAGCAGGAGCGTGAAGACCGTGATCCACCCGCCGCAGTCGAGCACCCCGTAAGTGCCCAGATCGGCGTCGGTGGTGAGCACCAGCACGTGCGGAGCACCGAAGAACGAGAAGTTCTTGAACGACTGCATGGCCCGGGCGTCGCGGTCCGCGCGCTCGATGCCCAGCGCCTCGTAGAGGGCGTACCCGGACTCCCGGCGACGCTCCGCGGAGACCCCGGCGTACGTCGGCAGGCCGAGGTCCGCACTCTGCGGCTGGGTGAGCACGGCGTCGGAGAGCGTCTTGGAGAAGCGGTCCTTGGCTGCCCCGGAGAGCACGTGGACCTGCCACGGCTGGGTGTTGCACCACGACGGGGAGCGCTGGGCCCGGGCCAGCACCTCGTCGATCACTGCACGGGGCACCGGCTCGTCGGTGAAGGCGCGGGCGCTGTGGCGGTTGGCGAGCAGGTCACTGAGGGTCGAAGGCACGGGGTCAAGTGTGACCCATGGGCCGTGACCGGTCCCGAGATGTCGCGCTTGCGCCGCAACGTCATCACCGCCGTACGCCCTGGGCGTCGGCGGTGGTGACGTCCGGCAGCGTGGCGGTGCTTCAGCCGTACGTGTAGAAGCCGCGACCGCTCTTGCGACCCAGCAGGCCGGCGTCGACCATCCGGTTGAGCAGCGGCGGGGCCGAGTAGAGGGGCTCCTTGAACTCCTCGTAGAGCGACTCGGCGACGGCCTTGGTGGTGTCCAGACCGATGAGGTCAGCCAACGCCAGCGGGCCCTGCGGGTGGGCCGCACCGAGCACCATGCCGCGGTCGATGTCCTCGGCGGAGGCGAAGCCGGACTCGAACATCCGGATCGCGGAGAGCACGTAGGGGATGAGCAGCGAGTTGACGACGAAGCCGGCGCGGTCCTGGCAGTCGATGGCCTCCTTGCCGAGGGTCCCCTGCACGAACTCGCGGGCCTGCTCGGTGACCTCGGGGTCGGTGACGATCGACGGCACGAGCTCGACGAGCTTGAGCACCGGGACCGGGTTGAAGAAGTGGATGCCGATGACCTTCTCGGGACGGGAGGTGACGACGCCGAGCTTCATGATCGGGATGGAGGAGGTGTTGGAGGCCAGGATCGCGTCGCGGCTCTCCACGATCTTGTCGAGGTCACGGAAGAGCTGGGTCTTGATTTCCTCGTCCTCGACGATCGCCTCGATGACGAGGTCACGGTCGGCCATCACGTTGAGGTCGGTCTCGAAGCGCACGCACTCCAGGACGGCTGCGGCCGAGTCGATCTTGCCCTTCGACTCCGCGCGCTCCAGCGACTTGGTCATGCGAGCCCTGGCGGCTTCGGCTGCCTGCTCGTTGGACTCCACTACGATCACGTCGAGTCCAGCTCGGGCGCTCACCTCTGCAATGCCCGATCCCATCAAGCCGCCACCGACGACTCCGACCTTCTTCATGCTGTTGCCTCTCGCGTTTGGGACTCAGTACCGTGAGTTACGGTACTCAGTACCACTCAGTAAACCAAAGCCTCCCCCTCGCCGGACCGAAACGAAGGAGAACCGCCGCGATGTCGACCCGAGCCCGCCTCATCGAGGCCGCCTTCACCCTCTTCGACGAGCAGGGCTTCGAGGAGACGACGGTCGATGACGTCGTGCAGCGTGCTGGCGTGGGGCGTACGACCTTCTTCCGTCACTTCCGCGCGAAGGAGGACGCGGTCCTGCCCGACCACGCCGGGCTCCTGAGCCAGGTCGAGGAGCGGTTGGCCCAGTCGGACCACCTGGCCACCCGGGTCGTCGAGGCCGCCCGGGTGGTCCTGGACCACTACCTGGCCGAGGGTGAACGCGCTCGTCTGCGGCACCGTCTGGCCGGCAGCGTCCCGGCGATCCGCTCCCGCGAGACCGCCGGCCATCGCGCCTACCAGCGCGCCTTCCTCGCCGCGATCCGCGCCGAGCTCGGCACTGACCCCGACGCCGAGCTGGAGGCCGAGTTGATCGCCAACGCCGTGGTCACCGCCCACAACGTGGTGCTGCGACGCTGGCTCCGCGGGGTCACCGAGACGCCGACGACCGAGTTCGACCGGGCGCTGGCCCGAGCCACCGAACCGTTGCGCGCCACCACTGCCACTTCCGTACGCACCCCCCAGACGTCGGCGCCCGACGGTGAGGTCGCACCCGAGGTCACCGCGGAGGCGGCACGTCGCAGCGTTGCCCTGCTCGAGGAGCTGCTCCCCACGCTGCGCCGTCTGGCGGACGACCAGGCTCAGTAGGCCTGGAGGTGGCGGCGCCGTTCGCCCTTCTCCAGCATCGCTGCCGCGAGCACCCCGCCGATGGCGCCGAAGAGGTGCCCCTGCCAGGAGATCCCGGCCGTGGTCGGGAGAACTCCCCAGAGCATC
Source organism: Nocardioides gilvus (assembly GCF_003194605.1). GTDB lineage: Bacteria > Actinomycetota > Actinomycetes > Propionibacteriales > Nocardioidaceae > Nocardioides > Nocardioides gilvus. The sequence continues at coordinate 903,074 of NZ_QHKY01000001.1, forward strand.
GAGCCGTAGACGAGGAAGATGACCACGCCGAGCAGGATCTGCAGCGGTCGACGCGTGAAGAAGCCACGGAGCACCAAGTAGGCGAGCCAGCCGAAAACCAGGCCGGAGGCGCCGATGTGCACCGTCCCGGCCCCACCGAGGATCCAGGTGCCGACGCCGGAGACCAGCCAGACGGTGAGGGTGACGGCCCACCACTTGCTCAGGCCGGCCAGCGCGATCAGGAAGCCGAGCACCAGCAGGGGTCCCGAGTTGGCGGCCAGGTGATCCCAGTCGCCGTGCAGGAACGGCGCCAGGAGGATGCCGATGAGCCCGTCGCTAGTGCCTGGCCGGATCCCCTCACGGTCGAGGTCGCCGGACATCACCAACTGGTCGAACCCCTCAACCACCCACAGCAGTGCCACGAAGCCGAGGGTCCACACGCCTGCGCCGAGCCAGTTGGCGCGCGGCTGACGGACGCCGGAGTGCGGGAATGGTCGCGGGGAGTTCACAGGCGCAACGGTACGCAGCCGATCCCAGCGCGACCCGGACGCGCGGGCCCGCTCAGCCCCAGGGCCGCCAGCTCGGCACCCGGTCGAGCGCCACCAGGAAGCCCACGGAGCTGACCAGGACCATGCCGCCGGGCACCGCGTGGACCTCGGACGGGGGCACCTGGTAGTCCCAGTCGAACGCCCAGCCACCGCCACCGCGCGTCGCGAAGGGCTCGTTGCTGACGTCGCTGACGTCCAGGCTGCCGGGGAGCGGCGGGAGGTCGACCCAGTCCGCCGGTCGCTCCGGGCCACCCTCGGCCGCATGGAGGAGCGCGCCCGTCGAACGGCTCAGCACCACGTCGTCGGCGTGGGCGGTCCACACGCGCAGCGCGTCATCGCCCACCAACCCCAGGGCCGTCGGGCGCACGGGTGGCGGTTGGTCCGACTTCCAGCCGTCGTCGTGCCACTCGTAGAGGTCCTCGTCGACCCCGCTGCGCGGCAGGGCGGTGACCCACCGTTCGCGGCCGTCCGCGAGGGCGTACGCCCGGACGTCGTCGCCGACCACCACGACCACGTCGTCGACGACGCCCAGCCCGCGGTAGTCGCTGGCCGCGCGGATCCAGCGCACCCTGACGTCGACCTCGAGGTTGTGGTCGGGCAGCAGGATCGCGTCGTACCAGACACCCTCCACCTCCGGTCGCTCCACACTCGGTCGCCCAGTCCCCATGAGCCCTCCTGTTCCTGCGGTTGGTCTCGTGCCTCGAGCGTAGGAGCCTAGCGCCGACACTCGCAGCAGTTCGGCGTGACAGATCGCTACCCTTCCCCCATGCCTGCCCCTCCGAATCATGACGCGCCCGATCATGACGCGCCCGATCATGACGCGCCCGATCATGACGCGCCCAGTCATGACGTGCCCAGGGACGACACCCGCAGCCGTGATCCGATCACCGAGGCGCGGCGCCAGTGGGTCACGCACGGGTGGGCCGAGGCCGCTGACGGGATGGAGCTGGTGACGTCACTCGTGAGGGCCCACCAGCTGCTGATGGAGCGGATCGACGCTGTCCTGCGCCCGCTGGACCTCAGTTTCGCGCGGTACGAGGTGTTGCGCCTGCTCTCCTTCACCCACGACGGAGCGATGTCCATGACCCGCCTGGGCTCACTGCTGCAGGTGCATCCGACCAGCGCGACCAGCGCGGTCGCGCGCCTGGTGAAGCAGGGGCACGCCATCCGCGAGCGTGGCGCCCAGGACGGCCGCGTCGTACTGGCCTCGATCACGCACGCCGGGCGCGAGGTGGTCGAACAAGCCACCGAGCGGCTCAACGCCGAGGTCTTCGCCTCCCCGGGGATCAGCCCGGAGGAGACCGTGCAGCTCACCACCCTGCTGGGCGCACTGCGCGCGGCGGCGGGTGACGACGTACCGCACTGATCCGAGCACCCCCTCCCCCTTCCGAAGATTGCTTGGACGTCCTACCATCTAATTACTTGGACATCCAGATATCTCGGAGTCAGCTGATGCAGCAGCGCCCCCCAGCACCCACAGGCACACCACCCACCGGCACACCACTCGCACCCGCCCCCGCACCAGAACACGGCGTGCCACCGCTGCACGTGCCCCACCACCCGGTGCGCATCGTCACCGCCTCCAGCCTCTTCGACGGCCACGACGCCTCGATCAACATCATGCGCCGAATCTTCCAGGCCCAGGGCTGTGAGGTGATCCACCTCGGTCACAACCGTTCGGTCGCCGAGGTCGTCGACGCTGCGCTCGAGGAGGACGCCCAGGGCGTCGCCGTCTCCTCCTACCAGGGTGGCCATGTCGAGTACTTCGAGTACCTCGTCGAGTCCCTGCGCGCCGCCGGCGCCGGCCACGTCAAGGTCGTCGGGGGTGGCGGCGGGGTCATCGTGCCCGCCGAGATCGAGCGGCTGCGACAGTCCGGCGTCACCATCTTCTCCCCCGCCGACGGCCAACGCCTCGGCCTCGTCGGGATGGTCAACCAGGTCGTCGCCGACTGCGACTTTGATCCGTGGGAGATCCGGCAGGCCGACCTCGACGGCGTGCTCGCAGGCGTGCGTACGTCGGTGGCCCGGGCCCTGACCGGCGCCGAGACCGGGCAGCTCAGCGCGGAGATGCTGGCTGGCGTCCGCGCTGCAGCGAGCGCGAGTGGCGTCCCGGTGCTGGGCATCACCGGCACCGGCGGCTCCGGCAAGTCCAGCCTCACCGATGAACTCGTCCGCCGTTTCCGCGTCGACCAGGCCGACAAGTTGAGAATCGCCGTGATCGCCATCGACCCCACCCGACGCAAGGGCGGCGGTGCGCTGCTCGGCGACCGGATCCGCGCCAACGCGCTGGACCCGACGCACACCTTCTTCCGTTCGCTGGCCACCCGCGGCGCCCACGAGGTCCCGGCCCACCTGGCCGAGGTGATCGACGTCGTCAAGGCGGCCGGGTTCGACCTGGTGATCGTGGAGACCCCCGGCATCGGTCAGGGCGACGCCGCGATCGTGCCCTTCGTCGACACCTCGCTCTACGTGATGACGCCGGAGTTCGGCGCCGCCAGCCAGCTCGAGAAGATCGACATGCTCGACTTCGCCGAGACGGTCGCCATCAACAAGTTCGAGCGCCGCGGCGCCAAGGACGCGCTGCGCGACGTGGGGCGTCAGATGGTCCGCAACCGCGAGGCCTTCGGCCAGCGCCTCGAGGAGATGCCGGTCTTCGGCACCAGCGCCGCGACCTTCAACGACGACGGCGTCACCGCGCTCTACCAGCACCTGCGCGACACCTTGGCGACGATGGGGCTGCCGGTCTCCGAGGGTCAGCTGCCGCACGTCGACGTACGCCACTCGTCGACCATCCGCCAGGTCGTGCCGACCGAGCGGGTCCGCTACCTGGCCGAGATCACCGAGACCGTCCGCGGCTACCACGCGGCGACCCAGGCGTACGCGCAGGCAGCCAGCCGGGTGCAGCGCCTGGACCTCGTGGCCGGCGAACTCGTCGCGGCTGGTGAGAACGCCGCCAACGTCACCGCTCTCCTGGAGTCCGCCCGCCAGGAGGTCCCGCACGAGGTCGCCGAGCAGATCGCCGGATGGCCGGCCGTCGTGGAGGCGTACGCCGGCGAGGAGCAGGTCACGAAGGTGCGCGACCGCGAGATCGTCACCCAGCTGAGGCGGGAGTCGCTCTCGGGCACCCTGATCCCGCGCGTCGCGCTGCCGAGGTACACCGACCACGGCGAGCTGGTGAAGTTCTGGCGCAACGAGAACCTGCCCGGCCACTTCCCCTACACCGCCGGCGTCTTCCCGTTCAAGCGCGCCGGTGAGGACCCGGCCCGGATGTTCGCCGGCGAGGGTGACCCCTTCCGTACGAACCGGCGCTTCAAGCTGCTGTCCGGCGACGGCGAGGCCACCCGGCTCTCCACCGCCTTCGACTCGGTGACCCTCTACGGCCGCGACCCCGACCCGCGCCCCGACGTCTACGGCAAGGTCGGCACCGCGGGTGTCTCGGTGGCGACGCTGGAGGACATGAAGGCGCTCTACGACGGGTTCGACCTCGTCGACCCGAAGACCTCGGTCTCGATGACGATCAACGGCCCGGCGCCGACCGTGCTGGCCTTCTTCCTCAACACCGTCATCGACCAGCAGATCGAGAGGTTCCGCGAGCGCGAGGGGCGCGAGCCGTCCGCCGCCGAGCACGCCGAACTGCGGGCGTACGCGCTGGCGAACGTACGCGGCACCGTGCAGGCCGACATCCTCAAGGAGGACCAGGGCCAGAACACCTGCCTCTTCTCCACGGAGTTCAGCCTGCGGATGATGGCCGACATCCAGGAGTGGTTCATCTCGCGCGGCGTCCGCAACTTCTACTCCGTCTCGATCTCCGGCTACCACATCGCCGAGGCCGGGGCGAACCCCATCAGCCAGCTCGCGTTCACGCTGGCCAACGGCTTCACCTACGTCGAGGCCTACTTGGCTCGCGGCATGGACATCGACGACTTCGCGCCCAACCTCTCCTTCTTCTTCTCCAACGGCATGGACCCGGAGTACTCGGTGCTCGGCCGGGTCGCGCGCCGCATCTGGGCGGTGGCGATGAAGGAGAAGTACGGCGCAGGGGAGCGCTCGCAGAAGCTGAAGTACCACGTCCAGACGTCGGGCCGCTCCCTGCACGCCCAGGAGATGGACTTCAACGACATCCGGACCACGCTGCAGGCGCTCATCGCGATCAACGACAACGCCAACAGCCTGCACACCAATGCGTACGACGAAGCGGTCACCACCCCGACCGAGGAGTCGGTGCGCCGCGCGGTGGCGATCCAGCTGATCATCAACAAGGAGTGGGGCATGGCGATGAACGAGAACCCGAACCAGGGCTCGTTCATCATCGACGAGCTCACCGACCTGGTGGAGGCGGCAGTGCTGGCCGAGTTCGACCGGATCAACGAACGCGGCGGCGTGCTGGGCGCGATGGAGACCGGCTACCAGCGTGGCCGGATCCAGGACGAGTCGATGCGCTACGAGCACCGCAAGCACGACGGCTCGCTGCCGATCGTCGGCGTCAACACCTTCATCGACCCGGGCGCCGGGCGCAACCAGGTGGAGATCGAGCTCGCCCGGGCCACCGAGGAGGAGAAGCAGTCGCAGCTCACTCGTGTCCGCGCCTTCCAGTCCGCCCACCAAAGCGAGGCCCAAGAAGCGCTGACCCGGTTGAAGGAGGCTGCGGTCGCCGGCGAGAACGTCTTCGCGGTGCTGATGGAGGCGGCCCGGGTGTGCACGTTGCAGCAGGTCACCGAGGCGTTCTTCGAGGTGGGTGGGCAGTACCGCAGGAACGTCTGAGGCGTCGGCCGGGGTGAGGGGTCGGGTCCTGACATCACGACGACTTAGCATGAGGTCATGACGAAGAAAATTGTGGTCGGAGTCGACGGTAGCGAGACCGCGGAGGCGGCTGCGCTCAAGGCAGCAGCGCTCGCAGAGGCAATGGGCGCAGAGTTGGTCGTCGTCTCCGCCTACGCCAAGTTGGAGGTGGACACGGTCCGCTCGGGCAACGAGGAGTTCCGCTTCTCCACCGAGGAGGAGGCGTTGACGACCGCCACCCAGGGCGCCGCGATCGTGCGCGAGGAGTTCCCGGGAGTGACGAGCCGTGCCGAGTCCGTGCAGGGCAAGCCTGCCGCCGCGCTGGTCACCGCCGCCGAGGAGATCGGCGCCGACCTCATCGTGGTCGGCAACAAGCGGGTCCAGGGTCTGGGCCGGATGCTCGGCTCCATCGCGCGCGACGTCGCGGGGCACGCGCCGTGCGACGTGTACGTCGCCCACACCCACGAACGCTGAGTCGCGTCGTCGAGCGGTGTGACGTCCGGCGGCCCCCGAGCTGTTGATCGTGGAAGGAAGCATGCCCGTGCCGACTGAGCCCGACCCGCAGCCGTCCCGATGGCCCCGGTGGGTCTACGACCGGGGCTCGGAGCCTGACTACCGCTTCAGCTTCGCCAACGAACGTACGTTCCTGGCCTGGATCCGTACGTCGTTGGCCCTGCTCGCTGCCGGCGTGGCGGTCGACGTCGTCGACCTCTCGATCGGCGACCGGTTGCAGTACGGCCTGGCGATCACCCTGATCGGACTGGGTCTGGTCAGCGCCGTCGCGGCGTGGATCCGGTGGGCGCTGGCCGAACGCGCCATGCGCAGCAACGCCCCCCTGCCGTCGTTCGGGTTCGGCGCGGTCTTCGCCCTGGTCGTGGTCGTCTCCGCGCTGGTGCTGATCGCCCTGGGCCTGTGAGATGGCCGAGGCATCGCGGGGTGCCGAGCCGGCCGACGTCGGCCTCGCCAACGAACGTACGGCGCTGGCATGGCAACGCACCGCCCTCTCGCTGGTCGGTGGCTCGGCGATCGTGGCTCGCCTGAGCTGGTCCGAGCTGGGGCTCGTCGCGCTGGTCCCAGTCTTCGTCACCGTGGTGCTCGCGCTCTGGGTCTTCCTGGAGAGCAACTTCCGGTACGCGCACGACGCCGGGACCCGCTCGCGGGGCCGCTCACGCGGTGGGCGCGCTCCGCTGTTCCTCACCCTGTGCGTGGTGGCGTTGGCGGGAACCGAGTTACTGGCTCTGAGCTGACGGTTCGGCAGCGCTCCTCGCGGCGCGCTCGCGCCGCACCTCCGGGCCCATCACGACGATCCCGAGCAGCGGCAGCAACGCCAGCACGACCATGCTCTGCGGGATCCCGATGACCTCCCCCAGCCCCGCCACCACGGCGGAGCCGACGCTGCCGCCGACGAGGAAGACCAGGGTGGCGACCCCGAGTGCCGCGCCGCGGACGTCGGCGTGGACGGCATCCCCGACGCTGGCGATCATGGCGGGCTGGCCCAGACCGAAGGCAAACGTCAGCAGGACCACCGCGATGCCGACGACGACCGGCCAGGCCAGGGCGGTCGCCAACGCGGCGGCCAGCATCGACCCGGCAGCCACGAGGGCCGCGAGCACCAAGGTCCCGGGGCCTCCGCGACGCTCCAGCAACCAGGCGGTGGCCCTCGGCATGAGCAGGGCCACGACGGCGCTCGGCACCATCAGCAGACCGACCTCCCAGGCCGCCCACCCTTCGGCGACGAGGGCGGCCGGCACCCCGATCAGCAGGGCGAACCAGGCGGCGGGGATCGAGGCCCCGGCCACCGCGGAGCGCACCACGGTGCCGTTGCGGACCACCGATGCCGGGAGGAACCCGTGGGGGTGGCGTTGCACCCGGCGAGCAACCAGCGGGGTGCCGAGCAGCAGGAGCACCGCGCCCACCACGGCGACGGCCAGGCCGGTGGAGGGTGACTGCACCAGCATGATCAGTCCGGCAGAGGTGAGGGCGACCAGGACCGCGCCGATGACGTCGAGCCGGGCGCCGGAGCCGCCGCCGGCGATGGCCTTCCAGATCAGCGGAAGCACCACCACTCCCAGGATCGGCAGCGCCATCACGGCCCGCCATCCGAAGGCGTGCTCGACCACTCCGCCGACCAGGGGCCCGATGCAGCTGATCGCTGCGGCGATGGCAGCGAGTCTGCCCAGGGCCAAGCCGCGGACCTCGCCGTCGTAGCGGGCACTGAGCAGCGCGACCCCCAGCGTCGGCACGGCAGCCGCTCCGGCCCCCTGGAGCAACCGGGCGACGAGCAGGAGCTCGAACGAGGTCGCGACGGCGGCGCCCAGGGCACCGAGCGTCATCAGTCCGACGCCGAAGAGCAGCGGGATCCGGACGCCGACGAGGTCGGAGACGCGGCCGTACACGGGGGTCGCCACGGCCAGCAGCAGCACGTACCCGCTGATCGTCCAGGCGGCGAAGCCGACGGAGATGTCGAACTCGTCCGCCACCATCGGCAACGCGATCGCCGCGGAGGAGGACCCCATCCCGGCGAGACCGAAGAGGAGCCCGAGCAGCAGGGAGACGCGTCGGGCGTCCTTGGCGGTGGTCACGACCTACCGCAACCGTCGACGGGGTGGGTTCATTCCAGCCACCGATCGCGGGACGTCATCGCAGCCCGTCGCCGGGGCGAGCATCCACCATGACATTGCGCGCCTCATCCCAGGTGCGGCAGGACGTCACGCCCGAAGGCCGCCAGGAAGGCGACCTGGTTGATCCCGACGTTGTGCAGGAAGACCCGGTCGTACCCGAGCTCGAGGTACCCCTTGATCTCGGCCACGTGGACGGCCGGATCGGCGCTCACCGGCAGCCGACCGGGGAAGTCCTCGGGCCGTACGAGCCGGGCGATCTGCTCGACCACGTGCGGCGAGCGCAGGTCACCGCGGGCGAAGCGCATCGCCGCCATCGGGTAGCGCTCGACGACGGCGCGCGCCGCCTCCTCGTCGGTGTCGGCCCAACTGATGTTGAGGTGCAACCAGGTGGGCATGGTGGCGGGGTCCTTGCCCGCCTCCCGGGCGCCCTCGCGGAAACGGTCGAGCAGTTGCTCGGCCTGGGCCGGCTGGACCGCCACCGCGAGCAGTCCGTCGGCCTGACGCCCGGCCCGACGCGCGGTCATCGGACCGGAGGTCGCCACCAGCACCGATGGCGCCTGCTCGGGCATCGTCCAGAGTCGGGCACTCTCCATCTGGAAACGCTCGCCGTCGTAGCGGACGTCGCGCTCGGCCAGTGACCCCGAGTAGAGGCGCTTGATCAGATCGACGGCTTCGAAGAGCCGGGCGATCCGCTCGGGGGCCTCGGGCCAGTAGCCGCCCGTGACGTGCTCGTGCAGCGCTTCGCCGCCGCCCAAGGAGAGCCAGTGCCGGCCCGGGTGCAGCGACGCCAAGGTGGCGGCCGCCTGCGCGATCGCCGCCGGGTGCTGGCGTCCGCCGGCCGCGACCATGCCGGCGCCGAAGTCGCCGGTGGTGTGTTCGGCGAGTGCGCCGAGGAGCGGCCACACGTTGGGGGCCTGTCCCAGGCTGGGGAGCCAGGGCTGGAAGAGGTCGGCGGCCATGGTCCCGCCGAAACCCGCCTGCTCGGCCATCACCGCCAGGTCGACGGCTTCGCGGGGGGTGACGGCGTCGACCGGGACGACGTAGCCGACGGGACTGCGCACCTGCTCACCCACGTCTGCTCCTCACGCCGTCCGCAACTGGCCACGCGCTGACCATCTGCTGCCTGAGCGGCGAGTCTAAGCGCGTCCCCGGGACGTCATCACCCGCGTACGCCCCCACGACCGCTCACGATGACGTCCGCAAGGGGCCTCGCGGGACGTCATCACCCGCGTACGCCCCCACGACCGCTCACGATGACGTCCGGGAGGGTGGCGGCGGAGGCGGGCGCAGGCAACGCCGGCGAGAACGCAATCAACGGTCGCCCCGTGCGCGGGTGGGTGAGCACGTCGGCGCTGACTCCGTACGTCTCCTCGATCATCTCCGGCGTCAACGTCTCGCGCACCCCACCGACGCTGCGCACCCGTCCCCGGTCGAGCACGACGACGTGGTCGCAGTAGGCAGCCGCCAGGTTGAGGTCGTGCAACGCAGCCACCACGGTGACCCCGTCGGCGGCGATCTCGCGGAGCAACCCGAGGGTGTCCATCTGGGCACGTACGTCGAGGTGGTTGGTCGGTTCGTCGAGCAGGAGCAGGCGCGGGTCCTGGGCCAGCGCCCGCGCGAGCTGCACCCGCTGCTGTTCCCCGCCCGAGAGCGTCGACAGCAGCCGGTCGCTCTGGTGCAGCACCCCGGCGCGGCGCATCGCCACGTCCACCGATCCGTCGTCGGCCCCGGCCACAGCCCATCCGGACTCGTGCGGGATCCGGCCCAGCGCCACGACCTGGCGCACGGTCAGGCTGAACTCGGCCCGCAACTCCTGCTCGACGAGCGCCAGCTGCCGCGCCCGCTCGCGCCGCTTCAGCGACAACAGGTCGACGCCGTCCAGCACCACGCGCCCTGCAGTCGCACCCTTCGGACCAGCCATCGTGCCGCTCATCAGCCGCAGCAGGCTCGACTTCCCGGCCCCGTTGGGCCCGACCAGCGCAATCACCCCACCCAGGGGTGCCGTGAAACCGGCGTCGGCGAGCAGGACCTTCTCACCGACCCGGCGGGTCAGGTGGGCCACTTCGAGCATGCTCATGCGCGCTCCTTGTTGCGGATCAGGACGAGGACGAAGACCGGCGCGCCGACCAGCACGGTGATGATGCCGACCGGGATCTCGCGGGGGTCGAAGGCGGTCCGGGCCAAGGTGTCGACCCAGACCATGAAGATCGCGCCGGCCAGCACGCTGAGCGGCAGCAGGCGCCGGTGCTGGAAGCCGACGACGAGGCGTACGGCGTTGGGCAGCACCAACCCGACGAATCCGATCGCGCCACTGACCGAGACCATCGCGCCAGTGAGCAGGGCGGTGCCGACGAGCAGCAGCCACCGCGTACGCCCCACGTCGATCCCGAGTGCGGCTGCGGCGGTGTCACCGAAGGCGAAGGCGTCCAACGTGCGTCCGCGCAGCGCCAGCGGAATCCCGACGAGGAGCAGCGCGCCCCAGGTGATCGCGACCGCGTCCCAGTCTGCGCCGGCCAGCGAGCCGAGGATCCAGTTGAGCACCTGACGGAAGGCATCGCCGCGGGCGTTCCAGAAGATCAGCAGGGAGGTGATCGCGCCGGCGAAGGACGAGACCGCCAGACCGGCCAGCACGGTCCGGGTCGGGGTGATCTCACCGAGACTGCGCGCCAGGAGCAGGGTCAGGACGAGCGCGGCCAGTGCCCCGGCGAAGGCGGCCAGCGGGAGCACCGCGGAGACCCCCACCAGCAGCACGAGCACGGCGCCGGTGGAGGCGCCCGACGAGAGCCCGAGGAGGTACGGGTCGGCCAACGGGTTGCGGGTCAGCGCCTGCATCACCGCTCCCGAGAGCGCGAGACCGGCGCCGACGGCGGCAGCGGTCAGCACCCGCGGCAGCCGCAACTCCCAGACGATCCCCGCCCGGATCGGGCTCAGCGATGACTCGACCAGGCCGAGCTTCGCACCGATGACCTGCCAGACCTCGCGCACCGACAGGTCCGCAGGCCCGACGGTGACGGCCCATCCGACCGACGCCACGAGGGCCAGCGTCAGCACCGGCAGCCACCACACCCAGGCTCCCGGACGTACGCGGCCCGGACGGCTCGGCTGACGCGGCGTGGTCGGCTGACGCTCGACGGCTGCCTCGGCCACCTCGACGGGGCTCACCTGACCGGGTCCTCGAGGGTCGCGTACTGGGTGAGCAGCTCGACGGCGGCCGGCACCGAACGTACGCCGGCTTCCGCGGCCGGGAAGGGGATCACCAGGAAGCGCTCCTCCTTGACCGCGTCCAGCTCGGCGGTCGCGGGGTTGGCCCTGAGGTCCTGCATCTTCTGCTCGGCGGTGTTCCAGGCGGCGTCGACCAGCACGATCACGTCGGGGTCGGCGTCGACGATCGCCTCCCAGCCGAGCGAGGTCCAGGTCTGGTCGATGTGGGCGGCGACGTTGGTGAGGCCGATCTCCTCCATCACCATCTGCGGTGCGCCGGTGCCGCCGCCGACGAAGGGGGTGTCGACGCCCGATGACCACCACAGCGCGGTGGTGCCGTCGGGGATCGGCTCGCGGTCGGCTAGCCCGGCCAGCTCGGCGCGCTGCCGGGTGACCAACTCCTCCGCGGCCTCGGGCACCCCGAAGATCTCACCCGCCTCGGCGAAGTGTTCGAAGAGCAGGTCGTAGGTCATCTTCTCGGGCGCGCCGGCGCTCTGGCAGGCCGACGGGGCGACGTACGACTGCACGCCCAGCTTGGCCAAGGTGTCGCGCTCACCAGCGGTGTCGGCGGCGAGGTTGGACTCCCACCCGGCGAAGACCAGGTCAGGTTCCTTCTCGAGCACCACCTCCTGGCTGGGCGCCTCGGTGGAGAGCGTCTCGAGGCCGACCGCCTGCGCTTCGTACGCCGGTGGGACCGGCCCGTCGGGGAAACCGTGGCCGACGATCCGGTCCTCGAGGCCGAGGGCGAGCATCAACTCGGTGGTGGTCGACTTGATGGTGACGACGCGCTCGGGGGGCGCGTCGAAGCTCACCTCGACGCCGCAGTTGGTGACGGTGACTCCGGAGCCGTCGGCGGGCGCCGCGCGGGGGGCGTCGGTCTCGGAGCAGGCGGTGGCGGTCAGCGCGAGGGCGAGCGTGAGAGCACCCCCGGCGAGGCGGGCCGGCGTACGAGGGAAGTGCAAGGGATCCTCCGGATCACGGGAGCGGGCAGGAAGCAGTCACCGACGGCAGTTGCCGCGGGAGATCCTTCGCCCCAATCCGGGATCGATGCACTCGACCATCACGGCCGAGGGATCACGCGTCTCCGACTATATACACCGGCCCCGACGAGCTGGCGGCGAGTGCTGTCTAGGGTGGCTGGATGCACACCCTCCACGTGGACGACCTCGGCGTCGAAGTCAGTCTTCCCTTCCGCGTACGTCGCGTGGTCAGCCTGGTCCCCAGCCTCACCGAGGCCATCGCCTCGATCGACGCCCGCCTCCTCGTCGGCGCGACCGAGTGGTGCACCCACCCCGGCGACCTCGACGTCACCCGCGTCCGCGGCACGAAGAACCCCGACACCCGCGCGATCGCGGCGCTCTCCCCCGACCTCGTCGTCGCCAACAAGGAGGAGAACCGCGAGATCGACGTACGCCGGTTGCGCGACGCGGGCGTGCCGGTCTGGGTCACCGACATCGAGACCGTGCCGCAGGCGATCGCCTCGATGGAGCGGCTCTTCACCGAGGCCCTGCGCTGCCCGTTGCCCGGGTGGTTGGTCGAGTCCCGTGCCCTGTGGTGTGGCGACCCGGCGCCGGTGCGCGCGCGCACCGCGACGGCGATCTGGCGCGATCCGTGGATGGTCGTCGGTCGCGACACCTTCACCGGCGACCTGCTCGCCCGGGCCGGGCTGCCCGGCGTCTTCGACGACCACGCCGAGCGCTACCCGCACCTGGAGCTCGCAGCGATCGACGGTGCCGGCGCCGACGTGGTGCTGCTGCCCGACGAGCCGTACGTCTTCACTGCCGACGACGGACCCGAGGCGTTCACGCGGACCCCGACGCGCATGGTCGAGGGCCGACTGATCACCTGGTACGGCCCCTCGCTGGTCCAGGCGCACGCCGCGCTGACCGAGGCGCCCGCCGCGCTGGGATGTGCCGCTGAAGCGTGAGGGGAGCCGCGGGCGGTGGGATCTCCGCTAACCTTCCCCGAGGTCGCGGGCCAGCGACTGCAGGTGTCGTGGGGGACGACGAGCAGGGGGACCGATGAAGGCACGACGCACAGCGCTCGTGGTGTGCGGGCTGTTCCTGATGGTGCTCGGCGGGGCGACCGCGACCTACGTGGGGCCCGACGACACCCTGATCATCGGCTCGCACACGGCCGGTCAACCGGCCAGCGGCCAGGCCGTACGCACCCATCCGGCGATCACGGACTTCGTTAACATCAACCTTCTCGTACGCGCCGAGGCGCCCAGCGGGGTCTTCCTCGGCTACGCGCACCGGGTCGACACCACGAGCCTGCTGGAGGGCCGACGCCACTGGACCATCACGCGGATGTCGTTGGGCAACGTCGGCGGAGACATGACCGAGGGAGCCCAGTCGTCCTCGACCAAGGCGTTGCGGCCCGAAGGGATCGTCGGGTGGTTGGGCTCGACCAGCGGCGACTCCGTCGAACTCGCCGTCCCGCTGGACGGCACGCCGATCGACGTCGTCGCGGTGCCCGCCGCCGGTGACGAGCGGGTCCGGATCTCGCTCGGCGCCACCGTCAAGAACCTCTTCCTGAGCCAGTTGGGCGTCATCGGGGTGGGGTTGGTGCTGATCGCCTTCTCGTTCGTGCTCGGCTGGTGGGGGCGCCGCACAGAGGCCCGCGCGGGGACTGATGAGCCCTCAGCGTCCACACCCTCAGAGCCCACACCGTCGGCGACACCGTCCTCGAGCCAGCCGGAGTCCTGGGAGGCGGCCCTGGCTGCGGCTTCCGCAGCTTCCGCGGCGTCGGTGACCCCTTCCGCGGCTGCCGAGCCCGCACCCGCCGCTCCCCCGGTCAAGGCACCGGATCCCGAGGTCGCGCCCGAGCCTGAGGCGCCGCGCGGGGTCGCGCGCGAGTCTGAGGCGCCGCGCGGGGCGACATCCGAGCGTGCTGCTCTCCCCGTCACCGCGCCCCTCGCGCCTGTCGCGCCCCTCGCGCCCCTCGCGCCGACTGCGACCCCGACCGCGCCCGCACCCGCACCCGCCCGCCGACGCTTCAAGCGCCGTTTCCTGCTGCTGCTGGCGGTCTTCCCGTTGGCCCGGATCTTCCGCCGCCGCGCCCTCAACCGTCGCTCCTTCCTCACCCTGCTGCTCATTCCCCTGGCGCTCTTCGTGCAGTCCTGCGCGGTGCCGGGGCCGGCGGCCAGCAACGACGGTTCCCTGAGTCGTACGGGCCTCTCCCTCGCCGAGGCCGGGCAGTTGGTCGATGACCCGGTGGACGTCTACGCACCTGAGTTCATGACCTATCCGATGTGGGCCATGGTCGCCACCGGCGACCCGAACCGGATCCAGCTCCGCACCCGCGCGCGCTTCTCGGCGAAGTGGCGCTCGCAGGGCACGGTGCGACTCGCCAAGGCATCCGAGGTGCCGGTCTCGGTCAGCAAGGCCATCGAGCCTGGTCCGGTGCTGCAGAAGCGTGCCGACGCGATGGCGACGGCGGTCGGCCTCTGGTGGGGCACCGGTCAGGCGGATGGCGTCGGGATCGACGGGCTCACCAAGAAGGCGCGCAGGACCCTGCTGAAGTCGGGGGTCGCTGCCACCGAGATCAATGTGTGGCCCGCCTCCGACGCTCCGCTCGTGCGCATGGTGGAGGTCTCCGGCGGTCACCTGTTGTGGATCGCCCACACCATCAGCACGCCTCAGGGACGGTACCGACTCACCACGGTCGCGATGATGGCCGCCGAGCCGCAGGTGCTCGGGAGCCGTCTCGCGAAGGCCTCGCAGGACTGAGTCGGCGCAGGGGCCGACTCAGGGGCCGACTCAGAGGCCGACCCGGGGCGCAGTCTGACGCACCGCCCACCGCCCGATCAGAGTGCCGTCCTCCTCGAGCAACAGGAGCGGTTCGAGGGGCACATCGATCGGCGGCCCGGAGGTGATCCGCTTGTGCTCGCCGGCGATCAGCCGAGGCACGATCGTGAGGCACAGTTCATCCACGGCGCCGGAGGCAACCATGTCGTGCAATGCGTACGGCCCACCTTCGCTGAGCACCTGGCTCCAACCGCGGGCGGCCAGGGCTGTGCGCAATAGCGCGAAGTCGATCGCGTACGCCCCCAGCACGAGCACGTACTCGTCGCCGAGGAGTTGGCGCGCCTCCTCCAGTCCGGGTGCGTGCTCCACGGTCGCCATCAGCACCTGCCCGGGGTCGGCTCCGCGCAGCGTCGCTGGGACCTCCCCGGAGCGCGAGAGCACCACGATCGGCTTGGTCGTGGGTCGGTAGCCCTCGGCCCGCACGGTCCCGGCGCCGACGACGATCACGTCGGCGTACGAACGCAACGCGTGGAAGACCCGCTTGTCGGGCACGTTGTTGATCCCGTCGGTGACCCCGTCCTCCCCCTGGGCCGCGCCGTCGACGGTGGAGACCATGTTGACCCGCAACCACACCCCGTCGGCCGCAGGCTCCGCGGCGTACAGCTGGGCCAGGAGCGCATCACTCACGTCGGGCGCCCCGACAGAGCCCTGGCTCTGCGCAAATTCGGGCGGACTGTTCCTCATCAAGATGCGCATTGCCACCTCACCACCCAGTACATGACGCCGAAGGGGTCCTCGGCGTGGTCCGTCGTCACACTCTGCACGTCAATCCCTTCAGAGACCAACGTGCTCCACACGCCGGCGCCGGCGACCAGGAGCTCACGACCCAGCGCGGGGTCGAGCCCGGACAGCCCGGCCACGTCGCCGCGCGCGAGCAACTCCCCCATCTGCTGGTCGTACGCCGCGGCTCGTTCGTCGAGGTGACCGGGGGCCTTCTCGCTGCGGCGCGCCGAACCGTTGGCCACCACCAGCAGATCGGTGGCGCCCGGGGTCGAGGCCTTGCCCAGCAGCGACTCGGCGACGCGCTCACCGAGGGCGTCGTCGGCGATCACCCGTACGTCCGAGTCGAGCCAGGCGACGGCGGCGACGCAGGCTGTACGCAGGTCGGCCACGGGGTCGCTCACCGAGGCATACTCGGGCAGCAACGCCGGGACGCACGGCACGATCACGACCCGTCTGCCCGTGCCCGGCATCGCCTCGAGACCGATCTCTGCGATGCGCGGCAGGTCGTGGGAGCCGGTCACAGGCGCGGTCACGCGAGGCCTCGGATCGCTCGGGTCGGCGGGCGACGTCCGGCGATGGTCCACACCATGTCGACGGTCTGGCGGGTCTCGACGACCTCGTGCACGCGATAGATCCGGGCGCCGGCCAGGGCGCAGACGCTGGTCGCGGCCAGCGTGCCGAGCAGGCGTTCGCCGACGGGTTTGTCGAGGCTCTCGCCGACGAAGTCCTTGTTGGAGAGCGAGACCAGGACGGGCCACCCGGTGTCGACCATCTCGGAGAGCCGGCGGGTGATCTCGAGGGAGTGGAAGGTGTTCTTGCCGAAGTCGTGGGCGGGGTCGATGACGATCGACTCACGCGCCACCCCGGCCGCCAGGGCGCGTTCGGCGTACGCGGTCGTGTCGGCGATGGCGGCGGCGACCACGTCGTCGTACTCGATGCGGTGCGGGCGGGTGCGCACCTGCACGCCACCGGTGTGGGTGCAGATGATCGCGGCGGCGTGGGCCGCGGCCACGTCGACCAACTCAGGGTCGGCGCCACCCCAGGCGTCGTTGATCACGTCGGCGCCCACGACGCAGGCGGCGTCGGCCACCTCCGCGCGCCAGGTGTCGACCGAGATCACCACGCCCGGATGGGTCTCACGCACGCGCGCAACGAAGTCGACGACCCGCGCCTTCTCCTCCGCGGCGCTGATCTCGACGCCGGGGGCCGCCTTGATGCCACCGATGTCGACCATCTCGGCGCCCTGGGCCACGACGAGGTCGACGCGCTGGAAGGCCGCGTCCTCGGCCCACGTCGCACCCTTGTCGTAGAACGAGTCCGGAGTGCGGTTGACGATCGCCATCATCAACGTCTCGTCGTCGCCGAACGAGTGCGCTCGAAGTTTGAGGGTCACGTCATGACCATAGGCGAGGGCCGGGTGGGCGCAGAGGAGAGGTGCGGGAGCGCCCCGTCGCACCCGCCCGTGCAACGCAGGTGCGCATCGTTCAGAGCAGCGGCGCGGCCGGGGGGCGTTCGGTGACCGGGACCGCCGACCGGCTCGGGGTGACGCCATCGGGGGCGGGCAGGTACTGGGTGAGCGCGATCTCGTCGGCATGGTGGCTCCTGCTGGAGCGGGCCCACGCCGCGGTCAGGATCTGCGTCGCCATCGCCCCGAGGTCGAGCAACGATTGGTGGCTGTGGTCGCGCCTGCCCAGGTCGACCTGCGCGATCGCGTCGACGCCGCGCGTACGCCACGTGTCGATGAGTGCGGCGAGCTCGACCGCGTACCCGGTCGGCACCTCGAGCCCTGCGAAGTGGTCGCGCCGCACCGCCCACTCCCCGGCCAGCGGCTGCACCAGACCGGCCAGCGGTGGGAAGAGCAGCGCGATCAGCGGGCGGGCGACGAGCTCGGTGACCCGACCCCCGTCGTACGCCCCCACCTCGCCGGGACGTTCGTAGAACCCCTTCACGAGTTGAACCGTGGGGTCGGTGAGCAGCGGGCCGAGGAGGCCCGGCACGAAGTGGGTGTCCCACTCGGTGAGGTCGGCGTCCATGAAGACGGTGATGTCGCCGCGGGTGACGAAGAGCGACTTCCACATCGCTTCACCCTTGCCGACGTACGCGCCCAGCTCCGGGCGGATCTCGGCGGCGCGGTGCACGACGGCGCCGGCATCAGTCGCGATCTCGTAGGTGCCGTCGGTGGAGTCGGAGTCGATGACCACGATCTCGTCGACCAGGGCGGCGGTCTCCATCAGCGCCTCACGGCAGCGGGTGACGACGTCACCTACCGTGGCGGCCTCGTTGCGGGCCGGGACGACAAGGCTGACCGTGGTGTCGCCCTTGGCGCCACGGAGCTCGTCGAGCGACCAGTCCTGCCAGCGGTGGGTGCGGCGCGCGAACCAGTCGTCGGTCTCCGCTGCCATGGCGTCAGCCTAGTGGGGGCGCCGCGGCGGGCGGGGTCGAGTCGTACGTCAGTCCTGCCGGACGTCGGCGCCGAACTTCGGCTTCTCCTTCGCCAGGAACGCGCGCACGCCTTCGTTGAAGTCGGGGCCGGTGTAGACCTCGCGCAGCATCGCCTCGTCGAAGTCGGGAGCTGCTTCCTGCTCGAGGGCGCGCGCGTTGATCTGGCGCTTGGTGGCCTGCTGGGTGGTGGCGGAGGCGGCGATGACCTCGGCGACCAGGGCGTCGATGCTGCCGTTGAGGTCCTCGGTGACCTCGCTCAGCGCACCGACGCAGTAGGCCCGCTCGGCGTCGACGAGACGGCCGGTGAGCAGCATGGAGCGGGTGATCGGCTCACCGAAGGCAGCGGCGCAACGGTGCACGATCGGAGCGGAGAGCGCGTTGCCGAGCGTCTTGGCGATCGGGTAGCCGAAGCGGGACTCCGGGGTCGCGATCCGGATGTCGCAGTGGGTGGCCACCGCCAGCCCGCCTCCGACGCAGACGCCGTCGATCGCCGCGATCGTCACCTGAGGGAGAGCGAAGAGCCCGTTGAGCAACTCTCCGATCCACCGCTCGTACTGCGCCGCGTCCGTCTCCAGGAAGTCCGAGATCTCGTTGCCCGCCGCGAAGGCGCGGCCACCGGCGCCACGCAGCACCACGACCCGGATGTCGGGCCGGGTCGCCAGGTCCTCGAAGAGTCCGCGCATCTCCGCGTACATCGCCTTGGTGAAGGCGTTGTGACGGTGCGGACGGTTGAAGACGACGGTCACGACACCGTCGGCGCTGGTGACCAGGAGTTCGGAATCGCTCACGGCGTCAGCCTAGAGCGCGCCCCGGACGCACCCGCGGCGGGGCAGATCAGGCGACCGACGCCAAGAAGTCGGCGTAGCTCGTGATCGGCACCGAGATGGTGTTGCCCGCGCCGGGCGGGGTGACGGTGACGTTCCACGACGGCGACGAGCCGCGCGTGACCGACTCGGGGCGATCGATCAGCACCGTGACAGTCGCGGGTGTGGTGACGGGAACCTGCGGGAGGTTCACGACGACCCGACCGTCTGCGGAGCGCGTGCCGTTGCTGGAGAGAACACTCACCTCAGGGGTCACCGCGAGCCCGCCCGCGTCGAGGACCCTGAACCCCTTTGCCGCCAAGAACCCCGACCCGACCGGGGGCGCACCCAGCTCGAGCGAGACGCTCTGCGGTGCCGCACCCAGGTTCGTGATCTGGGTGATCCAGATGATCGACCCCGCAGGCAGGAAGCCCCACAGCCCTGCCTCGTCCGGGTCCGTGATCTCGTCTGCGTTCGGGCGCCAGAACATCCCCGAAGTGAAGGTGATCAGTTCTGCCGGCGTGACCGGCGTGGTGGCGAACGCAGGCGAAGCCGCGGCGACCGAAATCGCGGGGATGCTCCACGCGGCGGCCTGCACGACGCGTCGTCGGCTCGGCATCAAAGGGCTGTTGTGGTTCTCGTCTGCAAGGGTCATGGTGATTCCTGTCGCGTCCGCCCGAGGTGTTGGTTACCCGAGGGTAGAGACTTATGTGACCCACGTCTCTCCCCTGCCCGCATGGTGGCCTACCCCAATTTGGTGATAGGCGCATTTTCAGACTCAACGCACGCACCACCCCGTCGGACGCTCAGGCGCTGCGGCGACGTTTCTTTGCCTGCGCGAGCCGATTCGCAGCCGTTCGTCCAGGAGATCCACGAATCCGATCCCCTGGATCTCGCCCTGAGTCCGGACCGTCAACCCGGGCACATCCAGGGCGATGGCGCGGACCACCGACTCGAAGGGATTGGCTGCCCCGGGGTCCGCTGCCTCAATCACTTCGATCGCCCGGGACCGCCCATTCCGGGGCGACGCCTGAGCGGCCAGCAACAGTTGGTGGCGGTCGACCTCCTGGCCCCGGAGCGCGGAATCGGCGACAGCCAGAGCTTCGTCGAAGGGCAACGCCCTCGCGCAGTCGATCACCGTCCGGACCGGACTGGTGATCCCGCGCCTGACCTCGCTGTCCTCCAGACGGGACCAGTGCAGAGCCACGTCCTGAGAGGGCCGCCGGGCTCCGACCGGCACCGTGACATGAGTCCGGAGGGGCGGGTGCTTGATCTTCCAGTCCCACGCCAGCGCGGCGCTGAGGTGGGACACCACTCCCCCGGCGGCACCGGCCACGCGCCGATCAGTCGAGAGGTCGACCAACCCGTAGCGGTCGTGCTTGAGATGCACCACCCGACCCTGCGTCACAGCCGTGCGCAACCGGCTCCGGGTGGTGGGTCCGAGGAGTTCGCCCAGGGAGGCCACGCCTCCGAGGCGGAGCAGCGCATCGACCGGGTCCATGTGGTCAGCCTTGCTGTTCTCGCCCGTCCGGCGCGGTCGCACTCCACAGGCCGCCACCATGTCGGAAGCTCGAGCCATTCAGGCCCGTTCAGCGCCGAAACCGCACGAGTCTCCGACATGGTGGCTGCTCGACCCACCGAAGCCGCGCAACCAGGTGGCGGTTCAGCGAGCAGTCGGGAGCGTTGACCAGGGCGATGGAGGCGCGGAGCTGCGAGTTGCGGATCCTCCGCTCACCGCCTGGAGGAATGCCATGACCTCGGCCTGGAATTCGGTGAAGCTCAGCACCTCGGTCTCCACGAAGTCGGCGCTCGTGGGCGGCGTGACGCGAAGGCCGACCGTGGCTGCCTCTCCCTGCACCATGTGTCCCGCCGTGTCCACCTGCGCCAGCACAGCTGACAGTTGACCGGCCGCCAGCCCGCCGGGCAGCGAGAAGGCCAGCTCCCCGTCGGGCGAGAGGAACGGGCCCATCCCGGCCGCTCCCGGCCCCGGCTTGTCCAACTGCCACGATGGCTCGCTCGGGTCGAGCCCGGTGCCTGTCCAGTTCCCCGGGAGCGCCAGGTCCTGTGCGCCCGTCCACATCGGGAGGCGGGCAGTCACCGTCGGCTGGACCACCGCGGCCGCTCCTTCGTCCGGGAGGTAGACCATGTAGGCGCCGACGATCAGCCCATCCCCGGGGAACAGCTCCGCGCCCGGGTTGCCCTCCCTCTCCTGGGCCGTTGCGGTCCACAGGGCGACCGGGAGCAGATACAGACCATTGGGTGCTTCATCGACCGGCGTCGTCGCGAAGGACGGCGCTGCGCTGGCGAGGGAGACCGCCGGGAGACTCCAGGCGGCCGTGCGGACCACGCCGCGTCGGCTGGGGCCAGGGTTCAAGGACGGAGGGGATGGTTCGTGGGCAGTCAAGAACACTCCTGGGGCATGCCGCTGGGCGACAGGTTGAAAGGATGCCTCGACCGTAGTGCCTGACCAGCTCAACGGCGCGTAATGAACGAAACCAGCGGCCCGGTGGCTGTTCGACCACCCTCAGGCGCGATACCCCTGCGGGTTCTGCGACTGCCAGCGCCACGCGTCGGCGCACATCTCGTCGATCCCCCGCGTCGCCACCCATCCGAGCTCGTCCTTCGCCCGCGACGCATCCGCGTAGGAGCGGGCCAGGTCGCCGGCGCGCCGCGGCTTCACCTCGTACGGGATCTCGACGCCGGAGGCCTTCTCGAAGGCGGCGACGACCTCGAGCACCGAGGTCCCGGTCCCGGTGCCGAGGTTCCAGGCGCGAGCGCCGATCCCGGGCGAGGCAGCCAGGTGCTCGAGCGCCACGACGTGACCCTCGGCCAGGTCCATCACGTGGATGTAGTCGCGCAGTCCGGTGCCGTCGGGCGTGTCGTAGTCGTCACCGAAGACGCCGAGCGAGGCAAGCCTGCCGACGGCGACCTGGGAGATGTAGGGGGTGAGGTTGTTCGGGATGCCGGCCGGGTCCTCGCCGATCTCGCCGGACGGGTGCGCGCCGACGGGGTTGAAGTAGCGCAGCAGCCCGATCCGCCACGAGTCGTCGGCGGCAGCCAGGTCGCCGAGGATGTGCTCGATCATCACCTTGGTCTTGCCATAGGGGTTGTTCGCCTCGAGCGGCTCGTACGCCTCGACGTAGGGCACCTGGGCCCGCTCGCCGTAGACGGTGGCCGAGGAGGAGAAGACCAGCGTCCGGGTGGCCGACGCAGCCATCGCGCGTACCAGCGAGAGCGTCGACTCCAGGTTGGTGCCGTAGTAGAGCGCCGGCTCGGCGACCGACTCGCCGACCGCCTTGAGCCCGGCGAAGTGGATCACCGCGTCATAGGCACCGGTGGCGAAGAGCTCAGTGAGCCGCTCCTCCTCGCGCAGGTCGAACTCGTGCAGCACCACAGATCCCCCGGTGAGCCGTTCGACGCGGCGGATCGACTCGGGCGAGGAGTTGTCGTAGTTGTCGACGACCTCGACCTCGTGGCCCTTCTCGAGGAGCGTGAGCACGGTGTGCGAGCCGATGTAGCCGGCGCCGCCGGTGACCAGGATCTTCATGGGTCCAGACCCTACTTGCCCGACTTGCTGTGGCACCCGCACCCGCAACCCCGAGGGGCCTGAGACACTTGCGCGCATGTCAACCCTGTCGTCCCCCCAGCGCGCCCTCATCACCGGCATCACCGGTCAGGACGGCCTCTACCTCGCTGAGTTGTTGCTGTCGAAGGGGTACGAGGTCCACGGCATCATCCGCGGCCAGAACAACCCGCGCCGTGAGCTGGTCGAGCAGCTCGTGCCGGACGTACGGCTGCACACCGGTGACCTGACGGACATGTCGAGCCTGATGCGCGCGCTCTCGGTCTCCCAGCCCGACGAGGTCTACAACCTGGGCGCGATCTCGTTCGTCGCGTACTCGTGGGAGAACGCTGCGCTCACCTCTGACGTGACCGGCAAGGGGGTGCTGACGATGCTCGAGGCCGTACGTCTCTACGCCGGCGACGACCTGGGCAAGGTCCGCTTCTACCAGGCGTCGAGCTCGGAGATGTTCGGCAAGGTGCAGGAGACGCCGCAGCGCGAGACGACGTTGCTGTGGCCGCGCTCGCCGTACGGGGTGAGCAAGGTCTTCGGGCACCACATGACGATCAACTACCGCGAGTCGTACGGGATGCACGCGAGCTCGGGGATCCTCTTCAACCACGAGTCCCCCCGTCGCGGCGAGGAGTTCGTGACCCGCAAGGTCACCAAGACGGTTGCGAAGATCCACCTCGGGTTGGCCGACGGGCTGGCGCTGGGCAACCTGGACGCGCGCCGCGACTGGGGTTATGCGGCTGACTACGTGGAGGCGATGTGGCTGATGCTGCAGCAGGAGGTCGCCGACGACTACGTGATCTCCACCGGCATCAGCCACTCGATCCGCGACCTGGTCACGATCGCCTTCGACCAGGTGGGCATCCGCGACTGGGAGAAGTACGTGCGGCTCGATCCGCAGTTCCTCCGCCCCGCCGAGGTCGACACGTTGGTCGGCGACTCGACCAAGGCCAAGGAAGTGTTGGGCTGGGAGCCGAAGGTCGATTTCGAGACGCTGGTCCGGATGATGGTCGACGCCGACATCGAGGCGCTCAAGTCCGGCTGGAAGTGAGCCTGCCGTGAGTGACGGGGCAAAGAGCCAGCGGCGCGCGTTCGTCACCGGGATCGGCGGCCAGGACGGTTCGTACCTGGCCGAGCTGCTGCTGGCGCAGGGGTGCGAGGTCCACGGTCTGGTCCGTTCGCTCCCCTCGCCCTTGTCGTCAGCCTCGACCCGCCCGCCGTACGTGCCCGAGGCGGTGCGGCTGCACGTCGGCGACGTCACCGACCACGACGCGACCCGCGCGCTGCTCGCCGAGATCGCGCCGCGCGAGGTCTACCACCTGGCGGCGATGAGCTCGGTGGCGCGCAGTTGGGCCGAGCCGGAGCTGGCCCGGGAGGTCAACGCCGACGCCGCGATCGCGTTGCTGGAGGCGGTGGCCGAGATGGATGCCGTCGGTCACGACATCCGTTTCGTGCAGGCCTCGAGCGCCGAGATCTTCGGGGCGCCCAGCGTGAGCCCACAGGACGAGTCGACCCCGATCGCGCCGACCAACCCGTACGGCGAGGCCAAGGCCGCGGCCCATCTCGCGGTCGGCGAGGCGCGGGCGCAGGGCGTGCACGCGAGCAGCCTGGTGCTCTACAACCACGAGTCGCCGCGGCGCCCGCTCGCCTTCGTGACCCGCAAGATCACCCGTGGCGTCGCCGCGATCGCGCGGGGCGAGGCGAGTGAGCTGGTGCTCGGCAACCTCGACGCCCGTCGTGACTGGGGCTGGGCGCCGGACTACGTGGACGCGTTGGTGCGGGCGGCGGGCGCCGAGAGCGCCGATGACTACGTGATCGCGACCGGCGTGGGTCACTCCGTGCGGGAGTTCGTGGCGGCAGCTTTCGCCGCCGCCGGGATCGACGACTGGGAGCACCTGGTGCGGGTCGATCCGGAGTTCTTCCGCCCGGTCGACGCGACCGAGCTGGTCGGGGACGCGAGCCGCGCTCGCCAGGCTCTCGGCTGGGCACCGACGGTCGCCTTCACCGACGTGGTGGCGCGCATGGTCGCCGCCGACCTCGGCTGACCCGCAACCCCCGCGCAGCGTCATCACGGCGGGTCGCTCCAGCGACCGCGCGTGATGACGTCCGGCGGCTCAGCGCAACGTCAGCGAGGGTCCGCGAGCAACCCCAGCAGGTACTCGCCGTAGCCCGACTTCCGCAGCGGCTCGGCCCGCTCGGCCAGCCCGGCGTCGTCGATGAACCCCATCCGCCAGGCGACCTCCTCGGGGGCGCCGATCTTGAGCCCCTGGCGGCCCTCGACGGTGCGCACGAAGTTGCTGGCGTCGTTGAGGGAGTCGAAGGTGCCGGTGTCGAGCCAGGCGGTGCCGCGCGGCAGCACCTCGACGTGCAGGCGACCCTCGTCGAGGTAGCGCTGGTTGAGGTCGGTGATCTCGAGCTCGCCGCGGGCGCTGGGCGTCAACTCACGCGCGTACGCGACGACGTCATTGCCATAGAAGTAGAGGCCGGGGACGGCGTACGAACTGCGCGGCCGCGCCGGCTTCTCCTGCAACGAGAGCGCGCGGCCGTCGGCGTCGAACTCGACCACTCCGTACGCCCGGGGGTCGGCCACCTGGTAGCCGAAGATGGAGGCACCGTCGACGTCGGCGAAGCGGCGCAGCTGGGTGCCGAGCCCGGAGCCGTAGAAGATGTTGTCGCCGAGCACCAGCGCGACGCTCTCGCCACCGATGTGGTCGGCGCCGATGGTGAAGGCCTGCGCGAGGCCGTCGGGGCTGGGCTGGGTGGCGTACGTGATCTCGATCCCGAAACGCGAGCCGTCGCCCAGCAGACGGCGGAATGACTCAGCCTCGTGGGGCGTGGTGATCACCAGCACCTCCCGCACGCCGGCGAGCATCAGCGTGGAGAGCGGGTAGTGGATCATCGGCTTGTCGTAGACGGGCAGCAACTGCTTGCTCACGCCCAGGGTGATGGGGTGGAGCCGACTGCCGGTGCCTCCGGCGAGGATGATTCCGCGCATGGCGCACAGCCTAGGGGCACAAATTTTGGGTATGCCACAACTTCGATCTCTCTGGCACGATGACGGCGGTGAGTCTCCTTCGTCGCCACTGGCCACTCTCCGCTCTGGGCGCCTTGGCTCTGCTGATCGTGGGGTTGGCACTGCTGGCCCTCCCGCTGCGCTCCGTGCCAGCCGATGCGAGCGCGGCGCAGGACGAATTGACGCTTGCCGTCGAGGCGTTGAAGGCGAACGACACCGACCAAGGTTTCGACCACGTCGCGAACGCTCGCTACCACGTCGACGAGGTCACCGAGTCCACCGACGGCTTCGGCCCGAAGATCCTCAGCTGGGTGCCGTTGATGGGCTCGGGGGTGCGCGACGTACGTGACCTGGCCACCGCGATGGGCCACCTCACCTCCGCGATGGAGGTCGCCGAGGAGCTCTACCCGCAGATCTCCGGCGACGGCTCCCAGCTGCTGAGCGACGGCAACGTCGACCTCGCAGTGCTGGACACCTCCTTGAGGGGCCTGAAGTCGATGACGACCCACCTCCGCGCAGCCCGTACGCACCTGCACGACGTCGAGGGCAACAACCTGATGGTCGGCGACACCACGGCCAACGCTCGCGACACCGCGCTAGAGAAGGTGGACCCCGCGGCCAGCACCCTCGACAACCTGTCCCCGCTCTTCGACTCGCTGCCCGAGATGCTCGGCTCCGACGGGCGGCGGGGCTACGTGGTCGCGATGATGAACCCGACCGAGATGAAGTACTCCGGCGGCTCGATGCTGACCTTCTCCCGGCTCAGGATCAATGACGGACGGATCAAGCAGGATGAGGCCAGCGACACCAGTACCGACCAGGAGCTCTTCCGGCTGCTGCACTGGAAGCGCGTCGAGGACAATCCGTTCTCCGTCAAGAGGCAACAACGCATCACCCACGCCAACTCAGCGCCCTCGTGGCCGGTCAGCGGGGAGGACACGCTGCGCGCCTGGGACAAGCTGCAGAAGCAGAAGAACGACGGCCTGATCGCCGTCGACCTGGTGGCGATGGCCAGCCTACTCAAGGCCACCGGCCCCCTCGAGGTCGAAGGCCTGGGCACGGTCACCTCTGAGAACCTGGTGCCGTTGATCGCCGCGGACTACGCGCGCTTCGGAAAGAATGAGCAGGACGAGCGCAAGTCACTCAACCAAGCGCTGATCCCGGCCTTCATGGACCGGATCTTCTCGGGCGTCGACTTCATCACCACCATGCAGGCGCTGGGCGAGTCCGCCAAGGGTCGCCACATGGCGCTGTACTTCCGCGACGAGCCGGCGCAGGAGGCGAGCACCGCCATGGGTTTCGCCGGCGACCTCTCCGACACCGAGCACGACTACATCGGCGCCTTCACGCAGAACCGGGTCGGCTCCAAGGCTGACTTCTGGCAGCAGAAGGAGCTCAAGCACGACGTCCGACTCAACGAGGACGGCTCGGCCAGGGTCACCCTGCGCACCACGATCATCAACACTGGACCGACTCAACTCCAAGGCGAGTTCAGTGCCTACACCGATCCGACGCTCGACCTCGCCCTCACCTCCTTCCTGCCGCAGGGTGCCGAGGTGCGTCGCATCAAGCTGACGACGACGGCCGGAGGCGCCCCGGCCTACAGGAAGGCCCGCGACTACTACGGGCGCCAGTTCCTGACCAACTACATGGTGCTTGACGCTCAGGAGGAGGGAGTCCTCAAGGTGACCTACGAAGTGCCGGCCGCGGCCGTCCGCCAGGGCGACGAACTGACCTACCGTCTCGACATCGACCCGCACCCGACTGTCAAGAAGGAGAAGGTCCAGGTGACCGTGCGCTGGCCAGACGGTTTCGCTCCCTCCCGTCTGCACTCCCTGCCTGAGGGCTGGATGGCCACGGAGAAGGGCCACTCGCGCTGGAAGACCGCCGAGCTCGAGGGCATCACCTCACTCGAGCTCACCGCCACCTCGGGACGCTGACTCGAGGCTGAGCGTCGGCGCCAGGCCCGGGCAAGTGCGCCGGCTTTGCCATGGGATCAGGGCTTCTCTGGCACCATGACATGCGTGAGTTTCCTTCGTCGTCACTGGTTGTTGTCCTCTCTGGGTGCCTTGGTTCTGTTGATCATCGGGCTTGCGTTGTTGGCCCTCCCGCTGCGCTCGGTCCCGGCCGACGCGAGCGCGGCGCAGGACGACCTGACCCGTGCCGTGGAGGCGCTGCAGGCGGACGACTCCGAGGTGGGGTTCGACCACGTCGCGCAGGCCCGGGTGCACGTCGATGACGTCACCGCCGTCACCGACGGCATCGGTGCGAAGATCCTGAGCTGGGTACCGTTGGCGGGGTCGGGCGTGCGCGACGTACGTGACCTGGCCACCGCGATGGATCACCTCACCTCCGCGATGGAGGTGGGTGAGGAGCTCTACCCACAGATCGCGAGTGAGGACTCCCAGCTGCTGAGCGACGGCAATGTCGACCTCGAGATCCTCGACGCCTCCCTGGCCGGCCTGAAGTCGGTGACCAGGCACATGCGTGCGGCCCGTACACACCTGAACGACGTCGAGGGCAAGAACCTGCTCGTCGGCGACACCACGGCCGACGCGCGCGACACCGCGCTGGAGAAGGTGGACCCGGCGGCCAGCACGCTCGACAACCTCTCCCCGCTCTTCGACTCCCTGCCCGAGATGCTCGGCTCCGAGGGCCAGCGCGGTTACGTGATCGCGATGATGAACCCCGCCGAGATGAAGTACTCCGGCGGTTCGATGCTGACCTTCTCCCGGCTCAGGATCGACGGCGGCGAGATCGAGCAGGGCGCGAGCGGGGACATAGTCACCGACCCAAAGCTCTTCCGGCTGCTGCACTGGGACCGGGTCGAGGACAACCCATTCTCCCGCAAGAAGCGCCAGCGCATCACCCACGCCAACTCGGCGCCCTCGTGGCCGGTCAGCGGCGAGGACACCCTGCGCGCTTGGGACAAACTGAAGAAGCAGGAGAGCGACGGTCTGATCGCCCTCGACGTAGTGGCGATGGCCAACCTACTCAAAGCCACCGGCCCGCTGGAGGTCGAGGGCTTGGGCACGGTCACCTCCGACAACCTCGTCGAGATCACCGCTGGCGACTATGACCGTTTTGGCAAGAACGAGCAGGAGGAGCGCAAGGCGCTCAACCAGGCGCTGATCCCGGCCTTCATGGACCGGATCTTCTCGGGCGTCGACTTCATCGCCACGATGAAGGCGCTGGGCGAGTCCGCCAAGGGTCGGCACCTGGCTCTCTACTTCCGTGACGAGCCGGCGCAGAAGGCGAGTGCCTCGATGGGCTTCGCGGGCGACCTCTCCGACACCGAGCACGACTACATCGGCGCCTTCACCCAGAACCGCGTCGGCTCCAAGGCCGACTACTGGCAGCAGAAGAGGCTCAAGCACGACGTACGCCTCAACGAGGACGGCTCGGCCCGGGTCACCCTGCGCACCACGATCGCCAACACCGGCCCCACCCAGGTCGCAGGTGAAGTGCACGCCTACACCGACCCCAGACTCGACATCGCCCTCACGTCGTTCCTGCCCAAGGGAGCCGAGGTGCGGGAGGTGAAGTTGATGACCGCCGACGGTGAGTCGGAGGCCTACACGAAGACACGTGACTACTACGGCCGCGAGTTCCTGACCAACTACATGGTCGTGGAGGCCGCCGAGGAGGGCGTCCTCACCGTGACCTACGACGTGCCCGCCGCGGCCGTGCGCAGCGGCGACACGTTGACGTACCACCTCGACATCGACCCGCACCCCACGGTGCGGAAGGAGAAGGTCGAGGTGAACGTGGAGTGGCCCGACGGTTTCGCCCCCGCCGGCACGCTGCCCGAAGGCTGGGAGACCACCGAAGATGGCAACTCGCGCTGGAAGACCGGCGCGCTCAAGGGCATCTCGTCGTTCGAGCTCACCGCTCGCTCGGGAGGATGAGTCGGCCCTGACGTCGGCGCCCTAGACTCGCTCGTCATGACCTCCTTGGCGCGTGTCCTGGTCACGGGTGGCGCCGGCTTCATCGGCTCCAACTTCGTGCACCACCTGGTGCGTGAGACCGACGCGCGGGTCACGGTCCTGGACAAGCTGACGTACGCCGCCAGCCGCGAGTCGCTCCACGGGCTGCCCACCGATCGCGTCGAGTTGGTCGTCGGCGACGTCGCTGACGCCGCAGTGGTCGATCCGTTGGTCGCGGACCACGACGCGGTGGTCCACTTCGCCGCCGAGTCGCACAACGACAACTCGCTGCGCGATCCGAGCCCGTTCGTGCAGACGAACATCGTCGGCACGTTCACGCTGCTGGAGGCGGTGCGCCGCCACGGCACCCGCCTGCACCACGTCTCCACCGACGAGGTCTACGGCGACCTGCCCCTGGTCGAGCGCGGTCTGGATGACCCGGGCCGCTTCACCGAGTCGACCCCCTACAACCCGAGCAGCCCCTACTCCGCGTCAAAGGCGGCCTCGGACCACCTCGTCCGCGCGTGGGTGCGCAGCTTCGGCGTGCAGGCGACGTTGTCGAACTGCTCCAACAACTACGGACCGTGGCAGCACGTGGAGAAGTTCATCCCGCGCCAGATCACCGAGCTGATCGACGGACGTACGCCCCGGCTCTACGGCGCCGGCGCCAACGTACGCGACTGGATCCACACCGACGACCACTCCTCGGCCGTGTGGCGCATCCTCACCGAGGGCCGCGTCGGGGAGACCTATCTGGTCGGCGCCGACGGCGAGCACTCCAACGTGCGGGTGGTACAGATGCTCCTGGAGATCTTCGGTCGCGATTCCGACGACTTCGTCCGCGTCACCGACCGCGCGGGCCACGACTTGCGCTACGCGATCGACTCCACCAAGTTGCGCACCGAGCTCGGCTGGCAGCCGGCCCACGGCGACTTCGCAGCGGGGCTGGACCGCACGGTCGAGTGGTATCGCGACCACGAAGCCTGGTGGCGCCCGGCGAAGGACGCCACCGAAGCCGCGTACGCGGAGAAAGGACACTGATGAGCGAGGCACCCCTGCCCCGGGTCGAGACCACCCCGATCGAGGGACTGCTGGTGGTCCACCTCGACCTGCGCGAGGACCCACGGGGTTGGTTCAAGGAGAACTGGCAGCGCGAAAAGATGGTGGCCGCCGGGCTCCCTGACTTCGGGCCGGTGCAGCACAACCTTTCCTACAACACCCAGCGCGGTGTGGCGCGTGGCTTCCACGCCGAGCCGTGGGACAAGTTCCTGACCATTGCCAACGGACGAGTGTTCGCGGCGTGGGTCGACATGCGGGAAGGGGCTACCTTCGGCGCGACGTATTCCATGGAGATGGACACGAGCGTCGGAGTTCTGGTGCCCCGTGGGGTGGCGAACTCCTACCAGACGCTCGAGGACCAGAGCACCTACTCCTATCTCGTCAACCAGCATTGGCGACCCAACGCTGCCTATCCCGGCGTGGCCCTCGGCGACCCTGCGTTGGGCATCGATTGGCCGATCCCGCTGGACGAGTGCGTGCTGTCCGAGAAGGACCTCTCCTACGGTCCGTTGACCGCTGACATGGCGATCCCCCGCCAGCGCGCGCTCATCCTGGGCGCCAGTGGCCAAGTGGGCTGCGCACTGGCTGCCGAGTTCCCGGACGCGCACGCGGTGACCCGGGCCGAGCTCGACATCACCGATCCCGCAGCGCTGGCTGCCTGGGACTGGCGGGCGTACGACGTCGTCCTCAACGCCGCCGCTTACACGGGCGTCGACGCCGCCGAGACCCCCGAGGGGCGCACGGCTGCGTGGGCGGTCAACGCGACCGCGCCAGCCGCGCTCGCCGCGCTCGCGCGGGAGCACGGCTTCACGCTGGTGCACTACTCCACCGACTACGTCTTCGACGGAGTCAACCCGCCCGTCGACGGCTACCCGGAGGACGCTCCGCTCTCGCCCTTGGGCGCGTACGGCCAGAGCAAGGCCGCCGGCGACCTCGCGGTGGCGGCGGCCCCCCACCACTACGTGCTGCGCACCTCCTGGGTGATCGGCGACGGTGCAAACTTCGTCGCCACGA
Organism: Nocardioides gilvus; assembly: GCF_003194605.1. Taxonomy (GTDB): domain Bacteria; phylum Actinomycetota; class Actinomycetes; order Propionibacteriales; family Nocardioidaceae; genus Nocardioides; species Nocardioides gilvus. The sequence continues at coordinate 934,565 of NZ_QHKY01000001.1, forward strand.
TGCAGCGACTGGCGGCCGAGGGGGTCTCGCCGACGGTCGTCGACGACCAGGTCGGCCGACTCACCTTCACCGACGAGTTGGCCCGCGCCACGCGCCACCTGCTGGAGTCACGCGCCCCGTGGGGGCTCTACAACGTCACCAACGCCGGGGCCGTACGTTCGTGGCGCGACGTCGCAGCCGACGTCTTCGCCGCCTCCGGTCGCGACGCCAGCGACGTGGTGGCGACCACGACTCAGGAGTACTTCGCGAGTCGCGAGGCCGTGGCGCCCCGTCCGCTGGTCAGCACGCTGGACCTGACGAAGATCCGGGCCACCGGCTTCGAGCCGGAGAACGCAGAGGCCGCCCTGCGGCGGCACCTGTCGTCCGATCAACGATGAACGTGCTTGTGCGGCCTACAGGCGTCACTTGGTGACTCCTCGGGGCGGCACAAGGCCGGCCAGGGGCGAGCGATGCCTCAGGAAGCGGTGGCGCCGGCCTCTTCGCGACCGTAGTCGTCCTCGAGCCGGCAGATGTCGTCCTCACCGGTGTAGGCGCCATGCTGCACCTCGATGATCACCAGCTCTTCGGCGTGCTGGTTGGTGATCCGGTGGGCGGCGCCCTTCGCCACGTCGACTGACTGTCCCGGCCCGGCGACCACGGTCTCGCCGTCGATCACGCAGGTGGCCATCCCGAAGATGACGACCCAGTGCTCGGAGCGGTGGTTGTGAGTCTGGTAGGAGAGGCGCTGACCCGGCTTCACGTGGATGCGCTTGACCTTGTAACCCTGGCCGTCGTCGATGACGTGCCAGGACCCCCAGGGGCGATCTTCGGACTCCAGTGCCATGTGCTCTCTCCGCTCTGCTCTCCACCCGTGAGGGCGTGCTCAAGGGTAGCCCGACCGCGAGCTCCACGGTCGACTGTTGCATCCTGCCCTATTGGTTACCCGGAAGTAAGGGGCACCCGGTCGCGACGCCGACTCAGGAGAGTTTGCGGAGCGCCTCGATGATCTCGCGACGGTCCCCACCCAGTGGCAGCGCGTCGACGTCGGCGTCGTGCACACCCGGCACCGGCACGTGCGAGACCGACGGGTGCCGCGGACGCACGTCCTGGGGCTCGTCGTCGGCGAAGAGCTCCTCGTGCATCTTCTCGCCCTCGCGCAGCCCGGTGAACTCGATCCGGATCGGTCGCCCGGACTGCTCGATCAGCTGCTTGGCGACGTCGAGGATCTTGATCGGCTGGCCCATATCGAGCACCAGGGCCTCGCCCGGCTCACCGATGGCGGCGGCCTGCACGGTCAGCTGGCAGGCCTCGACGATGGTCATGAAGTAGCGGGTGACGTCGGGGTCCGTGACGGTCACCGGTCCCCCGGCGGCGATCTGGGAGGCGAAGGCGGTCAGGACCGAGCCGCGCGACCCGAGCACGTTGCCGAAGCGCACCGAGAGGTAGGCCCCGGGGTCGTGCACCGCGGTCTCGGCGGTGATCTTCTCGGCGATCCGCTTGGAGTAGCCCAGGACGCTGGCCGGGTTGGCGGCCTTGTCGGTGGAGATGTTGACGAAGCGTTCGACGCCGACCTCACGGGAGACCTGGAGGACGTTGCGGGTGCCGAGCACGTTGGTCTTCACGGCTTCGGCGGGGAACTGCTCCAACATCGGCAGGTGCTTCAGGGCAGCGGCGTGGAAGACGACCTCGGGGCGGCGGCTCTGGAAGATCTCGCGCAGCGCGTCGATGTCGCGGATGTCGTTGAGGATGACGTCGTCGCCGTCGAGCAGTGCTCGTCCACTGATGGAGAGCTGCACGGAGTGCAGGGCCGACTCGTCGCGGTCGAGCATCATCAGGTCGGACGGACCGAAGCGGCTGATCTGGCGGCAGAGCTCGGAGCCGATGGAGCCACCGGCGCCGGTCACCAGGACCCGCTTGCCGGCGATGTAGTCGGCGATCGACTCGATGTCGGTGTCGAGTTGGTTGCGGCCCAGCACGTCGTGCAGGTCGATGTCACGGATGTCGCGGATCCCGACGTGCTCGTCGAGTATCTCGGTCGGGGCGGGCAGCACCTTCACCTTGAGCCCGGCCTGGACGCCGGCGAGGTTGAACCTGGCGATCGTGGCGGAGTCGGCGCTCGGGATCGCGATGACAACCGTGTCAACCTCGGTCTCGCGGGCCACCCGGGCCAGTTGGTCGGTGGTGCCGAGCACCTGGACGCCACGGATGCGGTAGTGCCGCTTGGCCGGGTCGTCGTCGAGCATCGCGACCGGGCGCCAGCGCTTGGCCGGGTCGCGGAGCATCGAGATCACCAGGTCGTAGGCCGACTCACCCGCCCCGATCAGCAGGACCCGGGTGGTGCCTTCGGCGATCTCTCGTCCGCGAGCGCTCTCCTTGAGCCGACGCCACAGCGCCCGGCCGCTCAGGGTGACCACCAGGGTCAGGAGCGCTGCGCCGGCAGGCACGCTGCGCGGCACCCAGACCTGCCCTAGGTTGGCGACGTAGAGGATGAGGCCGACCGCGCCGGTGACAACGGCGAGCAGCATCGCCTCCTCCAGGGAGGCGAGACGGGAGCGCCCCTGGTGCAGGTGCACGGTGAAGCCGAGGGCCAGGTGCATCGCGGCGGCCACCGCACCGAGGGCCAGCGCGGCAAGCCAGTGATCGCCGGAGAGGGAGCCCTCGAGACGGAGGGCGGTCCAGACGAGGAAGGCCCCGATCCAGGCAACCACGTCGAAGCCCGACACCAACAATGTCTTCCGAGGTTGCATGCGCAGCATCCAGTCAGACACCAGTGATTCATCTCCCAAGTTGCGACTGTCGAACCCTCGGACGGTGCGCGACACAGCCGCGCCCGCACGTCAGGCGTTTACCGCAGGCAGTCTCTCACGCATCGCCTGCTGTGCCCGCAAGCCGTTCCAGAAGTGAAACCCTCAACGACCGGTGCGGCCGGTGACCTGCTGCAGCGCGGGGCGCACGTCGGCCAGGTAGACGAAGGCGACGACGAGGAAGACGATGTTGATCAGGCCGAGCGGATTCATCGAGATGAGCTGCGCGACCAGACCCAGGGCAAGGAAGGCACACCACGTCACCTTGGTGAGCTTGGAGGCTGCGGTGTAGGCCTCGGCCTGGAAGCCGATCGCGGTGACGAGGGCGAAGCCCTTGACGCCGAGCGCGATGAAGAACGCGACGTAGAGGACCAGGCCCTGGAGATCGAAGACGTTCACGGGGCAAGCGTAGGCGACACAGCACAGGAGCCCGGTGACATGTGGTCACCGGGCTCCCGTGGAGGTGTTGCGTGGCGCGTACGCCGAAGGGTCAGGCCTTCGTCGTGGTTGTGGTCGTGGTCTTGACCTCGGCGGCCTGGGCGGGCGCCTTGGCCGCAGCCTTGGGAGCCAGACCGGCCTCGGCCGGACCCGTGGTGGCGGCCTTGGCCGACGGCGCCTTGGCCACGGGGGCCTTCTTGGCCGGAGCCTTCTTGGCGGCAGGCTTCGCGGCCGGCTTCGGCAGCTTCGCGCCGGCGGTGGTCGTCGCCGTCTTGGCGGGGGCCGGCTTGGCGGCGGGCTTGGCCGGGGCCTTCTTCGCGGCCGGCTTCGCAGCGGGCTTCGCCTTGACAGAGTTGGTCGGCTTGCCGGGGGCAGCCTTGGCGGGAGCCTTCTTCACCGACTCCTTGACCGACGAGGCACCCTCGGTGGCCGCGGCGCTGCGCTTCTGGGTCGCGGCGCGGGACTTGACCTGGGCGGCACCCTTCTCGATCGTGGCGGCCTGCTGCTTGCGAAGACGGGTGACGACCAGCTCGCCACGCTCGGCGAGAGCGGCGTACTGCTCGGTGACGAAGTCGACGCTGTCGTCGAGGATCTCCTGCACCTTGCCCGGGTAGGTCTTGACCTCGCCCTGGAGCTCGGCCACGCGGGACTCGATGGCCTCGCGGCGGGCCTTGGCGTCCTTGGTGAGCGCCTCGACGCGACTGCTGACCACGCCGGTGGCCTGGGTGCGCAGCGTCTGCGGGTCGAGGTCGATCGACTTCACGTTGCTCTGGACGTCGGCGACGCGGGTCTCGATGTCCTTCTGGACACCGGTGATGCGAGCGGTGGCCTTGCTGGCGACGTCGGAGACGACGTCGCGCACGGTGGCGACGGCGAGGGCGTTGGCGCCGACGCCTGCGTAGAAGACGCGGCTGGCTTCGGCGGTGACGGTCTTGACGTCGAGCTTCTCGGTGACAGCCTTGACGTCGAGCTTGGTGATGGTGGCCATGGTGGTTCCTCCTGTGTGGATGTCGACCTGCCCCTCCAGCGGGTCGTACGTGTGGGTGGCTTCAGTCGCCTTTGCGCGCGGTGTCGACGTGCCTGTTCACGGCGATGAAGGACGCGTGGATCTCGAGCAGCGTCTGACGCTGGCTCGGGTTGAGTCGGGTGTCGGAGAGCACTGCTGCCTCGACGCTGGTGGACGAGATCGCGGCGCTGTCGGGGCTCATCAGTCCGGCGTGCACGTAGAGCTGTTCGGCAGAGATCCGCAGCGCCTTCGCGAGCTGGTTGAGCACCTCGGCCGAGGGCTTGCGCAGTCCGCGTTCGATCTGGCTCAGGTAAGGGTTGGAGACGCCGGCCAGGTCGGCCAGCTGTCGCAGCGAGAGCCGGGAGGCAAGGCGCTGTTCCTTGAGGATCTCTCCCACCTTGCCGACCCCTGCTCCCACGCCAGCGCCCACCTGGGCACTGACCTGGGCTCCCGCAGCAGCGGTCTTGCCGAGGACGGACATCTTCTCCGCCTTCTCGACTGCTGCGTCAGGGTCCCGTGTGCTCACCCCTCCATTGTGCTAACAATTGTTAGCAGTTTGCAAGCAGGCGCGACCGTGAGACGAGTCACCCGCAGCGTTTGCCGCATTTGCGGTACGACCGGACGCTGGTCGAGACGAGCGGTCCATTCAATACGCGTTCGTCCAGCAGATTGGTGGACCTTTGGCATGATGGGCCGGTGTCCGCCCCCGTTCCCCAGTTCTGCCCCACGCCGCGCGAGCTGGATGATCTCGAACTGCTGCTGAGCGGCGCCCTGGCGCCCCGCCGCCGTTTCGACGACCCGGCGGCCTTCGACGCTCTCGTCACTCTCGACCTCCCCGAGCACCTGGTCGGGCAGACCGTCGAGCTGGTCGACCCCGAGGGCCTGCCGTTGGCCCGACTCGAGCCGTCGGGTGACCTCACGCCGCTCTCCCACCCCGAGCACGGCCCCTTCCGCCGCTTGCACCTGACGCCGGCCGAGGCGCGAGCTGCGTACGCGGGTCGTAACTGGATCCCGGTCACCGCACCGCTCACCACGCTCGAGCTGAGCCGTCTCAACCGTCGCGGTCCGCTGGTGCTGCTCGCCCTCGTGGGCACGGGCACCGGCTCACTCCCCCGCGTCGACCTGCTGCGCGCAACCCTGGCGGCGACCGAGTCGCTGAGCGACGCCGTTGTCGTCGCGGTGCCGCTGGCCGCGCACGGCGACGAGCGCGCCGACGCCCGACTCCAGGAGCGGGTGGTGGCGGCGTACGCCGCTGGAGACCCGGTCTGGCCGCTGGCGGCGCGCGACTCCGAGCCTGACTTGGGCGACTACCCGGCCGCCGTCGCCGCGGTCCTCTCCCGCGCGCGCAAGGGCCCGGCCGAGCGCGGCCTGGTCCTCTTCTTCACTGGTCTCTCCGGCAGTGGCAAGTCGACTCTGGCCCGGGCGCTGATCGACCGGGTCCTGGAGTCCGGTGAACGCAGCGTCACCAGCCTGGACGGCGACGTCGTACGCCGCACCCTCTCGTCGGGGCTCTCCTTCAGCAAGGAGGACCGGGAGACCAACATCCGGCGCATCGGCTGGGTGGCCGCCGAGGTCGCCCGCCACGGCGGTCTGGCGGTGGTGAGCCCGATCGCCCCCTTTGCGCAGACCCGCGACGAGGTGCGCGCGATGGTCGAGGCCGCCGGCGGCACGTTCTTCCTGGTCCACGTCGCGACGCCGGTCGAGGAGTGTGAGCGCCGCGACCGCAAGGGGCTGTACGCGAAGGCCCGTCGCGGCGAGATCCCGGAGTTCACCGGGATCTCCTCTCCCTACGAGGAGCCCGAGGACGCCGATGTGCGCGTCGACACCACCGGCCGCAGCGTGGAGGCCGCCCTCGACGACGTCCTCGATGCACTGTCGGCGGCCGGTGTGCTCGACGTACGCCACTCGTCCCCCACCTTGACCGCACCCGACACCGTCGCCCCCGCGAGCGTCCCCGCGCCCACGCACGCCTCGACGAGTGCGCCGCTGATCGTCCCGCCTGTCTCGTCGGTCCAGTCGGTCCCGTCGGCCCCTGAGCCGGCCCCTGCGCACGCAGCTCATTCACTCCCCCACGAAACCCTCAGCGTGCTCTTCGTCTGCACCGCCAACGTGTGCCGTTCTGCCTTCATGGAGCTGCTCACGATCTCGATGGTGGGCAACGCCCTCGACGTGGCCTCGACCGGCACGGAGGCGGTGAAGGGAAAGAAGATGGACCCCGTCATCGAGGCGCTCCTGCCCGAGGGGGTCTCCGGCGAGCGGCACCGCAGCTATCCGACGAGCGCGGAGTTGTTGGCCGCGGCCGACCTGGTGCTGACCGCGGAGCAGAGCCACGTCACCGACCTGGTCTCGCTGTATCCCGGGGAGTTCCGCAAGATCTTCACCCTGGGTCAATTCGCGGAGACCGCGGCGTCGACCCACCTCACCGGGCGGGCGCTGATCGAGCACGCGGGCCACTTCCGCGCTCGCAGCACGGCCGACAACGACATCAAGGACCCCTACCGCCGGGGCCCTGAGCCGACCGCGGCCGCCGCGAAGAAGATCACCGCGATGCTCGAGGTGGCGCTGCCCTCCCTGGTGGGAGCCGTGCGGCGCTGATGGACGCACTGACGCTCCTCGACTGGGCCACCTGGTCCTTCTTCTCGGTGATGATCGCCGGCTTCGTGGTCGGCATCGTCGTCGGTCTCACCGGCATGGGCGGCGGCGCCCTGATGACGCCGGCGCTGATCTTCCTGGGGGTGGGTGACACCGCGACCGTGGTGACGGCCGACCTCACGGCTGCGGCGGTCTACAAGACCAGCGGCGCGATCGTGCACAAGCGCGAGGGCTCGCCCAACATGGCGTTGGCCAAGTGGTTGATCCTCGGGTCGGTGCCCACCGCCCTGCTCGGGCCCTACCTGGTCTCGTGGTTCACCGACTCACCCGAACAACTCGACCGGGTGCTGAAGCTGAGCATCGGTTTCGCCCTTCTGCTCGCCGCCGCCACCTACGCCGCCCGGCTCTACGTCAACCTCCTGCGGGTGCGCAAGGGCACCCAGGTCGAGGATGACGACCCCGCCATCAAGCCGCTGCCGACCTTCCTCGTCGGCGTCGCCGGCGGGCTCCTGGTGGGCATCACCAGCGTCGGGTCGGGCTCGGTCATCATGATCTGCCTGCTGATGCTCTACCCGGGCCTGAGCGCGGTCCGTCTGGTCGGCACCGACCTGGTGCAGGCGGTCCCGCTGGTGCTGGCCGCGGCGATCGCCAACATCGCCATCCACGGCCTCGACCTGGGCATCACCATCCCGCTGATCCTCGGCTCGGTGCCGGGCACGATCCTGGGCTCCAAGCTCGCTCCGCGCATCCGCCAGTCGTTCATCCGTCGCGCCATCGTCGTGGTGCTGACCATGTCGGGGGTCGCGCTGCTCGACAAGGCCGGGTGGGCGCCGCTGGGCGCCGGACCCGACGAGACCTACCCGATGCTGATCATCGGTGTCGGCCTGGCGGTGGTCGTGCTGCTCCCGCTGGCGTGGGGCCTGATCCGCCGCACGGTCGGGTTGCCGATGTTCGGTGCGCCCACGGTGGAGGAGCTCGACGTGCCGGAGGCGTCCGCGCGCAGGCGGCGCGTGAGGGAGCGTACGTAGCCGAGCGCCAAGACGTGTCAAGGACGCCCAACAGGCAGGGCTACGATGGCCGCTGCTGTCCCGATGAGAGGCCCCAGAGAATCACCATGACCCAGACCCACTCCGACTACCAGCTGAGCCAGCTGGACCAGCTCGAGGCGGAGTCGATCCACATCTTCCGTGAGGTCGCCGCCGAGTTCGAGAAGCCGGTCCTGATGTTTTCCGGCGGCAAGGACTCCATCGTCATGCTCCGCCTCGCGGAGAAGGCGTTCCACCCGGCGAAGATCCCCTTCCCGATCCTGCAGATCGACAACGGCCTGGACTTCCCCGAGGTCGCCGTGACCCGCGATCGTTGGGTCGACCGTCTGGGCGTCAAGCTCGTGGTCGCCTCCATCGACGACGCGATCGCCCGCGGCATCGTGACCGACGACGGCAAGACCTCGCGCAACCGGCTGCAGACCCCGACGCTGCTCAACGCGATCGAAGAGAACGGCTTCACTGCCGCCTTCGGTGGCGGTCGCCGCGACGAGGAGAAGGCCCGCGCCAAGGAGCGCGTCTACTCCCACCGTGACGAGTTCGGCCAGTGGGACCCGAAGATGCAGCGTCCCGAGTTGTGGAGCCTCTACAACGGCCGTCTGCACGCCGGTGAGCACATGCGCATCTTCCCGATCTCCAACTGGACCGAGCTGGACATCTGGGACTACATCCGCCGCGAGGAGATCGAGATCCCCCAGATCTACTTCGCCCACCAGCGTCGCGTCTTCGAGCGCGACGGCATGCTGATGACCGAGACTCCGCTCAACCCGCTGCGCAACGGCGAGACCGTCTCCGAGCGCACCGTCCGATTCCGTACGTGCGGCGACATGACCCTGACCGGGTGCGTGGAGTCCGAGGCCAGCACGCTGGACGCGATCATCGAGGAGATCTCGGTGGCCCGTCTGACCGAACGCGGCGCGACCCGTGGCGACGACCGCTTCTCCGAGGCAGCCATGGAAGACCGCAAGAAGGAAGGCTACTTCTGATGGCCACCCCAGAGATCACGACTGAGAAGCCGCGGATGGACCTGCTGCGTTTCGCCACCGCCGGCTCCGTGGACGACGGCAAGTCGACCCTGATCGGTCGGCTTCTGTACGACTCCAAGTCGATCTTCGCCGACCAGCTCGAGGCCGTCGAGAAGACGTCCTCGGACCGTGGCGACGACTATGTCGACTTGTCGCTCCTGACCGACGGTCTGCGCTCGGAGCGCGAGCAGGGCATCACCATCGACGTGGCCTACCGCTACTTCGCGACCCCGCAGCGCAAGTTCATCATCGCGGACACCCCCGGCCACATCCAGTACACCCGCAACATGGTGACCGGTGCGTCGACCGCCGACCTGGGTCTGGTGCTGGTCGATGCCCGCAACGGCCTGACCGAGCAGTCGCGTCGCCACGCAGTGCTCCTGAGCCTGCTGCGGGTGCCCCACCTGGTGCTGGCGATCAACAAAATGGACCTGGTCGGCTGGGACGAGGAGATCTACAACAAGATCCACGCCGAGTTCACCCAGTTTGCGACCAAGCTCAACATCCCCGACCTCGAGGTCATCCCGATCTCGGCGCTCCAGGGCGACAACGTGGTCAACCGCTCGCAGAACACGCCTTGGTACCAGGGCCCCACCCTGATGCACCACCTGGAGCACGTGCACGTGGCCAGCGACCGCGACCTGGTCGACGTCCGCTTCCCGGTGCAGTACGTGATCCGTCCCAAGTCGGACGACTTCCACGACTACCGCGGTTATGCCGGCATGGTGGCCAGCGGCGTGATGAAGAAGGGCGACGAGGTCATCGTGCTGCCCAGCGGCATGACCTCGAAGATTGCCGCCATCGACACCTTCGAGGGCGAGGTCCGTCAGGCCTTCCCGCCGATGTCGGTCACGGTGCGTCTCGAGGACGACGTCGACGTGAGCCGCGGCGACATGATCGCCCGCGTCAACAACGCCCCGAAGCCGAGCCAGGACATCGACGCGATGGTCTGCTGGATGACCAACGAGCCGCTGCGCCAAGGCCAGAAGCTCGCCATCAAGCACACCACCCGCACCGCTCGCGCCCTGGTCAAGGACATCCAGTACAGGTTGGACATCAACTCCCTGCACCGGGACCAGGACACCGGCGAGCTCGGGCTCAACGAGATCGGCCGCGTCAAGCTGCGTACGACGGTCCCACTGCTGGTGGACGAGTATGCGAAGAACCGGACCACCGGGTCGTTCATCCTGATTGATGAGGGGACCGGCGTGACGGTCGGCGCTGGGATGATCATCGGCGCGAGCTGATTCTGTACGTCGTCAACGCGGGTGTCGGGCTTCGGCCTGGCACCCGCGTTCTTCGTTCGTCACACAGCGACGGCCTGCGGACCTGACGTCATCACTCCCCTCGACACCGTCCAATTTTGCGGCGCCGAAACTGTGTGGGTCCGGCCGTCTGACACAATCTGTGGCGATCGGTCGCAGTTCTTGCTCCGCGGCGCACAGTTGGGGAAGGTTGGAAATTGTCTGTCCGCATTGTCGACAGCGCTGAAGTCCATGAGACCGCCACCGTCGGAGATGGCTCATCGGTCTGGCATCTCGCCCAGGTCCGCGAAGACGCTCGTCTCGGTGACAATTGCATCATCGGCCGGGGTGCCTACGTCGGCAGTGGCGTCACCTTGGGCGACAACTGCAAGGTGCAGAACTACGCGTTGCTGTACGAGCCGGCCACTCTCGAGGACGGTGTCTTCATTGGCCCGGCTGTGGTGTTGACCAACGACACTTATCCCCGGGCCATCAATCCGGACGGCACCATCAAGTCGGCCTCCGACTGGGACCCGACTGGAGTCGAGATCCGCACCGGCGCCGCGATCGGCGCGCGCTCGGTCTGCGTCGCCCCAGTGACGATCGGCGCCTGGGCTCTGGTCGCCGCGGGTTCCGTGGTGACCAAGGACGTCCCCGATCACGCTCTTGTTGCCGGTGTCCCCGCCCGTCAACTCGGATGGGTCGGCAAGACCGGCCACCGATTGAACGAAGAGTCGCCCAGTCGTTTCATTTGCCCTGACACCGGCGAGACCTACATCGAATCTGACGGTCGCCTGGCCGTTGAGAAAGGCTGAGACCGTGAACGAGTTCATTCCCCCTGCCAAGCCGATCATCGGCGACGAGGAGCGGGAGGCTGTTGACCGCGTCATGCGCAGCGGCATGATCGCTCAGGGTCCCGAGGTCGCAGCCTTCGAGCAGGAGTTCGCGCAACATTTCGGTCTGGATCGTGCCTGCGTCGCGGTCAACTCCGGCACTTCGGGACTGCACCTCGGACTGCTGTCGGCCGGTGTCAAGGCTGGGGACGAAGTGATCGTTCCTTCCTTCACTTTCGCCGCCACAGCGAACTCGGTCGCGCTGACCGGGGCCACGCCCGTCTTCGCTGACATCGACCCCGTGAGTTTCTGCCTCGACCCCCAGAGCGTGGAAGCATCGATCACCGAACGCACCGTCGCGATCATGCCTGTGCACCTGTACGGCCACCCCGCCGACATGAAGGCCCTTCAGGAGATCGCTGATCGCCATGGCCTGAAGATCTTCGAGGACGCCGCCCAAGCTCACGGCGCTTCGCTGGACGGCACGCCTGTAGGCGGGTTCGGTGACTTCGGCATGTTCTCGATGTACCCGACCAAGAACATGACCTCTGGTGAGGGCGGCATGGTCTCCGTCGTCAACGCGGAGATCGAGCGCAACATGCGCCTCTACCGCAACCAGGGCATGGAGCGTCAGTACGAGAACGAGGTCGTCGGCTTCAACAACCGCATGACCGACATCCACGCCGCGATCGGGCGCGTCCAACTGACTAAGGTGGGCGCCTGGACTGCCACGCGACAGTCGAACGCCGCTTTCCTGAGCGAGAGCCTCCAGGGCGTCCAGGTTCCCCACGTCGCGGATGGGGCAGTGCACGTCTACCACCAGTACACGGTGCGCGTACCTCAGGACCGGGACGGCCTCGCAGCCGCCCTGAAGTCCGAATTTAACATCGGCTCAGGCATGTTCTACCCGACCCCCAACCACCAACTGGCCCCCTTCCAGGTCGACGTCGAACTCCCGGAGACGGCCGCTGCCGCCCGTGAGTGCCTCTCTCTCCCCGTGCACCCGTCCGTGGACGAAGCTGGCCTCGAACGCATCGTGCACGCCGTCAACACTCTCGCGAAGGCTGGTTCCTGATGTCTGATCTGCGTGTAGGCCTCGTCGGCATTGGCATGATGGGCCGCAACCACGCCCGAGTGCTGCGTTCGATCGAGGGGCTCGACCTGGTTGCCGTGGCTGACCCCGCCGGCGACAAGCACGGCATGGCTGGCACCGCCACGGTCGTCGACACCGTTGCCGAGATGATCGCGATCGGCATCGACATGGCGGTCGTTGCCACTCCCACCGTCTACCACCTCGCCACCGGACTGGAGCTGGCCGCTGCCGGGGTGCATACCCTCATCGAGAAGCCGCTGGCCACCGACGGCCCCGAGTCCAAGCAACTCGTCGAGGCATTCGAGGCCGCCGGGCTCGTCAACGCCGTGGGTCACATCGAGCGTTGCAACCCGGCACTGGTCGCCCTCCGCGCTCGACTGGACAACGGCGATCTCGGAAGCATCTACCAGGTCGCCACCCGGCGTCAGGGTCCCTTCCCGAACCGCATAGCCGACGTCGGAGTGGTCAAGGACCTTGCCACCCACGACATCGACCTCACCGCCTGGGTGCTCCAGGACAAGTACAAGACCGTCTCGGCCCACACGGCCCACAAGAGCGGGCGGCCTCACGAGGACCTCATCTCCGTGACCGCCAAGACAGCTGGCGGCACCGTGGTCAGCCACCTGGTCAACTGGCTCTCGCCTCTCAAGGAACGCCTCACCATCGTCACCGGTGAGAAGGGCACGTTCGTGGCGGACACCCTCAACGCAGACCTCACGTTCCACGAGAACGGTCTCGTCGCCACTGAGTGGGACCAAATCTCCACCTTCCGCGGCGTGACCGAAGGCAACAGTACTCGCTTCGCCATCCCCAAGCCGGAGCCCCTGAAAGTGCAGCACGAGGCCTTCCGCGATGCGGTGCGCGGTACGCGACAGGACGTGGTCACGATGCGTGAAGGCATGCGCACCGTCATGGTCGCGGATGCCTGCATCTTGTCAGCTCGGGAAGAGCGCACCGTTTCAATCGAACAGGACATATGAACATGAAGATTGCAGTCATTGGTATGGGGAAGATCGGTCTCCCCCTCGCGGCCCAGTTCGCTGACAAGGGCCACCATGTCGTCGGGGTGGACGTGAACACCCAGACGGTCGACACGATCAACGCCGGAGAGGTCCCGTTCCCCGGCGAAGCCCACTTGGATGAGTACTTGGCACGCCTGGTCCCCGCAGGCAATCTACGAGCGACCACGAACTACGCGGAGGGCATCCCCGACGCGGATGCCATCGTGATCGTCGTCCCTCTGTTCGTGGACGCTGACAGCAAGCCCGACTTCGGGTGGATGGACTCGGCCACTCGCGACCTCGCCGCCCATCTGACTCCGGGCACCCTGGTCAGTTACGAGACGACACTCCCCGTTGGCACCACCCGAACTCGATGGAAGCCGATGATCGAAGAGATCAGTGGCCTCGTCGAGGGGACGGACTTCCACCTTGTCTTCTCCCCCGAACGAGTGCTGACGGGTCGGGTGTTTGAGGACCTGCGCAAGTACCCCAAATTGGTCGGAGGGCTTTCTGAGTGCGGAGAAGATCGCGCACGAGAGTTTTATGAGTCTGTGCTCGACTTTGACCAACGATCCGACCTCACCCGACCCAATGGAGTGTGGGGCCTTGGCAGCGCGGAAGCGTCCGAGCTTGCCAAACTGGCTGAAACCACCTACCGCGACGTGAACATTGCCCTAGCGAACCAGTTCGCTATGTTCGCGGAAACAGCAGGAATCGACGTCCACCAAGTGATCGACGCATGCAACTCACAGCCGTTCAGCCACATACACAGGCCCGGCATCTCCGTGGGTGGGCATTGCATCCCTGTCTACCCGCGGCTATATCTGGCAAACGATCCAGACGCAACGGTGGTCAGCGCAGCGCGTAACGCCAATGCTTCAATGCCTGTACACGCTGTCAACCGTCTCGAGCGCGAGTACGGATCCATTGACGGGGCACATGTAGCCGTTCTGGGCGCCGCTTACCGCGGCCAAGTCAAGGAGACGGCCTTCTCGGGCGTCTTCGACCTCGTACGGAGTTTGCAAGATAGGGGAGCTGTAACGACAGTCCATGACCCGCTCTACACTGATGCGGAACTAGAATTCTTGGGCCTTCAACCACACACTCTTGGAACGCCCGTTGACGCCATAATTCTGCATACTGACCACGCGTCTTACGAAGACCTGCGTCCCAAAGACATTCCTGGGGCGAGGTTAATTCTTGACGGCCGTCGAGTCATCCAACAGGCGAACTTCACAATCCCCGTCCACGTAATAGGCGTCCCCTGATGATAGGCGCAAAACGAGTCCTCGCGATTGGGGCACATACAGATGACATCGAACTCGGATGTGGAGCAACCCTCAGCCGTCTCCATCGCGAAGGCGCAACAATCGCAACCGCTGCGTTTTCCCGCGCCGAGTTGAGTCGCCCACCCGGGACCCCTGAAGATGTGATGGAACTCGAGTATCGAGCTGCGATGAAAACTCTCGGTATCGATACAATAAACACCTATTGCTTTAACAAGCCCGTACGAAATTTTGGCAGTCATCGTCAAGAAATTCTCGACACACTGATAGATTTGCGACGCGAGTTTAATCCCGACCTGATCCTGACCATGAATAGTTGCGACACACATCAAGACCACGAAGTCGTGCATGCAGAATCCGTGCGAGCATTCCGCAATCGAAATATTCTTGGATACCAGACACCATGGAATTCAAGAAGACTAATTACCAATTTTTTTGTCGAAGTGGGCCGCGCGGACATTGAGAAGAAAATACTCATGCTTAAGAGCTACCGAACCCAACACGAACTGGAACGCCCCTACGTGCAGCGCGATTCTCTCGAGGCATCCGGAAAATTCTACGGCCTACAATCCGGCCTGGAGTTTGCAGAGGCCTTTGAAGTCATTTCTTTGGTTTCCCGGGAGTCGTCGTGAAGTCCGTCGACTTGTGGTCAATGTTTGGACTGTCCGGTGGCACTGATGCTCAGCTGGAGGGAATCTGCGATAGCAGTAACCCGCGCCCCGGCCACCTCGCCTTCATCAAGGTGGACAGCCCGTCGGCGCGATCTATTGTCGAGTCGTCGCCGTCGACTGTATTCCTTGTTCCGACAGCAGAAACATCTTGGCCCGAGAACTGCATTGCCGTAGAACGCCCGAGACTGGCCTTTGCCGTGGCGTCAAATGAAATTGTTCCCAGCAACATAGTTACTGGCATTGCCAGCACAGCAATAATTCACGCGGATGTTTCGATAGACCCCACGGCAAGCGTCGGACATTTCACTCAAATTGACGAAGCGGTTGAGATCGGGCCGCGAACAATTATTGGCTCCCACGTCCGAGTCCATTCTGGAGTCAAGATCGGGTCGGATTGCATCCTCTCTAACCACACATCAGTGGGCAATAGCGGCTTTGGATTCGAGGTGGCAAATGACTCAAAACCCATCCGCATTGCTCACGTAGGCGGCGTCGAAATCGGAGACCGTGTGGAAATCGGCAGCCACGTAGCGATTTGTCAAGGAACAGTGAACCCAACCACCATAGGGTCGGATGTCAAGATTGACGACGCTGTTTTCATAGCCCACAACGCTCACATAGGCAGAGGCGCCTTCATCATTGCGGGCGCGGTACTCTGTGGCAGCGCGCAAGTCGGAGAGAATGCTTGGATTGCACCACAGAGCGTCATCATGAATAAGGTCACGGTTCACGCGCATGCAACGGTCGGGCTCGGCGCGGTCGTAATTCGTGACGTCCCGCCCAATGTTCGGGTTGCGGGTAACCCAGCGCGGTCGATTCCGTAAAACCGCTGCCTACTTCACTCACATAGCGTCTAAGACAGGCGCATATTCAACCAAATCGTCCGCGCAACAAATGTGCACCCAGGATGCCCGTTCTTGTTGAAGTCGTGGATCAGATCCAGATCAAGTCCCAGTCGTGGTGTAGCGCTGCGTTTCCCGGCTCATTCCCAGATGAGTAGGCATCTCCGGGGTTGTCGGCGCGTCAGTGACCGGAGGGACTGCCCCCAGTCTGGTTGACACTCCGACCTGCCCCACGCCTTGGTCTCCACTCGTGGTGATGAGTCTTCAGGCGGAAACGGTGTCTGCGGGTGAGGCTAGCTCGAACTCGATCGGTGTCTTGTAGCCCAGCGCGGAGTGGCGTCGTTGGCGGTTGTAGAAGAGCTCGATGTCCTCAAAGATGGCGTTCGCCAGTTCGACCCGGGTCTTCCACTTGCGGCGGTTCAAGAGTTCGATCTGCATCGAGGACCAGAAGCTTTCCATCATGGCACTGTCCAGCGCGTCGCCGACAGTGCCGAACGATGGGAGCAGGCCTGCGCTGTCAACGCCGGTCCAAAACTGACCCCCTGCTGCCGACCGAAAACTGACCCCCTTCGAGCGGTTTGTTGGTGCTAGATGGTCTTGGTGCGTGTGGCTGGGGGCGGTCCGGTTTGGTGTCCGCGGGTGCGGTAGGACTCGCCGTCCAGCGCGATGACGTGGGCGTGGTGGACCAGGCGGTCGATGGTGGCTGCGGCGACTACGTCGTCGCCGAGGGTCTCGCCCCAGCGTGAGAACGCCAGGTTCGAGGTGACCACGACCGAGCCGGTCTCGTAGCGGCTGGCGATGAGTTGGAAGAACAGCGACGCGGCGGCGGTGTCGAAGGGCAGGTAGCCGACCTCGTCTATGACCAGCAGTCGGTATCGGTTGAGCTTGCGCAGTTCACGTTCCAACTGGCCCTTGTCGTGCGCAGCACCCAGTCGGGTGATCCATCCGGTCGCAGAGTTGAACGCGACTGGATAGGACGCTTCGGCGGCCTTGATCGCCAGCGCGATCGCTAGGTGTGTTTTCCCTGTCCCGGGCGGTCCGAGGAGGACGACGTTGTCGCGTTTGGCGATGAACGTGGTGGTGCTCATGTGCGCGAGGACGTCGCGGGTCGCGGCAGGGACGTGGTCGAAGGTGAAGTCCTCGATGGTCTTGATCGCGGGGAAGTGCGCGGCCGCGATCCTCATCCGGGTCCCGTTCGCGGTCCGTGAGGCGACCTGGCGGCCCAGCACCGCAGCCAGGTACTCCTCGTGTGACCAGCCCTCGGCGCGGGCCTGGTCGCCCAGGACAGCGAAGGTCTCGTTGATCACCGGGGTCTTGAGTTCACGGGCCAGGAACGCGACCTCACTGACCAGGTCCTTGCCGGGCGCCGAGGTCATCGCACTACCTCGAGTCGCGCACGCGCGGCCACGGCCGCTTCGTCGGTGACAGTGGGGGTCAGGTCGAACAGGGCGTCGTAGTCGCTCAACGCCCGCACACCAACGACCGCACCGACCCCACTTGACTGTCTGGTGGTGGGGCCACGCATGTCAGCAGTGCGCGCCTTGAACGCGGTCCGTAGCCCGGCAGCGGTGCTCACGTGGACTGGGTCGGTGATCGTCTGGTGGCTCGACCAGCACCGCTGATGGGCCCCCACCGGGGTGCCGGCACAGGTGATCGTGACGGTGTCCAGACCGGCGTGGACATCGACGAACCGGCCGATCACGCCTGGGTCGACCGAGTAGTCGTTCCCCGCGATGCGCACGTAATAGTCGCGGCCCAGCCGGACCCGGACGGTAGTGCCCACCGACGGCGCGATCGGTGGCAGCACCCCCATCGCTGCGACATCAGCAGCGACCCGGACCCCGGGCTGCTCCCCAGTGCGGCGCAACACCCGGGCGTTCGCGCGCGGTAACCAGCCCGTGAGCTGGGTGTTGTAGTCGCCCGGGGACTCGAACTCGCGCCCGGGCATGAAGGAAGTCTCCAAGAACCCGTTGGCCCGCTCCACGACCCCCTTGGCTTCGGGGTCACGGGCCGCGGTCTGATAGATCCGTGTCCCCAACGTGCCAGCGAACGACCTGGCACCCAACGTCAGACGGTGGTGCTGACCGATGCCAGCCTCGTTGTCCCACACCAAGATCTTCGGGACCCCACCCAACCCAGCAAGGAGCTGCCACATCCCAGCCACCAGATCGCCGGTCTTCCTGGTCGGCAGCAGCGTCGCCATGATGAACCCCGAAAACGCCGCGACCATGGTCAGCACCGGAAGGTCCGCCGTCGGCCTGCCACCGACCCAGCCCGCGGTCTTCGACGCCGCCGGAGCATCGACGGGGATGACCTTGCCGGGGAACCACAGGTCGCACTGCACGATCTCACCTGCAACGTAGGTCGTGCGGTCCGCAGGGTCGGTCGGGGCGTACAGCGGACGCAATTGCGCGGCCTTGGCCCGCAGCACCGACGACGAGTTCGTCCACCCGATCCGCTCGGCGATCACCGTGGCCGGCATCGAGGGGAACTGCGCCAACAACTCCCGGATCCGCGGCTCGTAGACATCGAGCATCGACCCGGCCGGGTCCCGCCCGTACTTCGGTGGCGTGTTCGAGGCCAACGCCGCACGGACCGTGTTCCTGGCCAGCCCCGTCTTCCGCACGATCGCCTTGATGCTCATCTGCTCCGACTTGTGCAGCCGTCGAATCTCAGCCCAGTCCTCAGTCATGATCACTCCCTCACAGTGCCGAGGGGGTCAAGGTTCGATCGGCACCAGAGGGTCAGGATTCACCCGGCAGCGACAACAGCCTCGGATCCGCTCACCGAACGCCCACGAGGTGAACTGGGTGAGTTCAACTGGTCGATGCAACACCGGGTTGTTGAAGAGATCGTAGTTGCTCCTCGAAGACCTCGGCGGGTGTCTTCCAGCCGAGGACCTTGCGGGGCCGATTGTTGAGCGCATAGGCGACGGCCTCCAGGTCCTCGGCCGACCAGCGCGACAGATCAGTGCCCTTGGGGAAATACTGCCGCAACAGGCCATTGGTGTTCTCGTTGCTCGGCCGCTGCCACGGCGAGTGCGGGTCGGCGAAGAACACCTTCGTGCCGGTCTCCAACGCGAAGAGCGCATGCCCGGAAAGCTCCTTGCCACGATCCCACGTCAGCGTCTTTCGCAGCTGCTCAGGCAACTTGGTCATCGACGCGGTCAGCGCGGCGTTCATCGCGACGGCACCGTACCCGCCTAGCGAGGGCCCGTTCTTCACGTAGGGCTTCTCTCCCCAGCCCTCCAGTCGCGGCAGATGCACCAGGAGCGTTGAGCGACTGCTGCGCTCGACGAGTGTGCCGATCGCCGACCGGCCCGTGCCGATGATCAGATCGCCCTCCCAGTGGCCCGGGACGGCCCGGTCACCGGCTTCAGCGGGACGTTCGCTGAGGACGACATCAGCACTCACGTGCCCCTGCGCCTTGTTCTGGGATCGCGCCCGTGGCTCCCGCAACGCGCGCCCGGTGCGCAGACAGGCGACAAGCTCGCGTTTGAGCGCACCACGCCCCTCGATGAACAGCGACTGGTAGATCGCCTCGTGACTGATGCGCATGGACTCATCATCGGGGAACTCGACCTTCAGGCGTTGGGCGATCTGCTCCGGACTCCAAGCCGTCGACCACCTTCGGTCCTGACGACGCGGCTTGTTCAGCCCCTTCCACGCGGGTGGTGTCGGCCCGGGCACGATCGTACCGTCCGGGCGGCGGACGTTGCCCGCGAGCCGATCCTGCACGTACTCCCGCAGCCGTTCGTTGCTCACGAGCTTCGCGGTCTTGGGACGCTTCGCTGCCTGCTGAGCTTTCCACTGAGCCACGCCAGCGCGGTACTGTCGCGTGCCGGGTTCAGTGGAGGCTCTGAAGTGACGCGCCGACGGTAGTCGGTGCGGGGTTGTGACGGTAGTGGGTGTCCTCGAACTCGACGGGCGGGATCATGCCGATCTCGCCGTGAAGGCGCCGGTGGTTGAACCAGTCGACGTACTCCGCGACGGCGATCTCCAGGTCGTCGATGCTCTTCCAGGGTCCGCGGTTGCGGACCAGTTCGGCCTTGAACAGCGAGTTGAACGCCTCGGCCAGAGCGTTGTCATATGAGTCCCCGGTCGAGCCGACCGACGCGACAGCGCCGGCCTCGGCCAGCCGCTGGGTGTAGCGCACCGCGAGGTACTGGACTCCCTTGTCCGAGTGCGCGATGACGCCGGTGGTGTCGTGACCGGCGTGGGCGCGGGTCCACAGGCCCATCTCGAGGGCGTCCAGCGCCAGGTCGGTGCGCAGGCTCTTCGACAGCTGCCAGCCGACCACGCGGCGGGAGTAGACGTCGATGACGAACGCGGCGTACACCCACCCGGCGAAGGTGCGGCAGTAGGTGATGTCCGCGACCCAGACCCGGTTCGGTGCGGGTGCATGGAAGTCGCGGTCCAACAGATCCGGACGGGTGTCGGGACCCTTGCCCGGGACCGTGTTCCTAGGCCCCTTGGCCCGGCTGATCCCACGCAACCCCTCGACGCGCATCAACCGGTGCACGGTGCACCTGGCGATCCGATGCCCACGACGGTTGAGCTCGGCGTGCATCTTGCGGACCCCGTAGACGCCGTAGTTGTCGGCGTGGACTCGTCGCAGGACCTCGACGTGCTTGCGGTCAGCCAAAGCCCGCGCCGATGGCGGGCGGGTCTTCGCGGCGTAGTAGCTGCTCGGGGCGATCGGCATCCCGGCCTGGCGCAGGACGGTGCAGATCGGCTCGACCCCGAACCTCATCCGGTGCTCATCGATGTAGTCGATGAGCACCGTCGTAGTCACTTCAACTTGCGGTCGAGCTCCGCCGCGGCGAAAAACGCCGAGGCCGTCTTCAAGATCTCGTTGGCGCGACGAAGTTCCTTGACCTCACGCTCCAACTCGGTGATCCGCTGGCCCTCTGCGGTCGTCACGCCCGGACGGCTGCCCTCGTCGATCTCGGCCTGCTGTACCCAGTTGCGCAACGTCTCGGGGTTGATCCCCAATTGCTCGCCGACACGGCGCAGCGCACCGGTCCTCGTCGCCGGAACCCGTCGCAGATCGACCGCCATCCGGATCGCTCGCTCCCGAAGCTCGTCGGGGTACTTCCTCGGTGCTCCCATGACTCTCATCCTTCCGTGGAATGAGAGCCTCCATCACACCCGGCACGCGACACGTCGCCATCCTCGAAGACCTCCGAAGTCAAGGTGTTGCGACGACCGGTTGAATCCGCCCTGGGCGCCGTGGTCCGCGTGGACGATGCCGCCTGGGTCGGATTGGCGGTTGCGGATGGCCATGCGAGGGCGTTGACGACGAGCGTGGCGTCTTGGCGCGAATC
The DNA here is from genome assembly GCF_003194605.1 of Nocardioides gilvus. Classification (GTDB taxonomy): domain Bacteria; phylum Actinomycetota; class Actinomycetes; order Propionibacteriales; family Nocardioidaceae; genus Nocardioides; species Nocardioides gilvus. Next base: position 955,748 of record NZ_QHKY01000001.1, read on the forward strand.
GATGGACCGGCCCGCGATCCGGCGGCTGTAGGCGTCCAGAACGGCGGCACAGAAGACCTTCCCTTCACGCATGGGATGCTCCGTGATGTCGGTGACCCACAGCTCGTTGGGGCGCACCGATGGAATTTGCAGTTGACCAAGTCCCCTAAGGACGCGAAGCCCTTGTGCCGTTTCGTTCGTGCCGGGCCTGGCAGGCCGTAGATCCCCGCCTGCGTCATCAGCACCGACACCAGTCGCGTGCTGCCCTGAACGTCCATCGTTAACGTGAGTTCGGCGTGGACTCGACGGTAGCCATAGGTGCCTCTGGACGCGACGTGCACCTCCCGGATCAGGCCGGTCAGCCATTGGCGACGCATCTGGGCCGCCGACAACGGCCGGCGCTGTTGGCGGTAGTAGCCCTGGCGTGAGACCCCGAGGACTCGACAAGCGACATCAACGGGCATCCCGGCACCGGCCAACCGGTCGATAACCGGGTGAGCCCCTTTTGCGTGGGGCTTCTCCTAGTCCAGGAACTTCGCCGCCTGTCGGACGATGGCGAGCTCGGTCTCGAGTTCGCGAATGCGACGCCGGGCGGTTCGGAGCTCACTTGCCTCGCTGGTGCTGATGCCGGGGCGCTCGCCGCGGTCGATCTGGTCTTGGCGACCCAGTTGTGCAGGCACCCTGCGCTGATGCGAACTCGTAGGCGGTTTGCTTGACCTGTTCGCCGGAACGGATCAGTGCGACGGCACACGCGCGGCACTCGGGTGGGTAGGGACGAGGCACGGTCGAAGCCTTTCAGCCAAGCCTTCGACTCATCTCCGAAATTGGAAACCAACCTATGGGGCAGGCCAAGGTGTCAATAGAGCTCGGGGCAGTCCCCATCACCGTTGGTCGTCGCCTGCCTGCCTACTGGCCAACTTGCGCGACTCGACTGCGGAACCTAGAACTGCACTCAGCTTTTCGCACAGCACCGGATAGGAATATTGTTTGTATCGCGATATTCCTTGGAATTCTTTCCTAAAGTTCTCATCAAATCTCGGTGCTGAAATGAGGAAGTCCACGATCTCTTGTACATTACCTTCATCAAGGGAGGTTTCAAAGACTCTTCGCATAGGGTCTCCTTGAAACATTTCACTAAGAGCAGATCCCCTCGACTCGCCTACCATCAGTACCGCGATCGGCGTGTTAAGCGCGATAAGCTCGAAAATCTTCCCAGTAAGAATCCCCTTTTCAGAATCGTTCCACGAAAAGACTGCAACCACATCCGCGGCTTTTGCGTGGGCCAGCGAATCAGGTCTAGACACAAGACCAAGGTTAGACAACAACTGACCAGCGTTCTGATCCTCAAACGCTTGGCTAAAAGCGGAGAAATCCGTTCCTGCATATTGCACAACAACAGGCACCGTCTCGTTCAGCTTTCTACATGCAGCGGCCAACGCCCTGGCATCCTGGGCAGGAGAAAGACGTCCCCCGTAGTAAAGAGTGAAAGGACGCCGTACGTCGGGCGCTTCTACCGGATTCCCAACCAACTTTTCAAGTTCCCCAAAGCCGTTCGAGATTACGGAAACCGGGCACGTGAAAGCGACAGCGTTCTCCAACAAGGGCCCCGAAACTAGCGTCACGGCATCAGCGCGCTGAGCCAATTTGGCCTCGGTTCGACGCTGCCTACCTGTACTCCGTGGATCCGCAAAGCTACCACTGCGCACGATCGGATCCCGAACGTCCATGACAAAGCCAGCCGACGAGAAACGGTCAGCTAAGAGTCCCCCGACATCAACCATGTAACGTGGTCCGTAAGAAACCCACAGTGCATCATACCCGCGCGCCAGGCCCTTAGCCTGAGAAAACGCCCTCCGGTAGCCGTGGTCAACAAGAGCAAGCAGCCATGGAAAAGTGGACTGTCGATTGGGCGAAATATCGTCAGATTCGGGCTTAAGCGCTGCGCCGGGTGGTGAACCGAAATACCGCAAGGTCTTAAGAACTCGGTGTGCGCAAGCTCTGGCCGCATAGAGAAATCGTACTTCCAGCGGAGTATCGACCGCGACTACAGATATCTCGGCAAGTCGATGCTCGGGAATGTCAAGATCCAACCGTCGCTCGAGCGGATTATAGGGGTTGGGTTTAACAGTAAGCACTGTAACTTCCCAGCCCAAATCCGCCAAACCTGTGGCGAAGTTCACCATTCTCAGCGACGCAACTTCGTTTCGCGGAGCGAAAAACTGCGAAACCAATAGGACGCTTCCGGGTCGAGAGTGGTCAGCGGTCGCCGAATCCTCAATCACTTTGAGATCTCCTCCTCTGTGGTTGACGCTCCAGTTTTTTCGCGGCGAAGACGACTCAGCGCATAAAGGAAAAGCAAGAGCCACATGCTGGCGACCGCTTGAGCGATGTATTCCTGACTAACACTTCGAAGATACACGAATAAGAGGGCCATCAGGTATGCATCGTAGGTCAGGAGTTCGGGAGTCTTCGAGAGAAAACGATCCATGAGGCCAATGAGTACTCCTACAATTAGTCCCCATAGTGCAAAGTATGGACCAAAAGCAATAAAGGACTCCCCCAGCCACGAGGGTAGCAGAACGTAGAAACCTCCCTGGCCATAGGTAATGCCCAAGATCTCTTCCGAGAAGTCCCTTGAAACGCTAAACGAAGTCCCCGTAAGAGAACTAGGGAAGGGGAGACTGACGAGCCACAGCAAATACCTCTCAATGTACTCACCAGATGCCCCCATTTCGCGAGCGATCGGATAAAGACTGGGATAACTCAGTTCAGCTTTCTGAAATGCTGAGATGTTAGCGCCGAGGCCATCGGTCAACGCGAAATCCCCACCCTGCCGCCAGACGGTAATGGAATTCAGGATTGGGACGACCGCAGTGAAGCCCATCACAATTATGGCGGTGAATATCTTGCCCGAGATTCGCTTGTGAGCCAAAAGAACGAATAACCAAATTAGAAATGGCTGAACTAGGGCAGCGCGGCCCCACTGCTCGGCTACCGTCACCTGAAGGTAGGTTACGCCACACAGCAGAAGTAGCTGTAGGATCCAGCGAGATCCTAGTTTGCGCTGAAGTTCGATGTAGAAGAATGGAATACACAAAAGCTTCATGTACCCGAGTACTACAAACGCTGAATTTTCCCCCCTATTCAGCCTGCCAGCGAATATATCGTCACCTTTGTTGGATTCAAGAAGGATCGAGCTTGGATTAAAGAGCTCACCCGCGCGTCCTGTTACAAACAATTGACCGATGATTGCCGCTACATAGATCACAGCGAGCCAAGAGGCAGACGTGTTTGACCACCATCTTTCGCTCATTTCTTCTCGAGGAATAGGTCTGCGCGATCTTTGTTTTACGTTGAGCTGTGCACCTAACAAGACACCCAGCAGCAGACAGGCAAGGAAAACAAAGTATGGGAATGCAAACTCTGCCATAAGGCCTGGATCAGTGGCAATTCCAACACCAGAGTATAGAAAATAGATTACCGAAATCGTGGCGATCTTGATCTTCAGTGACCGCCGCACGGCGGGCAGGGTAAAGGCGAGCCAGGCAATGGCCGTTCCTACCCCTAGCAGGGCTAAGTCCAGGGTATTCACGCGTCTCGTCTCATTTCATCCACGACGGTCACCGGGTCGCCTGGGTAAAGAAACGAGCGGCAAGCCCGCCTCACTGCAATGCATGATGCAATCCATAGAAGGACGTACATTGTAAAATTGATGCCACCCAGCCACCACATTGCGGTCGTTACACCGCCGCCAACGGAGGCGACGGACAAGAGGCCTCCAACCACGCTGCCGAGTCTGGTGACGTCCCAGATGGCCTGCCACGATTGTCTACCGAGCATGGGGAGTACCACGGAAAGTGGCCCGGCCAAGACTTGACCTGCTATCCCCAAGGCGAGCGCTTGGGAGAATGTGCCGACCTCTCGGTAGTCGTCGCCCAGCACTACTCCCGCAACGTGGGGAGCCAGGACGAATACTGTAGAGGCCAAGATTGCCCCGGTACTAGCCAGGATCGCCGATACCCGGAGGAACTGCCTGTAGAGCTCCGGGTCCCTGCACCGCATGAGATTTCCGAATTCTCCGATAAAGACCTGTCCGATCGCGTTTCCAACAACCGTGACGGGACCCGCTAATACCCTCTGAGTCATTCCTAGCCATCCGGCCGCTGCAGACCCCCATAAGATGCCGCCGAGGATGACGGCCGTCTGAAGTCCCATAGTGTTTACGACTGCAGATGGTGCGGAAATCAGAGGGAAACGACGGTATTGAACCAAGAGATCCCTAATCTGCTTCTTTGAGGGAATTTTAACGTCACCCTCAAACACACCCCTGAGAAGAAAAATACCTGCCACCTGCCCGGTCAATAGTCCAGCCAGCAGGGATGGGGCCCCGGGCACCCAGGCAGAGAGGGTGACTTGGGCAGTGACGGTGACTAGCGCCTGCACCGCGACTCTCGTCGCGACCAATGAATATCGCCGGTCGCGGAGTGCCATCTGAGTCATCGCCGACGTAGCACCCATGGTCGCTGCGATGAGCACACCGTAAGCCAGTAATAGAACAATCGACTTCGGGTACCAATCACTCCCGGAGATCGCAGGATACGCCAGGGCTCCAAGTCCCGCAATAAAGGAAAGAACTATAGAAAAAATCAGTGCCACAGTCATGATGTCAACTGCTTCGCCCCGTCTCGACGGCACTGCAATAGCTAATTCTAGGCGCAAACTCACGATCGATCCCAGAATGATCGCTCCTGCGCTGACGGATGCAAAAAGGCCGAAACTCTCTGGCGAGACTAACCTGGCAACGACTAGCGATCCCAAGAGAAGAATTGCTTGGGCTGCAGTTGTTCCGGACACGACGCGCGCGATGCCCATTGCCATCCGGGTGGTCACGTCACGGGCTCAATCATTTGGCGCGCAAGAGTTGATGAACAGCGGACTAGAACTCGGTTTTCGAATCCCGTTCTCTGTTGAGGGGTAATCACCAAGGCGGGAGACCTCTTGTCGCCACACATTCGCCAAACAGTGGCCACCTCACCGGGTAGCGTTTCAGGACAGGAAGATGCCCGGCGGGCACTCAATTCAGCGGGCATCATTGTCATTCCCAGGACTTCTCTGCAGCCCCTTTTGTGCAGATCGCAAGACTAGGATTAGACGTGCGGGTACCAATACTTTACAGAACTCTATAAGTGGGCGTACCGATGCGACAAGCGGATACCCCAAGAGTCTGTGGCCGCGAAAGTGCGTTCGAAGAAGATTAAGTCTAGCGGAGAACGTGCGCCGCCTGATCGCCGCCATGTCCTCTCGAACACGGTACAGAGGTTCCTCAATGTTGGCGCCTACAAACCCAGCCTCGAAGAACCTGTACCAGAGGTCAATGTCCTCAACGCGCTCAACTCGAGGATGCAATGAATACCCTGTCAGATCCTCGTAGACCGCTCGCCTTGTCATGATTGTGGCGTGGCAGAATGGGACTTGGGCGCGTAGTGTGTTCCGATCCGGAGCCAGAGGTGACCGAACAATGTCTCCATCTCGAAAATCATCGAAACGCTGCATCCAAGACCCAACCAAATCAATTTCAGGATGGGAAAGCAAGAAGGCAACCTGTTTTCCGAGGCGAGTCGGGGTCGCAACATCGTCGCCATCCATTCGGGCTACGTATTCGCCGCGTACCTCAGTCAAACACTTGTTGAGAGTGCGCGGGAGTTTCAGATTCTCCGAATTCTGCAGCACACGGATGCGATCGGGGTCGCGGGTTTGCCACAAGAGGAGCGCCTCCAAGGTGCCGTCTGAAGACGCGTCGTCGCAGACAATGAGTTCCCAATTGGGGTACGTCTGCTCAACCAACGACTGGATTGCCTCATCGATAGTGTGTGCGCAGTTAAACGCGCCCATGATCACGCTCACCAAGGGTCGTTTCTCTCTCATGGATGTTCAGCCTTTGCCGGAGATGTGGTCGAGCCAGAGTCCATTGACTCGGCTAGCTGAAAACTTCTCAACGGCGCGTTGCTTTGCCCGCGCCCCGTGTTGCCGGCGCAAGTTGTCATTCGTCAAGTATTCCGTCACCGCCGCTGCTGCACCTTGGACGTCCCCCCAATCGACAAGTCGACCGGTCTCGCCGCAACTGATGGCATCAACAGTTCCGTTGACGGCGCTTGCGACGGATGGGACACCGCACGCTGCGGCTTCGATCACCACCATTCCAAAACCTTCTCGGCGGGTCAGGAGTACCAGCACGTCAACCGCCTTGTAGGCCGTCTCTGGGTCAGGTCTGGCCCCTGCGACTACGACTCTCGGCAGAGTACGCAGTTCATCCACGAGGTGCTCCACACCCATGTCACTGGATTCGTTGGGTCCTACGAGCAAGAACCACGCTTCAGGGACCGCGGAGCTCACTCGGCGCCACATCTCCACCATGTCGCCCAAACCCTTATCTGGTGTCAGGCGACCCACAAACCCCAGGACGGGGGCCTCCAGCGGGATCTCGAAGACGTCGCGAGCGCGCCCCTTTTCAAAATCCTGCGGTGGACTGAAACGTTCTAGGTCCACCCCGCCGATACTGCCGTCCCCGAGTACTTGGATCTTGCGGGAAGAGACAAGCCGCAACTTGAGCGCCTCGTCCCTGTTGGACGGTGACAGCGCCAATATCTCTGTCGCGCAAGCCATTGAGATGCGCTCGATTATCCACAGCACCACCCTGCCCATACCGGTGGCACCCTGGAGACGTAGTCCATAGAGGACATATATGCGCCTCGGAACTCCTATCAGCCAAGCGGCCAGTAGACCCAGAAGTCCCATCTTGGGTGTCCCCATCACCACCGTGCCAGGACGAATGCTGCTCAGGTACTGGATCAATGCGTGAAGGCCCCGGAGGTCCTGCAGTGGGGCGGGGTCCCGCCGAACAGGCAGACACCTTTGGGTAACGCGCTGGTCAATCTCGTCGACTGGGCCCTCCCCATCAGGTCCGTAGACCAGGTGCACGTCATTCCGCAAAGGAGCGAGCAAGTTCAGTTGCCCCCGCAGGAAAGCACGCGCGGAGAGTGGAATGGTGACGCCGTAGACGATGGGACCATGAGGACTTCTCCTGCGGATCATCTCGCTGGCACCCCCTTAACGACTGCCTCGGCCGCCACGTTGGTGACCACACACGCAGAACCACCCACGAGCGCTCGAGGCCCGAGGGTGAGTTGATTCAACACGACGGCTCCCACCCCGATCAACGCACCGGTCTGGACGAGGCAGTCACCCGAGACCGATGACGCCGGATTCATGCTCACGAAATCTTCGAGGACGGTGTCGTGTCCGACAGTGACGTTGGGATTCAGGTGAACGTGGCGTCCCAAGTGGACGTTGGTGGTGACTCGAGCCCCGGCCAGGATGATCGTCCCTTCGCCCAGTGTGCATTGAGAGCCGACGCTCGCATCCGGGTGGACCAGAGTCGCTGCATTGAAACCGGCCGCGTCCAACTTGTCAGCGAGGATTCGGCGGATGCGCGGAGATCCGATCCCTACGACGTATTGCGGTCGCTCATCGCCTGCAATTAGGTCATCCACGCTTCCTAGGTGAGCGATGCCTCGCGCAGTGAGCCTCGCCAAGTTCGTCGCCGAGGGTGAATCGTCCACCACCCCCTGCAGGAGCCATTGCGGCTGGGGTGCGCTTCGGTTGATCGCTTCAACAACGTCAGCCGTCTCACGGCCGAAGCCCCCTGCACCAATGACCACCAGAAGCTCAGCCACGGGGGGTTCCCATGAATTCCGGCATGGAGACGTCGCCCTCTGCCGCGATTCCGTCACGCCTAACGACCTTGGCGACAGTGAGGAACAGGATTTTGAGGTCGAGCGTTAGCGAACGCTTGTCGACGTACTCCATGTCCTTGTCGAACTTCTCGGCCCACGAGAGCGAATTACGTCCGCTCACCTGCGCCAAGCCTGTGACGCCGGGACGGACCTCGTGCCGGCGCGCCTGCTCGGGGGTGTAACGATCGAGGTACCGGACGAGCAGGGGTCGAGGGCCCACCAGGCTCATGTCGCCCTTTACCACGTTCCAGAGGCTGGGGAGCTCGTCCAGACTCGTGGACCTGAGCATGGCGCCGAACTTGGTAATCCGCTGAGCGTCTGTCACTAGCCCTCGCGCCTCGTCGACGTCAAGCATGGTGCGAAACTTTACCAACTCGAAAATCTCTTGATGCTTGCCCGGGCGCTGCTGGCGAAAGAGAACTGGCGCGCCCAACTTCTTCTTGATCAAGCAAGCCACAAGCCCTTGGATGGGGAGCGAGAGTGCGAGGATAACGCCTCCGAGAGCAATGTCGATGGCTCTCTTAACCGGGTCATACGTATTCATCTTCCGATTACCTTTGCGATCTCCTTAAGGACCCGACCGAACTGCTCGTCCGTCATGGCCGATCCACTCGGCAAAGTGAGACCATGGTCGAAAAGTCGCTCTGACGTGCCGTCTATTACCCCCTGCAGTCCCTGAGATATCGGCTGCATGTGCATAGGCTTCCACACCGGTCGTGTCTCAATGTGAGCCTCTGTCAGCTTGGCATTGAGTTCATTCGCCGACCACGAGGAGATTGCCGGGTCCACGACTATCGCGGTGAGCCAGCAGTTGTCCTCGGCGTCGTCAATTCCGCCCAAGATTCGGACCCCCGGCTGGTCAGCGAAAAGCTCGGCATACCGCCTGCGCCATTCACGTCGACGACCGATCATCTCATCGAGGCGCCTAAGTTGGGCGCGGCCGAGAGCGGCCAAGATGTTCGAGAGCCGATAATTGTATCCAACTTCAGTGTGCTCGTAGTGCACTGCACGTTCACGCGCTTGCGTGGAGAGTTTGCGGACGTGGGCGGCCAGCTCGCCGTCGTTGGTGAGCAACATACCGCCGCCCGAAGTAGTCATGATCTTGTTGCCGTTGAAAGACAGCACGGAGGCGTCCCCGAAGGAACCCGCCGGGATGCCCTGCCAAGCGGCGCCAAACGCTTCGGCGGCGTCACAGAGAAGACGGGCGCCTGCCTCCCTGGCGATCTTTTCGATCGCGGTGTAGTCGACACACTTGCCGAGCATGTCCACGGGGACAACCACGGGGACCGAGCGCCCTTCGGCGCAGAGTTGCGCAATGGCCTGCTCCAGGAGTGGCGCCGACATGTTGCCGGTCTCTTCGTCACAGTCGACGAAAAATGGCTCGGCACCGACGTACCGAATCGCGTTGACCGTCGCAGCGAAGGTGAAGGTGGAGACCGGCACGACATCACCGGGGCCTACACCCCAGGACACAAGGGCGAGGTGCAATGCGGCAGTACCAGAGGAGAGCCCCACGGCGTGTGACACACCTAGCCGGGCCGCTACCTCCGCCTCGAATGCGTTCAGGTCGGGGCCAGCGGGGGCGACCCAACCTGACTGCATCGCGCGAAGGACGTATTCCTGCTCAAGCTCCCCTACGTCCGGAGCGGAGAGCAGGATCGGCTCATCGCCGTTGTCAGCCACTGAAAAATCCCTTGCTCTAGACGCTCGATTCCCTCGGGCAGTCTAGGTCTTCACGAGCGTCGCGCGACACGCGACGGATTTCTTTCCCGCCACTGAGACAAAGTGCTGCGCCGCGAGCCGCGGAGGTTCTGGTCGATCAGCTCCACATAGGACAAGCCTCGGTCGGCCGCGTTGGGCAGATGGCGCGCCGCTTCAATTCCATGCTGCGTGCGCCGACCCCGTCCCTCGACGAGCGCATCCGCCAACGCCACCGCGAGGGCGCCAGCGTCGTTTGGCTCTGCGTACCGCGGGTGATCACCACAGACGTCGCGCACGAAATCGCGATCCGAGGCGACTAGCGGCGTACCCGTGACCATAGCCTCCAGGGGAGTGACCGAGAAGGCTTCGAAGAGGCTCGGGAAGATGGACGCATCACTGGCTGCGTAGAGGCTCGGCAACTGGTCAAGGGTGAGCTGCCCCATGTTAAGCGAGGCTCGGCGAACGTCCTGTGGAAGTGACATCCATTCTCTGTCGCTCAAGGTGAGGAGGAAGCGAGCCGACATCCCGCGCAGCTCGAGCGCAGCATGGACCTGTCCGAGGATCGCGTGGTTCTTGTGGGGGTACAGGCCGGTGACATAACAGACGTTGGCCACGTCGGGATCCTTCGGCACTTCCAGCGGCCGCCATTCCTCAGGCCTGTCGAAGATCGCGTTGTAGGCGTTGGGCACCACGGTGACCCGGCTAGGACTTATCCCCCAACGGCTGCCCAGTGACCTCTTGACCCGCTCCGCCTCCACCACCAAAGATCTTGTCGTGCTGAAGGTCGCCCGCGAAAGTACGCGACGCACGAACTGCCGGGCCTTCGCCTTCCCCCGAGCAGGAGGCAGGTACTCCGGGTGCAGGCTGGTCACGTCCGCGAAGCCGACGATGCGGCGGCGGGCGTTGATGGGGACGTACTCCGGACCGAAGACGGTGAACGAGACGTCGTAGCGCGCTCGCAGCAAAGCCGCGAAGTCCACGGTGGCGGGGCGGGCAACCACCGGAAGTCGCTCGCGGGTGCCTGGGCTGAGATTGTCCAGGACCTGGGACGACGCCACGATGGCCAGCGAGTCCTGCAGCCAAGGGAACCTGCCCACGAGCTCGGGATCGTTCCGCATCGCCGCGAGTTCATCCAAGAACGAAGCCCCCACCTGCACGCCGCCCCCTACCTTGAGGTTGGCGGCATTGATGAGGACAGTCATGGAGGGAGGGTAGCGCCCGCCAGCACTGGCGACTCAGGAGGCGAGACGCCCCTTCAACTTCGACAGGAGACGGTCGCCCACACTGTGCTGCTCCTCGACAATCGCGGCGAGGTCGTCCGAGCGATCCTGCCGCGGGAAGTCGGGAGCGCCCATCCACTCGGCGATCTCTGGCGGCAACGGCTCTGAGGCTTCGTACAGGTTCCTGCGCATGTGAAGCACCTCCCGTGGATGAGTGGAGGGCATCTGAACCCGAACGCATGGCGAAGTCCAGCAACCCGGCCCGTCACATCACCACCGTAATGAAAACGTGACCCGGTCACGGATAGCGCCGGAACTCAGGCGATCGTCTCCGGGAACTGGTCCGGGTTCTCCATGTCCAGCAACTGGTCGGCCCAGAACATGGTCACCAACTCGCCGTCACCCACGTTGCGAATGTTGTGCACCCACAGCGCGGGCATGTCCACGAACGAGGGCCTGTCGCCACTGAGGCGGAATGTCACGACATCGTCGTGCAGCAGGCGCCGCAGTTGAATCTCCGCCTCCCCCTTCACGACGAAGAACCGCTCCACCTTGTGGAGGTGATAGTGCTCGCCGCGCTTCTGGCCGGGCAGCGTGGTGGACATGAATGCCATGCCCGTGCCGCCGTGAGACCGAACCGTCTCGAAGAGATCGCCCCGGTTGTCCGCGTGGACCTGCGGCGACAGCGGCCACATCTCGGGGAAGGCGGCAGCACGGTAGGTGTTGAAGAGATTGCGTTGCATCGGCGTCGAGACATCGGGGATCTCCCCTCGGGTGCGGTAGATCTCGTGCATCAGCTGGAACGCCTCGAGCACTGCGCCGATCCGGATGGCCTCTCCGCGCACGGTCTCCCGCACATCCGTGCCGATCGCCTCGATCAATGCCGCGGCCGTGTCCTGGGCGTGCTGGAGCTCGATCTCACGATCCCCCGAGACCGTCGGCGTCCGTCCATTGACGACTTCGTGGGCGAAGGTCGCGACGAAGGAGTTGTAACCGGGACGCCCGTGCTCGCCGAAGAGATTGGGAAGCAAGAGGTCTGCGAAGTGCCCGCCCAGTCCGCGGACCGCGTCGGCCAGCAAGGCCGCAGCTGCAGCCTTGCCCCGCCCGTAGGCGTTGTCCTGCTCGGCCTGGATCGAGTTTGCGTACACGACGTCCACCGGACGTCCGTTGCTCTTCAGGGCCGTCGCCAAGGTACGTGCCAGTTCGACGTTGCCGCTCTCGACGGTCTCGTCGCTGTCGGCCCGGTTGACGCCGGCCACGTGGAGCACAACGTCGACGTCGGCCAGGGTGGCGGCGAGCAGTTCCGGGTCGGCGAAGTCTGAGCGTCCCAGGCGTACCGGCTCAATCTGGTGCAGGGCGCGGAGGCGGCATGCGGTGTGCCAGCCCAAGAAGCCGTAACCGCCGGTGATCGCGACTCTCATGGCGTTGCTGCTTCCTCCTGGGCGAGGGCGTGCCAGCCCTCACGTCCGACGGGCGGGGTCCATCCCGCCTCGGTCAACCAACTCTTCGCCTGGTCCTGGCCCAGCCACAGGATCTCCACCCGACGCGCGTTGGCGGCGGTCGGGCGGTGGAGCCGTCCGAGCGCCTTGGCCCCACGGACGCCGAGGCGAGCCGCCCCACGCGGGATACGGACCGGTGAGCGCCCACCCGAGAGGTCCTCCATCAACCGCGAGACCGTCACGGACTCCGAGGGGTGGTGGACCACCTCCGGGACCGACTCGGGGGTCGTGGCGAGGAAGGCCACGGCAGAGGCCACGTTGGGGAGCAGCGCCTGCGGGGTCGGCTGGTCGCCCGGCCGCGCCACCGTCGCGGCCGGCGAGGTAGCGATGCGGCGGATCATCCGGGTCACGCGGCGACTGTGGTCATGGACCGACGGGGGCCGGTACCGCACCACCTGCATGGCGCCCCGGTCGCTCTCGCGCACCACCTCTTCGCCCACCACCTTCGAGGCGGAGTAGGGCGAGAACGGGCGCAGGTCTTCGGAGGAGTCCAGGACCGGCTTGTCGTTCTGCACCACGGCAGAACTGATCTGGACGAACCGGCCCACCCCCGCGTCGCGCGCGGCAGCGAGGAGCACTGCCGGCAACAGGGCGTTGGCGCCGAAGAGGCCGTTCTCGTCGAGGGACGAGGCGTCCGGGTCACCAGCTGCGTTGACAACAGTTGTCACGCCGGTGAGCAGTTGAACCAGTCGATCGTGTTCGGGCGAGCGCGACCCCTCCGCCCGAATCTCACCTGCGGTACGGGCGGTGGAGGTGAGCCTCGGGGCCGGTACGGCGACCACTTCCGCGGTGGACGCCAGAGCGTTCGCCACCGCAGAGCCGACGAATCCCGAGGCGCCGAAGAGCACGATGCGGTCAGTCATGGGAGGAGCCTGCCAAAGAACGGCCGAGCGCGCTCTCAAGTCGCTCCGCACCGACGGCAGCCGAGAGTCGATCGACGTAGAAGTCACGGCCTCGACGCCCACGGGCCACCAGTTCGGCGGGGGGCACTCGACTCGCCTGCACGAACACCTCGGCGAGCGCCTCGGCATCACCGGCCGGGGCGGACCAACCGGCGCCGGACTCGTCGGTGATGGTGGCAGCATCCCCGGGCGCGCTGGTGATCAATGGCTGTCCCGAGGCCAGGATGGCCTGGATCTTGCTGGGCATGGTCAAGTGAAAGAGCGGGTCGTCCTTGAGGCAGACCAGTTGCACGTCGGCATCGGCCAGCACCGCCGACATCTCCGCCAACGTGCGCGAGCCCTCGAAACGGACCCGCTCGCTGATGCCCAGCTCTCGTGCCAACTTCTCAAGACTGTCCTGAGCCACACCGTGCCCGACGAGACGAAGGACGACGTCGGATCTGTCAGCCGCCAGACGGACCGCACGGACAGCTGTGTCGAGACCTTGGACATCGCCGATGTTGCCGGCGTACATGACCTCGAAGGGTCTACCAGCCCGATCCGTCGAAGGCACCGGACTGAAGACCTCTTCGTCCACCCAGTTGAAGACGACGCTGACCTTGTCTGGATCGACACCGCGCTCCACCAGGAGCGTCTTCATGCCAGGCGAGATGACGGCGATGTGCCCAGCGGATCGATAGACCTGGTTGCAGAACCGGTGCAGCATCCACTCGGCCGGGCGCACCCACCTGGCGGGGAGCATGCCGGTCGCGGTGACCGTGTCTGGCCACACGTCCTGGATGTAGAGGACGAAGGGGCGCCGGAGCAACCTGCGCAGGACGATCCCGGCCATGCCCACGGTGCCGGGCGTCGAGTACACGAGGGTGACCTGACTTCGACGCGCTATCACGGCACCCAGCGTGCTCGCCGACACCATGAAGGAGAGGAAGTTGAGGATCCGCTTGACGGCGGAGCCATCGTGGCTCGGATACAAGGGGACCCGGTGGACCGTCACTCCGCGGATGATCTCGCATTGGTAGGGGCGTAACCGGTAGCCGTCGTAGACCTTGCCGACCGGGTAATTGGGGAACCCGGTGACGACCTCCACCTGGTGGCCGCGCGCAATCAGCGCCCGGACGATGGAGCCGGGAATGGCAGCTGACCCGACCTCGGGGTCGTACCACTGGGTGACGAAAGCGATCTTCACCGGGTTGCTCGCACTCGGATGAGCGACGGAGCGCTGAGGTACGCGACGACGATGAGCGCCGCGACCGGTAGGCCCACCTGGAGGGGAGTAACCGCGACCACGAAGCAGACACCAGCAGTCGCTCCGGCACAGAGAAGAGCCGAGGCCATGTGGGACCAACCTGCGACGACTAGTCGCTGGTAGACGTGTTCCCGGTGTGCCTCCATGAGCGGTCGTCCACCTATTGCTCGCTTGCACAGCGTCCAGCCAGTGTCGGCCCCGTAGACCGCGAGGGGCGCGACAGCCACAAGTGAAGACACGCCTGCTGCCCAGCCGAGCACGCTCAGCGCCACGATCAATAGTCCGAGCCCATATGTGCCGACGTCACCAAGGAAGATTTTGGCCTTGGGAGCGTTCCACGGAAGGAACCCGAGCATCGCGCCGGCCACCGCTGCCCCCAGCACCTGCACTTGGACGAGGTCGTGGTCAGCGCCCACCCAGACCCACCACAACCCCGCGATGACCGCAGTAAGCGAGGAGATCCCGTTGATGCCGTCCATGAAGTTGTAGGCGTTGACGTAGCCCGCAACCACGAGGACCACAATTGCCCCGAAGAGTAGGGCTGGCAATCCAGCGGTTCCAGAGCCAACGGACACATAGGCAACCAAGACGCCAGCGAGAACCTGTACAGCTAGCCTCAGAAGGCTGGAGACAGGGCGCCTGTCGTCGGCGAAACCGACAGCCGCGAGGGCCACGGCCAGCAGGATGATCCGCCACGGCCCGTCACTTCCGACGGCCTCATGGGCAGCCACGGCCACGATGATCGCGGCGAGAACGGCGATCCCCCCTCCTCGCGGCACGGGGGCGGTGTGCGACGACCGTTGATTCGGGACGTCGAGGACATCAGCCCTGAGCAGGATCGGAATGAGTAGCCACGCAAGCACCAGGGCGGTGACGAACGCGACGAAGAACGCGAGCACGTCGTCAGCCTCCGGCGGCGATCAGCCGACGAAAAGCCGGCAACGACATCAACAGGTCGACCACCTGGTCGACACCGAGTCGTTCGGTGTTGTGGGAGTGGTAGTCGTCCAGCTCGGACTCCTGCTTGTCCCCCTCGTCGAAGTACTGACCGTAGTTGAGGTCGCGCGCATCGACGGAGACCCTGAAGTAGTCGCCCTGGTCGTCAGCACGAGCGAGCTCCTCGCGGGTCGCCAAGGTCTCGAAGAGCTTCTCGCCGTGCCTTGTGCCGATCACCTGCAACTCCGGCTCGATGCCCATCGTCTTCGCGACCGCCCGCGCCAGGACTTCGACGGTGCTCGCAGGGGCCTTGCGGATGAAGAGGTCACCCGGCTCCGCGTGGGCAAACGCGTGGTCGACCAAGAGGACGGCCTCGTCCAGCGACATGAGAAACCGGGTCATGTGGGGGTCGGTCAGCGTCAACGGCTTGCCGGCACGCAACTGCTCCACGAAGAGCGGGATGACGGAGCCACGAGACGCCATGACGTTGCCGTACCGCACCGTTGACACCGTGGTCGCGGAATTAGGGTTGTTCCGGGCGAAAGCCTGGGCCACCTTCTCCATCATGGCCTTGCTCAGACCCATCGCGTTGACGGGATAGGCCGCCTTGTCGGTGCCCAGGCACACGACGGAGGCGACACCGTTGGCGTTGCTGGCCTCGATCACGTTGGACGAGCCGAGGATGTTGGTCTTCACCGCCTCGAGCGGGAAGAACTCGCAGCTCGGGACCTGCTTCAACGCCGCAGCGTGAAAGACGAAGTCCACGTCACGGGTCGCGCGGTCGACACTGTCGTAGTCGCGGACGTCCCCGAGGTGGAAGCGCACCCGGGAATCGCCCAAGGCCCGGCGCATGTCGTCCTGCTTCAACTCGTCACGGCTGAAGATGCGGATCTCGCGGACATCGGTGTCAAGCAGTTGCCGGACCACGGTCGAACCGAACGAACCAGTGCCACCGGTCACCAGAACTGTCGCGTCACTGGCTGCAGTCAGCGTGTGCAAGATCAGTTCTCCCCGAATTTAGGCAATTGCCGGGTCAGTCTAGGGGGTTCGTCACCCGAGAGGTGTATCGGTCGCTGAGCGTCAATGCTCCGCGCTGCGGATGCCGGCCCATTGGTGGTGGCGGCCGGCGGTGGACGAGATGAAGCGAACGACGCGGTTGCTCGTGTCGTTGATCTCGTAGCCGGCCGGATGGGAGGAGACGACGGGGCCGTCGGCCACCGCGATGCCCACGCCACGTACGACGTCGTCAACGTTCAGCCCGGTCATGATGATCGACCCACTGTCGAGTGCCTCCGGGCGCTCGATGGAGTCACGCAACGTGATGGCCGGGAAGCCCAGGATCGACGACTCCTCCGAGATGGTGCCAGAGTCGGAGAGGACACACGCTGCCTCCATCTGGAGCTTGTTGTAGTCGTGGAAGCCGAACGGCTCCATGAAGTCGATGCCGGTCAGGTCCAGGTCACTCTGCAACGCCTCGAGCCGCTTACGTGTGCGCGGGTGGGTGGAGACCACGACGCGCTGGCCGAACTTCTCCCTCACCGCGACCAGGCACCCAAGCAACTGTTCCAGGCGCTCAGGCAGGTCGACGTTCTCCTCGCGATGAGCGCTGACGAGGAAGTACTCCCTCGGGGTCAGACCCAAGCGCTGCACGGCATCGGAGGCGTCGATCTGGTCGCGGAACGCTTCCAGCACCTCGCGCATCGGGGACCCGGTCACGAGGATGCGGCGAGCGTGCAGTCCCTCCGCCAGAAGGTTGCGTCGCGCGTGCTCGGTGTAGGCGAGGTTGAAGTCAGCCACATGGTCGACCAGGCGTCGGTTGGTCTCCTCCGGCACGTTCTCGTCGAAGCACCGGTTGCCCGCCTCCATGTGATACGTCGGGATTCGCATGCGCTTCCCCATGACCGTCGCCACGCACGAGTTCGTGTCCCCCAGCACCAGCAGCGCGTCGGGCTTCTCCTCCAGCAGCACCTTCTCCGTGCCCATGAGCACGCCACCCAGCACGGCACCCAGGCTCGAGGTGTCTACACCCATGTAGTGGTCTGGAGCACGCAGACGCAAGTCGTCGAAGAAGACCTGGTTGAGCGAGTAGTCATAGTTCTGACCGGTGTGCACCAAGACGTGCTCGACGCCTTCGGTGTGGTCGAGACGGTGGATCACCCGTGCCAGACGGATGATCTCCGGCCGGGTGCCGACGATGGTCATGATCTTCATGCCGAAGACTCCTCTGTCTCGTGGACATCGTCCGTAATCGTCAGGCCTGACGGCCGCACGGGTTCGTCCCTGACGGCGGCCACCCCGATGGCCACCAGTGCGGCCAACTGGACCAGATTCCAAGTGATGCCGGCTGTGCGGAAGGGCGTCCCGAAGATGAACTGCGAGAAGGTCACCACCCCGAGGAAAAGGACCGTCATCCCGTACGGCCGCAGTCGAGCCTGTTTCACCAGGACGAGCAAGGCCACGACCATAAGGAGCAGTCCGAGGCCCTCAAGGAGGCCACCTCTCACCAGAGTTTCGAGCACTTGGTTGTGGGCGTTGGGCAGCGGCTCCTGGTCATACCCGCGTCCCAGGTGGGTCTTCCAGTACTCCGGTGTAAGGACCCAGTGCCCCTGTCCGAAGAACGGCTTCTGCTTGAACTCCTGCCACGTCCAAACCCAAATGCTCAGCCGGCCGGTGGTGAAACGTTCGATGGAGTCCTGGCTGTTCAAGAAGACCGACGTCGCCACCGCAATCGGGACGGCAAGGGCGCCAGCGAAACTGAGCCCCATCAGCCACGAGATCCTCGGACGGTTGAAGGCGCGCGGGACGAAGCGGTGGGCCAGATAGACCACGACCACTAAAGCGATGGCGAGTAGCGGGATTCTGCTCTGGGAAAGGGTGCAAGCCACCAGAGCGGCAACCGCGAAGAGTGCGGAGAATCGCACTCTGCGCTTCTTGGCACCCGCCTCCAACGCGAACGAGATGCAGGCGAGGAGACCGATGTAGTTCGAACTGTCGGTCAGACCGATGAGCCGCAATTTGGTCCCTATGAGGGTCCGGCTGGTGTGCTCCGGCGGGACGAGGGCCCAGTCCGGGATCACGACCATCACGACCAGACTTCCCAAGATCAGAGCGCGAAGCCACCACCGGATCCGTCTCTCGACCTGATCGACGGGTTCGTAGCCGGCCACGACGACGAGGAGGACCAGGAATACCACCAGCCAGCCCGGAAGCGCATCCCAGGATGTGTGGACCACGATCACGACGAACTGGGCGCCCAAGTAGACGAGGATCGCTCGGCGCATTGACCAGCGGCCTCGTACGACGTCGGGCAAACCGAGTCGCAGCAGGAGCAGGGCGCAGCACGCGAGCACTGTGGCGTGCGCCACCAACGACAGGGGCGCTTGAAGGGGACTCACCTCTCCGCCGTAGGCCGAATAGGTTTGCCGTCCGTTGAGGATGGCGAAGAGCACCGGGTAGAGAAAGAGAATCCCCCAGAGAAAGTTGAGACCGACGGAGCGGACTCGGTCCTTCGGCAACACACGATCCAGGATCGAGTTGACTCGTCCGACGATCGGCGACGCGGACTTCATCCGAGTTCCTTCCGGGCGGCTTCGTGGAAACGAGCGGCCAGTTCACCGACGCGGGCAGCCACGGTCTCGTTGCTTGAATCGAGGACAGCCATCGCCTTGTCATGCAGATCATCGATCTCGACGGCGCGGCTGTCCACGACACATCCAACCCCACCCAGACTCTCCACGAAGTCGAATGTCTTGGGTTTGTAGCCGATGGCGACGAACTTGGTCCTCATCGCCGCGGCCAGGATGTTGGCGTGCAGTCGCTCTCCGATCACCAGGTCGGCATCTGCGATCACGGCGAGAGCCTGAGGCACGCTGCGCGGGACCACGATCTCGGCGTCGGGCATCGCTTCCCTCAGCACGAGACGGTCCTGGGGCTCCATGGCCAGTCCGACCAACTGGGACCCGTTGTCAGCGGCCACCTGTGCAGACGCTGCAGCCACGCGTCGACGCATTTCCTGCGCATCCTTGGCGTAGCCGTTCGACACGTGCGCCAAACTGAGCAGGACGGTGGGGCGTGAGCCGGAGCGCTGGGCGTCGGGGACTGCCAGGGCCAGAGCCGGATCTCCGAGCACCTCGGCATTGACCCCGAGCGAAGCAAGGGACGCGACAGAGCGAGGCCCCCGCACCCCGATCCGGTCGAAGCGCTGGAGCAGCGACACCTGCCGCTGCAATTCGTTCTCGGTGATCAGGCCCTTGGTGAGCGCGAACTCGGGCTCTTCGACGCCGACTCCCAAGGTGACAACGCGATCGGGTCGGAGCACGTCCATTGCCCGCTCAAGACGTTCAGTCCACTCCCGGCGGCCCAAGAGCGTGCCTCCGCCCAGTACCAAGGTCCTGACGCGGCCCCGGGAGGCGAGCCGCCAGCCGACGCTTTGCTGCGGGACTCTCCGCAGTTCCACCGGAGAGGTTTGTTGATGGGCCAAGTACATCGCTTCGTCCCCGAGGTTGCCGCGATTTAGCCAGCCCAGGTAGCCGACTCGAGCCGACGGTCGCGCCAGCCAAGCCAGATCACCTCGGTCGTTCCACAGAGTCGTCACGTTGTCGCTGAGAATCACAGTTCGCCACCGCCGTAGACCCGCAGCGGCCGGCCGAGAGCGGCTGCAAGGTATCCGAGGCCGCCGTGCAACTTGGCAACGTCCTGGCCGCGGAGGGGGCGGCGAGTGATTCGACGGCGTGCGTACTTCACGGCCCCCATGAGCACTCGGGCGACACCCCCTGCCACCAGTCGGGGTCGTGGCTGGCTCTTGCTCGCGATCGTCGCCAGGACGTAACCCGCTCGGCGATACCGCTTCACAGCCTCTGACATCGTGGCTCTCTCGAGGGGGATCTCCTCGTGTGCCAACGCGCTGGCGGCCCAGCGGATCTCTGTGCCTGCCGCAGTGACACGTTGGAAGAAGTCCGTGTCCTCCCCGCCGATCTGCGCAAACGCGGGATCGAACGGCTCGGGCCCAAACTGCGCCAGCACAGCTCGGGGAATCAGTGAGTTGCCGGTGGCGGTGACGGGTCGCAGCGACAGGTTCTCGTGCTGTGGCCGCTCGAAGAAGCCCCCAGTGCGAATCTGTTCAGGAGCGCTGTCCGCGACCACGTAAGGGACCGGACCGGCGACCACAGCTTCGGGGTAGGTGCGGCTCACCTCCATGAGCGCCGTGAACCAGCCGGGGGTCACCCACTGGTCGTCATCGACGAAGACCAAGGCGTCGTGCTCCATCGCTTGAGCGACCAATCGGTTGCGGACGTGAACCACACCGGGTCGGCGTTCGGTCAGGTAGGTCAGGGTCAACTGATCGCGGAACTCCTCCGCCACGGCGCGAGCGGACTCCTCCGGATCGTTGTCGACGAGGCACACCTCGGCCGCGCCCGCTGGCACGGCGACGACCAATGAGCGCAACAGCCGTCGGAGTGCCTCAGGCCTGCGATAGGTCGGGATCCCGATCAGGACTGTCATGCCTCTTGCCCCCAATGACCGAACAGACGAAAGCGCAGCATGATCAAGAACTGCAACAGGAAGGTGGCGCTCACACCCCACGCGGCACCCTGCGCGCCGCCGAGTAGCAACCCGGCGATGATAAACAGGTAGAAGGCAGGGACCAGCCACAGGCCGATCTTCGCCACGGTGTGTTGGCGACCGCTGCCCTGCAGCACTCCACTCCACAGCGCACCCGGGATGTTGACCATTACGCCCAGCATGAGGATGGTCAGGATCGCTCCGGCGCCGGCGTACTCGGCTCCCAGGATGGCCACCAGCACCTCTTCACCCCACATCGCGATGGCGGCGATGAGGCCGACGAAGAGGACGAGGCAGCCCCACATACCGCGTTCCAACGCCCGCACCTGCGCCCAGTCACCGCGAGCCGCGCGAGGCATGGCAACGACTGAGATGGAGGTCGCCGCCAGACGGAGGGGGCCCACGGCACGGGCCGGGAGGGCATACAGACCCGCCATCGCCGGGCTGCCCAGGGCACCGAGGACCACTGTGTCCATGGTGCGAGCCTGGCCGGAGAGGCTGGCCAGCCAGTACGGCCGGGCAATGCGGACCGCAGACTTGTACGAGGTGTCCGTGCCCACGCCTCCCAGCACGTCGCCGAGGCCCTTGCGGAGAAGCAGCTGGGACAGGAGCGCGGAGACGATGAGAAAGGTGAAGTACTCGACCTGCGGGCTGACGAAATCAGCACCGGCGAGGCCTGCATAGGCCACCAAGGCCACGAGTCTCGACGTGCCCAACGACGTCCCGGCACGCCTCTCCTCACCCACCGCCACGGTGAGTGAGATGCGCAGGTTGTTGCGTCGCTCCACTGCGATCCACGGGGCGAGGAGCAGGAAGGAAGCGGGCACGAGGTCAGGAGCCCACTGGTGGAGCGCCAGGAGCACTGCTCCGACCGCCACGGCTGCCAGCAGCATGGCGCGGAAGTGGAATCGCGTCGTGTTTGCTGCTTCAGGTCGGTCGCCGGCGGCGAGCGTACGGACCGACGAGGTCTCCATGCCCAGGTCCGCGAGCAGACCTGCCAGCGAGACCAGGGCCACGGCGATGGTCACGACGCCCAACGACTCTGGGGCGACCTCACGAGCCAGCAAAACCAGCGCGATCGCTTGGGCCAGCGCCGAGGTCAACCGGCCACCGTAGACGGCGAACGCTGCCCCCAGGGCAGAGGCAGCCACTACTTCACACCTCGACCCGGTCCTTGCGGACAGCCGCCAGGACCACCTGCGCAATGCACTCCGCCTGCGACTCCGGAGACCACCGCTCGGCCGCTTCGCCGCGGCAGGCCTCTGCGACTGCAGCCGTGCGAGCCCGCCCGCCGAACCAACTCTTCATGACGCGTGCCAGATCTTCCGCGTCATCGACGCGGAAGGTGTCACCGGTGACACCGGGGCGTACGGCCTCGGCCTCGGGCATCTGCTGATGTGGGTCGTCGTGGGTCACTACAGGCGTGCCGTGCTCAAGGCTCTGGATCACCGTCAGCCCAGCAGCCGACGGCAGGACGGTCAGGTCAGCGGCGGCATAGACCTGGGCGAGGGCCTCCTCCGAGTAGAGCGCGCCGAGGAACCGTGCGTCCACGCCCAGTTCAGCCGCTTGGCGTTCCAATCGATCACGCTCGGGACCGTCGCCGACGACCAACAGCGTCGTGGGCGTGCCACGGCGCTTCAGAATGCCGGCGGCGTCCACGAGCAGGTCGAGACGTTTTGTCGGGTTGAGCCTGACGATCGCGGCGACGACATCGTCCTGCATCCCTTCGAGACCTGATCTAAGCCGTTCTGTCTCTGCGGCCGACATGGGGATCTCCGCCATCGAGGACGTCCGACTGTTGCCGACGCGGAACAAGCGCGAGCCCGGGTATCCGTGTGACTCGCCCAGCGCGACCCCCCAATCCCCATAGAGCAACAGTCCGTCGGCGAGCCGATAGAAGGCCATCCGGATGAAGCGCTTCACACCGGTCTCCGGGCGATGCCAGCCAATCGTCCAGAAGAAGACGGGGACACGCCGCAGTCGCAGCAGCAGAGCCAGTACCCACGTGCTCAGATAACTCGCGTCGCCAAGAAATATGACGGCGTCAGGTCGTCCTCGCCCCACTGCGCGCATCAAACCGTGTTGCCACAAGAGCCCTCGGACGTGCACGTTGCGGACCTCTACCGACGGGACAACGGCCAGCGGAATCGTCTCGATCGTGCCGGTGGATTCGAAGTCATCGGCGACGTAGGTGACGTCCAGACGCGGATCTGCCGCGAGTGCTGCGAAGACCCCGTAGCGGTAGTGCGGCAGGTGTGGATAGACGACGGACAAACGGACCGGCTCCGTCACTCGTCTCCACTCCTCTCGAGCGGCTCGGCCACGCGCCGTGGCATCACCGGCCCGTTGAGCATGCGTTCATGCGCAGCCCGGTCCACCGGGTCGATGAAGCGCGTCCGCAGAGTCCTTGCTGGCACTCCCACGACCACGGCGTAGGGGTCGACGTCCTGGGTCACAACGGCCCGAGCACCAATGATTGCCCCGTTGCCAATCGTCACACCTCGACGAATCAGCGCACCTCGCCCCACCCAGACGTCGCGACCGATGGTGGTGACCTGTTGGCGGGGCCGACCGGTGAACTGAGCAGGCACTCCGACGACGTCCCAGACATGGTCGTCGCCCACGACCGCCACACCTGCGGCAAGCATGCTGTACCGCCCGATCCGGACCAGAGGATCCAGGTGCACACCGGCGGCGATGAAGACCCACTCCTCCGCCTTGACGTCTCGACTGACGGTGGCGCGGTGGTGCACGTAGGCGGTGGGATGCACGGAGTGCAGTCGTTTGGCGATGCGGATCGAAGTCCGCCGCACGCTGCTCAACGCTCCATAGAGCTTGCCGTTACGGTCCAGCGTCATCGAACACCCCCACGGCGCATCCGAGAAGAACTATGTGTCGGGTCGTCGGACAAAGTCACCGCTACGACCTTTGTGTGCACACGTCCCTGCTTCCCGAAAGGGGCAATTCCCGGGGCAGTCTACGCGCCGGACTTTTCGAAAGCGTCCTGATCCCGCGCCCTCCTGAGAACTACCCCCACGATCAGCGCACACACCGCGCCGAGCAGCCCGCCGAGCGTGTTGGCCACGACGTCGACGAACTGCGCCGAACGCCCGGAGAGAAAGAGCCCCTGGGTGATCTCGACGCCCGCTGAGCCGATGAACGTCCAGGCCACCCAGTCACTCCACCGCAATCGCGGGAATGCCAGGGCACCAAGGAACGGCAGCGGCGCGAACATCAACGCATTGAGGACAAACTCGACGCGGCCACCCGCAATCAACCTCTCAGGCACACCCAGCGCCGCCAGCCGATCTGCGACACCACCGACAGTGCCGATGGCGACGTCTGGCGTCGGGTTGAACAACACCCAGGCCAAGAAGATGATGTGGACCAGCAGGGCGAATCGAGCGAGGGCGGTCCACGGAGTCGTCACGGGTTGATTGTCGCGGACGACCCAAGCAGGAGTGCCCAGCACCTCACCGCACCCGCCGCCCCCACTCCGGGTCGTACGGCGCGTCCCACCACGGGTCGTACGTGTGCTCGGCGATTTCAATCAGCTCGTCGCGTCCGGCGATGATCGCGCCGAGGTTGTCCAGCGCTTCACTGGAGTCGGAGAAGTAGCCCGAGTGTGCATCCCCCAGCCACCAGGTCGCCTCCTTCTCCTCCCGCTCCGCGCGGAAGCGGACGGCGCCGAAGTCGTCGGAAGACGGGTCCCGACCCAACCCCTGCCCGCTCTTCCCGACCCACCCTTCGTCGCCCAAGGTCCCCACCAGGTCGCGGCTATCCCGGGCCACGAAGACGTTGTTGGCCCCCACCCCCAGGTCTTCCGCGGTCCGCGCCGGGCCCGCTCCCGGACTACCGACCAGGGCCACCGCGTCCACGTCCAACCCCCACGTCGCCGCTGCCGTGGCCACGGTCGTGGAGCCATAGCTGTGGCCGATCGTCGTCAGGCGCCACCCGTCTCCGGCGCGCGTCGCACCCAGTCCCTCCACGGCGGTGGCCAAGGCCTCACCGCCTTCCTCCGCGCGCGTGGTCGTCCGCAGCGCCGGGTCGGTGGGGCCGTCCGGGGCGTCGTACGCGAGCCAGTAGAGCCCTGCCGGGTCCTGGGCGCCCGCCTCCTGTGCAGCTGCGAGCAGCCGCTCGAGTCGACGCACCTGGCCCTCGACCCCACTCGTCTCCGAGCCGGCCCCCGGCACCAGGAGCGTCACCTCGTCGGCTTCGTCCAGGTCGCCCGACGCGATCGCGACGCGGCCGTCTCCACCGTGGGCGCCCGGGTCGTGCAACCAGAGGGCCCGGTCCTCACCTCCCGACAGCGCCTTCTCGACAGCGCGCGAGTTCTTCAACGACCTGGCCTCGCGTGCGTTCAGACTTCCGTCCCGCTGCTTCGCCGACGCGAACAGCACGCCCGCGGCCAACGACAACCGGTTGGCCTCGTCGCGCACCGCAGCCGGCAATCCGTCAAGACTGCCCAACCCCTCCCCGTGTTCAGCCAGCGCCGCAGACCGCGCCCCCTCGTCCAGACCCCGCCACCACTTCGCCACCTCTCGCGGTCCCGCCCCGTCGACCTCTGCAGGCAGCCGAGGGGGCGTCCGGGAGCGCGCCGACCACCACGGCGCCGGACCGTCCCGGGTCAACGCCTCCGCCGTCGCGGCCGCCTCCTCCAGGGCCGCGATGAAGTGCCCCTCCCCGGTCGCCACCCGCGCCTTGAGGTCGACCAACTCCCCCGCGACGGGCGCGTCGAACTCGTCCTGCCAGGTGCGCAGGTCGCGCGCGTACGCCAGCACCGCCCGCCCCAACTCCCGGCAAGCCCTGACCCACTGTTGATGCTCGGCTCCAAGGCGCCGCGTCGCCTTCACGTGAGCGCTGTACGCCTGCCCCGCCCAGGCGTTCTTCCGCCAGCGCTGCACCGCCAACTCGCAGCACTCCTCGTGGCGGGCCGCCAACGTCAGGACCGCCCGGGCCCAGCCCTCCAACGCGGCGGGTTCACCCACGGGTCGCTGAATATCGTCTTCCATGGAAGGACTCTGGGCGTCACCCGTCGCCGACGCGCGCGCTCGTACCCAGCCGCCGGGGGACGCGTAAGGCAAGGGCGGTTGTGGGCGCCACGCGGCTACCTACCGGTCTAGACCAGTCGCCCCACCACCTCACCGATCCGGTCTCACTAGTTACGCCCTATTGAGGACGGCGACCAAGTTGAACCACCGAGTCAACGTATGCCGTCTTGGGTAGATCCCAGCAAAGGGACATTCCCGGTCGTAAACAGACTCAAGCGTCACCCATTCACGCTCTGCTGGACCCCTGATCGCTCGTCCTTCTTCCGTCACCAGACGGCGGACAGCGCCGAGCCGAGGGGTAGATCCGCATGCCGCACGACTCCGACAGCTCCGGGGCCACCGCCAGCCGCCGTACGGTCCTGCGCACCGCCATCTGGGCAGTGCCCGCGATCCAGATCGCCGCCGCCGCGCCAGCCTTCGCGACATCGACACCCGAGCAGCTGACCCTCGCCGGGGTCGCCGCCGAGTGGAAGGGAGTGAACCTCACCCTCAGCGCCACCGCCTCCTACTCAGGGAACCAGACGCCCCAGAACCTCATCTTCACGTTTGCGGTCCCCGCCGCCGCGGGCAGCCAGACCGAGATGTCCCTGCAGACCGGCCCGGGCGCCGACTGGCAGACCGTGTTCAGCCCCGGCGGCCTCATGGTCTCCGTTGTCCGGAGGACACCGATCCTCACCAGCCCGGTCGCGGTCAGTCTGAAAGTGCACGTCAAGCCGCAGCGGCCGGGCGCCATCACTGCCACCGTGACCACCAGCAACATGGGCCAGGTCAGCGGGGCCGTCACTCCCGCTTGACTGTGAGCACGCCGCCTCACCCACCCAACCCCTCGGCCACCCGCCGGTCCACGTCACCCACGTCGGCGACCACGCCGCGCAACGCCTCCGCCAACCCGTCCGCAGCGCGCACCCCTGCCTGCGTACGCCCCCGGGCCGCCGCCCAGAAGCGCGCCGCTGCCGGGCGTACGGCCTCCCCCGACGCCGAGAGCGAGAGCGAGAGCGCCGCAAGCTCCCGCTCCGAATCACGGAGCCATTCGGCAACCTCCTCCCAACTCATCGCGCGTCGGATCAGGGCCTCGGGCTGCACCACCAATTCGTCCATGCGTCGACTCTCTCGGCACTGATCGGTTCGCGGGCGAGCGCGTCCCAACTGGCAGCGACGGCGCAGGGACGAGGGTCACTGGGGACGAGCCGGGGTGATTCGTCAGAGCCGGCGGCACTGACCTTCCTTGTTGCCCTCGACCCTGTTCTTGCCGCCCCGGGGCGCGGGCTTGTTGGACTTGCACTGGAGGTTGCCGTCGACGACGTTGCGCTTCACCACGAACCGCTTGCCCCGGTTGCTGGTGAGCTGGATGTCCCCGTCGACGACGGTGTCGAGAATCTTGCCGCCGCGGGTGCCGCGCTTGAGCTGGATGTTGCCCGCGACGACGCTGCGCTGGCCCTGCCATGCGCGAACGGCCACCCGCCTGGCCTTGTTGCCCTGGATGTTGCCGTCGACGCGGACACCGCGGGCGATCAGGTAGCCGTCCCCCTTGACCTCGATGTTGCCTTCGACGCGCGTACGGGTGAGGGTGCAGGTCGCCCCGCGCGGCACGACGATGTTGTCGTCGATCGTGACCTTGCCGATCGTGCCGCGGCAGACACGGTCGTCGGCGTGGGCGGTGGTCGAGGAGGAGGCGAGGAGGCCGGCGCTGAGCAGGGTGGCCGCGAGGGGCAGGGTGGCCAGAGAGGCGAGGACGCGCTTCATGAGGAACCTTTCGACAGGTGTCCGCAGGGACAACGCTTCGGGGAGATCCGCATGATGGCGCGGCAAGGTGAAGCCCAGGTGAACGACCGTGAGCCAGTTTTCTGGAACCACGGCCATGCCGTCGGCGCCTTCTCTAGGCTGACGCCTCACACGGACCAGGCGAACTCGGACGCCTCCGCGCGCCCCTGTCAGTTTCTGTCTGATTCCAGCCCAACGAGGTCTCATGAGCAGCGTCCCCGAGTCTCACCTCGCCCTGCCGGCGTCCCCCGGCGGCTCCACCCGCCGGGGGATCCTGCGTACGGCGATGTGGAGCGTCCCCGCGATCACGGTCGTCTCCGCAGCGCCGGCGTACGCCGACTCCACCGGACCCGCCGCAGCAACGCGCTTCGTCAGCTTCGACGCGCTCACCTACACGTGGCCCGACATGGAGGGAGTCGAGCCCGAGGAGCCGTGGGTAGACGGCGCCATCGAGTACTTCATCGAGACCGACGAGCCGGGCCCGAGCCCTGCCGTCATCGTCCACGTGACCTTCCCGGACTCATGGACCGAGAGCGGCACCCGCGACGTGACCGTCACCTACGGGGGCGACTTCTCCGACTTCGGCAACTGGAGCCCCTCCGTCTCTCCCGTCGACGGGGCGATCCTGACGAGGAACTCGCTCTCCTTCGCGCACCCCTTCGGACTGCCCCTGGGCGATTTCAACCCCCACATCGATCGCCTCTCGTTCACCGCCTTCGTGCGCGGCGTCGACCTCTCCTACACCACCGACCCGATTGCCCTGGCGTACGAGTTCGTCGACCAGGCCGCGGCCGAGAGCGCGGGCTGGGGCATCGCTGCGAACTCCAGCCCGGCCATCCTCCACTTCGACGGGAACTGGGGCGGCTGACCCTCACCTGAGCGGGGGTCTATGCCGAATGGGGTAGCAACCTCCACCATGGGCCATGCGGCCCGATCGTTCGTACTACCCACGGTTGGGGATTTCGTCCGCCCAGCCCCTGTGCGTGGTCAGTTCCGCACCACCTGCCACGCCTGCGTTGGTTGACTTCGAGCAATCTCGGGTGTCCACACGCACCGTCAGCCCTCGGGCCGACACGTCGCAGGAGCCCCTCCCTCATGGCCCACGAAGCCACCGCAACGCCACTCCGTACGCACGCCTCGCCGTCGCGTCGCGCCCTCCTCGGCGCCGCCGCCTGGAGCGTGCCGGCCATCACCCTGGCCACCGCGGCGCCCGCCTTCGCCACGTCCGGAGAAGCGCCCGTGGCGGGCACCAAGCTGGCCGCCGTGAGCCCGGCCGCGACCATCACCACGACATCGACGGGTGCCCGGAAGATCACCGGCTCCGTGGTCATCAAGAACCCGACCACCACCGCTACGACCGGACTGCAGGCGATCTTCTCCATGCCGTCCAGCTACCTGCCCAGCGGGACCCCGGCGATGACCCTGTCGAGCACCATCGGCAACTGGACCCTCACCGGCTTCGCCAACAGCGGCAGCATCCTCACGGTCACCCTCAACGCTCCCCGCCAACTCGCAGCCCAGAGCAGCACCACGATCAGCTTCTCGGTGACGGCGCAGATGCCCAATCTGCCCACCACCGCGCCTGCGGTCTCGGTCCGGTCCGCGGCCAGCAACATGCCCGGCGCACCAGCCTGGGTCTCGTTCCTCCCGGGCTGACTCTGGGCGCCGCAGACCTGCTGTCAGCTCTGCAGGAACCCGGCGATCCGCTCGTGGTAGCCGACCGGCTGCAGCAGGAACGAGTCGTGGCCGAAGGGTGAGCTGAGCTCGGCGAAGTCGACCTCGACCCCGCACGCCTCCAACTGCTCGACCATCTGCATCGACTGTCGGGTGTCGAAACGCCAGTCGGTGTCGAACGAGGTGACCTGGAAGCGGGTCCGCGCCGCAGCCAGGCGCAAGGGCGTCCACTCGTCGGCGAACGGGTCGAAGTAGTCGAGCAGCCGCGTCAGGTAGAGATAGCTGAGCGCGTCGAAACGGTCCAGGAAGACATTGCCCTGGTGCTGCAGGTAGTGCTCGACGGCGAAGTCGGGCTCGAGCTGCATCTCGTCGCCGACCGTGTCGCGACGGTGGCCGAACTTGGTCTCCAGCGACTGCCCCGAGACGTACGTGATGTGGGCCATCATCCGCGCGACCTTCTGGCCGTGCCGCGGGACGGTGCCGTGCTCGACGTAGCGCCCGCCGTAGAACTCCGGGTCCTCCATGATCGCGGTGCGCGCGACCGAGGAGAAGGCGATGTTCTCGGTGCTCAGCTTGGACGAGGCCGCGACCAGCACGGCCCGCTCCACCTCGTCGGGGGCGTCGATCGCCCACTGCAGGATCTGCATGCCGCCCAGCGAACCCCCGACACCGGCGTACAGCCGCTCCACCCCGAGGTGGGCCATGAGCCGGCGGTGCACCGCGACCAGGTCGCTCATGTGCAGCAACGGGAAGTCGAGGTAGTACGGCTCGCCCGTCGCCGGGTTGGTCGACAGCGGCCCGGTCGTGCCCGAGCAGCCGCCCAGGATGTTGGGCGAGACGACGAAGAACCTGTCGGTGTCCAGCGGCTTGCCGGGGCCGATGATGTTGTCCCACCAGCCGCGCTTCTTGGCGCCCAGGTGCAGGCCCGCGGCGTGCGCGTGGCCGGTCAGCGCATGGCACACGAAGATGACGTTGTCGCGGGCCGGGGAGAGCTCGCCGTACGTCTCGTAGGCCACCTCGACGTGGTCGAGGCTGCCGCCGCCACGCAGACGCAGCGGGTCGCCCTCAGTGAAGAGGACGACCCGCTGCGTCTCGACGTAGTCAAGGGGGCCGCTCACCTGAGCATGATCCCATGCGCGCCCGGTGCGACGCGCCGTCAGGGTGCCGGGGTGGACACGGGTGCGTCACGCGGCCCACCGGCGCTCTCCCGGGTGTGACGGAGGAGTCACCCGTTCGAATACCGAAAGTATGTTACTGAGTGGTAATTTGATTGTGTTCCAATCGCCTCCCCCAAGGAAACCCCTGTGAGCACCCACCGCCCCTTCGACCTCCACGAGTCACCCGCGCGTCGCGGCTTCAGCCGCCGTACGGTCGTCCGCACCGCCGCCTGGTCGGTCCCGGCCGTCACCGTGGCCGCGGCCGCTCCCGCCTTCGCGGCCTCGGGCGCCCGCGACACCTGGTACCCGCTGACCGGGGCCACCGCCACGTGGAACATCACCAGCGGGAAGCGCTGGCTCGAGGTCGGTCGCCAGACCTCGACCTCCCTGAGCGGCATCCGCATCGTCACCACCCGCGACTCACGCGTGATCGCGCCGAACACACTCAAGGTCAACGTCGCCTTCCCCCACCGCTTCGTGCGCAGCGACCTCGGCACGACCGACCGTGACCTGGTCGTCAAGGACGTCTCCAACGGCTGGGTCGCCGGCCCTCCTCGCTACTTCCTCAACGGCACCGACAACCGCTACGCCATCGTGACCTTCACCTACACCGAGGCCCTGCAGCCCGGCGGCGGCCTCTTCTCCGGCGGCACCCTGCCCCTGCGCTTCGACGCGCGACGCGACACCGCTGCCCAGCACATCACGTACTACGCGGTCGACGGCCTCGCCTTCACCTACACCGCGCCCGGCTTCTCCCCGCCCGGCAACGGAGTCATCGCCATCGTGTGACCACGCCCCCCCATCCGGGGGTTTCGCCTCTTCGTGACGAGCGACACACTAGGCTCGGCCGAGTCACCGAGTGTCGAACTCACGGAGAGGGATCGTCGCGCGCATGTCCGAGTCGTCGAAGAGCTACGCGCTCCACCGGCACACGTACGTGGTCTGGCAGGTCTCCACCTTCGCGCTCACCGCTCTCGTCGCCGCCGGCGTCCTGACCTTCGCAGAGCCGGGCACCGTCGGCTGGCCGACCTACGCCGGTCTCGGCTTCCTGGCACTCCTCAGCGCCGTTGCGTCCCTGACCTACTCCCGGCTGCTGACCCCACGTTGGCGCATCGTCGTGCCCGTGATGTCGCTGTGCGCGCTGACCGTGATGGGCGCCGACATCCTGCCCGTGATGCCGATGGCCACGATGGTGATGACCATCCCCCTGCTGTGGCTGGTCTTCGAATTCGGCCGACGCGGTCTCGTCGTCGCGGTCGTCGCGCTCGCCGGGATCCTGACCATGGTCTACCTCGTGGACGTCATCCCCTCGGGCAGCGGACCGGGGTGGCTGCAGTTCCTCCCCATCCCCCTGAGCGGCATCGGCCTGCTCTTCGGCGCCCACCAGATCGCCGCCACGCTCGCGCGCCGCGAGCACCAACTCGTCGCCCAGGCCCGCGAGCTGCGTTCCACCCTCGACAGCTCCGAGGACCAGTTGCTGATGCTGCGCGGAGTGCTCGAGACCATCGACGCCGTGATCGTCGCCTACGACGCCGACGGCGAGCTGATCTGGGACAACCCGGCGGCTGTGGCGGTCGCCGAGCGCGCCGGGATCACCACTGCAGGACACCCCGCCGGTCAGCTCCGCATCTACGCCGAGGACCAGGTCACCGCGCTGCGCCGCGACGAGATCCCGCTCGCCCGCGCCCACCGCGGCGAGGAGTTCGACGCCCAGTTGACGTGGTTCGGCGAGCCGGGCGACCAGCAGGCCCACCTGCTCTCCGCGCGACAGATCCGGCGGGCCGGCGACGACGTGCGCCACGGCTACGTGATCGTCGGCCTCGAGGTCACCGACCTGCTCCAGGCGATCCGGGTGAGGGAGGAGTTCCTGACCACGGTCTCCCACGAGCTGCGCACGCCACTCACCTCGATCATGGGCTACCACGAGCTGCTCGAGGACGCGATCGACCCGGCCGACGCCCCGGTGCTCAAGATGCTCGCGGTCGCGCAGCGCAACGCCCAGATCCTGCTCAACCGCGTCGGCCAACTGCTGCAGGCCTCCGGCGACGGCGAGACCCGCGCGATCGAACGCCGCCGGGTCGACCTCCCCGCCCTCGTGGAGACCGCACTCACCAAGCACCACCCCGGCGCCGAGACCCTGACGGTGCAACTGCAGCACCAGGTCGAGCACGACCTGAAGGGCAGCGTCGACCCCGACGCCTTCGAACAGGTCGTCGACAACCTGGTCTCCAACGCCCTCAAGCACACCCCGCCGGGCGGCTCGGTGAGCGTCTGCCTGGACCGGAAGGACGACGCGCTGCGACTCCGCGTCGCCGACACCGGCTCCGGGCTGACACCCGCCGAGCAGCGCCACGCCTTCGACCGCTTCTACCGCACTGCCAACGCCAACGCCCAGGCCATCCAGGGGCTCGGGGTCGGCCTCTCGGTCGTGAAGTCGATCGTGGAGGCCCACGACGGCGAGGTCACGGTCACC
Organism: Nocardioides gilvus; assembly: GCF_003194605.1. Taxonomy (GTDB): domain Bacteria; phylum Actinomycetota; class Actinomycetes; order Propionibacteriales; family Nocardioidaceae; genus Nocardioides; species Nocardioides gilvus. The sequence continues at coordinate 988,702 of NZ_QHKY01000001.1, forward strand.
AGCAACCCGGGCTTCGGCACCACCTTCACCGTCACCATCCCCGACGAGGACGCGCGGACGCTCGACGCCGCCGCCGACTGAAGACGTACGACGAAGCCCGGCCGTCCGTGGGGACGACCGGGCTTGCGTGAGGCTGGGTGCCCCGTTGAATCAGTTCACTCCAGCGATCAGCTGGTGGTGGCCGCCAGGGCCTGGGTGAGGTCGTCGATCAGGTCGTCGACGTTCTCGATGCCCACCGAGAGACGCACCAGCTCCTCCGGCACACCGGCCGACTCCAGCTCCTCGGGCGTCAACTGGCTGTGCGTGGTCGTGGCGTTGTGGATCGCCAGCGACTTCGCGTCACCGATGTTGGCGAGGTGGCTGAAGAGGTTGAGCGCCTCGATGAACGTCTTGCCGCCCGCACGACCCGACTTCAGGCCGAAGCTCAGGATGCCGCCGTAACCCTTGCCCGTGCCGATCCGGTCGTGGACCGCCTTGTAGGGGCTGTCGGCGAGACCCGGGTAGGAGACCCAGGTGACCGCGTCGTGACCCTGCAGGAACTGCGCCACCTTGAGCGCGTTCTCGCTGTGACGCTCCATGCGCAGGTGCAGCGTCTCCAGGCCCTGGAGGAAGAGCCAGTTGTTGAGCGGGGTCGAGGCAGCGCCCGTGTTGCGCAGCAGCACCGTACGCGCCCGGATGATGTAGGCGAGGTTGCCGACGGCCTCGGTCCACACGACACCGTGGTAGGCGCCGTCAGGGCCGGTCAGGCCGGGGAAGCGCTCCGAGTGGGCTGCCCAGTCGAAGTTGCCGGAGTCGACGATCACGCCGCCGATGGAGGTGCCGTGGCCACCGATGAACTTGGTCGCCGCGTGCACGACGACGTCGACGCCGTGGTCGAAGGGACGCACCAGGTAGGGCGTCGGAGCGGTGTTGTCGACGATGAAGGGCAGACCCTGCGCGTGCGCGGCCTCCGACCAGGCGTCCAGGTCGATGACGTTGATCTTCGGGTTGCCGACAGTCTCGCCGAAGACCAGCTTGGTCTTCTCGTCGACGTACTTGGCCAGCTCCTCGGGCTTCTCGGGGTCGACGAAGCGGACCTCGATGCCGAACTGCGGCAGCGTGTGCGCGAAGAGCGCGTACGTGCCGCCGTACAAGGTGGAGAGCGCCACGATGTTGTCGCCGGCGTAGGTCAGGTTGAGCACCGCGTACGTGATCGCGGCCGAACCCGACGCCGTCGCCAGGGCGCCGACGCCGCCCTCGAGCTGCGTCATGCGCTCCTCGAAGACGTTCTGGGTCGGGTTCATGATACGCGTGTAGATGTTGCCCGGCTCAGCCAGCGCGAAGAGGTTGGCGGCGTGCTCGGTGTCGTTGAAGACGTACGAGGTGGTCTGGTAGATCGGCACGGCCCGGCTGTTCGTGGTCGGGTCGGCCTCCTCCTGACCGGCGTGGACGGCAAGGGTCTCGGGGCGGTAGGTCATGCGGGGCTCCTGGGTCGTGGTGTGGGGCGACTGTACTGAGGAGATGCTGACGGGGAGTGAGCCCGCGCTGACGCGGACCCACTCCCCGAGAGTGTGGTGCTGGGTGGTGCTGGGGTTCTCAGACCGCGATCTGGACCTCGGCCACCGAACCGATGGCGGCGTGGACCTTGCGGTCGACCGGCTCGGCCTTGGGAGCCAGGGCGCGCAGCGTCCAGACACCCTCACCGGCGAAGAAGCGGAAGTGGCCGGTCGCGGAGACAGGCACCTCGGCGGTGAACTCGCCGGACTTGTCGAGCAGACGCACGAAGCCGGTCGAGATCGGCTCGCCGTCGCGGGTCACCTGGCCCTGGATCACGGCCTCCTTGGCGACGTTGACGCCGTCGAGCGACAGGCCGCCTTCAACTGCGCCGCACATCAGGCGCCCTGCCCGTCTGCCTGGCCGGGCTCGTCGCCGAGGGCAACCGGAACGCCGACGAGAGAGCCGTACTCGGTCCACGAACCGTCGTAGTTCTTGACGTTCTCGAAGCCCAGCAGCTCCTGCAGCACGAACCAGGTCAGCGACGAACGCTCACCGATGCGGCACAGCGCGATGGTGTCCTTGGAGTCGTCGATGCCGACCTCGTCGTAGAGCTTGCGCAGGTCCTCGTCGGACTTGAAGGTGCCGTCGTCGTTGGCGTTCTTGCTCCACGGCACGTTCAGCGACGTGGGGATGTGACCGGCGCGCTGCGACTGCTCCTGCGGCAGGTGGGCCGGGGCCAGCAGACGGCCGGCGAACTCGTCGGGGCTGCGTACGTCGATCAGGTTCTGGACGCCGATCGCCTCGACGACCTCGTCGCGGAAGGCGCGGATCGAGTGGTCCTGCTCGGTGGCGGTGTAGGACGTCTCCACGCGGGTCGGGAGCTCCTTGGTCAGCTCGCGGGCGTCGAGCTCCCACTTCTTGCGGCCACCGTCCATGAGCTTGACGTTCTTGTGGCCGTAGAGCGTGAAGTACCAGTAGGCGTAGGCCGCGAACCAGTTGTTGTTGCCGCCGTAGAGGACAACCAGGTCATCGTTGGAGACGCCACGCGAGGAGAGGAGCTTCTCGAACTGCTCCTTGTTGACGAAGTCGCGACGGACCTGGTCCTGGAGGTCCTGGGTCCAGTCGAGCTTGATCGCGGTCGGGATGTGGCCCTTGTCGTAGGCGGCGGTGTCTTCGTCGACCTCGATCAGGACGATGCCGTCGGCGCCGAGGTTGTCCTCGACCCACTGGACGCTGACGAGGGAGTCTTCGCGGCTCATGGCTGGTGTGTCTCTCTTTCGGTGGTGTGGTGGTGCTTGCAGTCTGGAGGTGGGTGGGTGAGGCAGGTGGGGCGTCTCAGTGCCCGGTGGCCCGGCGCAGCAGGAGGTACATCTCGCAGCCCAGGCAGAAGGCGAAGACCGCGTTGAGCAGGGCCGCCGCCAGGGCGAAGCCGACCGCGACCAGGGCGACCAACTCGGCGCCGGCAAGGAAGGCGACCAGGCCGACGACCGCGAAGGTCAGGCCGACCGCCTGGGCGAACCGCGGCGGCGCCGGGTCCTCGAGATGCGCGGGGGCGGCGAGGCGGGGGCGTACGACCGTGCGGAAGAGCCAGGCGTACGGGGTGCGGGCGACGCCGAACGCTGCGCCGGCCGCGAAGAGCACCGTCTGCACGGCGAGCAGGACCACCGCGAAGGTGCTCGGTGCGGTGGCGAGCACTGCCGCCAGCACGAGCGTGGTGATGGCCGCGCCGAACTGCGGGCCGCGGGGGTCGATCTGCAGGCCGGGCTGCGGCTGGGTCTCGACGCCGGGCTTTGCCTGGTGGCCGGTCTGGGTCTGGGTGGAACTCATGTTCTGCGTCCTGCGTCCTGAGTCGGAGGGATCAGCGCTTCGTGATCGCTGCTCGCTGCCCGCGGGCGACGTCGGGTCGCAGCGCGGCGGAGGGCCGGTCCAGCCATCGGGCCCGGCGAGCCGGGGCACAAATGGGTGGCGTCAGCCTCAGGACATTCGACAGAGGGAGGAGCGCACGCGGCAGTGATCCACTGCGCGTCGCTTCGTCAACCAAGTCGAACTCATGGAGTCGAGATTAGGGGCGGTCCGCGACCTCGGCCAATCGGCGTCTCACGATGTGGTCAGGCGTTCCAATCAGTGAGATGGCACCGCAGGTCGACCAGGCCGCGCGCCGCCGACGACCACCACGTCGGAGACTCGACACATCAAGCGCCTCAGTGCCGCTCAACGTCACGCTTCCACTCCCGAGTCTCCGACGTGGTGGCTACTCATTCGATGAGCGCGAGCGCCGCCAACACCTGTTGCTTGGTGGGCGCCCCGGTCGCCCGGGTGACCTCGCGCCCGGACGCGTCGAGCACGAGCGTGGTCGGGGTGCGCATCACGTTGACCCGACGTACGAGCTCCAGCTGCGACTCGGCGTCGACCTCGACGTGCGCCACGCCGGGAACGACCGCGGTGACCTCCTCGAGGACGCGCCGGGTCGCGCGGCAGGGAGCGCAGAACGCACTGGAGAACTGCAGGAAGGTGGCCCGCTCGCCGAGCTGGTCGGCGTACGCGGTGCCGGCGACCGCCGACTCGGTCGACTTCACACCCCGCTCCTCACTGCTGGCCTGGTCGTTGGACTCCTGAAGGACGGGTTGCTCCCCGCCGCGCACCCGGTGGGTGCCGCGGAAGCGACCGTCCGTGGCTGCACGCCACAGTCCGAAGGAGACGGCGAGAACCACCGCGACTAGCAAGACCCATTGTCCTGTTGACAAACCGACGGTTCCTCTCGCAAACGGCGACGTTGCACTCCAAGTGAGCAGCCATACCTCATTTTGGGTGTACTAATTTGGTGATTCTGACCCAAAAACACGATGCCACCTCTACCTTCAAAGAGAAGGACTCCCCTGATCGCTCGCGATCGGAGTGGCCGGAAGTGCCCGTGACCGGGGGGTCGCGCTCCACCACCTGACGCACCCGCGTCCAGGTCTTGCAGGCATACCCTCACCACTTTAGGACGCATCATGCAGAAGTCCCGCAAAGTTCTCGCGGCCCTGGCCACACCGGTCGCCGTTGTCGCCGCCGGCGCCATGGTCTACCAGGCCTCGTACGCCGCCTTCACCGGCACCACGAACAACACCGGCAACGAGTGGTCGACCGGCTCGATCAACCTGACCGACGACGACAACGGCGTCGCCATGTTCCGCGTCTCCAACCTGCTCCCCAACGACACCGCCACCCGCTGCATCGAGGTCACCGCCAACGCCAGCGTGCCCTCGACCGTGCAGGGTTACACGGTCTCGCCGGACATCACCAACGCCAAGGGCCTCCAGGACCGGATCAAGATCACCATCCAGGCGGGCAACGGCGGCTCCTTCAGCACCTGCACCGGCTTCACCGCCGTGGGTGCACCCACGGTCACCGCTGCACCGCTGAGCTACCTCATGGCAAACGTCAACAGCTGGGACACCGCCGCGGGCGAGTGGGCGATCCCCGGCGGACCCACCGCAGCCAAGCGGACCTACCAGATCACCTACTCATTCGACACTGCCGGCATGACCCAGCAGCAGATCGACGGCCTCCAGGGCGCCAAGGTCGGCGTCGGCCTCCAGTGGGAGATGCGCACCAACGAGGCTCCCTGATCCTCGTCGGGTGGCGGCCCTCCGGGGCCGCCACCCACCTGCTCGTCCACCGCGAGCACAGACGTACGTCCAACCCGATCGCGCCGGAAGGTGAGTGAGATGGCTCGGCCCTCCTCCCAGACGACGCTCGAATGGGCCGAATTCACCGCTGTCATCGGCGCCCGCATCTACCGCGCGATGCTGCTGACCCTCGTCGCCATTGCCTTCGCCCCCCTGCTGCTGAGCTGGCAGGCGTACGTCATCAAGACCGCCTCCATGGAGCCCTCCATCGACGTGGGCTCCGTCGCCCTGGCCCGCCCGTTCGCGGCCGACGAGAAGGTCGACGTCGGGCACGTCTACATGTTCCGGGACCCCTCGGCCGACACCGAGCGCATCCTCGTCCACCGCGTCGTCGAGCTGCGCAACGAGGGCGACTACCTCACCCAGGGCGACGCCAACACCACGCCCGACACCACGCCCATCGTCGCCGAGGACATCACCGGCCGCGGGATCCTGCTGGTGCCCTACATCGGGCTCCCCATCGTCTGGATGCAGAGCGGCCAGTGGGTCCTGCTCGGCATCTGGCTCAGCCTCACCGTCGCCGCCTTCTTCCTCGCCGCCCGCAACATCGAGGGCGAGCCGCCCAAGTGGACGATGCGCCGACTGCTGCGGGAGAAGTTCCGGCGCACGCCGCGGCCTCCCGTCGAGAGCGACACCGAGGAACGCGTCCTGGCCCGCGGCACGCTGGGGGTGCTCGGCGTACGCGCCGTGCTCACCACCCTGGTCCTCTGCATTGCCGGCACCACGGCTTTCGGCAGCGCCAACGCGACTTACACCTCCAGCACCAACAACGTCGCCAACACCTTCACCGCAGGCAGCTGGCAACTCCCCTACGTCGCAGCCGTGACGACCGACAATCCGCGTGGATTCTGGCTGCTCGACGAGACCAGCGGCACGGCGGTGCGTGACCGATCGCAGACCTACCTCGACGGGACCACTCGCGACGGCACCGTGACCCGTGGTCTCCCCGGGGCACACACGGCTCGCAACCCGGGCACCAGCTTCCGGTTCGCCGGCGGCGGCGCACTGCTCCACCCCTCCGAGATCACCCCTCCGAGCAGCCACACCGTCGAGCTCTGGTTCAAGACCACCTCGACCCAGGAGGGCTACCTGATCGGCTTCGAGGACCAGAGCACCAGCATCTTCGCCCTCGGAAACTTCAACCGCACCGTCCACATGGACGACGGCAGGATCGTCGTCGGTCACTGGACAACCACCGGCCGCAGCCTCGTGACCACCCCCGCCCGCTACAACAACGGCGCCTGGCACCACCTGGTCGTGACCTCCGTGCCCGGCTCGGGCTCTCGCGGTCCCACCGCGACCATCTACCTCAACGGCGTCCAGGTCGCCCAGGGTGAGACCTCCTCCCTGTCGGCGTTCAACGGCCAGTGGCAGATCGGTGAGGGGCGCCGCGCCGGCGCCAGCTTCATCACGCCGTTCCCGGTCGAGCGGACCTTCAGCGGCGACATCGACGCCGTCGCGGTCTATCACTCGGCCCTGAGCGCTGCCCGGGTCAAGGCGCACTACGACGCTCGCTGACGCCCAGACAGGCGGCACTCCGACCCGACGAGACCACTTCGGGGGGTCACCAGACCGCCCTCTCCGCACACGACAACCACCTCTTTCCCATGTGATCCAAGTCATACCCATTATTGAGTATGAAGTTCTCCGATAACCGTCCCGCCGAGGTCGATTCACACCTACCGTCTGGAGTGAAGAAGCTCCTGGATCGCTCAGCGATGGGAGTGGCGGCCAGCGCCCAACTCGGAGGGCCGCACGACAACCTGAGCGTGAACTCGCGCCAGGCAATGCGCACCACACCACCCCTAGGACCCCCCATGCAGAAGTCCCGCAAAGTTCTCGCCGCCCTCGCCACGCCGGTTGCTGTCCTTGCCGCCGGCGCGCTCGTCTACCAGGCCTCGTACGCCGCCTTCACCGGCACCACGAACAACACCGGCAACGAGTGGTCGACCGGCTCGATCAACCTGACCGACGACGACAACGGCGTCGCCATGTTCCGCGTCTCCAACCTGCTCCCCAACGACACCGCCACCCGCTGCATCGAGGTCACCGCCAACGCCAGCGTGCCCTCGACCGTGCTGGGCTACACGGTCTCCCCCGACATCACCAACGCCAAGGGCCTCCAGGACCGGATCAAGATCACCATCCAGGCCGGCAACGGCGGCTCCTTCAGCACCTGCACCGGCTTCACCGCCGTGGGTGCACCCACGGTCACCGCCGCTCCGCTGAGCTACCTCATGGCAAACGTCAACAACTGGGACACCGCCGCAGGCGAGTGGGCTGTCGCCGGCGGTGCTGGCGCGGAGAAGCGGACCTACCAGATCACGTACTCGTTCGACACGGCCGGCATGACCCAGCAGCAGATCGACGGCCTGCAGGGCGCCAAGGTCGGCGTCGGCCTCCAGTGGGAGATGCGCACCAACGAGTGAAGCGTGCGGGTGGCGGCTCAGCCCGCCACCCGCCCTTCCCCGTACGTCATCACGTCCGGTCGCCCGGACGACCCCGCACCATGACGTCCCGCGTCGCACCCCCGTACGTCATCACGTCCGGTCGCCCGGACGACCCCGCACGATGACGTCCCGCGTCGCACCCCCGTACGTCATCACGTCCGGTCGCCCGGACGACCCCGCACGATGACGTCCCGCGGGAGTGGGATCAGCCGCCGGCGAAGGGCGGCAGAAACTCGAGCGTGCTGCCGACCGGCACCAGGACTGATGCGGCATCAGCCAGTCCGAGCGGGCGGTCGTCGACCAGCACCGAGCAGGTCGCCAGGACCCGCGGCAGCGTCTCCGCGTCGGGGTGCAGGGCGAGCGCCCGCTCCCGCAGCTCAGCCACCGAGACCGGCCCGTCGACGTCGATCACATCGGACTCGGCGCCGGCCGCCGCGCGCGCCCCGGCCCAGTAGCGGAGTGTGATGTGCGCGACGCCACGACCAGCGGATGGACGCTTCTGCACACCTGAGGTCGACATAGAAGATATTCTCACCCCCACCCCAAAGAAGTGAGGAGGCGGCACGCATGAGCACTCTGCTGCTACTCACCAGCACCCTGCAGGCGTCCGCGGAGGTCCTCCCCGGTCTGGCGCTGCTCGGCCACCAGGTGAAGATCCTTCCCGCCGAGGGCAGCGCGCTGCTCGAGGCACCCGATGCCGACCTCCTCCTGGTCGACGGCCGTCAGGACCTGGCGCATGCCCGAGACCTGTGCCGGCTGATCCGGACCACGGGGGCAGAGATCCCCGTCCTGCTGATCGTCACCGAGGGCGGGATCGCCGTGGTGGCCCACGACTGGGGCATGGACGACGTCATCCTGCACACCTGCGGGCCGGCCGAGATCGAGGCCCGGGTGCGCCTCGCGATCGGGCGCCTCACTGCCCAACGCGAGGCTGCGGACCCCAACGCGCACGTCATCCGCAGCGGCGAAGTGGTGGTCGACGATGCCACGTACACAGCGCGCCTCGGAGCTCGAACCCTTGACCTCACGTTCAAGGAGTTCGAGCTCTTGAAGTTTCTGGCCCAGCACCCGGGTCGGGTCTTCAGCCGGCAGCAGTTGCTGCAGGAGGTCTGGGGCTACGACTACTTCGGCGGCACCCGCACCGTCGACGTGCACGTACGTCGTCTGCGCGCCAAGCTCGGCCCCGAACACGAGACCCTGATCGGCACCGTTCGCAACGTCGGCTACCGATTCGTGCTGCAGAAGGACCGCAGCGAGGCCGCTGCCGCCAACGAGGCCGCTGCGGACGCCGCCGAGGCGAGCGCTGACGCCGCTGCAGCAGCCGCCGCAGAGTCCACCAGCCGCTGAAGGCCCGCAGGCCCCCAACCCGGGACGTCATCAGGAACGGTCGCCCCGACGTACGCACACGATGGCGTCCGCAAGGCGCAGCCGTCCGACTCGGGCAGGGCAACAGCCGTCTCACCTGCGAGGGCAATAGGCTCCTGCCATGCCCAGCATCGAGGCCATCGCCCAGCGCGCCGCCGCCGCCGACGGCGCCGCACCGCTCGACGAGGCCACCCTGATGGCGTTGCGCTCCGGACAGGTGAAGTCGACCCAGCACGACGGCGCCTTCTACCTCGTGCGCGGCACCGAGCTGACCCTGGTCGTCGACCCGCCGGCGCGACGCCATGGCCTGGGCACCGCTCTCCTCGGGGAGGCACTCGCCCAGTACCCCCAACTCAGCAGCGCGTGGAGCCACGGCAACCACCCCGGCGCCGCCGCGCTCGCAGCCTCCGCCGGCTGGGACCGCGTACGGGACCTGTGGGTCATGCGTCGGCCCCTCGGTCCCGACGCCGAACCGCTCCCCGAGCTCGAGGTGCCCGCCGGGGTGAAGCTGCACCGTTTCGGCGAACGTACGGGCGACTCGTACGAGGTGCTCCGGGTCAACCGCGAAGCCTTCGCCGACCACCCCGAGCAGGGTTCGATGGACCTGGTCAACATGGCGCAGCGGATGGCTGAGCCGTGGTTCGACCCCGCCGGCCTGATCCTCGCCGCGCCCGACAACGGTCTCGGCACCCTCGGCTTCCACTGGACCAAGCGGCACTCCGAAACCCTGGGAGAGGTCTATGTCGTGGGCGTCGACCCACGCTCACAGGGCCGCGGGATCGGCCGGCTCGTCACGCTGGCCGGCCTGCACCACCTCGCCGACGAAGGCATCACCGAGGTGCTGCTCTACGTCGAGGCGACCAACAAGGCGGCCGTGAGGACGTACGAAGGCCTCGGCTTCACCCACGCCGACGCCGACACGCACGTGATGTACGCCCGCCAGCCCGACTGAGGCTGGCTCGCAGCTCTCGCCACACAACACCGGCACCAGGCGGGCGTACGCGTCAGCGCAACTTGGGGCGCACGTGCAGACCGACCTCGGGATCGACCACGACCTCCTGCATCGCGGCGATGCCGTCCACGCTCACCTGCGCGTCGACAGCGACGTTGCGCTTGAGGAGCGCCAGCGCGATCGGGCCCAGCTCGTGGTGGCGGGCCGAAGAGCCGACCGTACCGATGACCTTCTCACCGAGCAGCACGTCGGAGCCGACGACCGGGAGACGGTTCTCGGTGCCGTCGAGGTGCAGCATCGTCAGACGACGCGGCGGACGACCCAACGTGTGCACGCGCGCGACGGTCTCCTGACCCCGGTAGCACCCCTTGTCCAGGTGCACCGCGGGGCCGATCCAGCCGGCCTCGTTGGGGATCGTCCGGTGGTCGGTGTCGATCCCCAGGCGGGGTGCGCCGCGGGCGATGCGCAGGGCCTCGTACGCCATCAGCCCGGCAGCGGGGCCTGCCGCCTCGGCGTAGGCGAGCAGCGCGTCGCGCGGGACCAGGTCGAAGGTGCCGCCGGACTCCACGTCGGGCACCGGGCGCCAGCAGACCGCCAGATCGTCGACCGAGGAGACCTCGACGCGGGTCATGAACCGCATCCGGTCGAGCCACCCGACCAACGCCTCACCCATGCCGGGCTCGGTGTGCGCGGTGAAGGTCTCGCCGTCGTCGACGCCGACGAAGTGGTGCTCCACGTGGCCCTGCGGGCTGAGGATCAGTGCCTCGGTCCAGACCTTCGGGGCCAACGAGGCGAGGTGCTGCGTGGTCAACGCGTGCAGCCAGCTGAGGCGTTCGGGACCGGTGACCCGGAAGACGTCGCGGTGCGACAGGTCGACGAAGCCGTCCCCGGCCACCAGCGTGCGCTGCTCGACGTTGAACGAACCGTAGTGGGCGGCCACGCGCGCGTCGACGCCGTCAGCAGCGACCGCACCGGTCAGGTCGAGGAAGGGGCTGGTCATCTAGGGCTCCGGGGTTGGGTCTGGACGGGTCGGGTGGGTGTGGGGGTGGCCGTGCTCGTGCGGCGCTGCCTCGACCGCAGCCGAGCAGTCGACGCACCGGCCGAAGATCGCCAGGTGACCCACGTCAGTGACGAAACCGTGAGCGGCCCGCATCTGTTCCAGGAAGGGCCCCGCCTGCGCCGGCTCGACGGAGGTGACCCGCTGGCACTGACGGCAGACCAGGTGGAAGTGCTCCGCCTCGCGGGCCGAGTGGTAGGTCGGCGCCCGGTCGCTCAGGTGCGTGTGGCGGACCAGACCGAGCTCTTCGAGGACCTCGAGATTGCGGTAGACCGTCGAGGTGTTGACCGCCCCCTCGAGGTGGTCGCGCACCTCGTCGGGGGTCGCGTGCCCGAGCGCCTCCACCGCCGCCAGCACCAGCTGGCGCTGCGGGGTCAGGCGGTAGCCGCTGCCGCGCAGGCGTGAGGCGAGCTCATCGGGCACGTACGTCTCCTGGTCGCTGGGCTACTGGTTCGCACTGCGGGCGCGCGGGTGTGGCGGCGGTCAGACCCGCTTGAGCCGGGCCCAGAGGTGCGGCTGCAGGGCCTGGCCCATGGCGGCCATGTCGTAGGCGTACATCAACTCGCCGTTGACGTTGCCGTAGAGGCGCCTGCCGGCAGTGACTTCCTTGGCCGTCTCCGTGCGCATCACGGCGTCGGTGGTCAGCTCCATCTTGCCGTCGGCGGCGGTGCCGTGCCAGAGCTCGCTGATGCCGTTGGCGTGGGTGAGCAGCATCTCGACCGTACCGGCCTCGGGGAAGCGCAGGAAGCCGGTCTCGATCGCGGCGTCGCGCACCCGGTTGCCCTCCTCGTCGGTGATCCACGAGCGCGCCATGTAGTGGAAGAACGGCCGGCCGTCGTGGGTGAAGATCAACTCCTGGCCGTACTCGAACTTCTCGATCGTCGGGTAGTCACCGTGACCGTTGCCGCGCCACGTGCCGAGGAGCCAGGCCAGGGGGCCGGCATTGGGGTGAAGATTGTCGGGGAGTTCGAACGCCATGGGCTCCACTCTAGTGTTGACCCATGGCACGCCAACTCGTCGTCAAGGTCACCTGCGGCACCGAAGACCCCGAACGCCTCAACCAGGCCTTCACCGTCGCCGCCGCAGCCGTCGCCTCCGGGGCCCAGGTCTCGCTGTGGCTGACCGGAGAAGCCGCGTGGTTGGGGCTCCCGGGCCCGGCCGAGGAGTTCGAACTGCCCCTGGCCACGCCACTGGCAGCCCTGCGCGACTCCGTCATCGCCGGCGGCACCCTGACCGTCTGCTCGCAGTGCGCAGCGCGGCGCGAGATCGGCGAGGACGACCTGTTGGCCGGCGTACGGATAGCGGGCGCCGCCTCCTTCGCCGAGGAGATCCTGGGCGAAGGCGTCCAGGCGATCGTCTACTGATGCGGGCAGCCTGATGCGGGCCGTCGTCCAACGCGTCACCTCCGCCTGCGTGGTCGTCGCCGGTGACGTCGTCGGTGAGATCACCCCCGACGCCGGCCCGGGGTTGCTGGTCTACCTCGGCGTCACCCACGACGACGGGCCCGAGCAGGTCGCGTGGATGGCGCGCAAGATCTGGGACCTGCGGATCATGCGCGACGAACGCTCCGCCTCCGAGCTGGCTGCACCGATCCTCGTGGTCAGCCAGTTCACTCTCTACGGTGACGCGATCAAGGGGCGGCGACCCTCGTGGAGCGCCGCCGCGCCGGGGCCGGTGAGCGAGCCGACGTACGAGGGGTTCTGCGACGAGCTGCGCAGGCTCGGCGCCCACGTCGAGAGCGGGGTCTTCGGCGCCGACATGGCGGTGAGCAGCACGAACGACGGGCCGGTCACGCTCATCCTCGAACGCTGAACCGTGCGCCCTCCCCCGCCACCCGCCGCGGCTTCTCCACACCGGTGCGCCGGAGCGCCTTCTCCACACCCGTTCGCCGGAGCGCCTTCTGCTGTTCACCCTGCGGTGCCAGACTGACAGGCATGACGCTCACTTCGCCGCGTGACGGTGTCGCCCCCGACGAAGGCCCCGCTGACAGCACCTCGCGCGAGCACCCCCACGACACCTTCGACGTCGACCCTCCGTACGTGCCCGATGCCGAGGCACTCGCGGCCGTGGCGGCCTTCACCGACCGTTTCGGGGACCGCGAGCTCAGCTGGCTCCGCTTCAACCAACGCGTCCTGGAGCTGGCCGAGGACACGAGCCTCCCGCTGCTGGAGCGGGCCCGCTTCCTGGCGATCTTCACCAGCAACCTCGACGAGTTCTTCATGGTCCGGGTCGCCGGTCTCAAGCGACGCATCGCTGCCGGGGTGGCCGTGCGAGCCGCCTCCGGGATGCTGCCGCGTGAGGTACTCGCAGCCATCCACACCGAGGCCGGGGAGTTGATGCGCCGTCAGGTGCGGGTCTTCGCCGACGACCTGATCCCGGCGCTGCGAGCCGAGGGCATCGAGCTGTGCCGGTGGGAGGAGCTCGACCGCGAGGAGCAGAAGTACTGCAAGAAGTTCTTCAAGGAGCGGATCTTCCCGGTCCTGACGCCCCTGGCCGTCGACCCGGCCCACCCCTTCCCCTACATCTCCGGGCTCTCGCTCAACCTCGCCGTGATCGTGCGCCACCCCAAGACCGGCAAGGAGCACTTCGCCCGGGTCAAGGTGCCGCAGACCTTCAACCGGTTCGTGCCGGTCGGCAACCAGCGCTTCGTGCCGCTCGAGGACGTCATCGCCGAGCACCTCAAGCGACTCTTCCCCGGCATGGAGATCGTCTCCACCCACACCTTCCGGGTCACCCGCAACGAGGACCTCGAGGTCGAGGAGGACGACGCCGAGAACCTCCTCATGGCACTGGAGAAGGAGCTGTTGCGGCGCCGCTTCGGGCCGCCGGTACGCCTCGAGGTCGAGGCCACCATGGACGAACGCATGCTCGAGCTCCTGGTCTCCGAGATCGACGTCTCCCCCGCGGAGGTCTTCCACCTGGCCGGGCCGCTGGACCTGCGCGGTCTGCACGGGATCGCCGACCTGCCCCGCGACGACCTCAGTTACCCGACGTTCGTGCCGTCGACCCATCCCCTGCTCGCCGAGGTGGAGTCGTCCTCCCCGGTCGACGTCTTCGAGGCGCTGCGCCGTCACGGCAACGTCCTCCTGCACCATCCGTACGACTCGTTCGCCACGTCGGTGCAGCGCTTCATCGAGCAGGCGGCGGCCGACCCGCACGTGCTCGCGATCAAGCAGACCCTCTACCGGACCTCCGGCGACTCTCCGGTGATCGACGCCCTGATCGACGCCGCAGAGTCCGGCAAGCAGGTGCTGGTCATCGTGGAGATCAAGGCCCGCTTCGACGAGCAGGCCAACATCCGTTGGGCCCGCAAGCTCGAGCAGGCCGGGTGCCACGTGGTCTACGGCGTCGTCGGGCTCAAGACCCACTGCAAGCTGTCGATGGTGGTGCGCGAGGAGCCGGAGGGCATCCGCCGCTACACCCACATCGGCACGGGCAACTACAACCCGAAGACCGCGCGACTCTACGAGGACCTCGGCCTGCTGACCGCCGACGAGGCGATCGGTGAGGACGTCGCCCACCTCTTCAACAATCTCTCCGGCATCTCCCGCAACGCCCACTACGACCACCTGCTCGTCGCGCCCGAGACCGTGCGTTCCGGGATCGTCTCGGCCATCCACGAGGAGATCGCGCACCACGTCGCGGGACGCCCCGCGCGGATCCGTCTCAAGGCCAACTCCGTGGTCGACGAGGGCGTCATCGACGCGCTCTACCTCGCCTCGCAGGCGGGGGTGCCGGTGCAGCTTCTCGTACGCGGCATCTGCGGCCTGCGTCCCGGGATCCCGGGGCTCTCGGAGACCATCGAGGTGCGCTCGGTGCTGGGGCGCTTCCTCGAACACAGTCGGATCTACTCCTTCGCCGGCGGCGGGGAGCCGACCGTCTGGATCGGATCAGCCGACGTGATGCACCGCAACCTGGACCGCCGCGTCGAGGTGCTCGTACGGCTGCCGCAGGAGTCGATCCGCGAGCGGGTCGAGTCGATGCTGGACCTGGCCTTCGACCCCGGCACGACCGCGTGGGACCTCGGCCCCGACGGCACCTGGACCCTGCACCAGGGTGAGGTGCATCTCCACGACGCGCTCATCGAGCGTCAGCGACGCCGCCGCTGAAACGCCCACGGGTGCCCTGAGTTGCGCCGAGCGCGACAGATGCCCTTAGCATGGCTGGCGTTCTCGTCCTCCTCACCAGGAGTTTCCTGTGGGTTTGAAATTCCGTCCTGTCGACGCGTCATTCTTCGACCTCTTCCATGAGTCAGCCGGTCACATCGTCAGGGGGGCGGGCCTGCTGGCCCAGATGCTCGCTGACGGCGCCGACCGTGAAGCGGTGGCCAAGCTGATGCGTGAGGCCGAGCACGACTGCGACGACACCACGCACCGCATCATCAAGCAGGTCAACTCGACCTTCGTGACCCCCTTCGACCGCGAGGACATCTACGACCTCGCGTCGGGCCTCGACGACATCATGGACATGATGGACGAAGCGGTCGACATGATCCTGCTGTACGAGCCCTCGGTGCTGCCGAGCGAGCTCTCCAACCAGGTCGAGGTCATCCAGCGTTGTGCCGAGCTGACCCACGAGGCGATGCCGCGGCTGAAGTCGATGCGTGACCTCGAGGAGTACTGGATCGAGATCAACCGCCTCGAGAACACCGGCGACAAGAGCTACCGCCGCATCCTGGCGAGCCTCTTCTCCGGCAAGTACGAGCCGATGGACGTCCTGAAGCTCAAGGACATCGTGAGCTCGCTCGAGGGTGCCATCGACGCCTTCGAGAAGATCGCGAACACCGTGGAGCAGATCGCGGTCAAGGAGTCCTGACCTGATGGTACTCGCGATCATCATCGCGGTCGTCGTAGTCGCCCTGATCTTCGACTACACCAACGGCTTCCACGACGCCGCCAACGCCATCGCCACCTCGGTGTCGACGCGAGCTCTGACCCCTCGGGTCGCGCTCGGTATGGCCGCAGTCATGAACTTCGTCGGAGCGTTCCTGGGCCAGAAGGTCGCCCAGACCGTCTCCGACACGATCGATCCGGGCACCGGCGCCCACGCCCTCACCATCGTGATGGCGGGCCTGCTGGGAGCGATCGCCTGGAACATGATCACCTGGTACTACGGCCTCCCGTCGTCGTCCTCGCACGCCCTCATCGGCGGCCTGGTCGGAGCGGCGCTGGCAGCCAGCGTCTATGTCAGCTGGGACACGGTCCGCAACAAGGTCGTCCTGCCGATGCTGATCTCGCCGCTGGTGGCGTTCTCGCTCGGTTTCCTCCTGATGCTCGCCATCATGTGGGCCTTCCGCCGGGCCAACCCGTCGAAGGCGAACCGCGGCTTCAAGATCGCCCAGACCGTCTCGGCCGCCGCCATGGCGCTCGGTCACGGTCTCCAGGACGCGCAGAAGACGATGGGTGTCATCTTCCTGGCGCTGCTCGCCGGCGAGTTCGTCACCCCCGCCGACGACCTGCCGCTGTGGGTCATCTTCTCGGCCGCCGCCGCGATCTCGCTCGGCACCTGGTCGGGCGGATGGCGGATCATGCGGACGCTCGGTCGCCGCATCATCCACCTCGACCCCCCGCGTGGCTTCGCCGCCGAGGCCGTCGCCGCGTCGGTGCTCTACACCACCGCGTACGTCTGGCAGGCGCCGATCTCCACGACGCACACCATCACCTCCGCCGTCATGGGTGTGGGTGCGACCAAGCGCCTCTCCGCGGTGCGGTGGGGTGTCGCCAAGTCGATCCTCTGGGCCTGGGTGCTCACCTTCCCGATGGCCGCCCTGGTCGCGGCACTGTCCTACTGGACCTTGGCGCCGTTCCTGCCCTGATCGGTTGAGCAGCATGGCCCGTTCGGGCCACTCATCCCCCGTTTCCGGGTCACTCCGGGCGGGGGATGACTAGCGTCTGGCCCTGTCTGCATTTCACTTTCAGGGGGCCCTGTCCATGTCCACGTCCAGCACCGCGCCACGCGCTGCACGCTCACGTGCGGCGGCGTTCCCGTCGGCCCGGACCTGGGCTCGCGGAGCCCTGGCCGTCGCGGTGACTTCGGCTGCCTTCCAGGCGCTGCCGGCCGTCGCAGCCCCCGCCCCGCCAGTGATCATCGGGCCGTCAGGCACCGTGACCGGACAGCCGCTCTTGGCCTGGGAGGCCTCAATCGGTGCGACCGGTTACGAGGTCCAGGTCGACGACAACTCCAACTTCACCTCACCCGAGTGGAAGCCTGCGGTGACGACGAACACCGTCTCCGTGCCGTTGGAACCGTTGGCTCGGGGCACCTACACGGTGCGAGTGCGCGCCCGGGACTCCCGCGCGGCCTGGAGCGACTGGAGCGAGAGCTCCTTCACCATGGACGAGACGGACGGACCGGAACTCGTCTCACCCGACCACCGAGCCGAGCTCGCCCAGCCGAATGACACGCCCCTGCTCGTCTGGAAGCCCACGACGGGCGCGCAGAGCTACGTCGTTGAGCTCGACACCGAGCCGGACTTCATCGACCCGACCTCGTACACGACGAAGTCCGCCTCCTTGGCTGTCCCGGCCAACCAGAGCCCCGGCGAGGAGTACCACTGGCGGGTCCGGGCGACGCTGGCGAGCGGCGTCTTCACCGCCTTCTCCGACACCCGGACCTATCAGGTCTTCGCCCTGCCGGCCCCTGAGGTCGTCGCTCCCCGCAATGGCGACGACATCACCGACGTGGTGCTCGAGTGGAAGCCGGTGCCCGGCGCGAAGCACTACAACCTCGAGGTCGACGACGACCATGCGTTCTCCAGTCCCGTCACCGGGGTGCCCGACAAGATCCTCGGCATCCGATACTCACCTACGACGACATTCGGCAACGGCCAGTACTACTGGCGCGTGCGCGCCGTCGACGCCGACGGCAACGAGTCCCCCTGGGTGAAGTTGGCCGACGGAGACCACCACGAGTTCGAGCGGGTCTGGCGCGATACCCCCACCCTGGTCCACCCCTCCGACCCGGCAGTCGCAGAGAACCCCGGGACCGAACGGGCCGTGCAGACGGTCGGCGACGACCTCCACTACGAGTGGACACCGGTGCGGAACGCGTCGCACTACGAGGTGTGGGTCAGCACCGACCCCCACTTCACCACCCCCTCCGCCAACACCAGACAGTGCCTGGTCATGGGGACCACCTACACGCCCGGTGAGCTCAAGGATCCGTGCATGCCCTCGACCGAGGGCACCGTCCACTACTGGAAGGTCCGAGCGTTCGACAAGCCGTACGGGCGTACAGGCGTGGAGGGGATCTTCTCCGAGCCGCAGGCCTTCATCTACAACGACAAGAGCGCGTTCACCCTCCTCACGCCCGCCGCGGGCGCAACCGTGGATGTCCCCACCGTCTCCTGGGAGCCGGTCGACAGCACCGAGAAGTACGTCCTCGAATTCTTCGACGCGACCAACAAGATGGTGCTCAGTGCCACCACCCTCTCCACGTCGTACACCCCTTCCGCGTTCGACCTGGACAAGAGCAGCGCCTACCGGGTGCGGATCAACGCCGTCGACATCTCGGGCAACACCACGGCCATCGCCTCCCGGAGCTTCGGGGTCACGCGCCCTGATGTCGACGAGTCAGCCGACGCGCTGATGCCGGTGAAGAAGGCGCCGACCTACGACGCTCCGTCGTTCTCCTGGTCCCCCCTGGCTGACGAGAATCCCGGCGACAAGAGGATCGGCACCGACCACTACCGGGTGCACCTCCGCGACACCGCGACGCCCGTCTGGTTCCACGAGGACCACGCGCCCCTTCTCTCCACCAAGTGGGAGTTCCCCGCCGCCACGGACGTCTCCGCCGCTCTCCTGAGCGACGGGACCTACGAGTGGTACGTCACCGCCCACGACAAGTCGGGCGCGACGTTGCACACCGGACCGACCGCCACCGCCAAGGTGCTCGCGCTCCCGGCCGTCAGCGGTCACCGCCTCGCCCTGTCGGGCGCCGGGCTCGACGCCGACGACGCCTGCACGAAGTCGCTCGTCACCGGCCCCACGAACTGGTGCGACAGCGTCCCCACCACCCCCGTCCTGGACTGGACAGGGGTCCCGTACGCCTCGTTCTACCGCGTGCACGTCTCGCGGGACAACGATTTCACCAGCGGTGTCCTCGACGGCCCGGCGAGCACGGTCAACACTCGATGGACTCCCCGGGCCGGTCACGCCGCGGCTGCCTTGCCCGACAGCCAGGCCAACACGGCCTACCACTGGGTCATCCAGCCCTGCAAGACCACCACCCAGTGCGGACCTGACCCGCGTTCCATGGTCAAGCCCGCCCAGCACGCCTTCCGGAAGACCTCCCCGCGGGTGGAACTGATCACCCCTGCCGTCCAGGCAGACGTCGACAGCACCGCGGTGAGGTTCGACTGGAAGGACTACCTGGCGACCAACCGCGCCACCACGTACCACGAGACCCGCGAGACCAGCACGCAGTCGGCGATGTCCTACGAGCTCCAGGTGGCCACTGACTCGACCTTCAGCACGGTGCTCGAGACTGCGACCGTCGACCAGACGACCTACACCTCGGCCGGCAAGATGTATCCCGAAGGTCCCCTCCACTGGCGGGTCCGTGCCATTGACGGTCATGGCAACAAACTGGGGTGGTCCGAGACCCGGACCTTCACCAAGTCGAGTCCCGCGCCGGAGCTGCTCGCTCCCTCGGCGGGCGAATCGGTGAGCCTTCACGTCGCCTTCTCCTGGAAGCCGCAGCCCTTCGCCAGTGCGTACGAGATCCAGATCGCGGCCAACGAGGACACCAGTTTCTCCACGGCCAACCTCGTGACCACCACGAAGAGCACCAAGCGGGCCTCCTGGACCACCGGCATCGGGTCCTCCCCGCTCCTGCCCTCAGCGACCCCGTACGTGTGGCGGGTGCGCCGCGTCGACGCTGGCGGCAACCGCGGCAGGTGGACCGAGCCCGAGCGCTTCAAGGTCGTCTCCGCGGACCCGACTCCCCTCACACCGCTCGACGGATCGACTGTCGGTCCGCGGGCGTTGACCCTGACGTGGGAACCGGTCGTCGGATCCACGCGCCACCGTGTGCAGTACCGCAAGGTGGGCGCCTCGACGACCACGGCGGCTGTCACGGCCGCCACGTCCTTCGCGCCGAGCGGGCTCGTGGTCGACACCGACTACGAGTGGCAGGTCGAGTCCCTCGACACCGACAAGCGGGTGCTCGGGCAGAGCAGCTGGCGGAAGTTCACCATCGGCGGACCGCCCAGCCCTGTCGTCGAAACCGACCTCGCAGGCTCGGGGACCCTGGGCACGGACCTGGTCGTCACCGGCCCGACCTGGAACCGCGCAGGCGTCGTCAACACCTACGAGTGGTTGCGCGACGGCGAAGCGATCGAGGACGCCACCGGTGAGCGGTACCGAGTCACCGTCGACGACGTCGGCCGGAAGATCCGTGTCCGGGCCACCGGCGTCTCCTCCGAGTTCGGCGTGGGCACCTCCATCAGCAACACCGTCGAGGGCCAGCCCGGAGCCGGACCGGAGGCCACGGCCACCCCGCGCATCAGCGGGACCGGAGCCGTCGGGACAACCCTGACCTCCACACCCGCCACTTGGCGTGACGACGACGTGCGCGTGGTCCACCAGTGGCTGCGCGACGGCAGCGAGATCCCCGGTGCCACCGCTGGGACGTACGCCGTCACCGCAGCTGACGTGGGCAAGCCCGTCACGTTGCGGGTCACCGGCACCAGGCCCGGACGTCTGCCCACCCTGGTGACCAGCAACGCCGTCCGCGGCGTGCTCGGCGCAGCACCACGCGCCACCACGACCCCGGTCATCGAGGGCGCGGCCAAGGTCGGCAACACGCTGAGCGTCGTCCCCCCGCGGTGGGACGAGTCGGACGCCCACCCCTCCTACCAGTGGCTGGCTGACGGGCGGGAGATCCCGAACGCCACCCAGGCGACGTACGCCATCGCCGACGATGACCTCGACCGCCTGATCTCCGTGCGGGTCACCGCCGAGAAGGCCGGGTACGCGCCCGGCAGCACCACTTCCGCCTCGGTGAAGGTGGGAGTCGGCGAGGCAGCCAAGGCAGAGGTGCGCCCGACCCTCTCGGGAGCGCCCAAGGTCGGAGGCACCCTCAGCGCCGCGACGCCGTGGTGGTCCCTGCCGGGCGTCACCACCTCCTCACAGTGGTTGCGCAACGGCGAGCCGATCTCCGGAGCGAAGGGCCCGACGTACGAGCCGGTCGCCGCCGACTTCGGTCGGGCGATCTCGGTACGCTTCACCGCCGTCCGCCCCGGGTACGCGCCGGGGACGGTCGACTCCGAGCCGGTCACCGTGGCCCTCGGGGACGCGACGTGGTGGCAGAGCCCTGCGACGGTGCACGGCGCCGCGAAGGTGGGATCCACGTTGACGGCCACGCCGCCCACCTGGGCCGCGACGGGAGTCCAGTCCAGCAGCCAGTGGTTGCGTGACGGTCGCCCGATCGCCGGCGCGACCCGCCCCACCTACCGTCTGGCCGCCGGAGACCTCGGCACCCGGATCAGCGTGCGCTACGTCGGCGCGGTCCCGGGCCACGAGGACGCGGAGGCCTCCAGCCAGAGCCTGACCGTCGGGCGCGGCGACGCGCCCGGAGCGACCGGAGTGGAGGCGCCCACCGGCACCGGCAAGGTCGGCGCCACGCTGCGGGCGCCCCAGGTCACCTGGAGCCTCCCGGGTGTCACGCAGTCGCGGCAGTGGTTGCGCGACGGTCAGCCGATCAGCGGCGCCAAGGGCGAGACGTACGTCGTTGTCACCGCCGACGCCGGCCGCTCCCTCGCTGTGGTGACCACCGGCAACCTCCCCGGGCACGCCCCCGGTGCAGTGGCCTCGCCGACGGTGAAGGTGGCCGCGATCGCGACACCGCCCACGGCCGGGAAGGTCGCCTCGCAGGCGACCCTCAAGGTCGCCGAGCGCGTCAGCGCGAAGGGCAAGGCCAAGGCCCGGATCAAGGTGACGGTGAAGGTCAGCGCCAAGGGCACCACCGCCACCGGGACCGTCAAGGTCTACGCCGGCAAGAAGCTGGTCGGCAAGGTCAAGCTCAAGAAGGGCAAGCGGACCCTGCGCCTGAAGAGCCTGCGTGTCGGCAAGCACAAGCTCACGGTCAAGTACGTCGGCTCGAGGAAGGTCAAGGCCTCGAAGTCGAAGAAGAAGACCGTCAGGATCGTCCGCCGCTGACGCAACTGGCGGGTTGATGTCGAGCCGGGAACTCCCAGCACCATCAACCCGCCAGTTTTCGAGCCGAGCCGAGCTGCCGCTCAGCCAAAGCGACCCGAGATGTAGTCCTCGGTGCGCTTGTCGCGCGGGTTGGAGAAGATCGTGCTGGTCAGCCCGAACTCGACGAGCAGACCGGTCCGGTTGCCGGTGGTCTCGTCGGGCCGCGCGGTGAAGAAGGCGGTGCGGTCGGAGACCCGGGCGGCCTGCTGCATGTTGTGGGTGACGATGATGATCGTGTAGTCCTGCTTCAGGTCGAGCATCAGGTCCTCGATCCGCGAGGTCGCGATCGGGTCCAGCGCCGAGCAGGGCTCGTCCATCAGGATCACGTCGGGTCGCGTGGCAATGGTGCGGGCGATGCAGAGCCGCTGCTGCTGGCCCCCCGAGAGCCCGTACGCCGACTGCTTCAGCTTGTCCTTGACCTCGTCCCACAGCGCCGCGCCGCGCAGCGCCTCCTCGACCAGGTCGTCCATGTTGTCGACCTTCATGCCGGTGACCTTGGGGCCGTAGGCGATGTTCTCGTAGATCGACTTGGGGAACGGGTTGGGCTTCTGGAAGACCATGCCGATGTGGGTGCGCACCGCGATCGGGTCGACGCCCTTGGCGTAGATGTTCTGGCCGTGGTAGTTGACCGCCCCCTCGACTCGCGCGCCGGTGACCAGGTCGTTCATCCGGTTCAGGCAGCGCAGCACCGTCGACTTGCCGCATCCCGAGGGACCGATCAGAGCGGTGATGTCGTTGCGCCCGAACTTCAGGTTGACGTCGTGCACAGCGTGGAAGTCGCCGTAGAAGACGTTCAGGTCGCGAGCGTCCATCACCGGGTCCGGCGGGACGAGCGGGAGCTCACCGGGCTGGTCGCGGACTGGCGTGGCGAGTTGGCTCACGGAGTTCTCCGTCCCATGGGGCGTGTACGGGTCGTGGTCGGGCGTGATCGTGATGGTACTGGGAGTCTTGTTCATGAGAATCACCAAGATTTCTGGAACTTGTTGCGGATGAAGATGGCCAAGGCGTTCATGCCCAGAATCATCACGAGCAGGACGATGATGGCGGCGGACGCGGCCACCTGGTACTCCTCCTGGGGCATGGAGGAGAGGTGGTAGATCTGCATCGGCAGAGCGGTCACCTTCGACTCGATGCTGGACGGGTCCCACCGGACCATGGCCATGCCGAGCATCAGCAGCGGGGCGGCCTCACCGATCGCCCGGGACAGGCCCAGGATGGTGCCGGTCGCGATGCCCGGCACCGCCGACGGGAGCGTGTTGCGCCACGTCGTCTGCCACACCGTCGCACCCAGCGCGAGCGAGCCCTGGCGGATCTCCTGCGGCACGGCCCGGATCGCCTCACGGGTGGTGATGACGATGACCGGGAGGATGAGCAGCGCCAGCGCTATCGCGCCGCCCAGCACGATCCCCTTGAACTGATACCCCAGTAGGCCCATCACCGCGACGGCGAGCATGCCGTAGATGATCGACGGGACCGCTGCCAGGTTCTGCAGGTTGATCTCGACCAGCCGGTTGAAGCGGGAGCGCCGGTCGGCGAACTCCTCCAGGTAGATCGCGGCCGCGATGCCCAGCGGGATCGCCAGCAGTGCGGTGAAGGCCATCAGCCAGATCGAGCCCAGGATGCCGGCCCGGAAACCGGTCGTGGACTTGTCGAGCTTGGACTCGTAGTTGGTGAACAGGTTCGCGTCGAAGCGACCGGCGCCGGAGATGGCGGTGTCGACGATCAGCGAGACCAGGACGATCACACCGAAGAAGAGTGAGAACCACAACGCGATCAGGAAGAGGATCGACGCTGGGTTCCGCTCGCGACTGCGACCGTCCGACAACCTGATCTCCACGGTCTCCCGCGCTGACCTCGTGGCGACACTCATCAGTATTCCTGCCTGAACCGTCGGACGGCGGTCACGCTGATCGCATTGATCACGAAGGTGATCACGAAGAGCAGCAGACCGACCGCGAAGAGCATGTTGTAGGAGGTCGAACCGACCGGGTTCTCCCCCTGGGCGGTGATCGCGATGAAGGCGGTCATCGTCATGTGGGGCTCACCCGGGTCGAGCGCCATGTTCTTCACCGCACCACCGGCCATGGTCACGATCATGGTCTCGCCGACGGCGCGGGAGAGGCCGAGGACGACGGCAGCCGCCACCCCGGAGAGGGCGGCAGGCAGGACGACCCGGAGCGTGGTCTGCATCCGGTTGGCGCCCAACGCCAACGAGCCCTGCCGCAGGGCCTGCGGCACGGCTGAGAGGGCATCCTCGGACAGCGAGGCGACCGTGGGGATGATCATCACGCCCAGGACCAGCCCGGCGGCCCAGGAGTTCGTGAAGTTCACGTCGAGGCCGAGCCAGCCCTGCAGCACCACGGGGGTGACGAAGAAGAGTGCGAAGAAGCCGTAGACCACCGACGGCACACCGGCCAGCAGCTCGACGGTCGGCTTGAGCCACTTGCGGGACCGCGGCGAGGCGTACTCGGCCAGGTAGATCGCGGCTCCGAGCCCCATGGGTACGGCCAACGCCAGCGCGATCACCGTGGTCAGGGCGGTGCCGACCATCAGCGGGAAGACCGCGGAGCGTACGGCTCCGGGCTCGTCCGTGGCGGAGAAGAAGTCGCTCAGAGGCACCTCGCGGAAGAAGGCGAGAGCCGGATCGATGAGCGCGGCGATGATCCCGAAGGTGATGACGACCGACAGGAGGGTCGCCATCCTCAGGATCAACTTGATGACCATCTCGCCCGGCCGGCGCTTCGCGCTCAGGTCCGGGGGCGCAGCGGACAGGCCCGCCCCCGAGGGCGAGCCTGCCTGCGTCGTACTGCTCACTGACATGTGGTGTACAGCTGTTCGGCCTGCTGGCGTCAGCCAGCCATGCCGGCGAGCTTCTCCTCGGTCTCGGAGAGTGCTTCCTCGCTCAGGGGGATGTACTGGGCGGTCTCGGCAACGGTGGTCAGGTTCTCGACGTAGAAGTCGACGTAGGCGGCGACGGCCTCGTTGTCGTTGTACTTCGCGTTGTCGACGTAGATGAAGAGCGGACGGGCCAACGGGGAGTACTCGCCAGCCTGGGCGGTCTCCGCGGACGGCTCGACGCAGCCAGCGCCGTCGTCGATGGAGAGAGCCTTGAGCTTGTCGGCGTTCTCCTCGAAGTAGGTGTAGCCGAAGAAGCCCACACCACCCTCGGTGCCAGACACACCCTGGACCAGGATGTTGTCGTCCTCGGAGGCCTCGAAGTCGTTGCGCAGTGCCTCGGTCTCGTGCTGGACGACGTCGGCGGCCATGTAGTCATAGGTGCCCGAGTCGGTGCCGGGGATGAAGCCGGCGATGTCGGTGTCGGGGAAGCTCGCGTCGAGGTCCGACCACTTCTTCGCCTTGGAGTCGGGGCTGAAGAGCTCGACCACCTGGTCACTGGTCAGGCAGTCCACGGCCAGGTCGGGGTGGACGACGACGGTGAGCGCGTCGGTGGCGACCAGCAGCTCGGTGTACTCGACGCCGTTCTCCTCGCAGACTGCTGCCTCTTCGTCCTTGATCGGACGCGATGCGTTGGAGACGTCCGTCTGGCCGGCGCAGAACTTCTCGAAGCCGCCGCCGGTCCCGGAGAAGCCGACCGACACCTCGACGGCCGAGCCCTCCTCGGCGAGCATCTCCTCGGCGGTTGCGCTCATCGGGTAGACGGTCGAGGAGCCATCGACGGCCACTTCGCCGGTGACGTCTCCGTCCACGCTCTCGGCGTCGTCGCCACCACAGGCGGAAAGGACAAGTGCGAGTGAAGCAATGCCGGGCACGATTGCCCGACGCAGAGAAGTGCGAATCACTTCAGGTCTCCTGGATCTCTCAAAGTGTTGTCCAGATGATCGTGAACGCCTCAGGTGACCAGACCCTGCGCCCTTAGTGAACGAAGGGTGAACACGATCGGTCACTCTGGAGTGACCGGCCAGGCCTCCCGGGCCAGCACCTCGCCGCCCCGGTGGTGCACGACCACCATCGCGGACGGCTCGAGCCGACGCGGCTCCAAGCCCAAGGTCTCGAAGAGCAGCGGCAGCACCGGGCGGTGGCTGCACACGACGGACGCCCGTGCTCCGGCGGTCCGTGCGCCCAGAAGCTCCGCGATCCGTGCTGCGTCGACGTCCTCCTCGCTCAGCGCCGGGTCACGCACCACCTCCAGTCCGGCGGCGCTCGCGTACGGCTCCAGCGTCTGCAGGCAGCGCGTCGACGTCGACGACAGCAGGTCGCTCACGCCGTACGCCTGCAGCACCGGCACCAGCGCAGCCGCCTGTGCGTGTCCCTCGTCGAGCAGCGGTCGCAGCCGGTCGTCGCGGTCCCACTTCTTGCGGGGGTACGCGTGGGCGTGCCGCAGCACCACCAGCACCTGGCTGCGGCGCAGGTCGGCGCGGGCCTCCGCCAGCACGGCCCGGTCCCGGCGGTAGGTGAGCCTGTGGAGAGCGTCGTCGAACGGGACCCACTCCACTGCGTCGACCTCGTGGTTGGGCTTGTAGCCCGAGAGATCGTCGTCGCCGCGGACCCGGGCCATCCAGTAGTGCACCGTCTTTCGCCGCAGCCCGGCGACCCGGTAGCGCTGGTCGGCCAACGGCACGCCGAGACGAACCCGCAGACCAGTCTCCTCACGCACCTCGCGCACCGCGCAGGCGGTGACGTGCTCACCGGGGTCGAGTTTGCCCTTGGGCATGGACCAGTCGTCGTAGCGAGGACGGTGCACCAGCACCACCTCGTACCCGCCGTTGCGCTTGCGGACCACGACGGCCCCAGCGGCGATGATGTCGGGCGTCGGCTCAGGACGGGTCCACGGCATGACGTCAGCCTCTCAGGTCAGGCCAGGTCGCGACGGCGCAGGCCCGCCACACCGAGCGCGGTGAGCGCCAGCGCGAGCCCGGTGAGCACGACGAACGCGACCGGCTCGAACGACTCGGCGGGCACCTTGGGCAGATGCCAGAAGGGCGAGAGCCCCGAGATCCCGTCGGGGAAGTCGAGCAGGTCCCCGAGATAGGCCTGGATGAAGGCCCACGCCGTCGGGAGCCAGACCAGGGCCGTCCAGCGCGGCACCCAGCCGTGCAGGGCGAATGCCACCGCAGCCAGGGTCCAGACCGCGGGCAGGGTCCCGAGCGCAGCCCCGAGCAGGGGGCCGACCCGGGCCATGTCGTCGGAGACCAGCCCGTGGGTGAGCCCCACCCCGAGACCGACCGCAACGGCCATGAGCGCCGAGCACCCTGCCGTGACGACGATCCCGGACAGCGCCCACCTGGTGCGCGAGACCCCACCCGCCAACACGGCATCGGCGCGCCCGGACTCCTCCTCGCGGCGCAGACGCAGGGCAGAGACCACCGCGTACGTCGCGACGGTCACGCCCATGAAGTGGGTGACGAAGGAGAGGTAGCCGAGCACCACGTCGTCGATCTGCCCCAGGATCACCTGCCCGACCTCGGGGTTGGAGTCGATCATGGTCCGGACCTCGCGACCCACCGCTCCGAAGACCGCGGCGAGCACCACGAGTCCGACCCCCCAGGCCAGCAGCAGTCCCCGCTGCATCCGGAAGGCCAGGGCCATCGGCGTACGCAGCCACCCGGCCGCGGTGGGACGCCCGGCGCGGGCCTGCAGCAACCCAGCCCCGAAGTCGCGGCGGGCCGCCAGCCAGGCCGCGAGCGCCAGCACCACCGCAGCGAATCCGATCGAGACCAGCAGGGGCCAGCCCTGCGCCCGCTCGCCGAAGGGACGGATCTCGTCCTGCCAACCGAAGGGTGCGAGCCAGGTGAGCCAGTTGTCCTCGACCGCCCCGATCCCGCGGACGATGAAGAGCGCCAGCATGACCAGGATCGCGCCACCCAGCGCCGTACGGGCCGTGGAGGCGACCTGGGCGGCCACCGCAGCAACCGCAGTGAAGGCCAACCCGATGGCGGCCAGACCGGCGCCGAAGAGCAGCGAGGGACCGACCGCAACGCCGGAGAGCGCCAGCACCCCGGCGACCAGCAGCCCGGCGAGCCCGGAAGCGACCGAGGCAAGGGCAAGGGTGGCGGCGAGCGCGGCGTGGCGACCGGTGACAGCACTGCGCACGAGCTCGGCGTTGCCGGACTCCTCCTCACCGCGGATGTGCCGGGTGACGAGGAAGATGACCATCAACGCGACCGTCACCCCGGCCACGGCGGTGATCTCGTAGGCGAGGATGCCGCCGAAGGTGTCGACGTCGTAGGGCGTGCCGCCCATCAACCGGGAGACTGCGCTGTTCTCGACGGTCGCGGCATAACCCGCCTGCTTGACCGGAGTGTCGTAGAAGCCGACGAGCGCGTTGGTCGAGGCTCCGATGACGGCGGTGAGGCCGATCAGCCAGACCGGCAGCCGCACCCGGTCACGTCGAGCCGCGAGACGGAAGAGCTGTCCCGTCCCGGTGAAGGGTCCGGCGGAGCCGTCGCTGGAAGGAGCGGCGGAGGGGCGCTGGACGTCCGGCGCGTGGCCCACGTTCACGTCGGCACCTCGCCGTACTCGTGGAGGAAGAGCTCCTCGAGGGTCGGCGGATGCGCCTGCAACGAAGTGACCCCGAGGTCGGCGAGGTGACGCAGCACGCCGGCGAGATCGTGGCTCTCCACCTCCATCACCAGCCGGCCCCGCTCGAGGCTGAGGTGGTGGATGCCCGCCAATCCGCGCAGGGCAGCGGCGGTCGTCTCGTCGTCGGCGGACGTGTCGGCCACCACCGTCGTACGGGTGTGGTGGCGCAGGTCGGCGAGCGTGCCCGACTGCACGCGACGCCCTGCCCGGATGATGCTGACCCGATCACAGAGCGCCTCCACCTCGGCCAGGATGTGGCTGGAGAGCAGCACGGTGGACCCCTCGGGGCGCGACTCCCGCACCCACGTCTGGAACTCCGCCTCCATCAACGGGTCGAGCCCCGACGTCGGCTCGTCGAGCAGGTAGAGCTCGACGTCGGAGGCCAGCGCCGCCACCAGCGCCACCTTCTGCCGATTGCCCTTGGAGTAGGTGCCGCAGCGTCTGGTGGGGTCGAGACCGAACCGCTCCACCAGGTCGGCGCGCCGCCGCTGGTCCAGGCCGCCGCGCAACCGACCGAGCAGGTCGATCACCTCACCCCCGGTCAGGTTGGGCCACAGGTTGACCTCACCCGGCACGTAGGCCAGACGCCGGTGCAGCGTCGGGGCGTCGCGCCACGGGTCTCCGCCGAGCAGGGTCGCACCCCCCGAGTCGGGCCGCAGCAGCCCGAGCAGGAGCCGGATCGCCGTCGACTTGCCGGAGCCGTTGGGCCCCAGGAAGCCGTGCACCTCACCCGCCTCGACCTCCAGGTCGAACCCGTCGAGGGCGCGTACGGCACCGAAGGTCTTGACGACGTCACGCAGTTCAATGGCGGCCATGCAGCCATCGTGGCAGGTGCGGCCGACACGAAACAGGGGTGAAGCAAGTCCCCCTCAGCGGAAGCGACGCAACCGGAGCGAATTGGTCACCACGAAGACCGACGAGAAGGCCATCGCCGCCCCGGCCAGCATCGGGTTGAGCAGTCCGGCCGCCGCCAGCGGCAACGCGGCGACGTTGTAGGCGAACGCCCAGAAGAGGTTGCCCTTGATGGTGCCCAGGGTGCGCCGGGAGAGTCGTACGGCGTCGGCTGCGGCAGTGAGGTCGCTGCGGACCAGCGTCAGGTCGCTGGCCTCGATGGCGACATCGGTGCCGGCCCCCATCGCGAGGCCGAGGTCGGCGGTGGCTAGCGCTGGCGCGTCGTTGACGCCGTCACCGATCATCGCGACGACCTTGCCCTCGGCCTGGAGGCTGCGTACGACGTCGACCTTGTCGGCTGGCAGCACCCCGGCGATCACCCGGTCGATGCCGACGGCCGCGGCGACCGCACGGGCCGCCCCCTCGTTGTCGCCGGTGACCAGCAGAGGCGTCAGGCCCAGTGCCTTGAGCTGGCGTACGCCCTCGGCGGAGCTGGGCTTGATCGTGTCGGAGACGACCAGCACGCCGCGCGCGTGGCCCTCCCAACCCGCGACCACGGGCGTACGTCCCTCGGCCTCGGCCGCAGCGATCGCGTCGCCCAGCTCGGGCGGGACCTCGTCGAAGAGTGAGGCGCGCCCGACCAGGACGGTGAGGCCGTCGACCTCGCCGCGTGCGCCGAGCCCGGGGAGTCCGGTGATGTCCGTGGCGGTGGGGCGGGTCGGGGTGGCGGCGGTGATCGCGGTGGCGATGGGGTGCTCAGAGCCGGCCTCGACCGCGGCGGCCCGCGCCTGGACCAGCGCGACCTCCTCGCCATCGGCGGCCACGGTCTCGACCCAGGCCATCACGCCGGTGGTGACGGTGCCGGTCTTGTCGAGCACGACCGTGTCGACACGGCGGGTGGACTCCAACACCTCAGGGCCCTTGATCAGGATGCCCATCTGGGCTCCGCGGCCGGTACCGACCAGCAGCGCGGTGGGCGTGGCGAGGCCCAGCGCGCAAGGGCAAGCGATGATCAGGACCGCGACCGCGGCGGTGAAGGCCGCGCTGGCGCCGGCGTCGACGCCGATCCAGAAGCCGAGGGTGCCAGCGGCGAGCAGCAGCACGATCGGCACGAAGACCCCGGAGATCCGGTCGGCCAGTCGCTGCACCTCGGCCTTGCCCGACTGGGCGTCCTCGACCAGACGGGCCATCTGGGCCAGTTGGGTCTCCGAACCGACCTTCGTGGCGCGCACCAGGAGGCGGCCGTGAGCGTTGACGCAGGCGCCGACCACGGGATCGCCCGGGCCGACGTCGACCGGGACGGACTCGCCGGTCAGCATCGAGGTGTCAACCGCGGACGTGCCCTCGAGGACCTCCCCGTCGGCGGCGAACTTCTCCCCGGGGCGTACGACGAACTCGTCGCCGACGCGCAGCTCCTCCACCGGCACAGGGATCTCGCGACCTGCCCGTAGGACCCTCACCTCGCGCGCACCCAGGTCGAGCAACGCCCGCAGCGCCGCACCGCTCTGCCGCTTCGCGCGCTTCTCGAACCAGCGCCCGGCGAGCAGGAAGGTGGTGACCCCGGCGGCGGCCTCGAGGTAGATGTTCATCGCCCCGTCACCGCGTTCGATGGTGAACTCGAACGGGTGCGTCATCCCGGTCTCGCCGGCGGTGCCGAGGAAGAGGGCGTACAGCGACCAGCCGAAGGCCGCCAGCACACCCATCGAGACGAGGGTGTCCATGGTCGCGGAGCCGTGGCGCAGGTTGGCCCAGGCCGCACGGTGGAACGGCCAGGCGCCCCAGACGACGACGGGGGCAGCGAGGGTCAACGAGGCCCACTGCCAGTAGGTGAACTGGAGCGCCGGAGTCATCGCCATCGCGATCACCGGGACGCTGAGCAGCGCGGAGAGGACCAGGCGTTGGCGCAGGGCCTCGACCTCGGCGTCGCGACGATCAACCACTCCCCCCGCGGCCGGCGAAGCGTCGGGGGCGGAGGGCGGAGGCGGGACGGTGGCGGAGTAGCCGGCGGACTCCACAGCCGCCAGCAGTACGTCGAGGCCCAAGTCGTCGCTGTGGTGCACGCGAGCGGTCTCGGTGGCGTAGTTGACGGTGGCAGTGACCCCGTCGAGCTTGTTGAGCTTGCGTTCGATCCGGTTGGCGCAGGACGCGCAGGTCATGCCTGAGATGTCGAGCTCGACCTGGCGTATGCCTGCGGGCTTCGTCGTGAGCGACTCAATCGACATCTGGCGCCTCCGTGCGGGTCTGGTCGTGAGGTGCCTGGCTGTCGCTGTGGCTCTCACCGTGGGTCGGGGCGGGCGTCCGTGCAGGCTCGGGCGTCTGTGAAGACCAGGGCCCGAGGGCTTGGCCGACGCCAAAGGCGAGCAGGAAGACGACGACCACGCCGGCCGCAAAGGTTGCCAGCCGTAACGGCGTACTCATGTCTGTTCCTCTTCTGCTGGATCGTTCGGGTGGTTGCGGCGTGATTCAAGGTGAATCAACGCCGACTGATGATCAGCGCGAATCAGCGACCGCGTAGCCGGCTTCGGCGATGGCGGTCCGGACGGCGAGCGGGTCGAGGTCGATATCGGCGGTGACGGTCACCAGACCGGTCTCGAGGATGACGTCGACGGAGGTGACGCCCTCGATCTCACTGATCTCCTCGGTGACCGAGGCGACGCAGTGGCCGCAGGTCATGCCGGTGACGGTGTAGGTGCTGGTGCTGGTGCTCATGGCTGCTCCTGGTGTGCGTTGAGGGGTGGTGGTGGTGGTGGTGAACTGCCGGACCGGCGGGCGTCACTTCACGAGGCGACCGATGGCGGCCATGACCTCGTCGATCTTCTCGCCCGCCTCGTCATCTCCTGCGCGGGCAGCGGAGACCACGCAGTGACTCATGTGCTCACTGAGCAACGCGAGGCTGACAGCTTCCAGAGCCTTGGTCATGGCCGCGACCTGGGTGAGGATGTCGATGCAGTACTTCTCCTCCTCCACCATGCGCTGCAGGCCGCGCGCCTGCCCCTCGATGCGCTTGAGGCGCTTGAGGTGGGCGGACTTGTCGCTGATGTACCCGTGTTGGTGTTCCACACCTCATGCATACCCCTGGGGGGTATCGAAATCAAGGGCAGCGGTGGGAAATGGCGCGAGCCCCGCCACCAGGTGGTGGCGGGGCTCGCGGGCGGTCCGCGGGTGGGACCGAAGCTTTGTGTGAGGGTCAGCGTTGGTGCGGGATCGGCACCACGCCGAGCAGACGATCGATCTCGTCCTGGCTCAAGCGATCGTCGGACTCACTCGCAGCGACGATGAGCATGGTGGTCATCTCGACCTCGCCCAGCAGGTCGCCGTCCTCGAGCGTGACATCGAAGGGATCTGACACCCATGGCCTCCTGACCTGGTCGACCCAATTGCACGCGGGCTGACGGCCCATGGTCGTCTGGGCCCCGCGTCTAACTTGAGAACAATCGTGCCCTCTCGTGGGCGCAATAAAACCGGAATCCGGAAAAACCCCCCCAGATGAGGGGGTCTCGGCATGGCCCGATGTGACTCTTGACAATCCATCAGGGGCGGGGGCACCGGAGTCCCCCGCACAGGGTCTCGCAGAACGCAACCGAGGCCCCACCCTTGCGGGTGGAGCCTCGGTCAAATGTCTGAGGACAGGTGCTGTCCTTCAGCTCACTCGATCAGATCGCGTGAACGTTCTCCGCCTGGGGACCCTTGGGGCCCTGCGTGACGTCGAACTCGACCTTCTGGTTCTCGTCGAGGGACTTGTAGCCCTGCGACTGGATCGCCGAGTAGTGCACGAAGACGTCGTCGCCGCCGTCCTCCTGTGCGATGAAGCCGAAGCCCTTTTCTGCGTTGAACCACTTAACGGTGCCCTGAGCCATTGCTCTGTACTCCTTGATATGAGGCGAGAGTTCGTCAATTCAACGAACACACACCAGATGCGGTGACACGTCGCCCCTACCTCGGGTCCTACCCGCTGAAGAAACGCCGTTGGATCACAAACTCCGCGGGCGTCTACCTGCTGGAACTTGCACCTGTTGCGCGCCAAACACTACCAAGATTCAGCCGGAGGTCCAGCCCCTGCGATGACCATTTGGGGTCCGATCGGTGAACTGACCGTCACACGTGAATGTCGAGTTGCAGCACTCGTCGATCAATAAGTTGTCCGGGTCCCTGCCTGGCCCGGCGCGCAATGCGAGAATGCGCGAATTGCGCATGCCATGTCTCCCGGGGGTGAGAGACGCATAGAGTGCTGCCGCAGTCTGACGCATCGCCACGGGGGGACCCATTCATGGACGAACCACAGATCGACGACCCCTGCCCGCAGTGCGGGTCCCGGGCGGGAGACGCGACTCATGAGTGCGCAGGGCCCGCCCCCGACGCGGAGCCGGAGGGCGGCAAGCCGTCAGAGGGTGGCCAGACAACTGGCGGCCAGACAAGTGGCGGCCGGGCCACCGAGGGAGACCAGGCAACTGCGGGAGACGCGCCGACGCGCATCACCATTCCTGCCGGGCTCTGGGGCACCGGACTCTTCAAGACCGTGCCCGTACGTCGCCCCACTGAGCCCGTGGTCAGCGGTTCACTCCTTCACCGTCCCTCCGACCTGCCCGGGACGGAGGAGTCGGCGGAGGAAGCCAGCGATGCAGCCGAGGGCGAGCCAACGGAACCGACGGATGACGCCGACGAAGCCCCGGTGGACGAGGCGACTGAGCCGACGGATGACGCCGACGAAGCCGCGGTGGACGAGGCGACTGAGCCGACAGATGACGCCGACGAAGCCGCGGTGGACGAGGCGACTGAGCCGACTGGGGCTGTCGAACCAGGGCACGCGGTCGATTCCGACGAAGAGCCCAGGGATGTGGGCGACCGATCGGTGATCGACGACTCCCTAGTCGTGCCGGCCTTCCTGATCGCCGCAGCTGAAGGCCGCGTCGATGGTGACGACGACGCGTCCGCACCCGAAGACACCTTGACGACCATCTCTCCCGTCCAGACGGAAGAGGAGGCAGCGCCTGAGGACGTGGCCACCCCGCAGGCCCCTGCCCTCCCCGCGATCCTGGCCAACGACGCCGCCGTCGCCGCTGCCCAGGGATCCGGCGACGCGGAGCCCGACTCCGAGGAGGCCACCGCGGAGGAGGCCACCCCCGAGGACACCGGCGAGGACACCGCCGACGACCCTGGCGACCCTGGCGACCCTGGCGACCCTGGCGACCCTGGCGAGCAGCCCACCCCCGACGAGAGCGCCGACGAGGACGACCCGGCCGAGGCACCTGCACCTGAGGAGATCGCCGACGAGCTCGGGACCGATGCCCAGCAGCCCATCTCCGTCGAGGAGCCCGCGATCCCGGCCATCCTGGCCAACGACGCCGCAGTCGCCGCCGCCCAAGGATCTGGCGGCGCGGAGCCCGTCGACGAAGTGGGGACCGCCGAGGAGCCGGTCGAAGTGGGGACCGCCGAGGAGCCGGTCGAAGTGGGGACCGCCGAGGACGCCGAGGACGCCGACGAAGAGTCAGGCGCCGACGCCGACGAGCCCGCCCAGGAGCCCGCCGAAGAACCCGTCACCGAGGACGCCGCCGAAGAATTCGACGGAGAGATCGACGGAGGGATCGACACCGAGGAGCCCGCCGAGTATCACCCGGGCGACCCCGAAGCGGCCCGAGCAGCACTCCTCGCGATCCTCTACCCCGAGTCGAGCACCACCAGCGCAGATGCTCCTGAGTCCCCCGAGTCCAGCGAGTCCCCCAAGAACGTCGAGGCGATGCCGCTCGTCGCTCCACCCGACGCGCCCGCTTCACCCGACGCGCCCGCTGGACCCGCACCACTCTCCCCCCTCCCCCCTCGCACGTCACTGGCGTCGCTCCGGCACCAGGACGGTGACGACTACGAGGATGAGGACGAGGACGAGAGGCCGCGCGGGCGTGCTGCCCTCATCGGGATCGGTTTCCTCGTCATCCTGATCGCCGCATCCACAGGGGGATGGTTCTGGTGGCAGCACCAGCAGGACGCCCCGGTGCGTGACGCCTTCGCGACGTCGCACGGCGGCTTCATCGAGGTCGTACAGGGGCTGGACGAGGCCACGACCCTCGAGGACGTCGCTGCCGTCGGCACCGCCCTGGGCGAGTTGTCCGACGAGTTCGAGGAGACCACTGCCGCCGCCGATGGTTCGAGCACCGAGGTGGCAGTCGCCGCGCGGCGCGCCACCCTCGCCGAGCGAGAGGTCGCCACTGCCGGCGCCTATCTGTCCGAGTTGAGCACCGACAACTTCTCCCCGTGGCTCGAAGCACGTGGTTCCCTCACGTCCGCGCTCGAGGGTCTTGACTCCGTGAGCGCCGACGTGGCCAAGGCGGGCGGCGAGGCCGATGACCTTCCCGGGGCCGACCTGGCCGAAAGGGTTGCTGACCTCATCGGCGCCCAGGCCTCCGAACTCGCGGTCGAGAAGACCGACATGATGCTCGCCGACCTCCGCGCGGCCGAGCGCGTCGCCGACGTACGTGCCGTGGGCACCGATGCTGCCGGGAGCGCGGACGCCCTGCGCACCGCCGCCGCCGGTATCGGCGCCGAGACGGACGCCGAGGAGCTGGTGCAGCACACCGAGCTCCACACCCAGCTGGGCAGGCTCGCCAACCTGCGGCCCAACAATCTGTCTCGCTGGCCAGGCATCCGGGACCGGCTCGTCGCCGACGTCGCTTTCCTGCCGGACTCCGGAGCCGAGGCCGAGGAGTCCATCGCCCGGGCCGACAAGATGCTCGGTGAGGCGACCAAGACCTGGGAGACCTGGCAGCGCGAGTTGGCTGAGGCCAAGGAGGCCAAGGAGGCCGACCTGGAGGCGCTCAGCGAGATCGAGAGCACCGTGCAAAGCGTGAGCACGGACTACGCCGCCCTCGACTCCTCACTCGGCGCCCTGATCCGTCGCGGCGACACCCTCGAGAGCAACGGCCCGGAGGGGGACGCGTACGCCCGGCTCTCCGGGGCAGCCCAGGCCCGCGACCGGCTGCGCAACTCGCTCTCCGCGCTGGACGTTGCGGAGTCGGTCAGCGACGAGCTCGACGCCATCTCCAGCGCGCTGGGGGCCAACACCGACTCCGTACGCGCGGCTGCCGGGGCCGCCTCGAGGTGCGCGGATGACTGCGTGCTCACCGACACCGCCGGCTGGAACGACATGGTCCGGGCCCGGATCGGTCAGGGCACCCGGCTCGACGCGGCGGTCGCGGCCCTGGCGCCGGCAGTCACGGAGGCCCGCGAGGAGATCACCGAACGCAAGTTGCCCAAGCGTCCGAAGATCTGAGACCCCGCAGAGCCACGACGACAGACGGCCCGGACCACCCGCAGATCAGCGGGGGTCCGGGCCATCTGCGTACAAAGCAGGTGCGGGTCAGTTCCTGCCGCCGGGCAGCACCAGGTTGGCGCCCCCGCCGGGCCAGCAGGTGAAACCGGCCGGGATGGGCTGCTGCTTGTCGACCATCGTCTGGAGGGTGTCGAGGCAGCGCGAGACCAGGACGTTGGGGTTGTCGGTGACCGAGTTGGACAGCGCCTTGTTGGCCGCGGCCTGGGCCCGGTTCGTACGCTCGGCCTGCAGCGCCACCTGGGTGCGGGCGACCTCGGCCTGGAACTCGTTGATCTTCTTCTGCGTCTCCGGGGAGAGGCTGATGCCGGAGATCGTCACGAACTCGATCTTCACGTAGCCACCCGAGTCGGCGACGCGCTCCTTCATCGACTCGGTGACCTCGGCAGCCAGCCCGTCGTAGTCGGGCACGTAGTTGAGGCGCTTGTCGGAGTTGGGGTCGACCGTGACGAGCTCGGCGGTCGGGTTGTACTGACCGAAGACCGCGTTGACGGCGTTCTTGAAGACGGTCTCGACGAGCGCCTCGCGTACGTTCTCGTTGACGTCGTCGCTGCGGTAATCGGCGTAGATCTCGTCGGCCTTCTCGGCCACGATCGACCAACGGATCGCGGTCTCGACCCCGGCAGTCGTGCCGTCACCGATGCGCACCTCGATGCGCTGCTCGTCGCCGTACTTGTTGGTGATCTTGGTGCCGTCGAGCTCGGTGACCGTCTGCCACGGCGCCTTCACGTGCAGACCCGCGGTCAGCGACCGGGTCGGCTTGCCGAAGGTGGTCAGCACACCGACGTTCTTGGCCTGGATGATCGTGGTGGAGGACATCGCGAGCAGCAGGACACCGATCAGCAGCGGCACGAAGGCAACGAGCCGCTTGCCCTTGCCTCCCCCGACGAAGACGGCCAGCGCGATGAGCAGGAAGACAAGAGCGACGATGAACAGGAACACAGGCTCCCTTTCGAGGGGGTCGTGACCGCGCGCGTACGGCGGCAGGGGTGAGTGCGCCGCCCGACCACCCGCGCGCCCCGGGGAGCTCGGCGTCCGACCCGGCGCGCGGTGAGCCTATCGGCCGGTCAACCCGCTCAGACGTGGTGTCCGTCCCCGAGGAAACGTTCGTGACTCACCGCAAGGCGTCCCAGACCGGTGCCGAGACCCAGCAGGAGGGCGATCGGGAGGTCTTGGTAAACCAGCGCGCCGGCCACCACCCCAGCGACGGTCGCAGCGAGGACGTGCCACCGCTGGGCGGCCACGCCTCGGGTCGTGAAGTGCACGATGGCAGCACCGGGCACACCGATCAGCGCGGCAGGAATGGCGCCGATCACCATGATCGCGAGGACGGCACTCCAGTGGAACTCCCAGGTGCCGTTGAACAACGCCTCCACCGGGAGCAGCCCGAGGGCGAAGACGCTCAGAGCGACCAGGATCGCCAGCGCGTAGCCGGAGACGGTCGGCGAGTAGGGGCTGCGGTTCCGTTCAGTCACGCATCGCAGCATGGCACGACCTGAGAACAGACATCCACACTTCGCTGATCGACGAAAGCCTGGTAGGCGCAGTGCGGGCGCTCGCAGCGCTGTCCCCCGTGGGACCGGGCCCAGATGAGCGCCACCACAGCCGCGCTCGGTACGCTGCCACACGGAGTGCGGATCCAGGTCCCTCGGATCTTTTCCACACCCCGGGGGCCCTTAGCTCAATTGGCAGAGCTCCGGACTTTTAATCCGTTGGTTGTCGGTTCGAGTCCGACAGGGCCTACAAGCACGCGAGAGCCCGGACCACCAGGTCCGGGCTCTCGCGCGTGTGGACGCCGCTGGGCGCGACTCAGCCGTAGTGGCAGACGTACGACAGGGTCTCGGTGACCTCGATGGCGAACGACGAGGAGCCGGGCACCGAGAAGGACTCACCCGCGCCGTACGTCGTCCACTCGTCACTGCCGGCCAGCTGCACCCGGCAGGAGCCGGCATGCAGCTCCATCACTTCCGGCGCTTCCGTGCCGAACTCCAACGTCGCGGGGAAGATGACGCCCGCGGACTTCCTCGTGCCGTCGGCGAGGTGGAAGGTGTGGCTCACGCACGCACCGTCGAAGTAGACGTTGGCGACGGGGTCCAGGGTCACGCCGGAGTAGGTTGCGCTCTCAGTGGTCATGGCGCTGAGCCTAGTGACCACGCGGTGTGATCTCGCTTTCACCTGGCCCCCAATGACTCTCGTCGGGGCAACCCACGAGCCCGGACGCACCTAAACTCGACCCATGTCTGAAACCCCCCAGAGCACCGTCCCTGCGGAGCTCTACGCCTCCTTCACCCAGAGCGTCCGCGACCTCGCCGACGCCACGCTGCGCACCACCGTCGAGGCCGATGAGGTCGCCCGCGCCCAGGCCGAGGTCGAGGCGATCACCGCCCGCCTCGCCGCCTCCCAGAT
The DNA here is from genome assembly GCF_003194605.1 of Nocardioides gilvus. Taxonomy (GTDB): domain Bacteria; phylum Actinomycetota; class Actinomycetes; order Propionibacteriales; family Nocardioidaceae; genus Nocardioides; species Nocardioides gilvus. Next base: position 1,028,026 of record NZ_QHKY01000001.1, read on the forward strand.
CCCCGGCACCCACGGCGAGCACTGCGGCCACACCGGCGTCGCCGGCTGGGGCAACACAGTCGTCGGCCTGCGCAACGCGGCCGCCATGCCGCTCGAGTTCACCTTCACCGAGGACGGCAACCGCCTCTCGGCCGACTTCACGCCCGGTGCTCTCTACGAAGGCCCGCCCGGCCACCTCCACGGGGGAGTCATCGCGCTGCTCCTTGACCAGGCGACCGGTGAGCTGGCGGCCAGCAGCGGTCACCCGGGACTGACCGCCAACCTGAGCATCAACTACAAGATGCCCACCAAGCTCAACACCCCCCTGCGCATCGAGGCCTGGTACGACCGCACCGAGGGCGTCAAGACCTGGACCCGCGGCCAGATCGTCAGCGAGCACGGCGTGTGTGCCGAGGCCGTCGGCCTCTTCATCATGCCGAAGTGGCTGCGCGGACTCTCCCCCGAGGAGATCGAGAAGCAGCGTCAGCGCGACTGAGTCGCAGCCGCACCACCGACGTACGACGAAGGGGCAGCCGGAGAGATCCGGCTGCCCCTTCGTGTTGCCTGCAGGCGTCGTCAGCGGACGCTGGTGCCGCGCTCGTTCGCGTCGGTCAGGCGCGCCTCTTCGGCGGCCTGGGCCTCGAGCTCGGCGCGACGCTCGGCCTCGAGGCGCTCGCGGTCGTACTCCCCCGGCTCGGAGACCAGGTCGGCCGCGCCGCCCTCGAGACGCTTCAACGCGGCGCGCGCGAAGATCTGCTGCTCGGTGGTCGTACGCTCCGAACGGCCGCGGCCCAGGAACGAGATCGACCAGTGCAGCAGCGCGCTGACGCGGCCCTTGAAGCCGGTGATGTAGATCAGGTGGACGAAGAGCCACATCAGCCACGCGATCAAGCCGGTGAGACGCAACTTGCCCACCATGGCGACGGCACTGAAGCGACTGATGATCGCCATCGAGCCCTTGTCGAAGTACTTGAAGGGCTGCTGCGGCGCCTTGCCCTTGAGCCGACCGTCGATCTCCTTGGCGGCGTACTTGGCGCCCTGGATCGCGACCTGGGCGACACCGGGGAGCTTGTCGAGGTTGATCATGTCACCGACCACGAAGACTTCGGGGTGGCCCGGCAACGTGAGGTCAGGGTTGACGGAGATACGTCCCGCGCGATCCAGCGGGGCGCCGGTCTGCTCCGAGAGGGTCTTGCTGAGCGAGGAGGCCTGGACGCCGGCCGCCCAGATCTTGGCGACCGAGTTGATGCGCTCGGTGCGTCCGTCCTTGAACGCGATGGTCAGACCGCGCTCGTCGACCTCGGTGACCATCGCCCCGAGGACCACCTCGACGCCGAGCTTCTCGAGCTCGCGCTTGGTCTTCTCCCCGAGCTTGGCACCGAACGGTGGCAGCACCTGCGGAGCCGCGTCGACCAGCACCACGCGGGCCTCGCGGCTGTTGATGGCGCGGAAGTCGTGCTTGAGCGTGCGGTGTGCCAACTCGGCGATCTGGCCGGCCATCTCGACCCCGGTCGGACCGGCACCCACGACCACAAAGGTCAGGAGGTGGTCGACGTTGTCGCCCCGGCTGGCGCCGAGCTCGGCCATCTCGAAGGCGCCGAAGATGCGACCGCGCAACTCGAGGGCGTCGTCGATGCTCTTCATGCCCGGGGCGTGGTCGGCGAAGTGGTCGTTGCCGAAGTACGACTGGGTCGCGCCCGCGGCGACGAGGAGGGAGTCGTACGCGGTGACGGTGCGCCGCCCGAGCACCTCGGAGGTGATCTGCTTGGCCTCGAGATCGATGTCGATGACCTCGCCGAGCAGGGTCTTGGCGTTCTTCTGGTTGGCCAGCACCTCGCGCGTCGGCGGGGCAATGGATCCCTCGGAGAGGATGCCGGTCGCGACCTGGTAGAGCAGCGGCTGGAAGAGGTGGTGCGTGGTCTTCGCGATCAGGGTGACGTCGACGTCGGCCCTGGCCAGGCCCTTGGCCCCGAACAGTCCTCCGAACCCGGAACCGATCACTACGACCCGGTGTCGTTCCGGACGGATCTCGGTCTGGCCAGCCATGGGTGAAGCCTTCCTTGAGGGGGTGCAGCAAAAATACTCCTTACCAGTGTCTCGCGGAACGGGCACCTCACCCAAGTCGACCGGCACGTTCTTCCGATCACACCGGATTGGCGAGGGCATGGGACGGAGTGGCGAGTGGCACAATGGAATGACGGACTGTCACGATGTTTGCGTCCATCTCGGGACGGGTACTTGGCTCGTGTCTCGCCAAGGCCTGTGTGCACCCACCCTCGTCCCAAGGACCCCTGTTGCCGCTGAACAAGGAAGCCCTTCAGCTTGAGCCCGCTCCCAGCTCGGTCGCCCGAGCCAGGCGCTGGATCATTGAGGCCTGTGAAGACCTTGGGCGCACCGATCTCATCGAGTGTGCTGAGTTGGGTGTCTCCGAGTTGGTGACCAACGCGATCCTGCACGGCGAGGCACCCGTGTCGATCCGGGTGCGCGGCACCGTCCACCACCCGCGCATCGAGATCTTCGACGCCTCCCGCCGTCCTCCCGTCCTCCCCCGCGAGCCGGCCTCCTACATCTCGCTAGACGAGGTGGACGAAGCGGATCTGGCGACCAGCGGACGGGGGTTGGCGATGGTGGCGATGTCATCGATCGCCTGGGGCGCCTCCATCGAGCGGGGCGGCAAGGTCGTCTGGTTCGAGCCGGCACGGGCCCACCACGACGAATACCCCGAGGGCGTCATCGTGGGTGACCTCAACCCGGACTCATCCGACTGGACCCCCCTCCCGGATTCGATGATCGTGACCCTGTGCCAGGTCGACGTCCCGGTCTTCCAGTCGATGCTCACCCAGTACGCCAACCTGCGTCGCGAGTTGAGACTGCTCTCGCTCTCCCACGACACCGAGTACCCCCTGGCCGGGGACCTTTCGCAGATGTTCGACACCTTCGAGCACCAGTTCCCGCCGGCGACCCTCGCCAAGCTCGCGGCTGGGTTGCGTGAGACCGGTCCGGTCTCCGACTTCGCCTTCAGGGCTTCGCCCCGGTCGTCGCAGGTGTTCCGGACGATCCTCGAGATGTTCGAACTGGCAGACACCTTCTGCCGCAGCCAGCGACTGCTCGCCCTGGCGCGTACCCCAGAGCACATCGAGATGCAGCAGTGGCTGCTCAGCGAGTTCCTCAACCAGGCCGACGGCAAGGACCCGACGCCGTGGTCCTCCCGCCTCACCAGGAGCGGTCATTCCAACGGTTGCTGAACTCGACGACTGCTGACGCCGCAGCGGGGCCTGTCGAGGCCTCAGGCGTAGCCCAGGGTGTGCAGTCGCGCGTCGTCGATGCCGAAGTGGTGGGCGATCTCGTGCACCACGGTGATGCCGATCTCAGCGACGAGGTGGTCCCGGTCCTCGCACATCTCGATCAAGGGGCGACGGAAGAGCAGGATCCGGTCGGGCAACGCCCCTGAGTGGTTGGCCTGCCGCTCGGTCAGCGCGAATCCGTCGTAGTAGCCCAACAGGTCCGGGTCGTCGGCCGGCGCGTCGTCCTCGACGAGCACGACCACGTTGCGTACGAGCCGCGCGAGCTCGTCAGGGACGGTGTCGAGTGCCTCCGCGACGTACGCGTCGAACTCTTCCCCGGTGACCTCGCTGACCTCCACGCCGCCGACTGTAGCCACCGGCGCGAAGCGCGCGCCGCCTGCGTACATCGACGGGAGGTCAGAAGCCGACATGGAGCAACAGTGCGGTGCCTGGGTGTCACCTGGTGACAGCCAGGCACCGCACAAACGATCCCAGCGACAATCAGGGCGTCAAATGAGTCGAGCCCCGCACTCCGAAGAGGCGGGGCTCGTACTGGCGACCCTGACGAGACTCGAACTCGCGACCTCCGCCGTGACAGGGCGGCGCGCTAACCAACTGCGCTACAGGGCCTTGCTTGAACACCTCGCCCAGGGGGCGAAGCGAGTGAAACTCTAACCCACACCCGGCGCGGGCACCCAATCGGGGTCCGCATCGTTTTCGGGTCGTACCCCCAACGGGATTCGAACCCGTGCTACCGCCGTGAAAGGGCGACGTCCTAGGCCGCTAGACGATGGGGGCCAGCGGTGCGGACACATCATATGCACAGACCCCCCACCTGCCCCAAAGCGGCTCACTCGACGCCAGCGACCCGGTTTTCGCCCCCGGCCCGCGGCTCATGTAGGGTTTCCCTCGCTTGGGCAGGTAGCTCAGTTGGTACGAGCGTTCGACTGAAACTCGAAAGGTCGGCGGTTCGACCCCGCCCCTGCCCACAAGCACAGTAGGGCCCGGCTGATGAGTCGGGCCCTACTGCTTTTCCCTGCCTCCGCCCGACCCGTGCGCGACGCCGACCACCCCACCGGCACAATGGCGAGGTGCTGCCCCCGTTCGACATCGTCGCCCGTCTCCGGCCGGTCGATCTGGTCTCCCCGCACAGTGCCCGCCCGTGCCCGGTCGGCACACTGACCCCCTGCCCGCGGAAGGCGCCGTACGCCGCCGTGCAGGCGAGCGTCTCGGCCACCGCCCTGGTCGAGGGCCGCGTGGAGCTGACGCTGAGCAGCGGCACCGACACCTTCGTCGCCTGGTGGGACTCGGTCTCCGGTCAGGTGGGCATCGACATCACGACCGAGTCGGGCGGTCGGCCTCGGACGACCTCCCACGTCAGTCGCCGGCACGGCACCCTGAGGCACCGCCCCGACGGATTGGCGCTCACCCTCACCGGCACCCACCTGACCCTCCTGTGCCGCAGCGACGCCCAGTGGCAGGCGCACGCGCGGCACGACCTCGGTGAGCGGGTCGACGTACGCCGATCGGAGTGGCTGGGTGCCCTGCAGGCCGGTGCCCAGGCCGGTGCCCAGGCGGGTGGCCAGACAGGTGGCGCCGCGCTGCGCGACGTCGTGGCGGGAGGGTTCGGCCAGTTGGGACTGCGTGACCTGCGGCTGGTCACCGAGGCCGACGGCACCCCGGTGCGCGACGGCGACCACCTCCTGCTGACTGCGACCTCGGCAGGGCCGGGCTTCTTCGACACCGCGCACACCAGCCTCTGGGGCCTGCACCCTGACACCCTCGAGCTCGAGCACCGCAGCGACCTCTTCTTCACGCGCCCGGACCGGGAGGGGGCGTACGGCGACCACGCCACTCACCTGGTCCGTGACGACAACCGGTGGCTGGTCGCCACGAGCACCTGGGGCGACTTCGAGCCGACCCAACGGCCGGTGCGGGTCACGCTCGCGGAGAGCGACGCAGACCTGTTGCGCGGTGAGCACCTGCTCACGTCGCACGAACTCTCACTGCCGACGGACGGGTTCACCTCGGTCGGGGTGTGGGACCCTCACCTGCTGCGTGACGGCGAGACGTGGCGGGTCGGCTACGTGAGTGCGCGCAAGTACTTCGTCTTCCACCCCGTGCTGGCGCAGGGACCGACCCTGGACCGCCTCACGCTCAGCGCAGCGGCAACGGGTCGTCGCGCCACGGAGGGCACCACTTGGCTGCGCGTCGGTGGCGCCCTGCGGGTCCTGGCCAGCGACGGTCCGGAGAGCGCCAGGGCGCTGCGGCAACGCTTCCCCATCTTCGACACCGAACTGAACGAGGTGGGCCAGCTGGACGCGCCCTACCCGAGCAACCTTCCGTGGCCCACGCTGGTGGAGACCGACCGAGGGTGGTTGCTGCTCACGTTCGACGGGACGCAGTCAGGCGGAGACCTGCTCGGCTACGGCACGCACGGCGACGTGGTCATCATGCGAGAGCGCTGACAGCACCATCACCCGAAGCGGGTCACGCGCGCGGAGGCTCGCACGACCGCTGAGGGCGATCGCTCGAGACACCGGCCGTCGTGCCACGACGTCGGGTGATGGTGCGGTGTCCAGCTGGGTGACAGGTCAGACCGAAGTACGACTCATGTCACCGGGAGTCAATCTCGCGGCGGGTCTGCATGGCCGGACCAGTCGTCGGTGTCGTCCGACTGCTCCCGCTCGCCGCTGTCACTTCCGTGCAGCTCTTTCGCCAGCGCCCCGAAGTCCGTCTCGTGAGTGCGGTACTTCAGGTCGCGAGCGACCTTCGTCTGCTTAGCCTTAGCTCGGCCGCGCCCCATAGGGTCCGACCCCCTCGCACACTTGGCCGGGGCTCCTGGCGCGTACGCCGTGGCTCCCGGTCTACTGGTCTGAATACTCCTGAGGGTAACCGTACCTGCTCCTTGGTTGTTCCCGCACACCACGTCGACAATTGGAGGCCTCGCCCGCGGCGAGACCCACTACGCGCGCGCCGTCCGAGCCTTCCCCCATCGAAGGCCCATTGCCATACTCCGTCCATGACACGGGGGAGAACGAGACGTGACGCGCTGACCGCAATCCTGGGAGCACTGCTCTGCGCGGGGTTGCTCTCGGGATGCACCGAGGGCCTCAGCGGGCTCCTGGAGAGCGAGGACGAGCCACCTGCCACGCTCGAAGCGGAGTGGTCGATCGAGGGCCACCTCGCCAACCCGGACCGCACCGGCACCCACCACTGGGCGACCCACCAGGTCTTCTCGAGCGGAGTGAGCCGCTACAGGACAACCTCCCCCGGTGCTCTGCTCCTCGTGGACGCCCGCACCGGCCGGACCCACCCGAAGCGTGTCCCCGGTGGCTGGCCCTGCCAGCTGCCGAACCTGATCTCCGACGGTGGCGCCACCCCGGTACTCCTGACGCCCCGCCAGTCCGACGCCACCGGCAAGATTGGCTGCTCCGTCATCACGGTGTGGGACGCCACCTCCGGGAAGAAGATGTGGAGCAACGACGACCTCGATCTCACCGGGCTTGCTCCCGACCCTGCGCCTGGTACCGGTGGCGGGCCACAGGATGTCACCGGGACGAGCGCCGCCCCCACCCTCGGTGCCGACGACCGGGCGATCGTCCTGGTGGGTCACCAGGGCAGGAGCGTGTGCTTCGCAACCTCCGACGGCAAGCCACTCGCGGAGGACGACCCGGCCTGCACCGCCCTGCACGATCGGCTCACCGGCGCTGACCTTCCGGAGCTCACTGACCCCGACGGCAAACCCGCCAGGTCGCCCTCCGACCCCGAGGCCGACTCCCAGGAGATCGGACGCACCGACGAGGTCTTGTTGGTGCGCCTCCTCAACGAGCGGAGCTCCGAGGGTCCGTTCGTACGCGCCCACGATCTCGAGACCGGCGAGACGCTCTGGCAGGACGACGACCTCACGCCCGATCGTCACGAGGGGGATGCCTGGAGCCGGGACGAGACCTACTTCGTGGCGCCGTCCGGCATCGTCCGCGTCTCCTACGAGCACCCCGCTGACGAGGAGTCGGCTCATCTGACCCCGATGGTGCTGACGGCGGTCGACCCCCGTACGGGCAAGGACCTGCGACCGATCGCCCGCGTCGAGGGCGCCTGGTTCAACCACCAGTTCGGCGACATGACGGTGGCGTTGACCGAACAGGATCTGCTCTTCAAGTCAACGATCTCTGGTTTTGAGTTGCCCACATGGTGAATCTCTCGCCAACTCGCGGGCGTGTTGTCATACTCCGGGCATGACACGTGACGTGGGACACATCCCGGCAGGCATTCGAGTCGTCCGAATCGTCCGAATCGTCCGGGGCGTCCGAGTCGCTCGGGGGTTGGGCCGCCACGCTGTGCTGACCGGCGCCGTGCTGGGCACTCTCCTGCTCACTGGTTGCACGAACATCGGATTCGGGGGCGACGACCCCGCTGAGCCCTCGGCAGCGCCCGCCACCCCGCCGCCCACCCTCAAGGCGGAGTGGTCGATCGCGGGCGTCAACTCCAACCCCGAGGCTGTCGGGGCGCACCACTGGATGGCCTACCAGGCGATGACCTCCGGCATGGGGCGCAACATGTCCTCCAGCACGGGGCCCACTCTCCTGGTCGATGCCCGGACCGGCCGCACCCACGCGCCGATGGTCGAGCCCGAACGCTTCCCCTGCCTCACCCCCTCGCAGATCTCCGACGACGGGATCGTGCCGATCTTCTGGTCCACATACACCCAAGATCCCGGCGGGTCGACCCAGACCGAGAGCTGCAACCGCGTCACCGTGCTGGACGCCGACACCGGCAAGACGCTGTGGCGTGACGACGCGCTCGACCTGTTCGGACTCGCGCCCGAGCGCGCCGTGGGGGCGGACGAACGTACGGTTGCCGTGGTCGACGCGCGCGGCCGCAGCCGATGCTTCGCAGCACGCACCGGGGCTCCGCAGCCCGACGACGAGGCGGCGTGCGTTGACCTGAGCGACCGGCTCACCCACGCCGACCTCCCCCCGCTCGTCGACGCCGACGGCGAGCCCGCCCCGCTGGCGAAGCCATGGACCTACGCCTACGAGCCCGCCATCGTCGAGATCGGCCGCAACGACGAGGTGCTGCTCGCGAGGGCCCGGATCGACCGCGAGGGAGAGATGGAGGGCAACCGTTGGGGGATCAGGGCTCACGATCTCAAGACCGGAGAAACCCTCTGGAAGGACGACGACCTGACGCTGGACCCGCACGACGGGGATGCCTGGGGCCGCGACGAGACCTACTTCGTCGCGCCGTCCGGAGTCGTACGAGTCTCGTACGAGCACACCGAGGACATCGAGGACAGCAGCAGGACCCCGATGGTGCTGACCGCCGTGGACCCGCAGACCGGCAAGGACCTCAAGCCGATCGCCCGCATCGAGGGGGCATGGTTCAACCACCAGTTCGGCGACATGATGGTGGCCCTGACGAACCAGCAGTACGGGATGAAGTCAAGGATCTCGGGGTTCGAACTGCCCACCTGGTGAGGTGACGCCGACGTCACCCTGCGGTCCGCGGGCTGGCGTCACCAGCCGGGGTGCTGACCCGTCAACGTGACCTTGCCGGCGTCGGCCCCGTCGGCGGCACGGACCTCGCCGGCCACCCAGGCGTGGATCCCGAACTCCTCGAGCCCGGCGATCGCGGCGTCGACGTCGCCCGGGGCCGTGAGCGAGACCATGCCGACACCCTGGTTGAGTGTGGCCTCGAGATCACCCTGGGCGATGCTGCCCACGCGGCGTACGAGGTCGAAGATCGGCTGCGGAGTCCAGGTGGTGCGGTCCACGACGGCCGTCAACTCGGCCGGCATCACGCGCTCCAGGTTGGCCGCCAGACCACCGCCGGTGACGTGGGACAGGGCATGGGTCTCGGTGCGCTTCGCGAGGTCGAGGCAGGCCTTGGCATAGATCCGCGTCGGCACCAGGAGCTCCTGGCCCAGCGTCGTGCCGAGCTCGTCGACGTGCCTGTCCAGCTCCCACTTCGCGGAGTTGAGCAGCACGTGGCGCACCAGCGAGTAGCCGTTGGAGTGCAACCCGGAGGCTTCCATGGCGATCACCACGTCGCCGACCCGGACCCGTTCGGCCCCCAGCAGGTCGTCGGCCTCGACGACACCGGTGGCCGCGCCCGCCACGTCGTACTCGTCGGCGGCAAGGAGCCCCGGGTGCTCCGCGGTCTCGCCGCCCACCAGGGCGGTGCCGGCCAGCACGCAGGCCTCAGCGATGCCCTTGACGATCGCGGCAATGCGCTCGGGCACCACCTTGCCGGTCGCGATGTAGTCGGTCATGAAGAGCGGCTCGGCGCCACAGACCACGAGGTCGTCGACGACCATGCCGACCAGGTCGTGGCCGATGGTGTCGTGGATGTCCATCTTCTGGGCGATGGCGACCTTGGTGCCGACACCGTCGGTCGAGGTCGCGAGCAAGGGGCGCTTGTACGCGGTGAGCGCGGAGGCGTCGAAGAGTCCGGCGAAGCCGCCCAGGCCGCCCAGCATCTCGGGGCGACGCGCCTTCTCGATCCACTCCTTCATCAGGTCGATCGCGCGGTCGGCCGCCTCGATGTCGACGCCGGCGGCGGCGTAGGCGTTGGTTGCGTCGTTCACGAGTTGCTCCTGGAAGGCATGGGGGTCAACAGGGAGGTCAGGGTGGTCATCTGCGCTGGACGGTCAGGGTCGCTCGGTGATCAGGGTCGCTCGGTGATCAGGGTCGCTCGAGCGCGTCACTCGCGCCGGCGCCCGCCAGGGAGGCAGCCAGACCGTCCACGTCCCCGGTGGTGGTGCCGTTGAACGTCAGCGACAACTGCTCCTGCTCCAGCACACCCTTGCCGCCGAGGACGGGGTCGGGCAGCGGGATCGGGTACTCGCCGTCGAAGCAGGCCCGGCAGAGGTTCTGCTTCGGCACCGTGGTGGCGTCGACGAGGTCCTCGAGGTCGATGTAGGCGAGCGAGTCCGCGTCGATCGACCGCATGATCTCGTCGTTGTTCAGACCGTTGGCGATCAATTCGGCGCGGGTCGCGAAGTCGATGCCGTAGAAGCAGGGCCACTTCACCGGCGGTGAGGAGATGCGTACGTGCACCTCGCGAGCGCCGGCCTCGCGCAACATCCGGATCAGGGCGCGCTGGGTGTTGCCGCGGACGATGGAGTCGTCGACCACCACCAGGCGCTTGCCCTCGATGACGTCGCGCAACGGATTGAGCTTGAGCCGGATGCCGAGCTGGCGGATCGTCTGCGACGGCTGGATGAACGTACGCCCGACGTAGGAGTTCTTGACCAGGCCGACGCCGTACGGGATGCCCGACTCCTCCGCGTAACCGATGGCGGAGGGCGTCCCCGACTCCGGCACCGGGATGACCAGGTCGGCGTCCGCTGGGAATTCACGCGCCAGACGGCGACCGATCTCCACGCGGACGCTGTGCACCCGCTGGTCGTTCATCAAGGTGTCGGGACGCGCAAGGTAGACGAACTCGAAGAGGCAGTGCTTGGGCGCGGCCTCGGCGAAGCGGCTCGTACGCAGGCCGTCCGCGTCCACGGCGATCATCTCGCCGGGCTCGATCTCACGGATGAAGGAGGCGCCGACGATGTCGAGGGCCGCGGTCTCTGAGGCCACGACCCAACCGCGCTCGAGGCGCCCCAGGACCAGTGGGCGGATGCCCTGGGGGTCGCGGGCCGCGTAGAGGGTGTGCTCGTCCATCCAGACGAAGGAGAAGGCACCCTTCACCTGCGGCAACAGCTCGAGGGCGCGCTCCTCGACGGTCATGCCGGGGTGGTGGGCCAGCAGGGCAGTAACGACGCTGGTGTCGTTGGTCGAGACCGGCATGCGCGGGTCTGCGTCGTCGGTGTTGGCCAGCATCTCGGCCAGGTCAGCGGTGTTGGTCAGGTTGCCGTTGTGGGCCAGCGCGAGGGACCCGTGGGCCGTCGGGTGGAAGGTCGGCTGGGCGTTGTGCCACGTGCTCGCGCCGGTGGTGGAGTAGCGGGCGTGGCCGACGGCGAGATGACCCTTCAGCGACTCCAACGTCGCGTCGTCGAAGACCTGGGAGACGAGACCCATGTCCTTGTAGACGAGGATCTGCTTGCCGTTGCTGACCGCGATGCCGGCCGATTCCTGGCCGCGGTGCTGCAGGGCGTAAATGCCGAAGTAGGTGAGTTTGGAGACGTCCTCACCGGGCGCCCAGACACCGAAGACGCCACAGGCGTCCTGGGGACCTTGGTCCTGAGGATCGATGGCGGCCGACAGTCTCCCGTCGCCGCCCTTGCGCACATTGCTGGCCTGGCCCACACGGAGAGTGTACGGCGCCGTGGGCACCACTGCTTCCGCCGTACGCTGCTGCTGAACACCACTGGATGATTTTGCAAGAGGGATAACACAAATTGGGTACGCGGCGGTGGGGAGCCCCGCTACTCTGATTGAGACAGACCGGGTAGGGAATGTTCGGGTAGCACGCCCGAGCACACCGGAGCGAGGGGGGAGGTGCTGCGCAATGCCAATGACGGACCGTGATCCGATCTTCGTCGACACTCTCGACACGATCCTCACCAGCGTGACCGACCTCCTCGGGTTCGAGGTTGCCTCGATCAGCCTCGTGAACGCATCAGGAATGATGGAGACCGTTGCGGTCGCCGGCGACGAGCAGGCCCGCAGCGCCCTCATGGGACACCTGGTCGAGGTCGACCAGGTCGCCGAAGAGCTCCTCAAGGCCGAGCACTGGGGCCCCTTGCGCTTCATCTCGCACGACAAGCTCGAGATCCCGCCCGAGGAGCTCGCCTGGGTCCCCGTCAACCTCGAGGCGAGCGACGACCCCAACCGCTGGCACCCGTACGACCTGCTGGTCGCACCGTTGTACGACAGCGAGGAGCAGTTGCGCGCGCTGATCTCGGTGGACTCCCCCGTCGACGGGCTGCGCCCGGCGGGCGCACGACTGAGCGAGCTCGAGAAGTTCATCATCCAGACCCGGCCGGCAGTGCTCAACGTGATCGAGCGCGCCGAGCTGGCTGCGCAGGTACGTCTGGCCGACGCCGCGCGTCTCGTCGTACGGGAGGCCAGCTCAGAGCTCTCGATCGAGCGGATCCTCGAGGTCACGCAGACAGCCGTGACGCGGTGCTTCGACGCCTTCGGCATGTGGATCCAGGCCTTCGACCAGGACGGTGAAGGTCAGAACATCGTCCACGCCTCCAACGGCGCCGACATCCGCCTGACCGACGAGCTGCGTCGCATCGCTCGGGTAGCGGCGCGGATGATGTGGGATCTGCAGGACGTCGGCGTGCTGGCCGACACGCTTCCCTCGGTGGGGGTGCTGACCTCCGAGCAGGAGGAGGCGATCTTCTCCTTCATGCGCACCATCGGCGTGACGTCGATGCTCTTCATCCCGCTCGGCGCGGGCAAGGAGTGCCTGGGCAACCTCGTCCTGACCCGTCGCGGTGGGCGGATCAACTGGAGCGAGACCGAGAAGCGCGTCGCGCTGGACATCGGGCACGACCTCGGTCGCGCCCTGCTCAACGCTCGCTCCTTCGAGCGGGAGCGTCGCCTGGTCGAGGAGCTGCGCGAGTTGGACAGCTACAAGTCCAACCTGATCGCCACCCTCTCCCACGAGCTGAAGAACCCCCTGACCTCGATCCTCGGCCACGCCGAGATGCTCGAGGCCACCCCCGAGCTGAGCCGCTCCGCCCGCAACTCGGTCTCCTCGGTGGAGCGGGGAGCCGCGCGGATGCAACGCATCATCGAGGACCTGCTGACCTTGGCCCATGCGGGTGACCCGCACGCGCCGTTCGCCCCGGTCGCGGTCGACCTGCGCGCGTCGGTGCTCGACACGATCGACATGCTCCGCGTCACGATCAACCGCAAGAACCTGCAGGTCGACGTCGACGCCAGCGACGAGGCCTTCAAGGTGTTCGCCGAGCCCGAGGGCATCGACCGCATCCTCGCCAACCTGATCTCGAACGCGGCGAAGTACACCGCTGAGGGCGGCAAGATCACGGTGAGCCTGCGCCAGGGCCCCAGAAACGTACGTCTCGACGTCTCCGACACCGGTCTGGGGATCTCCGAGATCGACCAGGCGAACCTCTTCAACGAGTTCTTCCGCTCCACCAACCCCGCAGCCGTGGCCCTGCCCGGCACCGGACTGGGGCTCGCGATCGTGAAGCGCATCGTCGAGCGGCACAACGGCCGGATCACGTTCGAGTCCCAGCTGGGCAAGGGCACGACCTTCAGCGTGGTCCTGCCGCGCAACTGACGGGCTTTTACCCTGTCAAGCAGAAATGCGGGCACGTTTGGCAAAATCTCGTCATTCGAACTGGCGAGTAACCCCTCTTGTGGAACCCTGCGCTGTTCCCCTACGGTGCTTCTCAGTGTCTTAAGTCACAGGCCGGAGAGGGCGCGCTACATCGTGTTGCGCGGCCGGTCGCATGCACCGCATATCGGGAGGGAACCCCACATGTCTGAATTCACGCCGAACCGGCGCACAGTTATCCGCACCGCTGCTTGGTCAGCGCCGGTCGTCGCCGTTGCTGCTGCGTCGCCTGCCTTCGCCACGACCCCGCCCGCCGGCGAGGTCACGTACCAGACGGTCAACAAGCGTTTCGTCTTCCACCCGACGCTGGGCGGCGCGCCGTTGACCACCGTCGACATCCTGGTCGATGTCGAGGCGCGAGTTCCGCTCGAAGTTCCCGCGGGCCTGGTTGCCGACCCGGCGCAGACGGTTTCCACCGTGACGATCCCCGCCCTGCTCGTGGGCATCATTGCCGGCCCCCTGGGCGATGGGTCCGGCCCGCCGGCAGAGGTTGGCGGAACGTCGACCTCCACGTCGCGCCTGAGCGGAACCATCTCGCTCGACTCGATCACTCCGCTGACCATCGACAGGGCCCCTTGGCCCGCTGGCGGCGGCGACCTGGTCACGATCGCTCGCGGTACCGGCGCCGAGGCGCTCCCCGTCCCGGCTGGTCTCAGCGGCCCCGTCACCATCACGCTGCAGCCGCCGGTTTCGGAGCTGCAGGGCTACGCGGCGGACGGCACCGCTCTCGGGGTCTACGCCTCCGCGCTGGCCCCGAAGGCTGGTCAGGACTACACGATCGCGACCTTCAACATCGTCTGATCGCAAACAGTCACTACAGAACGCCCGACCGGGATCCCCGGTCGGGCGTTCTGCCTTTCCGGTGCGGTGTCGTCATCCGCAACACGGGCACCCCCTCAGTACGCGCTTCGCCGCCTCCAGGCAGCCCAGGCGTCACCTGAACCCCCGCCACGGCGGGGGTTTCCTGCGTTTCACCAGTGTTAAGACTTCGGCTCCAGGACAGTTCGTCCCGGAAAAGGGTTGACCCCGGCTCGTAGTATAGAGAATATATGAGAGATTCCCGTCATCCTCCGGAGGAACCTCATGACCCGTCCCACCCCGAACCGCCGCACGGTCATACGCACCGCTGCCTGGTCCATCCCCGTCGTTTCCGTCGCTGCCGCGGCTCCCGCGTTCGCCACGACTCCGCCCACCGGTCCAGCACCGGACCTGAGCCTGTCCAACCGTCAGGCCGGAAACGTCCGGCTCGGGACCACCGGCGGTGACACAGTCGTCGTCGTGTCCGCGCCCCAGTTCGTGAACACCGGAGGCGCCGCCGCCACCGGCGTGATCATGACCGTGACGTCGGACGTCCCGATCACCGGCTATGACTTGACTCTTCCCTTCGGTCCGATCAGCCCGCAGGGCACCGCCAGCAATGGCATCGCGGTCGCAGGTGTCGGCACCACGGAGGTGGAGATCTCCTTCGACCTGCCGTTCTTCGGCACGTACGACCTACAGGCCCCCGTGGCGCCGGCGACCCAGACGCAGATGACGATGTTCGTCAGCAGCCTCTTCTACTACGAAGGGGCTGCGCCCACGAGCCTCGTCTTCTCGGCCGTCGCCAAGAACGGTGGTGCGCCAGGAGCCTGGACGGTCGTCGTCCCGGTGTAGTCACCCCGCAATCGAGCGAGCCCCCGCAGTCAGCGCGGGGGCTCGCTCGATTTCCGGACAGGGGGCCGGCACGGCCTCCGGGGGTCAGCCCTGCGCCAGGTTGCGCAGCAACAGCGTCTCGGCGAGCAGGACCTTCTCCCACTCAGCCAGGTGCAACCCCTCGTTCGCCCCGTGCGCCCGGGTGTCGGGGTCCTCGACGCCGGTGACCAGGACGCTGGCCTCGGGGAATGTCTCGAGGAACTCGGCGATGAACGGGATCGAACCGCCCACGCCCATGTCGACCGGCTGCGACCCGTCCCAGGCCTCGGTGAAGGCGGCGCGCGCCGCGTCGTAGGCAGGACCGGTGGCGTCGATCGCGGTGGCCTCCCCCGCGTCGACCAACGTCACGGAGAATTCCGCACCCCATGGCACGTGCTTCGCGACGTGGGCCTCCAGACAGGCGAAGGCGTTGGCGCCGTTGTCGCCGGGAGCGATCCGCAGGCTGACCTTCGCCCGCGCCGACGGCACCAGGGTGTTCGAGGCGCCGTCGACCTGGGGAGCGTCCAGACCGGTGATGCTCAGGGCAGGTTTGGTCCACAGCCGCTCCACGGCCGAGCCCGAGCCCATCCACTCGATGCCGGGCACGGCCCCGGACTCGGCCCGCAGACGCTCCTCCGGGTAGTCGACGTCGGCGGCGGGACCGGCGTACAAGCCCTCGATGGCCAGGTTGCCGGCGTCGTCGTGAAAACTGGCGATGACCCGTGACAGTGCGATCAGGGCGTCGGGGGCCAGGCCTCCCC
The DNA here is from genome assembly GCF_003194605.1 of Nocardioides gilvus. GTDB lineage: Bacteria > Actinomycetota > Actinomycetes > Propionibacteriales > Nocardioidaceae > Nocardioides > Nocardioides gilvus. The sequence continues at coordinate 1,043,990 of NZ_QHKY01000001.1, forward strand.
ACATGCCGGAGTGGACGGCGTGGGTCAACGTACGGACCTCGACGTCGGCACGCACCAGACCGCGCAGGCTGGTGGTGAGGGCGGGGACCCCGATGTCCCAGTTGCCGGAGTCGGCGATCACGATGACGTCGGCCGCGAGCTCGTCGCGGTGCGCCTGGAGCAGCGCGGGGAGTGAGTCCGAACCGGTCTCCTCCTCGCCCTCGACGAAGACGACGAGCGTGACCGGCAGGTCGTCACCGTACGCGCGCGCAGCCGCGAGGTGGGTGACGATCCCGGCCTTGTCGTCGGCGGTGCCGCGGCCGTACAGGCGCTCCCCACGCTCGGTGGGCTCCCAGGGCGCGGAGTCCCAGTCGGCGTGGTCGTTCTCCGGCTGCACGTCGTGGTGGGCGTAGAGCAGCACGGTCGGCGCGCCGGCCGGGCCCTCCTTGCGGGCGATGACGGCGGGCGCGGACCCGTCGTCGTTGCCCGAGACGATGCGGGCGGTGAAGCCCTCCGCGGCGAACAGGTCGCGTACGGCCTCGGCGCTGCGTTGCACCTCGCCGGCGCGGGCCGGGTCGGCGCTGACGGACTGGATCCGTACGAGATCCTCCAGGTCGGCGCGCAGGCCGGGAAGGAGTTCGGTGATGCGGGCGCGCAACTGCTCAGTCATGCTCGCCACACTAACCGCGGCCCTCGCAGGACGTCATGGCTGGTGGTCGCCCCGACGACCGGAGGTGATGACGCCCCAAGGCCCCACCCGCCAGACGTCATCACGAGCGATCGCTCCCACAACCGGAGGTGATGACGTCCCAAGGCCCCACCCGCCGGACGTCATCACGAGCGATCGCTCCCACGACCGGAGGCGATGACGTCCCAGGGCCCCACCCGGCGGACGTCATCACGAGCGATCGCTCCCACGACCGGAGGCGATGACGTCCCGGTGGTGAGCCGAGCAGTCAGGCGATCTCGCCGGGGAGGTTCTGGTTGAGCTCGGTGACGGTCTCGACCGTACGCAGCCCCAAGGCCCGATAGATGCCGATGGCCGGGCCGGCCGGGTCAGCAACGGTCACGAACGTGCTGGCCCCTTCGGTCAGCGCCCGCTCGGTCATCAGGTGGAGCAGGGTGCTACTCAGTCCCTGACGACGACGGCGCGGGTGCGTGACGATGCTCTGGAAGCGGAAGATCCCACGACCGGTGTCGTACGCAGCTGCACTCGCGGCGAGGCGACCGTCGACGAACGCCCCCCAGCGTCGTCCCAGGCCCGCCTCCACAAGGCGCTTCTCCTGCCGCGCGCGTCCCTCGACGAACGTACGGGTGTAGCGGGGGTCCTGACCGGCATACGTCGCCAGGTCCAGGTCGACCCACTTGTCCCACTCGTCGGAGGTCAGCGGGCGGAAACCGGCCTCGACGTTGGGTCGCGAAGGGGCCAGCAGCCGCTCGGCCGCCAGCACCTCGGAGACGTCACGGTCCATGCCGGCTTGCTCGAACTCCGCCGTCTCGACGCCACCGTCGATGGTCTGGTTGTCGATCGCGATCGCCCGGTAACGGGCGTCGCGGAACCACGAGTCGAACACCCCCATCGCCTCGCGCGCGCCACCGGGGAGCGGCGGCCGGCGCAGGAGGAGAAAGTTGCCCCAGTGGTACTCGGGGTTGTCCGGGGTCGTCACCAGGAGATGGGTCCCGAGGTCCTGCACCGTGCTGCCCGAAGCGGTCAGCAGTGCGAGGTCGGTGCGCCAAGCGATCGAGGTGACGTCCATGGGGTCAATCCTGCATCAGCGGCAGGTGCGGGGTCAGGTCGGCTCGCTCACCGCTCGCGCGGATCCGGCCGGAGGTGTAGGCGTACCCCCAGCTCAGTGACCCGGTGGCCAGTTCGAGCCAGGTGTCGACCTCCATCTCGACGACCGCCGGCGGCGTGCCGCGGGTGTGGCGTACGCCCTCGATGGCCTGGACGGCCGCGTATCCGGGCACGCGTACCTCCACGGAGTTGCCGGGGGCCTTGTCGGCGAGGACGGCCATGAAGTGCTTGGTCAGCATCTTCTTCTGCTCAGGGGTGCGAGGGTCGGCGGCCACGGCGGCAGCCACCTCGAGACGATCTGCGGGGCGAAGTCGGGGGGACATGTTCACAAGGATAAGTCGACACGACGCCTCGACCACCTTCGGCGTCGACGTCGACCGCGGCCCGAAACCCGGCAAGGTGGAGGGTTTCGGGCACCTGATGCCCGAAACCCTCCACGCTTGAAGACGTTGGCGCGTGGTCGCGGCGACTAGCGCCCGATCGCCGCCTTGGCGATCATCATCCAGTGGCCGGCGTGACCCTCCGGGTGATCGATCTGCTCCAACTTGCCCCAGTTCTTGACGGGCACGCGGTTGCGGGAAAAGAAGACGTAGTCGATCTTGCGACGGTCCCCCTTCTTGCCGGGGTCGGTGGTCTCCTCCCCCTGGCGGCCGCCCTTCCCGTTGAGTTGGTTCACCTCGGTGTAGAGGCCGCCGTACATGGCGGACATCTCGCGCGACTTCGGTACGGCGTTGAAGTCCCCACCGACCACCACCAGGTCGCCCTTCTTGATCCACTTCCTGGTCTTGTTGCGGATCTGGGTGACCTGCTTGCGACGGATCTTGTCGGCGTTCTGCGCCGGCTCGTCCTCGATGGGCTTGTTGAAGGCGACGAGGTGGGTGGAGCACACGTGGGTGCGGACACCCTTGCGGGTGTAGTTCACGCACAACAGCTTGGGCGTACGTCCGATGTCCGCCTTGAGCTTGAACTTCGTGACCGAGACGCGCTTCACCGCCTTGGGAATGATCACGGCCACCCCCTTGCGCTTCGTGCCGTTGTCGCACTTGAGGGCCTTGGTGGTCGGGGTGAAGGCCACGGTCCACCTCGCCTTCTTCGCGCTGTCGACCCAGCTCTTGCAGACCTCCTGCAGGGTGATCGCCTGGGCCGAGCGCGCCTTCGCGACGGCCGCGTCGAAGGTCACCTGCTTGGCATCGGTGTTCTGCTGGACGACCACCATGCGCTTCTTCCTGGCCGCCACCGGCACCAGGTCGGCGGTCACCACGTCGGACGCCCCTGCGCCGCGATCAGCGGGTGTCGACGAGGTGGACGCCGCGGTCACCAGCGCGGTGGCGACCAGACTCGTTGTCATCAGATGTGCGACTGCACGACGCATTGTTCCTCCGTACGTGGGCGAAGCCCGGTCGTTCTTCCCGAGCGCAGCCAGATGTCCCCCGGCCACCACCTGAGTATTGGGGCGCGGTGCTCGTGACTTCAAGACCCCGCCGGATGACGAACAGGCGCCTGACCACCACGTCGGAAGCTCGCCGCGGTGAGCGTGCGAAACGCCTCAGATCCGCCGAGCTTCCGACATGATGGCGACCGTTCAGCTCTGGTGGACGACGTGCAGGGGCCCCTCGCCGCGCACGAGCCGCTCGGCCTGCTCACGGATCAAGGACGCGATCCGGGGCACCATCGCGGTGGTGCCGCCGGCGATGTGCGGGGTGATGAGCACGTCAGGGGCCGACCAGAGCGGGTGCCCGCCGGGCAGCGGCTCGGGGTCGGTCACGTCCAGGGCGAAGCGCAGTCGCCCGGCGGCGCGCAGCACCGCGTCGGTGTCCACGACCTTCCCGCGCGCGACGTTGACCACCAAGGCACCGTCGGCCAACTTCGCCAGGAAGGCGTCGTCGATCATCTGCTCCGTACGTGCGGTGTGCGGCACCAGGAGCACCACGACGTCCTGCGAGGGCAGCAGGGCCGGAAGGTCACCGAAGCCGTACACGTCACCGAGCAGGTCGTCGGCGCGGGGGCGACTTGCCACACCCGTGACGTGGACCTTCATCGGGAGCAGCCGCTCGGCCAGCGCCCGACCGATCGAGCCGTAGCCCAGGATCAGGACGCGGGAGTCGGCCAACGACTGACGACCGGGAGTCGGGACCCAACGCCCCTCGTCCTGGTGCCGGACCGCTTCCGGCAGGCCGCGCAGCGAGGCCAGGATCAGACCCACGGCGTGCTCGGCGGTGGCGTCGTCGTGCACCCCGCTGGCGTTGCACAGGGTCACCCCGGCCGGGAGCCGGTCGGGCACGCCTTCGAAGCCGGCGGACTGCAACTGGACCACGCCCAGCCCCTCGATCTCGCGGGCCCGGTCGATCACGTCGGCCTTCATCACGTACGCCGGCACCCACAGGTCGACCTGCTGCGGGGCGTCGCCGTCGGCGTCCCAGCCCTCGACCGTCGCCCCGTCGATCTCCCCGACCGCAGCGACGAGCGCGTGCGGGACGACGACCTTGACCGGGGCCTGCACAGGCGTCAGGCCATCGCGGCGGGCAGTGTCGCGACCCAGGCGGACTTGACCTCGGCGACGGGGACACTGAACTGGTCCTCGACGACGAGTTCGCTGCCACCGGTGGTGCCGAGACGGGTGAGCGGTACGCCGTGCTCAGCGGCCAGCGCGGTGAGCGCCTCGACCTGGTCGTCGGTCACGGTGACCAGGGCACGGGCGGCGGACTCGGCGTACAGAGCGACGAAGGGGTCCCCCGCGAGGGTGACCCGGGCACCGATCTCGTGCCGGAACGCTGCCTCGGCCAGAGCGATCGCCAGACCACCGTCGGAGAGGTCGTGCGCGGAGGTCACGACGCCCTGGCTCGACGCGGCGACGAGCACCCGGGCGAGCGCCTTCTCGGCGGCCAGGTCGACGCGGGGCGGGAGCCCACCGAGGTGGTCGTGCACGACGTGGGCCCACTCGGAGCCGGAGAGCTCCTCGCGCGACTCACCCAGCAGGAAGATCTGCTCACCCTCGCCGGTGAAGTGGCTGGGGGTGCGCTTGGTGACGTCCTGGATGACACCCAGCACGGCCACCACCGGGGTCGGCAGGATCGCGGTCTCGCCGGTCTGGTTGTAGAGGGAGACGTTGCCGCCGGTGACCGGGATGCCGAGCTCCAGGCAGCCGTCCTTGAGCCCGCGGCAGGCCTCCGCGAACTGCCACATCACGTCGGTGTCCTCGGGCGATCCGAAGTTGAGGCAGTCGGAGATCGCCATCGGGAGCGCGCCACCGGCGGCCACGTTGCGGTAGGACTCGGCGAGCGCCAGCTGCGCACCGGCGTACGGGTCCAGCTTGGCGTAGCGGCCGTTGCAGTCGGTGGAGAGCGAGACGCCGAGGTTGGTCTCGTCGTCGATCCGGATCATCCCGGAGTCGTCGGGCTGGGAGAGCACCGTGTCGCCGCGCACGTAGCGGTCGTACTGGTCGGTGACCCACGACTTGTCGCAGAGGTTCGGCGAGGCGACCAGCGTCAGCAGGGTCTTCTTCAACTCGTCGCCGGTCGTCGGGCGGGCCAGGGCCTCGGCGCGGTCGGCCTGCAGGGCGTCCTGCCACGTCGGGCGGGCGTACGGGCGCTCGTAGACGGGGCCGTCGTGGGCAACGCTGGCGGGCGGCACGTCGACCACGCGCTCGCCGTGCCAGTCGATCTCGAGGCGACCGGTGTCGGTGACCTCACCGACCACGACGGCCTCGACGTCCCACTTGGCGCAGATCGCCATGAAGGCGTCGACGTTGTCGGGCTCGACGACCGCCATCATCCGCTCCTGCGACTCGCTCATGAGGATCTCCTCGGGCGAGAGCGTCGAGTCGCGCAACGGCACCGTGTCGAGCTCGACGTGCATGCCGCCGTCACCGGCCGACGCCAGCTCGGAGGTGGCACACGAGAGCCCGGCACCGCCGAGGTCCTGGATGCCGGCGACGAGGCGCGCGGCGAAGAGCTCGAGCGTGCACTCGATGAGCAGCTTCTCCATGAACGGGTCGCCGACCTGGACGGCGGGACGCTTGGCCGGGCCGCCCTCGTCGAAGGTCTCCGAGGCGAGCACGGAGACGCCGCCGATCCCGTCGCCACCGGTGCGGGCGCCGTACAGGATCACCTTGTTGCCGAGCCCGGAGGCGTTGGCCAGGTGCAGGTCCTCGTGGCGCAGCACGCCGATCGCGCCGGCGTTGACCAGCGGGTTGCCGGCGTACGTCGCGTCGAAGACAGTCTCGCCGCCGATGTTGGGCAGACCGAGGCAGTTGCCGTAGCCGCCGACGCCCGCCACGATGCCGGGCAGCACCCGGCGGGTGTCCGGGGCGTCGAGCGGGCCGAGGCGCAGCGGGTCCATCACCGCGACCGGGCGGGCCCCCATCGCGAGGATGTCGCGGACGATGCCGCCGATGCCGGTCGCCGCGCCCTGGTAGGGCTCGACGAAGGAGGGGTGGTTGTGCGACTCGACCTTGAAGGTGACCGCGTAGCCCTGGCCGATGTCGATGACGCCGGCGTTCTCGCCGATGCCGGCGAGCATCTTGGCGCCCTCACCGACTCCGCCCGAAGCGAGCGGGGTCTCCTGCGGGATCTCACCGAACTGCTTGAGGTGCACCTTGGTCGACTTGTAGGAGCAGTGCTCGCTCCACATCACCGAGTACATCGCCAGCTCGGCGCTCGTCGGGCGGCGGCCCAGGATCTCGCGGATGCGGGCGTACTCGTCGGCCTTCAGGCCGAGATCGGCCCACGGCTGCTCGCGCTCCGGGTCCTGGGTGGCCACGGCCACGGTGTCGAGCTGGACGGAGGTGCGAGAGGTGTCGGCCACGGGGACCAATCTACCCGTCACTCAGGCGAGGAAGTCCGGGCCGGTCGTCTGGATGAACACCTTGGCGGCCAGCACCGGCTTGACGTGGGTCTCCACGACCGCGACGTGGGCCGGGTGGGCGCCGTACGCGGCCCACGAGTCCTGGTCGTCGAAGGTCATGGCGAAGAGCACGTCGGCGTTGCCGTCGCGGATTCCCGCATCGGTCAGCACCTTCGCGCCGCTCAGTCCGGGGACCTGACCGACGAGGTCACGCAGGGCCTGCGCGAGAGCGTCGCGCTGCTCGTCGGTGGCGGACTCGACGAGGGTGAGGACGCCGATGTGCTGGAACATGGTTCTCCTTGGGGGACGGAGGAAGGTCGAAAATATATTCAAGCACGGCCTCCCGTCGTCCCACCGCGGGTGGCGAGCCCCCGCCGCAGGCCCCGGCGCAGTAATCTGACTGGCTGGGTCCGGATCCGCCGAAGTGCCCGACGAGACGTCCCACACCGGACCCGAGAGGTGCTCATGAAGTTCGACGACCTGGAGATCGCAGCGATCGTCCCTTGCCACAACGAGGAGCTCACCGTCGCCACGGTCGTGGCCGACCTGCGCGCCGCACTCCCCACCGCCACGATCTACGTCTACGACAACAACTCGAGCGACGACACCACCAAAGTCGCCCTCGAGGCCGGCGCGATCGTGCGCTTCGAGTCCCGCAAGGGCAAGGGCAACGTCGTACGACGCGCGTTCGCCGACATCGAGGCCGACGTCTACCTGCTGATCGACGGCGACGACACGTACGACGCCTCTGCCGCGCCGATGCTCGTCGAGACGCTGCTCTCGGGGCCCTACGACCACGTGCTGGGTTGCCGGGTCGACACCCAGGACACCAGCAGCTACCGCCCCGGCCACGCGTGGGGCAACTCGATGTTCAACCGGGTCACCAGCTTCGCGTTCGGGGAGCCCGTGACCGACATGCTGTCGGGCTACCGCGTCTTCTCGCGCCGCTACATCAAGTCGTTCCCGGCGAACTCCGAGGAGTTCGAGATCGAGACCGAGCTGACCATCCACGCGGCCAACCTGCGGGTGCCGCAGATCGAGGTGCCGATCGGGTTCAAGGACCGCCCGGAGGGGTCGGAGTCCAAGCTCAGCACCTTCCGCGACGGCTTCAAGATCCTCGGCCTGCTCGGCCACCTGCTGCTCCACGAGCGGCCGCTGCTGGTCTGCAACCTGGCCAGTGCGCTCTCCCTGGCCCTCGGACTGGTGCTGGGCCTGCCCGTGGTGGCCGACTTCCTGCGTACGGGCGTGGTGGAGCGGTTCCCGACCGCGATCCTGGCCGCGACGCTGGTGATGATCGCCGTGCTGATGCTGGGTGTCGGGCTGATCCTCAACGGGGTGCTGCGGGGCCGCCAGGAGACCCGACGTCTCTTCTACCTGCAGCTCCCGGCCACGCCGACACGATGAAGATCGGGTCGCGCAGCCTCGACCGGTACGTGCTGGTCGGGCTCTTCAACTCGGCCCTGGACGTCGCCCTCTTCTCCCTCCTCGCCCTGGCCGTGGGCCTGGCGCCGGTGGTCTCCAACGTCGTGTCGACGGTGGTGGTGATGACGGTCAGCTTCTTCCTCAACCGGGCCTGGGTGTTCCGCTCGGAGACGAGCGGCGTCGGCACCTACCTGCGGTTCGTCGCGGTCACGCTCTTCACCGGCCTGCTCGTGCAGTCGCTGGTCATCCTCGGCGTGATCGCCGTGAGCGCTGAGCTCATCCCGGCGCTGCCCGACGCCGTCGTCACCCCGGGCGCGAAGATCGCCGCGATGGCGGTCGGGATGGTCGTCAACTTCCTCGGGTACCGCTGGCTGTTCTCGCATCGGCGGGTGGCCTCCCCGCCCGCTCCCGAGCAGGCTGGCGATCGTCGATCGCCATCAGGAGGATGACGACAGCGAGGCCGTAGGTGAAACCGAGCGCGTAACGACCTCCGGCTGCGAGCGGCGACATCGCCACCACGCCGACCTGCAGTGCGAACGGCATCGCCCACAGCCAGGAGAAGCGGCGACCCACGGTGATCGCGGCCGCGCAGATCAGCACCAGGAGCACCGTACGCAGCGAGTGCGACAACAGCGGGCGACACAGGGCGGCGTCGTAGCAGGTGTACGCCGCCTCACGCAGGGCCGGGCGCGGGCCGCTGTTGAGGGCGACGGGCGCGACCGAGTGCTCCCCGACCGTACGTTCGTAGTCGCCCGCCCACGGCGGGTACCAGTGGGTGCCGCGGTCGAAGGGATCCAGGTAGCGGTAGCTCTTCGAGACCAGGGCGTCGGCAAACGTGTCGGGGTGCTCGGCGCCGGCGCGCAGCCAGATCCCGGTGAAGTCGTCCCAGTCCTCGGGCTGCACCGTCTGGTAGCGGAAGCTCTCGGTCTTCGTCGCGTACGGGCCCGACGACTTCACCGGGTCGGAGATGTCGGGGTCGTAGGCCTCAGCCATCGCCTCGAGGTCGAAGATCTTGGACAACGCGGCACGGTCCTGGGTCGAGAGCGCGTCCGGGTGCTCGGAGAGGATCAGCGCCAGCTGTTGCAGCTGGACCCCCTTGGTCTCGATCGGGTCCGAGGGGATCAGCACCCCGACCGCCACCGCCGCGGAGACGGTGCCGTGCACCAGCAGCGCCGGGACCGCCATCACGGCGAGCGGCGCGTATCTCCCCCGCCGCACGCCGAGCATGACCAGCGCCTGGGCGACCAGGAGCATCCACCCGAAGAGCACGGAGACAGCGACCATGAACGAGAGCAGCGTGGTCTCGACGTACCAGCGCCGGCCCACCGGCTCCCGGGAGTGGACGTACTGCGCGACCAGGGCCAGCCACCACACCAGCGCCGCGGAGAAGAGGTGGTTCTTGGTGTGCGACATGCTCCACACGGCGATCAGCGGAGATGCCGCGACCAGGCCGAGGGCCAGCGCACGGACCTTCCAGCTGGAGACGAAGCGGCCCAGGATCGCGAAGGCCCGGCCGAAGGCGAGCAGGGTGAAGAGCAGGGAGAGCGTGCTGATCAGGAAGATCCCCGGCATCAGACTGTCGAAGAGCACGATGCTCACCTTCGACACCGCGCCGTAGTAGAGCATCAGGTAGAAGTTGTGGTGGTTCGACCAGATGCGCTCGCCGTCCGGCATCAGGTAGTACGACGTCGGGTACGCCTCGTACGGGGCGATCACCCCGTCGGTGAAGTCGGAGCGCTGCAGCAGGAACTCGCCGATCATCCGGGCGAAGTCGGGGTTGGGCTGACCGGGCCACGACAGCAGGATCCAGGGAGACCAGGCGATCGCGAGCACCAGCGCGGCGCGGTACCACCGCGAGAAGGCCCACTGCGTCAGCCGCTCGATCTTCTGCGTGAGAGGCCTCTTCGGCGGCGCGGAGACGACGCCGTGGCGCCACGCGTCGAGGCGGCGGCACAGCAGCCGGAAGAGAGCGGCGTACGCAGCCAGGCAGAGCGCCCAGATCAGCAGGGAGGCCGCCGGATGGTCACCGAAGACCTCGGTGAAGAGGAAGTACGGCTCACCCTCGGGCGCGAGGAAGCGGTGGACGAACCCGATCGCGGTGGCGGTGGCAACCACCACCACGACCAGCCATCCGGCCGCTACTGAAAGGAAATGCGTGAAGCGAGCGGGCACGGTGGGGAGTGTAGGGGAACCGAGGGACCCTCAGTGGTCCCCGCCGCCAGGAGGACCGATCACCAGTGCAACAGCGGTGAGCACGGCCACTGCGACGAGGCCGACGACGAGGCCCAGGAGCGGCTTGCGGATCACGAATGCGGCCGCCTTCTCGAGCAGGGAGGAGGGCTCCTCGTCGCGCAGGCGCCAACGGTCGGAGACCAGGCCCTTGCGCTCGGCGTGGTGGTCGAACCACAACGTGAGGAAGGGCGGGATCGCGCACAGCACGCCCAGCACGAGCTGGCCGAACTTCCACTTCTGGTCGACCCAGAGCAGTCCGTTGGTCAGGCAGTAGGTGATGAAGACGACGCCGTGCACCATGCCGAAGACGCTGACCGCGAGGTCCGTGGTCTCGGTGACGTACTTCAGGAAGAGCCCGAGCAGCAGCAGCGCCCAGGTGACCGCCTCCGCCCGCGAGATCCAGAGGAAGAACCGCCGCGGCGTCACCGTTGTCGAGCGGGCCGGCTGAGTGGGCGTCGTGCTCATGCGAAGACGCGCTCGGCCAGGCTCGTGAAGAAGCCCAGACCGTCGGTGCCGGGCCCGGTGAGCGCCTCGACCGCGTGCTCGGGGTGCGGCATCAGGCCGACCACGTTGCCGCGTTCGTTGGTGATGCCGGCGATGTCGCGGCGTGAGCCGTTCGGGTTGTCGCCGACGTAGCGCGCCACGACACGACCCTCACCCTCGAGCATGTCGAGGGTGGGCTCGTCGGCGATGAAGTTGCCCTCACCGTTCTTCAGCACGACGACGATCTCCTGGCCGGCGTCGTAGGCCGAGGTCCAGGCGGTCGTGTTGTTCTCGATGCGCAGGCGCTGGTCGACGCAGTTGAACTTGCGGTGGTCGTTGCGGATCAACGCGCCGGGCAACAGGTGGGACTCGCACAGGATCTGGAAGCCGTTGCAGATGCCGAGGACCGGCATCCCCTTGCTCGCCGCCTCGATCACCTCGGTCATCACCGGGGAGAAGCGGGAGATCGCGCCGCAACGCAAGTAGTCACCGTACGAGAACCCGCCCGGCAGCACGACCGCGTCGACACCGCGCAGGTCGTGGTCACCGTGCCACAGGGCGACGGCCTCGTTGCCGCCGATACGGACGGCGCGGCTCGCGTCGACGTCGTCGAGGGTGCCGGGGAAGGTGACGACACCGACCTTCATCGGGCGTCCTCCACGTGGACCTCGAAGTCCTCGATGACGGGATTGCTGAGTAGGGTCCCCGCGAGCTCGGTGACCTGGGCCAACACCTCGTCGGTGACCTCGCCGTCGAAGGTGAGCTCGAACCGCTTGCCCTGACGGACGTCGGTGAAGCCGGCGAACCCCAGGCGCGGGAGCGTGCCGAGGACGGCCTTCCCCTGCGGGTCGAGAATCTCGGTCTTGGGCATGACGTCAACGACGACTGTGGCCACGGGGTCTGCTCCTGGTGCGCGCGGGGGAAAGTCCTGCGTCGAGTCTATCCGCCAGCGCCAGACGTCATCGCCAGCGGTCGCCCCGGCGAACGGACGTGATGACGTCCCGGGCGGGGAGCGGCGGACGTCATCGCCAGCGGTCGCCCCGGCGAACGAACGTGATGACGTCCCGAGTGGGGGCAGCTGCTACTTGGGCTGACCCTTGGCCGAGACGATGATCAGCGCCACGCCGAGTCCGGCGACGATCGGACCGATGGTCGCCCAAATCTCCACGTCGCTCATCGCGGTGCCGCCGATCCAGCCCAGCCCCTGAGCGGTCCAGACGCCACCGGAGATCAGCATGAGGAGCCCGAAGGCGATTCCGACCATTTTTCCCATGGCCGCCAGCCTACGGCGCTGCTCCTCTCCCAACCTCGGTGCACGGAACGCTCAGGGCCTTGTCCATGCGGAGACCCACCGGGGAAATGAGTAGCAGTACCGCGGCGCACCGGCGCGTCAGCCACTTGACTGGCACTTCCAGTACTTCGACTTGAAGGAACCACCATGTCTGAGCGACTCAGCCCCAGATCCGGCCGGGAGAGGGCCCTGCGCGTGGGGGCACTGGTGCTCCTGACGCTCGGGGCCCTTGCCCTCACGGGGGTTCTGTTGAAGATGGCATTCATCACAGCGATGTCATCCGGCGCCGGCGCCTACGACCCGTCCGAGTTCGAACTGAACTCCGAGGGCGGCTCGGTCCTCGCCACCCCGATGGTCGAGGAGTGGGCCGAGGAGAACTTGGACCACCTCGGCGACCCCACCGCGGCGGAGACTCACCACTACCGAATGATCGACGACGTGGGTGAGGGCTACCCCTTCAAGAACACCACGATCTCTTACGCCTACGCGGGCATGACCAAGCAGGAAGCCGAGGACGTCTACGAAGGAGCGGGCTACGAGGTCGAGTCGGAGCCCTGCGAGTCCGGGGACGACATCAATCCCGAAGTGGTCGAGGACCCCGAGGTCGTCGAGGACTGCATGTTCGTCGACGGCTACTCGGACTCGACAGCCTCGACCCCGGTGGAGATCGAGGTGCTGTGGCAAAAGAAGCGGGACGGGTCCACCACCGGGTGGGTCGTCTTCGAGTACGACCCTCGCTACGAGTGACGCGACCGGCCCGACCGGCCGCGCCTCCTCGTACGCCTCTCAGAGCTCGCGCTTGAGGATCTTCCCGGTCGCGGTCATCGGCAGGGAGTCGCGAAACTCGATGATGCGCGGGTACTTGTACGCCGCCATCTGCTCCTTGCCCCACGCCAACAGCTCGTCCTCCGTCACGGTCGCCCCGGCGTTGCGGATCACCACGGCCTTGATCTCCTCACCGTGGCTGTCGTGAGGCACACCGATCACCGCGGCCAGCGAGACGTCGGGGTGCGTCAGCAGCACCTCCTCGATCTCGCGCGGGTAGACGTTGTAGCCACCGCGAATGATCAGGTCCTTGGAGCGGTCGACGATGTAGTACCAGCCGTCGTCGTCGACACGGGCCAGGTCGCCGGAGCGGAACCAGTCGTCCTGGATCGCCTCGGCCGTGGCCTCGGGGCGGTTGTAGTAGCCCTTCATCACGTTCGGGCCCTTGATGGCGATCTCGCCGATCTCGCCGGCGGGCACCTCGTCCCAGTGACCCGGCTCGGGGCTGATCAGCTTCATCTCGACGCCGGGGATGGCCGGCCCGATGGAACCCACCCGCACCGGCTCCCCGAAGACGGAGAAGCTGGCCACCGGCGAGGTCTCCGAGAGGCCGTACCCCTCCATGATCGTGACGCCGAAGCGGCGCTCGAACTCCCGGTGCACCTCGACGGGCAGCGCCGCACCGCCGGAGACCGCGACCCGCAACCTGTCGGCGAGGGCCTTGACGTCGACCCCGGAGTCGTCCAGCACGCCGAGCAGACCCCAGTACATCGTCGGCACGCCCGCGAAGAAGGTGATCTCCTCCTTCGCCATCAACTGCAGGGCAGCCGCGGCGTCGAAGCGCGGCAGCATCACGATCGTGCCGCCGTACGCGATGGCGCTGTTCTGGATCACGGTCTGCCCGAAGGAATGGAAGAGCGGGAGGGCGCACAGGTACGTGTCGGGGTGCTCCACGTCCGCACCGAAGAGGCGGTCGCTGGTCAGGGCGTTGGAGAGCATGTTGCCGTGGGTCAGCTCAGCGCCCTTGGGCTGGCCAGTGGTGCCGGACGTGTAGAGGATGACGGCGCCGGAGTCGGTCGCGATCTCCGGGGCGACGAATCCGGCGCTGGCGCCCGCCATCGCACCGACCATAGTCTCGGCCCCCTCGATCGGTGAGGCTGCGCCCATCTCGGCGGTGATGACGAAGAAGTGCTCGCAGCCCTCGGTCGCCTGGTAGCCGGCGTGACCCTCCTGCCCCATCGGGAGGTCGGGAGTGCCCTCGAAGCAGAAGTACGCCTTCGCTTCGGAGTCGGCCAGGTGGTATGCGATCTCCCGGCCCTTCAGCAGCACGTTGAGCGGTACGACGGTCGCGCCGGCCTTGAGGATGCCGTAGTAGGCGATCGTGAAGTAGGGCAGGTTGGGGCAGGTCAGCGCAACCTTGTCGCCCGGCCCGACGCCACGGGAGGCGAGCAGGCTGGCGACGAGGTCGGCGTACTGGTTGAGCTGGTCGTAACTGAGCCGGGTCTCCCCCAGGACGATCGCGGTGCGATCGGGGTGAGTGGCGGCGGTTTCCGAGAGCAGGGACGCGAGATTCGTCATGCCCACGAATGTAGTGGGTGGCGCCGACTGCGCACAGGGCTCAGCCGTCGATCGTGCCCCGCGCGAGGCTCTGGCCCGAGTGGGTCGGGTCACCGTCGTCGGGCTCGTAGGAGATGTCGACGATCCGGTACCCCTGCTCCAGCAGGCGCTCGGGGAAGTCGAACTCACCGGCGTCGCCCGCCGCGAGCAGTCCGAGGGAGACCATCCGGCTCCCGTCGGTGTTGATCAACCACACCTCGCGGGTGCCCTCGGGACCGTCGAGATCGGAGGGCTCGACGCGCAGGACGACGCGATCGTCGCGGCGTTGCACCTGCGCGGAGCCTCGCGCCTGGGGCGAGTCGTCGAGGGAGGCGAGCTCGGTGGAGCCGAGGACCTGGACCGAGGGCCCACTCTCCTCGGGGTCGCCGACGACCTGCGTCCCGATCCCGACCCCGGCAGCCAGCGCGACCGCGGCAGCGGTGGCGGCCAACCACACAGGCACGGGGGCGCGGCGTCGGGTCAACGGCGTCACCACGGCATCGGAAGGATCGGTGAGTTGGGCAGATTCGGCGCCCGACGGACCATGAGCAGCCACCCTCGGCGCAGGCGGTGCTGGCTCACTCGTCTCGGCGCCCAGACCGGCGCTCACCGCAGCCCAGACGGAGGCCGGCGGCGCCGTGAACGTCTCGGCACCGGCCGCGACGACCAGGGCGAGGGTCTCGCGCAGGGCGGCGACCTCGGACGTACAGAAGTCGCATGCGGCGACGTGGGACCGGGTGGTCTCGTCGACCTCCTCGGGGCCCTCCCCCATGGCCAGGGCAGCGAGGAGTTCCTCGGCGGCGTGCGGGCCCGAGGGCGGGCCGTCGTGCGCACTCATGGACGTACCTCCTCAAGCGTCTTGCGCAGTTGAGCCAGGCCGCGGCGCAGGTGGCTCTTGACGGTCCCGAGCGGGAGACCCGTACGTTCTGCGATCTGTTCGTGGGTGAGGTCCTCGTGGAAGGCGAGCCGCAGGATCGCACCTCTGGGGTCTCCCATCGCCTCGAGCTGCTGGGCCACGACGAGCCGGTCGACGACACCTGCTGCGGCATCGACGTCGGCAGCCTCCGCCGAGGCGCCCCCCGGCGAGCCACCTGAGCGAGACCCGGGCACCATGGCCACGGCCGAGGCGACCTTGCGGGCCTCGCGGGAGCGTTCGCCGAGCCGGTCGGAGATCCGGTGGCGGGTGATGCCGACGAGCCAGGCGGGCAGGGCGTTCTCCGTCGGGGTCAGGGTGTGACGGCTGCGCCAGGCCGAGATGAAGACCATCTGGGTGACGTCCTCGGCCTCGTGGTGGGTGCCCAGCGAGCGCAACGCGATCGTGTGCACCAACGGCGACCAGCGCCGGAAGATCTCTGCAAGGCATTCCCGGTCTCCGTCACGGAGACCCGTGGCCAGATCGAGGACGTCTGCCTCGACCCCGGATGACGAACTCACCTGCTCACCGTACAGTCCCCCTGCCCGGCTCGCCACGCGGCTTGGGGTCCGCACGACGAGCCGGGGGTCGGGGGCTGCATGTGGTGGGGCAGCGGCCGTCAGGGGAGGTTGATCGGACGCAGCACGCGGTCGACGCCGTGGGCGATCTGCTTGTTGCCCTTGTTGATGTCGACCTTCTTGAGGATCACGCGAGCGTTGCGGTCGTTGCGGTCCTGGTCAACGATGGAGATCACAGGGGTGCCGTGGCTGCGACGGATCTTGATGCGCACGTTCTCGCCCTGGGCGGTCTTGAAGCGGGTGCCGTTGGCCTTGAGGACCTTCTTGCTGGTCAGCTTCTTGCCCGCGATCACGTGGTAGAGCAGCACCTGCTCGATGGTGTCGACGCCGGCGACCCTGACCAAGGTGTTGAAGATGCGCTTCTCGGAGCGCAACGTCTTGCCGGTCAGGTCCTTGACGAGGACGCGGAAGGCCTGGTCGGTCGGCACGAAGGCGGTGGCGCGGACGCTGCCGTCAGCCAGCACACCGACCGCAGAGTTGGGCTTGGCTGCGACGACGGCCAGGGCGGCCTCGGTGACGATGTCGAAGTCACCTGCGTTCCTGTCGAAGTGGTTGCCGTCCGAGGTCAGCACGGAGACCAGCGAACGCTCCTTGGGCTTCGCAGCGTCAGCGGCGGTGGCGGGAGCAACGGTGAACAGGGTGGCGGCGGTGGCGAGGGCCGCGAGGGAACCAACAAGACGCTTCATGGGACTTCTCCTCGAACATCAAGACGCCCCTGTGGCGCCCTGTTGCTCTCTTATCCGGAGTCAGGCCCCTCCTGGATGCACCCAAAGAGAAAAAACTTTCAATTTTCTAGAAACGGGTGCCGGTGAGACGTTCGTACGCCTCGACGTACTTCGCCCGAGTCAGCTCGACGACCTCGTCGGGCAGGGCTGGCGGCGGGGTGTCGGAGGCCTTGTCCCAGCCCGAGGCAGGGCTGGTGAGCCAGTTGCGGACCTTGTCCTTGTCGTACGACGGCTGGGTGCGGCCCGGGGACCAGTCGGCCGCCGACCAGAAGCGCGAGGAGTCGGGGGTCAGCACCTCGTCGCCGAGCACGGTGGTGCCGTCGGCACGGGCGCCGAACTCGAACTTCGTGTCGGCCAGGATGATGCCGCGCTCGCGGGCGATCTCCTCGGCGCGGGAGTAGATCTTCAGCGTCAGGTCGCGCAACTCGGCGGCGCGCTCGGCCCCGACGGTGCTCTCCACCGCCGCGTAGGAGACGTTCTCGTCGTGGTCGCCCACGGCGGCCTTGGCGGCCGGGGTGAAGATCGCCTCCGGCAGGCGGGAGCCGTCCTCGAGCCCGACGGGCAACGCGATCCCGCAGACCTCGCCGAAGGCGCGGTAGTCGGCCAACCCGGAGCCGGTGAGGTAGCCACGAGCCACACACTCGACCGGGTACATGTCGAGGCTCTCGCACACCACCGCGCGGCCGGCGACCTGGGCAGGCACGTCGGACGACACGATGTGGTTCGGGACGAGGTCGGCCAGCTGCTCGAACCACCACAGCGACATCCGGGTGAGGATCTCGCCCTTGTCGGGGATCGTGGAGGTGAGCACGTAGTCGTAGGCAGAGATCCGGTCACTGGCCACCATCAGGAGTCGGCCGGCGTGTTCGCCCGCGTCGATCCGGTAGAGGTCACGCACCTTCCCGCTGTGCAGATGGGTGGTGCCGTCGATGGCGGGGGCTGCGGGGATGTTGAGGTCGGCCACCCGCGCAGCCTAACCATCTAGTCCTTCCGCCGGATGCCCCGCTGGCGATCGCGGCGGGAGAAGAGCCGCTCGACCTGCTTGTTGACCGGGGCCCCGAAGTGTTCGTCGAAGTTGTCGGTCAGGTCGGAGGTGACGTGACGCTGCCACTCCTCACGGCGTTGACGTCGCTCGGCCCGCAGCAGCATCAGGTGCTCGGCACGGAAGGTCCGGTGGGTAGCGAAACAGATCGCGATCATGATGAGGCTGAACGGCAGCGCCGTGATGATGGCGCCGGTCTGCAGTGCCACCAGGCCTCCGGCGAGCAGGAGGCCGATGGCGACCAGGCCCTCGACGACCGCCCAGAGCACCCGACTCCACGTCGGCGGCTCCGCCTCTCCGCCGGAGGCGAGCATGGTCACCACGAGGGACCCCGAGTCGGCCGAGGTGATGAAGAAGATCACCACCAGCACGATCGCCATCCCGGAGAGGAACGTCCCGGCAGGCAGGCCGCCCAGCAGGTCGAAGAGAACGTTCTCCGCGACCACGACCGGGTTGCCGTCGGCATCCTCACCGACCAGTCCTCCCTCGCCGAACATCTCCCGGTGGATCGCTGCGCCACCCAGGACCGAGAACCACAAGAAGGTGACCATCGTGGGGACCAGGAGCACCCCGGCGACGAACTCCCGCACCGTACGACCACGGGAGATGCGGGCGATGAAGACACCGACGAACGGCGCCCAGGAGATCCACCAACCCCAGTAGAAGGTGGTCCACGACGCTTGCCACCGCTGCCCCTCCTCACCGGTGAAAGCGCTCGTGCTGAATGACAGGGGAAGCACGTCGCGGGCGTAGACACCGATGTTCTGGACCCACTCACGGAGCAGGAAGAGGCTGGGGCCGAGCACCAGCACCGCCAGCAGGAAGATCGCCGCCAGCCCGAGATTCAGGTTGGAGAGCCACTTGATCCCACGGCCCACCCCGCTGACCACCGAGGCGGTGGCAAGCAGCGTGATCACCACGATCAACCCCACCAGCAGCTCGTCACTGGTCTCGTCGAACAGGCCCATGTGGACGAGGCCGGACGAGATCTGGGTGACGCCGAGCCCGAGCGAGGTCGCAACACCAGCGACGGTGCCGACCACCGCGACGGTGTCGACCACGTCTCCCATCCAGCCGCGCACCCGGTCGCCGAGGAGGGGCTCGAGCGCCCACCGGATGGAGACCGGGTTGCCCCTGCTGTGGATCGAGTGGGCGAGCGCGAGCCCGACGACCACGTAGATCGCCCAGGCGTGGAAGCCCCAGTGCAGGAAGACCTGGGCCATCGCCTTCTGCGCCAGCTCCGGGCCTTCGCCGGTCATCCCGGGCTTGACGTCGGAATAGGTGAAGGTCAGCGGCTCCGCGGCTCCCCAGAAGACCAACCCGATCCCCATACCGGCCGCGAACAGCATGCCGAACCAGGCCAGCACGCTGAACTCCGGCTCCTCCTCGTCAGGACCGAGCTTGATGTCGCCGAAACGACTCAGCCCCATCCACAGGGAGAAGACGACGAATCCGGCGACCGCGAGGACGTAGTACCAGCCGAAGCCCTCCACGATCGTGCTCTGCACGTCACCCAGCAACGCCTGGGTCTGGTCCGGCAAGGCAATGGCCACTCCGGAGACGACGACGAGCGTCACCATGGCCGGGACGAACACCGCCAGATGGACGCCGCCCGGGCCGGTGCTGAGAACTTTGCCACCTTCGCCGCGGCTCACCAGGGCGTCGTCGGTGCTCGGATCAGGCACTGGTGCCCCTCTCGTCGTGGACCACGACGTCGCGGTCACCATTGCCCCCGCGTGCCTTTACCCGCCCGACGCCGGCTCGAAACGGTGTCCCTCACCTGGGCATGTGGTGAAGCCCCACGACCGTGGCTAGCGTGGAGTCATGTCAGTCGTGAAGATCAACGCCATCTCCGTCCCCGCCCAGGCCGGCGCCGAGCTCGAGCGCCGCTTCAGCGAACGCGCCGACTACATCTCCGGCAGCCCGGGCTTCCTCGGGTTCCAGCTGCTGCGTCCAACCGCAGGCGAGGAGCGCTACTTCGTCGTCACCCACTGGGCCGACGAGGATTCGTTCGTCGCCTGGCGGGACGGGGACGCCCGCGCGGCCCACGCCGGGCAGCACGGCAAGCCGGTCGCCACCGGCACCAACTTGATGGAGTTCGAGGTCGCGCTCGACATCAAGCCCTGACGCGCCGGAGCAGACGCATTGTGCGGTGTCTGGGTGTCACCGGGTGACACTCAGACACCGCACAGAGCGAGGCGGTCCGTGAGGAACCTCAGAGAATCGCGCCGGGCACGTACGCCGCTGCGGCCGGGTGCCGGGCCGCGAGCGCGTCGACCTTGCGTACGACGGCCTGGGTCTGGGCCACCGCCGCGCCGGTGAAGGTGATCGGCTCGGCGACCAGGGCCTCGATCTGCTCCCGGGTCAGGCCCAGGCGTTCGTCGGCGGCCAACTTGGCAAAGACGTCGTTCTCGACCTGACCGGCGCGCATCGACAGGGCGGTCCCGACGGCGGCCTCCTTGATCACCTCGTGGGCGACCTCGCGGCCGACCCCGTTGCGTACGGCGCTCATCAGGACCTTGGTGGTCGCCAGGAAGGGCAGGTAGCGGTCGAGCTCGCGCTGGATCACGGCCGGGAAGGCGCCGAACTCGTCGAGCACCGTCAGGAAGGTCTGGAAGAGGCCGTCGGCGGCGAAGAAGGCGTCGGGCAGCGCGACGCGGCGTACGACGGAGCAGGAGACGTCGCCCTCGTTCCACTGGTCACCGGCGAGCTCGCCGACCATCGAGAGGTAGCCGCGAGTGATCACGGCCAGGCCGTTGACCCGCTCGCAGGAACGGGTGTTCATCTTGTGGGGCATCGCCGAGGAGCCGACCTGGCCCTCCTTGAAGCCCTCGGTGACCAGCTCGATGCCGGCCATCAGCCGGATCGTGGTCGCCAGGTTGGAAGGCGCGGCGACGAGCTGCACGACAGCGGAGAGGGCGTCGAAGTCGAGGGAGCGCGGGTAGACCTGGCCGACCGAGGTCAGCACCTGGTCAAAGCCGAGGTGGGCGGCGACCCGGGTCTCGAGCTCGGCCAACTTGTCGGCGTCACCGTCGAGGAGGTCGAGCATGTCCTGGGCGGTGCCCATCGGGCCCTTGATGCCCCGCAACGGGAAACGGGCGAGCAGCTCCTCGACGCGCTGGACGCCGATCAGCAACTCGTCGGCCACCGTCGCGAAACGCTTGCCGAGCGTCGTGGCCTGGGCCGCGACATTGTGCGAACGCCCGGCCATCACGGTCGTCTCGTGCTCGGCGGCCAGGCGCGCGAGGCGCGTCAGGGTGGCGACGGCGCGGTCACGCAGCAGCTCGAGGCTCTGCTTGAGCTGGAGCTGCTCGACGTTCTCGGTGAGGTCGCGCGACGTCATGCCCTTATGGATGTGCTCGTGGCCGGCGAGCGCCGAGAACTCCTCGATCCGCGCCTTCACGTCGTGGCGGGTGACCCGCTCCCGCGCGGCGATGGAGTCGAGGTCGACGCCCTGCTCGCCCTGCGCGACGACGGCCTCGTACGCCTCGACGACCCCGTCGGGCACGTCGATGCCCAGGTCACGCTGGGCCTTGAGCACCGCGACCCAGAGCTGGCGCTCGAGGACGATCTTGTGCTCCGGCGACCAGATGGCGGCCAGGTCGGCGCCGGCGTAGCGGGTGGCGAGGACGTTGGGGACGGTGGCAGACATCAGTGATCGGACTCCTTGAGTGAAGCGCCCTCGATGACGCCCAGTGGTTCGGATGCGATGTCCGCACGGCGCTGGAGGCCGTCGAACGAGATCAGGTCGGCGGCGGCGTACGCCTTCGCGCGGGCGTCGGCGACATCGGCACCCGAGGCGCGGACCGCGAGCACCCGCCCACCTGCGGTGACCAGACGTCCGTCGGCGTCGACGGCGGTGCCGGCATGGATGACGTCGACGTCGTCGAGCGCGTCGGCCGCCTCGACACCGGTGATCACGTCGCCCTTCGACGACGACTCCGGATAGCCGGCCGAGGCCAGGACGACGGTGACCGAAGCCCCTTCGGAGAAGGTCGGCCGCTCGACCCGGGTGATCTCACCCTCGGCGGCGGCGGCGAGCAGCTCGCCCACCGGGGAGGTGAGGACCGCCAGGACCGGCTGGATGTCGGGGTCCCCGAAACGGGCATTGAACTCGATGACGCGTGGGCCGGTCTCGGTGAGGGCGAGGCCGACGTAGAGACACCCGACGAACGGCGCACCGCGGCGCACCATCTCGTCCAGGGTCGGCTGCACGACGGAGGCGATCACGATCTCCGCCAGGTCCGCCGACGCCCACGGCAGCGGCGAGTACGAGCCCATCCCGCCGGTGTTGGGGCCTCGACCGCCGTCGAAGATGCGCTTGAAGTCCTGGGCGGGCTGCAGGGCGTACGCGCCTGTGCCGTCGCAGACCGCGAAGAGCGAGACCTCCGGTCCGTCGAGGAACTCCTCGATGACCACCCGGTCGCAGGTCGCGGCGTGGGCCAGGGCCTCGGCGCGGTCGGTGGTGACCACGACGCCCTTGCCGGCCGCGAGCGCGTCGTCCTTGACGACGTACGGCGCCCCGAACTCGTCGAGCGCGGCCGCGGCTTCGGCTGCGGTGGTGCAGGTGCGGGAGCCGGCGGTCGGGACGCCGGCGGCTGCCATGACCTCCTTGGAGAAGGCCTTGGACCCCTCGAGCTGGGCCGCAGCGGCGGACGGGCCGAAGACCGCGACGCCAGCGGCGCGTACGGCGTCGGCGACCCCGGCCACCAGCGGCGCCTCGGGGCCGATCACGACCAGGTCGGCGGCGACGGAGGTGGCGAGCGCGGCCACCGCGGCGGGATCCATCACATCGACGGTGTGCAGGGTGGCGAAGGCCCCGATGCCAGGGTTGCCCGGTGCGGCGTGCACCTCGGTGACCGACGGGTCGCGGGAGAGGGCCAGGGCGAGCGCGTGCTCGCGCCCGCCGGTACCGATCACGAGGGTCTTCACAGGGGGTGATTCTAGGTGCCGTGCCGCCCCACCCTCACCCGGCGGTCGCCCCCGCGGGACGGGGACGCCCCGCCGGACATGGCCGACGGGGCGTCACGCGTCACGACATGGGGCGTGGAGCGGCAGACGTGCTCAGCGCTTGAACGACTTGGTCGCTGACCAGGTGCGCTTGGAGGCGGAGCTGACCACGCGGTAGGTGGCCTTCTTCCTGGCTGCCTTGCCGTTGAGCTTCACGGTGCCCTTCTTGCCCACGCGACCGGTGTCGATGGTCTTCCACTTCTTGCCCTTCTTGAGCTGCAGCTTGACCTTCGTGCCCTTGGGGACACGAGTCCACGCGTTGGTGTAGTCGAGGAGGTTGAAGTGGGTGACCTTGGCCGTCAGGCTGACCCGGCCCCTGCGCTTGGCGACCTTGCTGACCTTCGCCTTGCTGTCCTGCTTGAGGGTCTGCTTCAACTCCTGCTTGAGCATGAACTGGCCAGTGGTGGGCAGGTCCGGGTGGAGCATCCAGCGGACCTGGTTCTGCTTGAGCGTGAAGGTGCCGGGGCCGTAGTTGGAGGGGCACCAGAACCACGTGGCCTTCAGCGGTCCGGCGGAGTTCTCCACCTTGGAGAAGGTGAAGGAGAGCTCACGGTCCTTGGCGTAGACGTAGGACCCGAGGCTGAACGACTCCAGGACGCCCTGGGTGTGGGTCGCCGTGTATGGGATGTCCTGGCACCCGCCCTTGTTGATCCGGATGTCCTTGGCGCTGAGCTTGACGTCGAAGACCTCGTCCTGCTCCAGGGCCTGGGCCGGCGCAGGGACGAGCAGGGCACCGGCGACGAGAGCCGCGACGGAGACGAGTGCACGAAGGCGCATGGTGAGTGGTTCCTTCCGTTGTCGACCTCCCGACGTGGAAGGCGCGAGCATCCTAGGGACGCCGGAAGGCGCTGGCGGCGGCGTCTCAGCGCGCGCGAACAGCGTCGGCGGGTGGGCCGGATCTGCGCGTCAGCGACCGCGTACGTCGGCCTCGTACGCCGCCCGCACCGAAGCGTCGGCGCCGGTGAGCACGGTGTCGGCCTTGAGCGCCCGGCTGGCCATCGCCTGCACACCGCGCGGAAGGACGGAGGCGAACTTGGCGATCGGTTGCCCCCATCGGGGAGCCCACGTCTCGGCGGCGGGCTTGCGGATCACGTCGACGATCACGGCAGCCACCTCCTCAGGAGTTTGCGGCGGGACGCCGCGGGTGCTCGACACCCCGCGGGCCAGCTCGGTCTGCACGATCACCGGAAGCACCATCGAGACGTCGATGCCGAGCGGAGCGACCTCCTCACGCAGGGCCTCGGAGAAGCCGACGACCGCGTGCTTGGAGGCGGAGTAGGTCGCTCCCCCGGGCAGCGCGACCCGGCCGACGGCGGAGGCGACGTTGACCACGTGGCCGCGGCCGCGGCCGACCATGCCGGGCAAAAAGGCACGGGCGCCGTGGACCGGGCCCAGGGTGTTGATCTCGAAGACGGCCCGCGTGGTGCCGGGCGACTCCTCCAGGAAGCGGCCAACCGGCATGATCCCGGCGTTGTTGACGAGCACGTCGACCTCCCCGGCGTACGCCGCCAGGCCTGCCCACTGCTCTGGGTCCGTGACGTCGAGGGGGTATGAGTCGACCCCCAGGGCGCCCGCCGTGGTGGCGAGCAGTTCCTCATCCCGGTCGCTGATGATCACCCGCGCCCCGGCATCGCGGAGTTGGCGGGCAGTGGCGGCCCCGATGCCGCGGGCGGCGCCGGTGATCACGACGGTGAGGGCGCTGAGATCTGTGTGGTGTGACATGGGGCACAGTGTGCCCACGGGGCGCCCTCCCGGCAAGGAGGTGAGCGTTTCAGTCCTGGTGGACGACCACCGTCTGCTCGCGGCCCGGACCCACGCCGACGGCCCAGATCCGGGTGCCGGAGAGCTCCTCGAGGCGGGTGATGTAGGCCTGCGCGGTGGCGGGCAGCTCCTCGATGGTGCGGCAACCGGAGATGTCCTCGGTCCACCCGTCGAGGTACTCGTAGACCGGCTTCGCGTGGTGGAAGTCGGTCTGCGTCATCGGCATCTCGTCGTGGCGCACGCCGTCGATCTCGTACGCGACGCAGACCGGGATCTTCTCCCAGCCCGACAGCACGTCGAGCTTGGTGAGGAAGAGGTCGGTGAGCCCGTTGACCCGGGTCGCGTAGCGCGCGATGACCGCGTCGTACCACCCACACCGGCGCGTACGGCCGGTGGAGACGCCGATCTCGCCGCCGATGCGCTGCAGCGCCTCGCCGTCGGCGTCGAACAGTTCGGTGGGGAACGGACCCGCGCCAACCCGGGTGGTGTACGCCTTGATCACGCCGATGACGCGGTCGATGCGGGTGGGGCCGACACCGGCGCCCACGCAGACGCCGCCGGCGACCGGGTTGGAGGAGGTGACGAAGGGATACGTGCCGTGGTCGACGTCGAGCATCGTGGCCTGCGCGCCCTCGAAGAGGACCGTCTTGCCCTCGTCGAGGACCTGGTTGAGCAGCAGCGAGGTGTCGGCGACCATCGGGCGCAGGCGCTCGGTGTAGGAGAGCAACTCCTCGACCACGGCGTCGACCTCGATCGCGCGACGGTTGTAGAGCTTGGTGAGCAGGTGGTTGCGGGTGTCGAGGGCAGCCTCGACCTTCTGCCTCAGGATGCCCTCGTCGAACAGGTCCGCGATCCGGATGCCGATCCGGTTGATCTTGTCGGCGTAGGCCGGACCGATGCCACGACCGGTCGTGCCGATCTGGTTCTTGCCGAGGAACCGCTCGGTGACCTTGTCGATGGTCGAGTGGTAAGAGGCGATCACGTGGGCGTTCGCGCTCACCACCAGCGGGGCCAGCTCGACACCCCGGTCGATGAGCAGGTCCAGCTCGCGGAAGAGGGCCTCGGGCGAGACCACGACGCCGTTGGCGATGACGCAGGTCGCCCCGGGCGTGAGGATGCCGCTGGGCAGGAGGTGGGTGGCGAACTTCTCGCCGTTGATCACGATCGTGTGGCCGGCGTTGTGTCCACCGGACGTGCGCACCACGTAGTCGATGTGGTCGGTCGTGGAGGCAAGGAGGTCGGTCGCCTTCCCCTTGCCTTCGTCGCCCCACTGGGCACCCAGAACCATGATCGCGGGCATTGCAGCCACCTTCGTCACAAAAGAAATAGCTCCGGCACAAGGCACCGGAGCTCTTGCGCCGAGACTCTACCAAACATGCCGGCCTTCCCCGTGGTCCTGAGGCGCGGACAGGTGCTCGCACCGACTACCCCGGCGCAGGCAGCGGGGGCTACCGTCACGGGCATGCGTTCACTCCTGGTGATCAAGAACTCCGGCGCCGGCACCTCCGACGACGAGTCGCTCGAGGCCGCGCTGGAGGTCTGGCGGGGCAGTACCGAGGTGGCCGAGGTGGAGGTCTGTGCGACCTCCAGCCCCGAGGAGCTCGACGACGTCCTGGCGGGCGCCGACGGACGTACGATCGTGGTCGCCGGCGGCGACGGCAGCCTGCACGCCGTGGTCGCGGCCCTGCATCGCAGCGGCGCGCTGGCCGAGTCCACCCTGGCCCTGCTCCCCCTGGGCACCGGCAACGACTTCGCCCGCACCCTGGAGATCCCGCTCGAGCCCGTCGAGGCGGCCCGGGTCGTGCTCGAGGGTGCGCCGCGCAAGGTCGACCTGCTGGTCGACGAGACCGGCGGGATCGTGGTCAACAACGTGCACGTCGGAGCAGGCGCGGAGGCCAGCAAGCTGGGCGCCGTCTGGAAGGAGCGTCTGGGGGCGCTCGGCGCCGGCAAGGTCAACCTCGGCAAGCTCGGCTATCCGATCGGCGCTGTCCAGGCGGCTGTGTCCAGCGTCCCCTTCGAGCTTCGCGTGGAGATCGACGGCAAGGTCGTCACGACCACCGAGGACCCGGTCCTCATGGTCTCCCTGGGCAACGGCACCTCCGTGGGCGGCGGTGCGGAGCTGACGCCGGACGCGGACGCCTCCGACGGCGCCATCGACGTGATGGTGGCGCTGCCGGAAGGTGCGCTGGCCACGATGGCGTACGCCGCTGACGTGGCCCGCGGCGAACACGCAGAGCGTGACGACGTGCTCTACCTCCAGGGGCGTGAGGTCACGATCAGTGGTGAGGAGTTCTGGGCATCTGCTGACGGTGAGATCTACGGCCCGGAGACGAGCCGCACGTGGCACCTGCAGCGCGACGCGTACGCGATACTCCTGCCCTGACCCTCGAGCAGTGGCCCCGGATCAGATCAGTCCGCGACGGACCGCCTCCACCCCCGCCTCGAAGCGGGTCTCCGCGCCCAACTCCAGCATCAGGTTGGCGACCCGGCGCCGCACCGTGCGCAACCCGATCCCCAGTCTCCGGGCGATCTGTTCGTCACGCGCCCCCGAGGCCAGCTCGGTGAGCAGCAGATCCTGCAACTCCTCGCGGCTGTCACCCTCCATGAGGCTGTGCAGGGCGACGCTCTGGTCCCACAGCACCTCGAAGTAGAAGGACAGGATGGCCACCAGGCCGGGGTCGCGCAGCACTGTCGTGCGCATGCCGGTGGCGCCCGGGTACTCCGGCATCAGGGCACGGTTCTGCCCGACGATCCCGAGCCTGGTCGGCACCTCGGGGAGCAGTCGGATCTCTTCGCCCGCCTCGCTGCGGGCGATCAGCATCGAGCGGGCCTCGTGCAGAGCGCGTACGGGATAGATGGCGCGGGCGCGCCGCCCTTGCTGCAAAACCTGGTCGAACAAGGCGGCGGACCTCGGCTCGGAGGGGAGCCGCCACTGGTCGGGGCGCAGGAACATGATGTCGCCGGAGCTCTCCGCGACCCACGCCTCGATCATCTCCATCGGCGCCGCGCTGTCCACCACCTCACCGTCGAGCTGGTTGGGCAGGCCGGGATCCAGCCCGTCGGTCGCAGCGGATCCGGAGCCGAGCAACCGTACGCTCGCGACGAGGCTCGCGACCCGCTCGACGCCGAGGGCCAGCGCGGATGCCTCGCGCTCCAGCAGGATCCCGACCGCGTGTTGGGGCGGCACCACCCGCAGTGTTCCGTCTGTGAGACTGGCCACACCGACGGCGACGAGCGGGGCCATCTGGTCGACGAGTTCCTCCGGACTCATCTCCAGCCGCTCAGCCACCTCTTCCACGCTCAAACCGTCGGCCACGCGCAGTTGTCGGTAGAAGCGTTGGCTACTGGACGGAAGGCCAAGGGACTCAAGGACACGCGGGGTCTTCATGGTGGCATCTTAGTGCCACTGGCAGGAAAACTCGGATCCCGTACGGAATTAGTGGCACAATCCCTTCAGCGGCACGGAACCTGGGGGTCCCCGCCGCCTTTGGATGTTGGCCGCAGGACACCGTGGGGGGATGTTCCTGCGGCCACATCTGTATTTCGAGCCGGGACCGGTAGCGTTCGACCTCGCATCCCTTCCTCTCGCACCAGGAGTCGTCCGTGTCGTCCGACGCCCAGCCGCAGCCCACCCCCGACGCTCGCCCTGAGGGTGAGCAGCCCGCCAAGGGCCGGGGACGCGGCAAGGGCAAGGGACAGGGCGGCGAGCCTGTCGACTGGGTGACGCGCGCGGCCGACGACGCCCTGCGTCACGCCGAACAGGCCCGGGCCGACGGCCAGGCCCGCGACCTCGTCACCTGTGCCTCGGGGGCCTCCCCGTCGGGCCCGGTCCACCTGGGCAACCTGCGCGAGTTCCTCACCGTCCACTTCGTCGCAGACGAGTTGCGGCGCCGCGGCCAGCAGGTGCGTCACCTGCACAGCTGGGACGACTACGACCGCTTCCGCAAGGTGCCCGCAGGCGTCGACTCCTCGTGGGCCGAGCACATCGGCCGTCCACTGAGCGCGGTCCCGGACCCGTGGGACTGCCACGAGTCGTGGGCCGAGCACTTCAAGGCCCCGCTGCGTGAGGCGCTGGCCGAGATGGGCGTGCAGATGGAGGAGATCTCCCAGACCCAGATGTACCGGTCCGGGGCCTACCGCGAGCAGATCCTGACCGCGATCCGGAACCGCGACAGGATCGAGAAGATCCTCGCCCAGTACCGCACCAAGGCCGCAGCGCCCGCCACCGGCGAGGACGCCGACGCCGACGCCGTTTCGACCGCGGAGGTGGACACGGAGCCGATCCAGGCCCCGATCCAGGCCTCAGCCGACCTGGCCCGCTTCCCCTACAAGCCCTACTGCCGCGAGTGCGGCCGCGACACCACGACCCTCCTCGCCTACGACGACGACACCACCGACCTGGCGTACGCGTGCACCTCCTGCGCATTCGAAGGCGTCACCAACGTCGCCACCCAGGACGAGGGCAAGCTCGTGTGGAAGGTCGACTGGCCGATGCGCTGGACCTTCGAGGGCGTCGACTTCGAGCCCGGCGGCGCCGACCACGCGACGCCCGGGTCGTCGTACACCGTCGGCAAGGACGTCGTGAAGGTCTTCGGCGGCCGCGCGCCGTCGTTCGTCGCGTACGGCTTCGTCGGTTTCGCCGGCATGCAGAAGATGTCGTCGTCCTCGGGCGGCGTCCCCACCGCGGCCGACGCCCTCAAGATCCTGGAGCCCTCGATCCTGCGCTGGCTCTACGTGCGCCGCGCACCCAAGCAGACCTTCAGCATCGACTTCGGCCCCGAGGTGGTGCGGCTCTACGACGAGTGGGACGCGCTCACCAAGAAGGCTGCCGACCCCGCCAAGCGCGACGTCGCGGTGCTCGCCCACGAGCGTGCCGTCCGCACCGCCGACGCGCCGCTGGCGACCAGCGCCGTCAAGGTCCCCTTCCGTACGCTCTCCTCGGTCGCCGACGTGACTGCGGGCTCCGCCGACCTGATCTCCGAGGTGATCGGCTCGGTCGGCTTCCCGCACGACTCCGTCGCCGACCTCGAGCCGCGTCTGAGCAAGGCCATGCAGTGGACGGCCGAGTTCGTGCCGGCCGAGGAGCGTACGACCGTGCGCGAGACCCCGGACACCGCCCGCCTCGCGTCCCTCGGCGCCGACGAGCGCCAGTGGGTCGACCTGCTCCTGGCCCACCTGCCGGCCGAGCTGACCCAGGACGAGGTGACGACGGTGGTCTACGGGGTGCCGAAGCTGGCCCGCGGCCTGAGCCTCGACGACAAGCCCACCGACGAGGTGAAGGCGGACCAGAAGGCCTTCTTCACCCTGCTCTACAACCTCCTGGTCGACGCCGACCGCGGACCGCGTCTGCCCACCCTGATCGTGGCGCTCGGCGCGGAGAAGGTGCGCGCACTGTTGGGTGCCGCAGCGGCCTGAGTTCGGGTGCGCGCTGTGTGGCTCACCCTGCGGCGCTACTTGCTGAGCGTCGCCGGACCTCTCCGCACCCGGCGCCGCAACCTGCAGCTCGCGAGCCTGCTCGCCTTCACAGCGGGGGTGCTCAACTCCGTGGGCTTCGTGGCCGTGGCGGTCTACACCTCGCACATGACCGGCCTGACCGCCGGCGTCGCCGACCACCTGGTCCGTGGTGGACGCGACGTCGTGCTCGTGGGGGTGCTCGGCCTGGCCACCTTCCTCGCCGGCGCCGCCAGTTGTGCCGTGGTCTTCAACTGGGGCCGGCGCCGCGACCTGCGGAGTCGCTACGCGAACGTCCTGATCATCGAAGCGGTGCTGGTCCTGCTCTTCGGCCTGCTCGCCGACCGGCTCACCTGGGGACACCGCGAACTCGTCTTCGTCGCTGTCCTCTGCTTCACGATGGGGATGCAGAACGCCGTGATCACCAAGATCTCCGGCGCCCAGATCCGGACCACCCACGTCACTGGCATGGTCACCGACATCGGGATCGAACTCGGCAAACTGGCCTACCTTCACCGCAGCCACCACCTCGACCCGGTGGTCGCAGACCCGCGCAAACTGGCGATGCTGTCGATGCTCGTCGGCCTCTTCTTCGGCGGTGGCGTGCTGGGCGCGGCGGGCTACCTGGAATTCGGCTTCGCGGTGGTGGTGCCGTTGGCGCTGCTCCTCCTGGCCACCGCGAGCGCGCCGTTGCTGGCGGATGTGCGCGCGTACCGGAACTGACCGCACCCGCAGCTTCGTCCCGAACCGGCCGTGCTGTGGCCGTCGCCGGGGGCCTGCGCCTAGCCTTCATCCCATGGCACACCTTGACCTCATGGCAGGCCCCCCGCCCACGCATCTTCCCGTCGACCCCGCAGCCGCTGAGTTCGCCGACGGCGCAGCCCCCGCAGCGGTCGTACGCAACCACCCGGAGTCGCCGATCGCCTGGGCCACCCTGGCCGAGCAGGCCCGCGACGCAGGCGCCGACGACGTGACCGTCTACGCCTACTCCCGCGTCGGCTACCACCGCTCCCTCGACATGCTGCGCCGCAACGGCTGGAAGGGCCACGGCCCGGTGCCGTGGGACCACGAGCCCAACCGCGGCTTCCTGCGTGCCCTCGCCCTGCTCGCCCTGTCGGCCCGCGCCATCGGCGAGACCGCCGAGTGGGAGCGGTGCTCGGAGTTCCTCCGTGACTCCAGCCCCGCGGCGTACGACGAACTCCTGGGCTGAGGTCCGGTGAGTCAGGCGCAGGGGGCACCCCCGCGCGAGCACGTCGACGAGACCCTCGAGCACCCCTGGCCGGCGCTGTGGGCGCTGGTCCTGGGCTTCTTCATGCTCATGGTCGACACGTCGATCCTCACGGTGGCGACTCCTGCCCTGATCACCGAGCTCAACGCAGGCGTCAACGAGGCGATCTGGGTCACCAGCGCCTACCTGCTCGCCTATGCGGTGCCGCTGTTGATCACCGGGCGCCTCGGTGACCGCTACGGCCCCAAGAGGATCTACCTGAGCGGACTGGTCGTCTTCACCGCTTCGTCCCTGTGGTGCGGGCTCTCCGACGACATCGGCACCCTGGTCGCGGCCCGCGCCGTGCAGGGAGTCGGCGCAGCACTCATGACGCCCCAGACGATGGCGGTGATCACCCGCATCTTCCCCGTGGCGCGCCGCGGCCAGGCGATGGCCCTGTGGGGCGCCACCGCCGGCGCCGCGACCCTCATCGGCCCGGTCCTGGGTGGTTTCCTCGTCGGGACGTGGGGCTGGGAGTGGATCTTCTTCATCAACGTCCCGGTCGGGGTCCTGGCCTTCGTGATGGCCGTACGCCACATCCCTGACCTGGCGACCCACCCGCACCGGTTCGACTGGATCGGGGTGGTGCTCTTCGGCACCGGGATGTTCTGTCTCGTCTTCGGCCTGCAGGAGGGCCAGCAGTACGACTGGGGTCGCATCGACGGTCCGATCACCGTGTGGCGCCTGATCATCGCCGGCGTCGGTCTGCTGGCGCTCTTCATCTTCTGGCAGTCGCGGAACAACACCGAGCCGCTGCTGCCGCTCACGCTCTTCCGGGACCGCAACTTCGCGGTCGCCAACATCGCCATCACGATGGTCGCCTTCTCGTTCATGACGATGGGCTTCCCGCTGATGCTCTACGCCCAGGCCGTACGAGGATGGTCACCGCTTGAGGCCGGCCTGCTGATGGCCCCGCTCGCGTTGGGGTCGATCGTGCTGGCTCGCACCGTGGGCGGGCTCACCGACCGCAAGCACCCGCGTACGCTCACCGCCTTCGGCTTCTCCAGCGCGGCGATCGCGGTGGCCGGTCTGGCGTTGGTGCTCGACGCCGACACCCCCGTCTGGGCAGCGGTCATCTCGATGGTGCTGCTCGGCATCGGCTCCGCCTTCCTGTGGGGCCCGCTGTCGGCGACCGCCAACCGCAACCTCCCGATGCACCAGGCCGGCGCCGGGGCGGGCATCTACAACACGACCCGTCAGATCGGCTCTACGCTCGGGGCGGCCGTGTCGGCGTTGGTCATCGACTGGCGCCTGCGTGCCTACGACCTGCCCGCCTCGGGCGGAGGAGAGTCCGGGCTGCAGGCTGCCGAGCCGATCGACCCCGCGTTGGCGGCCGACTACTCCGCGGCGCTGGGCCAGGCCCTCTGGGCGATCCCGGTGGCGTTCGTCCTCGGGCTCGTCGCCGTCCTCTTCTTCGAGCGGCCCCGGCACTTCGCCGCACCGCCCGAGAAGGTGGACTCGGTCGCCTCGCGCTGAACCCCGCCGACCCTCCTGCCGGACGTCATCACCAGCGGTCGCCCCGACGACCGGAGACGATGACGTCCCGGGGGGGCTGCGGCGGGGGCGGGGGGCAGCGAAATGCCGTACGGCCGGCTCCCCGAGGGGAACCGGCCGTACGGATGTGGTGAACGTATGTGGTGCTGTGCCCGTCAGGCGCCCAGGCTCGTGCCGGCGGAACGCAGGTTCTCGCAGGCCTCGACGATGCGGGCAGCCATGCCGGCCTCGGCGGCCTTGCCCCACGAGCGCGGGTCGTAGAGCTTCTTGTTGCCGACCTCGCCGTCGACCTTCAGGACGCCGTCGTAGTTCTGGAACATGTGCGTCGCGACCGGGCGGGTGAACGCGTACTGGGTGTCGGTGTCGACGTTCATCTTGATGACGCCGTAGTCGACGGCGTCCGAGATCTCCTGGGCGGTGGAGCCGGAGCCGCCGTGGAAGACCAGGTCGAAGGGCTTCGCGCCGGCGTCGAGACCGAGCTCGGAGGCCACGGCCTCCTGGGCGGCCTTGAGGATCTCGGGGCGCAGCTTGACGTTGCCCGGCTTGTAGACGCCGTGCACGTTGCCGAAGGTCAGGGCCGTCATGTAGCGGCCCTTCTCGCCGACGCCGAGCGCGCGAGCGGTGGCCAGGGCGTCCTCGGGGGTGGTGTACAGCTTCTCGTCGATCGCGCCGACGACACCGTCCTCCTCGCCACCGACGACACCGATCTCGATCTCGAGGATGATGTTGGCGGCGGTGCAGGCAGCCAGGAGCTCTTCGGCGATCGCGAGGTTCTCGTCCATCGGCACGGCCGAGCCGTCCCACATGTGGGACTGGAAGAGGGGCGCCTCGCCGCGCTTGACGCGCTCGGCCGACAGGGCGATCAGCGGACGTACGAAGCCGTCCAGCTTGTCCTTGGGGCAGTGGTCGGTGTGCAGCGCGACGTTGACCGGGTAGTTCTTGGCGACCTCGGCTGCATACGCTGCGAAGGCGGCGGAGCCGGTGACCATGTTCTTGACGGTGGGGCCGGAGAGGTACTCGGCGCCGCCCGTGGAGATCTGGATGATGCCGTCGGAACCGGCCTCGGTGAAGCCCTGCAGGGCCGCGTTCAGCGTCTGCGACGACGACACGTTGATGGCCGGGTAGGCGAAGGACCTGGACTTCGCGGCGTCCAGCATCTCTGCGTAGCGCTCGGGGGTTGCGATGGGCATGAAGACTCCTCAGACGGCTTTGGCTGCTCGGTGCATCCTAGTGCCCCGCGAGCCCGCCCCGACAGGCTGACCCCACCCAGTAAGGCCCCCGCTCAGGCCAGCCCCAACTCCGCCCGCAGGCGGCGCACCCACGCCGGCTCGTCGCCGTACCGCTGGGGCTTCACCAGCCGACCATGCGCACAGTCCTCGACCAGGTCCGCCATCCGGGACTCCACCGTCGACTCCCGCTTCGCGGAGGTCACCCAGTGCACCACCGTGGCGCGGTACGACGGGATCGCGCCGGCCCAGAAGGCTGCCGCCAGCGGCTCCGCCTCCAACCGGGCCAGCAGCGGCTCCGGGAGCTGGTCCCGGCGCTCGCCCTCGAAGGCGTAGACGCCGGTACGGTCCTCCCGGCGTTGTTCGTACGCCGCCACTCCCGCCGGGTGCATGCGGCCCTCGGCGAGCAGCCGCTCGACGTGGGCGACGTTGATCTTGCTCCAGTTGCTGCCCCGTCGCCGTGGAGTCCAGCGCTGGCGTCGCGAGTCCCCGTCGATCCTCTGGGCCACCGAGTCGATCCAGCCGAAGCAGAGCGCCTCCGGGACGGCCTCCACCCAGGTCAGCCCGTGGTCGGGGACATGCTTGCCGCGCAACCCCATCCAGAGCTCGGGGGCGCTGTCGTGGTTCGCCTCGAGCCACGCACGGAACTCGTCCGGGCCGGTGAAGAAGAGGGCCGGTCGTTCGGGGGTGCCTCCGGGGGTGCCGATCACCCGTCCGACGCTAGCGCCGGAGCACCTGCTGCATCCAGCTCAACACGGCCCGTCCGCGATGCGCCCACCCACCGCCGCGGCAGCCCACGACCCCTAACCTCGCCGCATGACCATGCAACGGCACAGCCTCCCGAAGATCGCACTCGTCGCCGGAGCACTCCTCCTGATCGTCGCCTGTGGCGCGGACCAGCCCGGAGGAGAGGAGGAGAAGCCCGGTGCGCTGCCAGAGCCCACGACCGACGCTCAGCAGATCAACCCGACGTTCGAGATCCGTCCGGTGCTGGGCATGGCGGACAACGAGGACTCCGCATCGAGAGACCCCGACGGCCTGGTGGTGCAGGACACGCTCCCGACCTTCTACGTGGACCTCGGTCCGAGAAGCCTGGGCGCTGACGAGGTCCACTCGGCCACTGTCGTGCAGGTGGACACCTCCTGGGTCGTCGACATCCAGTTCACCGACGCAGGCAGCGACGTCTTCGAAGAACTCACCGCCGCTGCTGCATGCGCCGAGGAGCCCGGGCAGAACCGGGTGGCGATCCTGGTCAACGAGCGGGTGATCTCCAGCCCGGTCGTGAGCGTCGAGTGCGGCTCCTCGATCTCGGGGACCACCCAGGTCAGCGCCGGCTCCACCCGGTCCTCCGCAGAGGAGCTGGTCGAGGAGATCACCGGCGACTGAGACAGGATTGAGCAAGGACCGAGGCAGGCCGGGTCAACCCCGCCAGGCGTCCTGGCCGGTCAGGTCCGCGTACTTCACGATCCAGGAGTGCATCGCGATCGCGGCCGCCGAGCTGGCGTTGATGGACCGGGTCGAGCCGAACTGGGCGATCGAGAAGGTCCCGTCGACCACGTCGTGCGCCTGCTGCGAAAGACCGGGACCCTCCTGGCCGAAGAGGAAGCAGACGCGTTCGGGCATCTCCATCGTCTCGAGGTGCTCGCTGCCGGGCAGGTTGTCGATGCCGAGCAGCCGTACGGGACCCCCCTGCTCGGCCGGCAGGGCGTGCAGGTAGGCCGCGAGGGCCGGGACGTCCGCGTGGTGGCGTACGTGCTGGTAGCGGTCGGTCACCATCGCGCCGCGGCGGTTCCACCGGCGGTTGCCGACGATGTGCACCTCGGCCGCGAGAAACGCGTTGGCGCTGCGCACGATGGTGCCGATGTTGAAGTCGTGCTGCCAGTTCTCGATGGCGACGTGGAAGGGGTGACGACGGGTGTCGAGGTCGGCGACGATCGCCTCCATCGTCCAGTAGCGGTAACGGTCGACGACGTTGCGTCGATCTCCCTCCCGCAGCAGCTCCGGGTCGTACTGCTCCCCGACGGGCCACGCAGCCTCACCACCGGGCCAGGGACCGAGGCCGATCTCGGGCGGTCCGTGCGGCATGGGGTCGTACGGCGCGCGCTCCTCTTGCATGACGTCACCCTAGGTCTCACCAGATACGCTGACGCGCGTGAGCCCCCTAGTTGATCTGCAGGCCCTTCTCGTCGAGCCCATGTTGTTCGGGATGAAGTGGATGGACCCCGAGTGGCTCCTGGCGCAGTTCGGCGCCGAGCTCTTCTGGCTCAGCCTCGTCATCATCTTCGTGGAGTGCGGACTCTTCTTCCCGTTCCTGCCCGGTGACTCCCTGCTCTTCGCGATGGGCATCTTCCTGGCCCACCCCTCCACCGGCATCGACATCTTCCCTGGCCCGGTGTGGGTCGAGTTGGTGATCGGCATGGCGCTCTTCGTCGCTGCCGCCTTCGCAGGCAACGTCGCGGGCTACGAGATCGGCCGCAAGATCGGTCCGCCGATCTACGAGCGCGACGGCCGGATCCTCAAGCGCAAGTACTTCGACCAGACCACCGTCTTCTTCGAGAAGCACGGCAACAAGGCGCTGGTCATCGGGCGTTTCGTGCCCTTCGTGCGCACCTACATCACCGTGGTCGCCGGGGTGACCCACATGGACCGCAGCCGCTTCTTCAAGTGGAGCCTGATCGGCGCCGTGCTGTGGGTCCTCAGCATCACTCTGCTCGGCGCCTTCCTCGGCACCGTCTTCCCCGCCCTGGGCGAGAACATCGACTACGCCATCATCGCGATCGTCGCCTTCTCGATCATCCCCATGGTGTGGGAGTGGTGGCGCCACAAGCGGACCAACGCCCCCGGCGCCGAGATCGGCGACCAGGACGGTGGCCCGGACCGCGACATCATGGGCCAGAACGTCGACGACGAGGACGTCAAGGACCACCACTTCGAGGTCCCGCACGACCAGCCGCACCGCGACTGAGCCTCACTCACGCGAGAACGCGGACGTCTGCAGTCACCCGGTGACTGCGGACGTCCGCGTTCTTGGTTGCGTACGCGCGTCAGGAGGCCGCAGAGCGAGCGGCGTCCAGGGCTGCCTTGGTGAGCACGGGACGGATCTCGAGACCGACGTCGGCCAACGGGTTCTCACCCTCGGGTGAGCGGTCGATCGCACAGATGACCACCTCTACGATCGCGCCGCCGGCACGCAACTCACGTACGGCGTCGCGCACCGCCCCACCGGTGGTGATGACGTCCTCGACCAGCGTGATCCGGCGGCCCTCGATCGCAGGGCCCTCGGCAAGCTTGCAGGTGCCGTACTCCTTGGCCTTCTTGCGTACGAAGAGCGTCGGGTGCAACGTACGCGCGCTCAGGGCCGTGGCGATCGGCACGCCGCCCAGCTCGAGCCCGCCCAGCAGCTCGGTGCCCTCGGGCACCAGCGCGACCATCTGCTCGGCGACCCGGGCGAGCAGGGCCGGGTCGGACTCGAAGAGGTACTTGTCGAAGTACTCGTGCGAGACCTGCCCGGAGCGCAGCGTGAACTCGCCACTCAGGCGGCAGCAGGCGTCGATGTCGGCGGCGAGGGTCTCGTCGACGGGTCGGGGGGGCGCGGTGGCATCAGCGTCAGACATGAGGCAATGCTCCCACCTCACCAGGGGGCTACGCTCGCAGGCATGCGCCCGCACGCCTCCCGCATCGACGGAATCGGCGAGACCGTCTTTGCCCACATGTCCGCCCTCGCCACCCGCACGGGTGCGCTCAACCTCGGTCAGGGATCCCCTGACGTGGACGGACCACCCGAGGTCGTCGAGGCTGTCCGGCGGGCCCTGGACGGCCCCCACCACCAGTACGCCCCCGGCATCGGCATCCCCGCGCTGCGCGAGGCGGTCGCGCGCCACCAGTGGCGCCACCACGGCATCACCCTCGACCCGGACACCCAGGTCGTCGTCACGACCGGTGCCACCGAAGGCATCGCCGCAGCGATCCTGGCGCTCGTCGACCCCGGGGATGAGGTGGTGCTCCTGGAGCCCTACTACGACTCGTACGTAGCGATGATCCAGATGGCCGGGGGCGTACGTCGCCCGGTCACCCTGCGCTCCCCCGACTTCCGTCTGGACCCCGAGGCACTGGCAGCCGCGATCACGCCCCGGACCCGACTCATCCTGCTCAACTCACCGCACAACCCCACGGGCACGGTGCTCAACCGCACCGAGCTGAAGGCGGTGGCCGACCTCGCCATCGAGCACGACCTGACGGTGGTCACCGACGAGGTCTACGAACACCTCGTCTTCGACGTCGAACACATCCCGATCTCCACGTTGCCGGGGATGGCACAGCGCACCCTGACGCTGTCCAGCGTGGGGAAGTCGTGGTCGTTCACCGGCTGGAAGGTCGGATGGGCGACCGGACCGGCCGACCTGGTCAGCGCACTGAACGCGGCGAAGCAGTGGCTCACCTACACCTCCGGCGCCCCGCTGCAACCGGCAGTGGCGTACGCCCTGGACGAGGCCGGCGACTTCCCGGAGACGCTGCGTGAGTCACTCCACGAGCGCCGGGACCTGTTGGTCGCCGGACTCAACCGGCTGGGGCTGCGCACCCGCAGCTCGGAGGGCACCTACTTCGTGCTCTCCGACGTCAGCCACCTCGGGTGGCCCGACGCGACGGCGTTCTGCGAGGCGCTGCCCGAGCGAGCCGGGGTCGTGGCGATCCCGGCGACCGGGTTCTACGACGACGTGGAGGAGGGGCGCCACCTCGTGCGGTGGTCCTTCTGCAAGCAGACCGAGGTCATCCGTGAAGCACTGGAGCGGCTCGAGTCAGCCGACCTGCACGCCTGAGGGTCGGGCACCCGTCAGGTCAGCCGCGCAACCACGCGCGCACGTCACGACGACGCAGCAGCAGCACGACCGCCAGCGACGCCAGTCCCGGGATCGCCAACGGCGGCACGACCAGGGCGCCGAGGAGGCAGAAGCCGGCCGACAGAGCCGACACGATCATCAGCACCACGGCACCCTGGGGGCGCCGACGCAGCAGCAGGAACGCGGCGATGCAGGCGGCCAGTGAGAAGACGATCAACATCGTGCCGACCAGCGTCATCGAGTTGGTGAGCATCTCGGCGGTCAGCTCCTGACCGTTGCCGGACTGCTCCTCGAGCTGGGCGACCATCTCCTCCGCGTCACCGAGCAGCGCGTCGGGGTCGGTCTGCAGCAGGACCAACGACGCGACACCCGAGAGCAGCGAGAAACCGGCGAAGACCCAGGTCACGATGGCGGCGACCAGCGCGGCCCCGGGGCGTTTGTGCGGCGACGAGCCCGCGACCGGGAGGCCGTACGGGTTGCTCGGCGCCTGCCACGTGGGCTGGTCGCCGAAGCCCTGCACCGGCCGCGCGTCGGTCGCCTCCGGGCTGCCCACCGTGACGGCGGCAGTCGGCCTGGCGGGGTCGCTCGGGCCGGCAGCCGGCTGGCCCCACGGACGGGCGCCACGGTCGTCGCGGCCCAGGGGCACGGGCTGGGGCGGCGTCTCGCCCTTGAACCAGCTGCGTGCCGGCTGCATCCACAGCAGCACGACACCGGCGGCCACCATCGAGGAGACGAAGCCGCCGGTGATCATGCCGGTGACGAAGAGCGGGACGGCGAGCACGCTGAGCGCGATCCGAGCGCCGGCGTTGCGCTGGAGGACGAACCAGCCCAGCACCACCGCCGAGGCCGCGCAGACCGCGGTGACCATGGCGGTGATCCGCAGCGCCGCCAGCCCGGTCTCGACGCTCCACCCCAAGGTGTCGCCGGGCGACTCGTCGAGGTAGCCCTGGACCATCTCCCGGGTCTCCATCGAGCGGAGGTTGCCGAGGACGTCGAAGACACCGAAGACCACGAAGACCGACCCGATGACGATCATCCAGCCCACCAGGGTCATCTGGGGAGGACGGGGCAGATCTGCTGGCTTGCTCACGCGGTCATTCCATCATGTCGCCCAAGGGGCTCAGCCCGCGCGCAGGCTGAGGCCCTCCTCCCCGCGGTCGACGGTGACACGGCCACCGTCGGTGACCTCGCCGCCGATGAGCATCCGGGCCAGCGGATCCCCGATCGCGGTCTGGATCAGGCGACGCAGCGGACGGGCGCCGTACGCCGGGTCGTAGCCGGTCTCCGCGAGCCACGTGCGGGCCCCCTCGGTGACCTCGATGGTGATCCGACGGGTGACCAGTCGCTTCTCCAGCAGGGCCAGTTGCAGGTCCACGATGTGGGTCAGCTCGTCCTGGCTGAGCGCGGAGAAGGTGACGATCTCGTCGAGCCGGTTGAGGAACTCCGGCTTGAACGAGGCACGCACGATGCCCATCACCTGCTCGCGCTTGACCGACTCCTCGATGAGCGGGTCGACCAGGTACTGCGAGCCGAGGTTGGAGGTCAGGATCAGGATCGTGTTGCGGAAGTCGACCGTACGACCCTGGCCGTCGGTCAGGCGCCCGTCGTCGAGCACCTGCAACAGGATGTCGAAGACCTCGGGGTGCGCCTTCTCGACCTCGTCGAGCAGCACCACGCTGTAGGGGCGTCGACGCACGGCCTCGGTCAGCTGACCGCCCTCGTCGTAGCCGACGTAGCC
Organism: Nocardioides gilvus; assembly: GCF_003194605.1. GTDB lineage: Bacteria > Actinomycetota > Actinomycetes > Propionibacteriales > Nocardioidaceae > Nocardioides > Nocardioides gilvus. Next base: position 1,084,438 of record NZ_QHKY01000001.1, read on the forward strand.
GGGAGGGGCACCGACCAGGCGCGAGACCGAGTGCTTCTCGGAGTATTCGCTCATGTCGATCCGCACGATCGCGCGCTCGTCGTCGAAGAGGAAGTCGGCCAACGCCTTGGCCAACTCCGTCTTGCCGGTGCCGGTGGGACCGAGGAAGAGGAAGGACCCGGTCGGACGGTTGGGGTCGGCGATGCCGGCGCGCGAGCGACGTACGGCGTCACTCACGGCCTGCACGGCCTCGCGCTGGCCGATCAGGCGTTCACCGATCACCTGCTCCATCTCGAGCAGCTTGGCGGTCTCGCCCTGCAGCATCCGGCCGGTCGGGATCCCGGTCCACGCCTCCACGACGTCGGCGATCTGCTCGGCGCCGACCTCCTCGCCGACCAGCTTCTCCACCGGCTCGGCAGGCTCGGCAGCGGCCGCCGCCTCGATCTGCTTCTCCAACTCGGGGATCCGGCCGTACTGGATCTCACTGGCCTTGGCCAGGTCGCCCTCACGCACCAGGCGCTCGGCCTCGATCCGCAGCTGGTCGAGCTGCTTGCGCAGCTCGCCCTCACCCTCGAGGGAAGCCTTCTCGCGCTCCCAGCGGGCCTCGAGCGCGCGCAACTCCTCCTCCTGGTCGGCCAACTCGCCCTTGAGGTGGGCCAGCCGCTCGATGGAGGCGTCGTCGGACTCCTTCTCGAGCGCGAACTCCTCCATCTTGAGCCGGTCCACACTGCGCCTCAGCTGGTCGATCTCCTCAGGGCTCGACTCGATCTCCATCCGCAACCGGCTGGCGGCCTCGTCGATCAGGTCGATCGCCTTGTCGGGCAGCTGGCGGCCGGTGATGTAGCGGTCGCTCAGGGTCGCGGCGGCGACCAGCGCGGCGTCGGTGATGCGTACGCCGTGGTGGGCCTCGTACTTCTCCTGGATGCCGCGCAGGATCTGGATGGTGTCCTCGACGCTCGGCTCACCGACGAAGACCTGCTGGAAACGACGCTCCAGGGCCGGGTCCTTCTCGATGCGCTCGCGGTACTCGTCGAGCGTGGTGGCGCCGATCATGTGCAGCTCACCGCGGGCCAACATCGGCTTGAGCATGTTGCCGGCGTCCATCGCGGAGTCGCCCCCGGCGCCTGCGCCGACGACGGTGTGCAGCTCGTCGATGAAGGTGATCACCTGGCCACCGGCGTCCTTGATCTCCTCGAGGACGGCCTTGAGCCGCTCCTCGAACTCGCCCCGGTACTTCGCACCGGCCACCATCGCGGCCAGGTCCAGGCTCAGCACGCGCCGCCCCTTGAGGGAGTCGGGCACGTCGCCGGCGACGACGCGCTGGGCCAGCCCTTCGACGACGGCGGTCTTGCCCACACCGGGCTCACCGATCAGCACGGGGTTGTTCTTCGTACGCCGACTCAGCACCTGGATGACCCGACGGATCTCGGCGTCGCGACCGATCACCGGGTCGAGGCGACCGTCCTCGGCTGCCCGGGTGAGGTCGACGGAGTACTTCTCGAGCGACTCGTACGTCGACTCGGCCTCCTGGCTCGTGACGCGTCGGTTGCCGCGGACGGCGGTGACGGCCTCGCGCAGACCCTCAGCGGTGAGGCCTGCGCCGGTGAGCACCTTCGCGGCGCTCGACTCGACCGTCGCGATCGCGACGAGCAGGTGCTCGGACGCGACGTAGTCGTCCTTCATGGAGCCGGCGAGATCGAGGGCAGCCGCCAGGACGCGGGTCAGGGCGGCGGAGGCGCCGGGCTGCTGGACCGTGGCACCCGTCGCGCGCGGAAGTTGGGCCTGCGCCGACTCTGCGGCCGCGGTGATCGGGTCGACGTCGAGCCCGGAGCGGGTGATGAGGCTGCGGGAGACGCCGTCGGTCTGACGCAGGAGGGCGACCAGCAGGTGGATCGGTTCGACCTGGCTGTTGCCGCCGGTGGTGGCCGCGAGTTGGGCGGCCTCGATGGCCTCGCGGCTGCGGGTGGTGAACTTGTCGGCGCCGAACTGACTCACGGTGCACTCCTTTACATGACACAAGCGGACTTACCATGTCCAACGTAAGAGAACCTGAGTCTGTTCCACTCAACTCTGGAATCGTTGCGATGTGGTTGTCTTCACACCCTGACAGGTCTGGTGGTGAACGGCATTCGAGGACTCTGTCGGCCCTACGTACGATGGGGAGCGGCCCACCTTGCCGCTGACAGACCTGAGAGACCCGATGACCCGCTCCCGTTCCATTCCGGCCGTGATCGCCTGCGCGCTCACCGCGGTCCTGATGACGCTCGGCCTGTCGCTGGGGGCGACTCCTGCGCTGGCCCATGCCGGGCTCACCTCGTCCAACCCGGAGAACGGCGCCGTCCTCGACGCGTTGCCCGGCGAGGTCGTGCTGGAGTTCACCGAGGAGATCGGCGCCCCCGCCTTCGTGGTCGTCACTGACTCCGACGGCCACACCCTGCAGACCGGAGACCCGGTCATCGACGGTGCGACCGTGCGCCAGAGCATCGATGCGGCCACGCACGCGGGCCGGCACACCATCGCCTACCGGGTGGTCTCCACCGACGGCCACCCCATCCAGGGGCACGTACGCGTCACCGTCGACCCCGGGGCCGACGCAGGCCTGGCCACCGAGACCGCCTCTACCGGCATCACGGGGGCCGACTCGGCTGCCGATGACGCCTCCGCCGACTCGGACTCGGGGATGGGGAGCACACCGCTCATCGTCGCCGGGGTGGTCGTGCTCCTGCTCGCGCTACTGCTGGGAGTGCTGGCGCTGACCAAGCGCGGTCGTCAATGAGCGACAGCGGCACCCGGTCGCGAGACCGTGTCCCGGGTCGCGTCCGCGTCCGCGGTGGAGTCGCTGCGCTCGCCGTCGGTCTGGTAGCGCTACTCGTCATGGTGGGGGTCGGCGGCGCCGTCACCGAGACCCCGATCGGCCTGCCGGAGCCCGGCGCCCTCACTCTGTGGGGGCTCCCGCTCATCGGCTTCGGCTCCAACCTGGCCGCAGTCGTCGTCCTCGCCTGTCTGCTGGTCCCGCTGCTCACCTCCGTACGCCTTCGCGACCCGCTCCCCGCACCGACCCTGAGCTCCGTACGCCCGGCGCGGTGGGGTGCCGCGGGGTGGTTGGCGCTGACGGTGGCCGAGGCGTGGTTCAGCACCTCCGACGTGTACGCCGTCCCCGTCGCCCAGGTCGAGCTCGCGCAGGTCAGCGAGCACCTCACCGGCACACCCCAGGGTCAGGCCCTGATCGCCCAGGCGCTGCTCCTGGTCGCGCTCCTGCTCGGGCTGAGCTTCGTCCGTACGGCGTGGCACTGCGCCCTGTCGGCCCTGCTGACCCTGGCCGTCCTGGTCCCAGCGATCCTGACCGGGCACTCCGCCTCGTCAGGCGCGCACTCGACCGCCGTGGTCGCGATGGGCTTCCACGTGCTCGCCGCCGCCCTGTGGATCAGCGGGATCCTGGCGCTGTGGTGGCACCTGGCCGGCGATGAGGAGGCCCGCGCCCGGGCGGCTCGCCGCTTCTCGGGTCTCGCGCTGTGGTGCTTCGTGGTCACGGGTCTCTCGGGACTGCTCAGCGCCTACGTCCGTCTCGACTCCCTGACCGGCTTCGTGACCAGCGGCTACGGCCGGGCGACCCTGCTCAAGTTGGCGCTGCTGGTCGCCCTGGGCGCGATCGCGTACCGGCTTCGTCGCCTGGTCACTCATCCCGGCACCGACGCCCCTGACGCGCCGGGGTGGCGCGGCTTCACCGCCCTCACGACCATCGAGCTGGTCGCGATGTCGGCCGCGGTCGGGCTGGGTGTCGCCCTGTCCCGTACGCCGCCTCCCGTCGGCGAGCCGTACACGTCGCGCGCCGAGGCCCTCATCGGTGGGCCACTCCCCCCGGAGCCGACCCTGTGGCGGGTGCTCTTCTCCTTCCAGCTCTCCGGCTTCGGGCTGGCGCTGGTCGGGCTGGGGGCTGCCGCGTACGTCGTCGGGGTGCTGACGCTGCGTCGACGCGGGGACCGTTGGCCCGTCGGCCGCACGATCGCTTGGTTCCTGGGGCTCGCGGCGGTGGCGTTCGCGACCATGGGCGGGCTCGGTGTCTACTCGCACGTGCTCTTCAGCATGCATATGACCAGTCACATGGTCCTGTCGATGCTGGCGCCGATCCTGCTGGTGATGGGTTCCCCGATCACGTTGGCGCTGCGCGCCCTGCCCGGTCCCGACACCCCCGGTGGCGACGGACCCAGGCAGCTGTTGGTGGCGTTCCTCCAGTCGCGCTGGTCGAAGGTCGTGACCAACCCGGCCTTCGCCACCATCGTCTTCACCGGCAGCCTCTATGCGATCTACTTCACCGGCCTCTTCGACTGGCTGATGGCCAACCATCTCGGCCACACGATGATGGAGGTGCACTTCCTGCTCGCCGGCTTCCTCTACTACGAGGTCCTGGTCGGCACCGCGCCGCTGCCCAAACGGCTACCCCATCTGGGTCGCCTCGGGATCCTGGTGCTGGTGGCACCGTTCCATGCGTTCTTCGCGATCTCGGTGATGAGCACGACGCAGGTGATCGGTGAGTCCTACTACAGCCTCCTGGAGCGGACGTACGCCACCGATCTGCTCGCCGACCAGGAGGTCGCCGGCGGGCTGACGTGGGCGATGGGTGAGATCCCGCTGCTGCTGGTGGCGATCGTCCTGCTGGTCCAGTGGTTCCGCGACGACACCCGCCGGGCCAAGCAGGCCGACCGCCGCGCGGATCGCGACGACGACGCCGAGCTGCAGGCGTACAACGCCATGTTGACCCGCCGCGCCGAGAGCCACACGCCACCCCAGGGAGCTGGTCCGGTCACCCGCGGTCGCGAAGAGGTCTGAACCACTTCTCCCAAGAAAGTGGTATGGGTCTCGATTCTCCCCCCCGCCCTCTGGCAGGCATGCGAGGATGAGCCCGCAACACTCGAGGAGGGAAACCGAAGTGAAGTTGTTCCGTCAGAGCAAGCCGTCCTCGACCCCGGTCGAGGAGCCGCCGCCTCCCCTGGAGAGGGTGCCGGCTGAGGTCCATGACATCCACGGCAACCAGGTCTCCATCGTCGTCGTCGATGACGACGAGGAGGTCCGCTTCGTGCTGCGTGTGGCCCTCGAGTCCGCCGGGTTCCGCGTGGCCGGGGACGCCGGTGACGCCGAGACCGCGATCGCGCTGATCGGCGAGACGCGTCCCGACATCGTTCTGCTGGACCTGCACATGCCCGAGATCGGTGGGCTGGAGATCCTGCCCCTGATCTACGAGGACCTGCCGACCACGAAGGTCGTCGTCTGCTCGGCGATCAGCGCCACGTACATGACCGAGGCAGCGTTGAAGGAAGGTGCCTGGGGCTACATCGTCAAGGGTGTCTCCGCCCGCTCGATCGCGGATCACCTGATCCAGGTCACCGAGAGCGGCGCGGTCCGCCCGGTGCGCCCGTATCCGCTGGTCAAGGACTACGGCACCGTCAAGACCCTCGACATCTGAGGAATCAGCCGGAGGGACGACGCCGGAAGAAGCCGATCAGGAACTGCCGAAGGCTGAACTGGTCGTCCCACAGCGCTATGCGCCCATCGCGTACGACGAAGGTCCCGCGCACCGGGAAGACCGAGCGCAGCGGGCCTATCCCGAGCACATCCGTGCGATCGTTCAGCACCACGCCGTCGGCCGCTGCCCGATGATGGGTGACCACCGAGAAGGACAGCCTCAACCTGTCGATCCCACCGAGCACCCGGAGCACGTGCCGGCCGCGTACGGCGGGTAGGCCGGTGTTGCGCCAGATGACGTCGGGTGCCAACAGGGCTCCCGCTGTCTGGAGACCACCACGGGTCAGCGCCTCCAGCATTGCCTCCACGGTCGCGATGTCCGAGGCGGGGTCTCCTGGGTTGAGGTCTCCTGGCGAGGGCATGTCCGACAGACTCGCACCACCGGGCGGTCCCGTACAGGTGCGGACGGCTGGGCAGCGGCGGGTGCCAAACCCGAGGTGCGTGGGCAAGGAGCGTCATTCGACCGCGTCGTTACACCCAGATAGGGCTATCACCAGTCGCCCGCGTCGGTGCAGCCCAACCGCATGGCCTCTTCAATGAGATCAGCGAGCAGCGGCGTAGGCACTGATGGCCGCAGTACCCCGACGATCTCGCGCAGATAGCGGTCGAGCGCCCAGGGCGGATCCGTAGTGCCCCGCAGAAGGTGAACCAGGTAGCGCGCCCAGGTCTCGGGGTCGTGGGTCAGATCTTGGTGCTCGCGGCGAGAACCGGTGAGGTGCGTCAGCACGCGGTCGTTCTTCACCAGGCCGGCGTCGGTGCGTTCCATGAGTTCGACCGCCGCCAGCCGGTCATCAGGTAGTCCCAGCACCCACAAAGCCATGGCCGAGGCTTCGTCCTTGGTCAAGGGTCGGGGTAGGGAGTCGATTCGTCCGGTCCAGTACTCCCTGATCCACCGGCTCCACTGGGCGGAGGCCTCCTTCGGGTCCATGCCACGTAGGTGGCGGCCCACGGACCCGATCCAAGCCAACTGGAGGACGGCGGGCGCATCAGTCGTGAGTGTGGGCAACCAGCCCTTTGGCTCCAGCGAGGACTTCAGGGCTACGGTCGCGAGCTGGCGGCCGAGCTGAGCGATGGATTTGTCGTCGCCGAGGTCGTTCGCCCGTCGCATCGTCGCCAACATCGCGTCAAGGAATCCGTCGGCGAGGATCTGTTCGTCGTACTGGCCATAGTGCACGAAGGACCGCCAGATCTCGCGTACCTCGGAGGTGTCCTGGTCCCACGAGAACAGTGGCATAAGGCGAGACTTCGCCCATGCATGATCCGCTCCGGTGAAGAAGCGGAGTCTCGTTGACAGCAGGAGCCGGGCGAGGAGCCCGTTGCGGGACTGGTCCTGGACCATCCGGTCGAGCTCTGCCCGCAGCTCGTCGGGCAAACCGGACCAGGTGTCGGTGTGCGCCCGCCACTCGTGGGCAACCACCTTCATCCAGAACTGAGCTAGGTCGCCGGCCGGATGGTTGATTGCCTCGAAGTAGTGGTCCTCGCTGCCCACGACGTTGCCCGTGACCTGCGTGGTGGGCCAGAGGTCAATAGCCAGACGGCGTGCGGGCATCAGCGTGTGCCATGCCGTCGGGTGGTCGGCGGTGCCGCCGCGGGCGAACATGTTGGCCACTGCGGACCTCACTGCATCCATCGGCCAGGACGCGATCACCGTGAGCACGTCTTCGGGCGTGACAGCATTGGGGCACGGTCGGTTCTCCTCGAGGGGCTCCACGCCGCTGGCCCGCTCCGGTGCGCTTGACATGTTCGCCGCGCTCCATGCGCGAACGAGTGCGTTGCGGACGTCGCTGTCCTCTGGCGCCAGCACGTCCGCCAGTCGGATCCCGTCGCTTGGGTAGTGGGTCACGCACCCGCGCAGGGCGTTCAGCGCTCCGGTCCAGGTCGGGCCCGCGAGCCGGAACTCGTCGGCGGTCGCATACGACCGGATGGCCGCGTACGCCTCGCCGGGGCTTGACTCGATGAGCTCATGGAGCTCATCTCGGGAGAACGGTTCCGCGTCTTCCACGAACCCCGAAGTCATCGTGACGTTTAGATCCGGGTGCTCGCGAGTCGCGAACTGAGGATTCCGTTCCTGCAGCTTTGTGAACTCCTCGGCGATGGTGGCGTTCTCCGGTGCGGCGCTGTGGAGCCAGGCCAGCAGGTTGTATGGAACGTACGGCGAGTGTTCCCCTCCGTCCTGTGGCCCGTCCTTCGCGCGATCCAACACGGCCCCGACTGCCACGACTGATGCAAGCGCGACGGTGTCCCCCAGGAGCATGTAGATCTCGTGCTGGAGGTCGAGGTCGTAGAGCAGGTTCTCGTCGAGGATCCAGCGCAGTTTCTCGTCGGGAGACCGGTCCTCGCGCAGGCGCCATGCGTGCACGGCGAGGCGGCGAAGGATTGGCTCGCGTGCGCGAGCGAGCCGTTCGACCGCCGCAGCAGCCCCCTCTTGTGGCGACGCGTGGAGTAGGTGTTCGAGGCTGTCGCGAGCTGCATCGATCAGCACGTCGGCTACCTCGCGGAACTCGTCCTGGGGGTGTGGTTCGATCGCTGAGCGGCCAAAGGACAGAGCGTCGAACCCTAGCTGGAGTGCTCCGGCGAGCCGGTGCGCGTCGCGCAGTTGGCGCACCGCCAGGTCCAGCAGTTCCGGTGCGTGCTGAGGCAGTAGCGGGACAAAGACCTTCTTCCATGCCTCATCAAGCCAGTGGTCGTCGCCCACGAAAGCCACCTCGAACCGAGGCGCGTCACTCGAGGGCCCGAAGTCCAGACCGGACCGGGGCAGTGGCCGCGTGCGGTGCTCCAGCAGCATGAGCGCGAGGTCGGGGCGCTCCTGCCATGACTCCTTGCAGAGGAGCATGTCGAGCAGATCGCCGTGTTCGGCTGGAGCGCGATGCAGAACGAGTACGAGCCACGGCACCTGCCAGTCCGGGACGCGTCGCTCCTGGGCGAACAGCCGGTGCGCCACGGTGTCCCACACGCCGGGGCTCCACGGCCGACTGCGAAAGAGGCGAAGAGCGGTAGGTGACTCCTGTTCGTTCATGACGTACTGGTCGGCCACCCAGGTTGTGAGTGCCTGCGTGACCCTCCGGTCTGCGTCGGAGGAGGTTGTTGGATCGAACAGCCGGTTGAACTCGGGGCGGTTCGCAACCCACAACAACCAGTCCGACCCACGAGCCTGCTCGGTGAAATGGCCAACCCGTTCCGGATGACCGAGGACCTGCTCGAGGGACGAGACCTCCTCGGGGATGGTGGGTGGGCCGTTGCCGACCAATTCGGCGATACGGTGCCGATGAGCGAGTCGTCCCCACGAGGTGAGTTCGGCCCAGCGCTCGAGCCCGTCGACCAACGCTAGGTGGGACGAGCCGTCAACCGGGTAGTGCACGGGACGGAGCCCGAGCCTCCGCCACTCGCGACTGTCGGCATCATGCGAGAAGACGAAACGTCGCCCCTCGCGGCCCAGGGAGCGCGCCAGGTACTGCATCACGATATCGCCGTGGCTGTAGCCGATGAAAGCAACGGAGAAGGCCGCGAACATGCGGTCGAGGAACCGGGCCGCCCATGCCTCAAGCAGGTAGGCGTGACCGAAATCTTCGTCGGTCACCACCAGTCTGCGAGGGGGTTGGTCCAAGGCCCCGTGCAGGTGGACGATGCCGGTGAAGTCGTCGCCGACCGGAAGCGCGGGCGCGCGATAGACGTCGAAATCCAGCCCTTTGCTGCGGCTGGCTCGTTCGAGATGTAGGTCGTAGTTGGTGGTGACCACCCGGGGATTGGGGTGTGCACGTGCCAGATCGATAATCGCTTCGTGGAGGCGGTTCGGCTGGCTATCGGGCTTGTTGATCGCCCTCGCGACCAGCGTGTGAACGTCAATCTCGAGGTCTGCAAGGTCACCCAGGAACACATCGGGTCGCTCCAGGTCACGATCCGTTGGCGCGCTGTTGGCAAGGGCGCCCACGTCGCGCACCAGATGCGCGAAGTCAGGAAGGCACGACGGCTTGTCGCGAGATGCCCCCGCCCCGATGAAGAGCACGAGTTTGCCCTCCGTCGCTGCCTCCACCAGTTCGTCTGGCACCTCGACGTCGCGAAACCACATGAAGGCAAGGTAGCGGGCGACGGCCGACGAAGGCTGGCCTTGGCGTAGTGCTTGCAGAATCGCAGTTCGGTTATGACGGACCGGGGTGCAGCGCGGATCGGCTGTCACATTGATCTGCGTCGACGCTGGACTGTCGTCAGCGCTTCCGCGGCCTCGCGTCCAAAGGGATGCCATAACGCCGCGATGCGGACATACGCATCGGACGATCAGCGGGCACCCAACTTCTCCTGCCGCGGTTACGAGGTCAGGCGCGAGTTCAGACTGTCTCCTCAGACGTCCCAAGCCCAAGGGAGGCCAACGAGACCGCTCGCGCTTCGGTGTCGAGGATGCGAAGGCGTGCCCGCACGAGTGAGTAGAACTGGTGACCCACGCGGTCGCGAACCCGGCGTTGCCAGCCAGACTGGTGTTCTCGCCTTCGGCTGCAACACTTTCCTCATGCAGACAGTCAAAGTGGAGGTCGGGCAAAAACGCGGTTCGGGTGATGACTCTCGTCGCTTCACGCCCACAGCCTTCTCATTCGATACCAGGGCCAACCTGCTGTCGACAGTGATCGAAGACGATTGGGAGGACTCGATCAAGGAACAATGGCAAGCCAATCAGCAAGCCGTACGAGAGATCCTCATTCACACCTTCGGTGCTCATATCCACGCAGAGAAGATCCAGAATTTCACCGATCTCGGCGCGGCCCCGTGGTCCGTCGTCGCCCTGCACAACACCTACCTCAGCGAGGTCCGCGCCGCTTTCACAGCGACCTGCTACTACCCCGCTCTCCTCGGTGCTTGTGGCCTTGGTGAGCGAATCTTGAATCAACTCGTTCTGCGGCTGCGCGGCGACTATCCGGATCACGAGGCGACGAAGTACATCGCTACGCAGCAGTCCATCGACAAGTGGGACAAGTGCATCCGCGCGCTGACCGGCTGGGGCGTCTTCGATCAGGAAGTTGCCACGGAGTATCGGCAACTCATGCAGCAACGGCACGCAGCGGTGCACTACCGCTCAGACCTGGACAGCGGCAACGCACGAGAGGCAGCACTCGCCGCCGTCATGCGCATCTCTGACATCGTTAACCGAGTGTTCTCACCCATGGAAAGCTCGTCGCACTATTTCACCGGGCCGATTGGGCGTTCGTACGTAAAGCGCGAGGACGAATCCCTCCCGTTCGTCAAGCACTTCATCATTCCCGCCTGTGTCCTCGTGAGCCCGACCTATCGGTTCGTCGCCAACTCAGCGGCACCCGGAGGTTTCGACGTCTTTGACGATGCTGACTACGGGGTTGGTCACCCTCCGCTCTCCGACGAGCAATTCGCCGACCCAGGCCGCGCAACTCCTCAAGTCACGCACCCGTTCTGACCTAAGCCCGGGACTGCTGCATGGTGTGGGACAACAGAACCTGATGCACTTCGCGGCGTCTGCCCCTCCGCCGCTCAGGTCGGAACTGTTGCTTGACCAAACTGTCAGTGGTCTCGGGCAGGCTGGAGGCGTCGGCAGGGTGCCGGCACTCTGGAACAGAGAGATCACGAAAATGCACTGCTTCAGTTTGGCGTACGACACCCTGAACCAGATCGCGACCAGCCCCCACGATCTGACGGATGACCAGAAGATTGCCCGCGCTCAGGTCCTTGCCCTTCTATCGATCAGCCAGGAGCTGAGTTCCATTCACCACCACGGCATCAACCCAGACTTCACTGATGTGAGTTGAAGCGGCGGAGGTGGCGCATGCCTCGAGAGATGAACTGCCTCAGGACCCGGGTGGGCGTTGCCATCCGTATCACCTCCCCGGTCACACCCGACGAACTTGGGGCAAGCGTCACTTCCCCGCCTGTCGGCATCCTCAGTGGCGCCCTCCTAAGCCGAACTACGGCGTTCTGTGATTGACCTAGTGCGCGGACGAGGGGCCGAATCCGGCGGAAGGTGCATCTGTAGGAGTGCGTTGTCTCTCGCCTCCGTCTGCCCGTGCACTTCCGGGTCACGCAGGCGCCGAGCAGGCGGACTAGGAGGGGGACTTGGCGACCTCAGCCAGTGATGCGTTCCAAGGCGCGCCCCAAGGACCCCGCAAGCTTGGCGAGCCCCTCCTCGGACACGACGTAGACGCGCCGTCGCGGCGACTTGGCGAACTGGACAGAAACATCAAACCGCTCCACGGGGGTTAGGATCGGCTCGCCGTCCTGGCCCAACTCGCATTCGAACAGCGGCGCTTGGGTCACCACCACGGGCATGACGCCACCCAGGACCGCGCCGGTGTTGTCACCAGCCATGCTCAGCGTCCCTTTTTCCGCGATCGCCCGAGCGAAGCTCATCGCCTGCATGACGGCATCTTGAGCGCTGTTGACGGACTCTTTCCCGAGCGCGGACACCGCGTGCGTGGCCAGCCGGTCAGCGAGCAAACCATTCTCCCATTCGAACGCCCCGACGACCTTGACACGCAGATCCTCGGTCCAGTCCGTCCCGCACGGGAGCCACCAGTCCTTGAGTCTGTCAGGGTGCGTGTGCCGGCGCTGGTCATAGAAGGCGATCCACGGCTTGTCGCTCCCGGACTTGCACTCGACAGCAAGCCGGAAGGAGGTGCTGAGCGTTCTTGACAGGTTCGGGCCTCCAAAAAGTGCCATGACGTCGCCCTCACGCTGCTTCTTCGTCACCCCGTCCTCGTACGGGTAAGCGGGCAGGACCAGCCTGGAGCCAGGAGTGCCCGCGAGGGACCTCGCGGCGCGGAGTTCGAGGGCGCGCCCGCTGTCCTCGAGCCACCCGTACAACTTGTCGATCAGATCGTCACTCACGGGACAAGCATGCCGGTTTCGCCGGCGTCATACCCCCGCGAGCAGGACGCAAGATCTGCCGATGTCCATGGGGGACAATCGAAAGCATGAGTGTGAGCGCAGCCCAGGCCGACGTCTTCTACCGCGAAGTGGTCGAGCACTCCACTGTGTGGGGAATCCGAGACGCCAACGGATTCCCGGCGCCTGACACGCCGCAAGGTCGCGCCATGCCCTTTTGGTCCCTGCGAAGTCGAGCCGAAGGCATCATTGCGACGGTTCCGGCGTATGCGAGTTGTGAGGTCGTCGGGCTGCCGCTGGGCGAGTGGCGCGCGCGGTGGCTGCCTGGGCTTCGACGAGACGGAATTCGTGTTGGTCTCAACTGGTCAGGTGACCGCGCTACTGGCTTCGACCTGCCAGCCGAGGACGTGGAGCGCAACATAGCGGCGCGCAAGACGCTCTAGCCCGGAAGCTCCTCGATGCGGGCATCGGGAACCCGCGTCTATCCCCCGCGAGTCGGACGTTCGGATTCTCTAATGAGCACAGACGGAGCCATGTCCCCAAGGATCCCAAGGTCCCGGCTGCGTGCAGGTGGTTGCACGCCGCTTAGGCCGATGGGTCCGGCCGCGGCCACCGGCGGGACAGAAACCCTCGTTGCACGATCCAAGCTGTGATGAAGAAGGCCGCGAACGCCAATAGCCAGGACCAAACCGTCCCGAGGGCCCAGTTCAGTTCGATGCCGTTGCCAGACGTGGAATTGATGCCGACCGCGACATACAGAAGTCCCCAGGAACTGAGCCCCGCCACCAGGACCATGCCAAGGAAGACCCTGCCCGGCAGGGGGCGGCCGCGATTCGCCATCAAGCCCGCGATGAGACCGATGGCTGCTCCCGCTAGAGCGCGCCCGGGAGGACATATGGCAGAACTGATCGAAGGTTGCTGCTCGATCCCATACTCGTCCACAACGCCGAGTAGCCATCCGAACGGGAGCAGGAACATCGCGAGAACGAAGAGAAGGCTTACGGTTCGACTCATTCCCTCAGCCTCACAGGGCATCTGGCCGCACGTCAGAGCCCTGATACTCAGGTGACCGTGTCAAGGACTCCTACGTCGGGCGGTGGGCACGTGCCTCAAACGCGCTCACTTCCCCGCGAGTACCCCGTTGGACCGGCGTATCCGAGCTGCTGCGCAGCGCCCAGAATGACGCACCACACCAGGTACGCCGGCAACAGCGAGAACGAATTCGGGTGCTTCGCCGCCCGATATGGCACCTCGTCACGAGCCTGATTCCTGAGGATTGTCGGAGGCGTGGGACAAGATGGGCGACATGGGCAGCAAGGATGCTCCGGACGAACGTCCGGGAGAGCCGTGGGTCATGCCGCGCGAGTACGAGATCGGCGGGGTGCGCTGGTTCAGTGACGCTTCGCGGGAGATGGCTCGCGCGCTCCACCCTCTGCTTGCGCAGGTCACTCGCGAGGAACTGGCCGAGGGGCCACCACCGCAGACAGAGGGCACTCCTCTCCCGGACGAAGCGTCGTCGCTCTACCGCCCGATGGCGGTACAGCATGTTTGGACGGTGTCGATCGAGGACGTGGCGGCCTTCAACCGGGACCAGTTCCTGACAGACCTGTTCACGCTTGCTGACTCGATGGGCGGGCAGATGGTCCGCGGCATGCTGGAGCACATCTCCGCTGTGACCGAGGAGTACGGCAACACCATCGACGCCGGAGGCCGTGACTTCTTCGACGTGGTCGCCGAGACCTTGGAGACGATCGAGATGACCTTCGACGACGAGGGTCGCCCGAACCTCACGATCGTCATGCACCCGGACCAGGCCGAGAAGTTGCGCGACAAGCAACCCACGCCCGAACAGGAAGCGCGACTCGACGCGATCCTGGAACGACGAAAGGAGGAGTGGCTTGCTTCGCGACGTCGTCGGGACCTTCCTTGACACTCTCACCGAGCGCGAGTTCGACGGCCCTCTGCTGGCCCTCCTACACGCTCGCGGCTTCACCGACATGCACTTCATCCACGGCGCCTTCGAGTTCGGGAAGGACGTCCTGGCCAAGAAGATCGACCCAGATTCGGGCGAGACACGGCAGTACGTCATCCAATCCAAGGCCGGGGACATCGGCCAGCCGGAGTGGCGCGCGGTCCGCCCGCAGTTGGAGGAGTGCGAGTACAACACCATCGGGCACCCGTCCTTCGACCCCGACCTCCCGCGCGTCGCGGTGCTGGTCACGACAGGCCGCTTGAAGGGCGCAGCCCCGGCCGACGTCACCGAGTACCGCAAGTCGGTGGAGGCCAGGAGCCTCGCAGACCTGGAGATCTGGGAGAGGCCCGACCTCGTTGAGTGGCTGTGCGACGACCCGATAGTTGGCGTGGCCGGAGACGAGGTACAGGCCGATCTGATGGGGATGCTGACGTCGGTGCGGGACGGTGGGGTCACGGACCGGCGCATCGAGATGTACACGCGGCGCTGGCTCGCGCCGACGGGCACCGCCCCGCGCGCGTCGGTTGAGGCCGCGATCCTCGTCAATGCGTTGCTGCGGACCAAGCGGCTCGACCTCGCGATGAGCGTCGGGCTCCAGCTCGTCCGCGCGACCGAGTGCGATCCTGCTGCCTCCGGTGACGCGAAGTCGGCGGCGCAGCGGTTGGTTCTCGGGCTGGCTTTGCAGATCTGCGACCAGACCGAGCCCTTGCTGAAGGATCCGCTCGACTTCGTACGCTCCACCGTGGGCCAGTTGGCCTTGCTGACGTACCCGGTGATCTGCTGCCGGGTGGCGGAAGCCCTCGCCCTCGGACTGGTGCTGGCACGGGAGGTAGGAGACCTCGACGCGGCGACCCGGTTTGAGGAGACGTTGCACGCCATCGCCGAGCAGCCTGGCACAGCCCGCCCGGTCGGTGACCTCTTCGCGCCCTCGGTCATCGCCGTCACCGTGATGCTCGCAACCTTCGATCCCACGGCAGCCAAGGGGGACTGCTGCACGGATAGGTGACAACCGAGCGGCCTAACCAGATGGTTGGGCTGGAAGGATGTCCCCGTGACGAAGCCGTACCCCAAGGAGTTCCGCGACGACGTGGTCCGCGTCGCCAGGAACCG
>NZ_QHKY01000002.1 GCF_003194605.1 Nocardioides gilvus
CAGGCGCCGCAGCTGGCTCGGAAGAGTTGGCACGGTTATGCGTTTGATCCTTGAGAACTCAACAGTGTGTCATAGTCGACGAATTAGTTTAATTGCCCTGTCGGCATGCTTTTCGGAGTGTGTTGATGGTTTCTTTGATTGACAACGAATTCTGACAAATTATTGTCGGTGTTCAGTCTGTCGGGAATTTGGCTCTCTTTTTCCGATCGAGGCTTTCGGGTTTTGGTTGGTGTTGTTTTCAATGGAGAGTTTGATCCTGGCTCAGGACGAACGCTGGCGGCGTGCTTAACACATGCAAGTCGAGCGGTAAGGCCTTTCGGGGTACACGAGCGGCGAACGGGTGAGTAACACGTGAGTAATCTGCCCTTCACTTTGGGATAACTACCGGAAACGGTGGCTAATACCGAATATGACCCCCTTCTGCATGGTTGGGGGTGGAAAGCTCCGGCGGTGGAGGATGTGCTCGCGGCCTATCAGCTTGTTGGTGAGGTAATGGCTCACCAAGGCTTCGACGGGTAGCCGGCCTGAGAGGGTGACCGGCCACACTGGGACTGAGACACGGCCCAGACTCCTACGGGAGGCAGCAGTGGGGAATATTGGACAATGGGCGAAAGCCTGATCCAGCAACGCCGCGTGAGGGATGAATGCCTTCGGGTTGTAAACCTCTTTCGCCTGCGACGAAGCGAGAGTGACGGTAGCAGGTAAAGAAGCACCGGCCAACTACGTGCCAGCAGCCGCGGTAATACGTAGGGTGCGAGCGTTGTCCGGAATTATTGGGCGTAAAGGGCTCGTAGGCGGTTTGTCACGTCGGGAGTGAAAACTCAGGGCTTAACTCTGAGCTGGCTTCCGATACGGGCAGACTAGAGGTATGCAGGGGAGAACGGAATTCCTGGTGTAGCGGTGAAATGCGCAGATATCAGGAGGAACACCGGTGGCGAAGGCGGTTCTCTGGGCATTACCTGACGCTGAGGAGCGAAAGTGTGGGGAGCGAACAGGATTAGATACCCTGGTAGTCCACACCGTAAACGTTGGGCGCTAGGTGTGGGGCCTATTCCATGGGTTCCGTGCCGCAGCTAACGCATTAAGCGCCCCGCCTGGGGAGTACGGCCGCAAGGCTAAAACTCAAAGGAATTGACGGGGGCCCGCACAAGCGGCGGAGCATGCGGATTAATTCGATGCAACGCGAAGAACCTTACCTGGGTTTGACATATGCCGGAAAGCTCTAGAGATAGAGCCCCTTTTAGTCGGTATACAGGTGGTGCATGGCTGTCGTCAGCTCGTGTCGTGAGATGTTGGGTTAAGTCCCGCAACGAGCGCAACCCTCGTTCTATGTTGCCAGCACGTAATGGTGGGGACTCATAGGAGACTGCCGGGGTCAACTCGGAGGAAGGTGGGGATGACGTCAAGTCATCATGCCCCTTATGTCCAGGGCTTCACGCATGCTACAATGGCCGGTACAAAGGGCTGCGATCCCGTGAGGGGGAGCGAATCCCAAAAAGCCGGTCTCAGTTCGGATTGGGGTCTGCAACTCGACCCCATGAAGTCGGAGTCGCTAGTAATCGCAGATCAGCAACGCTGCGGTGAATACGTTCCCGGGCCTTGTACACACCGCCCGTCACGTCACGAAAGTCGGCAACACCCGAAGCCGGTGGCCCAACCCCTTGTGGGAGGGAGCCGTCGAAGGTGGGGCTGGCGATTGGGACGAAGTCGTAACAAGGTAGCCGTACCGGAAGGTGCGGCTGGATCACCTCCTTTCTAAGGAGCACATGCCCCGACAACCGGCGTTCGATCGGTTGCGTATGGTGGTGTTCACTAGTGGAATCGTCGATGAATGGCTTTGATGGTTCGTGTGTTTGTTCCTCAGTACGGCGTGGGTCCTTTGTGGGTTTGCGTGTGGAAAGTGGGATGGATGTGCGGGTTGGATGGGTCGAGACACACTGTTGGGTCCTGAGGGATCAGATACCTGTGTCACTGCCTTTGGGTGGTGGGATGGGGGTTTGGTTTCTTGGTTCCTCCCTTTGCCTGGTCCGGGTCGGTTGATTCGGGTTGGGGGTTGGTGGGGTTGTTGTTTGAGATCTGGATAGTGGACGCGAGCATCAAATGCCCGCCTTGTTTTGTGTGGCTCACCGTTGGGTGGGGGCACGATGCGAGTGTGTGGTGTTTAGTTGTGTAATTTTTGTTGACCATTCACATCCTGATTGTGGTGTGGTGGTTGAGTTCTTTGTAGTTGAGTTGTTTTGACGTTGTTGAGACAAGCTACTAAGGGCACATGGTGGATGCCTTGGCACCAAGAGCCGATGAAGGACGTAGGAGCCTGCGATAAGCCCCGGGGAGTTGGCAACCGAGCTGTGATCCGGGGGTGTCCGAATGGGGAAACCCAGCTGGAGTCATGTCCAGTTACCCTCACCTGAACACATAGGGTGAGTGGAGGGAACGTGGGGAAGTGAAACATCTCAGTACCCACAGGAAGAGAAAACAAAAGTGATTCCGAGAGTAGTGGCGAGCGAAATCGGATGAGGCCAAACCATAATTGTGTGATACCCGGCAGGGGTTGCAGTTGTGGGGTTGTGGGGCCGCTCGATCACGTCTGCCGGCGTGGTACAGAGTAAGAAACTTGTGGTGAAGTCGAAGCCGGTTGGAAAGCCGGGCCGTAGAGGGTGATAGCCCCGTAGGTGTAAGCCGCAAGCTCTGGAGCGTCACCCCAAGTAACACGGAACCCCTGAAATTCCGTGTGAATCTGGCGGGACCACCCGTTAAGCCTAAATACTCCTTGGTGACCGATAGCGGACAAGTACCGTGAGGGAAAGGTGAAAAGTACCCCTGGCGGGGAGTGAAATAGTACCTGAAACCGTGTGCCTACAATCCGTTGGAGCGAGAACTTGTTCTTGTGACAGCGTGCCTTTTGAAGAATGAGCCTGCGAGTTTGCGGTGTGTAGCGAGGTTAACCCGTGTGGGGAAGCCGTAGCGAAAGCGAGTCCGAATAGGGCGTATCAGTTGCGCGCTCAAGACCCGAAGCGAAGTGATCTATCCATGGGCAGGTTGAAGCGCGGGTAAGACCGCGTGGAGGACCGAACCCACTTAGGTTGAAAACTGAGGGGATGACCTGTGGATAGGGGTGAAAGGCCAATCAAACTTCGTGATAGCTGGTTCTCCCCGAAATGCATTTAGGTGCAGCGTCGCGTGTTTCTTGCCGGAGGTAGAGCACTGGATAGCTAATGGGCCCTACAAGGTTACTGACGTTAACCAAACTCCGAATGCCGGTAAGTGAGAGCGCGGCAGTGAGACTGCGGGGGATAAGCTCCGTAGTCGAGAGGGAAACAGCCCAGACCATCAGCTAAGGCCCCTAAGCGGTGACTAAGTGGAAAAGGATGTGGAGTCGCATTGACAACCAGGAGGTTGGCTTGGAAGCAGCCACCCTTGAAAGAGTGCGTAATAGCTCACTGGTCAAGTGATTCCGCGCCGACAATGTAGCGGGGCTCAAGTCATCCGCCGAAGCTATGGCATTCACATATTGAGCTAGGCCTTCGTGGTCCAGGCGTGTGGATGGGTAGGGGAGCGTCGTGTGGGCAGTGAAGCGGCAGAGTGATCTAGCCGTGGAGGCCACACGAGTGAGAATGCAGGCATGAGTAGCGAATGAAATGCGAGAAACATTTCCGCCGAATGATCAAGGGTTCCAGGGTCAAGCTAATCTGCCCTGGGTAAGTCGGGACCTAAGGCGAGGCCGACAGGCGTAGTCGATGGACAACGGGTTGATATTCCCGTACCGGCGAAGTAGCGCCCATGATGAATCTGTTGATGCTAACCGTCTGAAGCGCGTGTGACCGATCCCTTCGGGGTGAGGCGTTCGTGTGGAGCACGGGACCCGATTCAGTAGTAGTCAAGCGATGGGGTGACGCAGGAAGGTAGTCCAACCGTGGCGATGGTAGACCACGGCCAAGGGTGTAGGACTGACGGTAGGCAAATCCGCCGTCTGCATGTCTGAGACCTGATGGGGAGCTCTTTTGAGCGAAGTGGGTGATCCTATGCTGTCGAGAAAAACCTCTAGCGAGCTATGAGCCGCCCGTACCCCAAACCGACTCAGGTGATCAGGTAGAGAATACTAAGGCGATCGAGATAACCATGGTTAAGGAACTCGGCAAAATGCCCCCGTAACTTCGGGAGAAGGGGGGCCGGATCCGTTATCACCCTCGCGGTGAGAAGCGGTGATGGCCGCAGAGACCAGGCCCAAGCGACTGTTTACTAAAAACACAGGTCCGTGCGAAGTTGTAAGACGATGTATACGGACTGACTCCTGCCCGGTGCTGGAAGGTTAAGGGGACCGGTTAGACGCAAGTCGAAGCTGAGAACTTAAGCCCCAGTAAACGGCGGTGGTAACTATAACCATCCTAAGGTAGCGAAATTCCTTGTCGGGTAAGTTCCGACCTGCACGAATGGAGTAACGACTTGGGCGCTGTCTCAACCGTGGACTCGGCGAAATTGCACTACGAGTAAAGATGCTCGTTACGCGCGGCAGGACGGAAAGACCCCGGGACCTTTACTATAGTTTGGTATTGGTGTTTGGTTCGGCTTGTGTAGGATAGGTGGGAGACTGTGAACCATACACGCCAGTGTGTGGGGAGTCATCGTTGAAATACCACTCTGGTCGTACTAGATGTCTAACCTAGGTCCGTAATCCGGATCAGGGACAGTGCCTGATGGGTAGTTTAACTGGGGCGGTTGCCTCCTAAAATGTAACGGAGGCGCTCAAAGGTTCCCTCAGCCTGGTTGGTAATCAGGTGGCGAGTGTAAGTGCACAAGGGAGCTTGACTGTGAGACAGACATGTCGAGCAGGGACGAAAGTCGGAACTAGTGATCCGGCGTCGGCATGTGGAAGCGGCGTCGCTCAACGGATAAAAGGTACCCCGGGGATAACAGGCTGATCTTCCCCAAGAGTCCATATCGACGGGATGGTTTGGCACCTCGATGTCGGCTCGTCGCATCCTGGGGCTGGAGTAGGTCCCAAGGGTTGGGCTGTTCGCCCATTAAAGCGGCACGCGAGCTGGGTTTAGAACGTCGTGAGACAGTTCGGTCCCTATCCGCCGCGCGCGTTGGAAACTTGAGAAAGGCTGCCCCTAGTACGAGAGGACCGGGGTGGACGAACCTCTGGTGTGCCAGTTGTCCCGCCAGGGGCACGGCTGGTTGGCTACGTTCGGAAGTGATAACCGCTGAATGCATCTAAGCGGGAAGCATGTTTCAAGATGAGGTTTCCCACCACCTTGAGTGGTTAAGGCCCCCAGCAGAACACTGGGTTGATAGGCCGGAGGTGTACAGCAGTAATGCCCAGCCGACCGGTACTAATAGGCCGAGGGCTTGTCCCAACACCGTACAAAACACCTCAAAACATTGAGCATGAAGTACACAACAGCGCACGCGTCCACTAACCAGTTCCCAGACAACAACTGTCTGCTGAGGAACACACACAACAACACAATGGACTCGACCCGACACACATGCCGGTTCGAGCACCTCACGCCGTACCTGGGTGTGATGAGTGCCGAACGGTGTCACTGGACAGGGTTGGATAGAGTTACGGCTGCCATAGCGAGAGGGAAACACCCGGTCCCATCCCGAACCCGGAAGTTAAGCCTTTCAGCGCCGATGGTACTGCGATGGAGACGTCGTGGGAGAGTAGGACGCAGCCGGACATACACTTCGCAGAGGCCACCCCTATAAGGTGGCCTCTGCTGCATTTCTTGGCCGGGCACCCCTGGCCGACGCGCAGAACTGAGACTGAGAAGGTGAAGTACATGGCTGACGAACGCCGTGGCCAGCGTCCTGAACGCAACTCTCGCGGGGGTCCGCCCTCCTCGTCCAACCGCGGCGGTGCAGCTGCATCGCGCGGTGCCGGCGGCGGCCGTGGTCCTTCGGGGTCCAAGCCCCCCGCCCGCGACGGCATGCCGCCCTACAGCCGCGATGGCAAGCCTGCCTCGCGTGACGACAAGCCCGCGTACGGCAAGCGTGACGACAAGCCCGGATACCGCGACGGCAGTCGTGACGACAAGCCCGCGTACGGCAAGCGTGACGACAAGCCCGGATACCGCGGCGGCAGTCGTGACGACAAGCCCGCGTACGGCAAGCGTGACGACAAGCCCGGATACCGCGGCGGCAGTCGTGACGACAAGCCCGCCTACGGCAAGCGTGACGACAAGCCGTCCTACCGCGCCGGTGACGGCCGCACCGCTGGTGGTCGCCCGACTGGCGGGCGCCCCGGTGACCGCGACAAGCGTCCCTACTCGCGTGAGCGCAAGGATGACGCACGGGGTGAGGCTCGGCCCCGTCGTTCGATGACCGAAGCTGAGCGCACTGCGGAGCAGGAGAGGTACGACGGTCCGCCCCTGCCCGAGGAGATCACGGGCAAGGAACTGGACCGCAACGTCATCGCGCAGTTGAAGGGCCTACCGGAGAAGCTGGCTGCTCGGGTGGCCCGCCACCTGGCAGCGGCCGGCATGCTCATCGACTCTGACCCGGAGACGGCCTACAAGCACACGTTGGCTG
Source organism: Nocardioides gilvus (assembly GCF_003194605.1). GTDB lineage: Bacteria > Actinomycetota > Actinomycetes > Propionibacteriales > Nocardioidaceae > Nocardioides > Nocardioides gilvus. Next base: position 6,535 of record NZ_QHKY01000002.1, read on the forward strand.
CCCGTGCTCGCGCCACTCGCCTCGCCGTCGTGCGTGAGGCAACCGGTGAGGCAGCCTACGCAGCCGGGCACTACGCGGAGGCGCTGTCTGAGTTGCGTGCCGCCAAGCGGATGAACGGCGCCCCGGACTACCTGCCGATCATGGCGGACTGTCACCGCGCGCTCGGACAGCCGGAGCAGGCCATCAAGCTCGCCAAGAGCCCGTCGGTCGTCAACTTCTCGGCAGAGGCGAAGGCAGAGATGACCATCGTCGAGGCCGGTGCGCGTCGCGACATGGGTCAGGTGGATGCCGCGCTGCGTACGCTCGAGCTCGCGCCCTTGATGTCCAAGAGTCGCGAGGGGTGGGTCGTCCGTCTGCGCTACGCCTACGCCGACATCCTCGAGTCGGCCGGGCGTGAGGACGAGGCGTTGATGTGGTTCCACCGCACCCATGCGGTCGACAGTGACGAGATGACCGACGCCGCTGAGCGTGCGGAGTTGTTGGAGCACAGGACCAGGTGACTCGCAGCGCCGCACAGCGGTGCATGCAACGATGACCAGCACACATGTCCCGGCGTGTCCGAGGCGCGTGTGCTGGTTTTCTTTTGTCCTGTGGGTCAGAATGGGTTCAAACTACATAGGTGTCACTGTGCACTGACAGTTTCCAAAGTCGAGACCGCTGGGGAAGGCGTAGCTCACGCCGGAAACAAGAGGAGGTCACGGTGACCACACGTAATGCACCCAACCCGAATGGACCCGGGACCAGGGGCATCCTGTTCGTGCACTCGACGCCGTCCGCACTCAGCCCGCACATTGAGTGGGCCGTCGGGGGCGTTCTCGGCGCTGCCGTGAGTTTGGACTGGACCCCTCAACCGGCCCAACCCGGTACTTACCGCGCCGAGCTCTCATGGGCCGGTGCGGCAGGAACTGCGGCCGCTGTTGTTTCAGCGCTGCGCGGGTGGAACCACTTGAGGTTCGAGATCACGGAGGAGCCGACGGCTTCGACCGAGGGATCTCGTTACTCGTTCACCCCTGAGCTCGGCGTCTTCCATGCCGTCACAGGGCTGCACGGTGACATCATGATTCCCGAGGACCGGATCAAGGCCGCAGTGGTGAAGGCAGCGATGGGGGAGACCACGGTCGAACTCGAGCTCGACAAGCTGCTGGGCAAGCCTTGGGACGATGAACTGGAATCCTTCCGGTACGCCGGCGAGGGCGCTCCTGTCAGGTGGCTCCACCAGGTGGGCTGAGCATCTCGCGCCAAGGTGCCAAGAACGCAACACGAAGGGCCCGACGACCAGAGATGGTCGTCGGGCCCTTCGGCGTCTGGCTCGTCGGCGTCAGAGAGGGATGTTCGTGTGGGTGCCGCGTACGTCCCCACCGTCTGCCAGAGCGTCCGCGATGGCGCGAGCGATGGCGGTACGGGTCAGGGCAGGCTCGACGATCTCGTCGACCACGCCGATCTCGACCGCCTTCTCCACTCCGCCTGCGATCTTCTCGTGCTCGACGGCGAGCTCGGCCTCCACCTGGGGACGCTGGTCCGGCGGCACCTCGGCCAGCTTGCGCCGATGGAGGATCCGCACGGCGGCGACGGGTCCCATCACCGCCACTTCGGCGCCGGGCCAGGCGAAGACCTTGGTCGCGCCGAGCGAGCGGGCGTTCATCGCGATGTAGGCGCCGCCGTACGTCTTGCGGGTCACGAGGGTGACCCGGGGCACCACGCTCTCGGCGAAGGCGTGCAGCAACTTCGCCCCCCGGCGTACGACCCCGTCCCACTCCTGACCGACGCCCGGTAGATAGCCGGGGACGTCGACGAGCACGACCAGGGGGATGCCGAGGGCGTCGCACAGTCGGACGAAACGGGCCGACTTCTCGGCGGACATCGAGTCTAGGCAGCCACCGAGACGCAGTGGGTTGTTCGCCACCACTCCGACCGTACGACCGCCCAGACGACCCAGGGCAGTGACGACGTTGGGGGCCCACTTGGCGTGGAGCTCCTGGGTGGTTCCCTCGTCGAGGACCGATTCCACCAACGGATGGACGTCGTAGGCGCGCTTCTTGCTCTCGGGCAGCAACGCCGCCAGGTCGGTGTCGAGGACCTTGGCCGTGTCGAGGACGCCACGGTTGCCGGTCAGGGACGTCACCCGACGGGCCCGGTCCAGCGCCTCGCGCTCGGACTGGGTGAGGATGTGGACCACGCCGGAGCGGCGCCCGTGCGGCTCGGGTCCACCGAGACGAGCCATGTCGACGTCCTCGCCGGTCACCGAACGTACGACATCGGGGCCGGTGACGAAGATGCGTCCCTCCGGTCCGAGAATGACGACATCGGTCAGAGCCGGACCGTAGGCGGCGCCTCCGGCGGCCGGGCCGAGGACCACGGAGATCTGCGGGATCTTGCCTGACGCCTGGGTCATCGCGTGGAAGATGAGACCGACCGCGTGGAGCGAGAGCACACCTTCGGCCAGTCGGGCGCCTCCTGAGTGCCACAGTCCGATGATCGGTGCCTGGTCGGCCATGGCGCGTTCGTACGCCTCGACGACCACCCGGCAGCCGGCATCGCCCATGGCTCCACCCATCACGGTGGCGTCGGAGCAGAAGGCCACGGAGTGCGTGCCTTCGACCAGACCGACGGCGGCGAGCATCCCGGAGTCGTCCTGGGGGCTGATGAACTCCACGGTGCCGTCGTCGAAGAAGGCAGTCAGACGGTGGACCGGGTTGCGCGGGTCCTCCTCGCGGGGCACTTTCGCGACCGTGCGGGTGCCGGGAGCCAGTGCGGGGGCAGTCATCAGACGCTCCCGAAGGCGACGGCCACGTTGGCGCCACCGAATCCGAAGGAGTTGTTGAGCCCTACGACGTCACCCGCGGGCAGGTCGCGAGCGCTGGTCGGGATGTCGAGGTCGACAGCCGGGTCCTTGTCGTCGAGGTTGATGGTCGGCGGGCTGACCCGGTGGTGCAGCGCCAGCACGGTGGCAACCGCCTCGAGGGCCCCGGCCCCACCGAGCAGATGGCCGGTCATCGACTTGGTGCTGGTCACCACGGCCTCGCTGGCCTGGCTCCCGAGCACGTTGTGCAACATCAGGCCTTCGGCCACGTCGCCCTGCGGGGTCGAGGTGGCGTGCGCGTTGACGTGCACGACGGTGGTGGGGTCGACGTCGCCCTCGCGCAGCGCCATCCGGATGGCGCGGGTGCCGCCGCGGCCCTCCGGGTCCGGCTGGGCGATGTCGTGGGCGTCGTTGGTGATCCCTGCGCCCAGCAGGGTGGCGTAGACGCGGGCGCCGCGGGCCCGGGCGTGCTCCTCGGACTCGAGGATCAGCGTGGCGCCGCCCTCTCCGAGCACGAAGCCGTCGCGCCCCGTGTCCCAGGGACGAGACACGGTGGTCGGGTCGCCGTCGTTCTTCGACAGCGCCATCATCTGGGCGAAGGCGGACATCGGGAGCGGATGGATCGCAGCCTCCGCGCCGCCGGCGATCACGACATCGGCACGACCCAGGCGGATCAGGTCGAGCGCCATGGCGATGGCTTCGTTGCTGGAGGCACAGGCGGAGGTGGGGGCGTGAACGGCAGCACGGGCGCCGAAGGCCAGCGAGATGTTGGCTGCCGGGGCGTTCGGCATCAGCATCGGCACCGCGAGGGGCGAGACCCGGCGAGGACCCTTCTCCTTGAGTGCGTCGTAGTTGCTGAGCAGGGTCGTGACGCCTCCGATCCCGGAGGCGACCGCCACGGCGAGACGCTCGGGGTCGACATCGGTGTCAGTGAGACCCGCATCGGCCCAGGCCTCCTGAGCGGCAACCATCGCGAACTGGGTGGACCGATCCATCCGTCGCGCCTTGACCCGATCCAGGACCTCGCTCGGCTCGACCGCGACTCTGGCCGCGATCCTGACCGGCATTTCAGCTGCCCAGTCCTCGGTGAGGAGCCGGACGCCGGACTGCCCGGCCAACATGGCCTGCCAGGTGCTGGGGACGTCGCCGCCCAAGGGGCTGGTGGCCCCGAGGCCAGTGACCACGACACGGGTCGGGCTCATCGCGATGGCTTCCGTTCTCAAGAGGGGGTGGGGTGAGTGGGGCGGGCAGCCGGAGTGGTCCGGCCGCCCCGCCACGGATGGAACTGATCAGGCGGCTGCGCGCTCGATGAACGCCACGGCGTCGCCGACGGTCCTGAGGTTCTTGACCTGGTCGTCGGGGATGGAGACGCCGAACTTCTCCTCGCAGGCGACGACGACCTCGACCATGGACAGGGAGTCGACGTCGAGGTCGTCGACGAATGCCTTGTCCAGCTGGACCTCGTCGGTGTCGACGCCGGCGACCTCGTTGACGATGTCGGCGAGGTCGGAGCGGATCTCTTCGGTGGTGGCCATGTGGCTTCCTTCTTTCGTGGTGGGTGGTGCGGGGGACTGCGGTGGTGGGTGGTGCGGGTCGGGCCTGCGTCAGGGGACGACGACGACCTGTGCTGCGTACGCGAGGCCGGCACCGAAGGCGATCAACAGGGCCTTGTCGCCGGACCGGGCCTCGCCCTCGACCATCATTCGGTCCAGGGCCAGCGGCACCGAAGCCGCAGAGGTGTTGCCCTGCTCGGCGATGTCGCGGGCGATGCGTACGTGGGGCGGCAACTTCATCGAGCGCGCCATCGCGTCGATGATGCGCATGTTGGCCTGGTGCGGGACGAAGACGTCCAGCTCGTCGGCGGTGATGCCGGCGCGCTCGAGGGTCTCGTTGGCGATCTTTGCCATGGCGAAGGAGGCCCAGCGGAAGACCGAGCTGCCCTGCATGGTCAGGAAGGGCATCACTCCGCTGCCCGGCTCCTCGGGGGTGCCGACGACGTCTCGCCAGTCCTCGCGTTGTCGGATGTAGTCGAAGTACTCACCGTCGGAGCCCCAGACGACCGGGGAGATGCCGTTGGTCTCGCTCCGCCCGACCACGGCGGCGCCAGCGCCGTCCGCGAAGATGAAGGCGGTGCCGCGGTCGCCCGGGTCGGTGATCTCGCTGAGTCGTTCGACCCCGATCACCAGGACGTTGGTGGCACTGCCGGCCCGCACCATGTCGTTGGCCAGGGCGACGCCGTGGCAGAAACCGGCGCATGCTGCGGAGATGTCGAAGGCCGCGGCCTTGTCGGTGCCCAACTCGTGGGCGATCGCGGTGGCGATGGCCGGCGTCTGGAGCAGGTGGCTCACGGTGGCCACCACGACGCAGTCGATCTCCGCGGCGGTGATGCCGGCGCGCTGGATAGCGACCTTCGAGGCCTCCACGGACATGAACTGCACGGACTCGTGCTCGTCGGCGAAGCGCCGCTCACGGATGCCGGAGCGCTGCTGGATCCACTCGTCGCTGGAGTCGATGGCCGCGATGATGTCCGCGTTGGGCACGATCAGGCTGCCGCGGTAGGACCCGATGCCCAGGATGCGCGCATGCGTGTCGACGGGCGTGGTGGCGAGGCTCATGCCGCACCCACCGGGTGGATGCGTACCAGCGGTTGGCCCGGGTCGACCGGGTCACCGTCCTCGACGAGCCACTCCACGACCCTACCGCCGTGGCGTGCGCTCACCGGCGTACGGTCCCGGGTGCTGGCCACGTCACCGATCACCGTGCCGGTCGCGAAGGACTCGACGTCGGCGTCGGGAGCGCGGTGGAAGATCCCCTTCGAGGGTGCCACGACCATGCGCCAGGTGGGCGAACTCTCCATCGGCGAACCCTCGCCGTGGCGCTCGCAGAACGCCCTGGCCTCGTCCAGCTGGTCAGGAGACTTCAGCGCGAAGGTCTCCACGCCCTTGAGGGCGCGCTTGGCGATGCCGGTGAGGGTGCCGGCCGGAGGCATCTCGAGGATGCCGGTGACACCCAGGTCCTGGAAGGTCTCCATGCACAGGTCCCAACGGACGGGGCTGGCGATCTGGCCGACGATCCGCCTGATCACGTCCTCGCCGTGATGGACGACCTGACCGTCGCGGTTGGAGACCAGACGCGTACGCGGGTCGTGGGTCGAGACCGAGCGAGCCAGGGACTCCAGGTGGCTGACAGCAGGTGCCATGTGCGTGGTGTGGAAGGCACCGGCGACGCTGAGGGGGATCAGGCGGGCCTTCGCCGGAGCTGCCTCGGCCAGGGCCGCGAGCTGCTCGAGGGTGCCCGCCGCCACGATCTGTCCTGGTCCGTTGTCGTTCGCAGGGGTCAGTCCGTGACGGGCCAGAGCAGCCAGCACCTCGTCGCGGTCCCCGCCCAGCACGGCCGTCATGCCGGTGGGGATGGTCGCGGAGGCAGTTGCCATGGCGCGGCCACGCTCGCGAACCAGGACCATCGCCTGCTCGGCAGTGATGGCGCCGGCACCGGCAGCCGCAGTCAGCTCACCGACGCTGTGACCGGCCACCGCACCGATCATGCGGAAGGCCTCGGTGGGATGAGGGAAGAGCTCCAGGGCAGCGACCAGACCCGTGGCCACCAGGAGAGGTTGGGCGATCTCGGTGGCCCGGATCGTCTCCGCGTCAGAGTTGGTGCCGTGCTCGACGAGGTCGATGCCGGCCACGGTGGAGAGCCACTCGAATCGGGAGCGGAACGTGGGGTCCGCCAACCAGGGAGTGAGGAATCCGGGGGACTGGGCACCTTGGCCGGGAGCGACAATGACGAGCACGAGTGACACTCTGCCCTGTGGGGAGGCAGTGGATCCCCTCCAGCGCACACGAAAAAGATGGCCGAATCTTTGTAGGGTCCCTACAGATTCGCTGTGCCGGGCGTGGGTTCGGACTGTCTCCCCAGGATCAACGCGAGCTGGAGGGTCAACGCGTCTCGGGGGACCGCGGGCGTGAGGCCGGTGAGCTCGGCCACCTGACGGAGTCGGTAGCGCACCGTGTTGGGGTGGACGAAGAGGACCCGGGCGGCTCCTTCCGTCGAGGAGCCCGACTCGAACCAGGCCGTGAGGGTCTCGATGAGGGACTTGCGTGGCGAGGCCAGTGGGGCGTAGATCTCCTCCACCAGATGACGCCGGGCGTGGACGTCGCCGGCCAACGTTCGTTCGGGCAGGAGGTCGATGCTGCGGACGGGGCGTGGGGCGTGGGGCCAGGCCGGGGCCGCGAGTTGAGCCGAGAGGGCAGCGCGGGCCGACACGTGTGCAGTGGCGAGGCCGGAGGTGACCGGGCCGACCACCACCGGGCCGTCGCCGAAGAAGCCCGCGATGAGGTCGGCCCCCTTCAGGGCGTCCGTCAAGCCTCCGAGGACCACGACGAGGCGATCTCCCTGGGTTGCGCACAGGGCATCGAACCCGCCGGAGCGAGCCACCCTTCGTACGTCGTCGAAGACGTTGCTGTCACGCCGCCCGGCACGCGCCTGGCCAAGGATCACCGCCACCCCCTCCAGGGAACTCCATCCCAGGGCGTTGGCCCGGGAGAGGAGGGACTCGTCGGCCTCGGCCCGCAGCACTGCGTCCACGACGAGCGCTTCCAGTCGCGCGTCCCAGGCGCCGCGCGACTCCGCGGCCCTGGCGTACACCTCGGCGGTGGCGAAGGCGACCTCACGGCCGTACCGCATCACTGCTCGCTGGAGCATGGGGGAGGTGTCCGAGGGGTTCAGGTCGTCGATGTGTGACTCGACCACGTCGATGCTGAGACGGATCAGATCCACGGTCTGGCGCAGGGTGATGACTCCGGTGAGCTCTTGCGGGGCGGCCCCGAAGACGGCGGAGGCCAGGGTGTGGCCCTCCGGGCTGGCAGCTCCGTCCTCGAGCGAGCGTTGCACCCAGTCGACGAAGTTCTTGATCCCGGCGTGCACGATCAGCCCGACCCAGGAGCGGTCCTGGGCGCTGAGTCTGGCGAACCACGGCATCTCGGACTCCATCCGAGCTGTCGCGGCCGTGCTCATGGCGCCGCTGGCCCGCGACAACGCGGCAGTGATCCGGACCTGTTCGTTCCGGATCGAGTCCGATCCTTGGCTTTCCACACCCGTCAGGTTAGTGCGTGGGGGCGGCCGAGGCTCCGGGCCAGGCGCGCGGCACGGATCTTGACGTTTTTACCGGTTCTGCTTCGGGAACCTGCCAGACTTCAACTGTTGGGTCGCAGTTCACCGCAGGGTCTCCCTGTGGACAACCCTCTCGTCGAGTCGGAGGCGCACCATGGTCAGCAAAACCATCTACGAGGTGCAGTACCGCACGATCAACGGTCACCGTCGCGCATTCGTGAAGACTGGCCAGGGACCCGCCCTCCTCCTGCTCCACGGAATCGCCTGTGACCACAGCACGTGGCTGCCGGTGATCGAGGAGCTGGCCAAGGACCACACCGTGATCGCCCCGGACCTGCTCGGCCACGGCCGCTCCGACAAGCCGCGGGCCGACTACAGTCTCGGCGGCTACGCCAACGGGATGCGTGACCTGCTCACAGTCCTGGGCATCGACAAGGTCACCGTGGTGGGACACAGCTTCGGTGGAGGTGTGGCAATGCAGTTCGCCTACCAGTTCCCCGAGCGCACCGAGCGGATCGTGCTCGTCTCCTCCGGTGGCCTCGGGCGTGAGGTGACCCCGGCCCTGCGAGCCATCACGACCCCCGGATTCCACCAGGTGATGGGCGTGATGACGATGCCGCTGGTGCGACACGTCAACGCCGGTGCTCTGCGGGCCCTGTCGCACACCGGTCTGCCCGGCACCCGCGACCTGGCCGAGGTGGCCTCGGTCTACGAGTCCTTCACCGACCCTCGGGCGCGGGCAGCGACCCGTCACGTCGTACGCGCCGTGATCGACCGCAAGGGCCAGGTCGTGACGATGTCTGATCGCGTCTACCTGACCCAGAAACTCCCGATGTGCGTGATCTGGGGAGCCGATGACCGGGTGATCCCGGCCAAGCACGCCGCAGCAGCGCTGGAGGCAGCACCCTGGGCCCGGGTCGTGGTCTTCGAGGAGAGTGGACACTTCCCGCACAAGGACCACCCGATGCGGTTCGCCCAGGTCGTCGCGGAGTTCGTACGCACCCAGCCCGCGAACCGGCACACGCGTGCCGAGTGGCGGCGTTTGTTGATCGCGGGCTCCGACACCAAGAACGCCCACCCCATCCAGACGGACGGGGCGGGCGTGGAGACCTTGGCGCCGGTGCACGAGCTGCACGCACCGCGAGGGTGATGATCCTCAGGCGTCGCCGCCCTCCTGGCTGACGTCACTCACGGCGGTCGGGTCGTCGATCCGGTAGCGCTCCTTGGCCTCGACGACCTTCTCGACCGGGAACTGACCGGCGTCGGCCAGCGCCTGCAAGGCCTGGACGACGATCGACTCCGCGTCGATCTGGAAGAAGCGACGCGCCGCAGGACGCGTGTCGGCGAAACCGAACCCGTCCGCACCGAGGACGCGGTAGTCACCCGGCACCCATCGAGCGATCTGCAACGGCACTGCCCGCATGTAGTCCGAGACGGCGACGACCGGCCCCTCGACGTCGATCAACCGTTCCTCGACGTAGGAGGTGCGGGCCGTCTCGCCCGGGTTGAGCAGGTTCCACCGTTCGGCCTCGACGGCGTCGCGGGCCAGCTCGTTCCACGAGGTGACTGACCACTGGTCAGCCTGGACACCCCAGTCCTCGCTGAGCATGCGTGCGGCGTCGGCCACCCACGGGAAGCCGACTCCGGAGCCCATGAGGGTGACCCGAGGGCCTTCGCCCGATGCGGTGGCGACCTGGTGCATGCCCCGGAGGATTCCCTCCACGTCGACGTCGTCGGGCTCGGCCGGTTGGTGGGTGGGCTCGTTGTAGACGGTGACGTAGAAGATGACGTTCTCGCCGTTGCCGTGGGGTCCGCCGGTGCCGTACATGCGCTCGAGACCGCTGCGCATGATGTGTGCGACCTCGTACGCGTGCGCGGGGTCGTAGTGGACGACGGCAGGGTTGGTGGCCGCGAGCAGGGGGGAGTGGCCGTCCGCGTGCTGCAGCCCCTCACCGGTCAGGGTGGTGCGCCCGGCGGTGGCTCCGATGAGGAAGCCGCGCGACATCTGGTCGGCCATGGCCCAGATCGAGTCGCCGGTGCGCTGGAAACCGAACATCGAGTAGAAGATGTAGAAGGGGATCATCGGTTCTCCGTGCGTGGAGTACGACGAACCCGCCGCGGTCGCCGAGGCCACCGCACCGGCCTCCGAGATGCCCTCGTGCAGCATCTGTCCCTGCGCCGACTCCTTGTAGGAGAGCAGGAGCTTGCGGTCGACCGATTCGTACTGCTGGCCGCCGGGGTTGTAGACCTTGGCGCTCGGGAACATCGCGTCCATGCCGAACGTGCGGTACTCGTCGGGCGCGATGGGCACGATGCGCTTGCCGATCACGGGGTCGCGCATCCACTCCTTGAGCAGTCGGACCGTGGCCATGGTGGTGGCGATCTTGTTCTTCCCGCCACCTTGCTTCAGGTCCTGGTACGCCTTGTCCCCGGGCAGCTCCAGCGCCTCGGCACGCTCGACGCGACGCGGGATGGAGCCGCCGAGGAGACGACGGCGTTCCATCATGTACTGCATCTCGGCCGAGTCCGCCCCGGGGTGGAAGAAGGGGGCGCTGCCGGTCTCCTCGAACGAGAGGTCGAGGTCACGGTCCGAGATGGGCATCCGCAGACGGTCCCGGAACTTCTTGAAGTCCGCAGGCGTCAACTTCTTCATCTGGTGGGTGGCGTTGCGACCCTCGAGGGAGTCGATCGTCCATCCCTTCACCGTCTTGGCCAGGATCACCGTCGGTTGGCCGACGTGCTTGGTGGCAGCGTCGAAGGCGGCGTAGACCTTGCGGTAGTCGTGACCACCACGGGGGAGCTTGGCGATCTGCTCGTCGGTCATGTGCTCGACCATCTTGCGCAGCCGCTCGTCGTCACTGAAGAAGTTCTCGCGGGTGTAGGCGCCGTCCTCGACCGAGAAGGTCTGGAAGTCGCCGTCGGGGGTGGTGTTCATCTTGTTGACGAGCACACCGTTGACGTCGCGGGCGAGCAGGTCGTCCCACTCCCGTCCCCAGACGACCTTGATCACGTTCCAGCCGGCGCCGCGGAAGTTGGCCTCCAGCTCCTGCATGATCTTGCCGTTGCCCGTGACCGGGCCGTCGAGCTGCTGCAGGTTGCAGTTGATCACCCAGGTGAGGTTGTCGAGCTCCTCACGGGCCGCGACACGGATGGCTCCGAGCGACTCGGGCTCAGCCATCTCACCGTCACCGAGGAAGGCCCACACACGCTGCTGGCTGGTGTCCTTGACGCCGCGGTTCTGCAGGTAACGGTTGAAGCGCGCCTGGTAGATCGAATTGATGCCGGTCAGGCCCATCGAGACCGTGGGGAACTCCCAGAAGTCCGGCATGAGACGGGGGTGGGGGTAGGAGGACAGCCCGGCGCCCTCGCCGTGCTGCACCTCCTGGCGGAAGCGGTACAACTGTTCCTCGTCCAGGCGCCCTTCGAGGAAGGCCCGGGCGTAGATGCCGGGAGAGGCGTGGCCCTGGAAGTAGATCTGGTCGCCACCACCGGGGTGGTCCTTGCCGCGGAAGAAGTGGTTGAAGCCGACCTCGTAGAGGCTGGCCGAGGACTGGTAGGTGGCGATGTGTCCACCGACCTCGAGCCCCTTGCGGTTGGCGCTGGAGACCATCACGGCTGCGTTCCACCGGATGAAGGCCCGGATGCGGCGCTCGATGTCTTCGTCACCGGGGAACCAGGGCTCGCGCTCGGGGGGGATGGTGTTGATGTAGTCCGTCGAGCGGAGGGCTGGCACGCCAACGTTGTTGGCACGCGCTCGCTCGAGGAGTCGGAGCATCACGTATCGGGCTCGGTCCCGCCCTCGGCCTTCGACAAGTGCGTCGAAACTGCCGAGCCATTCCAGCGTCTCCTCGGGATCGATGTCCGGGAGCTGGGTGGGGAGGCCCTCGTGGATGACCGAAGGAATCGGAGGACGTTCGGGTTGCGTCTGGTCAGTCACAGAGCCCATCCTGACACGACGGGCAACGACAAAATATCTACTCTCCGGTACGTGGGGTTGCGCTCAGCCGACAACTCCGCTGGACTACACACCACCCGCACACACTCGCGCGGGTGCAATGGAGTGAAAAGTGATCCAAGGAGGGTCTGTTGAGCGCGATCGTGGACGGAGAGTCCACCCAGAATCCGAACAGTCCGGCTGCCAAGTTGGGCTTCAAGCCTGGCCAGGTGGTCCAGGAGCTCGGCTGGGACAAAGACACCGACGACGACTTGCGCATGGCGATCGAGGACCTGCTCGACGCTGACATGGTGGATGGCGACTACGGCAACGTGGTGGAAGCTGTCCTGCTGTGGTGGCGTGAGGAGGACGGCGATCTCGTCGACGGGCTCGTGGATGCCAAGGCTGACCTGGTCGGCGGCGGCGTGATCTGGCTTCTCACTCCGAAGGTGGGCCGACCCAACTGTGTCGCGGCCACCGACATTGCCGAGGCCTCGCCGATCGCGGGCCTTGCTCAGACCACGACGGCGACTGTCAGCAAGGACTGGCAGGCGACCCGTCTGGTCACGCCCAAGACGCCCGCCTGACGCACGGCACCGACCCCGGGAGGGGGTGCGGCCGTGCGCCGCACCCTTGAGGAACCCATGAGTCTTGCCAAATCTCTGTCCGTCCTGAAAAGCGCCGGGGTCATTCACCCCATGTCGCCCTTCGTGCTCGCCAAGATCGTGCGCACCGTGAAGGCCTGGGGCACCGGCCCTGCAGGCGGGTTCACCCAACTGACGTACTCGCGCCCCAACGACGTGGGGCTGATCGACGAACTCGGCTCGCTGACCTTCCTCGAGATGCACCAGCGCTCGAACGCCCTGGCGCATGCCCTCGCAGCCAAGGGTGTCAAGGAGGGTGACCAGGTCGCCATCATGTGTCGCAACCACCGTGGTTTCGTCGAGGCGACCATCGGTGCGGCCAAGCTCGGTGCCGACCTGTTGTACCTCAACACCGCCTTCGCGGGCCCGCAGTTGGTGGACGTCCTCGCGCGGGAGAAGCCCGTCCTGGTGATCCACGACGAAGAGTTCACCGACATGTTGGCCAAGGCCTCCGTCCCGATGACCGTGATTGCCTGGCAGGACGTACCCACGCCGGGCGACACCATGGAGGCGCTCATCGCCTCCCACCCCGTGACTGACCTCGACCCGCCCGAGCACCACGCCAAGATCATCATCCTCACGTCGGGGACGACCGGTACGCCCAAGGGTGCCCCGCGCAAGGAGGCAGGCATCAGCAACGCCGTCGCCCTCATGTCGCGGCTGCCGTTGAAGTCCGGCTGGCGTACGCACATCGCCGCACCGCTCTTCCACACCTGGGGCTTCGCCCACCTGTTCCTCGGCATGCTGCTCGGCTCGACGATCGTCCTGCGACGCAGGTTCGACCCCGAGGAGACGTTGCGCGTGGTGGCTGAGGAGCAGTGCGACTCGCTGATCGTCATCCCCGTCATGCTGCAGCGGATCCTGCAGCTGCCGGACGATGTCCGGGCGAAGTACACGCTGTCGTCGTTGAAGTTGACGGCCGCCTCGGGCTCAGCCCTGCCCGGCGACATGGCGCTGCAGTGGATGGACGAGTTCGGCGACAACCTCTACAACATCTACGGCTCCACCGAGGTGGCCTATGCCTCGATCGCCACTCCCGAAGACCTGCGTGAGTCCCCGGAGTCGGCGGGCAAGCCGCCCTACGCCACGGAGGTGAAGCTCTACGACGCCGCAGGCGTGGAGGTCGCACCCGGTGAGACCGGCCGCATCTTCGTGGGCAACGCGATGTTGTTCGAGGGATACACCGGTGGTGGCAACAAGGAGATGATCGACGGGCTGATGTCCACCGGAGACGTGGGCCGCTTCGATGCCCAGGGTCGTCTCCACGTGGAGGGACGCGACGACGAGATGATCGTCAGCGGTGGGGAGAACGTCTTCCCCCGCGAGGTCGAGGACTGCCTGGTCCGTCACGATTCCGTCGTCGAGGCCGCAGCGGTTGGGATCGAGGACCCGGAGTACGGGAAGCGCCTGCGCGCCTTTGTCGTCGTGTCGGACCGGACCGTCGATGAAGCGGCACTCAAGGACTGGGTCAGGACGAACCTGGCTCGCTACAAGGTGCCGAAGGAGATCCACTTCCTCGACGAGTTGCCGCGCAACGCCACCGGAAAGATCCTCAAGCGAGTGTTGGCGCAGACGCCCTGACTGCTGACGGAGCGGGGGCCGGTGCAAGGATGAGCCCATCATGAGTGGACTCGTCTGCGGGGGACCGGCCCCCGACTTCACCTTGCGCGACCAGTTCGGGCAGGACGTCACGCTGTCAGCCTTCCGGGGACGCAAGGCTGTCGCGATCCTCTTCTACCCCTACGCGTTCTCCGGGGTGTGCACCGGCGAGATGCAAGGAGTGCGGGAACATCTCGCGGAGTTCATGACCTTCGACACCGAGGTCCTCGCGATCTCCTGTGACCCCGTCTATTCCCTGCGGGCCTTCGCCGACCAGGACGGGTTGAACTTCCCCCTCCTGTCGGACTTCTGGCCGCACGGTGAGGTCGCCCGGGCGTACGACGTCTTCGACGAGGCCAAGGGTGCCCCGCGTCGGTCCTCCTACGTCATCGACCGGGACGGGAACATCTCCTGGTCGGTGCACAACGCCATGCCCCAGAGCCGCGACCTCTCCGAGCACCTGGTCCAGCTGCGCGCCGCGCTCGGCGCCTCCTAAAGTAAAATGTTGAAATACTTTCCCATGTAACCAATTTTTCCGGGACAGAGCGCATCCCGGGCCTCTAAAGTTCCTGTTGTTGAGCCGCTGGCGACCCGAGACGCCGGCGGCTCGACGCATTTCCGGACAATGCTCCGAGACCGTGGTGCAGGCCCCGGAGCCGGTTCGCGTACGCTGTGCCGCGTTGCACGCGCGTCGGTAGCTCAGCGGTAGAGCACTCGGTTTACACCCGAGCGGTCGGCGGTTCGAAACCGTCCCGACGCACCTGAGAACTTCCATGAGAGCTGTCTCATCCAGGGTTCACACACCCCTCACGTAGCCCCGGCATCGTGGTCTCCACAAGCGCAGGAGGGGCTCTGGCCCCAAGCACTCAAGGAGCAGCTATGACCATCAAGAAGATCATGTCCCTCAGCACCCTGGCCGTTGCCAGCACGATCTCGGTCGGTGTGCTCGCGATGCAGGCCGGTGCGGTCGACGTCGACCAGGCCGCCAAGCGTGACGAGGACACGAGCGAGCTGGTCCTGGTCGACGACAACGACGACGGTGACGACGACAACGACCTGACCAAGAACACCCGCGGCGACGTCACCAACGACCGCAACGACCTCACCAAGAACACCCGCGGCGACGTCACCAACGACCGCAACGACCTCACCAAGAACACCCGCGGCGACGTCACCAACGACCGCAACGACGTCACCAATGACGTCACGAACGACACCAACGACGGCGTGTCGAAGGACCAGACGAACACCCGCGACAACACCAAGAACACCCGCGGCGACGTCACCAACGACGTCACCAACGACGTGACCAATGACGTCACCAACGACGTGTCCAACACCAACACTCGCGCCTGACCCGAGCGTTCGCCGACGACCACGGCTTCGGCCGAGGAGGAACCCCTGTGAGTGGTGCTACCGATGACTGGTGCCTGACTCCCGGAGACGCCATCACCCCCGAGTTGACCGCCATGCGGTTGCTCGGGGGTGGGTCCTCGTACGAGGCCTGGCTGGCCTTCGACGAGATCACGTACGCGCCCGTGGTGGTGAAGTTGCTGCGCCCCTCGCGGGTGGGCGACGAGTCGGGGCTGCGAGGACTGCGCCGCGAGGCGGAGGCGCTGGCCGCGATCAACCACCCCGTGGTGGTGCGAGGGCTGCGGCACGTGGCAGACGGTCCGCGTCCCCACCTGGTCCTCGAGCAGGCTGACGGACCGCGTCTGTCCACCCTCGTACGGCGCCATGGCCCGCTGTCGGAGCAGCAGTACCTGCCGTTGGCGCTCGACGTGGCTTCGGTGCTGCACTACCTGCGCCACGTCGGCTACGTGCACCTCGACCTCAAGCCCAGCAACATCATCATGGGTGCCCCCGCGCGGGTGATCGACCTGTCGGTGGCCCGGACGATCGAAGAGGCCGCGCAACTGCGTACGCCGATCGGTACCGATGCCTACATGGCGCCTGAGCAGTGCGACCCGACGAATCTCGGGGCGCCGACGCCCGAGAGTGACGTGTGGGGGCTGGGGGCGACACTCCACGAGGCCATCAGCGGCGAGAAGCCCTTCGCCAAGGGGGATCCGAAGTCCACGGACCCCGCGGCGGTGCATCCCCAGCTCGCAGGCAGGACGCCCCTCCTGGGCAAGAAGGTACCGGCGGAGGTCCGCGACATCGTGCACGCCGCCTTGGCGCCGGAGCCGGAGCAGCGTCCGACGCCCGCCGAGATCTCCGAGACCCTCCAGCCGGTCCTCGAACGTCAGCCGGTCCACCGGCTCTCGTTCAAGGTGCGCTGAGCACCGAGCACGAACGCACGAGGACTGCCTCGCCCGACCGGGCGGGGCGGTCCTTCTGCGTGGGAGCTCATGGGTTGAAGCGGTAGCCCATGCCCCTGGCAGTGCTGATGGTTCCCGCTCCGAACTTCTTGCGCAGGTAACCGACGTAGACGTCGACGACGTTGGAGCCGGGGTCGAAGTCCATGCCCCACACGTGGTCGAGGAGTTGCTCGCGCGACAGCACGTTGCCCGCGTTGAGCATGAAGATCTCGGTGAGGGCGAACTCGCGGGCCGACAGGTCGACCTTGCGGCCCGACACCGTGGCCTGACGCGTGCGGAGGTCGAGGTGGACCTGGCCGGCGTCCAGGGTGTCCTGACTGGCGCCCTGGGTCGACTGCCCCTGACGGAGGCGCACCCGGACCCGGGCCAGAAGCTCGGCGAACCGGAAGGGTTTGGCCATGTAGTCGTCGGCCCCGCCCTCCAGTGCCGCGACCGTGTCGGTCACCGAGTCGCGGGCCGTCAGAACGATGACGGGCACGGTCGATCCTTGGGCCCGCAACTGGTCCAGAACCTCGAAACCGTCCATGCCGGGGAGACCGATGTCGAGGACCACCAGGTCGTGGGCCCCGGAGAGGGCCTCGTCCAGTCCTGTGGGGCCGTCGGTGCGCACGGTGGTCAGGTGTCCCTCGGCGGTCAGGCCCTTGGCGACGAAAGCGGCGATGCGTGCTTCGTCCTCGACGATCAGGATGCTGGCCACGACGTCTCCTCCAGTTCGAACTCGACGGCGACGCATGCGCCCCCGCCGCGAGTGTCCTCAATGATGACCCGTCCGCCATGAGCGGTCGCGATGGCGTTGACGATGGAGAGTCCGAGCCCGAATCCCTCGTCGTCCGGACGGACCTTGGCCCGGGCGAAACGTTCGAGGACCGCGGTCCGTTCGGAGACCGGGATGCCGTCGCCCGAGTCTCGGACCCAGACCCGGGCGGTACGTCCGTCGCTGCGCGACCCGATGGCAATCACGTCACCGGTGTCGGTGTGCTTGACGGCGTTGTCGACCAACTGCAACAGCGCCTGGGTGATGCGCTGTTCGTCGACCACGACGCGTACGGCCGCCATCTCGTCGGCGACCCAGGTGCGGTCGGCCATCGCACGAGCCTTGGCCAGGACAGTGGCGGTCAGCTCGTCGAGGTCGACCGGCCCGGGGGAGAGGAAGTCGGGACGCCGCACCTTGGCGAGCACGATCAGGTCGTCGACGAGGCGCGACATCCGCTCCACCTCGTCGAGGAGGAGTGCGCGGGTGCTCTCGACCTCGTGAGCATCGGAGGCGTCCAGGAGCTCGAGGTGTCCCTGCAGGATCGTGAGCGGCGTACGCAGCTCGTGCCCGGCGTCGTCGAGGAACTGGCGTTGGCCCACGAAGGCGGTCTCCAGTCGCTCAAGCATGTCGTTGACCGTGCGGGTCAGGGCGGTGATGTCGTCGTTCCCGGTCTCCGGGACGCGTCGGGACAGGTCGCTGCCCGTGATCTCCCTGGCGGCGTCCGAGAGCGACCGCAGGGGTGACAGGAGACGGCTTCCCTGCCAAGCGGCCAGTCCGGTGATCAGGAGCATGGCGAGGAGCGAGACCAGGAGATAGGTGCGCAGCAACTCGTTGAGGCTCTCCCGCTCGTCGTCGAGGAAGGAGACCACGACCAGGGCTGCGTCCTCGTCCCCGCCGACCACCGGTTGCACGGTGACCAAGACCTCACCCTCGCTGGTGTCGGTACGTTTCGCTCCGCCCTCGGTGAGGAGGGACTGGACGGTCTCACGGAACAGCGCGTCGTCGATCACCCGAGGGTGCGGCGAGCGTGACCGGAGGCGCACTCGGTCGCCCAGCCAGGCAGCCAACATCTCGTGGGTGCCCGCGACGTTGCGCGCCAGGAAGGCGCGCAGCAGGGGGTCGGCCTCGGTGAAGGGTTGGCCGGTCGCGGGGTCGGTGCCGGTCTCGCCGAATCGGCGCAGCTCGGCCAGCTCCTCGTTGGCGCCGTCGATCACGGCGACCTCGCGGCGGGCCGATTCGACGGTGTAGATCACGACTCCGGCAGTCAACATGGCGAAGGTGGTCAGCAGGGCCACGGTGAGGGTGAGCTGCGTACGCACCGAGACACCCGACCGGTGGGGTCGGGTGTCGTTGTCGGTGACGGGCGCCATGCGCAGCGTCGTCTCGGTCGATGGCTCAGGGGTCGGCGGGAGACGTTCCGTCCGGGGTCCGTCGGGGTCAGCCGCGCGTGTCATCGTCCCCGTCGTCCCCGTCGTCCCCGTCATCATCGTCGTCATCGTCGTCGGGATCCACTGGTTCGGGACGGATCACCTCGGCGTCATCGTCGTCATCATCATCGTCATCGTCCCCGTCGTCATCGTCATCCCCCCGACCGGGAGGCGGTCCGCCGGGGGCAGAGGGGGGCGTGGGGGTGACGCTGGGCTCGGGCTGGGGCTCGGGCGTGGTGCTGGCGTCGGGAGTCGGCGAAGAAGTGGGGCTCTCGGTGACCTGCTCCAGGATGATCGGGGAGTGCTCAACTGGTGCGGGGTCGGCAGCGCTCAGGGTGCCGAGGACGTACGCCACCAGGGGCAGCGACAGCAGGAGCCCGATGGCGACCTTTCCGAACATGCTCATGGTGGGCATGATCCTGCCTCATCGTGGGGCGCAGGTGAGAACCTCATGAGAGCCCTCTCATCAAAGTGTCCGCGTCCGGGGCCGCAGCACGCCCGGGCCCAGCGACCGATCGCCTAGGCTCCGCCCATGGCCCGTCTCGCTGATCTCGTCGCACTCCTGCACTCCTGGTACCCCCCGGAGACGGCCGAGTCGTGGGACGCCGTGGGACTTGTCACCGGCGATCCTCAGGCCGAGGTGCGCAAGGTGATGTTCGCGGTGGATCCGACCGAGGACGTGGCCACCGAGGCGGTCGAGTGGGGAGCCGACCTGCTCGTCGTGCATCACCCGCTCTTCCTGAAGCCGGTCCACAGCGTGGCTGCCACGACGGCCAAGGGACGCACTCTGCACCGACTCGCCACCGCGGGGTGCGGCCTGCTGACTGCCCACACCAATGCCGACCAGGCGGTGGGCGGTGTCTCCGAGGCGATGGCGCACGCCCTCGGCCTCGTCGACGTCCAACCACTGGTGCCGGCGACGGCGCCACCCCTGGACAAGTTGACGACGTACGTTCCCCTCAGCCATGCCGAGCGGGTGCGTGCAGCGTTGGCCGAGGCTGGTGCCGGCGCGGTCGGTGACTACGACAGTTGTTCCTTCTCGGCGCCCGGGGAAGGACGTTTCCGGCCCCTGCCCGGTGCCAGCCCCACGATCGGCGAGGTGGGTCGCGCCGAGGTGGTGCCCGAGGAGCGGGTGGAGATGGTGTTGCCTCGTGCTCGGCGCGCCGCTGTCGTCGCTGCCCTGCTGGCTGCCCACCCCTACGAGGCGCCGGCGCACGACCTGGTCGAACTGGCCGATCCCGGGATTGCCGGCACCGGCACCGGTCGCATCGGTGCCGTGGCGCCCACGACGCTCGCCGGCTTCGCTCGTGGGGTGGCGCGGGTGCTGCCCAGCACGGCCGGCGGGGTGCGGGTGGCCGGTGACCCCGAGCGGCCAGTACGTCGTGTCGCGCTGGTGGGTGGGTCGGGGGACTTCCTGCTCGACTCCATGGCAGGCAGTGATGCCGACGTCTACGTGACCTCGGACCTGCGACACCATCCGGCTTCGGAGTTCCTCGAGAAGCAGGGTCCCGCGCTCGTCGACGTCGCCCACTGGGCGGCTGAATGGACGTGGTTGCCGGTGGTCGAGGCGAGACTCCGGGCACATCTGGGGGCTACGGTGGAGACCCGTGTGAGCACCCTGCGCACGGACCCGTGGACAATGCTGGTCACGGACTGAACATCGAGGTCCGTGCCGTTGATGAGGAGCCTGCGCTGAAAGCCGACCCGAACGCCCAGTTGAAGTTGCTCGACGTGCAACAGATCGACTCCCGGCTCGCCCAGCTGCGCCACCGGCGCGGCACCTTGGCGCAGTTGCGTGAGATCGCGTCGCTGGAGGCCGAGCGAGCGCTCGTACGGGACCGGGTCCGCGATGCCCAGATCGAGGTCCACGACCTCACGGCCGAGCAGACCAAGGCCGAGGCCGACGTCGAGCAGGTGCGGGCGCGTCGTACGCGTGACCGCAAGCGGATGGACGAGGGGCAGATCACCAACCCCAAGGACCTCACCCGGATGACGCACGAGCTCGAGTCCCTCGAACGTCGGGTGAGCAAGCTCGAGGACGACGAGCTCGAGATCATGGAGCGGCTCGAGACCGCTCAGGCCAGCCTGGGTCGTGCGGAGGAGGAGCTCAACGCGATCGACCAGCGCGTGGCAGACCTCGAGGCCGAGCGCGACGCGCAGTGGACCGAGATCGATGCCGAAGCTGCCCAGGTCCAGTCGAGCCGCGAGGCGGCCAGTGAAGGCATCCCGGCAGACCTGCTGGCCCTCTACGAACGTCTACGCGTCTCCAAGGACGGTCTCGGAGCCGCTCTGCTCCGGGCGCGCGAGTGCGGTGGCTGTCGGCTGACGCTGGACCATCTCGAGTTGGCCGCGGTGAAGGCTGCTCCCGCCGACGAGGTCATCCGTTGTGAGGAGTGCAGCCGCATCATGGTGCGCACGAACGAGAGTGGCCTCGGCCTCTGACCTCAGAGGTCCCTGACCACCACGTCGAGTTCGGTGCCCTTCGCGCCCGGTGACCCCTGCTCGACCTGCCATCCGAGGTCACGCAGCACGTCGGCGAGCGCCGACGGCGTCCGGGGGGAGGCACCTTCCTCCATGAGGGCGCGGACGATGCGTCCCTTGGTGGCCTTGTTGAAGTGACTGACCACCTTGCGGGTGCCGTTGTGCTCGTGCAGCACGCGCACGCTCGCGACCTTGGCGGCGGTGTCCGGGGTCGGACGCCAGAGATTGGCGTACATGCCTGAGCGAAGGTCGACCAGGAGGCCGCTGCCCACGGCCTCGACGACGGCCTGACCGAGGACGGGACGCCAGTTGCTGGCGAGGGTGCCGACTCCGGGCAGGGCCGCGTCGCCGGAGAGTCGGTAGGCCGGGATGCGGTCTGCGGGGGAGAGCAGCCCGAAGAGGGCCGAGGCGATGCCGATGCGGCTCCGGGCGCGACGCTTAGCTGCCGTGGTGAGAGAGCCGAGGTCAAGGGCGTCGTAGAGGACGCCGGTGTAGACGGCATCCGCGCGGGCGGTGGGTGTCTCCTCCAGTGCGGCATTGCGGGCCACGAGGTCGAGCTGGGTGGCGCCGAGGCCGAGCGTCTGGGCCGCCTGCTCCTGCTCACCGCCACACAGAGCAGTGAGGTCGTCCAGGATGCGGCGACGGGTCTCGTTCAGCGCCGGGAAGGAGAGGGCCTCCAGATCGAGTGGCTTGCCGCGCGACGGCACGGCCTTGCCTTCACTGGGCGGGAGCAGGATCAACACGCGGCAACCCTAGAACGACGCCATCGTGTTGCGACTGGCGAGGTGCCCGATGCCGTTGCCGACTCACCTGGGTGCGGGGACACCTCAGCTCAGTTCGGCAGCAGGGGGAGCCAGTCCTGCTCGCGGGTCCGGGGGCGGACCTCCTTGATGGCCGTCGTGTGCTCCAGCAGCATGACCGCGACGTCGTCGCCGAGTTCTCCTCGTACGGAGTGGTCGCGCACCCGCGCGAGGACGAGGTCGAGGGTGGTCTCGACCGACTGTCCTCGAAGGACCGGGACCAGGTCACGCAGAGGCAGGAACTCCCCATCGGCGTCGCGTGCCTCGCTCACCCCGTCGGTGAAGAGCAGGAGCCGGTCGCCGGGCTTCCAGTCGAACTCCCACTGGCTGAAGTCCTGACCGAGACCGAGGGGGAGGTCAGCGTCTGTCTCGAGGAACTCGTAGGTCCCGTCGAGGCGGACGAGCAGGGGTGCTGGGTGTCCAGCGTTGACCAGGAGGGGGCGGGAGGGGACGGTCGTGTCCAGCAGGATCGCCGTGACGAACTCCTCCTCGTCGAAGAAGGGAGCCAAGTAGGCGCTCATCTCCTCTGCCACCTCGTCGAGATCGGTGTGGATCGCTGCGGCCTGGCGGAAGGCCCGGATGACTCGCCCGGCCTGCTCGACGGCCCCGATCCCCTTGCCCCGCACGTCTCCGATCAGGAACCGGGTGTGGCTGATGGAGTGGTAGCAGTCGTAGAGATCGCCACCGATGACAGTGTCCTCGGTGGCCGATTCGTAGCGAACCGCGATGTCGGTGTGTCGTACGTGCGCCGGGACCACGGGCAGAACGGCGCGTTGGGCCACTTCCGCCAGCTTCACGAAGCGGCCCAGTCGCTGGGCCTGCCGGATGCGGGTGACGGAGACCATCACCGCAGCAGAACTGACCAGGAACACGTCCAGCTCACGGACCAGGTGCTGGGCGCTGTCGAGGTCGTGGTGCCAGAACCCCGAGATGCCGGCTGCGAGCACAGCGGCCACGGCGAAGAGGGCGGTGCGCAGGGGAGGTAGCACGACGCAGGCGATCAGCGGCGATAGGGCGAAGAGTGGTGAGAGTGCGATCGTGTCCCGGGTGAACACGGCGTCCGCGACGACCAAGGAAGCGAGCGTCAGGGCGGCGAGCCACGTCCCGACAACTCTTGCTCGAATTCTGATGTCAGACCATGCCTCTCCATCTGTCGGTGAGTGATGTCGCACCGAGCCATGCCCACGCTAACCGACACTTCTCGTTACGTCGCGATCCCGAAACGCTCGATGGGCGGATCCGCGAATGCACAAAAGGCCCCGACCTGGTGAGGTCGGGGCCTTTCGCGGAAAATCAGGAGACGGTGACGTTCTCCGCCTGGGGGCCCTTGGGACCCTGGGCGAGGTCGAACTCGACCTTCTGGTTCTCGTCGAGGGACTTGTAGCCGCCGGACTGGATCGCGGAGTAGTGGACGAACACGTCCTCACCGCCGCCGTCCTGAGCGATGAAGCCGAAACCCTTTTCGGCGTTGAACCACTTGACAGTTCCTGAAGCCATGATCTTTTCCCTTGTTACGTGCCGAGGGCAACGTGCCCACGAGCCGCAGAAGACATCCATCTGTGCTGATGTCCAGCGAACCGAAAATCAGAAGTACGAGATACTAGCCGCGACATCTTGTGCGGCCAGGACGGCTTAGCAGAGCCATCCCTTCAGCAATGTCAACCATAGGGCACGATCGGCGATTAGGCGACTCCGGGATGCAAATTGATTTCGCGTCGCCCTCCGGACGGGCATGAGTCAGGTCACGCAGCGCGTGGGGAACAGCGCCGCAACCGAGGTGGTTGAGGGTTGCATGACCTCTCCTCTCGCCATCCCTGCGGACGTCCAGGACCTGCTCTTCCGGGAGGCCCGCACCGCCAACGCCTTCACCGACGAGCCGGTGGGGGACGAGCAGATGGCCGCCATCTACGACTTGGTCAAGTTCGGTCCCACCGCCATGAACAGCCAGCCGCTGCGCATCGTGCTGGTCCGCAGCGACGACGCCCGCGCCAAGCTGCTCAAGCACATGAGCGGCAGCAACCGCGACAAGACCGAGTCGGCTCCGCTCGTCGCGATCCTCGCGGCAGACACGAACTTCCACGAGACGTTGCCGCAGGTCTTCCCGATCTTTCCCGGCGCCAAGGACCTGTTCGCGGACGACACCGCTCGTGAGCACGCGGCTCGCTTCAACGCTGGCCTCCAGGTCGGCTACTTCATCGTCGGGGTGCGCGCGGCCGGCCTTGCTGCGGGTCCGATGACCGGCTTCGACGCCACGGGCATCGACGAGGACCTGTTCGGCGGCACTGGCCTCAAGACGATGGTGGTGGTCAACATCGGCCACCCGGCCGAGAACGCCTGGTTCGACCGCCTCCCTCGCCTGGACGAGGACCAGGCAGTCCTCAGCCTCTGAGCCATCGGCCCCGGGAGGGCCGAGGTGACTCGGCACGGTTGCTTCGTGACGCTGGCTAAGGTGCGGGCATGACCAGCGCGCGCTACGTCCGAGTCCATCCGGCCGAGGGGTTCCCCGGTGAGCAGGCGCTGCGTGACGGCATCGCCGAAGTGCAGCGTGAACTCGGTGTCAGTCCTGACTTCCCTGCGGAGGTGCTGGAGGTGGCGCAGGCCGCGGCGGCCAGCCCGAGGTTGCCCGAGCTGGACCGCACCGACCTGGAGCTCTTGACGATCGACCCGCCCGGCGCGCGTGACCTCGACCAGGCACTGCACCTCGGGCGTGACGGCGACGGCTACGTGGTGCACTACGCCATCGCTGACGTGGGGGCCTTCGTCTCGCCCGGCGACGCCGTGGACGTCGAGGCCAACCGACGTGGCCAGACGCTCTACGGTGCCGACTCGAAGGTGCCGCTGCACCCGCCGATCATCTCCGAGGACGCCGGGTCACTCCTGCCTGACGCGGTCCGTCCCGCGCTGCTGTGGACGATCGGTCTGGACGCCGCGGGAGAGCGTACGCACACCCACGTCGAGCGGGCCCTCATTCGCTCCCGGGGACAGTGGACGTACGCCGAAGCGCAGTCCGCGCTCGACGACGGCACCGCCGGCGAGACGCTGCGCCTGTTGGCCGAGGTCGGGCCGAAGAGGCTGGGGCTCGAGGCCGCTCGAGGTGGCGTGAGCCTCCCGCTGCCGGAGCAGGAGATCGCAGTCTCCGACCACCACTGGCACCTGGAGTTCCGGTCCATGACGCCGGTTGAGGAGTGGAACGCACAGATCTCCCTGCTCACCGGCATGGCGGCGGCGTCCTTGATGGTCGCGGCGGAGGTCGGACTCCTCCGTACGTTGCCGCCCGCCCAGGATCGCGACGTGACGCAGTTGCGACGCATCGCCCAGGGGCTCCGCATCGAATGGCCGAAGGAGATGACCTACCCCGAGTTCGTGCGCTCGCTGGACCCGACGCAGTCGCGGCACGCAGCCATGGTGGTGGCGTGCACGAGACTCTTCCGGGGCAGTGGCTACGAAGGCTTCGTGGGCTCACTGCCCGAGCACACGGGCCACTCGGCCGTGGCGAGTGACTACGCCCATGTCACCGCACCCCTGCGCCGCCTGGTCGACCGCTACGCCGGCGAGATGTGCTTGGCCATCTGTGCCGGGGAAGAGGTGCCGGAATGGGTGCTGGAGAAGCTGGAGTCGGTGCCCAAGGTGATGCGGGAGAGCGGGACGTTGGCGGGACGCTACGAACGAGCTGTGCTCGACCTGACTGAAGCCGTGCTGCTGCGTGACCGGGTGGGGGAGCGGTTCGTCGCCACGGTGCTGGAGGTGGACGAGAAGAACCCGGGCCGCGGCGACATCACGATCCCTGACCCGGCCATCGAGTCCCGGGTCGACGGTGACCGGCCTCTGCCACTGGGCGAGGAAGTGGCGGTCGTGCTGGTGGAGGCCGACCCCGTGGCGCGCAAGATTCGGTTCGAACTGGCCTGAGTGCCCTTGTGGGAGGGGCGCAGGGGTGTTTGAGTGGCAGTGCAGTCCACCCGTCTCGAGGAGGCAGCATGAAGGCCGTCCAGTACACCGCTTTCGGAGCCAGGCCCCAGGTGGTGGAGGTCGAGAAGCCGAGCCCGGGACCCGGGCAGGTGCTGCTCCGGATCACCGCGTCGGGTCTCTGTCACTCCGACGAGTTCGTGATGATGATGCCGGAGGAGGGGTATCCGATGCCGATGCCGATGACCCTGGGGCACGAGCCGGCCGGGGTGGTGGAACAACTCGGCGTGGGGGCGACCGGAGTCGCGGTCGGGGACGCCGTCATCGTCTACGGCTGCTGGGGGTGCGGGGTCTGCGAGATGTGCGCCGACGGCAGCGAAAACCTCTGCCTCACCGGCATGGTGTCGCCCGGTCTCGGAGTGCACGGGGCCATGGCCGAGTACATGGTGGTGGACAGCGTTCGTCATCTCGTCCCCATCGGTGACCTGGACCCGGTGCGTGCCGCGTCCCTCACTGACGCCGCACTCACGCCGTACCAGGCGATCAAGGGTGTCCTGCCCAAGCTCGTCGGGGGGACCACCACGGTGGTGATCGGCGCCGGGGGTCTGGGACACGTGGCGATCCAACTGCTGCGTGAACTCACGCCGACGCGGGTGATCGCGCTCGACATCGGTCAGGAGAAGCTCGACTTCGCGATCGAGAACGGCGCGCACGAGGCGTTCACCTCCGACCCTGCGGCGGCCGAGAAGGTCAAGCAGCTGACTCGGGGTCGCGGCGCCCACGTGGTGCTCGACTTCGTCGGCATGGACGTGACCGGCGAGCTGGCCGTGGCCTGTGGCGGCGTGGGTTCATCCGTGGTGATCATCGGTGCCGGGATGGGTGGCGCGAAGATCGGGCTCACGTCGGCGCCGTACAACATGAGCGTCTCGACCTCGTTGTGGGGCAGGCGCAAGGAGCTCCTCGAGCTGGTCGAGATGGCTCATCGGGGACAGATCAGGATCCGGACCACGACCTACCCGATCACCGACGGCGAGCAGGCGTACGACGACATGCATGCGGGCCGGATCGTGGGGCGCGCGGTCATCGTTCCCTGACGGGGCCAGCGCTGCGGCGCTAGCCTCGGAGCATGGGTGAGGTGCGAGAGCCGGTCGCCTTCGAGCCGTACGAGCCAGGGGTCTACCTGCACGGGACGAAGGCGGAGCTGGCCGTGGGCGAGTTGCTGGTCCCGGGTCGTGAGTCGAACTTCGAGGGCGGACGGGTGATGCGCCACGTCTACTTCACCGCCACCCTGGACGCGGCGACCTGGGGTGCCGAGCTGGCTGCCGGCGAGGGGCGGGGGCACATCTACGTGGTGGAGCCCACCGGCGACTTCGAGGACGACCCCAACGTCACGGACAAGAAGTTCCCCGGGAACCCGACGAAGTCCTTCCGGAGCCGGGAGCCGGTGCGCGTCGTCGGCGAGATCGACTGGATCGGCCATTCCCCCGAGACGTTGCAGGCCATGCTGGACGGTCTGGAGTCGCTGCGACGTCAGGGGTCGGCACAGATCGAGGACTGAGGGGCCCTCCCGGGGCCCGGATGGTCAGCGAGCAGCAGGCGCGCGGTAGGCCCACTCGAGGGGGCTCCCGCCGGAACGTGCCCGTCCGCGTAGCGGAATCGTCGCTCGCGGGCGGCGTGCGCCCGGGGCCGGCTCGGGCGGACGCCGCTTGGCTGTGGCAGTCCGAACGCGTTGCGTGAACGCGACGAAACGGGGGTTTTCGGGCCTGTCTGCTGCGGTGAGGTCCACCGCGACCCACAACCCGTTGGGTTCGAAGGTGAGGGCAGACGGCTTCGCGCCGGCCCGTGTGGCCGCGACGTCGGGCGAGTGGACCTGCAGGTAGAAGTCAACCGCTCGAGAGCGATGGTCGCGGGTGTTCTGCAGTTGTTGGGTGGCCTCGATGACGGCCCTCTCCTCGCGGGAGATGGCACCGGCCAGGACCCACGGTGGCCGCGGACCCTCCCCGTCGATCATCGGTCGAGTTTCAGCTCCGCAGACCCAGACATCTCCCCAACTCATGCCCTCATGGTCGCACCTGTCCTCGAACTCCTGACCTCCGCGTCAGCCGGCGACCGGTGACGAAACCGGCGACCTCCCCGGGCGCTCCGCCACCGAGGCGAGTTGTTCGCGTCGCTCGTAGGCCCATCCGGGGCCGCGCAGGAGGAAGGAGAAGCGGTCCCGCCAGGTCGGCGCCGTGGTGATGTCCGCGGCGATGTCGCGCCACTCGTGGGTGGCGATCGTGACGGGGTTGAAGGAGTCGATGTTGCGGGTCAGCCCGTAGCGCACCTGCTCGTCCTCCGGCTCAAAGGTCCCGAAGAGCTTGTCCCAGATGATGAGGATCGAGCCGTGGTTGATGTCGAGGTACTGCCGCTGGCTGCCGTGATGGGCGCGGTGATGGCTCGGAGTGTTGAGGATCTTCTCGAGCCAGCCGATGGAGCGCACCACCTCGGTGTGGATCCAGAACTGGTAGATGAGGTTGAGCGCGCGAGCGTCCTCGACGTACTTCGGCGGAACGCCGGCGAGGGCGAGCAGCCCGTACGGGACGGTCATGCCGAATCCCTCGGCCACCGGTTGGCGCAGGGCGGTCGACAGGTTGTAGCGCTCACTGCTGTGGTGCACCACGTGCACTGCCCACAACCATCGGGACTCGTGTGAGAGGCGGTGGTTCCAGTAGTAGATGAAGTCCCATCCGGCGATCGCGAGCAGGTAGGTGGCGGCCCCACCGCGCATCCCGAAGGGGGACCGTTGGGCCAGGCGCATCGCCGAGGTCTGTGTCGCCCACACGGAGGCCGCGGCCACGGCCGTGGAGGCCACCGCGGCAACGGCCGAACCAGAGGTCATCAGCCCCAACGCGTCCGCGCGGGAGCGCACGACCACCGGCGCAGCCGCGTCCGACGGGAGGGTCCCTGCCTCGGGAAGTGTGCCTCCGTGATCGCGACGACGGCGCAGCACGTCTCCCAAGGTCGTGGCCACGCCAGCGGCCACTCCGACGGCCAGGAGTGCAGTGCCCGCCTTGGTGGCGCCGGGGGAGAGGCGGCGCATGATCGGGCCCGTGACGAAGGGCGCGATGAGGCTGCCTACCCCCATCGTCAGGCTGGCGATGGTGTCGTTGAGCTCGTAGTCGCCGGCTCGGTCCGTGCCGGGCTCGGCCGGGTGGGTGCGCTGCCACCAGAACTCTGCGCCCATGGCCCCCACGAAGGCGGGGATGGCCAGGACGGTCAGGTCGGGACGTGGCATTTTGGACCTCCAGCGGGGTGAGCGACGGACTGACCCTAAGCGATGAATCGCCCCTCGTCGGGTTCCGAGGAGGGCCGCGTCGGACCGTCCCGGAGGCGTTCTGTGAGATGCGTGGAATTTCACCCCTACGCTGGCGAGATGGAACTGAGCAGCAGCCGAAGAGCTGGGCTCGTGGTGTGAAGGCAGTCGTGTACGACCGCTACGGCGGTCCCGGAGTGCTCCGCCTCACGGACGTGCAGGTGCCCTCGCCCGCAGCCGGTCAGGTGCTGGTCAAGATCGCGGCGACCTCGATCAACCTCAGCGACTGGGAGACCCTGCGCGGCTCGCCTGCCTACGCGCGGATCGGCGGTCTGCGGGCTCCGGCGCACCGGACGCTCGGCTCGGACATCGCCGGCGTCGTGGAGGCTGTGGGTGGCGGGGTCACCCGGTTCCGGCTCGGGGAGGAGGTGTACGGCGACAACCTCGCTCTGAAGGGCGGCTTTGCCGAGTACGCGGTGGCGCCCGCGTCGGTGCTGGCCCACAAGCCGTCCGCGTTGACGTTCGCGGAGGCCTCGACCATCCCGCAGGCCGGAGCGATTGCCCTGCAGGGGACAACCAGGGCAGGGCCGGGTTCACGGGTGCTGATCAACGGTGCCGGAGGAGGCTCGGGGTCGTTCGCCATCCAGTTGGCGAAGCGGGCGGGCGCCCACGTCACCGGCGTGGACAATCAGAGGAAATTGACCTTCATGCGGTCGCTCGGCGCGGACGAGGTCATCGACTACGCCACGGACGACTTCACGCGTCCGCACCAGCCCTATGACCTGGTGCTGGACCTGGTCGCGCACAGGTCGGTCCTCGCCTATCGACGGGCTCTGAGCCGTGGTGGCCGCTACCGGTGTGTGGGTGGGTCAGTGGGCACACTGCTCCGCGTGCTCACTGCTGGCTCGGTGGTCGGGTTGCTCAGTGGCCGTTCCATCGGGGTGCTTGCGGTCAAGGAAGGCCCGGTGCACTTCCAACCGCTTGCCGACCTCTGCGCAGACGGGGAAGTGGCGATCTCCATCGATCGGACCTTCGCGCTCGAGGAGGTCCCGGCTGCTCTCACGTACGTCGGTGCGGGTCAGGCGCTCGGCAAGGTGGTGATTGTGCCCACCTGAAGTCGTCAACATCCCTGACCCGCGGGAAACGTCTTCTCGTCGGTGGCACAGAGCTCTGCGATTGCGTCCGCAGGTCAGCGGGGGTGGGGCGAATGGGTCGACCTGTAAGCCGGGTTCTGTCCCGCGTGAGCGGGGGCGATCATCCATCTACGGCGGCTGTTGCCAGCCGCCTCCTGCGGTCTACCCGTGCACTCGGGCGGGCCGCCCTCGAACGTGCACGCACCACTCGCGAGCGAGTGATTCTCTTGACCTTGCTCCAGGTGGGGTTTACCTAGCCGCTGCGGTCACCCGCAACGCTGGTGGTCTCTTGCACCACCGTTTCACCCTTACCGCTCCCGGAGGAGTGGCGGTCTATTTTCTGTGGCACTGTCCCGCGGGTTGCCCCGGGTGGGTGTTACCCACCGCCTTGCCCTGTGGAGCCCGGACTTTCCTCGGCACCTCAGGTTGCCCCTCGGTGACGCGATCGCCCGGCCGACCCATTCGCAAGGGTGAGTCTAGGTCCGCGCGCCGCGGAAGTGCGCATTCGTCTGTCGCGCGGTCAGAGTGAGCCGGGCGAGGCCATGCGAGGCTCGCTCAGGGGTTGGTCAACACCTCGGCGCCGGTCGGCGTCACGAGCAGCGTGTGCTCGAACTGCGCGCTGCGCTTCAGGTCCTTGGTGACGACGGTCCAGTTGTCGTCCCACATGGTCCATTCGTGCGTACCGAGGTTGAGCATCGGCTCGATCGTGAAGGTCATGCCGACCTCGATCGTCTCGGTGTAGAAGTCCTGGTCGTAGTGCGGGATGACGAGGCCGGAGTGGAAGGAAGTGCCGATGCCGTGCCCGGTGAAGTCGCGGACGACGCCGTAGCCGAAGCGCTTCGCGTACGACTCGATCACCCGGCCGATGACGTTGATCCTGCGGCCCGGCTTCACCGCCTTGATGGCGCGGTCCAGTGACTCCTTGGTGCGCTCCACCAGCAACCGGGACTCCTCGTCGACGTCACCGGCGAAGAAGGTCGCGTTGGTGTCGCCGTGGACGCCGTCCAGGTAGGCGGTGATGTCGATGTTGACGATGTCGCCGTCCTCCACCACCCGGGCATCCGGGATGCCGTGGCAGATGACCTCGTTGATGCTGCTGCACAACGACTTCGGGAAGTTCCGGTAGCCGAGCGTCGATGGGTAGGCGCCGTGGTCGCAGAGGAACTCGTGACCGATCCGGTCCAGCTCGTCAGTCGTGACGCCCGGCGTCACGTGGGAGCCGACGAGCTCACGGGCCTGAGCCGCCAGCCGACCGGCGACGCGCATCTTCTCGATCGTCTCGGCATCCTTGATCTCGGAGCCCAGGAAGGGTGCGGGAGCCGGCTTGTCGACGTACTCCGGGCGGGTGATGGTGCCGGGCACGGGACGGCGGGCAGAGATGGCGGCAGCGACTACAGGACTCACGACGGTGAGTGTAGTTTCGTCGGCATGAGTCACACGTCTCCGGAGTACTGGTACTGCTTCAAGCACAGCACCGTCGAGCCGCGTGAGGGATGCAAGAACGCGGATCGGCTCGGCCCGTACCCTTCCCAGGCCGAAGCCGCGCGGGCGCTCGAGAAGGTCGAGGAGCGCAACGAGCAGTGGGAGACCGACCCGAACTGGAACGACGACCTCGACGAGGACGACGCCCAGAAGTGACCTGACTGGCCTCGTCCGGGCGCCGCCTCAGTTCGGCGAGGGTCAGAACGAGTGCTCGTCGGCAGGGAACGTACGGGCCTTGACGTCGTCCTTGTAGGCCTTCGCGCCTTCGAGCAGGACGCTGTGAAGGTCGGCGTACTGCTTGACGAAACGGGCCATCTTGCCCGTACGCAGGCCGAAGGCGTCCTGCCACACGAGAACCTGGCCGTCACAGCCGTTGCCAGCGCCGATGCCGATGGTGGGGATGTGCAACTCGGCAGAGACCTGCGCGGCGACGTCGGCGGGCACCATCTCCATCACGACGGCGAACGCGCCGGCCTCCTGCACCGCGCGGGCATCAGCGAGCAGCCGCTCCGCGGTCTCACCGCGACCCTGGACCCGGTAGCCACCCAACGCGTGCTCGCTCTGCGGCGTGAAGCCGATGTGGGCCATCACCGGGATGCCGCCCTGGGCGCACTTGGTGATCACCGGGGCCATCTCGGCGCCGCCCTCCAACTTCACGCAGTGGGCCCCGCCCTCCTTCATGAACCGCACCGCGGTGAGGTAACCCTGCTCCGGTGAGGCCTGGTACGACCCGAACGGCAGGTCGCCCACCACCATCGCGCGCTTGGCCGATCTGGAGACGGCGCGGGTCAGCGGGATCAACTCGTCGACCGTGATCGGGAGCGAGGTCTCGTTGCCGAGGACGTTGTTGGAGGCGCTGTCGCCCACCAGCAGCAGGTCGATGCCGGCCTCGTCGAAGGTCGCCGCGGTGTACATGTCGTAGGCGGTGAGCATGGTGATCGGCTCGCCGCGCTCCTTCATCTCGCGCAGGTGGTGGGTACGTACCTTGCGCACCGGTGCACTGCTCGCCGCAGCGGCGCCGGACCCGTAGGGGGCGGTCTCTTCGCTCATGGAGCCTCTCCTGTCATCTCGCAGCTCCCTGGTGGAGTCCACGGACACGCTCAGGCTAGTCCGACTCCGGGGTCGAGCAATGTGGTGGTCCTCACGTCGCCGACAGGCTCGCCCTAGACTCCTTCCCGTGGACTTCTACTCGGCCTATGCGCACGGATTCGTCAGGATCGCCGCCTGCACCGTCCCGGTGAGCGTGGCAGACCCGGAGGCGAACACGACGACGATCATCGAACAGCTGCGTGCCTGCGACGAGGACGCAGTCGGGGTGGCGGTCTTCCCGGAGTTGGCGTTGAGCGGCTACGCCATCGACGACCTTTTCCTGCAGCAGACGTTGCTGGAATCCGTCGAGTCCCAGCTCGAGCGCCTGGTGGCCGAGACCGCCGACCTGTTCCCGGTGGTCGTGGTCGGCGCGCCGCTGCGGCACGGGGGCCGGATCTTCAACTGTGCCGTGGTGATTCACAGTGGCGAGATCCTCGGCGTAGCCCCGAAGTCGTACGTGCCGACGTACGGCGAGTTCTACGAGCGGCGCCACTTCGCTCCCGGGGACGACCAGCGGGATGGCTGGATCCGGCTCGCCGGCTCCGAGGTGCCCTTCGGGCCCGACCTCATCTTCACCGCCACCGATCACCCGGCGTTGCGCCTCCACGTGGAGATCTGTGAGGACATGTGGGTGCCGGTGCCGCCGAGCGCCGAAGCTGCGCTGGCCGGTGCCACCGTGCTGGCCAACCTCTCCGGCAGCCCGATCACCATCGCTCGCGCCGAGGAGCGGCGCCGGCTGGTCGAATCGGCCAGCGCCCGGTGTGCCGCCGCCTACGTCTACGCCGCCGCCGGCCAGGGCGAGTCGACCACCGACCTTTCGTGGGACGGCCAGACGATGATCTACGAGATCGGTGAGATGCTCGCCGAGGGACAGCGCTTCCCCCAGCATGCGGTCTGCACGGTCGCGGACGTCGACGTCGAGCGCATCGCGCACGAGCGCCTGCGTCTGGGCACTTTCGACGACAACCGACGTGCACTCGGCGTGGGTGCCGGGGAGCGCGACTTCCGCACGGTCGAGTTCACGCTCGACGCGCCCTCCGGTGACATCGGGTTGCGGCGCAAGGTCGACAGGTTCCCGTTCGTCCCCGACGACCCGGCCCGTCTGGCCCTGGACTGCTACGAGGCGTACAACATCCAGGTCAACGGGCTGGAGAAGCGGATCGAGTCCATCGGCTCTCCCAAGGCCGTCATCGGCATCAGCGGAGGACTGGACTCCACCCACGCGCTCCTGGTTGCCGCCAAGGCCATGGACCGGCTCGGGCGGCCCCGCAGCGACGTGCTGGGCTACACGATGCCGGGCTTCGCGACCGGAGACACCTCGAAGTCGTTGGCCACGCGCTTGGCCGCGGGGCTCGGCATCAGCTTCGACGAGGTCGACATCCGTCCGGCGGCCCGTCAGATGTTGGCGGACCTGCGGCACCCCTACGCCGAGGGGGAGAACGTCTACGACGTCACCTTCGAGAACGTCCAGGCAGGGCTGCGCTACGACTACCTCTTCCGCTTCGCGAACCATCGCGGGGGTCTGGTGGTCGGCACCGGCGACCTCTCCGAGCTGGCCCTCGGTTGGTGCACCTACGGCGTGGGCGACCAGATGTCGCACTACAACGTCAACGCCGGGGTGCCGAAGACGCTGGTCCAGCACCTGATCCGCTGGGTCGCCGACTCCGGCGAGTTCGACGAGGAGACCAACGCGGTCCTGCGCGGGGTGCTCGCCCAGGAGATCACGCCCGAGTTGATCCCGGACGCCGACGGGGTCAAGCCGCAGGCCACCCAGGACACCGTGGGGCCGTACAACCTCCAGGACTTCACGCTCTTCCACCTTGTGCGCCGGGGCCTGCGTCCCAGCAAGGTCGCCTTCTTGGCCTTCCACGCCTGGCGTGACGTCGAGGAGGGTGAGTGGCCGCCCGGCTACCCGGAGGGAGAGCGACCCGCCTACGACCTGGTGGAGGTCAAGAGGTGGCTGGAGGTCTTCGTACGCCGGTTCTTCGCCTCTCAGTTCAAGCGCAGCGCCCTGCCCAACGGACCCAAGGTGAGCGCCGGAGGGACCATGTCACCACGTGGTGACTGGCGGATGCCCTCGGATGCCAGCCCGGCCGCCTGGCTCACGGAAATGGCACGAATTCCCGACGCGTGAGGCCGGTTTGGGGGGAAGTGCGACCCATCGGCCACCTCGTACGCCATAGTTTGTCCCATGGGCAAGCAGGAAGACTTCGTACTCCGCGCTCTTGAGGAGCGTGACGTCCGGTTCGTGCGGTTGTGGTTCACCGACGTCCTGGGGTTCTTGAAGTCGGTGGCGATCGCGCCGGCAGAGCTGGAGAGTGCCTTCGGTGAAGGCATCGGCTTCGACGGCTCCGCGATCGAGGGCTTCGCCAGGGTCCAGGAGTCGGACATGCTGGCCAAGCCGGACCCCTCGACGTTCCAGATCCTGCCGTGGCGGGGGGAGGGGCCGTCGACGGCACGCATGTTCTGCGACATCGCCATGCCCGACGGCAGTCCGTCGTACGCCGATCCGCGTCACGTCCTCAAGCGGACGTTGGCCAAGGCCGCGGACAAGGGCTTCAGCTTCTACACCCACCCCGAGATCGAGTTCTACCTCTTCAAGGACACGCCGCAACCCGGTGTCGAGCCGGTCCCGGTGGACCGCAGCGGCTACTTCGACCACACGGCGCAGTCGTCGGGGGCGGACTTCCGCCGCGAGGCGATCACGATGTTGGAGTCGATGGGCATCTCGGTGGAGTTCAGCCACCACGAGGCCGGGCCGGGGCAGCAGGAGATCGACCTGCGCTACGCCGACGCGCTGACGACCGCCGACAACATCATGACCTTCCGCACCGTCATCCGTGAGGTGGCGCTGGGCCAAGGTGTGTGGGCCTCCTTCATGCCCAAGCCCTTCACCCAGCACCCCGGCTCGGGCATGCACACCCACCTCTCGCTCTTCGAGGGCGACCGCAACGCCTTCTTCGAGGCGGGCTCGCAGTACCAGCTCTCCAAGACCGGCCGCCACTTCATCGCCGGCCTCCTGACCCACGCGGCGGAGATCACCGCGGTCACCAACCAGTGGGTCAACTCCTACAAGCGCCTGATCGGTGGCGGCGAGGCGCCGACCTACATCTCGTGGGGTCACAACAACCGCTCCGCCATGATCCGGGTGCCCATGTACAAGCCCGGCAAGGGCCAGTCGACACGCATCGAGTTGCGCTCGATGGACGCCGCCTGCAACCCCTACCTCGCCTTCGCCGTGACGCTGGCGGCCGGACTGAAGGGGATCGAGGAGGGCTACGAACTGCCGCGCGAGGCCGAGGACGACGTGTGGTCCCTCACCGAGCGCGAGCGCCGCAGCCTGGGGATCCAGTCACTGCCCCGCACACTCTTCGAGGCCATCAACGTCGCCGAGAACTCCGAGCTCCTCGCGGAGACCCTCGGCGAGCACGTCTTCGACTTCTTCCTGCGCAACAAACGTGCGGAGTGGGAGGAGTACCGGGGCCAGGTCTCGGCCTTCGAACGCGACCAGATGCTGCCGGTGATCTGAGATGGCACGTGGGGGGGAGGCACGGCGCAGGGGGGCTCGCAAGGCTGCCCGGCCCGCACAGCCGGAGTGGGGTTCGACCCCGATCGACCGGGGCCCGGTGCTCGACGAGCGCAAGCGCCCCGTGCCGGTCAAGCGTTCCAAGGACGTCGCCAAGGGGATGCGCGTCGACCCCACGCGGGTGAGCGGTCCGATCCGTTTCGTGCTCGAGCCGATGCTCTGGGTGGGCTTCCTCAGCGGCGTCCTGTGGGTGCTGATCCTGATGGACCCCGGCGTCCGTACGCCCTCCGAGGACGGCTACCTCTTCCAGTACGCCATCCCGCTGGGGAGCCTGGTCTCCGCCATCCTGCTGATCTCCACGATCAGCGCCCTGATGCACCTGCCACACTCCACGACCGCCACTCGCGCCCGGACCTCGTTTGCCGGGCTGGGCATGCTCGCCTCCGGTTGGCTGTTCGCAAAGCTGCACCCCGTGGACACCGAGGACCTGCTCGGACTCTCCTGGTTGTCGATCGGCATCGGGGTGCTGCTGGTCGCCATCTGTTCCGTCCCGTGGCCCACCACCCCTGCGGGTTTGACCCGGTCTCCCCGAGGGCTGGAGAAGGTGTTGCTCGTGCTCCTCTTCGTGGTCTGCGCGGGCCTGGCCTACCGGGCGTGGGAGGCGGCCCAACTGGGTCTGGTCGGGGTGAGCCCGGGCGCCGAGACCGGATGGGACCAACTCATGCCGATCCTGGGGGTCCTGGTGATCCTGCTGGGCATCGCGCGCTACGTCCTTCGGCGTCCTGCCGGGAACACGAGCTCATCGACAGATGCCGCCTGAGCTCAGCGCGACACAACTCAGCCGGGCCGGGCTCGATGACCTGGCCGCAGCTCGAGTCGCTCTGGGCGCCGTCGGTCGCGCTGCCGGGACTGTCCTTGCTGTGCTCGCCAAGGTGGCGGACCCGGACCTGGCGGTGCGGGGCCTCGCGCAGCTGATCGGTGCGGTCGAAGCCTCCGACGAGCTGGTCGACACCTTGGCCGACGACCAGGAGACGGCTGCCCGACTCGTCCACGTCCTCGGGGCCAGTCAGGCACTGGCCGAACACCTGGTCCGGCACCCGGACCAGTGGACCGAACTGTGTGACCCGGGTCTGGCGACCTCCCGTACTGCAGCGTGGTACCGCCGCGAGCAGCTGCTGCTCAGCGTCGGCGCCGACGCAGCCGCCACGACTCCGGTCGCGGGCCTCCCTGACGCCGAGGCCGTCGACGCCCTGCGGGTGGAGTACCGCCGCCAGTTGCTCGGGCTGGTGGCCCGGGACCTGCGGCACCAGGAACGCATGGACGACGTCGCCGCGGAGATCTCCGACCTGGCCGCCGGCACCCTCGACGCGGCGCTCGCGGTGGCTCGGGCCCGAGTGGGCGCGACGGCGACCCGGGCCAACCTCGCGGTCATCGCGATGGGCAAGTGCGGGGGACACGAGCTCAACTACGTCTCCGACGTCGACGTGATCTTCGTCCACGAGGCCGCACCCGGCGTCGAGGAGCACGAGGCGACCCGGGTCGCCACGGAGTTGGCCGCGCAGATGATGCAGGTCTGTTCGGCCCACACCCGCGAGGGCACGATCTGGCCCGTCGACGCAGGTCTACGCCCCGAGGGGAACCAGGGTCCGCTGGTGCGTACGCTCACCAGCCACCAGGGCTACTACGAGCGCTGGGCCAAGACGTGGGAGTTCCAGGCTCTGCTGAAGGCGCGCCCGGTGGCCGGCGACCGGGCGCTCGGAGCCCAGTTCGTGGACATGGTCGCCCCCATGGTTTGGTCCGTCGCGGAGCGGGAGAACTTCGTCAGCGACGTCCAGGCGATGCGTCGTCGCGTCGTGGAACACATCCCCAGCAAGCAGGCCGAGCGTCAGCTCAAGTTGGGGTCGGGGGGCCTGCGTGACGTCGAGTTCGCGGTGCAGTTGCTCCAACTGGTGCATGGCAGGGCAGACGCCCGTCTCCGCTCACCGACGACCCTCAGCGCGCTGGCCGAGCTGACCCGCGGTGGCTACGTGGGCCGCGAGGACGGTGAGGCGCTGCACGAGGCGTACACGTTCCTGCGCACGCTCGAGCACCGCATCCAGCTCTTCCAGCTGCGGCGCACGCACGTGGTGCCGGACCGCGAAGCTGATCTGCGTCGTCTGGGGCGCTCCATGGGCTACTTCAAGAACCCCGGCAGCACGCTGCAGACGGAGTGGAACAGTCGGCGCCGGCTGGTGCGTCGACTGCACGAGAAACTCTTCTACCGGCCGCTGCTCGAGGCAGTCGCTCGGATCCCCGGTCCGGACGCTCGCCTCACGCTCGCGCAGGCCCAGGACCGACTGGGGGCCCTGGGCTACGGCGATCCCCGCGCTGCCCTGCGACACCTCGAGGCCCTCACCGCCGGGGTCTCCCGCTCAGCATCCATCCAGCGCACCCTGCTTCCGGTGATGCTCGAGTGGTTCGCCGACTCACCGGATCCGGATGCCGGGCTCTTCGGCTTCCGCCGGATCAGCGAGACGCTCGGCGCCACCCCTTGGTACCTGCGCCAGCTCCGCGACGAGGGTCAGGTGGCCGAGCGACTCGCCAAGTTGCTGTCGACCTCGGCCTTCGTCACCGATCTGCTCGAGCGGGAGCCGCAGGGGGTGCGGATCCTCGGGGACGACCTCACGCCGTTGAACGGCGAGACGTTGACGGCCGAAGTCGTGGCGACCGCACGGCGTCAGGGCGACGCAGGCGAGGCAGTGCGCGCCGTTCGCGCGATCCGTCGCCGCGAACTCTTCCGGATCTCGGTCGGAGAGTTGTTCGGGGACACCGATGTGGAGGCCGTCGGCCGAGCGCTGAGCGACCTCACCAGCGCCACGCTGGAGGCCACCCTCCAGGCGGTGGCACGCGACCAGACCGCCATCCGGGGACTCGACCAGCCTCCGGCCCGGATGGCGATCGTCGCCATGGGACGGTACGGCGGGTTCGAACTCTCCTACGGCAGCGACGCCGACGTCATGTTCGTCCACGAGGCGGTGGAGGGGGTCGAGCCCGCGGACGCGTCGTCGTTCGCGTTCGCGGTGGCCAACGACGTACGCCGGTTGCTCGCGGCCTCCGGCAAGGACCCCGGCCTGGAGGTGGATGCGGATCTGCGCCCCGAGGGGAAGCAGGGGGCGTTGAGTCGTTCCCTGGAGTCGTACGCCGCCTACTACGCCAAGTGGTCGGCGGTCTGGGAGGCCCAGGCGCTGCTACGTGCCGCTCCGGTGGCCGGCGACCCCGGCTTGCGCGACCGATTCATGGAACTGATCGACCCGTTGCGCTACCCCGAGGAGGGGCTCAGTCAGGACGACGTCATCGAGGTGCGCCGGATCAAGGCCCGCGTCGACAGCGAGCGTCTGCCCCGGGGCGCCGACCCGTACACGCACTTCAAACTGGGCCGCGGGGGACTGGCGGACATCGAGTGGACCGTCCAGTTGCTGCAGATGCAGCACGCCGGCACAGTCGCTGGATTGCGCACGCCCGTGACGTTGCCGGCGCTCTCGGCCGCCCGGGAGGTGGGCCTGATCAGCGCGGATGACGCCGAGATCCTGGCCGAGGGATGGTGCCTGGTGAGCAGGATGCGCAACGCTGCCACCCTGGTGCGCGGGAAGGGCGCCGACGCGATGCCACAGGCGCCCAAGGAACGCGCCGCGTTGGCGACCGTGCTCGGTTATGACATGGGTGACACGGACCGGATGGTCAACGACTACCTACGCACCACGCGTCGCGCGCACGCAGTAGTCGACCGGATCTTCTGGGGTTGAGACCCCCCGTCCCGACGGCGGGTCAGCCGCGGGGAGCGGCCTCGCCGCGATCGATCGCCTTGGAGTGCTCGTCGTGCGCGCGCTCGATCAGTTCGACGAGGGGAGCCTCGTCACGAGCCTTCTCCTGGTACTTCTCAGGCAGGGCGCGGATCTGCTCCTGACCGTCCACCAGGGCGCGGTAGAGGCGTTCGCGCTCGGCCGGGTCCTGGGTGTAGTCGGCGTCGAGATAGGCGGTGGCGTGACGACGGGCGTTCGCCACCACGGCGTGGGCCTTGCCTGCGGGGCTGACCAAGGAGGCCAGGACCGTGACGAGCAGGATCCCGAGGATGACCGTGAGGGAGAGGCCGATGCCGACCTCGACGACAGGCACGTGCTCGCCGTCGTTGATGAACGGCAGGTTGTTCTCGTGCAGGGCGTGGAGGATCAACTTCACGCCGATGAAGCCCAGGATCGCGGCCAAGCCGTAGGACAGGTAGATGAGCCGGTCCAGGAGGCCGTCGATGAGGAAGAAGAGCTGACGCAGGCCGAGCAGCGAGAAGGCGGTCGCCGTGAAGACGATGAAGACGTTCTGGGTGAGCCCGAAGATCGCGGGGATCGAGTCCAGGGCGAAGAGGATGTCCGTGCCGCCGATGGCCACCATGACCAACAGCATCGGGGTCATGACCTTCTTGCCGTTCTCGATGGTGAACATCTTGTCGCCGTCGTAGTGCTCGGAGGTGTGGAACACCTTCCTGGCGATCTTGATGACGAAGTTGTCCGCCGCGCCCTCCTCGTCGTCCTCGCCCTTGAGCAGGTTGCCGGCGGTCAGCAGCAGCACCAGACCGAAGAGGTAGAAGATCCAGGCGAACTGATTGATCAGCGCCGCCCCCAGCAGGATGAAGGAGGTGCGCGCGATCAGCGCGAAGACGATGCCGAAGAGCAGCACCTTCTGCTGGTCCTCACGAGGGACCTTGAAGCTGGCCATGATGATGAGGAAGACAAAGAGGTTGTCCACCGAGAGCGCCTTCTCGGTGATGTAGCCGGCGAAGTACTCCGAGCCCATCTGACCACCGCCGAAGACGAGCACGCCGAAGCCGAAGACGATCGCGATGCCGACGTACAGGGCCGACCAGGTGGCGGCCTC
Organism: Nocardioides gilvus; assembly: GCF_003194605.1. GTDB lineage: Bacteria > Actinomycetota > Actinomycetes > Propionibacteriales > Nocardioidaceae > Nocardioides > Nocardioides gilvus. The sequence continues at coordinate 47,737 of NZ_QHKY01000002.1, forward strand.
TTTGAGCGTGGGGACGTGGGCGTGGCGCACGTGGAAGAAGAAGTCGAACGCGAGCAGCCCGATGATTCCTGCGATCGTCAGGCCCCACACCAGTGGACTCACGTCCATGTTCATCTCCTTGGTCAGTGTGTCGATGCCGCGGGGCGTCGGCTCCGGCCCGGAGCTGCACCCGTCAGCCGCACAAGTTTGTCATGGCGCCGGTGACGAGGTCGCGGGCCGGGTAGGTGGAGCGAAATGAGACAGGTGTTGCATGTGATCCACATCACCCGCTTGGATGGAGACACCATTTCGGGGATGAATGAGGGAGATCACCTGTGTCCGCACAACGTTTCATGGCTGCCCTGGCAGCCAGCAGCATCGCCGTCGCGATGACGGTCGCCGGGGCCGTAGCTCCTGCTGCGGCCGAGTCGCCGCGACCGGCCTTCTACGAGGCTCCGGCCTCCTTGCCCAGTGCCAACGGAGAGCTCATCCGGAGCGAGAAGCTCAACTTCCTGCTCGACCCGCTCAAGGTCCACACCGTGGCCTACGACGCGACCCGGGTGCTCTACAAGACCACCAACCGCACGGGGAAGTCGATCGCGGTCTCCGGATCGGTCATCGTGCCCAAGACCAAGTGGGTCGGACCGGGCACGCGCCCCGTCATCGGCTACGCCGTGGGGACCCAGGGGATCGGTGACTCGTGTGCTCCCTCCCGCATGTTCAGCGAAGGCTTCGAGTACGAGTCGCTCTTCATGGCTGGCATGTTGGCTCGTGGCTACGCGATCGCCATGACTGACTACGAGGGGCTCGGCACCGCTGGGATGCACACCTACATGGACCGGGTCTCCCAGGGCCGAGCGGTGCTCGACATCGTGCGTACGGCGCAGCGGATGCCCAGCACCGGATTGAACGCGAAGAGCCCTGTCGCCTTCGTCGGCTACTCCCAGGGCGGTGCCGGTGCTGCTTCGGCGGCTGAGTTGGCGGGGAGCTACGCCCCGGAGCTGAAGGTGAAGGGAACGGTCGCGAGCGCGGTCCCGGCTGACCTGCGGGCACTGCCCGAGGCGATCGACGGCAGCCTCTACTCGCTGTTCACCTGGTTCGCGATCGCCGGACTGACCGCCAGCTACGACATCGACATGGACCCGTACCTCAACGCTGCGGGCAAGGAGATGTACAGCGAGATCGAGGAGGCCTGCGTCTTCGACCTCCTCAAGAGCGCGTTCACCAACTCCGAGGACTACACGACCGATGGCGCCGGGCTGACGGAACTGATCACCCGAGAGCCCTTCAAGCAGATGATTGCCGACCAGCGGATCGGGCGGACCAAGCCGAACGCGCCCGTGCTGGTCACGCACAGCCTGCTCGACGACGTGGTGCCCCACCGGGTCGGCAAGCAGTTGGCCACGGACTGGTGCAACAAGGGAGGCAACGTGCGCCTGAGCACCAATGCCACTCCACTGCACGTGGGCGGAATGCTCAACCACGCGACCGAGATCTACGCGTTCCTCGGGGCGAGGTTCGCAGGTCTGCCCGCCGCCTCGTCCTGCTGGAGGTTGTGACCTAGGGTCGCGGCGACGCCTCGGTGTCGGCGTCGGTGAACGCGTTGCCTCCTCCCAGGGCATCGCTCACCGCCGCCGCACCGAGGACCTTGTACGGCGAAGCGGAACGCGCGGCACGCTCGAGGAGCGCGCTTTCAGGAAGCCCGCTGCGGGAGGCCACCAGCAAGAGGTTGCCCCCGCGCCTGGCACGCAGTGTGGCCGGCTCGGCGCTCACCATCACCCTGGGCAGCTGGGTGCGCACGGCAGCGATGACCCGCCTGGTCCACGCGAAGGGTGCTCGGTCCGAGAGGTTGAAGAGAACAAGGCCCTCGGGCGTCAGGACGCGGGCGATCTCCGCCACCGCCTCCACGGTGACGAGGTCGGCGGGCACCTGCCCCTTCGCGTAGGCATCGACGACGACCGCATCGAACGCTCCGTCACGCAGGCCCACCAACCCCGACCGTCCGTCGAGGGGACGGACCTTGATGCCGCTGCGCGCAGGCAGTGGCAGCTCGGCGCGGACGAGCGCGGTGAGTGCCTCCGCAGGCTCCAGCACGACCTGGGTCGAGCGCGGGCGGGTGGCCGCGACGTAGCGGGGCAACGTCATCGCCGCGCCACCGACGTGGGCGACACGCAACGCGGCGCCCGGCGTACCGAGGGTGTCCAGGACGTCGCCCATCCGCCGTACGTAGTCGAAGACGAGCCGGGTCGGGTCGTCGAGGTCCACGTACGACTGGTCGTGTCCGTCGAGACGCAGGACGTAGGAGTTCGCGCGGTCGGCGGGCACGAGCTTCGCGCCCGCCGCGTCATCTCTCGCATCCCTGTTGGCCACGGAGCCATTGTGACCGGTGCCCTGCTCAGTTGTGCGGCGGAGCCACTGGACGCGGGTGGCACCATGGGGAAGGTCACTTGCGCTGCCCACGCGTCTCCTCGTCCCGACCCGGAGGTCCCCATGTCCCGACTCGTCGACTCCCTCATCCCCGCCTGCGGTTCGTTGGTCGCGGACCAGTGGTTGGTCGGGGATCGGGCGACCTTCGACGTCCAGGATCCCGCGACCACCTCCGTCGTGGCCGCCGTGGCCCGCGCCGAGGACGAGGACGTGGTGGCGGCGGTCGACGCCGCGGCCGGTGCGTTGCCCGGGTGGTCCGCCACGTCGCCCCGACGTCGCTCGGAGGTCCTGCGACGTGCCTTCGAGTTGATGCTCGAGCGCTCCGACGACCTGGCCGACCTGATCGTCGCGGAGAACGGCAAGTCCAGGGCGGATGCCGTCGGCGAGGTGACGTACGCGGCCGAGTTCTTCCGCTGGTACTCCGAGGAGGCAGTGCGGGCGGCAGGGGCCTTCGGGAGCGCACCCGCCGGCGGCGCCCGTACGCTCGTGCAGCGGCGCCCAGTGGGGGTCTCGGTCCTCATCACACCGTGGAACTTCCCGGCCGCGATGATGACCCGCAAGGTTGCTCCTGCGCTGGCGGCGGGGTGCAGCGTGGTGGTCAAGCCGGCTTCCGAGACGCCACTGACAGCACTCGCGATCGGCCAGATCCTGCTCCAGGCCGGGGCCCCGGCGGGCGTGGTCAACGTCGTGACCACCGACGACTCCTCGGGCTCGGTCAAGACGATGCTCGCCCACGAGGCGGTGCGCAAACTCTCCTTCACCGGGTCGACCCGCGTGGGCTCCCTGCTCCTGTCGCAGGCCGCGGAGCGGGTGCTGAACTGCTCCATGGAGCTGGGTGGCAACGCACCCTTCGTGGTCACGGCTTCCGCAGACGTGGAGGCCGCCGTCGAGGGCGCGATGGTCGCCAAGTTCCGCAACGGTGGTCAGGCCTGTACTGCCGCCAACCGGTTCTACGTGCACGCTGACGTGGTGGACGACTTCGTCGCCGCATGGGGTGCACGTATCGAGGCCCTCGTCGTGGGAGCGGGTGCCTCCGGAGCCGCGATCGGCCCGATGATCTCCGCCCGGGCACGCGACGGGCTGGTGAAATTGGTCGACCGAGCGGTCGCGGCGGGGGCAGTGGTGGCTGCCCGGGCAGAGTTGCCCGACCTGCCGGGCCACTTCGTCGCCCCCACCCTGCTCACCGGCGTGGCTCCGGACGCGGAGATCCTCGCCGAAGAACTCTTCGGCCCCGTGGCGCCGGTGGTCGTCTGGGACGACTTCGATGAGCTCGTGAGGCAGGCGAACGGGACCGAGATGGGCCTGGCCTCGTTCATCTACAGCCAGGACCTGGGCGAGGCGCTCCGGTTGGCGGAGGCCTTCGAGATCGGGATGGTCGGGATCAACCGGGGAGTGGTCTCCGATCCTGCGACTCCCTTCGGCGGCACCAAGCACAGCGGCATCGGGCGCGAAGGTGCATCCGAGGGCATGGAGGCCTACCTGGAGACCCAGTACGTCAGCATCGGTTGGGAGTGACCTTTGACCGGCGTGTGGGTTGAAGACTCCACCAGCCACTCACTACGGTCCGGGGATGGCAACAACCACCTCCCGTGACTACGCCCGCCTCGTGACCGTGACGATCGCCGAGATTGCATGCCTCGTCGGATCGGCGATCGGGTCGGGGGTCTTCGGGCCGCCGCAGGTCGCCGAGGCTGCGGGCGGCGCTCTCTCGGCAGACGCGACCATGCTCGCTCCTGCCAGCCAGGCCTTCAGCATCTGGTCCGTGATCTATCTCGGCCTGGCCCTCTACACGATCTGGCAGTGGCTCCCTGCCCAGCGTGCCGCTGAGCGGCATCGGCAGGTGGGGTGGTGGATCGCGGCCTCGATGGTGCTCAATGCCGCGTGGCTCCTGGTCGTGAGGCAGGGGTGGCTCTGGATGAGCGTGCTGGTGATCGTCGTGCTCGTCCTCGTGCTGGGCCACGTCGTACGCACCTTGGCGCAGAAGCCGCGAGCCTCGACCGAATCGGTGGTCGACGTCGTCGTCACCGACGCGACCATGGGGCTCTACACCGGGTGGGTCTCCGTCGCGGTCTGCGCCAACATCGCTGCCACGCTCGTCGACTCCGGGGTGGACCCGGGCGCTCCGTGGCCGGACGTGTGGGCGATCACCGTGCTGGTCGCGGTCGGTCTCGTGGGCGTGGTCCTGGCCCTGGTGACCCGTGCCAACATCGCCATCGCCGTGGCGCTGGCCTGGGGGCTCTCCTGGATAGCGGTGGGGCGGCTCAACGGTGAGCCCGAGTCGATCGTCACCGCGGTGACGGCGATCGTGGTGGCCTTCGTGCTGATCGCCTTCACGGGAGCCATCCAGGCCCGAGGCAAGGGGACCGTCAACCCGTAGGGGCCGTCAACGCCTCACCAGGGCGGGACTGCGGAGGCGGGTGTTCCGGTCAGCACGCGGACCGCGAGCGACGTGGTCGACTCGACGTTGAGGTGACCCACCACCCGGGAGACCCGGTCGATGTCCAGGGGCAGCAGCCCCGGGGTCCCGGGGATGTCCGGAGTCAGGCCCAGGTCGAGGTCGTCGTGGCCGGACATCAACGCCATGTTGAACTCGAAGCGCTCCCGGGCTCCGGGAGCGGTGAGCCTCTTGAGGAGGCCCGCGCCGATCCGGCGACCACCCGTCTCGGCCGCCCAGGCATCCATCACCGCGACCAGGTGGGTGCCGCCGCAGTGCTCGATGTCGCTCCAGACCGCATCCATCGAGCCCATCTGTTCCAGCAGCACGGGGGCGGTCTTCTCCCCGATCCCCGGGACACCGGGCAGGTTGTCGGAGGCGTCACCACGCAGCGCGGCGAACTCGAGGTAGTTCTCCGCTGCGACGCCGTACATCAACTTGAGGCTCCGCGGGTTGAGCAGCGGCGAGTTGTTGATGCCGCCGTTGATCAGTCGGAGCACCTGGGTGTGCTCGCTGATGTGGGCGAAGGAGTCCCGGTCGGAGGTGATGATCACGCAGTTCCAGTCGTGGCGCACCGCCCAGGTGGCCGCGGAGGCCGCGACGTCGTCGGCCTCCAGGCCCGGAGGGGTCAGGGTCGCCAGACCGAGGGCATCGAGCAGGGCGCCGGCCCGCCCCAACTGGTCGACGAGGGCCGCGTCCTTGGGCGCACGGCCGGCCTTGTAGTCGGGGTAGAAGGACGACCGGACGGAGGCCTCACGATCGTCGAGGCCGAAGATGACGGCGTCCGGCGCGAACTGGTCGATCGACTCGATGATCTGGCGCAGCATCCCGTGCAGGGCCCAGGCCGGTCGGTGGGAGCGGTCCGTCAGTCCGGTGTGGGCGCGCGCGTGGTGGTTGCGATGCAGAAGTGAAGGGGCGTCGACGACCAGCAGGAGCTTGCGCCGGCCGTGGTCGGCGGTGTTCGCCAGACCTCGGTGGAACTCCTCGCCAGGCACGCCGCGATCCTAGCCCAGCGCGTTGGCCGGCCCCCGGTCATCGCCCGGGGCCTACGATCGCCGCGTGGACATCTCCCGACCCTGGACACTGAGCGATCGCGCGAACCGCTGGTTCGACCGACTCCTCGTGCTGGCACTGTCGAGTCTGTTGGTGTTGCTGGGGTGGGGCGGCGTCGGGTCCGTCGAGACCGTGCTCTGCCTGCTGCAGATCGTTCCGTTGTGGTGGCGCCGCTCCCACGCCACCGCGGTCTTCGCAGCGGTGGCGGCGGCCAGTGCGCTCCAGGTCTTCCTCGTCTCGGACCCCATGCCCAGCCAGCTCGCGTTTCCGATCGCCGCCTACTCAGCAGCCCGCTGGGGTGGACGAGCAGTGCCCACCCTGACCCTCGCTGTCACCCTTGTCGCCGCCGCGGTGGGTTCGTGGAGTTGGACCCACCAGTACGCCCGAGGGTGGAGCGACTACCTGACCTTCTTCGTCACGGCCGCGGCCATCGCCGTCTCGGCCTGGGCGCTGGGCGTCGCAGGGCGACAGCGCGATCAGCACCTCGACGGGTTGGTGGAGCGCGCCCGGCAGGCGGAGCGGATGGCGGAGCGCGACGTCGCGCTCGCCGCCCAGGACGAGCGGTCCCGTATCGCGCGCGAGATGCACGACGTCGTCGCCCACGGTCTGTCGGTGATGGTGGTCCAGGCCGACGGGGCCCGGTACGCCGCGCCGAAGGACCCGCAGGCTGCGGTCGATGCCCTGGCGACCATCGCGGCCACGGGGCGTGAGTCCCTCCAGGAGATGCGCCGGCTCCTCGGGCTCCTGCGGGTGGGGGACAGCGGAGTGGCGCCGCAGCCGCGACTCGAGGACGTACCTCGGCTGGTGAGCGAGGCTGCAGCAGCCGGGATGCAGGTGGAGGCCGACTTCGGGGAGTCCGACTCGTCCGAGTTGGCCGAGGTGCCTGAAGGTGTCGGCCTCGCCGTCTACCGCGTGGTGCAGGAGGCGCTGACCAACGTGCGCAAGCACGCCGGGCCCGACGTACGCGTGCGTGTGCGGGTGGCCCGCACACCGTCCGCACTCGAGGTCCTGGTCATCGACGACGGGCGCGGGGCGACGGTCCCGCCCGACGGCGCGGGTCTCGGACTGCTGGGGATGCAGGAACGCGTCAGCGTGCACGGCGGCCGTCTGGAAGTGGGCCCCGTGGTGGGCGGCGGCTGGCGGGTCCAGGGCAGAGTTCCCCTGTGAGCACCTCAGGAACGCCCGAGACGCCGCTGCACGACGCAGCCATCCGCGTCTTCCTGGTCGACGACCAGCAGATGGTCCGGGCCGGCTTCACGATGCTCGTCGAGAGCCAGGACGACATGACGGTGGTCGGCGAGGCCGGGGACGGCGGGGAGGCGCTGGAACGACTCGCGGTGACAGCCGCCGACGTCGTGCTGATGGACGTACGCATGCCGCGGATGGACGGCGTCGAGGCGACGCGGCGGCTGCTCGCCGAGCCGGGAGCGCCGCGGGTGATCGTGCTGACCACCTTCGACCTGGACGAGTACGCGTTCGCCGCCATCCGCGCCGGAGCGTCCGCGTTCCTGCTCAAGGACGCGACCCCGCCCGAGCTGCTCGGTGCGATCCGGACGGTGCACGCCGGTGACGCAGTGGTCGCGCCCAGCACCACGCGCCGCCTGCTCGACCACTTCGCCGGACTGCCTGAAGCCTCACCCGCTCCTGCCCGGGAGCCTTCGGGCCAACTCGCCTCCCTGACCGAGCGAGAGCTCGACGTGCTCCGCCTGATCGCGGCCGGTCGCTCGAACACCGAGATCGCCGGGGACCTGACGGTCGCCGAGACCACCGTCAAGACCCATGTCGGACGGATCCTCGCCAAGACCTCCTCACGTGACCGGGTCCAGCTGGTCGTGCTCGCCTACGAGAGCGGACTGGTCCAGCCCTGACACCGCGGGTCATCCCGGGGTAGGACGTCACGGCAGTGCGTACGACCGGGGGAGGAGCCGAGGTTCGGTCCGTGGGGTGACGATCTCGCAGGCGTCGGCCGCGAGGCTGGTCGTATGACCACCGCCACCACTTCACGCCACCGCCCACTCGACCCTGCCCCTGACGTCGCCGCTCGCGCCCGGGGGCTCAGCAAGACCTACGGGAAAGGTGAGAGTGCCGTCCACGCCTTGCGAGGCATCGACCTGGAGGTCCGAGCCGGTCGCTTCACCGCGATCATGGGCCCCTCGGGCTCGGGCAAGTCGACGCTCATGCACTGCCTGGCCGGACTCGACGGCGTCACCAGCGGGGAGGTCACCGTCGCCGGACGCGACCTCAGCGGCCTCGACGACACCGAGCTGACCCTCTTCCGTCGTGAGCACATCGGTTTCGTCTTCCAGGCTTTCAACCTGCTGCCGATGTTGACCGCCGGGCAGAACATCGTGCTCCCGCTCGAGCTGTCGGGACGCTCCCTGGACCGCGAGCGCTACGACAAGGTCGTGGACGTCCTGGGCATCGCCGACCGATTGGGGCACCTCCCCGGCGAGCTCTCCGGGGGGCAGCAGCAGCGCGTGGCCATCGCCCGCGCCCTGGTCGCCGACCCCGCCATCGTCTTCGCCGACGAGCCCACCGGCAACCTCGACTCCGAGGCCAGTGCCGAGGTGCTGGGTCACCTGCGGCGCTCGGTGCGGGAGCACCAGATGACCGTGGTGATGGTGACCCACGAGCTCGACGCGGCCGCCTATGCCGACGACGTCGTGGTGATCCGCGACGGCGCGGTCGCGGCACACCTCGTCGAGCCCACGCAGGACGAGCTCGTCGCCGCGCTGCGCAGCAAGGTCGCCTGATGCGTACGGTGCTCTTCGCCTCCCTGCGCCACCACACCCGCAGGTACGTCGCCTCGGCGCTCGCCGTGATCATCGGGGTCGCCTTCATCGTGGCCACCGACGGACTGGCCGGGGCCCTGCGCGACGGGATGACCGCTGACGTCGGCAAGCCGTACGCGGGAGCGTCCTACGTCGTGGAGACCCAGGATCTCGAGCAGGTCCAGGCCCTCGTCGAGGCCGGAGCGCGTGAGGGGTTCGGCGTCCAGCCGATCGCCGAGAACTGGACCTCGCTGCGCGTCGAGGGACGAACGGTCGACAACATCACTCTCGGCACCGTCGCACTCGACCCCGACCTGCGTTGGCAGGAGCTCGTCGCAGGTCAGCATCCGACGGGGCCGGGTGAGGTCGTCGTCGACGAACGGACGGCGGCGCGTGCCGCTCTGGACGTCGGGGACGAGGTCGTGATCCCGTTCGCCGAGAAGGAGGGCGCGTTCCGGGTCGTCGGCATCAGTGACGCCACGGTCGGTGCCGGGGCCGACGTCTACCTCCTGTGGTCGGACATCGCTGCGGACCAGAGTGTCTGGGTGCGAGGCGTGCTCTGGAACGGGACCTTCTCCGCCGCCGACGAACTGACCGACGGTGCAGTGATCTGGACCGCCGAGGAGCACGTGCGCGATCTGCAGAAGCAGATCACGCAAGGCGTCGATGTCATCTCCCTGATGGTGATGCTCTTCGGTGCCATCGCCCTCGGGGTCGCCATCCTGGTCATCACCAACACCTTCGCGATCCTCTTCGCCCAGCGCACCCGTGACTTCGCGTTGCTGCGATGCGTCGGGGTCACCCAGCGGCAGTTGCGTCGTTCGGTGCGGATCGAGGCGATGGTGCTGGCCATCGTGGCTGCCGGGGTCGGGGTCCTGGTCGGAATGGGTGCCGCATGGGCCTTCGGCAGTGTGCTCGCGCGCCGCTTCGACGCGATGGGGCAGGTCTCCTTCTCGCCCGCCTGGGTCATCGGTGCCGCAGTCGTCGGCATCCTGGTGACGGTCGTGGCTGCGTGGCTCCCGACCCGGGCCGTCACCCGTGTCTCACCGCTCGCAGCTCTGCGCCCTGACGCCGGGGTGGGGATCAGCACTCCGGCCGGTCGGTTCCGGATCCTGCTCGCCACCCTGATGATCGCCGGTGGTGTGGCTGCCCTGGTGGCGGCCATGGCGAACAAGGAAGCAACGACTGCAATTCTGCTCATGTTGGCGGGCGGGGCTCTCAGCTTTGTCGGCGTGCTCCTGCTGGGGCCGCTCCTGATCCCTGCACTCCTGCGTGGGGCGGGGCGCCTCATCAGCCGCAAGGGGCCGGCAGGTGCTGTGGCGCGTCTGGCCACCGGCAACTCCGTGCGCAACCCGCGCCGTACGGCGACCACCGCCGCGTCACTGATGGTCGGGGTCACCCTGACCACTGCCGTGCTCACCGGGCTCCACGTGATGTGGGCGGGCCTGAGCGAGGAGATGGACACGTCCTACTCCCTCGACATGGCGGTGGCCGTGATCGGGGCGGAGCCGCTCCCCGATGACATCGCCCGCAGGGCGGCCGAATTGGACGGGGTCGACGACGCAGTCCTGGTCACCGGCGGCCGGCACGAACTCCTGACCGGTACGGAGTCCGTGCTGCTCGGAGTCCCTGACACCTCGATCCTGCGTGGGTCCGAGGACGTGCTGCGAGGTGCCGACCTGGTCGTCCCGCACGAGCTGATCAACGTCCTGGGGGAGCAGGACCTGGAGCGGTACTACGCCGACGGCACCGTGACCGTCCGGGGCGTCGACGGTCCGTTGGTGGTGAAGGTGCGGTCCACCGACGCCTACGGCGGCACGGTCGTCCTCGACCCAGCGGTGCTGGAGAAGTTGGTCTCCGCGCCTGAGCCGCGCGCGCTCTGGCTGCGAGCCCAGGACGGTGCTGACGCCGGTGACCTCGAGACCGCGTTGAACACCTTGCTTGGCCGCTCCGACCTGGTGTGGAGCGGCGACTACGAGGAGCGCACCTGGGTGGAGACCCAGATGAACGTGATGACCGGTGCGGTGGTCGGACTGCTCGGGGTCGCGATCGTGATCGCCCTGATCGGTATCGGCAACACCCTCGGGCTCTCGGTGATCGAGCGGGGACGGGAGAACGCGCTGCTCCGCGCGATGGGCCTGACCAAGCCACAGCTGCGCCGCACGCTGGCGGTCGAAGGACTGCTCGTCGCCATGGTCGCCACCCTCCTGGGGATCGCCATCGGGCTGGGGTTCGCCTGGGTGGGGATCGAGGTGCTGGTCGCGGAGATGATCGACACCTCCTTCGCGGTGCCGGTCCGGCAACTCGCCGTGGTGCTCGTCGTGGCAGGTGTGAGTGGGGTGCTGGCCAGCGTTCTGCCCAGTCGCCGCGCGGCCCGCGTCAGTCCGGCTGAAGGGCTCGCGCTGCAGTAGCCGGCGCGCCAGCCAGCACTCGGGTCGGTCATGAGGTGGTGACCGACCCGAGCAGCTGGGTGGAGGTTGGCCCCGTGCCAGACTTCTCGCCGTGACCCTGCTCCGGATCGACTCGTCCTGGCTGGGACTCGGCGGCGTCTTCGGGGGCAAGATCATCGCCGAGACCATCCGGGTGGCCGGGGCGCACCCTGAGGTCGCTGACCTCTCGGTCGCGTCGGCGTACGTCTCCTTCCTCGGGACCGTGACTCCCGGCGAGGTTGACTTCGCCACGCGCGTCACCCACCGAGGTCGACGCACGGCCACCGTCGACGTCGCCGTGGTCCAGGGGCGTGATCTGGCCACCGGGCGGGTGAAGCTCGCGGTTGCCGGGGCCGAGGACCTCTGCGGCCCGGCCCGACTCAAGGCGTTCCCCGGGCCCGAAGACGTGGAACCGTACGTGGCGCCGTACGGTGCCCTTGCCCACGACGAGCACCTCGAGGTGCGGCCCTTCAGCACGGTTCCTGACGAGGGGGTGCCGAGCGTACGGGCGTGGGTGCGGGCTCGCGTCGGGGCCGGACTGGGGGTGGGGACGGCAGCTGCCCTGCTGGACATCGTGCCGCCCAGCCTCTTCTTCAGCGGCCACCCGCCGACGTTCGTGCCGACCATCGACTTCCACCTGCACCGTCAACCCCGCGACGAGGACCTCGAGGGCCAGTGGCTCCTGGCCGAGGCCCGCACGGAGTGGGCCGACGGGGCACTGTGCGCCGAGACGACGACCCTGCACCGCCCTGACGGCACCTTCCTTGCCCGGGGGACCCAGACCAGGCGGATCGTTCGCGACTGACTCAGGTGCCGTTCACAGCTGGATCCGCGCCCGGGGTCCCGCCGCGCCGCGGTTGCCCATCGGTTGCGCGGGCGCCCGGCGGTTGACGAACTGCTCGCGGTAGAGGCGGGCGTACAGGCCGTCCTCGTCGGCGAGGAGCTCCTCGTGGGTGCCCTGCTCGACCAGCCTCCCGTCGACCAGGCCGAAGATCACGTCGGCGTTGTGGATGGTGCTGAGGCGGTGGGCGATGGCGAGTGTCGTACGTCCTTGGGTCGCCCGCTCCAAGGCCTCCTGGACGAGCCGCTCGGTCTCATTGTCCAAGGCGCTGGTGGCCTCGTCGAGGATCAGGATGCGCGGGTTCTTCAACAGGACTCGTGCGATCGCGATCCGCTGCTTCTCGCCTCCCGAGAGCCGGTAGCCGCGCTCGCCGGTGATGGTCTCGTAGCCGTCGGGGAAGCTCATGATCCGGTCGTGGATGTTGGCGTCGACGGCGGCCCGGACGATCTCGTCAGCGCTGGCGCCCGGCTTGGCGTAGGCGATGTTGTCGCGGATGGTGCCGTGGAAGAGGTAGGGCTCCTGGGTGACCATGCCGACGCAGTCGGCCAAGGAGGAGAGCGTCAGGTCCCGTACGTCATGGCCGTCGATGAGGACCTGTCCGCGACTGACGTCGTGGAACCGCGGGACCAGATAGGTGGTGGTGGTCTTGCCGGAGCCTGACGGACCGACCAGCGCAGCCATGTGGCCCGGCGCGATGGTGAAGCTCAAAGCCGACAGGGTCCAGTCGTCCTCGGTGGCGGTGGAGACCGCGTCGATGGCCTCGGCTGCCTCGTCGAAACGGCTGCCACCGGTGGCGCCGGTCAGGGCGCGTGGCTCGGGGTAGCGGAACCAGACGTCGCGGAACTCGACCTCTCCGCGCAGGTCCTCGGGGCGAATGGTGACGGCGCCGGGCCGGTCCACGATGGCGGGCTCGAGGTCCAGGTACTCGAAGATGCGCCGGAAGAGCGCCAGGGACGTCTGTACGTCGAGGGAGACCCGCATCAGCTGGATGAGCGGCATCTGCAGGCGGGCCTGGACAGTGGTGAACGCCACCAGGGTCCCGGCGGTCAGGGCGTCGTCACCCCCGGGGACGCGGTCCGTCAGCAGGAACCCGGCGAAGAGGTAGATGATTGCGGGGGTGATGGCGAAGAAGGTCTGGACGGTCGCGAAGAAGAGCCGCCCGGTCATCGCCTGCTCGACCTGGAGCTTGGTCTGCTCGAGGTTGGCCCGGCGGTAGCGCTCCGCCTCCGCCTCCCCACGGTTGAAGACCTTGGAGAGCAGGATCCCGGAGACGCTGAGCGACTCCTCGGTGATCGCCGTCATCTCGGAGAGGTTCTCCTGCGTCCGCCGTGCCAGCACCTGGCGCCGACGCCCCACCCGCACCTGCAACCAGATGAAGAGCGGCATCAGGACCACGGTCAGGATCGTCAACTGCCACGACAGGATCACCATGGAGATGAAGGCCGCCGTGACGGTGACCGAGTTCTGCAGGATCGAGGTGGCGGTGTCGGTGAGGACCGTGCGTACCCCGGCGACGTCGTTGGCGAGCCGGGACTGGATGGCGCCGGTCTTCGTGGTGGTGAAGAAGGCCAGCTCCATCTTCTGCAGGTGGGAGAAGAGCTCGCTGCGCAGGTCCGCCATGGCGGAGTTCCCGATGGTGGAGGTCAGCCAGTTCTGGGTGATGCCCAGGAGCGCGGCCAGGACCGGGAGCACGCACATCCCCGCGACCAACCATCCCAGCAGGGTGAGGTCGGGTCCGCCGTCACCGAAGAGGGCCTGGTCGAAGACCGCTCGGGTGAGGAACGGGACCATTGACGAGAGCACCGCGGCCAGCACGACGACGCCGGCGACGGCGAGCATCCTCGACGAGTACGGCCGCAACAGGTGGGCGATGCGACGCAGTACGGGGCGGTTGTTCGCCTGGAGTTCTTCGGGGCTGAGATGGGTGACGCGTGGTCCGCCGCGGGGCATGGGTCCTCCTGCGTGACCAGGGTGTCAGGGGTCGTAGAGGGTCGTGGGGAGAGGGTCGTGGGGATGGCTGGAAACAGTCTGCCGCAGCGACGAAAGGGGCCGCTCCGGTGGGAGCGGCCCCTGTGTCGTTGTACTCGGTCAGACGTGGGTGGGTGCGGCTGTCTCCTTGCACTCCAGCTGCTGGAGCAGCTTGTCTCCCTCGACGTCGAGGTCGGGAAGCGCCTTGTCGAGCCACTTCGGCAGCCACCAGGCCTTGTCGCCGACCATGGACATGACCGCCGGCACCAGGGTCATCCGGATCAGGAAGGCGTCGATCAGGATGCCCACGGCGAGGGCGAAACCCATCTGCTTGATCATCGGGTCACCGTTGAAGATGAAGCCGGCGAAGACCGAGACCATGATGATCGCGGCGGCCACCACCACTCGGCTCGACTGGGTGAAACCGTGCACGACTGCGTCATTGCCGCTGCGCCCGTGGACGTAGGACTCACGCATCGACGAGACCAGGAAGACCTGGTAGTCCATCGCGAGGCCGTAGAGCACACCGGTGACGATCACCGGCAGCAGCGCGAGCACCGGCCCGGTGCTGTCGAGTCCGAAGAGGCCGTTGAGCCAGCCCCACTGGAAGAGCGCAGTGGTCGCGCCGAAGGTGGCCAGGATGCTGAGCAGGAAGCCCACAGTGGCCTTGAGTGGCACCACGATCGAGCGGAAGACCAGCAGCAGCACGATCAGGGAGAGGCCCATCACCACGGCCAGGTACTTCGGCAGCACGTCAGCCATGTTGTCGGCGATGTCGATGCCCATGGCGGTGACCCCGGTGATGCCGATCTCGAAGCCGTACTCGTCGGCGTACCGGGCGGACGAGTCACGGATCTCGTGGACCAGGTCCTCGGTGGTGGCGTCGGTCGGGCCGTCGGCCGGCACCACCGAGAGGAGAACGATCGTGCCGTCCTCGTTGGCGCCGGCCATCGTGGCACTGGCGGCCTCGTCGTACTCACCCAGCTCAGTGGTCAGGGCGCCGAGAGCCTCCTGGGAGATCGGGTTGCCGTCGACCGACCGGGCCACCGCGATCAGGGGACCGTTGAGTCCTTCTCCGAAGGCGTCGCTGACGGCGTCGTAGCTCTCGCGCTGCTCGGTGCCGCTCGAGTAGGACTCCCCCGAGGGGAGCCCCAGGCGCATGTCGGTCATCGGGATCGCCATCACCGCGGTGAGGGCGACGACCGCCAGTGCGGCGGGGAAGCGGAACCGGACCAGGAAGCGTGACCAGCGAGTGGCGGCCGGGTGGTTCTCGGTCGCATGGTCGGCGTGGGCGGCCCGAGCCTTGTCTGACGCGATCCGCTCGCCGACGAAGCCCAGCATGGCGGGCAGCAGGGTCAGGGCGATCAGGACCGAGATGGCGACGGTGCCGGCGGCGATCAGTGCCATCGTGGTGAGCAACGAGACGTTCGCGACGACCAGGGCGACCAGGGCGATGATCACCGTGGTGCCGGCGAAGAAGACGGCGCTGCCTGCGGTGCCCAGGGCGCGGCCGGTGGCCTCCTTCGCGTCGAGGCGGCGCTCGAAGATCAGGGCTCTTTGCCGGTTGACGATGAAGAGGGCGTAGTCGATGCCGACCGCGAGCCCCAGCATCAGCGCCAGCACGACCGAGATCGAGTTCAGGTTGAAGAGGAACGACAGCGCGAGCGCGGCGCCGATGCCCGACGCCACGCCGACCATGGCGGTCAGGAGGGGGAGCCCGGCAGCGACGATGGAGCCGAGGGTGATGAACAGCACGATCGCGGCCACGGCGATGCCGACGACCTCACCGATGCCGACCACCTCGGGCAGGCCCACCAGCGCAGAACCGGGGAGTACGTCGATGTCGGCCTCAGCGGCCGGCGTGCGGGCTGCCTCGACCGTGTTGTCGATGGTGTCGGGCTCGAGCTCGATCACCTGCTTGGTGAACTGGAACTGGAGCAGGGCGGTGTCGCCCTCGGCGGTGACGATGACTCCGGGGACCGGCTGGCCGTCGATGACCAGCGGGACCGGCTGGCCCTCGATCGGTGCCTGCTGGGCCTGCTGGGCCTCTGGCCCCGGGCCCTCCGCCTGAGCGGCGGCTGCCTCAGCCATGGCAGCCCGCGGATCGATGACCTCGTCGATCCCGTAGACGCCCTCGACTGCTTCGGCCAGTGCCGCTGCCTGCTCCGGGTCGTTGAGGTCGGCGCCCTCCGCGGCCTGGAAGACCAGCGAGCCCTGCCCGCCTGCCGCCTCAGGAAGGGCGACCGTCAGGTCGTCGACCAACTGCTGGGCGGGGGTTCCGTCGATGCGGATCTCGTTGCTCAAGGTCGGGGGATTCACGGCGATGGTGACGCCCAGGACGAGCAGGATGCCCAGCCAGGCGAACAGCACCTTCAGGGGGTTGCCGAAGGCGGCTTTGCCCACGCGATAGAGGAACGTCGACACGACGGTGGTCCTTAGAACTGGAGGGGTATGGTCAAGTGATAGGACACTATCAGTGTGGGTGACATGAGGGAGGCGAGGAGATGGCGGAGACGAGAGGTCGCCGACGGGACGCGTCACGCAACCATGACCTGATCGTCGACGTCGCGCGCCGATCCCTCCGCAGTGGTGTCTCCCTGTCGCTGGAGACCATCGCGGCCGAGGCCGGGGTCGGCATCGCCACCCTCTATCGACACTTCCCCAACCGGGAGTCGTTGGAACGCGAAGTACGACGGGTCATCTTCACCGAAGAGGTCGAACCGTTGCTCGAACTCATCGACGAGGAGCGCCCCCGCTGGTCCTTCCTCGAGATCAGCGAACGTCTCATCGACCTCGTGGTCGCGCACAGCATCGGCAGCGGAGCCCCGATCAATCTCTTCGAATCGATCCGTGACGCCCACGACGAGTTCACCGCTCCCTTCGAGGAGCTCGTGCGCCGTGGAGTGGAGGAGGGTGAGTTGCGCGCCGACCTGGAGGTGGATGACCTCCTGTGGCTGCTGCACATGTTCGTCACCGGTTTCAGCGTCCCGGAGGCAACCCCCGCCATCCGCCGACGCCACCTCTCGCTGGTCTTCGACGCGATCACGCCCGGTGCACACGAGCCATTGCCGCCGACGGACCGCTGATCTGGGATGCTTGCGCAGGCGCGGACGGCTGGCGTGCGCCGACCACGAGGAAGGCGCGGAACTTGAGCGAGATCGCCGGGGAGCTGGTGAAGGTCAACAGGGCCTTCGACCAGCCGACGCTGACGCTGCTGCACCAGCGTCAGGCGCCCGTGGTGATCACCCTCTTCCGGGCGGCCTTCGGGCGCGAGAACAGACCGATTCCTGCGGCCCGACTCCACACCCAGGTCGAGGAGCACCTCACGAGCCTGGACGGTCGCGACGATCTCGAGGTGCCGACGGGCAGTGGCCGCGACCTCTGTCAGCGTTGGATGCGCGGTCAGTGGCTGGTCCGTTCCCTCGACGAACGGGGCAACGAGGTCTACACCCTGACCTCACACGCCCAGTCAGCCCTCGAGCTGGTCAAGAGCCTCGCGCGAGACCGGCCGACCCTGAGCGAGCACCGCATCGCCACCATCCTCGGCACGGTCCGGCGCTTCAACTCCGAGGCCAACCCGGACCGTACGACCCGGGTCAGCCTGCTCAACGAGGAGATCGCGCGACTGCAGGCCGAGCGGGACCGTCTCGTCGACGGTGTCGAGATGGTGAGCGCGGGCGAGGACTACATGAGCGAGGGGTTCACCGAGCTCCTCTCCCTGATCTCCGCGCTGCCCAGCGACTTCGCCCGGGTCGAGGAGCGCTTCGCGAACATCCGGACCGAGATCCTGGCTGCCTTCCGCGCCGAGGACCGACCGGCCGGCGAGGTGATCGACGACTACCTGGCTCGGGCGGACACACTGATGACGGCCACCCCCGAGGGACGGGCCTTCGAAGGAGCCTTCGCGCTGCTGCGCGACGACGCACTCGTCGCCCAGTTGCGTGAGGACCTGGCCGCGCTGCTCGAGCACCCGATGGCCGACCGGATCCTCGGCGACCTGGACCGCAACGAGCTCCGCGGGACGGTGAAGCTGATCCGCGACGGTCTGGACCGGGTCCTGACGCAACGTTCTCGGGTCACCGCGACGCTCAAGGAGTACATCGTCTCCCACGACGCGGCCCGGGACCGCGAGCTGGAGCGCACCTTGCGCCAGATCGATGCCGAGCTGGTGACGTGGATGTCCAGGACCGGCCCACGCGCCAGCCACGACGTGCCGTTGTTGCCACGGCGCACCAACATCGATCATCTGCGCGAGAAGTTCTACGACCCCGCCGACGACGTGCTGCCCGAGAAGATCGCGCTCACGCCGGACGAGACGGCCCCGCCCGTGGCGCTGTTGGAGCTGATGGCCCAGGGAGGGCCCCAGCTGGGCACGCTCCGTGAGCGTCTCGACGCCGCGACGTCCGGGCTCTCACCACACGACTCTCTGGGGGCGCTCTTCGAAAGTCTCGAGCCGTGGCTGCGACGTCCGGTGGAGATCTTCGGTCTCCTCCACCTGGCCGCGGACCGGGGGTGGGAGGCCAAGGAGACCCGGGAGCTCTACACCGCCCGGCGCAACGACGGCAGCGGCCGGACCTTCGCAGTGCCACTCCTGCCCCTGCCCGACCCTGATTTGGCCGACCCTGATGTGGCCGACCTTGACCTGCACGAGAGTGGGACCGCGTGATGAGCGACGCCAACGACCTGGCCGAGATCGAAGCCGACTTCGAGGCCGACGGTGACGGCGGGATGGAGGCTCCGGACTCGGTCTCGATCTTCGAGGGTGACGAGGGTGGGCTCGAGTTCGTGCAGCGGCGCGCGCTGGTCACGCTCCTGAAGCAGCGCTTCATCAGCGCCCGCACGCACCCGGGTGAGTGGCAGGTGCTCACCGAGCACGAGCGCCTGCTGCGCTCGCGTCTCAACGATCTCTTCCTCGACCTCCAGATCGATCGGTCACGAGAGGTGGCATGGAAGCGCCAGGCCACCTCGGAGACCGGCGGCCGCTTCCCGACGCTGCTCCACGACGTGCCGTGGTCGCGGGAGGAGACGCTGGTGCTGGTGCATCTGCGTGACCGCCTGCGGGCCGGGCAGGCGAGTGGCGACACCCGTGTCTTCATCGACCGCGAAGACGTCGTGGACCACGTCGCGAGCTTTCGCCCGTCGCACGCCACCGACGAGTCCGGCGACGAGAAGCGCGCGCGCAACGCGGTGCTGAGCATCGTGAAGTCCGGCCTGCTGATCGGCGCCGCCACCGACGACCGCTACGAGATCAGCGAGGCGGTCGAACCGCTGCTCCCGTTGGAGTTGCTCCAGGAACTCCTGGAGGCGTTGCAGCGCGCGAACACCGTGGGTGAGGGGCTGCGGAGCCAGCCGCTGGAGGACCTCTTCGGCGAGGAGACCGACGAGCCTCTCGACCAGCCGACCGCCGATGAGGAGGAATGGGCATGAGCAACGAGGCACTCGCTGTGACCGTTGACGGTCTCTTCGACCAGAAGATCGTTCAGACCCCGGCCGACGACACGATGCAGTGGCGCGCCGCGCTGCTGCAGTTGGTCAACTGGGGTGGGTTCAGTGGGCTGACCTCGGTGCCGTTGCGCGGGGACACCACGATGATCTCGGGGGCCTCGGGAGTCGGCAAGAGCACCATCCTCGACGCCTACACGGCACTGATGATGCCCTCGGACACCAAGTTCAACGGCGCCTCGAACGACGCCGTCTCCGGTCGAGCCCGCAGCGTGGGTCAGCGCAACCTGCTCTCCTACCTGCGCGGAGCTGTCGACGTCGTCGACGACCCGAAGACCGGGCGTCCGGTCGAGAAGTTGCTGCGTGGCAAGGGCGCGGACACCTGGGGTGCGGTGGCGATGACCTTCGTCAACGACCAGGGCGGACGCTTCACGGCGCTGCGCACCTACTACGTGCCACGCCGGGCGACCCGGTCCAGCGACGTACAGATGCAGTTGGTCACCCACGAGGAGGCCCTCGGCCTCGAGGCGCTCGAGGTTGCCGTGCCCGAGCGCTTCCACGCCAACACGCTCAAGAAGCTCTTCCCGGGTGTGCGGGTTCACCGGACGTACGCGGAGTTCTCCGCCGTCCTGCACGCCCGCCTCGGCATCGGCGCCCACAGCGACGGCGCGAAGGCGCTGCGTCTGCTCGCGCGCATCCAGGCCGGCAACCAGGTTCGCAGCGTCGATGAGCTCTACAAGGACATGGTCCTCGAGCGGCCCTCGACCTACGCCGCAGCCGACCGGGCGATCAGCCACTTCGACGACCTCGACGCCTCGTACTCGGCGATGCGCACCGAGGAGGCCAAGCTCGACCTGCTGGAGCCGATCACTGCGTTGCACGAGCGGCGCGGGGCGGCCTTGCGACGGATGGTGGAGCTGGACTCCTTCGGAGTCACTCTGGGCGGCGACACCCCGTTGCGCACGTGGCTCCTGCGCACCCACCTCCGCCTGCTCGAAAAGGCCGTGGCCCTCAATCGCGATGCCAGACGTGCCGCCACGGACGCCTTCGCCGCGGCGAACTCCGCCGAGGCCGCGCTGGTGGGGGACCTGGAGGCGGCCAAGGAGGCGCACCGTGCTGCGGGCGGGTCCACCCTGCAGTCGCTGGCCCTCTCGCTCGAGCAGGAGGAGGTCGTGCGCCAGGACCGGCTCGGACGCCGGGCCGGCCTCCAGGCGCGGCTGCTTCCCCTGATCCAGGTCGCCGAGACTCTCGATGCACCCGAGGAGGGGGTTGCCGAGAGTCTCACGGTCGAAGGGCTCGAGGTGGGTGAGGCGTTGGAGTCGGCCTCCGATTTCGCCGACCTGCAGGCGCGGGCCCGCGCCTGGCTCACCGGGTGGGAGGCGCAGAACGCTCGACTGAAGGCGGAGCGGGACGAGGTCCGCGACCAGCGCTATCCGATCAACGTCCGGCAGAGTGAATTGCGCCGTGAGCGCGAGGCCATGGAGAGCCGGGCGGGCAGGATGCCCGCGCGGATGCACGAGATGCGTACGGCGGTGGCTGCCGCCAGTGGGATCGACGTCGAGGACCTGCCGTTCGTCGCGGAGTTGATCGACGTGGCGGGCGACGAGTCGCAGTGGCGGCTTGCGATCGAGACCGTCCTTGGCTCCTCGGCGCGCACCATGCTCGTGCCCCTCGACCGGCTCGAGGAGTTCTCGGCCGCGATCGACGGACTGCACATCCGGGGACGACTGCACTTCGAGGGTGCCGAGACCCACCTGAGTGACCTGCCGCCTGCGGACCCCGACCACGTGGCCGGCAAGTTGGTCTTCAAGGACTCGCCCTTCTCCGGTTGGGTGCAGCACCACGTCGCCGACCCGGCCCGCAACGCGCTCTGCGTCGAGGACGCCTCAGGCCTGTACGGCGACGGTCTGCGCGTCACGCTGGCCGGTCAGACCCGACAGGGGCGTCGAGGTGCGCACGGGCTGGGCGACCTGCGCAACGTCATCGGCTTCTCCAACGACGACGCCCTCGCCGAGATCGACGACGAGCTGGCGGCTCTGGAGGTCCAGTTGGTCGAGATCGACGGTGTCGTCGCCGACCTGGACCGCCGGACGAGCGTGCTCGAACAGCGGCGCACCGCGTACGACGCGATCGCCGGGGTCCGCTACGACGACCTCGACGTGGCAGGAAGCGACCGGCGGATCGCCGACCTCGAACGTCGTCGGGCCGAGATCCTCTCCTCCGACGACCAGTTGCAGGCGCTCCAGGACCAGATCGAGGAGCTGGGCACCCGGCTCGAAGAGACGCGCAAGCGCCGCTACGACCTCGATCGCCTCCAGCGCGAGCTCAGCAGCGCGCACGGTGAGCTCGTCGACTCCGAGGACCTGGTCAAGGACCGACTCGAGGTCGTGGAGCGCAGCGGACGCGTCACCCTTGACGAGGCCCAGGACGCTGCGTTGACGGTCGAGTTCGCCGAGGCTGCTGCCCCGGCCGATCCTGAGGACCTGGACCGGTTCGCGGAGAACTCCCAGCGGCTCTCGGAGCGCCTGCGTACGGCGGTGGCCGATGCTGAGGTCGAGGCACAGCGGGCCGAGGAGGAGCTGGCGGGCATCTTCCGCCTCTACAAGCTCCAGTGGGACTCGCCCAACCTCGGCGCGAGCGTCGAGTCGTACCCCGACTACGCCCGGATACTCGAGGAGATTCGCGGCACCGGCCTCGCCGAGCGCCGTGCCGAGTGGCGTCGGCGGCTGACCGAGTGGAGTGGGCAGGACCTGGTTCCGCTCCTGGGCGCGATGGCCTCCTCGATCGAGGAGATCGAGGACCGGCTCGAACCGATCAACACGATCCTGCGTCGTCTCGAGTTCGGGGCCGAGGCCGACCGTCTGCGCATCCGCTTGCGACGGCTCTCACCGGCCCACGTCCAGGTCTTCATGCGGGACCTGCGCGCGCTGTCGAGTGGCGGCACCTCCGAGCTGGAGGAGTCCGAGCTCGAGCAGCGGTTCGCCGACCTGAGCCGCTTCATGAAGCAGTTGCGCAAGCCGAGCGAGCTGCTGGCCGGCACGAGCGACCGGGACCGCCTGCTCGACGTACGCCGTCACGTGGAGATCAGCGCGGAACGCTACGACTCGGCCACGGGGGAGTTGCGCGCCACCTACCGCACCCTGGGCGAGAAGAGCGGTGGCGAGAGCCAGGAGCTGGTGGCCTTCATCGTCGGATCCGCGCTGCGCTTCCGTCTCGGTGACGAAATGCGGTCGCGGCCCCGGTTCGCGCCCGTCTTCCTCGACGAGGGCTTCGTGAAGGCAGACTCCGACTTCGCCGGTCGCGCAGTCCAGGCCTGGAAGGGGTTGGGTTTCCAGCTGATCATCGGTGTGCCGCTCGACAAGGTCACCGGACTCGAGCCGCACATGGACGACCTGCTGGCCATCACCAAGAACAGCCACACCCACCAGTCGTGGATCACCCCGATCACCGACGCCCGCCGTGACGCCCAGGACGTCGTGCCCGCCGAAGGTGTCGGCGCACGACCGTAGGTTGGGTGTCATGCGCTTCCTCCACACCAGTGACTGGCACATCGGCAGGACCTTCCACCAGGTCTCGCTGCTCGATGAGTTGAGGCAGGTCTTCGCCGCCCTGGTGGAGCTCGTCGTGCGCGAGGAGGTCGACGTCGTCGTGGCGTCGGGCGACATCTTCGACTCCTCGACCCCGTCGGCTGATGCGGTCCGGTTGCTCGACCAGATCCTGCTCGACCTGGCCGACGTCGGGGTGCGGGTGGTGATGACCAGTGGCAACCACGACTCGCCCGCGCGGCTGGGGGCCAAGGCAGCTTTCGCCCACAAGGCGGGGATCCACGTGATCACGCAGTCCGAGGAGATCACCTCGCCGGTGACGATCGACGACGAGCACGGGCCGGTCCACTTCTACGGGGTGCCCTTCCTCGAGCCCGCCCACCAGCGGCACATCTGGAGCGAGGTCGAGCCGTTGCGCTCCCAGAAGGATGCGATGGGTCACGCCCTGGGCCTGGTGCGGGACGACTGGCAGCGACGGGGCGGTCGAGCGGTGGTGCTCGCCCACACCTTCGTCCAGGGCGCCGACGGAGAGTCCTGCGACTCCGAGCGGGACATCGTCGGGGGAGTCGACAAGGTCCCTGTCAACTACTTCTCCGACTTCACCTACGCCGCACTTGGACACATCCACGGTCGCGCGGTGCTGGCGCCGACGGTGCGCTACTCCGGGGCTCCGTTGCACTACTCCTTCAGCGAGGCAGGCAAGCGTCGCGGTGGCTGGATCGTGGACCTGGATGCCGATGGCACGCGCGAGGTCAGGTGGCTCGACCTGCCGGTCCCACGCGAGTTGAGCATCCTGTCGGGGACGCTGGAGGAGTTGCTCACCGACGAGGTCCACGCGGCAGCCGTCGGCCACTGGGTCAGTGCGACGGTCACCGACCAGGTGCGTCCGTCCAACACCATGCGCCGCCTCCAGGGGAGGTTTCCCCATGCTGTCGAGCTCGTCTTCGCCCCCAGCCACGTCCACGGGCCCGACGCAACGACCTACGCGGCCAGGATCAGGTCCAGGACGGACCACGAGATCGTCGAGGTGTTCCTGGAGGCGGTGCGCAACGGCGCGGGGATGAGTGACGAGGAAGCGGTGCTGGTCCGTGACGTCATCGGCTCCCGGAGCCCGCGATGAAGATCCACCGGCTGACGCTGACCGGCTTCGGACCCTTCCGTGGGACGGAGGTGGTCGACTTCGACGCCTTCGCCGGGGACGGCAAGTTCGTCATCACCGGCAAGACGGGTGCGGGCAAGTCGACGCTCCTCGACGGGGTCACCTTCGCGCTCTTCGGCCACGTCCCGCGTTACGGCAACGTCAGTGACGACCGGGTCCGCAGCGACTACCTGAAGCAGACCACTGAGACCACCGAGGTGGTCCTGGAGTTCTCCACGGTCCGGGCGCGCTACCGGGTGACCCGTCGGC
Source organism: Nocardioides gilvus (assembly GCF_003194605.1). Taxonomy (GTDB): domain Bacteria; phylum Actinomycetota; class Actinomycetes; order Propionibacteriales; family Nocardioidaceae; genus Nocardioides; species Nocardioides gilvus. The sequence goes on from NZ_QHKY01000002.1 coordinate 72,034, forward strand.
CGGGGTATTCGGTCCCCGGCCGCAAGACACCGCTGCCCCCCTTCGCCGAGATCGAGGAGTTCCGCAACGACGAGTGGGAGGTGCTCGCCAGCAGGCGACTCACCGACGTGAGTCGCAAGATCGACGAGGTGGTCCGGCTCAGTGCCAGCCAGTTCCAACAGGTCATCCTGCTGGCGCAGGGCCAGTTCGAGGAGTTCCTGGTCGCCGACAGTGGCAAGCGGCGCACCCTCCTGCGCCAGCTCTTCGACACCGGCCGTTTCCTCGACTACAGCGACGACCTGGATGCGCGGGCCGCAGCCCTGGGCTCGGGGCTCGCCCTCACCACGGCCGCCATCGACACGAACCTCTCCCACCTCGCATCCGTGGTCGCCCGACCACTGCCCGACGGCATCGACGCGTCGCACTCCGGCGCGGTGACGGCCTGGGCGGAAGGGGTCCACCAGGAGCAGCAGGAGGAGTTCCACGAAGCGAGCGCCGCAGCGGAGCGTGCTGCGGTCTCGTGCCAGGAGTCGCGGACAGCCCTGAAGCAGGCGGAGGCCACCCTGCGGGCCCAGCACCGCTACGCGGCAGCCACGGAGCGTCTTGAGCAACTGTTGGCCGAAGCCGACACCATCGCCGAGGCTCGGCTTCGCCTGCGCACCGCCCAGGACGCGGAGGCGATCTGGGCCAGCGTCCAGGCCCACCAGAGGGCACTGGCCAAGTTGGAGGAAGCCGTCACGTCCCTGGCCGAGGCACGCCGCAGCGACATCTCGGACCCCGGTGACGTCCTCGACTCCCATGACGCCCATGACGTCACTGTCGCGCTCGACGGCCCCGCCCTGGTCGAAGAGCTGCGTCAGCGGGAGTCCGTACTGCGGGCCACTCGGGAACGACTCACCGAGCTCGTACGCAGTGAGGCCACCCTGGCCACGCTGGCCCGCAGTCTCGACAGTGCCAGGACCCTGCACGAGCGGGCACGGGCGGATCAGACCCGCCTCGAGGCCGATCGGGAAGAGCTGCTCGGCACCCTCCCGGAGCTCGAGAAGTCCGCGGCGGTGCTGGCCACCGCGCCGCAGGAGTTGGTTGATGCCGAGCAGGAACTCCGGACGCTCGAGAAGCGACTGCGAGCGGCCGAGACCGTCCTCGCGCTGGAGGTGGATCTGGATGCGGCCCGACGTGGACGGCGGGACACCAGCGAGGGCGTCGTCGCGGCCGCCGCCGAGCGCGCGGACCTGATCGCGCGTCAACTGGGCGAGTACGCGAGCACGCTGGCTGCCGAGCTCGTCGACGGCGACCCGTGTGCGGTCTGTGGCTCGGTCGTACACCCGGCCAAGGCACAGACCTCGACGGCCCACGTGACCGAGACCGATCTCGCCCGCGCGGAGGAGGCGGTCGAGGCCGCTCTCAAGGCACACGAGGGGGCCGCCACCCAGGTCGCGCGCCTGACGGAACGGCTGAAGCATGCTGGCGACGAGGCTGCCGGCGGCAGCGTGCAGTCGTGGGCCGCAGCGGTCGCGGAGGCCGAGGCGACGATCGTCATCCGCCGTCGGGCCGTGCTCGAGCTGGACGAAGTGACCGCGCGGCGCGCCAAGGTCACTCGCGAGATGGCGAAGGTGGAGGAACAGATCGGGGCGGCCAAGGAGACCCGCCACCAGGCAGAGACCCACATGACCGTGGTGCAGATCGCCCACGACACCAAGCAGGAGGCAGTCGAAGCGGGCCGGGGGAGCCACACGTCGCTGGGCGCGCACCTGGCCGCCACCGAGGCACGCCTGACCGCGACCCAGGAGCTGATCCGGGCCCTCGAGCGCCACGCAGCGGCCTCCGAGACCCGCGACGCGGCCAGGACCACACTCGCCGGTCTCCTCGAGAAGTATGACTTCTCCTCGAGTGACGCGGCGGTCGCCGCGCGGCTCCCATTGGGAGAACGATCGTCCCTGCAGGCCCGGATCAGCGCCCACGAGGCCGGAGTCGCGGCCCAGCGGCAGATCTTGGCGGACCCCGAGCTGAGCGACCTGCCCGATGAGCCGATCGACGTCGCGCCGCTCCAGGCGCGGTGCGACACCGCCGACCTCGAGAACCAGGCCGCCGCAGCGCGCCTGGGCGAGGTGAAGACCAGGGTCACCCAGGTCGAGACCTGCGTCGACCGGCTCAGGAACACCCTGGCGCAGGCAGGTGCCGCCCAGCACGAGTTCGAGCTCGTCGACGGCCTGGCCCGAGCCGTACGCGGACAGTCCCCGAACACCAGGAAGATGACCCTCGAGACGTTCGCCCTCGCTGCCGACCTCGAGGAGATCGTCATCGCGGCCAACGCTCTGCTGGCCCGGATGACCTCGCACCGCTACGAGCTCAGGTACAGCGACGAGCTCGCCAAGGGTGGGGCCCAGTCCGGCCTGACGATCGACGTCGTCGACGCCTACAACTCCGAGACACGTTCACCTCGCTCCCTGTCGGGCGGCGAGAAGTTCCAGGCATCCCTCGCGCTTGCGCTGGGACTGGCGGAGGTCGTCACCCAGCGCAACGGCGGGGTCCGGCTCGACACCCTCTTCATCGACGAGGGGTTCGGTTCCCTCGACACCGAGACCCTGGACACCACCCTCGACACCATCGACGCGCTGCGCGAGGGCGGGCGGACCGTGGGCCTGATCAGCCACGTCGACCAGGTCAAGGAACGCATTCCGCACCACCTCAAGGTCTCAGTGACCTCTCAGGGTTGGTCCCGCATCGAGCGCTGACGCGTCGATTCAGCGCGTGCTCAGATCGGGGAGCAGTGCTTCTCGTTCGTCGAAGACGAAGCACTCGCCGTCGAAGTGGTCGCCACCGACCTCCTCGAAGTAGTTGAGGATCCCGCCCTCGAGCTGCAGCACGTTGCCCAGCCCGATCTCCCGCATGTAGATCGCAGCCTTCTCGCAGCGGATCCCCCCGGTGCAGAAACTCACCACGGTCTTGTCCGCGAGGTCGTCCAGGTGGTCGACCACGGCTTGGGGGAACTGGGTGAACCGCTCGATCTTCCAGTCGATCGCACCGGTGAAGGTGCCGTACCCGACCTCGAACGCGTTGCGGGTGTCGAGCATGACGACCGCACGCCCGTCGTCGTCATGCCCCTGGTCGAGCCACCGGCGCAAGGTGCTCGGAGAGACCGCGGGAGCCCGTCCCTCGACGGGACGGATCGTGGGGTGATCCATCCGGATGATCTCGTTCTTCAGCTTCACCAGCATCTTGCCGAAGGGTTGCCGGGGCGACCAGCTCTCCTTGGGCTCCAGGGCAGCGAACCGGGCGTCCGTACGCAGGTCGGCCAGGAAGCCACGCAAGGCTTCGGGACGACCGGCGAGGAACAGGTTGATCCCCTCGGGGGCGAGCAGGATGGTGCCCTTGAGCTCAGCGGCCCGAGCGCGGTCCACCAGTGTCAGCCGTAGTTCGTCACGGTCCTCGATGGGCGTGAAGAGATAGGCCGAGACGTTGAGCACCGCTTCCACGGACGCGATTCTAGGCACGTGCGCCCGGGGGAGCTGCTTTCAGGATTCGGCGGCCTCGCGTGCAATCTGCTCGAACTGGGCACCCATGGCAGCGGCGAGCGCCTGGGCGGCCGACAGCGGACGCACCATCACCATGAAGTCATCGATGCGTCCCTCGTCGTCCAGATGGAGGAAGTCGCAGCCGTGCACCTCCTTGCCATCGACCCACGTCCGGAAGAGGAGGGCCTGGTCGCGTCCGTCGGGGCTGATGATCTCGCGTACGTAGTGGAAGTCGGTGAAGACCCGCAGCACCCCGCGCAGGATCGCAGCCGTGATCGCCCTGCCCTCGTACGGACGGAACGCAACGGGGCTGGTGAACCTCACGCCCTCGGCCAGCAGGTCCTCGATGCCGGCGTGGTCGCCGGACTCCACGGCCTTGCGAAATGCGCTCATCGGACCTCCGGGTGTGTCAGCTCTGGTGCACGGATTGTGGTCACACCGAGCCCCTGCCTGTCCAACGCAGCACTGAAAGCACTGTAGGCACTGAAGGCACTGACCCCGGCCGACCGAGAGGTCGCCGGGGTCAGTGCTTGTGGTCGATCGCTGAGAGGTGCTCAGGCGCGTCCGTAGAAGACCGACCTGCTCCAGATGCGCTCCTTGCCGACCGGCTTGCCGGGGCGGGAGGCGTGGAAGACCTTGTTCCCACCCGCGTACAGGCCCACGTGGTAGACGCGACCGCGGTTGTGGAAGAACACGAGGTCACCCTTGCGGGGCTTCTTCGTCCGCTTGGTGCTCGCGGCCTGTGCCCCCGAAGTGCGGGGGAGGTTCTTGCCGACCTTGGCGTAGGCCCAACGGACCAGACCGGAACAGTCGAAGGCGTGGGGGCCCGAGGAACCGTAGCGGTAGGACATGCCAGCTCGGGTGCGAGCGCGCTTCAGTGCCCTGAGCGGGCGCTGCTTGAGGCGCTTGACCTTCTTGGCCTTGGCCCTCTTCTTCGCAGCCTTCTTGGCCTTGGCCCGGGCCTTCTTCTTCGCGGCCTTCTTTGCCTTGGCGGCCTTCTTCTTCGCCTTGGCAGCCTTCTTCTGGGCAGCCTTCTCCTGGTCCGACGAAGCAGTGGGGCTGCTGTCGTCGAGCGACGTGCTGCTGGTGTTGCCGTCGACGGGGGCTGACTGGGCGGGGACCGTGAGCATGCCCACGGTGAGTGCGGTGGCCACGAGGGCACCACAGATGAACGACATGAACTGTCGCATGATGAAATTTCTCCGGCACGCGCCTGCGACTGATGACCTGTCGGATTCGGACTGCCGTGTCCGGGCGATCTGGGGATCGCCTTCACCCCGAGCCGTCCCTGGGGGAACGGCGTGCAGCTGGGTCAGCCGCGCTCGACACCACTCGATTCTTGCGTTTCGAGTCACCCCGGCGACGTGTCGAGCTTCAGCGCGGTCCGGGTGGCCCCACCAGTTCAGTGAGGGCTGAGCAGCAGGGCTGCCTGTGATCCAGAGTGCGTGCGGGATCGCGGAAATGCACATCAAAGGCGGTGTGCGCTTGCGCACACGAGTGCGTTGGCGCTCCTACGGGTGGGTTGGCGGGTCATGGCAACCGTGGGGCGTTGGGGCCGGTGGCGTATCGTCCGTCACGCTCGCGGCCCGGCCGCGTAAGGCCATCGTGAAGGAATTGTCTTGTACCTGTACCTCATTGCATTCGGCGGCATCCTGCTGGCTGGTCTGCTCACGCTCCCGTTCTCGGCGAAGGCCGGCCCGGGCCGTGTCCTGGCCTTCCTCCTGCTCTCGTTGGTCGCCGCTTGCGCGGCGGTCGTGATCGACCACTCCGACCTCCTGCCGGAGTCGTCGTCGAGCCAGGCGGAGCGGACCATCGAGGTCATGGAGGAGGCACTGCAGACCGAGGCCCAGGTGGCTGTGATCGAAGCCCCCGACGCCGAGAAGCTGCAGGACTCGCAGACCCCGAGCGTGTGGCGGATGGAAGGTGGACTGTCCCTGCTGTGCGTGCCGACGGACTTCCCGACCTCCGCCGAGATGGTCTGCTGGGGCCCCGACGTGATGGTGGCGGAGGGGATCATCGTCGGGGACGACACCGACCCGCAGCCGTCGCACACCGACTGAGCTGACTGGACGTGCCAGACTGGTCGATCTGTCTGGACCCGATCGGAGATTCCGTGCCACTGACGCCTGATCTGTCCCCTCCCACCTCGGCCCGGGCTGGGCTTCCCGACCGGCTTCCGGCTGGGGACGCCGCTGACCTCGTGGTGCTGCTGGACCAGGACAGGCATCCGATCGGCCAGGCGCCGCGTGAGGGGATCCACAGTCAGGAAACTCCGTTCCACCTCGCCTTCTCCTGCTGGCTCGTCGACGAGTCGGGCCAGCTCCTCATGACCCGTCGTGCGCTCGGCAAGCGGTCATGGCCGGGTGTGTGGACCAACTCCTTCTGTGGCCACCCGCGGCCCACGGAGTCCTTGGTCGAGGCGGTGGCTCGTCATGGGCGCGTGGAGTTGGGGGTCGACGTCGCCGACATCACCGCTCTGCTGCCCGACTTCGCCTACCGGGCGGTCGACGCCGGCGGCACCGTGGAGAACGAGTACTGCCCGGTGTTCCTGGCCCGGGTCCCTGGCCCGGTCGTTCCCCATCCCGACGAGGTGGTGGAGCACCACTGGCTCGGCCTCGCCCAACTCCGGGCAGCGCTCGACGCCGCTCCCTGGGCACTCAGCCCGTGGCTGGCGGCACAGGCAGCAGAGCTGGACGAAGCAGGTCGCTGGACAGAGGTCGAGGCCTTCAGCGCGCGCGCTGCCTCCCGCCGCGGCGCGTCGACCGACACGGCGGAGGTCCGATGAGCGGGTGGAGCGCCCCGCGTATCGGTCGCCGCGGCGCCGCGGACCGGCTGGCGCCCCACGAGCTGTACGACGAAGTGGCCGAAGCTGCCTCGGACGTCGTGATCCGGCGCTACTCCACCTCCTTCGGCCTGGCCTCGCGGTTGCTTGCCGAGCCGGTGCGTACGCACGTCCGCAACGTGTACGCGTTGGTGCGGGTCGCCGACGAACTCGTCGATGCTCCCCGCCCGGACGGTGACGCGGAGACCCAGTCCGTGCTGCTCGAGCGTCTCCACGCCGAGGTACGCGACGCCTTGAGGACCGGCCACAGTGCCAACCTGGTGGTGCACGCCTTCGCCCGCACCGCACGCCACTGCGGCATCGGTGCCGAACTGTTCGACCCCTTCTTCGAGTCGATGCGCATGGATCTCGTGCGGGCCGAGCACGATCCGGCGAGCTTCGCTGCCTACGTGCACGGCTCGGCGGAGGTCGTGGGACTCATGTGCCTGCGCGCCTTCCTGGTCGAGAGTGCTGACCCGCAGGGTGAGTACCTGCGCCTGCGTGAGGGGGCGCTGCGTCTGGGTGCCGCCTTCCAGAAGGTCAACTTCCTGCGCGACCTGGCTGCCGACCACGACGAGTTGGGTCGTAGCTACTTCCCCGGGCTCGACGTGGCGCGATTCGACGCGGCGGACCGGGACCGGCTCCTCGACGACATCGACTCCGACCTCGCCGTCGCGGCCGCGACGATGGTCCAGTTGCCCACCAGCAGTCGGCGGGCGGTAGTCGCGGCCCACGCACTCTTCGCGGAGCTCTCCGACCAGTTGCGTGGCACGGCTCCCGAGGTGATCCGGACCCGGCGGGTCCGCGTCTCGACCCCACGCAAGGCACAGCTGATCGCACGGGCAGTCACGAGGGGTGGGTCATGAACCAGAAGATTGCAGACGACGTGTCCGGCGGGCGACGCGTGGTCGTCGTCGGTGGGGGCATCTCGGGCCTGGCCACGGCGGCTCTGCTCGCCGCTGACGGCTGGACGGTCGAACTGCTCGAGAAGCGCGACGAGATCGGTGGCCGCGCAGGCTCGTGGAGCAAGGACGGCTTCAGGTTCGACACCGGACCGTCGTGGTACCTGATGCCGGACGTCTTCGAACACTTCTTCGCGTTGCTCGGGACCAGCGCCGCGGAGCAGCTCGATCTCCGACTCCTGGATCCGGGCTACCGGGTGTACTTCGAGGGCGATCAGGTCCCGCTGGAGACCCGGGCCGCGCGCGAGGCCAACCTGGCTCTCTTCGAGGAGGTCGAGCACGGCGGCGCTGCAGCGCTGTCCGCCTACCTCGACTCGGCCGACGAGGCCTACCGGCTGGCGGTCGAGCACTTCCTCTACACCAGCTTCGAACGCCCGCAGAAGCTGATGAGCCCCGGCGTCGTACGCAAGTCCCCGCGCTTGCTGGCACTCCTCACCCGCAGCCTCCAGGCGCATGTCGCGTCGCGTTTCAAGGACCACCGGTTGCGGCAGATCCTGGGTTACCCGGCCGTCTTCCTGGGCTCGTCCCCGAGTAGGGTCCCGGCGCTGTACCACCTGATGAGCAGGATGGACCTGGCCGACGGCGTGCTCTACCCCCAGGGTGGCTTCACCACCCTGATCGATGCCATTGCTGCACTCGCCCGGGAGGCGGGGGTGGTGGTGCACACCGGAGCATGCGTCACCGCTGTCGACGTCGACCATGAGCCCGGTGGCGCCGGACGAGGCCGTCCCCGCGTCAGCGGTGTCACCTATCGCGACGCGCACGGTGAGCTCCACCAGATCGAGGCGGACGTCGTCGTCGGCGCCGCCGACCTGCACCACATGGAGACCGAGCTCCTACCTCCCGAGTTGCAGACATTCAGCGAGAAGTGGTGGCGTCGCCGCGACCCCGGTCCCGGTGCCGTGCTCGTCTACCTGGGCGTCGAGGGCAGCGTGCCGGAGCTCGCCCACCACACGATGTTCTTCACCCGGGACTGGGAGACGAACTTCGACGACGTCTTCGGGGACGAGCGCCGTGTCCCCGACCCTGCCTCCACCTACGTCTGCCGCCCCTCGGCGACCGACGACTCGGTGGCACCACCCGGCCACGAGAACATCTTCATCCTGGTGCCGGTGCCCGCCGACGTGACACTCGGTCACGGCGGCATCGACGGCGCCGGTGACCCGGCGGTCGAGAAGGCAGCCGACGCGGCCATCGCGCAGCTGGGGTCGTGGGCGGGCATCGACAACCTTGCCGAGCGCATCGTGGTGCGCCGGACCGTGGGTCCCGCGGACTTCGCCACCGATCTGAACGCCTGGTCCGGTGGGGCGCTCGGGCCCGGCCACACGATGGCCCAGAGTGCCTTCTTCCGGGCGGGCAACGCCTCGAAGAAGATCGACGGCCTGCTGTACGCCGGCTCCAGCACGATTCCCGGGATCGGTCTGCCGATGTGCCTGATCAGCGCGGAGTTGGTGCTCAAGCGGTTGCGCGGGGACCAGTCCACCGTGGGCGTCGAGGCGCCGTTGCCGGGCGCGGGCGAGCGCCGATGAGCCTGCTGTACCTGGGCTTCGTCATGGTCTCCATGGCGTGCATGGGGCTGGTGGACCGCCGTTGGCGACTCTTCCTCTTCGACCGGCCCAAGGTGGCCGTGGTCGCCGTGGCGGTGGGGTTCGTGCTCTTCCTGGTCTGGGACCTCGTCGCGATCGAAGTGGGTGCCTACAGCAAGGGCGCCTCGCCGGCGATGACCGGGATCGAGGTGGCCCCTGAGTTGCCCCTGGAGGAGCTCTTCTTCATCACCTTCCTCTGCTACATCACCGGGGTGTTCCACGGGCTCTTCACCAAGGTGTTGGCGCACGTCGCAGACCGCTCCGCCGACGTCGAGGGGGCTCGGTGACGTATCTGACCCTGGCCGGGCTCTTCGTCCTGGCCTCTGTCCCGTTCTTGGTGGTGGCGGTGGTCGTACGCCGCCCCTCGCGCCGCTGGTGGGCCGCGACCGGCCTGACCTGCCTGACCCTGGTGGTCCTCACCGCAGTCTTCGACACGGTGATGATTGCCGCTGACCTGTTCCGCTTCGACGAGAGCAAGCTCGTCGGTCTGCGCATCGGTCTCGCCCCGATCGAGGACTTCGCCTGGCCGATCGCTGCCGTGGCGGTGGTGCCCGCCATGGTCCTGCTGCTCACCCCGGGGCGCCGCGTCGTCCGGCCGGCCACCGGCGAGGAGTCGTGATGAACGTCGCCACCGACCGCAGGCCGTCGTCCGGGGTCGCCACCGTGCTGGCGTCGTCCCGACCGCTGTCGTGGGTCAACACGGCGTTCCCGTTCGGCGCTGCGTACCTGCTCTTCGGCGGCGGGTTGGACGTGGCCTTCTGGCTGGGCTGCCTGTGGTTCCTGGTGCCCTACAACCTCTTGATGTACGGCCTCAATGACGTGTTCGACTACGAGTCGGACCTGCGCAACCCCCGCAAGGGTGGGGTCGAGGGAGTGGTCCTGGACCGCTCGCTGCACAGACTGACCCTGTGGTCAGCGATCCTGGTCAACGTGCCCTTCGTGGCGGTGCTGCTGCTCCTGGGTTCCGCGCTCTCGGCTGCGGTCCTCGCCGTGAGCGTCTTCGCCGTCGTGGCCTATTCGGCCCCCGTGCTGCGCTTCAAGGAGCGACCCTTCCTGGACTCGCTCACCTCGAGCACGCACTTCGTCAGCCCTGCCGTCTTCGGGTTGGCGCTGGCGGCTGCGCGTGGCGGGGAGACCACGCTGGAGACCGAGGTCGTCGCCGCCCTGGTCGGATTCTTCCTGTGGGGCGTGGGCTCGCACGCGTTCGGTGCCGTCCAGGACGTCCGGGCGGACCGTGAGGCCGCGATAGGTTCGGTCGGCACGGTGATGGGTGCGCGGGTGACGACGTGGTTCGCCCTGGGTGCCTACCTGGCCGCTGGTCTGGTGCTGCTGGCCACGGGATGGCCGGCGATGCTCTCTGCGGCCCTGGTGCTGCCGTACGTCGCCAACGTGGCGCCCTACCTGGGCATCACGGACGACGACTGCGAGCGCGCCAACGCAGGGTGGCGGCGATTCCTGTGGCTGAACTTCCTCACCGGCTTCCTGGTGACCCAGCTGATCATCTTCGCCGTCCTGCGCTGACGAGTCCGCTCAGAGCCGACGAGTGATCCGGGCCTGCCAGCGTTCCCAGGGCGGCTGGACCTCCCAGTTCAGCCGCAGCGTGGTGAAGGCGCGGTCCATCCGCCGCCGCAACTGACGTGATCCACGGACCGAACGCCCGGAGACTCCCACTCGAAGGGCGCGGACGTAGCGGATCGTGGCGCGCGGACCGAGCACGAAGGCGAGGTCCATGTCGTCGTGCACGTCCGCGTCACGGTGGACCAGGTGACTGACCCGGGACCACACCGAGCGGCGTACGGCCATGCTCGAGCCCCACAGCGGGATGTTGGCGAGTGCCAACCAGGTCAGCGCGTAGTAGCTGCCCAGGTAGAGCAGACCCGCGAGCTGCCTGATCACCGGCGGGAGGTCGTGGAAGCGTCCGGGACCGGTCACGGCGTCGGTCGCTGGGTCGGCCATCGCCTCGACGATGCGAGCCACCCAGTCCGGGGAGGGTCGGGAATCGGCATCGAGACGAGCGATCAGGTCGCCGGTGGCGGCGTCGTACCCGGTCGCGGCCGCGTGCGGGATACCGATCCGGCTCTCCGGGACGACCCGGGCACCTGCCGCGCGGGCGACAGCGGCGGAGCCGTCGCTCGACCCGTTGTCCACCACGACGACCTCGTGGAGCGGGTGGCTCTGACGAGCCAGGAGAGCGAGGCAGACTGCCAGCTCGGTGGCGTCGTCTCGCACCGGGATGACGACGGAGACCGTGGTCGGGCTCAACGCGCGTACTCGTCCTCAACGGTCGCAGTCACGGGCTGCGGCGAGCCGGCCGCCACCGCGGCGGCGAGCATTCCGGCGGCGAGAGCGCCCAGGACGCCGGCGGCCAGGTCGGAGAGGGTGTCCTGATAACCCACCTGGATGCTGCTGTCGAGATGGTTGTGCCCCAGCCACTCACCGATCTCCCACAGGGCTGCCAGGGTGGTGGCCATCGTGGTGGTGAAGACGACAGCGCCCAGGCGCGCGGCGAGCAGGGTCGTCGGTTCAGCCAGCACCCCGCTGCGGAGCAGCAACTGCCAGGCCAGCAGGCCCAACAGGGCGGTGAAGACCGTGTGCACTGCCAGGTCGAGCCATTCGACGGAGACGTACCAGTCGAGCAGCGCTGCCCAGGCGGCGAAGAGCGCCGCCGAGCAGAAGGCGGCGTCCAACCAGGCTGTCGTGCCCAGCGCCCTCGGGACCATGCACCCCCCGAGGACCAGAAGAATCAGCGCCAGTCCGATGACGCCGTGGTTCACCACGGCCGGGACCAGAGTCACGGCAGCCAGCACGCGGAGCGTGTCAGGGGCGGTCAGCGGCATGCTGGTGAGATTACCCGGGCTCACCCCACTTGCTTCCCGCGCTGCCATGAATCGAGCACCATCAAGGTCTTGGTGCCGATCACGTGCCCGTCGCGGCGGATGAGGTCGATCAGCTGGTGCAGGTGCTGCACGCTGTTGACCTTGAAGTGCACGATCGCGTCCGGGTCGCCGGCCACGGTGTAGACACCGATGACCTCGGGGATGCTCCGGGCCGAGGCGGTGATCTCGGCGACCTTGGTGTTGCCGGCGAACCTCAGCTCGGCGAAGGCCTCGAACGTGTTGCCCAGGCGGCTCTCGTCGACCACGGCCGTGTAGCCGGCGATGATGCCGACGCGTTCGAGTCGTTCGATCCGTCTCCGGACGGGGCTGGGGGAGAGGCCCACCAGGTCGGCGACCTCCTTGACGGTGCGGCGACCGTTCTCGATGAGCAGGTCGAGGATCTGTCGATCCACCGAGTCGATGTCGGATGCTGCCATGGCGCGAAACTATCCCGAGGCAGCGACAATCGCCCCCTGACCCCCCTGTTGAGGGCGGAAAGCGCCTTATGAAGGGTGTTTCGCGCTGGTTAGTTGCGTCGTGGGAGCCGTCGTTCAATCCTGTACATGCTGTACCGAGAGAGCGGAGCCCGTCTGTGACCCCCCAGGACAACCCCCAGCCCACCCCCCGGGCAACCCCTGACGCCGAGACGTCACCACTGTCCAGGACGCTTCCTGCGGCCCGGATCGCGACGTTGCGGGAGATCTCGCAACGGGTCCTCTGGCTGTCCTCGGCGATGATCAACGAGGCCAACCGGGGCCGGGTCAACACCAGTGGGGTCAAGGTCGGAGGACACCAGGCCTCCAGCGCCTCCATGATCGACATCATGGTCTCGCTGTGGTTCGCCGAACTGACCGAGTTGGACCGGGTCTCGGTGAAGCCGCACGCCTCGCCGGCCCTGCATGCGATCAACCACCTGCTGGGCGATCTCGACGCCAAGCACCTCACCACACTGCGTGCCAAGGGAGGGTTGCAGTCCTACCCGAGCCGACTCAAGGACCCGGACACGGTCGACTTCTCCACCGGCTCGGTGGGCATCGGCGCCACCGCGGCACTGTGGGCGGCGATGTCGCACCGCTACGTGAAGTCCCGCTTCCCCGAGACCCCTGAGGCGGGTCGCTTCATCAGTCTGATCGGTGATGCCGAACTGGATGAGGGCGCGATCTGGGAGGCCGTCGCGGACCCCGCCGTCTCCTGCCTGGGGGAGCTGCTCTGGATCGTCGACCTCAACCGTCAGTCCCTCGATCGGGTCGTCCCGGACGTGCAGACGCACCGGTTGCGGGGGATGTTCGAGGCCGCCGGATGGCAGACCATCACCCTGAAGTGGGGATCCACGATCTCCCGCCTCTTCGAGCGCCCGGGGGGAGCTGAACTTCGCACCCGCCTGGAGGAAATGCCCAACGAGGAGTACCAGCGCATGCTGCGCGTCGACCGGGACGAGGTCGTCGCGCGGATCGTGGGCGCCGACCCGAGCCCCGAGTTGCGTGACCTGCTGGACTCGATCAGTGCTGAGGAGCTCGCGGTTGCGATCCGTGACCTCGGTGGGCACGACATTGCTCTGTTGCTCGAGGCCTACCGTCAGATCGACCCGACTCGCCCGACGGTGATCTTCGCGTACACCGTCAAGGGCCGAGGCCTGCCGACCGAGGGCCACCCCAACAACCACTCCGCCCTCATCACCGAGGAGCAGATGCTCGAGCTGGCCGAGGCCTCGGGCGTCGACCCCGAACATCCCTGGGAGCCGCTGCCCGCAGACTCGGACGCGGCCGAGCTCTGCCGCGTACGCGGTGAGGAGCTGAAGCGGGAACCCGTCACCGCCACCCCGAAGATCTCCGTGCCCAGCACGATGTCGCGCGCCCATCGCGCGCCCATCTCGACCCAGGCTGCCCTGGGACGCTTCCTGGCTGATCTCTCGCGCGAGGTGCCCGAGATGGCCGACCGCGTGGTGACCTGCAGCCCCGACGTCGCCTCGTCGACCAACCTCGGCGGCTGGATCAACCGCACCGGCGTCTGGTCGGTCAAGGACCGGCGCGACTGGTTCGCGGACGACTCCGAGCGGGTGCTGAAGTGGGCCGAAGGGACCCATGGGCAGCACATCGAACTCGGCATCGCCGAGGTCAACCTGGTCTGCCTCCTGGGCGAGCTCGGTGCCACGTGGTCGCGATGGGGTGAGCGACTGATCCCCATCGCCACCCTCTACGACCCGTTCATCCCGCGCGCGTTGGAGCCGTGGTCCTACGGCATCTACGCCGGAGGCCAGTCGATCATCATCGGCACGCCCTCCGGGGTGACGCTGGCGCCCGAGGGCGGGGCCCACCAGTCGATCTCCACTCCCTCGATCGGCCTCGAGCAGCCGCAGTGCATCGCGTGGGAGCCCGCCTTTGCGCAGGACCTGGAGTGGACGATGCTCGCCGCGATGGAGCAGGTGGGGATCGAGGGCGGAACCTCGTCCTACTTCCGCCTCACCACCCGGCCGTTGCCCCAGGACCTTTCCGCCCTGCCCAGCGACCCCACGCTGCTGGAGCGTCGGCGTCGGCACGCGGTCTCCGGTGGCTACCGGATCACCACCCATGACCCGGCCCAGGAGCAGGTGACCCTGGTCGGGGTCGGTGCGATCATGCCGGAGGTGATCGCTGCTGCCGAGGCGTTGGCGGAGCAGGGGGCCACGGCAGGAGTCGTCTGCCTGACGAGTCCGGACCTGGTGTTCCGTTCCTTCAATCGTCGCGGCGCGGTGGGCGCAGCGAGCGCCGTGGCGGGCGACGACATCGTCGACGTGCTCTTCCCGGACGAGCACCGAGCACCGATCGTGACCGTCATGGACGGACATCCGCACACCCTCTCCTACCTCGCGGGAGTGCGCGGGGACCGGATCAGGTGCCTGGGGGTCAGCGACTTCGGACAGTCCAGCAACCTGGAGGACGCCTACGCCCTGCACGGCATCGACACAGCTGCGATGGTGGACGCAGCCCTGGGTCTCCTGGGGCGCTGACCCGCGAGCCGGTCACCCTCCCTTGGGGAGCTTGTGCGAGCCGTCGCACCAGGGCAGCAACTCGGAGCGACGGCACCGGCACACCGCCACCACGGGCCGGGTGACCGGGTGCACCTCGCCGTCCTTGTCCTCCCACGCCTCGGCCCCGCGCACGAGCAGCGGCCCGCCGGGACACTTCGTCGTACGCACCTGATCGCCGTGCGCGCTCACCGGGTGACCGCCCACAGACGCGGCTCCGGGGTGGGGCCGGGCAGGGTGCTGGTGCGTCGGCTGCGCCAGCGCTGGACGAGTTGCGACGCGGCATGGCCGTCGACCAGGAGGCACACCTGCGCCCCCAGGAGCACGTCATCGGCGAGCGAGGGCTCGGCAGCGACGAGTTCCCCGCAGATGTCGCGCAACGCGACCTGTTCGTGCGCCGCGTCCGCCTCGACGTGCTCGTCGTAGTAGGCCGAGACCTCCGGCGGGAGGCCGACGCGCGTGATGCCGCGGCTGATCCGACGACACGGGAGACTGCTGGTCGCCTCGAAGACGGCCAGGTGACCCATGCTGGCGCCGCGGAGACGACGGTGGAGGGCGAAGAGGCTCATCACGTTGTTGGAGGCCAGGGTGGGGGCGTCCAACTCGTCGATGTAGGCGCCGTACTCGTCGCTCAGGCCGCTGCCCCGCAGCGCCGCTCGGAAGAGGTCCTGGTGCAGCATCTCCGGACGACCGGCCCCGTACTCGTCGTACTGCAACTCGGCCAGGGCCACCTTCGCGCGCCCCGTCAGCCGGGGGAGCGCGAAGGTCTGCGGGTCGGACTCCTTGAGGTGGTAGATGCTTCGCAGGCGGAGGTACTCAGCCACCTGTGCCCGGTCGGCGTGCTCCTCGATGAACTCCGCCAGCCCGCTGTCAGGGCTCTGCGCGATCAGGGCTTCGATCTGCTCCACGATGCGCTCGGGCTCTGCCGTTGGCACTTGCTCGCGGCAGATCTGGCGCAGGTCCCGCTCGAGGACCACTTCCATCTCACGGCGCGCGCGCAGCAGGTGGTGGTCCCATTCCGAGTCGTCCCGGGCGCCGTCGAATCCCCGGTAGTGGAGCTCGTAGAGCATCCACAGAGCCAGCTGGAGATCATCGTCGTCCAAGGAGGAGCCCGGTGCGGTGGTGATCGGCGGCAGCGGGTCCACGGGGTCCGGGTGGGTGACGGCGTTGCGCACCCACGCACTCAGGGGGCCTCGCGATTTGGGAAGTCTCATGCCTGCTCCAGGAGTGCGACCACCCCGCGGTCGCCGTGGACGCGGACCTCGGTGATGGTGAGTGATGGGCTGTCGGGGGTGTCGAGCCACGTGTGCAGTTGTTCGACCTGGGCGCTGGTGCCCAGCTGTACGAGGGCGACCCCGTGGGGAAGCAGCGCAGGGGCCACCACGTGGAGGAGGTCACGGATGACATCGAGGCCGTCCTCGCCCCCGTCGATCGCTAGGCGCGGGTCCTCAGGGAAACGGTCGATCTCGCTGGTCGGGACCCAAGGAGGGTCGACCATGACACACGCGAACCGCTCGTCGGGGCGCAGGGCCGCATCCGCCCGAGCCAGTCGCACCTCGACGAATTCGCCCAGACCGGCGGTCTCGGCGTTGAGCCGTGCGTAGTGGCAGGCGGTGGGCTCCATGTCGACCAGGACGGCGCGGCGCCCACTGAGATGTGCGGCGAGGAGGCCGATGTGTCCTGCGCCGCTGCACAGCTCCAGGATCGGGCCGTCCGGGAGGTCCTGCATCAGGTCTGCTGCCCAGGTCGACTGCTGCCTCGTCCAGTCGCGCGGGGTGAGGACTCGGGAGTCGTACGCGATCTCGAGTGGCCCGTAGGCGACCGAAGTCGCCTCGTGCTCTGCGAGCGAAGTGCTGGACTGGGGCATGCTGACTCTCCTCGATGGACGTCACACCGACGCGGACCGTTGAGGGCCGCTCACGACTGTCTCCGTGTACCCATTTCGCGCTGGGTCAACCGCCCCTGCAGTCAATCACCCAGTGGTGCAGATCACGTGACGCTGGGTGCGCGAATCGTCGCCGGCCCAGCCTCTTCCTAGGATGGCTCCTCCGCGACGAGGAGGAGAGACACCCATGAGCGAGCCGACCGGGACGCCTGTGACAAACCTTCTGCCAACCGCTCTGCCACAGGTCAGCCTCTTCGCGCTGGGCGGCACGATCGCGAGCGTTCCCCAGACCTCGCCTGACGAGGGGAGTGCCGCGGTCGGCGTCCGTCCGGCGGTGAGTGGCCGGGAACTCGTCGACGCGGTGCCCCTGATCGCCCAGGTGGCCCGGGTCGAGACCACCCAGGTCCTGCAGGTGCCCTCGGTCGAGATCACTCCCGGCGACCTGCTTGCCCTGGTCGAGCTGATGCGCGACGCCGTCGACAGCGGAGCTGACGGGATCGTCGTCACCCAGGGCACCGACACGTTGGAGGAGTCAGCCTTCATGGTCGATCTCCTCTGGGACCGGCCCCAGCCCGTGATCTTCACCGCGGCCATGCGGACGCCGTCGAGTCCGGGTGCCGACGGGCCCGCCAACCTCCTGGCCGCCGTCCAACTCGCGGTCACGCCGGAGGCCCGTGACCTCGGAGTCCTGGTGTGCCTGGGTGACGCGGTCCACGCGGCACGGCACGTCCGCAAGGCGCACTCCAGCAACCCGGCCGCCTTCGAGTCACCGGGCCTGGGACCCATCGGCTGGGTCACTGAAGGGCGCCCGCGGATCGCGCTGCGGCCCGTTCGGGGCGGAGCGCCATTGCGGGTGATCGCGGGCACCGACCTGCCGAACGTGGCCCTGGTCCGCATCGGTCTCGGCGACGACGGCCAACTTCTGCAGGCCGTCGGCAGCCTGGACGTCCAGGGCCTGGTCGTCGAGGGGGTCGGTGGGGGACATGTCCCTCGCGCGCTCGCGCCCGTCCTCTCGCGACTGGTGGAGCAGATGCCCGTCCTCCTGGCCTCCCGGACCGGCGCGGGCGAGGTGCTGACCCAGACGTACGGCTATCCCGGTGGTGAGATCGACCTGAGGGCTCGGGGCCTGCTCGGGACCGGGGCGTACGACGGCACGAAGGCGCGACTCCTGCTCGTCCTCGCCCTGGCAGCGGGACTGGACCGGCCGGCGCTGGATCGGCTGTTGACGCTCTGATCGAGAGCAGCGTCACAAGGAGGAATTGAAGGCCTCTCCGCGGGGTATGGAATGCCCATGCGTACCCGTACCCCTGTCGCGGTGCGACCTGCGGCGACGAACGTCCTCACGGTCGCCTCGGTCCCTTCCTCCCACGTCTACGTCCGTCACCTGTCGTCCGACGTGGGCCCGCCGGTCGTACGGCTCCGGGACCCGCACCCCGACCATCCGGGACGCTCCGCGGAGCAGCGGTGGTGGCCACCCACCATGCTGGATCCGCACTGGGCCAGGACGAATGAGTTCGACGTCTTCCACGTGCAGTTCGGTTTCGACGCTCGCACCCCGGCCGAGCTCTCTGCGCTCGTGCAGGTCCTGGAGGAGCGTGGAACCCCTCTGGTCCTCACCGTCCACGATCTGCGCAACCCGCACCACCTGGACCGTGGCCTGCACGACGCCCAGTTGGACGTGCTCGTCCGTGGGGCCGCTGCCCTCATCACCCTCACCCGGGGTGCCGCCGACGAGATCCACCGACGCTGGGGACGTACGGCGCACGTCGTCCCGCACCCGCACGTGCTGGAGTTCGACGAGATGAGGGCCTTCCAGGCCCAGCACCGGGCGCGCCCCACTGACGAGTTCCGAGTGGGGCTGCACGTGAAGAGCCTGCGCGCCAGCATGGCCCCGATGCGGATCCTCCCGACGCTGCTCGAAGCGGTACGCGGCATCCCTGGCGGGGTCCTCCAGGTCGACGGCCACACCGACGTCCTGGGTGGGTCCGGCAGCCGTCGCGACGACGAACTGGCCACCTGGCTGCACGAGCGCGCCCAGGACGGCGAGATCGACCTGCGAATCCACGACTACTTCACCGACGCAGAGCTGTGGGAGTACCTGGCTGGCCTGGACGTCTCCGTCCTCCCGTACCGCTTCGGGACCCACTCCGGATGGCTGGAGGCGTGCCGCGACATCGGCACGACCGTGGTCGCGCCGACCTGTGGCTACTACGCCGACCAGGGGCCGGTGCATTCCTACCTCCACGAGGAGGATCTCTTCGACCCGACGTCGCTGGTCGATGCCCTCACCAGGGCAAAGGAGTCAGCGCCCGTCCCTGCCCTCACGCTCGAGGAGCGCCGACAGCAGCGCGACGTGGTCGCTGTGCGCCACGCGGAGATCTATCGGAGTGTGCAGTGAGCCGAGCCCTGAGGATCTGCCTGATCGCCGCGAGCCGCTTCCCGATCATTGAGCCCTTCGTGGGCGGACTGGAGGCACACACCCACGCGTTGGCCCGCGAGTTGGTGCGGCGAGGGCACCAGGTGTCCCTCTTCGCCGCTCCCGGCTCGGACCCGTCCCTCGACGTCCACCACCTGCAGGTGAAGCAGCGGGAGCCCAGCGCCGCCGCCCGAGCCGACGTGGGCGCCACCCCGCGGGAGTGGATGAGCGAGCACCACGCCTATCTGGGTCTGATGGTGGACCTGGCCCAGGAGGGGTACGGACACTTCGACGTGGTGCACAACAACAGCCTTCATTACCTGCCGATCGCGATGGCCAGGTCGCTGTCCCCGGTCGTGGTGACCACGTTGCACACCCCGCCGCTCGACCTCCTGGAGTCGGCCATCGACCTGGCTCCGCCCAGCAGCGTCTTCGTCTCGGTGAGCCACGCCACGGCCCGGGCGTGGTCCCCGCACGTGGCCAGCACCACCATCCACAACGGGATCGACACCGACCGATGGGCGTACGGACCCGGGGGTGGTGCAGCGGTCTGGTTCGGGCGGTTGGTGGCGGAGAAGGCACCCCACCACGCGATCCTGGCTGCCCGCGCCGCGGGGATGGACCTGGACCTGGTCGGTCCACGGCTGGACCCCACCTACTTCGCCGAGCAGGTCGAGCCCCTGCTCGGCGACGGAGTCGTGTACCGGGGCCACCTGGGCCACCGGGAGCTGGCCGCGATGGTGGCGCGCGCGAGCGTGGCGGTCGTCAGCCCGGTCTGGGACGAGCCGTACGGTCTGGTCGCGGCGGAGGCCATGGCCTGCGGCACACCGGTGGCGGCGTACGCCCGTGGTGGGTTGCCGGAGGTCGTGGGACGGGACGGTGGAGCGCTCGCACGCCCCGACGACCCCCACGACCTGGCCCGCGCGATGGTGCGCGCCCGTCAGCTGGACCGTCGGACGGTCCGACGTCGGGTGCAGGAGCACTTCTCCCTGGCGGCGATGGTCGACAAGTACGTGGACCTCTACCGTCAGGTCATCCCGGCGAACGCCGACGTCGCATGATCGGTTACTACGTCCACCACCAGGGGCAGGGCCACGTGAGCCGGGCGCTCCGCCTCGCTCACCAGATCGACGCCGAGGTCACCGGTCTCTCCTCCCTGGAGCGTCCCCCGGGGTGGCAGGGCCCGTGGATCCGGCTGGACCCGGACGACCGGTCGGACCCGCCCCACGACCCGACAGCTCGCGGCCACCTGCACTGGGCCCCGCTCGGGGACCCGGGACTCAGGAGCAGGATGGCGCGGATCGCCGACTGGATCGACACGGCTCGCCCTGACGTGGTGATCAGTGATGTCTCGGTCGAGGTCGCGCTCCTGGCTCGACTGCACGGTGTGCCGGTGGTCTGCGTGACCCAACCGGGGGATCGTGGGGACGCCGCGCACCGCCTCGCGCACGGTCTCTGCGACCTCTTGGTCGCCTTCGTTCCCGAGGCTGCCAGGTCGGCCGTGCGGGGCCTGACCGAGCAGGACCGGGCGCGGTTGCACTGCCTCGGAGCGGTCTCCGCCCACGCCGACAGGGCCGCCCACGCCGACAGGGCCGTCCACACCGAACCGGACACGTCAGTCGTCGTGCAGCAGCGCTGCGTCGTGGTCCTCGGAGGGCGCGGAGGCGGAGGGCTCAGCGTGGCAGCACTCGAGCGCGCCCAGCGTCTGGCACCCGGGTGGAGTTGGACCGTGCTGGGGGGCCGCTCCGAGACGTGGGTGGACGACCCGCTCGCGATCGTGCGGGCGGCGGAGGTGGTCATCACCCACGCCGGGCTGGGTGCCCTGGCGGATGTGGCTCTGGCCGGGCGTCCCGCCATCGTCGTCCCCGAGGTGCGGCCGCACGACGAGCAGGTGAGCACGGCGGGGGTGCTGGCCGACGGCAGTTGGCCCGCCCTCGTGGAGACCGACCCGGAGAGCGCCGACTGGCCGGCCCTGCTCGCCACTGCGGCCAGCCTCGACGGTCGCGGATGGTCCCGCTGGTCGGGCGGCGACGCGGCCGCCCGGTTCGCTGCCCTGCTCCAGGACCTCTCGGGGCAGGAGGCGACCCTCCGATGACCGCGAGGACTGCCGTGGTGACGATCGCCCACGGGCGCCATGACCATCTGGCGCGCCAGCAGCAGGCGCTGGCAGCGTGCGCTGGACCGGCCCCTGACTACGTGGTGGTCGCCATGGATGACCCGTGGGTCGCGACCTGGGTGCCGACGAGCGGGCCGGTGCCGACGGTCCTGAGCGTGCCGAGCCACCGAGACGGACTCCCGCTGGCGCAGGCCCGCAACGCCGGGGCGCGTGCCGCCCTGGAGCGCGGGGCGGACATCCTGGTCTTCCTCGACGTCGACTGCCTCCCGGGCCGGGGCCTGGTGCGGGGCTACACCACCGCTGTCAGAGAGGAGCCAGGGGTGGTGTGGTCCGGACCGGTCACCTACCTGCCTCGGTCGGCCACCGCGCCTACCCCTGGGTCAGAGCCGGCACCCGGCGCCCTGGATCTCACGGACTTGGCACGGTGGGACGATCCCCACCCGGCCAGACCAGCGCCCGGTCCAGGTGAGCGCACGCGGGGAGGGGACCCGAATCTCTTCTGGTCGCTCTCCTTCGCGCTCTCACCGCAGATGTGGCAGGCCACAGGTGGCTTCTGCGAGGAGTACGTCGGTTACGGCGGGGAGGACACCGACTTCGCCCGCCTCGTCGTCACCGCTGGTGCAGACCTCGGCTGGACCGGTGACGCCCGGGCCTACCACCAGTACCACCAGACGGAGTCGCCTCCGGTGCGCCATCTGGAGGCCATCCTGCGCAACGGGCGGACGTTCGCCGATCGGTGGGGGACCTGGCCGATGCTGGGATGGTTGGAGGAGTTCGAACGCGCCGGGCTCGTGCGACGGAACGAGGACGGATGGGAACCTACGTCGCCCGACGGGTCCAGGCGTCAGTGAGCGGAGGGCTGCGACTGGCGCGCTTCGCTCGCGAGCACCCGTGAGGAGATCTCGCGGTGAGCCTGGGTCAGTGTGTCGTGCTGCTCCTCGCCCTGGGCCAGGAGCCACTCCAACTCCTCCCGGTCGAGGGGCGCGTGGTCGTCGACGACGGTGAGCAGCGCCTGCCAGCCGGCGATCTTCCCCGCGACGGCGTCACGCATCGTCTCCAGCACCACCAGGTCGGTGAGGGGGGTGCGGCGGCGCCAGTTGCCCGCAGGGCCGAGGCGTACGAGTTGGGCGCCGAGGCGGGTGACACTGCTGAGAACGACGGGGTCATTGGCGCCGAACTCCTTGACCATCCTCACGAGGCGCTGGCGTTCGTCCACCAACTCCTCACGGATGCGGAGCACCTCCGTGCTGATCTTCTCGTCGAGGATCCTTCGTCCGCTGAGGCCGAAGAGATCGATCCCGGCGGCTGCCCCGGCCAGGTGCACCTGCATGTATCGGGCCACGTCCTTCATGGTTCCTCCTGGGTCGTCGTGCTTGTGTGGTACCCGATTGCCGCCGGCTCACACCTCGGTGCTGCCTGTCGGGGTGCGGGTGGGGTGGACAGACGCGGAGTCGTGCGCCGAGGTGGGCGGGCAGCGAGGAGCATGACCAGGGCCAGGAGCAGCTCGGCGAGGTCACCTCCGAAGTACATCAGCGACCCGGCGGCCTGCATCTGGGGCATCGGCTCCTGCACCTGGACCCACACACCCGCGTACAGCAGTTGGGAGACAGTGGCGTGCACGGCGATGGCGATCCCCAGGGCCACGAGCCGGGCCCGCACCGAATGGCGACGCGCGGCAGGGTCGAGGCCTGCGATCACCCACGCGAAGAGGAAGCCGGACAGCACCAGGTGTACGTGCACCAGCACGTGCACCGGCGTGTGATGGGTGCTCAAGGCGTAGAGCGGGGTGAAGTAGAGGAGCACGAGCCCGCCACTGGCGGCCAGCAGAGCCAGGGACGGGGTGGTGAGCAGCCGGGCCGGTCGACTGTTGAGCAGACGCCCGAGCCTTCGAGCGGCCGGGTAGGGGAGCGTACGCAGCATCAGGGTCACCGGCATGCCGATGACGAGCAGCACAGGAGCCACCATCGCCATCAAGAGGTGTTGGGCGGCGTGGCCACTGAAGTCGTGCTCCGCGAACTCGTCGAAGCTGGGGGAGAACGCCACCGCCAGCAGGAACATGCCTGCGGTGAAGGCAACGGTGCGCCACACCGGCCACCCGCGGCGCGCCCGAGCCTCCAGGCTCAGCGACAGGTACCCGCACCATGCGGCAGCCAGCAGGGCCACCGGGAGGTACGCCACCAGGAGTCCGGCGCTGTCGGGTTCGGCGTGCAGCGGAAGGCTCATGCGACGGGCTCCTGCGGTGCTCGCTCGTCGTGGGACGTGGTCCGGCGCGCCCACCACCAACCACCGAGGACGAGCAGGGCACCGAGCAAGAGGAAGGCGAGGTCCCAGAGGAGCTCGTGCTCGCCGCGGCGGACGTGGTGGATGCCGAGCAGGTGATGATTGACAGCCCCCTCCACCAGGTTGAAGAGGCCCCAGCCGACCAGGACCCAGGCCCACAACGCACCGTGGCGCCACACCGGTGGGTGCTCGGTCCGGAGTCTGTTGAAGAGCATGGCCATGCCGAGCAGCACCATCAGCCAGGTGAAGACGTGGAAGACGCCGTCCAGGAGGGTGTTGATTTCCAGACCGTGCACGGTGGAGTCCGGGTAGTAGGGGATCCCGACGTTGTCGGTGTCGGTGCTGGTGAGCAGGTGGTGCCACTGCAGTAGCTGGTGCAGGACGATGCCGTCGACGAAGCCGCCCAGCCCGATGCCGAGAACGATGCCCGGGGCCCTGAGCTCCGGGGCCCTGAGCTCCGGCGGCTGGCCGGTACCCGGGTGGCCGATGCCCGGGCGGCGATCGCTGTGGCTGGTCATCAGACCTCCTTCGACACCCCCTGTACCCACCCTGCCCGTTTCTGCACCTGTGTCGCGCATGCGATCTGCGTCACCTCGATCGAGGTCGTCGTGCACTGCGATCACCCACACGCTGGTTGACTGGGGCCCCACGCGCGATTCCAACCACGGAAGGGTGACGGCCATGGACGTCAGCTCACTGAACGAACTCGTCGACGAACTGCTCACCAAGGCCCGGGGTGCCAATGCGGGACGCGCGGCGCACACCGTGCACGGAGGCCAGGAGCACCAGCTGCGCCAGACCGTGATCGCTCTGGCCTCGGGTCACGAACTGGCCGAGCACGACAGCCCCGGTGAGGCGACCCTCCAGGTGCTGACGGGTCGCGTACGTCTGGCGGGAGCCTCGGGGTCGGCGGAAGGGGGCGTCGGTTCCTTCATGCTCATCCCGCTGGAGCGCCACTCGCTCGCCGCGTTGGAGGACTCCGCGGTGCTGCTGACCGTGGTGGTCCAGTGAGGTGACCGATGAGTCCTGGCAGTGACGAGGCGGCCCGTCTGGAACGCTGGACGGCTTCGGGCGGGAGATGGACGGTCGTGACCCGCTCACCCACGACCCTCACGGTGGCGCTCCTCACCTGCGACGGCGGCGAGGAAATGGACCGTATCGTGTCCGGGACCCCAGAGTTCGCTGCCTACGTGGGCTCGCGCTGGGACAGCGACCAACCCGTGATGGATGAGGAGTGACCATGCGTCTGAGGCATGTCTCGCAGGAGTCGCCGGGCTGGACCCGGCGACGTTCCGGGCGCGGTTTCTCCTACCTGGACGAAAGTGGTCAGCTCCTCGACGAGGCTGACCGCGAACGCATCAGGGCCCTGGCGATCCCGCCTGCCTGGACCGACGTCTGGATCTGCCCCAGGGACAACGGTCACCTGCAAGCGGTCGGGACCGACGAAGCGGGCCGGCGTCAGTACCTCTACCACCCGGTGTGGCGGGAGAAGAAGGACGCGGAGAAGTTCGAGCGGTGCCAGGAGTTGGGCGCCGCGCTGGGCCGAGCTCGTACGAAGGTCCGCCGCGACCTGGCGCTGACCGGGATGCCGACCGATCGTGCCTGCGCGGTGGCGTTCCGGCTGCTCGATCTCGGGTGCTTCAGGGTGGGCAACGACGTCTACGCCGACACGTACGGCAGCTTCGGCCTCACCACCCTGGAGCGCAGTCACGTACGCCAGAGCCGGGGGGTGCTGCACTTCGACTTCGTGGGCAAGTCCGGAGTGGAGCACCACGTGGAGCTCGCGGACGCAGAGCTGCTGTCCGCGTTGAGCACCATGCGTCGTCGTCGTGACGGGGGACTGTGCCTCCTGGCCGCGCGTGAAGGGGCGGCGTGGGCGCCGCTGACCTCGGAGATCGTGAACTCCTACATCCGCGAGATCACCGGCGTCGACGCCACCGCCAAGGACTTCCGGACGTGGCACGCGACGGTGGTGGCGGCAGCGGTGCTGGGTGATGCGGGTCCGGCCGAGTCGGACCGTCACCGCCGCAAGGCACTCACCCGCACGTGGGCCGTCGCCTCGGACCTGCTGGGCAACACGCCGACCCAGGCTCGCACTTCGTACGTCGACCCGCGCATCGTCGACGCCTACGACGAAGGACGTACGGTCCCAGGGCGACTTGCGCGTGAGCAACTCGAGGGGGAGGAACGCTCTCGCGACCTCGAGTTGGCCGTGTTGAGACTGCTGGCTGGGGAGGACTGACCTCCCTCAGCCGCTCGGGTCATGCGTCCTGTTCGGTGGAGTGGCTCGGACACTCGGGGTTGGTGCAGACCCGTTCGTCCACCGTCTCGTCGCCGGCTCCCACCACTCCGTCGGACGGGCCGGCCGGCTGCCGGGTTTCCGCCTCGGAGGGTGTGCGTCGAGCGCGGAGTCGGATCTCCGCTCCGCAGACGGCGCACGGCTTGTTGTCGAAGTACATCGGGGCCTCCCGGGCCTGCTCGTGCACGCAGCGCCCCGCCCGGTGGTCGGGCGGGGCGCTGCACGGTCTGCTACTTGGCCTTGGGGCTCTTGATGTTGCCGCCCTGGTCCTCCAGGTGGGCGCGTACGAACCAGTGGAAGAGCTCGAGCTGGCTGGTCTGGGAGATCAGCATGTCTTCGGTGATGGGGTCCAGGTCGCCGACCTCCTCGATGCCGTCACGGTGCGAGGTGATCACACCCTGGTAGACCACGTCGAGAGCAGCCAGGTGCTCCTGGGTGCCGGCCCGTCCGACGCTGTAGTCGTCCCAGGCGCGGGCCTCCACCAAGGCGCCCGGTGTGCCGTTCGGAGCGCCGCCGAGAGTGGCGATGCGCTCGGCGGTCTCGTCGGCCATGGCACGGACCTGGTCGACCTGCGGGTCGATCATCTCGTGCACGGCGATGAAGTGGGGGCCCACGACGTTCCAGTGGACGTGCTTGAGGGTCAACTGGAGGTCGTTGAGCGCGTGCAACCGCAACTGGAGAATCTCGATGAGTCGCTTGGCGCTCGCGTCGTCCAGGCCGGGGATCGTGTAGGGCAGCTTCTTCTTGGGAGAACTCATGTCCCACCGGTACCCGGACTCGCCGTCGTCAAACCTGCGCGCGTGAGACTTCACCGACGATGGGGGAGGATGGGGGCGTGTACGTGAAGATCTGTGGCCTCCGCACCGCCGACCACGCCCGGGCGGCCGTCGATGCCGGCGCCCGCGCGGTGGGTGTCGTGATGAACCGGAACAGCGCCCGCCGCGCCAGTGAGGCGGAGGCGCTCGCCGTCGTCGAAGCGGTGGGGGAGGACGCCGACGTCGTTCTGGTCGTGAACGACATGCCTGCGGTCGAGGCCGCACGGACCGCGCGCCGTTTGGGTTTCGACGTCCTGCAACTGCACGGAGGAGCGTACGCAGAGAGCGACTTCGAAGCCGCCCGCGCAGTCATCGCGCGGGTGTGGCGTGCCACCTCGCTCGATCTAGACCCGCCCTTGGAGGTGGGCGCGTGGGGGGAGGAACTCCTGCTGCTCGACGCGCCGCGTCCCGGCTCGGGTGAGCGGTGGGAGTTGGGCGACCCCGCGGACCGGGCTCCCACGGGCCAGTGGTTGCTGGCCGGTGGCCTGGATCCGAGCAACGTGGCGGAGGTCGTCGCCCGCGTGCGTCCCTGGGGGGTCGACGTCTCCAGTGGAGTGGAGACCGCGCCCGGAGAGAAGTCGGTTGACCTGATCCGCGACTTCGTCGCTGCTGCCGTCGCCGTCTGAGACCCACCCGCCCGGCAGCCCGGGGTGGCAGGGCCCTGAGATGGTCGGACTCCAGCTCGCTGCGACCGTGAGAGACTGTGCGACGGCCCGAGCCAGTACGCCCACCGCACAAGGAGCTTCATGAGCGAGACCGTCGTCACCATCGAACCGGTGTCGTCACTCGCACGCCTCACCAGCATTGCGTTGAAGGTCCTCCTCCTGGTGATGTTGGCACTCATGCTGATGTATCCCGATGCCACCAACATGCGTGACAAGGGTGCTGGAGCCCGGGCTGTGGTCTACCCGGCACTCGCCTTCCTCATCCCCGTCGTGTGGTGGACCAGCTGGCGGGATCGGGTGGCCTTTCCCTGGCTGGCCGACCTCATGGTCACCATCACCTGCTTCACCGACATCCTGGGCAACCGTCTGAACTTCTACGACTCGATCGTGTGGTTCGACGACTGGATGCACTTCATGAACACCGGGCTGCTCGCTGCAGCCTTCGTACTGCTCACGCTGCCGCGCGACACCGGCTTTCCGCGGATCCTCGAACGCTCGCTGGCCCTGGGAGCCACCGGAGCGATCGTGTGGGAGATCGGGGAGTTCTTCTCCTTCCTCAGCCAGCACAGTGAGCGCCAGTTCGCCTACGCCGACACCCTCAGCGACCTCGGCCTCGGGGTCTTCGGCGCCTTCGTGGCTGCGGTCGCGGTGCACTGGCTGTGGCGGGCCGGCCGCCTGGTAACCGTCGAACCCTTGGTCCCCGCCACCACGGACTGAACCACCCTGGGGTGCGTCAGCATCACTGACGACAGCCGTGTGAGGTGAGTACGGCGCCTCATGTGCCGCACGCCCGCCACAGAGGAGTCTGGACACATGAGACCGACATTGCTCCTGGCGGGACTGACCGTGTTGACGATTCCCCTCCTGACGTCCTGTGCCGGACCCGACAGGTCTGCCGACGCCGATGACCTTCGGGGCGCGCTGGCGGACCTGCCAGGGGTGGCCGAGGTCGACTTCGGCTACACCGAGCCTGAGTTCCTCGACTCCGGCAAGGTGGCGCTGACAGTGCGGATGGACGAGGAGGCCCGAGCCGGAGCCGTTCCCGCAGTGGTCACCACGGCCTACGAGGCCTTCTCGGGGACGCATCATGACGAGGAGGGGGACGTCTTCGTGAACTTCGATGACGACGTCGTCCACCTGCGCAGTTTTCAACCCTCGGCTGAGGTGGACCACGTCGCTGATGTCGTCACCCGTGCGCTCGCGGTGCTGCCGGCAGGGGCGGTGCAGGTCGACATCGACACCCAGGAGCCCGACCAGGAGCCCTACGTCTTCACCTCCTTCACCGTGACCATCGCGCAGGAGGACGCGGACAGTGTGCTGCAGACCATGACAGGACTGGAGCAGGTGCACGGCGCGATCCCGGACGCTGGGTGGCGCGTCCTGACCAGTGGCGAGGGCATCTGGGAGTTCGGGTCCACAGCCGGTTTCCCGGGCGCCGACCAGCGCGCGATCTTCGCCGAGCTGCGCGGCGACCTGCCCCCGAAGGCCTCGATCCAACTGGTCGATGACTTCGTGACGGTGCAGGTGCCAGAGCAAACCACGACCGATCAGGTTGCGACGATGGTTGATCGCCACCTCGGACTGCTCGGTGGTGTCGAGGACGCGTTCTACGACGTCACCAGCGGCGAGAACTTCTACGCGATGTTCAGCGCGGGTGAATGCACCTTCGCGGAGGGAGAGGTGGGTGCGCGCCTCAAGGAGGACCACGGCGACGACTGCGCCACCGTGAGCGGTGAGGGAGAGGAGCCCTCGTGAAGCCGCCAGCCTTCGATACCCTGCCCAGATGACAGGCTCGGGGGACCGCCAGGCACCACCGTCCCCGCAGATGCGTGAGGCTGCGATCGAGACTCTCACCGCTGCGTACGGAGACGGACAGCTCACCCTCGACGAGTACGACGAACGTGTGGCGGGGGTGCTCGCTGCCGACAACAACTGGCGTCTCGAGCGATGGATCAACGACCTCCAGACACCGTCCTCGCTGCAGGCCACGGATCCGGGTCGGCTGCCGGGTCGACTCGGTCGGCACACACGGACGTGGTGGGACGACCTGCGTCGGGACTGGGCAAAGTACCCGCGCAGGGGCAAGGTCGCGGTGGTTGCACTGGTGCTGACCCTGAGTGGGACGTTGGCAGGCGGCGCGGTGTACGAGGCCGTGCGCGACGCCCCCTCGGTCGTCGCTGAGCAGCAGGTGACGTCAGGTCTGGGGGAGTTCCGCACCGCGTACGAGGCAGAGTTCGACACGACGACCGTGGGTGGCCTGCAGATCGACCCGGGCTACGTGAGGTTCCAGGTGCCGGTCGAGGACGATCCGCCGCGTTTCCAGGACTGGACGCTGCAGGACGACTCGTTCGCGAGCACCGGCCGGATCAGGGGTGGCAGGCCGGGCGTCGTCGACCTGGCCCAGATCGACGTGGGAGCGGTCGAGGAGACGTTGCGGCGCGGGGTCGCCGAGCTGGGAGTGGCCGACGCCTCCGCGGTCACGACGATCATCTCGCCTGACACGGGATCCGAGGGACGGATCACGCTGGTGATCAGCAACGAGTTCCGTGAGTCGGCCCGGGTGACCACAGACTTCAACGGCCGCGAACTGAGCAGACAACCGTTCGTCGAACCAGGGGAGAGCTGATGGCGCTCATCGGTAGGAAGCGTGCACGCATGGTTGATCGCGACCATGCCGTCGAGGTGATCAACGCAGCGTACGCAGAGGGGCAGCTCACCACTGAACAGCGCGAGGATCGCGTGCACCGGGCGTTGCTCGCGACCCACGTCGGGGACCTCGACCAGGTCACCAGTGACCTCCAGACGGCCCAGCCGGAGGAGCTTGGGAGTGAGGTCGCTCCGACGAGCTGGTGGGGGCGTACGTCGCGACGTACGAAGGTGGCAGTCGCGGGGGCGCTGCTCGTGCTGGCCGGCGGTGGGCTCGCGGTCGCCGAGATGGGAGGGGACTCGGACTCGGTGGTCGAGGCCCAGGACCCGCCGTACGTCGTGCCCGCCACCGCGGAGGCGGTCGAGGAGCTGATCGCGGACCAGCAGGAGGAGTTCGACACCACGAAGAGCTACGGGGTCAGCCTCCAGGCGGAACTCTCGACCGTGGCGGTGCCCACCGATGACGGTCGGGCCCGCTACCAGCAGTGGACGGTCGGCGACGGCACCTTCGAGGCGAGCGGGGAGGTGACCGGCGGTGGGGACCAGATCGAGTTCGACCTGGCAGAGGTGGACATCGAAGCCCTCGAGGCGAGCTTCGACAGCGCGTGGACGACGCTGGATGTGCCGGACCCGACCCACGCGACCCTCGTGATCGACCACTGGGAGCAGTACGAGGAGCCGAGGATCACGATCAACGTCACCAACGAGTACGACGAGCACGGTTACGTCGTCACCGACCTGGCTGGACGGGTCATCGAACGCGAGCCGTTCGATCCCACCTCACCCTGAGGTCCCGGGATGGGAATGGCTCCGCGCGGTGTTGTCGTGAGAGCGAACGGTGATTCTGCGTTCCGCTTCCCCCGACGAAAGGCGTTTGATGTCCCTCCCCGTCTCGATCCTCGATCTCGCAGGAGTGGCCCGCGACCAGAGTGTCGCCGAGGCCCTGGCGGGCACCGTGGCCCTGGCGCAACAGGCGGAGAGGACCGGCCACACCCGCGTCTGGTACGCCGAGCACCACAACATGGCCGCAATCGCGTCGTCCGCGACCTCCGTGCTGATCGCCCACGTCGCGGCCCACACCGAGTCCATTCGCCTCGGCGCCGGTGGGGTGATGTTGCCCAACCACTCGCCGCTGACCATCGCGGAGCAGTTCGGCACCCTGGAGAGTCTGCACCCGGGGCGGATCGACCTGGGTCTGGGTCGGGCGCCCGGAAGTGACCAGAACACCCTGCGTGCGCTGCGCCGTACGCACACCTCCTCGGACTCCTTCCCCCAGGACGTCCTGGAGCTGCAGGGCTACCTGCGTGGCCAGTCCCTGATCCCGGGCGTCGACGCCTACCCGGGCAAGGGCACCGATGTGCCCCTCTACATCCTCGGCTCCTCGTTGTTCGGCGCGGGGCTCGCCGCAGCGCTCGGTCTTCCGTACGCGTTCGCCTCGCACTTCGCGCCCGCAGCCCTGCACGAAGCGATCGCGCTCTACCGTCGCGAGTTCAAGCCCTCCGAGCAACTGGCTGAGCCCTACGTCATCGCCGGCTACAACGTGGTCGCGGCCGACGACGTGAGCGATGCCGAGCGGCAGCTGCAGGCGATCATGCGTAGTCGGGTGGCGCTGCTCCTACGCCCCGGGGTGAGCTACACCGACGAGCAGGCCGACCAGTTGCTCGCCAGCCCCCAGGCCCAGCACCTGCACCAGATGATGACCTACACGGCGGTCGGCACCGCCGACACCGTCGCCGAGAAGGTCACCGCCTTCGCCGAGCAGACCGGCGCCGACGAACTCATCGTGGCTCACCAGAGCCCGCGGGTGGAGGAGCGGTTGCGCTCGGTGGAGCTCTTCGCCAAGGCGTACCTGTGATCGCCACCTGGTCCGAAGAGCGATCTAGGCTGGAGCCATGAACTCCCCGCACCCCCGCCTCGTCGACGCCCAGTGGTTGAGTGACCATCTCGACGACCCCACGATCCGCGTCGTCGACGGCACGGTCCACCTGACCTTCGACGAGAACGGTGCCCACACCGAGTCCGGTCGCGCGACCTACCGCCGAGCGCACGTGCCCGGAGCCACGTTCGTCGACCAGTTGACCGACCTGAGCGTGCACGACGGTGAGGCGCCATTCGAGACAGCGCCCCCTGAGCAGGTGGCCCGCGTGCTCGGCGAGGCCGGCATCGGGGACTCGCACACTGTCGTCGTGTACGACCACGTCAACGGGATCTGGGCCACCCGGCTCTGGTGGCACCTGGAGTACGAGGGTCACCCGGACGTCGTGGTGCTCGACGGCGGGCTCCGGGCCTGGCAGGAGTCCGGGCTGGCGGTGGAGTCCGGCGACGCCATCTACCCGCCCACCACGTTCACGCCGTCGCGGCGACCCGAGCGCGTCACCGCCACGCCCGTGGTGGAGGCTGCGACGCGGGACTCCTCGGTGTTGCTCATCAATGCGTTGGACCGCGACTCCTTCGCCACGGGTCGCATCCCGGGCAGCGTGAACGTGCCGTTCGCTGAGTTGGTCGACGACCGAGGTCGCCTGCGTGACCTCGACGAGCTGCGGCCGCTCTTCGAGTCCGTCGGGGCCCTCGACCCGTCGGTGGCACCCGTCGCGTACTGCGGGGGAGGCATCGCCGCGACCGCGGTGGCCTTCGCGCTCAAGGGCCTGGGGCGCGACGACGTCGCGGTCTACGACGGCTCGATGAACGCCTGGACGGCCGAGGGCGATCGCCCGCTCGAGCGCGACTGAGGCACTGCCTCAGGAGCGTGGCAGGACCGTCAGCACCCGTTCGGTGTGGTCGCGGAACTCCTGCATGAACTCGGTGAGGAAAGCCTTCGTCGACTCGTCGGTGACCTCACCGTCGTCGGTGAAGACCTCGGACTTGAACTGGATGTAGCCCTCCGGGGAGGTCATCTGGCGGGCGTTGCAGAAGCTCAGTACTGCGCGCAGGCTCTGTTGGGCCACTGCCGTGCCGATTGCCCCGGGGGATGCACCGATCACGGCCGCTGGCATGTGGTCGAAGGAGTTCTGGCCCCAGGGCCTCGACGCCCAGTCGATCGCGTTCTTGAGAGCGCCCGGAATGGAACGGTTGTACTCCGGCGTCACGAAGAGCACGGCATCGAGCTCTGCCAGCGTGTCCTTGAGCGCCTGAGGGTCAGCGGGATAGTCGTCGTCGAAGTCGGGGCTGTAGAGCGGGAGGTCTCCGATCGGCAGTTCAGTGAACTCGAGGTCCTCAGGAGCCAGCCGGATCAGGGCCTTGCTCAGCGTGCGGTTGATCGAGGTGGAGGACAGGCTGCCGACGAAGTATCCGACCCGGTAGGTCATGGAGTCTCCTTGGGGAGTTGCGTCCGGACGCTCGCCGACCGGACCTGTGCCCTCCATCCTGTGGCGCTCGACGCTGCTTGGCTACCCCGGCGGCGGTGTGGGTCGAACGGCCCGCGGCGAGCGGCGGTAGGCGGAGACGGTGGGATCGCCGGAGATGGTCCAGCGCCAAGGCACCTCCGCGGCGAGCGTCACCCCCACCCTCGGGCCGCTGACGGCCGGACCGATCGGGAGAGGCGGGCGGTGGAGCTGGAACCGTTCTCCTGCGACCAGGTCGACGCGGTTGTCGGCGCCGGTGATTCCCAGGGCCCTGGCCAGGTTGCCGGGACCCCTGGCGAGGGAGCGGAGGTCGACGTGCTCGCCCCGCCTCGCACGAGCCAGGTCCTCTCCCTGCACGACGCGGCCGGCGCGCAGCAGGACCGCGCTCGCCGCGCCGGACGTACCGGTGACGATGTTCATGCACCAGTGGATGCCGTGCGAGCGGTAGACGTAGACGCGTCCCGCCGGGCCGAACATGACCGCGTT
This sequence comes from Nocardioides gilvus, assembly GCF_003194605.1. GTDB lineage: Bacteria > Actinomycetota > Actinomycetes > Propionibacteriales > Nocardioidaceae > Nocardioides > Nocardioides gilvus. The sequence goes on from NZ_QHKY01000002.1 coordinate 105,726, forward strand.
GCGCGCCGTCTCGCCGCGATGGGCGTGTGAGGCCGGGTCGACCTCGCCCTCGTACGCCTCCACCTCGGTGAGGACCACCGCGACGGTCCCGTGAGGGGTGTGGCTGCTCAACAGGCAACCGAGCAGGTCAGGGGCGACCTCGGGGGACGGGCGGGAGAGGAAGTCGGACAGCACCCCACCATCCAATCAGCAGCGGTCCCGGGGAGCCGGTGAGGCGTAGAGTGAAGGAAGAAGCAAGAACGACGACCACGACGAAGCGCACGACCGCGTGCCTGGTCCCAGGCACCACGAGGGTGGGAGTTCAGAGATGGCATTTGGTCGTAGGAGCTCAGCCGACACATCGGCAACCCGGTCCGGACCGGTGGACCGGGGGCCGGCCACCGAGACCGATGCGGGGACGGGGACTGGCTCGACTGGGTCTGGCTCAACTGGGTCTGGGTCAACTGGGTCTGGGTCGGGACCGGACCAGGTGCCGCTCACCCGAGCAGGCGCGGCGTGGGTCGGGGTCAGCGTGGCGGCGCTGATGGCCATCCTTCTGATCATCTTCCTCGTGCAGAACACGCACCGCGTCGAGGTGGAGTTCCTGTGGATGTCGACGGGCACCTCGCTGGCGCTCATGCTGCTCATCGCAGCGGTCAGCGCGGCGCTGATCACCGTGATCCTGGGGACCGCGCGCATCGTCCAGCTCCGCAAGATGGTCCGCTCCGACACGCCGGTCAGGAAACGGTGACGAGGGTGCCCGCCCGGCCCTCGAAGATCGCGACCGCGTCGTCGAGGGCCCCGATGGCGGCCGTCGCGCCCGTGCGCGCCACGAATCGAGACGCTGCCTCGACCTTGGGCCCCATCGAGCCGGCCGCGAACTGACCTCCTGCCAGTGACGCGGGAGTGGCACGGCGGATCGGCTCCTGCGTGGGAGTGCCGAAGCCACTCATCACCGCGGAGACGTCGGTGAGCATCAGCAGGACGTCGGCTCCGAGGGCTTCGGCCAGCACCGCGCTGGTCATGTCCTTGTCGACGACCGCCTCCACCCCGTGCAGCTGACCGCGCTCGTCGCGCACCACCGGGACGCCCCCTCCGCCCGCGCAGACGACCAGCGCCCCGCTGCTCAGCAGGAGTCGGATCGACTCGGTCTCCACCACCTCCAGCGGCGTGGGTGAGCCGACGACCCGACGCCAGTCGGCACCGTCCTGCGCGAAGCGCCACCCTCGTTCGGCGCCCAAGGCGTCGGCCTGCTCGCGCGAGCAGACCTCGCCGACGAATTTGGTCGGTTCGTCGAAGGCCGGATCGGCGGCGTCGACGAGGGTCTGGTTGATGACTGCCGCGACCTGGCGGTGGGGGAGCCTGTTCTGCAGTGCCTGGAGCAGCCAGTAGCCGATCATCCCCTGGGTCTGGGCGCCGAGGACGTCGAAGGGGTAGGGCGTGGTGAGTCGTGGGTCCGAGGCGCTCTGCAGGGCCAGCACCCCGACCTGGGGCCCGTTGCCGTGGGTGAGGACCAACTCGTGGTCGGCCGCCAACGGCGCGAGCGCCTCCACTGCACGACGTACGTTCGCCTCCTGGGTCTCCGAGTCCGGGCGCTGTCCGCGTTCCAGCAGGGCGTTCCCGCCCAGGGCCACGACGATGCGCACCCGTCAGCTCCGGTGAGCGGTCGTGGGCGTGTCCATGGATGCAGCGTCACACGTGCGCGCTCCTGTGACCAGCGTCGAGTGGGGTGCGGGTGCGTCTCCTGCCTTCGGTATTGATGGGAGCACGTGGGCGGGCGTAGTTTCGGTTCTGTCGCGTCGCGGACGTCATGCCACGTCCGTCCACTGATGCATGGGGTGACCTCGGGTCGCTCATGGGGGAGCGCGCATGGCCGCACTGAGCATGCAGTTGCTGGGAATGCCGTGCGTGTTGCGTGATGGTGCGCACGTGGGTATTCCCCCCAGCCTCCAGCAGCTGCTGGGCTACCTCTGCCTGGAGCCCGAGAGCCACTGCCACCGGGAACGCGTGGTGGAGGCGCTGTGGCCGGACATGGGACCTGAGGTGGGTCGCCGTCGGCTCAACACGGCGGTGTGGCGGGCCAGAGCCCTCTTCGGCACCGGACGGGACGAGGTGCTGCAGGTCTCGCGATCAGGGACGCTCCGCCTGGACCGTTGCCGGATCGAGGTCGACGTGGTCGAGGCGCTGCTCGGGCTCGGAGAGCAGAACCGGGGCGCCGCTGCCCTCGGCGACCACCGGGCTCTCGACCTGCTGGCCGCGGGCGCCCGCATTGACCCGCAGGACTTCCTCGTCGGCTGCTGTGACGACTGGGCCTGTGATGCACGCAAGCACCTGGAGGTCTCCGTCCTCTCGGCGCTGGAGACTCTGGTCCATGCCTCGACCACTCCGGCGAAGACCATCGCGTGGGGCGAGTTGTTGCTGCGTCGTGATCCGCTGCGCGAAGACATGCACCGGCTCCTGATCCGTCTCTACGCCGAGACCGGTCGACGTCCCGAGGCGCTGCGCCAGTACGAGACCTGCCAACAGGTGTTGCGTCAGGAGCTGGGGGTCGAGCCACTGGTCGAGACAGCGCTCCTCGCCGCAGCAGTGCGCGCCGGAGTCCCTCCGCTGTCCCCGGACGTCCCCGACCCGGCACTGCTGATGCGGGAGTTGAGTGCTGCTCTGGCTGCTTGTCGCACCGCTGCCGACCAGATCGAGCGTGCCATCACGCTCTTCGTACGGGACTGACCGCTCCCGGCCGGTCGGTGATCGAGCGGTGATCGGTGGTGAGTGGGGCGCAATCGCCCGCGCGTAGAACCGGAGCCATGAGTCCACGGCAGTCGCACCGGGCGACTTCGTGACCCGGCGAGAGGTGATCGTGCGTATCCACGTCTGGCTCGAAGAGCGCGAGATCGCAGGCCTGGAACCTGCCTTCCGGGCCACCCTCGAGCTCTCGACGGAGAGCGTTGCGACGCCGGCCTCGACCGGGTGCGGATCTCCGGAAGAGTTGCACACTGCGCTCGACCGCCTGCTCGCGGAAGCCGGAATGGTCGCGGAGCGGTCGAGCTGATGGCCACCTACCGCGCCGTGGAGGCGGCGAGCGCAGCTGTCGTAGGGCTGCTCGACGACACCTTCGACGAGACCGACTTCGCCGAGGAGATCGAGTTCGAGGTGATCGACGGAGGGGACTTCGCGTCGGGTCTGCCCTCCGGGGCAGGCATTTTCGCCTACCGGATCGAGATCAACGGCACCCGCCGCCATCCCAGCGGACGGATCGACCCCACCGGGCAGCGTGAGCTCTCGAAACTCCCTGTCGACGTGCACCTCCTGGTCGTGGTCTCGGTGGCGGATGCCCGGACCAAGCTGGCCCTCACCGGATGGATCATGCGCACCCTGGAGGACCACCCGGTGCTGCCTTCTGCCCTGCTCAACCGGGACGCGGGTGAGGAGCCGGTCTTCCGACCGGACGAGACCGTCGAAGTGGCAGCCGACCACGTGACCCATGAGGAATTGCTGCACCTGTGGGAGGTACTGGGCGCTGCCAAGTTCGACGTCGTCCTGCTGACCTACGTCCTGCGCAACGTGCTCATCGAGTCCAACCGCAGCATCAGCGAGGCCGCCGAGGTCCAGGAGCGGCTGACCCGCTTCGGCCACCTGGAGGCGGTGACCCGATGACTGAACAAGCCCTCACCGCACGACCCGACGAGGTCCTCCTCGACGACGGTCGACGGGTCGACGTCGTGGAGGAGGTGGTGCGCAGCGCTCCGCTCGGGTTGCGCTTCTGGGATCCCGCCACGGACCGGCCGGTCGTCGAGGGACTCCTGGTGCAGGCCCAGCCAGAGGCTGGCGGGCCGATCAGCACCGCGCGACCGTCGAGCTCGGGCGTGCACGGGTTCGGGGCGCTGCCGACCACCCGCGACGCCGAGCACGGCTCGGTCGTCGACTTCGGTGCCCCTGTGCCCTACCGCGTCCTGGTCATCGACACCCGGCATCGGTTCGTGACGATGTCGCTGACCACGCAGGCCCCGGTGGCGGGGGTCCAGCCGGTGTCGAGCGCAGTGCCGGGCCACCCCCTCTTCTCGTCGGCCCTGCGTCCGGTCCCGGCCGGACAGATCGCCGTACGCCTCGACCTGCGCGACGAGAGCCGGCCGCTGGTGGGGTCACCCGACACCTATGCGCCCGCGGCGCACGCCCTGGTCGTCCTCACCCTCGAGGGAGCCCCTCGCTACGCGGTGGCCGACGCCACGGGCCGTGCACTGGTCCTCGCCCCCGCGCCCGTCTTCGCCTCCCCGAGTGGTGGGAGCGGGCCGATCGACCCGCAGGACCAGGCGTGGCCTGCCGTCGTCGAGGTGAGGTACGAGGCGCTCACCGCCACCGGCTTTCCCGGTGTCCCTGACTTCTCCGACATCGCGGGACAAGCGGTGTCGGGGGCGAAATACGAATCCGTCACGTCCACGTCGCACGCCGTGGACATCGAGTACGGCGAGGCGCTGGTGGTTCGCAGTCCTGGCCGATCTGACCTGCTGGTGACACCAGCCTGATCCAAGGAGCACCATGCCCGAGTACCTCGCCCCCGGAGTCTTCGTCGAGGAGACCTCCTTCCGACAGAAGACCATTGAAGGGGTCGGCACGAGCACCGCCGCCTTCATCGGCCCCACCCGCTTCGGTCCGGTCGACGGTGTCCCCGAACTGCTCACCAGTTTCGGCGACTTCGAACGCATCTACGCCGGGATCGATCGCCTTGACCTGGGTGCCCCGGTCGACAACTACGTGGCCCACGGGGTCCGCGCCTTCTTCGAGAACGGAGGTCGTCGCTGCTACGTCACCCGGGTGCGGCACAGCAGCCAGGCCGACGACGCCGGGCACGCGACGACGACCGTACCGACGGCGGCCGGACCGGCTGAGCGCCGCCTGGTGTTCACCGCTCGTCATCCCGGCCGGGCGGGCAACTTCCAGGTCCGACTCACCCTGCGGCTGGGGGCCAACATCCTCGACCGCAGTGGTGTGGTCACCGGTCTGCGAGGGGCGCTGGAGCACCAGGTGGTCTGGTTGGACCGGGTCGACGACGGCGGCACCGTGAGGACCGGCCAGTTCGCCCAGCTCGACGAGGTCTTCGACGAGACGCGGGGCGAGTGGACCTTCGACCTGCTCAACGCGGCTGCCTCCGGAGGCGGCTTCGGCGACGTCTCCGCCCTGGGTGGTGACACCACCCAGGTCCGGGTGCTGAGTGTTGACGTGGAGGTCGGGAGGCTGGGCGAGTTCCTGGACCCGGTGTTCCGGGGTGGTCTGGGGCTGGCCCCGCAGGACCGCCACTCCCTGCAGCACGTCTTCGCCCCCACGGACCGGGCCGACAGATCCACCGAGCTCTCGGTGCCGCTGGTCGTGACCACCGAGAACATCCCCGACGGTCCGGCGTTGGCCGACCTGTTGGTGACCGAGTCCGGTGCTGCCGCTGGACTCACCGGCACCGGGGTGGTGCTCTCCCTGGTCGGCGCGCGGGGCGGGACGTTCGCCCTCCGGGTGGGGACTGCTGCGGCCCAGGACGTGGATTTCGACGCCACCGATGCCGACGTACTCGGCGCTCTGCCGGCGGGCTCGAGAGTGAGCGGTCCGGCCGGGGGACCTTGGGTGATCGCCCTCTCCACCGATGACGCCGTGACGGTTGACCCCACGAACCTGTCCGGTCGGGGCACGGTCGACATCCATGAGGGCACCGTCTGGACGGTGACGCCGAACGGCCAGAACTTTCGCCTGACCGTCAACGGTCACACCACCGGCCAGTTGCGTTTCAACACCGGGGCCGACGACGTGGATGACGCGCTCGAGGAGATCCTGGGGGTCGGGCAGGCTAGGGTGACCAGGTCAACGGGGCCCCTGCGCTTCGAGATCACGCTCTTCGGTGGTCACGGGGTACCGATGGCGGCGGCACCTCCCGCGGTGACGGTGTCTCCGGAGCAACCGGTGACGGAGGTGGGCGTCACCGGTGACGAAGGCACCTTCACCTTCGTCGCCGGCGGTCTTGCCTCGGTCCCGATCGATCCGACGGTGCCCGCCGACGTGATCGCCGCCCTGCAGGCCAGCCTCGGCACCACCGAAACCCCCGTCGAGATGGACGGCGCCTACCTGGCGGTCCTCACCACCCCACCGGGGCCGACCACCCTGACCGCTGACACCACGCTGCTGGCCGCCTCCACCGGCGCGGCCACAGCGACGGTGGTCCCGGTCTCCGACCCACTCACCAACCCCGGTGCCACTGCCTCGGTGCAGGCGCGACTGAGCGGGGGCACTGACGGTCCGTGGCCTGACGGCGACGGATACGCCGGGGACGACGGTCTGCGGAAGTCGGGACTCGAGGCACTGGGCGACCTGCCGGACGTCTCGATCGTGGCGGCTCCCGGCTCCACCCACGACTACGCGCTCGACCGTACGGGCGTCATCAACCGGGTGGGCCTGGTGATCCGGCACTGCGAACGGATGCGCTACCGGATCGCGGTGATCGACGCACCCCCCGACCAGTTGCCCAGCCAGATGGTCGAGTTCAGGGGTGAGTTCGACTCCACCCACGCCGCTCTCTACTACCCGTGGATCACGGCGTACGACGCAGTCACCCGCAGCGACGTGGACCAGCCGCCGAGCGGTTTCGTCGCCGGGATCTACGCCCGCAACGACACCGTGCGAGGCGTGCACAAGGCTCCGGCCAACGAGACCATCGCGCTGTCCGTCGGCTTCGAGACCCACGTCAACACCGCTCAGCAGGAGTTGCTCAATCCCTTGGGCATCAACTGCCTGCGTCACCTGGACCAACGCGGTCGACGCGTCTGGGGTGCGCGCACGATGACCTCGGACCCCGAGTGGAAGTACGTCAACCTGCGCCGCTACTTCGCGTTCCTGGAGGCCTCGATCGACCGCGGCACCCAGTGGGCCGTCTTCGAGCCCAACGGTGAACTGCTCTGGGACAACGTCCGGCGCACCGTGGAGGACTTCCTGCTCAACGAGTTCGCCAGCGGGCACCTGCTGGGCTCCACGCCCGAGGAGTCGTTCTTCGTGCGCTGCGACCGCTCCACCATGACCCAGAACGACCTCGACAACGGTCGCCTGGTCTGCCTCATCGGCGTCGCGCCGTTGCGGCCGGCCGAGTTCGTCGTCTTCCGTATCGGCCAGAAGACGCTCGACGTCGTGGCCTGAGCCCACCCGCACACAGACAGGAGCACCGCAGATGGCCACCGAACGCGATCGCCCGTACAGCCAGTTCAACTTCCTGGTCGACATCACCGACATCAATGACGCCCAGCAGGACTCGGGCGGGTTCCAGGAGGTCAGCGGACTGGGGGTCGAGATCACTGCAGCCGAGTACCGCAACGGCAACTACTCGTTCAACAACGTCACCAAGGTCATGGGTCTGTCCAAGGTCCCCGACATCACGCTCAAGCGCGGCGTGATCGGCAACCTGGCGCTCTTCGAATGGATCAAGGCGGTGCAGGCCGGGGAGCAGGAGCAGTTGAAGACGGTCACCGTCACCCTCCTGGCCGAGGACCGCACGACCCAGGCCCAGGTGTGGCAGCTCTCCAACGCACGCCCGTTGAAGTACACCGGCCCCACCCTCAGTGGAGCCGGCGGTGAGGTCGCGGTCGAGGAGCTGGTCCTGGCCTGCGAACGGATCGAGCAGAAGTGAATCTCGACCTGGCGGCGTCGGCCGGATCCGCGCGCTGGCCCGGCCTCTCCTTCGAGGCCTCGCCAGCGGGCCGTCCGTCCGTGCTGCCACGTCTCGACGTCACCGGCTTCGTCGGGTATGCCGAGGCCGGTCCGCTCGACGTCCCCGTGCTGGTCCACGACGTGGCCAGCTTCCAGGACACCTTCGGTGCCGACGTGGTCCTGGCTGAAGGCCTGGCTCGTCCACCGGCAGCACCGGCCCGGGACCGGGACCGGCGCGTCACCTCATTGCTGGGACCGACCGTACGGGCCTTCTTCGACAACGGGGGACGCGCGTGCTGGGTCGTCAGGGTCGCCCAGGACGCCTCGACTGCCCGGTTCGTCGTCCCCGGTGTCGTCGCTCGGGGCGGGGTGGGGGATCCGCACGGATGGCGTGCGGTGGTGTTTCCGGCTCGCTCGCCGGGTGCCTTCGCCGACGACCAGGCGGTCACCGCGCGGGTGACCCGAAACCCGTTGGTGACACTGCCCGGGTCGCTGGACCTGCGCGGCTGGGTGGACGGACGCGTGGTGGTTCCCGCCTCAGCAGTCGTGGGGCCGGGTGACCTCCTGGAAGTGGTCCTGACCACGGGCCGCACCCTCTGGGTGGGCGTACGCACGGAGCATGCCGACGCGGCCGGCCAGCGCACGCTGACCTGGCGTCCGGACGACGAGACGTGGCTCGACCCGGTGCGCGACACCGCACGCACGGGGATCTTCTCCGCGCAGGTCAACGGACCTGGAGGCGATCGCACGGTGCCGGTCGACTCCTACGAGGTCGACGCCGACGGCGCGACTCGACTCACCGTCCCGCTGGCCCCCGAGATCGCCCCCACCACCGGTGACGTCCTCCATCTGGAGGACGGGCTCGGAGCCCCGATCCTGCTGAGCGTCCATGCCCCCGCCCACGGGGTCCCGGCCGTCGGTGCGGCCCGGTCCGTCGTCAGCGGCTGGCCAGCCTGGCGGTTGTTGGACCCCGGTGTCGGGCGAGGCGGACCCCACACCCTGGCCCGCGTCAGCGTCGTCGAGCTCGGCCTGGCCACCCGTCGTGGTGACGCGGCACTGGGTGCCGTCGACGGACTCGGCTTCACCGATGCCCACCCCCGTTGGGTGGGTCACCTGCCCTCGGACCACAGCCTGCACGTGCGTCGCTACCGCAGGAGCGCGGGCGGCGGCCGGGACGAACCGACCGGCCCGCTGGACGAGCTGGTCCGTCATCCCCGCTTCTCGGCCGCGGCCGACGGTGACACCCCCACCACCTGCCTTCCCCTGGGGCTCGGTGTGGTCCACGGCTCCGCCGGCGTGCGGACCGCGCTGGTGGGCGCCGAAGGGCCGCGGGCACGCAATGGGGTCGCGCGCCGCGACCCGGACGCCTTTCTCGACCCGGCCCTCGCGGACCGGGGGGCCGAGACACTGCTGGAGGCCGCTCGCCGTCGCTTCTTCGTCGACGGGCTCGAACTGCGTGGCATCCACGCGCTGCTGCCGCTCGAGGAGGTGGCCGTGCTGGCCGTCCCCGACGCCCTGCACGGGGAGTGGGAGCAGGAGAGCCCCACCGCGTCCCAGGCCGTGGGCGCGCCGCGGCTGACCTTCCTGCCTGAGACCACGGGGGAGAGCGGGCACCTGGTCTGGGACGACCCCTTCGCCTCCCTCGATGCGGCCGAGCCAGCTGACTCCTTCGTGCTCGAACGATGCGAGCGGGCCGACTTCGGCTCCGGGGTCGAGACCGTGCTGCTGGGGGCCGACCCGCTCACCCGTCCGGTCGAGCAGGGGCGGTGCGGACGCTGGTTCCACCGGGTGCGCGCGCAGCGTCGAGGCCTGACCTCGCCGTGGTCCGCAACCGTCGACGTCCCGGCTGCCCGAGCACCCTTCGACGAGTGCGATGCCGAGGTGTTCGACGCACCCCATGCCGTCCTCGCGGACCTCCTGGTGACCTGGACCGGCGCGGATGCTCCCTTCGAGATCGAGGTCAGCAGCGACCCGGTGTTCTCCTCGGGCACGCTCACCCACCCGGTCGCGGTGCGACAGTTCCTGGTGCCGCGGCCGCTGGGCGCCACCACGTACGTCCGGGTGCGGTCGGTCGCTGGGCCCATTCCCGGGGCCTGGTCCAACACGGTCATCGTGAGCGCTGTGCCCGCTCGTCGGTGGCTGCTCCACGAGCCCGACGGCCAGGACCCGGAGGCGACGCTCTCACCGGCCGGGCTGGCAGTGCATCGCGCGCTGGTCGTCCTGGCTGCGGCCCGACGCGACCTCACGCTGCTCCTCTCCTTCCCGCGCTGGTACGGACTCGGGACGATGGAGCGGCATCTCGGTCTGCTGTCAGCCGCCCCGGGGGCCGGGACGGACTGGGCACAGTTCCACCACCCCTGGACCCTCACCTCAGGCGAGGACGGTGTGCGTACGCTGCCGGCCGACGGGGCCGTCGCCGGACAGATGGCGCGCGGTGCGCTGCTGCGCGGGCCCTGGATCGCGACCGCAGGAGTTCCCCTGGTCGGTGCGGTCGGGGTCGACGAGATTCGCGGCGGCACGGAGCCGGGTGCCCTGCGGGCCGCCGGGATCAACCCACTCACGGTCTCCCGCGTCGGTGCCCCCGGGCTGCGTGGTGCGGGCGTGCGGGCGTGGGGTGTCGACACGCTCGCTGCCGATCCGGGCGTACGTCCGGTGACCGTACGACGACTGCTGATCCTGCTGCGGCGTCTAGCGCTGCGCGAGGGGCGGGAGCTGGTCTTCGAGCCGAACGGACCGGACCTGCGTCGACTCACCCGGACCCGCTTCGAGTCGGCGTTGGGGGAGATGTTCCGGCTCGGCGCGCTGGCAGGCACTCGGCCCGACCAAGCCTACCGAGTGCTCTGCGACACCGGACTCAACCCGCAGCGGGTCAGCGACGCCGGGCTCCTGGTGGTCGAGCTCCAGGTCGCACCGTCCTTTCCCCTGGAGTTCCTGGTGGTCCGCCTCGTGCAGTCCGACGACGGCGGCTTCCGACTCTCGGAGGTGGCCTGATGGGGATCTTCACCGCCTTCAACTTCTCGGTGCTGATCACGCTCGAGGGGGAGAGCGCCCCCCTCTGCGAAGGAGGGTTTTCCGCCTGCGACGGGTTGGAGGTCACGCTCGCCAACAAGACGATCCGCGCCGGTGGGGACAACGGTCGGATGATCCATCTGGGCGGGATCGTCAACAACGGCACGCTCACCCTCAAGCGCGGAATGACGAGCTCGTTCGACCTCTGGGACTGGTTCGAACGGGTCACGCTCGACGAGGAGCGGGGTCTGCGGGCCACCTGCCAGGTGGTCTCCCTGGCAGCCGACCGCAGGAGCGAGCAGGCGACCTTCGTGCTCGAACGCTGCCTCCCCACCAAGCTGAAGGTGCCGGCCCTCGACGCCGCCACCGGACAACTCGCCGTCGAGGAGTTGCAGGTCGCCTACGAGACGATCCGCCTCCGCAAGCCACAGGAGGCCTCCCGTGACTGACCAGACACCGCTCGCGGTGGCCGAGCTGATCGAGATCGATCTCGGTACCGAGCACCAGGACGCCCAACCCACCTCGGGTGGCAGGACGGTCAAGGTCCAGTTCAACCCGGAGTCGCTGAAACTGACCGCAGCCAACACGGTGGCGAGGACAGAGGCGGCCGGGACTGCTGCCATGCAGTACGTCGGCGCCAGCTCGACGAAGTTGGATCTGGAACTCTGGTTCGACGCGACCGTTGACCCCCAGGGCCGCGACCTGCGGACGCTGACCGAGGGTGTCCATCACTTCATCACTCCCCAGAAGTCGGACGGCGCTCCGGCTGAGTTCAAGGTGCCCGGCGTGCGCCTCCAGTGGGGCGCGTTCACCTTCGACGGCGTGATGACCACCCTCAACGAGACACTGGACCTGTTCAGTCACGACGGGCGCCCGCTGCGATCGAGGATCGCGCTGAGCTTCTCCGCGCAGGAGATCCGCTTCCGCATCGAGGGGATGGCGAACAGCGGTGGCTCCGGCGGTGGCGCCACCCCCGGGGTGACGCCCCAGACCCCATTGGCCCAGGGGACGTCGGTCCAGCAGGCGGTGACCGCCCCCGGAGCGACCTCGGCCGCGTGGAAGAGCGTGGCAGCGGCCAACGGCATCGAGAACCCCCGCTTCCCCGAGACCGATGCCCTGATCGGTGCCACGGCCGGTGCCGGTGCCGGCCTCCAGCGCCCGAGGAGGAGTTGAGATGCCTGTCGTCGTGGGAGAACTCGAGGTGGTCGCCGCCCCGCCTCCGGGCGAACCCGCCTCCTCCGCCGCCAGTCCACCTCCCGGGCTGCGCGCTGCGGACGTGGTCCGGATCCAGGCGCGCGAGGACCAGCGCCGAGCCCGCAGGGCGGCGGACTGATGACCGTCGTCCCGGCCCTGCAGGCCGCTACTCCCCTCGTCGCGGTGGCCGGGGAGGGCAGCGGGGTGCTCAGCGCCTCGCTGGAGCAGCTGACGGTGAGCGAGTCGACCGAGGGAATGGTCACCTGCGAGGCCAGGTTCAACAACGTCTCCGCCGCGGGGTCTGACCCCGGGTTCCTCTTCTTCGACCGTGAGCTCCTCGACTTCGGTGCCGAGGTCAGGATTGACGCGGGCGCCGGTGAGCGCGAAGGCACCCTCTTCACCGGGCGGATCACCGGACTGCGAGCCGAGTTCGCCCAGCAGGGGGGCGGCCAACTCACGATGCTGGCCGAGGACGCGCTGCAGGACCTGCGGATGACGCGGCGTACCCGGGCGTTCGAGGAGATGAGTGATGCCTCGGTCTTCGAGCAGATCGCTGCCGACCACGGGCTCGGTGCCGAGGTGGACCTGCCCGGCCCCGTCCATCGTGTCGTGGCCCAGGTAGACCAGAGCGACCTGGCCCTGCTCCGTGGCCGTGCCCGGCCGGTCGGGGCCGAGGTCTGGCTTGGTGACCGCACCCTGCACGTGGCCCGGCGCAGTAGTCGGCGCGGCCAACCGGTCGTGCTCAGCAACCGGCAGAACCTGCGCGAGGCCAGCCTGGTCGCTGACCTGGCGGGGCAGCGTACGTCCTTCGCCGTCAGCGGGTGGGACCCCTCGACCAAGGAGTCCATCGACGTACGCACCGAGGTCGCCGCCCTGGCCTCTGAACGGGTCGGGGGCGGCACCGCCGGTGCGGAACTCCTGGAGCAGTCGTTCGGCACCCGCGCGGAGAGAATCGTGCACGCCGTGCCGTTGGGTCCGGACGAGGCCCAGCAGATGGCCGACGGTCACTTCCTGGCGATGGCCCGGCGGTTCGTCACCGGCGAGGTGGTGGCCGACGGCGACGCCCGGATCCGGGTCGGCACCCGCGTCGAGCTGGTCGGTGTGGGGCCCTGGTTCTCCGGGGTCCACGACGTCGTCGCGACCCAGCACCTGTTCGACCTCGAGCAGGGCTACCGCACCCTCCTGCACGTCGAGCGCGCGGAGTTGATGTTGTGATGACGCTGACCAGACCCGAGCAACGGCTCGGCCTGCACGACGACTCGAGATGGTTCGGGGTGTTCGTCGCCCTGGTGGTGGACGTGGTCGACCCCGATGGGCAGGGCCGGGTGCGTGCACAGTTTCCGTGGGCCCCGGACACCGACGGGGTGCCCCTCGAGGCGTGGTGCCGGCTGGTGGTGCCGATGGCCGGTGGTGGGCGCGGGACCTGGTGGGTCCCGGATGTCGATGACGAGGTCGCGGTCAGCTTCGAGGCCGGCGACCCGCGGCGCCCCTTCGTGGTGGGCTCGCTGTGGAACGGGGTCGACGACCCGCCCGAGTCGATGGACGGTGGGGGAGCCAACAACATCCGCGCGATCCATTCGCGTTCGGGGATCCGGGTCGTCATGGACGACACCGACGGGGCGGTCGCCTTCACGATCGACACCCCGGCGGGGCACTCCATCGAGATGCTCGACAGCGGCACGACGCTCACCGTGGCCGATCCCAACGGCAACCGGGTCGAGCTGGCCCCCGGTGGGATCACGGTGGAGACCAGCGCCAAACTGACCGTCAGCGCGAGCACGGTCGAGGTCACGGCCGGCACCGTGACCGTCAATGCAGGGATGTCCAGGTTCAGCGGTGTGGTCCAGGCGGACACCCTCATCGCGAACACCGTGGTGGGGACCAGCTACACCCCCGGCGCCGGGAACATCTGGTGAGCCCGGCTCGCGCCCCGCAGGCCCCCGGGCCGGGCGAACGCGTGGTGTGGCGCAGTCCCCGGGTGCTCGGTCAGGGCGAGACACCGCGACTGCTCGCCTTCCGGTCCGATGACTTCATGGTGGAGCTGGAGACCTCGTTGGCCACCTCGCCGGCCGCCGTGGCGGCCCGGATCGCTGGCCCTGAGCACTGGTCCGACACCCAACCACCCCTGCACGCGGTGCCGGCCCGACCCAAGAGCCCCACTCCGGTCGGTCTCAAACTCTTTCAACCGGCCCACCAGCGCTACTACCTGGTGAGTGCCCACCTCTGCTGCCGGCGATTCGGCTTCCCCGACCGTCGCCTGTCGCCCAGCGAGTCGGTCGGCTTCGTGCTGCGCCGCGTCGAGCCCAGCGGCAGCGCAGCGGTCGACGTCCTCGACCCCACCTCGTTCGACGAGTTCGCGTGGACCCCTGAGGGCAGCGCCGGTTCCTGGCAGCCGGTGGCCCAGCGTCATGCCCTCGGTGAAGGAGAGGAGCTGCTGCCCCTGGTGCCGACGGTGCACACCCACGACGCGCGCCGCTCCCGGTTGCTGACCGGTCTCGTACCGGTCGGGGCGCGGGAGCGGTACGAGGCACGTGGGCGCGCGGTGGTCGCCCAGACGACCACCACCGGTGACCTCCTGGCCAATCCGCACAGGGCGCTGCTGGAGGGGACGGTGATCGAGGCGTTCCGGCAGGTCGGCGTCTTCGCCGCGGGTCCGGTGGTCACCGATGACGACCTGGAGGAGATGTTCCTCTGGGCGTTGATCGACCTGGTCGACTTCGTCAGCGAGGTCGTGCACGGCAGCCCCGCCACCATGGCTGACACCCACCTCGACGTCCAGGCGCGCGCCACCCCCGCACTGACCTGGGCCACGATCGTGAAGCGGGTGGCCGCCGAGCGCGCAGCCCTGCAGGACGGAGACCCGCCCTCGGACGAGTTGGCCAGTGACCTCGAGTCGGTGCGTGACCTCGACGTCGCGACGCTCATCACCCGGCTCATCAGCTACCGCGGCACAGTGCCGGCGCCGCCGACGCCTCCCGCAGCACCGACCGGGGACCCCGACCCGGTGCGCGGACTGGAGTACGTGGCGCGCTGCGTCTATCGGCGACTCGACTGCCCGACCCCGCGCCCGGAATGGGTCAGCCCGCCGACCGTGCCGTTCCGTTTCGCCTCGTTCTTCGACCCGGACGCCCCGGCCCGACCGGTCCAGATCTCGCTGCCCTTCGACACCTCCCCGGCCGGGCTGCGGTCCTTCCCGCGCAACGTCTCGGTGGTCATCTCGAAGCAGTTGCGGGCCCAGATCCAGCAGGTCAGGGGGCTCGACGACATCGGCGGCAAACCGACCTTCGATCTCGGGATGGTGTGCCAGTTGTCGATCCCGATCATCACCATCTGTGCCCTGATCCTGCTGATGGTCGTCGTCTCGCTGCTCAACATCGTCTTCTTCTGGGTGCCGTTCTTCAAGATCTGCCTTCCCAAGCCTGGAGGTGACTGATGGAACTCGCCACCACCTTCGGTCGCGGAGTCGCCTTCCCCGTGGGCCTCTCGGACGGCAGCCGCGTGGCGCTGAGCCAGGGCCCGGACAACATCGCGACCTCACTGCGGATCATCCTGTCCACCGAACCGGGGGAGCGGGTGATGCTTCCGGCCTTCGGTACCGGACTGCGTCGCTACCTCTACGAACCCAACGTTGCGCTCACCCACCACCTGATCGAGGAGGCCGTGCGCAGAGCCGTCCACCGGTGGGAACCTCGCGTACGCCTGGACCAGGTGCAGGTGGGCGCCGACCGGGACGACCCGCGTACGGCGCGGATCGAGGTGCGCTACCGCCTGGTGGCCACCGGAGCTCCCGGGGAGCTCTCGCTCGCCGTGCCCGTCGCGGCCGGCACCGTGGAAGGAGCGCTGCGATGAGTCTGGAGATGCCGTCGATCGACGACCTGGACTACGAGACGCTGATGGCGGAGGCCAAGGCCAGGATCGCGGTGCACAACCCGGACTGGAACAACTGGAACGACGCCGATCCCGGAATCACCCTGCTCCAGCTCTTCGCCTTCATGACCGACAGCCTGCTCTACCGGGCCAATCTGGTCCCTGAACGCAACCGTCGGGCCTTCCTGCGCCTGCTCGGGTTGCGCCAGCGCTCCCCGGTCCCGGCCGAAGGGCTGGTCGCCTTCGACGCGACCAAGGGGCCGTTGGCCGCGCACGTCGTGCCGGGCCGCGCCGAGGTGCGGGCGGGCAACGTGCCGTTCCTCACCGACCGTGCCATCGACGTGCTGCCGGTGAGCGCACTGGCCTGCGCCAAGGTGCCGTCGACGGCCGAGCTGGGCGACTCCGCGCGCTCGGCCTACCTGTCCATGTACGCCGACCTGGACCCCGACGCCGACGACGTGCAGCTCTACGACACCAGGCGTCTCGACGTGCCCGCCGGAGGCGCCCGCTACCGGCCGATCCGGATCGCCGAGTCGGTGGACCGCTCACTGTGGGTCGCGCTGTTGGCGCCGAGACCGACCCTCGTCCAGGCGGTGCGCGACCTGATCGGCGGCAAGGTGCTCTCGATCGGGATCGTGCCCGACGTCGTCGACGCCTCCCGCGTCATGGCGCCAGCCTCGGTCCTGAGGGCGAGTCCCGCCCCGCGCCTGGTGGTGACCACTCCGGCCCCCGGTCCGTTGCCGGTGGACCCGGAGCCACGGATCCCGACCTACCGAGAGCTCGACACCTCCGAGCACGGAGACGTGCTCGTCGAGCCCGGGGTCCTCGACGTGACCCTGCCACCGCCCGACGAGCTGGTGCTGTGGGACGACCTGGAGGGCAGCGAGGAGGGGTTCGGTGACTTCCCACCGCCCCTCGAGCCCGGTGAACGGGCCCGTGTGGTCACTTGGCTGCGCATCACCCGGGCGCTGCCCAGCAGCGGCCCCGGGGGTGCGCTCGGTGCCTCCTTCTCGTGGCTCGGGGTCAATGCCACCACGATGCGGCAGATCGGCCGAGTCGCCGAGGAGCGGCTCCCCGACGGGACCGGGGAGTCGGACCAACGCGTCCACCTCGGACAACGCTCGGTGCTTGCGGAGTCGGTCAGGATCCGGGTCGACGGAGTCGAGTGGCAACGCGTCGACGATCTGCGAAGCGCGCCGGCGGAGACGCATGCGGGCACGGTGGCGGACCGCAGCCCCCACGTCTTCTTCTGCGACTCCGACGGAACAGTGCGCTTCGGCGACGGGCTGCGCGGTGCCCGGCCGCCGAGGGGCGCGCGGATCCGTGCCGAGTACGCCTGGTCTGAGGGAGCCGCAGGCGTGCTGCCTGCCGGTGGGGTCAGGACGGCGCTCGGACTGCCCCCGGGGCTCCAGGTCACCAACCCGGTCGCGACGTGGGGTGGGCAGGACGCGGAGAGCATCGAGGACGCCGAGGCCCGGATGAGTGAGGAGATCCACCACCGCGATCGTCTGGTGACCCGCCAGGACATGCTGGAGATCGTCCGGCGCACTCCGGGTGTCGATCTCGGGCGGGTCGAGATCCTTCCGCTCCTGCACCCGCTACTGGTCGGGGTCGAGTCACCAGGAGTGGTCACCGTCATGGTGATCCCGCGATTCGATCCCGCCCAACCCGACGCACCGCGGCCTGACCAGATGTTCCTCGACCAGGTCTGCTCCCACCTGGAGCCTCGGCGTCTGGTCACCACCGAGTTGCACGTGCTCGGGCCGCAGTATGTCGAGATCGTGCTCTCGATCGGGTTCGACCCGGCTCCGGGACGAGACGTCCCCGACGTGCGCGAACGCATCAAGGCCCGCGTACGCGCCCTGCTCTCACCCGTGGACACCGTGGCGGACGACGACCTGGGTGCCTGGCCCCTGGCCAAGGCCGTGGACCCACTGGAGATCCTCACGGTCGTTGCGCGGGTGGACGGTGTCGCCCGGATCAACGGGGTGCGACTCACCGGTCCGGACGGCGTCACGGTGGTGGGCTCGCTGCCCCTGGGCGGACTGCAGTTGCCCAGGCTGGTCGGCCTCGCCGTGCAACCCGGTGACGCCCCCACCATCGCCACCGGTGCCGACTCCGCACCGCCCACGACCCGGCTGCTTCCGGTGCCGGCGATCCCGGAGGAGTGTTGATGGCTGACGTCAACGGCTCCTCGTTCCACCTACTCCTCACCGAGCAGGACTGGTTCACGCGCGTCGGGGAGAGTGGTACCCCACCCGTCGTCAGCGGCGACCCCGAGCCGGACCTCGAATGGACCCCCACCTGCGGGCTGCGTCTGCGGCGTACCGTGCCCTTCGACCGGACCGAGAGCCTCGTCCGCCTCCAGCCCGATGACCGCCGGGGGAGTGACCGCGACGTCGACGGAGTCTTCTGGCACGTGGGCGAGGACGCCGTGAGTCTGTGGCGCACCGACGAGGGTGATGCCACGAGGTACTGGCCTCCCCGGGCCGCGGTGGGCGCGGAGACCTTCAGCCCCTGTACGCCGAGCATGAGCGTCCCGACACGACTGGGGGCGGTGGTGGCGACCCGGGACCGCTGGCTCGTCGTCGGCCTCCTGGACACCCCGGGCCCCGGACTGCTCCTGCTGGATCTCCTGGGTGGCGGCGACCCGGTGGTGCGCGACTGGTCGGCGTGGGTGCCGGACTTCCGGCCCGTCGAGGCGTGTCGACGCCCTGACGGTGGACTCCTCGTGCTCGACGCCCTGCCCGGACGCGCCGAGCCGACGCGGATCTGGCCGCTGGACTCCCGTGCCGACCCCGAGCTGCTGATCGCGACCGAGGTCGAGGCACCGGTCTTCGATCGCTGTGCCGAACTGCCCCCTGATGAGAGTGAAGAAGGCGACACCGGGAGCGACGAGGTCGAGGAACCAGCCGTGGTCGGCCTCCCCGTGCCGTGGGTGTTGCCCCTGCAACGGGCGGTCTCGGTGGTGGCCCTGGACGATGCCTCCTACCTGGTGCTCGACCTGGCGTCTCGTCAGGTGGTGCGATTCGAGGGCGAAGCCCGTGCCGGGCACCTCGACCTCGACATCGCCCTGGCCGGCAGGCTCACCGACCCCACGGCGGACCCGGCGGTCCGGGGCCACGACATCGCGGTCGTGCGGGACACGGCAGGGCGATCCATCCTCTTCGTCAGCGACGCCGGTGGCGACGAGGTCTTCACCTTCGACGTCGACGACGACTTCGCTCCTCTGGCGGAGCACTTCCCCATGCGGCGCCACCACGGCCGAGGGCTGGTCAGTGACGGGGAGTCGGTCTGGTTCGACACTGCGCGGCGGTGGCACCCGCTGGTCACCCGAGGTCGGTCGCGCCACCGCTCCTGGGGCACGGTGGTGACCTCGGAGTTCGACGGTCATGAACGAGGCTGCCGGTGGCACCGCGTGCTGATCGACGGACGCCTCCCGAGCAGCACGTCGCTGCGGGTCGAGACCCGGGCCGCCGACGACTTCGAGGCCCTGGCCGGGATGCCGTGGCGCCTGGAGCCGACGCCGTACCGGCGACGGGACTCCCGCGACCCCGGTGACTCCAGTGACTTCGGGGACCGTGTTGACCCCGAGGCCCCCGGGACCTGGGAGACGCTCGTCCAGCACACCGACGGACGCTTCTGCCAGTTGCGGGTCACCCTGGAGAGTGCCGGGGGAGCGACCCCGGAGATCGCCGCCCTGCGGCTGGTGGCGCCCCGCTTCTCCTACCTGCACGCGTACCTGCCGCAGGTCTACGCCCAGGAGGACGCGCCCACCCGCTTCCTGGAGCGCTACTTGGCCAACCCCGAGGGACTGCTGAGCGACCTGGAAGGACGGATCGCCGACGTCGACCTCCTCTTCGATGCCCGGACCAGCCCGGCGCGGTACCTCGACTGGCTCAACTCCTGGCTGGGATCGGTCTTCGACTCCGACCTCGACGAGCGTCGGCGGCGACTCTTCCTGACCCACGCCACCCGGCTCTTCGCCCGACGCGGGACCCCCGGCGGTCTGGTGGCCATGCTGCGTCTGGTGTTGGACGAGTGCCCGGAGGCGGCCTTCGACGATGTCGCCGACGACCCGACCTTCATCGTGCGAATTGCCGAGCGGTACCTGAGTCGGTCGGTCACCATTCCGTTGCCCGGAGGGCCCACGGAGACGCGGGTCGAAGGGCCCGACGAAGTCGCGGCCACCGACCGCTGGGTGCCAGGACTGGGCAGCAGCGAGCTGCACCAACGTTTCCGCGAGGCGCTGGTGGCTCGACATGGTCCCGACTGGAGCAGCACGGCGATCGGGGTGCCGGACTGGCTGCGCGGGCGGACACCGGACGAAGTGGAGATCAGCCCCTTGACACCGGTGGCCCCCGACGCGAAGGCCGACTGGGTCCGCTTCCTCGGTGGCCAACTCGGTCTGCGTACGGTCTCGCTGACCGATGCCCACCTGCCGCTGTGGCGTCGGTTCCTGCTGCAACGCCACGAGCGGATCGAACGACTCGTCTCGGCCCACCAGATGGTGCCGGCGCCTTCCTCCTTCGACGCGGTCGGCTGGCCGGATCGTCTGCCGGCCTTCGGCCCGGGACTGGAGGACTGGACCGCGATGGTCTCCCTGGTGGTGCCGATCGCCGAGTCCGCCCACCGCTTCTCGGTGCTGCTGCCCGTCGACCTGGAGACACCCGAGGGCGAGCAGTTGCGCCTCCTCGAACGCGCTCGCCGGGTGGTCGAACAGGAGAAGCCCGCGCACACCGTCTTCGACGTACGCCCTTACTGGGCTGCCTTCCAACTCGGCGACGCCCGTCTCGGGGTCGACACCCGGCTCGGTGCCGGTGCGCGGCGAGCCGCCCTGGTCCTCAACCGCAGCCGCCTGACCCAGGCGGGGCTGGCTCCACCCACCACCCACACCGCGTCCTGCGGATGTGACCACGACTGATGCACCCACGCAGGTGGGAGGAAGGGGAGCGACGATGACCGTCTTCGCGCCGTCGCACGAAATGAGCGAACTCGATCCGGACAAGCGGGTCCGCTACTCGTTGGGCATGATCGTCGGTGACGACGAGCTGCGACAGGACCAGCGTTACCTGATGGCCAGGGACGAACGGCACCAGCGGGCCCTCCACGGGTGGGGGGTCGTCGCCGGGTTGGAGCTCGTGATCGCGGACGAGGCGCACGTGGAGGTGCATCCCGGTGCTGCCCTCGACGCCCAGGGGCGGTGGATCGGCATCGACGTCACCCAGTGCGCCGACCTCCTTCCGTGGCTGGCGGCCCACCGTGAGGAGTTGCCGGCGCTCCCGGCAGACGTCCCCGTCTGGATCACACTCTGCTACGACGAGTGCGCGACCGACCTGATCCCCGTGCCGAGTGGACCGTGCCGGACCCTCGACAACTCGGTCCAGCCCTCCCGGGTCAAGGACTCCTTCCAGCTGGGATTCACCTTGGAGGAGCCTCCGGTGCGTGGGGACCTGGACGAGTTCCCCGAGGCCGGAGTAATGACAGTGCTCCTCGACGAGGACGCCGACCTGGCGACCAAGCGCAGCGCCCTGTCCGACTTCGTCTCCTCCAGGGGCGACCCGGGTGGCTTCGCGAACCCCACGCTCGACGCCCTGGAGCCCGGATGTGTGGTCCTCGGTCGCGTCGACGTGCCCTTGGCTGTCGTCGAGGAGGAGCTGGTCCTGGGCAGCGACGTGGAGGCGTCGTGGCTGACCTTCTCCGACCGGCCCCTGGTGCTCTCGACCCAGTTCATCCAGGAGTGGCTGCTGCGGGTGGAGGGCGGAGGGACTGTCGTCATTCCACCCGACCCGGATCCGTTCTTCACCCTGGACGAACTGACCGACGTCAACGCCCCGACCGCTCGAGAGGGCAACGTGGTGATCGGCACGGTGCGCCCCGACGAGGTCGGGACCGGGATCGGTACCGACGCCCCACCCCCCAACCCACGATGGGAGGAACGCCTGCTCAACCTCGATCTGCTGGCGGACGTGCAGATCCCGGCCAACTTCGGGGCAACTTCCTCGGACATCGGGCTGGTCCTGAAGTTCGACGGTCGGGTGTGGCGCCCCCAGACCGACGACGTGGGCACAGTGACACCGGAGATCCAGCCTCACGTCCGCTGTCGCCCGACGCCGTACGCCATCGTGGCGGGAGGAGTTCTGGACCTGCACCTCAACTCCGACGGGTTCCTCGAAGAGGTCACCCAGCGCACCAGGTACGGGGGGCTCGAGGCCGAGATTCTCGCCCGGGGGCGGGTCGGCAGCCTGCTGCACCTGCGTTTCCACGGCTACCGGGAGACCCGCGAGGCCTTTCGGGAGCTCTTCGGACGACAGTTCGTCGTGAAGCTGACACCGGAGGCCGGGGGTGCCCTGCTGCGGACCCAGGTGGTGCACATGGGTGACGAGGGAGTCGTCGTCTTCGTCGGACAACTCCTCGAGCGCGACGTCGAGGAGTACCGGAACATGGTGGTCGAGCACCTCGGTGACGACGTGCTCGCGATTTCCGCCCTGCACGTCGAGATCTCTGCCTTCGACGACCGCGAGGCCGGCAACGAGACGCTCGACAAGGTCCCCCAACTCACCGAGGACCTGTGATGAGCACGCCCTTGGACCAGATCGACGTGACCGGCGGGATCTCGGTCCCGAACTTCTTCAACGGCCGGATCCTGAGTGCCGAGGACATGCGCCAGTGGCAGGGCGCCGAACGCAGTCACCGGCGCCTGCTCGGCCGGTCGATCGGCCCGGGAGTGGCTGCAGGTCTGCACGTGACTCGACTCAGCGCCACGACCGTCCGGGTGAGCTCCGGGGTGGGGATCAACCGTCTGGGGGAGACGATCGAACTCCCCCTCGACACCGAGGTGCGCCTGGCCGGGACGGCTGCCGTGGCCGAACCGGCGACGTCCTCGGGCCCTGTCTTTGCCGACTGCGGGGGGACCAGTGGTGGCTCCAACGCCTCGAACGCCTTCCTGCTCACAGTGCGTCCCGACAGTGTGGAGGCGGGGTCGGCACCGGCAGATCCCTACCTCACCGGACAGTCCTGTGGACCCGGCCACGTGACCGAGGGCGTGCGATTCCGCCGGATCGGCA
The DNA here is from genome assembly GCF_003194605.1 of Nocardioides gilvus. GTDB lineage: Bacteria > Actinomycetota > Actinomycetes > Propionibacteriales > Nocardioidaceae > Nocardioides > Nocardioides gilvus. The sequence goes on from NZ_QHKY01000002.1 coordinate 128,513, forward strand.
TCGACCCGACCTACCTGGCCGCGGTGCTGGACCTGTCCGGGACGGCCAACCTGGGTAGCGCCTCAGCCCTCTCTCGCAACATCGTCAGTCACCTCTTCCTGGGGTCCAGACGCTGGGAGATCTTCGGTGACGTGACCACGGCCTCCGGCACCCAGCCCGATCTCGAGGCCGCCCAGGACCTGGTCGGGTTGCAGGGCTGCGAGGTCCCACTCGCGCTGTTCTACCTGCAGGGCGGCACGGTGACCCAGCTCGACGAGTGGTCCGTACGGCGACCCTGTCGTCCCGCCGGTGACGACGCGACCGGACTGGGCGGCTTCGTCTCCTCGATGCGGGCGGCGGCGGGGGAGGCCACCTTCAGACAGTTCCAGGCGCAACTCACCGACCTCCTCGGGGGCAGCTCCAGCGACCCTCCCCGGGCGGGAGTCCACTTCCGTCATCTCCCGGCCGCCGGCATCCTTCCCGGGACAGCGATCGGGTCTCCCGCCACCTTGGCTGCTTTCCGCACCTCGGCGACCCTGCCCTTCTTCCAGGCACTGTCGTCAGTGGCGTGGAGACGCTCGGAGCGCACGATCGACAGCGCCCGGGTCGAGTCGGTGATCCGGGACGGGTGCCGTCATGCTCCGGTGGACCTCGTCAGCACCCGAGGTCTGCCGCTCACCGTGGTGCCGGTCCGGGAGTCGTTGTCGTCCGGCCGCCCCTACGCCGTCTTCGTCTCCGCCACTCACCCCTATCGGGACCGCATCGACCTGGACGGGGTGATCGACCGGATCGCCGCGCTGGAGCCGGAGATCGACGACGAGCCGTACGTGACCGTGGTCAGCCAGGATGTCCGGCCGGTCCGCAGCTTCGACGGACATGCAGTCCGCGTCCAGTTCCGGATCACCACCAACACGGCGGGGGAGTACGTGCTCGATCCGGTGGCCTCCTCGCGGCTGGCCAACCGGGCCGATCCGGAGGCGACCGTGGCCTCCGGTGAGGCGGTCCAGTCCCTGCCCGAGGGGAGCACCGTGGTGGAGGTCAGGTACTTCATCGCCTTGACCGAGACGAACGGCGGCCTCCTCCGGGAGAAGAGGCGTCCGCTCTCCGACGACACGGAGAGAGGCAGGAGTGACGAAGAGTTCGAGGCGTCCGAAGGTGACCAGCCCTCGAAGTCGTTGAAGCTTCCCTACCTCCTGGGTCTCGAGGTCGCCCTGGAGAGCGATCCCGAGGTCAGGGCGCGCGCCAGCGTGGGGTACCGGCCCTCGTGATCGTGGACGATCGTATTGCCCGACTTGCTCTGGTCGACTGGCCCGAGGGGAAGGCCGTGCCCCAGATCCAGGAGTTGCGCCCTCCTGCCCTGGACGACCGCGCCGTGCTCCTGGTCCGCCGGCTCAGTGTGGTCGCCGATCCCGACGACGTGCCCGCAGCCGTGGCAGCGGAGGTGCAGGCGGGTGCTGCGCGGGCCGTACGCCCGATCCGCGGTGGCCTGGCCCTCGAGGCCGAGGCAGTGCTCTTCGACGACGAGAGCCAGATGCTGGCCTGCTACCTGCTGGCTGCCTCGGGTCACACCCTGGAGCACCACTGGTGCTGGCCGCTGCTGCGGACCACTCTGCCGCCTCCTTCGCTGCGCGCGGTGGTGAGTGATCCGAGCACTCCGGTGCTGGGGGTGTTGGCGGCGCTGATCGGCTGGGGTCGGTTGGTCGACGTGGTCGGCGAACTCGACCGAGCGACCCGGTGGCGGGTGCTGACGGCCATCGCCGAGCGCCACGACCTCTGGCTGCGCGAGGTCGCAGCGGTCGACCCGACGACAGGTGACCCAGGGGGTGGGCGAGGTTCGAATGGGTGGTCACCAGAGCAGTCACCCGCCGAGGAGGGGGTCGGCCTCCGCCTCGGGGGAGTGTTGTCCGCGCGGGGCGCCAAGGGCGACCTCGGCGCCGCGTCGACGCGGACGACCTCGCATGACTCCCCGGCGGACTGGGCGCCCTCCGGGCGGAGGGTCGGGTCCGGTGGCCTCCCGGGTTGGCACGTCGGGCGCGAGGGCTCCGCGCGTGCCCTGTGCCACCTGCCTGCCGGGGAGGACTTCCCCACGGGCCTCGCCCGGTTGGTCGCGACACTGCTGGGGCGACGGTCCGGGGTCGGGGACGGTCATCGGACCCTGATTCATCCCGGGGCTCGTGGGCTGGAGGACGTGGCCCAGCGGCTGTCGCCGCACACGGTGCCCGTCGCCCTGAACAGCCCGCGGGACGAAGTGGAGTCCCCTGCCGGGAGAGTGCCCGATTCGCGTACGCCTTCATCGGCGGCGACCGGGCGGGAGACGTACGCACTGGATCACCCTGGTCCTGGAGAGGGCATCGAGCACGGGGTCCGCACCAACCTCGGCGGGGTGCTGTACCTGGTCAACCTCCTACGCCGTTTCGACCTGCTTGAATTCGGCCTCGTCGACGCAGACGCCTGGGACGTGGTCGACGGACTGGCGCGGGCCGCCCTGTCGTGGTCGCAGGGCGAGGGCGGCGCCGCTCCCGATCGGGATGGCCTGACGTGGGACGACCCGATCTGGGACCTGCTCTCTGCCCTGGCCGGTCGCGAGCCCGGTGAGGCTCCCGAGCCCGTCGTCGTCCAGTGCTGTCGCGAGGCACTGAGGGCCCTCCTGCCCGCGTTGGCCTTCGCCGACGACGAGCCGGGGTGGGGGACCTTGTTGGCCGTTCCGGGTCGCGTCACGAGCGACGCGACCCACGTCGAACTCTTCACCGCCTTGACCCAGGTGCACCTGTCGATCCGCAGACGGGCGCTGGACAGCGACCCCGGGTGGGTGCCGGCACTGGGCCGAGTGGTGCTCTTCCACTTCACCGGAGGGCAGCGATGAGTCCCCGTCGGGGCACCACCACCCAGGAGCACGCACGCGCCCTCACCCTGGCGGGGGTCACGGCACTGCTCAACCTGGCCGAGACCACCCTGCCCGGCGGGGTCGACGAGCTCGTTGAACGCCAACCCTTCGTCGCAGGCTACGTCGACGAGCTCGCCCGGGTGCTGCCCGACCCGATCAGCTGGGAAGCAGCCGTGGTTTGGTGGCACCGACATCTCGCCGACCTCGAACGAGCAGCCCCGGCGGCACGACGCGGATCGGTGCCACCGCTCCCGTTGACCCTGGTCCCCGGCCTGGCCGAGGTCCGGGACCGGATCGCCGTGGGGCTGGTGGCGTTGCCCGAGGAGGACGAGCGCTTCACCCAGGTCGTCAGGGAGTTGCAGGGCGTCGCTCCCGCCGAGGGCATGCCCACCGCGGTGGTGGTGGGTGCCCTCGAACGACCGGGCGAGCGCGTCGTGGCGCGCCTGCTGGATCGGCTCACCCGTGACCAGGTGCTCATCGAGGTCCCCGGTGTCGGGCAGGCACGTCGAGTGGCGCCGTCATGGTGGGCGAGCGTCCGCGACGACGAGGCCTGGGCCGACTTCGCCGCGGCGACACCGGCAGGTGATCCGAGCCGACTGAGGCACTGGCACCGATCGCGTCGTGAGGAGCTGGTCCGACTGCTGCGGATGCTGGAGGAGGAGCAACTCGACACCGTGGTGATCCGCCAGGTGCCGGGGGCCGACGGCGCCGCCAGCGTCGCCGCCGCCAGCACCCGGCGTCTGCTCTGGCGTACGCCCGACGAGCTTCTCCGGGGGCCGGGGCTCGTGCTGGCGGCCTCGCTCGACGCGATCCCGGCGGTCTCGCTCAGCCTGGTGGCGGGGGAGGAGATCGACGTGCCGCGCCCACCGGGCTACTCCGGCCCACTGGTCGTCCTCACCGGAGTGGCCGGGGGGCTGCGCACCACGGAGAAGGAACGCTCCGCCTCGCTCACCCTCCACCGAGGCGATGCAGACGAACGACACAGGCTGTGGAAGGCCCTCTTCCCGCGCGCAGGAGACGTCCGCCTCACCGAGCTCGCCGCGGCCTGTGTCGTCCCCGACGGGCACCTGCGCCGCCTCGCGGCAGACGCAACGGTGATCGCACGTCTGGACGGGCGACGGCTCCCGGGCGTGGACGACGTACGAGCGGCCAGTCGTCGGCTCTGCGACCACGTCCTGGAGACCCGCGCGACCCGGATCGACAACGAGGACCTGAGCTGGGACGACGTCGTGACCAGTGCTCCTGTGCGCACGGACCTGGAGATGCTGGAGAGTCGGTGCCGGCTGCGCGAGACCCTGGCCGTCGGTGACCGCGGGGTCGGAGGCGCTGGCGTACGCGCCCTGCTCACCGGTGCCAGTGGGTGCGGCAAGACCCTGGCGGCCAGGACGCTGGCCTCCGTGCTCGGTCGCAGCATCTACCGCGTCGACCTGGCCGCTGTCTTCGACAAGTACGTCGGGGTCACCGAGAAGATCCTCGACGGCCTGCTGACCGAGGCCGAGCAGCTCGACGCGGTCCTGCTGCTGGACGAGGGCGACACCTTCCTGGGCAGCCGCACCGACGTGCGCTCGGCCAACGACCGGTACGCCAACCTCGAGACCAACTTCCTGCTCCAACGCCTGGAGACCTACTCCGGGATCATCGTGGTCACCACCAACTCCCCGGACCGGATCGACACGGCCTTCAACCGCCGGATGGACGCCACGATCCTCTTCGGCAAGCCGCGCGCCGAGGCACGGGCCGAGATCTGGTCACTGCACCTGCCCGACGGCCACCAGGTTGGGCCCGAAGAGGTGGCTCTCATCGGGCAGCGTCACCGCCTCACCGGCGGCCAGATCCGCAATGCCGTCCAGTACGCCCGACTGCTCAGCGCCCGTGACGAGCGGCCGCTCGATGCCCGCACCGTGCGCGATGCGATTGCCGCCGAGTACCGCAAGGCCGGCGCCATGCCGCTCGGCCTCTCCCCGGCGCCGCCCGACTCGGCGGTGGCGCTGGACACGTACGTGCGCTCCGTGGCGGAGGCCGCCCCGCGCCGGGCAGGGAGACGGAAGTGACCACGGACCGGGCGCGCAGCAGGGCCACGTCAGGGTCAGAGTCGACCGCGCACCCCCGCTCGCACCGGCCTCCGGTGGTGGGTCACCGCGCAGGCGGGTCCGTCCCCCCGGCGCTCCAGTTCAAGGAGGCGGCGGTGGGGTCCTCCGGGGACGGGTTCGAGAAGGAGGCAGACCAGGCCGCCGAGCACGTCGTCCAGGGGCGTACGGCTCCTGCGTTGTCGGGAGTGACCCCGCAGGCCCTGCAGCGGATGGCCGAGGTGCCTGCGGTCTCGCCCGACGAGTTGGCCGAAGGCGGGGGACTGACCCAGGCCCTCTTCGATGAGGAGGTGACGGAGGAGGAACCGGTGCAGGCCAAGGCAGCGGGACGTTCGGGCTCGCCGTCCACCGTCGACCTGCCGGCGACCGGCGCGGGGCGAGCGTTGGCGCCCGCCCCCCGGGCCGCGCTCGAGTCCGGCTTCGGCACGGACCTGGGGGCCGTACGCGTCCACGACGACTCGACCGCGCGCAACGCTGCCGACCGGATGGGTGCCAAGGCCTTCACCCACGGCACCGACATCTCCCTGGGTTCGGGGCAGTCGGCCGACGACGTGGGCCTGCTGGCGCACGAGGCGGCCCACGTGGTGCAGCAGGCCGGCGGCTCGGGAGCAGTGGCCCAGCGCAACGAGACCACCGACGCAGCACCGGCACCGGCACCGGCCGCCACCGTGACTGACAAGACCTGGCCGGACGGAGCCGCGATCAACACAGCGACCACCCCACGCCGGGTGACTCTGGGCAGCCTGCAGGTGCCGGCGACGAAGCGGGACCAGACGTCCAACCCGCTACCCACCGACGTCCCGGTCGGCAGGGATCGCCACACCACCCAGTCGACGAAGTGGGCACAGCAGCTGCGGGCAGCCACCCGGACGGCTGCGGAGACCGTGTTGGCGAAACCCGAGGTGATGGCCACCAAGGACGAGAACGACCAGTTCTTCCTGGTCAACCCGGTGGCAACGAATCACCCGGTGGTCGTCAGCACGGATTCGCTGGCGACCCTGGCGCTGCGGCCGACCTGGGACAAGAGCGGGGTCCCGACCCGATTCCACGTCGACCACCGGGTCGAGTACCAACTCGGCGGCGCCGATGAGCCGGAGAACTACTGGCTGCTGGAGGAACAGGCCAACATGAGCTCCGGCTCCTCGATCGCGAACCTCATCGCCGAGGGCATCAACAACGTCTTCACCCGGGCTCGCGGCGAGGGTGTGGCCAACGTGCCGGCTGATGTCGCCGCGGCCCGCGGTGGACAGTGGAAGTTCTCGGTCGCCTCGATCTCGACCTCGCCGCTGCCCGTCGCGGGCCGTGAGACCAGCAACTGGACCAAGGACGAGGTGGAGCAGGGAGACCCGGTCCTCGATCACCTGCGGGCGATGACCACCACGGAGATGCAACAAGCAGGCGGGACCGCCGATGAGCTGGTGCTCTTCCTGGGGCCTGAAGGTGGCGCCCGGGCGCCCGTCGCATGGGGAGCTGCCGGAGCCACCGGGGTGAAGGAGATGCCGGGCTGGTGGTTCCACTTGGGCACCTCTGCACCGGGGGCGACCAACAACAACTTCCGGGTGGAGCGCATCCGCTGGTCAGCAACGGCCGACGGGGCCGTGGAGGGGAAGCTCTTCAAGGCGAACCGCCGCAACAAGGGCGTGATCGCCGAGGTGGCCAAGTCGATCCCGATCAAGGTTCGCCCGCAGATCCCGTGGTCGGGCTTCCTGGACAAGCAGCGCTTCCTCAACGAGGCCCGGACCGAGCTCTCGTTCACCGGCCTGAGCCCGATCGAGCTCGAGGAGATGGATCTCGACTCGGCGCGCGGGTTGGTGGCGCGGGGCCGGCTCCTCCCCACCGTCCCACTCATCTCCGAGGCCGAGGTCGACGTGGTCATCGAGGGCGACAACGTCTACCTCTCGAAGGTCTTCACCACCGACGACTTCTCCTTCCCGGGCCCGATCGAGGTCGGCACCTGCAGCCTCGAGCTGCGGTTCGGCACCCAGGGGTTCGAGATCCTCGGCGAGGCGGGCTTCCAGGTCCAGGGCCTCGGCACCGGTCGAGTCTTCGCCCAGGCTGGCGCCAACACCGAGGAGGTCTCCTTCGCCCTGGGTGGCGAGTTCAACTTCCTCTCCGACCTCTTCGACCCCGCCCGCGTCGAGCTCTGGTACCGCGACGGCGAGTTCGGGGGCCGGGGCACGCTCGGCATTCCCGAGGGGCGGGTCAACGGGCTCAGATCGGCCAACGCCACGGTGGAGTGGGCCGGTGGACAGATCACGGCGAACGGCACCTTCGCCACCGAGATCCCGGGCGTCGAGTCGGGGACCCTGGCGTTCGCGTACCGCCCCGACGGCACCGTGGAGCTCGGCGGCACACTCAACCTGGGTTCACAGGTGCCCGGCATCTCCAGCGGCAGCGTCGAGGCCCAACTCGTACGCAATCCGGAGGGTGGGTGGAAGGTCTTCGGTCGCATCCGCGCCGTGCCCGCGATCCCCGGGGTGGCGAGCGAGATCACCGGCACCTACGACGACGGCGCTATCCAGATGGAGGCGAGCGTCGCCTACGAACGCGGGATGGCCGCGGGACAGTTCACCGTCGGCGTCTCCAACCGTCCCCTCGACTCGGCCGGACAACCCGCCGGCGACCCGGGGCCCGACCTCACCGCGTACGGCGGCGGGCAGGTCGCCCTGACGCTGGCACCGTGGTTGCGGGCCACCGCAGGGCTGCGGCTGCTGCCGTCGGGCGAGATCGAGGTCAGTGGTGAGATCGCGTTGCCGTCGACCCTGGAGGTCTTCGCGCAGCGCTCGGTGGAGCGTGAGCTCTTCCGGATCGGGCTCGACATCCCGATCGTCGGGTTGGCCGTGGCGGGGCAACGAGTGGGGATCTTCGCGACCATCGCCGGAGCCGCGCAGCTGCGGGCCTACTTCGGACCGGCCGAGTTGCGCGAGGTGCGCCTCGGAGTGGTGTGGAACCCCGACCGCCAGGAGGAGACCACCGTCACCGGGCACGCCGCGCTGCACCTGCCGGCCGGCGCCGGGGTCCGACTGAGCGTCTCTGCGGCGCTCGGGGCCGGGATCCCGCTGGTCTCGGCCCGCCTGGGCCTGGAGATCGGAGGCCAACTGGGCATCGAGGCGGTGATCGGGGCAAGCCTCGACGTGGCCTGGACCCCGACCACCGGGCTGGTCCTGGAGACCGTGGCCGAGGCCTACGCCGAGCCGGTCTTCCGCTTCGACATCACCGGCTTCGCCAGCGTCGACCTCGACCTGTTGCTGCGCACCATCAATCTCTACGAGCAGCGCTGGGAGCTGGCCGCATTCGAGTACGGCTCCGGGCTGCGCCTGGGGATGCGGTTGCCGATCACCTACCGCGAGGGAGAGCCATTCGAACCATCCCTCTCCGACGTCGAGTTCGAAGTCCCTGACATCGACCCGGGCCAGTTGCTCTCGGGTCTCGTCGACCGTCTCACCTGACCCGGGAGGTCACCATGAAGTCCAGCACCGGACCCCACGCGATCGCCGCCCGACGCGCGGCCCGAGGCGCCGCCGAGTGTCCCGACCAACCCGGCGGCGAGGACGACCGGACCACTCTGCTGCGGCGTGCGGCGCTGCTCCACCTCGACGGTGACTGGGACGGCGCCCAGAAGGCGTACGAAGCGGTGCTGGCCGACGATCCCGGCCATGCCGTGGCGCTCAACAACCTTGGCCTGGTACGCGCCCAACGACGTGACCCCACGGGGGCGCTGGCGGCCTACGAGGCGATCGGTCCCGACGAGACCCTCACCCCGACAGCGCTGCTCAACAAGGCCAACGCCCACCTGGCCCTCTCCCACCCGGACCGGGCGTTGCCCCTGCTCCAGCGCGCCGTGAGCCTCGACCCCGGCTCGAGCGCCTGGGTGGCGTTGGGTCAGTGCCACCTTGTCACCGGGGACCTGGCTGCCGCGGAAGCTGCCCTGCGCCAGGCGTACGAGCGCCTGCCCGCGCGCGCCGACGTGCACCGTTCGTACGCCTCCTGCCTGGCTGCTCGTGGAGCGGTGACCGAAGCCGCGGATCTCCTGTCGGAGGCGGTCCGGCTGGATCCTCACGAGGAGTCAGGATGGCGCCAGTTCGGAGCAGTGCTGCTGACGATGCGGGACCTCGGCTCGGCTGCCCGAGCGACAGCCGAGGCTGTGCGTCTGGCGCCCGACTCCGTGACGTCGCTGCGGCAGATGGCCGTGGTCCTGGTGGCACTTGGGCGCCCGAGCGAGGCGGCTGAGCAGTTGGACCGGGCCCTCGCAGCGGAACGCCAGTGTGACGTCCTGGTTGACCGGGCCGTGCTCCACCTGGCGTGTGGCGAGCCGGACGGCGCGCTGTCGCTGCTCGACGAGGCCTGCAGCGGTGCGGGGCACCCGCGAGCGGAGTTGTACCGGGCGTACGCCCTGCTGGCTGCCGACCGGATCGAAGAAGGTCGGCGCCAGCTGGAGGCGGTGACGGTGGAGCCGTACGCAACGCAGGCGCGCGAGGCGCTGGAGCGGGTCCAGCCAGAGCCCTCCTGACGTGTCCCCAGTCGTTGAGCAGACACAAGGACCTGTCAACGGGTGGTGGATGGGTCTGATCGATCAAGTCGGTCCGGGGTGATCACCCTTCGGAGTTGAGGGCGCGCGCGGCCTGTTCGGCTGCTGCGTGGAAGGGGTGGAGGACGAGGTCCACGTGCCCGGAGTCGAGTTCGCGGGTGAAGGAGGCGGCCTCGGCATTGGTGTGTGCGGTCACCGCGAACCTGCCCGCGAACTGCCAGCGTCGCAGTGCGGTGGCCAGGATCCGATTGGTCGTCACTCGGGGGATCGTGCTGACAACCCAGGGGGTGGAGGAGAGCGGCAGGCTGGCGGGGAACTCCGGGTCGTCGGCGTCACCGAAGACGAGGTGCACGCGTGCGGCTGCCTCCTCGGTGGGCAGGTCGAGGCGCGCGTACGGGTCCCAGTCGACGACGAGGACCCGCATGCCTTCGTCGGCGAGGCGTCGTACGATGTGATGGCCGTAGCGCCCGTAGCCGTAGACGATCACGTCGACCGGTTCGTCGCAGTGCTGCGTGGGATCCAGTGGCCTCCGCCGCTCGAACGGACGCAGGAACGGTGCCAGCCTTTCGTAGATCTGGTGCGAGTAGAGGATCAGGTAGGTCGAGGTGCCGATCGTGATGATTCCGACGAGGGTGACCAGCCCGACGGCGTCGTTCTCGATGTGACCGAGACTGAGGCCCAGCGCCACCAGGATCAGGGAGAACTCGCTGATCTGGGCGACTGCGAGGCCCGCCAGGAAAGAGACCCGTTTCGGGTAGCCCATGAGCCCCATCAGCACCAGGACGATCAGCGGGTTGCCGACCAGGACGAAGACTGAGAGGACGAGGGCCGCAGGAATCTGCGAGCCGATCTCCGCGAAGTCGAACTGGGAGCCGAGCTCGATGAAGAAGAAGAGCAGGAGAAAGTCCCGCAGGCCGGTCAGCGAGGAGGCCAACGACTCGCGATAGCGCGTCGAGGCGAGGGCGAAACCCGCGAGGAACGCGCCGACCTCGATCGAGAAACCCATCCAGTCGCCCAATGCTGCGACCGAGGTGGCCCACGCCACCGCGAAGACGACCAGCAGCTCCTGGGATCCCGCCACGAAGCCCATCAGACGGGGCAGCACCCAGCGCATCAGGATGGCCAGCCCCACAACCAGGCACACTCCTTGGGCCACCACGAGCATGATCTGCACCCCTGCAGAGCCTTCGTGCTCCCCGCCGAACGAGGAGAGCACGATCATCAGCAGCACGACCACGATGTCCTGCACGATGAGGAACCCCAGTGCGATCCTGCCGTGCAGTTCATCGAGCTCACGTTTGTCGGAGAGCAGTTTGACGATGATGATCGTCGAGGAGAAGGTGAGGGCGATCGCGACGTAGAGGGCAGTGACCGGGTCCATGCCCAGTGCCAGCGCGAGCCCGTATCCCACCACTGAGGTGAAGACCACCTGACCCAGTCCGGTGATCAGGGCGACCCGGCCCGTGGTGCGGACCAGGTGGAGGTCGAGTTTCAGCCCCACCAGGAAGAGCAGGACCGCGATGCCCATCTCGGCGAAGAGTTCCAGCGGTTCGCTCTCCTCCACCCACCCGAGCACCGAGGGCCCCACGAGCACACCGACGGCGATGAAGGCGACGATCAGCGGCTGACGAACCCGATTGGCGATCATGCCGACCGCCGCGGCGACCGCTAGCACTGCGGCCGTGCTCTGGAAGGTGCTCTCCATGTCAGCTCACCAGGTTGGTCGTCGGGCACGGGTCTGGTGAGGCATCGGGGCCCCCGGCGGTGGTGGGCGGCGAGGACCTGTTGGTGGGAGGTGGTGACTCATCGCCAGCGAGCAAGCCACTCCTGCGACACCTTCGCCAGCGCCATCTGCCAGGTCGGGCCGAAGCTGATCCGGCCGGCGCCGGCGCGGCGGTACATCTCCAGGTCGTCGACGTCCGGGCGAGCGATGGCATTGACCGGCAGGGTCAACTCACTGCAGAGGCGGGTCAAGGTCGCCTCGTCGTGGAACCCGACCGGGTAGAGGCACGACGCGCCGGCGTCGGCGCACAGTTGCATCCGGGCGATCGCGTCGTCGATACGGGTTGCCTCCTCACCGTGCTGGCCCTTGAACCAGTCGGTGCGCGCGTTGATCACCACGGGCACGCCGGCCGCATCGGCAGCGGCACGCAGGTCGGCGACGTACGCCGCGTGCTCCTCACCGCTGCGCAGACGTCCGCCCTCGGAGTGGACGGTGTCCTCGACGTTGATGCCGACGGCGCCCACCTCGAGCATCCCGTTGATCAGGGCGGCGGGTTCGAGCCCGTAGCCGGCCTCCACGTCGACGGAGACCGGCACGTCGACGGCCTCGGTGATCTGGGCGACCCGCGTGGTGACCTCCTCGAAGGTCATGCCCTCCCCGTCGGGACGACCGATGGAGTCGGCCATCGGGTGGCTGCCGACGGTCAGGGCAGCGAAGCCGGCGTCCACGGCCAGCGTGGCCGACCACGCGTCCCACACGGTCGGGAGGACCACCGGATCGCCGGGCCGGTGCAGGGCCTGGAGAGCCTGGGCGAGCGCTGACAGGGACGTGCTCGAAGCAGTCTGGGTCATGTCAACCAATCTAGCGATGCCGTGGTCCGGGCAACAGGCCCGCGACGGTGAGCAGGCTCAGGCCACGCTCGCGGGGAAACCGCCGGTCGCAACCGGGCCCCAGGCATTCGGAGTGATCCGCAGCAACGACTTGCCCTGGTCGACCATCGCCCGGCGGTACTCGTCCCAGTCGGAGTGCTCGCCCGCAATGGTGCGGAAGTACTCCACGAACGCGTCCAGGGCGGTGTCACCCTCGGTGGCGTCGAGCACCTCGCAGTCTCCCGTGACCTGGACCCAGGGTCCGTCCCACTCGTCCGAGACGACCACGACGTGGACCTCCGGGTGGCGGCGTGCGTTGCGCGTCTTCGCGCGCTCGGGGTAACTGGCGATGACGAGGCGGCCCTCCCGGTCGACCCCGCCGGTGACCGGCGAGGCCTGGGGTGAGCCGTCGCTGCGCTGGGTGATGAGGAGCATGCGGTGACGCGGTTTCACGAACTCCACGAGTCCGTCCCGGTCCACGGGGGTGTTCGTGGCGATGTTGCGGGCCATGACTGCTCCTTCGCTGATCGGTGTCGAGGTCCGAGTCTAGGGAGTCTGGCGGCGCCACCAGTGATGTGCGAACCTCGGGGAGGTCAGGACCGGGTGTGGCAGGAGGTGTGGACGTGCCGGACTCGTCGGAGGTCGAACGTACGCCGGACGGCCGGTACCTGGTGGTTGACGGTCGGCGGTGGCGCGCCAGCGATCCGGGCATCCCGGAAGGGCTGCGGCAGGAGTTGGTCGACGAGTTGATGGCGGCGCGACGTGGGGTGCGTACGGACCCGGCAACGGCCCGCCCCCGGGTGCACGACGCCAAGGTGGCGCTGGGGGAGCGCGGGCGGGCCTGGTGGGAGGAGCCCTCCGAGCCGGAGCTGGTCGAGCGGATCACCGCGACCATCAGGGCCCTGCTGCGCAAGCGTGACGGCAAGTCGATCTGTCCCAGCGACGTGGCACGCGTGGTGGGCGGTGAGGGGTGGCGGGGCCGGATGGCAGACGTACGCGCGGTCGCCGGTGAGTTGGCTGGGCGCGGAGTCCTGGTGGTGACGCAGAAGGGCGAGACGGTCACCGTGGACGCGTCCGGGCCCATCCGCCTGAATCGAGGGACGGCCTTCGACGACGGTCGCGAGGCGTAGGCGAGGGCTCTGGATGACCAGACGTTTAACATGCCTGAAACACGTGGGCCATCGGAGGTAACAGGAGCGACCTAGGGTCATCGCAACGAACATCGACGATTGTGAGTTGAACATGACTGCCAACGAAGTCCGTAGCGGTGCCATCACCGAGGTACTGAACCGCACTGGCGTGGAGACGGCCGAGATCCGCCCCCTGAGCGAGACCTGGGCAACCGACGTCTTCAACCTGGACAAGATGGAGGAGGCGCTCTCGAAGAACGCCTTCAAGGCCGTCAAGAAGACGGTCCAGACCGGAGAGCCGCTCGACCCCGCCACGGCCGACATCGTCGCCGCCGCCATGAAGGACTGGGCGATGGGCAAGGGTGCGAAGTTCTTCTCGCACGTGTTCTACCCGCTGACCAACATCACTGCGGAGAAGCACGACGGCTTCATCATCACCAACGCCGACGGCAACGCAATCACCGAGTTCACCGGCAGCCTGCTGATCAAGGGTGAGCCGGACGGCTCCTCGTTCCCGAACGGCAGCCTGCGGATGACCAACGCGGCACGCGGTTACACCGCCTGGGACCCCACCAGCCCCGCGTACATCATGCAGACCGCCAACGGCGCCACCCTGATGATCCCGTCGGTCTTCATGTCCTGGACCGGTGAGTCGCTCGACAAGAAGATCCCGCTGCTGCGCTCCAACGCTGCGATGGACCAGGCTGCTCGCCGCGTGCTCACGCTGATGGGCGAGACCGACATCGCGCCGCTCAACGCCAGCTGTGGCGCCGAGCAGGAGTACTTCCTGGTCGACCAGCACTTCGCTGCCGCGCGACCCGACCTGATCCTCGCCGGCCGCACGCTCTTCGGCGCCCCGCCGGCCAAGGGCCAGGAGTTCGACGACCACTACTTCGGGGCGATCCCCGAGCGCGTCCAGATCTTCATGCAGGACTTCGAGGACAAGCTCTACCGCCTGGGCATCCCGGCCAAGACCCACCACAACGAGGTGGCCCCCGGCCAGTTCGAGATCGCGCCGTACCACGAGGCCGCCAACATCGCCGCCGACCACCAGCAGCTGCTGATGACCGTCATGAAGAAGACCGCCGCAGAGCACGGCTTCCTGTGCCTGCTGCACGAGAAGCCGTTCGCCGGTCTCAACGGTTCGGGCAAGCACGTCAACTGGTCGGTCGGCAACGCCACCCAGGGCAACCTGCTGGACCCCGGCACCTCCCCGGAGCAGAACCTCAACTTCCTGCTCTTCTGCGGTGCGGTCATCCGTGGCGTGCACAAGTTCGGTCCGCTGCTGCGCGCCGTCATCGCCAGCGCTTCCAACGACCACCGTCTGGGCGCCAACGAAGCGCCCCCGGCGATCCTGTCGGTCTACCTCGGCGACCAGCTCGAGGCTGTCTTCGAGGACATCAAGAACGGATGCGTCTCCGTCTCCAGCGACGGTGGCGAGATGGACCTCGGTCTGTCGCAGATCCTCAACTTCAAGCGCGACCCGGGCGACCGCAACCGCACGTCGCCGTTCGCCTTCACCGGCAACCGGTTCGAGTTCCGCGCGGTTGGTTCCTCCCAGTCGGTCTCCGGTCCTCTCGTCGCGATGAACACGATGCTCGCCGACTCGCTCAACTGGATCGCCGACCGCCTCGAGGTCCAGCTCGAGGGGGGCAAGACCCACGCCGAGGCCGTGGCGGTCGTGCTGAAGGAGCTGCTGGAGCAGCACGGCAACGCCATCTTCGGTGGCGACGGCTACTCGTCCGACTGGCACGAGGCCGCCGTCTCCGAGCGTGGCCTGCGCAACCTGCCGACCAGTGCTGACGCTTTGCCGGTCTTCACCGAGCCGGAGGTCGTGGAGCTGTTCGAGTCGACCGGGGTCCTGTCGGCCGTCGAGCTCAACGCGCGCTACGAGGTCTACGCCGAGCAGTACATCAACTCCATCGCGGTCGAGGCCAAGCTCGTCATGGAGCTGGCCAAGACGGTCATCTACCCCGCCACCCTGAAGTACGCCTCGGAGCTGGCCCGGACGATCACCGCCGCGCAGGAGCTGGACGCGTCGTTCGACACCGGCCAGGTCAAGGTGATCGCCGACAACGCGAACAAGCTCATGGAGACGGTCAGCCAGTTGGCCGTCGAGGCGGAGAAGCACGACTTCGCGGACACCGAGGCGCACATGCACCACTGCGCCAAGGCCATCCGCCCGCTCATGGAGAAGGCCCGCGTCTACGCCGACACCCTCGAGGCCGAGGTGGACGACGCAGTCTGGCCGTTGCCGAAGTACCGGGAGATGCTCTTCATCAAGTGATGAGGTAGCGATCCGCACATCGCCCCGCCAGCCCTCATGGCCGGCGGGGCGATGTCGTCGGTCGATCTGGTCCGGCCGAGATCCACAGACCTGACATCATGGAGGTCGACAGGCGGCAATGGTCCCGGTGCATGACCCCGTGCATGCCCAGGGGCATTCCGCAGCGACACGAAGGGGTCCACGCGTGCGCCAATCGGTCGTCTTCCTCCGCCAACAGTTGTTGACCCTGTTCGCCGCCCTCGGGCTGGGGCTGGGAGTGGGGCTGTGGGCATTCGGGCCAGCCTCGGCCCTGGCGGTGACTGCCTTCGTAGTGCTGGGTGTCGTCATGGTCGCCACCGCGATGGGCATGGTGCGCGACCTCATGGAGGGCCGCTGGGGCCTGGACGTCCTGGCGCTGATCGCCATGGGCGCGACGTTGGCCGTCGAGGAGTACGTGGCCGGCCTCATCATTGCGCTCATGCTGACGGGCGGGGAAGCACTGGAGGCGTGGGCCGCGCGTCGCGCGACCCGGGAGCTCGACACGCTGCTCAACCGAGCTCCCGCGTACGCCCAGCGGATCGATCCGCGGACCGGGGACGTCGTACAGATCAGCGTCGACGAGGTGGCCGTCGGGGACGAACTGCTCGTCCGATCGTCGGAGATCCTGCCGGTCGACGGCGTCGTCGTCTCGGAGCGGGCGGTCATCGACGAGTCCTCGGTGACCGGCGAACCGCTGCCCTCGACCTTCGCAGCCGGTGACACCGTGTTGTCCGGCACGATCAACGGCACCGAGACCTTCACGATGCGGTCCACGAGGACCGCCAAGGACTCCCAGTACGCCACCATCGTGCAGCTCGTCGAGAGTGCCGTCGCGTCCAGAGCGCCGATGGTGCGCCTCGCGGACCGCTATGCGCTGCCGTTCACGGGCATCGCGCTGCTGATCGCTGCTCTGGCCTGGTATCTCAGTGGTGACCCGGTGCGTTTCGCCGAGGTCCTCGTCGTCGCCACGCCGTGCCCGCTGCTCATCGCAGCGCCGGTGGCCTTCATGGGCGGCATGAGTTCGGCGGCGAAGCTCAACGTCATCATCAAGGAGGGCGGCGCCCTCGAGAAGCTTGCTGGGATCCGTTCAGTGGCTTTCGACAAGACAGGCACGCTCACGGCCGGTCGGCCCGACGTGGCCCGGATCGTGCCGGGCGCGGAGTCCCCGCGGGAGGTCCTGAGGCTGGCGGCCGCAGCCGAGCAACACTCGGTGCACGTCTACGCCCAACCCGTGATCGAGGCGGCCCGCGGCGAGCATCTCGAGCTGCCTCAGGTCCGTACGGCTGCAGAGGTCGCCACCAACGGCGTGCGGGTCACCCTCGTCGACGGGTCACAGGTGCGAGTGGGCAAGCCTGCCTTCATCGAGGAGGCAGTGGGCCCGTTCGACCGGGACGTCCTCGACGGGGGTGAGACGGCCGTCTACGTATCCGTCGACGACGCGCTCGCCGGTGTGATCGTGCTGTCGGACCCGGTGCGCAGGCATGCGGCGCAGACCGTGGAGCGGTTGCGTGCGTTCGGGGTGAGCGGGTTCGTGCTCGTCACCGGAGACGTCGCCTCGACCGCGGATTCGGTGGCGGCCGAGGTCGGGATCGCTACGGTGCACGCGGAGACCACCCCGCAGCAGAAGGTCGAGATCGTCAGGGCCCTGGAGCCCCGGCCGGTGTTGATGGTGGGGGACGGGATCAACGACGCACCCGTACTGGCGGCAGCTGACGTCGGGATCGCGATGGCGGGCAGGGGCGCGACCGCCGCCAGTGAGTCCGCCTCGGCAGTCGTCACCTCCGACGACCTCTCGCGGGTTGCCGACGTGGTGGAGGTGTCGCAGCGCACGGTGGCCATTGCGCTGCAGTCGATCTGGATGGGCATCGTCATCTCGATCGGTCTGATGCTGGTGGCGGCCTTCGGTCACCTCCCGGCGGTGGCTGGCGCCCTGCTGCAGGAGGCTGTCGATCTGGTCGCGATCGTGTCTGCGTTGCGGGCCCTGAGGCTTCACCGTCGCTTCGGGCGTGCTCCGGTGGGTGATCTCAAGGGCCTTCGAGGCGACTCGGAGCTGTCGGGGGGTCCATCTCACGCCTGAGCTGACGGGCGGCCTCGAGTGCTTGGTCGAGCTCGTCGAGGTCGCCGTCAGGGGCGAACTGCAACTCGCCGGCATCGACCTGTCGTTGCGTGGCGGCCTCCAGCTCACGCTCGGCCTCGGCGAGCGCCGACGCCTTGGCCGCGCTCCGGAAGACCCACTCCCGCGAAGCTGCGTGCTCCTTGGTGTCCTGGTGGCCGGGCACGCCGTCGGCCCGACCCAGCGCAACCACCAGGGCTTGCATCCTGAGGTCGTTGGCAGCGATGGCTGCCCGGGCCTGGGAGGCCCCGTCGAGAGCCTCGACCTTGTCGCGTGCGGCAAGCCAGTCCCTCCAGGCGTCCGCGAGACCACCCCGCAGGGCCAGGTGACGCTCGGCGTCCAGTTGTCGAAGGGCTCGACCACGATGGGCCGCCAGGGCGACGACAGGCAGCAGCAACGCCCAGATCGCGAACTGCGCCGCGAGCGGGCCGACGGCCACCCCGACGATGAGCAGGACCGGAGCCAGCAACACCGCCAGGCCGAGTTGCGTGCTGAGCTCGCGGTGGCGCTGGTTCAAGGCGGCGTAGCGACGTGGGGACACCGACGGATGGGGGAGTGCGACCTCGGAGGTCGTGGATCGCTGGTAGCGGCGCAGGGCCGTCTCCTCCGGCGTACGGACGAGGCCACCCGCCGAAGCGATCCTCGACCGCAACTCGGCGGCGTCGCGGGTCCATCGCTCCAGTCGACGACCGAAGGTCTTGTCCCCGGGTCCTGGATCGACGGCCATGGGTTCAGTTTAGGCGCTTGACCCGAGACCGGTGGTCGGAGACGTTGTTGCCGCTGATCTCCGTACGCTTCGTGCCCCGGACGCTGTCCACCTTGTGCTCCGACCCGGTGACAGGTTGGGACTCGATGTGAGTCTCCTTCTCGAAGGCGTGGGACTTGTCGGTGTTGCGGTAGTAGCGGTAGATCGCCCAGTAGACACCCGCCGCACCGGCCGGCCCGAGGAGCAGCAGGGCCAGCGAACCGTCCGCATCCGTCGCCATCGGAAGGACCGCGTACGTGAGCATCACGAGGGTGGTCACGATGCCACCAGGATCGCGATGGCGATGGTCTCCAGGACCGTGCCCGTGGTCAGGGCAGCGACCATCAGCCGCCAGTGCGAGACAGGGACGCTGCCCATGGTCTCGCCGGTGCGCCCGTTGACTGCGATGTAGTGGACCATCGCCCGGCCCCCCTCCTCGTGGTAGTAGGAGTAGAGCCATACCGGCAGATACATCGACACCCACCGGGTCCCGTGCACCGTGAGGCGTTCGGTCTCCCACCGCACCCCGCGGTCATAACGCTTGACCGAGTCGCGCACCTCGGAGCGGGTGATGGAGAGCAGTTGGTGCTCCAGCGCCGGCACCAGGGCAGACACGTCGGTGTCGCGTCGTTCTGAGGTGTATCCGACGAGGTAGTTGGCGTTCCACTGCACTGCGTTCTTGGTGTCGAACGGCAGGATCGTGTTGATCACGTTGTTGGTGTTGACGAAGGCGTTCATGTTGGCGCGCTCGGTGGACGACTCCAGGGTCAGGTCGTCGACCGTGAAGTCGACGTGGCGGTCCACGCGGTAGATGTCCGCGTCGTACACGGTCTCCTTGTTGTCGCCGCTGCCGCGGGTGTAGCGCCGGGTCTGGACCTCGCCGACCCCCTGGACGTCACCGCTCGCGTTGCTGTCGACGATCATGTACGGGAGGTAGACACCGACGACGTTGCCAGGGGTGAACTCCCGGACGAAGCGTCGGTGCGCGAACAACTTCCGCTTGCCGGCGAAGGCCGTGATCTGCTCGATCGCCTGGTCCCTGGTGATGCTGAACGGCAGGACCGCGTCGGGGACGGCGCCGTTGGGCACCTGTTCGTTGACGGTGAGCACGTGACGGCACCAGTGACAGCGCGACGACGTGGCCTCCGCGGTGTTGACCACCACTTCCGCGCCGCAGCCGGAGCACTTCATGGTCAACATCTCGGCATCGGCCTGGATGTCTGACGCGCCCGACGTCACCGTCGTGCCGGTGAGGTCGCGGATCGACCCCTCACCGGTCACGAGCGGCTCGATCACGGCTTCTGCCCACTCGTGGCGACAGAACAGGCAGATCAACTTCGAGGTCGACACCCGGAGCTGGATCTCGGTGGATCCGCACTTCGGGCAGCGGTTGACGCCGTCCTCCAACCGTTCGTTGGCGGTGTTGATCACCGGATCCGTCGCTGGGGTCGGACCGGCGAGGTTCAGGTCGGGGGAGTCGCTCGGGACCGCGTGCGGCGCCCCGGTGGAGTTCTCAGTCATGGCCGGTCTCCGGGTTACAGGCCCAGAGCCTTGGCCTTGGCCGCGTCGTAGTCCTCCTGGGTGATCAACCCGGCGTCGAGCATCTGCTTGGCCTTCGTCAACGTCGCCATGGCGTCGTCGGCCGCGGGTGCCGGCGCGGCCGCAGCAGGAGCAGCCGGCTGAGCCGGGGCGGCCTGGGCCGGGGTCGACTGTGCGCCGACGCCGGGCACGGGCTGCTGGAGCCCGCCGATCCCGGCGCCACCGGCGGCCATCCCCATGCCGATCAGGCCGCCGGGGCCGGCGTTCTCGCCCGCCGACTCGAAGCCTGCCGCGACCGAGGCCTGCAGGTTGGAGTTGCCACGTGCCCCCGAGAGCGCGTCGGCACGCTGCACGTTGCGGAGCAGTTCACGGGTGGACTCGTCATACTCGATCGAGATGATGGCGACCGAGATGATCTCGAGCCCGCGGCCGGTGCTCCACTTGTAGTTGTCCTCTACGGCGGCCGACAGGCTCTGGGCGAAGCCCACCGAGTCCTGCTGGATCTTGGTGATCCGGTTGCCCTTCGACGGGTCGTTCGTGTACATCGAGAACGCGGGCGCCAGAGAGCCGACGACCTCGTTGAAGAGCTGCGAGGCGGCGTCGTTCTCGACATCGGTGAAGTCGAAGACCTTGCCGGGCTCGAGGTATGCAGCGGGCACGAAGGCCTTGATGAAGAGGATCGGGTCAACGATGCTGAGTGTGTACGTGCCCCGGGTGATCGCGCCGACCTGGGCGTTCATGTAGGCGTCGTCCCAGTAGATCTCCGACTGGGTCCCGAAACGGTTGTTGGGCAGCTCCTTGAGCGTGACGAAGTAGGCCCGCTGCTGGCTGCTGGGGCGTCCACCGAACTTGAAGCGCTCCCACGAGGTGGTGATCAAGGGGCTCACGAGGCCGTTGCCCGCGAAGATCGACTGCGAGTCCTGCGCCTCGGAGTTCCACTCGTAGCCGCCCGCCTCCGCGGCGAATCCGGTGATGGCTCCGTCCTGCATCAGGACCAGGCCATAGCCCTCCGGCACCACGATCTTGCTGCCGTTGGTGATGACGCCGTCCGACGCCTTGCTGTTCGATCCGCGACCGGAGTTGCTGCCTCGGGGAACCGCGGCGAAGAGCGCGGCGGTGGGTGCGAGACCGTCAGGGACTGTGTAGAAGTCCTTCCACTGGTCGGCCAGGGTGCCACCGAGTGCACCGATCGCTGCCTTGATGAGTCCCATGGATGACGCCTCCGCTTTCGGCTGACAGGAGTGCTCACCCTAACCGGGAGGGGAGCAGGCCCCTGCACGTCTCGACAGGAGGGCGCGGTCGAGTCAGTGGGCGCCCGACCGGCGAGTTGTGGTCGCCGTCACATTTACCGCATTTGGAACTTCCGCCCCGGGGCCATACGGGCGTCTTCTGGAATTCAGGTTTCATCCCTCCTCACACCGGGACACGAGATGCGAGATTCCCTTGAAAAGTTGGGCAGTCGATTCACCTACGCCAACGTCGTCAGCACGGTGGCGCTCGTCATAGCTGTCGGTGGGGGCGGTGTGGCAGCCAACGCTGCCCTCGCCAACAACACCGTCGGTTCTCCACAGATCAAGAACGGTCAGGTCAAGAACGTTGATCTGGGCCGCAAGTCGGTCACCACGTCCAAGCTGCGCAACAACTCTGTGCTCAGCAGGCACGTGAAGAACGGCACTCTGCAAGGAAAGGACGTCAAGAACGGCTCCCTCACCCGCAACGACCTGGCGCCGAGCTCGATCGTCGCCAGTCTGCTGGCGTCCGGCTCGGTCACTGGAGACGCGATCGCCGACGGCGCAGTCGCTGCCGACGACCTGGCGTCGAGCCCCCTGGGGGTGGCTCGTGCCTACGCGTGGAACAACATCCCCGCAGGCCCCCTGGGCGTCAGCTCGGTGCTGAACAACGGATACGTCTACAACAGCAGCGGGGAGGACACCACGGTGACCCGAAACGGAGTGGGCTACTACGCGGTGCGGTTCACCGGGGTGGACCTCGGATCGGGTTCTGTCCACGTCACCGCGTACGGCTCCTCGTCCGACACGTGCAAGGTGCAGTCGTGGGGCGCCGAGAGCGTCTGGGTCAGGTGCTTCGACGCTGCCGGGAATCCTGCGGACAACCGGTTCACCGTGGGGTACTACCGCTGATCCGCTCGGCCTTCCGGTTGCGACCGTCACGAGCGGTGCCACCCAGGGGCTGGTTCACTCCTGCTCCTGGGCGGCCTGGTCGTCCAGCAACCTGCGAGCGCGATCACCGTTCTCCTCCTGCGCCAGGGCACGACGGAAGTTGTCCAGCTTCTGCTCGCCAGCAGGGAAGGGCGGCAGCAGCGGCACGTCCGGATCGACGATCGCCTCCAGCACGACCGGCCGGTCCGCGCTCAGCGCGCGCTGCCACGCCGCATCGACCTCGTGACCGTGCTCGACGCGGATGCCGGTGAGGCCGAGCAGTTCCGCGTACGCCGCGTACGGGAAGTCGGGCAGCGACTGGCTGACGTCGTAGCGCGGGTCGCCCTCGGTCTCGCGTTGCTCCCAGGTCACCTCCGCCAGGTCCTGGTTGTTCAGCACGAGCACGACGAACCGCGGGTCGGTCCAGTCCTGCCAACGCGAGGCGACGGTGATGAGTTCGGCGATGCCGTTCATCTGCATGCCCCCGTCGCCGACGAGCGCCACCACTGGTCGCTCCGGGGCCTCCAACTTCGCTGCGAGCCCGTACGGCAGACCCGAGCCCATCGAAGCCAACGTCGAGGAGAGGTGGGCCTGGACGCCGACCGGCAGCGTGAGGTGACGGGCGTACCAGTAGACGACGGACCCCACGTCGACGCTGACCTGCGCGTCGGCGGGCAGACGCGGTGTCAGCGCCCGGACGACGTACTCCGGGGTGAGCGGGTGGGCCTGCGCCGAGGCGCGCTCCTCGGCGATGCGGTGCCAGCGCTCGACCTGCTCAACCACCTGGGATCGCCACGTCGACTCCGAGCGGTCCTCGAGCAGGGGGAGGAGCCGTTCCAGGGTCTCGGCGGCGTCTCCGACGAGCCCGACCTCGACCGGGTAGCGATTGGCGAGGTGACGTCCGTCGATGTCGACCTGTACGCCCCGCGCCTGACCCGGCGCGGGGTAGAACTCGGTCCACGGGTCGTTCGTGCCGACCATCAGCAGCGTGTCGCAGTGGTCCATCAACCATCCCGACGCCGTGGTGCCCAGATGGCCCATGACCCCGCAGCTGGTGGGGAGCGTCTCGTCCCACCACGGCTTGCCGAGAAGGCTCGTGGTGACGCCGGCCCCCAGTCGCTCCGCCACTGCTCGCACCTGTGCGCCGGCGTCCCTGGCCCCTTGGCCGACCAGGAGCGCGACACGCTGGCCTGCGTTCAGGACGGCTGCGGCCTCTGCGAGGTCGTCGTCTGCGGGGATCACACGGGGCTTGCGCCACTGTGGTGCGGTGGGCACGACGCCGTGCTCGTGTGGCGGCTCCTCGGGTGCGGGTTCGACCTGTACGTCATGGGGCAGGACGACGACGCACGGCGAACGGGTGGCGAGGGCCGTACGGAAGGCACGGTCGATGACCATGGCAGCCTGCTCAGGAGCCAGCACCGTCTGGACGTACTGGGCAGCGACGTCCTTGAAGAGTGACGGGAGGTCGATCTCCTGCTGGTACTCCGAGCCGAGCGCCGTGGTCGGCTGCTGGCCGACGATGGCCACCACCGGCTGGTGGTCCAGCTTCGCGTCGTACAGCCCGTTGAGGAGGTGCACGGCCCCGGGACCCTGGGTGCTGGTCACGACGCCGATCCCGCCGGTGTACTTGGCGTGGCCAACGGCCATCAGCGCGGCGTTCTCCTCGTGACGTGCCTGGACGAACGCCGGGTCGCCGCCCGCTCGTCGCAACGCACCCATCACCGGATTGATGCCGTCTCCGGAGTAGCCGAAGACGCGGTGCACGCCCCAGGCCAGCAGACGTTCGACCACCAGGTCCGCGACCAACCGTTGTTCCGTCATCGAGGCTCCATACCCCGACGTCGGGGGAATCATGCGAGCCTTCACGGGCTGGTTCGGGCAAGCCACCATGGGCTGGTGGAATCACAGGTGCACCGCTACCGGACCGGGGACGTCGAGCGCGTCCTCGACATCACCGACGACGTTTCCGACTGGGTTGCTGAGCGCGGGGACGGGTTGCTGCACGTCTTCGTACCGCATGCCACTGCCGGGATCGCGATCCTCGAGACCGGTGCTGGTTCGGACGACGACCTGCTGGCGGCCCTGGCCGACCTGCTGCCGGTCGACGACCGTTGGCGCCACCGGCACGGTTCGCACGGCCACGGTCGCTCGCACGTGATGCCGGCCCTGGTTCCGCCGTACGCGACGGTCCCGGTGCTCGGCGGGCGGTTGATGCTGGGGACCTGGCAGAGCATCTGCCTGGTCGACCTCAACATCGACAATGCCGATCGAGAGGTCCGCTTCTCGTTCGTCGCCGGGTGACGCAGTCCGGCAGGTCAGTCGACGAAATCCCGGACCAACCTCGCGAGCTCCGCGGCGTGCAGGTCGAGCATTCCGTGGCTCCAGCCGGGTAGGTGCCGGTAGGCCAGGTCAGGGCGTAGGTCGAGGGCCTTCAGCGTGTGGTCGTGCAGGTCGTCATCGCCGTTCAGGACCAGCGTGGGGACGGCGCTTCGGGCCACCGCGCTCGCGTAGTCATGGTCGAACGCGGCGGCGTGGCCCCACCACGAGGTCCGTGGGTTGCGCAGGACGTCGGCGAACTGTTCGGCCAGGTGGTCGGCCGTCCAGGCGGCCTCCGACCATTTGCGATGCCCGTCCCACATGCGCTGGATGTGGCTGCCGTCGTCCTCGACTGCGGGTCGCAGGTAGTGCTCGCGCATCGCTGCGCGCTCGTCGTCGCTGAAGATCGGCGCGGAGATCAGCACGGCGTGCTTGACGAGGTCCGGTCGGCGTTCCGCGACGGCCAGCGCGGTCATCGAACCGGTGTGGTAGCCGAGCACGTCGATCTCGTCCCACCCCAGGGCGTCCGAGAGCTCAGTGATTGCCTCGGCATAGTCGTCGATGCTGGGCCGCGTGGAAGGCACGTAGCTCTCCCCGAAACCGGGGGTGTCGGGGGCCGCGACGATCCGGTCGGTCCCCATCTCGTCCTGGAACCGTCGGTAGATGCGCCCGGAGTTGGGGCTCATGTGCAGGCACACGAGCGGACGGACAGAAGCAACTTCCGGCGTCGCGACTCGGCAGTGGAGCTGCCCCTCGGGGACATCGACGTAGGACTTGCTGAACGACGGAGTGGACTGAGTCACAGTCGCAGATTACAACGATGTTCCGCTCCGTGGAACCTGTGAGTTGGGGGGGGCCTGCCTACGTCCAAGGACTTCTGTCCCCGGGGTTGTCGTCACGAGGCCACGGCCGAGTCTTGTGGCTGCGCGCTCGACTCGGCAGGCTCTGCCGGCAGCCGGCGCGCACGATCGCGCCACGCGCTGACGAACATCCACGCGGCGTAGAGCAGCAGTGCGCCACCCGCGACGGGGACGAATCGCATCCTCATCTCGCCGGAGATCATGACGTTCATCCACCCCAGCAGGGGGATCGAATACGTCACGACGCCGCGCAGTTGCTCCTCACGTACGGGCTCGAGGTCGGCGGTGGCGTTCGCGTCGCCCTTCGTGACCAGCAATCGGGCGCCGTCCTCGACCCCTGTGCCGACCACCCGGTGGGTCGCGACGGTCGGCTTGCCGGACTCCAGCTGAAAGGTGACCACGCTGCCGACGGGCACGTCATCGATGCTCCGGGGCCGCACGACCACCAGCGACCCCACTGGAATGGTCGGCTCCATCGAGGCACCCAGGATTGTGTAGCGCTGCGCGCCCGTGACAGCGGGGACCACGATCACCGCGATGACAGCCAGGGCCGCCAGGCCGAAGAGTCCCCACGTCACTCCGCGACCGAGGTACCGCCACGCCGATCGGGTCGTCCACGAGGACCGGGCCCGTCCGACGAGCATCAGCCTTCGGCGGGGGGCAGAGGCTCAGCGACCTGGGTCAGGGTGACCGGAACGGGCTCAAGGAAGATCCCGTTCACCATCGACTCCGGGTCCTCGAGGTCCGCCGGCACCGAGATCGAGATCTTGACCTCGACCATGCCGCGACCCGTGACGTTGAAGGCACGCGCTTCGTTCGTCGGTGCATAGCTGAGGCCGTCGGACCATTCCTCGACCGTGCTCACTGTCAGTTCGGCGTCGATCGCGTCCATGACTGACGAAGAGGTGTTCCCGAAATCCAGCGCGGCAACGCGCAGCACCGCGTCCGCCCCCAGGGCCACATCGATCCCGAAGTTGTGCTGGTACGTGACGACATCGCCGGGGACCAGACGATTGCTGTAGCCGATCAGCGTGTCGTAGGTCATTGCCTCGCCGTTCAACGAGTACGTCTTCGCACCGCTGTCGAGCAGGAGATGACCCATCTGGAGAGTCATCGCGTCCGTGCTCTCGGAGTCCTGCCAGTAGGCGAGCGAACCAGCACCGCTTCCGAAGAGTGCGACGGCCGCGGCGGCGGCGACTGTTCCTTTGATGACCTTGTTCATGACAATCCTTAGGGGAGGGGGGACACGCCGTTCAGTGGCGGTGCGCTCACCCTAGGAACGCGTGTCATCGAGCATGCGGCTTCCAGCCACCGACATCGGTGGTTGTGGGAGCCGTCCCTTGCTCTCAACCGTGGTAGGTCTGTGCGCGATCGTCCACGAGGACCTGCGCGGCCCACGGTCGATCCGGGGGGAGCAAGCGACCTACGAAGCGGTTGTCCGCCTCGTCGAGCAGGACTCGCATCCATGCGGCGACCGCCGTGGCGGTCGCCGGCTCGACGCGGCCGTCACCTGCGTCGTCCAGGAGGACCACGTCGACGCCGCGGGTGCGCGCCCGCATCGCCGCGTCGATCAACGCAGGGTCCAGCAGCCGACCCGCACGATACCCGTCTCGCAACCGCCCCTCGATGCCACGCGCGCGGGCTCGACCCGCCGCGTCGAGAGCATGTCCCGCCGCGACTCGCGAGAGGAACGGCCCGGCCAGGTCGTCCATGGCGGCGGCGTGATCCTCGAGCTCGTGTCGGGCCGCGGCATCCCACTCCCGCTGCTCGGTGGCCGTCACCGCCCGACGCGCGAGCGCCCGCGTGGAACGCCGCAACCGAACGATGGCGACGGACAACAGCGTTCCCAGGCCGACTGTCGTCGCTGTGCGCACACCGACGCTCACGAGCTGGACAGCCTCACCGTCGCGCAGCGCGGCGTGAGTCAGGAGCATTGCGAGCATCACCACCAGACCGCAGATGGCGAGCACCGGGCGCGCGTTCAGTGCCACGGCCACGAGCACGAATCCCGCGGCGGGTAGGAACCACGCGCTTCCGTAGGTCAGCGGGGCCGGTGTTGCGAGCAACCCCAGCAACACCGTGACGCAGGCCAGCACGACCGTCGCCACGTTGCGGATCGTCGGCGCGGGCAGTGAGGGAAGCGTGAGTGCGGCAGAGACCAGGATTCCGGCGAGGATGAGCAGTGGCATCCACCAGCTGTCGGTGACGGTCACGGACGCCGCCACAGCGACGAGGGTCTGGGTCGCAACGAACAGGACGGTGGCAACGAACGCACCCACCCGGTCACCGTCCAGAGTCGGCCCCGGTGTACCTGCCACGTCATCATCCTCGCCGTCGCTCGCCTCAGCCCAGCGCAGCTCGACCGTCGTACCGTGCTTCGGCTCGGACGTCACGCGGCCGGTACCGCCCGCGACATCCCGCATCGCACCCACGATGCTGGCGGTGACACCCATCCGCCCTGGCCGGATTGACTCCGCAGAGAATCCGATCCCGTCGTCAGCGATCCGCAGCAGGAGATCGCTGCCGCCGACCTCGAGCCGGACGCTGCGCCTGCACGGCCCGGCGTGGCGGACGCTGTTGTCCAAGGCCTGGCGGGTCGCGATGAGCATCGCCTCTGCCACGTCACGGCGAGGGACCAGTGCCTGCGGGACGCAGTTGATCTGTAGGTCAGCGCCGGCGTCCGCAGCCATTGCGCGCAGTTGCTCGATCCAGTCACTGACATCGCGGTCCGCATCAATCATCGCAGCGGCCCGCCGAGCCTGCGATTGCACCGCTGTCGCGGTGTCCGGCGTGTACTCGGCTGCGCCACGAAGGGCGGCCAGCACCTCGTCGTGGACGAAAGCGGCGACTCTGGCGCGTGCGGCCAACCGGCCCCGGGCGGCGCCCTGCTCGGCCGCGAACTGCTCGGCCCGCCCGGCGGCAGCGTCGAGCTCGCGACTCGTCCGCAAGGCATGGGCGGCGATCACACACAGGGCCGCAGCCGTCATCAGCGCCTGGGCGTCGTTGGCGAGTCCGATCATCGAGTAGCCGCCCAGGAGCAAGCGGTACAGCACCACGAGACACACCCACACCACAGTTGATGTCCACCCGAGCCGTGCGCCGCCCGCTACAACAGCGGCCACGGCAAACCCCCCGAAGGTGGTCAGCGCCCACGGCAGTGTCCCGCCCGATCCGGTTCCGGTGAGGGCTCCGCTCACCGGGGCGAACAGCACGAGCGCCGCGAAGAACAGTGCGACGCCGGTCGCTGCTCCGCGTCGCAGGGCCCGCGCACCCAGCCAGGGCGCCGCCACACCGACGACCAGGAGCACGGCAAAGGCTGAGGTCGTGAGCGCAACGAGCCAACCCGGTAGCTCCACCCGGCCACGGGGGTCCGCGACCGCGGATGTCACGACGGCGGAGAAGATGACCGCGACCGCCACGCCGAGCAGCAGGATGCGCAGGGTGGCCAGCTCAGCGGGGTGCCCCTGTGACCGTCCGGAGTCAGCCATGGCGCGGCGTCGGCAGGAACCCGTCTTCGAGGCTGCGCCGATACAGCTCGACCTTTGTCGCTGCAGGTCGGCCGAGCTGGTGGTAGACGCTCCGGATGCGCCGCAGGTGGTCGTTGACGGTGTTCTCACTCACGAACAGCATCTCGCCGACTTCTCTCGCCCCCAGCCCAAGGGCGTACAGGCTCAACACCTCACGTTCACGCGCCGACAGCGGCGCCGAACGGAGGATCGGATCAGTGTCGAGCGCAGATGCCCACTCTGTGGTCGGGACGCACTCGCCCTGCGCCGCCGCGAGCAGCGCCGCGCTCAGCACCTCACGGGGAGCAGACTTGCGCATGATCCCGAGCGCCGCGGTCTGGGAGGCCGCCCGCACCAGAAAGGGGTTCTCGGCCGCGGTCAGGAACAACACCGACGCACCCCACGCGACTGCCGCCTGCACGTTCTCGTCCGGCGTGCTCTCGTCAGGGAGGCTGAGGTCGAGAACGACGAGGTCTGCGTCCTGGCCCGGTCGGATGAGGGACTTCATCGACGTCTCGTGGCGCGCGAACACGAGTCCGGGTGTGTCATCGACGATGGCCTGCACCGCCATGGCCACGAGCTCGTGGTCATCGACGACGGCGACCCGCTTCGGCTGGGCCACCAGCTCAGTCTCAGATGACACCCGCTGAGCCTATCGTCCTGACCGGGGCTGGTCAGGCAAAGCAGTGAACACGGCAGCATCCGTCGGGACCCCTCACTCGATCGAACCGACGCAAGTCAGGCTCGAGCCCGGACTGCGTCGGATTGTGCGGACTGTGCGGTGTCTGGGTGTCACTGGGTGACACCCAGACACCGCACAAGCACTGAGCCACCGGTCCGGGGGCTTCGGGATCTCCATGCACTCCGTGGTCAAGCTCTGGAGCAGACGAAAGGGCCCCTGGTCCTGCGGTTGCAGGTTCGGGGCACCTTCGGGGTTCAGGCGTGGATCAGATGTCGTAGTAGAGCTCGAACTCGTGCGGGTGCGGGCGCTGCTGCACCGGCTCGATCTCGTGGGTGCGCTTGTAGTCCACCCAGGTCTCGATGAGGTCGGGGGTGAAGACGTTGCCCACCGTGAGGTAGTCGTGATCGTCCTCGAGAGCACCGAGCACGGCCTCCAGCGAGGTCGGGACCTGCGCGATCTCGGCCATCTCGTCCGGCGGCAGCTCGTAGATGTCCTTGTCGATCGGGTCCGGCGGCTCGATCTTGTGCTTGATGCCGTCGACACCGGCCAGCATCAGGGCCGAGAAAGCCAGGTACGGGTTGGCCGACGGGTCGGGGAAGCGCGCCTCGACGCGCTTGGCCTTCGGGTTGGTGCCGGTCAGCGGGATCCGGATCGACGCCGAGCGGTTGCGCGAGGAGTAGACCAGCGAGATCGGGGCCTCGAAGCCCTTCACCAGGCGGTGGTACGAGTTCACCGTCGGGTTGGTGAAGGCCAGCAGCGACGGCGCGTGCTTCAGGATGCCGCCGATGTAGTGCCGCGCCATCTCGGAGAGGCCGCCGTAGCCGGTCTCGTCGTAGAAGAGCGGCTGGCCGTTGGTCCACAGTGACGAGTGCACGTGCATGCCGGAGCCGTTGTCGCCGAAGATCGGCTTCGGCATGAAGGTGACCGACTTCTTGGCTTCCCAGGCGGTGTTCTTGACGATGTACTTGAACTTCATGACGTCGTCAGCGGCCTTGAGCAGCGTGTCGAAGCGGTAGTTGATCTCCGCCTGACCGGCGGTCCCGACCTCGTGGTGGGCGCGCTCCACGAGCAGTCCGGAGGCCTCGAGGTTCTTGACCATCGCGTCGCGCAGGTCGGTGTAGTGGTCGTACGGCGCGACCGGGAAGTACCCGCCCTTGAGTCGGGTCTTGTACCCGAGGTTGTCGTCGCCCTCCTTGCCGGAGTTCCACCAGCCCTCGACGGAATCGATGTGGTAGTACGACTCGTTGACACCGGTCGAGTAGCGGACCGAGTCGAAGATGTAGAACTCCGCCTCCGGGGCGAAGTAGGCGGTGTCCGCGATGCCTGTCGAGTCGAGGTACGCCAGCGCCTTGCGAGCGATGTTGCGAGGGTCGCGGGAGTAGGCCTCGCCGGTGATCGGGTCATGGATGAAGAAGTTCACGACCAGCGTCTTCGCCGTACGGAACGGGTCGAGGTAGGCGGTCGACGGGTCGGGGAACAGGTTCATGTCCGACTCGTTGATGGCCTGGAAGCCGCGGATCGACGAACCGTCGAAACCGAGCCCCTCCTTGAAGACGGACTCGTCGAACGACGAGGCAGGCACCGTGAAGTGCTGCATGATGCCGGGCAGGTCGCAGAAGCGTACGTCGACCATCTCGACGGCTTCGTCCTTGATGTACTTCAGCAGATCATCGCTGTTTGCGAACATTCGTCCTCCTTGGCCGCGTGTCTGGGGCGACCTGACGTTCCGGGGAGTGGCCGGTGCGACGCTGCACCGAATGACGTGTACTTGCAGGGCAGATGCTGAGACCGTATCCCGATTGTTTCAGGCCCGTCCCCATCGCCCGCCCAGTGGGTGTCGCTGTGGTGCGACTAACCTGACGACGTGATCGAGACTGCTTCCTGGGGACACCGCATCCTCGCCCTCGCCATTGACTGGGTCGGCAGCATCTTGGTGGTGATGGCGTTCATCGGTCTCGACGGTTGGATCGAGGACCCCGCCTCCGGGCTCTACACGCTCGGGGTCTTCGTCCTGCAGTCCGCGATCCTGCTCGCGCTCGCCGGTGGTTCGTTCGGCCAGTTGGTGACCAGGTTGCGCGTCGTCCGTTACGACGGCGTCCCGCGCCCCGTCGACCTGATCCGTGCCCTCGTACGCCAGGTCCTGATCGCCCTGGTCATCCCGCCGTTGGTCTTCCGCCCCGACGGTCGCGGTCTGCACGACATGGCGGTCGGCTCCGCTGTGGTTCGTCTCCGCGACCTGCAAGGGGCAGCGCGCTAGGGTCGACGACGCACACCGTCTCGACCCGAAAGGCCCTCCGATGTCTCGACCCCTTGCCCTACGTCGTGCCGGCGCAGCACTGGCGCTGCCCCTGCTCCTGGGCCTGACGTCCTGCGCCGATGACTCCAACTCGGAGGACTCGCAGAGCTCTGTCAGCGAAAGCACCCCGACCGATGACTCGTCGGAGTCTCCTGACGGGGCCGGTGACAACGAGGCCGAGGCCGACGCGAAGGACGCTCCGCAGGGCAGCAAGAAGTCTGGGAACAGCTCCGGCACGCAGTCGCCGCTCACCACGCTCGACGTGGAGGCGGGGGCGACCGTCGACGGCAAGAAGTTCGCGGCCCTCACGAAGTGGGCCCTCGACAACGCCACGACGGCTGACATCGACCTCGACTCCAGCGCCCAGGGTGGGGTCAGCGGCTCAGGCTCGGTCGACCACACGACCACACCGCTGTCGCTCCAACTCACGATCGAGGCGAACGGCAGCAAGGGGGACGTACGTCTCGTCGACGGCGCCATCTACATGTCGACGCCCGGGATGGGCGGAGGCAAGTACCTGAAGCTGGACGTCTCCGAGGGCGCAGGCACCGGGCTGGGGCTCCCGGAGCTCGACCCGTCGCGCGAGCTCGAACGCGGCCTCGGGAAGAAGAAGTTCACCTACCGCGGGGTGGAGACGATCGACGGCACCCCCGCCCGACGCTTCTCCACTGCCGACGTCGACATCTGGTTCGACGAGAGCGGTTTCCTCCGTCGGGTCAAGCGCGACGCCGGGGACAAGGGAGTGACGACGGCGACCTACTCGAACTGGGGCAAGGAGGTCGACATCTCGGCTCCGCCGGCCGACCAGGTGCAGGAGATGCCGTCGCTGCCCTCGATGCCGCAGGCGCCGAAGGGTTAGAGCACCCAGAGGTCAGCGGCCGCGCATGTTGCCGCGCATGCCCTTCATGCTGGTCGGCACGGGGCCCTTGGGCATGGGGATGTTGGACCGGTTGGCGTCCAGCGCCTTGAGACGGTTCAGGATGTCGGTGATCTCGGCGGGCTTGACGTTGCGGCCCAGTTTGGTCACGTGCTTGATCAGCTTGTCCAACGGCACCTCGCCCTCGTCCTTGCCGCAGACGACCTCGAAGATCGGTGTGTCGGAGACGAGGCGCTCGTGCTTGCGGCGCTCGCTGATCATCAGGCTGCGCAGACGGGCCTTGCTGCGGCCCTCACCCACCAGCACGATGCCGGGAGGACCGATCACCCGGTGCACGACGTCCTGCTGCTTGGTGAAGGCCACCACGGCGTCCACCTTCCAACCGCGGCGAAGCATGCCCAGCGCGGCCGCGGCCGCGCCGACCTGACCGTCCATCTGCTTGTACGCGGCGCGTTGGACCCGGCGTCCGAAGATGAGGAGGGCAGCCAGGGTGCCGACCAGGATCGCGCTGATGGCCGCGAAGATCCAGGAGAGGATGCCGCCCCCGGGGATCAGCCACACGACGAAGAAGCCGACCACTGCGCCCAGGGCGAACCACGCCAGCAGGATCAGACCGAGCTTCGGGTCGCTCTTCTTCGCCATCTGGTACGAGCGGACCAGCTGTTGGCGACGGCTGAGGTCTTCGGTGACGGGGGTCGACATGCGATGCCTTTGCTGACTGGCCGGGGGAGATGACCCCGGCAAGGGGTCGGACTCAGAAGGTGGCCGCGGAGGCGGCCTGCTTGGACGTACGCGCATCCATGGCCTGACGGTACAGGCGTCCGGCGCGGTAGGACGAACGTACGAGCGGGCCGGACAGGAC
Organism: Nocardioides gilvus; assembly: GCF_003194605.1. GTDB lineage: Bacteria > Actinomycetota > Actinomycetes > Propionibacteriales > Nocardioidaceae > Nocardioides > Nocardioides gilvus. Next base: position 161,973 of record NZ_QHKY01000002.1, read on the forward strand.
CCCGGAGAAACCGATCTCCTCGGCCTCTGTGTTGAGCTCCACGAACTCCTCCGGCTTGACCCACCGCTCCACGGGGTGGTGACGCGCCGAGGGGCGCAGGTACTGGGTGATGGTGATCAGCTCGCACCCGGCCTCGTGCAGGTCACGCAGCGCCTGCGAGACCTCCTCACGGGTCTCGCCCATGCCCAGGATCAGGTTGGACTTCGTGACCAGGCCGAAGTCGCGGGCCTGGGTGATCACGTCGAGGGAGCGGTCGTAGCGGAAGGCCGGACGGATCCGCTTGAAGATGCGCGGCACGGTCTCGACGTTGTGGGCCAGGACCTCGGGACGGGACTCGAAGACCTCCTGGAGGAGCTCCGGCTTGCCGTTGAAGTCGGGGATCAGGTTCTCCACGCCGGTGCCGGGGTTGAGCTCGTGGATCACCCGCACCGTCTCGGCGTAGAGCCAGGCGCCGCCGTCGGCGAGGTCGTCGCGAGCAACGCCGGTGATGGTCGCGTACTTCAGCTGCATCTTCTGCACCGACTCGGCGACCCGACGGGGCTCGTCCCGGTCGAGCGGCTGGGGCTTCCCGGTGTCGATCTGGCAGAAGTCGCAGCGACGGGTGCACTGGTCACCACCGATGAGGAAGGTCGCCTCGCGGTCCTCCCAGCACTCGTAGATGTTGGGACAGCCCGCCTCCTGGCAGACCGTGTGGAGTCCCTCGGACTTCACGAGACTCTGGAGGGCCTTGTACTCGGGCCCCATCTTGGCTCGCGTCTTGATCCACTCGGGCTTGCGCTCGATCGGGGTCTCCGCGTTGCGCACTTCCAGACGGAGTAGCTTGCGACCTTCGGACTGGGGTGATGCAGGCTGGGACGTCACGGTGCAGACTTTACGCCGCGCTCGGCGCCGACCCAATCAAGGGACGTCCCTGCGGCGGAACGAGACGATGCTGGGCACCAGGATGAGGACCAGGATCACCCCGAGGTACGTGGCGCCGTGGGCAGCGGTGATCAGCGCGGTGTCGTCACAGTTGCCGTACTCATCGCAGGTGCCGGTGCCCGGGACCCAGTACTCGTAGCCGTCCATGACCACCGCCATGGCGTTCGTGGGCAGCATCCACTTCTCGGCACCCACGCCGAAGACGGCGGCGATCAGCAGACTGCTGAAGAGGGTCACGCCGAACATCAGCCCCAGGGAGCCGACCGTGCTGCGGAACCACATGGTCAGGGCGTACGCCGCCAACGCGGCAGCGGCGACGAGCCCCAGACCACGGGCCTGGGTCCAGACCACGTCGCGCCACACGTCTGACGTGGCCTCGACGTCGCGGAGCTGGGCCAGGACGAAGATCGCTGCCCAGAAGAGCATCACGGCGACAACGGCCATCGTGAGTGACCCCACCACGACTGCTACTGCCTTCGCGAGCCAGATCCGGGGACGACGGCTCTCGAAGAGCAGTTGGTTGCTCATCGACCCGCTGGCCCAGTCGTGCCCGACGAAGGTGGTGCCGATGAGTGCGCCGAGCAGTGCCAGCACGGTGATGACCGCAACCCCGGTGTCCTGGTTGGTGCGCTCGATCTGCATGGGGGTGCGGTAGAGGTAGTCCTCGACCGCCCCGCCGTATCCCATGTTCTCCTCGCAGGCCGCGGTCAGTTCAGCCTCCGGCAGATCCTCCGAGACGCCCCAGTCCTGGGGTTCGGCGAGACAGTTGGGCAGTTCCTCCTGCGCATACACCAGGGATTCTTCGTAATTGGCCTGGGCCTCGGCGTACTCGGCGTCCGTGAAGGGACGGGTGTTCCACGCCTCGGCGACGAAGAGCACCGCGGGCACGAGGATCATGGCTGCGAGCAGCACGAGGACCGCGCGACGCAGGCGCAGACGGGTGAACTCGGTGCGGATCAGGGGCCACATCAGCGCTCACCTCCCAGGGTGTCGTGCGCGGTGAGCTCGAGGAAGACGGACTCGAGGTCGCGGCGTACGGGGGTCAGTTCGCGCACCCAGAGGTCGGCCTGCGCGAGCGACCTGACGACCTTGGTGGCGTCCTCGGCCTCGACCAGGAGGCCCTCGCCGTCGGTGGACACGGCGAATCCTGCTGCCCGGAGGAGTTGTTCGGCCCTGACGGGGTCGTCGACGACCACCCGGTGCTGGGTGGCGGTGGTGGTGTCGGCGATCAGTTCACTGACCGGCCCCGATGCGATCTGCCGGCCGTTGCCGATGATCGTGGCGGAGTCACACACCTGCTGCACCTCGGCCAGGATGTGGGAACTGAGCAGGACGGTCACGCCCGCGGCGCCGAGCCCACGGATCGTCTCGCGGATCTCCCTGATCCCGGCCGGATCGAGACCGTTGGTCGGCTCGTCGAGGATCAGCAACTGGGGTTCCTTGAGCAGGGTCGCGGCGATGGCCAGGCGCTGCTTCATCCCCAGCGAGTACGAGTTGTACCGGTCGTCGGCACGCTCGCCGAGGTTGACCGTGGTCAAGGCGGACTGCACCCGCTCCTGCGGAAGTGAGACCGAACGGGCCAGCAGGGTCAGGTTCTGGCGGCCGGTGAAGTTGGGGGAGAACTTCGGCGACTCGACCACCGCACCGACCGCACCGATCACCTCGGGCAGCCGCTCGGGCACCGGGGTGTCGAAGATCCGCATGGTCCCGGAGGTGGCGGAGGCCAGCCCGAGGAGCATCCGGATGGTCGTGGTCTTGCCCGAGCCGTTCGGCCCGAGGAAACCGTGGACCCCGCCGCGCGGGACGGCCAGGTCCAGGGACTCGATGGCGACGCGACGCCCCCTCCTGCCTCTGAACTCCTTGCGGAGCCCATGGGTCTCGATCACCAGATCGCTCACGTGTTGCCTCTCGGGTCTGCACCCGGGAACGGACCGAGACGGGTGAGTCAGGCAACCATGGCGAGGCAGTCGAGGGTTGTCACGCCACCACGCCGGGTGTCGCGCAAGGGGCTGGGGCGTGAGGTTCGGATTCTCGTCAGCCGGGGGTGACGAGCTGGATGCGGGGCGTACGGCCCGGCTCGGGGCGTGCTTCGTAGTCCGGGGTGGCTTCGTAGGCCGCCCACTCCAGCAGGCGCGCGACGTGCTTCTCGACCAGCGGGGCGACTTCGGCGACCGTGACGTCGCGACCGAGCTCGGCGCTCAGCGAGGTGACTCCGGCATCGGCGATCCCGCACGGCACGAACCGGCCGTACCAACTGAGATCGACGTCGCAGTTCAAGGAGAAGCCGTGCATCGTCACACCGCGGCTGACTCGGATTCCGATCGCGGCGACCTTGCGTTCGGGGCCGCGGGCATCGGCCTGCAACCACACCCCGCTGCGTCCGGGTACCCGGGCAGTGGTCACGCCGAGCTCGGCGCAGACCGCGATCAGGGCCTCTTCGACCCGACGTACGTAGTCCACGACCTTCACGTGGTCGGGCAGCGCGACGATGGGGTAGCCCACCAGTTGGCCGGGGCCGTGGAAGGTGATCTTGCCGCCACGATCGACCTCGATGACGTCGGCGCCACCGGGGTCGGCCGGGAACTCGTGGGCGTCGGTGCGCTTGCCAGCGGTGAAGACGGGCGGGTGCTCGAGGAGCAGCACGGTGGGCGGCCGTGAGCCGGCCACCACCTGGGCGTGCACGCCCTTCTGCAGCTCCCAGGCCTCCAGGTAGGGGACTGCCTCGTCACCGAAACCAGCGACTTCGAACTGCAATGACATGCCCTGAATCTAACCTGCCTGTGGATGAGCCGGAACGGGGTGGCGCAGAAGTCGGCACAGTTGACCCATGGCTCTCACCCGCGCTGCCGTCGTCGCCTGCCTGGTCGCCCTGCTGTGTCTCAGCGGGACGGTGCTCCTGTGGCTGTTGACGCCGGGCGGGGCGGACGAGACGTCCGAAGCAGCGACTGCGGATCCCGGTGGTGCGCCGGCGGTGGAGGTCGTACGTGCCTGGGACGCCCAGCGTTCACGCGCCTGGGCCTCGGGGTCCCTCAGCGAGCTCGAGGGGTTGTACGTCGACGGGTCCCGCGCCGGGCGTCGCGATGCCGCCATGCTGCGCGCGTACGTGGATCGCGGCCTGGTCGTGGAGGGGCTCGACGTGCAACTCATCAGCGTCGAGGAGGTGCGACGTGGGCAGAAGTCGATGGTGCTGGACGTGACCGACCGGGTGCATGCCGGCCGAGTGGTCGGTGAGGGGGTGGAGCAGGTGCTGCCACGCGACGGCGCCGACACCCGCCGTCTCGTTTTTCGCCTGGTCGAGGATCGGTGGGTGCTCGATCGGGTCGCCGACCGCTCAGACCGGGTCGGCCAGGCCAGTTGAGAGCACGTCAGTGACGTCGTGGTCGCGGAAGTCGTACCCGGCGGCCTCCAGCGCCGCGGGTCGGGTGCGCAGCGACCCGAGGAGTTCGGGAGCCATGGCGCCTGCCCCCACCTTGATCAGCGGTGCGGGCACCTTGAGGAAGACCTTCCGCCCAACCGCCTTGGCGAGAGCGGCGGTGAACTCGGCGTTCGTCGGGGTCACGGGGGAGCAGAGGTTGAACGGTCCGGAGAGGTCGTGCGACTCGGCGAGGAACGCCGTGGCGCAGAGCCAGTCCCGCAACGAGATGATCGGGAAGTACTGGTCCCCGGGGCCGAGCCGGGCCCCGAGACCGAGCCTGAAGAGCGGGGCCATCGTCTGCAGCGGCGGGGACTCCTTGTCGAGCACCGGAGCCGTACGCAGCACGCAGACCCGCGCGCCGGCGCGTACCGCCGGCTCGGCGGCTGCCTCCCACTCGCGGGTGACGTCGGTCAGCAGCGCGTCACCGCGGGAGTCCGAGGACTCGGTGAGCACCTCGTCACCGTGGTCGCCGTAGACCGAGATCCCGTTGCCGGCCAAGAAGGCGGGCGGCTTGGCCTGGGCGGCGATCGCCTCGGCCAGCACCTGGGTGGTGCGCACCCGGCTCTCGCGCAACTGCGTGGCCCACTTGGACGAGTGCGGATTGCCGATGGTCGGGGAGCCCGCCAGGTTGATCACCACGTGCACGCCCTCCAGGGCCGCCGGATCGAGCGGTCCGGCGTAGGGGTCCCACTGGATCTCGTCGGGGCCGGGGGTGCGACGCACAAGGGCACTCACCTGGTGACCGTGACCACGGAGGTGACGGACCAGATGAGTGCCCAGGAAGCCGGACGAACCGGCGATGACGATGCGCATGGGACCAGCCTTGCAGGTGACTGGTCAGCGGTCCCGCGATCGACTCAGTGCATCAGATGTCGAAGCCACCGGCCTCGAGGCGTGCCTTGACGTCGCTGAGGAAGCGAGCCGCGTCGGCACCGTCGACCAGACGGTGGTCGTAGGTGAGGGCGAGGTAGACCATCTGGCGCACCGCGATGGTCTCGCCGAGGTTGGCGTCGTCGATCACCACGGCCCGCTTCACGACCGAGCCGGTGCCCAGGATGGCGACCTGGGGCAGGTTCAGGATCGGGGTGTCGAAGAGCGCGCCCCGGCTGCCGGTGTTGGTGAGCGTGAAGGTGCCGCCCGACAACTCGTCGGGGGTGATCTTGTTGTTGCGCGTGCGGTCCGCCACGTCGGCGATCTTGCGAGCCAGACCGGCGACCGACAGGTCTCCGGCGTCCTTGATGACCGGGGTGAGCAGGCCCTTCTCGGACTCGACGGCGATGGCGAGGTTCTCGCGGTCGAAGTAGGTGACCTCGCCCTTCTCGACGTCGATCTGGGCGTTGACGACCGGGTGGTCCTTGAGCGCGTCGATCGCAGCCTTCGCGAAGAACGGCATGAAGGAGAGCTTCACGCCCTCGCGGGCCAGGAAGTCAGCCTTCTTGGCGTCGCGCTGGCGGGAGATGTCAGTGACGTCGACCTCGACCACGGTGGTCAGCTGGGCGGCGGTCTGGAGCGACTCGACCATCCGCGAGGCGATGACCTTGCGCAGACGCGAGAGCTTCTCCGTACGGCCACGCAGCGGGGAGGCCGAGGACGCTGCTGCGCCGGAGCTGGCCGGAGCAGCGGGTGCCTCTGCGGCCGGAGCCTCCGCGGCGGGAGCAGCCTTGGCCGCCGCAGCGTCCAGGATGTCCTGCTTGCGGATACGGCCACCGACGCCGGTGCCGGTGACGGAGTCCAGGTCGACGCCCTGGTCGGCGGCGAGCTTGCGCACCAGCGGAGTGACGTACGCGCTCTGGTCGTCGTCGCGCGACGGACGCGAGGACTTCTCCGCGGTCGTCGGAGCAGCAGGTGCTGCGGGGGCGGCCGGGGCCTCCTTGGCAGGCTCAGGCGCCTTCTCGGCCGGCTTCTCAGGAGCGGCCTCAGGGGCGGGCTGAGTCTGGGCAGGCGCAGGCTCGGGCTTCTTCTCCTCGGCAGCCGGGGCGGGCGCCTCGGGCGCCTTCTCCTCAGCGGCAGCGGGAGCGCCAGAGCCGATCACGGCGAGCTCGGCGCCCACCTCGACGGTCTCGTCCTCGGAGACCTTGATCTCCATCAGCGTGCCGGCCACGGGGGACGGGATCTCGGTGTCGACCTTGTCGGTGGAGACCTCGAGCAACGGCTCGTCGACGGCGACCTCGTCACCGACGGCCTTGAGCCAGCGGGTGACGGTGCCCTCGGTGACCGATTCACCCAGCGCAGGCAGGGTCACGGAGGTGGACTCACCGGAGGACGCGGCCGGCTTCTCGTCCTGCTTCTCCGGGGCCGCGGGCTTCTCAGCGGGGGTCTCCTCAGCCGGTGCTTCTGCGGCCGGTGCCTCTTCGGCGGCGGGCGCTTCCTCGGCCGGGGCAGGGGCCTCGTCAGCCTGGGCAGGCTCCTCGGCCGGAGCGTCGTCGCTGCCGCCGCTCTCACCGGCCTCGCCGATGACGGCCAGCACGGCGCCGACCTCGACGGTGTCGTCCTCGTTGGCGCGGATCTCGAGCAGGACCCCTGCGATCGGGGACGGGATCTCGGTGTCGACCTTGTCGGTGGAGACCTCGAGCAACGGCTCGTCGACGGTGACCTCGTCACCGACCTGCTTCAGCCAGCGGGTGACGGTGCCTTCGGTGACTGATTCGCCGAGTGCTGGGAGGGTGACTTCGGAGGCCATGAGTGTCCTGTCGTCTCGTGAGGGTGGTGGGGGTTCAGGAGTTGGTGTGCCGAGGGGCGCCGGCTGGAGCCAGGTGTGCTCGGATCAGCGCCTCGTTCTGGGCGGGACGGCAGACGAAGGGTGCGTCGTGTGGGGCCGCAGCCACGGTCGTGAGTCCCTCTTGTTGATGAGGAGTGTGTTCGTCGCCACCATCTTCGCACTTCCGTCTGTGCTGTCCAGCACCGGATCTTCACCCCACCCGTCACACTGTGTGCCATGAGTTTGTTCGATCGATTCCGCCGAGGCGGTTCTTCCCGCATGCGCAGGCCCTCCGGCGACACCGCGCGCACCGGGTCGACGACGGTGCGTTCCGCCACTGCCGCCGACACCAAGCACCTCAACGACTGGGTCGCCGGCAGGCGCGGGGTCGAGGGATTCGTCGAGCCGCGCACGGCGGTCAACGACGTCACCCTGCTGCTCGTGGCGCACGACGGGGAGTGGACCCGACGCCGCGTCCAGTCGGTCAAGTGGGCACACGACTTCTGCAACCACCACCGCATTCCGTCCTACGACGCCGCCGTGGTGGGCGTGCCGCAGCGGATGCGCGAGTGGAACCGGCGCAAGAAGGCCGGCGAGGTCTGACCTCGACCCACGCCGACGCCCCACGCCCCACGCCCCAACGCCCTACGCCGGTCAGGCGGGCAGTCCTTCGTCGGCGAGCGTGCGGGCGTACTCGACGAGGGTGGCCACGGCAACGCCCGTGCCCCCCGAGGTCCAGTCGCCGAAGGGACCGCCGGAGTTGAACGAGGGCCCTGCGATGTCGAGGTGGGCCCACGGGAGCCCGCCGGTGAACTCGCGCAGGAAGGCGGCTGCGTAGAGGCCTCCGCCCCACCGGGTCCAGTCGTGCTGGGCCAGGTCGGCGACCTTGCTGCTGCGGATGCGTTCCTTCATCTCCTCCGGGATGGGCATCGGCCAGGCGGCCTCACCCACCCGCGCACCGGCGGCGACGACGCTGGCGACGATGTCGTCAGAGCCCATCACCCCGGTGACCTTCTCGCCCAGGGCGACCACCATCGCGCCGGTCAGGGTGGCGACGTCGAGCACGACGTCGGGCTCCTCCTCCGTGGCGAGCACCAATGCGTCACCGAGGACGAGGCGTCCCTCCGCGTCGGTGTTGAGGACCTCGACCGTCTGTCCGCCGCGCATGGTCAACACGTCACCGGGCCGGCTGGCCGCGCCGGAGACCATGTTCTCCGCCATCGGAGCGAATGTGGTGACGCGGATGGGGAGACCCAGGGCGGCGATCGCGAGGGTGGCCTGGACGACGGCCGCGGCACCGGCCATGTCGGACTTCATCGTGCCCATGCTGTTGGCGGGCTTGATGCTCAAACCGCCAGAGTCGAAGGTGATGCCCTTGCCCACGAGGGCCAGGTGAATCTTGGCGCCCTTGGGTGCGTACGTCAGCTTGGCCAGACGCGGGGGAGCGGCCGAGGCGGCGCCCACCGCGAGGATTCCGCCGCACTCCAGCTCCGCGAGCCGGGTTTCGTCGAAGACCTCCAGGGCCACCTTGGGTGCTCCCCGGCCGTGGGTGGCGACCCGGTGGGCCTCGGTCACGGCGTCGCTGAACTTGGCGGGGGTGAAGTCGCCGGGAGGCTGGTTGACCCAGTCGCGCGTGGTCGCGACGGCGGAGGCGATCACCTGCGCGGTCTCGAAGGCGGCCTTGGTGGCTCCGCTGCGGGCGTTGGGGGCGAGCACGACGACCTCGCTGGCCCTCGTGTCGGGCGTGGGCTTCTTGTAGGTGGTGAAGGTGTACCCACCGAGCACGTAACCGCTCAGCGCGGCGGCGACCAAGGCGTCCTCGTCGGCCGGCAGCGCCAACGTCACCGAGGAGGCGTTGGGAACGTTGCGTGCCGCGACCCCGGCGGCCCGGCGCACGGAGACGACGTCAGCGGCCTCACCGAGTCCGACCAGCACGAGCAACGGAGCCTTGATGGTGCCACTGGTGGGGATCTTGACCGCCTCACCAGCCTTGCCGGTGACGCCCATGGTCGTCAGCAAGGGGTGCAGCTTGCGCCCGTACGCGTCGGCGACGTCTGCGCCGCCCGGGGCCAGGACCGGCCCTCGCTCGGTCTTGAGGACACCGACGACGACGGCGTCGCTGCGGGTCTTGGCGGGGCTGGCGGAGCGCAAGGTGTACGTCGGGGTCACCTCTGCACCCTAGCCAACGCGTCGCGCGGGCTCGGTGGCCGCGGGCTGCGTTAAGGTCATCGCATGTCGACAAACTCGGGTTTGAAGCAGTCGCCCCTGCATGCTCGTCACGTCGCCCTGGGCGCGAAGTTCTCCGAGTTCGGCGGCTGGTCGATGCCCCTGGAGTACGCGACGGGCATCGTCAAGGAGCACACCGCGGTCCGCGAGGCGGTCGGGGTCTTCGACGTCTCCCACCTCGGCAAGGTGCTGATCAGTGGCCCCGGTGCGGCGGACTTCGTCAACGCGACCCTGAGCAACGACCTCGGTCGGATCGAGCCGGGCAAGGCGCAGTACACGCTCTGCTGCGACGAGGAGACCGGCGGGATCGTCGACGACCTCATCGCCTACCTCTCCGACGACGAGCACGTGTTGCTGGTGCCGAACGCGGCCAACTCCGCTGAAGTCGTACGCCGCCTCGCTGCGCAGGCACCCGACGGCGTCAAGATCACCGACCATCACGACGACTACGCGGTCCTGGCGATCCAGGGCACGAAGTCCGACGAGGTGCTCGCTGCGGTCGGGCTGCCGGCCGACCACGGCTACATGTCCTTCGTCGAGGCCCCCTGGGAGCCGGCGGCCACCGGTGAGGAGGTGCCTGCGATCGTCATCTGCCGCACCGGCTACACCGGTGAGCGCGGCTACGAGTTGATCGTCCCCAACGCGCAGGCGGAGCAGGTCTGGGACGCGCTCATGACGGCCGGAGCCGAGTTCGGGCTGACGCCGTGTGGTCTCGGTGCCCGTGACACCCTGCGCACCGAGATGGGCTATCCCTTGCACGGCCAGGACATCACCCCCGAGACGACTCCGCTGGAGGGCGGCCTCGGGTGGGCGGTCGGCTGGGACAAGGAATCCTTCTGGGGCAAGGACGTCCTCACCGCGAAGAAGGCCGAGGGTGCGACCCGGGTGCTGCGCGGCCTCGTCGCGACGGGTCGTGGCATCCCGCGCCCCGGGATGTCGGTCACACTGACGGCTGACGTGCGGTTGGGTGACGTCACCTCCGGCACCTTCAGTCCGACCCTCAAGAAGGGCATCGGCCTGGCGCTGCTGCCCACGACGATCGCGGTGGACACCGAGGTCGGGGTCGACGTACGTGGACGCCGGGAGATCTTCCGGGTGACGAAGCCGCCCTTCGTCGACACCTCTGTCAAGGAGAAATGACGCATGGCTGCTGACGACCAGTGGTACTGGACCCTCGAGACGACTGCCGGGCTGCCGGTGCAGGTGAGTGAGGAGTACACGGGCGTTCGCTTCGAGACCGAGCTCGAGGCAGAGGCCTGGATCGGCGAGGTCTTCGATGCTCTCCTCGACCAGGGCGTCGACGCGGCCACTCTCTTCGAGGGTGAGCGCAAGGCGTACGGCCCCATGTCGCTGCACCCCTGAGCGGTGCACGACTTCTCCCAGGTCGACGTCTTCTCGGACGAGCCGCTGCGGGGCAACCCCGTGGCCGTCGTGCACGGGGCCGACGACCTCAGCGACGAGCAGATGGCTGCCTTCGCCCGGTGGACCAACCTCAGCGAGACCACCTTCTTGTTGACCCCCACAGATCCGGCCGCCGACTACCGGCTGCGGATCTTCACCATTGACGGCGAGCTGCCCTTCGCGGGGCATCCCACACTCGGGTCGGCGCACGCCTGGCTCGAGGCCGGGGGAGTGCCCCGTGGTGACGATCTGGTCCAGGAGTGCGGGGCCGGGCTCGTACGCATCCGTCGCCGGGAGGTGCTCTCGTTCGCGGCGCCCCCGTTGCGGCGCAGCGGGCCGGCCGACACCGCGACCATCAACGAGGTCGTCAGAGCGCTGGGGATCGAGCTCTCCGACGTGGTCGCTGCGGAGTGGGTGGACAACGGACCGGGCTGGGTGGCGGTGCTGCTGCGTGATGCGGCCGCGGTGCTCGCCGTGCGCGGTGACCGGGTCGATGCTGGCGATCTCGCGATCGGCGTGGTCGGTCTCCACGACGCCGGTGCCGAGTGCGCCGTCGAGGTGCGCGCCTTCTTCCGCAGCTTCGAGGACCCGGTGACCGGTTCACTCAACGCAGGACTGGCGCAGTGGTTGATCGGGCGAGGCACGCTGCCCCCGACCTACACCGCTGCCCAGGGCACGGCCCTGGCCCGTCGCGGCCGGGTCCGGGTCGAGCAGGTGGGCGCCGACATCTGGGTCGGTGGCGCCACCCGGACCACGATCACCGGACAGGTGATGCTCAACGACTGAGGTCGTTGGTCGGGCCTCCCGCGCCCACGTGGCGACCGGCGATAGTCTTGCGGCCATGCGTGCCTACCTCGACCTGCTCCAGCGGATCCTCGACGAGGGCGTGGACAAGTCCGACCGTACCGGGACCGGGACCCGTTCGGTCTTCGGCCACCAGATGCGCTTCGACCTCTCCGAGGGTTTCCCGCTGGTGACGACCAAGAAGGTCCACACCCGCAGCATCTTCGGTGAGCTGTTGTGGTTCCTGCGTGGGGACACCAACGTGAAGTGGCTCCAGGACCGCGGCATCACCATCTGGGACGAGTGGGCCGACGAGAACGGCGACCTCGGCCCGGTCTACGGCTACCAGTGGCGTTCCTGGCCGACCCCCGACGGCGGCACGGTCGACCAGATCGCCAAGTTGATCGAGGGCATCAGGACCAACCCCGACTCGCGGCGCCACATCGTCTCGGCCTGGAACGTCGCTGACGTTGACGACATGGCCCTGCCGCCGTGCCACTCGCTCTTCCAGTTCTACGTGGAGCCGGTCGCCGACGGCCCGGCCAAGCTCTCCTGCCAGCTCTACCAACGCTCTGCCGACGTCTTCCTGGGCGTGCCGTTCAACATCGCCTCGTACGCCCTGCTCACCCACATGGTGGCGCAGGTGACGGGTCTTGCGGTCGGCGACTTCGTGCACAGCATCGGCGACGCACACCTCTACTCCAACCACGTCGAGCAGGCCAAGCTCCAACTGACTCGCGAGCCGCGGGAGTTGCCGCGCCTCCAGCTCAACCCTGCGATCACCGAGATCGACGGCTTCGACCTCGAGGACATCTCCGTCGTCGGCTACGACCCGCACCCCGGCATCAAGGCCCCGATCGCGGTATGAGCACGGACGACGGTCCGGGCCGGCGGATCACCCTCGTCGCCGCGCACTCCCGGGGGCGGGTCATCGGCAACGGCCCCGCCATCCCGTGGCACAGCCGTGAGGACTTCGCCCACTTCAAGGCGACCACCCTGGGACACACGTTGGTGATGGGTCGCGTCACCCACGAGTCCATCGGACGTCCGTTGCCGGAGCGGCGCACGATCGTGATCACGCGTTCGCCCGACTGGACCGACGCCGGAGTCGAGGTGGCGCACTCCTGGGAGGAAGCGCTCGAGATGGCGGGCGAGAGTGAGCTCTTCGTGGCGGGGGGCGCCCAGATCTATGCGCTCGCCCTGCCGCTGGCCACCCATCAGGTGATCACCGAGATGCACCTCGACGTCGAGGGTGACGCCTTCTACCCGGACTTCTCGACCGAGGAGTGGATCGAGACCGAGCGTCGTTCGCACCCGGAGTTCGATCCCGGACTCGACTGGGTCTGGTGGGAGCGCCGGTGAAGGTGCACATCGACCACGACGCCACCGAGCCGGCCTTCGAGCAGGTGCGGCGTCAGATCACCGAGGCCGTCGACAGCGGTGACCTCGCGCCGGGGCAGAAGCTGCCACCGGTGCGTACGTTGGCGGCCGAGGTCGGCCTCGCCGTGAACACGGTGGCCAAGGCGTACAAGGAGCTCGAGGCGCTCGGAGTCGTCGCCACCCGGGGCCGGGCCGGGACCGTGGTCCTGGGCCGTGGCGCTGACCGCGCCGCCCGCGAGGCCGCCGCCACCTACGCCGCCACCGTGCAGGCTCTGGGACTGGGTCAGGCCGAAGCCATCGAGCTCGTCCGCCGGGCCCTGACGCCCTGAGGCTCGTCGCCCTGGCGTGCTGACGCTCGGAAGGTCGCGGCAGACTGTGCGGCGTGAGTCCCACGATCGTCGTCTCCGCCGTTGCCCTCGTCCGCGACGGAGCCGTGCTGACGGTGCGCAAGGCCGGGACCAGCCGCTTCATGCTGGTCGGCGGCAAGCCGGACCCCGGCGAGAGCCCGCTCGACTGCGCGCTGCGCGAGACGCGTGAGGAGGTCTCCCTCGACCTGGCCGATCTCGTCCTGCTGGGGGAGTTCGAGTCGGAGGCCGCCAACGAGCCGGGACACCGACTGCACTCCACCGTCTACACGGCCGAGCTGACGGGAGAGCCCGTGGCCGCCGGGGAGATCGCCGAGCTGCGCTGGACCGGGCTCGACCGCGCCTACGACGACCTGGCACCGATGCTGGAGTTCAACGTCCTGCCACTGCTGCGCGGGCGCCACGCCCCGACTGAGTAGTCCCCGGCAACGTGTGACGAAGCGGTCGCGCTGGCGACCGGATCGTCACACGTCACACCGACAAGGAGGCTCAGGTCCCGCAGAAGGTCTGGAAGCCCTCTGCGAAACCGGGCGGTGCCGGCTGGGCGTAACGCTCGCCGCCCTCGATCGGGGTGAAGGGCGCGCGCACCGCTGCCAACAGTGCCTCGTACGGCCCCAGGTCGCCGGCGGTGGCGGCCCTGAGGGCTTCGTCGAGGAGGTGGTTGCGGGGGACGTGCACCGGGTTGACCGCGTCCATCGCGTCGGCGTCGGGGGAGTGGGCCATCCACCGGTCGAGCCACTGGTCGAGCGCCGTGACGTCGTGCGTCGTGGCGTGCACGGCACTGCGGTCACCGCGGGCGGCCCGGGTCAGGTCGCGGAAGAAGGTGGTGAAGTCGACCCGGCTCGCCTCGAGCAGGCCGTGCAGGGTGGTGACGAGGTCGACCAGGTCGGCCAGGTCCGCGGAGATTCCCAGCTTGGCAGCCATCGCTCCCATCCACGCCTCGTTGAAGTAGGCCGGGAACTGCTCCAGCACCGCTGAGCCGGCCTGGACGGCCTCGGCCTCCTCATCGGCGATGATCGGCAACAAGGCCTCTGCGAAGCGCGCCAGATTCCACTGGGCGATCTGCGGCTGGTTGCCGTAGGCGTAGCGGCCACCGGTGTCGATCGAGCTGAACACCGACCCCGGGTCGTACGCGTCGAGGAAGGCGCACGGACCGTAGTCGATGGTCTCCCCGGAGATCGTCATGTTGTCGGTGTTCATGACGCCGTGCACGAAGCCGACGGTGAGCCACTGGGCGACCAACCGTGCCTGGGCAGCGACGACGTGGTCGAAGAGGGCCAGCGGCGGGTTGTCGGCCTGGAGACCTTCGGTGTGGTGGCGCTCGAGGGCATAGCGGGAGAGCTTGACCAGCACCCGCATCTGGTTGCTGGCCCGGGCGTACTGGAATGTGCCGACCCGCAGGTGGCTCGACGCCACCCGGACGAGAACGGCGCCGGGCAGGGCGCCCTCCTCGCGCAGCACCGGGGTGCCGGTCGCCACCACGGCCAGCGAGCGCGTGGTGGGGATCCCGAGAGCGTGCATCGACTCGCTGACCAGGAATTCGCGCAGCATCGGGCCCAGCGCGGCGAGGCCGTCCCCACCGCGGGTGAAGGGGGTGGGCCCGGAGCCCTTGAGGTGGATGTCGCGCAGCCCGTCAGGGGTCTCGACCTCACCGAGCAGCAGGGCGCGGCCGTCTCCCAGCTGCGGGGAGTAGCCGCCGAACTGGTGGCCCGAGTAGAGCTGCGCCACGGGCATCGCGCCCTCGGGCAGGTTGAGCCCGAGCAGGAAGAGCACGCCGTCCTCGGTGCGCAACCACTCGACGTCGAGGCCCAACTCGCGGGCCAACGGTTCGTTGAGCACGATGAGTTGGGGCGCGGGCACCGGTGCGGCCGAGGCCTTGCGGGCAAGCTCGGGGAGTTGCTCGGCGAAGCCGTGCTGCAGGGCGATGTTCTCCGGCGCGTTCACAGGTCCAAGGCTACGGGGCGGGTGATGCGTCGCCTTGTTCGCGGTGGCAAGGTGGCAGACATGGAACTGCGCATCTTCACCGAACCCCAGCAGGGCGCCACCTACGACGAGTTGCTCGCGGTGGCCCAGGCGGCCGAGCGGCTCGGATACGGAGCGTTCTTCCGTTCTGATCATTACCTGACCATGGGCGGTGACGGCCTTCCCGGACCCACCGACGCCTGGACCACGCTGGCAGGTCTGGCCCGCGACACCAGCACCATCCGCCTCGGCACCCTGATGACCTCGGCGACCTTCCGCCACCCCGGCGTCCTGGCGATCCAGGTCGCGCAGGTCGACCAGATGAGCGGTGGCCGGGTCGAGCTCGGTCTCGGAGCCGGGTGGTTCGAGGGCGAGCACACGGCGTACGGGATCCCCTTCCCTGACACCCGTGAGCGCTTCGACCGCTACGAGGAGCAGTTGGAGATCGTCACCGGTCTGTGGGCCACGCCGGTGGGTGAGCAGTTCACCCACTCCGGCGAGCACTACCAACTGGTCGACTCGCCGGCCCTGCCCAAGCCGACCCAGGCCAAGCCGCCGGTGCTGATCGGTGGCCGCGGCAAGCGGCGTACGCCCGCACTCGCGGCCCGGTACGCCGACGAGTTCAACCTGCCCTTCGTCGACGAGACCGAGACCCGCGACCAGTTCGCCCGCGTCGCTGCGGCCTGCGAGGCGATCGACCGGGACCCGGCGACGATGACCTGGTCGAACGCCCTGGTGCTCTGCGTCGGCGAGGACGAGGCCGAGATCGCCCGCCGCGCCGCCGCCATCGGGCGGGACGTCGAGGAGTTGCGCGCCAACGGTCTGGCCGGCACCCCGTCCGAGGTGGTCGACAAGCTGGGCCGCTTCTCCGACCTCGGGAGCCAGCGCGCCTACCTGCAGGTGCTCGACCTCGACGACCTGGACCACCTGACGCTGGTCGCCGAGCAGGTGCTGCCACACCTACGCGACTGAGTGTGGGCCGGCGCAGGTGACCACGGTGGTTCACCTGCCGCAGATCCGCCCCGCGAGGGGGATAACCTTGCCCTCATGAGCACTGCACCCATCGCACCGTTCGGACGCATGTTGACCGCGATGGCGACGGCATTCAAGGACGACGGATCGGTGGACCTGGACGGCACCGCCCGCATCGCGGCCCACCTCGTCGACCACGGCAACGACGGCGTCGTCGTCTCCGGCACCACTGGTGAGTCCCCGACGACCACCGTCGCCGAGGACGCCGAGATCCTGGTGGCCGTGAAGGACGCCGTCGGTGACCGGGCCACGGTGATCGCAGGAGTGGGCACCAACTCCACCCAGCACTCCGTCGAGCTGGCCCGCAACGCCGCCAAGATCGGGGTCGACGGCGTGCTCCTCGTCGCTCCGTACTACAACAAGCCTTCTCCTCGGGGAGTGCAGCACCACTTCGACTCGGTGATTGACGCGACCGACCTGCCGGTCATGCTCTACGACGTGCCCGGCCGGGTCGGCATCTCCATCGCCATGGAGACCTACGAGCGCACCGTCGCCTCCGACAAGGTCCTGGCGGTGAAGGACGCGTACGGCGACATGGTGCGGGCCACCCACCTGGTCGACATGGGTTACGCGGTCTACTCCGGCGACGACCCGGCGACGCTGAGCTTCCTCGCGCACGGCGGCTGCGGTCTCGTCTCGGTCGTCGGACACGCGGCCTCGCCCCAGCTCAAGCAGATGATCGACACCTTCCTGGCCGGCGACCACGTCGCGGCCCATACCATCTTCCGTCGGCTCATCCCTGCCTTCGACGCCGTGATGGGGGTGCCGAACTACGGCGCCACCACCGCCAAGGCCGCCCTGCAGATGCAGGGCGTCCTCGACAACCGCAACGTCCGCGGCCCGCTGGTGCCGCTGGACGACGCTGAATACGCCGCCCTGCGCGAAGGACTCGCTGCCGCAGGCCTGATCTGAGGAACTGCATGTCTCATCCCCACCCCGAACTCGCCGCGGCCCCGCCGCTCGCCCAGGGCGCACTGCGTGTCATCGCCCTCGGTGGCCTGGGCGAGGTCGGTCGCAACATGACCGTCTTCGAGTACGACGGTCGTCTGCTGATCGTCGACTGCGGCGTCCTCTTCCCCGAGGAGCACCACCCCGGCGTCGACTTGATCCTCCCTGACTTCGACGCCATCCGGGACCGCCTCGACGACGTCGAGGCCCTGGTCCTCACCCATGGCCACGAGGACCACATCGGCGCGACGCCCTACCTGCTCCGGGAGCGCGGCGACATCCCGCTGGTCGGCTCCGAGCTGACCCTGGCCCTGCTCGGGTCCAAGCTGCGCGAGCACCGGCTCAAGGAGACCGTGCACCATGTGGTCAAGGAGGGCGAACGCATCCAGTTCGGTCCCTTCGACCTCGAGTTCGTGGCCGTCAACCACTCGATCCCCGACGCCCTCGCTGTCGCCATCCGCACCGGGGCCGGCATGGTCCTGCACACCGGTGACTTCAAGATGGACCAGTTGCCGCTGGACGGCCGGGTCACCGATCTGCGGGCCTTCGCGCGACTCGGCGAGGAGGGGGTCGACCTCTTCCTCACCGACTCGACCAACGCCGAGGTGCCCGGGTTCACCACCCACGAGAAGAGCATCGGTCCCGTCCTGGACCGGGTCTTCTACAAGTCGAAGCAGCGCATCATCGTGGCCTGCTTCGCCTCCCACATCCACCGGGTCCAGCAGGCCCTCGACGCGGCGGTCGAGCACAACCGCAAGGTCGCGTACGTCGGACGGTCGATGGTCCGCAACATGCAGATCGCCAAGGACCTCGGCTTCCTGACCGTGCCGGCCGGCGTGCTCGTCGACGCCAAGGAGCTGGCCCATCTGCCGCCCGAGCGTCAGGTCCTGATCTCGACCGGTTCGCAGGGCGAGCCCCTCTCCGCGCTGGCCCGCATCGCGCAGCGCAACCACTCGTTCGTCCACCTCGAGGAGGGCGACACCGTCGTCCTGGCCAGCTCGATGATCCCGGGCAACGAGAACGCGATCTACCGGGTGATCAACGGTCTCGCCAAGTTGGGGGCCAACGTCGTGCACAAGGGCAACGCTCTCGTGCACGTCTCGGGCCACGCCAGTGCCGGGGAGCTCCTCTACTGCTACAACATCGTGAAGCCGCGCAACGTCATGCCGGTGCACGGGGAGATCCGTCACATGCTGGCCAACGCGGCGCTGGCTCGAGAAACCGGCGTGCCGGCGGAGAACGTCGTCATCGCCGAGGACGGCGTCGTCGTCGACCTCGTCGACGGCCACGCCAAGATCGTGGGCAAGGTCGACTGCGGTTACGTCTTCGTCGACGGCACGACCGTCGGGGGTGACATCACCGAGGCCTCGTTGAAGGATCGTCGGATCCTCGCGGAGGAGGGTTTCATCTCGATCATCACGGTCGTCGACTCGGTCACCGGCAAGGTCTCCACCGGCCCGGAGATCCACGCCCGGGGGTTCGCCGAGCACGACGCCACCTTCGACTCCGTACGTCCCCAGATCGTGCGGGCCATCGAGGCCGCCATGGAGGAGGGCGTCACCGACACCTACCAGCTCCAGCAGGCCGTACGCCGTGTCGTCGGTCGCTGGGTCAACAAGGCGCACCGTCGCCGGCCGATGATCGTCCCGGTCGTCATCGAGGCCTGAGCCCCGGCGTACGAGCATGACCCCGAGCATGACCCCGGTCAGGCGACCGGGGTTGGCTGCCCTGCGTTCATCGTGACCACGTGGTCCATCTCATCCAGCCCGATGGTGCCGTGGGTGATCCAGAGGATCGTGCGACCGGTGGTGCCCAGGATCTCCGCGGTGACGGTGCGCGCGTTCTCGGCGTCGAGGTGAGCGGTCGGTTCGTCGAGGACCAGCACTGGCAGATCGGCTAGCAGTGCGCGCGCCATCGCCAGGCGGGCCCGCTCGCCGCCGGAGACGTGGGCGAATCCTTCACCGATCATCGTCTCGGCACCGTGGGGGAGCGCGGCCACCCAGGCACCGAGGCGCGCCTGGTCGAGGGCCGTGCGCACCTCGGCGTCGGTGGCCGTGGGACGGGCGAGACGTACGTTCTCGACCACGGTCGAGGCGAAGACGTACGGGTCGTCGTCGACCAGCCCCACACGCTCCCGGATGCGGTCGGCAGCCAGCGTGCGGGCCTCCTGGCCGTCCCACCGGACGGCGCCGCCCATCGGGTCGAGGAAGCGCATCAGCAGCGCCGCCACCGTTGACTTGCCGCACCCGCTCGGGCCGACCAGGGCGACTCGGCCCCCCGCCGGGAGGTCGAGATCGAGTCCGGTGAAGGCGGGGGTGGCGCCCCATCCGGCGTCGACACTGTCGAGCGTGCCGTGCGGGTGGGCGGACAGGGGCGCCTGTGAGTTGTCGGTCTCGTCGATCGCTGGGGCCTGGCTGGTCAGGGCATCGAGGCGCATTCGCGCGGCGCGCGTGCGCACCGCCACCGGGGCGGCGTCGACCAGGGGACCCAACACGTCAACCAGTGCCAACGGCAGCATGACCAGGAGCGCGGTCATGGCCGGCGACAGCTCACCCCGGCTCAGGGGGTCGGTGAGCAGCCACGCCATGGCGATCAACCCGAAGCCACAGGTCAGGGTGACGAGGAGATGACCGCGTGCGGTGGCTGCCGCCGAGCGGACGGACGAGGTGCCCAGGCGCCTCGAGGCCCCGTCGACCTCGTCGAGCACCCGGTCGCGCGCCTGCCACAACACCCACTGGCGCAGGTCGTGGAGGTAGCCCTCGACGTGGGTGGAGACACCGGCGCGGGCGGAGACGAAGTCAGCTTCGGCCGACCACACGCCGCGCAGGGTGCGGATGTGGATCAGCACCCCGAGCAGGCAGACCGCGACGATGACGGCGCCGCCGACCGGGTGGACCAGCACGGCGAAGAGGCCGGCGAGCACGAGCACGAAGGCAGCCGTGGAGCGCGGTTGGCGCACCCGCAGCTGTTCGTCGACGAAGGCGTCCACGTCGTCGACGACCGAGGTGAGCAGGTCACCGCGACGCACCCCGAGTCGGCCGGGCACCAGCGGCACCAGAGCGTCGTAGACCTGGGCTCGCCGCTCGGCGAGCATGCGGAAGGCCGCGTCGTGCGAGACCAGGCGCTCGGCGTAACGGAGCACGGGTCGGGCGAGACCGAACGTACGGACCCCGACGATCGCGACGATCAGGTACATCACCGGCGGATGCTCGGAGGCACGCGTGATCAGCCACGCGGCGGTCGCCGTCAGAGCCACGCCGGAGGCGACCGAGAGACCACCCAGGAGGGTGCCGGTACGCACGCCCCACCGGGTCGGCTCCACGGCGTCGTCCGAGATGGTCACCTGTCGGGCCCTTCGGGGCGCTGCGAGTGGGGGAGTTTCCACGGCGACACCCGCAGAAGCGATCGGCGCGGGGACGTGCACCACGTGGTCGGCCGCTTCGACGACCTGCTCCCGGTGAGCCACGACGACGACGAGGCAGCGGTCGGCGAGGCGACGGAGCGTACGCAGGAGGACAGCTTCGCTGGCGGCGTCCAGGTGGGCGCTCGGCTCGTCGAGCAGCACCACCGGGCGCTGTGCCAGCACCACTCGCGCGAGGCCGAGTCGAGCGCGCTGGCCAGCGGAGAGACCGGCGCCGTCCTCTCCCAGGAGGGTGTCGATGCCTCGGGGCAGGAGGCTGACGACGTCGCCCAGGTCGACGTCGTCCAGGGCACGCCACACCGCGCAGATCAGTGCCTCGGGTCGACCCACCCGCAGGTTCTCCTCGATGCTGCCGGGGGTGAGCCAAGGACGCTGGGGTGCCGTCGCCACCGTGGCACGCCACTGCTCGGGCTCCACGTCGGCCAGTAGATGCTCGCCGATCCGGACGTCACCGACGGTGGGTCTGAGTTCACCGGAGAGCACGGACAACAGTGTCGACTTGCCGGAGCCGGACGGGCCGGTGATCGCCACCAACCCGGTGGTGGGCAGCGTCGCGGTCACGGGCGCGAGGGCGGGTGTCTCGCGGCCGGGGTAGGTGAAGCCGACCCCAGCCAACGTGATCGAGATCGGCGTCTGCAGGGCCCTGGCGGGGATGGCGCCGGAGGCGTCGGCTCGCTCCTCGACACCTTCGAGCAGGGCGGTGGCGGCCTCGAAGGTGGCTGCACCTTCCGCGGCGCTGTGGAACTCCGCCCCGACCCGACGCCACGGCCAGTACGCCTCCGGGGCGAGCAGCAGCACGATCAGGGCGGTCTCGAAGTCCATGCCGTCGGCGGTGAGGCGCAGACCGACGACGACGGCGACCAGCGCGACCGAGATGGTGGCGATGAACTCCAGGGCGGCCGAGGAGACGAAGGCGATCCTGAGGGTGTCGAGCGTGGCCTTGCGGTAGCGCTCGGTCACCTGGCGGATCGTGCGCGACTGCGCGTCGGCGCGACGGTGCGCCACCAGGGTGGGCAGACCGCGTACGACGTCGAGGAAGTGTCCCGACAGGGTGGCGAGCTCCCGCCACTGGCGGTCTGCGGTGTCCCTGGTGTTGAGACCGACGAGGATCGCGAAGATCGGCACCAGGGGCAGGGTGAGGACGACGATCAGCCCGGAGATCCAGTCCAGCCAGAAGATGGTCGCCACCGTCGCGACGGGAAGCACTGCCGCGAGCACCAGCGACGGGAGATACCTGGTCAGGTAGGGCTCGACGGCGGCCATGCCCCGGGTGGCCAGTGCGGTCATCTCGCCCGTACGCGTGCGCGAGAGGTCCACGGCGTCGAGGCGGGCGGCGGACTCCAGGAGCCGGCGTCGCAGGGTGGTGGAGACGACGTCCGCGGCCTTCGCGCCACTGACGTCGACGACGTAGGAACAGGCGGCGCGGACGATGACGATGCCGCCCAGCCAGAGGGCGGGGGAGTGCCACCCGGGGCCAGCGGGGTCGGTGACCAGGCGGACGATCAGGACGCCGATCGCCCAGGCCTGGGCGACCGCCAGAAGGCCCTGCGTCGTCCCGGCAACCAGCCCCACCACGAGAGGGCGGCGCGCGGGCAGGAGGTGCGGGACGAACGCAGGGTCAAGCGGTTTCATGCGACTCAGCTCTCCACGTGCTCGGTGACGGCGGCGTGTCCGGTGTGGCCCGTGTGAGCGATGTGGTCGGGGATGTGCGCGGTGGTGATGCGCTTGCGGAAGACCCAGTAGGTCCACCCCTGGTACATCAGGACGATCGGGGTGAAGGCGACCGCTACCCAGGTCATCACCTTGAGCGTGTAGGCCGTGGCAGCCGCATTGGTGGTGGTCAACGAGAAGGCCGTGTCGGTCGTCGAGGGCATCACGTCGGGGAAGAGCGCCAGGAAGAGGCCTCCGACCGCGAGCGCAATGGTCACGAAGGTGCCGATGAAGGCCCAGCCCTCACGCCCTGCCTGGTTGGCGATGAGCGCGCCCACCAGGGCCAGAGCGGCCACCACGAAGGCGACGGCCGAGCTGAGGTCGCCGGTCCTCACCTGGATCCACACCATGAAGACGACCGCCAGGACGGCGGCCAGCAGGCCCAGTCTGGTGCCCAACGCCCGCGCCCGGTGCCGGATGTCGCCGTCGGTCTTCAGTGCGATGAAGAAGGCGCCGTGGGTGGCGAAGAGCGTTGCGGTCACCAGACCACCCAGCAGGCCCAACGGGTTCAACAGGGTGAAGAGGTTGCCGGTGAACTCCTTGGTGGCGTCGATCGGGACACCCGCAACGATGTTGGCGAAGGCCACGCCCCACAGGACGGCCGGCAGCCAGGAGCCCAGGATGAGCGCCCGGTCCCACCGTGCCCGCCAGCTGTCGGTGTCGCCCTTGTGGCGGTACTCGAAGGCCAGGTTGCGCACGATCAGGGCGACCAGGATCAGCAGCAGCGGCAGGTAGAAGCCGCTGAAGAGAGTGGCGTACCACTCGGGGAAGGCCGCGAAGGTGGCGCCGCCGGCGACCAGGACCCAGACCTCGTTCCCGTCCCAGGTCGGTCCGACGGCGTTGTACATGACACGGCGTTCCTTCTCGTCCTTCGCCAGCACGGGCAGCAGCATGCCCACGCCGAAGTCGAACCCCTCGAGGGTGAAGTAGCCGATCCACAGGATCGCGATGAGCGCGAACCAGACAGTGGTGAGTTCCATTGATCCTTCTCCCTCAGTACGCGAACGCCATGGGGCGGTCGTCGTCGTTGCCGCCCACGGGGACCTCAGGGGTCTCCTCGTACGGGGCGGCGCCGATCTTGATGAACTTGGCGAGCAGCCCGAGCTCGATCACCGCGAGCACGGCGTAGAGCAGGGTCAGCACGATCAGCGACGTGGCCGCCTCGAAGACGCTCACACCGGGCGACACAGCGTTCTGCGTGGTCATCAACCCGTAGACGGCCCAGGGCTGGCGACCCATCTCGGTGAAGATCCAGCCGAACGAGTTGGCACCCACCGCGAAGACCGGCAGCGAGATCCCCATCCACCCGACCCATCCCATGATCGGGTTCCGACGGCCCTTGCGGGTCATCCACAGCAGGGCGGCCGCACCGCCCGCGACGACCATGCCCAGGCCCATCATGAAGCGGAAGGACCAGTAGGCCACCGGGATCACGGGCGAGTAGTCGCCTGCGTGGTAGTACGTGGCGCCCGGGTCCTGCCCGTACTGCTCCTTGTACTTCTCGCGCAGTGGGTTGATGCCCTCGACCTCGCCGTTGAACGAACCGGTGCCGAGGAAGGAGAGCAGTCCGTGGACCTCGATGATCGGCGTCGCCTCCGAGCCGTCCAGCTTGCCCCAGGTGAGCACCGAGAACGGCGCGGTCGAGGTGGTCTCGTACAGACCCTCGGCGGCCGCCATCTTCATCGGCTGCACCTCGGTCATGACCTTGCCCTGGAAGTCGCCCGAGACGGCCACGCCGAGGCCGCCGATCAGGGCCGCGACGGCACCGATGCGGATCGCGGTCCGGTAGAGCGGACGGTCGTGCTCGTGCCTCTTGCTGACGTAGAGGTAGGCCGCGACGCCGGCCATGAACGCACCCGCGGTCATGTAGGCGGCCATGATCACGTGCGGGAAGGTGACGAGCTGGACCTTGTTGAACATGACGGCCCAGAAGTCGATCATCTCGGCGCGACCGTTGGCCTCGTTGTAGAAGTAGCCGACGGGGTGCTGCATCCAGCTGTTGGCCGCGAGGATGAAGTAGGCCGAGGCGAGCGTGCCGAGGTGGACCAACCACATGCAGGCGGCGTGCAGGGCGCGGGGGAGCTTGTCCCAGCCGAAGACCCACAGTCCCAGGAACGTGGACTCGAGGAAGAAGGCGAGCAGTCCTTCGATCGCCAGGGGTGCTCCGAAGACATCGCCGACGAAGCGCGAGTAGTCGGACCAGTTCATGCCGAACTGGAACTCCTGCACGATGCCGGTCACCAGGCCGAGTGCGAAGTTGATCAGGAAGAGCTTGCCGAAGAACTTGGTCAGACGCAGGTACTCCTCCTTGCGGGTGCGCAGCCACATGGTCTCCAGGATCGCCAGCAGGGCGGAGAGACCGATCGTGAGCGGCACGAACAAGAAGTGATAGACGGTGATGATGCCGAACTGCCATCTGGCAATTTCCAGAACGTCCACATTGACTCCGTTGGTGAGTGGCCATGGCCGGAGTTCCTCGAACCCCGGCCTCTACTACGCACTGTAGTTACTACGCACTGTAGTACGGAGTGCTCCGTAGTACTA
Source organism: Nocardioides gilvus (assembly GCF_003194605.1). Classification (GTDB taxonomy): domain Bacteria; phylum Actinomycetota; class Actinomycetes; order Propionibacteriales; family Nocardioidaceae; genus Nocardioides; species Nocardioides gilvus. The sequence goes on from NZ_QHKY01000002.1 coordinate 186,779, forward strand.
TGTGGGGGTGACCACGATGAAGCGGACCCCCCGTAAGCAGGCCAAGGCATCGCTCGGTGAACTCGAGCGCGCGGTGATGGACGTCCTGTGGGAGCTGCCCGATGGACAGGACGTCACGGTGCGTGAGGTGCACACCACGCTCAGCTCCACTCGCGACGTCGCCTACACCACGGTCATGACGGTGATGGACCGGCTGGCTCGCAAGGAGCTGGTCGTGCAGCAGAAGTCCGGGCGTGCCTACCGTTACCACCCAGCGACCTCGCGCGCGGAGATGACCGCCGACATGATGCGCGGCACCCTGTCCACCCTCGGGTCGGGGGAGCGTGGCCCGGCACTCGTCGCCTTCGTGGAGGAGGCGTCCGCCGAGGACGTGGAGGCGCTGCGTCAGGCCCTCGCTGCCCTGGGCGACTGACTGCCGACGTGATCACCCCCTTCGTGCTCGGTCTGCTGGCCGTCGCGCTGGCCGGCCCGGTGCCAGCGCTGATGGCGCGTTGGCGCGGCCTCCACCACACCCCGTTCGTCGCCATGCTCCTGTGGCAGTCGGTGGCGCTCGCCGGTGTCCTGGCCGCCGTCGGTGCCGGTCTCTCGTTGTTCACCCACACGACCGGCACCTCGGACCTGACCTGGCGCACCGGTCCGATCACTGTCCTGACCGTGCTGATCACCGTCACCGTCGTGGGCCGCCTGCTGCTCAGCGGCCACCTGGTCGGCACCTCACTCCGGGTCGTACGACGCCAGCAACGCCAGGAGCTCGACCTGCTTGCCGAGTGGCGCGGTCGGGTCCGCGTCGTCGAGCACGACGTGCCCGTGGCCTACTGCGTGCCCAGCGTCACCGAGCCGCGGGTCGTGGTCTCCGATGCGACCCTGACCAGGCTCGACGAGGGCCAGCTCAACGCCGTCTTCGCGCACGAACGGGCCCACCTCACCGCCCGCCACGACCTGGTCCTCGAGGCGTTCACGGTCCTGCACCGGGCCTTCCCCCGCTGGGTCTCCTCCGACGCCGCGCTGCGAGAGGTGCGTCTGCTCGCGGAGATCCTTGCCGATCGCGCCGCACTCCGGGTCGCTCCGGCCAAGGACCTCGGGGGAGCGCTGCTGGCGATGGCGACCGGGCGTACGCCCGAGGGCGCCATGGGTGCCAGCACCGTGGACCTGGTCGAGCGGGTCCGACTTCTCGGCGAGCTCCGACCTCGACCTGCCCAGACGGTGCTCATCGCGTTGCTGGGGTGGGCCGTCCTGGTGCTGCCCACCGGGCTGGTCGTCGCGCCCTGGCTCACCGCGCTCTGACTCCGCTCTCTGGCAGGCCGATCCCGCAGCCACTCGGCGACACGCATCTGTGGTTCATGTGACTGATGGGACCGATCAACTAGGGTCGAAACCATGGCGACCCGTACGTCTTCCCCGCCGGGTTCGCGGAGTTCGAGCGCTTCCACGAAGAGTTCCGCTTCACGATCCCGGAGTACTGGCTCAAGCGCAGCCAGCAAGAACACCAAGCGTCCTGCCCCCAAAACGGCAGGACGCTCCTCTGCCGCGTCCCAGAACCGTTCGGCCCAGCGACGGCCGGCCCCCCGGGCCGTCCGCAACGGTCCGGGTCCGGTGAGTCGTGGTTTCGGCGCTCTCGGGCGCGGGGTCCGTACGGTCTGGCTCGGCACGGCGCACGGCGCCGGTTCCGTCGCACGCAGCTTCGGCCACAGCGCTCGAGACCTTGACCCGGCGCTGAGGCGTGACGGGGTCGGTCTCTTCCTGCTGGGTCTGGGAGTCGTCGTCGCGGGTGCCGTCTGGTTCCAGCCGCCCGGTGGCGCCATGGACCTGATCCGCTCCGCCACCGCCGGCACCGTCGGCAAGGTCGCGTGGATCGTCCCCCTCGTCTTCGTCTACCTGGGGTGGCGCATGCTGCGCGACCCCGAGCGGAACGGCCCGGCCGGACGCCAGGTTATCGGCTGGACCGCCGTCCTCCTGGGCGTGCTCGGGCTGATTCACATCGCCAACGGCAGCCCGAAGCCGAGCCTGGGCGACGCCAGCGAGCTCCAGCAGGCCGGGGGAGCGATCGGGTTCGTCGTCGCCAGCCTGCTCCTGGACCTCTTGCGCACCCCGTTCGTGGTCGTGCCGTTGCTCGTCCTGCTCACGCTCTTCGGGGTCCTGGTCATCACGGCCACCCCGATCTACCAGATCCCGACGCGTCTGCGTGAGCTCACCGACCGTCTCCTGGGTCGCACGTACGACGAGGACAGCGAGGAGGAGTCCACGCGTCGTCAGCGCCGCGGCGCAGGCGACGAGATCGACCCCGACATGGGCGACCCCGCCTACGACACCCCGCTCCTCGAGGATCGTGAGATCACCAAGCGGCGTCGTCGGCCGGACCCGATCGACGTGGCCCTGGGTCACGACGCACTGGGCCACGACGCACTGGGCCACGACGCGGACACCGAGGTCAACCCTGCGGTGCCGGGCAACGCCGGCGTCGACATCTTCAACCCCGCCGACGAGGCCGTCGAGCCCCCGCCGCACACGCCGCTGCCGCCTCGCGTGGAGCAGTTGGCTCTCTCCGGCGACATCACCTACACGCTTCCGTCCAGCGACGTGCTCAAGCCCGGTTCGGTCGGCAAGAGCCGGTCCAAGGCCAGCGACGACGTCGTCGTACGGCTGACGCAGGTGCTGGAGGAGTTCGGCATCGACGCGCAGGTGACCGGCTACACCCGTGGTCCGACCGTGACCCGCTACGAGGTCGAGCTCGGCCCGGCGGTGAAGGTCGAGAAGGTCACGGCGCTGTCGAAGAACATCGCCTACGCCGTCGCGTCGGCTGACGTGCGCATCCTGAGCCCGATCCCGGGCAAGTCCGCGATCGGTATCGAGATCCCGAACCTCGACAAGGAGATCGTCTCCCTCGGTGACGTGTTGCGCTCCGACGCGGCGCGCAACAACCACCACCCGATGGTGACCGGCCTGGGCAAGGACGTCGAGGGCGGCTACGTCGTCACCAACCTGGCCAAGATGCCCCACCTGCTGGTGGCTGGTGCCACCGGATCCGGAAAGTCGTCGTTCATCAACTCGATGATCACCTCGATCCTGATGCGCTCCACGCCCGACGAGGTGCGGATGATCATGGTCGACCCCAAGCGGGTCGAGTTGAACGCCTACGAGGGCATTCCCCACCTGATCACCCCGATCATCACCAGCCCCAAGAAGGCCGCCGAGGCGCTCCAGTGGGTCGTGCGCGAGATGGACATGCGCTACGACGACCTGGCGAACTTTGGTTTCCGTCACCTGGACGACTTCAACAAGGCCGTGCGCGCCGGCACCGTCGAGGTCCCGGCCGGCAGCGAGCGCGTGCTCTCGCCGTACCCGTACCTCCTGGTCATCGTCGACGAGCTCGCCGACCTGATGATGGTCGCCCCGCGCGACGTCGAGGACGCGATCGTCCGCATCACCCAGCTCGCGCGAGCAGCCGGCATCCACCTGGTGCTCGCCACCCAGCGCCCGTCCGTCGACGTGGTCACCGGCCTGATCAAGGCCAACGTCCCGTCCCGTCTGGCCTTCGCGACCTCCAGCCTGGGCGACTCCCGGGTGATCCTCGACCAGCCCGGCGCCGAGAAGCTGGTCGGTCAGGGTGACGGTCTCTTCCTGCCGATGGGCACCTCCAAGCCGGTCCGTGTCCAGGGTGCCTGGGTCACGGAGGCCGAGGTGGCCCAGGTCGTGGCTGCCTGCAAGGAGCAGTTGGAGCCCACCTACATCGAAGAGGTCACCGCGCCCGCAGCCGCCAAGCGCGACCTCGACGACGACATCGGTGACGACCTCGACCTGGTCGTCCAGGCGATCGAGCTCGTGGTCTCCACGCAGTTCGGTTCGACCTCGATGTTGCAGCGCAAACTGCGTGTCGGTTTCGCGAAGGCAGGTCGACTCATGGACATCATGGAGAGCCGCGGAGTCGTGGGGCCCAGTGAGGGTTCCAAGGCACGAGACGTACTGGTCAAGCCGGACGAGATCGACGGCGTGATCGCCACCCTGGAGGGGGACCGATGAACACTGCCGAGCAGTACGACGACAACGCGTCCGAGTTGGACCACCACAGGTCCGAGATCGACGGCGCGGGGTTGACGGTCGCCGGGGAGATCGTCGAGGTCCGTCGCAACGCGGGTGTCTCCGCCGGTGTCGGCGCCGTGGCCTCAGCCGTGGGCATCGCCTGGTTCGGTCGAGCCATCGGCACCGGTTCGGTCCTCGACTGGGCGCTCGTCGCCGTCATGGCCCTGCTCAGCGTGAGTTGGCTCGCAGCCTTCGTCGACGCCCGTACGCCGCTCCTCGTCGCCGACGCGCAGGGTGTGCGGCTTCGCCTCGGCCGAGCGTGGCTCGGTCTGCCCTGGAGTGCGGTGGCCCGGGTCGAGCACCGTCCGCGCCGCGGTCTCCTGCGCGACGGGGTCCTCAACGTCGTTCCGCACAACCCCGACCGTCTGCTCGCGGAGGTCGGCCCGGCCGGCAAGCGGCAGGCTCGCCTGGCTTCTCGACTGCACGGTGGCCCGTTGGCTGTACCGCTCGGCCTCAGCACCAAGGTGATCTCCGATGTAGACCTCACCGACGCCCTGGCCCGACTGGCCGAGCGCAACGCCGAGGTCGTCCTCATCGACGCCCCCCAGGCGGACACCGAGCTCGTCGACGTCGACGGTGTGGACCGGGCTGATGTCTCGAGCGAGCTCGCCGAGGGTGACCAGCTGGACGTCGCTCCCACGGACTCGCCTCGCCGTGGGGCCAGGGCTCGCGCGTTCGTGTCCCGTGCCAGCTCGGGCGTGACTGCTGCCATCGGCGCAGTCACCTCGAGGCGTACGCACGACGAGGTCGTCGAGGACGACCTCGAGGCCTCGGACCTCGCCCTGCTCGACGACGAGACGGCCAGCGAAACCCCCGAGCCGATCCGCCCGGTCACCGCGCCGGCGCGGGGCGAAGTGGTGAGCATCGCCGCGGTCGTCGACGAGACCTCGGAATTGGTGCTTGCCGAGACCGAGACCGAGTCCGTCGAGTCGGCTGACGAGACGGACCAGGACCAGGCTGGGCAGGACGAGGCTGAGCAGGACCGGGCTGAGCAGGACCCGAGGTGGGCCCAGCGGGTGCGCCCGATCTCACGCGAGGGCCACGCGGTCGCTCCGCTCGTCCTGGACGCCTTCGACGTCGAACCTGCCTCCGACCCGGTTGTGGGCCCTGAGCTCCGAGCGGCTCGTACGCGCCTGGGTCTGACCACTGACCAGTTGGCCGAGCGGACCCGGATCCGTCCGCACGTCATCGAGGCCATCGAGGTCGACGACTTCGTGCCGTGCGGCGGCGACTTCTACGCACGCGGTCACCTTCGTACGCTCGCCCGGGTGCTGGGCGTCAACGTGGCACCGCTGTTGACGAGCTACGACGAGCGGTACGCCCACGCCCCGATCGACCCGCGACGGGTCTTCGAGGCAGAGTTGGCGACCGGTGCGCACGGTTCGATCCGTGGCACGCGTGGCGGCCCCAACTGGTCCATCCTGGTGGCCGCAGTGATGGCCCTGGTGCTGGTGTGGTCGGTGGCCAGGCTGGCCATGGACACGCCCGACGACGTGAGCAACACCCCGGTCCTCAACGGCTCCGGCGGACCGCAAGGAGTGGGTTCGGTGATCACCGAGCCCGTCTCCGTCACGGTGGAGGCCCCGGAGTCGGGCGCCGAGGTCGTCGTGCGCGACGCCAACGGTGCGGTCGTCTTCCAGGGCACCCTGGCGATCGGCGAGAGCCAGGTCGTGAAGGCGTCCCCGCCGGTGCGGGTGCAGAGCAGTGACGGCTCCGTCACGGTGGTCGTCGACGGCGCCGAGCGCGGTGCCATCGGCGAGGGTGGAGAGCCCGGTCAGGGGACGTACGCCGGGGAGTGACCGCGCGGCCCACAGGATGCGGCTCTGCGCTGCCCCAGCGGGCATAATCGTGAACCTATGAGCCTCAAGATCTCTCCCGCCCCCGCTGCCCCGATCAGCGTCGCCGTGGTCACCCTCGGCTGCGCCCGCAACGAGGTCGACTCCGAAGAGCTCGCCGGACGCCTGGAGGCCGACGGCTTCCGCCTGGTGGACGACCCCGAGGACGCCCAGACCGTCGTGGTCAACACGTGCGGATTCGTCGAGTCGGCGAAGAAGGACTCCGTCGACACGCTGCTCCAGGCCAGTGACCTGAAGACGCAGGGTGGGGTCACTCAAGCAGTCGTCGCGGTCGGGTGCATGGCCGAGCGGTACGGCAAGGACCTCGCCGAGTCGCTGCCAGAGGCCGACGCGGTCCTGGGCTTCGACGACTATCCCGACATCGCGCAGCGTCTGCGCTCGATCCTCGGCGGTGAGAAGCACGAGCCGCACGTCCCGGCCGACCGTCGCCGACTGCTGCCGATCTCACCGACCGAGCGCGACGCCACGACGTTGAGTGTCCCGGGTTTTGCGGCCCCGGACCTCAACGCGGCCGAGTCGCCCGCCAGTGGGCCGCGCGCCATTCGCCGCCGTCTGGACGGTGGCCCGATGGCTCCGCTCAAGCTGGCCAGCGGCTGCGACCGTCGTTGTTCGTTCTGCGCCATCCCCAGCTTCCGCGGCTCCTTCGTGAGCCGTCGTCCCAGTGACGTCATCCAGGAAGCGCAGTGGCTCGCCACCCAGGGGGTGAAGGAGCTCTTCCTGGTCTCGGAGAACTCCACCTCCTACGGCAAGGACCTCGGTGACCTGCGCCTTTTGGAGACGATGCTGCCCGAGCTCACCGCCATCGACGGGATCGAGTGGGTGCGCGTCTCCTACATGCAGCCGGCCGAGACGCGCCCGGGGCTGATCGAGGCGATGGCCCAGACGCCGGGCGTCGTCCCCTACTTCGACCTCTCCTTCCAGCACGCCAGCGCCGCGGTGCTGCGCCGGATGCGCCGCTTCGGTGACCCGCAGAGCTTCCTCGACCTCCTCGCGAAGGTCCGGGCCCAGGCGCCCGAGGCAGGCGTACGGGCCAACGTCATCGTCGGCTTCCCCGGGGAGACCGAGGAGGACGTCGAGACGCTGTGCCACTTCCTTGAGGAGGCCCGTCTCGACGTGACCGGCGTCTTCGGCTACTCCGACGAGGACGGCACCGAGGCCGCGACGTACGACGGCAAGGTCGACGAGGACGAGGTGGCGGACCGTGTGGCCCACGTCAACGCCCTGGTCGAGGAGCTCACCAGCCAGCGGGCCGAGGAACGGATCGGCCAGCGCGTGCAGGTGCTCGTGGAGTCGGTCAGCGACGGCGTCGTCGAGGGCCGCGCCCAGCAGCAGGGCCCCGAGGTGGACGGGATGACTGCACTGCTCGATGCTCCTGTGGGCGCCGCGATCGGTGATCTCTACTGGGCCGACGTGGTGGCGAGTGAGGGAGTCGACCTGGTGGCTCGTGTGCAGGACCTGAGTGGAGGAGCCCGATGACCGACACCGTCGTCAAGGCCAGCAACTACAACATCGCCAATGCCCTCACGGTCCTGCGGATCGTGATGGTGCCGTTCTTCGCGTGGGCGCTGCTGATGGACGGCGGCGACTCCGCACTGTGGCGCTGGGTGGCCTTCGGCATCTTCGTGGTGGCGATGATCACCGACAAGATCGACGGTGACCTGGCCCGCAAGTACAACCTGGTCACCGACTTCGGCAAGATCGCCGACCCCATCGCCGACAAGGCGATCACCGGCATGGCCCTGATCGGGCTCTCGCTGGTCGGCGACGTGTGGTGGTGGGTCACCATCGTCGTGCTGCTGCGGGAGTGGAGCGTGACGCTGCTGCGGCTCTCGGTGCTCAAGAGGGTCGTCATGCCGGCGGCCCAGTCGGGCAAGATCAAGACGGTGCTGCAGTCGCTGGCCCTCGGTCTCCTGCTCATGCCTATGCCGCACGGTGACGCCCACGGCGGAGCCTTCGACAACCTCGGCACTGCGGGTGAGGTCGTCTTCTACGGCGGTCAGGTGGCGTTGGCCGGTGCGGTCGTCATGACCTTGTGGTCGGGCTTTGAGTTCTACCGAGAGGTCTGGCGCCAACGCGGGTCCTTGAAGCAGGGGGCCTGAGCCATGGACCTTGCCTCGTTGGGCGACTCCACCGGGGTCGTCAGGGAGTTGCTCCTCCGGGAGGCGACAGTGGGGACCGCGGAGTCCCTGACCGGCGGTCAGGTGGCAGCAGCGATCACGACGGTCCCGGGCTCCTCAGGTGCCTTTCTCGGCGGCGTGGTGGCCTACGCGACCGAGGTCAAGGTCAAGGTGCTCGGTGTCCCCGAGCAGGTCGTGGAGGAACACGGAGTCATCTCGGCCGAGTGCGCAGAGTCGATGGCCACCGGAGTGCGCGAGTTGACCGGCGCCACGTACGGGATCGCCACCACCGGCGTGGCCGGTCCTTCCGAGCAGGAGGGCAAGCCCCCCGGGACGGTCTTCGTCGCGGTGGCCGGGCCACGGGGGGTGGAGGTCGCGGCTTTGAACCCGCAGGGCAACCGGACCCAGATACAGTGGGCTTCGGTCGAAGGAGTCCTCAGTCTGCTGCTCGGAATCCTCCGCCGGGAAGAACCAGCTGTCGGGTAGCGTTGTGACCGTTGAACCACTGATCAACCGAGGAGGGCGCATGGTGCTGTTTCGCCGGACGTTGGGTGAGGTCCTTCGTGCTGCTCGGATGGAGCGTGGTCTGACGCTGCGTGAGGTCTCCGCCCAAGCGCGCGTGAGCCTTGGTTACATCTCCGAGATCGAGCGTGGTCAGAAGGAGGCCTCCTCAGAGCTGCTGGCCTCCTTGTGCGGCGCTCTCGGGATGCCGCTCTCCCTGGTGCTGCGTGAGGCCAGTGACTCCGTGGCTCGCGAAGAGGCCTTGGCGGCCCCGACGCCCATTGCTGCGGCTCGCACCACCAGCGGCGCCGTCGTCGCCTCCGCAGCCTGAGCCCAGAGCTCGTCGGCCGAGGTCTACCTGGCCGGTTGACAGGACGCGCACCAGTAGGTGGCGCGTTCGCGACCGGGCGCCCCGATCATCGTCGTGCTGATCGTGGTCCCGCAGCGCAGGCAGCCGCGCTGCCGATAGACCCACGTACGCCGCCCCTTGCGCAGGTCGCCCGTCGTCGACTGGCTGGCCCGGACCTTGTTGGCCTCGAGCACTGACTTGGCGCGGTCGACCAGACGGCGCGGATCCGGGACCTCACCGATGGCAAGTTGCGGAGCCAGGCCGGCAAGGAAGCAGAGCTCGTTGGCGTACATGTTGCCCACGCCCGCGAGTCGCGTCTGGTCCTGGATGGCCTGGACCACGGGTGTCTCCGGGGTGGCGAGCAACCGCGCGAGCGCGGTGTCACGGTCCCAGTCCGGGCCGAGCAGGTCAGGGCCCAGGTGTCCCACGAGCTCGTCCTCGGTCGAGCGAGGGACCAACTCCACGACGCCGAGGGAGAAGCCGACCGCGCTGCCGGCGGCAGTGGTGAGGACGACCCGTGCGGTGTGCACCGGACGCCGCCAGCGCTCACCCGCCCGGTAGGCCTGCCAGGCGCCCTCCATCTTGAGGTGGGTGTGCAGGGTCAGCGGGGTCGCCGCGTCGATGCGGGTCAAGAGGTGCTTTCCGCGCGAAACCGTCCCCGCGATCCGGGCACCGCTCAGGTCGACGGTGGCGATGCTGGGCACCCGGAAGTCGGAGTCGAGCAGGGTCTGTCCCGCCAGCGCGCGGTCGAGGAGGCGCGCGGCCCGCCAGACGGTGTCGCCCTCAGGCACGGATCCGCAGTCCCTTCGGGGTGACCACGAAACCGGCCTCGGCCAGCGCCAGGCGCAGCGGGGTGTCGCCGGCTCCCAGGAGGGGGGTCCCGTTGGCCTTCTCGACGGTCAGCTTGCCCAACGCCCCGCGGCGTACGGCGTCGGCCAGCCCGGCGGCCGCGCCAGCGAGGTCACCGTTGTCCTCGGTCCAGGTCAGCAGGGTCTTCCCACCGCGTTCGACGTAGAGCACGAGACGGCCGTCGACCATCACGACCAGGGCCCCGGCCTTGCGTCCGGGTCGGTGGCCGCCGCCTTCGTGGTTCGCCGCGGGCCACGACAGGGCAGCGCCGTACGGATTCGCGGGATCGGTGGCCGCCAGCGTGATCGTGGTCGGCGGTGTGGTGGGGTCCACCGACGTCTCGGTGAACGTACGCAGTCGGTCCACGGCGCCGGGAGAGCCGAACTGTGCGGCCCCGAGCCCTTCCACGAAGTAGCCCCGCCGACAACGCCCGGCTTCCTCGAAGGCCGAGAGCACCTTGTAGACACCTGCGAAACCCCCGATCACGCGCTCGGAGACCACCGCACCGCGGGTGACGACGCCGTGCCGCTCGAGCAGGTGTTCCGCGCGGGCGTGGGCCCGCAGGGTCGGATCGGAGTCGGTCTGGGGCAGCAAGGACCAACGCCCCGCCACGTCGGCCGGCCCGGTGCGGGCAGGCATCCGGCCGGTCCGCGGAGGCGTCCGGCGGGTGCGGTGCGACGCGGTGCCGGAGCGGACCAACGCCCGCAGGGGAGTCAGGGTGTCGTTGGTGACGTGCCCGCTCCACACCAGTGACCACAGGGCGGAGCTGAGGGCGGAGTCGGAAGGAACGGAGTCGGTGAAGTCGCCCACCCGCTGGGCCAGCTGGCGGAAGAACCACGCGCCTCCGCCCGCCAGGACCTCGAGGAGGGCCTGGGCCAGCTCATCGACCGCGTCCGGGTCAGGAGGAGCCAACGTCAGGTGGCACTGGTCGGCGAGGTGGAGGCTGACCCATCCGTCGCTTCCCGGCAGCGCCCCCTGGCCGGCCCAGACGATCTCGCCGGAGGCGGTCAGCTCGTCGAGGTAGGAGGGTTGGTAGTCCTTGACCCGGGCGGCCAGCACCAGCGGCTCCAGCGCACTGGCCGGCACCGGGCAGCCGGCGAGGTGGTCGATGGCGCTGAGGACCCCGTCGACCCCGCGCAACCCTGATCGCGGTCCGCTCGCGGCGACCTTCTGCCACGCGGGGAGGAAGCGAGCCAGCGCTTCCTGGGGGACTGGCTCGACCTCGTGCCGCAGTCGGGCCAAGGAGCGTCGGCGCAGTCTGCGCAGCACCTCGGCGTCGCACCACTCCTGACCGCTGCCGGACGGGCGGAATTCGCCCTCGACGAGACGTCCGCGTGCGGTCAGCCGCTCCAGGGTGTGGCGTACCACGGCGACGCCGAGCCCGAATCTGGTTGCCACCTCGGTCACGTCGAAGGGGCCGTGCGTGCGCGCATGGCGGGCGACGAGGTCACCGATGGGGTCCTCCTGGACCTCGGTGAAGGCCACGGGCACCCCTTGCGGCACCGGGACGCCGAGACCGTCACGCAGACGGGCGATCTCCTCGACCGTGCACCAGACCTCGCGGCCGGCCATCCGGACCTGGGCGATCCGCCGGGCCTGTTGCAGCGACTGGAGCCAGCCGCGTACGTCGGCCTCGTCGATGCTGCGAGCGGCGATCTCCTCGGTGCTCAACGGCCCGAGCAGTCGCAACATGTCGGCGAGCGCCTCCGCGGTGCGAGCTCGACGTTCTTCGCTGAGCCACTGCAACTCGGCCTCGATCTCGGCCAGGACCTCGGGGTCGAGGAGGTCGCGCAGCTCGGTGCGGCCGAGCAGTTGGGCGAGCAGGGACGCATCCAGGCTCAACGCGGCGGCGCGCCGCTCCGCGAGGGGCGAGTCGCCCTCGTACAGGAACTGCGCGACGTAGCCGAAGAGCAGGTTGCCGGCGAAGGGGGACGGCTGGGTCGTCGCGACCTCGGTGACGGTGATCTCGCGGCGTTGCACGGCACCCAGCAGGCCGATCAGCGCGGGCAGGTCGTAGACGTCCTGGAGGCATTCGCGTACCGCTTCGAGCACGATGGGGAAGGTGGGGTAGCCCGCGGCGACCTCCAGCAGTTGGGCGCTGCGTTGGCGTTGTTGCCACAGCGGGGAACGGCGCCCGGGATCGCGACGCGGGAGGAGCAGGGCGCGGGCGGCGCACTCGCGGAAGCGGCTCGCGAAGAGCGCGGAACCACCCACCTGGGTCGTGACGATCTGTTCGATCTCCTCGGGCTCGAAGACCACGATCGAGGCGTCCGGCGGCTCACCGTCGGTGTCGGGGACCCGGATCACGATGCCGTCGTCGGAGGCCATCGCCTGGGTCTCCACGCCGTAGCGCTCCCGCAGTCGCGCGTTGATGGCAAGGGCCCAGGGGGCGTGCACAGCGGTGCCGTACGGGGAGTGCAGGATCAGCCGCCAGTCACCGAGCTCGTCGCGGCAGCGTTCGAGCAGGACCTGCTTGTCGTGGGGGAGCAGGTTGGTGGCTTCGCGCTGCTCCTCGATGTACCGCACGAGGTTGTCCGCGGCGTACTCGTCCAGGCCCTCCTCGCGAGCCCGGGCGCGGGCGGCCTCGCCCGGCATCGAGGCCAGGGTCCGGGTGAACTCCCCGATGGCCGCCCCCAGCTCGGCGGGACGCCCGAGGCTGTCGCCCTTCCAGAACGGCAGCCGGCCCGGCACTCCTGGTGCCGGGCTGACGAGCACCCGGTCGTGGGTGATGTCCTCGATGCGCCAACTCGTCGCGCCGAGGGCGAAGACGTCGCCGACCCGGGACTCGTAGACCATCTCCTCGTCCAGCTCGCCGACTCGGCGCCCGACGCCGTCACCGACCAGGTAGACGGCGAAGAGTCCCCGGTCCGGGATGGTGCCGCCGCTGGTGACCGCGAGGCGTTGTGCGCCCGGTCGGGCGTGGATGCGTCCCGCGACCCGGTCCCAGACGATGCGGGGGCGCAGCTCCGCGAACTCCTCGCTCGGGTAGCGCCCGCTCAGAAGGTCGAGTGTCGCGTCGTACGCGCTGCGCGGGAGAGTGGAGTAGGGAGCGGAGCGCCGCACCAGGTCATAGAACTCCTCGACGTCCCACTCATCCATCGCGGTCGCGGCCACCACGTGCTGGGCCAGGACGTCGAGGGGGTTGCTCGGCACCCGAAGACTCTCGATGGCGCCGCTGCGCATGCGTTGCACCGCCACTGCGGTCTGGGCCAGGTCGCCGCGGTGCTTCGGCATCAGGACACCTCGGCTCACCTCGCCGACCTGGTGACCCGCGCGCCCGACCCGCTGCAGGGCGCTGGCGACGCTCGGCGGGGACTCGATCTGGACGACGAGGTCGACGGCGCCCATGTCGATGCCGAGCTCGAGGCTGCTGGTGGCGACCACGCAGGGCAGTCGGCCCTGTTTGAGGTCGTCCTCGATCAGAGCGCGCTGCTCCTTGGAGACCGAGCCGTGGTGCGCCTTGGCGATCACGACCTCCGCGCCCTTCGAGGCATCAGAGGCAGCCATCAGTTGGGCCGGAGGGGCGACGTCGTCCGGGAGAGCGGCGCCAGCGCGGGCGGAGGCGATCTCATTGAGGCGGGCGGTCAGCCGCTCGGCCAGGCGACGGGAGTTGGCGAAGACGATGGTCGACCGGTGTTGCTCGACCAGGTCAACAACGTGCTCCTCGACGTGTGGCCACAGCGAGGGCGAGGAGCCGCCGCCGTCAGCGCTGTCGTCGTACTCACCCGGCGCGGTCATGTCCTCGACCGGCACGACCACGCGCAGGTCCCACTCCTTGGTGCTGGGCGGTGCGACGACGTCGACCGGGGCGGTGCCGCCGAGGAACCGGGCGACCTCCTCCACCGGGCGCACGGTGGCGCTCAGTCCGATGCGTTGGGCCGGGCGTTCCAACAGGGCGTCGAGTCGCTCGAGGCTGACGCTCAGGTGGGCGCCCCGCTTCGATCCGGCGACCGCGTGTACCTCGTCGATGATGACGGTCTCCACACCCCGGAGCGACTCGCGCGCCTGGCTGGTGAGCATCAGGAAGAGCGACTCGGGCGTGGTGATCATGATCTCGGGTGGACGGGTCACCTGACGACGCCGCTCGGCCGCTGGCGTGTCTCCCGAGCGCAGGCCCACGCGTACGTCCGGAAGCGTGGTCCCCAACCGTTCGGCGGTGTGGCGAATGCCGGTGAGCGGTGCGCGCAGGTTGCGCTCCACGTCGACCGCGAGCGCCTTGAGCGGCGAGACGTACAGCACCCGGCAGGCGTGCTGGGGATTCGTGTCGGGCGCGGGACTGGTGAGCAGGTCGTCGATCGCGGAGAGGAACGCGCTCAGCGTCTTGCCCGAGCCGGTGGGTGCCACCACGAGGGCGTGTCGACCGCGGGCGATCGCATCCCAGGCACCTTCCTGGGCGGCCGTCGGCGCGGCGAAGGCAGCCGTGAACCACTCACGGGTCGGCTGGCTGAAGCGGTCGAGTGCAGGCACGCCACACATCTTGTCACCGTGCACCGACTACACCGGCCTCTGGTTTTCCTCCGGGCGGCTGGTGTGGTCCCATGCTGGGCATGAGGCACACCGAGTTCTGGTCCCGTCTGGACGCCGCCCTGGGGTCCGCGTCCTCGCGGACCTGGGCAGAGATGTTCGTGATGGCAGAGCTCGGCTCGCGCACGGCGCAGGAAGCGCTTGATGCGGGCGTCGCGCCGAAGACCGTCTGGGCCGCCTGCTGGAAGCACCTGGGTCTGCCCGACCGCGATCGCTGACCCCCTTTCCCGGTCCTTCTCCTGCGCCGACACGCCCACACAACCACTCGCCCATCGAACACCTGTTCGGGTACTCTCGTGTCAACAGGTACGACGCGGTGGTGAGGTTCTCCACAGCTTCGTCAGGACTGATCAGGTCTTGTCGGTGGCTCCCACTAGCGTCGAAGACGTACTTGGGACACCGACGATCTGATGGAGAAGAAGATGGCTGCGCACGGACCGAAGAAGAGCAACGGCGGCGGCGGGGGAGACCGGAGCAAGGCTCTGGACGCTGCGCTGGCCAACATCGAGAAGAATTTCGGCAAGGGCTCGGTGATGCGTCTGGGCGACGAGACCCGTGCGCCGCTCGAGGTCATCCCGACCGGATCCATCGCCCTGGACGTGGCGCTCGGGCTCGGTGGTCTGCCCCGAGGCCGGGTCGTCGAGATCTACGGCCCGGAGTCCTCCGGTAAGACGACGGTCGCCCTGCACGCGGTGGCCAGCGCCCAGGCGGCCGGAGGCATCGTCGCCTTCATCGACGCCGAGCACGCCCTCGACCCGGAGTACGCGAAGAACCTCGGCGTCGACACCGATGCCCTGCTCGTCTCCCAGCCCGACTCCGGTGAGCAGGCGCTCGAGATCGCGGACATGCTGGTTCGCTCCGGGGCGCTCTCCCTCATCGTCATCGACTCCGTGGCGGCGCTGGTGCCTCGCGCCGAGATCGAGGGCGAGATGGGTGACAGCCACGTCGGTCTGCAGGCCAGGCTCATGAGCCAGGCGCTGCGCAAGATGACCGGTGCGTTGAACAACTCCAACACCACCGCGATCTTCATCAACCAGCTGCGCGAGAAGATCGGCGTGATGTTCGGTTCGCCCGAGACCACCACCGGTGGCCGGGCCCTGAAGTTCTACTCCTCGGTGCGTCTCGACGTGCGACGCATCGAGACGCTCAAGGACGGCACCGACATGGTCGGCAACCGGACCCGCGTCAAGGTCGTGAAGAACAAGGTCGCCCCGCCCTTCAAGCAAGCGGAGTTCGACATCATGTACGGCAAGGGCATCAGTCGTGAAGGTGGCCTGATCGACGTGGGGGTCGAAGCCGGACTGGTCCGCAAGGCTGGCGCTTGGTACACCTACGAGGGTGACCAGCTCGGTCAGGGCAAGGAGAACTCGCGCACCTTCCTCAAGGACAACCCGGACCTGGCCAACGAGCTGGAGAAGAAGATCCTCGAGACGCTGGGAGTCGGACCGCAGGTCGATGCGCCGGCCGACGTCCTGTCGGACGAGCCCATCGGGGTCGATGACTTCTGAGTCGCGGGCCGACGACCCGTGGAGTGGTGACGTCCGCCTGGGTGTGCAGGCCTGGACCGGGGATCTTCCTGAGGACCCCGTCCAGGCCGGCCCGCCGGCTGACGCCGAAGAGGTCGCCCGCAAGATCCTGCTCGATCAACTGACCGGTCAGGCGCGCAGTCGCAAGCAGCTGGCCGACAAGTTGGCGCAGCGTGACGTGCCGCCCGAGATCGCGGAGCGGTTGCTGGACCGCTTCGTCGAGGTCGGCCTCATCAACGACGAAGCCTTCGCCCGCATGTGGATCGCGAGCCGGCAGCCTGGAAAAGGGCTCGCCGGCAGGGCGCTGGCCCAGGAGTTGCGTCGCAAGGGGATCGACGACGAGATCGTGCGCGAGACGATCGCCGAGATCGACCCCGAGGACGAGGTCGAGGCGGCCCGCGCCCTGGTCCGCAAGAAGTTGCGGACCCTGCGCAACGTCGACCGCACCACGGCGACCCGTCGCCTCGTCGGCCTCCTGGCCCGCAAGGGGTACGGCAGCGGGATGGCCTTCAGTGTCGTCCGCGAGGAGCTCGGGGATTTCGAGGCCTCCGAGGAGACGGACTGAGTGTCCGGTCGGACATCATCGGTGTCCGTTCAGACATGATGTCTCCATGACGAACACCACTCCCGTCGACACCAGCGCGCTGCGCCTGCCACCGGGGTCGGTGGACCTCCGAACTCTCTCCCCGGACGACACCCCGGGGTTCGAGGGGGAGAAGGAGGACGGAAAGAGCGCTCTCGCGGCACTCGAAGGATCACTCGCGGACCTCCAGGAACGACTGTGGGCCGAGCGCACCACGGGGTCGAACCGTCGCGTGCTGCTCGTGCTGCAGGGGATGGACACCAGTGGCAAGGGCGGGGTGATCCGCAAGGCGCTCAGCCTGGTCGACCCCCAGGGGCTGTCGATCATGGCGTTCAAGGCGCCGACGGAGGAGGAGCAGCAGCAGGACTTCCTCCTTCGCATCCGCAACGCGCTGCCCGAGCCCGGACACATCGGGGTCTTCGACCGCAGCCACTACGAGGACGTCCTGATCCACCGGGTGCGGGAGTTCTGCGCCCCCGAGGAGATCGAGCGTCGCTACGACGCCATCAATGCCTTCGAGACCGAGCTCGTCGAGGACGGGGTCGTCATCCTCAAGTGCATGCTGCACATCAGTGCCGACAAGCAGAAGGAACGGCTGGCCGAGCGGCTGACCAACCCGGAGAAGCACTGGAAGTACCACCCCGGTGACGTCGACGACCGCGCTCTGTGGCCGGCCTTTCGCGACGCCTACGAGGTCGCCCTCGAGCGGACCAACACCGAGGTGGCCCCGTGGCACGTCATCCCGGCGGACCACAAGTGGTTCCGCAACCTGGCGGTGGCCTCCCTGCTCCACGACGCACTCGCGAGGATGGGACTGCGCTGGCCCGAGGCCGAGATCGACGTCAAGGCGGAGTTGCAGCGACTGGAAGAGTTGGTGATCGAGTGATCCCCACCGTGGGAGTGGTCCGGTACGTGACCCCGCTGCGCGAGGGCGGCAGCCTGCCCGGCGTGGTGGAGGGTGAGGACCTGGGCACGTACGTGTGCAAGTTCGTCGGTGCCGGCCAGGGCGTACGGGTGCTGGTCGCCGAAGTGATCGTCAGCGGACTGGCCAGCCGCCTGGGGCTGCGTACGCCCCGTCTGGTCGCCCTCGACCTGGCCAGTGAGATCGCCCGCTACGAAGCGGACGAGGAGGTGCAGGACCTCCTGCAGGCCAGCATCGGACTCAACCTCGGCGTCGACTTCCTGCCCGGCTCGTTCGGGTTCGACGGCGAGGTGAACGCCGACAGCTCCACCTACGGGATGATCCTGTGGCTCGACGCCTTCTGCGCCAACGTCGATCGCAGCTGGCGCAACCCGAATCTCCTCGTCTGGCACGGCGACGTCTGGGTCATCGACCACGGTGCCTCCCTCTACTTCCACCACGCGTGGAGCAAGGGCATCACGGATCCGGCGCGGTTCGCGCAGCAGCCCTGGGACATCAGGGACCACGTCCTCGCGAAGCACCTGGCTCTCGTGCCGGAGGCCGACGCCCGGGCCCGTGAGCTGTTGGGCCCCGAGGTCTTCCGTGAGATCGTCGACGAGATCCCCGATGAGTGGCTCTGCTCGATCCCGGACGTGAGTCCGGGCGCGTTGCGTGACGCCTACGTCGAGTTCCTCACCGCCCGGCTGGGCAGCCGCGCCTGGGCCCCGGGGGAGGCGTCATGAGCCACCTCGCCTACCAGTACGTCGTGCTGCGCTGCGTGCCTCGACCGGAGCGGGAGGAGTTCCTCAACGTCGGGGTCGTCCTCTACTGCCAGGCCGAGGACTTCCTGGCCGTTGCCTGGGACGTCGACCGCGCACGGCTGGCGGCCTTCGCCCCCGATCTGGACCTCGACCGGGTCTGCGCCGGGCTCGACTTCGTCGAAGGGGTCTGCGGCGGTGATCCCCGCGGCGGGGAGGCCGCGTCGCGTCCGTTGACCCAGCGGTTCGGCTTCCTCAAGGCACCCAAGTCGACGGTGCTCCAGCCCGGCCCTGTGCACGGTGGGGTGACCGCAGACCCTCAGGCCCAGTTGGAGCGTCTGCTCACCCAGTTCGTCGGCTGAGCCCAAGGGTCCGGAGAAGCAAGCAAGCCCCAGCCCGAAGGCTGGGGCTTGCTGATTGCTGCAGTTGTGCCTCGGGCGGGAGCCTCAGACGGGCACGAGCTCGACGGCGCCGACGGCGTACCGGGCGAGGATCGTACGAGCCACCTCCGGGTGGGCACCCAGCGGCTCGGAGACGGCGACCGCGCCGGCCTCGTAGGCCAGCTCCGCAGCCCGGTCCGGCAGGAAGCCGGGGGCCAGGAAGAGCGACGCCACGGCGATGTGGCGGCGGCCCTGGCCACGGAACGCGCGCACGGCCTCAGCGGTGGCCGGCGGAGCTGCCGAGGCGAAGGCGGCCTTCACGGGCAGCTTGTGGCGGGTGCCCCAGAGTCGGGCCAGACGGGCGACCGACTGGTTCGCGAGCGGGTCCGAGGAGCCGGCGGATGCCAGGACGAGGGCATCGAGCTCACGCACCCGGCTCTCCTTCAGCGCCTCGCGCATCCTGATGTCCAGCACGTCGAGGAACGCCGTCTCCAGACCGAGGACCGAGGTCGCCCGGATCTGGATGCCCTCGTGGCGGGCCATCGCCGTGGCGACGGCCTCGGGGACGTCCACCTTGGCGTGGTGGGCCTCGGTGAGCAGCAGCGGCACGACGACGATCTCGTCGAAACCGGCGCGTACGAGCTTGTCGACGGCCGTCTGGAAAGACGGCTTGGACAGTTCCAGGAATGCGGGCTCGATCCGGAGGTCCGGGCGCATGCGCCGGACCTCGTCAACCAGGGCCTTCACAGTTGCGGCGGACCGCGGGTCGCGGCTTCCGTGGGCGAGTGCAACCAACGCAGGAGCAGCCATCGATGAGCCTCCCAGCTCTCAAGTGATGTGCATCGACGTCGTTGTCGATCCGTGTGTTCGTTCGGTGTGCTTCGGTGCTTGTGCGGGGGGAGTTCTGTGGGGGAGTTCTGGGGTGCGGCCGCTCCGTCAGGAGTGGATCCCGCACTCGGTCTTGTTGGTCCCTGCCCAGCGGCCGCTGCGCGGGTCGTCGCCAGGGGCGACTCGGCGTGTGCACGGCCAGCACCCGATCGAGGGGTAGCCGTCGTACACGAGGGGGTTCACGAGCACGCCGTTGTCGGCGATGTAACGCTCCACCTGTTCGTCGCTCCAGCGCGCGATGGGTGAGATCTTCACCTTGCCCTTGCGTGCGTCCCACCCGATGACAGGTGCGATGGCCCTGTTCTGGGTCTCCGCGCGGCGCAACCCCGAGGCCCAGGCGTCATAGCCTGCCAAGGAGTCGGCCAGCGGCTGGACCTTGCGCAACTTGCAGCACAGGTCAGGGTCGGTCCGGTAGAGGTCCTTGCCGTACTGGGCATCCTGTTCCGCCACGCTCAGGGGTGCCTGAATGGTGATCAGGTTGACGTCCAGAACGGCCTCGACGGCGTCACGGGTCCCGATGGTCTCGGGGAAGTGGTAGCCGGTGTCGAGGAAGACGACGTTGATCCCCGGGGCGACGCTGGAGGCCAGGTGGGCCAGCACGGAGTCACCCATGGAGGAGGTGATGCAGAAGCGCTCGCCGAAGGTGGCGAACGCCCATTCGATGATGGTCTCGGCAGGAGCGAGCTCCAGCTCGGCGCCCATGTGCGAGATGAGTTCGCGCAGCTCCTCGGGCGTACGTCCCTCGGTGTGCGTGCCGCGGAAGGCGCGGGCAGCAGCAGTCGTCTCCGTCGTCATGCCTTCACCTCCGGTCGCGGAATCGATCCGAGCATCTTGAGCACGAAGTGACGCAGGCAGGAGCGGCACTCCCAGGCAGCGAGGCCGTCGACGGACTCACGGGGCCACAGGTTCTCGTCGCCGCAGTAGGGGCAGTTGTTGGGCTGGGATCGCTCTGACATGTCAGACCGTTTCCAGGACGACGTCGCCGCGCAGGTGGGCCTCGTCGGCGCGGGCCGCCCAGTGCGCGAAGGACTCGCCGTCGGTGCGGTCGGCGAGGTAGTTGAGCACCACGGTGGTGATGTAGTCGTCCAGTCCCACGCTGGTGACCTTGTGGGCACGCAGCTTGCGGCCGTGGTTGGCCTCGAGCCCGAGCGCGCCGCCGAGGTGCACCTGGAAGCCGTCGACCTGGTTGCCGTGCTCGTCCATGACCAGCTGGCCCTTGAGGCCGAAGTCGGCGCTCTGGGTGCGGGCGCAGGCGTTGGGGCAGCCGTTGACGTTGACGGTGATCGGCACGTCGAGGTCGGGGATGCGTCGCTCGAGCTCGGAGATGAGCGCCTTGCCGCGTGCCTTGGTCTCGACGATCGCGAGCTTGCAGAACTCGATGCCGGTGCAGGCCATCGTGTTGCGACGCCAGTTCGACGGGGCGGGGTCCAGACCGATCGCCTTGAGCTCGCTGCTCACGGCCTCGACGTCGGCACCGTCGACGCCGATCACCACTGCCTTCTGCTGGGCGGTCAACCGCACCCCGGCTGCGCCGTACTTCTCGACGACATCGGCCAGGTTGAGCAGGAACTGGCCGTCGATGCGACCGACCACAGGGGCGCCACCGATGTAGAACTTGCCGTCGCGCTGCTCGTGCACACCGACGTGGTCGCCGGGGATGCTGGGGGAGGCGGGGGACTCGTTGCGGACCAACTCACGCTGCAGGTACTCGCCCTCGAGGATCTCGCGGAATTTCTCGATGCCCCAGTCAGCCACCAGGAACTTCAGCCGGGCACGCGAGCGCAGGCGGCGGTAGCCGTAGTCACGGAAGATGCCGGCCACCCCGGCCCAGACGTCGACGACCTCGTCGAGCGGCACCCACACGCCGAGCTTCTGGGCGAACATCGGGTTGGTGGAGAGACCCCCGCCGACCCAGACGTCGAAGCCGGGACCGTGCTCGGGGTGCACCGTGCCCACGAAGGAGACGTCGTTGATCTCCGGCGCCGAGTCGTGACTCGGGTGACCGCTGACCGAGGTCTTGAACTTGCGGGGGAGGTTGGAGAACTCGGGGTTGTTCAGGGCCAGGGCCTTGATGTCGTCAAGGGCCTTGGTGCCGTCGATGATCTCGTCCTTGGCGATGCCGGCGACCGGCGAGCCCAGGAAGGGGCGCGGTGAGTCGCCGCACGCCTCGACGGTGGTGAGGCCGGCACTCTCGAGGCGCTCCCAGATCGTCGGCACGTCCTCGACCTGGATCCAGTGGTACTGGATGTTGGTGCGGTCGGTGATGTCGGCGGTGTTGCGGGCGAAGTCGGTCGAGCAGCTGCCCAGGGCGCGCAGCGCGGCGGCGTCGAGGATGGCGCCGTCGGTGCGGACCCGCATCATGAAGTAGCGGTCGTCCAGCTCTTCTTCCTCGAGGGTGGCGGTCTTGCCGCCGTCGAAGCCGGGAGCGCGCTGGGTGTAGAGGCCCATCCACCGGAAGCGGCCGCGCAGGTCAGCGGGGTCGATGGAGTCGAAGCCGCGCTTGGAGTAGATGCCGAGGATCCGGTCCCGCACGTTGAGCGGGTTGTCGTCCTTCTTGCTCTGCTCGTTCTTGTTGAGCGGCTCGGAGTAGCCCAGTGCCCACTGACCCTCGCCGCGCTTGCGACGGGGACGTGCGGTGGGAGCAGGGGTGGCAGTCATGAGGTGGTCCTGGATTCGCTGAGGCCGCTCAGGAGTCGAGCGTGCAGTGGTGGTCGTCAGGGAGTCAGTGGGGCCAACAGGTCATGCTGCCGACGCGCATCAGGTCCACGTGGCGTCGTACCACGAGGTGCTTGTGCGTTGCTCGGCTGATCACAGAGTGGAGTCTCACTGGCCGGACAGGCTTGCGGCAATTGCGGATCTCATATGGCGGAATGCCGTACCAAATAGTGAGACCCAAATTGGGGATGCCAGTCGAGCCGCTGAGCCTCAGTGAGGCGCAAGTCACATCGGGCCCGGGTGCCCGAACTTCGGGGACAGCCGCAGGCTCATTAGTCTGGGGCCCATGACCGATTCTGTTGCCGCGACCGCCAGCACTGCCTACGACGCCGCTCTGAAGGTGATTGCCTCCGTCGAGCCCCGGATCGCCGAGGCGACCCGGCGCGAGTTGGAGGACCAGCGTGGATCGCTGAAGCTGATCGCGTCGGAGAACTACGCCTCGCCCGCCGTCCTGCTCACCATGGGCACCTGGCTGAGCGACAAGTACGCCGAGGGCACCGTCGGTCACCGCTTCTACGCGGGCTGCCAGAACGTCGACACCGTGGAGTCGCTGGCCGCCGAGCACGCTCGCGAGCTCTTCGGCGCCGACTACGCCTACGTCCAGCCGCACTCCGGCATCGACGCCAACCTGGTCGCCTTCTGGTCGATCCTGGCCAACCGCGTCGAGACCCCGGCCCTGGCCAAGCTCGGCGCCAAGAACGTCAACGAGCTCACCGAGGCCGACTGGGAGACGCTGCGCGGCGAGCTCGGCAACCAGCGCCTCCTGGGCATGAGCCTGGACGCCGGGGGTCACCTGACCCACGGCTTCCGCCCGAACATCTCCGGCAAGATGTTTCACCAGCAGCAGTACGGCACCGACCCGGCCACGGGCCTGCTCGACTACGACGCCGTCGCCGCCAAGGCCCGCGAGTTCAAGCCGCTGATCATGGTGGCCGGCTACTCCGCCTACCCGCGCCGGGTGAACTTCGCCAAGATGCGCGAGATCGCCGACGAGGTCGGCGCCGTGCTGATGGTCGACATGGCCCACTTCGCCGGGCTGGTGGCCGGCAAGGTCTTCACCGGCGACGAGGACCCGATCCCCTTCGGCCACGTCGTCACCACGACCACCCACAAGTCGCTGCGCGGTCCGCGCGGCGGCATGGTCCTGGCCCAGAAGGAGTTCGCGGCCGACGTCGACCGCGGTTGCCCGATGGTCCTCGGCGGCCCGCTCTCCCACGTGATGGCCGCCAAGGCCGTCGCGCTCGCCGAGGCGCGCACCGACGAGTTCAAGGCGTACGCCCAGAACGTCGCCGACAACGCGAAGACGCTCGCCGATGGCTTCATGAGCCGCGGCACCAAGCTGGTCACCGACGGCACCGACAACCACCTGGTGCTCCTCGACGTCAGCTCGTACGGCCTCACCGGCCGGCAGGCCGAGTCGGCGCTGCTCGACGCCGGCGTGGTCACCAACCGCAACTCGGTGCCCAACGACGCCAACGGCGCCTGGTACACCTCCGGTGTCCGCCTCGGTACGCCGGCGCTCACCACCCGCGGTTTCGGCAAGGACGAGTTCGACAAGGTCTCCGAACTCATCGTCGACGTGCTCTCCAACACCCAGCCCGGCGTCACGAAGGCCGGCAGCCCGTCGAAGGCCTCTTACAAGCTGGCCGACGGCGTGGCTGACCGCGTACGTGCGGCGAGCGCCGAGCTGCTCGACGCCAACCCGCTCTACCCGGGTCTGCAGCTCTCCTGACGTTGCACCTCGGGTCTGTGTGCGCAGATCCACCCGACTTGCCGCTGGGTGAGGGCATATGCGCACACAACCCGGGAGGTCAGGGCCCCAGCTTGGGCCAGAGCAACGCCCGACCCGCACGGGTGAGGGTGGACGTACGCAACGTCTGCCCCCACCCTGCCAATCGGGCGGGTTCGTGCACCCGTCCCAGCGTCCGGTCCACGTCACGCAACAGGTCCTGAGGACGGTGCAGGAGATCTCGTGACGTGTAGCCACGGCGTACCCAGCCGGCTTCCTCCAACCGGCGGTCTCGCAGCAGGTCGGAACGGTGCTGCTCGATGTCGCGATGCACGCCGCCGTCGTACTCGTGCAGCACCGCGGCCTCACCGACCCGAAGGTCGCCCCGCGCCACGAACCGACCGTCGGCTCGGGTGACGACGTACTGCGGGGTGACCGGTGCCTCGACGTGTCGGTGGAACTCTCGCAGCACGGTCTCCCATGCAGATTCCGTACGCGCCTCGCAGCGCCGCAACAGTCGCCGCAGCCGCGGAGCCCCGTGCCGACCACTCGCACAGGCATCCTCCAGGACCTGTCGGGTGAGGTACTTCTGGTGTAGCGCTGCGTCGAGGGCCATCAGGGCTCCCAGGTCGTCGAGGTCACGGCAAAGGCTGAGGAGTACGTCCGGCACCGAGGCGACGGGCATGCCACGAGCCGTTCCCGGCCGTCCTACGGGATCGCTGCGCAGCGCCCGCAGACCGGGACGGCGGACGGGGTGCGCGCCGGGAGGCAGTTGGACGACCACCGCGGTCTGCGGTGGGAGCGGCGGCAACCAGAGGCCAAGTATTTCAGCTGCTGTCACGTGCGTGAAGCAGGTGCCGGGCGGTAGTACCTCCAGCCAGGCGGTGAGGGTGGCGCGCACGGGGTCAACCGCGTCGAGCGGCCGGTAGGCACCGTGGGTGACCCGGATCAGTCGTCCTTGCATGGTGCGGACTCTGACCCATGGGTCCTGCCGCCGTGCGGCCCTACGCATCCTCCTGTGGACAGGCGTACGTCTGTGTGCGCGGACGGGCACGACACGCCGGTGACCGGCCCGGTTCGTGCACACAAACCTGAGGCGCAGCGCAGGTCGCCCGGCAGTCGAGGGTCAGTCGACGACGGGCGTGTTCCGCTCCACCACGTACGCCTGCTCGCCGCCGGTGAGCATCCCGAAGACGCCCATCGGCGCGCCGTCGAGCCGGGAGGCGCAGAAGAGGTCGGAGACCTCGGCGGGGGAGTGACGCACCAGCAGTGCGCCCTGGAGGCAGAGCGCCATCCTGCTGGCCAACAGACGGGCGTTGGCCTCGACCCCGATGTTCTCGCCGAGCAACGCGAGGGTCTCGTCGACCGCGCGGTCCAGGTGACGGTTGGCGCCGCGGGCGGCACCGACCTCGAGCATCCAGGCCTCCATCGACTCCGGCTCCCGGGCCAGCGCGCGGAGCACGTCGAGGGCGTTGACGTTGCCGGAGCCCTCCCAGACGGAGTTCAGCGGGGCTTCGCGATACATCAGCGGGAGCCCGGACTCCTCGACGTAGCCGTTGCCGCCCAGGCACTCCAGCGCCTCGGCCACCGCGGCCGGGGTGCGCTTGCAGACCCAGAACTTCGCCAGCGGCAACGCGATGCGGCGCAGCGCCTTCTCGTGCGGGTCATCAGCTGCGTCGACGGCCGTGGCCAGGCGCATCGCCAGCGCGGTCGCGGCCTCCGACTCGAGCGACAGGTCGGCCAGCACGTTGCGCATCAGCGGCTTGTCGGCCAGCAGGCCGCCGAAGGCTGAGCGGTGCGCGGCGTGCCACGACGCCTCGGCCAGCGAGTGGCGGATCAGCGCCGCGGAGCCGAGCACGCAGTCGAGCCGGGTCGCGGCCACCATCTCGATGATGGTGCGTACGCCGCGCCCCTCCTCGCCGAGCCGCCGGGCCAGGGTGCCGTCGAACTCGAGCTCGCCGGAGGCATTCGAGCAGTTGCCGAGCTTGTCCTTGAGCCGGACCACGTCGAAGGTGTTGCGGGTGCCGTCGGGCAGCACCCGCGGCATCACGAAGCAGGTGAGCCCGCCGGGGGCCTGGGCTAGCACCAGGAAGACGTCGTTCATCGGCGCCGAGGTGAACCACTTGTGGCCGTGCAGCGTGTAGAGGCCGTCCTCGCCGGTGGGTCGCGCGACGGTGACGTTCGTACGTACGTCGGAGCCACCTTGCTTCTCGGTCATGCCCATGCCGGCGAGCAGGCCCGACTTGTCCTGCGGGGTGCGTATGCCGAAGTCGTACGTCGTCGAGGTGAGCCCGGGGACCCATTCGTCGGCGAGCGTGGGGTCGACGCGCAGGGCCGGGACCGCGGCGTACGTCATGGAGATGGGGCAACCGTGGCCCGGTTCGGTCTGTGACCAGGCGTAGAAGCCGGCGGCGCGGCGCAGGTGGGCGTCGGGCTCCGGCGAGCCCCACGGCGCGGCCTGGAGTCCGTGGTCCACCGCGCGGTCCATCAACCAGTGCCAGGAGGGATGGAAGGTGACCTCGTCGACGCGGTTGCCGTGGCGGTCCTGGGTGAGCAGGCGCGGAGGGTTTTCGTTGGCGGCGAGCCCGTGCTCACGGGCCTCGGCGCTGCCTGCCTCCACTCCGAGTGCGGTGAGGCTGGCCAGTGTCTCGGGCGAGCCGTGGCGCAGGACCGCCTCGCGCAGTGCGGGGTCCCCTCCCACGACGTCGTGACCGGTCAACGGTGGTGTCTGGTTGGAGGTTGCCCGGAGTTCGCTGCGCATATGACTACGGTAGGCGCATGTCGTCGTCGTTCCAGTGGAATCGTCTGACCACTGGGGCCAGGGACCGGGGCTCTGCGTGGCTGCACCTCGCGTGGCGCCTGATCGTGAACACGGTGGGCGCGTGCCTGCGCCACCGGGTCACGGGTCTGGCTGCCGAGGCTGCGTTCTTCGCGATCCTCTCGGTGCCGCCGCTGATCTTCGCGTTCACGGGCGCCATCGGCTTCATCTCCGAGCGCTACCCACCGGCAGCGGTCGCCGACCTGCAGGCAGCGATCATCGAGTTGGCGTCGCGGGCGCTGACCGACGACGCGGTCCAGCGGGTCATCTCCCCGACGATCGAGGAGGTCCTGGGCCAGGGCCGCTTCGACGTCATGTCGCTGGGCTTCTTCCTGGCGCTCTGGTCGGGGTCGCGGGCGCTCAACGTCTTCGTGGACACCATCACGATCATGCACGGGCTCGGCGGGCACCGGGGGATCGTGCGCACCCGCGCCCTCTCCTTCTCGCTCTACCTGATGGCGATGGTGCTCGGCTCGATCGCGCTGCCGCTGGTGGTGGCCGGGCCCGGGCTGATCGGGAGCTGGCTGCCGGACCGCTTCGAGATCGTGATGACCTTCTACTGGCCCGTGCTGGTCGTGCTCTGCATCCTCTTCCTCGCCACGCTCTACCACGTGGCCGTCCCGGTGCGGACCTACTGGACCTTCAACCTGCCCGGGGCGGTCTTCTCGCTGGTCAGCTGGATCATCGGCTCGTTTGCCCTGCGCTGGGTGCTGACCGCCACCGCGTCGGAGTCGAGCTCGGTCTTCGGGCCTCTGGCGGCGCCGATCGCGGTCCTGCTGTGGCTCTACGTACTCTCCATCGCGGTGCTGATCGGGGCCGCGCTCAACGCGGCCTTCGACCAGGTCTTCCCGCAGCCGGCGACGACCGAAGGGCGCAACTCGCTGCGACAACGCTTCAGGGGGCGGATCGGCGTGGGAGACTCCAGATCGTGAACGAACCGTCGCCCCTCTCTCGTGCCGGGAGCATGATCAAGCTCCCCGACCCGGTGCAGTCGCCGTGGGTGGCCCTGGGTCGCCGGATCCTGGCGGCGGCCTCAATCCTGCTCGGCACTGTGCTGCTGGTCTACCTCGACCGGGAGGGGTACCGCGACTCCCAGCACCCCGGCGAGACCATCGGCCTGCTCGAGGCG
The DNA here is from genome assembly GCF_003194605.1 of Nocardioides gilvus. Classification (GTDB taxonomy): domain Bacteria; phylum Actinomycetota; class Actinomycetes; order Propionibacteriales; family Nocardioidaceae; genus Nocardioides; species Nocardioides gilvus. The sequence goes on from NZ_QHKY01000002.1 coordinate 214,479, forward strand.
TTCTACTACACCACCGTCACGCTCAGCACGACCGGTTACGGCGACATCGTCCCGGCGACCGACCAGGCCCGCCTGGTGAACGCCCTAGTGATCACCCCCGCGCGCATCGCCTTCCTGGTGCTGCTGATCGGTACGACCCTTGAGGTGCTTGCCAGCCAGGGCCGCGAAATGTTCCGGGTCGCCCGGTGGAGGAAGAACATGCGAGACCACATCGTCATCATCGGCTACGGCACGAAGGGGCGCAGCGCTGCGCTGACCCTCGTCAAGAACGGGCACGCCCGTGAGTCGATCGTCGTCGTCGACCCCTCGTCCACCGCGCTGGTCGAGGCGCACGCCGACGGCTTCGCGGTGATCACCGGTGACGCGACCCGTCGTCAGATCCTGACCAGCGCCGATGTGGCCGAGGCCCGCCAGGTCATCGTCACCACCAACCAGGACGCCACCAACGTGCTGGCCACGCTGACCGTGCGCCAGCTCAACCCCGAGGTCCAGATCGTCGCCGCGGTGCGCGAGGAGGATAACGTCCCCCTGATGAAGCAGTCGGGTGCCGACTCGGTGATCACCACCGCGGAGACCGTGGGTCGTCTGCTCGGGCTCTCCACGCTCTCTCCCGATCTGGGCGACGTGATGGAGGACCTGTTGACCTCCGGCGCCGGGCTCGAGGTCGCCGAGCGTGACATCCTGCTCAGCGAGGTCGGCATGCAGCCGCAGCGGGTCTCCGACCAGGTGATCGCGGTCGTGCGTGACGAGAAGACCCACCACTACTACGACCCGGTCGTGACCCAGCTGGCGCGCGGTGACCGGCTCATCGTCGTACGTCCTTCGCAGGAGCGGCCGTGGGCGCCGCGCCCGGGCACGCACGTCGACGAGGACTACGCGCAGGACGCCTGATGGTGTCCGTGGCGTCGAGCGGCGCGGAGCGCCCGCGTACGGTCCTGGTCACTGGGGGAGTGCGCTCCGGCAAGTCGACGCACGCCGAGCGGCTCCTGGCCGACGAGGCAGCGGTGGTCTACGTGGCGCCCGGCCCGAGCCCGGACGTCGAGCAGGACCCCGACTGGGCAGCCCGGATCGAGGCGCACCGCTCTCGCCGCCCGGCGCACTGGGAGACCGTCGAGGGTGACGATCTGGCGGGGGCGCTGCAACGCGAGGGTCAGCGCGAGGGCGCGGCGGTGCTCGTCGACTGCCTCGGCACCTGGCTCACCAGCGTCATCGACGCCGCGGGCGCCTGGGAGGAGAGCTCGGAGGCCGTGCACGACCTCGTGCTCGATCGTCTCGCTGCGGTGACGGTCGCGATCCAGGGGCATCCGGGGCGGATCGTGCTGGTCACCAACGAGGTGGGGCTCGGAGTGGTGCCTGAGCACCGTTCGGGTCGGCTCTTCCGGGACCTGCTCGGCACCGTCAACCAGCGGGTGGCCGAGGTGTGCGACGAGGTGCACCTGGTGGTCGCCGGCCGGGTCCTCGTCCTCTGACGCCTCGCGTGCCGGGGGTCCACCTCAGCTGAGCGTGATCAGCAGGACGGCCAGCGACAGTTCGATCGCTGCGCCGAAGACGTCACCCGTGACGCCACCGAAGCGGCGACGGGTGTGTGCCACCAGGGCCAGGACGACGGCCGCCATCAACCCCAGGCTGAGCGCGGCGCGCCACCACTGCAGGCCCAGCCACAGCGTCAGGGCGCTCAGCAATGCGCCGGCCACGAGCCAGGCGAGCACCACGACGGGGGTCGGGACGACCTCGGCCATCGGCTGCCCGAGCCCCTCCTTGCGAGCCGGGACCACGCCGCGGCGACACGTCAGGGTGAGGGCGAGGCGGGAGAGGCAGACCAGGACGCCGGCCAGCACCGCCCCTTCGACGGTGCCCAGGAGTGCTGCGAAGCCGGCCACCTGGAGACCGGCGACGACGAGGGTGGCCAGCACCCCGGCGGGGCCCGAGGTGCCGGACTTCATCACCTGCAGTGAGCGCTCGGGGTCGTACGACGCGGTGAGGCCGTCAGCGGTGTCGGAGAGGCCGTCCCAGTGGAAGACGCGCGTGCCGAGCGCGAGCACGCCGAGCGCGAGGAAGCCCATGACCAGCCACGACAGGCCGGTGGCCTGGCCGAGGAGCCCGACGGCCAGGACGGCTGCACCCAGGGGCACCACGGCCAGGGGAGCAAGCAGGACGGTCCCGCGGGCCGTCGCGGGGGTGACCTCCGACGGGGGCGGCGTGGGGAGCGCGGTCAGCGTCCCGACGGCGAGGCGCCAGGAGTCACGCACCGTCGCCCATCACCTCGGAGAGCAGGGCCACGTCACGCAGGATCGCGATCGCGCTGCGGAGCACGGGGACGGCGGCGACGGCGCCGCTGCCCTCACCGAGGCGCATCTCGAGGTCGACCAGCGGGCGCAGGCCCATCTTCTCCAGGGCCATGGACTGGCCCGGCTCGGTGGAGCGGTGGCCCGAGGCGAACCAGGCCACCGCACCGGGGGCAATCTGCTCGGCGGTGAGAGCGCAGGCCACCGACATCAGGCCGTCGAGCAAGACCGGCACACCGGCCTCGGCGGCGGCGACGAGGAAACCGGTGGTGGCGGCGAGGTCGGCGCTGCTCAGTGCCTTGAGGGTCTCGTACGGGTCTGCGGTGCGGTCACCGACGCGGTCCAGTGCCGTCTGGACGACCGTGACCTTGTGCCCCCAGGCGATGTCGTCGATGCCGGTGCCGCGACCGGTCACCTCAGCGGCGGGCACGCCGAGGACAGCAGCGATCATCGCTGCGGCGGGCGTGGTGTTGCCGATCCCCATGTCGCCGGTCATCAGGAGCTGCGCGCCGGCGGCGATCTCCTCCGCGGCGACGGCGCGGCCGACGGCGTACGCGGCCGTGAACTCGTCGTCGCTGAGCGCGTCCTCGAGGTGGATGGCGCCGCTGGAGCGGCGGACCTTGTGGGCGGTGACCTCGGCGGGCACGCCGACCAGGTCGTCGTTGACGCCCAGGTCGAGGACGCGTACGGAGACGTCGTGGGCGCAGGCCAAGGCGTTGACCCCGCCCTTGCCGGCCAGGAACGTACGCAGCATCGCGCCGGTGATCTCGGAGGGGAACGCGGAGACGCCGTGCGCGGCGACACCGTGGTCGCCGGCGAAGATCACGAGGCGGGCGTTGGTGAGCTCCGGCGGGGGGACCTGACCCTGGGTGGCGGCCCACCAGACGGCCGTCTCACCGAGGCGCCCCAGGGCGCCGGGGGGAGTGGCCAGCCCGGCCAGCCGGTCGGCGGCGAGTTGGCGGACGGTGTCGTCAGGCGCAGTCAGGGTCACCGGCTCATCCTAGGACTCGTGGTCCGACTCGGGACGATGCGCCCGTGGGAGCGGACGCAGAAGACCCCCGACCGGCGCTGTCGCGGGTCAGGGGTCCTCGTGGTGGTGGGCGATACTGGGTTTGAACCAGTGACCTCTTCCGTGTCAGGGAAGCGCGCTACCGCTGCGCCAATCGCCCATGTTCAGTTGTGTTGCGCGAAGCCCTGGTGCGGGTGGTGCTGGCTTCGTGGAGCGGACGACGAGACTCGAACTCGCGACATCCACCTTGGCAAGGTGGTGCTCTACCAACTGAGCTACGTCCGCATGTGCATGTCCCGTCGGGTCGGACCCGTCGGTTGCTGCGGGAGAAACCTTAACTCATGTGGGCAGCGACCTCGCCATCCGGGTCGCAAATGCAGAGCACCCCGGCCGCTGGGGTCGGGGTGCTCGTCGTACTGGTGGGCGATACTGGGTTTGAACCAGTGACCTCTTCCGTGTCAGGGAAGCGCGCTACCGCTGCGCCAATCGCCCATGTTGAGTTGTTTCTTCGAGGTGGGTACGGGATTTGAACCCGTGTACACGGATTTGCAGTCCGTTGCCTCGCCTCTCGGCCAACCCACCATGGAAATCCCTCCACAGAGGAACGATGGAGAAGACCCAGAGCGGACGACGAGACTCGAACTCGCGACATCCACCTTGGCAAGGTGGTGCTCTACCAACTGAGCTACGTCCGCATGCAACTTCCCGGACGTTTTGAGGCGCCCGGTTGGTGCGATACGAAACATTAGCCGATGCCTCGAATCGCGCAAAACCGGGGCGCCTCCGGAGTGTTGCCTCGACTCGTCGCCGCTGGGCGCGGTGCCGCTGACCTGCGGTTATTGCCTACAGTGACGCCCATGCACCCAGCCTACGGCCTCTTCGAGACGCTCAAGGTCCTCGACGGCGTCCCCTTCGCGCTGACCCGCCACCTGAGGCGTCTGGAGAGCTCCGCACAGGCCTTGGGGATCGAGGGCTACGACGAGACCCAGGTGCGTGACGCGGTGAGCCGGGCGCTCGCGAGTGCGGGTCCGGAGGCGATGCGGATGCGCGTGCTGTGGGGGAGTGGCGGTGTCGAGGTGGAGCTCACCGCGCTGCCGCCCGTGGCGGCGTCCACGGCCGTACGGACGAGTCGGTGGCGCCGCAACGAGCAGAGCGCCGTACGAGGTCACAAGACCACTGCGTACGCGGAGAACCTGCTGGCCCTCGCGGAGGCGACGCGCCAAGGCTGTACGGAGTCGTTGCTGGCGGACACCCGCGGGATGCTCAGCGAGGGGACCGGCGCGAACGTCTTCTACGTCATGGATGGAGAGTTGCGTACGCCGTCACTCGCGACCGGTTGCCTGCCCGGCGTGACCCGCGCCCTGGTGTTGGAGTGGTGCGGGGCCGTCGAGGTCGACGAGCCGATCACGGTGTTGGAGCGCGCGAACGAGGTGTTCCTGACCTCCAGCACGCGGGACGTGCAAGCAGTGCGCCAGGTCGACGGGCGCCAGTTGACTGCGCCGGGGCCGCTCACCCGCGAGGTGCAGGAGACGTGGCGCGAGCGCGTACGGACGACACCTGATCCCTGAGGTCGAGCCTGCAGGGAGGAGATGTCAGCCGACGAGGAGCTGCTCGACTCTGTCAGCCGACGAGCAGTTGCTCGACTCTGTCAGCCGACGAGCAGTTGCTCGATCATGGCGTCGAGGCTGAGGTGCTGCGACTCCTCGCCTTCGGGGACGAGCGCCAGCGAGCGCTGTACGAAGGTGAAGAGCTCGTTGGTGGGGGCCTCGGTGACGAGGTGGCCGTCGGGCGAACTGAGCTCGATGATCACGACGGCGTGGCCGCGGTCGTTGATGCTCGGGCAGACGTGGACGTCGCCCTCGCCGATCGGGGCGGTCAGGCCGCGGAGCAACAGGTCGCGGCTGAACGTCCACGGGAGGTCACCCTCGGGGGTGAGGAACGTGATCGTCACCGCGAACGGGTCATCCTGGGCATACGAGAAGACGGTGTCGAGGTCGTGCGCGCGCCCGGACGTGTCGATGCACTGAATGGTGATGTCGTGCGTAACCGTACCGGCGACACGACGGTCGTTGCGACTTGCCATGATGACCCTCCAACTGGTCTCTGTTGGTCAAGAGACGCTGTGCACAATCTGCCATGACGCGGCTTTTCATCCTTCATTTTGGGGAAAGTCGTCTTGGTCACTTTCGGTAGGCTCAGATCGTGACCGAACCGGACCTCGCGGAGCGCCGTGCAGCCGTCGATGACGAGGCTGCCGCGGAGTACTTCGGGCCCAAGTTCTTGGCGCGGCTGCACACGCGGATGCACCGCAACCCGGTCACTGGGTTCATCACGAAGATCGTCGTCACCATCGCCGGCGTGCTGATGATGACCGCCGGCCTGATCATGATGGTCACCCCCGGGCCGGGGATCGTCGGTTTGATCCTGGGTCTCGCGATCCTCTCAACCGAGTGGCGCTGGGCCGACCGGTGGCTGGACGCGGCGCGCGCTGCTGCGCACAACGCCGCGGAGAAGGCCAGGGAGATGGACCCCGCCGTACGCCGTCGCCGCCTCGCCGCCGTCGTGCTCCTGGCCGTCGCCGCGGTTCTGTTGGTCTCGGGGTTGTTGCGGCTCTTCGGGTGGCCGGAGGTCGCGATCGACGGCTGGGACTGGGTGCAGGGCCTGAACGGTGCGGTGCCTGACCTGCCAGGGATGGACGGTTGAGGCGGGCTCGGGGGCCGGATGTGGTTGGGGCCACGACCATGCGCTAATGTTTCGCGACGTACCACGCGGGCGATTGGCGCAGTGGTAGCGCGCTTCGTTCACACCGAAGAGGTCACTGGTTCGAACCCAGTATCGCCCACCGCATGCAAAACCGCCTCTGACCTGCGGAAACGTGGTTCAGAGGCGGTTTTCATTTCGGGCTCCGTGGTCTCTACGTGGTCTTAGGAACAGTCACCAGTGGGCCGCGGGCATGCGCTGGAACGCCGCTTCGAGGTCCTCCAGCCGGATCCGAATGTTGCGTCGGCCACACTGATAGGCGGGGATCGTGCCGTCGCTGATCCGCCGCCTGATCGTCTTGGCCGAGACCGACATGACCGCTGCGGCCTCGTCAACGCTGACGTAGATGGGCAGAGGTTGGCTGCGGTGAGCCTGCTTTGCGGAGATGCGTGGCCTGGGTGTCTGAGTCGTCATGTGGGGCTCCTTGGGTGCGTGCGTCCGCAGAGAAGGTGGGCGCACCCGACCACTCCCTGGTGGGTGATCCGGATCAGCGCTCGCGGGGTATCGGCACGACGTGGATGTCGTGGATGAGGTCGACCCGCGTATGTGACGGCTCCGAGGAGTCTGAGCGGCCGACGAGGTGCGCGAGGAGCCGCTCGATGCGGCTGTGCGGCGTATGACGCTGGCGGGTGGTGTTCATGTTGGTGCTCAGATCCCTGGTGCGGGCGGGTCGGGTCGGGTCCTCGTCGTGGAGCTGAGGGCTTCGATGCGTTGACTGACGTCGTGGGCGGTGGTGGTGAGCGCCGCCCACTCGTGGGGGTGGACGCCGTTCTGCACCAATGCGGTGACAAGGTGCGCGGCGTCGTACGGCTTGTCCTTGGGCACCTGATCGAGGGCACACCACGCGAGTGCGCCGTTGCCGTTGAGCCAGCTGGCGAAGGCGAGCATGGTGGCCGGGGCTGCCCGCAGCGAGTCGGGCGCCCTGCGGGTCAGATCGCTCCAAAGAGCGACGTGTGACGTGGCGGTCTGCGCGTTCATGTCGACCCACAGTCGGTCGCGGACCGGGATGGACTCGAGCGCGACGAGGAGCTGGGTGGCCGTGAGGTCAGGGAGGCGTTTGCCATCGGTGTGGAAGGCTCGGAGACGGTGGAGCGCGAACGCTGTCTCGGCGCGGATGCTGCTGCTCGCAGCGTGCGTCCGGGCGTCGGTAAGGTGGTCGGTGATGGGTTGGCGATCGCCGACGAGTGAGTCGGCCAGCGAGGTACGACTGGCTGCAGGCTGGGCCATGCCGTTCAGGACGGTGCTGGCAGCGATCCGGTCACGGGTGGCGGTGCTTAGCGGGCCGGAGACCTGGTTGCCGAAGTCGATCCACGCGGTCTCGCTGGCTCCCAGGCGGATCGGGGTGGCCACCCCAACACCGCCCAGGCGCAGGGCGAAGTCTTGGCTGAGCCTGTCCCCGTAGTCGCTGTCGGTGGTGAAGGTGACGATCGCAACCCTCGATGTCGGTTGGGCGCAGCGGGCGTACACCTCGCCGATGGAGTCCCACGCCTGTTCACGCTCGCGCGCCGAGCTGGGAACGTCGACTCGGACTACCGGAAGGTCCGGAGCGAGGGGGACGAGGACGAGCGATTCGTTCGGGTGGAATCCGAGAAGGTGGGGGATGGACACCACCAGTTCTTCGGGGGAGCGGATGGAGAGGTTCATGTCCTGTAGGTGAGCGACACCCGCCGGAGACTCGGAGTCACGTGCCGAGAGCGCCGTAATCGCTGCGCGTTGGAGGTCGGTGAGTGAGGGCGGCGTGCAACTCGACCCGTGTGGGTCCCGGAGTCGCAGCAGTCGGGGGTGCCTGCGGGCGAAGCCTTTCGTTCACGGTGCCTACGACCGCCAGGTCTGTCGCCGGTGAGACCGGTTCGAAGCGCTCGTTGACCGGGGTGCCCATGCCCCCGGTTCCGCTCTCGAAGTGGGGGAGTGTGAGGCGCTCGCAGTAGGCGCCGCGCTGCACGCCTTCGTTGATGACGTCGGCAATGCGGTGGTCGACCCCGTTGAAGAGCAGTTGGAAGCCTGAGAGCACGCGTGGCTCGACGACTGTGTCTGGCCTGACTGCGCGCAGACGCGCGACAGCATTGGCTCCTTCGGCTGCGGCCGAGGCACCGTTGCCGAGTACGCCGCCGATCCCGCGGAGCTGCTTCTGGATCAGCGTGTAGGTCTCTGCGCGCTCGGACCAGCGGCCCGCGAGCCGGTCGTCGACCCGTGCTGCGAACGGAACGAGGTGGGCTGAGACGAGCCGTTGGGAGTCGACCACCAGACGCAGGTTCGTGGCGCTCGGGAAGGCGCTCATCCGGACCGCGAGATTGTGTTGCGCCTGCAGCACGCCGAGGATGCCTGCCCGGACGGGGTCGAGGATGACCTTGGTCTTGGGACGCCACCCCAGCTGGTCGACGCTGTAGTCGGGTTGTCCGAGATTGATGTCGAGGGCTGCGGCGAGTGAGACCCATCCGAGGCGTGCGCTCTGGGTGAGAGGCTCCCAGCCTGGGGTGTTGCGGTAGCGCTGGTCTAGGACCACGAGAGCCTGCGTCATCGCCGCGATGTCGGCGACGATCGCTTGGGCTTGGGGCGCCGTCAGCCTGGCCGCGAACCGTGGCGAGGTGTCGTGTTCGGCGAGTGCAGCAGCCCGGGCCGTACGACGCCAGGGCTCGACCATCGGCCAGCGGTGAGGTGAGGCCAGTGACTCCAGCGTGGGGAGCGGCGCCGTGGACTTGGCGACAGCGAGGTCGATGGCGCGCGCGAGTTCGGCTGCAGAGCTGTGGCTGGCACCGGACAGCCCCGCCGAGCGGAAGGGATTCGGCTGCCTGTGCGGCAGGTTGGAAAAGGCCAGCGGGCTGACGGCGTGCATGGTCCGGCTCATCCACACCAGCACCGCCTGGCGATATGCCCGGACTGCCGAGCCGACTTCCTCGCGATCCTCTCGCGACCGCCCCAACTTATGTTGCACCCGGTGCTGCCGCAGGAGAGTCGCCAACTCTTGCCGCATCTCTGCGCCGGTCTCGCCGTACATCAGGGACCGTCGAGGGTGTAGGCGTCGTCCAGCATCGCGATGATGAGTTCGATGCTCAGCGCGTCGACCCCGTGTCGATCGAGTTCCTCGAGCGCAACTGTGGCCATCGGGAGGAGGATCGCCCGGTCTTCGCAGCGCCTCTTGCTGTCGATTGTCGGCACGTCGTCGCCGTGGACCCGGTCGAGTTCGATCAGTGCATGTTCGTAGGCCGACGACGCGTCGATGGTCGTGGCGTGATCGGCGAGCGCAGCCAGGTAGGAGCGTGCCTGGGCGAGCGTCATCGCGTGGGGGAGCAGGATCATCGGCAGCTCCTTTCGTGGATGGATCCTCCGAGGGTGCGACTAGCAGTTCGTCGGCGTCGTTCGACCGTGGGCTGCGCTGTGGAGGAGACCGCCCGGCCTGCTGCTGTGGGGAGAACCGTGCTCAGCCGACCAGCGGGCTGTTGACCGAGGCTTCGATACGGCGCCTGCGCTGCACGTCCCGGCGTACGAACTCCTCAAAGTGGCCGTCGCGGTCCTGGATCGTGATCTCGGCGGGTTGGACGACAGGTTCCTCTCCGGGCCAAGCGGTGACTCGGGTCGGACGGTCGCGATCGAGACGGGTGCCGGAGATCGCTACCCAATCGCGGAGCCGATGCTTGGCATCCTCGAAGTCGCGTCGCCACGCGATCGGCGCTGAAGGTGACGCTGTCTGGTGGTAGCAACTCAGCCAGTGGGTATGGAGCGCTGAGAGCTCCCAGACGAGTTCGTCGTGCAGGTAGTAGAACGGCGGGACGATCGAGGGGGAGAGCCCGTGGCTGGTCTTGAGCCACTTCACCCACCGATCGAGGTCGTGCCATTCGTACTCGGCCTCCTCGGCCAGGAGCAGGTTCCAGTTGATCGGCCCTGGGAGGTCGTCGCGCAAGAAAGCGCCCGACGACGAATCGTCGGGACCGTCGTGGCCGACGTACGGATCCATGGTGGCTCCTCGTCAGATTCCGACGGCCGGACTTGTCTGCTCTGGTGATGTACGCGGCGCAGGAGCGGTCGGCTCCAGTCGGCGACGCTGCACCTCATACGCCGTCTTGTTGACGTTGTGGCCGATCTTGCGCGCGACGAACTCCTCCTTGATCACGCTGCCATCGCGCCGCTCGACCTCGTACTCGTGGACGTAGCCGCTGGCGACAAACGAGTCACCCTTGCGGAACCGTGCGTAGGTCTCGCGGGCCGTGCTCTCGAAGGCGACCATGTCGTGGAAGGTCGGGTCGAGCTTGGTGAAGTTGCCGTCGACTTCCCGACGCCACTGCTCGACGCCCACACGGACGCGGAGGTACTCGGCGCCTGCAGCGGTGAAGTGAAGGTCCGGCTCGCTGGCGATGAAGCCGACCAGGCTCATTCGGGTGGGGATGGACATCGCGACTCCCTCGGTCGTGCACACCACGGACTGGAGTGTGCTCGATCGACAGGTGTGCGACACCTACCACCGGATCGCGGATGAAGCCAGCGAACCCCGGGCACTCGAGTATGCCCGGGGTCGTGAACGACCCCCAGATCTTGTGCCTCCGGCTACCGAAAGCTGCAAGGTCTGGGGGCCGCCTACACGCTTCGGTGCTAGTTGAAGCGGACCAATTGGGCGCTTACGTCAGGCTCTACTTCCTGAAGCCAAGCCTGGTTCTTCTCCGAGTAGGTCCAACCTCGGTAGTCGTAGGCCACGACATTGCCCTTGTACCAGTCGACGGTGCCCCATTCCGAGACCAGCGGGTAGTCACCTTCGTCGATATCCACGATGAGCGCGAGGTGGTCGATGACACCGTCGGACTCCCAGTCGTAGGCCACGACATCACCGGGCGTCGCCTCTGGGACCGCGTTCCCGGAGAAGTCCATGGGGATCAGGCTCGCGCCCTTGGTTGCGACTAGGTGCTCGACCAGATCCTCCGCGAGCCATGCTGTGGCGCTGCCCTGGCGCTGACCAAAACGACCGTTGACGTCGGTGCCGTTCCACTCGACATCCTGCGACATACCTCCGGCCCACAGAGCCTGGCTTACGAACCATGTACACCCGGCAACCCCGATGGGTTGTGGGTCGGTGACGTGGCTCAATGCCCAGGCGACCGCAGCGTGGCGATCAAAATCGTCGGATTCGCTCGAGTTTGATACCGGAACCTCGCACTCGGGGAGCCCGACCGGAACCCCGAAACTTCCTGTCTCCAACCACGCCTCGGAGAAGTACCCCGAGGACGGGTCGAGGATCCAGATGTCGCTGGTGTACCCGCCGGGGCTGGTTACATCATCGCCAGCAGCCCAACAGGCCGCGACAATGGTCGAACCTTGCGGCAGTGCAGTCCCCACTCGAGCGTCGTAGACCGGAATCGAACGAGGATAGGCGCCCGTGCCCGCGGTGAAAGCGAGGACGTACGTGTTGTCTGACGCGTGCGCCGAGGGGGCGGTGAGAGTCGTGGTCAGGAAGGCAATGATGGTAGCCACCAGACCTGCGGTCGAGAGTCGGATCATGATGAGGTCCAATCCCCGGCCTGTGCGCACCCCCGGATTGGGGTGCGTGTGGTCCCGGAATCCGAGAGTAGGGTTTGAGCAGGCCGTGCAGAATCCCCCGTCTCAGGAACGACGTGTCGTGCGCCGGGAGTCGCAGCGGAGACTCTCGAGAATCAAGCGCGGTCAGGGTGCTCGCACAATCGACACTCTTGGATAGGCCACATACCGGCCCCCACCGCACCGACGCTACAACCGACCATGCCTTCCCGGAATAGAGCGAAGTGCCCCGCGCTCCCGCAGCCGCCTCCTTGTCGCACAGGAGCTGGAGGACTGCGGTCCGTCTACCGGGCGCGCCACGAGCGTAGGCGAGCGACGATCGGCGGGGCGCTTCGCAGCAGCACGAGGCCGGTGCCGAAGGGGAGCATCCTGATCTGCTCCGGCGGCATGACGTGTCGCCGGCGGGTTGACCTTTGAACGGAACGCGCGCCGTTTTCGTTGATCGTGATCGTGTCGTTGGGGTCGTCGCGCTCGCCGATGAGGACGGAGAGTTCCTGCAGGTCCTTGGACGCGGAGGCGCCGCCCAAGATGACCTTGACGATGGATGCGTCCCAGATGGTGCTGGCCGCGTGCTCGCCCCACTTCGCGCGGGCCTGGGAGAGCGACTGGAGGACCGGCATGGTCGTGATCCCGTTGCCGCCGCCCTCTGCCATGAGGACCGGGAGCGACGGGAGGGGAGCGAGGTTGCCGATCTCGTCGAGCGCGAGCAAGAGGGGTGGGTCCAGGCGGGTGCCTGGTGATGCTGCTGCGAGGTGGCGTGCGGTTTCGGTGAGGTCTTCCAGGAAGGCAGCTACGAGAGGCCAAGCAGCTCCTGCTCCGGCTCCGGTGGCGAGCAGGTAGAGCGTCCCGTTGTTGGTGAGGAAGTGGGTGGGGTCGAACTCGTCGCCGGGGGAGGGGCTGACAGCGTCAAGCACCTTGGGGTCCGCGAGGGAAGCCATGGACTGGGAGACGGCCATCCAGATCGAGTCGCGGGTGCGCGGGTCGGAATGGATCATCCCGTGGAGTGAGTCGGCCCAACCGGGCGCGGCACCGCCGTGGCTGGCGAGGATCCCGACGGCGTCCATCGCTGCTGTCGCGGAGAGTGACCATTCGAAGAGCACGCGGGTGGGGAGTCGGTCGAGCGCGGCGGCGTGAAGAAGTGCCTGGATGACGGCACGGGCGCGTCCTTCCCAGAAGCCACCTGACTCGGTTCCCCCCGCCGAGAGGCCGGTCGAGGACGCGAGCCCGGTGGCGCGGATCATGGCCGTGAGCGGGTCTTCGCATCCGCGGATCGGTGACCAGCGCACGCCGACTCCACCAACGTCGGTGAGCCCGGCGGTGAGACGCTGCGGATCGAAGACTGCAACCGGTCCGACGTCGCGCCGCGCTCGGATCGTGGCCGCGAGGTTGTCGGGGCGCGTCGAGGTGGTGACGACGGCGCCTGGTGCGCCGAGGATCGCGTTCACCACCAGGTGAAGGCCTTTGCCAGAACGCGGTGGACCAATGACGAGGATCGAGTCTTCGACCGAAGCCCAGACACCTCGCCCGTGGCTCTTGCCGAGTAGGTAGCCGACGTCGCGCGCTGTGGGGCGAGTGAGCGATGGGCGCAGAGTGTGACCCCGACGGAGCAGGGCCTTCTCCGAAGCGGTGTCGTCGATGTCCCGTCTGGTCGCGGTGCCTTGGATACGGCTGGGGTCGTGGGCGCTGCGGTGCCGCCCTCTGGAGACGAGCACCCACACCGTCCACAGGAGTCCGATCAGCAGCGCGACCAGGGTGAGCATGCTGCACCAGTACGCGACAGCCGAGAGGCTGGAGGCGCCGAGCGCCAGCCCGGGCGTACGCGGCTGAACAAGAACGCGTAACCCGGCCGCCAGGCCTGCAGAGGGTTGCTCTGACCCGGTGGCGAAGGCGGCGATCAAACCGGCGGCGTGCAGGAGCAGCGCGAGAATGAAGACCCCACAGATGGCGATCAGCACGGCATTCGTGAGCCTATTGTCGACGGATTGACTCCGGGTGTTCATGCCGGCTGCTCGATCTCGGCTACGGCGGCGGACGTCATCCCGACCAGCAGCAGTTTGGGTCCGCCCCGGCGCAGGACAGCGGGCGGCAGGTTCAGGCTTGTCTGCCCGTCAGCATCGGCTGTCTGCGTGCACACGACGTACGCGATGACGACTTCCTCGCCCGGGTGAAACCCTTGGCCGTGGAGGCCCGGTTGGGACACCGGGATCGGTGCGTCGCACTTAGGACTGTTCTCTGTTGCAGGCGGGGGTGTGGCGATGTCGGCGTAGGTGGCGCCGTCGGCTTCACGGATCTCGACGCGAACGGCGGTCCCGAGGCCTGTCGTGATTGCGTCCAGCACCGACTGGAGGTCGCCGCGCCCGAAAACATGCTCGCTCTGGTGGGGGGTGCCGTCGACATCGACGGTGAGGCGCCCGTCAGGGTCGATGTCGACGTGGACGGCGCTGAGAACGACCGGGATCTTCATAGTCCGAGTCCCGTCGAGTCATTGCGTACGCCGGTGGCCACCGCAGGTCTCCTGGCTTGGTGGTTGAACGCCTCGCGGTCGAGGCCTGGTGGATTGCCGTCCCCGATCTTCTGCGTATCGAGTCTCTCGAGGATCCCCAGCGCAGCACTCCTGACGCGGTCGGCCGTCGACTGGACGACCTCGAGCGGGGTCTTGCCCGGGACACTCGATGCCCACGTGGAGACGTACGGGATCGTGTAGGTCGACGTGTCGAGGCCGTGCGCGGCGCCGACCATCAGGGCGATGGACTCAGCCTCAACTTCCGCGATGCCGCGATGCAGGGTCGCGTCCGCTGCCGGCTCGGTGGACATGGGGTCAGCGCGGGGGCTGTGGAGCAAAGCATGCCCAAGTTCGTGGCTGAGTGTCTTGACCTGGGCTGCGTCGTCCATGTCCACCCGGACCGACACCTCGCGGGTGAGGAAGTCGGTCAGCCCGTTGGCTCCGCCGATTGTGGCGGCTGACGAAACCAACCGGAGGTCAAACCCCAGCCCCGTGACCTGATCGGCGAGGCCGTCCCACAGCCCGCTCGGTGCCTCGCCCCGGAGCAGGTGGGGTCGGGGGAGCTCAGGCAACGGGTCACCTGCGGTCTGAGAAACATCCCAGACGTGAGTCGGTTTGAGGCCGATGAGCTTCGACTTCACAGCCTCGCCGAAGCCGGGCTTCTCACCGCGCGCGAGCCGATGCCACGACGCAGGATTCGACGGGGTCGCGGAGACGAACCTGGCGGTGACGGGCGCGAGGATGCCGTACCCGTGCTGGCCTTTCTCAACATGGCGGCCTAGGGAGAGCCACTGGTGGAACCCCGCGACGTACGTGGGAGTCGGCGCGGGTACGCGTCCCTCGGTGTACGCCGCGTAGTGCTGGGCGTAGATGAGGATCGTGTTGTTGAAACTGCGGGAACGGAACCGGGCCGCGAACTCCAGAGCACGCTTCCAGTCCTCGCCCGTGACGAGTGCTGCAACGGACCCGCTGAGTTGTTGGTGTAGTGCCTCCAGCTTGGCTTCCCGAGCCCCTCTCCCTCGAACTTCAGTGGTCATGACGCAGTGCCTCCTGTCATGCGGCCGGTGGTGTCGAAGAGTTCGAGCTCGTCGGGGTGCATCTGGTGCTGCACGACGAAGGATCGGTTCTTGATGCGCCAGAGTCCTTGGCCGGTACCGAGCGTGGGGATGAGGGACTGCTCGGTGCCCGTGAGACCCAGCGCGGCGGAGGTGGCCCCGAGCTGGTCGGACTCCTGCCGGTAGACGATGCGGGTCTCGGCGTTGGCGAGCAGCGACGAGGCAAGGGCACGCATCGCGGAGCCGGAGTCGCCGACGTTGTCGAGGTCGGAGAGCTTGTGAAAGATCAGCATGTTCGCGATCCCGTAGTGCCGCGCGAGGCGCCAGTGGGCGTCCATTCGGCGCAGGAGCGCGGGGTGCGACATCAGCCGCCAGGCTTCGTCGTACACGACCCAGCGCTGCCCGCCGGCCGGGTCCATGAGCGCGGACTCCATCCACGCTGAGGCACACGTCATGAGCACGGAGACGAGCGTGGAGTTGTCGGCGACTCGGGACAGGTCCAGCGAGATCATCGGCAGCGACGGGTCGAAGTCGACGGTGGAAGGGCCATCGAATAGTCCGGCGAGGTCGCCGGCTACCAGTCGTCGTAGGGCGTGGCCTACGAGCCGTCCGTCTTCAAGTAGTCGACCGTCGTGGTCATCGGTTGCGTCGGGTGCGAGAAGGCGGTCCACCACCATCGGGAGCACCGGTACGTCCGCTCCGCGGACCGTGCGGTCCAGGGCCACGTCGATCGCGGTGTGCTCGAGGGGAGTGAGGCGTCGGTCGAGGACGGTCTCGGCGAGCGCTCCGATCAGGTCGCGTCGTCGGCTGGTGACTTGGCTGGCCCACTGTGCGTTGTCGAGTCCGGCAGGACGGTGGCCCTCATCGAGTGGGTTGAGCCGGTTTGGCATGCTGTGGCCCAGCGCGATGGCCTTGCCGCCGATGGCCTCGGCGACGGCGGTGTGTTCGCCCTTGGGGTCGCCGGGCACGTAGACGCGTCGGCCGAACGGGATGGAGCGGGTGTAAAGGCTCTTGGCGAGGCTCGACTTGCCGGAGCCGACGATCCCGGCGAGTACGAGGTTCGGTGCGGTGATCAGGCCGCGGGCGTAGAGAACCCACGGGTCATAGACGAACGACGATCCCGAGTAGAGGTCCTGGCCGACGAAGACGCCCTCGCTACCGAGCCCTCCTTCGGCCAGGAACGGGTAGGCGCCAGCGAGGGTGGCGGAGGTGTCTTGATGCCGGGGGAGACGGAGCCGTCCGGGGGTACGCAGCGTCGCGGGACCAGGTTCGCCGGCGCGGGGAAGCAACACGGTCGCGCGCTTCTCGGCCGCCAGGTCGGCGGCCTTCTGACGTGCTGACGATCGCTGGACGTCGCGGTCGTCGTTGATCAGCGCCCGCGCGGAGGCGCTTCTGAGTTTCCGGTCGGCTCGTCTCTCGCGTCCGGGGGACACGAGGACTGCGGAGTGCAGGTTTGATTTCTCGAACCGTTTGGTCATAGCGACAGTCCGCGCCCGCGCTGCGTCCGAGGCGTTTCGATCGATAGATCAGCCTCGCGGAGGTCGTACGTGATGGTCGCCTCGAGCTCGTGAGCCTTGTCGAGGGCCTTCGCCCCTTGGGCGAGCATCTCGGCGGCCCGGTGCAACTCCCAGGCGACTTGGTACGAAGTTGCGCGCCCTGCGCGCGCGTCACCAGCCAACTGGACGTGCCCCCGCCCTGGCGCATCGTGGAACGCGGCAATCTGGTGCAGCGACTGCGCGAAGGAGACGAGACCGTTCGAGAGGTCGCCCAAGATTGCGTAGATCTGCGTGGGATCCTCGATGTGACGGGTGCCGTGGGCCAACTGCCGGAGTGCTTGCCGTGCCTTGTCAGCGCGGGCTTCGAGGCTGTCGGAGGTTGTCATGGGCTACTCCCTGATGAGGATTTCATCAGGGAGGTAGTCGCGGCGCCCCGGGGCGATTCAATCTTTGCGCTGCGTCCTGGGGCACGCCTGGTCCGAGCCACGCCCGGGAGAGGTGAGTGAGTCAGGTGGTACCTATAGCGGCTACTAGACGGTTTCCTCAGGACCGGGGTCCGGCCAGACTCGGTCAAGGTGATTGGCGGGGTGCGCTTCTTGCGGGTGCCCACCGGGCCCGGCTGTGGCACTTGTTCGGGCCGCGTCCAAGTCGACCACTGTGTGGAGGTGAGGCTCAAGAGGGGACGGTACTGCCCAGCTCGCAGCAGCAATGGCGGCCTCGCACCTACATGCAGTCGCGGCCTGAAGACGGACTCCATATACGGGTGTTTGTCGGGCTCTACCGCGGACGCACGGGCTGTTACCGGACCGGCAGAGTTGTAGCCGGGCCCCAGCCTCAACCCCGGGCCTTTGGCAAAAATCCCAAGAAGGGATGGACATCGAGTGAGACACGCGGATACGGTCACGCACGTAACAAATAGCTGCATATCAGGAGGTTCCACGATGGGTCTGTTCCGCAAGAAGGCATCAAATTCCGCGAAGCATGACCAAGCGTTCCAAAAAGCTCTCGATGATGCTGGTCAGTTGGATATTGCTGCCGATTTCCCCAGCGCGACCCCCGAACAATCCGAACTGATGGAACAGATGTGGATTGGTGTCGTTAGCAAGGTTGGCGGTGCGGGTTCGTTCGATCCACAGCAGGTTGCTGCCATGAGTACGCTAGGCGAGCGCCTAGTCGCCGATAGCCCTGCGCTTGGCGCCTTCATAGAACGGCTACGCGGAATAGCCGAGGCCGAGTCTTCCCGTCGACCAACAGACCCCTCCTGGCGGGCCCTCGTCAGGCACCTGTAAGTACGCGGTGGCTAGTGGCGGGAAGCGGTGACAGTAACGTTACCAAGTGAAGAGGTGCCGCGAACCAGTGCATCTCAATCCGACGGGTGCGCGCGCACTCCCCGACGTCACTGAGAATAGAGCCCATATGTGGCGCCCGTCCGACCAAAATTTGCGGTCGAACCAATGCTCAGGTCAGTAACAGCACTCCGGAGACCCGGCTTAGACCCGGGCCCAGCCAGACATTGCCATGCATGAGAGGGCATCCATATGTTCAAGGTTGACGCGAAGAAGACCTCTGAGGGGAACTACAACGTGGCTACTACCTGTTCCAAAGGCCACACCTCGTTCAAGAAGGCTGGTGACACCTCGAGCGCCTACAAGTGTCCGTACTGCGGGCACGGGACTGCTGCACGGATAGGTGACAACCGAGCGGCCTAACCAGATGGTTGGGCTGGAAGGATGTCCCCGTGACGAAGCCGTACCCCAAGGAGTTCCGCGACGACGTGGTCCGCGTCGCCAGGAACCGTGAGCCCGGTGTTGAGCTCTCCCAGATCGCCAAGGACTTCGGGATCCACTTCACCACCTTGTACACGTGGATGAAGAAGGCCGACATCGACGACGGTGACCGCCCCGGCACCACCGCCGTTCAGTCCGCTGAGCTGCGTGAAGCCAAGAAGCGGATCAAGACCCTCGAACAAGAGGTCGAGGTCCTCAGAAGGGCTGCGGCCTACTTCTCCCAGGCTCATCTGCCGGGAAAATGAGTTACCCGCTCGTCCGCGACCTTGCCGCTGATGGGATCCCCGTGACGGTGACGTGCCGGGTGCTCAAGATCGCCCGCCAGCCCTATTACCGCTGGCTCGCGAACCCGGTCACGACCGCGGAACTGGATGAGGCCTACCGCGCCAACGCCCTCTTCGATGCCCACCGCGACGACCCCGAGTTCGGCTACCGGTTCCTCGTTGACGAGGCCCGCGACGCCGGCGAGCCGATGACGCCACGAACGGCGTGGAAGATCTGCTCCAGCAACGGCTGGTGGTCAGTGTTCGGAAAGCGCAAGAGCGGCACCAAGAAGGCAGGGCCACCGGTCCACGAC
The DNA here is from genome assembly GCF_003194605.1 of Nocardioides gilvus. GTDB lineage: Bacteria > Actinomycetota > Actinomycetes > Propionibacteriales > Nocardioidaceae > Nocardioides > Nocardioides gilvus. The sequence continues at coordinate 233,471 of NZ_QHKY01000002.1, forward strand.
GACCTCTGCGCGATCACCGATGAGAAGGGCCGGACCCGGCACGAGTTCACCGCCGATGCTGCGAACCGGCTCTGGATCGGGGACATCACGGAGCACTGGACAAGTGAAGGGAAGCTCTACGTCTGCGCGTTCAAGGACGTCTACTCCAACCGGATCGTGGGCTACTCCATCGATTCGCGGATGAAGTCACGCCTGGCCGTCACAGCCCTGAACAACGCCGTCGCCCGGCGCGGTGACGTGGCCGGGTGCGTGGTCCACACCGACCGAGGCTCGCAATTCAGGAGCCGGAAATTCGTGCACGCTCTGAACCGTCACGACATGGTCGGATCCATGGGCAGAGTCGGGGCCTGCGGCGACAACGCCGCCATGGAATCGTTCTTCGCCCTGCTACAGAAGAACGTCCTGGACCGTCGCGCCTGGGCCACCCGTGAAGAGCTGCGGATCGCGATCGTGACCTGGATCGAACGGACCTACCACCGGCGCCGCAGACAGGACCGTCTCGGCCGGTTGACCCCGATCGAGTTCGAGACAATCATGACCACGCCAGCCACTCAGGCTGCGTGACTAATCACTGTCACCTGATCGTGCAGCAGTCCCGACCGGAATCGCGGTCACCGGCTTCATCATCCCCGCGCACGAGGTGGTGACTTTCGAGCACCGGTACGACCTAGGCTTCTTGCAGCGCGTCTGCGCAGATTCCCCCCTCGTACCGTCGGGACACGAGGACCTCTGGGCCCGCGGCCTCCGCCACGGCCTGAACGGCGACTTCGCCTCCGCTGCGGCCGTGCTGATCCCTCAGATGGAACAGCTGATCCGGGCCGTCCTCAAGCGCCAAGGGATCCACACGCTGTTCGTTGACACCTACGGCGTGGAGTCGGAGAAAAGCCTGCCCTCGCTGCTCGCCATGCCGGATACAGCGCGAATCCTCGGTGAGTCGCTTCAGTTCGAACTCCAAGCAATGCTGGTCGAGCAGAGTGGGCCCAACTTGCGACATAACACTGCCCATGGACTGTTGGACGACGCCCAAGCGTGGAGCGCATCGTCGGTCTACATCTGGTGGCTGTGTCTGAAATTGGTGGTCGTGCCACTCTGGAACATGACGCAGCCAGCCGAGGACGAGGTGTCTGACGAGGCGGACGCCGCAACGCCTCCTGGAAGCGGTTCGGACACCCCGACTGGGTCATAGCGCCGCGTGGCGGGGCCAGCCATGCACGTGGACCCGTCAATCAGGGGTCAGCCAACCCCATGCTGCGTCGATCCAGCAGGAGGGTGAACCGCTCGCGAGCCGCGAGGTAGTCGTCCAGCATTAGGTCGAATGTGCGGTCGACTTTGAATCCATCCTCGACCCACTGCTTCTTCTCCCGCAGCCCCCACAAGTGAGTCTCGCCGGTGCCGAGCTTCTTCATGCGAAACTCGTCCACGTCAGCCAGCCGTTCGGTATGGACGTCTCCTTCGCCCGAGACCTCGTCGTTGAAGGTGCTGACCTTGAAGTTGCCAGTCACCTCTGCCCCGTGCCTGTTGTAGACGTAGGCGAGAGCAAGGTCGTGAGCGATCTGATGCCGGTCAATCACTTTCGGCACCCTCGGTCGTGGCAGATGGCTCGATGCTCGAGTCGGTGCGATGGTCTGTCCGCCTCAGGTGCCGACTAAGCATGAAGACTCCGGCACCCAGGCCCGCGCCCACCACGGCAGGAGCAGCCACGACTGCGACAGTGCCCGCCGCCATCCCGCCTCCCACAAATCCGCCGATCGTAGCGAGACCGCTGGCAATACCAGCAGCACTCAAGCCGGTCGTTCCAGCTGCGCTGATGGCGGCAACCCCACCGAGCGTGCTGGCGCCGGCACCGACTAACGATGCGGCCCGCCCGTCGCGACGGGCCTTCCGCTCGTCCTGCGGCAATGTCTCATCATCACGCAAAGCAACTTGGGTGATCCCCACGCTTACAACGGCGGGCCCGAGTCCGATCATGGCCGGCCCAATCGCGGCCCCGCCACCCGCAAACCCTCCTGCGGTTGCCAGGCCCGACATGATTCCTGCGCCGCTCAGTCCACCCACCGCGCCCATCGCGCCGACGACGCCGGTCGTCGCTGCGACTGTGGTTCCCGCGACCGCGCCGTGTGCGGTGAGACTTCCCGCTCCGCGCACCTGCTTGCTCAGGCTACGTCCGGTGCAGCACCAGGTCGCGAAGTGCTCACAGTTGTTGACGACCAAGTGGTAGCCAGTCTCTCCGAGACGCGCCTCTGCACGTTCCATAGTCGTGTCCGCGTCATCCCGCGTTCCATACCGCCGGGTCTTGAGATCGCCCCCCTTGAGGAACTCGCCCATTGAGGATCGGGCGATCGAAGCGTTGATCTTGGCGGTCCCTGGTTCGCCGGTGAAGTGGATGACTGTGCCATCTCCAGCATCGATCCCATGGTGCGTATACGGACCACGGCTGACGTAAATGTGATCGGCCCTACCCACGGACGCCCCCAGTTGTTCGCATGGACAGCAAACATAGAGCGCGAACCGTCCTCATGTAGGAGATCGGGTAGCTCTACGCGTATGAGCCCTGCAGCGCAGGCAATTCCTTCGGACGGGGGGTGCGTCACTCCGCCGCGTACGGCCGGGCAGCACCTTAGGTCGTTGACCGACGTTGACGCTGCATCATTCAAGCCTAGGGCGCTCGATCATTGGCGTCCGGGTGAGCAAACGCGATGGATCAGCAAGCTTGAGGCCCGCCTCAGGCTGGCGCCGGGTTATCCGCCCATGCAGCGCGCTCACGGATGCGTAAAACATCCGCGACCACGAGGTAGGTCTGGACGACGCATGTATCGACCTCGTAGGTGGTCACATCTGCGTGCACACCTTTGCTCGCAAGCGCGTTGAGCGCGTCTAGGCGTGCGGAGACATCCATGAGCGCGGCCTGCACAACGGCACCGTTCTCGTGCTTGCCCACGGTCTCGGCGACGTAGTGGAGGATCCGGTTTACGAACATCATGTCGTTGAGCACCCGCGTCTTTCCGTCCGCGCCGGTCACGGGCTCTGAGGTCGCGGGGTAGAGCTCGTCGGCCAAGGTCTTGAGCACTCGACGGCAGGATGTGAGGGCATGCGCCCGGTCCTCATTGCCGCCGTCTTTCAACCGACGGTAGGCGGCCTGGAACTGTTCGAGAGCCGGCGGCGAGATCGTCGTGAGCTGCTTGTCGACGTAGGACCGCAGCCGGTCGAACGTCTCGGCCGAGGCTTCGCCGAACGAAAGCTCATATTCAGTCTCGCTCAGGAACTCCCAGAGACGGCTCTTGATGCGGGCAAGCACCGTGTCGAGCGAGATTCGTGTGGTGACAAGCTTGGTACGTGTCCGATCTCGATCGGAGATGAACCTACCGAGCTCCGGACCGCTCATTCCAGGCGGTGGCGGGACCAGCGTCGCGGCCTCCTGCTCGCGCAGCATTTGGACCAACTCCTCGATCTGCTGAACGCTGCGGAGATTGGCTTCTTGCTGGCCTGACTGCACTCGGCGCCGGCTTATGTAGTCGTTGTACTCCGCCGTCCACTTCGCGTTCGTTTCGTCACCGGGCAGGGCGTTGAGCAGACGAGCAACCAACGACCCGCGCGGCATATCTGTCGTGCTCTCGTTCAGGTTCGCGACGTCTGTCGACTCGAGTGTCAGCCACGAAAGTGCGATGGCGTCCCCGCGCAGAGTGGCGATCCGCTGACAGCGCCGGGTGAGCGCAGCCACCGCAGTTCCTGGCGCATCGAACTGGTCCATGGTGTCTTGAACGAGGATTGAGGCGCGGTCGACGATTGGCACCGCGCAAGGCTATCGGTCGTCTGGGTCACGGTGTGGCAATAGCGGAGTCGTCGGGTCACCGCAAGCCACGCATGCCTGGCCAGACAGACGGGACTGCTGCACCGTTGGGACAGCAGAACCTGCTGCACTTCGCCGCCTGTCGGCGTGTGACGCGGACGTACCTCTCTGCCGACATCCGGTCGCAGGGCGGCGACAGCGCGCGTCCGGCAATTCCTCAAGGTCGAGCGCCGGCAGCTAAGCGGGCTGGGCAACGTCCGCCAGCGTCCCGATACAGTCCAGGGGTGACCATCCACGTTCTCGTCAATCGCGACCCGGCCGCCCCCTTCAGCGACTCCTGGGAGCGCGTCGGCACGCTCGAGACCAGCGAGCCCAAGATCAACCAGCAGGCTGGCCGGAAGCTGCAGCAACTGTCGGCGGGTGGTGGGGTTCGCATCGAGTTCTACCTCTCCGGAGATGCCGACAACGGTTGGGTACACGACGAGCCCGCACACGCCCGGTTCGGCATCGCGTTCGACCTTTTCGGCGACGGCACGCGGGTCCTTGTCGCCGAACACGGCGGGCATGTCGCCCCGCTTACTAGCCGTCCTTCCGAGCCCCACCCTGGCCTCCTCAAACGGCCGGTGATGCTTGGCGTGAAGGTCAGCGGCAAGCTCCGCAGGGTGGCGGGCGAGTAGTTTGCCGGTCGCCGCCCGGCCGTCGCCTGCATCCGGCGCCACCGACGCGGTCAGCTCACGGACGGAATGCTGCCCTGCCAGCCGAGCAGCGTCTGGTCCTCGACGGTGAGCCCGAACTGGGTGAGCAGCAACTGCGTCACTTCCCCGCCAGCCGGGCGCACCTATCCCGGCACGGGCCTACGTTGCGGCGCCGCCCGGGTACCCGTTAGGTGCGGTAGTCGTCGTGCCAAAAGGAGTGCTTCCGCCGGGGTAGGCCTGCGCGCTCGTTCAGTTGGTCGTCGTGTCTGTAGTCGTACTCCCAGGGCAGGTGGCGGCCTATGCGGGCGGCAACCGTTTGCCAGTCTGGGCCCGGGCTCACTGCCGTAACCAGTCGTTCTACGGCGGCTTCAAACGCGGCCGGTGACCACGTCTTCATCAGCCATACACCGCGTACGGGCAGGACTTCGCCGCCCGGCAGGACATCTTCTGCGAATCCATGGCCCCATCGCTCGACCCCGAATCGGTCAGCGAACATGCTGGGGGAACACAAGATGACGTCAAACGAGTCGGCCAGGTCGCTGTCTGTCGAGCCGATCAAGACCTGCGCGGTAACCCCGAAGTGCCTTGCTCCGACCTCAGGCTCGGTGTTGTCCCACCAGTGATACAGGACTTGCTTCACGTCTGCGACGACTCCTGGCGAACCCATGGTCCAACTCTGTCAGAGGGCGCCCCCGCAAGTGAGTCACTTCCCCGCCTATGAGCGCGGACATGGTGGGACGGACCCTGAAACCTGCATCGCCAACACGCTGGTCGGCCGTTCGTGCAACGATCGCTCGGTGAGCAAGGCTGATCCGCGCATCGACGAGCTTGAAAGGGCGATGCGCGAACAGACCCTGGTCAACATCAGTCGGTCGCCGAGGAACGCCGACCGTGTAGACGGGTTCGTCGTCGCGATGGGCTCCAAGTGGGTCCTGATCGCGCAGACTCGAGACGGTGGCTACTTCGACGGCCTCACCGCAGTTCGACTCAGGGACGTCGTCAAGGTCGCCGATGACTCCACCTTCGCCGAGAGGTTTGCGCGCTCCCAACCTCAATGGCCACCAAGTGCGCCGGAAGACTTGGACCTCGGCAAGACGCGCCGCCTCATCGAGACCCTCAGCAAGGCATCTGAACTGATCGGGATTGAGCAGGAGAGGCGCCACAAATCGGCCATGCAATGGATCGGAGCCGTCGACGAAATCGAGTCCGGATGGCTCTGGCTGCGCGAAGTACGCTCCGACGCGACGTGGCACGACGAGGCCCTGGGCTACAAGCTCAGCCGAATCACCAAGGTCGTCGTCCTCAATGACTACCAGCTTGGCCTGACGGCAATTGCCGGCCAGGTCCCGGATGGTGACTGCACGGGGCTCCCTCGCGAGTGCTTCCCGTAGGCCTGCGTCTCTGAGACAGTGTGAATGCCGGATCAGCCGCGGGGGTGATCTCACATCAAGGACATCGAGCTCATCGGGGTGCCGTTCGACGGTTACGGACGCCCGGGCAATCAGGCTGCCGCTTCTGCGGCGCTGCGTGCGGTGGGGATCAGGCACGCGTTCGGTAGTCGAACTGTCCGAGACACGGGAGATCTGGCCCTGCCCGCCCCTCACCCACAGCGCGGGCGCGCAACGTCGCTCATCAACGAAGTTGCGCTCCTCGCCATGGTCGAGCGTCTGGGCGACGCCGTGGCACGGGCCGTGTCCAGCCACCGATTCCCGATCGTCTTCGGCGGCGACTGCACATCGCTCCTGGGCATCATCCCGGCGCTGCGCGGCCCCTTGGGGCCGGTCGGACTGCTCTTCGTCGACGGCCACGAGGACACCATGCCGTTGGACGTCTCCGAGGACGGCGAGGCAGCCAACACGGAAATCGGGTTGCTCCTCGGACTGACCGGGCACCTCCTCTCCGGTCCGCTGGCCGCTCGGCTGCCGGCGCTCGAACAGTCAGAGCTCGCCGTGCTCGGCCCCAGGGACGAAGCCTGGCGACGACAGTTCAACGTCGGTTCGCTACGAGACAGCGGCGTGTGGCTGCGCGACTGTCGAGAGACAGCGATGGACCCTGCCGGCTGCGCGCAAGAAGCCGTGACGCACATTCGGTTGGCCGCCGACCAGTGGTGGCTCCACGTGGATCTCGACGTACTCGACCCCACACACTTCTCCTCCCAAGGACTCCCCGGCGTCCCTGATCAACCGGGCGGGCTCACGTGGCCGGAGTTGACGCGCTCGCTCGCCACCGCGCTCGAGCAGACCGGCTGCCTCGGGTGGAGCATCGCCATCTACGACCCCGACCAGGACGCGACCGGCGCTGATGCCGAGCGCATAGTCGCGATGATCGGCGAAGTCATCGCCTCCCTCGACTGACAAGCCCGGCAGCTTGGCCAGGGCAGCACGCGAGATGAGGTTCAGGCCTGGGACCGGCGCCGCCGCCAGCGCCGGAAGCGAACGCTGACGGGGTCGATGAGGAAGGCCAACGGCACCAGGCAGACGATGAGGGCCGGCCAGAAGTGATCGGCCCAGGGAGAGTGCTGGCTCGCGACGTCCCCCTCCGCAGTCACCCAGATGTCCTGCGGGCTGTCCGTCGAGGCGCCGCAGCCGGTGTACGACCTCACGACCGAGGATCCGTCATCGATCCAGCTGTAGACCATGTCGATGCGTGGCGAGGTGTCCCAGGTCTCTGCGCCCTGACAGGTGCCGGCCTCGTGCCACGACTCGACGGTCGCCTCCACCTTCGTGGTCTTGAAGGCGAGGTGCTGCCACATCGTCCCGGGCTCGGGCGAGGGTTCGAACACGGTGAATCCGTAGGCGATGGCGCCGATGACGAGCGCCAGCGCGGCACCGGTCATCGCCGTGGAGAAGCGTTCACCCCAGGTGCTCCGTGGCGCGGCAGGGGGATCAGGCTCCACGCCGACCACCGGCACCCCGTCCACCTCGAGGATCTCGTGGCGGACGTCCTCCAGCTCCACCAGGTGGGCACTCAGGGAGCGGTCGCTCGGATGCCGCAGGGTGTCTCTGCCTCGCTCACCCCAACCCCGCTCCTTGAGGCGGCGCCAGCCCGTCTCGGTGACGAGGAGCTCGACTCGATCGGCAGTCGAGGAATGATCGCGGGAGAGTCCGTAGCCAATCCGGCCGACGGAGTACTCCCCCGAGGGCAGCTTGAGGCGCCGCACCTCGTCGCTGAGGCGCACCCAGTTCCACGTCACGATGGGTCATCCTGTCAGGTGCCGGAGCACCCCGATGGGTGGAGAACTCCTGGTGGGATGCCCCCTCGCTGCCGCTTACACCTTCAGGCGGTTGACGGTCCTGGTGATGGTCTCGCCGTCCCTCTCGAGGAACACGATCTCCCCGAATTCCAGTGTCGACCAGTCGTCGGTGCCCTCGGTCAGCGGCTCGGAGGCGAAGATGACGGACGTCGCCTCCTTGACGGAGCAGTCCTCGAAGCCGTACCTTCCCTGGTCCTGGAAGTCGCGACCCATCAGCAGATACATCGGCTCAAGGAGCATGCCGAGGGCGAAGTCATCCGTGCCCGGGGCTGCCTTGGTCAACTCTCTCCAGTCACCAGCCGGGTCGGTCTCGCCCTCGTGCCCCGTCCCGACGTTGACCCCGATGATCCGGTTCGGAGAGACCAGGGCCATCTTCAGCTTGGTCAGAGCCGGGAGATCGAGCTCCTTCATCGCCTCGACGATGAGCCTCATCATCTCCTCGAAGGCGCGCTTCACGTCCTCGTCGCTGTCGCTCTCGAGCAGGGACAGGAGAAGCACGTAGAGGAACTCCGTGTCCGTGTTGCCCATCATCTGCTCCAGGTACTGGTCCTTGCAGTGCTTCAGCAGCTCGCGCTGCAAGAGCTTCCAGTTAGGGAGATCACCGTTCTGCGCGACGATCCACGGGGTCCCCTTGAAGGAGAAGGGATGGCAGTTCTCGTCGGCCAGCACGGTCTTCGAGTTGTAGTCCGCCGCTCGCACGTGCGCGAGCATGGTGCTGACCTGAAGACTCGGCACGATCGTTTCGACGTTGTCGTCGTAGAAGGCAGCCATGGGACGGTGGTAGAGGAGGGGTTCGTCCGGCTTGAGCAGATGCTCGCTCCAGGCTCCGAACCCCCACCCGGCCAACTGCAGCTGAGGGTGGCGCTCAGGGTCGAGGGTCTGGTTGATGAGGCTGTTCTCCGGCTTGATCAACAGATCTTCCAACGGGATTTCCGGCCCGATGTAGGCGAGGACTCGGCACATAGACTTCCTTCGTTGATGGATCTCGGATCCGTGATCGCTGGACCTCCTGTTCCCCGGAGAGCGGCTGCGTAATCACGACGCGGCTCTGCTCGAGGTCACCAGGAGGGGCGCGCCACTGGGCGAGCACCGGTTCGTCCGGAGCTCTTCGGGGCCCATGATGGCCTCGTGAGCAAGTTCCTGGACCACGATGCGGCCCTGGTGGTGATGGCCGACAAGATGGCCGAGATCAAGCCGCGATTGCGGGGGTGGCTCCATGCAGGGTCGATCCCGCTCGTGCTGGTGGCTGGCGTCGTCCTGATCCTGCTGTCCCCCTCGTTCGACACGAAGATCGGATCAGGGGTCTTCATCGCGTCTGCACTGCTGCTCTTCGGCACCTCGGCGACCTACCACCTCGGCACGTGGCAGCCAGCCGTCTGGGCGCTGTTGCGCCGGCTCGACCACTCGAACATCTTCATCCTGATCGCCGGCACGTACACGGCGTTCGCGATGTTGCTGCTGGAGGGCAGCGCGCGCGTCTGGCTGCTCACCGGCATCTGGAGCGGCGCCCTCCTGGGAGTGCTCTTCCGCGTCTTCTGGACCGGCGCTCCGCGATGGCTCTACACGCCGATCTACATCGGTCTCGGTTGGTTCGCTGTCTTCTTCATCCCCGACTTCATCGACGGCGCCCAGCGAATGAGCACTCCTGCAGCGATCGCGACCTTGAGCCTGGTGGTGGCAGGCGGGCTGCTGTACACCGTCGGCGCCGTGGTCTACGGCCTCAAGAAGCCGAACCCGCACCCCGCGTGGTTCGGCTTCCACGAGGTGTTCCACACCTTCACGGTCCTGGCCTTCATCGCGCACTACGTGGGTGTGTCCCTGGCGACGTACGCCCTGCGCTGACCCGCGCTCAGCGGGCGTTGCGCCGCCACACCACGAGCGACGACTCGGTGGAGGTCGGTCGCAGCGCGGGCAGTCGGTTCGACGAGCCGACACGCACCGCGGCATGCGCCTGGCGCAGCGCCTCACGCGTCGCCGCGAGCTCGGCCATCAGCTCGGCGTTGATCTCGCGCAGGGCAATGTTCTGGGCATCGAGCTCGAGGATGCGGCGTACACCCTCGAGCCCGATGCCGCTGCCGGTCAGCTCGGAGATCTGCCGGAGCAGTTCAAGGTCCCGGTGCGAGTACCTGCGCCCGCCGCCGCCCGTGCGCCCGGGGGTGATCAGACCCATGCGCTCGTACGTGCGCAGGGTCTGCGGGTGCAGTCCGGTCAACTCCGCGGCGACCGAGATGACGTAGACCGCCGCATCGGGCGACGGGACACCGAACGTGCTCATCACTCCTCCTCGAACAACTTCGTGCGCAGCGGCCGACCCTGGGTGGCGACACGATAGGCCTCCAGGGCCTCGCGTGCAGCCGGATCCAACGTGGCCGGCACCTGGACCACGACGGTGGCCAGGAGGTCGCCCTTCGTGCCGTCGCGGCGGGTGACCCCCTTGCCGCGCACCCGGAACGTACGCCCGGTGGGGGTGCCCGGGGGCACCTTCAGCGTGACGGCCGGGCCGCTCAGCGTGGGGATGCGCACCTCGGCGCCCAGCGCCGCCTCGTCGAAGGAGATCGGGACGTCGATGGTGAGGTTGTCACCCGTACGTCCGAAGATCCGGTGCTTGGCCACCTTGACGGTGACGATCAGGTCACCGGCGGCACCGCCGTTCTCACCGGAGCCGCCCTTGCCCTTGACCCGGATCTTCTGGCCGTCCTTGACCCCGGCGGGAATGCGCGCCTGGATGGTGCGCGAGGACATGCCGCGACCCGATCCCCCACAGGTAGGGCAGGGCTCGTCGTACAGCAGCTGGCGTCCACCGCAGGCAGGGCAGCGCTCGTTCATCGAGAAGCCGCCGCCCACGGAGTTGATGACGGTGCCGGCACCCTCGCAGACCGAACAGACGTGCGGCTTGGTCCCCGGCTTGCCGCCGGAGCCCTTGCAGGTCCCGCAGGAAGCGTCCGAGGTCAGGCGCAGGGAGATCGTGACACCGTCGATCGCGTCGGTGAAGCTGATCGTGGCCGTCGACTCGACGTCCTGACCCTTCCGTGGCCGGTTGGCGCGCCGACTGCCGCCGAACATGTCACCGAAGACGTCGCCGAATCCACCGCCGCCTCCACCACCACGGCGCTCGCCGAAGAGGTCGTTGAGGTCGAACCCGCCGGCGTGGCCCGCGCCGAAGCCTCCGGCGGCGCCGCCTGAGGCGTACAACGAACGCATCTCGTCGTACTTCTTGCGCTTCTCGGGGTCACCGACCACGTCGTACGCCTCGGCGACCGCCTTGAACCGCTCGGACTTGGACTCGTCGCCCGGGTTGGAGTCGGGGTGGTTCTCCCGAGCGAGCTGGCGGTAGGCCTTCTTGATCTCCGCTGCGTCCGAGGTCTTCTTCACCCCCAGGACCGCGTAGAAGTCCTTGTCCGCCCAGTCGGCCCGGAAGCCCTCCGTGCTGTTGTTGCTCATTTGCTCACCCTCCCCTCACTCCGGATGGTCATTGCTGTCCTTCGTCGCTGTGCTGCAATCACTCGCCGGCGGCTGGATCGACGACGAGCACCTGCGCGGCGCGCACGATCCGCTCACCGACCCGGTAACCCGCGCGGGCGACGACCTTGACGGTGGTCACGGTGACCTCCGGGTCCTCACCCATGTGGGTCAGCGCCTCGTGCAGGTTGGGGTCGAACGCGTCGCCCACCTCGCCGTAACGAGCCAGCCCGGAGGCGTTGACCGCCCGCTCGAGCTTTTCGGCGACGGACTTGAAGCCGCCGTCGACGTCGCCGGCCTGACGGGCCAGGTCGATCGCGTCGAGCACCTCGATGATCGGCGACAGTGCCTTGATCGTCGCGTTCTGGGCGATCAACTCACGGTCCCGGTCGACGCGGCGCTTGTAGTTGAGGAACTCCGCCTGGAGACGCTGCAGGTCGCTGGTGCGCTCCGCGGCCTCGGCCATCGCGATGCTCAACGGGTCCACGCCCTCCGCGTCCTTGTGGCCGGGCCCCCCGGCCCCCTCGACCGCCGGGTTGGCGGTCGAAGGGGTCTCGGGGACCTCAACCTCGGGGATCTCGAACTCGGGCGGCAGGTCCACGTCGGACTGCTCGGCGCCGGGCTCGCGGGACTCCGGGGACTCGGTCACTTGTCGTCACCCTCGGCGGGCTCGTCCACGATCTCGGCGTCGACGACGTCGGCGTCCTCGCCACCCGTCGACTCGTCCGTGCCCCCGGCGGCGGCCTGCTCGGCCTCCGCGGCGGCGTACATCGCGGCGCCCATCTTCTGGCTGGACTCGTTGAGCTTGGTGGTGCCGGCCTCGATCTCCTCGGCCGCTGCCTCCTCGTTGGCGAGCGTCGCCTTCAGGGCCTCGACGTCGGCGGCAACCTCGGTCTTGACGTCCTCGGGCAGCTTTTCGGTGTTCTCCTCGAGGAACTTCTCGGTCGTGTAGACGAGCGAGTCGGCCTGGTTGCGGGCGTCCACCGCGGCGCGACGCTTGGCGTCCTCCTCGGCGTACTTCTCGGCCTCGGCGACCATGTTGGCGATGTCGTCCTTGCTCAGCGCCGAACCACCGGTGAGCGTCATCGACTGCTCCTTGCCGGAGGCCTGGTCCTTCGCGGTGACGTGCACGATGCCGTTGGCGTCGATGTCGAAGGTGACCTCGATCTTCGGCACGCCGCGCGGAGCCGGCGGGAGACCGGTCAGCTCGAAGTTGCCGAGGGACTGGTTCTGGGCCCACATCTGGCGCTCACCCTGGGCGACCTTGATCTCGACCGACGGCTGGTTGTCGTCAGCCGTGGTGAAGACCTCGGAACGCTTGGTCGGGATGGTGGTGTTGCGCTCGATCAGGGTCGTCATGACGCCGCCCTTGGTCTCGATGCCAAGGCTCAGCGGAGTGACGTCGAGGAGCAGGACGTCCTTGACCTCGCCCTTCAGCACACCGGCCTGCAGCGCAGCACCGACGGCGACGACCTCGTCGGGGTTGACGCCCTTGTTGGGCTCCTTGCCGCCGAGCAGCTCCTTCACGACCTCGGCCACGGCCGGCATGCGGGTCGAGCCACCGACGAGGACCACGTGGTCGATCGCGGAGATGGCGACGCCACCGTCCTTGAGGACCGCCTTGAAGGGGGTCTTGGTGCGCTCGAGCAGGTCGGCGGTGATCTTCTGGAACTCGGCGCGGGTCAGCTTCTCCTCGAAGTGGAGGGGGCCGGTCTCGCCGTGGGTGATGTAGGGCAGGTGGATCGTGGTCTCCGAGGAGCTGGAGAGCTCGATCTTCGCCTTCTCGGCGGCCTCGTCCAGGCGCTGCTTGGCGATCTTGTCGGCACCCAGGTCGACACCGTTGTTGTTCTTGAACTTCTCGATCATCCATTCGACGACGCGGTGGTCCCAGTCGTCACCACCGAGGTGGTTGTCACCGGAGGTCGCCTTGACCTCGACGACACCCTCACCGATCTCGAGCAGGGAGACGTCGAACGTGCCGCCACCGAGGTCGAAGACGAGGATGGTCTGGTCGTCGCCCTTGTCGAGGCCGTAGGCCAGAGCGGCCGCGGTGGGCTCGTTGACGATGCGCGAGACGTTGAGGCCCGCGATCTCGCCGGCCTCCTTGGTGGCCTGACGCTGGGCGTCGGAGAAGTAGGCGGGGACGGTGATGACCGCGTCGGTGACGGGCTCACCGAGGTAGGCCTCGGCGTCGCGCTTCAGCTTCTGCAGCACGAAGGCGCTGATCTGCTGGGGGTTGAAGTCCTTGTCGTCGATCTTCGTCTTCCAGTCGGTGCCCATGTGGCGCTTGACCGAGCGGATGGTGCGATCGACGTTGGTGACGGCCTGACGCTTGGCCACCTCGCCGACGAGGACTTCACCGGACTTGGCGAAGGCGACGACGGACGGGGTCGTACGGGCCCCCTCGGCGTTGGCGATGACGGTGGGCTCGCCGCCCTCGAGGACCGAGACGACGCTGTTGGTCGTACCGAGGTCGATTCCGACTGCACGTGCCATGGTGATTCCTCCGTGATTGTTGCGGTTGAGGCATACCCGGGGATCCCCCGGGAAGACTGTGTTGAGACCATTCTGCGTCGTGGGACGCGATGAGACAAATAAGTTGAGTGTGATTCGCTCAACTTCACTCATGGGGTTCAACGCAAGCCCCTGGAGACTTGTTCCCGGGTTGCCCACATTCTTTTCAGAGGTCCGCAGCGCGGTGGCGGAAGCGGTGCCGGCGGCCGCTCCGTGCACAATCGGGACATGACGAGCCAGCGTGAGTTCCGCTTCCGGGACATCGCGCTCGCGGCGTACGGCCCCACCGTGGTCAACTCGATCGGCCACGGCGCCATCGCTCCGCTGATCGCACTGCACGCCCGGGACCTCGGCGCCGACGTGCCCACCGCGGCCATGGTCGTCGCGCTCCTCGGGCTCGGCATGCTGCTCGGCTCGCTGCCGGCCGGCGCGCTGATCGCCCGGATCGGTGAGCGCCGCGCGCTGATGATCGTCGGTTTCGTGGACGCCGTCGCCATGCTCGCCGCGGCCTTCGCCCCCACCCTCCTGGTGCTGTCGTTCGCGATGGTCCTCAGCGGGTTGAGCTGGTCGGCCTTCCTCCTCGCGCGCCAGGGCTTCATGATCGACGCCGTGCCCCCGGTCTACCTGGCCCGCGCGATGGCCGGCCTCGGCGGCAGCCACCGGGTGGGGCTCTTCATCGGCCCGCTGCTCGGCGCCCTCTTCGTGCACCTCTTCGGCATCGGGGCCGCGTTCGTCCTGGGAGCCACGATGTCGGCGTCCAGCGCACTGATGGCACGCCTGATGCCCGACCTCGGACAGGACGGCCGCGAGGAGAGCCGCGCAGGCGGCCACCTGTCGGTCGTCAGCGTGCTCGCCGAGCACCGACGTACGTTGCTCACCCTCGGCTCGGTGGTGCTGCTGATCGGCGCCTGCCGGGCGTTCCGGACCAGTCTGATGCCCCTGTGGGCCGACCACATCGGGTTGGACGCCACCACCACGTCGCTGATCTTCGCCGTGGCGGCCCTGGCCGACATCGCCTTCGTCTACCCGGGCGGCTGGCTGATGGACACCTACGGGCGGATGGTGGTGGCACTCCCGGTGATGGTGGCCGGGGCGCTGGCCCTGCTGCTGCTGCCGCTGGCCACGTCAGCGCTGGCGATGGCGGCGGTGATGGTGCTGATGGGCATCGGCAACGGGCTGAGCTCGGGCATCAACATGACCCTGGGAGCCGACGTGGCACCGGTGCGAGGACGCGCGCAGTTCCTGGGTGGGTGGCGCCTGATGGGCGACCTGGGGGTGAGCGGCGGTCCGTTCCTGGTGAGCGCCGTCGCCGTTGCCCTGTCCCTCTCCGGCGTCGCGGTCGTCCTCGGCATCCTGATGGCGCTGGGCAGTGCCTGGGTCGGTTGGTGGACCCACGACGTCGACGTCCGCCGTAGGGCTGGGCTCGGAGCCCGGCCGGTCAGCCGATCTTGACCTTGACCGCGTTGGAGGCCCGTCCCGAGTCGGTGTCGAGCACGCGGAACCGGGTCTCGCCGCCCTGGCCGCTCACGACGTACGTGGAGAACGAGCCGCCGGAGACCGACATGGTGACGGGGAAGTTCTTCCAGCCGCCGCCCTCGAAGCGTTGCACCTGGAGAATCGCACCGTTGCCCTCGGGGTAGGTGCCGGAGAGGTCGATACGCTGCATCGCGGTCACCGACTCCTGCCCGGCGATCAGGGTGATGCCCTTCTTCGCCTTCTCCTTCTTCTTCTTCGCCTTGGCTTCTTCCTCGGCGTCCACCTCGTCGTCGCCCTCCTCGTCGCCGGAGGCGGGGGTCGGCTCGACGTCCAGGGTGATCTGCGGACCGCTGGGCGCGCTCGTGGCGACCGGATCGGGGAGGTAGAGGGTCTCCGAGGAGCCAGGGGCGTCCGCGGAGCTGCCGGCGTCGACGCCGCCGAGACCGAGGATCTTCGTGCCCATCAGCATCGTGATCCCGGCGAGCAGGCCCACGACCACCGCGACCCCGGTGAGGGCGATCAGGCCAGCGACGACGGGGCGTTCCCCGAGCGGGGTGGGACGATCAGCCACGACGAGGCTCCTCGGTCGACGACGACACGGACAACGACATTCTTCCATCCCGGTGGGCAGGGTCCACATCCTCCGTTCGGGCCATCATCGTCCTCGGGACGCCCGCGCCTCGCGTTCAGCCGTGGCGTGGGCGTCCGTACGCGCGTCGTACGACCAGAAGTCACGCAGCCAGAGCGCCGTGAGACCGACCCCGACCACGCAGGCGACCCCGCCGCTGACGACTGCGCCGCGCGGATTCCACAGGTCGGCGACGAACCCGCCCCGCACCTGACCCATCCGGGGCCCCAGCGAGTAGGAGAGCATCTCGATGCCCGCCAGGCGTCCGCGCATCTGCTCAGGGATGGTCTGGTTCCACACGGTCCCCCGGAAGATCGCCGAGACCATGTCGGCGGCCCCGGCCAGGGTGAAGAAGGCAAAGGCGAGCCAGAAGCTCGGAGCCAGCCCGGCCAACGCGATGCAGGCACCGTAGACCGCGGCCGCGATCACGATCGCGCGCCCGTGCAGGTGCACCTGACCGATCCACCCCGAGGTGAGCGTCGCGATCAGCGCGCCCAGCGTGCCCGCTGCGTAGAGCAGCCCGAGCAGCTCTGGGTCGCGGTAGACCTCCGCGGCCAGTGCCGGAAAGAGCACCACGGGCACCGCCAGGAACATCGCGGCAATGTCGACGAGGTAGGTGCCCAGCAGGTCGCGACGCCGCACCCCGTACCTCATCCCCTCGACGATCGAGGCGATGCTGGGCGGAGTCGTCCGGCCGAGGTGCGGGTACGAACGCATCACCAAGTACATGCCGGTCGCCACCGCCAGCCCGACGACGTCGACGACGAAGCACCAGCCGATGCCGACGTACGCGATCAACAGGCCGCCCAGCAGCGGCCCGGCGAGCATCCCCATCTGTCCGCCGAAGCTGGTGAGCGCCTGGGCTGCGGCGATCTGGTGGTGCTCGACCGTACGCGGCATCAAGGCCTCGCGGCTCGGTCGCTGCAGCGCCCCGGCCGAGGTGAGCAGGGCGGCGACCACGAAGATGACCCACAGCTGCGGGTCGCCGAGGAAGGCGTTGAGGGCGAGCACCGCCACGAAACCGGACTGGGCCACCCCGGCGACGATCAGCAGCTTGCGCCGGTCGAAGTGGTCGGCCATCGCCCCGCCCCACAACCCGAAGACGATGAGCGGGACGAGCTCGACCAGACCGACGAGACCGACCATCAGGTTGGAGCCGGTCAGCTCGTAGACCTGGTAGGGGATGGCGACATAGGTCACCATCGAGCCGAAGAGGAAGACCGTGCCTGCGACGAAGAGCAGGCGGAAGTCTCGGTGCTCGCGCAACGGGCTGGCGTCCATGCGCAACGCGCCCAGACGACGAAACCAGTTCAACTCAGGCGACCGGTCCTGCCAGGACGACCTCGTGCACCGCACCGGGCTTTTCAAAGGTCTCACCACAGCTCTGGCGCCGCGGCTCCGACTTCGAGGTCCGCACCGCGACCTGCCACTCGGTGTCGTCGGCGAGCAGGCGTACGACGCCGTTGACCTCCTCGAGGACGACCACCTCGTCGTGGCGGTCGAGGCCGGTCTGCTCGACCACGTGCACCTGGGCGACCTGGGCCGGCTCACTCGCGCCCACGCGGCCACGGCTGAAGCCGATCGGGTGACGCCCCGCCTCGACCTCCTCGATGGCCAACACGGCCGACTCGGCGTCGAGGCGCCCGAGGCAGAGCCCGCTCGGGAAGGAGAGCAGCGTGGAGGCGAAGCGGTGGCCCCCCAGGTGGGTGACCTCCCACGTCTCCTCGGGCCAGCGCGCGGCCAACGCGGCGGTGACCGGTCGACCGAGCTCGGCGCAGCAGATGTCGCGGCGGCCGTTGGTGCAGACCAGGTGGATGTCATGGACGTACGGCGTCAGGCCGAGGTGGGTGCCGCTGGCCAGCGAGGCGAGGTCCAGCTCGAGCAGGTCGGTGACCTCGCGCAGCAGACCGGTCTCGATGGTGCAGCCCGCAGGCGTGACCTGGACGGTGAAGATCCGGACCCCGGGTCCGCTCACTCCGCCGTGGCGACGGATCAGCAGGACACGCACGGAGTCGAGGTTGCCGAGCCGCTCGCGGACCGCCTCGGGCAGGCGGGACTCGGCGAGGGCCTTGCGACCCCAGGCCCCGGCGTACTCGACGAGGAGGAAGGTCGTGTCGGTCGGTGCGGTGCCGACCATGGGTTCGCCCGAGAGGCTGGCGGCTGCGGTGCAGCGGAAGGTGTCGACCACCGCCCCAGTCTGCCTCAGCCCTCGACGGTGAACTGTCCCAGCACCCGGGCCAGCGGGCAGGATGAGGCCATGGAGTTCCGTGAGGTCGTACGCCGGCGCAGGATGGTGCGCTCGTTCACCGACACTCCGGTGCCCGGCGAGGCGGTGGACCGGATGATGGAGCACGCGACCCGGGCGCCCAGCGCAGGCTTCTCCCAGGGCTGGGCCTTCCTGGTGCTGGACACCCCCACCGACGTCGCTCGCTTCTGGAGCGCCACCTCCCCGGACCCGCAGGCCGACAACGCCTGGCTGCGAGGGATGCGTACGGCGCCGGTGATCATCGTGCCGTTCGCCCAGAAGGACGCCTACCTGGACCGCTACGCCGAACCCGACAAGGGTTGGAGCGACCGTGACGAGGCGCGGTGGGTAGCACCGTACTGGTACGTGGACACCGGCATGGCCTCGCTGCTCATCCTCCAGACAGCGGTGGACGAGGGACTCGGCGCCTGCTTCTTCGGGATCCCGGTCAGCCGGGTCGAGGCGTTCCGCGCCGAGTTCGGGGTGCCCGGTGACCATGCTCCGCTCGGCGCGATCGCCATCGGGCACCCGGCCGCCACGCCGAAGCAGGGCTCGGTGACCCGTCGCGGGCGCCGCGAGGTCACCGAGGTCGTGCACCGCGGGCAGTGGCGCAGCTGACGTAACGGTCAGGGTGCCCCGCGCGGGTCCTGCCAGTCCTGGAGCTCCTCGCTGAGCTCGTCGACGACCAGGAGGTCTGAACGCACGTGCCCGGCCCGGAACGACGCCCGGGCGACCATGTGGCTCGACACCACGCTGGTGACCATCTGCAGCCAGACCACGAAGAGCAGGATGGCCAGCACCGACGGCTCGCGCAGGCGCAGGGCCAGGCCCGTGACCACGAGCATCAGGCCGATCACCTGGGGCTTCGTGGCGGCGTGCATGCGGCTCAGCAGGTCGGGCAGGCGCACGGTACCGATCGCCGCGATCAAGGTGAAGACCGAGCCGGCCAACAGGCAGACGGCCGACGCGAGATCAAGGAAGTTCTCAGGGGTCATGCTCGCTCACCTTCCTCGTCGTCGCCGGACTCCTCGTCCTCGGTGCCGGAGGCGAAGCGGGCGATGGAGACCGCCCCCACGAAGCCCACCATCGCCAGCACCAGGAGCATCGGCAGCCCCCACGACTCCTCGCGATGGATCATCTTCAGGGAGACCGCACAGACCATCACCGACATCATCACGTCGAGGGCCATCGAGCGGTCCAGGATGGTGGGGCCGACGGTCATCCGGACCACCAGCAGACCCGCCGCCACGGTGAGCAGCACGGCGGAGACGATCAGTACGACGGTCATCAGGTCCTCTCCTGGGCCGGGCCCTCGGGGTGGTCACCGTCGGCCAACGGCTCGAAGGCGCGCAGGAAGCGTCGCTCCACGGCGAAGGCCTGGGCCCGGAACCGCTCCACCGCCGCCTCGTCGTCGACGTCGAGCACGTGCAGGTAGAGCGTGTGGGTGGAGCGCCGTGCCTCCACGACGATCGATCCCGGCACCAGGGTCAACAACGCCGCGACGGCCGTGAGCACGAAGTCGGAGTCCGAGTGGAGGTCGACCGTCACGATCGCGTTCTTCACGGGCCGACGGCGCAACACCACCAAGGAGACCTGGATGCTGGCGCGCAGGACGTCGACGAGGAAGTGCCCGATCAACCACAGCAGCGGGCCGAAGCGCACCTTGGCGCCGATCGAGATGGGCGGGAGGGGGAAGGCCAGGACCACGGCGAACGCGGCCAGCACACCGGTCAGCACGATCATCGGCGACCAACTGCCCCACAACCCCATCC
Source organism: Nocardioides gilvus (assembly GCF_003194605.1). GTDB lineage: Bacteria > Actinomycetota > Actinomycetes > Propionibacteriales > Nocardioidaceae > Nocardioides > Nocardioides gilvus. The sequence continues at coordinate 253,300 of NZ_QHKY01000002.1, forward strand.
AGACGAGCACCAGCCAGAGCATCGGCCAGGGCTGCATCGCCCGATGACGTGCGGGCTTGACCTTCCCACTGCGGGTCACCCGCATCTGGGGACTCATCTCCCACCACCCCCGGAGAGCGGCGCGGAGTCTTCGAAGTCGACGCCCAGGACGGCCTCGGTGTAGGGGCGACCGTCGATGAGGTCCTCCCCGGCCCGATCGGCGTACGCGAAGAGGGGTCCGGCCACGACGGAGAGCGCAACCGTCGCCGCGACCAGCGCGGAGGCGGGTCCGACCATCGAGCGGGGCAGGTGCGGGGTGTCGTCCCCGGCCTCGATCAACTGGTGGAAGTCCCGCTCGTCGACGTCGGCGTCGGTGACGCGCTGCGCCTCGGCGATGCTCGCGGCCGGGACCACGCCCTGCGGGGTGTGCAGGTGACCCCGGTGCTCGGTCGACCGGTTGCGGCGGGTGATCGACGCCTTGGTGTCCAGCGCGTTCAGGTCGACGAGGGCCTGGTGAGCCTCCTCGGGCGTGCGCCAGAAGACGACCGACCAGGTCTTGGCGATCGCGTAGAGGGTGAGCAGGCTGGTCACCACGCCGCCCGCCACGAGGGCCCAGGCCAGTGGGGTGCCCAGGTCGATGGTCGCCTGGAGCAGTCCGACCTTGCCGATGAAGCCGGAGAAGGGTGGGATGCCGGCCAGGTTCATCGCAGGCACGAAGAAGAGCACCGCGAGCAGCGGGGCGACCCGGGCCAGCCCGCCGACGCGCAGGAGCGACGTACTGCCGGCCCGCCGCTCCACCAACCCGATGACGAGGAAGAGGGCCGTCTGCACGGTGATGTGGTGGACGACGTAGAAGATCGTGCCCGAGACGCCGTTGACCCCGCCCACCGCGATGCCCAGCACCAGGTAGCCGATGTGGCTGACGAGGGTGAAGGAGAGCATTCGCTTGATGTCACTCTGCGCGATCGCGCCCAGGATGCCGACGATCATCGTCAGCAGGGCCACCCAGAGCAGCAGGTTGCGCAGCGGCGACTCCGGAAAGAGCACCATCTGCATCCGCAGGATCGCGTAGACACCGACCTTGGTCAGCAAGCCGGCGAAGACCGCGGTGACCGGGGCGGGGGCCGTCGGGTAGGAGTCCGGCAGCCAGAACGAGAGCGGGAAGACGGCCGCCTTGATCGCGAACGTCGTCAGCAGCAACAGCTGGATCATCAAGGAGACGCCGGGGTCCAGCTCCGCGAGCCGCAGACCGAGGTGGGCCAGGGTGAGCGTGCCGGTGGCGGCGTAGGTCACGGCCAGGGTGATCAGGAAGAGGATCGAGGAGAGCAACGCGACCAGGACGTAGATCGTGCCGGCCCGGATCCGGGAGTCGGTGCCGCCGAGGGTCAGCAGCACGTAACTGGCGAAGAGCAGCATCTCGAAGCTGACGAACAGGTTGAAGAGGTCACCGGCGAGGAAGGCGTTCGAGACGCCGGCGACCAGCACCAGGAAGGTCGGGTGGTAGACCGCGAGTGGCGCCGACTCCTCGTCCTCGACCATGCCCTGCCCGATCGAGTACCCGAGGACCGCCAGGGTCACCAGCGCGCTGACCAGCAGCATCAGCGCCGCCAGCCGGTCGGCCACCAGCACGATCCCGATGGTCTCTGGCCACGCGCCGACCCACAGGGTCTGCGGGCCCAGGGTGTCGGCCTGGTGCATCAGGATGCCGGCGACCACCGAGATGGTGAGCAGGACCAGGACGCTGAGCGTCAGCTGGATCCGGGGGCGCTGCGAGAGGACCAACGAGAGGCCTGCCCCCAGCAGCGGGAGGATGACGGGGATCGGGACGAGCCAGTTCATGACTCATTTCCCTTCTTCTCGTCGGAACCACCCGGGTGCGTACGTCTGGACTCGCGTTCCTGGGCGGCCTTCTCCTTCGTCCACAGGTCAGCGGCGATCTTCTCCTGGGCGAGGCGCTCTGACTGCAGTCGCTCCGCCTCGAGCCGCTCGGCGACCTCAGCGGCCTCCGCGAGCTCCTGCTCGGTGAAGTCGGAGGCGGACTTCTCCTCGTCCTCCTCGTCACTGCGATCGGCGCGGTAGGAGTCGGAGGCGACGTCGCGGGCGGCCAGCCGCCGGATCAGAGCGTCCTCGGTGTCGTCCTGCACGTCGTCGTGGCCGGTGAGTTGCCAGGACCGGTAGGCCATCGCAAGGACGAAGGAAACGGTGGCGAGCATGATCACGATCGCGGTCAGCACCATCGCCTGGGGGATCGGGTCGACGTACGTCGTCTCGACGCCGTCCTCGACGATCGGGGCGGTGCCGGCCGGTCCTCCCGCGACGAGGAAGGCCACGCTGACGCCGTTGCCCATCATCACCAGACCGACCAGCACCCGCGACAGTGATCGCTCGAGCAGCAGGTAGACCCCGCACCCGATCAGGCTGGCCGAGATCACCACGAGGGTCAGGTTGACCTCGACGGGCGACGTCACGAGGACGCTCCTTCCAGAGTCTTGAGGCGACGCTGTTCACGCTGCAGGTGGCGGTCGATCTGCGAGCCGAGGGCGCGCAACAGGTCCAGGACGAGGCCCAGCACGACCAGGTAGACCCCGATGTCGAAGAGCGTCGAGGAGACCAGGTGGATCTTGCCGAGGACTGGCACGGCGACGTCCAGGATGGCCGACTCGAGCAAGGTCCCGCCGAAGGCCAGGGGCAGCAGGGCGGCCAACGCCGCAAAGGCGAGACCGGCCCCGATCACCTTGCCCGCATCGACCGGCATGGCTTCGTCCAGCTCGTAGCGCCCACCGGCGAGGTAGCGGATCACCAGCGCCATCCCCGCGGTCAGTCCCCCGGCGAAGCCTCCACCGGGGGCGTTGTGCCCGACGAAGAGCAGGTAGAGGGAGAAGACGATGACGGTGTGGAAGAGGAGCCGGGTGACGACCTCGAAGATGATGGCCCGCTTGTCCGGGGCGAGCGTGCGCGGTGCGGGGAGCCACACGCGGCGTCCCGGCGCGGTCGGCACCTTCGCGACGCCTTCGGGGAACGGGATCTCGTGGATCCGACGGATGCCGGTGCCGCGCACGTCCAGGAAGATCAGGCTGGCGACGCCGGTACCGGCGGCGACGAGGACGGCGATCTCGCCGAACGTGTCCCACGCCCGGGTGTCGACCAGGATCACGTTGACGATGTTGTGACCGCCGCCGTACTCCACCGCCAGCTCCGGAAGCGTCGCCGAGACCGGGGCCGCGATCCGGGCGCTGGCACCCACGAGCATGAACCCGGCGGCGACGACGCCGACCGCGACGCCGAGCGCCATCCGCCAGTAGCGACGCGAGCTCAGGGGTCGGTCGGTGAAGTACTCCGGCATCCGACGCAGGGCGAGCACGAAGACGACCACGGTCAACGTCTCGACCAGGGCCTGGGTGAGCGCCAGGTCCGGAGCGCCGTGCAGCATGAAGATCACGGCGGTTCCGTAGCCGGTGGCACCGGCCAGCAGGACCGCGCGCAGCCGGCGCCGCGACCGGACAGCCATCACCGCGGCGGCCAGGATGACCACACCGATGACGGCCTGGGCCGGGTTGTCCCAGGCCCGCACGTTGATCTGGTCCCACGTGGTGAGCAGCGTCGAGCCCGGCATCACGACCACGACCAGCAGGATGATGCCCAGGTAGGCGGCCGCCGAACCTCGCTGCACGACGGCGGTCAACTCGACGGCGAAGCGATCGAGCGCCCGCATGCCTGCGCGGTACCCGTTCTCCATGCTGATGTCGAGTGACAGCGCACCCTGGAAGGTGGCGAACGGCCGCCTGATGACGAAGAGGCCCAGACCGAGGAGGACCGCCACCACGGTGGCTGCGAGCGGGAGCCCCACCCCGTGCCACAGCGACAACTCGGCCTCGTGCGCCCCTGCCGGCAAGGTGTCCACGTGCGGTGCGAAGACCCCGGTGAGCTGGGCGCCCAGGAAGCCGAGCACCAGTCCCACGGCTGCGAGCAGGACCGGGCCGGCCGCGAACCCGATGGGCACGTCGGCGACCCGCAACTCCTCGCTGACCTGGCGGTCGGCGAAGGCGCCCCAGCAGAAGCGGATCGAGTACGCCACGGTGAGCACCGAGCCGAGCACCACTCCCGCGAACAGCAGCCACCCGACCGGGCCCGCCCAGCCGGTGCCGTCGCCGTACTCGGCGACGTCGACCAGGGCGACGAAGACGCTCTCCTTGGCCGCGTAGCCGACCAGGGGCGGGATCCCCGCCATCGAGGCGGCCGCCAGGACCGAGGCCCCTGCGACCCACGGCATCCTGCGTCCCAGGCCAGTGAGGCGCCGCAGGTCCCGGGTACCGGTCGTACGGTCGATCAGGCCGACCACGAGGAAGAGCGTGGCCTTGAAGAGGGCGTGGGCCACGAGGAGCCCGAGCCCGGCGAGCATCGCGGAACGGGTGCCGAGGCCCAGCACCAGGATCATGAAGCCCAGTTGGCTGACCGTGCCGAAGGCGAGCAACAGTTTGAGGTCGTGCTGACGCAGCGCCCGGAAGCCCCCGATGAGCATCGTGAGCAGGCCCAGACCGACCAGCATGCCGCGCCAACCGGGGACCCCGGCGAAGGCCGGAGCGAGCAACGCCACCAGGTAGACGCCCGCCTTCACCATCGAGGCCGCGTGCAGGTAGGCGCTGACCGGGGTGGGCGCCGCCATCGCGGCCGGGAGCCAGAAGTGGAAGGGGAAGAGGGCCGACTTGGAGACCGCGCCCACCAGGAGCAGGAGTACGCCGACGGTCACCGCGGTGCCGGTCGGCGGGTTCGCGAGGATCTCGCTGATCCGGTAGGTGCTGGCGGCGTCACCGACCAGCAGGGCGCCAACCAGCATCGCGAGGCCGCCGAAGGTGGTCACGATCAGCGCCTGGATCGCCGCCTGGCGCGAGGCTCGACGCGCCGGGTCGTGGGCGACCAGGAGGAAGGAGAAGACCGTGGTCAGCTCCCAGAAGACGTACAGCAGGAGCAGGTCGTCGGCCAGGACCAGGCCGAGCATCGCCGCGACGAAGGCGACCAGGACACCGGCGAAGCGCGGCACCCCCACGCTGTCGTCGTGGAAGTACCAGGTGCAGTAGGCCAGCACCACGGCGCCGATGCCGAGCACGATCAGACTCATCACCCATTGCAGGGCGCCCAGGCTGAAGGAGAGCTCCAGACCGATCGAGTCGACCCACCGATGACTCTGGGTGTGCACCTCGCCGTCGATGACCGACGGCCCGAAGGAGGCCATCCAGATCGTGGCGGCCAGCAGCGCCCCCGCTATCGGCAGGAACGCACGTCTGCCCCACCGCAGAACCAGCCATGGGCTCACCGCCGCGAGGAGGAAGAGTGCGGCGGTGACCAGCAACAAGGGCAGACCTCTCGTCTGGGCGTGGGCGGTCGGGTCGGCTGCCCCAATCCTACCGGGCGAGTCGACAAAGCGAGTCGGCGGTCGCCAGGAGGGGTTTGCGTACGCACAATGGGGCGGTGACCCCCTCCCGAGCCCTCGCCAAGCTGCAACGACTGGTCCAGATCCCGACGATCTCCTCCAGCGACGCCGCGCTCATCGACACCGCAGCCTTCGACCGGCTGCTGGAGGCGATGGTCGAACTCTTCCCGTTGCTGCACGCGCGTCTGGAGCTCACCCGTGTCGGCGCCCACGGCCTCCTCTTCCGGTGGGCCGGCGCCTCGGCAGAGCGTCCGGTGGTGCTGATGGCCCACCTCGACGTGGTGCCCGTCGACGCGGACTCCAGCTGGACCCACCCACCTTTCGACGGCGTGATCGCCGACGGCTACCTGTGGGGTCGCGGACCGCTCGACGACAAGGGATGCGTGGTGGGGATCTGCGAGGCCGTGGAGCTGCTGCTCGAGCGTGACTTCGTCCCCGCGCAGGACGTCTGGCTCTCGTTCGGCGCCGACGAGGAGGTCTTCGGCACCGACGCGTCCGACGCAGTGGCGATCCTGACCGAACGCGGCGTACGCCCTTGGATGGTGCTCGACGAGGGCGGCGCGGTGGCGCACGACGCCTTCCCGGGCGTGACGCGGCCGGTCGCCGTCGTCGGGGTCGCCGAGAAGGGGTCCAGCTCCTTCGAGATGCGGGCCGAGGGACGCGGTGGCCACGCCTCGATGCCCGCCCGGATGGGGCCGACGGCCCGCCTGGCGCGAGCGATCCTGCGGATCGAGCGCTCCCCCTTCCCGGCGAAGCTCCCCGCTCCCGCGATCGAGCTCTTCTCCCGTCTGGCGCCGCATGCCCCTGGGCCGCTGCGTCCGCTGATGGCGAACGGCGCCAAGCTCGCTCCCCTGCTGACCCGTGCGCTGGTCCTGGCCGGAGCCGAACCGGCAGCACTGGCGCGTACGACGGTGGCCGTCACCACGCTGTCCGGCTCGCCGGCCATCAACGTGATCGCCTCGACGGCGAAGGCCGGGGTCAACGTCCGGATCATGCCCGGCGAGAGCGTCGCGAGCACCCGACGCCACCTGGAGAAGGCGATCAGCGACGAGCACGTGCACCTGGACCTCCTCGAGTCGGGCGAGCCGAGCCCGGTCTCGCTCTACGAGGACGAGCCCGCCTTCAACCTCCTGGAGGAGTGCGTGGCCGAGGTCTTCGGTGACGCCGTCACCTCGCCGTACGTGTTGATGGGCGCGACCGACAGTCGTCACTTCACCGCGATCTGCGAACGGGTCTACCGCTTCGCGCCCTTCCGGATGAGCAAGGCGCAGCGCGAGTCGATCCACTCCTACGACGAGCGCATCGGCACCGACGACTTCGAGGAAGGCGTGCGCTGGTACGGCCGCCTGATCGAGCGACTCACCTGACACTGAACCCATTTGCGTGACCGGGCCCCGACCGGGCGGGAGCGCTGTTAGTTTCCACCCATGACGACTCCTTCGGCGAAGACCGCTCCCGTCAAGGCGGCCCAGGGGCTGGTCGCGGTCGTCGGCTTCCTGGCCGCGGTCGAATTCGCCAGCGGCATGCTGCAGGGCTTCTACACCCCGATCTTCAGCCAGATCGCCGACCACCTGACGATCGCCGACGGGGACCTCAACTGGTTCGAGGCCGCACAGCTGATCGTCTCCGCGCTGTGCGTGCCGTTGCTGGCCCGGATGGCCGACCTCATCGGCCACAAGAAGGTGTTGCTGCTCTCCACCGCGGTCACCGCGTTGGGCTCGTGGATCATCGTGTTCGCGCCCTCCTTCACCACCTTCCTGATCGGTTGGGCCCTGCAGGGGGCCTACGTCGTCTGGCTGCCGATCGAGGTGGCGCTGATCTACCGGATGACCGCCGGGACCGGGCGCCAAGGGCTCCTGACCCGCCGCGCCGCCGGCATCCTGGTCGGGGTCCTGGAGGTGAGCGTGATCATCGCCGCGCTGACCAGTGGCGCGCTGGTCGAGCATCTCTCGATGCCCGCCCTGCTCAGCATCCCGGCGATCGTGGTGACGCTGTGCTTCGCGCTGATCTGGTTCGGCATTGCCGACCTCGCCCCGACCAGCACCGGCCGGCTCGACCTGGTCGGTTTCGCCCTGGTGACCGCTGCGCTGGGCCTGGTGATGACCGGCCTGATCACGGTGCGTCTCGAGGGACCGGGCTCGATCCTGGCCTGGCTCTTCGTCATGGCCGGCCTGCTCACCCTCGTGCCTCTGGCCAGGCACTCCGCGCGGCTGGCCGACCCCCTGGTCGACGTACGACTGCTCGCCTCACCCCAGCAGTGGCCGCTGCAGCTGACCGCCTTCCTCTTCGGCTTCTCGGTGCTCGGCGCCCAGATCCCACTCTCGACCTTTGCCCAGACCCCCACGGAGCTCGGCTACGGCCTCGGCGTGGACTCCGGCACGGTGTCGATCCTGATCGCCGTCTACGTGCTCTCGATGGCGGCCGGGGCCTTCTCGCTCCCCCTGTGGTCGCGCTGGCTCGGCGCCCGCAACGCCCTCGTCTTCGGTGCCCTCATGGTCGGGCTCGGGTACGCCCTGTGGTTGCCGTTCCACGACACCGTCACCCAGGCGCTCACCAACATGGCGCTGGCCGGTTTCGGGTCCGGCATCCTGGTCGCCGCGCTCCCTGCTGCGGCGGCTGCCGCGGCCCCACCCGAGCGCACCGGGTTCGCCACCGGCATGACCAACGCGACCAAGACCATCGGCGGCGCGATCGCGTCGTCAATCTTCGCGATCGCGTTGGCCTCGACGGGCTCGTTGGAGGACCCCAGCGCTGGACACGCCTCGCTGGCCGGCTACATGACGGTCTGGGGTGTCTGTTCGGTGGCCGCCCTGCTCGCGGCCGGATTCCTGCTGCTCGCCCCCAAGCACGTCTTCGAGGGTGCGGGCGCCGACGACGAGGCGATGCCCGTCGTCGTGTGAGCCTGTCAGGGCTTCGGGACGCGAAGTATTCTCGGAGCCGATGGTTGAGCACCCCGACCCACGCCCCCGCGAGCCGGAGCGCGACGAGCGCACCGGGCGGTCGGCCGCGGTCGCCAGGATCCAGCACCAGAACCACTGGGTGGAGCAACAGATCCGACGGGCCCAGGAGCGCGGTGACTTCGAAGGCCTGCCCGGGTTGGGCAAACCGCTGCAGGGTCTCGGCACCGAGCACGACCCCGACTGGTGGTTGAAGAAGCTCGTCGAGCGCGAGCAGGTGACCGGCGTCCTGCCACCCGCCCTGCAGTTGCGCAAGGACGACGCCGAGCTGGACACGAGGCTGGACTCGATCACCGACGAGAGCCGGGTGCGTGAGGCCGTGGAGGAGTTCAACGCGGCGGTGCGCAAGGCCCTCTACACCCCGCCGGGACCCCACTCGGTCGCGTTCCCGGTCGTCACGCGCCAGCGCGACGTCGACGCCGAGGTCGTACGGTGGCGTGCCCGGCGTACGCAGCGACGCGAGGCCCAGCGCGCCCTGCTGACCGAGCACCCGCACGACGCATCCCCGGATCCGGCTCCCACACCACACCGCTGGTGGCGTCGACGCGGGTGATCCGACCCACGACCGCCGGCGACCGGCGTCCATCGTGGGGTCCGTCATACCTGTGGGCGCAGATGCGCTGTTATGTTCGCGCCCATGCGCACTGCCAAGGACTTCTTCGCTCCCCTCGCCGTCGGCGCCCCCGCCCCGCTCCGCGAGATCCCCGCGCGGCCCAGCCGCGCCATCCACTTCTTCGACCCGGGCAACCCCAAGATGGCTGCCAAGGTGCCGGACATGGTCGGCAAGGTCGACGTGCTCCTGGGCAACCTCGAGGACGCGGTCAAGGCCGAGAACAAGGAGATCGCCCGCGAGGGCCTCGTCAAGATCGGCCAGGAGACCAACTTCGGTCCGACCCAGTTCTGGACCCGGATCAACTCGCTCGACAGCCCGTGGATCCTCGACGACCTGACCACCCTCGTGCCCGCCATCGGCGACAAGCTAGACGTCATCATGGTGCCGAAGGTGCAGGGCGCCGAGGACATCCACTACGTCGACCGCATCCTGGCCCAGCTCGAGGCGAAGGCCGGCATCACCAAGCCGATCCTGATCCACGCCATCCTGGAGACCGCTCGCGGCGTTGCCAACGTCGAGGAGATCTGCGCCGCCAGCCCGCGCATGCAGGGCCTCTCCCTCGGCCCGGCCGACCTGGCTGCCGACCGTCGGATGAAGACCACCCGTGTCGGTGGCGGCCACCCCGGCTACCTGGTCCGCCAGGACCCGCCGGCCATCGACGGGGGCGGTTGGGCCTATGACGCCGAGCGCACCCACTACCAGCAGGACCTGTGGCACTACACGATCGCGCGCATGGTCGACGCCTGCGCGATGCACGGGATCTACCCGTACTACGGCCCCTTCGGCGACATCAAGGACACCGTCGCCTGCGAGGACCAGTTCCGCAACGCGTTCCTCCTCGGTTGCGTCGGAGCCTGGAGCCTGCACCCGGTGCAGATCGGGATCGCCAACCAGGTCTTCTCGCCCTCGGTCGAGGACGTCAAGCACGCCCGCCGCGTGATCGCCGCCATGGGCGACGGCACCGGCGCGGTCATGCTCGACGGCAAGATGGAGGACGACGCGTCGGTCAAGCAGTGCAAGGTGATGGTCTCGCTGGCCGAGGAGCTCGCCGCGATCGATCCCGACCTGAAGGCCAAGTACGACGCCATCACCCTCGACTGAGCTGACTGAGAAGGAACCCCTGAGATGAGCGAGACCCCGCAGTTCACGCCCCTGAGGTCCGTCCTCTACATGCCCTCCTCCAACGAGCGAGCGCTGGAGAAGGCCAAGACCATCGCGTGCGACGCCCTGATCCTCGACCTCGAGGACGCCGTGGCTCCCGACGCCAAGGTCGACGCCCGCTCCGCCGCGGCGGCTGCCGTGCAGTCGGGCGAGTACGGCCGACGCACCGTCACCATCCGGGTCAACGGCATCGGCACCGAGTGGCACGATGACGACATCGTCGCCGCCTCGGAGGCCGGCCCGCAGGCGATCGTGGTGCCGAAGGTCAACAGCGCCGCCGAGGTGCAGCAGTTGGTCGCCGCGATGGAGGCCGCAGGCGCTCCCGAGCACACCAAGTTGTGGGCCATGGTCGAGACCCCGATCGCGATCCTCGACTGCCTCTCGATCGCGCAGGCGTCACCACGCCTGGGCGCCTTCGTGCTCGGCACCAACGACCTGGTCAAGGAGTTGTACGCCGAGCACGTGCCCGGTCGCGCTCCGATCCTCCCCAGCCTGCACACGGCCCTGCTCGCGGGTCGCGCTGCTGGCATCGCGGTGATCGACGGCGTCTACAACGACGTCAAGGACACCGAGGGGTTCCTGGCTGAGTGCGAGCAGGGGCGCCAGATGGGATTCGACGGCAAGACCCTGATCCATCCCGGTCAGGTCGAGGGCGCGAACACCGCCTTCGCGCCGTCCGAGGCCGCCGTCGAGGATGCCCGCGGGCTGATCGAGGCCTTCGAGGCGACCACCACGGGTGTGGCCACCTACAAGAACAAGATGATCGAGAACCTGCACGTCGAATCAGCGAAGCGCACGCTGAGCATCCACGACGCGATCAGCGCGCTCGAGGGCTGAGCCAGGCTCAGTGTACGACGCAGTTCGGGTCCCGGGGACATGACCGTTTGGGACTGCTGCACGATCAGGTGACAGTGTGACCTGCCCCACCAGAAAGGTTCCAGTTGGGGTGGCTAAGTGACTGCCTCCACCGGAAGGCTGACCACCGTGCCCAGTGCCTACCCACCCGAATTCCGCGCCCGAGCCATCGCGCTCGGCCGTGCGGGCAAACCGCAGAAACAGACGGCCCACGAACTCGACATCCACCCCGTCACGCTGTCGAAGTGGGTCAAGCAGGACAAGATCGATCGCGGCGAGATCCCCGGCGTCAGTAGCAACGAGTCCGCGGAGCTCCGGGCGGCTCGTAGGCGCATCCAAGAGCTCGAGACCGAACTACTGATCGTGCGCCAGGCTGCGAAGTTCCTCGGCGAGGAGCGGCCCCGCCCAAAAGGCTCTACCCGGTGATCGACCGCCTCATCGACGCCGGGGTCCCGGCCGATCGCAGCTGCCGGGTTCTCGGCATCGCACGGCAGAACTACTACAAAGCGAAGAGGACGCCGACCACACCCACACAGTTGCGACGCGAGTGGCTCACCGGCTTGATCCGCGAAGAGCACGTCGCCTCTCGTGGCACTTACGGGTACCGCCGCGTGCACGCAGAACTCACCCTTGGCATGGGCATCACCGTGTGCGAGCGGACTGTCTGGCTGCTCATGAACCGGGCCGGTATCTACGGCCTGCCTGGACCGACCAGAGTCAAGCGACTGCGCGGCGTCGCGACCTCCGGGGACTTGGTGAACCCGGAAGTTCCACCGGCTACGGCCCAATGAACTATGGGTCACCGACATCACCCAGCACCGCACACGCGAAGGGTGGATCTACAGCGCCGCAGTCCTCGACGCCTGCAGCCGCCGCATCGTGGGCTGGTCCATCAATTCCAAGCAGGACTCCACGTTGGTCGTCAACGCACGCGACAATCCGGCAGCCTCAGCCGGTCCATAGTCGCGCCCATCAGCAGGACAGGGCTCATGACACTTGCGGTGTTCACGTCTAGATCGGTGTCGCTGAACCGGCTTCATGAATGACCTCACTCCGCCGCTGCGCGCCCTGGCACGGCGACGAAGGCGCGCTGAATGACGGTGACGACAACCAATCCCGCCACCATGCTGGCCGTCCACGCCCACCCGTAACTGCCGTGCATGCCTGCTCCTGCCGTCCCGGCTGCCCATCGTCCGAGCAATCCGGCTGCTGCGATCGTCGCGCCTAGTGGGAACACCCATAGCCAAGCGACCCGACGACGAACCCGCACCCTGCCGAGATCCACCAGGATTCGGCGCGTACGACGGTGGCCGACCACAGCCGCGAGACCTGCCGGGAGCACCACCAACCAGACTCCCGCGACTCCCAGCCCAGCAATGAGTGCCGACAGGCTCACGGCCCTGTCACTCCTACCCATGTCCGCTTCGGCAACTTGTGCCGCAGGCGCGAGTCGCGTGGTTAAGGCCCGCAGGCGCGCTTGGTTCTCCTGTGTCAGCGCACCAAAATCGTAAAGCGCAAGCAGCTCGGAGCCCGAGCGCTCGAGACCCATCCGACGTGCAGTCGGGCTCCCTTCTACCACCACAACTCCGGGCAGGTTCCCGCCCAGTCGTTTGTCAGGGACGGCCTTGGTTCGGGCTAAGCGGTCCACACGCGGGGATCCCGCTGGAAACCGGAGCAGTCCCACCTCTGATCCGCTCAGAAGGTTGCTATCCGCTTGAGTGGGGCCTTCAGCCGCAAGCATCGTCGCGTTGATGGGCGCTAAGGTTTCCTTGGGATAGCACTCCTCAGGCAAGTGGTGTGGATCGGACATCTCCCCTTGATCCATACAATCCAATACACTTGTACTGGTCGCGCGCCACATGTGTTTCCGTTCTCGCGGAAGAAAATAGCGGACCGCTTGCCCTTCACCCATGGCTTGATATTCTTCTATCAAGAGGGCGGCCACACGTTCTGGCACCTCGTACACAAGAAACGACCCCTCTGGTTGAGGCGCCGAGTTTAGAGGCTCAACTTCGCTCGCGGCGTGCTGGATGATCGCTGGGTAGTAGGCCGTGGCGAACACGAGCGACCCCGCCACCATCGAGACCGGAACCAGCGAGCGCGCCATAATAATCGCTGTACGCCGATAGATTTTGCGCTTGCTCCAAAGGGTGAGGAAATGCTGGGAGACCGACGCCAGTGCCAAAGAAGTCACAAGTCCAGCGATCGGGGCCATCTGGGGACTCAAGAAGCCAGTGGACGAAGCGACCAGCATTCCCAAACCAAGAACAACCGCGCCTGCCCCAAAGACGGCAGAGACTCGCGCTCGACGCGAGCGGTTCGCAGCCAGTCTCCGCACAAGAGATGCGGATGAGATCACTGAGACGAGAGCGGCGGTAAGGGTACCAGCGATCAAGAAAAGAGAGCCGGCGGGGACGACGATTGTGGTCCAATCCTGACCGATTGCGCGCGAGATATGGCTGCGAGCTACAGCCACCGACGTGACACCCGCAACCATTCCGAGCAACGTGCTAGTACCAACGACCACGAGGCACGCCCTAGTAGGGACCAAGGAGGCCGCCCTTGCAGGCAACCCCGCAGCGACCAGGCCCTCAGTATCTCGACTAAAAGAACGAGACACGGACAGCCACATTCCCCCAAGGACACATATCAATGCCACGCTGATCGCCAGAGGTAACGATCGGGTGCGAGAGAGAGCCGCCGGGAGTCCGCTTTCACCCCGCTCATCGGCAAGCATCTCGGTCGTACGCATTGTTAAGGATCGCTCGTCCAAGAGCGGCTGAAGAACCTCGTCCTGATAAGGATTCAGTCGCGAAAGGAAGACTGTAGCCGCTGCGTCAGCTAGGTCCCTATCGATCATTACCACGGTCGCTGCCTGCGAGTCTGCGGGGTCTCGAATCAACCCTACGATCGTGGCCTCAACCTCTGACTGAGCCTCGTCGGCCCTCACGGATACCCGATCGTGGAGGCCAACCCCTAGCACATCGGCTAAGTGCCGCGTGATGCTGATCTCGTCCTGAGAGCGAGGGTGCCTACCAGTCGCTAACACTCCCAGCGCCGTCTCCCGATCAACGATACGCAAGGCCGACGGGGCGATGGACCCGTTTCCAACGCGTACAGTGGCGTGTGCGTCCCGAACCGACGTCAGGCTCTGAACCAGACCCAGTTCGGCCAGGACTGACGAATCCTTCACTTGGAGACTAAACGTCGCGCCAGCGTGCTCGGCGCGTATCGATTGCGCAATCGCTGCCTCCGAACTTTGGAGGACAGTCGCCCATCCCGCGGCTGCGCTGACCGTGACGCCCACGACAACCGCGCCTAGCGTCATTGACCGCCACCGGTGGACAGCGAACCGCAGAGAGAGCCGCCTGCCGTTCATACGAGGCTGCGCTCTTCTGGCACGACGCGTCCATCGACCAAGCGCAACCAAAGGGCCATACTTTCAGCCACACCCAGGTCGTGTGTCGCCACGATTACGACCTTGCGGTGACGCACGGCGATATCTATGAGCAGTTCGGTCACCAACGTCGTGTTCTCTGGGTCGAGGTTGCCCGTCGGCTCGTCGGCCAACAAAACTTCAGCGCCAGAGACGACGCTGCGTGCGATGGCCACCCGTTGCTGCTCGCCCCCAGACAGCGTCGCCGGAAGGCGATGCCCGAATCCCGAAAGTCCCACATCTCCCAGGACATCCTGAAGGGAATCCGTCGACACATTGAGCCCGTTGACCTCTGCAGCCAGTCGCAGGTTGTCAAGCACGTTCAAAAACTCAACCAGACGGAAATCTTGATGTATCAAGCTTACTCGCGGATCACTCGGATTCAGTTCATCCGACTCCCCATGCAGGGACACAACCCCTGCGTCTGGGCGCTGAAGACCTGCCAAAACCCGCAACAGCGTTGATTTGCCGCTCCCGCTGGGACCTGTCAATGCGACAGACGAACCAACCTTCACCTCGAAAGAGACCGAGCGCAGTGGAACAATTAGGCTGCCACCTTGACGATACGAGACGCTAATACCCTCGACCGAGATCATGAGAATCCCCTCAATTTTCTGCGAACGGCCTTGCCCGTAGCGGGTGGGCCAAATTTCTGACCCACCCGCTCTAGGAAATCAGACCCATCCAAGCCTGTAAGAAGCTCCCCTGTTGGGGCCGCTGTCATAGGAGCTGTAGTAGTCCTTGTTGAGCGTCCAGAACCAAGGCGTCTTCTTATCGAGGGCCCCTACAAGATCCAAGTACCCCTGCGCTTTGCGATCGCCGTTCAGAGCCGTGCACCAAGTGCGAGCCCTGTGCAGATCTGGTGCAAACGAAACCGCTTTGGTTTGCACTTTGCTGTCGCAGGTATTGGCAGCGTGCGCAGGGAGCGGAGCCGCGAACAATACGGAGGTTGTGGCCACACCAACCATGAGCAGACTTGTTACCTTCTTGCGCATATGTGCCCCATTCTGTTATCGCGAGGGGACTCCCTCGTCGGGTGGACGGTAGCGAACCAGGAGGAGCAGGAATGCTGATCCCAGAATGCGGACTGGGCGCCCTCGGGGCACGGGGCAGCAATGGATTCCCCCTCCGGGCGGTGTCAGGGACTGCCCCCGGCTTCCTCGTAACTCAGAGTTTGCGGTAGGCGGGCCGCGTCTGCAACGGTGCGGGTGATCTTAAGTCGAGAGGTGTGAACTTGCCGAGGGCCGTTGGCGGCATGGCGGTTGTACTTTTTCGTTTCCACGTGACATTCCTAAGCTGGAGAATTTCTCGGTGTCCCACGTGGGCGTGTCGAGCATTTGCGTAGCACGCGCAAGGACTTCTCCCCACTGGCGTTGATTGCTCCTATATTTGTCAAGCGGCCCGGAGGGCGCTGGGCATCGCGGAGGGACGCATCGCGGCCTACAGTTCACGTGCCAGCAGGCGTTTGAGGCACCGGATGATCTCAGATTTGGTCTTGCCTCCGGCCATGCGCCTTGCGACGTAGGCCTTGGTCGGTTTGTGGTGCTGCATGCGCACGATCACGACCCGGTACAGCGCCGAGTTCGCCTGCCTTGGCCGCCACGGTTGAGCTGGTGGTGGGTAGTCATCCCTGATGAGGCCGGGATGGGTGCGACGCCGCAGCGTGTCGCGAAGGCAGGCTCCGATCGGATTCGGTCGGGGTTGTCGCCGGTAACGATAGGTATCTCGGCGGCCGTGTCTGGCCCGACGGCGAACACCGCGGCCAGTTGCGGGGCAGCTTGCGTGGTGAGGGTGCGGAGAATCCTCTCGTGGTCTGTGACCTCGGCGTTGAGTTGCTGCCGGCGTCGAGCGATGGCGCGCAGGGTGTGCTTGGTCGAGGGGGTGATCGTGGTGATCGGCCCGGGGCGTAGCCCGGCACACTTGGTGATCAGCGCCAGCTTGGTCAGCGGTTCGAGGTCTTCGCGGATCTCTGGTGAGGCGTTCACCAGGACCTGCTTCAGGCTGATGATCGCTGCGGTGCGAGCCCTTCACGGCAGCGTCTTGGGCGCCTTTGACCTGCCAAATCATCTCCAAGACACCGGCGTGGGACTTGGGGATCGCGATTGCTTGGCCGGCGAGGACTGCCCGGGCGGCGTTCTCTGCGTCGATGGTGTCGGACTTGCCCGCAGCCGACGATCGCGCCGGTCGGTAGGGGTGACTTCGATGGCTCCGCTGGCGCTTCGACGAACGGCTGCGGTCAGGCCGGCTCCGTAGGAGCCGACGCACTCGATACCGAAGGTGAACTGCCGCCGAACCCCACGGCCCAGTCGATCAGCTGCGTGTAGCCCCGCAGTCCGCAGCGAATGATCTGCTGTCGAGGATGGTGCGACATCATCGATCGCGACAGCGACGTGGACGTGCTTGTGGGTGTCGACGCCGACGATGACTCGACGGCCGGACGGGCCCTGTTGCATGCTCATCTTGCCTGCTCCAACCAGACCAAAGGACAGGGTGAGTGACACTTGCCGGTCGGGTGGACGGGACTGTGATGCGACTGCTGCAATCAGGCTCCTATGAGGTCACGCCCGCCCGGCCACCACCGGCCCCACTCAGCAATCGGGAAGGCCGCACCCATCACCAGGTTGAGCAACTTGGCTGAACATCACAGCTGGCCAGGGTCTTGTACGCCAGGAGCCGCTGGACCTTTTTGGCCTTGAACTGGCCGACTCACAGGTTTGCCCCCCGCGCGATCCCAGCAGCGGCAGCACCGGGTCGTCCATCCAAGTGATGGTGATCGAGAGCCCCCACGAGATCCAGACCGAGCCGTGTTCGGCCGCGGCTGGGCGACCTGACCACTGTCGCGAGCAACCGGTCCGCGATGGCAACGCTGATCGAGCGCACGACGCGATCCACTCCTGCTGGTCGAGCGCACGACGCGATCCACTCCTGCTGGTCGAGCGCACGACGCGATCCACTCCTGCTGGTCCACCTGTCCGAGGCCCACGACGCCGAGAGCGTCGGCGACTGGCTCGTTGCGGCGCTGCCCCGTTCCAGTGGAGGTGGTTCACCACGGCCTGACGCACAGGGTATTCCGTCGGCACTGGATCGGACCTCGTAGGCGCGGGTTTCTGGATGGCACCGTACGAATGATGGCCACAGTATGAAGCGCACGATTCAATGCGCGGTCGCCGCCGCGGTTCAGGCGGTGAGGGGAGTTGAGGCCACTATTGCTTGCAATTGGAGCGACACCCGGCCAGAGCCGCGAAGGCTGTCGTCGCGGACGCGTCGATGGTGGGTCAGCTGATCAACCCAGAACCCCAGCCCAGCAGGCTGTGATCTCGTCGCCTAAATGTCCTGAACACCTAGGAACCGGAGCGGTGTGGGACGACTACTTGAACCGGACATCTCCCGGGGCCCGAACTCTTTGTCGTACGTCTCTCAGCGGCGAGTGATGAAGCGCTGCGGCTTCTCGGGCCGCGCCGCACGCTTACCCCCGCGCTCGGCACGCTTGCCGGAAGGGGCAACCTCGTAGTTGGCGGGGAGTTGCGCCGGAGCGCTCCCGGCCCGCTCGCGGATGATGGCCATCGCGTTCGCGACGGTGGCGGCGTCCTGCTCCGGGGTGGTGCTGCGGGTGACGGCCGGCCGGGAGGGAGCGACCGTCTCCTGGCGGGGGAAGGCCGAGCCCTGCTGCGGGACGCGCGGCGCTTCGACGGCAGCGTCCGCGTTCTGCGACTCCAGCGTCATGAGGCGAGCTGCACCCGGGCGCGGAGCCAGAGGCGTCGACTCCAGACGCGGGGGCCCGACGTAGGCGGGAGTGCTGGAGTCGTCGCGGCGCGGGGAGGCCGGTTCCGGTGATTCCGTCCGAGCCACGCGCTCCGGCTCCCTGACGGGATCCCTGACGGACTCCCTGGTGGCCTCCCTGGCGGCCGGGACGCTGACGCGGCGCCCGGGGGCCCTGCGGTCGACCTTGCGCTCCGCGTTGCGCGGGGTCGCGGGGCCGACGGGCGTCTCGCTGCCGCCGATCTTCCTGATCCGCGCGTACCCTGCGGCACCGAGGCCACCGAGCACCAGGGCGTAGAGACCCCACGGAGCGAGCGTGGTGCTGGCCTCGACGGGGGCGTACAGGTCACCCACGACGACCTGGCCGGAGACGGAGTGCTCACCCTGGGCGAACGATCCGAACTTCAGCGGCACCTCCACCTCGACGCTCTCGCCGGGCTCGACGATCGGCAGACCGGAGTCGGTGATGGGTTGGGGAGCATCGTCACCGTCACGCCAGACCAGGTCCAGCGTGGGCTCGGCCGGGGCGACGCCTGCGTTGCGCAGGGTCATCCGCAGCGTGACGTCGGGAGCGGCGCCCAGCCAACGGCCCAGCCCTCCGGAAGGCTCCAGGGTGGCAGCGTCGACGACGAGGTCGGGCGCCTGGACGGCCTTGGCCATGGGGTGTCCGACGAGGTTGATCGGCGTTGCAGCCGGCGGCGCGCCGGGACTGACCACCACCACCGAGCACGGGCAGTCGCCGGGGGGTTCCTCGACCGTCAGCGGGCCACGGACCGTGCCGTCGAAGGCAACCTCGAGGCTCTCGTTGCCTTCCACGCAGGCCAGTCGCCCGGTCGCGTCAGGCGCACCGCAGACCCTGAAGCTGACCTGGTCGCCCTCGGTGAAGCCACTGCCCGTCACGGTGATCTCGTCACCGAGCTGGGGTCGAATGTTGTCGACCGACACCTCACCCCCGGTGTCGGCCCAACTGCTGACCGGCACGACGAGCAGGCCGAGCGCCACCGCGGCGGCACCGACCAGGCGTCCTCGCGTGCGTGCGTGAGTCCTCATTGTGTGTTTCCCTCCCGCCACGAGGCTGACAGGTGGATCACTGAGCGGTCAACAAGCGTTGAACCACCTTGAGCGCGAAGTCGTCGCGCGACTTGACCGATATGCGGTACGGAAAGTTTTCCGAGGGAATGTTTGAACGGTCAAGCGGCCGGGCAATTGTCCTGCACTGACGTGAGCAACGCGCTCATGCACGCAACAGGAGGTAAGAACCCATGGTCGCCCTTGGCCTGATTCTGCTCATCATTGGTCTCATTGCCAGCATGCCGATCCTGACGACCATCGGTCTCATCCTGATCGTTGTCGGCCTGATCCTGAACTTCATCCCGATCGGCGGCAACTCGCGCCGAGTCTGGTAACTCAGCTCGACACAGTCTGACCGCAGAAGGGCCGCGCCTCCCGAGGCGCGGCCCTTCGGCCATTTTTCCTCGATCCTTGTTTGAGCAGATGCTTTAAGCGTATGCTCAAGACAAGGACTACTCACCTTTTCCCGCGTCGACCGCGGACGAGGAGCCCGATTCCCCTGAGGAGTCGTTCCGTTCGCGTCTGGGCGTGATGCTCACCGCCGTCGTGCCCGTGGCGCTGGCCGCCACCGTCCTGGCGGCATTCCTCGGGCGGCTGGACACCGCACTCTTCTTCGTCGGGCTGCCGGCACTGCTCGCCCTGGTCGTGGGCATGGTCCCCGGCGAGGACGGGGCCGGACAGCTCTTCCAGGCCCTCACCGTGGCCCTGCTGCTGGTCTCGGCCTTCCTGCACGAAGGAGCCTTGTGCGTCCTGATCGTGAGCCCCTTGGTCTACGGCGTCGCCTTCGCCATCCACGGCCTCGTCGAGGCCACCCGGCGTGGCCGACACGGCCAGGGTCCGCACACCCGGCACGCCCTCGGCGGGATCCTCGTGCTTGTCGCGCTCGAGGGCGTCGTGCCGGGCCTGCGGATCAACCCTGTCCAGGAAGTCCACGCCGACCGGCTCGTGGCCAGTGACTGCAGCGACTTCACCGACGCACTGGCCCGCGGGCCCCAGTTCGAACCCGAGAAGGACCGAGGGCTCCTGCTCCGCCTGGCGCAGTACCCGACCCCGACCGCCGCGCAGGGCACCGGCCTGGAGGTGGGCGACACCTGGGACCTGGCCATGCCGATGGGTTCGATCAGCACGGAGGTCAGGGCCGCCGAGTCGGAGTCGATCGTCTTCGACGTCACTGCGGACGACGCCCGCACCACCCGGTGGGTCAGCATCCAGGAAGGCCGGCTGAGCTGGGAGCAGACCGCCGACGGCTGCCGTGCTGACGTACGGATCACCTTCGAGCGCGACCTCGACCCCGCCTTCTGGTTCGCTCCGGTCAGCAGCCTCTTCATGAACGCCAGAGCCGAGGCGTTCCTGGCCGGACTCGACTGACCATGGAGGAGGCGATCGCGCGCAACGTCGTGCTGGCCGTTCCGCTGCTCCTCGTGGCGGTGGCCGCCGTACGCGTGCGTCTCGACCTCGTACGCCGGGTGCCGGCAGCCTTCCTCGCCGGCCTGTGGGTGTGGGTCGCGGTGCTGGCGGTCGAGGTCGGCACCGACTGGTGGACGTTCGCGCCGGCGCCCACGAGCGTGGGCGGAGTGCCGCTGGAGATCTCGCTGGGGTGGGCGCTGCTCTGGGGCGCGGTGCCGGTGCTGGTCGGCGGTCCGCTGTGGGTCTGGTTGCTCGCCTTCGCCTGGATCGACCTGCTGGGCATGGATCGACTCCCCGGCCTGGAGCTGCACGACGGCTGGCTGTGGGGCGAGCTCCTCCTGCTGGCCGTCGCCGCCGGCCCGGGGTTGGCGTTGGGGTGGGCCACCCGTCACCGCCGGTGGCTGTGGCTGCGCGTCGGTCTGCAGGCAGTCCTCTTCACCGCAGCCTTCTTCTGGCTCCTGCCCCACCTGGTCCTCACGGCCGAGGGGTCGGCCTGGGCCGACGTGGTCGACCACTCCTACCTCGTGCGCTCAGTCCTCCTGGTCGTGGCGGTCCTTGTCTTCGTGCCCGCGGTGGCTGCCGTCGTGGAGTTGGGCCACGCCGGCGGCACCCCGTTCCCGTGGGACCCACCAGCGCGACTCGTCACCACTGGCCCGTTCGCCTACGTCGCCAACCCGATGCAGATCGGCATGTCCGGGTTGATGGTCCTGCTCGCCGTGGCTGCGGGGTCTCCGGGGCTGGGGGCCGCTGCAGTGTTCGCGATCGCCTTCTCCGTCGTCCTCGCCGAACGCCAGGAGCATGCTGCGCTGAGCGCGCGCTGGGCGGCGTACGAGACCTATCGCACCCACGTACGCGCGTGGTGGCCCCGATGGCGCCCGTACGTCCCCTCCCCGCGCACGCTCTGGGTCAGCGAGACCTGCGAGCTCTGCGCAGCCACAGGGGCCACCCTGCAAGCACTGGGCCAGGTCGGACTGGAGACCCACGTCGCCGAAGAGGCGCCACACAGGGTCCCCCGCATGGAGTGGAGCGACGGGGAGACCGTCTCCTCAGGGGTGGCAGCCTTTGCGCGCGCACTCGAGCACACCACCCTGGTCTGGGCCTGGCTCGGTTGGTGGATGAGGCTGCCGGGTGTGGGATGGGTGCTACAACTCATTGCAGACGCGTGCGGCCTCGGGCCCCGAGAGCTGCCACGCCGAGAAACCACCCCACGAAGCACAGTTGAGGACGCCGGATGAGCAGCGAAGAGACCAAGGTCGCCCTGATGGAGGCCGCTGTCCGTCTCACCTCCAGGGTCGGCACGAAGGGGCTCACGGCGCGCGGCATCGCCGGCGAGGCAGGGGTCAACCAGGCGCTGGTCTACTACCACTTCGACGGCGTCGACGGCCTGGTCCACGACGCCTACGAGCGGGCCACGCTGGCGATGATCGCGACCTACACCCACGACCTGGAATCGGTCTCCAGCTTCGACGAGCTCTACCGCGTCGGCGCGAAGCTGGCCACCGTGGCCCGCGACGACGGCAGCGCCGCGCTGTTGAGCCATGTCATCGCCGCCGCCTACAACGACGAGGCGATGGCGTCGATGCTGCGTGACAACATGACGCGATGGAACGAGGCGGTCGCCACCAGCATCCGCTCCATCCTGTCCCAGCGCGGACTGTCCGGGGCGATCGACAGTGACGCACTCACCGCATCCCTGGTGGCCTCCACCATCGGCATGCTGACGATGGGTTCGGTGCCCGGGCAGCCCCTCGGCGACCCGATCGCCTCCGTACGAGGCCTGCCGCCGTTGCTGGACCGCGCGATGCGAGTCGTCCCGGCGCCGATTGCTCGACGCATCTTCGGGGGCGTGAAGGAGTAGCACAGCCGATCAGGCATGGACCGACGCCGAGGTGGGTACGGCAGAGGCATGGACACTCAAGAGATCATCTGGATCGTGGTTGCCGTTGTCGTGGCCCTCGTCGTGATCGGCCTGATCGCCTGGCTGTTGCGGAAGAAGAAGCACCAGAAGGCAGAGGCCGAGCGTGTGGAGCGCACCGAGCAGGCCGCCGCCCTGCGCCAGGACGCGGACCGACAGGCGCAGGTGCTGCCCGACGCCGAGCTCCGGGCCAAGGAGGAGCAGGTCAAGGCGGAGAAGTTGCGTCGTGAGGCGGATCGCGCGGAGGAGCGTGCGAAGGTCGCCGAGACCGACCACCTGCAGCAGGCCGCGCGTCACGAGGACCGTCTGCGCGAGGCGGACCGTCTCGACCCGGACGGTCACGCCGACCCAGCTGGCAACCCCCGCGACCCCCGTCACGACGAGGGCCCGCTCGACGGCGGATCACACCGCGCCTGAGCCGGCCCCATCGCAGCGCAGGCCGGTCCCCGGTCCGCGCTGCGGTGGAGCCGTACCGCTCAGTCGTCGGAGACGGTGAACTCGCGCAGCGCACCCGAGGCGATGTAGTCCTCGATCGGCTTGTCGAGAAGGATCTCCCACGCACCGGCACCCGGCTCACCCTCGGGAGCCCGCCGCGCCCCACAGGTGAGCGGCAAGGAATGCACGAGGAGGTAGGCGACGTCGGGCGCCAGGCCTGATGTGCCGAAGGGGAAGAGACGTCCGTCGACGGACTCCAGCGGAGTGCCGATCTTGACCTCTGCGGCCGGCAGGACGCCGCTCGCTCCTACTTGGTCCATCAACTTCACGGCGAGGTCCACCGCCTGGGTGGTGAGGCTGCGGGGGCGTGCGGGTGGGGTGCTCATGAGTGCATGATGTCGCACAGTGATTACCGACCGGTAGCATCCATCTCACCGCGCCACCGCTGCGCAGAGCTTGTGTGCCCTTTAGAGTTCAGGGTGCGCTACGCCTGACCGAGGAGCCTTGCCACATGTTGCAGATCACTGCGATCGTCATCTCACTAGCCTTCACGGCAGTGGGACTCGTCATGACCACCATGGCCGTCAGGCACATGTTGAGGACCTTCCGGATCGGTCAGCCCCTCGTCGGGCGCCGAGGCAACCCGGTCGGCCGCACGCTGACGATGCTGAAGGAGACCTTCCTCCACACCCGCATGCTCCAGGTCACCTGGGTCGGGGTGCTGCACTGGTTCGTCTACCTGGCCTTCATCGTCCTGGCCACCGCGGTCGGAGGGGCGTACTTCCAGCTCTTCAACCCTGAGTTCGCGCTGCCGATCATCGGGCACTGGCCGGGCTACACCTGGGTCGCAGAGTTCATCGGTCTCCTCGGCACGCTGGCGATCATCCCGCTCTTCATCTACCGCGTGCGCAAGCGCCCGTCGGCCAACGGGCGCAGCAGCCGCTTCTTCGGCTCGACGATGTGGCAGGGCTACTTCGTCGAGGCGATGGTGCTCCTCGAGTCGGTGGCGATCCTCTTCATCCGCGGCGCCGAGTACAAACTCTTCGAGGTCGAGGGCAGCTCGCACGCGACTGGCTGGGAGTTCCCGATCTCCCAGTTCTTCGCCGGGCTCTACCCCACCGAGAACGTCGGCACGCTCGAGAACATCATCATCGTCATCGCCATGATCAAGATCGTCTCGGCGATGATCTGGCTGATGGTCATCTCCGCCAACCTCACCATGGGTGTGGCGTGGCACCGTTTCACCGCCTGGCCCAACATCTGGTTCAAGCGTGAGGACGACGGCAGCACCGCGCTCGGCGCGATGAAGCCGCTGCTCGTCAACGGCAAGCCCTTCACGATGGACGACATCGAGGAGATGGACGAGGACACTGTCCTGGGTGTCGGCAAGGTCGAGGACTTCTCATGGAAGGGCGTCCTCGACTTCGCCTCCTGCACCGAGTGTGGCCGTTGCCAGAGCCAGTGCCCCGCCTGGAACACCGAGAAGCCCCTCTCCCCCAAGCTCCTGGTCATGGGTCTGCGCGAGCACGCCTTCGCGAAGGCCGCCGGCGACGAGGCGCACGCGGACCGCGCCCTGATCGGAAAGACCGACCAGGCCATCGAGACCGGCATGGGCACCGAGGTCACCGACTGGTTCTACAACCCCGAGGGCGCCGACTTCGTCATCGACGAGGACGTCCTGTGGTCGTGCACCAACTGTGGCGCCTGCGTCCAGCAGTGCCCGGTCGACATCGAGCACGTCGACCACATCAACGACATGCGTCGCTACCAGATGCTGGTGGAGTCCAACTTCCCCGCCGAGCTCAACCAGCTCTTCAAGGGCCTGGAGTCCAAGGGCAACCCGTGGAACATGTCCACCACTGCCCGGATGGACTGGGCCAAGGACCTCGACTTCGAGGTCCCGGTGGTGGGCGAGGACATCGAGTCCCTCGACTCCGTCGACTGGCTCTTCTGGGTCGGCTGCGCAGGTGCCTACGAGGACCGCGCCAAGAAGACCACCCGCGCGGTGGCCGAGCTGCTCGACATCGCGGGCATCTCCTTCGGCGTCCTGGGCAACGGCGAGACCTGCACGGGTGACTCCGCCCGCCGCGCCGGCAACGAGATCCTCTTCCAGTCCCTTGCCATGGAGAACGTCGAGACCTTCAAGGAGTTCAAGGTCAAGAAGGTCGTCTCGACCTGTGCTCACTGCTTCAACACGTTGAAGAACGAGTACAAGGAATTCGGCATCGAGCTTGAGGTCGTGCACCACACGCAGCTCCTCAACCGCCTCGTACGCGAGGGCAAGCTCACCCCGGTCAAGACCGGCGAAGGCGCCCAGCAGCGCTCGATCACCTACCACGACCCGTGCTTCCTTGGCCGTCACAACAAGGTCTACGAGCCGCCGCGCGAGCTCCTGGAGATCCTTCCCGGCGCCAAGGTCGTCGAGATGGAGCGCAACTCCGAGAAGTCCTTCTGCTGTGGTGCCGGTGGCGCCCGCATGTGGATGGAGGAGAAGATCGGCGAGCGGATCAACGTCAACCGTACGCAGGAGGCCGTCGCCACCGGTGCCGACCAGATCGCCGTCGGTTGCCCCTTCTGCCGCGTGATGCTGGCAGACGGTCTGACCGCCGAACAGGCAGCTGGTCGTGCCGAGGAGGCCGTCGAGGTCCTCGACGTCGCGCAGATGCTGCTCGCCTCGGTCAAGGGCGTCCAGGCAACCAAGGCCGCCCCCGGGTCGTCGCAGAAGGCAGCAGCCGTCGGCGCCACCGCCAAGGCCGCCGCGAAGGGCGACGAGAACGTCAAGGACGAGCCCGAGGTCGGGGACGTCACCCAGACCGAGAACACCGTCACCGAGACCGCGGACGTTGGCCCGAACGCCAAGGCCAGCGGTGGTTCGTCGCTGTTCGACACGCCTGCCACCGAGGCGAAGGACAAGGCCACGCCGACCGTGCCGGTGCAGGGCGGCTCGCTCTTCGACACCCCGGCTCCCGAAGCCAAGGCTGCCGAGACCCCGACCAAGCCTGCTGTCGAAGAGGCCCCGACCAAGCCTGCTGTCGAGGAGACCCCGACCAAGCCTGCTGCTCCCGCGGCGGACCTGGGATCGGGATCACTCTTCGACGTGGCTCCCGCCGAGACCCCGGCTCCCGAAGCCAAGGTTGCCGAGACCCCGGCCAAGGCTGCTCCCGAGGCTCCGGCCGAGGAAGCTGCTCAGGCTGCCACCGAGGCACCGGCTCCGGCCACGGACCTCAACGCCGGTGGGTCGCTCTTCGACATCGCTGCCCCGACCGAGGCTGCGCCGGCCGCTGAAGCTGCTCCGGCCGAGGCAAAGGCACCCGCTGCCGAAGCCGCTCCGACCGAGGCGAAGGCACCCGCTGCCGAAGCCGCTCCGACCGAGGCGAAGGCACCGGCTGCTGAAGCTGCTCCGGCTGCGGCCGCCCCCGGAAGTGGGGTGGCCAGCACGCCGCGTACCGACGTGGACGTGCACGCCGTCTCCTCGCTCTTCGACATCGAAGCGCCCGAGGGTTCGGTCCAGGTAGAGGCGGGCGCAACACCCGCCCCGGCTGCTCCAGTTGCGGCTGCTGAGGCTCCGGCCGCCGAGGCACCCGCCGCCGAGGCACCCGCTGCTGAAGCACCCGCTGCTGAAGCACCTGCTGCCGAGGCACCCGTCGCTGAGGCTCCGGCTGCTGAGGCACCCGCTGCTGAGGCTCCGGCCACGGCAGCTCCGGTCGCTGGGAGCGGCACGGTCAGCACGCCGCGTACCGACGTGGACGTACACACCGTCTCCTCGCTCTTCGACATCGAAGCACCGGAGGGTTCGGTCCAGGTTGCTCCCGGGACCGTGGCTCCGGCCGCAACCGCAGCCACGTCAGTTGCGGAGGCGCCGGTCGTCGAGGAGTCACCCGCAGCACCAGCCGAGGAGGCCGCGGTCGCTGAAGCGCCGGCGGCTGACGAGGCCCCTGCCGAAGCGGCACCCGCTGAAGCTCCGGTTGCCACCGAGGCACCCGTTGCTGAGCAGGCACCCGTTGCGGAGCAGGCACCCGTTGCGGAGCAGGCACCCGTTGCGGAGCAGGCACCGGTTGCTGAGCAGGCACCCGCCGAGGCTCCGGCCACGGAGGAGGCAGCCACTGAGGTTGCAGCAGCACCCGCAGCCAGCGGTGAGGCACACACCCCCCGCACTGACGTGGACATCCACGGCGCGGAGAGCCTGTTCGACCTGTAGGCATCAGCACCAGGCGAGGCCGCCGTTGACCTTCGGGTCGACGGCGGCCTTCGTCGTTATGTTCTGGTGAACGTACCGGGCGGGTGGCGTACCGATGCTGCCCCAGCGTCAGGCTCAGGCGGTGGGGGCCGCGGCGGCGGGCGGCACGGCGCCGACCTCGGCGTCAACCGCGTCCCGGTAGGCGCTGGCGAAGACGCCCATGAGCTTGACGTACTCCTCGGCCCGCCCATCGGGCAGCGCGCCGAGCGCGGCCTCGAAGTGGCGAGCGGCCCGCGCCACGTCGGCGCTGAAGACGGCCAACCCCTTCTCGGTCACGGTCAGGGAATGGGCGCTCTCCCCCTGCGCCTTGACCCGCTCGAGCAGACCGGCGGTGATCGCGGCGTTGACCTGACGGTTGACGGTCGACTGCTCGAGCTGGAGCTGCTCGGCAATGTCGCGCATGGTGTGGGGCTCACCGTCCATCAGCAACCACAGCAGTCTCCGTTGAGCCATCACCAGGTCGGCATGCGCGTCGGAGAGCTGCCGAGCCCGATCAAGGCGAGCGGTCGCGACCAGCACGTCCCACACCGGAGTGCCCATCACTCCCCGTGTGACGTGGTTCATCTTCGTGGTCTCTTCAGACGGACCGCTCATGTATGTAGTCTACATATCTACCGATATGTAGCCTACACATCGGTCCGCCCGCCAGACAGGACCCACGTGGACTCCACCCATGAGGCATCGGCCGCACCGGCAGCACCGGCGCCCACCCGCTTCCCGCCGATCGCGATCATCCTGACGCTCTGCTTCGGCAGCCTGGCCGGCGCGCTGATGCAGACGCTCGTCATCCCGATCCAGACCGAGTTGCCCCAACTGCTCGGCACCAGCGCAGCGAACACCTCCTGGGCGGTCACGGCCACCCTGCTCGCTGCGGCCGTCACGATGCCAGTGACCGGCCGTCTCGCCGACCTCTACGGCAAGAAGCGCGTCCTGGTCGCCTCCGCGGCGATCCTCGTACTGGGCTCCTCCGTGGCCGCCATGTCCAGCACCCTGCTCCCCTTCCTGACCGGCCGCGCACTGCAGGGCATGGCAATGGGCTACATCCCGGTCGCCATCAGCCTGGTCCGCCAACTGGTCCCGCCGGCCAAGGCCGCCGGAGCGGTCGCTGCCGTCAGCGCCACCCTCGGCGTGGGCGGCGCACTCGGCCTGCCGCTCTCGGCGTGGATCGCGCAGAACTACTCATGGCACACGCTCTTCTGGTTCTCGGCCGTCCTGGCCGTGGTGATCCTGGTCGCGACCGCCATCGTCATCCCCCCGGTCCACGACGCCCACCCCGCGCACATCGACTTCGTCGGGATCATCGGCCTCGCGATCGGTCTGTGCTCGACGCTCATCGGCATCTCCAAGGGCTCCACGTGGGGCTGGAGCGACGGGCGTACGGTCTCCAGCATCATCGGCGGCATCCTCGTCCTGCTCGTCTGGGGTGTGCACCAACTGCGTCACCACGACCCGATCGTCGACCTGCGCACCAGCGCCCGGCGTCCGGTGCTCTTCACCAACCTCGCTGCGCTGCTCATCGGGTTCGGGATGATGGCCCAGGCGATCGTCATGCCCCAATTGCTCCAGATGCCTGAGTCCACCGGCTACGGGCTCGGCGAGACGATGCTGGCGGCAGGGCTGTGGATGGCTCCCGGCGGGCTCATGATGATGGTCTTCGCGCCTGTCTCGAGCAAGTTGATCAACTCGGTCGGAGCCCGGATCACCCTCTCCACCGGCGCCGTCGTGACGGCCGTGGGCTACCTCGTGGCGGTCAACCTGATGGATGCCCCGTGGCAGTTGATGCTCGCTTCGATCATCGGTTCGGCGGGCGTCGGCATCGGCTACGCCGCGATGCCCACCCTGATCCTCGACAACGTTCCGGAGCACGAAGCCGGCTCCAGCGTCGGGCTCAACGGCTTGATGCGCTCGGTCGGCACTACGATCGCGGGTGCCGTGATGGCCGCCGTGCTCACGAGCAAGACCATGGACCTCGCCCCGGGTGTCACCATCCCGACCCAGGGCGCCTTCCAGCTCTGCTTCCTGATCGGCGCCGGCGCAGCCTTCGCCGGCGCCATGGTGGCCCTGCTCGTCCCGCGTCAGCGGCGCAGGGCGGCGTCAACTGGCGACTCCGCCGAGCTCGCCACGACGTCGGACTCCGGGTCCGAGACCGTACTGGCCAACTGAGCGTCCGAAGCGAGCCGCGTCGCGCCTGACCAACCCACGTACACCCGTACGGGGGGATGGCCTGACCGCTGGGCGCCGACCGCGAGCCTTTCGTCGCAGGACGCTGGTCACCTCGACGCCCGATTCCTAGACTCAGCAAGGCCCACAGGCCGTCCTTGCCCCTCCACGGACCCGGAGCCCCACTGTGTCGATCCAGACCGCGAACCACTCTGCCCTCACGCCGTTGCGCTTCCTCGAGCGATCAGCAGAGGTCTACCCGACGCGCACGGCGATCCTGCACGGCGAGCGGTCGTACACGTACGGCGAGTTCGCGCAGGCCGCCCAGCTGCTGGCCGCCGCGCTCGCCGCGGACGTCGCGCCCGGCGAGCGGGTCGCTGTCCTGACCCCCAACACCCCCGAGTCGATCTTCGCGCACTTCGCCGCCCCGCTGGCCGGCGTCACGCTGGTCGCGCTCAACACCCGACTGACCCGGCCCGAGATCTCCGACATCCTGCGCCACTGCGAGGCACGCGTGCTGCTGGTGGACACCGAGCTCGTCGAGCGCATCGAGGGCATCCGCGAACTGGTGCCCTCACTGACCAAGGTCATCGAGATCAACGACTCGGTCTCCGGCCTCCCCCTCACGGGCAGCTCGAGCGTCGCGACCGACTACGAGTCGTACGTCTCCGCGCAGACGCCGCTGACCACGACCCGCCCGTACGAGGTCGCCGACGAGGACGCGGTCATCACGATCAACTACACGTCGGGGACCACCGGCACCCCGAAGGGCGTCATGTACTCCCACCGTGGCGCCTACCTGGCTTCGCTCGGTTCGGTGGTGCACAACCAGTTCACCGCCGAGAGCAACTACCTGTGGACGCTGCCAATGTTCCACTGCAACGGTTGGTGCACCGCGTGGGCCGTCACCGCCGCCGGCGGCACCCAGGTCTGCCTGCGTGCGGTCGACGCCGACGCGATCTGGGACGCCATCGACGACCTCGAGGTCAGCCACATCTGTGGTGCGCCGGCGGTCTGCACGACCATCGCCACCGCCGACCGGGCGCACGCACTCGACCGTCCGCTGCGGATCACCACCGCCGGTGCGCCACCCTCGCCGACGGTGATCGGCCAGCTGGAGGAGATCGGCGTCCACGTCGTGCACGTCTACGGCCTCACCGAGACGTACGGCCCTTTCACCATCTGCGAGCACCAGGCGGGCTGGCCCGACCTGCCGGCCGACGAGCGTGCCGTCCTGCTGTCGCGCCAGGGCGTCGGCATGCTGCAGGCCGAGCAGGCCCGTGTCGTCGACCTCGACATGGTCGACGTGCCCGCCGACGGCGAGACCATGGGTGAGATCGTGCTGCGCGGCAACAACGTGATGGTCGGCTACTTTCGCAACAAGGCCGCCACCGAGGAGGCCTTCCACGGCGGCTGGTTCCACACCGGCGACCTCGGAGTGATGCATCCCGACGGCTACGTCCAGGTGAAGGACCGCGCCAAGGACATCGTGATCTCTGGCGGTGAGAACATCTCCACCGTCGAGGTCGAGCAGGCCCTGTTGCGCCACCCCCAAATCGTCGACGTCGCCGTGATCGGCGTACCGGACGCCAAGTGGGGCGAGCACCCGCGCGCGTTCGTCATCACCGAGCCGGGCGTGACCCTGAGCGTCGAGGAGGTCGTGGCCCACGCCCGCGAGTGGATCGCCGGCTACAAGGTGCCGCGCGACATCGTCTTCGCCGACGGCCTTCCGCGTACGTCGACCGGCAAGGTCATGAAGCACGAGCTGCGCACCCGCTGACTCCACCTGCGCAACCCCTCGGACGTCATCACCAGCGGTCGCCCGAGGGCTCGTACGTGATGACGTCCGGGTGGACCCACGCAGGACGTCATCACCAGCGGTCGTCCGAGGGCTCGTACGTGATGACGTCACGGTGGCCGGGCGGCCGGGCGGGCGGGGCGGGCGGGCGGACACTGCGGCGACCTACCCAGCCCCGAATGAGTACCTGCACGGATACGGCGCCCCGGGCACCCGGCGCAAGGTTGAGACATGGAAAACAACACCACTCCCTCGTCCAAGACCACCCAGGCCTTCTTCGTGCAGTCGGTCATCGCATTCGGCGTCGCGCTGATCGGCCTCGTGTGGGCCATCCTCTTCCTCCCGCTGGACCCGTGGGCGCGCGCCTTCCTCGGGATGACCGGCCTCTTCCTGGTCTCCTCGACCTTCACGCTGGCCAAGGTCGTGCGTGACAACCAGGAGACCCAGACCGTCTACAACCGGATCGACCAGGCCCGCATCGACCGCCTCCTCGCCGAGCACGACCCCTTCAAGCAGGTCGCCTGAGCCGTTGTGCCCCCTCCCTTCCACCACTGATCCTCCGGAGCCCCCGTCGCCGTCAGGCACGGGGGCTCCCTTCGCGTGCGCGACGTCACGCTCTATTCCACGTGCACTGTGACGACCAGAGTGCAAGACTGCACTTCGTGACTCAAAGTGCAGAGGAGTGGCTCGCGAGTTGGCCCTCCACCAAGAACCCTCGCTCCCGCGCCCGCGAGGAGCAGATCACGCGCACCGCACAACGGCTCACGGTTGAGCGCGGTCTCGACGGTTTCACCATGGAAGAACTGGCCGAGGCCGCCGCGGTCTCCCGGCGCACCGTCTTCAACCACTTCGGCAGCAAGCTCGACGCAGTGCTCGGCAACCCACCCCCCATCACCCTCGAAGAGGTGGAGCGGTTCCGCGCAGGCCTTCCGCACGGCCACCTCGTCCGAGACATCGCCGTGGTGATCGCCTCCATCCTGACCACCAGTCAGCACACCCGCGAGGACGCGCTGCGCCTGCCCGCCCTGCTGCGCGAACCCAGGCTGATGGCGGCCGCCAACGAGCGGCTCGTCAACGTGGCAGAACGCCTCGCCTCGCTGGCCGCCTTCCGCGGCGCCGCGCTCACCGCCCAGCAGTCGCGCATGTTGGTGCTGCTCTTCGGCGCAGTCGCGCACGAGGCGCTCGAACACTTCGTCCGCGGTGACGAGGCGGACAACGCACCTGACCTGCCCGCCCTCTTCCTGGATCTCCTGGAGGAGACCCTGACCCTCCTCGACTGAGCCTGCGCCACCGCACCCGCGTCACCGCCTCGCGTCACCGCCTCGCTCCATGGGGCCGCGAGCCCCCGCACACCTGAACCCCGGCACCCCGGTGCCCCACCCAGAAAGTTCCCTCATGGCTTCTCTCCTCTACCGACTCGGGCGTACGGCCTTCCGTCGCTGGCCCCTCTTCCTGGCGGGCTGGCTCGTCGTGATCGTCGCCGTGGGCGGTGTGGCCGGCGCCTTCGGCAAGCCCATGGTCGACGCCTTCTCCATCCCCGGCATCCCGTCGGAGAAGGCCTCAGACCTGCAGGCAGAGCTCTTCCCGGACGCAGCGCGGGCCGACGCCCCCTCGGGCAACGTGGTCATCTCGGTCCCTGCCGACGACGCGCAGGGCAAGCTCACCGACGAGAAGTACTCGGCGCTCGTCGACCAGGTCGTCGAGGACCTGAAGGCCGCGCCCCAGATGGGCGAGAACGCCGAGGCCGTCGTCTCCCCCGTACGTCAACTCGAGGGCGCCATCGCGCAGAGCATCGAGGCCGGCGCCGACGAGGAGACCGCGACCGCCCAGGCGAAGGCCGGGCTCGAGCAGGGGGCGATCCTCTCCGATGACGAGCGCACCGGCACGGTCGGCTTCGTCTTCGACCAGGAGGCGGTCACCGACATCGAGGTGACCACCCAGGAGGCCGTCCTCGACCTGGTCGACGACGCCCGCGACGCCGGCCTGGTGGCCGAGGTCAACGGCCAGGCCATGCAGCTGACCGAGATCGGAATCACCTCCGAGCTGATCGGCATCGCGATCGCACTGCTCGTCCTGGTCCTGACCTTCGGGGCCCTGGTCGCCGCTGGCCTGCCGATCCTCATCGCCGTCGTCGGGGTGGGAATCACCTCCGCAGGCATCACCGCCATGACTGCCTTCACCGACATCGGTTCCTCGACCCCGCTGCTGGCCACGATGCTGGGGCTCGCGGTCGGCATCGACTACACGCTCTTCATCCTCGCCCGCTACCGCGACGAGCTGCGCCACACCAAGACCCGTGAGGACGCGGTCGGTGTCGCGCTGGGCACCGCCGGCTCCGCGGTCGTCTTCGCCGGACTGACCGTGATGATCGCCCTGGGCGCCCTCGCCGTGGTCCGGATCCCGTTCCTCACCACCATGGGCCTTGCCGCCGCCAGCGCCGTCGTGGTCGCCGTGCTGGCCTCCCTCACCCTGCTGCCCGCCATCCTGGGCATGCTGAAGAACAAGGCGTTCGCCGGCCGCGTCCGGACGTACGTCCCTGCCACCGAGACCGGCGCGGACGGCAAGAAGCACGTCGTCAACAACAGCGTCCGTTGGGGTCGCCTGGTCGGCAAGGCACCGCTCGCGGCCGTCCTGCTGGTCACCGTCGCCCTCGGCGCGCTGGCGATCCCGGTCAAGGACATGCACCTCGCCTTCCCGACCGACTCCACCGCGGCCAGCGACACCACCCAGCGCAAGGCCTCGGACCTGCTCACCGACGCCTTCGGGCCGGGCCAGGAGGCGACCTTCCTCTTCGTCGTCGACGGCCGCGAGCTGGCCGAGGAGGAGCGCGCCGCTGCGTACGCCGAGGTCACCGAATGGGTCGGCGGGTTCGACGGCGTGAAGCACGCGCTCCAGGCCGCCGGCACCAACCCGGACGGGTCGACCATGGAGGGTGCGATGGTCGTCGCGGTCCCGACCACGGGCCCGCAGGACGCGGCCACCGAGGACCTGCTGCACGACCTGCGCGACGGACAGTCCGGCATCGAGGAGGCCACCGGCGCCGAGATGGGCATCACCGGACTGACCGCCATCACCGCGGACGTCTCGGAGAGGCTCGCCGACGCACTGCCGATCTACCTGGCCGTCGTCGTGGGCCTGGCCTTCATCCTGCTGATGCTCGTCTTCCGCTCCATCCTGGTGCCGCTGACCGCGACCGTGGGCTTCCTGCTCTCGGTGATGGCAACCCTGGGCGCGACGGTGGCGATCTTCCAGGAGGGCTGGTTCGGCGTGATGGAGGGGCAACCGATCGTGGCCTTCATCCCGATCTTCCTGATCGGTCTGGTCTTCGGCCTCGCGATGGACTACCAGGTCTTCCTGGTAACCCGGATGCGGGAGGCGCACGTGCACGGGGCCTCGCCCACCGAGTCGGTCATCGACGGCTTCCGCAACTCGGGCCGGGTGGTTGCGGCCGCCGCGACGATCATGATCGCGGTCTTCGCCGCCTTCATCGCCCAGGACAACGCCATCATCAAGTCGATGGGCTTCGCCTTGGCCGTGGCCGTCGCCTTCGACGCCTTCGTGATCCGGATGACCTTCATCCCCGGCCTGATGTACCTGATGGGCGAGAAGGCCTGGTGGTTGCCGAAGTGGCTCGACAAGATCCTGCCCAACGTCGACGTGGAGGGCGAGAGCCTGGAGCGCAACCACGTGGTCGAGCACGAGAACACGTTCGACACCGATGCCGGTGGGTCGACCGACGAGACCGGCGAGCCGGTGAAGGTCTGAGCGCCACTCGCTGAAATCGACCCCGCCCGCCGACCTGTCCCCAGGTCGGCGGGCGGGCTTCGTTCCGGATGGGTCAGGACTTCATCGAGACGCCGCGGCGCCAGTACCCCATGAAGGCGACCTGGCGACGGTCCATCCCGCGCTCCTTGACCAGGTGGCGGCGCAGGCCGGTGACGACCCCGGCCTCACCGGCGATCCAGGCGTACAGGTCGCCACGCACCGAACCGTCGTCGTTGATCTCCTCGCCGGACGAGGACCACTGCGGGGTCTCCCACAACTCCGGGTCGACCTCCTCCGGGATCTCCAGCGCAACGACCGCCCCACCCAGGTGAGCCGTCACGGCGGCGGTCAGGGCCGCCCCGTGCTCCTGGGCACCACGCGCCAGCCAGGTCACCTCGACCCCGGCCGGGGCGCTGACCTCCTGGACGTCCGCGGAGTACGGCACCTCCAGGAAAGCGGCGCCCTTCGCGTCGGCGGGCAGGTGCTCGAGGATCGCGCAGATCGCCGGCACGGCGGTCTCGTCACCGACGAGCAGAAGCCGCTGCTCGGGTCGCGGCAGGAACTCGATGCCCCCGAACGGGAGCCCCCGCTTCGGCAGCAGCACCACCGCCCGGGTGCCGACCTCCGCGGCGAGCGCCCAGTCGGAGCCGGGCCCGCTGACGCCTTCATGGAGCACGATGTCGACCACGAGTCGACGCTGCTCGCCACTGCCGCGCAGTTCCCGCACCGTGTACGTACGCATGTGGCCGCGCTCCTCGACCGGCCGCTCGAGCCAGGTGCCCAACCAGGAGGCGTCGGCGTCGGTCACCGAACCAAGACCACCACCGGCGTGCGGCACGACCAACTTGAAGCGTTGGTCCCACCACGGGCCGTCGCTGCCGTCGGGCAGCCCCACCTCGGCGAGCTCGGGGGCGGCGAGCTCCAGGCGTACGAAGCTGGGCGAGAGGCGCTGGACCGAGGCGACCTGCACCTCGGCGAGCACCATCGGGATCGGTTCGGTCGCGGTCACGGTCATTCAGTCCTCCTGGGGGTGGGCGGCGCGAGCGCGCCGCCCGAGGGGAAGCACCAACGGGGTGCCTGAGACGGGGTCGGGGATCACGCGCGCCTCGAGACCGAAGACGTCACGGACGAGCTCTTCGGTGACCACCTCGCCGGGAGGGCCCTGGGCGACGAGGCGACCGTCCTTCATGGCGACCAGGTGGTCGGCGTAGCGGGCGGCCAGGTTGAGCTCGTGGAGCACCATCACGATGGTCGTGCCGCGGTTGGCGTTGAGGTCGGCGAGCACGTCGAGCAGCTCCACCTGGTGGGCCAGGTCGAGGAAGGTGGTCGGTTCGTCGAGCAGCAGGAGGTCGGTCTGCTGGGCCAGGGCCATCGCCACCCAGACCCGTTGGCGCTGACCCCCGGAGAGCTCGTCGACGTTGCGCTGCGCCAGGTCCAGCGTGCCCGTCAGGCGCAACGCCTCGGCGACTGCTCGGTCGTCCTCGTCGCTCCACCGCCGCCACAGCCCGGTGTGCGGATGGCGGCCCCGAGCGACCAGGTCGACGACGGTGACACCCTCGGGCGCGACCGCGGTCTGCGGGAGCAGGCCGAGGATGCGGGCGACCTCCTTGGTGGGCATCTGGTGGATCGCCCGGCCGTCGAGGACCGCGCGCCCCGCTGTCGGCTTGAGCAGCCGGGCGAGTCCGCGCAGCAGCGTCGACTTGCCGCAGGCGTTGGCACCGACGATGACCGTGATCGCGCCGTCGGGGATGACCAGACTCAGCTCGTCGACGACCGTGCGCTCGCCATAACCCAGGCTCAGCGACTCGGCGCTGAGTCGGCCTGGCGCACCCCGGCCATCCGGCGCCCCTGCGGGGGCCGGGTCGACGTCGGGGCGGGTGTCCGAATTCATCACACTCATGATGCTCTCCTTCCGGTGCGACCGGTCGCGACCAGCCAGAGCAGGAACGGCGCCCCGAGCGCGCCGGTGACCACCCCCACGGGGAAATTCACGTTGCCGACCGCGTAGTCGCCGATGTAGTCGCCGCCGACCAGCAGGGCGGCGCCGACGAAGCCGGAAGCCAGCAGGGTCGTACGTCCGGCGTTGAGGAAGCGGGCGATGGGGCCCGACAGGAAGGCCACGAAGGCGACCGGGCCGGCCGCGGCGACCCCGACTGCGGCGAGCAGGGTGGCGAGCACCAGCAGCAGTGCCTGGCGCGCCGGCCCCTCGCCCAGTGCGTACGCGGTCTCCTCACCGAGCTCGACCACCCGCAGCCCCCGCGCCGCCCAGGCGACCAGGGGCAGCAGGACCACCAGGATGAGGGCCAGCACACCGATCTGCGACCAGTTGGCCTGACTGACGCTGCCGGTCAGCCAGCGCAGCACGAGTTGGGTGTCCCACTCGTCGGCACGGGTGAAGAAGTAGTGGATCACCGAGAGCATGGCCGCCGCCAGACCAATCCCGGCCAGCACCAGACGGTGGGTGCCTCCGGGACCGGCGACCAGACGGATCACGACGGCGCAACCCAGGGCTCCGACGACCGCAGCCAGGGAGACCATCGAGCCCGACCACCCGAAGGCGACGATCGCGACCACCGCCGACGCGCTGGCGCCGGCCGAGATGCCGATGACGTCAGGGCTGGCCAGCGGGTTGCGCAGGGTGGCCTGGAAGACGGCCCCGGCAACGCCGAAGGCGAAGCCGACGAGCACGGCCAGCACGGCGCGGGGCAGCTTGACCTCCATCAGGATGAAGGAGGCGCCGGGGATCTGCGTGCCGGTGAGGATCCGGAAGAAGTCCGGGACCGTGATGGTGTAGTCGCCCAGCAGCGTGCGGGCGGCGAAGAGCGCCAGGACGAGCACCGCTGTGCCGGCGATCACGAGGCGGCGACGCCGCACCGGGCCGCGCGCCGCACGGCGTACGAGCTCGACACCTGTTGCGTGGGGGGCCGGCGCGGGGGCCACCTGGACGGCGTTCACAGCCCACCGGCCCGGGTGTGGCGGATCAGGACGAGGAAGAACGGCAGCCCGACGACCGCAGCCATCACCCCGACCTGCACCTCGGTGGGCGGCAGCGCGACGCGTCCGACGGTGTCGGCCAGCAGCACCAACGCAGCGCCGACCACGGCGCTCCACGGCAGCAGGCGGCGGTGGTCGGGGCCGACGAAGGTGCGTACGACGTGGGGCACGACGAGGCCGACGAACGCGATCGGGCCGGCCAGGGCGGTGGCGGTGCCGGCGAGCAGGACGATCGCCAGGCCGATCACGGCGCGGTCCAGGGCCGTACGTCGGCCCAGGCTGCGCGCGACGTCGTCACCCAGAGCCAGCGCGTCGAGCAGCCGCGAACCGGCGATCGCCAGCACCAGGCCGGCGAGCAGGAAGGGGAGGCCGGTGAGCAGCACGTCGAGGCCGCGGCCACCGACCGTGCCGACCGCCCAGAAGCGGTACGACTGCAGCGTCGCCCGGTCGAGCAGCAGGATGCCACTGGTGGCGCTGGTGACAGCAGCGGTCACGGCGGCGCCGGCCACCGCGATCTTCACCGGGCTGGCGCCGCCGCGGCCCAGCGAGGCGATGGCGTGCACCAGGAGGGCGGCGACGGCGGCCCCGAGCAGCGCGAACCAGACGTACGCGGTGAGGGTGGAGGCACCGAGGAACGAGATGGAGAGGACGATCGCCATCGAGGCGCCGGCGTTGACGCCGAGCAGGCCGGGGTCGGCGATCGGGTTGCGGGTCAGGCCCTGCATGAGGGCGCCGGCCAGGGCCAGTGCAGCGCCCACGGCGGCGGCCAACCAGGTGCGGTCCAGGCGTGCGGCGGCGATCGCATGGTCAGGATGGCCCGGGGTCCACAACGCTTCCACCGGCACGGGTGCTGCACCGATCGTCGCGGAGCAGACCAGCGCCCCCGCCAGTACGAGCACCGCGACGAGCGGCAGCCATCTCCGGGACCGGCCTGATGTGGCGACCCTGCCGGTCCCGGAAGCGTGGGGGTCCGGATCGGTGACCCGGACGTCTGCGACCGTCATCACTCGCCGATTGCGTCGGCGACCTTCGGCAGGAAGTCGTTGATGATGACGGGCAGGGAGAGCGGCGTCGGGTTGGTCACGGCCAGGCCGAGCTCCTTGTCGGTCTCCGCGACGTAGGCCCCGGAGGTGAAGGCGGGGATCCGGCCGAGCAGACGGTCCTTGCGGAACTTCTCCACCTCGGCGTCGTCCTCGGCGTACGTGATCACCAGGTCGGCCTCGATGGTGTCGGCCTTCTCTGCGGACACGTTGCCGAAGAAGGCGTTGTCGGGAATCACGCCGTCGACCCAGTCCGGGGTCTCGAGGCCGAAGTCCTCCATGATGTCGACGCGGGAGTCGTCCTCGCTGTAGATGCCGACGGTGGAGAGGTCGGTGGAGGTCAGGTAGGTGAAGACGAAGCTCCGGTCCTCGAGCTGCGGGTGCTCGGCCCGGGCGGCCTCGATGTCGCTCTC
Organism: Nocardioides gilvus; assembly: GCF_003194605.1. Lineage (GTDB taxonomy): Bacteria > Actinomycetota > Actinomycetes > Propionibacteriales > Nocardioidaceae > Nocardioides > Nocardioides gilvus. The sequence continues at coordinate 292,723 of NZ_QHKY01000002.1, forward strand.
TGCCTGCTCGACGAGGTCGGCGGCAGCAGCCGGACGGCCCAGTGCCTGGCCGACGATCTCCAGGGATTCACGCCACGGGGTGACCCACGGGGCCTCGGGGTAGACCACGACGTCGGCGATCTCGCTGAGCTTCTCGTACTCCTCCTCGGTGATGCCCGAGTTGGTGGCCAGGATGACGTCGGGGTCGAGCGCGGCGATCTCGGCGACCGGCGCACCGTCGGTGTCGGCGTAGCGGGTCGGGGCCTCCCCGTCGACCTCGGCCAGCGCCGCGTCGAACCAGTCGGTCGATCCCTCCTCGTTGCCACCCCAGGTCATCTCGGTCGCGCCCACGGGCACGACGCCGAGGGCCAGAGCGTGGTCCTGGTCGGTCCAGCCGAGGGTCGCGACCCGCTTGGGCTCCTCGTCGATCGTGGTCTCACCGAAGGCGTGCTTGATGGTGACCGGGAAGGCCCCCTCCTCGACGCTGGTCTGCGTGGCACTCTGGGCGGAGTCCTCGTCGTTGGTGGAGCCGGTGCTGCAGGCGGTGAGGCCGGTCGCGGACACGAGTGCCGCGGCGGCGAAGATCCCCAGGTGACGCTTCATGCTGACAGTCCTTCAGTAGATGGTTAGGTGAGCCTAACCTCAGAAGGGTGTATTCACGCAAGCCCTGTGTGGCGTACTCCACACGGAGCACGCCTCAGACGATCAGCAGAGCCGGCCGGAGGGCTCAGATCTTGGTGCGGTGGAAGTTCGCGTACGACTTCGACGGCGTGGGGCCACGCTGCCCCTGGTAGCGCGAGCCGTACTTCGCGGAGCCGTACGGGTGCTCGGCGGGCGAGGAGAGCCGGAAGAAGCAGAGCTGACCGATCTTCATGCCCGGGTAGAGCTTGATCGGCAGCGTCGCGACGTTGGCGAGCTCAAGGGTCACGTGGCCGGAGAAGCCGGGGTCCACGAAGCCGGCGGTGGCGTGGGTCAGCAGGCCGAGGCGGCCCAGCGACGACTTGCCCTCGACGCGCGCCGCGATGTCGTCGGGCAGGGAGCAGACCTCGTACGTCGACCCCAGCACGAACTCGCCCGGGTGCAGGATGAACGCCTCGTCACCCTCCGGCTCGACGATCCGGGTCAGGTCCGACTGGTCGGCCGCCGGGTCGATGTGCGGGTAGCGGTGGTTCTCGAAGACCCGGAAGAAGCGGTCGAGGCGGATGTCGATGCTGGAGGGCTGGAGCATCTCCGGCTCCCACGGGTTGATCCCGATACGTCCAGCGTCGAGCTCGGCGGAGATGTCACGGTCGGAGAGCAGCACGCAACGAACCCTACCGTCGCCGGGCCCCGGGCGTGGTGACGCTCACGCTTCAGGGGTGAGGATGCAGGACTTTGTGCCGGTGCCTGACAATGGGCGTCATGAGTTTCCAGCGCTACGTCGCCCTCGGCGACTCCTTCACCGAGGGGGTCGGCGACAACGACCCGACCCGGCCCAACGGACTGATGGGCTGGGCCGACCGCGTCGCCCTGCACCTGGCCAGCCAGGACCCTGAGTTCACGTACGCCAACCTCGCGATCCGCGGGCGCAAGCTGCTCGGCATCATCGACGAGCAGGTCGAGCCGGCGCTCGCCCTGGAGCCCGACCTGATCTCGATCCACGGCGGTGGCAACGACGTCCTGCGACCCAAGGTCGACATCGACGCGATCGCCGCGCGCTACGACCGCGCCGTCGCCCGGCTGCAGTCGAGCGGCGCACACCTCGTCATGTTCACCATGTTCGACCCTGGCCCCGGCGGGATCTACGGGCCCGTGCGTGGGCGCTTCGCGCTCATCAACGAGTGGATCCGCGAGATCGCAGACACCCGTGACGTCACCCTCGTCGACATGTGGCGGATGCGGCGCGAAGACCTCCGAGGCCTGATGGACGCCGACCGGATGCACCTCAACTCTGCCGGTCACCAGTTCATGGCGATGCAGGTCCTCGACCGGCTCGGGGTCGCCCACGACCTCGCACCACTGCCCCCCACGCCGATCCCGGAGTTGACGCGCAGGGAGGCGCTCGCCCGCAACGCGCGGTGGACCAAGGAGTTCCTCGGTCCGTGGGTCCACCGTCGCCTCACCGGCCGTTCGTCGGGCGACTCGATCGTGCCCAAGCACCCCACCCTCGACCGCATCGGCTAATCTTTCCCTCAGCCGGGGCGACCCGGTGTTGCGGACGTAGCTCAGTTGGTAGAGCGCGACCTTCCCAAGGTCGATGTCGCGAGTTCGAATCTCGTCGTCCGCTCCAGTTCAGTTCGTTCAGTTCCGGTTCCAGTTCTTCACCGTTGCGACCACCACGTCGGACGTTTGGCCGTCCAGAGCCGCCACCGGCCCACTGAGGGCCGAGTCTCCGACGTGGTGGCTAGGCTCTCGGGGTGCCGTTCACTGGTTTTCCCGTCGCCGCCCTCGACTTCTACGACGACCTCGAGATGGACAACTCGAAGGCCTTCTGGGAGGCCCACAAGGAGGTCTACCGCGACGCCGTACGCGGTCCCATCGAGGCTCTCGCAGCGGCGCTCGAGCCGCAGTTCGGCGCCGCCAAGATCTTCCGGCCCTACCGTGACGTGCGCTTCCGGGCCGACAAGACGCCGTACAAGACCCACCAGGGGATGTTCGTGGCTGTCGCCCCGCGCACCGGGTGGTACTTCGAGATCTCACCGCGCGGCACCCGCGTCGGCGCGGGCTTCTACGAGGCTTCGGGCCCGCGGCTGGCCGCAGTGCGCGCTGCGATCGACGAGGAGAAGTCAGGTCGCGCCCTCGAACGACTCGTCAAGAAGTACGAGAAGGCCGGATGGGAGATCGGGGGCGACGCGGTGAAGACCGCCCCTCGCGGCTACACCGTGGACCATCCGCGGATCGAGCTGCTGCGCCACAAACAGCTCTTCGTGGGCAAGGGCTACGGCTTCGAGGCAGATGCGCTCGGGCCTGATCTGGTGGAGCGGGTGCGAGAGGACTGGACCGCGTTGCGACCTCTGATGACGTGGCTGACGACGCATCCCGCACCTGAGTGAGGCGCCCACCTCCCCCACCCATCGGGACGTCATCACCACCGGTCCCCCGAGCGAACGCTCACGATGACGTCCGCCAGGCTTCGTCCGGGACGTCATCACCACCGGTCCCCCGAGCGAGCGCTCACGATGACGTCCGCAGGTTTGCGGGCCGCTCGAGGATCAGTGCGGCTGCCAGGCGTCCTCGTCGGCCGTACGTGAGGTGACGGCGTCGGGGAGCTCTCGACTCTGGAGGTCGGCGATCGAGACCTGCTCGAAGACGTCGCGCAGCGAGTGGCGCGCGGCGATCCAGACGTGCTGGAGCACGTCGGCCGTCTCGTTGTAGGAGACGGCCTCGGGGCGCAGGCCGTAGACGGAGACCAGCGGTCCGTCCACCGCGCGGATCACGTCCGCGACCGAGACGTCCTTGGCCTCACGGGCCAGTCGCCAGCCACCCGACTGGCCGCGTTGGGAGACGACGATCCCCGACTTGCGGAGGTCGGCGAGGATCGCCTGCAGGAACCCGTGCGGGATGTCCTGACGGCGACCCAGTTCCTCGGCGCTGATCGGTCCGACGCCCGTGCTGCCCGCCATCTCGATGAGGGCTCGCAGGGCATAGTCGGACTTGGCGGAGACACGCATGCGGGTCAGTTTGTCAGACAACTCCGAGCACGCGTGCCGACCGCACCAACCGCCATCGCGGCGGCTGGTCGACGCGCCGGGCCAGAAGTCGCCAAGCACACTTGTGCACCAAGTTGCAAGGATCACCACCGCATAGTGTTGCGCGAGTCGCATCAACAAGGCACAATCATGTTACTGACCGGTAATTCTGGCCAGTCATCACACGTGCAAACAACAGGTCGACCACACAAACGGTCGGTTCTCCGAATCAGAAACGGGTGGGGCAGTGAGCCACTACAAGAGCAACCTGCGTGACATCGAGTTCAACCTCTTCGAGGTCCTGGGCCGCGACAAGGTCCTTGGCCAGGGACCCTTCGCCGAGGTCGACAGCGACACCGCTCGTGAGGTGCTGGCCGAGGTCGAGCGCCTTTCCCGCGAAGACCTCGCAGCCTCCTTCGAGGACAGCGACCGCAACCCGCCGGTCTTCGACCCCAAGACCCACTCGGCTCCCCTGAGCGAGACCTTCAAGAAGAGCTACCAGGCCTGGATGGACGCCGAGTTCTGGCGTCTCCAGATCCGTGAGGAGCTCGGCGGCACCCCCGCCCCGCCGTCCATCGTGTGGGCCCTGGGCGAGATGGTGCTCGGCGCCAACGCCCCGGTCTGGATGTACGCCGCCGGCGCCCCGTTCGCCGGTGTCCTGTGGAACAACGCCAACGGCCAGGAGCGCGACAAGCGCGTCGCCGAGATCATGGTCGAGCGCCAGTGGGGCTGCACCATGGTCCTCACCGAGCCCGACGCCGGCTCCGACGTGGGCGCCGGTCGCGCGAAGGCCACCCCCAACGAAGACGGCTCGTGGAACGTCACCGGCGTGAAGCGCTTCATCACCTCCGCCACCAACGACATGACCGAGAACGTCATGCACCTGGTCCTCGCCCGCCCCGAGGGCGTCGAGGGCGCTGGCGGTCCGGGCACCAAGGGCCTCTCGCTCTTCTGGATGCCGGAGCACCACTTCGACCACGAGACCGGCGAGCTCACGGGTGAGCGCAACGGCATCTACGTGACCAACGTCGAGCACAAGATGGGCATCAAGGTCTCCAACACGTGTGAGGTCACCTTCGGCGACCCCCAGACCGGTGGCGGCGAGCCCGCCCAGGGTTGGCTCGTGGGCGAGATCCACAACGGCATCGCGCAGATGTTCGACGTCATCGAGAACGCCCGCATGATGGTCGGCTCGAAGGCCATCGCGACGCTCTCGACCGGTTACCTCAACGCCCTGGAGTACGCGAAGACCCGCGTCCAGGGTGCTGACCTGACCCAGTCGGCCGACAAGACCGCTCCCCGCGTCACGATCACGCACCACCCCGACGTACGCCGCTCGCTGATGACCCAGAAGTCGTTCGCCGAGGCGATGCGCGCACTGGTCCTCTACACGGCCTCCTGGCAGGACGACGTCTACCTGGCCGAGCACAACGGCACCTCGGACTCCGAAGAGGCCAAGCTCGCCGTGGCGGTCAACGACCTCCTGCTCCCGATCGTCAAGGGCTACGGTTCCGAGCGCTCCTGGACCCTCCTGGGCACCGAGTCGCTGCAGACCTTCGGTGGTTCGGGCTTCCTCCAGGAGTACCCGATCGAGCAGTACGTGCGTGACGCCAAGATCGACACCTTGTACGAAGGCACCACCGCGATCCAGGGCCAGGACTTCTTCTTCCGCAAGATCGTCAAGGACCAGGGCAAGGCGCTGGGCCACCTGGCTGCGCAGATCGAGTCGTTCATCAACGCCGACGACGCCGACGACCGCCTCAAGGTCGAGCGGGGTCTGCTCGCCAAGGCCCTCGAGGACGCCAACGCCATCGTCGGTCACATGATCAACGACCTGATGTCTGCCCAGAGCGACATCAAGAACATCTACAAGGTGGGTCTCAACACCTCCCGCGTGCTGATGGTCCTGGGCGACGTCGTCTGCGCCTGGCTGCTGCTGCGCCAGGCCGAGGTGGCGCTGGCCAAGCTCGGCGGCGAGGTCTCCGCGAAGGACAAGTCCTTCTACGAGGGCAAGGTGGCCGCGGCCTCCTTCTTCGCCACCAACCTGCTGCCCAAGCTGAGCGCCGAGCGCGCCATCGCCGAGAGCATCGACCTCTCGCTGATGGAGCTCGACGAGGCTGCGTTCTGATCTGACGTAACGACACGAAGGGCCGCCCCGGATCAACCGGGGCGGCCCTTCGTGCGTGGTGACGAAGTTGCGTCAGACGACGTCGCGACGACCGTCGACGTCACGACGGGTGTCGACGTGGTGCTCCTCCACGTGGCGGCTCTCACCGCGCTGCTTGTTCATGATCAGGCCGAGGACGATGGCCAGCACACCGGCTGCGACCAGGATCCAGCCCAACGTGTCAGTGGCGACGTAGTCCTCCATGCCGGGGATGTTGACGACGCCCAGTCCGAAGATCAGACCGATGACGATCAATACGATTCCGAGTCCGAGTCCCATCACATACCTCCTACGGGTGGGCGCGGCCGATAGCCGCACGCTGACTGACACCCAGCGACTGTCTGCCCCGTAGCGGAGGAGTTCAAACCGCCCCACTGCAGGACGTCATGGCCACCGGTCGCTCCAGCGACCGGACGCCATGACGTTGCGGGGTGGTCTCAGTCGTCCGCGGCGCCCCCGAGCGGCAACCTGAGTACACCTTCGGCCGACGCCGACACCTGCACCGGGACGCCCCAGTCCTGCTGGTGCATGCGGCAGGCCGCCCCTTCCCCACCGTCGGCGTCGCAGGAGGCCGCCCGCGCCGCGACGTGGAGCACTCCCTCACCGACCGCGGGGTCGAGGACGAGCCGCCGGGTCAGGTCGGTCCCTCGCCCCTCTCCTTCGCGCAACAGCGCGGGCGGCGTGGAGCTGACGAGCAACTGGGACGGCGGCCCGAAGCGGTCGTCGACCTTCTGACCGGGCGGTGGCGTGAACTCGATGACCAGGTCGAGCTGGGCCGAGACCTCGGTGACCGGACGCTGCGTACGGTGCGCGAAGGCCTCCACCTCGACGACGCCCCCGAGCGGCACCCGGCTGATCCGGTGCGCGGTCGACTCTACGACGAGCAGGTCGGCACCGTTTTCGCTGAGCAGCAGTGCGCTCGGTTCGGCCAGCTCCGTGGCGATCGTGGTGACCTCACCGGTGGCGGGCGACCACCGGCGTACGGCGCCGTTGTAGGTGTCCGCGATCGCCATCGAGCCGTCGGGCAGTGTCGCCACGCCGAGCGGGTGCTGCAGCAGTGCCTGGTCGGCGGGACCGTCCCGGAGCCCGAAGTCGAAGAGCCCGGTGCCGATCGCCGTGTGCACCTGACCGCGACCGGACTCGTACGAGACCCAGCGCAGCGCGGAGGTCTCGGAGTCCGCCAGCCAGAGTCGTTCGCCGTCGACCGCCAGGCCCGAGGGCTGCGCGAACCAAGCATCCGGCAGTGGTCCGTCCAGCAAGCCTTCGTTGGTGGTGCCGGCCACCACCTCGACGACACCGGTGAGCGGATCGAAGGTCCACAACTGGTGGATCCCTGCCATCGCGATCCAGACCCGGTCACGCCACCACGCGACGTCCCAGGGGCTGGAGAGCCGGGCGACGCCGTCTCCGGCCATCCACTGGTTGCCGTCGCCGGCGAGCGTACGTACGTGGCCGGTCGCGAGGGCGACTCCGGCGAGGCGGTGCGCGACGGTGTCCGCGACCACGAGGTCGTACCCGACCTGCGCTGCGACGTCCGGCGGCAGGAGGCAGAGGCCGTTGGGCTCGTTGAAGCCGGCGATGCGTTGCTGCACGCCTCCGTCGGCGTCGAGCAGCACGACCTCGTCGTGGCCGGCGTCGGCGACGGCAAGGCGACCGGCGGGCAGGCGTACGGCGGAGGCGGGGAAGCGCAGGTCACTCGGCTCGACGGCGGGCGGCACGTACAGCGAGTCCCCCGGCTGGAGCGTGCCACGCTCCCGGTGCTGCTCGACGAGCTCGGCGAGCAGCGCGTCGATGGCGTGCGCGTGGCCCTCCCCCGCGTACTGGGCGACGACGTAACCCTCCGGGTCGACGAGGACCAGCGTGGGCCAGGCCCGCGCGGTGTAGGCCGACCAGGTGGTCAGCTCGGGATCGTCGAGGACCGCGTGGTGCACCGAGTAGCGCTCGACGGCCGCGACCAGGGCGTCGGGATCGGCCTCGTGCACGAACTTGGGCGAGTGGACGCCGATGACGACGAGCTCGTCGGACCACTTCTCCTCGAGCGGCCGCAACTCGTCGATGACGTGCAGACAGTTGATGCAGCAGAACGTCCAGAAGTCGAGGAGGACGAAGCGACCACGCAGGTCGGCGATCCGCAGATCGTCCTCGGTGTTGAGCCAGCCTCGGCCGGTGAGTTCAGGGGCGCGTACCTTCACGTGCTGATTGTCCCCCCTCACCCCTAAGGTGGACGCATGAGCGAGCTGAGCGCGTACGTCGACATCTGGTGGAGCGGGATCACCGACTTCACCCTTCTTCTCGAGGAACTCCCGCAGGAAGCCTGGGCCACGCCCACCGACCTCCCGGGCTGGACCGTGCGTGACGTCGCTGCCCACACCGCCCACCTGGAGCACCTGCTCGCGGGTGGGCGCCACGACGACATCAAGGTCGTCGACGCTCCGCACGCCAGGGGCTTCATGGGTGAATTCACTGAGCAGGGAGTCATTGCGCGACTGTCCCGCTCCAAGGACGAGTTGATCAACGAGATCCGGGAGTCGGCCACCGCCACCCACACCGCGATTCTGTCCGACGGCGTCCCCGAGGGCACCACGCCTGCGCGCGAGCCGTTCGGATCCATCGGCTGGACCAGCCGCACGCTGTGGCGCAACCGCCCCCTGGACCTGTGGATGCACGAGCAGGACGTCCGTCGCGCCGTCGGGATCCCCGGCAACCTGGACTCCCCCGGAGCCCTCCACAGCATCAACTATCTCTCCGACTCCCTCGGCCTGGTGCTCGCCAAGCGGGTGGGCGCCCCGGCCGGGACGGTGCTCCGCCTCGAGGTCGACGGACACACACCACGCGGCTTCACGGTCAACGAGTCCGGACGCGGCGAGGAGCTCGACGAGGTGCCCTCCTCGGTCGACGTCACTCTCTCCTTCGATCGCGAGAGCTTCGCGCGGGTCGCCGGTGGGCGTGGCACAGCTGACCGGGTGACCATCTCCGGCGACGAAGAACTCGGCGCGAAGATCCTCAGCGCCATGGTCGTGACGCCGTGAGGTCCCTGGTGGGATGAAGCCCAGCGCCTGGCGCCCGGAGTCGATCACTGACCAGACCGGGCGCACCTTCCTCGTCACCGGCACCAGCCCGGGCGGGATCGGCTTCCACGTCGCTCTCTCCCTGGCCGCGGCCGGGGGCCGGGTCGTACTGGCCGGGCGCACCCCCGAGCGCATCACGGCCGCCGTGGCGCAGATCCGCGCCGCGGCGCCCGAGGCGGACCTCGAGGAGCTCGTGGTCGACCTCGCCGCCCAGGACTCCGTACGCCGTGCCGCCCGGGAGGCCGAAGTCTTCGGGCCGCTGCACGCCCTGGTGAACAACGCCGGGGTCCGGGCCACCCGGCTGCAGCGCACCGTCGACGGTCTTGAGCTGCAGATGGCCACCAACCACTTCGGGCCGTTCCTGCTCACCGGGCTGCTGCTGCCCCAACTGGTCGCCTCGGGCGACGGACGAGTCGTCACTGTTGCCTCCCGAGCCCACCACCGCGCCAGACGTGCGCCGCTGGAGGACCCGCGTACGCCGCCGTTCCCCTACCGCAAGCTCGCGACGTACGACCGGTCCAAACTGGCCAACCTGCTCTTCACCTTCGAGCTGGACCGGCGCCTGTGGGCGGCCCAGTCAGCGGCCCAGTCACCGGTGCGAGCACTGGCCGCCCACCCCGGGTACGCAGCCACCCCACTCTTCGCCAACGGGGCCTACGGTCGCCCCTCCGGTGGGCCGGCCTCGATCCTCGACGCGGTGCACAAGGCCGTCGCCCAGCCCGCTGCCCACGGCGCCTGGCCGGTGCTGATGGCGACGCTGGACGACCTGCCCGGTGCGACGTACTGCGGGCCCACGGGCCGCGGGGAGCTGCGCGGTCCACCCGGCGTCGTGCAGGCCAGCAACCTGGCGCACGACGCGGCTGCCCAACGTGAGCTCTGGGAGATCAGCGAGCGGACCGTCGGCCTGCGCTATCCGTAGGCCGGCGACGAGACGAGCGCGTCACTCGCGCTCGACGTCTTTCACCCGGACGATGCCCCGCCGGGTGCCCACAAAGGCCGCTCCGTCGGGTCCGAGGGCGACGTAGCCCAGGTCGGTGGTGTGCATGAAGCCGGTGCCGGTGCGCACGGAGAAGGCGTCCTTGCCCGTGCGTACGTCGATGGCGCTCATGTACCACGCCGAGACGCCCAGGGCGGACGGCCGCTTCGTCCAGATGTATGCCAGACCCGTCGCCCAGGAGACGGTGGGACGCACGTAGACAGACGATGCCTCGTTGGTCCACACGACCCGACACTCACCGTCACTGTGGTCGACGCGGGCAATCCCCCCGGTGGGGGTGAACCCCAGCGCGGTGGAGGCGAACGAGTCGTTGCCGTGGGCGTTGGTCACGAGCACACCGTTGCCCACCGAGACCAACGACGTCTCCGTGGAGCTCTCACCGCCGTCGAAGACCGCTGACTTGCAGACTTCTGCACCCGTGGAGCGGTCGTGGAAGGTGACCTGGAGACGCGGCTCGGCGTTGTCGGCGAGCGCCACCAGGTTGTCGTCGACGAGGACGGGACCCGAGCCGGTGCCCTGGACCGACTGCCCCGACTTCACCTCGACGCCGCGGTCGTACTCGGTACGCCAACTGACCGCGGCGGAGCCGGTCTCGTCGACCACGAGACGGTAGACGGCCTCTTCGGAGGTGAGGAAGACGCCTGACTCGTCGACCGTGAACGGCTGGGTGATGCGCTCGTCGAGGTCGAGGATCTTCGCCCCACCGGCGACCGTGTCGAGCATCCCGACCTTGCCCTTGTAACTGGCCCACCAGATGCGTCCGGACCAGTCGGGCAACGCGCGGACCAGACAGTCGTCGTCGCCGATCAGCTTGGTGAGGTTCCAGGTCTGGGCCACCGTCAGGTCGGCCTCGCCGTCGGCGTCGGCGGTGCCGATGGACTGGATGCGACCGTCGGTGGTGGCCACGATCGCCCGGTCGCCGTTGTCGAGGTAGAAGCGAGAGCCCGAGCAGACGTCCGCACGGACCGGGTCATCGGTCTCCACCCGGTCGGGGAGCCGCTTGGTGGCCAACGGCCGCAACGAGTCGGCATCGACGACGCGCAGCAGCGGGCCCTTGCGGTCCCGGCAGAGCGTGACGAGTCGGCCGTCGGTGGCGAACTGCATGCTGCGGCAACTCTCCATCCCGTACCAGGCGGAGTCTGCCTCGGGCTGGTCACCCAACGGCCCGGGACGGTCGATCAGCGAGTCGGCCAACCACGGGTGCTGGGCCGGCTCACCGACGTCCAGCGGCTTGGCGGAGGCCTGTTGGCCCTGGTAGGCCGGAGTGGCGAGGAGTCCCCCGGCGCCGGGGATCGGGAGCACGCCGTCGGGGACCACGACGACGATCGCACTGACCAGGGCAACCACGGCGGCGCTGATTCCGGCGCCCTTCCAGCTCAAGCTGGGCCACGGCACCCGGGCCCGGACCTGCGGGACGCACAACAGCACGAGGACCAGCCCCAACGCGAGCGGGCCAATGGCCAGCATCAGCACCAGGACCAGAACGACGAGCCCCCACCACATTTCAGCGGCCCCGGCTCGTGGAGAACGAGGGCACGGGGAGGAGGGAGCGCGCGGACATGGCACGAGGATATGTCGCGGTCACGCGGATCCCGCAGCCAGCAGTCACCGGGTCACCGACGTCGACGTCCGGTCCACAGCAGCGCCACCGCTCCGGCCACCCCGGCGAGCAGGACCGCCACCAGGACCCTGGCCCACCAGTCGAGGTCGGTGGTCAGGTCGAGGAAGAACGTCACGACGATCACCACCATCAGGAAGGTGATGCTCGGAACGACACTTGCCTGGCGTGGCCTCTCATCCGTCATGGATGAAACCTAACGAACTTTGCAGGAGGGCTTCCCCCCGGTCCGTGGAGTCTGCTGACCGGAGTGCGGAGTTCGGCATTGTCCAGGTCTCGACGTCCCACAGGCAGTAGCGTTCGGTCACTGTCAGCAGACTCCCGAGGAGAACCATGTCGCGTCCCTTCCGCTTGCCTGCGGTGCTGTCCGCAGCCGTCACCGCAGCCCTGGCCGGCGCGCTGCTGAGTGCCCCGACCACCGCGAGCGCCACCACGTTCGCGGCGCCCAAGGCTTCGCACGTGAAGGCCTGCAAGAAGGCAGACTTCGCCGGCGCCTCCCGGATGCGTCTGCAGAGCAGCAAGAAGGCGGTGGGCAAGTCGGGCAGGACCAAGGCCACCGCGCGAGCCTGGGTCTACACCAACCAACGTCAGCAGGCCTGCGTCGTCACCTCGGCCACCAGCCCGAAGGTGAAGAAGACCAGGAAGACCACCGACATCTCCTACAGCGGCTACTCGCTGGTGGAGAGCGACTCCGTCATCAAGTTCGCCCAGGGTCACCAGCTGAGCATGGATGACTTCTGGGGCGACTCGAACAGCTTCGCCCGCTGGGGCCGCAAGGCGCCCCGGACCACCAGCGCATCAGTGATCGACCTGGTTGACGACGGGGTGATGACTGCGGCGGACCTCGACGGCCTGCCCCAGGAGTTGCAGACCCTCAAGGGCCAGAAGTACCGCATGGAGACCACCTCGCTGGTCGTACGTTGGCAGATGTACGGCGACCGCACGGTGAAGACCAAGAAGGTCACGAAGGCCAAGGCTGCGAAGGTCCGCAAGGCGAAGTTCAAGAAGATCGCCGCGCGCCGTACGGCTGGTCTCAAGGAGGCACGGACCTCGTGGCAGGAGTGGGTCGCCGCCCAACGCCAGACGACGGCCGAGGAGCGCGCGTGGGTGAAGTTCTACGGTGACCTCATCCACGACATGGACCGGATGATCGTCAAGGGACAGGCGCAGTCCGACAAGGCCATGGCTCGCCATGCGGCCAAGGAAGCTGTGCGGGGCGCCAAGTTGGTGTCGGGCTACCGCATCAAGATCGACCTCCCGCTGTCGCTTCCGCGAAGCTGAGCAAAGCTGAGCAAAGCGAAGAGCCCCCGTCCGACCTTCCGGTCGGGCGGGGGCTCTTCCACGTTTGTCCTGGCCCTGGGCACTGGGCACTGGGCCCTGGGCACTGGGCACTGGACCCGGACGAGTCAGCCGGAGCCGCGGCTCCCTCGGCCAACTACTTCTTGACCTTCCTCGACCACTTCGACGTGAACTTCACCGTCTTGTAGCCCGGCTTCGACACCGTCACGACCACTCGGTACTTCTTGTTGCGCATCGAACGCTTCAGCTTCAGCTTGGACTTCTTCCCGGCCTTCACCTTGACGAGCTTCTTGCCGGACTTGGTGAACCACTGGTACTTCACCTTCACCGACTTCGGTTTCCAGACGCCCTTCGACACCTTCAGCGTCTTCCCGACGCGGGCCGTGCCCGTAACCTTCGGCGCCTTGACCCGCTTGAGGGTCTTCACCGGCTTCGGGGCAGGTGACGGCGTGGGGGTCGGGGTCGGCGTGGGCGTCGGGGTGGGGACTGGGGTGGAGGTGGGCGTGGGCGTCGCGGTGAGTGTCGGGGTCGGGACCGGGGTGACCGTCGGCGTAGGCACAGGCGTGACCGTCGGCGTAGGCACAGGCGTGGGAGTCGGGGTGGGCTTCGGAGGATCCGGAGGACCTTCCACGCTCAGAGTCGCGTCGATCCCCCTGACCGTTGCCCCGGAGGCGACGACGACGTCGCGCCCGGTCGCCACGGTCGGGGCGTCGTCCCAGAACTCCGGGGCGAGTCCGCCCGTGGGGTCCTCGAACCCCACCCGGTAGGTGCCGGGGGGCAGTTGCACGAACCTGTAGCCCCCGCCGACGGCAGTGATGACCGGTTCACCGACTCTGCGCCACCGCGCGGCAGCTCCTGAGCCGTCGAGCCGATAGACGCTCACCTCGAGATCGTTCACCGGCTTCGACTCCTGCGCGGAGACGGTGCCCTCCAGGCTCGCGCCGACTCCGAGCAGGGCGTCGACGGTCACCACCTCACGGTGTCCCAGGACGACGTCCTTCGCGCCCTCGACGGTTGCTGCGTCCTTGTAGAACTCCGGGAGGAGGATCTCGTTCTCGATGTCCCTGAAACCAACCCGATAGGTGCCTGCCGAGAGCCCTGAGATCTCGTAGCGACCCTCAGGGTCCGTCCGACCCGAGTTGACCGGCTCCCACTGGTCGCTCCCCTCGCGGCCGAACTCGTACACGGTCACCTCCACCTTGCCGAGCATGTCGCTGGCGACCGGGGCGCTGATACGGCCCGTGATGGTGCCGCCGCTCTCCAGGGTTGCGTCGATGTCGAAGACCGCTCGGCCGCGGGGCACGACCACGTCCTTGGCCTGCTCGATGGTCACTGCGTCGTCGTAGAACTCGCTCTGGACCGCGCCGGCGTCGTCCACGAACTCGAGCCGGTAGGTGCCCGCCCGGAGGGACCGTGCCTGGTAGCGGCCGTCGGACTCAGCAGCGGTCCTCCCCACCTGGCGCCAGACCGGCCCGGCGCCGTCGTTGTCGCCCACGAAGATGTTGACGTTCAGGGAGACGACATCCGCGTCCTCTGGCGCCGTCAACGTCCCTGCGATGGACCCCCCGGGCTCAAGCGCGATGCCGATCCCGGTGACGGTCCCGCTCTCTGCCAGGGCGATCACCGTCGCCGTACGCATGAGTGGACCGCCGTGGAAGGCGGGCGCGAGGTCGTTCTTCATGTCCTCCGCCTCCACGAGGTACCTGCCGGCGGGAAGGTCACGGAACTCGTACGAGCCGTCGTCGCTCAACACCGACAGGTCGACGAACGGCGTCCAGCGGAAGGCGCCATCGGATTCGGCCCAGCGGTGGAGCTTGACGACCGGATCCGGCTGCTCGCCCCGCGGCCAGGTGACCGAACCAGAGATCGAACCCAGGCCGGTCTCCGGATCATCGACCGCAGAGGCCGGCGCCACGGCGAGCGCCCCGCCCAGCGCAACGACGAGGGCCAGCGCCCACGCCACGTACGTCCTGCTTGCTCGCAACTTCGGCCCCACGACGATCCCCCTACGCCTCCTGCTCCGGCTGACACCGGTGGAGGAAGCGTAGGCGGTCGCGCCGACAGCCGAGCAGAGGTGCCTACTTCTTGATCTTCCTGGACCACTTCGACGTGAACTTCACCGTCTTGTAACCCTTCTTCGACACCGTGACGACCACGCGGTACTTCTTGCCGCGCGTCGACTTCTTCAGCGCCAACTTCGACTTCTTGCCCGTCTTCACCTTGTAGGACTTGTTGCCCTTCTTGGCGAACCACTGGTACCTGACCTTCACCGACTTCGGCTTCCAGACGCCCTTCGACACCTTCAGCGTCCGACCCACCTTGGGCCTGCCGGTGACCTTGGGCGCCTTGAGGCGCTTGAGGGCCTTGAGAACGGGCTCGGGGTCCGGGGTCTCTGCCTGCGGCACAGTCACGTCCACACCGGTCGTCGTCTGACCGAGAGTCACCTCGAAGTCCTTGGCGGCCTCCACGGTCCGAACCCCCGGATGGAAGATCTCCCAGTCAGCACCCTGCAGACCCTCGGCCTGGAGGCGGTAACGACCGGCGGAGACGCCACGGATCCGGAATGAACCGTCATCCTCGGTGACATGACTGGTGCCGAGACCCTTCCAGGTGGCAGGGCCCGAGTCACTGGTGACCTCTCGCCACAACTCGACCGTGGTGGAGCCGGGGTAGAGCCCCAGCGACGGATCGACACGGCCGGTGACCACACCGCCCACGACGAGTTCACCGTCGACACCGGCACGGTCCGTGCCACCAGCCACCGGGACCTCGGTCGCCTCCTCGACGAACGACACCCCGGGCCAGAAGCTCGTCGTGAGGGCCGAGCTCCCAGAGGCCGGGTAGAACTGCACGTAGTAGGTGCCGGTCGGCAGCCCTGCGAGCAGGTAGGGCTCGCCCGCCTTGACCTCCACGGACTTTCCCCATCCCCATGAGCCGTCCTGCTCGCGGGTCGTGGCCAGGACGCGTACGGTCTCACCCGCGCTGGCGGCCGGTACACGCACCACACCCGAGATGGAGTTGGTGCGCCGCGGGGCCACATCGATCGTGGTGACGCCGGGAGCTGTCACCCGCACAGAGAGACTCGTGCCCTCGACCAGTTCGTCGGGATGCGTGAACTCCAGGACGTAGTCACCGTCCCGCAGCGGGATCACGTACGTGCCGTCCGCGGCAATCCGACCCGACTGTGCCGGAGTGCGCGGCGCATTGCCGATGGGAGGTCGCGGGTAGTAGGCGGTGACCGCCATGTCGGTCGGGTCAGCGCCTGCCGGGAGCGTGATCTTGCCACGCAGCGACCCTGAACGGATCAAGGTGTGGTCGACACTCACTGTCTCGCCGGCCGCCACCAACGTCGCGGACGCCAGGTAGGCCGCGTCGGGGATCGCGTCCGAGCCCTGGTGCAGGCTCCACAGGTGGTCACCCGACGCGTCGACGAAACGGAGCAGGTAGGACCCGGGCGCCACCGAGACCTCGTACGTCCCGTCCGACGCCGTCGTGACCCTGGTCGTGGGCTGGCCGTACCACGCGTTCGCGTCGATCACCTCGACGGTGACGTCTCCCGCGGGAGCTCCGCCGGGGAGCAGCACGGTGCCGGCGAAGGCTCCTGACTCGCCGGGATCCGCAGTCGCTGTCGTGGCACCCGACAGTCCCGCCACTGCCAGCAGCATCGCCAGCACGGGTGCCAGCCACCATGCTCTGACCGGACTGTGCCCGGCACGTGTTCGAACCATCACGATTCTTCCTCCCCCAGGAGCCCGAACATCCATTCGGGCGTGTGTTGGCAACCTAGACCGGCAAGACAGTTCCCGGCAATGAACTCACCCGGGACCCGGACGTGGTCAAGTGCTCAGCTCGCTACTTCGTGACCTTCCTGGACCAGCTCGTGGCGGCTGTGGCGCTCGCGTGGCCGGGGCGCGACACGGTGACGACCGCGCGTACCTGTTTGCCCAGAAGCGCCTTGGACAGCCTGAGGCTGAACCCCGTCGCATTGGCCACGGGCTCGACCTCGTCACCGTCCTTGGTGAACCACTGGATCTCGGTCTTGACCAGGAACGGCTTCCAGAAGCCGGGCAACACCCACATGGTCCTCCCGACTCGGGGTGAACCGAGGGCCACGGGTGGCAGCAGCGCCTTGATCGGCTTCAAGGCGGGGCCTGGGTCAGGACTGGGCTCCGGGGTCGGGTCGGGGCTGGGCTCCGGGTCGGGGCTGGGCTCGGGCGCGGGGCCGGGCTCGACCCCCTCCCGAGGCTCGAGCGACTGGTCAGCGACCCGCGAGGTCTCACCGTCGATCACCTCGACCTCGATGTTGGACACCGTGCCGGGTGGGCCCCCACCGAACGGAGTGTCGACGAAACGCGCCTGCGGATCAGTGAAGCCGAGGCGATAACCGCCACCTCCGTAGTTGAGACCACCTGGCGTCTCCTCGGTGCGTTCCACCAACCCGGTGAAGCGGTAGGTCCCGTCCGCATCGACCTCGACCGTACGACTCGCCGCGAAGGAACACCCGCGAGGATCGCAGTAGGCCTCGTACACCTGCGCCCGGACACCTTCGACCGAGATGCCGGCGACGGTGCTCGACACCGTCCCCTCCAGCACTCCCCCGACCACCATCAGCGCAGTGGGGACCTGGGTGATCCCCTCGGCCGCCACCACGAAGGCGGGCGAGAACATGTACCGCTCGATCTCGCCGCCACCGGACCAACTCTTGGCGTAGAGGCGCTGAGCCGCATCGGTCACCAAGAGGTGGTACGACCCACCCTCGAGACCGACGAACTCGTACGTCCCGTCTGCGCCGACCTCGACGGTTCCGACGCTGGAGATGTCGGCCCACCCGCCGCAGCAATCAGGCAGCTGCTTGAAAGCCTCCACCCGCACCGTCGTCGGCGAGATTCCCTCCGGGACCTCCAACTGTCCCCGCGCCGTGGCCGTGCCGACGGCCTCAGGCCCGACGACAGGCTCGGCGACAGGCTGGGCGGCGAGCACCGTCGTACGCGCTGACTCACCGCCGGCGCCCGACGCCGCGACGCCCGTGCCGGCCAGCGACCCTGCTACCAGCCCCACGACCGCCAGCACAGCCGGGATGGTCCGTCGTCTCTTGTTTTCTGCACGCATGCGCGGCCCCCCGTTGACTCCCTACCGGCACTTCAGTGCCGGGTCCCGCCATCAACGTAGCGCCGCCAAGGGGTCAGGCACCATGCGCAATTCACAGGGCCGCGACCGTCGACGAGGAGCGAAATCACCGAAGCCCCCGGTGATCCACCGGGGGCTTCGGTCGGGTGTTGGGCGCGAGGTCAGGCGGCCTTGACGACCGCGTCACGCTCCGTGCGCGTGACCTTGGCAGCCTTGCTGTCGAGGTGTCGCTGCAGCAGACGACGCGTACGGCGGTTGCCGGTCACCATCTTGGCGAGCACGCCGAGCTGCTGGGGCGCGTTCTTGATGGTGGTGGTCTCCAACCAACCGTTGGGAAGGCTCAGACGCACGACCTTGTGCCAGGCCGAGTAGACCTGCGCAGGCAGCGAGGCCTCGTGGTAGTTGAGGTCGTACTTGGCGAAGAGCTCCTTCACCTTCACGGCCGCCTCGGCGTAACGGTTCGACGGCAGGTCGGGGAAGAGGTGGTGCTCGATCTGGTGCGACAGGTTGCCGGTCATGATGTGCATGGCCTTGGACCCGGAGATGTTGGCCGAGCCGAGCATCTGGCGCAGGTACCAGTCGCCACGGGTCTCGTCGTCGTCGAGCATCTCCTTCTCGAAGGTCTCGACACCCTCGGGGAAGTGACCGCACATGATGACCGAGTGGCTCCACATGTTGCGGGCCCAGTTGGCGACCAGGTTGGCGCCGATCGTCGGCAGGAAGGAACCCGTCGGGATCGAGAGCACCGGGTGGATCACGTAGTCACGCGTCATGTGCTTGCGGATCTTGGTGAGCACGGCCTTGACCTGCTCGTCGAAGTCCTCGGGGCGCTTGTCCTTGGGGCGGGTGAGGTTCTTGCCCAGCTCGAGGTCGTAGGCAGCGATGCCGTACTGGAAGAAGCAGGCGTTGATGAAGTTCCAGGCCGGCTGCGCGATGTAGAACGGGTGCCACTTCTGGTCCTCGTCGACACGCATGATGCCGTAGCCGAGGTCGTTGTCCTTGCCCACGATGTTGGTGAACGTGTGGTGGACCTCGTTGTGGCTGTGCTTCCACGCCTCCGACGGGGTGACGTTGTCCCACTCCCAGGTCGACGAGTGGATCTTCGGGTCGCGCATCCAGTCCCACTGGCCGTGGAGGATGTTGTGACCGATCTCCATGTTCTCCAGGATCTTGGAGACGCTCAGGCCGAGGGTGCCGAGCACCCAGGCCGGCGGGAAGACCGAGAAGAGGAGCACGCCGCGCGAGCTCATCTCGAGGTAGCGCTGGGTCTTGATGACCTTGCGGATGTAGGCGGCGTCGCTCGCGCCACGGCTGTCGATGATCTCCTGGCGGATCGCGTCGAGCTCGTTGCCCAACTCCTCGATCTGCTGCTTGGAGAGGTGGGCGATCGGGTTGTCGCTCTTCTTCTGGATGACAGTCATGTGGAACTCCTCAGCTGGATGGCTGGTGGTCGGACGGGCGGCCTGTGGGCCTGGTCAGTACGAGGTAGGGGTCAATGATCGAAGTGGCAGGGCCCGGCTGCGGTGTTGATGCAGGTCTGCACCTTGACGGTGCCGGACTCGCCGGGGATGGCGGTGGTGAGCTGGCCGTTGCGCAGGTCGCGCACGGTGCCCTCGGTCATCGGGACCAGGCATCCCTGGCACAGACCCATGCGGCAACCGCTGCGCATCAACAACCCTGCGTCCTCAGCGGCGTCCAGGATGGTGGTGGCGCCGTCGACGACGAGCTCGCGGTCACGCTTCTCGAAGCGCAGGGTGCCGCCCTCGCCGGGCTCGACCCGGGCCACGCGGAACTGCTCGACGACGAGGTCGAGCCCGTGCTTCTCGTGGTGCTCACTGAGCGCGTCCAGCAGACCGGAAGGCCCGCAGGCCAAGGTCGTACGCTCGGCAAGGTCAGGCACCAGGGACTTGATGTCGTTGACGTCGAGCACCCCGTGGACGTCGTCGTAGCGGGCGATGAGACGGATCATCCCGGCCGCGTCCAGGGCCTTGAGGTCGTCGAGGAAGATCGAGTCCGGCTCGCTCGGCGCCACGTGCACCACGACGATGTCGTAGTCGGCGCTGCGCTCGAGGCGTACGACGCCGGAGTCGGCCACCGGGAACAGGTTGCGCAGCATCCCGATCACCGGGGTGACGCCGGAGCCGGCGGTGACCATCAGGAACTTGGTCGTCTCACCCGGAGCGCGCTCGGGAAGCACGAACTCGCCGGAGGCCTGCTCCAGGTGCACGATCGAACCGACGGGGCGATCGTGCACGAGGTGGCGGCTCACGACGCCGTCGGCGACTGCCTTGACGGTGATCGAGATGTTGCCGTCCTTGCGCGGACCGTGGGTCAGTGAGTAGGCGCGGAAGTGGCGTACGCCGTCGACGTCGATGCCGACGCGGGTGTACTGGCCAGGCACGTGGCCGGCCCAGTCAGCGCCGGGCCTGATCACGATCGTGGCGGCGTCAGCGGTCTCGGGGTGCACCTCGACGATGCGACCCCGGAGCTCGGCGCCGGGGCGCAGCGGGGCGAAGAGGTCCAGGTAGTCGGCGGGCAGCAGAGGGGTGGTCGCCGCCTCCACCAACCTGATGGCGCGGTCGCGGATGCGGCCGGGTCGTTGCAGCGTCGAACTCATGTGTCCATCATGCCGTGGGACGGGCAGGGAATTCCTGACCACGAGACGTGAACCTACCGGCCAGAACTGTTCTTGGCGATCAATTCCTAATGTTTCCCTCACGTTAACCACCCAGCGCCTTGCCCCAACCGGGTCATACCGGTGCCTGAGACGTCTCCACACTGAGGCCGATCATCACTACTGTCCCACCCGATGATGACGATCACCTCGCTGACCAAGACGTACGGCTCCTGCACCGCACTCGCCGACGTCACCCTCAGCGTCCCCGATGGTGCGGTCACGGCCGTCGTGGGTCCCGCCGGATCGGGCCGGAGCACCCTGTTGGGCATCCTCGCGCAGCTGGTCGTCGCCGACTCCGGACGCGTGCTCGTCGACGGCGAGGACTTCGCACGCTCCCGACGTCCCGGCTCCGTCATCGGCACCGCGGGCGCGGGCGACCAACTCCCCGAACACCTGCGCATCGACAGTCACCTGGCCCATGTCTGCGCACTGCAGGGGCTGGGGCGCGGTCGGGTCAACGACCTGCTCGCCGAGGTCGGGCTGCACCAGGCGCGAAACCGCCGGATCAAGGACGCGTCGCTCGCGGTCCGGCGCCGGGTCGGTCTCGCCGTCGCCCTGAGCGGCGATCCACGCCATGTCCTGCTCGACGAGCCGTTGCAGGGCCTGGGGAGCGAGGACCGGGAATGGACGCGACGGATCATCCGGCGCACGGCACGCGCCGGGAGCGCCGTGGTCCTGACCGCTCCGCGACTGCGCGACGTGGCCACCCTCGCCGACCACGTGGTCACCCTCGACCGCGGGCGGGTGGTGCGCGCCGGGCCGCTGCAGTCCTTCGTCGCGGGCGGCGAGGAGCGTACGTACGTGGAGTCCGAACACCTCGAGGACGTCGCAGCCGTGCTGCGTGAGCGCGGCTACTTCGTGGTGCACGAGGACGAGGGCATCCTCGTGCACGGCGCAGCTCCGCACGAGGTCGGACGGATCGCCTTCGACCACGGCCCCGGCCTCTCCCACCTGCGCTCGTGGCACCCCGCGTTCGATGCAGCGCTCGACTCCGGGCTCGATCCCGGGCTCGATTCCGGGCCCGATTCCGACCGCGACTCGGCACTCAACGCCCGGCACGCCTCGTGAGACCACCCGCCCAGAGCACCTCGTCAGTCGCACGGGCCGAGGTGCGCCGACTCCTGCGACAGGGAGGTCTCGTCACCGGGCTCGTGGTCGCTGCGGCGCTCGGCCTGGCCAGCGGCCTCGGCAGCACCGTCGTCGTACGACAGGCGCAACCGGAGGCTCCCGGAGCGTGGCTGATCGCCACCCCCACCGCGGTCGCCGCACTGGTCAGCGGGTTGGCACTGGCGCTAGCCGTCGCAGTGCGTTTCGGTGGTGACGCCCGCAACGGCACGCTCGCTGCCACGCTCGCGCTGGTCCCGGACAGACGTCGGCTCGTCACCGCCCAGGCCGGCGCGGTGGCCGTCGTCTGCGGCGCCGCTGTCGCCGCGGTGGCACTGGTCGCCGGCGCCATCGCCATGAACCTCAACGATGACGCGGCCCACACCGGCAGCGCGTTGCTGGTCGGGACCCTCAGTGGCGCCCTGAGCGCTGCCCTGCTCGGGGTCCTGGGCCTGGCCGTCGCGGTGGCCACCCGCCACCCGGTCGTCGCCGGCCTCACCCTCGCGGTGTGGTGGCTCGTCCTGCCGATGGCACTGTCGGCCGCGCGTGTCTTCCTCCCCGGCCCGCTGTCGGCGCTCACCCACGCCCTGCTGGTCACCTCCCCGCCGATGCTCGCCGCCGAGGCCGCCCACCCCGGCACCCTCGCGGGGGCGTCGGTGACCTCGCTCCTGCTCGGCACGGGGGCCCTGTGCGCCTGGGCCGCCGCTGCGACGACGGGCGCCCACGCACTCTTCGTACGCCGGAGCGTGCGCGAGGGTGACGAGCCCGGCCGCCGCCTCATCGCCGGGTAGGTTGTGCTTCCACGCGACAGGACTCGACAGGGGGTGCAGCCATGGCCGAGGGCAGACCTGAGCCACAGCTGAGGCTGTCGCCGGAGTTGGTGGAGACCCTGCGCGCCCGACTGCCCGAGGTCGCCGACGGGGCCGTCGACGCCATCATCGCGGAGGTCCCCTCCTACTCGAACGCGTTGGCCGGGCCGATGGGCGAGATCATCCGCAACGCCGTCGCGTTGGCCCTGGGCGGTTTCGTCCAGATGGGGTCGCGCGGCAACAGTCAGGGGCGACCTGCCGCCCCGTCGATGGAGGGCGCCTACCAGCTGGGCCGCGGCGAGGCGCGCTCCGGACGGACCATGGAGGCACTGCTCGCGGCGTACCGGGTCGGCAGCCGGGCGTCGTGGCGCCAGATGGCCGACGTGCTCGTCGCCGGCGGCACCGACGCGGCGACGATCGCCAGGTACGCCGAGCTCGTCTTCGCCTACATGGACCTGCTCTCCGACTCCAGCGCCGCCGGCCACCGCGACGAGGTCGACGAGTCGGGCCGCGCCCGTCAACGGCTGCTCGCACGGTTGGCCCGGGCCCTGATCGACGGGGCCGCCCCCGAGGTGATCGTCGAGGCGGCCGCCCGGGCCGAATGGGAGCTTCCGGCGACGCTCACAGCCGTCCTGCTGCCCGGGGCCCAGGGGGCCGCGCTGCTGGGCGTGGTCTCACAGCGGGCGTTGCGCCTCGACGACCCGCTGAGCGCCAGCCAGCGGGTGGTGGTCCTGGTCCCCGACGCCCACCGCGCGGTCCTGCTCCGCTCGGTCGCCGGGCACCGCGCCGTCGTCGGCCCCGAGCGGGCGTGGACCGAGGTCCGTTCCTCCTACCTGCGGGCCCGTCGCGCGCTCGTCCTGCCCGGCGTGGCCGACGGCGAGATCGTCGACACCGAAGCCAGGCTGGGCGAGCTGGTGGTCGGTGCCGACCTCGAGGCCCTGCGGGACCTGCGCGCCCAGGTCCTCGCACCGCTCGTCGGCGCGTCCGGCGGCTCGCGCGAGAAACTCACCGACACCCTGCGGGCCTGGCTCCTGCACCAGGGCCGCCGTGAGGCGATCGCGGAGGCACTCTTCGTGCATCCGCAGACCGTGCGTTACCGGATGGGCCAGCTGCGTGAGGCGTACGGCGACCTGCTCGACGATCCGGACTTCGTGGCGCGGGCCACGGTCGCGCTGGGTTATCCCGGGGACCCCGGCCTGGCCCAGACCTCGACGCCGTCGACGTAGGTCGCCAGCACCCGGTCCTTCATTGTCAACAGGTGGGCCGCAGCCTCGGACCCACTGCCCCCGCCCGCGAGCGGGTCGGCGTCGAGGAGCACGAAGTCACCGTTGTTTTCTGATCCGAAGGTCGGGGCACCGTCGACGGAGGCGGCCAGCGCCTCGCGCGCGGTCAGGGACTGCTCGGGGTGCCAGCTGTCACGTTCGTCGGCGCTGCGGTGCACGGCGGCGGCCATCGCCAGCCACGGGTCGAGCGGGGAGACAGGAGCGTCCGACCCCAGCGCCAGGTCGACCCCGGCGTCGAGCATCCAGCGCAGCGGGAAGCAGCGCTCGCTGCGGCCCGGCCAGAGGTGCTCGATCGGGTCACGGTCGTCGAGCAGGTGCGCAGGCTGGACGCTGGCCCGCAGCCCCAGCTCGGCGATGCGACGCACGTCGTCGGGGCGTACGAGTTGGGCGTGCTCGATCGACCCGCGGGCGCCGGTGGCCGCGAAGACGTCCAGGGCCACCTCGACCGCCCGGTCGCCGATCGCGTGCACCGCCGCCTCGAGCCCGTACGCATGTGCGCGGGTGAGCAGGTCCGCCAACTCCTCGGGCGTCTGGTTGGGCTCGCCGAAGGGCAGCACCGCCCCGGGGGCGTACGGCTCGCAGCACCAGGCGGTCGCGGTGTTGAGCGAGCCGTCGCTGATGATCTTCAGCGCCCCCATCGTGAGCCGCCGGTGCCCACCGATCGTCTGGCCGGTGCGCAGGTCGCGGTTGATGACGGCCTCCAGCCCGTCGGCGTAGGTGGCGGTCCGGATCCGCAGCAGGTCCGCGCCGCCCTCCCACAGGTCCAGCCACTGCGCCGGACCGACGGAGAACTCGAAGTCGACCAACCCGGTGACCCCGATCGCGGCCGCGGCCTCCATGGCGCTGCGATAACCCTGGGCGGTCGGCTCCTCGGAGCCGAAGGCGTCGCCGAGCCGGGCGTACGTCGCGAACCACTCGTCCTCGCTGACCACACCCTCGCGCCACAGCAAACCGAGCGCCCCGAGCGCCGCGCTGTTGAGCCACCCGTGGTGGGCGTCGCCGGCGATCAGCACGATCGGGATGTGCTCGCTGACCGCGTCCAGGTCAGCGGTGGTGGGAGCCTGGGACCACCCGCTGGGACGGTGCCCCCACCCGATCACGGGCGCCCCGGGAAACTGTGCCATCCGGGCCTCGAGACGCTCCACGACCTCACCCACCGAGGTCACGCCGGCCAGGTCGAAACGGCCTCCCGCGAGCGACCACTGGGCGAGGTGGACGTGCTGGTCCCAGAGCCCGGGGATCACCCAGGCGCCGTCGGCGTCGACGACCTCGTCGGGGGCACCCACGTGGTCCAGTCGTACGTCGACGGGCTCGGTGGAGACCGCCCCGTCACCGTCCGGGCCGAGGGTGCCCAGGGGGACGGGTCGGGCGTTTCGCAGGATCACAGGGCGAGGCTACGGGGCCGAGGTGGCGCACCCCTACCCTTGGGCCATGACGACCCGCCTCTCGGCCCGTGAGCTGATCGACCTGGTCCTGGACGAGGGTTCCTGGACCTCCTGGGACACCCCACCCGACCACAGCAACGCCACCGGGACGTACGCCGAGCAACTCGTCGCCGCGGCCGAGAAGTCAGGCGTCGACGAGTCCGTGATCACCGGCGAGGGCACGCTCCAGGGGCGCCGGGTCGCGATCTTGGCCAGCGAGTTCGCCTTCCTGGCCGGTTCGCTCGGCATCGCCTCCTCAGAACGCCTCGTCGCCTCCATCCGCCGGGCCACGGCCGAGGGGCTTCCGCTGCTCGGGTCGCCGGTCAGCGGCGGCACCCGGATGCAGGAGGGCACGGCCGCCTTCGTCCAGATGGTCCGGATCTCGGAGGCGATCGCTGCGCACAAGGCCGTCGGTCTGCCCTACTTCGTCTACCTGCGCCACCCCACCACCGGCGGAGTGATGGCGTCGTGGGGCTCGCTCGGCCACATCACGGTCGCCGAGCCGCACGCCCTGGTCGGCTTCCTCGGCCCGCGGGTCTACGAGGCGCTCTACGGCAAGCCGTTCCCCGAGGGCGTGCAGACCTCGGAGAACCTCTTCGCGCACGGCATCATCGACGCGGTCGTGCCGCCGCCGCAGATCGGGCACGTGGTGCACCGGGCCCTGGAGATCCTCGACCGCTCCCTCTATCCGCGTACGCCCGTGGGCACCGCGGAGAACGACGCCGTCACCGATGCCGGTGCCCTGCCCGACGTCGACGCGTGGGAGTCGATCACCATCTCCCGGCGCCCTGAACGACCCGGCGTACGTCGGTTGCTCAGGTACGCGGCCAGCGACGTCGTCCCCCTCCAGGGGACCGGACAGGGCGAGGCCGACCCCGGTCTGCTGATCGCCCTGGCCCGTTTCGGTGACGCCCCGTGCGTCTTCCTCGGCCAGGATCGCCGCGGCCAGACCGAGGCCCACCCGATGGGGCCCGGCGCGCTGCGCGAGGCGCGCCGCGGCATGCACCTGGCCTCCGAGCTCGGTCTGCCGCTGGTGACCGTGATCGACACCCGGGGGGCCGCACTCAGCGCCGACGCGGAGAACGGCGGGCTGGCCGGCGAGATCGCCCGCTCGCTGGCCGACCTGGTCACCCTCGACGCCCCGACCGTCTGCCTGCTCCTCGGCGAGGGCACCGGGGGCGGGGCGTTGGCCCTGCTGCCGGCCGACCGGGTGATCGCCGCCCAGCACGCCTGGCTCTCCCCGCTGCCACCGGAGGGTGCGAGCGCGATCGTGCACCGCTCCCTGGACCACGCGGCCGACATGGCCCGCGCCCAGGGCGTACGTTCGCTCGACCTGCTGGCCGACGGCACCGTCGACCGGATCGTCGTCGAGCATCCCGATGCCGCTGACGAGCCGGAGGAGTTCTGTCGGCGGGTGGGGGCCGTGCTCGAGCAGGAGATCCACGCCCTGCTGCTCAGCGGGCCGGGCACGCCACGATCACGGGCCGACCGCCACGCCTGATGTGGGCTGCTGCGGCCTCATCGGCTGCCCCCGGCGGCATCGATCGCCCCGACGACCTCACGTTGTGGGGAGGGTTTCGGTCACCTGGCGCCTGAAACCCTCCCCAAAGAATGATCCCGGACGTCCGCAGCCAGCCGGTGACTGCAGACGTCCGGGATCAGCGCGCGGGAGATCCACCGGGCGACGTGAGCGGCGTACGTCAGCTCTTGGTCTGCTTGCGCTCCCGCCGCGCCTTGACCTTGGTGACGACCGAACCAACCTTCTCGCCGACCTTCGTTCCCATCCCGGCGAGCGGGTTGTACGGCGCATCCTCGTCCTCGGTCTCGTGCTGAGGCAGCGGAGGCTTGCCGCCCATCGCGACGGTCCGGTCGGTCTGCTCGCGCAGGTAGCGGAAGATGACCGCGCCCACCGCAGCGACCGGCACCGCGAGGAACGCGCCGGCGATCCCGTACAGACCGGCACCGAGGGTGACCGACAGCAGCACGACGGCAGGATGCAGGTTCATCGACTTGGACTGCAGGATCGGGGAGAGCAGGTTGCCCTCGACCTGCTGCACGACGACGATCAGGAGCAGCACCCACAGCGCGCCCGTGAAACCGTTGGAGACCAGGGCGACCAGGACCGCGATCGCACCGGCGGCGATCGCCCCGACGATCGGGATGAAGCCTCCGAAGAAGGTCAGCACCGCGAGCGGGATCGCCAGGGGCACCCCGATCACGAGCAGCCCGATGCCGATCAGCACGGCGTCGATGCCGCTGACCAACGCCTGCGTGCGGATGAAGCCGCCCAGGGTCTGCCAGGCGCGACTCAGCACCTCGACCAGGTGGGCGCCGGCCCGGGGACCGCTGACCTCGCGCATCCACGGGAGGAACTTGCGGCCGTCCTTGAGGAAGAAGAAGACCAGGAAGATGATCACGACGATGTTGACCAGCGCCGAGGTGAGGGCACCCACGCCGCTGATCACGCCGCCGGCGATCACGGACGCGGAGTCGGTCAAGCGGTCCTGCGCGGCGGCCAGGAACTCATCGATCTGGTCCTTGTTGAAGAGGTCCGAGTCGTTGACCCACTCCTGCACCCGGTCGATGCCACGGACCGCGTCGTTGGCGATGTCGGTGCTCTGACCCGCCACGGAGGGCGCCATCAGGTAGCCGGCTCCGATGATCAGGGCGACTCCACCGATCAGCGTGAGGGCCGCGGCGAACGCCGGCGGGGCCTTCAGGCGGCGTTCGAAGAAGCCGGCGACCGGGGCCAGCACCGCCGTGACCAGCAACGCCAGTGCGATCGGCATCAGGATGCCCCAGGCGGTGCCGATCACCTCACCGAGGATGACCAGCGCGATCGCGATCAGGATCCATCGGGCGCTCCAGGTGGCCAACCACGAGATGCCGTTGCCGATCACCTTCTCCTTGCGGGCGCCGTCCGGGTCGACCGGAGGGCCCACCAGGACCGAGGTCACCCCCTCGGCCGGTGTGGCCGCCCCTGACCTGACGCCGGGCGTGCCCGACGTGCCCGGGCCGGCGTCGGAGGGCGTGCTGGTGCGCTCTGGCCGGGTGGGCCCGGCGTCTTCGTCGTGATGCTTCGGGTCAGACATGGAGGCAGTCTGTCAGGTGGAGTCCACCGCAACCGTGCGACACAACCGTCGGCGGACACCGCCGCGCGGCCTGCAGGTCAGCTGCGACCCACGTCGTACGTCAGGTGCCCGGCGTCGCGGCGCTCGCCGAGGAACTCCGCGATCTCGTTGGCGTGGGTGGCGTCGCGCGCATCCACCGCCATCATGCTCATCCCGGACCACTCGAGCAGACCGCCGGCGGCCTCGAGGGCGTCGATGGTGTCGGCCAGGGCGTGGGCGGAGGTCCCGAGGTGCACCCGGAAGACGTACCGGCCCGAGGGGCGTACGACTCGGGTGATGCGGTGGTTGGCGTCGACCTCGACGACGTCGCCCATCGCCAGGTCGAACGCGTAGAACGGGATGCAGCAGAGTTCGTAGAGGTCCTCGGCGACCTGGCGACCCCACAGCTGTTCGGTCGCGGCGCTGCCGTCGGCGAGCGTGACGGCGGTCGCGACCACGGAGTCGGCGTGCTCGCCCCAGGCCGGCTCGCGGTGCAGGATCTCGCGCTGGGTACTCATCTCTGGGCACTCATCTCAGGGGCACTCATCTCTGGGGTCACCATCGGTTGTGCGCCTCCTCGGCCCACCCGACGAGGCCGTCGAGCGAGACCCTGGTGCCGTCGTCGGTCGTCGCCCATCCGGAGAAGTGGCCGAAGCACTGGTGCGTCTCGCCGGCCAGCACCAGCAGGTTGGTCCGCGCGACGCGTTCATGGAAGGGCACGAAGGTCGCATCGAGCCGGGAGCCGGAGATCCGCCAGGGCTTGAGCCAGTCGGTGCGGTCGTAGATCCACTCGAGGTCGTCGCTGATCTTGTGCAGGCGTCCGTCGATGACCAGGGCGTTCTCGGTCGACCCCGTGCCGTCGGTCCACTGGCCGCCGACCTGCAGACCCAACGTACGTTCGGGGTTGGAGGCCGCTGCCCAGTTCCAGGTCATCGAGTAGGGCCACTTGCCGCGCCCGTGGTCGAGCACCGCGAAGGAGCCCTGGCCGATCTCGTACGTCTCCCCGTCCAGCGCCAGGGTGCCGGTGACGGCGCGGGCCACGTCCTTGACGGTGTACTGGAAGCGGGTCGCGCTCCACGGCACGACGACACCGAGCGCCTCGCGCTCAGGCTCGGTGGGGATGTCCAGGTCGAGCGCGATGCCCCCGGCGACCGCGGAGATCGTGGTGCGGGCGGGCTCCTGCTCGATGTTGATGCGTACGCCGCCCCCGGAGGTGCGCGCCCGGCCGCGGCCGGCGACGTCGGGCAGGACCACGCCGCGTGCCAGGGGGACCACCGCGTCCTCGGCCCACTCACGGCCGGTGGCGCGCTCGAGGACGTACAGGCTGGGGACGCCCGCGTAGTCGAGGGAGGAGATCACGACGCCGATGATGTGGGTGGGCGTCACGACGCCCCAGTACTCCCAGCGCTTCGCGCGCCCCCAGCCACTCAGGTGCGTGCGGTGCAGGGGCGTACGGGTCCAGCCGACGGCGTCGGGGTTCAGCCTGCCGTCAGGACCGCACAGGTCGACAGGCGTGGTGATCTCGCGTTCGGGCACCAGGACAGCCTGCCAGACGACGGCAGCAGTGTCGGCATGACTACGGGGAGGATTTCAGGCACCTGATGCCTGAAACCCTCCCCGTTGACAGAGTTGTCAGATCAGAACTGCAACGCGTTGGCCGGATCGCGCATGATCGAGGCGACGTCGGCCAGGAATCGGGAGCCGGCCGCCCCGTCGACATGGCGGTGGTCGAAGGACAACGCCAACGTGGTCACGTCGCGCGCCACGATCTCGCCGGACTCCTCATCGACCCATGGTCGCCGTGAGATCGCCCCGAAGGCCAGGATCGCGGACTCGCCGGGGTTGATGATCGGCGTGCCCGCATCGATCCCGAAGACGCCGATGTTGGTGATCGTGAAGGTGCCGCCGGCCATGGCGGCGGGTTGCGTACGTCCGTCGCGCGCCGTCGCGGTGAGCTCGCCCAGCGCGCGGGCCAGGTCGAGCATCCGCATCGTGTGGGCCTCCTTGACGTTCGGCACGACCAGGCCACGCGGCGTCGCCGCCGCGATCCCCAGGTTGACGTAGTCCTTGAAGACGATCTCGCCGTGCTCACCGGCGCCTGCGTCGAAGGTCGAGTTGATCTCCGGCGTCCGCTTCATCGCCAACATGCATGCCCGCGCGAGCAGGAGCAGCGCGGTGACCTTGACCCCCGCGTACTCGGGTCGTTGGCGCAGACGCTCGACGTACCGCAGGCTGCGAGAGACGTCCACGGTGACCCACTCGGTGACGTGTGGCGCGGTGAAGGCCGAGTCGCTCATCGCCTGCGCCATCAGCTTGCGTACGCCCTTGACGGGTTCGCGGCGCTCGCGCGGGTCACCACCCTCCCGGACGTCATCACGAGCGGTCGCCCCGGCGACCGGAGGTGATGACGTTGCACGACGATGCGTCGGGACGTCATCACGAGCGGTCGTCCTGGGTGCGGATCCTGATGACGTTGCGGAGGGGGCGGTGTCGGCGGAGGCACCGGATGCGGCGAGCACGTCGTCGCGGGTCACCACACCACCCGCACCGCTCGGTGTCACCGACGACAGGTCCACCCCCAGCTCGCGGGCCAGTGCCCGTACGGGCGGCTTCGCCAAGGGACGTACCGCCGGGCGACGCGAGACGTCATCACGAGCGGTCGCTCCAGCGGCCGGCGGTGATGACGTTGCGGCGACTGGGGGCGCAGGTACGGCCGGTTCGTCGGCGCTGACCACCTCCTGGCTCTGCGCACCGCCGGGCGCGAAGGCGCCCTGGAGCTGCATCTGGGCGGTGGCGCCGGCCAGCGTCGACGGTGAGGCCGCACCCCGCCGCGGACGCCGCTGCGGCCCACGCTCGGCCTTGTTGCGACCCACGAGGCTCTCGCCCTCCGTACGTCCGCTCGCCGCCGGGTTGGAGAGGTCGATCTCGAGGTCACCTGCGACCGGCTCGCCGATCGAGATGATCGGCTCACCCACCGGGACCATGTCGCCCTCGGCCACCAGCAACGCCGTGACCTCACCGGCGTA
This sequence comes from Nocardioides gilvus, assembly GCF_003194605.1. Lineage (GTDB taxonomy): Bacteria > Actinomycetota > Actinomycetes > Propionibacteriales > Nocardioidaceae > Nocardioides > Nocardioides gilvus. Next base: position 324,079 of record NZ_QHKY01000002.1, read on the forward strand.
CGGCGAGGGCAACTCCACGATCGACTTCGCGGTCTCGATGTCCACCAGCACGTCGTTGATCTCGACCACGTCGCCCACCGCGACCCGCCAGGTCACGATCTCGGCCTCGGTCAGCCCCTCACCCACGTCGGGCAGCAGGAAGTCAGCCATCTCGTCTCCTTCAGAAGTCCAGGCTCCGGTCGACCGCGTCCAGCACCCGGTCGAGGTCGGGCAGGAACTCCTCCTCGTTGCGTGACGCGGGGTAGGGGGTGTCGTAGCCGCCGACGCGCAGCACCGGCGCCTCCAACGAGTAGAAGCACTCCTCGGTGATCCGGGCCGCGATCTCCGCGCCCATCCCGAGGTTGACGTGCGCCTCGTGGGTGACGACGGCGCGTCCGGTGCGGCGTACGGAGGCGAGGACGGGGCCCATGTCGAGCGGCGAGAGGGTGCGCAGGTCGATGACCTCCAGCGACTGTCCCTCCGCCGCGGCGGCCTCGGCGGCGGCGAGCGCGATCTTCACCTGGGGGCCGTACGCGAGCACGGTGACGTCGTCGCCGCGGCGTACGACCCGACTCGCGAAGAGCGGATCGGGAGTGGCGTCGACGTCGACGTCGAGGTCAGCCTTGTCGGCGTGGTACTGCCGCTTCGGCTCGAGGAAGATCACCGGGTCGTCGCAGGCGATCGCCTGCTGGATCATCCAGTAGCCGTCGACCGGGTTGGAGCAGGCCACGACCTTGAGGCCCGGCGTGTGCGCGAACTGCGCCTCGGGAGACTCGGAGTGGTGCTCGACGGCACCGATGCCGCCACCGAAGGGGATCCGGATCACCATCGGCATCTTCGAGCGGCCGCGCGAGCGGTAGTGCATCTTGGCGACCTGGCAGACGATCTGGTCGTAGGCGGGGTAGACGAAGCCGTCGAACTGGATCTCCACCACGGGCCGGTAGCCGCGCAGCGCCAGGCCGACTGCCGTGCCCACGATGCCGGCCTCGGCGAGCGGGGAGTCGATGACGCGGTCCTCGCCGAAGTCCTTCTGCAGCCCGTCGGTGATCCGGAAGACGCCGCCGAGCTTGCCGACGTCCTCGCCCATCACCAGGACCTTGTCGTCGTCCTCCATCGCGCGGCGCAGGCCGGCGTTGAGGCCCCTCGCGAGAGTGATGCGCTGGGTGGTCTCGGTGCCGGCGGCGCTCATCGCGCGACCTCCTGGGGGTGGTGCGCCTCGAACGTCTCCCGGTAGGCGACGAAACCCTCGCGCTGGGCGCGCAACTCCTCGGTCTCCTCGGCGTAGACGTGGTCGAAGATGGCGGTGGGCGGCGGGTCGGGCATCGCCTTGCACCCCTCGCGCAGGTGGTGGCCCAACGCGTCGGCCTCGCTCTTCAGGTCGGCCAGGAAGGCGTCGTCGACCAGTCCGTGGCGGCGCAGGTAGACCTCCAGCCGAGCGATCGGGTCCTTGAGCTTCCAGTGCTCGAGGTCGGCGTTGAGCCGGTAGCGGGTGGGGTCGTCGGTGGTGGTGTGGGCCCCCATCCGGTACGTGTACGCCTCCACCAGGGTGGGCCCCTCACCGTCGCGTGCGCGTTGCAGCGCGGCCTGGGTGACTGCGTACGTGGCGAGCACGTCGTTGCCGTCGACCCGCACGCCGGGGAAGCCGAAGCCACGCGCACGCTGGTAGAGCGGGATCCGGGACTGACGCTCGATCGGCTCGGAGATCGCCCACTGGTTGTTCTGGCAGAAGAAGACGACGGGTGCGTTGTAGGACGCAGCGAAGATGAATGCCTCGTTGACGTCGCCCTGGCTCGAGGCGCCGTCGCCGAAGTGGGCCACCACGGCTGCGTCGCGGTCGGGGTCGCCGGTACCGATGACTCCGTCGCGCTGCATGCCCATCGCATAACCGACCGCGTGCAGGGTCTGTGCGCCGATCACGATCGTGTAGTGCCCGAAGTGCTTCTGGGCCGGATCCCACCCGCCGTGGTCGACCCCGCGGAAGAGGCCGAGCAGGTCGAGCGGGTCGATGCCGCGCGTGTACGCGACGCCGTGCTCGCGGTAGGTCGGGAAGACGTGGTCCTGGGCCCGCAGCGCCCGCCCCGCCCCGATCTGGGCGGCCTCCTGGCCCAGCAGCTGCGCCCACAACCCGAGCTCGCCGTGCCGCTGCAACGCGGTCGCCTCGGTGTCGATGCGGCGTACGAGGACCATGTCGCGGTAGAACCCGCGCAGCGTCTCGGCGTCGAAGTCCTGGTCGTGGTCCGGGGGGTGGACCCGCTCCCCCTCGGGGGTCAGCAGCTGGACGAGTTCGTTCATCGGGGCGCTCCCTTCGCAGTCGCGGAGCCCGGGGTCGCCGGTCCGCCATGACGTCAGTGGACGCATCCGGGAATGGGTGTGACCCAGGACACATCTCAGGTAGAACCTACCCTGTCCCCATGACCACGACACCACAGCCCGGGGCTTCCGGGAGCGGGAGCGGGAACGGGAGCGGACACGGACACGGACACGGCATCGGCGCCCACGCCGGCGCCCGACACCGCTGGCGTCTGTCCCTGGCACTGGCGGTCATCGCCACCTTCTTCGTGGTCGAGCTCGTCGCGGGTTTTCTGGCGCAGTCATTGGCACTGCTCTCGGACGCCGGTCACATGGCCGCCGACGTGCTCGCCCTGAGCGCCGCACTGGCCGCCACCCGGGTCGCCACCCGCCCTGATCGCACCGGCCTGCGTACGTTCGGTTCCTACCGCGCGGAGGTCTTCGCGGCGGGCTTCACGGCCCTGCTGATGGTGGGCGTCGCGGTCTTCATCCTCAACGAGGCACGGCAGCGCATCGGTGACGACGTCGAGGTGGCCAGCATCCCGATGATGGTCGTCGGCGCGCTCGGCCTGCTCGCCAACCTGGTCGCGCTGGCGTTGCTCAAGGGTGGCGCGAGCGAGTCGATCAACATCAAGGGCGCCTACCTCGAGGTGCTCGCCGACACCATCGGTTCGGTCGGCGTGATCGCCGCCGGGGCGCTGGTCCTGTGGACCGGCAACTCACTCTGGGACACGGGCGTGGCGCTGGCGATCGCGCTCTTCGTCCTGGTCCGGGCCTTCTTCCTGGGCCGCGAGGTGGTCACCGTGCTGGGCCAGCACGCGCCCGCCGGCATCGTCCCGGCCGAGGTCGAGGCCGCGCTGAGCGCGGTGCCGGGCGTCACGCAGGTGCACGACCTGCACGTGTGGTGCCTGACGTCGGGGATGAACGTCGCCACCGCCCACCTCGTGGCGACCCAGGGACGGACCGACGAGGTGCTCGCCGCCGCTGCCGGGGTGCTGCGCGAGCGGTTCCACGTCGAGCACGCAACCCTGCAGGTCGAGGGAGCCGACCACGAGTGCCACCGCACCGACTGGTGAACGGACCGACAGCCACCACGTCGGAGGTTCGCCGTCATTCGAGGCCTCCGGGGCCGAATCCGGGGCGAGCTTCCGACATGGTGGTCGTCAGTCGAGCGGGTCCGGTGCCCGCAGGGCCCGGCGTGCCACCAGTGCCATCACCGCGGTGAGCACCGCCCCCAACCCGGCGGTCAGCACCACCCCGTGGTCGAAGGCCTGGGAGGCGGAGAGCAACAGGGCCTCGCCGAGCGCGGCGGGCAGACCTTCAGACACCTCGACCGCACCGGCCAACGTCTCGCCGGCCAGCGCCGCCTGCGTGGGGTCAAGGCCCGTCGGCAGTTGTACGCCGGTGCGGAAGGCGACGTTGAGCAGCGAGCCGAGCACGGCCACGCCGAGCACCGCGCCGACCTCGTACGCCGACTCCGAGGCCGCAGCCGCCGGCCCGGCCTTCTCCGGTGGCACCGCACTGAGCGCCAGGTCGTTGGAGATGGTCTGGGAGAGACCGACCCCGGCGGAGAGCACCACGAAACCACCCAGCAGGGCGAGCAGGGCGCCGTCCGCGCCGAAGAGCGCGACCATCGCGTAGCCCAAGGTGTTGAGCAACAGCCCGACCACCACCACGTTGGCCGGCGTCATCCGGTGCACCAGGGGCACGGCGATCAGTCCGAAGATGACCGTGGTGACCAGGCCGGGCACCATCAGCCAGCCGGCGACCATCGGCGAGTGACCGGCGACCAGTTGCAGGTGCTGGCTGAGGAAGTAGATGAAGCCGACGAAGGCGAAGACCGCGACCAGGTTGGTGGCCAGAGCACCGGAGAAGACCCGGTTGCTGAAGAGGCGGACGTCGAGCATCGGTTGGTCGAGGCGCAGCATCCGGCGCACGAAGCCCACCCCCGACGCGATCCCGACCACGGCGGCGGCCAGCACCACGAGGGCCGGGTCCCCACCGCCGGCGGCCTTGATCGCGAAGACGATCCCACCGAGACCGAGGACGGCAAGGGCGATTCCGACCGGGTCGACCGGCCCGGGCTCGGGGTCCTTCGACTCCGGGAGCAGCACCGGGCCGAGCACCAGGAGCGGCACCAGGACCGGCACCGCCATCAGGAAGATCGAGCCCCACTCGTAGTGCTCGAGCAGCCACCCGCCCACGATCGGACCGAGCGCCGCGCCGCCGGAGAAGCCTGAGGCCCAGATCGCGATCGCCTTCCGGCGTTCGTCGGCCTCGGTGAAGATGTTGCGCAGCAGCGACAGCGTCGCCGGCATCAGCATCGCGCCGAAGAAGCCGAGCGCGGCGCGGGCGGCGATCAACCACCCAGCGCTGGGGGCGAAGGCGGCGACCGCGGAGACCACGGCGAAGCCGGTGGCGCCGATCAGCAGGAGGCGGCGACGACCGATCCGGTCACCCACCGACCCCATGGCGACCAGGAGCGCCGCGAGCACCAACGGGTACGCATCGACGATCCACAGCAACTGCGTGGCGCTGGGCTGCAGGTCGCGGGCCAGTGAGGGGACGGCGAAGGAGAGCGCGGTGTTGTCGACCGAGATCAGCAGCACCGGGAGCATCAGGACGACCAGCGCCGCCCAGCGCCGTCGCGAGGAGGCGATCGGACTGGAGTTGCCGGGGTTGGTCCGGGGGCCACGCTGGGGGTCGGGACGTCCCGGGGGACGCACTGCGGTCTCACTCACCGATCAACTGTAGGTCGCGCCCCGCCGTCGCCACGGATCGGCGATTCCACGCTGAGCGGGCGGAGTGACGACCGCCACCGTACGAGGTGGTTCAGAGCACCTCGCGCCCGTGCGGCGTCAGCCAGGAGTCCAGCTCGGGCCCCTTCGGCACGATCCCGGTCGGGTTCACGTCGGTGTGCACCACGTAGTAGTGCTCCTTGATCTGCTCGAAGTCGATCGTCTCCCCGAAGCCGGGGGTCTGGAAGAGGTCGCGGGCGTAGCCCCACAGGTTCGGCATCTCGGTCAGCTTGTTGCGGTTGCACTTGAAGTGGCCGTGGTAGACCGCGTCGAAGCGCGCCAGCGTCGTGAAGAGGCGTACGTCGGCCTCCGTGATCGCGTCCCCCATCAGGTAGCGACGCGTCGCCAGACGTTCCTCGAGCCAGTCCATCGCCGCCCAGAGACGGTCGTACGCAGCCTCGTACGCCTCCTGCGATCCGGCGAAGCCGCAGCGGTAGACACCGTTGTTGACCTCGGTGAAGACCCGCTTCATCACGGTCTCCATCTCCTCGCGGAGCTCGGCCGGCCACAGGTCGGGAGCGCCCTCGCGGTGGTGCTCCTTCCACTCGAAGTAGAGGTCGTGGGTGATCCATGGAAAGTCGTTGGTGACGACCTGCTTGGAGTCGATCTCGACCATCGCGGGCACGGTGATGCCCTTCGAGTAGTCCGGGTAGCGGTTGAGGTACGCCTCCTGGAGGCGCTCCATCCCGAGCACCGGGTCGACTCCGCCGGGGTCGCGGTCGAAGGTCCACGAGCGCTTGTCGTGGGTGGGCCCGGGCTTGCCGACGCTGATCACGTCCTCGAGGCCGAGCAGGCGGCGCACGATCAGGGTGCGGTTGGCCCACGGGCAGGCGGGCGCGGCGACGAGACGGTAGCGACCGGGCTCCACCGGCCACACGGGCACGTCGCTGCGGGCGCCGTACGTCGACTCGAGCGGGTCCGCGGGCGCAGCACCGGCCAGGATGCGGTCGGGGATGTAGTCCATGTCGCGCTCGAAGGACTTGCCCTTCTCGGTGTACTTCGGCGTCAGGTCATCGCTCATGCAGCCACCCTAGGCCGGGTTGGTCCAATTTTCAATGAACCGTCAGGCAGTCCGGTCGACCCCTCGGCGGCCCGCGCCCCGCCACGGCCGCAGGACGACCAGCAGCACCAGACCGACTCCGAATCCGACCAGGGCACCGAGCGCGTTGTCGACCATGTCGGTGATGTCGCACGCCCGATCGATCCGCGCCACCTCGAGCTGCGCCCACTCGATCGCCACCGAGTAGCCGAAGAGGCCGAGCAGGCCCAGCGGCGCCAACACCCTTCCGACCCGCCACCGTCCGACGGCCAGGACCAACAACGCCCCGGCCGGCGCGAAGACGACCATGTTGAGCAGTCGTTGTCCGCCACCGACGATCCAGAAGCCGTCGGGCGAGGGACCGCCGTAGTCCAGCGAGCACGACGTGGGCCTGTCCTCCGCCAGGACCACCGACGGGACCTCGTACGCCGGGGTCAGGGTCAGCACGCCGATGCAGGCCACCGCGAAGACGAAGCCGGCGATGGCCCAGGCCGAGACGAAGGGGAGGCTGCGGCGCAACAGCGCTCCCAGGAGCCCAGCGACGACCCCGGCCAGGGCGACTCCGGCCAGCATCGTCGTCACCCCACCGCCGCTGAGCATCCCCACGTCCACGCGGGAGAACCTACCTGCGGGACAATGCGTGCGTGTCCACGAACCGCGGGGTGGGCGTGGGTCTGGTCACCTTGGGCGCCACCCTCTTCATCCTCAACTCCGGAGTCTCCCGGGTCGCCCTGCGCGCCGGGATCAGCTCCCTCGAACTCACCTCGATCCGCGTCACCGGCACCTTCGTGGTCCTGCTCGTGGTGGTGGCCCTCTTCCGGCCCGATGCTCGGCGCAGCGCGTTGCGTGTCCCGCGGGGCCGGGAGCTCTGGCTGGTGCTCGGGCTCGGGTTGGTCGGCGTGGCGGCGCTTCAGTTCCTCTACTTCGTGGCGATCGACCGCCTCACCATCGGCCTGGCGTTGCTGTTGGAGTTCCAGGCACCCTTCCTGGTCGCCCTGTGGGCGAAGTTCGTGCAGGGCAACAAGGTCACCGCCCGTTTGTGGTGGGGTCTGGGCCTGGCGATCATCGGGCTCGCCGCCGCGACCGAGGCCTGGAAGGGAGCAGCCTTCGACACCTTCGGGGTGCTCGCCGGACTGGGCGCCGCCGTCGCGTTCGCCGGCTACTTCCTCCTGGGTGAACGGATCCAGCATTCGATGAGCTCGGTCGGCACGATGCTGTGGTCCTTCGGCGTGGCTGCGGTGGCGATGAACCTCGTCCAGCCCTCCTGGCAGATCGACGCCGCCCTCGGACAGCGGGTGTCCCTGCAGGGCAACCTCGACCACCTGTCCCTGCCGCTCTGGATGCCTGTGGCCTCGATCATCCTCCTGGGCACGCTGGTGCCGTTCGGCGTCGAGCTCGCCGCTCTGCGCTTCATCCCCGCGACCGCCGTGACCGCGATCGCGATGCTCGAGCCCGTCGGCGCAGCGGCCCTCGGCTGGGCGTGGCACCAGGAGGCCCTCGGTGCGGTCGCCGTCGCCGGCTGCATCACCGTGGTCGTCGGGATCCTCTTGGCAGAGAGCTCACGCGTCGGGCATCCGCCTGACCCGGTCGCGCTGACCTGAGGTCACCCCTGGACCGTCACCCCTGGACCGTCACTCCTGGACCGTCACTCCCGGACCGTCACTCCCGGACCGTCACTCCTGGACAGAGTCGTCCGAGGCGCGGCGGCGGCGCGTCAACCAGAACACCAGGCCACCCATAAGAGCGAGGACGAGCACCCCGACCCCGACCACCAACGGCCACTGGGCCACGGAGTCGTTCTCGTCGGCAGCAGACTTCTCTGCGTCGTCCGTCGAGGCGGTCCCCTCCGGCCTCGGGACCTCGGTGGCACCCGCGTACTTGCCGTAGATCTCCGGCGGGTAGACGGCCATGATGTCCTCAGGGGTGTCGATCAGCGGGTTGATGTCGGGCCAGCCGGTCGGGTCCTTGGCCAGCATCTTGGTCACCGAGACAATGCCGAAGCCGCTGGTCGGTTGGAACACGAATTCGTCGCCGCCCGTCTCGTGGATGAGGTGCTGGATCAGTTGATTCCCGGTGGCGCTCGGGTACTCCGCCTTCACCAGCGCGAGTGCGCCGGCCACGATCGAGGTGGCAGGCGCGGTACCGGTCACCTCTTTGCCCGACACCCACTTCCTGTCGTCGCTGGCCCCGGCGGGCACGTCGACGCCGGGGGCCAGGACCGTGATGTACGCGCCGTTCGGCTCGGGGACCTCGGTACTGCCCTCCTCGTCGGCCCGCAACCCGGCATTGCCGGTCCAGTTGTAGCCCTCCTGGTCGGCCGCACCCACGGCCACGACGCCGAGGCGCGACGCCGGCTCGTCCAACTGGGGCTCGAGGTCACCCGCCGCGGCCACCAGGACCCGGTTGTCGCTCAGCAACCGCTCCACCTGGGCGTCGTCGGTCGGGTAGTTGCCGGAGTGGCTCACGATGTGCGCCTGGAACTGCGCAGCGAGGTCAGCCAGCGGGCGCTCGCAGTGGTCGGACTCCTCGGGCCCGGGAGCGCCGGCGACGAAGAGCACGGCCGCCGAAGGAGCCACTCCGACGATGCCGCCGTTGCCCTGCCCCGCGACGAGGGCGGTCATGGCCGTCCCACGGCTGGCGTCCGGACTCGTCGCCGCAGATGTGGGGTCGTAGCTCTCCGCAGCACTGTCCTCACCAGCCTCGCACTGGGTGCTCCATTCGAGGCTCGCACCTTCGAGGTCCGGCACGGTGGGGTCGATCTCGGCGTCGTAGACCAGGACCCGTGCCCCGCCACCCTTGGTGATCGCGTGAGCGTCGCCGATCCGCATCTTCTCGAACCACCACGGATCCGCAGCCTGCGCCGGGCCGGCGGAGAGCAGCACCAGCGAGGCAGCCATCGCTCCAGCCACCCAGGTCAAGGTCTTCGTTCTCGAGCTCCGCATGGTTCCCCCTACTTCGCATCCGCCGGCAGAGCGCACTGGCGGTCTCCCGTGGTCGGGTGGAACCTATCGCGACCGAACGCGGTTCCTTCTGGCCAACTCGCGCACCGGGACGCGACTGGTCGCGTGTGCCTACAGTGAGGTCATGCGCTTCCTCTCATCCCTCCTCGCCACCATGGCCGGCGTCGCGGTCGCTGCCTGGTTGTTCGCGGGCATCTCGTTCGACGGCGTCAGTGACCCCTTCGGCGAGGAGTTCCAGGACAAGATCCTGCCGCTGGTGGCGGTCTCGGTGATCATGTGGGCCGTGTCGCTGGTGGTGAAGCCGATCGCCACGCTGCTGTCGTTCCCCTTCATCATCCTCACGCTGGGTCTCTTCCTGCTCGTGGTCAACGCGCTCATGCTGAAACTGGTTGCCTGGATCTCGGGGAGCCTGGGCATCGGTTTCACCGTCGAGGGCTTCTGGGTCGCGCTGGGTGGCGCCCTGGTGATCACGCTCGTCGAGCGCGGTGTCCACATGGTGCTGAGCGATGACTGACACGCCCACCTCCTCCTCCCTGTCCCGTTCGACGTCCCCTTCCACATCCTTGGCGACGTCCCTGCCCGCTCCCCGCCACGAGGGCCGTTATCGGGTCGCGATGGTCTGCCTGGGCAACATCTGCCGCTCCCCCGTCGCCGACGTGGTCTTCTCCGAGCGGGTCGCCGCGGCCGGTCTGGCCGACCGTGTGGAGGTCGTCAGCGCCGGGACCGCCGACTACCACGTCGGCAAGCCGATGGACCCCCGCGCGGCGCAGAGCCTGACCACGGCCGGGTACGACCCCAGCCGCCACCGCGCCCAGCAGTTCCAGGCCGTTTGGCACGACGAGGCGGACCTGATCCTGGTGATGGACAACTCCAACCTGGCCGACGTGCGGGGCCTCGGGGATGGCGGCGAGCCGGAGCGCGTACGCCTCTTCCGCGACTTCGATCCGGACTTTCCCGGCGGTGAGGTACCGGACCCGTACTACGGTGGCGAAGAAGGATTCGGGGAGGTGCTGTCCATGGTCGAACGCACGAGTGCCCATCTGGTCGAGCTCGTGGCGGGTGTCGTCACGCGATGACCCGGGCCCCATTGGTCGCCAGGCGTGCCGAGGCCCTGCTGGGTCGGCCGGTGGTGAGCACTGCGCCCGTGGCGGGCGGCGACATCGCGACTGCCCACCGACTGCGCCTCAACGACGGCACCACCGCGCTGATGAAGACGCTGCCCCATCCGCCCGTCGGCTTCTTCGAGGCCGAGGCCGCGGGCCTCGACTGGTTGCGCGAGGTCGAGGACGGTGCCCCCGTGGCCGAGGTGCTCGCGGTCGCGCCGGACTGCATCATCGTCCGCTGGATCGAGCCGGGCCGTGCGACCGCTGAGGCCGCCAGCGACTTCGGCGCCCGCCTCGCGCGCACCCACGCAGCGGGAGCGCCGGCGTACGGAGCCGTAGGTGGTTCGAGCGGCGAGAACGACGGCGCAGGTGGTGGGGACGCTGACCAGCCAGACACCTTCATCGGTCGCCTCCCGATGCCCAACCGTCCGGCTCCGACGTGGGCGGAGTTCTACGCGACCCGCCGGGTGCTCCCCTACCTCAAGCTCGCCCGCGACCGCGGCGCGATCCTCGAGGCCGACGCCGCCGCGGTCGAGGGCCTGGTCGGCAGACTGCCCGACCTGGTCCCCGAGGAGGGCCCAGCGCGCCTGCACGGTGACCTCTGGAACGGCAACTGCCTGTGGGGCCTCGACGGCCAGGTGCACCTGATCGACCCCGCCGCGCACGGTGGTCACCGCGAGACCGACCTGGCCATGCTGGCGCTCTTCGGGCTCCCCCACCTGCAACGCGCCACCGCGGCGTACGCCGACGTCTCACCGCTCGTCGACGGCTGGGAGGAGCGGCAGCCGATCCACCAGCTCTTCCCGCTCCTGGTGCATGCCTGCATGTTCGGCGGCAGCTACGGCGCCCGCGCGGGAGCGATCGCCGCCCGCCACGCCTAGGACTCGCCCTACCTTCTTCGCGGTGTCACGCCCGGGTTTCAGCCCTGTCTCAGGCGGCGGTGGCACAGTGGTCGCGTGAGCCCCTCGTCTGCCCCCGGCCGTCCGAAGATCCTCGTCGTCGACGACGACAAGGCAGTACGCGAGTCCCTGCGCCGATCCCTGGACTACAACGGCTACGAGGTCGCGCTGGCCAGTGACGGCGCCGAGGCGCTCGCGACGATCGGCTCCACCCAGCCCGACCTGATCGTGATGGACGTGATGATGCCGCGCCTCGACGGCCTCGAGGCGACCCGCGCGCTGCGCTCGGCCGGCAACGACGTGCCGATCCTCGTCCTGACCGCGCGCGACGCGGTCGGTGACCGGGTCGAGGGCCTTGACGCAGGCGCCGACGACTACCTGACCAAGCCGTTCGCCCTCGAGGAGCTGCTGGCGCGCGTACGCGCCCTGTTGCGGCGCGCCACCCCCAGCGACGACGAGGCGGGTGAGTTGCTGACGTACGGCGACCTCAGCATGGATCTCGCCAGCCGCGAGGTGCGCCGGGGCGAGCGGCTCATCGAGCTGACCCGCACCGAGTTCACCCTGCTGGAGATGTTCCTGCGCCGACCCCGGCGGGTGCTCGAGCGCTCGTTCATCCTCGACGAGGTGTGGGGCTACGACTTCCCGACCACCGCCAACTCCCTCGAGGTCTACGTCGGCTACCTGCGCCGCAAGACCGAGGCGGAGGGTGAGTCGCGAGTCATCCACACGGTGCGCGGGGTCGGCTACGTCCTGAAGGACGCATGAACGCGATCGCCCGGTGGGGTGCGCGCTGGTGGGAGCGCCGGGGGTGGCACTACCGCCGCTCGCTCGCCAGCCGTGTCGCTCTGCTGGTCACGTTGTCGCTGGGGGTCTCGATCGCCTTCATCGCCGCCACCGCCTTCGTCACCATGCGGATGCAGATCCAGTCGTCGCTGGACCAGTCGCTGCTCGACCGGGCCAGCAAGGCCGCCTCCTACTCGACGCTCGCGGAGATGACCCGGCGCGAGGTGCCGGGATGGATGCTCGGGGCGGCCGACGTGCGGGTCGCCTTCGTCGACTCCGAAGGCACCGTCCTGACTGCCGACACCGGCCCCCAGGTCAAGCTCGGACGCCCCGAGATGCGGGTCGTCGCCGGCCTCGACGACAACTCGATCCGCACCATCTCGGCCGAGGGCGGGGTCCGCTACCGGGTGGCCACGGTGCCCTCGGGCGCCAACTCGGCGCTGGTGCTGCTGCAGCCGTTGGCCGACACGGACCGTACGTTGCGCAAGCTCGGCATGGTGCTGCTGCTCTTCGGCGGTGCCGGGGTTGCGGCGGCCGCGGTCGCCGGTTGGGCGGTGGCCCGCAACGGACTGCGCCCGGTACGCCGGCTGACCCGGTCGGTCGAGCAGATCGCCCGCACCCAGGACCTGCGTCCGCTGCCCGTCGGCGGGGACGACGAGATGGCGCGTCTGGCGACGGCGTTCAACCAGATGCTGCGGGCGGTCTCGGTCTCCCGCGAACGCGAACGGCGCCTCATCGCCGACGCCGGGCACGAGCTGCGTACGCCGCTCACCAGCCTGCGCACCAACATCGACCTGCTGACCCAGGCCGGGGACGGCCTGCCCGCTGATGCCCGCGCCGAGCTGCTCGACGACGTACGCGCCCAGCTCCAGGAGCTGACCCAGCTCGTCGGCGACCTCGTCGAGCTGGCCCGCGACGAGCCGATGCACCTGGTGATCGGAGAGGTCGACCTGGCCGATGTCGTTGAACGGGCACTCACCCGGGTGCGGCGCCGCGCGAAGACGGTGACCATCGACGTGGACCTCGAGACCTGGGCAGTGCGCGGCGATGCCGCTGCCCTGGAGCGTGCGGTCACCAACCTGCTCGACAACGCCGTGAAGTGGAGCCCCGAGGAGGGCACCGTCACGGTGCGCCTGGTCGACGGCGTCCTGACCGTGGACGACGAGGGCCCGGGCATCGACGAGGCGGACCTGCCGCACGTCTTCGACCGCTTCTACCGCTCCGACGACTCCCGTTCGATGCCCGGCTCGGGGCTCGGCCTGGCGATCGTCCAGCAGGCGGCCGAGCGCCACGCGGGTGCTGTGCGGGCCGACCGGGCGCCCAATGGAGGCGCCCGTCTGGTGATGTGGATCCCGGGCGTCAAGACGACGACCAGCTCGGGGCAGGTCTCCACCAGCTGACCAGTTGAACCTTGGGGAAATGCCTGAACGGGCAGTGCGCGACGCCCTCCCCTGCGTCGCACCCTGCCCGTTCAGTCCCCCGTTTTCCCTCCCGGTGAAAGCAGTCAAACAAGGAAATCCGGGGGGAGCGAGAGATTGGCCACAGCATCCCCCATTTGGATGAACACCGGTCCAGTCCACTCGGTCTGAGGTGGCATTTCAGCTCGGGTCGAGGAGGGCCCGTCGCAGCCGTTCGGCCTTCCACTGGGCCTCGGCCCACTCCTCGCCCACCTCGGAGCGCACGGTGATCCCGCCGCCCGTACCGAGCACCCATTCGCCGTCACCGGCCGTCATCAGCGACCGGATCACCACGCCGAGGTCGGCACGGCCGTCGGCGGAGAACCAGCCGAACGCGCCCGCGTACGCACCCCGCGGGGTCGCCTCGACGACCTCGGTGATCTGCATCGTGCGCAGCTTCGGCGCACCCGTCATCGAGCCGGCCGGGAAGAGCACGCGCAGCGCCTCGAGCGTCGAGACGCCCCTCCGCAGGCGCCCGCGGACCGTGGAGACGAGTTGGTGCACCGAGGCGTACGACTCGACCTGGGTCAGCGCCGGCACCTCGACGCTGCCGGGCTCGCAGACCATGGAGAGGTCGTTGCGCAGGAGGTCGACGATCATCAGGTTCTCCGCGCGAAACTTCGAGTCGCTGGCCAGCAGGGCGCGCGACTCGGCGTCGGCCTCGGGGGTCGCACCACGCGGTGTGGTGCCCTTGATCGGCTTGGTCTCCAGCGTCCGATCGGCCGTCACCAGCGCGTACCGCTCGGGGGACGAACTCAGCAGCCAGGCTCGCGCGCCCTCGACGTCGTGCTGCAGGAAGCCGGCGTACGGGGCCGGGTTGAGAGTGCGCAGTCGCCCGTAGACGGTGACCGGGTCGAGGCCGAAGCCGGTGGCAACCCGGTGGGTGAGGTTGACCTCGTAGGAGTTGCCGGCGTGCAGCTCCTCCTGGACCTGCGCGAAGGCGGCGGCGTACTCAGGTGGGACCGGTGCTGACTCCTCCGGCGCCTGCTCCCCCGGCGCCTGATCGCCCGGCGCCTGATCACCCGGGGTCGGTGTCCGGGCAGACTCCGGCGTCGCCGGGTGGGTGAAGGAGCGGACGACGCTGGGCCGCATCCACACCGCGTCCGGCATCCGCGGGTCGGGGCGGGCGGGAAGGTCGGTGCGGCTCGCATAACCGAAGTAGCCGAACCACTGCGCGTCATTCGGCCCGTCGGCCAGCTCGCGTCCGAGCACCTCGAAGATGTCGTCGCCGACGACGGTGGTGCGCCCGTCGACGTGGCGACGCACCTCCCGGGTCGCGGCGTGGAAGGTGAGCGAGACGTCGCCGGGGTCGAGGTGGCCGATGATCGAGCGGCGACCGGACCACTCCCGGGCGCCGCCCCCGTCGAGCCAGAAGCAGCGGGGCCGCTCGGCGGCGATCCGGGCGAAGTACTCCTCGGGCGAGCTCACGAGTCCCCCGCTCGCACGGACGCCAGGAAGTTGGCGACCAGCGCGGCGCCGTGCTCCGAGAGCACCGACTCGGGATGGAACTGCACGCCCTCCAGCGGCAGCGAGCGGTGGCGTACGCCCATCACGGTGCCGTCCTCGGCGCGGGCGGTCACCTCGAGTGCATCGGGCACGGTGAGCGCGGCCAGCGAGTGGTAGCGCACGGCGGCGAACTCCGGCGGCAGGCCCGCGAAGACCCCGCGACCGTCGTGGCTGATCCGGGCCACCTCGCCGTGCGCGGGCGTGACCCGGTCGACGCTGCCGCCGTACGTCGTGACGAGGCCCTGCATGCCGAGGCAGACACCGAGCACCGGGCGGGTGGCCTCGCGCAGCACCTCACCGCCGACCGCGAAGTCGGCGACCCGATCGGGGCGTCCCGGGCCGGGCGAGAGGATCACGGCGTCGTACGCCAGCACATCCGTCGCGCTCGCCTCGTCGTGCTGGACGACGTCGGGCAGCTCGCCGGTCACCTTGGCGACCAGGTGGACGAGGTTCCACGTGTAGGAGTCGTGGTGGTCGACGACCACGACACGGGGGACCCGGGGAACACGGGGGACCCGAGCGACCCGGCGGGCGCGGGGGCTCACGTGATCACCCGTCCACGTCAGTCGACGAGCAGGTCGGTGACGAGCTCGTTGATGAGGTCGAAGCCGCGCTCGGTCAGGATCGACTCCGCGTGGAACTGGATGCCGCGGAAGTGCGGGCCCTTCACCGCGTGGATGTCGCCGGTCTGAGGGTCGGCGTCGACCGTGACGCCCGCCGGCAGACCGGCCTCGCCGACGCGGCCCACAAAGGTGTTGTAGAAGCCGACGCGCTCGACCCGGTCGCCGATCTCGATCGACGCCTGGGTGCCCTGGAAGACGATCTCCTTGAAGCCGAGGTCGAGGCCGAGCTCATGGCACAGCGTCTGGTGACCGAGACAGACCGCCAGGAACTTCTGCTCGCGCTCCAGGAGGCGACGCGTCGCAGCCCGGAAGTGCGCCAGCTTGGGGGCGTCGCCATCGCGCGGGTCGCCCGGGCCGGGGCCCACGATCACCAGGTCGAAACGGTCCAGCGCCTCGGTGGTCCACGCCTCGTGGCGGATCACCTCGCTGGTCAGCCCCATCACCCGCAGCACGTGGCGGAGCATGTTGACGAAGTCGTCCTCGCCGTCGAGGATCCCGACGTGCTTGCCGGCGATCGCCGGGTTGGGCGTCGCACCGGCCTGATCGGTCAACCAGAAGGTCGACAGGCGGCGGTTGCGCGACTGCAGCGCGATCAGCACGTCCTCGTCGTTCGCGAGCTCGACGAGCCCCTGTGAGGGCGCGCCGGCGGCGGGCACCAGACCGAAGGCCGACAGGATGCCGCCGGCCTTCGCGTGGGTCTCGGCCACCTCGTACGCCGGGTCGGAGTCGCGCACCAGCGTCGCGCCGGCGGTCACGGTCAGCGAGCCGTCGAGCTTCACGTCGGCGGTGCGGATCACGATCGGCGAGTCAGCGGTGGGCTCGCCGCTCGCGTCACGGCCCAGCAGGGCGAGCGCGGAGGCGTAGTAGCCGCGGCCAACCTCCTCGTACTTCTTGATCAGGCGGCACGCGTTCTCCACGGGGCTGCCGGTGACGGTGGCGGCGTACATCGTGTCGCGCAGGATCGCGCGGACGTCGCGGCTCGAGCGCCCGGCGAGCAGGTACTCGGTGTGGATCAGGTGGGTCATCGGCTTGAGGAACGGGCCGAGCACCATGCCGCCCTGGTCGCAGATGTCGCACATCATCTTGAGCTCTTCGTCGACGACCATGAAGAGCTCGTAGATCTCCTTCTCGTCGCGCAGGAAGTCGAGCAGCGCCGGCTTCATCTCGGCAATGGAGCGGCCACCGACGCGGAAGGTGCCGGAGATCGGGTTCATCCGCACGTCGCCGCCGTGCACCGAGACGTGGCGCTCAGGTGAGGCACCGATCAGAAAGCGGTCGCCGGTGAAGAAACAGAAGGTCCAGTACGCCCCCCGCTCGCGGTCGAGCAGGCGCCGGAAGACGGTCAGCGCCTTGTTGACGCCCCAGTCGGCGACGACCGCGGTGTACTGCCGTCCGACGACCAGGTTGGCGCCCTCGCCCTGCCCGATCTCGTCGCGGATGATCGTCTCGACGACCTTCTCGTAGTCGGAGTCGGAGGTCTGGAACCCACCCCGGTCGGTGAAGTCGATCCCGTCGTCGGTGATCGCCTCGAGCACTGCGTCGACGTCGAAGCGCTGCTCGGTCTCGATGTCGACGACGACCAGCGGGGTGCCGTCGTCGTGCGCCTCGAAGCCGCGCTCGGTCACCTGGTGGAAGGGGACGGCGATCAACCGGTCGAAGCGGCGACCCTCCGGCGGGACACCCTCCTCGAGCGGGACGTCCATCAGCGAGGTGACCTCGCTGCGGCTGCCTCCGACGAAGGTGACGACGTCGGGGTCGCCCGGCTCGCGTCGCGCCAGTCGTACGAGCGCCCACGCCTCGTGCCCCTGGAGCTCGGCGAGCGCTGCTCGCACCTCCTGGGACGTGGTCTGCGTGGGCTCAGTCATGGTGCGAAGACTAGTTCGCCGCGGGCAGGCTCGTTTCCCGCGGTCCACCTCTGACGGTGCGACGTCCGGCCCTTGTGCGGTGGCTGGGTGTCACCTGGTGACACCCAGCCACCGCACAAGCAGCCGGACGCGATCGGATCAGGCGCAGTCGCGGCAACTGCGTGGCCGACCGGACCACCCGCGCGTACGCAGCAGTGCGCCGACCCGCTCGGCGGTGTGGCACGGACGACCGAACACCTGGCCCCATCCCAACCTGACCGTGCTCAGCCCGTCGATCGCGGAGTCGAGATCGCGGTCCAGGTCGGCGTCCCGCTGCCGCGCCGAGTCGTGGAAGGCACGACCGTCGAGCTCGACCACCTGGGCCTGGCCGGCGTACAGCAGGTCACGGTAGAAGGGGCGGCTCCTGACCTGGCGCTGACCGACGGGGAGCCCGTGGGGACGTTCGACCCGGGTCAGGTAGCCGTGCTCCAGCACCGACCCGGTCCCCGTCGCGATGTCGTCGAGCACCGCGTCGAGGAAGGCCCGGCGAGCCACCCGCGTACGTCCGTGGAGAGCGGCCCTGACCCGCGCCGGCGTGGTGCGACGGGCCTGCACCGCGTCTGCCAGCACCGCGATCGCCGCCATGTCGTCACGCGCCCCGGCAGCGAGGTCGACCAGGGCCTCCTCGATCCGGACCCGCGGCGGCGACGCGTTCCACAGCACCCGGTCGTCGAGGCCAGCCATGCGGTGCAGGCGGATCCCCGGCAGCGCGTCGTGGCGCCGCCCGCGATCGACTGCCACATGGATGGGCCCCGGCAGCGCGATCCGCCCCGGCCCGTCGGTGACGCGCAGTGCGGAGTCGTGGCTCAGGGCGGCAGGCGGGTGCAGAAGCACGGCGCCCCACGCCTGCTGCAGCCAGGTCGGCTCGCCGGTGTGGTTGACGTAGACGCCGGGGTGCAGGGGCACGAGGTCGCGGCGGCGAAGGAGGCGGCGTACGTCGTTGGGCATGAGCCCCACGTCGACCAACTGGCGCCGGGCCACGACGCCGGACTGGAGCGTGAGCAGTGATTCCATGCGCCCACGGTCGCGGGTCCCGTCCCCAGCTGATGGCGATCCGACCGCTGCCTGTGGAGAACCCAGCTTGTGCGGTGCCCTGGTGTCACCTGGTGACACCAAGGCACCGCACAGTGGCAGCCCGACGTCCCATCACAGCGCATCAGCGTGACCCACACCACATTATTGGTTAACGACCATTCACCAGTTTTGGCCCGAGCTGCGGCAGACTCGACCCATGTCCGAGACTCCCAACGAACTGGTCCACTACTCCGTTGACAGCGCTGGCGCCGTCGCGACCATCACCCTGGACTCCCCCCACAACCGCAACGCCCTCTCACGCCAGCTCGTCACCGAGCTCTTCGGTCACCTGCAGGCCGCCCAGGCCAACGCGGACGTCCGGGTCGTGCTGATCCAGAGCTCCGGCAAGGTCTTCTGCTCCGGCGCCGACCTCTCCGAGGCCGCGACGGTGAGCATGGAGGAGGGCACGCGCCGCATCATCGCGCTGCAGCGCCTCATCGCGACGATGGACAAGGTCGTCATCACCAAGAACCTCGGCGCCGTGCGCGCCGGCGGCATCGGCGTGGTCGCCGCCGCCGACATCGCGATCGCTGCTGAGGAGTCCTCCTTCGCGCTGACCGAGGTCAAGCTCGGTCTGGCCGCCGCGATCATCAGCCTCTCGGTCTTCCACCGGATGGACCCGCGCTCGGCGTCGCTGACCGCGCTCAGCGGCGAGACGTTCTCGGGTGCGGACGCCGCTGCGTACGGGCTGGTCACGAAGGCAGTGCCGGCCGCGGAGCTGGACGCGTACGTCGACGACCTGGTCGCCAACGTCGCCACCGGCGCCGCGCAGGGCATCCGCGAGACCAAGAAGGTGCTCAACCGCGAGCTCGTGGCCCGCATCGACGCCGACGGCGAGGAGATGGCCAACCTCAGCACCAGCCTCTTCGGCTCCGACGAGGCGCGCGAGGCAATGATGGCCTTCCTGTCTCGCCCCAAGGGCTGAAATGACCCAGCCCTGAACTCCCAGCTCTGAGACAGCGCGACTTCGAGGCACCAGACTCTCCCCGGACCGGCTCCACGGTCCGGGGAGATTTTTTTCTCCACCGGGCAACCGATCCACCACGCCGACCGGTATCACCGGGTATGACAGCCACCATCGCCGCCCGGGCGAACGACACCGCTCCAGGAGGGAACGTGACGAGCACCGTCGACTTCGACGACTTCGTGGCCGCTCGATCGCCCGCGTTGCTGCGCACGGCCTACCTGCTGACGCACGACCACGCGCTGGCCGAGGACCTGCTCCAGACCGCGCTCTCGAAGGCGTGGTTCGCCTGGGGTCGCATCGACGGGCAGCCCGAGAGCTACGTACGCCGCATCCTGGTCACGACGTACGCCACCTGGTGGCGCCGCAAGTGGAACGGCGAACGCGCCACCGACGAGCTGCCCGAGACGGCGACCACCGACTCCACTGCGGTGACCGACGCCGGCCACGACCTGTGGGAGGCGATGTCGCGGTTGCCACGCCGGATGCGGGCCGTGGTGGTGCTGCGCTACTTCGAGGACCTCTCGGTCAACGACACCGCCCACGCCCTGGGCATCTCCCCGGGCACGGTCAAGAGCCAACTCAGCAAGGCCCTGGAGAAGTTGCGCATCGACCCCTCCCTCACTCCCCCAGACGTATCCGCCGTATCCGCCGCCGAACCCTCCGCGTCTGCCTCCGTGCCCGCCGCAAGCGAAGGAGACCTGCGATGAACAGCCTCGACGACCTGCGCACCACCCTGCGCGACCACGCCCATGGCATTGACGGGCTCGACCCGGTCAGCCGTACGACCGGTGTCCGCGCCCGGGTCGCCGAGCAGCGTCGGCGCCGCAACGCCGTACGCGGTGGGGTCGCGCTCGCGGCCGTCGCCGCCGTCGTCAGCGGCGTCGTCCTCACCGACCCGGGCACGGGACCGACTCCCGACCCGGCCGCCGGCCTTGGCGCGCCCGAGAGCTTCACGGCCTTGGGGTGGACGTACGAGCTCGCCGACGCGGTCGAGAGCGATGGGTCCACGCAGACGATCTCGCTGCCGGCGAGCGAGCGTCCGTACCTGATCAGCTGGAAGACCGAGGGCGAGAGCCAAGACGTCACGGTGACGTCGAGGACCGAGTCCGACACCGAGCCCGTCGACGAACCCATCTGGAGCTCCTCGGCCGCTGACTGGGCCGACCACGTCGTGGTCAACGCCAGTCGGGACGAGAAGATCACGGTGAGCGCCGACGACGTCGCCGGCATCGCCGTTGCGACCTACGAGATCGACCAGGGCGAGGTCCCCCCGGGGATGGGGTCGGGCAAGGCCGATGCCTTCCACTTCCGGGAGCGGGTTGCTGAGCGCGTCCTGCTGGGCGCGGCGGTCGCCGACGGCGAGAGCGAGACCCGTCTCGACTACGACGTCTCCGGCGACAGGGTCACCATCGCCTACTCGTGCTCCGGCCTCCCGAAGGGCGCGTGGATCCGGCTCAGCCTGGACGGTTCAGACGACGACACCACCTCGGGGGACAGCTGCGACGCCACCACCTTCGACCCGGGAGCCGGCACCACCTACACCTTCTCTCCCCGGGAGGACTGGCCGCGAGAGGGCACTCTTCGTCTCTGGGTGTCGCGTTCGGAGTCGGACCTGACGCCGCTCCCGGCCTCTGAGGTCACCGGGACCAAGCTCGGCGTGGCCCTCTACTCCTCGGACTCCTCGAAGCTGTGGGGCACCGAGTCCCCCACCGAGGTCGAGATGTCGGGCCACGCGTGGAAGCGCGTAGAGGCTGTTGATGTCGAGCCGGGAGCACCGTTGCGTCTCGACTCCCTCGCGGGTGCCAGTGCGTACGACGGCCCCTGGCTGGTGCAGGTGGCGCACGAGGCGACCACGTACGACCGCGTCTCCTTCGAGGTCCTCACGGACGGGAGGACGAAATCCACCCACGCCTTCTCCTCGGAGGGCAGCGGCGTGGGGATCATGGGCGACGTCCTCCTCCCCCCGTCCGCCGAGACGGTCTCCGTCGAGATCACGGAGGGCGCCGACGTCGTCACCCGCCAGGCACTGCTCTTCTACCGGCTCGCCGACTGACGCCCGGCGTGAGGTGCACCACGCCCACCCCCGCCCAGAACGTTCGTTCCACCCCCGGGGCGGGGGTAGGCTGGTCCACTTGCCGAAACCCTCGCGGGAGTGGGAGAAACAGAGTTGTCCGAAGAGCTCGTCGCGCGCGAAGTCGCCGCGGAGCAGGCCTTTGTCGACCGTGTCTACGTCCAGCTGGAGAAGTCGGCCTCGGCCGCCCAGCGGCTGGCCAAGGAAGGTCACAGCCGCGCCCACCTCGGTCACGAGGGCGGGCTGGTCGAACGTGACGCCATGGTCTTCCAGGCCGCGAAGCGGATCGCCCAGCTCGACGCCGCCCACGAAGGGTTGGTCTTCGGCCGTCTCGACCTGCGTACCGAGCTCGACGCAGCCCCGCGCTACATCGGCCGGATCGGCCTGCGCGACGACGAACGCGACTCCCTACTGATCGACTGGCGCGCCCCCGCGGCCGCCGTCTTCTACCAGGCCACCGCAGCGACCCCGAGCGGCGTCGTACGTCGTCGGGTGCTGCGCGCCGAGCACCGTACGGTCGTGGGCGTCGAGGACGAGCTGCTCGACGACTCGGTCGAGACCGACCTCCCGATCGTCGGCGAGGGCGCGTTGATGGCGCAGCTCTCCCGGGCCCGCGACCGCTCCATGCACTCGATCGTCGCGACCATCCAGGCCGAGCAGGACAAGGCGATCCGCGCGCCGGGCAAGGGCGTCGTGTCGATCTCCGGCGGCCCGGGGACGGGCAAGACCGTCGTGGCCCTGCACCGCGCAGCCTTCCTGCTCTACAACGACCGTCGCCGTTACGAGTCGGGCGGCGTGCTGATCGTCGGCCCGTCCGGCGTCTTCATGCGCTACATCGAGCGCGTCCTGCCCTCGCTGGGTGAGACCGCGGTGGCGTTGCGCTCACTGGGCGAAGTGGTCAGCGGGATCCGCGCGACCCGCCACGACGTGCCCGCCGTGGCCGACATCAAGGGTGCGGCACGGATGGTCGAGCTGCTGCGGCGTACGTCGCGTCAGCAGGCCCCGGGCAGCCCGCGCGAGTTCGAGATCTTCTGGCGCGACTCCAAGCTCCGTCTCGACGGAGCCCAGCTCGCCAAGCTGCGCCGCAACCTGATGTCGCACGGCCCCCGCAACCAGCAGGTCTCGCGCGTCCCGTCTGCCCTGCTCGACGCGTTGTGGCGCCAGGTGCGCAGCGACCGCGGGCGCGAGCGTGGGCGGGATCTCTTCAACGACGACATGCTCGGCGAGCAGCGTTTCGTCGACTTCACGATGGCGTGGTGGCCGCCGCTGGACGCCGCCGAGGTGCTCGGTTGGTTGCGCGACCCCGACTTCCTGGCCCGGGTCGCCGACGGCGTGCTGAGCCAGGACGAGCAGAAGCTGTTGCTGCAGGCCTGGGAGCACGACCCGAGCCTCACCATCGAGGACGTCGCGCTGCTCGACGAGTTGCGCTACTCGATCGGCGACGTGCCGCTGCGCACCGACGACGACCACACCCTCGACGACCACGTCGGCGGCACCATGCAGGAGCTGACCACCAGCTCTGATCGTGAGTACGCCTCCAGTGGCCGCGCCTGGACCCCGCCCAGCCACCGGATCGACGACGACCCCTATGCGCACGTACTGATCGACGAGGTCCAGGACCTCACCCCGATGCAGTGGCGGATGGTCGGGCGGCGTGGGCGTACGGCGTCGTGGACCATCGTCGGCGACCCCGCGCAGTCCTCGTGGCCGGTGGCCGCCGAGGCCGATGCGGCGCGCGACGCGGCGCTGGCGGGCAAGCAGATCCACTCGTTCCACCTGTCGAAGAACTACCGCAACTCCTCCGAGATCTACGAGTACGCCGCTGCCTACGCCCAGCGCGTCGGCCTGGACGCCGACCTGCCCGAGGCGGTCCGGTCGACCGGCGAGCACCCGGTCGAGATCGCGGCCGGCGACGACCTGGCCCAGACCGTACGCAAGGCGGTCGGCGAGATCGCTGGACGCGTGGCCGGCACCGTCGGCATCGTGGTCCCGGTGGCGCGCCGCTCCGAGGTCAACGGCTGGTTGGCTTCGTGGGACGAGTTCGCCGAGTACGCCAAGGGCGCGAAGGCAGCGATCGACGACGCGGTCGCGCCCTCGGGTGAGGACCGGGTCGTGGTGCTGACCGGTGTCGACACCAAGGGCCTGGAGTTCGACGGCATCGTCGTCGTACGCCCCGACGAGATCGAGAGCGAGTCGAGCACCGGACGGGCGACGCTCTACGTCGTGCTCACCCGCGCGACGCAGCTGCTGACGGTGGTCGGGGGCTGACCGCGCTGGTCTGGCGACGCAACCGCCTCCACTCCCGGACGGCACGGGCACCCCACAGCAACATCAGGATCGCTCCCACCCATTTGCTCCCGATCAGCACGAGGATGACGGCGAGTCCGCTGATCGCCGTGTAGGCCCACGCCTTGCGACGGGTGCTGGCGATCTCGTCCGGGGGGAACTGCGCCGCATAGTCCTCCGGGCGGCCGAACTCCTCCTGCAGGGTCGAGCCAGCCTCGGCGCAGTGCGCCTGCGCCTCGGCAACGATGGTGCGGACTCGCTCTTCGGGCATGTCCGCCCGCAACCGCAGCACACCCGCCAACACCGCGAGCCACTCGTCGTCCGTGCGTGGCGTGATCCACGCGCGGGGCGCGTCCTCGGGCAGCAAACTGTCGAAGAGCCGTCCCAGCAGCGCGCAGGCCAGCACCAACAGGACGACGTACCAAGGACTGGCCGTGGCGATGAGGTGGTCGCGGCCCAGCCAGACCAACAGACCCAGGAGCGCTACGCCACCGGCCACGACGCCGGTTCCGGCCGCAACGGCGACCGCGAGGGACCGACGAGACAGGGTCTTCTCCCAGACGGTGAGCACGGTCATCGTGACCAACCCCATGACGACCGGGAAGCCGAGAAGTCCGAGGTCGTACTCGAGTTGCCACTCCCTGTTGAACAAGGAGTGCAGAAGGACGACCACGCCCGTGCCGGCGGCGGCGTACATCCCCAGCACAGGCACGTCGCGCCAGCTCGCCGCCGGGTCGGGCACCACGAGTGGGAGGCCGTCCCGACGGCGTTCGGCGATCTGCTCGTCCGCCCACTCCTCCGGTGGGCCGAAGAGCTCAGTGGGGGGCTCACCGGTCTCAGCGATCAGGACGCGGGCCTCAGCGAGGATGTCGTCCACGACCGGGCGCGCGACGTCTTTCAGAGCCAGTCGCCAACGGGCGTCGTCGAGCCAGTCCTCGGCGTCCTCGGCCAACTCGTCGGACTCGTTCATCCTGTCTCCCCCGTGCTGGTCGATCCCGTGTCGCTCTGGGCCATCTCGTTCTGGGCCATCTCGCTCAAGGTGTCCGTGAGTTGTCGCCACTGCGCCAATTCCTCGCGCAGCCGTTCTTGGCCGGTGGCGGTGAGGTGGTATTCCCGCTTCCCGGGTCCCCCGGTGCCCTCAACCCAGACCGCTTCCACGCTGCGCGCCTCTTCCAGCCGGTTGAGCACCGGATAGAGCGACCCGCCCTTCAGCAGCCCGAATCCCTGTACCGCCAACGCTTGAGCGATGCCGTACCCGTGCAGTGGCCCGGTGGTCAGGCTCCCGAGCACGGCCAGCTCCAAGCTGGCCCGGATCCAGGGCATTGGCCAGCGCGGGGTGTCGGTCATACCTAAGTATGAGTTGTATCTAGATATGTCGTCAAGGTCCACGCAGCCGCTGACCGAGTGACAGCGACTGCCCCGAGAGTTCTCGAAAGGTGCTCAGTCGCGGGGTGGGCTGTAGCCATACACGCACATGGTCGGCACCAGATTCCGCTCAGGCAGATCGAGTTTCGGCAGCGCAAACACGTTCCTGCCGTCGCCACCGAAGGCGGTTCCGAACAGGTCGAACAGTGGTTGGTGCTGCTTCACGGAGATGAGCACACCGGAGGCGGAGCCCGAGGTCTGCGTCCTCCACCAGTTCGAGGGAGGGTTGCTGCGAGGGGTGGCCCAGAAGCCAACTTGAGACATGTAACACGCACCGGTCGAGGAGTTGTCGCTCCACTTGTTGGTGGTCGAGGTGCAGACCTGTTGGCTCGTTCCGGCCAGGGACGCGATGTCGGGCAGTGCGAACGTGGTCTCCCCGTCACCGCCGAACACGTCACCCATGAGGCCGTAGAGCGCCGAACGCTTGGCAGGGTTCAGCAACTTGCCGTCGGCCAGCGCGTACCCGTAGGCCGGAGTCTCGAAGGCAAACAACTGGAGCTGCCCGATCAGGCAGCTGCGTGCGATCTGATCGTCATCCGGATCGGTCTCGCTAGGGTCGAGGCCAACGCCGCAGACCAGCGCGTGGAGCCCGGCGCCGGGTCCCTCGACCGTCGGCATCGCGAACCTGTTTGCGTCGCCTCCGAACCTGGTGCCCGTCAGCTCGTACAGGTCGGGCCACATCCTCGACGACACGGTCCGGCCGTCAGCCGGTACGTACCCGGCCGGTGTGATGTTCGTGGGGAAGAAGTCGATCTCGCCGATGTAGCCGCACCCGGCGTCGAGCGTTGCGTTGTCGATGAAGAGCGACGAGGCACCGAACGGGCCTGCAGCGACCTTCCGATCCTTGGGACCCACCACGGTCACTGCGACGCGCAGGGTCCGTTCGTCATGGTCGTAGGTCGGCTCTCCGAGCTCCACGATCAGCGGCTCGTCCTGTCCTGCGACCGTCAGCACGGCGTTCGGCGGCACGTCGGTGAAGCCGAGGTCCGCCCAGCCCAGCACGAAGGCCTGCGTCGAGATGGTGCCGCCGTCACGCGCGGGCCGGTCCGAGAACCAGGTCGTCTGCCTCGCGGCGTGATCCAGTGTCAGCGCGTACCCGTCGCCGTCCGCTTCCTGAAGGTCGCCCGACTCCGCTTGCAGAGCGAACAGGAGGCTCTCCTGTGCGGGCAGGTCCTTGATCTCCGCAACGGAGGTCGCGTCCGCGTCCTGGGTGGTGGTGGCGGGTTCGTTCTCAGCGGACGTGTCGTCGCCGAGCGTGCATGCGCTGAGGAAGAGGAGAGCGGTGAGGAGCGCGAACAGCGCTGAGCGCTTCATGAGGACCTTCTGGTCGGTGGTGGCAGGAGA
Source organism: Nocardioides gilvus (assembly GCF_003194605.1). Taxonomy (GTDB): domain Bacteria; phylum Actinomycetota; class Actinomycetes; order Propionibacteriales; family Nocardioidaceae; genus Nocardioides; species Nocardioides gilvus. Next base: position 350,586 of record NZ_QHKY01000002.1, read on the forward strand.
CGTAGAAGGACGACGCCCGCGGCAAGGCTATGGGGGGCACGTCGCTCGCGTCCGACGAATGGGACTACCCGGTGACCGACGGGCCAGGGAAGTGGGAGCATCCAAGTCTTGGCTTTGTTGTGCACCTGCTGGAGGGCTGTCATGCACTTTTCCTTGACCTCATTGCGAGCGCTTGCTGGTCTCGTGGCCGCGTTACTGGTGGCGAGCATGCTCAGCGTCCTGACCGCTGCGAGCGCCCGCGCTAACGACCTCGGCACTGCCACGATCAGCGGCGTCCTCCTGGGTGACGGGGCGCCCCTCGTCGGCGACGTCAACATCCACTCGGTCGACTCGAACGGTGCCCACGACTGGCAGACGTACGCCTTCACTGACGCCGCCGGCAGGTGGTCGCTGGAGGTCCCGGCCGGCGACTACGTGATCTACGCCCACGCCTACGACGTTCCCTACCTGTTCACGTACGTGGGGTCCCAGGCGTCGGACAACATGTTCGGGGCGGGCAGCTTCCGCGTGGAGGCCGGCCAGAGCCTCACCAAGGACATCGACATGATCCCGGCCTCCGTGGTCACGGGATCCGTCCTTGCCAACGGGTCACCCGCGGCGGGCGCGTACGTGATGGCCTTCGCGTGGGACGCGATCAAGCAGTCATGGGTCTTCGTCAGCGACGACCACGCCGCGCAGGACGGCAGCTACTGGCTGCCGGCCCGCGAGGGTCAACTGCTGACGATCCGGTTCTCCGAGTTCGGGTTCCTCACGCAGTACCTGGGCGGCAGCGCTGACTTCCCCCAGACGCCCACGGACGCCAACAGCGTGACGGCCACGGGTCGTACGACCACCGTGCCCGCCTTCTCCCTCACCCGTGAGGGTGAGGTGACCCCCGGGCCGACCCCCACGCCCACACCGACCCCCACGCCTACTCCGGAGCCCGTGAAGAAGGTCAAGGCCACGGTGAAGGTCAAGGGCGACAAGAAGGTCCGGGCGAACGAACGGGCCGTGCTCACCCTCCGTGTCCGAGCTGTGGGCAAGGAGCCTCGCCTGACCGCTTCTGGCCACGTGGTGGTGAAGATGACCGCCAAGGGCAAGAAGGTCCGCACCCTGCGGGTCAAGCTCAAGGACGGCCTGGCGACGTTCCGGCTTCCCAGGTTGGCCAAGGGCAAGTGGGGAGTTCGCGTCACCTACCAGGGCAACGCGCAGATTGAGAAGGCGTCGAAGAAGTACGTCCTCAAGGTCACCGCGGCGAAGAAGGCGAAGAAGCGGAGGCGCTGACCCTGGTGTCGTGCGGGGCGCGCAGGTCAGTCACGTGCCACGTCGCGGGGATGCGCCGCGACAGCGCGGCCGGGTGCTGTACACCACCCAGAAAGGGGCGCATTCATCATCAGCATGTCCGCCCCTACTTGCTTCGGGTCTCGTCGGGGTCGGCGGCAGCTTGGCGTCCGACCTGAGCCACGCGGCGCGCCTACCCGTAATCGGAAGGCACTTCCCCGACTTTCTCATTCGACAAAAGTCGCTAGGGGTCAACGACGCGATCGTGGCGACGCGCTAGTCGGCGCAGGAGAGGGCGATCTTCGCCGCGCGGGCCATGGGCTGGCGCATCGGTTGAAACCGCCTTTCCCCCCATGGCGCGGTCCGGGCACCCCGCACCATCCCGTACTGCCCCGACTCGCACGCGGAGAACTCCGACGCTCTTGTCGATCCGAGCTGGTCAGGGCACTTCTTGGGCGAGGAGAGCGATGAACTCGTCTGCCATTTCCAGATGCCGTGCCAGTTTCGCGCGCCGCTCGTCGACGTCGGCACGGATCGCGGTGACACGATCGACGGCCAACCGAGATGCCTCTGCGTCAGCAGTGGAGTCGCGGATCGTCTCGATGTCAGTCATGACTGCCTTCATCTGGTCAAGCGTGAATCCCAAGGGCTTCATCCGTCGGATGACGAGGATCTTCTCCACGTCCTCCGCGGTGTAGAGGCGAAATCCGCCTTCGCTGCGTCCTGAGGGCCTCAACAGACCGACTTCCTCCCAGTGTCGGAGGCTGCGCAGAGACAGCTCTGTCCTGGTGGCCACCTCACCGATCTGCATCACCGAACCTGGTGCGGAGGGACTGGACTCAGGGGGCATCGAAGGGTCCTCACGTCGTGACAATTGCAACCCTCACGTTACGTGAGAGTACGATCTGCTCAGACTTCGCCGGCAGGACGCCGGCACGCGCACCCATGGTGCGCACCAACCCCATCCAGATCCAAGTCGTCCGGGCATGTCACCTCGACGTGGCGCTCGCACGGACGGCTGCCTCCCAGAACGGAGCGCCGCCCTTGAGCGCCACCCCCCTGTCCCACGCACCCGAGCCGAGCGTCATGGCCGCGCTGCGCTCCCCCAAGCTGCTTCGCACCGAGGTGCTCGCCGGCCTCGTCGTCGCGCTGGCACTCATCCCTGAGGCAATCTCGTTCTCCATCATCGCCGGAGTGGACCCCCGTGTCGGCCTGTTCGCCTCGTTCACGATGGCGGTGTCGATCTCGTTCCTCGGTGGCCGTCCGGCCATGATCTCCGCCGCCACCGGCGCCATCGCCCTGGTCATCGCGCCGGTGATGCGCGAGCACGGCTACGACTACCTCATCGCCACGGTGCTCTTGGGTGGCCTCATCCAGATCGCGCTTGGCCTGGGTGGGTTCGGCAAACTGATGCGCTTCATTCCGCGCTCGGTCATGGTGGGGTTCGTCAACGCCCTCGCCATCCTCATCTTCATGGCCCAGATTCCGTACATGGTCGACGTGCCGTGGCTGGTCTACCCGATGATCGCCGTTGGCGTTGCCATCATGGTCGGTCTCCCGCGCGTCACAAAGGTCGTCCCTGCTCCCCTGGTCGCGATCGTCGCCCTCACCGCATTCACCGTGGTTGCCGCCCTCACCGTCCCCAACGTCGGCGACGAAGGCGAACTTCCCGACAGCCTCCCGGCCCTGTTCATCCCCGACGTGCCCTTCAACCTCGACACCCTGCAGATCATCGCCCCCTACGCCCTCGCGATGGCGCTGGTTGGTCTGCTCGAGTCGCTGCTGACCGCCAAGTTGGTCGACGACATCACCGACACGCACTCCAACAAGACCCGCGAATCCTGGGGTCAGGGCGCATCCAACGTGATCACCGCGTTCTTCGGCGGCATGGGCGGCTGCGCCATGATCGGCCAGACCCTCATCAACGTGAATGCCTCCGGTGCACGCACCCGCATCTCCACGTTCCTCGCCGGCGTCTTCCTCCTCATCCTCGTGGTCGGATTCGGCGATGTGGTCGCCATCATCCCGATGGCTGCGCTCGTCGCGGTCATGATCATCGTCGCGGTCGGCACCTTTGACTGGCACTCCATCCAGCCCGCCACCCTGCGTCGGATGCCGAAGTCGGAGACCATCGTCATGGTCAGCACCGTCGCGGTCACCGTCGCCACCCACAACCTGGCCATCGGCGTCGTGGTCGGCGTTCTGGTTGCCATGACCCTCTTCGCCCGCCGAGTCGCCCACCTCACCGAGACCCGCCGTGAAGTGGTCGAGGACCGCAACGGCGTCGCTACCGCCGTCTACCACGTGACCGGTCAACTCTTCTTCGCCTCCTCCAACGACCTCTACACCCAGTTCGAGTACGCCGACGACCCCGACCAAATAGTCATCGACCTCACCCAGTCCCACATCTGGGACGCCTCCACCGTCGCCTCCCTCGATGCCATCACCACCAAGTACGAGCGCAAGGGCAAGACCGTCGAACTCGTCGGCCTGAACGACGCCAGCGCAGAACGGCACGTCCGGCTCAGCGGTTCTCTTCCCTCACACTGATTGCCGTCCGGCGACGCACGAAGAGTGCGTCACTTCCCCGCAATAGTTCATGCACGCGCTGGGTTCACGCAACGAGGGGGGGGACGTGAGCTCGTCGCTCAGCGGTGAGCGCGGTCCCGCTCGCTCGCGAGCAGAGCGTGGCCGTCGAGAGTGGTCCACTCGCCCTTGAACCAGTCGGCGTCGACCTGCCTCGACTCCTGTCGGAATCCCGCCCTCGCGAGCAGCCGTGCGACCGGGTTGTTGCGCGAATCGCAGAAAGCTACTACGCGGTGAGCGTGCTCGTGGTCGAAGAGGAAATCCAACAAGGCGATCAGTGCCTCGGAGGCGACGCCTTGACCCTGCGAGGACCGCGCCAGAGTGATGCCGACCTCAAAGGTGTCGGGCTGATCGTCGAGGCGGTGCAGCGCCAGATCGCCAAGGAGCCCGCCCGACGAGGTCTCGCGCACAGCGAGCTGCAGCCAGTTCCCGGGCGACGGGACGTGCCTGTCGCGCTGATCGTCGACCAAGCGCTCGGCATCTGCACGGGAGTAGTCGATGCCCCACGACTGGTACCGGGCAACATCCGGATCCTGCCGATACCCGGTAAAGGCGTCGACGTCGTGATCCGAGAGCGGCGCTATGGTCAAGCGGGCGGTCGTCAGAAGCAGGTCCGCTTGAGACGAGAGCATAGGCAGAGGCTAGCAATGCCATCAGATGACGTGGAGCGATGTCGGCCCCGCGGGTGAATACACCCGACTCCACCCTGATCCCGTCGAACCTGCGTCTTATCCCCGCTCATGAACCCCTCCGGGGCTCCGCTCGAGGCGACGATCGCGCGTCGCCTGAACGGCGGCGAAGGCGGACGCCTGATCAATGCGGTTTCGGGGGCCGCGCCCGTAGCAAGAGCGTCAGAGAGCGAATGGCGAGTGAGGCGGCCAGAGTGGCCACCGCAGCACTGGCCAGGCGGAACCACGTCGGCGCATCGGTCGCCCAAGCGCCGCCGATGGCGAACCACAGCACAAACAAGTCGGCGAGCAACAGGCCGACGCTGGCCTCTGTCCTCAGCCGAACGGTTCGCACTCCGGGATTCTATGAGCTGATGATGGTGTGCGCGGAGCGAAGGGCCGCTCGGGACCGAAATCGGCACCTCTGCTCAGCGCCCTGACAAGCCCTGCGCTCAGCGGAGCAGACGCTCCACGGCGTCGGCCAGCTCCTCGACGTCGACGCCGCGCGAGTCCACCGACACCGCGTGCACGAGCGCACCCTCGAGCAGATCGGAGACCGCGCGTGCCGTCGTCGAGGGTGTGGGGTGTCCGCCCTCGGCGAGCATCGACTCCAGCAGCGCCAGGAACCGCAGGTGCCCGGCGGCCATCGCTGGCTTGGCCGTCTCGTCCAGGAGCAACGCGAGTCGAGCGCGCGTGGCCCGCACGTGCTCCGGCGAGGTCATCCGGGCGACGTTGCTTGCGAGCTGTGCCGCCAGGGCGGGCCCGGAGCGTACGTCCGACTGCGGCCCTGCGAGCATCGCGCGGTCCAACTCCTCCAGCCGAGTAACGATCGCTTCCAGCAGGGCCGCGCGGCTGCGAAAGCAGTTGGAGGTGCTCCCGTGTGGCAGGCCCCCCTCAGCGTCGACGGCTCGGTGGGTGAGTCCGCGGAGGCCGTCGCGGGCAAGGACGGTCACGGCGGCGTCTGCGACAAGTTCCGGACGGGAAGGCACATCAGAACACTACATCTGTTGTAAGACTACAAATGTAGTAGTAGCGTCGAGACATGCCTTCGATCACCATCCTCGGCGGCGGAGTCGCGGGACTCACCCTGGCGGCGACGCTCGATCCCACAGCCCACGACGTGACTGTCGTGGAGCGGAGGCCGGGCTACAGCAGGGTCCCCACAGCCTTCGGCATCTGGCCCTTCGCCCTGGCCGCGCTGGAGCGCATCAAGCTCGCCGACGGACTGCGCGAGCGCGGACTCCTGCTCACCTCGGGAGTGATCACCGCTGACAGCACGCGCCGTCCGGTGACGATGACCATGCAGGACGCCAACACCTGGCTGATCACCCGACCGGCGTTGCTCGAGCTCCTCGACGAGGCCGTGCCCAGCACCGTCGAACGGGTCGAGCGGCACGTCGACGACCCCACCACGCTGGAGGGCGACCTGGTCGTGGCCGCGGACGGCGCCCGCAGCGTCGTACGCTCGCACGTCTGGGGCGACGAGCCACGCAACACGGGCGTCGTCGCGATCCGCGGGATGCTGGAGACCCCGCCTGCCACTCCCGCCGACCGGATGCATGAATTCTGGGGCGACGGCATGCTCGCCGGGGTCGCGCCCAATCCGTTGCCGGACCACCTCGGCACCAACTGGTACGTCTCCGCCCGCCGCAGCGCCCAGTCGCCCGAGGAGGCCCTGGCCTGGGCGCGGGAGGCGTACGCCGGGTTCCCGGACCTAGTGCGCGACACTCTCGCCGCCGCGACGCCGGAGCGCACCGTCGTCAACATGATCCTCCAGTCCCCGCGCACACGACGGCTGGCGCGCGAACGCTACGTGCTCGTCGGCGACGCGGCACACGCGATGGCACCCAATCTGGGGCGGGGCGCGTGCGAGGCGATGGTCGACGCGATCGTCCTCGGCGAAGCGCTCAACGAGCACGGGCTCAGCGGCGTACGCCACTACGAACGGGCTCGACGGCGGGCGGGACAACGTACGAAGGTGGCCGCCTCCGCAGCCATGCGGTTGGCGTTGGCACCGCGGATGAGTCGCGGAGTCGTGCGGGTGACCGGCCGGCGGGGCTGAAGGCGTGGACTCACTCCCCCGCGAGATCGCGGGCAGCATCGAGGTCACGTACAGCGGCGACCGGCGGCCTCAGCCACTCGAAGAGCCGTGGCTCATGACGCTCTCGCGATCAGGACCGCCTGGCCGTCGCGTTCGTGCACTCCGGCTGCCTGACGTTCCAGACGCGCCACTTCCTCGAACCCGGCCCCGGCCACCACGCTCGAGAGATCGTCCGTCGTGCGGTTGTAGCGCTCCAGGGTGATGTCGTGGCCATGACTGCGGTAGGCGCCCGACACGTCACGGACCCCATGACCGGTCTGGAACGCGACGAGGAGCACCCCACCCGTTCGCAGTACTCGGCGGGCCTCGCCGAAGACGTGTGCCAACTGGTCGTCGGGGCTGTGGATCGTCGAGTACCAGGAGAAGTACCCGTCGAACGACTCGTCCGGATGGGGCAGGTCGGTGATCGAAGCGATGCTTGTGGCGAAGGTCGGATGGTCCCTCTGCGCACGGCGGACCATCCCACCCGACAGGTCCACGCCCTCCACCAGGCACTCCATCGCAGCCAGTACGGGAAGCAGACGCCCGGCCCCACAGCCCGCGTCCAGCACCCGCTTGTCTCCCGACAGCAACGACGCGAAGTGCTCGATCATCGCCAGCTCGATGCGCTGCTCGGGCTCGGTGGATCGGACGAGGTCGGCGTACGAGTCGGCGACTTCGTCGTAGGCACTCTGCACTGCCTGCTCGTCCTGTCGGGGCGTCACGTTCTCAGTCTGGTGGGTGGGACACGCCCACACCACCGCATGTTGGTCGATCGCTCACCCAACCGTCGACATCGCGACGACCCGAGTTGGCCCGACACCGAGAGCGTCGAGCCATGACCTCATTGAGATCTCGGGCGACCACCCTGGTCAGCCTCGCTCTGCTCGCCGCCACGACGACCGTGCTCAGTGCACCAGTCGCCACTGCCGGGGGTGCGCACACCCCCGGCCACGACCGCTCCGACCACCGCGCCCGCGTCGTCCAACCCACGCTCGAGGCCCGGGCCACGTTGTCTGCGGACTTCCTGGCTCCCGGCCCGCCGTCGGGCTCGAAGGCGTCGCCGGGGAACGGACGTACGGGCCCGTTCGACGGCCAGGTGATCCCGGGCTTCTCCGCGATGGTCGAGAACCGCGACGGCACCTTCTGGGCCCAGCCCGACAACGGCTTCGGCACGAAGGCGAACTCCGCCGACTTCCTGCTCCGCATCTACAAGGTGCGCCCCCAGTGGGAGACGGCGCGCGGCGGGCGCGGCAGCATCGAGGTGCAGCGCTTCATCCAGCTGCGCGACCCGAAGAAGCGCATCAAGTTCCCCATCGTCAACGAGGGCACCCGTGACCGGCTGCTCACCGGCGCCGACTTCGACATCGAGTCCCTGGTGCGCGCCAAGGACGGCACGTTCTGGATCGGTGAGGAGTTCGGGCCCTACCTCCTGCACGTGAGCGCCAACGGCACCGTCCTCGAGGCGCCGGTCCCCTTCCCCGGCGGCAAGTCGCCGCAGAACCCGACGTTGGGCGACGAGAAGCCCCGGGTGCCGTCAAGCAAGGGTTTCGAGGCGATGGGTGCCTCCCCCGACGGGCGTCTGCTCTACCCGATCGTCGAGGGCGCGCTCGTCGACGACGCCGACCAGCGCCGTCGCATGATCCACGAGTTCGACACCCGCAGGGGCGCCTACACCGGTCGCACGTGGCAGTACCAGGTCGACGAGACGCCCAACGTGATCGGTGACGCCTTCACCGTCCGCAACAACCGCCTCCTGGTCCTCGAGCGCGACAACCTCGACGGCGCGGCAGCGGTCACCAAGCGGATCTACGAGATCGACCTGCGACGCCGCGACGCCGACGGGTTCGTGAAGAAGGAACTGGTCGTCGACCTCCTCAAGATCGCCAACCCCGACGAGATCGGCACGCGCCGCTCGCCGGACGCGTACGGCGTCGGCAAGGAGTTCAGCTTCCCGATGGTCTCGGTCGAGGTGGTCGTGCAGTTGAACGACGGCCGCATCCTGGTCGCCAACGACAACAACTACCCCGGCGACGACTCCCGCGTGCCCGGCACCCCGGACGACACCGAGATGATCGTCCTGGACCTGCGCAGGACGCGGGCGCCGGCGGCCAACGACGGGCTGGTGATCGGACACCGCGGCTCCAGCGGCACCCGGCCCGAGCACACGCTGGCGGCGTACGAGCAGGCCATCCTCGCCTGCGCCGACTACATCGAGCCAGACCTGGTCGCCACCAAGGACGGCGTCCTCGTCGCGCGCCACGAGAACGAGATCGGCGGCACCACCGACGTCGCCGACAAGCCCGAATTCTCCGACCGACGCACGACGAAGACCATCGACGGAGCCCGGCTCACCGGCTGGTTCACCGAGGACTTCACCCTGGCCGAGCTCAAGACGCTGCGGGCCACCGAGCGCATCCCCGGCGTGCGGCCGCAGAACACGGCTTACGACGGTCTCTACGCGGTACCGACGCTCGACGAGGTCCTCGATCTGGCGCGGCACTCCCGCACCTGCGACGGCAAGCCCGTCGGGGTCTACCCGGAGACGAAGCACCCGACGTACTTCGACTCCATCGACCTCTCCCTGGAGGAGCCACTGCTGGCCGACCTCGCCGCCAACGGTTACGACGGCTCGGACCCGGTCTTCCTGCAGAGCTTCGAGACCGGCAACCTGCGCGAGCTGGACCGTGCCAGCGACTTCAAGATCACCCAACTCACCGGCTGCAGCGGGGCGCCGTACGACCTCGTCGCCGCCGGGGACCCGCGTACGTACGCCGACGTCGTCAGCGCCAAGGGTCTGCGCCAGGTGGCCCGCTACGCCGACGGGTTGGGGGCCTGCAAGGACCAGTTGATCCCCCGGGGAGCCGACGGGAACCTGCTGGAGCCCACGGCGGTGATCGGTGACGCGCACGCCGCCGGGCTGGTGGTGCACCCGTACACCTTCCGGGTGGAGAACCAGTTCCTCCCGGCACAGTTCCGCCGGGGCACCTCACCCACCGCTCCCGGTGACCTGGCCGGCGAGATCCGCGCCTTCCTCGATGCCGGCATCGACGGCTACTTCACCGACAACCCGGCGATCGGAGCGACAGTGACTCGCTGACCCGCTGACAGCACCCGCGAGGACCCGACAGGCCACCTGGCCAGTCGGGTCCTCGTCACGTGCGAAGCGCTACGTTCGGAGGTGACGACCACCCTCCGGAGCACCTCGCGACGGTCCATCCGACTTCGAACTGGAGAAGCTCATGCGCCACCCCCGACCCCTCACTCTGGTGCGCCGGTCCACGGCGCTGCTCGCCACCCTGGCTCTCGGCCTGGCACTCGCGCTCACGGCTTGCGGCAACGACGACAACTCCGCCGAGGTCTCCGAGACCGAGCACAACGACGCCGACGTCGCCTTCGCCAGCGACATGATCCAGCACCACGCCCAGGCCCTGTCGATGGTCGACCTGACCGCAGACCGGACCCTCGACCCGGAGGTGCAGCAGCTCGCCGAGGAGATCCGCGAGGCCCAGGGCCCCGAGATCGAGACGATGACCGACTGGCTCCAGGAGTGGGACGAGGAGGTCCCGGAGACGATGCGCGACCACTCCAACGCCGGCCATGGCTCCGACGGGATGGGTGACTCCATGGAGGGCATGGACTCCGACATGCCGGGCATGATGTCCGCCGACGACTTCGACCGACTCGAGAACGCTCCCGACGCCGACTTCCAGACGATGTGGCTCGAGATGATGATCGAGCACCACGAGGGCGCCGTCGAGATGGCGCAGGACGAGCAGGAGAACGGCCGGTTCAAGCCGGCTGTCGACCTGGCCGCGGACGTCGTCGAGACCCAGACCGCGGAGATCCAGAAGATGGAGTCGCTCCTCGACTCCTGAGGCTCCGATGCCAGCCTGTGTCACGGACGTGGCGAGCCTGAAGGCAACCACGACAGTGGCATGCTCACGACGATCAGTCCGGCCCTTCGAGCCAGCGCCTGACCCGCGCACGGCACCACGAACAGTTTGAGGAGACGCCCGTGGGAATCGAGTTCAGGAACGTCGGCAAGACCTACCGCGACGGCACCGTCGCGGTCGCCGACTTCTCCCACGTGGTGGCCTCGCACCGCATCGCCGCCCTGGTCGGCTCCTCGGGGTCGGGGAAGACCACGCTGCTGCGGATGGTGAACCGGATGATCGACCCGAGCAACGGCACGGTGCTGATCGACGACGAGGACATCCAGGGGCTCGACAAGGTCAGGCTGCGTCGTCGCATCGGCTACGTCCCGCAGGCCGGCGGGCTGCTCCCCCACCGCACGGTCGTCGACAACGTCGCCACGGTGCCCGTGCTCAACGGCACCTCCCGCGCCACAGCACGTGGCAACGCGCTCGACCTGCTCACGCTGGTCGGCCTGGATGCATCGCTCGCGTCGCGTTACCCCGCCCAGCTCTCCGGCGGCCAGCAGCAGCGCGTGGCGGTGGCCCGCGCCCTCGCCGCCGACCCGAACATCCTGCTCATGGACGAGCCGTTCGGCGCGGTCGACCCGATCGTGCGACGCGAGCTGCAGGACCAGTTGCTGCGCGTGCAGGCCGAGCTCGGCAAGACGATCGTCATCGTCACCCACGACGTCGACGAGGCCTTCCGCCTTGCCGACGACGTCGTGGTGCTGCGTACGGGCGGGGTGGTAGCCCAGTCCGGCACACCGCAGAGCATCCTCGCCTCGCCCGCCGACGCGTTCGTGCGCGACTTCGTGGGAGCTGATCGACCCGAGCGCACCCTCACCACCACCGAGGTCGACGGCCAGCGCCTCGTGGTCGACGCCGACGGGCGCCCCGTCGGGATCCTGCGATGACCTGGCTGGAGAACAACAGCGACTGGGTCGTGGAGCTGACGATCCAGCATCTCTTCCTCGCCTTGGCCGCGATCGTCGCCAGCGTGGTCCTGGCCGTGGCCGTCGGTCGGGTGGCGTACGTCCGTCCCCGGGTGCGGCAGCCGATCCTGGCGGCGGCGAGCGTCGTGTACGCAATCCCGGCCCTGCCGCTGCTGATCGTGATCCCGCTGGTGCTGGGAGTCCCGCTGCGTTCACCGACCACCCTGGTCGTCGCGCTCACGTTGTACGGCACGGCCCTGCTCGTCGGCACCGTGGTCGACGCGTTCTCCACGGTCGACGCCGGCGTCCGCGACTCGGCCGTCGCCATGGGGTACGGCCGTCAGGCACTCTTCTGGCGGGTCGAGCTGCCCCTGTCGGTCCCGGTGCTGCTGTCCGGCATCCGCGTCGTCACCGTCAGCACCGTGGGCCTGGTGACCATCGGGGCGCTGGTCGGCATCTCCAGCCTCGGCACCCTGCTGACCGACGGCTTCCAACGCGGCATCACCAGCGAGATCCTGATCGGCGTCCTGATGACGATGGCGCTGGCCCTGGCGCTCGACGGCGCACTCGTCGCGCTGGGTCGTCTCCTCACCCGGTGGCAGCCGCGGCGCCGCCGTCGTGCTCGTACCCCCCTGGGATCGACCGAGGTGATCGTGTGACCACCTTCCTCGACGCGCTGACGTGGATCGCCGACCCCGCCAACTGGGGCGGCGCCCAAGGCATCTCCGCGCGCCTCCTCCAGCACCTGGCGGTGACGCTCGTCGCTGTCCTGGCCGCCTCCGCGTTGGCCATCCCACTCGGCATCCTCATCGGCCACACCCGGCGGGGGCGGGGCGTGGTGGTCGCCCTCGCGGGCGCCGTGCGAGCCATCCCGACCCTGGGACTGCTCACCCTGCTCGCGTTGCTCCTGGGCGTCGGCGTCGAGGCGCCCCTGCTCGCGCTGGTGGCCCTGGCGGTCCCGTCGGTGCTCGCGGGGGCCTACGCCGGGATCGAGTCGGCCGAGCCCGCTGCGGTGGACGCCGCACGCGCGATGGGCATGAGCGAGCTGCAGATCGTCCGCAACGTCGAGCTGCCGCTCGGGGCCGGCGTCCTTGTCGGTGGTCTGCGCGCAGCAACGCTGCAGGTGGTCGCGACCGCCACCCTGGCCGCGTACACGTCAGACACCGGGCTCGGGCGCTACCTGTTCATCGGGCTCAAGGCGCGGGACTATCCCCAGATGCTCGCTGGCGCCATACTCGTGGCTGTCCTGGCCCTCCTGCTCGACCGTCTTCTCGCCACCGCGCAAGACCGCGCGTCCCGGCTCGCCCACAGCACCGAAGGAACACCATGACCCCGTCACGTACCGCTCTGCGCGTCGTCGTCGCCACGGCGGCCGCCCTCGTCCTGGCCTCCTGCGGCTCGGATCCGCTCTCCGGAGACGGGGACGACGGCGACGCCATCGTCATCGGCTCGCAGGACTACTACTCCAACGAAATCGTCGCCGAGATCTACGCCCAGGCCCTGGAGGCCGACGGCCACGAGGTCGACCGCCAGTTCCGCATCGGCCAGCGCGAGGCGTACGTCCCCGAGATCGAGTCGGGCGACATCGACCTGTTCCCGGAGTACAGCGGACCGTTGCTGCAGTTCTGGGAGCCGGACACCGAGGCCCGGCTGACCGACGACGTGTACGCCGCACTCGAGGAGGCCACGCCCGAGGGAGTACGAGTCCTCGACCAGGCCGAGGCGACCGACCAGGACTCGTACGTAGTCACCCGCGAATTCGCCGAGAAGTGGGACCTGACCACGATCGCTGACCTCGCGGAGGTCACCGACGACCTGACGCTGGGAGCCAACTCCGAGGCCGAGAGCCGCCCGAACGGGCCCCAGGGCCTGGAGTCCGCGTACGGGATCTCGGTCGACTTCGCGCCCATCGAGGACGGGGGCGGACCGCTGACGGTCAAGGCACTGAAGGACGGCGACATCCAGCTCGCCATCATCTACACGGCCGACCCGTCGATCCGCAAGAACGACCTCGTGAGCCTGGAGGACCCCGAAGGCCTCTTCCTGGCCTCGCACCTCGTGCCGGTGGCCAGCGAGAACATCGACGACGACGCCGCCGCGGTCATCGACGAGGTCACCGCCGCCATGACGGCCGAGAGCCTCCTGGAGCTCAACCAGCGCAGCGTCGACGAGGAGTTGCCCGCCAAGACCATCGCCGCCGACTGGCTCGCCAGCGTCGACCTGGACTGAGCCCACGCGACTCGGCCCACCTCCCGACGTACGAGGAGGTGGGCCGAGTGAGCGGTCTGTCGGAGATGCCGCCTGACCCGGAGTATCAAGGCTGCCAGCCCCACGACGGACCCAGCGGTTCCATAGGCGTGCCATCCATGCTCAAGTCAGCGAGATCTCGTGAATCGCAGGACGCGGAATCCTGCACTCTGTCAAACTTGTGAGTCGGCATCCGGAGACCAGTTGCTGGTCAGAGCAGTGGTTGAGGAAGCGCATGAGTGAGCCCTTCGTTGGCGAGATCCGTCTCTTCGCCGGCAACTTCGTACCTGTCTGGTGGATGCCTTGTGACGGGCGGACGTTGTACATCTCCGAGTATGAAATTCTGTTCACGCTCATCGGCACCACCTACGGGGGCGACGGAATTGCCACCTTCAAGTCGCCCGACCTGAGAGGCCGGGTGCCGATTCACCAAGGCAGGTCGTCCGAAGGCATCGCGCAAGCGATTGGTCAGACGGGAGGCCAGGAGTCAGTCACGCTGAACCGACAGCAGATCCCGGCGCACACGCACTCGGTGCCCGCCTCCCCGGTGGGCGCGACCTCGCGCACGGCTGTCGGCAACGCTCGGGCTCTGCTGCCTGACGGAGAGAAGGCGTACTCCGCGGGGCCTGCCAGCAGTGAGATGGCACAGACGTCTGTTGCTGGCGCGACAGAGCCGCACGAGAACCGACAGCCGTTCCTCGCGATCACTTACATCATCGCCGTCGAAGGCGTCTTCCCCTCCCCCTACTAAGGAGACCGCCATGTCAGGAGCAGATCCCTTCATCGGAGAAGTCGCGCTCTACCCCTACAGCTTCGTGCCCGCGGGCTGGGCGTCGTGCGACGGTCAGCTCTTGGCGATCAGATCCAATACAGCACTCTTCAGCATCCTCGGGACGACCTATGGGGGGAACGGAGTAACCACCTTCGCCCTCCCCAACCTGAACGGTCGCGCGGCGCTGGCCACGGGACAGGGAAACGGGTTGTCGCACTATGACCTGGGTGAGCAGGGTGGCGAGGAGACGGTGACCCTGCTGGCGTCCCAGATGCCGCTCCACGCTCACGCCACGCTCGCGGACCCTGGCGCGGCGACCAGCCGAGACCCCGTCGGCTCTGTGCCGGCTGCCGGAACCGTCGCGCTGCACACTGCTGCCGCCACAGTTGATGAACCCCTGGGCACCAGCGGTGGCAACCAGCCCCACAACAACATGCAGCCCTCTCTGCGGCTGCGTTACTGCATTGCCCTGACGGGTATCTTTCCCCAACGATCCTGAGGAACAGCATGAGCACCGAACCCTACGTGGGCGCGATCCAGTGGGTCTCGTTCAATTTTGCGCCGCGGCACTGGGCGCTGTGCAACGGCCAACTACTGTCGATCAACCAGTACCAGGTCTTGTTCGCACTCCTCGGCACCACGTACGGGGGCAATGGCGTGACAACCTTCGCGCTTCCGGATCTGCAGGGTCGAACGCCCATTGGCGTCCCCGGCGGCGCAGCGGCCGGCGAGTCGCTGGGCGAGAGTTCCCACACGTTGTTGGGCAGCCAACTCCCGCAGCACGCTCACACGATCGGCGTCTCGGATGCTCGGGCGACGAGTGTCGTTCCTGGGCCAGCGAGCGCCGTGTTGGCCGGTGGAAATCGAGCCTTCGTTGATCGAGCCGTGGGAGACGGGGCAGCCGAGACGGCCCCAACGATGTCTGCTGGGGCAGTCTCTGTGGTGGGTGGTACGCAACCTCACGACAACATGCAGCCGTTCCTCACCCTCAACGCGATCATCTGCCTCAACGGCATCTACCCGAACCGGTCCTGACCAACTCCTGCTTCAGTCCTCCGAATCAACACAGGAGATCCAGATGCTCCACACCACTCGCCGGACCGTGCTGAGCGGCGCCGCCTGGACGGTACCCGCGGTGACGCTTGCGAGCGCTGCCCCCGCGTTCGCCGACTCAGTCGTGCCTGACATCGCCTTCACCTCAGGGGCAACCAAGCTCGTCACCGACGGTGACTTCTTCGGTGTGCAGTTCGAGGACGCGTTCCTGACGGTGGCTCCGGATGTACTCGGCCTTGCGGCCGAACTGACCCTCACGGTGGTGTTCGTGCCCACCAGCGGTGACGACGAACTCTTCTCCGACCTCACGGCTCCCGCCGGTTGGATCCACCAGCCTCGCAGCGCAACCGTTCGCAACCTCCTGGTCTTCGCTCGTCCGACAATCCCGACGTCCGGTGCGCTCGTGCCGATCGAGGACGGTATCTACTTCGGCACCGACGACGTGTCCCAGCGGGGCACCTTCGCGCTGACCTTCCGGGTCGGCGACCTCAGTACGACGTGGATGGTCTCCACCCCCTGACAGGCCCCGAAGGTTGTGTGAGGTGGGCATTGCTACTGCGACTGCTGCACGGATAGGTGTCAGGTTGACGTCATCGGGCTCCGCACGCCAGGCCGCGCGCTGGGGAGCGCTGGCACTGCTCGTACGACCGCTCTACATCGCGACCGAGTTCGTCGTGGCCGCGGCAACGACGGGCGGCTACAACTTCCTCTCCGATTCGGTCAGCCGACTCGGCGAGATTGGTTGCTCGGCGGCGTACTGCTCGCCGTGGCACGAATTGATGAACGGCTCATTCATCGGCTTCGGTGCCTTGCTGGTCGGCGGTGCGGTGCTGCTCTCGAGGCCTCTGGGGCCTTGGGTCACAGGATTGTTGGTGGTCTCCGGGCTGAGCTCGGTCGCCACCGGGCTCGCTCCCCTCGACCAGGACGCCACCCTGCATGCAGTCGCCGCGGCACCCTTGTTCGTGGCACAACCGATCGCGTTGATCGTTCTCGGCGTTCGGTTGCGCAAGGAGCGGCCGCGGCTGGCCCAGGCACTCATGGCTGCGGGGGTCGTGACCGGCGCGGCGGCCGTGTCATTCGTGCTCTCCGGCGACGGCTCCGCATCGGGTGCCCTCGAACGTCTTGCCCTGTGGCCGGTGTTCATCGGGCTGGCCGGCTTCGCATGGACGCAACTGCGCGCCGAGGATCGCACCGTGCCACTGTCGCGCACCTCACGCCCCCACCACGGCGGCTCCTGACCCGTTGCTGGGGTAGTTTTTCTCCCCTGACCCGGCACGGACCGGGTGAAGGCACACGCGCCGACAGCGACGTGGGTCCGAGGCTGGAAACCTCCAGAGACAGTCACGAAAAACCTCTGGAGCTCTCCGCATGTCATCGACTCTGCCCGCCTCGTCGACCCGCTGGTGGGCGCTCGTCGTCCTCGGCCTCACCCAGCTGATGGTCGTCCTCGACGGCACCATCGTCGCCATCGCCCTGCCGGCCGCCCAGGCCGAGCTCGGCATCGACGACAGCCAGCGTCAGTGGGTCGTCACCGCCTACGCCGTCACCTTCTCCGCCCTGCTCCTGCTCGGCGGACGCATCGCCGACTACTGGGGCCGCAAACGCACCTTCATGGTCGGCATGGCCGGTTTCGGCGCCGCCTCCGTGTGGGGCGGGCTGGCCCAGTCGGGCGGCGAGCTCATCGCGGCACGCGGACTCCAAGGCGTCTTCGCTGCTCTCCTGGCCCCCGCCGCCCTGGCCATGGTCTCCGTGCTCTTCCCCACGGGACGTGACCGCAACGTGGCCTTCGCCGTCTTCGGCATCGTCGCGGGCACCGGCGCCGCCTTCGGCTTCCTGCTCGGCGGCGCGCTCACCCAGTACGCCGACTGGCGCTGGTGCCTGCTGGTCAACGTCTTCTTCGTGGTCGCCGGCCTGATCGGCGGCAAGGTCCTGCTCGTCGAGAGCAAGGCCGAGGGCGACACCCGCTACGACCTCATCGGCACCGTCGCGGTGGCCCTGTCACTCGGCTCCCTGATCTACGGCTTCGCGCGGGCCGAGCACGGCTGGGGTGAGGTCGACACCCTCGGCTTCCTCGCGGCCGGCGTCATCCTGATGGGCGTCTTCGTTTGGTGGCAGACCCGCACCTCCCACCCGCTGCTGCCCCTGCGCGTCGTTCGCGACCGCGTACGCGGCGGAGCCTTCCTGCTGCAGGCGTTCGTGGGCGTGGTCATGGTCGGCGCGATGCTCTACCTGACCTTCCACTTCCAGATCGTGCTCGGCATGAGCCCCCTCGCCGCCGGCTTCGGCAACGTCGCGATGACCGCCGTGATCATGGCCACCGCACCGGTCTCCACCAAGCTCTTCACCTCCTTCGGCCCTCGCGCCGTGCTCACGACCGGTCCGCTGCTCGTCGCCGCCGGCCTCTTCTTCCTCAGCGGCATCACCGCCCAGGGCAGCTACTGGTCGGAGGTCCTGCCCGGCCTCGTCGTGATGGGCCTCGGCTTCTCGCTGATCTTCGTGCCGCTGCAGAACCTCGCCCTCTCGGGTGTCGACCCGCACGACGCGGGCGTCGCCTCCGCCTTCGCCAACGCCTCCATGCACGTGGGCGGGTCGGTCGCGGTGGCCGTCTTCACCGCCCTCTACACCTCTTCCCTGGCCGACTCGCTCGCCCGGGGCCAGGGCCAGCTCCCCGCCATGGCCGAGTCGTACGGCGACGTCTTCATCGTCGCGGCCTGCGTCATGGTGCTCGGCGCTCTCACGTCCTTCGTCCTCTTCCGCGGACCGCGCGCGTCGGTCATGCCGCCCGCCGACGCGGACGCGGTGGTCGCCGCCCACTGACCGCGCCAGGTCACGGCGAGCAAGGGGTCGTACGCGAACTCACGCCTCGCGCGAGACCTCTCGGTAGCGGTCCAGGTGAATCGCGTCGACCAATGGCCGCTTCGATCGCCAGCCGTGGCGCTCCAGGTCGGGCACCTCCTGGAGTTGGGTGACAGGTCCGAGGCAGAGCCACGCCACGGGCCGAATGCGGCTCGGGATACCCAACAGCTCCTGGAGGTACTCCTCCCGATAGAAGGAGACCCACCCCAGGCCGAGGCCCTCGGCCGTCGCTGCCAGCCACAGGTTCTGGATGGCCAGGCAGCTCGAATAGAGCCCGGCGTCAGCGATCGCGTGGCGACCGAGGACCGCCGGACCACCGCGCTCGCTGTCGTAGGTGACCACGATGCCGAGCGTGGACTCCATGATCCCCTCGACCTTGATCCGGGAAAACGTCTCGGCGCGCTCACCCTCCAGGCTCGCGGCGAACGTCTCGCGCTCACTGCGTACGTGCTCCTGGAACTGGCCACGGGTCCCCTCGTCCCGGACGAGGACGAAGTCCCAGGGCTGGCTGTTGCCCACACTCGGTGCGGCGTGCGCCGCGATCAGAATCCGCTCCAGCGTCTCGTCCCCGATGGGGTCGCCGGTGAACTCGGCGCGCACGTCACGGCGGCGAAAGATGGCTTCGTACAGGTCAGATGACATTTGGGGCTCCCGCAGTTCGCGCCGCCTGACGCCCTCGCGGGCAGGACAGACGGCTGGTCAAGCGAGGCCGGTCTTCGGACTTCCCGTCGACGTCACCGGTCGCCTTCCCAGGATCTTCGATCCCAGTGGCTGCGCGTCAGCGCGTGACCGGCAACTCAAGGTCACCGCAGCGGGCCCTGTGCCGGAATCTCACCGGCTTCCCGATTCTCCCCTTGCGGGGCACCTCGCAGGTTGTTGCCACGGGTGAACCTACTCCACGACGACCGCTCGCGAGCCGCCGCAGCGATCACGGAGCGGACTCCGCCTCGCGTCTGGCAGCGAAGTAGAGCTCCAGCTCTCGGAACGTCTCGGGATCCAGCGCACCCTCAGGATCCGCCACGATGTCGCGCTCGATCCGCTCGCGGGCCGCTCCGTGGAGCGAGGCGCCCAGAGCGTACGGAAGGTTGTTGACGTACCAAGGTCGGAAGAGCCGCGCCCCCAACCGCTGCAGCACCAGCGAGATCAGGCCGGGTTGGCCTCGCCGGACCCAGAACCCGACCGCCCGCCCGAGGACGAGGGCGAGTCCGAACGCCATGGCCATGATGCTCACCGTCGACACGATCTCGTCGCTCGCGAAGTTGTCCATCGTCGAGGACAGGACTCCGTAGTAGACCGGGATCAACACCTCGACCTGGTCCACCAACGGGCTGACCTGTTCGGCGATGCCGACCAGCTCCCGGATCGAGTCGAGGTCCGGCTTCGCCCCCCACGCCTCACGCACGTGGCCGAAGGCATCCAGGAAACTCCCGTCGGAAGCGGCGTCCCGCGCCTGGCCAACCTCGCTGTATGTGGTCTCGATGCCACGCAGGGTCTCCGTCCCTCGCTCGGCCGACTCCTGGAGCTCCTGTTGGGCCGGTGCGTGCTGGTCCAGGTAGTCGATGGCGCCCTGGATCTCCTCGCGGTGCTCGACGACGTACTTCGCGTCGCGGTACTCGTCGACCAGGGTGGGCACCGCGGCGAGGGCGTCGTAGCTCTTGGCGCCCACCGTCTCCGCATCACTGATGGCAACGCTGACGGCCGCACCCGCACCGTAGGCCTTGATCCCCATCTCCAGGAACGAGCCCAGCACCAGGCGCCCGACCTCCAGCCTGCGCCACAGCGGCGGGTCATCGGGGCTGGTGGTCACGGAAGTCCTCCGGTGTTTCGCGGGCAGTGTGCAGGTCCCTGTGCCCCGGGGGCCGACGCCGCAACCATGTGTCCGTCGGAGTGCCTCATCACGGCTGGCTGCGTCATGCAAAGGTGTGCGCCATGCGCCTGCTCCCGTTCCACGCCCTGACCGCTGCGCTCACGGGCGCAGTGCTCGCCCTGAGCGCTTGCGGCGCTGACGAGTCCCCCGCAGCCGAAAGCACCCCCACGGTTTCTGAACCCCCTACGACCGCCGGTGCGCCGGACGAATCGGAACTCGCGCCCGGTTGGGACGAAGCACCTGACGGCCCTGCACCGACCGCGGACGCCGACCTGTCCGACGCCGCGCTGAAGAAGTTGCTGCGTACGCGCAGCTCGGCAGGCAACAGCGCAGACAGTTGTGGCCCCGACGACGTGACCGCCCAACTGTCGGGGATAGACGTCGCACTCGGCCACCGCTACACCTCACTGGTCGTGAAGAACACGTCGTCGCGGCCCTGCGTCGTCGACGCAGTGGCCGGCGTCGGCGCCCGCGGCGAGTGGGGCAACCGCTTCACTCTGACCGTCCAGCCAGGGTCGTCCATCTCCGGCGCCTCCGGCGCGTCCGTACGCCTCGCACCCGGCGGGGAGGCCGGGGCGCTGATGGAGTGGACCGGAGAGCTCGCCGGCCACGACGCGGAGAAGGCCTCGATGCTGGTGGTTCAACTCGCGCCCGGACAGGTCCCCGTGCGCGTGGCCGCCCGCCTCAACGACGTGCCCGACGAGGAGAGCGCCCTCGACATCGGCATGCTCACCACAATCAAGCTCGGGCCCTTCGAGCCCCGCTCCTGACCGCCAGCAGCGCCACCGGGAGGGCCACCTCACCCTGTGGCGGGCGCAGCAGCGGGGCTCTTCGCGCTGCCAGCCCTAGGGTGGCCCCGTGAACGAGTCCCCCGCGCCGATCCACGCCGCCGCAGCGCGCGGCTCCCGTCGCCGCGAACGTACGCGCGCCCAACTCCTCGACGCAGCCGAGCTCCTGCTCTCGCAGCACGCGCCCGAGGAGATCCGGATCGAGGACGTCGCTTCCGCAGCTGGCGTCTCGGCGGCCTCGGTCTACGTGCACTTCGGCACCAAGGACGGGCTCCTGGCGGCCGTCACCGAACGCGTCCTGGGCGTTGCCACCGAGGCCTTGCGGGCGGCGTACGCAGCCGAGGTCTCGCCGTTGGAACGGTTCGCCGGCGTCGGCGCGGCCTACCTGCGCCTGCTCCTCGACCATCCGGCGGTGACGAAGTACCTGAGCGTCACCGGCGAGCGCGGCCCGCGTACGCCGGTTGAGACCGAGGTCGTCGAGAGGTTCAGCGAGCTGCGGCGTGAGTTCGAGCAGAGCATCCGCGACGCCGTGGAGTCGGGCGCGATCCGCAGGATCGACCCGGAGCTCATGTCCTACTTCCTCTTCGGCGCCTGGAACGGGGTCGCCGCCCTGGCGCTGCGCCGCGACGCCCTGGTGATGTCACCGGAGCGGGTCGAGGCCGCGGTGATCGAGTCCGGACTGGTCCTGCTTGAGGGCCTGATGGTGAATTCTCCAAGCGCCTGAGGGCTGCGGGCTTGGCACGAGGGCCTCGACAGAGTTAACTGGAGTCAGACTCCAGATTACTTCTCAGAACGGATCGACATGACGCAGACCGCCGAGCCCACCACCCTGAGCGCTGGGGCCGAGGTCGACCCCCAGTCGAGCCCGGACACTTGGGACGCCGTCGTCATCGGGGCCGGTCCCGGCGGACTCACCACCGGCGCCTACCTCGCCGCCAACGGCAAGAAGGTGCTCGTGCTCGAGGCCAACCAGGTCGTCGGTGGCAGCACCCAGGTCTTCCGTCGCGCCGGCAACAAGTTCGAGTTCGACGTCGGCACCCACTACGTCGGCGAGTGCGGCCCCGGCGGTCGCATGCAGACCGCGTTGAGTGGCCTCGCGCTCACCGAGCGGATCAAGTGGCTGCGCCAGCGCCCCGAGGGCCACTGCCGGATCATGATCCCCGGCACGACGCTCGAGACGCCGACGGGCTGGGACACCTACCTCGAGCGACTGATCGCGGCCTTCCCTGCGGAGGAAGCGGGTCTGCGCCGCTGCGTACGCATCCTGCGGATCATCTCGGCCGGCGAGGAGCCGCGTCGCAAGCTGTGGACGCTCCTGCGCTGGGGACTGCGCCCCATCACCACGCTCATGGACGCGTGCGGTCTCAGCGCCGACGCGCAGGCAGTCATCCTCGCCGAGAACGGCGACTACACGTGGCCGCCCTACCGCACCCCCGCCGTCATGCACGGTGGCCTGCTCCACCACTACCTCCAGGCCGGCGCCTACTACCCGCGCGGCGGCGGTCAGGTCATCGGCGCCCACCTGACCGACGTGATCCAGTCTCACGGCGGGACTGTGCGTACCAAGTCGCGCGTCGAGCGCATCCTGATCGAGGACGGCCGCGCCGTCGGGGTGCGGCTGCGCAGCGGCGAGGAGTTCCGCTCTGACGTCGTCGTCGCCGCAGGTGACTACAAGAAGACGTGGACCGAACTGGTCGGCGACGAGCACCTGACACGCAAGCTGCGACGCAGGCTCGCCGACCTGGAGATGACGCAGCCGATGTTCGCCGTCTACGTCGCGCTCGACGTCGACCTGCGCGAGCGGGACACCCCTCCACTGGCCTGGGTGTGGCCCAACAACGACGTCGACGGGTACTACCGCGAGGTCGAGGCCGGTCGCTGCCCCGAGCAGATGCCGGTCGGCATCAGCTGTCCTACCGCGAAGGACCCCGAGGGCACGCACTCGGCGCCTCCCGGCTACTCGACGCTCGAGCTCGTGAGCTGGGCGCCGAAGGAGCACGCGTTCTGGAACGTCGACGGCGACCCGATGGAGGGGGCCGACTACGGGCGCGACGAGAAGTACCGCGCACTGAAGGCGGAGTTGACCGAGCGCGTGCTCGACACGGCCTCGCTGATGATCCCCGACCTGCGCGAGCGGATGGTCTTCTGCGAGGCGTCCACGCCGATGAGCCAAGAACGCTTCACCCTGACCTCCGACGGCTCCTGCTACGGCATCGCGCCGCTGATCAAGAACCTCGGCCCGTTCCGCCCCAAGGTCACCACCCACATCCCGGGCCTGTTCCTGGGTGGCGCGAGCACCGAGCACATGTTCGGCATCAACGCCACGATCTGGGGCGGCATGAAGACCGCGGGCACGATCCTGGGCCGAGACCTCGAGCAGGAGGTCAAGGACGGAGCGGTCTTCGTCAACGAGGCCGACCTGACCGAGATCACCGAGGACTGGGACCCGCTGCACGCGTCCAAGCCCGGCTCGAACATCCGCCGCCCCGTACGCCGTCGCCCGCAGACCACCGCCTGAAGGGATGCCGACCCTCACGGTTGGTAGCGAGTGACCAGCGTCTTCGCGCGCTCGCACAGAGCGCGGCGGACGCTGGCAGGCTCGAGCACCTCAGCATCGGCGCCCAGTTGCCACACGGCCCAGACCGCGTGCCGCAGGTCCTCGAAAGTGATGTCGAGTCGGACCCAGCCGCCGTCACCCGCCAATTCCTCGGCGCGAACGGCGCGTGCGTTGTTCAACAGTTCGTCGCGGCGGGACTGCCGCACGATGACACTCACGGGGAGGTGGCCTTCGGAGAGGAACTGTGCGCTGCGCTCGGCCCAGGTGCGGACCAAGTCGACTTGCGCCGGACGTTGCGCCGATTGTGGGAGCACTTCGGCCCGGAGCATGCGGGACAGCCGGTAGGTGCGCTCCTTGCCGGACCTGGTCGCCAGCAGGTAGGTGCGGCTGCGGACGGTGACCAGGCCGATCGGGTCGACGACGCGCGTGCTCGGCGTTTCCCCGGAGGCGGAGTAGTCGAAGCGGAGTCGACGCCCCGTGAGTACGGAACGGCGGACCTCGCTCATCACACCGGGGGCCAGGTCCTCGGCGGTCGGCCGTCGCGACAGCAGGTCAGTCTCCGGCTCGACCAGGAACCGTGTGGCCGCGTCGTTCAGGTTCGCTCGATGCCCCTCGGGCAAGGCGTCGACCACCTTGCGCATCGCGGAGGCCAACGGGGCGCTGAGCCCGAACACCTTCTCCCCCTGGCCCGATCCGGCAGTGAGCAGAGCGAGGGCTTCGTCGTGGGTCAACCCCGTCAACTCCGTGCGGAACCCGGGCAGCAGTGAGAAACCGCCATGACGACCGCGGTCAGCGTAGACCGGGACGCCCGCCGTCGACAGCGCATCGATGTCGCGCAGCACGGTCCGCGTCGACACCTCCAACTCGCGGGCCAGCTGGTCCGCCGTCAGCCGGCCCCGCTGACGCAGCAGCAAGACCACCGAGACCAACCGATCAGCGCGCACGAATCAATTCCTACCAAAAAACATGACACATGGTGTCGTGATTGCTCGCGAGGGTGGAGGTCGAGCGTCAAGGAGGGAGCCAACCGGCCCCCGGGCGCACCGCATCAGCGATCGGAGCAGCAATGGAACGAACAGCAGTGAACCCGGTGACGTGGTCGCACGAGATGGGGTTCAACCAGGGCGAACTCGTCTCGGGGCAGTCGCGGACGCTGTACATCTCAGGGCAGACGGCGATGAGCAGGAGCGGCCGACCTGAACACGACGGGGACGTCGCAGCGCAGCTCGCGTTGGCCGTGGACAACCTCGAAGCCGTGCTCAGCGAGGCCGGGATGTCGCTGACGAACCTGGTCCGCCTCAACGTCTACACGACTGACGTGGACCGGCTGCTCCCCCACTACGGCGTGCTCGCCGCCAGGCTTGGGGTCGCAGGAGTCGCCCCTACAACCACAATGCTCGGCGTCACCCGCCTCGCGATCGTTGGCCAGATGGTCGAGCTGGAGGGGACCGCCGTGGCCTAGGCTTTCGGCGGTTTCGGCTGTCGCGCCTGGGCTCGCTCCACCGCGGGGCGGACCCAGGCGTCGAGGCTGCCGGCGTCCGGGAGGTCCTCGGCTGCCACCAGGACCACGCCGCCCATGGCCCGCTCCCCCATGGTGGCTCGTTGCGCCCCTTGGGCGAGAGCCTCATCGACGCCGTCCTTGCCGACGTGGACCATCAGATCCTTCGTGCCGGTGCCGACGGCCATGTGGGTGTTGACGGTCCAGCAGAGCCCACCGAACATCTTGATCTCCCGGTAGCCGTCCGGGCCAGCGGCAGTTTGGACAGCGTCGCGGATCCGCCCCGCCAACTCTTCGTCGTACGCCATCGGCTCGTCCTCTCCGGTTCAGTCTTCGCGTCAGTCCTCGGCACGCAGGGCGGCCAGGTCGCGCGAGATCGCCTCGCTCGTGTACGAGGTCATCGCGAAGAGGTTGATGCCGTTGAGACGACCGGCTACCTCGACCTCGTCGATGCCGAGTAGTGGCGCGATGGCGGCCGAGGCGTCAAGCAGGTCCTGGGAACGCAGGAGAATCTCTGCCACCTCCACGAAGTGCGTACGCAGCTTCTGCAGGAAGAAGAGCCGCGCGATCTCCCGTTGCCGAATGACGGCAGGGTCGTTGTCGTCCGGCTCGTCACCGAAGGGATATTCGTCGCCACTGCGCTCCCACTCGCGGTCGATCCGCTCCGCCACGAGCTCGAGACACTCGACGAGTTCGGGGATCTGACTGGTCTTGAGCACGGGGCCGTGGCGTCCCCGCGCCCAGAGCCGTACGTGCGGTCCCGGTGTGCCGGTGTCGGCGTGGCTCGCGAACCAGCCATCGATGTTGAGGACCTGACCAGTGACGCCGGTCAACATGCTGGCCCCGGGCTCGTCGTGCTCCTTGGCCTCTTCGATCCCGTGCTTGCGCATCTTCGGAGCGTACCGACGCGCGGCGCCCGTTGTCTGCGCCCACACCACTTCCAGGCTCCGCCACGCGGACGCGACAGCCCTAGGGTGGTCCCATGACCCCCCTCGCAGAGCTCCCGCCCATCGGCGCCCCCGCCACCCGTGGCCTGGCCGCCGCGGGCTACACGTCCCTGCAGGAGCTGGCGGACGTACCGCGCGAAGAGCTCGCTGCGCTGCACGGCGTGGGGCCGAGGGCGCTCGGCATAGTGCAGACCGCTCTTGAGGAGCACGGCCTCAGCCTCGGTTGAGCGGCCCTTGACGGGAGTCAGCGCGAGCCCAAGACTGCAGACGAAGAGCGCCCCGTCACGTCGGAAGGACCTCGGATGCGCCAGGTCACCTACTCGATGAACACCTCACTCGACGGATACATCGAGGGGCCCGACGGCGGTATCGCTTGGTCGGTGCCGGACGACGAGGTGTTCGCCACCCACCTCGCCGAGATCCGCGGCGTCGGCGTGCACCTGCTCGGACGGCCGCTCTACGAGACGATGCTCTACTGGGAGGACGCGGACGAGGATCGCGACCTCAGCGAGGCCGAGCGGGAGTGGCGCACACTGTGGATGGCGCTGCCCAAGGTGGTCTTTTCCCGCACCCTGAGCGAGGTCCGGGGCGAGAACACCCGGTTGGCTTCCGGCACGCTGGACGAGGAGATCGCCCAGCTGCGCAGCGAGCCGGGCGATGGTGACATCGCGATCGGCGGCGCCACCCTGGCCGCGCAGGTCGCCGCACTGGACCTGATCGACGAATACCGGTTGATGATCCACCCCGTCCTGGTCGGCGGCGGCCGGCCGTACTTCGCCCAGGCTGGCCGCCAGGTCGGACTCGAGCTCGTCGGGACGCGGACGTTCGACTCCGGCGTCGTGCAGCTGCGCCACCGCGTACGCCACTGAGTTGTTGAGGGCTGAGACCTGTGGACCCCGACGAACGCCACTCCGTCACCGACGCACGCGAGGCGCAGAGCGCCCGGCTGCGGCGGCGTCAGCGCTGGTACTTCTCCCTGATGGGGATCTGCCTGACCCTGATCCTGCTGGCCTGGAACGTGGTCCGCTTCTGGTCCACGACCACGGCAGTCGTCATGTCCTTCGTGGCCGCGGTCATCCCGCCCATCGCCGTCGTCATCGCCAACTGGGGCGAGGACCGCTGACGTACGCCGGCACCTCGCCGCCGACCTACAACCAGCCGCGCCGCTTGAAGACCGTGTAGAGGCACAACGCCATCAGGAGCATCAACCCGATCGCCATCAAGTACCCGAAACGCCAGCCCAGCTCGGGCATCCGCTCAAAGTTCATCCCGTAGACGCTCCCCACCAGCGAGGGGGCGAAGATGATGGCGGCCCACGACGAGATCTTCTTGACCTCCTCGTTCTGCTGGACGCTGGTCTCGCTGAGGCGCTGGGTCTCCTCGTTCTGCCGCTCGGCGACCAGGGTCGCATTGACGGTCAGGATGTTCTGCAGCAGCACGCGGAAGGCGTCGACGCGCTCTACGACCCGGATGGTGTGGTCCTGCACGTCGCGCAGGTTGCGCCGCAGCTCCTCGTCGACCTCGTACTTCTCGAACCCCGCACTCAGCGCGGTGATCATGTCCAGCAGGGGTCCGGCCGCCCGCTGGAAACCGATGACCTCACGGATCAGCTCGTAGATGCGTCGCGACACCTTCGGGTCGCCCTCGAAGACCTGGTCCTCGATCTCGTCGATGTCGTTCTGCAGGCCCTCCACGACGGGGGCGTACTCGTCGACGACCTGGTCGAGGATGGCGTACAGGACGGCTTCTGGCCCCAGCGCCAGCAGGTGCGGCGCGGACTCCAGGCGCTGTCGTACGCGGCCCAGGTCCGGGGACTCGGCATGCCGCACGGTCACCACGAAGTCCTCGCCGGTGAAGACGTGGAGCTCGCCGAACTCGACCCGCTCGTCCTCCTCGACGTAGCGCGCCGGACGCAGCACCGTGAAGAGCACGTCGCCGTAGCGTTCGAGTTTGGGCCGCTGGTGCGCGGAGATGGTGTCCTCGATGGCCAGGCCGTGGATCTTGAACTCCTCGGCCACCGAGGTGATCTCCTCGGGGTCGGGTCGGTAGAGCCCGATCCACCCCAGCCCGCGCTGCTCGCGGAGGAACTCGTACGTCACCTCCAGCGAAGGCGGCTCGGCGTGCCGGTGCCCCTGGACGTAGACAGCGTTGTCGACGACGGCCATGACTGCCTCCTAGGCGGACGGGGTCTCGACCAGGGCGGGCCCGTGCACGATCCGGTCCACCTCGATCCGGATCGCGACGCGGGTGTGGTCGTTCTGCGCCGGCATCCGGTAGCGCGCCGTGTAGAGAGCGATCGCGCGCTCCACCGAGGGCTGGTCGGTGAGGACCCTGGCCCGGCCCTCGATCGTCGACCACTTCGGGCCGGCGAACTGGCACGCCGCGACCAGGGCACCGGGCTCTCCGGCGGCGACCGCGGCCTCGATGTTGCGCACCTTGCGCGAACCGGCCCTGGTGATGATCCAGGCGCAGCCCTGCTCCGGGTCGAGGGTGACACCCACCGGGACGACGTGGGGGCGACCGTCCGGACGCAACGTGGTCAGGGTGTTGATGAGGTACTCGCCGTAGAAGTCCCACAGCTTGGTCGGGATCGAGTCCCAGCCGGGACGGAAGAAGGTCATGGCGACATTCTCGCCGGTCGTACGCTTCCGCGGCTGCGGCGCGCCTTACTCGTCCAGACCAGCCATCGGATCGGTCATCGCGGTCACCGTGACGAGCGGTTGATCGCCCTTTGCATCCGTGAGCACGAGGAACAACATCTCCGTGTCGTTCCTGGCCCTGAGCGAGCCCTGCCGCATGCCGGGAGAGCTCTCCACGTCGCCGAGCGTCTTCTCGTCCTCGATGCTGAACCCATTCTCCTCAAGGCTCTGCCGGAAGTGGTCGAACTCCGCCTCGAGGTCACTGTCCTCGGCGTACGCCGCGAGGAGCGACCAGGACTCACCCTCGGTCTCTTCCACGGTCTCGTCGTCGACCGTGTCCTCGAGTTCCACCAGCACGTGAGGTTGCTTCGGCCTGGGCATCCAGTCCGGGAAGTCTTCGGGCAACGCCGCCTCGGCCAGCCCGACCGGGACCGGGACCTTCTCCCCCGAAGCCGCGTTCGTGGCCGCGTCCCCGCTCGACTCGCTCTGCTCCGAGTCATTGGCGCATGCCCCGAGCACTGCACAGGTGAGCGAGACTGCCAGCACGCCTGCGACGCGACGGTGGAGACGATGGGTGATGCGCATGAATGAATTCCTCCCGATGAACGACGGATTGTCCGCCGACACCAGCCAATCAACCGTCAGTGAAAGGGAAAAGTGCGTCCCTGTCCCTGAGATGGGATCAGGTCTGCGGCTTGACAGAGTAGTGGACCGCCGACTTGCCCAACGCGACCGAGAAACGCACTGCGACCTCGAAGCCGTGACCGATGCCGTTGACGACGCGTTGCGCGACACCGTCGACCGTCGCCGTCTCGGTCGCCTCGATCTCGTAGTCGGCCCGCTCGAGACCGGCCCGGATCCGCTCCTCGTGGGCGGCGAGATCAGTGTCGGTGACGAGCATCGTCACCTCGAAGACCCCCTGCTCAGCAGCCACTGCGTTGACGCTGTGTCCACCCTCGGGCAGCGGCAGGGTGGAGGGGAACTCCTCGGGCATCGCGAGGTCCTCGCCGATCAACAAGGTGCCGTCCTTGCCCTTGATCGTGATCGTGCCTGTCTCGGCGTCGACGTCCACGTCCTCGACGTCGTCGCCGTGCTCACCGTCGGCGATGGCCTTCTCCAGCGCGCCCTCACCAGCGGTCTCGGCCTTGTCGCGCACCTTCTCCTCCGCGCTGCAGCCGGTGACGGCGCCGAGCGCGACCACGGTGAGCGCAACCAGGGCCAGCGAGCCGGAGCGTACGAACCTCGAGTGCGGCGTCATGGTCCCTCCTCGGAGCCGGACGTGGTGGCGGGCAGATCGGCGGACGTGGTGGCGGGCGGGACGAGGGCGGTGATCAGCCCTCAGCCTTCGCCAACGTGTAGACGGCGGTGGCCTCTTCCTCAGGAGTGACCATGAGCACGATGGAGAGCTCGCGCACGGCGGACGTGGCGGTGAAGTGGACCTGCTTGCCCGACTCCTGGTCGATCCGCATGCCGTCCTCGATGGTGTAACCCGCCTCGGTGAGCCCTGACCTGAGGTGCTCTTCGAGACTCTCCATGTCGGGGGCCTCGAAGGCGAGCATCATGGTCGTCCGCTCGCCCTCCTCGTAGACCGAGTTGACCTTGTAGTCACCCTGCGGGAGCGGGACCTCCTCGGGGAAGTCATCGGGCAGCTCGACGCCTTCGCCATAGTTCATGACGTTGCCCTCGCCGTCCTCGACGGTGACCTTCTCGCCGTCGATGTCGACCTTGGAGCCCTCCTTGGAGAGCATCGCCTCGGCGGCCTCCTCGGCGGCCTTCTCCTCGGCTCCGCAGCCGGTGGCCAGGGCTGCGACGAGAAGAACGGCGCCCAGGGCGCGTACAGGACGAATCATTGCTTCCTCCAGGAAGTGTCGGACCGACCCCCCGCCGGCCCTGACAGTGGCTGCAGTCAATCACGTCACGAGCGCGGTCGATGAGAGGATCACACCATGAGCACCAGCACCTCTCCCTACGTCCTCCGGCTCGGTGCCCTGGCGCTCGACGCGGTCCTCGTGGTGGTCTTCGCTGTCCTCGGAGCACGTACGCACCACGACGGCGCGCTGGGCGTGGAGGACGTCGCCGACGTGGCCTGGCCCTTCCTGGTGGGGCTCGGCCTGGCGCACGCTCTCCTGCAGACTCCCTTCACGCTGCGCTCCGGGCTGCTCGTCTGGCTCAGCACCGTGGTGGTCGGCATGGTGCTGCGGCAGCTGACCGGCGACGGGACGGCTGTTGCCTTCGTCGTGGTCGCGACCCTCTTCAACTTCGCCACGCTGCTCGGCTGGCGGGCGATCGCCACGTGGCGCGCTCGACGCACCTGACGCGCTGTCGACGAGTCCGACGCCCCGACCCATCCGTCTGCGGCTCCGCACCGAACAGGGGTTGTGCCGACACCTCTGAGATCCACCGCGCTCCATGCCATCTACGGAATCGTCGCGACCTGCTTCGGGATGGCGCTGGCCCACCTGGTGGCGGCTCTGACGGTGCCGGACGCCTCGCCGGTCTTCGCGGTCGGATCGACCGTGATCGACCTGACCCCCACCCCGCTCAAGGAGTGGGCCATCGCGCAGTTCGGCACGGCCGACAAGGCGGTCCTGCTGGGCAGTGTCATCGTGGTCGTGCTGCTGCTCGCAGGGGTCGCCGGCATCCTGGCGCGACGCCGACCTGCCCTCGGCATCGGTTTCCTGATGGTCCTGGCCGGCCTCGGCACCGCAGCCGCCGTGCTGCGCCCCGGCGCCGGCCCGCTCGATCTCTTCCCCGGGCTGACAGCAGCCGCCGCCGGCGCGGCGTCGCTGGCGTGGATGCTTCGACTCGACGCCCAGGCAGGGACTGCGCACCAGCAGGACCCCTCTGCTGAGACGGCCGCAAACACCGGAGCCACCCCGCACTCCTCCACGACACCGAGTCGCCGCGGGGTCCTCATCGTCACCGCGGGACTGACCGCCGCCGCCGCGGGACTGGCCGCAGGCGGCCAGTGGATCAGCCGCCGCGCCCTCGCCATCGCCGACATCGCGTTCCCCACCCCCGCCGACCCGGCGGGCGCATTCCCGCGTGGCCTGGAGGAGATGGTGCCCGACATCACCCCGCTGCGTACGCCGGACGGCGACTTCTACCGGATCGACACCCGCCTCACCCTGCCGTCGGTCGACATCGACTCCTGGACGCTCACCATCGACGGCGACGTCGACCGCGAGGTCATCTTCACCTTCGACGACCTGCTGAAGATGCCGCTCACCGAACGCGACATCACCCTCACCTGTGTCTCCAACGAAGTGGGCGGCCCCTACGTCGGCAGCGCCCGATGGATCGGAGTGCCGCTGCGCGACCTGCTGGACCAAGCCGGGATCGACAGCACCGGC
Organism: Nocardioides gilvus; assembly: GCF_003194605.1. Classification (GTDB taxonomy): domain Bacteria; phylum Actinomycetota; class Actinomycetes; order Propionibacteriales; family Nocardioidaceae; genus Nocardioides; species Nocardioides gilvus. The sequence goes on from NZ_QHKY01000002.1 coordinate 382,606, forward strand.
GCCGACCAGATCCTCAGCACCGACGTGGACGGCATGACGATCTCCACCCCACTCGACGTGGCGATCGACGGCCGTGACTCGATGATCGCGCTCGGGATGAACGGCGCCGCACTGCCTCGTCAGCACGGTTTTCCCGCGCGCATGGTCGTGCCCGGCCTGTACGGCTTCGTCTCGGCCTGCAAGTGGATCACCCGCATGACGCTGACGACGTACGACGACCAGGAGGCGTACTGGACCGAGCGGGAGTGGGCGACCGATGCCCCGATCCGGATCTCGAGCCGCATCGACACACCACGCCCCTTCGCTGACGGGAAGGCGGGCCAGATGATGATCGGCGGGATCGCCTGGGCCCAGCACGTCGGCATCGAACGAGTCGAGGTGCGCATCGACGGCGGGGCGTGGCAGAAGACCACCCTGGGGCCCGAGGTCACCGACGACCACTGGCGCCAGTGGTACCTGCCGTGGGACGCCGAGGCCGGTCGCCACCTGCTCGCCTGTCGGGCGGTCGGCAAGGACGGCACGGTCCAGGAAGCCGTGCGGCGTACGCCGTTCCCGAGCGGCTCGAGCGGCGTCCAGGAGGTCGTCGTCAACGTCTCGTGAGGCGCATCGCGACACCTGCTTGAAGATTCTTCGAGAAATGTTCCCGATCCACCCATCCGTCCTCCACCCCGCTCCGAAGACCACATGACGGCAGCAACCAGCGCAGTCGTCGGAGACCGGGGAAGACATCCCGACTCCCACCCAAAATCTCGAAAGGCGACATCATGAAGCTCTCGACTCGCACCGCCGGCCTGGCTGCACTCGCGCTCTCCATGTCCCTCGGGCTCGCCGCCTGTGGCGACAGCGACGACGACTCCACTGCCAACGACACCTCGAGCACCTCGTCGGCCACCCCGACCCCGAGCGAGGACGCCTCGATGGCTCCCGCCTCCGACGCCCCCTTCGGCCCGGCCTGCGACCAGCTCCCCACCGAGGGTGACGGCTCCGCTGCCACCATGGCCGAGCAGCCCGTCGGCACCGCCGCCGCCGGCAACCCGCTGCTGACCACCCTGGTCGCCGCGCTCACCGAGGCCGACCTGGTCGACACGCTGAACTCCGCCGAGGCGCTCACCGTCTTCGCCCCGACCGACGAGGCCTTCGCGAAGATCCCCGAGGCTGACCTCAACGCCCTGCTCGCCGACAAGGAGATGCTGACCAAGGTGCTCACCCACCACGTCGTCGGCGAGACCGTCTCCGTCGACGAGATCGGTGGCGAGCACGAGACCCTCAACGGCACCTCGGTGACCGTCGAAGGCGCGGGCGAGGAGTGGACCGTGGACGGCGCAGCCGTCGTCTGTGGCAACGTCTCCACCGCAAATGCCAAGGTGTACGTCATCGACACGGTGCTCATGCCCTGATCGAACGACAACCACCAAGGACTGACGTGGACCACTTGAGGCCCGTACCCCCGGAGGATCCCGCACACGCGGGGTCCTCCGGGGAGGGCGCCGCTTCTCCCGGCCCCGACCCGGCCGCCCTGCTGCACTCCGCAGCACGCGGCGACGAGGCGGCGTTCGCGCAGTTCTACGACCTCACCAGCTCGAAGGCGTACGGCCTGGCCCTGCGCGTGGTCCGCAACCCGGCCCACGCGCAGGAGGTCACCCAGGAGGCCTACCTCGACGTGTGGCGCCAGAGCGCCAGGTACGACTCGTCCAGAGGCTCGGCCATGGCCTGGCTGATGACCATCGTGCACCGCAAGGCAGTCGACCGGGTCCGCTCGGTCGAGAGCTCCTCCGTGCGTGAGGTCACCTGGGAGCGGGAGTCCCAACCGATCGACCACGACCAGACCGCCGAGACCGCGCACGCCTCCCTCGAGGGACGACGTGTGCGCAGCGCGGTCGCCGAGCTGACTCCGATCCAACGCGAGGCAGTCGAGCTCGCCTACTTCGGTGGCTACACGCACACTGAGGTGGCCAGCATGCTGGACGTGCCACTCGGCACGGCCAAGACAAGAATCCGAGACGGCCTGATCCGGCTGCGAGACGCCCTGGGGGTGGGATCATGAACGACATCCATCTGCTCTCGGGCGCCTACGCCCTGGACGCGCTGGACGACCTGGAGCGAGCCCGGTTCAAGGACCACCTCGCCCAGTGCCCGGACTGCACCGAAGAAGTCGCCTCCCTACGTGAAGCCGCAGCCTTCCTGGCCGAGGAGACCCTCATGACGCCGCCCCCGGGGCTGCGTACGGCCGTGCTCACCCGGGTCTCCCAGGTGCGCCCCCTGCCGCCACTCGCTGTGCGCCGCAGGCCGAAGCATCGATTTCCTCTTCTCCTGGCTGCTGCTGTAGCGATCATCGCCGGCGTCGGTGCCGTTGCCTGGAGTCCGTGGACCAACGACGCGGCGCCCAGTGACGCCGAGCGGGTCCTCCAGGCCTCCGACGCGCAGCGCGCCGTCGTCGACCTCGGGGAGTCCGGACGGGCCACCGTGGTCCGCTCAGTCGCCGAGGACAAGGCGGTGATCGTGACCGAGGAGATGGTCGCCCCGCCCGAAGGCATGGTCTTCCAGGTCTGGTTCCAGACGCCGGAGGACGACATGGTCCCGGCCGGAGTGATGGAGCCGGTGCCCGACCAGACGCTCGTGCTCGACGGGTCGGCAGCCGACGCGGTCGGCGCCGGGATCACCGTCGAACCCGAAGGTGGTTCCCCCGCCCCGACCTCGGAGCCGATCGCCCTCTTCGACCTCACCTGAGACAACAGGACGCTCCCAGCAGACACCCTCAGCGGCCGTCGGACCCCATGGTCCGGCGGCCGCTCTGCGTGGAACGGCAGGAGGGCAGCGCCTCAGCGGGCGCAGGTGTCCTCGGCCAACGCGTACTCACCGGTGACCACACCGTCACCACGGCTGGTCAGGGTGAGGGTGGCGTCGACGGGAGTCACGGCCGCGCCGTCGGCTGCGTTCTTGAGGCGGAGGACCTCGACGTGGGTGATGACCGGTGCGACCGGGGCCTCCTCCTCGAAGGCGCCGAACTCGTTGACCGGCTCGTTGACCGGCTCGGCCGAGGTGACGGAGGAGACGAGCTCCACCTGGAGACCGTTGGCGCGAGCACGGGAGCCCACCGCTCCGCCCTCGACCTGGGCGTCGGAGGTGGGGACGAGGAAGTTGACGGTGCACGTCAGCGTGCCCACGGCGGTGACTGAAGCTCCTTCGGGCATGGGGAGCGCGAGAGGGAACCATTCGGGGGCCACCAAGCCGGGGGTGACCGCGGCAGGCGCCATGGCGAGCTCGGCAGTGGCCGCCGGGGTCTCTGCAGCGGCGCGGGACACCCGGGCGTCGTCCTCGGACGCACAACCCGCCAGCAGCCCGGTCAGCAGCACGGCTGATCCGGCCGCACCCCACCCACGGATGAGAAGACCTCGCTGACCGCGCATGGCGACCTCCGGCAGAAACGGGCCGATGCGGCTGAACACCGACACTCGATTGATAGCGAGCATGGCACGACCGCCGGACCTCGACAGGCGGGGCGATCAAGATCCCCAAAACGGGGTAGCCCGGCCGGAATGGTCAGATGGTCAGAGGCGGGTGACCTGTCCGGCCTGGACGTGCCAGCGCTGGTCCACGCGTACGTTCTCCACCAACCGGCGGTCGTGGGAGACCAGGAGCAGCGTGCCCTCGTACGACTCCAGCGCCTGCTCCAGCTGCTCGATCGCGGGCAGGTCGAGGTGGTTGGTCGGCTCGTCCAGGACCAACAGGTTGACCCCGCGGGCCTGGAGCAACGCCATCGCGGCGCGGGTGCGTTCGCCGCCGGAGAGCCGACCGACGAGGCTGGTGACGTGGTCGGCGCGCAGACCGAACTTGGCGAGCAGCGTGCGGATCTCGGCCGGGTTCATCTCCGGCATGACCGCCTCGAACGCGTCGCCCAGCGGAAGGTCCTCCGCCAACCCCGTCCGCGCCTGGTCGATCCGACCGACCGCGACGGTGGCGCCCAGCGACGCGCGCCCGCCGTCCGGCTCGATCTCGCCGAGCAGCAGGTTGAGCAGGGTCGACTTGCCGGCCCCGTTGGGGCCGGTGATACCGATCCGGTCTCCCGCGCTGACCTGCAGGGAGACGGGCCCGAGCGTGAAGTCCCCCCGGGTCACCCATGCGCCGTCGAGCACCGCTGCCACTGACGAGCCGCGGGGCGCGGTCGCGATCTCGAACTGCAGCACCCACTCCTTGCGCGGTTCCTCGACCTCGTCGAGCCGGGCGATCCGGGACTCCATCTGGCGCACCTTCTGCGCCTGCTTCTCCGACGACTCCACCGACGCCTTGCGGCGGATCTTGTCGTTATCGGGCGCCTTCTTCATCGCGTTGCGCACGCCCTGGGAGCTCCACTCGCGCTGGGTTCGGGCGCGGCCGACGAGATCGGCCTTCTTGTCCGCGAACTCCTCGTACGCCTCGCGTGCGTGCCGCTTGGCGACCGCGCGCTCGTCGAGGAAGGAGTCGTAGCCGCCGTCGTGGACGGTGACCTCGTTCTGGGCCAGGTCGAGCTCGACGATCCGGGTGGCGCAACGGGCCAGGAACTCACGGTCGTGGGAGACCAGGACGACACCGGCACGCAGGCCACGGACGAACTTCTCCAGCACCGCCAACCCGTCGAGGTCGAGGTCGTTGGTGGGCTCGTCGAGCAGCACCACGTCGAAGCGGCTCAGCAGCAACGCCGCCAGTGCGACGCGCGCGGCCTGGCCCCCGGAGAGCGAGGTCATCAGGGCGTCGGGACCGAGAGTCAGACCGAGGTCAGCCAGCACCCCGGGCAGGCGGTCCTCGAGGTCGACGGCGCCCGATGCCATCCACTGGTCGAAGGCGAACGCGTACGCGTCGTCGGCCCCCGGGTCGTCGGAGCCCAGCGCCGCGGCGGTGCTCTCCATCGCCTCGGTGGCGGCCGTCGCGCCCGTACGCCGTCCGACGTAGCCCGCGACCGTCTCGCCGTCGAGCCGTTCGTGCTCCTGGGGCAGGTGGCCCACGAACCCGCTGGCCGGGGCGTACGAGACCGTCCCGTCGATGGGCTCGGCGAGGCCGGCGAAGATCCGCAGCAGCGTCGACTTGCCGGAGCCGTTGGCGCCCAGCACGCCGACGACGTCACCGGGGGCGACCGTCAGGTCCAGCCCCTCGAAGAGGGTGCGGTGACCGTGGCCCCCGGAGAGGTTCTTGGCGACGAGGGTTCCGGACACACTGCTGAGCCTAGACGTCGTCGAAGCGGCGACAATCGCGCCCATCCCGGTGGGGCGTCATCATCAGCGCGCGCCCGAGCAACCTCCCCTGATGACGTCCGCGGCGGCGCCCCAGGACCTCGCCCTCAGCTGGGAACCGCTGCCTTCCTCGCCTCCGCGATCGCCGACTTGGCGTCGGCCCACGTCATGTGGCCCTTGAAGGCCGCCAGGGATGCCCGGAGGCTGTAGTTGAAGACGTAGTCGCGGCGCGTCGGGTACAACTCGGCGAGACGCTCCGGGGTGAAGGCGGTGGTGGTCCCGAAGAGCCCGCAGAAGAAGTTGCCCGCGTCGGCGGACGAGTTGCCCAGCCCGCTGTGCGACGCGGTCGGGACGTCGATGTCGGGCAAGCGCACGCCACCCTTGGCGTTGCCGTCGGCATCGCGCTGGATGACGTTGTCAACGATCTCGATCGGCTTGGCCGACGGCGGTCGGCTGCCGAACCGGACCCACTTCTCGAGGGCGGCGTACGCGGCGTTGGCGGCGTAGCGGAACGGGAAGTCGTTGACCGGCTTCGCGCAACCCATCAACCAGGCCACCCCGGCACTGTTCGTCTCCTTGCCGAGCGTGGCCTCGATCGTGTAGACGTCCACGTGCGCTGCGCCCGCCACCTCCCAGGTGTGCACGTTGCCCTTGTTGGGCTGGCGCACCGACTCCCAGTTGCCGAGGTCACCCTCGGTCTGGAGCTGGAAGACGGGCACGTCGACGTCGGAGCGGATCTCGGGTGAGTACTGGCCGAAGAAGCCGGTGTCGGCGAGCGGCGCAGCGGGGGCGAAACGGGAGTGGATCATGAACCCGTCGAAGATCTGGTCCTCGAGGTGGAAGGCGTTGACGTACGTCGTCAGGCGGAAGGCCGACTGCGACTCGCCAGCGGCGATGACCCGGCGCGGGCGGAGGCCGCCGAGCAGTTCGTCGGCCTGCTCGCGCACCGCGGCGCCGGCCTGGGCGTAGATGTCGTAGCTGTGGGCGTCCTTGGCGATCTCGAGCGAGGCGTAGCGGGGGTCGCTCTTCTTCGCGGACTCGACCCCGGCGCGCTGGGCGGAGACGCCCACCCAAGCGGCGCCGCTGGCCAGGATTCGGTTCCGCGCCTGGACGAAGCTCGGCGCGACGTCGGCGCCCGAGCTGACGTTGAGCCACTCGACCCAGACGGTGCCGTTGAAGCGCTTGGGGTCCTTGGGCCGGTTGACGATCATCCGGGTCCGGAAGGGGGCACCCGACTCGTCGACCTCCTTCTCCCACTTGTTGTCCGCCGCCCAGTCGCCGACCTCGCGGTAGGAGTTGGCCTCACCCTCCAGGAAGAACTCGGACTCGACGTAGCCGGCTGACTCGGTCAGCTTGGCGACGGAGGCCTGGGGCGTGCCCTCAGGGGCAGGCGAGACATCAGGGGCCGGAGCGGCGACTGCTCCGGGCATCGGCGCCACGACCAAGGCGGCGGCGACGGTGAATGCGCCGGCGAGCAGGCGCGTACGAGTGAATGACATGCGGGTTCCTCCAGAATCCCCGCCGTGCCCTCCCGGCACGACCTCCCATGTGTACCGGTCAGGGTTGCGCAGCGCAACGACGCGTGCCCCGTTCTGGGCGCTGCGCACGACAGGCGCTGTGACCGCAGCACCAACAGCAGAGGCGGGGTCCCGACAAGCAGTCTCCTCATCCTCGCTCAGGAGCGTGGGAGGGTGGTTCCATGGACCGGGTCGAAGCCGCCTTCCGGGCCCATCCCCGGGCCCGGTTCCTGCCCGCGCAAGTCAAGTGGCGGGCAAGACACGACGGTCCACTCACCATCGGGGCCGGACAGACCAGCTCCCAACCGCGCACGGTCGACGCCATGCTTCGACTCCTGGAGGTGCCGGTCGGGGCGCGCGTGCTGGACGTAGGCGCAGGGTCCGGGTGGTCGACTGCGCTGCTGGCACACCTCGTCGGGCCGGCCGGTCAGGTCATCGGGGTCGAGCTGATTCCGGCGCTGACCCGCTTCGGCTCGAAGAATCTGGCCCGCACCGAGCAACCGTGGGCCCGCATCGAGCAGGTCGACGCGGAGACACTCGGTTGGCCGACCGAGGCGCCGTACGACCGGATCCTCGTCTCTGCCGAGGCTCGCCGGCTGCCGAAACCCCTCATAGAGCAGTTGGCAGACCACGGCCGACTGGTGGTGCCCGTGGCCGGCACCATGACTGTGGTCGTACGCGCCGCCGGCGACTTCACAGTGACCGAGCACGGCCCGTACCGCTTCGTTCCGCTGATCGGTTCGTGACCCGGCTCGGTCACCCCCCGCCGTACGGCAACTGGCGGGTTGATGTCGCCAGAGCACGCCGGACTGACATCAAGTCGCCAGTTGCTGGGGCTGCGAACCGGGAGGCTACGCAGAACGCCGCCCGCCCCCTGAGGGGGACGGGCGGCGTCACGAACTGCTCTGCCGGAAGAATCAGTACGACTTCGGCAGCCCCAGCGAGTGCATGGCGACGAAGTTGAGGATCATCTCGCGGCTGACCGGGGCGATCCGGCCCAGACGGGCGGCGACCAGCATGTTGGCCAGGCCCAGCTCGGTGGTCAGACCCGACCCCCCGTGGGTGTGGACCGCGACGTCGGTGGAGTTGCAGGCCACCTCGCCGGCGGCGTACTTCGCCATGTTGGCGAACTCACCGGCACCCATGTCGTCGCCGGCGTCGTAGAGCGCCGCCGCCTTCTGCTGCAGCAGCTTGGACTGCTCCAGCTCGATCTTGATCTTGGCCAACGGGTGCGCAATGCCCTGGTGGGAGCCGATCGGGCGGTCACGCCACACGGCACGGGTCTTGGCGTAGTCGACCGCGGCGTTGAGCGCGAAGCGCGACATGCCGTTGGAGTAGGCCGCACCCATGATCCGCTCGGGGTTGAGCCCGGCGAAGAGCTGGAGCAGACCGGCATCCTCGTCACCGACGAGAGCGTCGGCCGGGAGACGTACGTCGTCGAAGAAGAGGGTGAACTGCTTCTCCGGCGCGTTGAAGGTCATGTCGATGACCTGCTTCTCCAGACCGGCAACGTCGGTCGGGACCACGAAGAGGCACGGCTTGAGGTTGCCGGTCTTCTCGTCGGCCAAGCGACCCACGACCAGGATGCCCTGGGCCTCGTCGACACCGGAGATGTAGGTCTTCGAGCCCTTCAGCACCCACTCGTCACCGTCGCGCGTCGCGGTCGTGGTGATGTTGTGGGAGTTGGAGCCAGCGTCGGCCTCGGTGATAGCGAAGGCCATCGTGTACGAGCCGTCGGCGATGCCGGGCAGCCACTTCTTCTTCTGCTCGTCCGTGCCGAAGCGACCGATGACCGAGCCGCAGATGGCCTGGGAGACGACCATCATCAGCATCGGGGCGCCAGCTGCAGCCGCTTCCTCGAGGACCGCGGCGAGGTCTCCGATGCCGCCGCCACCGCCGCCGTACTCCTCGGAGATGTTGACGCCGAGGAAGCCGTGCTTGCCCATGTCCTGCCACAGCTCGGTGACCTTGCCACCGGTCTTCGCCTTCTCGGCGACGTAGGTGTGGCCGTACTTGCTGGCCAGCGAGAAGACCGCCTTGCGGAGTTCCTGGCGCTCCTCGGACTCGGTGAAACCATTGTCGCTCATGCGTCTTCTCCTTCAGCTGACTCTTCGCCCTCGACGACGGCGAGGACGTCGCCGGCACCCACCTGCGAACCGGGCTTGACGTTGATCTCCGAGACGACGCCGTCGGTCGGCGCGCTCACGGTGTGCTGCATCTTCATGGCCTCCATCACCAGGATGGTCTGGCCCGCGGTGACCTGCTGGCCGACCTCGACGGAGACGCTCAGCACGCTGCCGGGCATCGGCGCGAGCAGCGAACCGGTTGCGACCTGCTCGGAGGGGTCCACGAAGCGCGGCACCCGGTTGAGCTTCACGTAACCCAGGGTCGAGTCGACGTGCACGACCGGAGCTGCGAGCGAGGCGCTCGAGTCCACGACGACCGCGTACGTCGTTGCGACACCGTCGTGCTCCAGGGTCACGCTCGACGGCGAGGCAGCGAGCACGGTGACGTCAGCATCAGCATTGGCGCCGGTGTAGCCGTCGCGACCGCCGAACCACTCGACCTTGATGTTCTCCTCGGACCCGTCCAGGACGAATTCCGTGACCTGGGGCGCGGAGACCACGTTGCGCCAGGCGACCGGGATGCCCTGCTGGACCTTGCGTGCCTCACGGGCCACCTCGGCCAGCGCGACCGTGGCGGCGAACGCCGAGCGGCTCACGGCCGTCTCGTCGACCCCGGCGCTGCGGGTGGCGAGCTCCTGGGTGTCGAAGAAGTCGGTGGAGACGTCACCAGCGACGAAGGTCGGGTGGCGCAGCACCTCGACCAGCAGGTCGCGGTTGGTGGTGAGCCCGTGCACCTTCGACTTGGCCAGGGCGCCGGAGAGCTGGCGCAGGGCCTGCTCACGCGTGGGCGCCCAGACGATCACCTTGGCGAGCATGGCGTCGTAGTGGGTCCCGACCTCGGAGCCGGCGACGAAGCCGGTGTCGAGACGGATCCCGCCCTGACCGTCAGGCAGGTTCTCGAACTCGGTCTTCACACCCGGCACCTCGAAGGAGGTCAGCGTGCCGGACTGCGGCTGCCAGTCGTTGGCCGGGTCCTCGGCGTAGAGACGCACCTCGACCGAGTGGCCCTTCGGCTCACCGGGCAGGTACGGGGTGACCGGGCGGCCCTCGGCCACCGCGATCTGGGCCTCGACCAGGTCGACGCCGAAGATCGCCTCGGTGACCGGGTGCTCCACCTGGAGGCGGGTGTTCATCTCCAGGAACCAGAAGCGGCTCGGGTCGTTCGCGTCGACCAGGAACTCGACCGTGCCGGCGCCGACGTAGTTGATCGCCGCGGCGGCGTTGCGGGCAGCGTCGTGCAGGGCAGCGCGGGTCTCGTCGCTCAGGCCGGGGGCCGGGGCCTCCTCGACAACCTTCTGGTGGCGGCGCTGGATCGAGCAGTCGCGCTCGCCGTAGACGGCCACGGTGCCGTGGGAGTCACCGACGACCTGGACCTCGACGTGGCGGCCGTGCTCGACGTACGGCTCGACGAAGACGGTGCCGTCGCCGAAGGCGGACGCTGCTTCGGCCGACGCCTTCTCGACCTCGGACGGCAGGTCGGCCAGGGTGCGCACGATCCGCATGCCGCGGCCACCGCCACCGGCGCTGGCCTTGACCAGCAGCGGCAGGTCAGCCTCGGTCGCGGTCTCACCGAGGTCGGCCAGCACGGGCACACCGGCGGCCTCCATCAGCTTCTTGGACTCGATCTTGGAGCCCATCGAGATGATCGAGTCGGGGTCCGGGCCGATCCAGGCCAGGCCAGCGTTGGTGACGGCACGGGCGAAGTCGGCGTTCTCCGACAGGAAGCCGTAGCCGGGGTGGACCGCGTCGGCACCCGACTTGCGGGCGGCCTCGATGACGAGGTCAGCGCGCAGGTAGGTCTCGGCCGGGGTGTTGCCGGGCAGGCGTACGGCGCTGTCGGCCTCCGCCACGAAGGGCAGCAGGGCGTCGGCGTCGGAGTGGACGGCCACGGTCTCGATGCCGAGACGGCGGGCGGTGGCAAAGACGCGACGGGCGATTTCGCCTCGGTTCGCGACGAGGATGCGGGAAATGGTCATGCGCGGAGTCCTTTCGGGGTCCCCGTGGCGTTGTTCGCGGGGGAGCGCAGCGGCGGAGTGAAGAAGGTCATGGGGCGGTCTCACATCCTGAAGACGCCGAAGCGGTCGGTGCCCTCGGTGGGCACCGTGTCGATGGCTGAGAAGGCGATCCCGAGGATCGTCCGGGTGTCGCGCGGGTCGATGACACCGTCGTCGTAGAGCATTCCGCTCAGGACGTAGGGCAGCGACTGCTCCTCGACCATGTTCTCGACGAAGGCGCGCATTCCGGCGTCGCCCTCCTCGTCGTACTCCTTGCCCTTGGCCTCGGCGGCGGCGCGCGAGACGATCGAGAGGACACCGGCGAGCTGCGCCGGGCCCATCACGGCCGACTTGGCGTTGGGCCAGGTGAAGAGGAAGCGCGGGTCGTACGCCCGCCCGTTCATGCCGTAGTTGCCGGCGCCGTACGACGACCCGATGAGCACGGAGATGTGCGGGACGGTCGAGTTGGAGACCGCGTTGATCATCGCCGCACCGTGCTTGATGATGCCGCCCTGCTCGTACTCCTTGCCGACCATGTAGCCGGTGGTGTTGTGCAGGAAGAGCAGCGGGGTGTTCTTGGCGTTGGCCAACTGGATGAACTGCGTCGCCTTCTGGGCCTCCTCGCTGAAGAGCACGCCCTGGGCGTTGGCGAGGATGCCGATCGGGCGACCGTGGAGCTTGGCCCAGCCGGTGGTCAGCGACGAGCCGTAGAGCGGCTTGAACTCGTCGAAGGGCACCTCGTTGTCGGCCGAGACACCGTCGACGATGCGGACGATGACGTCGCGCGGGTCGAAGGGCTCCTTGAGGTCGGTCGGGATCAGGTCGAGCAGCGAGTCGGCGCTGAAGGCCGGCTCGGCGTAGACGCGGGACTCAGGGCTCGCCTTCTTCCAGTTGAGGCGGGCCACGATGCGACGTCCGATGCGGATCGCGTCGCGCTCGTCCTCGGCGAGGTAGTCGGCGAGACCGGAGATGCGGGCGTGCATCTCGGCGCCACCCAGCTCTTCGTCGTCGGTCTCCTCACCGGTGGCCATCTTGACCAGGGGCGGGCCGGCCAGGAAGACCTTCGCCTGCTCCTTGACCATGACGGTGTAGTCGGAGAGGCCGGGGACGTACGCGCCACCGGCGGTCGAGTTGCCGAAGACCAGCGCGATGGTCGGCTGGCGGCGGCCCGAGGCACGAGCCAGGTCACGGAAGATCTTGCCTCCCGGGATGAAGATCTCCTTCTGGGTCGGCAGGTCGGCACCGGCCGACTCGACCAGCGAGATCTGCGGGAGGTTGTTCTCCTGCGCGATCTGCGCCGCCCGGAACGTCTTCTTCAACGTCCACGGGTTCGACGCGCCACCCTTCACCGTGGGGTCGTTGGCGCTGATCATGCACTCGACGCCCTCGATGACGCCGATGCCGCAGACGGTGGAGGCGCCGACGGTGAAGTCGGAGCCCCAGCCGGCCAGCGGGCTCAGCTCGAGGAAGGCCGAACCTTCGTCGATCAGCAGCTCGATGCGCTCACGGGGCAGCAGCTTGCCGCGCTTGTGGTGGCGCTCGATGTACTTGTCACCGCCACCGGCGACGGCCTTGGCGTGCTCGGCGTCGAGGTCGGCGAGCTTGGCCAGCAGGCTGGCGCGCCTCTGCTCTTCGACGGTGAGGTCGGCAGCTTCCGGCTGCGCCTCGGCGCTTTCAGTGGTCGTGTCAGTCATTTCGTGTATCCCAACAACTTGGCGGCAAGGTCAGTGAGTACTTCGGTGGCTCCGCCACCGATGGGCAGGAGTCGGGCGTCGCGGTAGTGCCGCTCGACCTCGGTGCCGTGCATGTAGCCGGTCCCGCCGTGCAACTGGACGGCCTGGTCGCAGACGTACGTCGCGGCGTTGCAGGCGGTCTCCTTCGCCAGGCAGGCCTGGGCGATGACGGCCTCGTTGACGCCACCGGCATCGACGTACTGCTGCGCCACGGCGTAGGTGAACGCCTTGGCGGCCTCCACCTGGCGACGCATCTCGACGAGCTTGTGGCGCACGACCTGGCGCTTGATCAGCGGCTCACCGAAGGTGGTGCGCTGGCGGCAGTAGTCGGCCGTGAGCTCGAGCGAACGCTCCGCGATCGCGTAGCCGTGGATGGCCAGGGCCATCCGCTCGACGACGAACTGCTCGGCGATGTACCAGAAGCCGGCGTTCTCGTCGCCGACCAGGTTGGTCACCGGCACGCGCACGTCGACGTAGGAGAGCTCCGCAGTGTCCGAGCTGTGCCACCCCATCTTGGCCAGCTTGCGGTCGACCTTGAAGCCCGGCGTGGTCGTCGGTACGACGATCAGTGAGACTCCGCCGGCGCCGGGGCCACCCGTGCGGCAGGCGGTGGTCACGAAGTCGGCGCGGGTGCCGGAGGTGATGAAGGTCTTGGAGCCGTTGATGACCCACTCGTCGCCGTCGCGGACCGCTGTCGTACGGATGTTGCCGACGTCGGAACCGCCACCGGGCTCGGTGATGCCGAGCGAACCGATCATCTCGCCGGCCACCGTCGGGCGGACGTACGTGTCGATCAGCTCCTGCGAACCGTGCGCGACGATGTGCGGCACCGCGATGCCGTGGGTGAAGAGCGCCGACATCAGACCGCTGGTCGCGCCCTCGGCGAACATCCCCTCCTGCATCGCGATGGTGTCGAGCAGACCACCACCGGAGCCACCGGCGGACTCGGGGACGCTGATCCCCATGAGGCCGGCTGCGGCGGCCTTCCGGTGCAGCTCGCGGGGGAGCTCGCCGGCGTCCTCCCACTCCTGCATGTGCGGGGCGATCTCGCGGCGGGTGAACTCGGCGGCAGCCGCCTTGAGGGCTGCCCGGTCCTCCGCGGTGGAGACCTCTTCTACTGCGATCACAAGAGTTCTCCTTCAACAGTGACGTGACGTGAACGGACCCACTCGCCCAGGGCCTTGGCCTGCGGGTCGACGCGGGTGGATGCTGCGACGCCTGCTCCGAGCAGGCGCTTGATGACGACGTTGACGGCGCCCAGGTGGGGCAGCGCGTAGACGTCGACGTCGAGGTCGGCAGCCTCCGGCACGAGCTCGCGTACGCGCTCGGGCGTCACGAAGTCGAGCAGCCAGGCGACGCGCGCCTCGTACTTCTCGAGGTCTGCGGGGCTGACGGCATGGCCGCTCTGCCCATCCGCGACTCCGTCGCGGGGGATCCACAGGCCCAGGTTGGCGTTGCCGCCCTTGTCACCCGAGCGGGCGTGGACGAGGCGGCCGAGCGGGATGGTCTCGCCCTCGGTGGTCGAGACTCCCGTGGCCGTCGAGCGACCGGCGTCGACCACGTCGGCACTGCCGTACGTCGTCGGGTCGGCGATCTCCTCGCGACGGCCGTCAGCGTGCACGACGGTGTGCGCGGCGACCTCGCGGGAGACGTACTCGGGGCGGTAGATGCCGTAGGGCGACGCGGGGGCCGGCGGGCCGACCAGCGTGCAACCCGGGTAGGAGGCCAGCGCGATCTCGACGGCAGGCGCGGTGAAGCCCTTGCCGGCGACCTTCGCGTCGGTGTCCAGACACATGACGCGCAGGATCGTGGCGGCCTCGGCCATCGTGGTCGGGTCGTCGACCGGCGGGGGGCCCTCGCTCCAGGCGACGCATGCCGGCGCCTTGTCGCCCCACGCCTCGGTGACCTGACGCTTGATCCACGCGATCTTCTCGTCGGTGTCGAGGCCGGTGATCAGGAACTCCATGACGTTGCGGAATCCACCGAGCTCGTTGACGCAGACCTTGAGGGTCTCCGGGGGTGCCAGGCCGGTGACCTTGGCGATGGCGACGCGGTCGGGCGCCTCCTGGGTGACCTCGATCGAGGCGAGGTCGGCGGTGGCGTCCGGGCCGAGGTAGAGGCCTGACTGGATCTCGTAGACCAGCTGCGCGGTGACGGTGTCGACGGTGACCGCGCCGCCGGTGCCGGCGTGCTTGGTGATCACCGACGAGCCGTCGGCGGCGATCTCGGCGATCGGGAAGCCCATCTTCTGCTCACGCGCGGAGGCGGGCAGGGTCAGGAAGCCGGAGAAGTTGCCGCCGGTCGCGTGCGTGCCGCACTCGATGACGTGGCCGGCGACCATCGCGCCGGCGATCGCGTCGAGGTCGTCGTAGCCCCAGCCGTGGTGGGACGCGGCGGGGCCGACGATGACGGAGGCGTCGGTGACCCGGCCGGTGACGACCACGTCGGCGCCGGCGTTGAGCGCGGCGGCGATGCCGAAACCACCGAGGTAGGCGTTGGCGGTCAGCGCGTTGGTGAAGCCGAGGTCGGCCGACTTCGAGCGCAGGTCGTCACCCTCGACGTGGGCGATGTTGACGTCGAGGCCGAGACCCTTCGCGACCTCACGCAGCTTCTCGGCGAGACCGGCGGGGTTGAGGCCACCGGCGTTGGAGACGATCTTGACGCCCTTCTCGAGCGCGAGGCCGAGCGCGTCCTCGCACTGGCGCACGAACGTACGCGCATAGCCGAGGTTGGGGTCCTTGAAGGTGTCGCGGCCCAGGATCAGCATCGTGAGCTCGGCGAGGTAGTCACCGGTCAGGTAGTCGAGCTGGCCGCCCTCGAGCATCTCGCGGAACGCCGAGAGCCGGTCGCCGTAGAAGCCGGAGCAGTTGCCGATGATGACCGGGGACGAGCCGACGCTGCGGGCACTCACGCGGAGGCTCCCTTGGCTGCGCGTCCGCCACCGGCCGGGCCGGCGAAGGCCTGGGCGATCGACAGCCACTTGTCCGCGTCGGCGCCGACGGCCACCAAGTCGGTGTCGTCGCGGTGCACGCGCTGGGTGACGAGACGGCAGAAGTCGTACGCCGACCCGGTCACCGTCTGACCGGCGACGTCTGGCCCCCATGTCCAGACGTCGCCGGACGGCGCAGTCAGCTCGACGCGGAACTCGTCGGCCGGGGCCTCGAGCTCGTTGTTCTTGAAGGAGTAGTTGCGGGTGCGGACGCCGATGTGGGCGACCTGGCGGATCCGGTCGGTCGGCGCGAGGTCGACACCCAGCGCGTCGGCGACGTCAAGGCCGTGGGCCCACGTCTCCATGAAGCGCGCCGAGGCCATCGAGGTCGGAGACATCGGCGGGCCGAACCACATCATCTTCTCGCCGGCGGGGAACTCCTCCAGTGTCTTCACGAGCGCCGGGCGGGCGGCGCGCCAACGAGCCAGCAGATCCGCCGGAGCGGCTTCGGCTCCCTTGACGGCCATCTCGTCGACGTAGCCGGTGGGGTTCATGATCGCGCCCATCACCTCGGCGTCCCACGCCTCCTTGTCGGTCGCGGCCTTGACGGCGACCTCGTCGGTCCACGCGAGGTGGGCGATCGTGGTGGCGATGTCCCAGCCCTCGGCGGGGGTGGCGGTGCGCCACTGGTCGTCGGTGAGGGGGGTCACGAGCTCATCGAGCTGGTCACCTTCGGCGGCCAGGTCGGCGAGCACGCCAGCGAGCACGGTGTCGGACAAGGTTCAGACTCCTTGGGTGGGGGTCGTACGGGGAAGTTGCGCGTCGAGCGTGGCGGCCCACGCGTCGAGGATCCGGGCGCGACGCTTCGCGTCGTCGGAGATGGTGTTGGCCAGTCCGAGGCCTCGCACCAGGTCGAGAGTGGCCTGGACGAGCTCGCGGGTGCCGGGGGCGGCACCGTCGACCCCGAGGGCGTCGGCGGTGAGCTGGTGGGACTGGCGACCGACCCGCTGCTCGAGCCGTTGGACGGCTTCGCTCAGCTGGGGGTCGGTGCGGGCCGCGACCCAGAGCTCGAGCGCGGCGGTGAAGATCGGGGCGGTGAAGTGGGCGGCCAGGATCTCCAGGACCGCGCGCGTACGCCCCTCGCCGGTCGGCGCCTCGGCCAACGTGCTGGCGAGCTCGTCACCCCGGGAGGTGGAGATGTGCTCGACGGCCGCGACGACGAGGTCGTTCTTGGTCGGGAAGTGGTGCACCTGCGCCCCGCGGGAGACACCCGCGCGCTTGGAGACCAACGTGGTGGACGTGCCGGAGAAGCCGACCTCGACCAGGCACTCCACGGTCGCCTCCAGGAGGCGGGCCCGCATGGCGCGGGTGCGTTCCTCCTGGGGGACGCGCAGGGGTTGGGTGGTCATGGAAGAACCATGCCTCGGAATTAACAAACAGTCAAGCCTGTCGGTTTGTTGTATCGGCGAGTGTCGTACCGGCCGGTCACCCCGTTCGCCTGTCTAGGGTGACCCGTGAGTCGGGCCAGCGATGGCCCAGGAGGAGATGCACGTGTCGACATACGGAAACGAACCCCACGACCCCAACGGACCCCCGCCCCAGAACCCCGGACCGCCGCCCGGTGGCGAGATCCCCTCGCCGCCTCCGGCGTACGGTCAGCCCAGCTACGGGATGCCGAGCGAGGGCCAGCCGGCGTACGGCCAGCCCGACTACGGCCAGGCGCCCCCTCCCCCGCCGCCCGGTGGGTACGGCGGCCAGGGTGGCGGTGGCGGTGGCGGTGGTGACCACTCCGGTCCCTACAGCGCGCCGACGGCCATCGGTTACGGATGGAAGAAGTTCACCGAGAACATCGGCATCTTCCTGCTCCTGACCTTCGTGATGTTCGCGGTCTCGATCGCCATCAGCGTGGTCGTCGGTCTCCTGACCGGCGGACTCTCCGCGGCCACCACTGACGACTCCGGGCTCGCCGCCTTCACCGGAGGATTCAGTCCCTCGAGCCTCGTCACCAATGCCCTCACCAGCCTCGTCACGGTGATCTTCTGGGCTGCCCTGGTCAAGGCCGCCCTGGACGTCGTGAGCGGCGTGAAGCCCACGCTGGGCAGCGCGTTCTCCGACATCGACTGGGTCCAGGTCCTGATCGCCTCGCTGATCATCAGCGTGCTCACCACCATCGGCACCGCGCTCTGTGTCCTGCCGGGCATCATCGTGGGCTTCCTGACGATGTTCACGCTCTTCTTCATCATCGACAAGAAGAGGCAGTCGATCGACGGGCTGAAGGACAGCTTCACCCTGGTCACCCAGAACATCGGCTCAGTCATCCTGTTCATCCTGCTCGCCATCGCCGTCTCGGTCCTCGGCCTGCTGGCCTGCTGCGTCGGTCTGCTGGTGGCCCTCCCGGTCATCACCATCGCCGAGGCCTACACCTACCGCCGTCTCCAGGGCGAGCCTGTCGCCGCCTGACCTGCCGCTCCCAGCACCACCAGGGCCCGTCCACCTCACGGTGGGCGGGTTCTGCCGTTCCATACGCAGGCACTCTTCGTATTTGGACGTAGGAAAGTACTTGAAGGGCCCGGGATCTGCCTCTGCGAGGGACTTTCCTACGTCCAAATACGGTGGAAGTCACCTCGGGTTTGCCACACTCACCCTCATGACCGAGACAAGCCCGACCAAGACCATCCTGATCACCGGCGCCAGCAGTGGCCTGGGCGCCGAGATGGCCCGTCAGTTCGCCGCACTCGGCCATGACCTCGCGCTCTGCGCCCGCCGCATCGAACGCCTGGAGGAGCTGCGCGCCGAGATCACTGCTGCGCACCCGTCCACGCAGGTCGCCATCCGCGCCCTCGACGTCAACGACCACGACGCCGTCTTCGAGGTCTTCCGCAGCTTCCGTGACGAGGTGGCGGCTGAGGGCCGCACCATCGACCGCGTCGTGATCAACGCCGGCATCGGCAAGGGGGCCCCGCTCGGCACCGGCCGCTTCGACGCCAACGTCGAGACCGCGCAGACCAACTTCATCGCCGCCCTAGCCCAGACCGAGGCCGCGATGGAGATCTTCCGGGCCCAGGAGCGCGGCCACCTGGTGATGATCTCGAGCGTCTCCGCGATGCGCGGAATGCCGAAGGCGATGAGCACGTACGCGGCCACGAAGGCCGGCGTGGCCCACCTCGCCGAGGGGTTGCGTACGGAGCTGCACGGCAAGCCCGGCTACCAGATCTCGGTCATCTACCCCGGCTTCATCATCTCCGAGATGAGCGACCCGTCGAAGAAGCCCGGCCCGCTGATGGCCTCGACCGAGAAGGGCGTACGCGCGATCGTCGCGGCGATCGAGAAGGAGAAGAAGTCGGCCGCCGTGCCACCGTGGCCGTGGGGCCCGCTGTCGAAGGTCCTCAAGGTCGCGCCGCTCGGCGTGGTCCGCAAGATGGTCTGAGGCCTCAGCGGTAGGTGACGAGGTCGCGTGAGAGGTGTTCGTGGCCGTTGAACGAGATCAGTGACGTGCCCCGGCGGCCCATGACCACCCTGGTCACCGAGGTGTTGACCATCACCGGCATCAGTCGCCGGTAGGAGGCCGCGCCGCCGTCGAGCAGCGCGGCAGCCAGCGCGGCGATCGGTCCGCCGGAGGTGAAGACCACCGCGGTGCCGACGGTAGAGAGGTCGACCAGGGCAGCTGAGGTACGGGCGCAGAAGTCGACCCAGGGTTCGTCACCGGGCTCGTGCTCCCCGGCCAACCAGCGATCCGTCGCGCCCTCGTACCAGCGTTGGAAGGCTTTGCGGCTGCCCTCCTCCCGACTCGCCATTCGAGCCGCCGAGCCCGCCAGCTCGAACTCGTCCCAGCGCGGGTCGACGCGCACCGGAGCCGTCCACCCGGCGGCCCCCGCCGCGATCACTGCGGTCTCGCGCTGGCGTCGCAGCTCACCGTGCACGACGACGTCTGGGCTCAGCCCGGCGAGCTCCCGCCCGAGCAGGCCGGCCTGTTCCTCACCGAGGGCCGAGAGGACGTCGTAGTCGTCGGTGCCGAACGAGGCCTGGCCGTGGCGCACCAGCAGGATCTGACCCATGGATGTGCCGCTCAGTCCCGCAGGACCGGGACGCCTGCGCCCTCGACGAGCCATTCCTGCTCGAGCGCGGCGAGCGTGCCGTCCTTGCGCAGCGCGGCGAGTGCGCGGTTGACGCAGTCAGTCATCGCGCTGCCCTTCTCCAGCAGCAGGGCAAACTGCGGTCCTCCGTCGGCCGTGAACTGACCGACCACCTTCGCGCCGGGGATTCCGTCCGCCATCCGCACCGCGGCCGCGAAGTCGGCGACCAGCGCGTCGACGTCTCCGTCGAGGAGCGACTGCTCGGCTGCCTCGGAGCTGCGGAGGGCCACCGGCTTCACGTCGGGCTCGACGTCACGACGGACCGAAGCGAGCGAGGCCGAGCCGCGCTCGGCACCGAGGGTGAGCCCCTCGAGGTCGTCGATCTCGCGGACGCCGGCCGCAGCTGACTCCTCAAGCGCCACGACAGCCTGCGGGAGCGTGTAGTAGGGCTCGGAGACGTCGACGTCCTTGGCGCGGTCGTCGGCGTCGGCGAACTGGGCGAGATGGAAGTCGAACTCCTTCGCGCCGGGCTCGTGGGCCTTCTCCGGCGGCACGGTCAGCCACGTGACAGCGACGGCGGCATACCCCAACTGGTCAGCGACCGCGTGCGCGACGCCCGACTCGAAGCCTCGCCCGTTGGCCGGGTCGTCCCCGACGAACCACGGAGGCTGCGCCGACCCGTCGGTGGCGATGCGCAGGACGCCTTCCTCGCGGGCACGGCCGTCCGCGCAACTCACCAGGTCCCCGGTGCCGGAGTCGGCCATGGGGGTCTGCTCGGCGGAAGTCTCCTCCACGGCCGACCCGCATCCGCCAGCGGCGAAGACCAACGAGAGGGAGAGAGCGACGAGCGTTCCGCGCAGGAGCATGCAGAGCACTCTAGGTCGTCAGGAAGCGACGGTCGTCACCACACCGGCCCGGGCAACCGGATCACTCCACACCTTCGCTGCCCGCCGCCAACGCAGTGCCGACCACGCCAGGAACGGGCTGGCGAGCAGCACGATGAGCCACCACGGAGCCGCCACCGTCGCCGCCGTCGAGAAGACCATCGCGGTCAGCGTCGTGCTCAGGGCCAGTTTGGCCGAGTATCCGATCATCACCGTGGGCGGGGCCGGGGTCGCGCGGGCCGAGCGCAGATTGACCGCGAACGGCCGTCGGATCGACCAACTCATCGAGACCGCGACCACCTGTGCCGTGACGACCAGCACCGTGCAGACGATCGCTGCCATCTCACCGGCGGTCGGGACACCCGCGCGCAGGGACGCCAGGCCCACGGTGATCAGGGAAGCCAGCAGCAACCACTCGGCCAGCACCCAGCTGCGGGCCCGGAAGACCGTGATCGCGTCGACCGGGAGACTCTCGCGCCACAGGCCTCCGCGGCCGTCGAGCGACCAGATGTTGACGCCGAAGAGCAGGACTCCACCACTCACCACCAGGCCGGGCAGGATCACTACGTTGGACCACTCCAGGGCGCCGGCGAAGGCGACCAGCCCGGGGCCGATCGCCAGGACCAGCATGCCGCGCCGCATCGGCACCGCGCGCCAGACCGACGCCCGGTCGATGCGCACGAGCATGGCCAGGACTCCGCGTGGGTTGGGCCGCGCCTCGTGCGCCGTGGACTCGGCCTTCAGCTCGTCACGCGGCATCCGCCGGGCCGCCACGTGCGCAGCCCACCCGCCCAGGAGGAGCGAGACCGCGGTGATCGCCAGGAGCGCCAGGGCCGCGAGGCACCAGCGTACGGAGAAGCCGGAGAGGCCGGCCATCAGCAGCTGCAGCGTCGGCACCGCGTCGAGCACGTCGAAGAGACGGTCGGAGAGTTGGAGCCAGGCCATGAGGCCGGCGAGCGCCACCCCGGTGAGGCGTACGGTGGCGACCCCGTGCGGACGACGACGGACGGCTTCGGCGCACCACCCGATCACCTGCGCCAGGGTGGTGGCCGCGACGATCCACAGCACGACAATGGCCAACAACCACCCCAGGTCGGTGGTGCCGCGGCCGTAGGAGGCAGCGCCCAGCAGGAACCACGCCTGGAGCATCCACGCAATGTTGAGCGGCGCCATCAGCAGCGCGCCCAGGTGGTCGGTGGTCGGGCTGACCGGGTAGGCCACGGCGCTCTCACCGGAGAGCAACTCGCGACCACCACCCGATGCGATCGCCGAGGCGACCGCCAACCCCAGGAAGCCCACCATCATCGTGGGCATCAGCAGCAGGACGTTGAAGGCCATGCCGTCGGCGTCACCCGCGCCGGACGCGAGCAGCGGGCCGACCACCGCGGCCAGGGTGATGGCCACCAGGACGGCGACGGCGGTGCGGACGACCTTGGGCTTGCGGACCGTCCCGCCCCTGAAGCGCAACAGGTGGCGGGTGTCGGCGACCGCACGACGGATCTCCGCCGGGCGCCAGGGTGAGACCGAGTCGGCGTACGTCCGCAACTCGGTCCTGTGCTCAATCCAGGAGGGCGCGGTAAGCATGGGCCCCTTCCTCTCCCTGCAGATCGATGGAATCCATGTCAGCGACGCGGGCGCCACCCCGCAGGACCAGCGCGGTCGAACAGGTCTCGATGGCCAGCTCGCGCAGGTGGGTGGAGAGCAGGACTGCGGCCCCGCGGGCGCGGGCGTCGGCGACGATCTCGAAGGTTGCCTCGACCCCGATCGGGTCGACCCCGTCGAAGGGCTCGTCGAGGAGCAGTACGTCAGGCTCGTGGAAGGCAGCCAGGATCACCGAGAGTCGTCGACCCATGCCGTGGGAGAAGCCGCTGGTCACCCGGTGGGTGACGTCACCCAGCTCGAACTTCTCCAGCAGGTCACGGCCTCGGGCTTCCCATCCGGTCATCCGACGCAGATTGGCGGCCAGCTGGAGGTGCTCCCACGGGGTCGCGCGCGGGACCAGCCCGCCGACGTCCGGGCAGTAACCGACCGCACGCTTCACGCCCAGGGTGTCGTGGGCGACGTCGATCCCGGCGACCACGACCCGACCGCTCGTGGGCGGGACGACACCGGCCAGCACCCGCATCGTGGTCGACTTGCCGGCGCCGTTGCGTCCCAGCAGCGCGGTGGCGCGGCCGGGCAGGGCCGCGAAACTGACGCCGACGACGGCCTCGACCTCACCGAAGCGGACGTGGAGGTCGTCGACGAGGACGGCGGGAGTTGGCATGGACATCACCCAGTCGATTGTTCACGAGCACGTCGGTTCTGGGGCGGGTTTCGCGAGAAT
This sequence comes from Nocardioides gilvus, assembly GCF_003194605.1. GTDB lineage: Bacteria > Actinomycetota > Actinomycetes > Propionibacteriales > Nocardioidaceae > Nocardioides > Nocardioides gilvus. The sequence goes on from NZ_QHKY01000002.1 coordinate 405,392, forward strand.
GACAGTGGCCACGCGCGGCACCCTGGCCCATCAGCCGGGTGGAGCCACCCCTGCCGGGCCGATGCAGATTCGGTCGCCACCACGTCGGACGTTCGGCGCTGCTGAGTGCCGGCCCACGCTCACGACGGGCCCGTGAGGCGCGAGTCTCCGACAGGGTGGTCGCCCTGGGCATGTGCGGTCACACTGGACCCATGGACCTTCGACCCAGCCGCGTCATCGTCGCTGCCTGCGCGGGACTGATGCTGATGAGTGCCTGCTCGGCCGACGACCCCGCCGACGACCCCGCGGCACCCTCGCCGGGTCAGAGCGCGACCAGCACTCCGGGTCCCACGGCCGGCGGGTCCGCGTCCCCCGACGCCGATGGTCCCGCTGAAGAGACTGCTGACCCGGTCTCGGTCCCGGGCGTGGCCGCGCAGACCCACACCGGTACCCCACTCCGCCTGGGCGCGGTGCGCGAGCAGACCGCCGCCTACACCTCGTACGACGTCACCTGGCGGGCCCGCAGCAGCGGGCCGGGTGCGTACGAGGAGCCGCTGCGGCTGAGCGGCGTGCTCAACGTGCCGCGCGGGGATGGCCCCTTCCCCGCGGTCGTGCTGGCCCACGGCTACATCGATCCGGCCGTGTACCAGAGCGGCCAGGGGATGACCCGCGAGCGCGGATTCCTGGCTGATCGCGGCTACGTCGCGCTGCACGTCGACTACCGCGGGCACGCCCGCTCGGACCCCGACCCGAGCGGTGGGGCCGACGTACGCCTGGGCTACGCCATCGACGTGATCAGCGCCGTCGACGCGCTGCGTGGGATCGCTGAGCGAGACGGTACCGACGTGCCCGTGGACCCGGATCGGATTGCGCTCTTCGGCCGGTCGATGGGCGGTGGGGTGGTGCAGAAGGTGGCAGCGATCTCACCGGGGTTGGTCGACGCAGTGGTGGCCTGGGCGTCGGTCTCGTCGCTGGAGGCGGAGAACTTCGACCAGTTCATCCGCGACGACAACGACGAACGCCTCGACACGCTCGTCCGCGCCCACGGCCTCCCCGAGGACTCCCCCGACTTTTGGGAGGGCGTCTCCTCGCGTCCCTACTTCGACCGGGTCACCGAACCGTTCCTCGCCGTGCACGGCCGCGCCGACGACACCTGTCCGCCGCGGTGGGCTCGCGCCACCCAGCGCGCGATGCGCCGCGCCGGGGTCGACTCCGAGCTGGCCTGGTACGACGACGGGCATGCCTTCGGTCCGGCGTTCGTCGCCGCGATGGAGCGGACCTTCTCGTTCCTCGACGAGCACCTGGCCTGACGCGCTGCCCGCCCAACGCGAACTGCCTGCGTGGTGACCGTCGAAACGGCCGCCACGCAGGCAGTGTGAAGCGTCAGTCAGTGATCGACCGACTGATCAGGCGGGGAAGGACTCGCCCTTCGCTGCCATCGCCTCCAGGTAGGCGCCCGGGAGGAAGCGGTCACCGTAGGCAGCAGCCAGCTCCTTCGCGCGCTTGATGAAGGCGTCGATGCCGATCTCGCCGTCAGCGGCCTCGTAGCCGGTGATGAACTGCGCAGCACCACCGAGGCGGGCCGGGAAGCCGATGCCCATGATCGAGCCGATGTTGGCCGCAGCGGCCGAGGTCAGCACGTTCTCCTCGAAGCACTTCGCGGTCTCGAGCGCCTCGATGAAGAGCATCCGCTCCTGGATGTCGACGAACGGGATCTGCTGCTCTGCCGGCGGGAACTCCTCCGTCAGGCCCGACCAGATGCCGGCGCGCTTGCCGTCCTCGTAGTCGTAGAAGCCCTTGCCGACCAGGCGCGAGGAGCGACCGATCTCGATCATGCGGTCGACGACCTGCTTGGAGCCGTCCTTCGGCAACTGCAGACCGGCCTTCTCCACTGCGGCCTCGGTGGCCTTGCGGATCTTGACCATCAGCTCGAGGTTGAGCTCGTCGGAGATCTGCAGCGGCCCGACCGGGAAACCGGCCTGGGTCGCGGCACGCTCCAGGGAGACCGGGTGGACGCCCTCGCCGAGCATCGCCAGACCCTCGTTGATCTGCACGCCGATGACGCGCGAGGTGTAGAAGCCACGGCTGTCGTTGACGACGATCGGGGTCTTCTTGATCATCTGGACCACGTCGTAGGCCTGGGCGAGCGCCTTGTCGGAGGTGCCCTCGCCGCGGATGATCTCCACCAGCGGCATCTTGTCGACCGGTGAGAAGAAGTGCAGACCGATGAAGTCGGCCGGGCGGTCGACGTTCTTGGCCAGACCGGTGATCGGCAGGGTCGAGGTGTTCGAGCAGAGCAGTGCGTCGGAGTTGACGAACGGCAGGATCTCGGCGAAGACCTTGGCCTTCAGGTCCGGGTCCTCGAAGACGGCCTCGATGACCAGGTCGCACCCGGTCAGGTCGGACGGCTCCGCGGTCGGGGTGATCCGGCCGAGGATCTCGTCGCTCTTCTCCTGCGTGATCTTGCCGCGGGAGACGGCCTTCTCGTTGATCTTGGCCGAGTACGCCTTGCCCTTCTCGGCGTTCTCGAGAGAGACGTCCTTGAGGACGACCTCCATGCCGGCGCGCGCACAGACGTACGCGATGCCCGCGCCCATCATGCCGGCGCCCAGGACGCCGACCTTCTTGGCGACGAACTTCTCGACGCCGCCGGGACGCAGCGACCCGGAGTTGATCGCGGAGAGGTCGAGGAAGAACGCCTGGATCATGTTCTTGGCGTTCTGGCCGGTGACCAGCGAGGTGAAGTAGCGCGACTCGACCCGCGAGGCGGTGTCGAAGTCGGTGGAGGCACCCTCGACGGCAGCGGAGAGGATCGCCCGCTGCGCCGGGTAGTCGGCACCCTTGAGCTGCTTGCGCAGCAGGGCCGGGAAGGCCGGCAGGAAGGCAGCCAGCGCAGGTGAGGACGGCTTGCCACCGGGCATCTTGTAACCGGGACGGTCCCACGGCTGCTTGGCGGCGTTCTCGTCGTCGGCGTTGGCCAGGATCCACGCCTTGGCCGCGGGGAGCAGCTCCTCGCGGGTGGCGACCAGCTCGTCGACCAGACCCTTCTCCTTGGCGGCTGAGGCCTTGAAGCGCGGGCCCTGGAGCAGGACCTCCATCAGCGCGGTCTGCAGACCGAGCATCCGGACGGTACGCGTGACGCCACCGCCGCCGGGAAGCAGGCCGAGGCTGGCCTCGGGCAGGCCGATCTGGGTGCCGGGAGCGTCGAGCGCGATGCGGTGGTTGGCGGCCAGCGCGATCTCCAGGCCACCACCGAGAGCGGCGCCGTTGATCGCGGCGACCACCGGGACGGGCAGCGTCTCGAGCTTGCGCAGGGTGGCCTTCATGCCTTCGACCTCCGCGAACATGCGCGGGCCGTCGGCCTTGGTCACCTTCATCATGCCCTTGAGGTCACCACCGGCGAAGAAGGTCTTCTTGGCGCTGGCGATGATGACGCCCTTGACGTCGCTGCCCTCGGCAGCGACCTCGTCGGCGAGGCGGTCGACGACGGCGGCCATCGAGCGGGCGTACAGCTCGTTCATGGTGTTGGCGCTGGCGGTGGGGTCGTCCAGGGTCAGGGTGACGACACCGTCGGCGTCCTTGTCGTAGCGGACTGCGGTCTGGTTCGCTTCGTTCAGATCAGTGCTCATGTGTTTCTCAAAACCTTTCTGCGGACCGGAGTCCGACTCAGACCAGCTCGACGATGGTGGCGATGCCCATGCCGCCGCCGACGCAGAGCGTGGCGAGGCCGCGACGCTGACCGCGTCGCTCGAGCTCGTCGATCAGGGTGCCGAGGATCATGGCGCCGGTCGCACCGAGCGGGTGGCCCATGGCGATGGCGCCACCGTTGACGTTGGTGATCGAGTCGTCGATGCCCATGTCGCGCATGAAGCGCATGGCGACGGCGGCGAACGCCTCGTTGATCTCGAAGAGGTCGATGTCGGCCACCGTCAGGTTGGCCTTGGCGAGCGCCTTCTTCGCGGCGGGGCCGGGGCCCGTCAGCATGATGATCGGGTCGGCTCCGGAGACCGCGGTGGCGATGATCCGGGCGCGCGGGGTCAGACCGAGGTCCTTGCCGACCTGCTCGGAGCCGATCGCCATCAGCGCGGCGCCGTCGACGATGCCCGACGAGTTGCCGGCGTGGTGCACGTGGTTGATCTTCTCGAGCCAGTGGTACTTCTCCAGCGCCACGTCGTCGAAGCCGGCGTCGCGGCCGATCCCCGCGAAGGAGGGCTTGAGCTTCGCAAGGCCCTCGGCGGTCGTGCCGGTGCGGATGGTCTCGTCGTGGTCGAGGACGATCTGGCCGTTGATGTCGGTCACCGGAACGATCGCGTTCTTGAAGTAGCCGGCCTCCCACGCGGCGGCGGCGCGCGCGTGCGACTGGGCGGCGTACGTGTCGACGTCGGTGCGGCTGAAGCCCTCGACGGTCGCGATCAGGTCGGCGCCGATGCCCTGGGGCACGAAGGCGGACTTGAAGGCGGTCGCGGGGTCCTGGGCCCAGGGGCCACCGTCGGAGCCCATCGGGACGCGGCTCATCGACTCGACGCCACCGGCGAGGATCAGGTCCTCGAAGCCGGAGCGGACCCGCTGGGCAGCCTGGTTGACGGCCTCGAGGCCGGAGGCGCAGAAGCGGTTGAGCTGCACGCCCGCGACCTCGTCGGGGTAGCCGGCTGCGAGCGCTGCGGTCTTGGCGATGTCGGCGCCCTGCTCACCCACCGGCGAGACGACTCCGAGGACGACGTCGTCGACCCGGCCGGGGTCGAAGCCCGGGTTGCGGTCCTTGACCGCTTCGAGGAGACCGACGGCGAGGTCGATCGGCTTGACCTCGTGGAGGGTGCCGTTGGCCTTGCCCCTTCCGCGCGGGGTCCGGATGTGGTCGTACACGAATGCTTCTGCCATGACCGTCCTTGCTGGATCTGCTTGGATCGTGAATGTGAACCGATTGTGACACTATGACTGTCACAGTCGTCAAGAGTACGTGCAGAACGCGGTCCACACCATGGGTGATCCGCCTCACACGTGCTGGGCGGTGCGACCGAGACGAGACCCAGTCCTGGAGGTGTGATGGCAGAGCAGGTGGAGAGCCCGGCGGAAGCCCTGGAGGCGGCCCGCGAACTGCTCACCCTCGACGAACTCACCGCGCGGGTCCAGATGAGCGTGCGCAACGTCCGCTTCTACACGACCAAGGGGCTGGTCCCGCCGCCCATCCGGCGCGGCCGCTCGGGCTACTACACCCCCGACCACGTGGCCCGGCTCGCGCTGGTCCAGGAGCTGCAGGCCCACGGGTTCACCCTGGCCGCGATCGAGAAGTACGTCGCCGACATCCCCGACGACGCCTCGGCCGAGGACGTCGCCCTGCACCGCACCATGGTGGCGCCCTGGATGTCGGACCACCCGGTCGAGCTGTCCCGCGCAGACATCTGCGGGCGCGCCGGACGCGAGCTCGCCGACGAGGACTTCGACACCCTCGAGGCGATGGAGATCCTCCATCCCCTGCCTGACGACCGCTACCAGGTCGCGGTCACCCAGCTCGCCGTCGGGCTCGGGCTGCTGGAGATCGGCTACCCGGTCGAGGCCGCCAAGGCCGCCCGCGAGCTCTACAACCGCCACGGCCAGGAGATGGCACGCGAACTGCTCGAGCTCTTCCGCACCCAGGTCTGGCCGGCCTACCGCGAGTCAGGCATGACTCCCGAACGACTCCAGCAGGTCGTCGAGCGGATCAAGCCGCTCTCGGTCGCCTCGCTCGTGACCGCGTACGAAGCGGCGATGGACGCTGCGACGCGCGAGGACATCGCGCGCCGCAACCGCTGACGTACGCCCCCCGCCTCACTCGATGCGCGTCACCAGCGGCAGCCTCGAGCGCGCGCTCACCCAGACGATCGCGGCGGTGAGGAGCGGTAGCAGCACCACGATCGAGACGATCAGCAGCCACGGGATGTCGATGTAGGGGCCGGAGTTGCCGGAGTACAGGTCGCCCCGGGTGAGCGCACTGGCCATGCCGAGCCCGGGCACGAAGCCGACCGCAGCACCCAGCACGGCCCCGGTGGCGCCGACCAGCAGGGCGTACGACCCGGCCACCGCGCGCCGCGTCCGTGGCGCGCCCCCGACGGCCGACAGGGTCGCCAGGTCCGGACGCGCGTCCGAGAGCGCCAGGAAGGTCGCGGTCAGGGTGCCGGCCAGCATCAGCACGGCTCCGGCCACGGCCACCACGAGCAGGACCGTCTGCCACTCCTGCGACCTCGGTCCCCGCTCGATCCACGCCTCAGCGGTGGGGTCGATCTGCTGCAGTGCCTTGGTGATCAGCTGCTGCGTCTCCTCGTCGGCGACTCCACTCAGATGGACGCCCGTGACGATCGGTTCCAGGCCCCGGTCCCGAGCCAGCTCCTCGGGCAGCATGGCGATGACCGACGCCACGCCTTCAGTCCTGACCAGCAGCGCAGGCAGCGCGACCTCGAGGTCCGGGGTGCGCGCCACCTCGTCCTCGTAGTCCCGCTCGACGACTCGCGACAGGACGACGTCACGCTCCCCCTCGACCTGGTCGGTGAAGACCACGGCCCTCCCTGCCGCCAGGGCTTCGTCAGCTCGTTCGCGGACGTCTTCGCTCAGGTACACGTGACTGGTGTCGGGGGCGATCCCGATGGACGAGGCACCTCCTCCGCCGTGTGACATCGGCCCGAGGTCGTTGCCCTCGACGTCGTGGTCGACCTCCCAGTAGACGTAGTCGCCCTCCCGCTCCGCCTCGCCCAGGTCAGGACTCAACATCGGTGTCACCTCGACCTCGGGCGCGGCCTTCCCCGCCACCTCGGCGAGTGCGATGAGGCCTGCCTCGGCGTCCCGGCCCTCCTCCTCGGGGCTCCAGATGATCTGACCGTCGCCGACGGCGTGCGCGTAGATGTAGGTCTCGACGTACTCCTTGTCATCGCTGGCCACCGCGATCCCGATCGCCACGACCCCAGCCACCGTCGCAGCGACCGCGGCGACGGCTGGGACCGTACGTCCACGGTGGCGCGACGCGTCGCGAGCGGCGTACCTGACCGGGAGCGGCAGCGGGCGTGCGAGTCGGGCCACCGTAGTGACGAGCACCGGCGCGACCAGGATCATCCCGACCATCGCGGCCACGGCGGAGGCGGCTACCGGGACGGCACTGGTGTAGTCACCCTGGGTGCCGAACCACGCACCCGCGACGCCGATGAGCAACAGCACCAGACCCAGCACGGGCGTACGCGGGTCGGGTGCAGCGTCCGCGCGCCGCCCGGCCATCACGGCGACCGGGTCCTGGCGCGACGCCAACCAGGCCGGGACCACGGCGGCGGCCAGCGCGGAGAGCAGGCCAAAGACCGCCACCGGAACCAACCAACCCCACGGCACCTCGAACGGGCCGAACCATTCCCCGTTGAACCGTTGCACCAACGGCTGGAACACTCTCGCGGTGGCCACGCCGAGCACCAGACCGAGCGCGGTCGCGAGCGTCCCGAGCACCAGGCCGGCGGCGAGGATCACCCGGCGTGCCTGCCTCGGAGTGCCGCCCGCCATGGCGACCAGGGCCAAGGTACGGGCCTGGCTCCGCGCGTTGACCGCAAAGGCCGGCCCGGCCAGCAACGCCACCTCGAGCAACGCCATCACGATCACCAGCAGGACCACGGTCAGGGTCTCCGCCTGGTCCCCTCCCCCACCGGTGGCGTCCTGCACCCAGGAGGCGGCCGAGGCGAAGGGCGGGTCCTCGATCACCGCGCGTGACCCGACGAAGAACCCTCGCTCGTTCAGTTCCTGGACGTCGGACCACGTAACCTCGACGCCCTCGACCAACCAGACCTGCGGCGCCTCGTCGGAGGCCCCGGTGTTGCGAGGACCCGTGTCGGCGATGAGCGAACCGATCGGCCCGAAGACCTTGAGCCCGTCGTACGTCGTGGCGTCGTTGCCGACCCCCACGACGACGGCGGGCTCCTCGACACCCGGGATCTCGATCCGAGCGCCGATCGCGAAGCCAGCCTCCACGCTCGGCTCGCTGACGACGACCTCATGGGCACCGGCAGGCAGTCGTCCCTGGGTGAGCTCGAAGAGACCTCGCGTGATCGGATGGGTCAGGTCGACCTCGTCGGCCGTGAAACTGATCAGCCGCTTGTCGGAGTCGCGCACCTCCACCCGTTCGGTGCGCCTCTCCACGAAGTGGGCGTCGGGTCCGAGCACGGCCGCCACGTCCGTGAGGTCGGGGGCCTCGGCGAGACGATCACCGACCGGCCAACGCTCCCAGTCGAAGGGATCGGGCGCTTGGTCGACTGGTTTGCGGTACTCCGACCAGACGAGGGCCTCGGCGGCCCCCATCTTGCGCTCGATGCGCTCCTGGCCCGACACCTGACTCGTGACGACGAGCGTGATCGCCGCGCTGACCACGAGGACGGGCAGCGCGATCATTGTCAGCACCAGGAGGCTGCGGAGCTTGTGCCTGAGTGCGTCGCGCGCGGCTATGCGCAGCGCGAATCCCCACCTCATCAGAGGGCACCTTGTTCGAGTGGATCGCCGTACGCACCGGAGGCCGCTGCCTCGTCGACGACGAGACCGTCACGCAGGAAGACCACCCGGTCGGCCCAGCCGGCGTGGCGCGCCTCGTGGGTGACGAGCACGCCTGCGGCTCCGGCGTCGCAGAAGTCGCGCAGCACGCGCAGCACCTCTTCACCGGTCTCGGTGTCCAGGGCTCCGGTCGGCTCGTCGGCCAGGATCAGGCGGCGCTCGCCGACCACCGAGCGGGCGATGGCGACGCGCTGCTGCTGACCACCCGACATCTCGTCGGGGAATCGGTCGGCGACCTCGGCGATCCCGACCCGCTCGAGGGCGATCATCGCCTTCTCGCGAGCCTCCTTGCGGGAGTCGCCGTCGAGCTCGCGCGGCAGTGCGACGTTTTCGGCGGCGGTGAGCGCCGGGATCAGGTTGTAGTCCTGGAAGACGTAACCCACCGACGTACGCCGCACGCGAGCGCGCCCGGCCACGTCGAGGCCGGAAAGGTCGACACCCTCGATCAGGACCGAGCCCGACGTCGGGGTGTCGAGCCCACCGGCCAGGTTGAGCAGGGTCGACTTCCCGGAGCCAGAGGGTCCCATCACGGCGACGAGCTCGCCCGGGCGGGCGGTGAACGAGACGCCACGCAGGGCGGCGACCCGGGTGGCCCCCTCACCGTGGACACGGGTCACGTTGTCGAGGTGCAGTACGGCGGTCATCGGGATTCCTCCGGCTGGATGGACGAGGCGGTCTTGGTCTGGTGGGATGCGCGACGCAGCCGCGCCTCGCAGTGGTCGAGCCAGCGGATCTCCGACTCGGCGTCGAAGACGAGCGAGTCAAGGACCAGGCTCCAGGCCAGGTCTTCGGTGGCGCTCTGGATCTCGCCGACCAGGGCCCCGGGGCGCCCGGCCCTCTTCGTACGCGTGTGGGCCTGCAGCGCGCTCATGGTGGCGGTGCGCTGCTGCTGGATGAGTCGACCGATGTCGACCCCGGGCAGGGTCACCGCGATCGCCAGCTTGATCGCCAACTCGTCGCGCGCCGGTTGGGTGCGCGGCACCGGGGTGCTGAACCACTCGGCAACCTCCGCGCGGCCGGCCTCGGTGATCTGGTAGCTCACCTGTCCGCGTTCCCCACCAGACTCGGACTGGGTCCCTGCTTCCCCGTCCGCCTCGGTCCGGTCGTCGACACCCCCGTGATCGACGACCGCAACCATTCCGTCGCGTTCGAGCCGGGACAGGGTCGTGTAGACCTGCCCCACGTTGAGTGGCCAGGTCGCCCCGGTCCGCTGCTCGAACTCGGCGCGGAGTTGGTAGCCGTACATGGGGCCCTGCTCGAGCAGCGCCAACAGTGACTGTCTGACCGACATCCGCGTCCTCCTTCCCTCTCGCCACGCGACGTCGCACGTGGATACTCGGTATGTATATCAGGTATGCATACTCGGTATCCGTCATCAGAAGAGATGAAGGCACAAAAAAGGGACCGACCGGATGGATCCGGTCGGTCCTTACGGGATCAGACAGTCAGCCCTTGGAGATCCGCAACCAAGGACGGGTGAGGTCGAACTGGCGACCGCTCACCTTGGTCGGCACGATCTCGACGACGTTGTACTTGTGTTCCTGGTCGACCCATGGCCGCAGCGGCACGTTCTCCGCGCGGTGCGCCTCGTCCTCGGGCAGCAGACGGGCACGGCCCTTGACGATGACGCTGCGCGCGCTCCGGTCGTCGTACTCGTCGATCTCGAAGGCCACGTCGTCGTTCATCACGACGGCGAGGAGCTTGCTGCCCTCGGCCGTGCGGAAGAGGAGGGTCTCGTGGTCGACCGCGTAGTTGATGGGAGTGAGGTGCACTTCTTCAGCCAGGTGGAACGCGAGCCGACCGAACTCCTTGGAGCGCAGCAACTCCCAGCACTCGGCGGGTGTGAGGCTGCGGGTCGACTCGTCCATGACTCCACGGTAGTCCTCCCGGAGCGTTGGGGACAGAGCAGGCGACGAGCGTCACGCGACCCGGCCGCCTGCGGACCGCTCTGCTGCTTTGCCCTCTTCACCCACCGTCGCATGGGATGCCCCGCGTCCTGCCCGGCCGACCCCCTCCCCCCACGAGGCAGACCCGCCTACGCTCGGGGCATGACCCCTGGAGAGCAGACCCGTGTCCTGGTCGCCGGCGCCACCGGTTTCGTCGGCCGCCGGCTCCTCCCCGCCCTGGTGGAGGCCGGGTACGACGTACGCGCGATGACGCGGCGACCCGAGTCGTACGACGGCCCCGGCACCGCGGTGGGCGCCGATGTCGCCGACCCCGAGAGCCTGGTCGACGCCCTGACCGACGTCGACGTGGCGGTCTACCTGGTCCACTCGCTCGACCACGAGGACTTCGAGGCCCGCGACCGGGCTGCCGCCCGCGCCTTCGGTGCTGCCGCCGCGGGAGCAGGCGTACGGCAGATCGTCTACCTCGGTGGTCTGGGTGACGACGACGACAATCTCTCCGCCCACCTGCGCAGCCGGCGCGAGGTCGAAGGTCTGCTCGGCCTCGGTGGGGTTCCGGTGACAGTGCTGCGCGCCGCCATCGTCGTCGGACGCGGCGGGATCTCGTGGGAGCTCACGCGCCAGCTCGTGAAGAACCTTCCGGCCATGGTGGTGCCCCACTGGACCTCCACCAGGACCCAACCGATCGCCCTCGACGACGTGGTCGCCTACCTGGTGGGCGTCATCGACGAGGAGAAGGCACTCGGGCGGATCTTCGAGATCGGCGGTCCGGAGGTGATGACCTACCGCGACATGCTGCAGATCGCCAGCGAGGAGATGCAGGGCCAGCGGCTGCGCATCGTGCCGGTCCCGGTGATGACGCCGCGGCTCTCGTCGTACTGGCTCGCCCTGGTCACCGACGTCGACGTCACCACGGGCCGCAACCTGATCGACTCGATGGACACCGAGGTGGTGGTCACCGACCAATCGATCCGCGACGTGGTGCCGTTCGAGCCGACGGGTTATCGCGAGGCGGTCAGGCTCGCACTGGGGAAACCCGCGATCTGAGTCCGCACCGTCAGAACCGGGGCCGGCGCCAGCCCTTGCCGCCGTCGAAGTGGCTCTCCAACTGCCGCTGGGTCATGTCGCGGTCGGGGCCCGCGGCGTTGTTCCAGTGGGTGAGTTGCCACGCGCCTTCGCGATGCCGGCTCTCGGTGGTGAAGATGACCCACGTGCCGTCGCTCCCCTCGAAGGCTCCCGGGTAGATCAGGTACAACGCCAACGACGTACGGACCAGCCCCGGCTCCACCAACTCGCTCATCAGGTACGGCTGCTCGTCCGGGTCGATCCGGGCCGGCTCCAGGCCCAACTGCTCCGCGATCCCCATCTGGCTGTGGACGTACTGGGCGACGTCCTCCCGGTCCGCCGCCACCAGCGTCGCGACCTCCTTGGGGCCGACACTGCCGCTCTGGTCACCCAGGTAGAGGATCGCCGCGAGAGCGAACTCCTCCCCCTCCTCGGGCGAGTCGCCCGCGGTCGCCTTCTTCAACACCTGGCGGAGGGTGACCCGGGTCGAGAGCACCAGGTCGTTGCGCCCCGGCAGATCGTCACGCTCGACAGCGATGGGCTCAGGGCCGTCGGCCGGCTGGCGCTCCGGGTCGATCACCGGGGCCAGACTCCCCTCGGGGTCCTGCGGACCTCCGCGCGCACCCGGCTCCCCGGAGCACCCGGCCACCAGCGCCGCCACCAACAGCGTCACGATCGGTCCGATCCCGGCACCGCGGTCACGAACTCGTGCCCGATCTCCCACTCTGTGCATCCCCGCACAGTACGAGGGAAGCCGGCGGTCGCGGATGAGTCCCGCCACTCGGTTGCCGGCGCGACAGCTCCCACCCGTCAGCCGATCACCAAGGGCAAGACCAGCAACATCGACAGCGACCAACTCACATGGGTCAGCACCGGCGCCAGGATCCCGCCGGAGGCGCGACGCTGGAGGCCGCAGAGCACCCCGAGCAACGCCGCGGCGAAGGTGAGCATGACGTTGCCGGTCGCGGCCGTGGCCGCCACGTACGCCAGCGAGCTCCAGAGCACCGGGTTGCGTGGCACGGCGGCATAGAGCGCACCGCGGAAGAAGAGCTCTTCTGCGATCCCGGTGCTCGCGGTGATGACCACCAGCAGCGGCACTGACCCTTGGTCGGCGAAGTCGAGGACCGCACTGACCTGGCTCTCCAAAGGCGCGAACAGCGGGATCTCGCGCACCAGCACCGCCCCGACGACGAAGAGAGCCGCGAGGGAGAAGCCCACGGCCAGCGGCGTCAGGACGGGGCGTACGAGTGTGTCGCGGAAGGCGATCCGCCCCAGGTGCAACGGACCGGCCAGCAGCGCACCCGCCGCCCAGACCACGGCCAGCGTCACCGTACCGACGTAGAAGAGGCTGTTCCCGGGCTCGATGCGCACCGACCAGCCGAGCACCACGGCGCCCACGAGCACCACGAACGCGGTCGCCCACTGGCGACGGCGCAACGACGCCGAGGTCTCCCGCTGGTCGCGGGGCACGACGTCCCACAGGGCGCGTCGTATCCAGGCGGGCGTCTGCACGTACGTCAGCCTACGGAGCAGCACCACTCGGGCCCTGATCCACGGGACGTCATCATCCGAGGTTGCCCCAGCAACCGATCGTGATGACGTCCGGAGCGGGGGGTCGCGGGACGTCATCATCCGAGGTCGCTCCGGCGAACGCTGGTGATGACGTCCGGCGGGTCGGGCGGCGCGAAATGACGACGGGGCGCAACGACACGTGGTCGTTGCGCCCCGTCGTACGAGGTCGATCAGATGTCAGCGGCGTCCGCTGAACGAGGCTGCGCTGTGGCTCGAGGCGCCGCCGCCGGTGCGAGCACCGCCGGAGCGACCGCCCTGACCACCGCTGCGCTGGCCGCCACCCTGGCCACCCGACTTCGAGGCGCCGGAGCGCTGGGCGCCGCCACCCTGGCCGCCGCGTCCACCGGACGAGGAGCCGCCCGACTTCGGCTGACCCGAACGGGTGTTGGTGCTGGTGCCGGCAGCACGACGCTGGCGGTTGCGGCCACCGGCCTTCGGGGCACCCGAACGCTGGGTCTGGACCGGCTCCGGCGTCGCGAACCCACCCGGCAGGCTGCGCTCACCGGGAGCGAGCTTGACCAGGATCGGGTCGGAGGCGTTGGCGATCTTCGTGGTGGTCGGCTTGATGCCGGCCAGACGCGTCAGGTCACGCACGTCGCGCACCTGCTCGTCGGTCATCAGGGTGATGACGGTGCCCTCGGCGCCGGCGCGAGCCGTACGGCCCGAGCGGTGCAGGTAGGCCTTGTGCTCGGACGGCGGGTCGGCGTGGATGACGAGGTTGACGTCGTCGACGTGGATGCCGCGGGCAGCGACGTCGGTCGCGACCAGGGTCATCGCCTTGCCGGAGTGGAACGCCTCCATGTTGCGGGTGCGGGCGTTCTGCGACAGGTTGCCGTGCAGGTCGACCGCGGGGACGCCGCTCTTGTTGAGCTGGCGGGCCAGGGCCTTCGCGCCGTACTTGGTGCGGGTGAAGACGACCGTACGGCCGGGGGCGCTGGTCAGGTCGACCAGGACCGGCACGCGGGACTCGCGACCGATGTGCAGCACGTGGTGGCTCATCTTGGAGACCGGCGACTGGGCCGAGTCGGCCTCGTGGGTGACCGGGTTGCTCAGGTAACGCTTGACCAGCACGTTGATCGCGCCGTCGAGCGTCGCCGAGAAGAGCAGGCGCTGGCCGTCCTTCGGGGTCTTGTCCATGATCCGCTTGACGCCGGGCAGGAAGCCCAGGTCGGCCATGTGGTCAGCCTCGTCGAGGATCGTGATCTCGACGGCGGAGAGGTTGATGTGGCCCTGGCCCATCAGGTCCTCGAGGCGACCGGGCGCGGCGACGACGATGTCGACGCCCTTCTTCATCGCGGTGACCTGGGGGCCCTGGCCGACGCCGCCGAAGACGGTCTGCACGCGCAGGCCGGCCGAGTTGGCGAGCGGGAGGAGGGCGTCCTTGAGCTGGGTGACCAGCTCGCGGGTCGGAGCGAGGATCAGCGCGCGGGGCCTGCCCGGCATCGCCGGCATCTTCGAGGCGTCGAGGCGAGCCACCAGGGGCAGCAGGAAGGCGTAGGACTTGCCCGAGCCGGTGCGGCCCCGGCCGAGGACGTCGCGTCCGGCCAGGGAGTCGGGCAGCGTGGCCGCCTGGATCGGGGTGGGGACAGTGATGCCCTGCTCGGCCAGGAGTGCAGACAGGCCGGCGGGCACGCCGAGTTCGGCGAAGTTCATGTGTGTTCGTTTCTGGTTGGTGTCTCACCAACGCGCCTCCGCCGGTGGCGGAGTTGGCAGCGAACTGCCGCGTACCTCGCGAGGCGAGGCCGAGCCTCTCGATGAGGGGCTGCGGGACGGTCGAGGCAAGACTTCACGACCCGTCTGGACGCAACCTTACGGGTTCACACCCCTACGACACGCATCGTTGCGCGGACGAATGCGTCACACCGGGCAACGGAACGACGACGAGGCGGCCGTCCAGCGACCTCGCGTCAACGGTCACCGAGCTCGGCAGGAGTCAGCTCGAGACCCTCGAGGGTGTGCACGGTGAACTCGCCGTTGCCCTCTCCACGGCTCAACCGCACGGACGTCCGCGTGCCGGCACCGGCAGCACCGACCTTGCGGATCTCGAGCCCCACCTGACCGTCAGAGCTGGCGTGCGGGCTGAGCTCCGCGGCGAGCGCCTCGAGGTCGAAGGTGCCGTCGTCCGCCGTGGTCTGCTCGTCGATCCGGATCAACTCGGGCGCCTCGCCGACGGGTGCCGTGGCACCGGCCTGCGGCGAGGGCCAGACGAGCAACTCCACCTCGACACCCGGCACCGGCGCGCCGCCAGCCCCGTCAAGGACCACTCCGGTGACCACGCCCTGGGGCTCCTGCTCCGACTCGTCCTCGTCGCTCCCGCACCCGGCGAGCGCCGCGGTCGCCACCAGCGTGATCGCCGCCGTCCTGACGACAGCGCGCAACGTCGTACGACTCATCCCTCAGACCCCCTCCAGCCGTCTCCCACGGCTTGATTACCCGAAAGTAACCCTGCGGGGCCCCGCTGTCACGCGTGCCCAACGGCCGGACCAGACCAGTGGCCGCTCGCTCACGTCAGGATCCGATCGCGAAGGGGCACAGGAGCATTCGAGGATGAGATTGACCACCATGTCGGAAACTCGGCACTCAGAGCGTCACTGGCCACCAGAAGGGGCCGAGCATCCGACATGGTGGCTACCGATGTCAGCGCTGGACGGCGGCCCCGGACGCAATCAGCTCCTCGACACCGGCGATCCCCCAGGCCTGGAGCGCCGCCCGGGTGTCGGCACCCAACTCCGCCGGCGGGGTGGTGAGCGTCGCCGCGGTCCGCGAGAAGCGCGGGGCGGGAGTGGGCTCCAGGGCGCCGTTGCGTTCGACGTACGTCCCCCGGGCGGCGAGGTGTGGGTGGGCGGCCGCTTCGGGCAGGGTCAGGACCGGGGCCACGCAGGCGTCCGTGCCGTCGAAGAGCTCCGCCCACTCGTCACGGGTCCGCTCGGCGAAGCGCGCGGTGATCGCCTCGCGGATCACCGACGCGTTGGCCGGGTCGTTGCGGTCGGGCAGGTCGAGCTCGAGGATCCGGACGAGCTCGTCGTAGAACTGCGGCTCCAGAGAGCCCACGCTCATGTGCTGACCGTCGGAGGTCTCGTAGACCGCGTAGTAGGGCACACCACCGTCGAGGAGTCCGCTGCCCCGACCACCGGAGACCCCCATGCCCAACATCGAGGCGCCCATCGCGTTGAGGTGGGCGGTGCCGTCGACGATCGCGGCATCGACGACCTGGCCCTGGCCCGAGAGCCTCGACTCGAGGAGCGCAGCGAGGATGCCGATCACCAGGTAGGTGGAGCCCCCGCCGAAGTCGCCGAGGAGGTTGCCGGGGAAGTGCGGACGCGTCGGGTCCTGACCGAGACCGTGGAGCACCCCGCTGAGCGCGACGTAGTTCATGTCGTGGCCCGCGGTCAGCGCCCACGGACCGTCCTGCCCCCACCCGGTCATCCGGCCGTAGACCAGGCGCGGATTGCGGGCCAGGCAGTCGTCGGGTCCGAGACCGAGTCGCTCGGTGACGCCGGGACGCATCCCCTCGACGAGCACATCGGCGCCGGCGACCAGGTCGAGCACGGTCTGGACGGACTCGGGTCGCTTGAGGTCGAGGGCGACGCTGGGCCGTCCACGGTTGAGCAGGTCCTTGGCGCCGAAGCTGAACATCCCGCCGCCGGCCCGCTCGATGCGGATCACGTCGGCACCGAGGTCGGCCAGGATCATGCAGGCGTGCGGACCCGGTCCGATGCCGGCGAGCTCGACGACCTTGATCCCTCGCAGCGGTCCGGTGCCCTGCCCCAGGGCGTACGGATCACGGGTGTCGTCCTGTCCAGCGGCGTGCGACTCAGTCATGGCGGCATCCTGTCACCGCACAGGACGGCAATCACGTGAACGACACCCGGATCGAGAATCCCTTGCAACTCGTTGCATAGGTGTGCCATTCTCCCTCCGTGGCCCTTGAACACGCTCTCCTCGTGGCACTGCGCGAGAAGCCCGGCTCCGGACTGGAGCTCACCCGACGCTTCGAGAAGTCGTTCGGCTTCTTCTGGCACGCCACCCACCAGCAGATCTACCGCATCCTGGCCCGCATGGTCGACGCCGGCGACCTGACCGTCGAAGTGGTCGGGCAGGCCGGTCGCCCCGACAAGAAGGTCTACCGCGTCACCCCCGCCGGTGAGCGCACGCTCGCCGACTGGCTCGCCACCCCGGCCCCGATGGAGCAGTTCCGCAGCGACCTCGCCGTGAAGATGCGCGGGGCCTCGTACGGCGACCGCGCCGCGGTCCTGGACGTCCTGCGCGCCCACCTGGTCGACCACCACGTGCGACTCGGGCACTACCTCCAGCTCGAGAAGGAGTACGGCACCGATCCCGGTTCGCTGGACGACCAGACCCGCGACCAGTACCTCGTGCTCCGCGGCGGCATCCGGCTCGAGGAGTTCTGGATCGGCTGGGTCAGCGACTACCTGCGCGCCCACGGAGACGACCCGGCCACCACCGCACCCGCACCCGCGCCCACCCCCGCCTCCAGCCCGACATCTGGGCCCGACGACATGACCCAGGGAGAGATCCGATGACCTACGACCACCTGCTCAGCCCGATCCAGCTCGGCCCGCTGACGTTGCGCAACCGGATCGTCATGGGGTCGATGCACACCGGTCTCGAGGACTCCGAGCGTCACCGCGACCGCTTCACCGCCTACCTCGCCGAGCGGGCCCGTGGCGGCACCGGCCTGATCATCACCGGCGGTTACGCCCCCAACAAGCGGGGGTGGCTCAAGCCATTCGGCTCCGAGATGAGCAGCAACCGGCACGCCTCCCGCCACCGCCAGGTCACCGACGCGGTGCACGACGAGGGCGGCGCGATCGCGCTGCAGGTGCTGCACGCCGGGCGCTACGCCTACCACCCCTTCAGCGTCAGCGCCTCGAAGGCGAAGTCGCCGATCACCCCCTTCAAGCCCTCCGCCCTCTCCACGAAGGCCGTCGACCGGACCGCGACCGACTTCGCGAAGTCCGTCGCCCTGGCCAAGAAGGCCGGCTACGACGCCGTCGAGATCATGGGCTCGGAGGGCTACCTGATCAACCAGTTCCTCGCTGCGCGCACCAACGACCGCACCGACCGGTGGGGCGGCAGCGCCAGCAACCGGATGCGCTTCCCCGTCGAGATCGTGCGCCGCACCCGCGAGCTGGTCGGCGACTTCCCGATCCTCTACCGGATCTCCCTGCTCGACCTCGTCGAGGGTGGCCAGACCTGGGACGAGACCCTCGAGCTCGCCTCCAGGTTGGAGGAGGCCGGGGTGAATGTCTTCAACACCGGCATCGGCTGGCACGAGGCCCGCATCCCCACCATCATCACCCAGGTGCCGCGCGGCGCCTGGCGCGAGCAGACCGCCCGCCTCAAGGCCGCCGTACGGGTGCCCGTCTGCGCCTCCAACCGAATCAACACCCCCGAGCTGGCCGAGGAGATCCTGGCCGCCGGTGAGGCCGACCTGGTCTCGATGGCCCGTCCGTTGCTCGCCGACCCGGAGTTCGCGAACAAGGCCGCCGCCGGTCGCGCCGACGAGATCAACACCTGCATCGCCTGCAACCAGGCCTGCCTCGACCACATCTTCGTCAACAGGACCGCCTCCTGCCTGGTCAACCCGCGCGCCTGCCACGAGACCGAGCTCGTGCTGGGCCCCGTGCGTACGCAGACCACGCTGGCCGTGGTCGGTGCCGGACCCGCCGGCCTCGCTGCTGCTGTCTCCGCGGCCGAGCGCGGCGTCGCGGTCACGCTCTTCGAGGCCCGCAGCGAGATCGGCGGCCAGTTCCGGCTGGCGATGGCGGTGCCCGGCAAGGAGGACTTCGCCGACACGCTGCGCTACTACGGACGCCGGCTCGAGGTGCTGGGGGTCGACGTACGCCTCAACACCCGCGCCGAGGCCGACGCGCTGGCCGACTTCGACGACGTCATCATCGCCACCGGCGTCGAGCCGCGGATGCCCGCCATCGAGGGGATCGAGCATCCCAAGGCGGTCTCCTACGCCGACCTGCTCAACGGCACCGTCACGGCCGGTGCGAAGGTCGCGGTGATCGGCGCCGGCGGCATCGGTGTCGACGTCTCCCACTTCCTCGCCCACGTCGAGACGGACCTCGACGGCTGGAAGGCCCAGTGGGGCGTCGGGGACCCGAGCCTGCACCGCGGCGGCCTGACCGAGAAGAAGGCGCGCGAGGTCGCCCGCGAGGTCATCCTCGTGCAGCGCAAGGAGACCCCGATCGGCATCGGCCTGGGCAAGACGTCGGGCTGGGCCCACCGCGCCGTGCTGAAGCAGTCGGGCGTGCGGCAGATCTCCGGGGCGACCTACGACCGCATCGACGACGCCGGTCTGCACATCACCGTCGCCGGGGTCAGCGAAGTGCTGGAGGTCGACCACGTGATCGTGTGCGCCGGCCAGGAGTCGGTGCGTGAACTCCATGACGAGTTGTTGCTCACCCGGTCCGGCTCCGACTCGCTCCACCTCATCGGTGGCGCCGACCTGGCCGCCGAGCTGGACGCCAAGCGAGCGATCCGCCAGGGAACCGAGGTCGCTGCCGCCCTGTGAGCCCTGTGAGCCCTGTGAGTCCTGTGCCTCCAAGTCATGAGCCCGACCCTGTGAGTCCAGGGTCTACGGCACAATGACCCACGTGAAGACGAAGATCTCGGTCGCAGGTCTCGGCTACGTCGGGCTCTCGGTGGCCATCCTGCTGTCCCGACACCACCGCGTCACCGGGCTCGACCTCGACGCCGAGCGCGTGGCCCTGCTGGAGGCGGGCACCAGCCCCATCCACGACGACGAGATCTCCCGCTTCCTGGCCGAGGAGGAGCTCGACCTCACCTTCACCACCGACGCCGACGCTGCCCACGTCGACTCCGAGTTCGTGGTGATCGCGACACCGACCAACTACGACTCCGAGACCAACTCCTTCGACACCTCCTCGGTCGAAGCAGTCATCCGCACCGTGCAACGCGTCGCGCCCGACGCCACCATGGTCATCAAGTCCACCATCCCGGTCGGCTACGTCGAAGACGTACGCAAGCGCCTCGGCACCGACAACATCATCTTCTCCCCCGAGTTCCTCCGCGAGGGCCAAGCACTCGCCGACAACCTCAACCCCTCCCGCATCGTCGTCGGCGAACGCTCCGAACGGGCCGAGAAGTTCGCCGCGCTGCTGCTCTCCGGCGCCGACGCCGACGACGTACCCGTGCTCTTCACCGAGCCCACCGAGGCCGAGTCGATCAAGCTCTTCTCCAACACCTACCTCGCCATGCGCGTCGCCTACTTCAACGAGCTCGACTCCTTCGCCCTCTCCCGCGGCCTCGACACCCGCCAGATCATCGAGGGCGTCGGCCTCGATCCGCGCATCGGCACGCACTACAACAACCCCTCCTTCGGCTACGGCGGATACTGCCTGCCCAAGGACACCAAGCAACTCCTCGCCAACTACGCCGACGTCCCCCAGACCCTCATCCGCGCGATCGTCGAGGCCAACCAGACCCGCAAGGACTTCGTCGCCGACGACATCCTCACCACCAACCCCCGCGTCGTCGGCATCCACCGCCTCATCATGAAGGCCGGCTCCGACAACTTCCGCGAGTCATCGGTCCAGGGCATCATGAAACGGATCAAGGCCCGCGGCGTCGAAGTCATCGTGCACGAACCCGAGTTCGTCGAAGGCGACTACTACAACTCCGAGGTCGTCAACGACCTCGCCCAGTTCAAGGCCCGCGCCGACATCATCGTCGCCAACCGCCGCACCCCCGAGCTCGCCGACGTCGCCGCCAAGGTCTACACCCGCGACCTCTACGGCAGCGACTGAGATCGACCCAGATCGGTCTGGCCCAGATCGTCCTGGGTCAGCCCTTGCGGGCCCGCTGGGCGCGGGCAGCGCGACGCTCCAGCGCCGGGACCATCGTCTCCTCGACCCTGGCCCACGACTCCTCGGACGAGACCGCCCCGAACTTCGGTCGCCGGTAGCGACGGATCGTGCGCTCCTCCCACGGCACCCACCCCAACTCGGCGGCACCCGCGTCGCGGCGCCCGAAGACGTCAGCGATGAAGTCGTCGACCTCCCCGGGGTCGGTGACCTCGTGCCAACCGGCCCGTGACCTGGCCGCCGTACGGACCACCCGTACGACTTCCCCCGCGGGCCCGTGGAGCACGGCGAGACCGAAGTGGGTGCGCTCCATGTCAGCGAGCAGGACACCGATGCTCATCTCGAGCGGAGCCAGGGCCGTGCTGGCCAGGGTCATCCGGAACGGCGATCGACAGCGCTGTGTCAGCACCTCGGCATCAGGTTGGACCAGCTCGACACGGGGCTCGTGACGGTAGGCGCGCGACAGGATGCCGAGGTCACGCAGGGGGTCACGCAGCGGCGAGACCCGCGCCGTGTCCAGGACCGCCCAGTCGGCCACCAGCACGACCCGCAGGTCGTCCATGTCCGACTCGAGGAGCGCGTCGACGCAGCGCTGCACCCGGTCGGCTCCGGCGTCGACGGGCACGACCACCTCGACGTACGGCACCTGGTAGATCCGGCCGTGCTGCCGGCGGCCGCGGGAGGCCGGGACGAAGTCGGCGAACGCAGGTGCGTTGTACGCCTTGACCAGGTCGCCCTGCTGCATCACGTGGGTGAGACCGAGATGCCAGGCACGCGCCCCCCGGTCGGGCAGCAGCACGGCCCCGGCCTCGTTGAGCAGGTGCCCGAAGACGGTGTCCTCCCCGAGCCGGAGCGTCGGGTCCAGGCCTCCGGTGGCGTCGTGCATGGCCCGGGTCATCGAGACCGTCGCGCCGACCAGGCAGTGGAAGGCGTTGTGGCCGGCCCGTGCCAGGTCGTCGGTCTTGGCGAAGATCTCCTCGATCCAGGTGTGCTGATCAGCTGTGTTCCAGTCGTGCAGATCGACGATCGACCCGTCCGCGACCCGGTCACGCACCTGGGCAGGAGTCAGGTCGATCCGGGGGGTGACGAAGCGCTTGTCGCCGAGCACCACCGCGTGGTCGATGACGTGGTGCCAACGGGCGTGGGCCTCGAGGTGTTCGGCGAAGGCCAGCATGTCGGCGTCCAACCACATCACGATGTCGCCGTCACTCTGAGCGGTCCCGACCTCGGAGGCGTTGGCCCGCCCCCACCCCTCGGTGACGCGCACGAGGCGGGTGTGTGCCGGTCGCAGGTCCGGGAGCTCGACGGGCGGTGAGTTGCCGTCGTCGACGACCACGACCTCGAAGAGGTGCTCGGGGTACGTCTGCGCAGTCAGGGCCGCGAGGACCGCGTCGAGCGGGGTCGACCCCCAGGCCGGCATGACGACGCTCATCGACCGCGTGGGGGTCCAGGCACCCAGCTCGGGGACCTCGAGGGTCGTCCAGTCGTTGCGGCGCACCACGGGGCCGATCACAACCCCTCCTTCGGAGGCCGGAAGCCCTCCCACTGCTGGAGCACGGTGCCGGCCTCCAGGAAGGTCTCGGCCTCGGTCTCCCAGGTGTGGCCGGTGGCGTTGCGGCGCAGCACGTAGTTGAGACCGTGGGTGCGGTAGACGCTGCCACCCGAGGCGAGCACCATCTGGAGAAGTTGGGCGTCGACCCAGCGCCGCACGGGACGGAACCACCCCAACTCCCGCAGCAGGTCGCGCGACACGGTCATCGTGCCGCCAGCGACCCAGTCGCTGAAGACCTCCGAAGGATCCGTGCGTCGCACCGTGGTGTCCAGCTCGGCCAGGTGCACGAACTCTGCCGCGGCACCGACGAGGTCCGCCCCCGAGATCCTGCGAGCCATCAGCAGGTCGTGCACCGTGTGGGGGGAGTACCAGTCGTCGTCGTCCATCTTCATCAGCACGCTGCCCGACGCCGCCTGGGCAGCCGCGGTGAGCACGTCACCGAAGAAGGTGGAATCCTCGAAGTCGAGCAGGACGGGCGGGCGACCCAGGATCTCGGTCAGCGGGGCGGGATCGGTGCGGAAGCCGTGGGTCGCGATGACCAGCTCGACGTCGGCGCCCACCTGTGCGGCCACCCGGGCCACGGCCCCGGCGAGCTCGTGCTCGCGCTTGGAGGCGAGCAGGACGCTCGTCGGAGGCAGCGACGCGCTGGCCGCAGCCAGCCGTGCCACGCCCGTACGCCCGGCGAGACCTGAGCGCCAGGCCGCGGTCGAGTGGTGGTCGAAGGTGGCTCGCCGCAACCGCACCGACCAGCCGTCGCGCGCCAGGGTGTCGTCCAGGTCGGGCACGTCTGCGAGGACCTTCGCCAGCTCCGGGGCGAGCCGCGGCTCGTCGCCGCTGGTGAGCACGGGGATGCCGGACATCGTGAGCTTGAGCAGGTCGGACGGGTCAGCCGTCGTGAGGTCGAGACGTACGGCCCGGTGCCGGCGCGCCCGACGGACCACCAACTCGGTGACCGGGCCCCCTCGCACCAGCTCGGTGAGGTCAACGATCGCCTCGGGCGGGTTGCCGCGCCAGCCGCGGGCGTTGAAGACCATCTCGTCGACCGGCTCGAGACCGGCGTCGGTGACCACGACAGGCACCCGGTCGATGACATGGTGCGGCGCCAGGTCGGACGCGACACCTGCTTGGTCCTCGGGGGCGGACAGGACCACGTCGGGAGGCACCACCCGGTCGTCGGTGACCGCGTGCGCGAGCTCGTGCAGGACGTCGGCGCGCAGGTCCAGACCCGGCGCGACCGGTCGTCCGTGGTAGGCGAGCACCAGCCCGGAACGCGCAGCGTGGTCCCGGGGGACGGCCTGGTGCGCGAAGGTCTGGAGCACCGAACGCACCCGCACCGGACGTACGAAGGTGAGCACGGTGACCGCTCCACTGCCCGGCTTCGGAAGGCGGCGCGCAGCCACCGCGGCGAGCGGCGGCCAGTTCTGCGGGGGCGCCGGCACCACCGGCGAGCGGGTGGCGGTCAGCCACACGCCGAGGTCCCGGCAGTGGCCGAGGTCGGGCAGGGCGGAGGCCACGCTGCGCAGGGTCGAGCGGTCCGTCGAGACCAGCAGCACCGAACCCCATTCACGACCGTGCACCTCAGCCAGCTCGCCCTCCCAGAGGCGTACGACCTTCACCCCCAACGCCTCGGGGCGAGGCGGCAGGAACGACAGGACCGCCGACTCCGCGGCGAGCACCAACGTCGGCCCCGGGAGGTCGGCGAAGAGGTCGCGCACCGAGGCCAGTGGCGGTACGCCTGCGCTCACCGTCGCGTGGGACGTGGCTGGAGACACCGAGGAGCCTGAGCCCTTCAGGGACCCACGCGCCTTCCGGGTCACGCGTGCAGCAGCCCCTCGCAGTACGTCGGAGCCCGAGCGTCGTCGCCATGCCATGCCCGAACGATAGCCGCGTCCCGCGCGGGGGCGGTGGCAAGGCGGCGCCCCGGGGCGGGCGGAGGGATCAGTTGTCGGTCGGCTGCGCCGCGATGAGGCGCGAGTACCACTCCATCGAGCACTTCGGGGTCCTGCGCCGGGTGGTGTGGTCGACGTGGACCAGGCCGCTGCGCTGGGTGTAACCGTCGGTCCACTCGTGACCGTCGAGGAGTGACGAGTAGTAGTAGCCGCGTACGTCCACCCCGCGGTTGACCGCCTCCGCGATGGCGTGCAGGTAGGCGTTGACGTACTGGATGCGCGGCTGGTCGTCGACCACCCCGTACTCGTCGGGGTCCGCCCAGTAGTCGGCACCCGACTCGGTGATCATGATGGGCGGCAGCGCGGCGCGGTAGCGGGCCCGGAACATGATCAACCACTCGCGCAACGAGTCGGGCACCACGGGACGCCCACGGTCGGTGTGCGGGTAGCCGACGACCTCGCGGTAGGCGAAGGGCATCTCGTGTCCCTCGGGCGCGGCGCCCACCCGGATCGGGTTGAAGAAGTTGACGCCGTAGAAGTCGAGGGGCTGACGGATCGTGGCCATGTCGCCGGGCCGCACCACGTGCTCCACCGGCGCGGTCAACGGCAGCGGGTAGCGCCCCAGCAGCATCGACTCCATGAAGAAGCCGTTCCAGAGCATGTCGAAGAGCTTGCAGGTCCCGGTGTCCTCGGGCTCGTCGGTGGCGGGCCACGCGGGGGTGTGGTTGTTGGCGCAGCCCACGCTCGTCGCGCCGGCGGCCCGCAGCGCCTGGGCGCCCAGCCCGTGCGCCAGGAGCATGTGGTGCGCCGCCGGGAGGCAGTCGAAGACCAGACTCTTGCCGGGGGCGTGCACGCCGAGGCCGTAGCCCAGGACGCTGGCGCTGTTGGGCGAGTGCAGCGGGATCCAGTGCGCCACTCGGTCGGCCAACCGGTCGGCGACGATCGCTGCGTAGTCACCGAAGGCCTCAGAGGTGGCGCGGTTCAACCATCCGCCGTCGTCCTCGAGAGCCTGGGGCAGGTCCCAGTGGTGCAGGCTGACCATCGGCTCGACTCCCGCAGCCAACAACTCGTCGACGTGCCGGTCGTAGTGGTCGAGACCCGCAGTGTTGACCGGCCCACGACCTTCGGGCTGGATCCGGGACCACGCCACCGAGAAGCGGTGGGCACGGACGCCGAAGCGTCCCATCAGAGCGACGTCGTCGCTGCGCTGACGGTAGTGGTCGGCGCCGTTCACCTCGGGCGCACCGGGAGACGTACGTCCCTCGACGTCCTCGAATCCGTCCCAGATGCTCGGACCCCGTCCGTCGGCGCGTGCCGATCCCTCCGTCTCCTGGGCGGAGACGGCCGTGCCCAGACGGAAACCCGCCGGGAACAGCGGGAAGGTGTCGCCACCCCGAATTGATCCAGCATCGTTCACCGGGTGACCATATCCGCATGCAGATCCGCTTGCACCAAGGTTCGACAAGGTATTCGACCCGGTCGGCCTCCCAGGTGGCTCACCACTCATTCTCCTTCGGGGACCACTACGACCCGGAGAACCTGGCATTCGGGCCGATGCGGGCGCACAACGAACACCGTCTCTCCTGGGGCGCCGGCTTCCCCGAGCACCGCCACAGCGACGTCGAGCTGGTGACCTGGGTGATGCACGGCCAGGTGGTCCACACCGACTCCTTGGGCAACCGCTCCCTGCTCCCGGCCGGGACGGTCCAGGTGCAGTCGGCCGGATCCGGGATCTCCCACTCGGAATTTGCCGACACCTCCGCCGCGCCGACGCGGTTCGTCCAGACCTGGCTCGTGCCGGACGAGTTGGGCGGGCCGCCTGCCCGCTTCCTCGCCTCGGGGATGCAGTCGGAGCGCATGATTCCGGTGGCCGGCGACGGCGCACAGGTGCCGGTCGGTTGCAGCGGCGCGACCCTCTTCGTGGGCTCGCTCGCGAGCGGCACCGTGCACGATCTGCCGGTCTGCTCCTCTCACCACCTCTTCGTCGCCTCGGGTGAGGTGGTGTGGTCCTCGCCCGGTCACGACGACCTCACCCTGACCGAGGGCGACGCCCTGCGGATCACCGCCGCCGACGACGCCGAGATGCAGTTGCGGGTGGTTGCGGCCGCCGAAGTCATGCAGTGGGTCTTCCGTACTCCAACTCCGGGGTAAAGGTTCTCGCGGATCGGCTTCGGGACGCGCGACCTACATCTAGGATTCTCGTCAACAGGCCCTTGTTGACCCCATGCAACAAGGGCCTGTTTCTTCTCTCCGCACCCTGACGCTGCCCCGCCCCTCGCCGGACGTCATCACCAGAGGTCGCCAGGACAGCCAAGTCGTATGACGTTGCGAGGGCTCGACCCCGGACGTCATCACCAGAGGTCGCCAGGACAGCCAAGTCGTATGACGTTGCGAGCGCCTGTGGTGCGCCCGTGGGGAACCGGCGGCGCTGAGCCGACCGATATGGGGGGAAGTAGGCAATTGTTCGACCTTCTGGGCATCGGGGTGGGGAAGTGCTACTCTTGGTGAACAGAAGATGAACAGGAGGTGTCCCATGATCGACACCAAGAAAAACGAGACGCGCCCCGCAGTCTCCTGGGTCCCCGTCCGCGACAGCGACGGTCGCACCCACATGGAGGCGCGCTGGACCCTCAGCGAGCCGCACCACGCTCAAGCTGCCTGACAGCGCCCCCTCCTTCCGAAGAGGCCCACGACCGTTTGGTCGAGGGCCTCTTCGCATTTTCGCGGACCCGGCGGCCAGCACAGAAGGAGGTGGACTGTTTCGCGGATCGGTCACGCGGGCAGGCGACACCAGAAGGATTCACTCCCCTTTGTGACGGGGATCACACAATGCATCGGAATGAAGGCTCATCGCCCTTCGTTACTTAGTTGAACGTTGAACAAACCCACGACTTTACGGAGCATCCCATGTCCTTCTTCAAGCGCAACAAGTCTGACGAGACCTTCGAGGCCCCGACCAAGTCGGTCTCCGACCTGACCGGTGACTACACGATCGACCCGAGCCACAGCCGCCTCGGCTTCCAGGCCCGTCACGCAATGGTCACCAACGTCCGTGGCGCGTTCACCGGTTTCGAGGGCACCGCCCACATCGACGCTGCCAACCCGGCCAACTCCTCGGTGAAGGTCTCCGTCCAGACCGCGACGGTGGACACCACTTCCCCCGACCGCGACGGCCACCTCAAGTCGGCCGACTTCTTCGACGTCGAGACCTACCCGACCATCTCCTTCACCTCCACCGGCGTCGAGCGCGACGGCGACGAGTGGGCCGTCACCGGCGACCTCACCATCAAGGACGTCACCAAGCCGATCACGATCGTGTTCGAGGAGACCGGCTCGGCCCAGGACCCCTTCGGCAACACCCGCGTCGGCTTCGAGGGATCCACCGCCGTCAACCGCAAGGACTGGGGCCTGGTGTGGAACGCCGCGCTCGAGACCGGCGGCGTCCTCGTCTCCGAGAAGATCAAGCTCGACTTCGACATCTCCGCGATCAAGAACGTCTGATCGCTCGCTGATCACTCGCTGATCGCCTCGAGGCCCCGTCCGCATCCTGCGGGCGGGGCCTCTGCGCGCCCTGCTCCGGAGCACGCGGACACAGGCACGGCAAGGCAGAAACGCGGAGGAGGGCCCGACAACCAGTGGCTGTCGAACCCTCCTCAGCAGTTGCGAAGGACGATCAGTCCTTGTGGCGCGGCTTCTTGTACGGCTTCTTCTCGTAACCACCGTCGCCACCGGACGAACGGCTCGGGCCGCTGTCCCGGGTCAGCTCGATGAGCTTGCCGGAGATACGGGTGCCCTTGAGCGCCTCGACAGCACCCGCCGGCAGCGTGGCCGGGAGGTCGACCAACGAGTGGTCCATCCGGATGTCGATCTTGCCGAAGTCGTTGCGACCCAGCCCGCCTTCGTTGGCGAGCGCGCCGACGATCTGGCGGGGCTCGACCTTGTGGCGCTTGCCCACGGAGATCCGGTAGGTCGCCAGGTTGGCGTCGTTGCCGGCGCGGCGCGGCGCGCGGCGCTCACCACGATCGCCGCGGTCACCCCCACGGTCGGGACGGCCACGGCCGCCACGGTCGTCGCGACCACCACGGTCGTCACGGTCGTTGCGCGGCGTGTGCAGGAGCTCCTGGGCCGGCTCGAGGACCAGCGGGGTCTCACCGTGCTGGACTGCGGCCAGCGCAGCGGCCACGTCGACCTCGGGAACGTCGTACTCGTCCACGTAGTGCTTGACCACGTCGCGGAAGAAGTCGATCTTGTCGTTCTCGGCCAGCGCAGCGGTGATCGCGTCGTCGAAGCGCGAGAGACGGGTCTTGTTGACCTCGTCGACGCTCGGCAGCTGCATCTGGGTCAGCGGCTGGCGGGTCGCCTTCTCGATCGCGCGGAGCAGGTGGCGCTCACGCGGCGTGACGAAGGCGATCGAGTCGCCCTTGCGACCGGCGCGGCCCGTACGACCGATGCGGTGCACGTAGGACTCGGTGTCGGTGGGGATGTCGAAGTTGACGACGTGGCTGATCCGCTCCACGTCGAGCCCGCGGGCCGCGACGTCGGTGGCGACCAAGATGTCGAGCTTGCCGTCGCGCAGCTGGTTGATGGTGCGCTCGCGCTGCACCTGGGCGACGTCACCGTTGATCGCCTGGGCCGAGTAGCCACGGGCGCGCAGCTTCTCGGCCAGCACCTCGGTGATCTGCTTCGTACGGACGAAGACGATCATGCCTTCGAAGTTCTCGACCTCGAGGATCCGGGTCAGCGCGTCGACCTTCTGCGGGTAGCTCACCATGAGGTAGCGCTGGGTGATGTTGATCGAGGTCGTGGTCTTGGTCTTGACCGTGACCTCGACCGGGTCGTTGAGGTGCTTCTTGGAGATGCGACGGATCTGGCTCGGCATGGTGGCCGAGAAGAGGGCCACCTGCTTGGTCGCCGGGGTGTCGGCGAGGATCGTCTCGACGTCCTCCGCGAAGCCCATCTTCAGCATCTCGTCGGCCTCGTCGAGGACCAGGAAGCGGAGCTCGCTCAGGTCGAGCGTGCCCTTCTCGAGGTGGTCCATGATGCGGCCGGGAGTGCCGACGACGACGTGCACGCCGCGACGGAGCGCGGAGAGCTGCACGCCGTAACCCTGGCCGCCGTAGACGGGGAGGACGCGGATGCCGGTCTGGGCGGAGGCGTACCGCTCGAAGGCCTCGGAGACCTGGAGCGCGAGCTCGCGGGTCGGGGCCAGCACCAGGGCCTGCGGGGTCTTCTGGGACGGGTCGAGGTTGCTCAGGATCGGCAGCGCGAAGGCAGCGGTCTTGCCGGTGCCGGTCTGCGCCAGGCCGACGACGTCGCGACCCTCGAGCAGCGGCGGGATGGTCGCCGCCTGGATCGGGGAAGGCGTCTCGTAGCCGACCGACTTCAGCATCTTCAGGACCTTGGGGTCCAGTCCCAGATCCGCAAAAGTGGGGGTCTGGGGGGCTGCCTCGTCAACGAGGGCGGTATCTGGGGCAGAGTCACTCATGCTCCAACGTTATCCGCCGAGCGCTCAGGCGCAAGATTCCTGGTCGACGCGACA
Organism: Nocardioides gilvus; assembly: GCF_003194605.1. Taxonomy (GTDB): domain Bacteria; phylum Actinomycetota; class Actinomycetes; order Propionibacteriales; family Nocardioidaceae; genus Nocardioides; species Nocardioides gilvus. The sequence goes on from NZ_QHKY01000002.1 coordinate 435,298, forward strand.
TCCGTCACCACCCGCTCACCAGGACCAGCGCAGGCCCACCCCTCCGGGCCCGAAGCGGTGCCGGACGACCCGCACGAGCCGGTCGTCCTGCGTGATGTCGCACGCCTGCTCGACCTCGTCGACGCGCACGAGACCGCGCAGATCGCGCGGCGTGGAGCCAGCGGCGAAGACCACCTCGACCGACACCTCCTCCACCTCGTGGTGCACCCAGTGCTCGTAGAAGTCGTCGGGCGCGACGTCACTGGGCAGGTGGGTGCGGTGCACGGTGCTGGCCGTCCCTCCCTCGCGCAATGGCGCCGGGAGCACCAGTGAGGTGGCGAAGACCCCCTCCGCGAGGTCGACGTAGGACGGCCCGAGGCGACACCCCTCCACCGGCTCCACGCGCCCACGGCCGGTGACCGGCGTCGCGGTCACCAGGACGACCGGGAACGCGTCGACGCCACCAGCGGGCGAGACCCACTGCGTACGTTGGGTGATCCGGCGGGCAGCGCCCTGCTCATCCAACTCGAGGACCACCTCGACCCGGGTCTCGGTCATCAACTGTCCGGCGCGGTCGAAGCCCAGGGCGGTCCGGGCGCGACGAACCGAGTCGGAGACACGTCGGGTGTCGGGCTCCGCGGCATGGGCCGGCGCTCCGGTCGCCGGCGTCGGGAGGACGCCGTCGAAGGTGCCGGGGCGGCGACTGCGGTGGCTCCCGGTGGCGTCCGGATCCAACTCATCACCCAGGTCACCCGGCGCCAGGTCGAGGAGCTGCTCCAACACCGTGACGCAGGCCAGGTCCTCGGCCCCACCCGGGACGACGGCGCCCGACCGCCAGGCGGCCAGCAGTGGCGTACTCACCGGGTGCCCGCGCTCGGTCAGGGCGACGGAGAGCCCGCGCAGGGTGGCATGGCGGGCCACGAGGGCAGTGCGGAGCTGCTGGGCGAAGTCGCGCTCCGTGACGGCGTGGCTGTCGCGGCGGTCAGGGCCCGAGGCAGGCGTCGTCTCGCGGTCCATCGCCCCCCCCTCGCCCGCTGCGGCCACCCCCCGTGACCGCGTCTCACCATAGAGGCGACGGGCGACGACGTCGAGGGGCACAGCGCCCAGACTGTGTGTCTGGTGTCACAGCCCGCAACAGGCGGCCTCACCGATTGGGGTGATGATCGGCCGAGTCGTGCTCACGTAACCTCCGGGCACGCGCACCACTTCCACATGACTAGGACCCCACGTGTCGATCGTGCCGGAGACCGCCCGCAGTCTTGTGGGGGCCACCAACCTGCCGCGGCAGCTCAACGTCGCGGGCGCGGGCCCGTTGAGCAACGCAGCGCACGCGACCCTCACCTACATGGTCGATGCCCACCACCGCAGTGGCTACTCCGGTCGCGACCCCCTGATCGAGCTGTACATCGAGGCACGCGCCCAGGTCGCGGCGCTGATGGGCACGCTCCCCTCCCTCCTCTCCTTCCAACCGAGTGTCTCGTCCGTGGTCACGATGCTCTCGCGCTCCGTGCCGCTGGGACCGGGCGACCAGGTGCTCACCTGGGACGTCGAGTACGCCTCCAACATCCACGCCTGGCACGTGCGCGCCCAGGAGTGCGGCGCGGAGCTGGTCCGGGTGCAGCCATCGTTCACCAGCCCGTGGGAGACCGAGCTCCTCGTCGAGCAGATCAACGAACGCACGAAGGTCGTCACGGTCTCGTCGATCCAGAGCTTCGACGGTTCGGCCACCGACCTGTACGCGCTGCGTGCGGCCTGCGACGAGGTCGGTGCGCTGCTCCTCGTCGACCTCAGCCAGCAGCTCGGCGTCGGTGACGTGACCCAGGCGGTCGCGCTGGCCGACGCCTCCTACGCGGTCGCCCACAAGTGGCTCCTCGGCCCGGTCGGCCTGGCGGTCGCCAGCTTCACCCCGGACCTGCTCGTGAAGCTCGTGCCCCCGGCCTATGGCGCCTCCAGCGTGGAGATCGTCGCGGCCAGCGAGGCGGCCGTCTGGTTCGACCCGTCGCGGCCGGTCCGCCGCGACATCTCCCTGCTCGAGGCCGGAACGCCGCCCCTGCTCGCAGCCATCACCGCAGGTGCCTCCGCCCAGGCGCTGGCCAGTGTCGGCGTCGAGGCGGTGCTTCGGGGGGCCCTCACCGCGCGGCGGGCGATCGTGACGGCCTTCGGCTCCCACCAGATGCACCCGATCCCGACAGTGACGGAGCCGGTCAGCCCGATCGTGGCCTTCCGCCCCGGCCCCGAACGTCTGGCCAGGGTCGTCGCCGGACTCAGGGAAGAACACTTCAACTTCGTCGTGCGCGGCGACATCCTGCGGCTCTCGCCGTGGGCGATGGACACCGATGAGATCGCCGTCCTGTGCGACGGCCTGGAACGAGCCCTGGGCTGAGCCGGGGCCCCGGTGACCCGTGGGGCGTCTGGTAGAACGCTGGGGTGAGAGACCTGCCCGTACGCCCCCCGGCCGACACCGTGCCCGATGGCGCGGCCACACGCGACTCGGCTCCGAGCGGGCTGATCATCGCGGTCCTGGCCGCCGCCGGCATGGCGGTCTCGCTGCAGCAGACGCTGGTCATCCCCCTGGTCCCGAACCTGCCGGCCATCTTCGGGACGAGCGTCGACACCGCCTCGTGGTTGGTCACCATCACCCTGCTCACCGGCGCCGTGGCGACCCCGATCGTCACCAAGCTCGCCGACATGCACGGCAAGCGGAAGATGATCATCCTGGCCCTGTCCGTGATGGTGATCGGCTCGCTGATCCTGGCGGTCAGCACCAGCCTCGTCCTGGGCCTGATCGGGCGCGCGCTCCAGGGTTTGGCGGCCTCGGTGATCCCGATCGGCATCAGCATCCTGCGCGACGAGCTGCCCAAGGAACGCATCGGCTTCGGCATTGCACTGATGAGTGCCACGCTCGGCATCGGCGGGGGCCTGGGACTGCCACTGTCGGGTCTGCTCTACGAGTCGATGGGCTGGTCGTCGCTCTTCTGGGTCACGGCGGCGGTGACCGCCGTCATCCTCGCCGCGACCCTCTTCATCGTCCCGGAGTCGCCCGTACGCAGTCCCGGCTCCTTCGACATCACCGGCGCCGTGGTGCTCTCGATCGGGCTGACCACCCTGCTGCTGGTGATCTCGAAGGGATCGAGCTGGGGGTGGACCTCGGCCCCCGTCGCCGGTCTGGCGGTCGCGTGCGTGTTGACCTTCCTGGTGTGGGTCCCGCTGCAGTTGCGGATCGGGGAGCCGATGGTCGACCTGCGCACCGCCGCCACGCGGCCGGTCCTGCTGACCAACATCGCCTCTGTCCTGGTGACCATGGGCATGATGGCCAACGGATTGTTGACCGTGCCGCTCGTCGAGGCGCCCGAGTCCAGCGGTTACGGCTTCGGGCTCTCGGTGATGGATGCCGGTCTGGTGATGGCACCGTCCGGTCTGGCCATGGTCTTCTTCGCACCCATCTCGGGCTGGATGCTCGGCCGGATCGGCGGGCGCTGGATGCTGATCATGGGCGCGGCGACCATCTCCGTCTCCTACCTGCTGCGGCCGGCACTGTCCGGCTCGATCCCCGAGATCATGGTGGCTTCGACCCTGGCCGGGTTGGGTGCTGCGATCGCCTTCGCGGCCATGCCGGCGCTGATTATGTCGGCGGTCCCGATCACCGAGACCGCCTCGGCCAACGGCATCAACTCGCTCATGCGCTCGGTCGGCATGGCGACCGCCAGCGCCGGCACGGCAGCGATCTTCGCGACCTGGACGATGACCCTCGAGGTGGGCGGTGAGGCCGGGGTGCGGCCGAGCGAGGCGGCGTACGAGATCGGCTTCATCCTCTTCGGGGTGCTCGCCCTGATCGCGGCCGTGGTGGCAGCCTTCATCCCGGCCCGCAGGGGCGTCGGCGCCGTTCCCCAACCGGGACGTGGGGCCGAGAGGGTCGTACGCGGTCGCATCGTGCTCGGCACCTCGCGCGCCGAGCAGGTGATCGGCACCGTCGTGCTGACCTGTCCCGACGGCGAACAGGTCGACTGGGCGCGCCCCGACTTCGACGGCCACTTCTCGCTGGCCTACCCGCGCGACGGGCGCTACCTGATGGTCGCGACCGCCCGTGGTTGGGCACCCAAGGTGCTGGTGACCGACGTGACCGGAGAGTGCGGACCGATCCAGGTGCTGCTCGACGACCGGCTCACGGTGCACGGGACCGTCACCCGGGACGGCGAGCCCGTCGGCGGCGCCACCGTCACGATGTTCCTGGGCAGCGGCGAGCACACCGGCCACACCACCACCGATCTCCGCGGGCGTTACGAGTTCCCGTTGCCACCCTCTGGTCTGTACCTGGTGGCGGCGGCGTTGCCGGAGAGCGGTGACGCCCACGCCGAGAAGGTCCAGGTGATGGCCGAGTCCGTCACCGCCGACCTCGACCTGGGGCGCGCGGAGGTCCCCGCTCCGTAGGACGTCATCAGGAGCGGTCGCCCCAGCGACCGGGGGTGATGACGTCCCGGAGTCGGGGGACCCGACTGTCCGCGAGGAATCGGGAGCACCCCCGTGCTGGTGCGACAATCCTTGATGTGAATTCGCAGGTGCAGGCGCAGTCCCCCGAGCCCGACGAGCAGGACGCCTCGACGGCCGTCGACGGCATCGACCCCGACGAGATGGCGATCGCGATCAAGGTCCTGCGCCAACTGCCGCCGCTCGGCCCGGACCACCCGGACGTACGCCTGATGAAGCGCGAGGCGTCCTACATGTACAAGCTGGTCAAGAAGTCGCGCCGTGCCGAGATCCGCCAGGAGCGCTTCCAGCACGACCAACGGATCATCGAGAAGACGGCCACCGGATCCGCGATGCGGATCGACGACGAGACCGCCGGCATCCCGCTGGTCTCGAACACGAAGGGTGCCTTCGCGGGTGAGCTGATCACGGCGCGTGGTTGCTACATCTGCAAGGAGGACTTCACCCTCGTCGATGCCTTCTACCACTGGCTCTGCCCCCGCTGCGCCGCCTTCAGCCACACCAAGCGCGACCAGCGCACCGACCTCACCGGCAAGCGCGCGCTGCTCACCGGCGGCCGCTCCAAGATCGGCATGTACATCGCCCTGCGCCTGCTGCGCGACGGCGCCCACACCACGATCACCACCCGCTTCCCGAAGGACGCGGTGCGCCGTTTCACCGCCCTCGAGGACTCCGGCGACTGGATCCACCGCTTCAAGGTGGTCGGCATCGACCTGCGTGACCCCACCCAGGTGATCAGCCTCGCCGACGACGTCTCGGCCGCCGGGCCGCTGGACATCCTGATCAACAACGCCTGCCAGACCGTACGCCGCACCCCGGGCTCGTACGCCCCCCTCACCGAGGGCGAGCTGGCGCCGCTGCCCGAAGGCATCGCGCTCCCCGAGATGGTCGCCTTCGACCGGATCTCCGAGGCGCACCCGGCCGCGATCGCCGGTGCGCTGGCCGACGTCGCGGTGGCCCATCATGAGGGTGAGTCGACCGAGTCGGCGCTGGCCGCGCACAACGCAGCATCGCTGACCGCGCTGGCCCTGAAGGCCGGCTCGGCCTCGCTCGACGCCCACCTGGCCGGCACAGCAGTTGACGCCGGCGGGTTGCTGCCGGACGTGCAGGTCAACAACTCGTGGACCCAGACCGTCGGGGAGGTCGACCCGTTGGAGCTGCTCGAGGTGCAGCTGTGCAACTCGATCGCACCGTTCCTACTGGTCTCCCGCCTGCGTCCGGCGCTGGCTGCGGCCGCGGCGGCGGCGCCGTCAAAGCGGTCGTACGTCGTCAACGTCTCGGCCATGGAGGGCCAGTTCTCCCGCCGCTACAAGGGCCCTGGCCACCCGCACACCAACATGGCGAAGGCCGCGCTCAACATGATGACGCGCACCTCGTCGGGCGAGATGTTCGAGACCGACAACATCTTGATGACCGCCGTCGACACCGGATGGATCACCGACGAACGGCCGCACGCCGAGAAGCTGCGGATCGCCGCCGAGGGCTGGCACGCCCCGCTAGACCTCGTCGATGGTGCGGCGCGCGTCTACGACCCGATCGTGATGGGTGAGCAGGGCGAGGACATCTTCGGCTGCTTCGTGAAGGACTACAAGCCGTCACCTTGGTGACGGCCTCACAGGGACTATGGGCTCTGCGCCCATGGTGCGACACCTGACAGCGCTCTTAGCGTGAGGGAGATCACATCCCTCGGGTGGCGGGTTTCGACCTCGTCGTGGCCTCCGCCCACGTCATGTCTCGGAGAACCCCATGCGCAGACCGTCGCACCTCCTCAGCTCCCTGGCCGCCAGCCTGGGCCTCGTCCTCTCGCTCCTCCTCGCGGCACCAGCCACCGCCGACAGCCCCTACGAGCGAGGACCAGATCCGTCCTGGTCGAGCATCGAGGCCCGACGCGGTCCCTTCGCCGTCACGTCGACCTCGGTCTCCGACTTCGCCACCCCCGGCTTCGGTTCGGCCACCGTCACCTACCCCACGTCGACCAGCGAGGGCACCTACGGAGCGGTCGCGATCTCGCCCGGCTACACCGCCTCTGAGTCGACGATCGCGTGGCTCGGCCCGCGCCTGGCTTCCCAGGGCTTCGTGGTCATCACCTTCAACACGCAGTCGCGCTTCGACCAGCCCTCTGCCCGCGGCGACCAGCTGCTGGCGGCCCTGGACTACCTGACCCAACGGTCGGCCACGGCCATCCGCTCTCGCATCGATCCCACCAGGCTTGCCGTGATCGGTCACTCGATGGGTGGCGGCGGCACGCTCGAGGCGGCCAAGGACCGGCCGTCCCTCCAGGCCACCGTAGGCCTGACCCCGTGGAACCTGGACAAGACGTGGCCCGAGATCAGGACCCCCAGCCTGGTCATCGGGGCCGAGAACGACTCCGTCGCGTCAGTGAACTCCCACGCGATCCCGTTCTACCAGTCGATCCCGGCCTCGACGAGCAAGGCGTACCTGGAGCTCAACAACGCGAGTCACTTCGCGCCCAACAGCGAGAACACCACGATCGCCTGGTCGACGATCAGCTGGCTCAAGCTCCATGTCGACGACGACACTCGCTACCGACAGTTCCTCTGCCCCGGCCCCCAGCCCTCCTCCTTCGGTCAGGTGTCGGACTACCGCAACACCTGCACGGGCTGACACCGGCGCACCGGCGCACCACCGAAGGTCGCCGGACGCAGACGCCTCGGCGGCTGCGTCCGGCGATCAGTCAGTCAGACGGCTCCGAGTCCGGCAGCTCGCCGAGGTCGAACATCCACGGGACGCCGAAGCGATCGACGAACTCTCCGTAGTGGTCGCCCCACGGCTGGAGCTCGAGGGGCATCGTGACCTCGCCTCCAGCACTCAGGGCGCCGAACCAGGCACGTGCCTCGGGCGAGTCCTGCCCCATCACCGAGACCATCACCTGCTCGCCGAGTCGCACCTCGGGCGAGATCGGCGGGGCGTCGGAACCGTAGAGGACCAATCCGTGCTCGGTGACGAGCTTGCCGTGCATCACCAACTCAGCCGCGGCGCCCTCGACCCCGAGCTCCCGGAACTCCATCAGCGACAGCTCGCCGCCCAGGGTCGAGCGGTAGAACTCCATCGCCGCACGTGCCTGACCGTCGGCGAACTTCAGGTACGGCGCGAGTCGTACGTTCATCAACCCTCCCCGTCCTCGGCTCAGCTCTCGGGGCCGGCGATGTTGACCATCCAGTTGATGCCGAACTTGTCGGTCAGCATCCCGAACTCGTCACCCCACGGAGCGCTTGCGAGCGGCTCGTTGACCCGACCCCCGACGGAGAGGCCCTCGAAGTAGCCGCGCAGCGCCTCAGCATCTTCCGCGTCGCCGGAGATCGAGACCGAGATGTTGTCGCCAGCAGTGACCGCCATCATCTCCGACGGGGCGTCGGCCACCATGAGGACGTAACCGGCGGTGGTCTCCAGGTGGCCGTGCATGACCTGGTCGGCCGGAACGCCTTCCATGCCCGCCTCACCGAAGGTGCTGATGAGGGTCTCCCCACCCAGCACCGAGTGGTAGAAGTCGATCGCCTCCCGGGCCCGCCCGTCGAGGATGCTGATGTAGGGGTTGAGCCTGCTTGCCATGTCTTCTCCCGCGCGTCGGTGTGGGTCAGCGGCAACGTCGAGCCGCGACCCTTGGCACGCTACGCCCGAGCACCGACAGTGCCCAGACCTCTTTCAGGGGATCAGGTCTGCGGGAGCGGGGCTCAGGGGACAGGGCCGCTGGCGCCGGCGGGCGGCTCGGTGTCCTCGGGGGCAGCTGCGTCGACGGGCGGAAGTTCGATCGGGTCACCCACCGCAACGTCGCCCTCCCCCGCACCGGTAGCGCCACGGTGCTCGGCCACCTTCTCGACGCCGGAGAGCAGCGTCGTCCGCAGCTTGGTGAGCTGGTCGGCGTACTTGCCCTCGGTCTTGGTGTTGATCGCCTCGGTGGCCTTGCCGAGCCAGCCGTCGATGTCGTCGCGCTTGTCATGGGCCAGGGCGCCGGCCTTGGTGACGCCTTCCTTCACGAGCTGCTCGCCCTCGTCGACCAGGCTGGTCAACTGCGCCTCGAGGTCGACGTCCTTGATCTTTGCCTTGATGTTGTCCGCGAACGACATGGCGTGCTCCTGTGTGTGGTCGTCGATTGGCTTGCTGCCAGAGTAGGCCGGTCGTCACAACGGTGCACCCGGCCCCATCTCGCCACCGGTGGCGTCGTGGCGCCGTGAGACCCTGTACCTCGTGGATCTTGTCGTCATCGCGCTCGCCTTCGCTGCCATCTTCGTCGTGGAGCTGCCCGACAAGACCTTCATCGCCACCCTGGTGCTGAGCACCAAGTTCCGCCCGCTCTACGTGTGGCTCGGCGTCGGCCTCGCCTTCGCCGTGCAGACCGGGATCGCAGTGGCCCTGGGCACGGCCGCCTCCTTCCTGCCCGAGGATCTGGTGCGCGGGGCGGCGGCGCTGCTGTTCCTCGTCGGCGCGATCCTGCTCCTGCGGGAGGCCCGCTCCGCCGACGCCGGCGAGTCGGAGACCGAGGACGAGTTCGCGGCCAAGGCCGCGGCACGTGGGGAGATCCACGGCGTCAAGGTGGTCGCCACGTCGTTCATCGTGCTCTTCGCCGCCGAGTGGGGCGACCTGTCCCAACTGCTGACGCTCTCGCTGGTGGCGAAGTACGACGACCCGGTCTCCGTCTTCATCGGCGCTTGGTTCGCCCTGCTGGCGGTCTCCGGCCTGGCAGTGCTGGTGGGCCGGGTCCTGCTCACGAAGGTGAAGCTGTCGGTCCTGCACTACGTCGGTGCGACCGTATGCCTGGCGCTGGCGCTCTTCACCGCGTACGAACTGCTCCTGGCCTGAGCCGCCTGCGAACCGAAATGTGAAAGCCCAGCCGTTGTCGACGGGGGATACGACAACGGCTGGGCGAGAGAAACCTACGTCACGGCCAAGGCAGAAACAACATCGCCCCACCGACGTCGAGGATGCCTCAGACGTATGGGGTCGATCAGCGAATGGTGACCTGGCGATTGGCTAGGCCGGCCCGCGCCGAACGCTCCTCCTGGGTGAGGTCGCTGGTGTCGGCCAGCGCCGCGGCGAGGTCCCTGGCGAAGCGCTCGGCGCCCTCTTCCAACGCCTCAGCGCCGGTGCCCACCGGGAGGTCCCAGACCGGCGCCAACAGCCCGTGCGCGCGGAACATCCCGACGAGGCGCGACTCGGCCGCGACCGAGTCCTTGCCCGCCGCGTGCAGCCGCGACAGCGCCGTGAGCAGTGCGTCCTCGTCGTGCCCCATCACCCAACGCAGGTGCTCCTTGGTGCCGACGTCTGTCCAGTAGGCACCCTCGACTCCCTTGAGGCGTACGGTCGGCTGCGCGGTGGCGTTGACCTGCTCGAGCGCCACCGCCATGGCCGGGTCCCGGTCCTCGACGTCGGCGATCCAGTAGTCGAACCCTTCGTGCACGGTGACGTCGAGCGAGGTGTTGGTGACGAGCTCCTGCAGGCGCGGGCCCTCGCCCGGGTCGGTGGTCAGCCCGACGGTGCCGACGTGCCCCTCCTCGGCCTGCTCGAGCGCTGCCACGAGCACGGCCGCGAGGTCGCGGCTCGGGTCGCCGTAGTTGTGCTGGACCTGGAGCCCGAGCCACACCTCACCGGACTCGCGGACCATGGCCGGGGCACCTGCGGGGAGCAGGGTGCAGAGCTTGACCGTACGACTCCCAGCGCCCGGTACGCCGTCGGCCAGGGTCAGCGGGGCCGTGCCGGCGGGGACCAACTCGCGTAGCGCGATCACGTCGCACTCGCCGGCCAGCCCTTCGAAGGGGCGCCCCACGAAGGGGGTGGTCACACCGTACGACGCGCCGTGGCACGCCTTGTAGCGCTTGCCCGACCCACAGGGACAGGGCTGGCGGGGACCGACCTCACCGGGGGCGGTAGGGGCAACGTCACGGGTCTTGCGGGACTTCTTGGCCATGACGGAGAAACTACCCGTCCAGCAGCTCCAGCATGTATCCCGGCCGATCGCTGATGACGGCCGTGACGCCGAGTGAGCGACACAGCTCGAGGTCAGCGCGCGTGTTGACCGTCCACACGTGGATCTCGCGGCCGCTCTCGACGAGCCGGCGGCCCAGACCGGGATGCTCCCGCAACTCCTTGATCCCGGGGCCCACGAGCCAGTCCCTGCCGATCACCGCGCGCAACATCGGCCACATGTGCGCGCGCTCGATCAACTGGACCAGGCGTACGTCCGGGGCCATCCGCTCGACGCGTTGCAACGCGGCCCACGAGAACGACATCACCCGGACCGGGGAGTCCTTGCCAGCCCACCCGAACTCACGCAGCAGTTCCACGAGGCGTCGCTCGACCAGACCGCCGTACCTCACCGGATGCTTGGTCTCCACCGCGATCTCGACCGGCCGCTCGTAGTCGCGCACCATCTCGAAGAGACGGCGCAGCGTGAGGACCGTCCGGTGGTCCGCATCGAGCTCCTCGGCCTCGTCGTCGAGCTCGCCCCACGGGTTCTTCCACGCGCTGAAGTCGAGTTGGCTGAGCTCGTCGAGGTTCATCGTGGAGACCGTGCCGCGGGTCTCCGCCGTACGCCGCAGGTCGCGGTCGTGCACGCAGACGAGGTGCCCGTCAGCAGTCAGCCGTACGTCGCACTCCAGCGCCTCGGCTCCGGCGTCGAGGGCTGCCACGTAGGCGCCCAAGGTGTGCTCGGCCTTCTCGTGGCTGGCGCCCCGATGGGCGACCACCTGCGGTCTCATGAGACTGAGTGTGGCCCATCAGGGCCGATTGGTCAGGTGCCGAACCGCAGGATGCGCTGACGCTGCCATGCTCCTTCGAGCGAGTCGTACATCTGGTGGCACAGGAGACGGTCGATGTCGGTGCGGTGCTGGGGAAAGAAGTAGGTGTCGACCGGGAGGCCCTTGTCCGCGATGACCACGCGGAACGCCTGGAAGGCGGCCAGGCGTTTGGGCTCGTCCACCCCCAGGACCTCCGACAGCGTGATCTCCACGCCGGAACCCTCCGGCTTGCGCGGGTCGATGGTGCGCCAGATCAGCTGCTCGCTGGTCAGGAAGAGCACGCCCGAGACCTCCTCGGTGCCCTGGGCGCGACGCAACTGCGCGAAGTGCACAGGCTCCTCACCCTCGGCCAGGACCGTGCGCACCAGGGACCAGAAGGGGCCGCCGGTGAGTCGACCGATCAGATGGGACTTGCTCATGGGGAGCAGGATATGGCGATTTTCCGTGACAGGTGGGGAAACCCGATGACTGGACGCTCGGGTTTCCCCCACCCCACTTGTGATCCGCATGCGCGTGAGCGTCCAGTTCAGGGGCGCCATTCCGAGCCCGAGCCGACCATTCGCTCACCGGTCTCCAGGTAGGTCTTGAGGCCCGCCAGGCTCCACGGCCAGCCGCCTCCACCCTGGTTCGGGTCGTTGCCACCGGCGACCTCGTCGGCGTACTCCGGCGCAGCCGTGACGTCGTGGGTCAGTACGACCTTGGTCAGCGGGCCGTCGAACTCCGTCAGCTCCCAGGTGAGGCGGGTCGGCGTCGACTCCGGGTGCCAGGCGGGTTGCCAGCTCAGCACCAGCAGCTTGCCGGGCTCGGCTGTCTCGATGGTGCCGGTGACGGCGACGTCGCCCATCCCGATCGCGCGCATCGCGTCGGTGGTGAGGTTGCGATAGACGCCGCCGGCACGCAGTTCGGCCACCACCTCGCCGCCGTAACCCCACTTGGTGGACCCTTCAGGGGTGGTGATGGCGTCCCAGACCTTCGCCGCCGAGGCGTTGATGTAGATCGTGTAGACCTGAACCAGGTTGGTGCTCATGACTCTTCCTCCGTGCTCGATGGACCGCTCTCGGACTCGAGGCGGCTCTTGAGGTCGAGCAGGACCGAGGCGATCCCGGCCCGCTCCGTGTACTTGCCGATCCACCGCTCGTGGATCTGTTGGATGGGCACGGCGTTGAGGAAGTGCCTCTTCTCGCGCCCCTGCTTCACGGCGGTGACCAGCGTCGCCTGCTCCAGCAGACGCAGGTGTTTGGCCACCCCGAACCGGGTCATCTCGACGTGGGCGTTGACCACGGCCTCGAGCTCGCCGAGCGTGCGCCCGTCCTGCTCGAAGAGGGCATCCAGGAGAAGACGGCGGACCGGGTCCGCCATCGCCTTGAACACCAGGTCGTCCGCCACCCGGCCAGCATAGGTGACCATTTGGTCACATGTCTAGGCCTGTTCGCGCAGGTACTTCCCGAAGTGCGGCACGGTGAAGGCGATCCGGCCGCGCTCCCCGGAGTAGATGAGGCCCTTCTTCAGCAGCGCGTCGCGCGCCGGGGAGAGCGACTGCGGCTTCTTGCCCAGCACCGCAGCCACGTCGGCGGTCGGCACCGAGCCGATGTCATCGACCTCCTCCTCGCCCGCCGCGGCGATCGCCACAGCCGCGTCCGCCATCGCACGCAGGTACTCCCGCTCCCCCGGTGTGGCGCGCTCGAACCGTGATCCGAAGAAGCCCACCGCGAGCTCTGCCTCCGCCTCCGGGGACGCGACCGCGACGTCCTCGGCGGTGATCGGGGAGACGGGGGCCCGGTCCCAGACGGCCTTGCCGTAGGCCTGGATGAAGTACGGGTAGCCGCCGGTGGCGGCGTACAACCTGGCCAACGCATCCACCGTGTAGAACGCGTCCTCGTCCTCGGCCGGCGCAGCCAGGGCGAGGTCGGCCGCCTCGCGCGCGAGCCGATCGATGCGCTGGTAGGAGAAGAGCCGCTCGGAGTACGACTTCGAGGCCGACAGCACTGCGGGCAGGTGGGGCAGGCCGGCGCCGACGACGATCACCGGCAGCCGCGACTGGCTCATCTCATGGCATGCCGCGCAGAGGGCGGAGATGTCCTCGGGCCCGAGGTCCTGCATCTCGTCGATGAAGATCGCCACTCCTTTGCCGACGTCCTGGGCGAGTCCCCCGACGTCGGTGAAGAGCTCGACCAGGTCGATCTCGATGTCGCCGGAGTCGGCGCGCCCGCGCACCGGCGGCGCGTCGATGCCCGGGTTCCACTGCTCGCGCAGCTTTGCGTTCGGGCCGGCGTCGCGTTGGGCGAAGGAACGGATCACGCCGAGCACGTGATCGGTCTCGTCGGGCTGTGGGTGACCAAGCTCGCGTACGGCCTGGTGCAGCGCCGTCGACAACGGTCGACGCAACCCCTGGTCGGGGCGGGCCTCCAGCTTGCCTGTCCCCCACCGCTTGCGCACCGCCGCCGAACGCAGGGCGTTGAGCAGCACCGTCTTGCCGACACCGCGCAGGCCGGTCAGCACGATGGAGCGCTCGGGTCGCCCCTTCGAGACGCGCTCGAGGACCACGCCGAAGGCAGTCAGTTGGTCGTCGCGACCGGCGAGCTCGGGGGGACGCTGGCCGGCGCCGGGGGCGTACGGGTTTCTGATCGGATCCACGATGTGAAGGTATCGGGCTGTCTAGCGATTGGCTTAGACATCTGCAGAGTGTCGGATAGGCGTCTCCACTACGCTCGACCCATGCCTGAACTGCCCGAGGTGCACGCGCTGGCCCACGACCTCGACCAGCGCCTGCGGGATCGTCCGATCACCCGCATCGACCTGGCCGCGTTCAGCGCCCTGAAGACCTTCGATCCGCCGCTGCACGCGTTGCACGGCACCTTGGTCGAGTCGGTCACCCGGCACGGCAAGTTCCTCGACATCAACGCCTCCGGCGTCCACCTCGTCATCCACCTGGCCCGCGCCGGCTGGATCCGCTGGCGTGAAGAAGTCCCGGCGCTCCCGCCGAAGCCGGGCGGCAAGAGCCCGTTGGCAGCGCGCGTGGTCCTCGACGAGGACGAGGCCGGTCACACCAACGGTCTCGACGTCACCGAGGCCGGCACCAAGAAGTCACTCGCCATCTACGTCACCCACGACCCGCTCACCCTGGAGAACATTGCCCGGCTCGGGCCCGACCCGCTGGGCGTGGACTTCACCCTCGAACTCTTCGCGGAGATCCTCGCCGGGGCCGGGCGCTCGCAGATCAAGGGCGTGCTGCGCCACCAAGGCACCATCGCCGGGATCGGCAACGCCTACTCCGACGAGATCCTGCACGCGGCGAAGATGTCCCCCTTCAAGCCGGCCAGCAGCCTGGAGGACGCCGACATCGCGCACCTCTACTCCGCCGTGCGCGACACCTTGACCGAGGCCGTCGAGCGCAGCACCGGCCTGGCCGCAAGTGAGCTCAAGGGTGAGAAGAAGTCGCACATGGCCGTCCACGGCCGGACCGGTGAGAAGTGCCCGGTCTGCGGCGACGTCGTCCGCGAGGTCTCCTTCGCCGACTCGTCACTGCAGTACTGCCCCACCTGCCAGACCGGCGGGAAACCGCTGGCGGACCGGCGTACGAGCAAGTTCCTGAAGTAGCCCGGGCGCACGTGCCGGCGGCGCGGCGTATCAGTCGACCCTTCTCGGCACGCGGAGGAACAACCCCGCCAGGATCAGGCACGCGACGAGACCTCCCAGACCGGGCGCGAGCCACACTCGCCCAAAGCTTGCGTTCCCCGCGAGGGACGACAGGTAGGCACTCAGGAAGCCCAGGGCGACGCTGAGGGTGACACACAACAGAGCCGCGCCCACGTTGGACATGACCAGTCGGGCCCGACGCGCCTGAGAGGGGCTCAGCTCGGCCAGGACGCGAAGCGTCTCGCGCTCGCCCGCGATGGTCCCCAACCCGCCCAGGAGGAGGACGAGCCCACAGAGTCCCGTCCCCAGCAGCGCGACCAACACGCCTATCGCGCGTTGCCGGGCATACCCCTCATCTCCCGTCGCCTCCGAGACCTGGGCTGCCGGCGCGAGCTGCGCGACCCTCGCCCGCATGTGAGCACGGTCTGCCTCGGAGAGTTGGCGGAACTTCGTCAGGGCGACCAACTGATTCCCGGACGCGACGAGGCCGTACTCCTTGGCCAACTCGCTGTCCTCGGGAATGACGAGTCCCGGCATGTTGCCGCCCAGAGAGGCGTCCGCCGAAGCCCGGACGCGACCGGTCCGCGAAACGTCGTCCGTCTGGGCCTTGAACACGAGCAGCCCAACCGTCGACCCTTCGACAAGTCCACCGTCCGCCGAGGGCGCAGCGGCATGGTCATCGAGGGCAACGATGTTGATGGGACTTCTTGACCCCTGGGGGTAGCAGGTCTCGGGCAACTCGTTGGGGTTCGCGCCAGCGCCTGCTTGGTCCAGGCAGTCGACGAGACCTGAGCTGCTCACCCGGACGCCGTGTCGCGTCTCATCAGCGAGCTTGAGTTGTCGTGCGCCTGCGCCGCCCAGCGACGCGTACTCCCGGACCAGGGCATCTGCGGTCGCAGTGGGCACGTCCAGGATGAGCATCGAGCCGGAGGGTTGCAGGGCCCCGCTCTCCCCCTGGAACACCAGGGTGTCGTGGTTTGCCCTGGCTACGTGCGAGGCAGAGAGCACCGCGACGACGCCGGCGACTGCACAGGACCACTGAAGGCCACGGCCCAGGTGCGCCCCCAACCGGCGGAAGTCGAGGGGGAGAGTGCGGCGCACCAGCGCGAAGATGAGCGACGGCAGGGACGCAGCGAGGAGGACCGCCCCCAACGGGGCCAGACGGCTGCCTTCGTCGATGTCGGGGCCCAGACGGCTCACCCCGGCGAGGACCAGAAGGAGGAGTCCCGGAACAACGCCGAGCCCCCAGACGCGACCCGTGCTCCAAGCACGGGTGGGACGCTTGGACCGTAGCCAGCGACCCCCTGATCGGAGCGCCTGCCAGGACGCGCCGGTCGCCGCAGTCAGACCCACGACCACGACGATGTGCGCCCACGGCACCTCGACGCCCATCCAGTACTGCCCGAAGAGGCCGGACAGGGGTTCACGGACGAGGCGCATGACCGCGAGTGCCATGCCGGCACCGATCAGTTCTGCGACGACGAGGGTGACGGTGGCGATCCGCACGGCGTAGCCCCAGGCCCGACGCTGGCTCACACCCGCGCCCACCAAGGCTGCCACGTCGAATCGAACGGTCCCCCACATGGTCGCGGCCAGTCCCGTGAGCATGAGGGTCAGAAGGAACCCGAGCCCGAGCGGAAGATGGCGAAGTCGCCCCAGTCCCGCTGGAAGTTGCGTGCGAGCGTCATCGGCGAGGTTCGCCACGGTGCGGAAGGTCGCGGTGTAGGCGTCCAGCGACTGACGTAGATCTGCCACCTCGTAGGGATCACGGTCACTGAGCCAGACGCTCGCTTCCGCGGGCCGCAGCGCCGGGTCAGAGAGGACGACTGAGAGCTCTCCGACATTGCCGGAGTTGACAGTGATGCCGGTGATGACGACCTCATCTCGCGTGAGGTCTGGCTCCCGCAACGCGACTCGGTCTCCGATGTCCACATCGAGTGCTTCGGCGGCGGCGCGCGAAACCGTCACGCTGAGGGGGGCGGTCGCGCGCTCTCCACGCAGGAGGTTGCCGAGGGGCAGACCGGGCTCCCGCGTCGCGCGGATCGTCACCGGCACTTCGCGGTCCGGTGCGAGCAGGGACCCGCTCGAGTCCTTGACCGGGGAGAAACCGGTCAGGTCACCCAGCGTGGACGCGGTCGCTGGATCTCCCGTCTGGATCGCGAATCGACGACCGGCCTGATCACCCTCCACGGAAGTGAAGATGGCGTGCTCGGCAGTCAGGGTGAGTGCGGCGGACGCGGCGACCGCCCCACCCAGGAGGACGCCGAGAAGCGCCCAGATCAGGATGTGGGACCTGCGGTGGATCACCCACCGCCGGACCACCGGCACGGATGTCGGTTCAGACGTCATGCAAACACACCTGGCCGTTGGTGAGTCGGTAGACCACCGGCAGCGTCTGTGCCACCAGAGGGTCGTGGGTCGCGACGACGACCTGCACGTCGCCGCCGACGCTGAGATCCTTGAGGCAGTCGGCGACCAGCCTTGAGGACTGCTCGTCCAAGGCACCGGTGGGCTCGTCCGCCAAAAGCACACGGACCTCGCAGACAAGCGCCCGGGCAATCGCCACGCGCTGCTGCTCACCACCGGAGAGGGTGCCCGGCCGGCGATTCAGGCCAATGCCTGTCAGGCCTACCCGTGCCAGCGCGCCACGCACCCCCTCGGCCGATGCCGAGATCCCCCGCAACTCAGCCGCCAACCGAATGTTCTCACCGACCGAGAGGAACGGAATGAGTCGGTAGTCCTGATGGATCATGGCGACGCGCGTGTCGCCCGTGGTGCTCCACGTGGGGCGTTTCACGGGGGAGCCATCGATCGTGATGGTGCCGCCGTCTGGAGACTGAAGACCCGCAATGAGGCGAAGAAGGGTGCTCTTGCCAGATCCGCTGGGACCCATGATCGCGCTTGCGGAGGATGCGAACGAGACAGAAGCGCCATGCAGCGGCTTGGTGTCCGGGTAGGCGATCGAAACATTGTCGAGCGATATCAATTCCACTCCATCGTGAGGGCGGTCACCTCGACTCAGCCAAGGTGACCGCCATCGGGCTTCAATCAGACGTTTCAGCGCTGCTTGATTTCCTCGCGCGTATTCGTGCAGGAGAAGGTACACCTGTAGAAGTCGCTGGTGTAGGAGACATTCACCCGGGTAAACCACTGCGTGTTCATGTCGGGTTCGCTGGCAATGTCCAGGATGCCCTTCGCTCGGGAGTCCGACTGCAGTGACGAGCACCAGGCGCGGACAGGGTAGGAGTTGGGGCCCCAAATTTCACGCTCGACACGTTTCGAGTCACAACTACCACCCACTGCCGTGGCGTACTGAGCATTCACGACACTGAAGGGGGCCAAGGACGTGAGGAAAGCCAACAACAGAGCTGCGGCTTTGGTACGGATAACCTGCGTCAAGTTCCCTTTCGACAAACTCCGCGGATTTCGCGGCGGGCAGAACGTAGCAGGTGCACAGCTGGCGTATTAGTCCCATCCAAACGAGGATAAACTTTCATCAAATTTGGTGAAACATGCGCCGTTATCTATTGCTGCATCGTGCAATTCTCAACAAATTCCTGTTGCTCAGTCAGGTCGTGGCAGAAGAGCGTCTGCGTGGTCGGGTTGCAGCCCTTTGAGGTCACGGGAATGCCAGTGATTCCACGAGGTCGTCTGCCGTTCCCGGCCTTGGAAGCGGTGTTCCCTGGAATGACTCAGGCACATACGGTGACAGATCGGCTCGCCGGCACCTTGGCACCGCGGCTCGAACCGGTCCGTGAAATCGGACGCGTCAGCCCGACGCACCGTTGCTGAGGCAGACCACGTTGCCGAAGTCGTTGTAGGAGCGCAGCCTGGAGGACTCCTTCTTGGAGAGCTCGGTGTTCAGCGAGACGACGTCGTCCTGCGACGCGTCGTCCGGCAGGTCCCCGATCATCTCGATCCAGATCGCCATGCCCTTCTTCGCCTCGCCCGACATCTCTTCCGGAGGCTCGAGGTCGTCCAGCGTGGCGGCGAACTCCTTCAT
This sequence comes from Nocardioides gilvus, assembly GCF_003194605.1. Taxonomy (GTDB): domain Bacteria; phylum Actinomycetota; class Actinomycetes; order Propionibacteriales; family Nocardioidaceae; genus Nocardioides; species Nocardioides gilvus. The sequence goes on from NZ_QHKY01000002.1 coordinate 454,153, forward strand.
CCGTGAGACCACCTCGGTGTCGGAGGCACCCGGATCTCTGGAGGACTGCTCGTAGAAGTCGCGGTAGGCAGCGCAGAACTTGTCCTGCGCAGAGGGCTCGGGCTCCTCCTCATCGGCTCCGCACCCGACGAGGGCGACGCCAACGATCAGCAGCGTCGCCGCGAGTCGGACAATCTTCATGGGCTCAGGGTGCCGCATCACACGCCGAGGCTGCTAAACGGGGTGTGTGATTGTGGACACATTTCCTCATCCCGTGCGTCGCTCGCCAGCCACGGTGTCGTCGAACGCCGCCGGCAGGGGCAGCTCCGCGGCGTCGGCGAGCATCTCCGCGTAGTCGCCGCGGGAGACCTCCACGACCCCCAGGCTGGCGAGGTGGTCGGTGCTCCACTGGACGTCGAGCACCCGGCGATCGGCGTACTCATCCCTCATCATCTCGACCAACCCCCACAGCGCGACCTTGGAGGCGTCGGTGGCTCGATGGAACATCGACTCACCGGCGAAGAGGCCACCGACCGCGATGCCGTAGAGGCCTCCGACGAGCTCGCCGTCACGCCACGCCTCCACCGAGTGCGCCCACCCCATCCGGTGCAGGGCTGTGTAGGCGGTGACGATGTCGGAGTCGATCCACGCATGCGGTCGTGAGGGGTCCCCGCAGGCCGCGATCACCTCGTCGAACGCCGTGTCGACCCGGATCTCCATGGTCCGCGCCGAGCGACGCAACGAGCGCGACACCTTCAACTCGTCGAGCGGCAGCACGCCGCGGCGTACGGGAAGGAACCACATCGGTTGGTCCCCTTCCTCGCCACTGGGCATCGGGAAGAGCCCGCAGCGGTAGGCAGCGAGCAAGGTCCCCGGCTCGAGGTCGGCGCCAATGGCCACCAGGTCGTCGGTGGGGTCGAGACGCGAGAGGTCACGAGCCACCTCGGCGAGCCCCCACAGGGACGGCGGCGGTTCGATGGGCACGGTCCCGAGACTAGCGCCGCGGACGACTTCGCCTCGCCCCCTACTCTTTGGGACATGGGCATATCGAAGAAGATCAGCGGTCAGGTGGCCGGACGGCTCGCGCCGAAGGTCGCGTACGCCGCACCCGGCGTCACCTCCCGCGCCGTGCTCGAGGCCCTCGACCGGGCCATCGACGGCACCGGCCCGCTGAAGCCCGCGGCCACTGCCGCCGACAAGGAGCTCGAGCAGCACGGCGGCGACGTCGAACAGGCCATCAAGGGGATCATCGAGAACAACGTGCGGCTCTCGGGCCTCCAGGGCTTCGTGACCAACATCGGCGGCCTGACCACCCTCGCGGTCGCGATGCCCGCCAACATCATCGGCCTGGCGATGCTGCAGTGCCGGATGATCGCCGGCATCGCCCACCTGCGCGGTCACTCCCTGGTTGACCCGCGGGTGCGCGATGCGATCCTCGCCGCCATGCTCGGCAACGAGGGCGTCAGCCACCTCGTCGCCCAGAGGAAACTGCCAGGCGCTCCGTACGAGCTGGCCACCGCCGACAGGCACGACCCGGCCCTGCGGCAACTGTTGGCCACCGAGGTCGGTTCGTTCCTGATCGCCAAGGTCGCCGGCAAGCGACTGGTCACCGCGGCCGGTCGCCGGATCCCCGTGGTGGGTGGCGTGGTCGGCGCAGGCGCCGACGGCTTCTCGTCGTGGCAGGCGGGTCGTTACGCGGGCAAGGAGTTCTCACCCTCGGCACGCCGACGCCGGTAGCGGCGCAGGGCCGCTGCTCCCGCCCTCGAACCGAGGAGACGTCTGCCCACCGGCGTACGCAACAGGTCATCGACCTTCGGGCGTCCACCGCGTGACGCCTCGAGCTGCGCCTTGAGGTCCTGCTCCACGTCGCGCAGCCGCGCCGTTTCGTTGAGCAGCGCCTCGATCACGTCGAGGGCGACGCGGTTGAGGGCCTTCGCGCCGGGGCGGTCGGGGTCGACCCAGTCGCCACCTCCCGGGTGTCCCCGCAGGTCGTCCAGATCACCCACGAGGTCGTAGCCGCGGCTGCCGAGCTCCTCCACCCATCCCGCGGAGATCTTCATGGCTCGCTGCTCCCACTCCGGCGGCAGGCTGATCCGCGGCGAGTCGCTGCGATGGGAGAGCGTCTTGTGCACGAGCAGTTCACGCACCAGGGCGCCGTAGTGCCCCGGCAGCTGGCCGCGTACCTTCCGGTTGATCTTCCGCACCAGGGTGGTCTCTGCCACCCCCATCGAGGGGTTGGCGCGGGCGGCGGCGAGGTCCAGTCCCCAGAGTCCGTCGAGGCCGAACACCCGACTGAACCGACTCCAGAGCTCGTCCCGGGGGGCACCCCGGGGTGGCACGGTGATCAGGTGGATCTGCTCCGGCGGCAGGCCGGCACCCCAGCGTTCGATGATGTCGGGGAGATCCTGGACCCGCCAGAACCAGGAGGCGACCCGCGAACCGCGCTCGGGGTCCTGGATCCGTTCGAGGAAGTTGGCGAAGCTCACGGACGAGTTGTGCTTGACGTTCTCCTGCCACTCGGCCGGGATCTGCCGCACCAGGTCGCGGGCCGAGATGATCAGGTGCACCTCCATGTCCCCGAGGGACTCGAGGGCGCGTCGCACCTGGGCGGGTTTGGCCGCAGCCAGGACCTCGTGACTGATGATCGAGGTGCCGCGCGCGTTGCGGACCTCGGCGGCGAGCTCGTCCCAGGCGCCCGCTGACTCCTCGCCCAGACCGGCCCAGTGCAGTCCCATCAGGTCGATCGCGGCCCGGAAGTGGGAGTCGAACCGCTCGCCCGGGTAGTGCAACCCCTGGGTGGCGAGGACCGCGCGGTTGCGGAAGAGCACGTCCTGGAGATGGCTGGTGCCGGTCTTGGGGGTACCGACGTGCAACAGCAACTTGCGACGGCGTGTTGGGGTGGGACCCACGACACCCTCCTCCATGCTCGATCACTCACCAGGCTGGAACTCAGGGTACGTGCCCTGCCCAGCCTCGCCTCAGCGGCCGCGCAGTCTGCGGGCCCGGGTCAACAGGACCTGGCCGAGGGTGTCGGAGCGGTGGGCGGCCTCCCGTGTCATCGCCGCCAGCGCATCGGTAGCCGCGTCGAGCTGCTGGCGCGTACGGGTGCGGTCGGGGTCCTGCCACTCGACGTCTTCGGCAGGACGGCGGGGGCGCAGGTCGTCGACGTCGCCGACCACGTCGACACCACTGCCCTCGAGCCAGTCGATCCACAACTGGGCGGTGTCCTGGACGCTCTCGTAGCGATCGGGCGGCAGGGTCACCGGCAGGGTCTCGCGGTTGACCAGCTCACCCTCCGCCAGCATGGTGCGGATCAGGTTGTCGTAGGTCGCGCCGCGGTGCATCCCCAGCCCCAGACGGCGGTTGAGCTGACGCAACAGCTGGGTCTCCGCGATGCCCAGTGAACGGTGGGTCAGCTCACTGTCCAGGGGCGCCCAGGTGGGCTCGACGTTGATGGCGCGGGCGAACCGTTGCCACAACTCCGTACGGCTGCGTTCGTGCGGGACCGTGACGACGTGCACCCGCTCGGGCGGCAGGTTCGAGCTCCAGGTGTTCAGCACACTCGGCAGGTCGAGCGCCCGGTGGAACCACGTCTCACCCTCGTCGAGCCGGGCCAGGAACGAGGCGAAGGTCCAGCGGCGACCCTGCTTGACGCTCTCCTGCCACACGGCCGGCAGCTGACGCCCCAGGTCACGGGCGGTGTACACGATGTGGATCTCGCAGTCGGCGAGGTCCTTCATCACCTGGGCGACCTGGTCGGGACGCGCCGGGCCGAGGACCTCGTGGCTGATCACCACGCTGGACGACGCCCGCACCGCTTTAGCGACCATGGCCGGCCAACAACCCTCCGCGTGCCCGGCCGGGCCGCCCCAGTCCTGGTCCAGCAGGTCGAGCGCCGCGCGGAAGTGGAAGGTTCCGATCTCGGTGCCACGCTTCGTCGGGACGGTGACACCGTGGCGGGCGAGGTTGGCGGCGTTGAGCGCGAGCCGGTCCCGGATGTAGGCGGACCCGGTCTTCGGGGCACCCACGTGAAGGTAGACGACCGGGCTCATGCGGCAGATTGTGCCATCACGCCCCGCCCGCCGGAGCGCGACGAGACCGGAGTCTCACGCCCCACTCAGGGCGCGGACCACCGCGGACGTGCTCGGGCGACCCAGCTGCCCGGCCATGAAGGTGCTGGTCGCCACCACTGCGTCGAGGTCGACGCCGGTCTCGATGCCGAGTCCTTGCAGCATCCACAGCAGGTCCTCGGTGGCGAGGTTGCCGGTGGCCGACTTCGCGTACGGGCAGCCGCCGAGGCCTCCGGCGCTGGCGTCGAAGGTGGTGATCCCCACCTGCAACGCGGCGTGGGTGTTGGCCAGCGCCTGACCGTACGTGTCGTGGAAGTGCATCGCGATCCGTTCGGGGCCGACGCCGGCCGCGCCGAACGCCGCGACCATCGCCTGCACGTGGCCTGCGGTGGCGACGCCGATCGTGTCGCCGAGGCTGAGCTGGCCCGCCCCCATCTCGAGGAGGCGTACGCCGGCGCGGACCACCGCGTCGATCTCCACGGCGCCCTCCCACGGGTCGCCGAAGCACATCGAGAGATAGCCGCGTACGTCCATCCCGGCGTCACGGGCCCGGCGCACGGTCGGGGAGAACATCGCGAACTGCTCGTCGTAGGAGCGGTTCAGGTTCTTCTGCGCGAAGGTCTCGGTCGAGGAACCGAAGACCGCGACGTGCTCCAGGCCGAGCTCGAGGGCGCGGTCCAGACCCTTCTCGTTGGGCACCAGGACTGGCATCCGGCGGGCCGCGTCGCCGAGTCGGTCGACCAGCAGACCCATCAGCTCGGCGGCATCGGCCAGCTGGGGCACCCACCTGGGGTGGACGAAGCTGGTCGCCTCGATGATCGGGAGCCCGGCGTCGAGGAGCCGGGTGATCATCTCGGCCTTGACCTCGACCGGGACGACCGCCTTCTCGTTCTGCAGGCCGTCGCGGGGACCGACCTCGTAGATCGTGACGGCCTCGGGCATCGGGACCGCGGTGATCGCCTGGGCCGGGACCGTCATCGGCAGGGCGACGCGCTGTTCGGTGTTCGCTGTGCTCACGGGTTGGACGCTACCTCTCCTCGGGTGGACCGGAATTCGGTGGAACCGGACACACCGGTCTGACTACGTTGTGGGGATGCCCCGCCCTGCCCTTCCCGCGCAGTTGACGCGGTTGCGGCGGATGTTCGCGACGCTCGACGCGGGCGACCCGTCCGTGCCTGACGGGATGGAGACGTACGTATGGATCACCAACCCGGACGGCACGCCCGGCGCCCCGGACGACGACCTGGTCGCGCCGCTGGTCGAGGCGCTCCTGGGTGACGACGAGGGGATCGCCCTCTTCGCGCGCTCCCGCGGGGGCGCCTCCTCGGTGCGCGACCCGCGCGTGCCGACCCTGGTCACCGGCGCCGGCCCTGATCGACTCATGTGTGAGGTCGTGGTGGTGGACGCCGACGAGCTCGTCGACGCCGCTGCACGGGAGCGGGGCCCTCGCAGCGCAACCCCCGTCTGGCTCTGGGCGGCCGACCTCTCGTGGGTGCTGCACTGGTGGCCACACGAGTCGTACGGCGCGCTGGCTGGTCCGGGCGAGGTGGTCGCCCGGGTCACGTCTGCCCTGCGCGCGGTGCCCGTACCGGACGGGCACGACGAACCGTTGCTGGAGCCGATGGAAGCACAGCAGATCAGGCGTCCGCCGACTCCTGGATCGGGGTGACGGTGAAGAGCAGGGCCCCCAGCGGGACCAGGTCTCCGACGCTCGCGCCGACCTCGGTGACGGTGCCGGCGAAGGGTGCCTTGAGCGAGAGCTCCATCTTCATGGCCTCCATCATGCCCAGCGTCTCCTCAGCAGCAACCGTGTCACCGACCGCGACCTTGACCGCGAGAACTGTCCCGGGCATCGGTGCGGTCAGCGTCCCGTCGCCGACCGCGGCTGCGGTGTCGGCGAACGGGTCGGCGAAGTTGAAGACGTGACGCTGGCCTCGGTGCACGATCTCCACCTCGTGGCGGCGAGCGAAGCCGATGGCGTGCTCGTCGCGGTGGTGGACCTTTGTCAGGCCCCGGAAACTCTGGCGCGCGGCGAGCTGGGTGGTCACGTCGCGCGGCACCTCGACCCACTCATCGAGGTGGACCCGGACCGGGGCGCGTTCGCCGCCGATCCGCCAGCCGTCACCGTGGAAGGGGCTGTCGCCAGCGTCGCGCAGCGTGAGAGCCGCGGCCAGGGTGCGCGCCGTCGCCCGGTCGGGCTCCGGCACCTGGTTGCGGTCGAGCCAGGCGGTGTCGATGCGGGCGTCGCGGAACTCGTCGGTCGCGGCGAGTGTGCGCAGGAAGCCCGTGTTGGTGGTGAGGCCGAGGATCGCGGTTCCGTCCAACGCGTCGAGGAGGGCGGCGCGCGCCGACTCCCGGTCGGGACCCCAGGTGATCACCTTGCCAAGCATCGGGTCGAAGTAGGTGGAGACCTCCTGGCCCGAGTGCAGGGCGTGGTCAATGCGGACGTGGGCCGCCGACGCGTCGATCCAGTGGCCCCACGCCACGTGGGTCGCGCGCCCGGCCTGCGGAAGGAAGCCACCGAACGAGTCCTCGGCGTAGACACGGGCCTCGATGGCGTGGCCCTCCAGCGTGACGTCGGTCTGGGCGAAGTCGAGCGGCTGGCCCGCCGCGACCGCGAGTTGCAGGGCGACGAGGTCCGTCCGCTCGCCACGAATCCGGACGACCTCCTCGGTGACCGGGTGCTCGACCTGGAGTCGGGTGTTCATCTCGAGGAAGTAGAACTCGCCGGTGGCGTTGTCGAGCAGGAACTCGACCGTGCCGGCGTTCGTGTAGCCGACGTTGGCGGCGAGCGCGACGGCCGAGGCGGTGATCGCCGCACGCTGATCAGCGCTGATGGTCGGCGCGGGGGCCTCCTCCAGCACCTTCTGGTGGCGTCGCTGAGTGGAGCAGTCGCGCTCGAAGAGGTGCCGCACGTTGCCGTGGCTGTCCCCCATTACCTGGACCTCGATGTGGCGACCGGACTCGACGTACTTCTCCACCAGCAAGGTGTCGTCGCCGAACGAGTTGAGCCCTTCTCGCGCCGCAGCCGCACGGCCCTCGGCGAAGCCGTCGGCGCTGCGTACGACCCGCATGCCCTTGCCGCCGCCGCCGGCCGCGGCCTTGACCAGCACCGGGTAGGCGAAGGTCGTCGGGTCGGCGTCGATGTCGTATGCCGGGATCACCGGCACGCCCGCGGCCACGGCGATCTCGCGAGCGGCGTCCTTGCGTCCCATCGCGTCCATCACGTCGGCCGACGGGCCGACCAGCGTGATGCCGGCAGCCTCGAGGGCGCGGGCGAAGACCGAACGCTCCGAGAGGAAGCCGTAGCCGGGGTGGACCGCATCTGCGCCGGCCTCGACGGCTGCGGCCACCACGGCGTCGACGTCCAGGTAGCCGGGCACCTCGACGGCGACGTCGGCCTCCCGTACGTGCGGGGCGTCGGCGTCGATCGCGGTGTGGATGGCGACCGTACGGATGCCGAGCGCCTCAGCGGTACGGAAGACGCGCAGGGCGATCTCGCCGCGGTTGGCGACGAGGAGGGTCTTGATCTCTCTCCCCCGCCCGGACGTCATCACCTCCGGTGGCTGGGGCGCGCGCTCGTGATGACGTCCCGCGGGGGTCGGGGTCACGGGGCCTTCAGGGGTCTGGCTCAGGTCACTCATCAGGTCACATCCGGAAGACGCCGTAGGCCGGCGCCGGGGTCGGGGCGTTGGCGGCGACCGCCAGGCCCATGCCGAGCACGCGACGGGTGTCGAGGGGATCGATGATCCCGTCGTCCCACAGGCGTGCGGTGGAGTAGTAGGGCGAGCCCTGGGTCTCGTACGTCTCGCGGATCGGAGCCTTGAAGGCCTCCTCCTCCTCGGCCGACCATTCCCCGCCGCGGCCCTCGATGCCGTCGCGCTTGACCGTCGACAGCACGGACGCCGCCTGCTCGCCACCCATCACCGAGATGCGCGCGTTGGGCCACATCCACAGGAAGCGGGGGTCGTACGCGCGTCCGGCCATGCCGTAGTTGCCGGCGCCGAAGGAGCCACCGATGACGACGGTGAACTTCGGTACGACGCTGGTCGCCACCGCGGTGACGAGCTTGGCGCCGTCACGGGCGATGCCGCGGTTCTCGTACTCGCGCCCGACCATGAAGCCGGTGATGTTCTGCAGGAAGACGATCGGGATGCCGCGGGAGTTGCAGAGCTCGATGAAGTGGGCGCCCTTGAGCGACGACTCGCTGAAGAGGATGCCGTTGTTGGCGACGATGCCGACCGGGTGGCCCCAGATGTGCGCGAAGCCCGTGACCAAGGTCTGGCCGTAGAGCTTCTTGAACTCGTGGAAGCGGCTGCCGTCGACGATGCGGCGGATCACCTCGCGCACGTCGTAGGGCTGGCGGGTGTCGCTGGGCACGACGTCGTACAGGCCGAGCGGGTCCTCGAGCGGCTCCTCGGGCTCGCGCAGGTCGTAGGAGGGACGGCCGGCGCCTGCCTCGAAGCCGGAGATCGGCGGGAGGGTGTCGACGATGCTGCGCACGATCTGCAAGGCGTGGTCGTCGTCCTCGGCGAGGTGGTCGACGACCCCGGACGTGCGAGCGTGCACGTCGCCGCCGCCGAGGTCCTCGGCCGTGACGACCTCACCCGTCGCGGCCTTCACCAGCGGCGGACCGCCGAGGAAGATCGTGCCCTGGTTGCGCACGATGACGGTCTCGTCGCTCATCGCGGGAACGTACGCCCCACCCGCGGTGCACGAGCCCATCACCGCGGAGATCTGGGCGAGGCCGCGGGCACTCAGGTTGGCCTGGTTGTAGAAGATCCGGCCGAAGTGCTCGCGGTCGGGGAAGACCTCGTCCTGCATCGGCAGGAAGGCGCCGCCGGAGTCGACGAGGTAGACGCACGGCAAGTTGTTCTCCGCGGCGATGGTCTGCGCGCGCAGGTGCTTCTTGACCGTGATCGGGTAGTAGGTGCCGCCCTTCACGGTCGCGTCGTTGGCGACCACCATGACGTCGCGGCCGCTGACCCGCCCGATGCCGGCGACCACGGAGGCGCTCGGCACGGCGTTGTCGTCGCCGTCCTTGCCGTACATCCCCCAGGCGGCCATCGGCGCCACCTCGAGGAAGGGGCTGCCGGGGTCGAGCAGGCGGTCGACGCGGTCGCGGACCAGCAACTTGCCGCGGCCGGTGTGCTTGGCGCGGGCGCTCTCGGAGCCACCCTGACGGACGAGGGCGAGCCGCTCGCGCAGTTCGGCGGTGAGGTCGTGGAGACTCATGCGTTTAGGTTAACGCTCATTAACCTGATCCGTCCAGCGGTCTCCCACACTCGTGGGACGTCATCATCTCCGATCATCGGGGCGACCGCTCGTGATGACGTCCCGGGGGCTCCGCGCCAGGACGTCATCACCTCCGGGCGTCCTGACCACCCCTCGTGATGACGTCCGGCGCAGGTGAACAACCGCTAACGTGGACGGGTGCCCGAGTCCACCGCCGAGTCCACCACCGCCACGCCGCAGGCCAGGCCCGTGACGAGTCGACGCCAACAACTGCTCGACATCGCCGCCGACCTCTTCGCCCGGCGCGGCTTCCACGGCGTCTCCGTCACCGACCTCGGCGCAGCGGCCGGCATCTCCGGTCCGGCGCTCTACAAGCACTTCACCTCCAAGGACGCGATCCTCGCCGAGATGCTGATCTCGATCTCCGAGGAGCTGCTCTCGGTCGGACGGGCACGCGCGGCCTCGGCCACCGACGTACGCGGGTCGCTCGCCGCCCTGGTCGACTGGCACGTCGACTTCGCGCTCTCCCACAAGCCGCTGATCATCGTGCAGGACCGTGACTGGAGCTCGTTGCCGGACGAGGCCCGCGAACGGGTCCGCGGACTCCAACGCGACTACGTCGACCTCTGGGCGACGACACTCCAGGGACTGCACCCCGAGGTCAGCCTCGACACCGCGCGCGCCTGCGTGCACGCCACCTTCGGGCTGATCAACTCCACCCCACGCAGCAGTCGGGTGCCGGTCGAGGAGATGCGAGCGCTGCTCACCGAGATGGCGTTGCGGGCGCTCGACGCCTGAGGCCAGACGCCCGAGGCCCTGGCGCCCGAGTCTCAGACGTCCAGGACCAGCTTGTCCGACTTCGCGCGCGAGACGCAGACGTACATCTCCGTGTTGGTCGCTCGCTCGGCCTCGGTGAGCAGCCCGTCGTCGCGGTGGTCGACCTCGCCCGCGAGGACCTTGGTCCAGCAGGAGCCGCAGTGACCCTCCTCGCAGGAGTAGTCGAAGCCGGGGACGTGCTTGATCACGGCGTCGAGGGTGCGCTCGTCGGCGCCGACCGTCATGGTGACGCCCGTACGCCGCAGCTCCAACTCGAAGGGCTGGTCGCCCTTGGCGGCCTCGGCGCGGGCCGCGGCGTTCTCCTCGGAGGCGGTGAAGCGCTCGAAGTAGAGCTTGGAGTCGGGGGCGTACTTCTCGACGCACTGCTCGACCGCGGCGATCAGTGGCGAAGGGCCACAGCAGTAGACGGCCGTGTCGGCGTCGATCGCCTCGAGCGCGGTCCTGAGGTCGAGCAGGCCGTCGGTGTCCTGCGGGGCGATCTTGATCCGGTCGCCGCCGATCTCGACGAGTTCGTCGACGAAGGCCATCGAGGCGCGGGTGCGGCCGCCGTAGAGCAGGGTCCACTCGGCGCCCTCGGGCACGCCCGCGACCATCGCGCGGATCGGCGTGACGCCGATGCCGCCGGCGATGAAGAGGTACTTCGCGCTGGGGTGCAGCTCGAAGTGGTTGCGCGGTTGGGTGGCCGTGATCAGTTTGCCGACCAGTCGGGCGTCGTCGTGGAGCTCCTTGGAACCGCCGCGGCCGGCCTCTTCGCGGAGCACCGAGACGCGGTACTCCATGCGGTTGGCCGGGTCCCCGCAGAGCGAGTACTGCCGGATCAGCCCGGCGGGCGTGTGGATCTCGAGGTGTGCCCCCGGCGCCCACTCGGGCAGCTCCTCACCGTGGGGGTCGACGAAGGTGATCGCGATGACGCCCTCCGCGACCGGGGTGACGGCCTTGACCTCGAGGTCGAGCTTGGGCTCGACAGGTGCCGCTGCGGTGGCGGCCTTCTCGGCGGCGAACTTGCGAGCGGCGTCAGCCGTGGGGTCGTACGCCTTGGCGGCGGGGACGTCGAGCCAGGAGGACTTCGCGCGCTTCTTGAACGGGAACACCATGAGAAAAGGATATATCCTATCGAGCAGTACCGAGGGAGTCCTGCCACTGTAGCCAGCCGACCAGCGCGCTCAGGCTCTCCCCGGCGGCCCGTCACCGGTGGTGAAATCCCCCAACATCGCCGTCGCCTCCTCCGCGGCCTCGATCCCGGGGACCAGGTCGGCGTCCTCCTCGGCCATCTCCTCCTCGGCCATCTCCTCTGGGTCCCCGCTGACGAGGGGTTGCAGCTGCTCCAGCAACTCAGGTCGCGCCAGACCGCGCACGTGCACCAGCACCAGCGGCTCCGCCTCCATCAACCACGACACCTGGGTCAGCACCGCGATGGCGTGCCGGCACGGTTGGGCCCACGCCTCGCACGCGCAGACCGCGTCGAACTCCCCGCCGTACGGAAGCAGCTCGACGCCCGCCTCCTCGGTCGCCTCGACGAACGCCTCCGGCAACGTCCCCGCCAGCAGCGCGCCGATCCACCCGGCCCCGGAGCCGACCACCTCGACCAGCGTCTGCGACGCGACCGGGTCCAGCAGCGGCAGCTCGACCCGCAACCCGTAGGTCTCCTCGCCGTCGGTCACCGCGGCCACGACCAGGCCGGCCGTGACCGTGAGCTGACCGACCGCCCCGGCGCGCGCCAGGGCCATGCCCCTCTTCAGGTCGCGATCCTCGTACGCCGACTCCTCGACCGCGGAGCGCCAACCGCGGGCCCACTCCGTACGCACCGTCCCCGAGCGCCGGGGCGCGATGCGCGGATACGTGCGAGCGTGGTCGGCGCTCACCGCAGTGCCACGAGGTCACGCAGCTCGTCGTTGTCCAGCTCGGTCAGAGCAGCCTCGCCACCTGCGAGCACCGAGTCGGCGAGATCGCGCTTGCGCTCCAGCATCTCGGCGATCCGTTCCTCGACCGTGCCCTCGGTGATCATCTTGTGCACCTGGACCGGCTTGGTCTGGCCGATCCGGTAGGCCCGGTCGGTGGCCTGGGTCTCGACGGCAGGGTTCCACCACCGGTCGACGTGGATGACATGGTCGGCCCGGGTCAGGTTGAGGCCCGTGCCACCGGCCTTGAGGGAGAGCAGGAAGACCGGGACCTGGTCCTCTCCCTCCGCCAGCTGGAAGCGACGGACCATCGCCTCACGCTCGGCCACGGGCACACCACCGTGCAGGAACTGGTGGCGTACGCCGGCCCGCGTCAGATGGGTCTCGATCAGCCGCGCCATCGCGACGTACTGGGTGAAGACGAGGACCGCGCCGTCCTCGGCCAGCACCGTGCCGATCAACTCGTCGAGCAGGTCGAGCTTCTCCGAGCGTCCGGTCAACTTGGGGTTGGCCTGCTTGAGGAACTGCGCCGGGTGGTTGCAGATCTGCTTCAGACCGGTGAGCATCGCCAGCACCAGGCCGCGGCGCTCCTCGGGTTGTGAGCGTTCGATGCGCTCCATCCGGTCCTTGACGAACGACTCGTAGAGCACGGCCTGCTCGCGGGTCAGCCCGACCAGGTGGTCGGTCTCGGTCTTCGGCGGCAGCTCGGGGACGATGCCGGGGTCGGACTTGCGGCGGCGCAGCAGGAAAGGGCTGATCAGGTCCGCGAAGGCCTTCGTGATCTTGGTGTCGACCCCCGCCTCGATCGGCGCCGCCCAGACCCGTCGGAACGCAAGGCGGCTGCCGAGCAGTCCGGGGATCGCCCAGTCGAGGATCGCCCAGAGCTCGGTCAGGTTGTTCTCGACCGGGGTGCCGGTGAGCGCGACCCGGGCGGTCGAGTTGATGGTCCGCAGCTCGCGGGCGGTGCTGGAGCCGGCGTTCTTCACGTGCTGCGCCTCGTCGGCCACGACCAGGTCCCACGCCACCTCGCCGAGCGTCGCGGCGTCGTTGCGCATCGTCCCGTAGGTGGTCAGCACGAAGCCGTCGGTGACGCCGGTCAACGTACGTCCGCCGCCGTGGAAGCGGCTGACCCGCACGCCGGGAGCGAAGCGGTGGATCTCGGCCTCCCAGTTGCCGAGCAGCGAGGCCGGACAGACCACCAGCGTCGGCCCGGCGAAACCGGCGTCGCGGCGGTGCAGGTGCAGCGCGATGACCGTGATCGTCTTGCCCAGCCCCATGTCGTCGGCCAGACAGGCGCCCAACCCCATCGAGGTGAGCTCGGCCAGCCAGGTGAGGCCGTGGCGTTGGTAGCCGCGCAGCTGGGCCTGCAACCCGGCGGGCACCTCGATCGGCTCCGTCGAGGCAGCGTTGAGCAACCGCTCGCGGACCTTGAGCAGGGTGGCCCCGGCATGGACCTCGACCGGCGCCTTGTCGATCTCGGCGACCCCCGACAGAGCGGCCGCGACCGCCTCGGCCGGCTTGACGTTGCGGATCAGGCGCTTGCGGGCGCGGCGCGCGGTCTCGGGGTCGACGACGACCCAGTTGTCGCGCAGCTTGATCATCGGAGAGGCTGCCTGGGCCAGCTGTGTCATCTCGTCGTCGGTCAGCTCCTCGCCACGCAGCGAGATCTGCCACTTGAACGCGAAGAGGTCGTCAGCGCCGAGCGTGGACGACTGCAACGGCCCCTCGCTGGAGCCGCCCTTCTTCCTGGCATCGAGCACCGTGCGACTGGACAGGTCGCGGCCGATGGAGCGCGGCCAGAGCACGTCGACGCCGGCTGCCGCGAGCGCGTCGAGCCCGCGGTCGAGCAGGTCGACGATCTCGTCGGAGTCGAGCACCAGCTCGTCGGGCACCCGCAGGTCGAGGAGCCGGTCGAGCACGTTCCAGGCGTCGGCGGCCCGCCGCAGCGCGCTGCTGGTGTGCATCCGGGCCCGGTCCCCGAAACCGTGGGAGGCATCAACCCCCGACTCCAACCAGAGCGCGGAGGCGTCGGCGATGTGCAGGGGGTTGGCCTCGGCCGCCACCTGCGGCACGAGCCGGAGCTCGCCGGCGAACAACTGCTCGTCGGCGGCCTCGATCCGCAGCGCGAGGGTGACGGTCTGAGGTCGGTCGTCGGTGCCGTGCGTACGCCGCAGTCGGGTGAGGCGATCCTGCAGGCGCTCGGAGTACTCGGCGGCAGTGGCGGCGCGGGTGGCCGCCTGGCGCTCGGCCCACGTACGGCCGGGGGCGCCTCCGCTCATCGCGGCCCGGGCGGCTGCGGCACCGCGGGTCGGCGCGGCCGTACGTGTGGGCGCCTTGCGCGGGGAGGCATCGATGACGGCGTCGACCATCCGTCGTACGACCCCTTCCGCCGCCGCGGCGTCCATCCCGTCGGCGGCCCGGGCCAGTGCCAGCTGCTCGATCCGGTCGGCGTCCGCGTCGTTGAAGACCGGCACCCACCAGGGCTCCTCGTCGTGCGGACCGAACCGGCCGTCGGCGACGAGACGCAGAGCGAGGTGGGCCGCTCCCGCCAGAAGACGGACGCTGGGGTGCAGGGTCGGCGCCCCCTCCCGCTGGGCACGGGCCAGGACCGGCATCGCCGCCGTGATCGGGAGCGTGACCGCCCGCGCACCGGGCTGGTCACCGGTGAATTCGATCGTCCCCTCGCGTGGCGGCTCGGCGGAGCGCAGCGTCGCCGGGCCGGTGGTGGGAACAAGACTCACGGCGTCGACGGTAGCCGCAGTCACCCACACCTTCGCCGCGAGCGCCTCCAGTGTCGGTGGGGGGTACTAATCTCTGCCCCATGAGCATCCTTGACGCCCCCCTCGCCCGCCTCGACGGCACTGCCGGCACCCTGCGCGACCTCACCGGCGGCCAGCCGGCACTCCTGGTCAACGTCGCCTCCAAGTGTGGCCTGACGCCGCAGTACGCCAAGCTCGAAGAGCTCCAGGCGACGTACGGTCCCCGCGGCTTCACCGTGGTCGGCCTGCCGTGCAACCAGTTCATGGGCCAGGAGCCCGGGAGCGCCGAGGAGATCGCCGAGTTCTGCTCCGCGACGTACGGCGTCTCGTTCCCGCTGAGCGAGAAGATCGAGGTCAACGGCGAGGAGCGCCACGAGGTCTACGCCGCGCTCACCGAGCTCAGTGACGAGGAGGGCAAGAGCGGCGACATCCAGTGGAACTTCGAGAAGTTCCTGATCAACGCCGACGGCACCCCGGTGGCCCGGTTCGCTCCCATGACGGAGCCCGACGCGCCGCACGTGGTCGAGGGCATCGAGGACCTGCTCGCCTGAGCACGCCGACCACCGATGTCGTCGTCGTGCGCGCCCGAGGACGCGTGTGTCCGACGGCACGCTTTATTCGGATGCAGATTGTTGCCCCTGGCAACTAGTCTCTCCCGGTGACCAGTACTGAAACTTCCGCCGGGGAGACTCCCGACCTGAACGACAAACTCGACCGCAAGCTCATGCTCACCGCGGGGGTCGTCGTCCTGGGCGGCATCATGTCGATCCTCGACGTCACCGTCGTCTCGGTGGCGCTGGAGACGTTCGCTCGTGAGTTCAACGCCACGACCGCGGACGTCGCCTGGACCATGACGGCCTACACCCTGGCGTTGGCCATGGTGATCCCGTTGACCGGCTGGGCGGCGGATCGCTTCGGCACCAAGCGCCTCTACCTGATCGCGATCACGCTCTTCACGATCGGTTCGGTGCTCTGCGCCCTGGCACCCGACCTGAGCTGGCTGATCATCTTCCGCGTGGTGCAGGGTCTCGGCGGCGGCATGCTGATGCCGCTCGGCATGACGATCCTGACTCGGGCCGCCGGCCCGACGCGTCTGGGCCGGGTGATGGCCGTGATGGGCATCCCGATGCTGCTGGGCCCGATCTTCGGCCCCATCCTCGGTGGCTGGCTGATCGACATCGCGTCGTGGCACTGGATCTTCCTGATCAACCTGCCGATCGGTATCGGCGCTCTGATCTATGCCGCCAGGACGCTCGAGCCCGACACCGTCGAACCCTCCGAGACCTTTGACTTCGTCGGCATGCTGCTGCTCGCCCCGGGTCTCGCATCGTTCCTCTACGGCGTCTCGACCATCCCGAGCGCCCAGGAGCAGGACGGCACCGCCTGGACGACCGAGGTCGTCGCGACCATGGTCATAGGCGCCCTCTTGATCGCTGCCTTCGTGCCGTGGGCGCTGCGCAAGCAGAACATCCACCCCCTGATGGACCTGCGCCTGCTGAAGAACAAGAACCTCACGGTCGCCCTGATCACGATGTCCTTCTTCGCCATCGCCTTCTTCGGCGCCTCCCTGCTCTTCCCGCTCTACTTCCAGCGGGTCCGCGGCGAGGACGCCCTGCACGCCGGCCTCCTGCTGGCGCCCCAGGGCATCGGCGCCATGCTGACCATGCCGCTCGCCGGTCTGCTGGCCGACAAGATCGGGCCCGGCAAGATCGTGATGGCCAGCCTCGGCGTGATCACCGTCGCGATGGGGCTCTTCACCCAGATCGACGACACGACGCCGTACTGGTACCTGCTGATGGCGCTCTTCATCATGGGTCTGGGCATGGGCGGCTCGATGATGCCGATCATGACCGCCGCCCTCGCGACGCTCACCGATCACACCATCGCGCGTGGCTCGACGCTGTTGAACATCCAGCAGCAGGTGGCGGCGTCGATCGGCACGGCCATCTTCGCCACCGTGCTCACCAGCCAGATTCAGTCGAAGCGGTCGATCGAGGTCGCAGCTGCTGCGAACGAGGCGGGGAACGACCCGGCGGCCCAGGCCGACGTGCTGGCTCGCTTCGGTCTGGACCCGGCCGGGTTCGAGGCTTTGCTCGCCAAGGCCAACCCTGACCAGGCGGCCTCGTTCGCCTTCGTCTTCATCGTGGCGACCGCGCTGGTCGCGCTCTGCCTCGTCCCGGCGTACTTCCTGCCGCGCGAGAAGGTGCACGCTCCCAAGGACGTGATGATCGGTCACTGAGCCGACCCTCCTGGGCCGACCCTTCTGGGCCGACCCTGCTGGACCGTCACCACCGACGTACGACGAAGGGCTCCCGCCGGATTCACTCCCGGCGAGAGCCCTTCGTCGATTTCGAATGCTGCACAACCAGTCACAAACCCCGCAACGTCATCATGATCGGGTCCCCAAGCGACCAGTTGTGATGACGTCCCAGAGGCTGGTCAGGCGCGCAGGGTGGCGTCGGACTCGGCGACCGCCTTCAGCGTGCGCAGCGTCTCCTCGATGGAACGCTGGGTGCCCTTGAGCCCCATGAGCTTGAAGAAGAGTCGCGGGGCGCCGGAGTAGCGGCTGCCGTCCCAGGTCTCGGTGACGCGCGTCTTCCCGGCCTCCGGCGTGAGCTCGTAGCGCCAGCGGTGCAGTCCGCGGTGACGCCAGGCGATGAGGGCGTCCTCCTCGAACTCGACGACGGTGTTGGTGACCTTGTAGCCGAGGCCGCGCTTCATCTCCATCCCGAACTGCGCCCCCTCCGAGAGACGGTCGGGGCCAGTGGTGACGGCCTGGACCGTGCCCGAACCGTCGATCCGGTGGTGCTGGCGGGGGTCGGCCAGGATGTCGAAGATGACGGAGGCCGGGGCCTCGATGAGGATGCTGGCGGAGGCAGTCAGGTCGTCCATGTCTCGAACGTTAGTAGGAGGCCCCTGAGCCCAGATCAGGCCTGGACAGCCAGGACGAGGGGCAGCACCGCTTCGGCGCCCGCGTCGCGCAACTGCTGGGCCGCGAGCGTCAGCGTCCACCCGGTGTTGACGACGTCGTCCACCAGGAGCACGCGGCGTCCCTCAAGAGAGTCGTCGTCGAGGAGGAGTCTGGAGCGACGGCGTACGGCGGAGACCCGCTGGGCCGAGTTGGTCGACCCGGCCCCCGGGGGGACGTCGACATCGACCAGAGCGAAGCTGCCCACGATCGGGACCTTCAGGTAGCGCGAGAGGCCGTCGGCCAGGTCCTGGGTCAGCGCTCCACGGCGCATCGACTCGACCAGCACGATCGCGTCGACCGAGGGCCGCCAGTCGCCGAGCACCTGGACCACCGCCTGCACCAGCGGGACCGGCACCGGACCATCGGGGGTGCCGTCGCGCAGCAACTCGCGCAACTGCTGTCCGTGGCCGAGGTCGGTGAGACGGGCGACTGCGCGACCGGTCTCGGCCTGCCCGGAGATCTTGCCCTTCAGCTCGATACCCATGTTGGCCAACGCGGTGGGCCACATCTTGCGGGGCTCGACCGGGACGCCCGGACGACTCAACTGCTCGTGGGCGGCGTCGATCGCGTCCTGGGAGACCTCGCTCTTGACCGTGTGGCCGCCACAGTTGTCGCAGCGACCGCAGTCGACGGCCTCGGTGTCGTCGAGTTGTTCGCGCAGGAACCGCATCCGGCAGATGTCGGTGTCGAGGTAGGCCAACATCGCGTCCTGCTCGTCCTGTCTGGCCTTGGCGACGCGGGCATAGCGCTCGGCCTCGTACGCCCACGGCTGACCGGTCGACTCCCAGCCGCCGCGCACCCGCTTGACCGCACCGTCGACGTCGAGCACCTTGAGCATCGTCTCGAGCCGGTTGCGGGAGAGGTCGACGTACGTCTCCAGCCCTGCCGTCGACATGGTGCCGTGCTCGGCGAGCGTCTCCAGCGTGCGTCGCACCTGGCTCTCGTGCGGAAAGGCGAGGGAGGCGAAGTAGGCCCAGATGTCGCGGTCCTCCTGCTGCGGGAGCAGGGTGACGCTGGCCTCGGCCGTGCCACGACCCGCACGACCGACCTGTTGGTAGTAGGCGACCGGCGAGCTCGGGGCGCCGAGGTTGACCACGAACCCGAGGGTGGCGTCGAAGCCCATCCCGAGCGCACTGGTGGCGATCAGGGCCTTCACTCGTCCGCCGACGAGGTCGCCCTCGAGTCGTTGGCGCTCCTCCGCCTCGGTCTGGCCGGAGTAGGGAGCGACGTCGAGCCCGCGTTGACGCAGGTAGGTCGCGACCTCCTGGGTCGCGGCGACGGTGAGGCAGTAGACGATGCCGGAGCCCGGAGTGGAGGCCAGGTGGTCGGCCAGCCAGGCGAGCCGTTGCTCGGCGGTCTTGAGTCGCAGCACTCCCAGTTTCAGGGACTCCCGGTCCAAGGTGCCACGCAACACGAGCACCCCCTCGCCGAGCTGTTCGGCCACGTCGCCGGTGACCCGCGCGTTGGCGGTGGCGGTGGTCGCGAGCACCGGGATGCCGGTGGGGAGGTCGTCCAGGAGCGTCCGGATCCGGCGGTAGTCGGGCCGGAAGTCGTGGCCCCAGTCGGAGATGCAGTGCGCCTCGTCGACCACGAGCAGTCCACAGGTGGCTGCCAGCCGGGGCAGCACCTCGTCGCGAAAGCCGGGATTGTTGAGCCGCTCGGGGCTGACCAGCAGGACGTCGACCTCACCGGCGTTGATGGCAGCGTTGATCGGCTCCCACTGCTCGTTGTTGGTGGAGTTGATGGTGACCGCGCGAATGCCGGCGCGCTCGGCGGCGGCGATCTGGTTGCGCATCAGGGCGAGCAGCGGCGAGACGATCACGGTCGGGCCGGCTCCGGCCTCCCGCAGCAGCAGGGTGGCGACGAAGTAGACGGCCGACTTGCCCCACCCGGTGCGCTGCACCACGAGGGCCCGGCGGCGATCGACGGCCAGCGCCTCGATCGCGCTCCACTGGTCCTCACGCAGCACGGCGTCGTCGCGGCCGACGAGGGCACGCAGGTGGCGCTCGGCTGAGTCGCGAGCGGCCGCTCGCTCGGCCGTACGATCGGGGGCGGCGGCCTCAGTGGTCATGGGGCCATGTCTACCAACCCGGACCGACAACCCTCGGATCAACGCAGAACGGGGTGACTTTCAGTCACCTGGTGACTGGAA
The DNA here is from genome assembly GCF_003194605.1 of Nocardioides gilvus. Lineage (GTDB taxonomy): Bacteria > Actinomycetota > Actinomycetes > Propionibacteriales > Nocardioidaceae > Nocardioides > Nocardioides gilvus. Next base: position 474,054 of record NZ_QHKY01000002.1, read on the forward strand.
GTCACCCCGTTGACTGCCGCGTCGGGCAGTGGCAGCGTCGGGCAGTGGCAGTGGCAGTGGCAGCGTCAGTGCGGGGCGACCGGCTCGAGCCCCAACTTCTCCCGCGCCGCGGTGTGCAGCTCGACGACCGCGACCCGCAGCTGCGGACGTTCGCTCAGCGGGGCACCCGGCCACGGCACCCGCACCTCCCGGTCCTTGCCGTCCACGAGTGCGGTCCAGACGCCCACCTCGGTGTCGAGGTCGATCATCTGCACCTCGGTCGCGTCGGGCTGGCCGTACGCCCGCACGATGTCGAGGGAGTCGTCGAGGTGGTCGCCGTTCATGTGGGCAAGGACCCCGGTGACGACGGCGGCGTCGAAACGTTCTGCACTCATGGCCAGATCCTCACACGCCCGGCCACCGTCGCCCACCTCACGTCATCGCGCGACGTCGCCGGAGCACCAGAGCCGTCAACAGCAGCGCAACAGGAATCGCTGCACCACACCGGACCTGCCCAGTGCCGAATGTCGGCATGCATCCCCCTCAGGATCGAAAACCGGCCCCATCCTGCCGTGGCCTGGGTCCTCGAGTGAGGCCCGAGATGCTGTCCCACCTGATGGCGGCACCCCGCCGGAGAACACCCCCCGAGCCAGTAGCATCCCCGCCATGGCCTCCTCGATCCACCCGTGCCGGTGACCTCTCGTGGGTGAGGTCTTCGCGCGTCGGTACGAGTTGCTCGACCCGATCGCCGAGGGTGGCATGGGGTCGGTGTGGCTGGTCCACGACCGCGAGACCGACACCGTGCTGGCCGCGAAGTTGCTGCGCCACAGTGACGCCGGCACTCTGCTGCGCTTCATGCGCGAGCAGTCCACCCGGATCCACCACCGCCACGTGGTCACGCCCCTGTCCTGGGCCGGCGAGGACGACACGGTGTTGTTCACGATGCCGCTGGTGCGCGGGGGATCGGTCGACACCCTGATCGGCGACTGGGGGCCGCTGCCGCTCGCCTGGGTGGCCAAGATCTTGGACCAGACCCTCGACGCCCTCGAGGCAGTTCATGCCGCCGGTGTCGTGCACCGTGACGTGAAGCCGGCCAACCTCCTCCTGGAGCCCACGCGCCAGGAGGTGCCGCACGTACGTCTGACCGACTTCGGCATCGCCGCACCGCTCGACCAACCGCGACTCACGGCAACCGCGACGGCCGTGGGCACGCCGGGCTACATGGCCCCCGAGCAACAGACGGGCGAGGGCCCGGACCCACGCCAGGACCTGTACGCCGTCGCCACGGTCGGCCTGGAGATGCTGGTCGGTCACGCCCCACCGTTCACCGCCGACGAGGTGCCCGACTCGCCCTTGACCCAGGTCCTGGTCCGCGCTCGGAGCCAGGACGTGGGCGACCGACCCGAGTCGGCGAGTCGGATGCGCAGCGAACTCGCAGCGGTCGCTCCCGTGGGGTGGGAGCCCGGTGAGATCGAGGTCATGGACCACTTCACCGACCATCACCCCCACAACTCCCACGCGAAGCCGACCACCATGCTCGAGCGCGAAGCCGTTCCCGCGGCTCCGAGGGGCACCGGCCAGCCCGACAACACGGCCGAGCCGACCCCACGCTCGCTACTGGCCGAGTCCCCGGTCACACCAGCCACTCCCTCCGCTCTGACCGTCCTGGGGCTCACGGCCCTCGGTGTCGCTCTGCTCGTCCTTGCGATCTGGCTGCTCCTGGGCTGAGGGGCCACCCAGGTCGGTTCGAAGAACAGGCCCGACGATTGGGCCCTCAGAGGGGTCCCCGGACCCAAGCTGCTGGGCCAGCGCGGCGCTTGACTCGACCCAGAAAGTTCCCGTGGCGCACCCGCGCGGCAGGACAGGTCCAGGAGGTCGGCGATGGCAATCGCGATGAGACGTCGATCAGAGCGTGGCGCGGCCACCGTGGAGACCACCGGCGTCGTCATCATCGCAGCACTCCTGGTGGGGTCGCTGCTCCTCGCGGTCACCCCGCAGGCACGCATCATGGGCGAGACGGTGTCGTACTGGATCTGCCAGGTGGTGACGGTCGGGCAGGGTGGCTGCACCCCTCCCTCGAGCTCACCGGACGCCCACAAACCGACCGAACCCTGCGTGATCAGCCAGAACGGGACCGAGCGCAACCAGAAGGTCTCCGTCCTCGTGGTCACGACCCAGGACGGTCGGCGCATCGAGGTCGCCAAGATGAGCAACGGCGAGTACCGGTTGACGGTCACCGACACGGAGGGCGCCGGCCTCTCGGTCGGTGCCGGTGGTGGGCTGACGGTCACCGTCAACGACAAGAAGTTCGGCGGGGAGGCCTCGGCCGGCCTCGGCGCCTCGCTCAACCTGAAGTCAGGGGACGTCTACTACACCGACGAAGCCGGTCTCCCCGGCCTCATGAGTGCCCTGACGCAGGACCAGATCAAAGACATGGTGGCAGGGGATGACGGGCTGATCCGGTGGGTCGTCGACAAGGGCACAGACCTGGTCGGGGTCAGCAAGGACATGCCGGAGCCCGACGCTTCGTTCGCCGAGGGCGGCATCTCGCTCAACGCGGGCGCGGCCGCCACCGGCGGGTTCGACCGCGCGGCCGTCGGCATCGACGCCTCCAAGATGCTCGGCACCAGCAAGAACCGTGACGGCACCCAGACCGTCTACCTCAAGTCGACCGTCAAGGGAGAGCTCGGCCTGCAGTCGCTCGGCTTCGACACGGAGGGCGATCCGCAATTCCAGGGCCTGGACCTGTCGGGCAAGGTGGACGTCGTCAACGCGGTCACCTTCGACTCCGAGGGCAACATGCTCAACGTGCAGGCTTCGGTCGCGATGTCCGGCAGCGCCTCCGGTGTGGCTGCGGCACTCTTCAAGGACGGCCTCGACCCCGGCCTCGACAACAAGGCCAGCGGCGCCACCGTCTACCAGGCGACCTTGCCGATCGAATCGCAGGCTGACCGGGACGTCGCCAACAACTACCTTCTGTCCGTCGGCGTCGCGAACCTCGGTCCGTACGCGAACCCTGCGGTGGTGCTCAATGGCCAGCTCAACTTCTTCGAGGCCGCTGCTTCCCGAGGTCAGATGACCAAGCTCGACTACGACACGGACTCCAACACGGCGTTCGCCGTCGACGCCAGCGGGAAGTTGGTGCTCCAGTTGGGGATCGCCGCCAGCGTCACGTCTGACTCCATGGAGCTCAACGACGCCCAGTACTTCGACGGCGCCGAATGGGTCGTCTGGGAGGAGTGCGCCGCGTGAGGCTCCTCGCCCCGCCCGGCAACCTTGGGTCGCGAGCTGGGACCGGAGACCTACGGGCGGGGCGTTGCACCGTCCTACGTTGACGCACATGCGCATCTCATCGAGCTCGAACCGCCCTCGTCGGCACCCGTCCCGGACGCTTCTGCTCACTCTGTCCTTCGGCCTCGCCGCGACCCTGTCGGCCTGTGGCGACGAGACGAAGGACGACGCCGGGCAGGACCCGGAGGTGCAGGTCGCCGATCTCCTCCTGAGCGCGCGCGACCTCCCCGAGGGGTGGGGCGACAGCAACTCCCAAGGAGTCGACTACCGGGTCACGGTGTGCGGCGTCGACCTCGAACCCAGCGCTCCGGCCAAGGCGGTCAGCGCGCGCTTCTCCCAAGGCCCGCTCGGCCCCTTCCTGGAGCAGCACGTCCGCGTCTACGAGGACGACGTCGCCCGCGAGGTCGTCGCGGAGCTTCAGCAGGCACTCCCCGACTGCACGGGGTACGAGGCCAAGGGCAGCGCACCCCACAGCCCCACAGCCCGGTTCGACGTCGAGCCGTTGACCGTGGAGGGGGCACCGGCCGACAGCGTCGCCTGGCGCCAGACCAGCCGGGGGGACCTGCCGATCACCAGTGACCTGCTGCTCGTCCCCCACGGGAACACCGCCGTGATGTTGATGTCGTACGCCCTGCGGGACAACCCTGACCCCGGCGTGCTGGAACAGGCCGTGGCCTCCCTCCCCGCAGCGCCCTGAGCAGGCTCTGATGTCAGAGACGTCGCTCCATCCGAAGACGCCCGACGCAGGCCGTCGCGGGGAGCGCGGTGCAGGCACCCTCGAGTACGTCGGCGTGACCATCATCGCCGCTCTGCTGGTGACCGGCCTCCTGCTCTCCCCGGCCAAGGACGACATCGCCGACGCCTTCCAGCGCGCAGTCTGCTCGGTGGTCCAGCAGGACAACTGCGGGATCGGCACCGCCGACCCCGGCCTGACGCCGTACGAGCAGGCGGTCAGCGGGCGCTACGCCGGGCTGGGCGACAGCTACTCCTCGGGGGAGGGCGCCTGGGACTACGACGAGGGCACCGACTTCGACGACCGAGATGACTTCTGGCCGTTCAACGACCATGAGGAGGCCCACAACCGCTGCCATCGCTCCGGGAACGCCTACGCCCGGATCCTCGAGCGGGACAACGACTTCGCCAAGGGCACCTCATTCGTTGCCTGCTCCGGGGCCGTCACCGCCGACCTCGGGAAGCCCAACGGCCAGAACGACGACGAGGACCCCCAGTTGGACGCGCTCGACGACGACGTCTCCCTGGTCACGCTGTCCATGAGCGGCAACGACCTCGGCTTCGGCGACGTCGTCAAGGACTGCATCGTCAACGGCGCCCGCGGCTCCGGCCTCATGGCCACCTGCCAGGAGAAGCACGACCAGCGGATCGAGGACCTGCTGCCGGAGCTGCAGGAGAAGTTGGTCGAGCACTACGAGAAGATCAAGGAGAAGGCGCCCAACGCCAGGGTGATCATCGTCGGCTACCCACAACTGTTCGTCGACAACCCGAAGGACAGCTACGGCGACCTCCTCTTCGCCGAGGACCAGGTCTGGATGAACGAGAAGGGCGCCGACCTCAACGCAATGCTGCGAGCAGCAGCCCGCGAGGCGGGCGTCGAGTTCGTCGATCCCACGGAGGCCTTCCGCGACCACGGCATCGGCAGCAAGGACCCGTGGATCAACGACCTCGACCTGGGTGGCCCCGGGATGATGATCGCCGACCCGAGCAGCTTCCATCCCAACGCGGCAGGTCACGCCGCCCTCGCCCACCTCGTCCAGGACCAGATGAAGAACCCGGTGCGGCCCTGATCTCAGACCGGTTGGGTCCCGGCGGTCCCGATCGTCAGCACGGATCCGGGGCGTACGTCCCAAGCGGTCATCGCACCTTCAGGCGCCTCGATGGTGGCGCTCGCCCGGAACCGGAAGCGGGTCATCCCCCACCAGGGACGCAGCGTGGCGGTCAGGAGCACGGTGCCCGCCCGGTCGACCACTGCCACGTCGATCGGATAGCGCATCCCCATCATGTGCACCGACGGGCACCGGGTGATCCACAGCGCGCCGACCAGGCCGGTGGTGCCGAGCAGACCGCGACGCCGGCTCGCCGTGGTGTCGGCCACGGCCAGAGGCGCGACGACCTGGCCGTTGCGGAGGAGAGTGCGGTCCCCCGGTCCGAACGTGGAGGGGCGCAGGCGTCGGCGGAGGAGTCTCATGGATCTCTTTCGGGCGATCGGCAGGTCAGGGCTCGTGGCACCATCCTTGCGGATCGTGTTCACCACGAGGGGGAACGTATGGACATCGGCCTGTTGGTCAAGTTGAGCCTGGGACTGGTCGTCACCGCGCTGGGGGCGTGGCTGATCGCTGTGCTCCTCGGTCTGTCCGCGAACAGCGTCGAGGCAGTCATCGTGCTGCGCACGCTGCTGACCCTGCCGGTCGTGCTGCTGATGACGCGGGTGCTCGTACGCCGTGCGTACGACAGCCCTCGACTTCTGCGGACCATCGTGGCTGCGGCGCTGGTCTCGTACGCCCTGTGGTTGCCGGCGTGGGGCGGTCACGGCCTCATCGGGCAGTTGCTCGTGGATCACTCGGGGGCGGCGTACGTGGTCGACCTGATCATCTGGGTGGGTGCTGTGCTGGTGGCGGCGCGGAGCGTCGAGGCCCGTCCGAGCCGACGACACCTGCAGCCGTACCAAGCCGCGTGACCGGTTGATGGGCCCGAGAGGAGGCCCTGGGGCCTACGTCTCGACCGTCCCTGTGAGGTGTGCTGACTCGACACAACTCTCCGTGGCGCACCCGCGCGGCAGGACAGGTCCAGGAGGTCGGCGATGGCAATCGCGATGAGGCGTCGATCAGAGCGTGGCGCGGCCACCGTGGAGACCACCGGCGTCGTCATCATCGCGGCACTCCTGGTGGGGTCCCTGCTCCTCGCGGTCACCCCGCAGGCACGCATCATGGGCGAGACGGTGTCGTACTGGATCTGCCAGGTGGTGACGGTCGGGCAGGGTGGCTGCACCCCTCCCTCGAAGGCACCTGACACTCACAAACCGACCGAACCCTGCGTGACCGGCCAGAGGGCCGTTGAACGCAATGAGAAGGTCTCCGTGATCGTCGTCACCATGGAGGACGGTCAGCGCATCGAGTTGTCCCGGATGAGCAACGGCGAATACCGCGTGACCGTCACGGACACCGAAGGGGTCGGGCTCGAGACCGGGGCCGGCGCTGGCGTCACGGTGACCGTGGCCGACAAGAAGATCGGCGCAGAGGCCACGATGGGCGCGGGAGCCTCCCTCAACCTGGAGGCGGGCGACGTCTACTACACCGACTCGGCCGGGCTCTCCGACCTGATGAGTGCCCTGACCCACGACCAGGTCAAGGACATGGTCGTCGGCGAGAGTGGACCGATCCGGTGGGTCGTGGACGAAGCCAGCAAACGGACCGGGATCGGCAAGCAGATGCCGGAGCCCGACGAGACCTACGGCAAGGGTGGGATCTCCCTCAACGCGGGAGCAGTGGCCTCCGCAGGGCCGGTCAACGCCTCGGCCGGCATCGACGGCGCCGTCTCACTCGGCAGCAGCAAGAACCGTGACGGCAGCCGGACCGCCTACGTCCAGTCGACCGTCAAGGGGGAGGCCGGACTGCAGTCGCTCGGCTTCGACACCGAGGGTGATCCAGAGTTCCAGGGCCTTGATCTCTCCGGTGAGGTGGACGTCGTCAACGCCGTCACCTTCGACTCGTCGGGAAACATGGTCAACATGGAGGCCTCCGTCGCGATGTCCGGGACCGCTTCCGGGGTCGCCGCAGCGCTCTTCAAGGAAGGTCTCGACCCCAGCCTGGGCAACAGCGCCAGCGGCGCCACCGTCTACAAGGCCAACTTGGCGATCAACTCGCAGGCAGACAAGGACGTGGTCAACAACTATCTGCTGTCCATGGGGCTCGCGACCGTGGATTCATACGTGAACCCTGAGCGGACGGTCAATGCCCAGCTCAACTTCTTCAATGCCGTCAGTGACCGTGGACAGATGACCAAGGTGCACTACGACATCGAGTCGAGCACGCCGCTCGCCGTCGATGCCAGCTTGGAACTGGGGATCGAATTGGGGGTCTCCAGTAGCGTCACCACCGATTCGATGAGCGTCGACGACGCCCAGTACTGGGACGGCGCCGAATGGGTCGTCTGGGAGGAGTGCGCCGCATGAAACGCAACTTCAAACTGAATGTCGCCGCCGCCGTGATGGCGCTTGCCGTGCCGTTGTCCGGCTGCAGCGGTGACGCAGGCCCGAACGCTGATTCGAAGGACGACATGAGTGATTCGTTCCAGCCCACGGGCGAACCCACGCTCCAGGTGAAGATGATGGACCCGCCCGCGGACTACAACGAGGTCAGGGGCGAAGGTTTCACCATCAGCGCCCCGGGTGAGTTCCAGCAGAAGCGCGAGACCAACGCAGGCGAGCCCATGCTGATCCTGGAGAAGCCTTCAGGAGTCGAGGCATACCCCCAACGAGTCGTCGTCATCCGGGACGTGGAGCCGGTCTCCCCCGCAGCGGAGCAGTCCTTCGCCCTGGAGACTGCCAAGGCGGCGCCGGGCGGTGACGACGCCGAGGTCGAGCGCATCACGATGCCGGTCCCCGAGGGCCAGTCCGCCTACCTCGTCACGTGGACCGAGAAGCGGGCCGGCGACTCCGGCAGCACGGTCTCGCTCACCTTCTGGCAGTTGATGCACCAGGTCAGTGACGACCTGATCCTCAACGTGGTGGCGCTCACCCCCACCGATGAGTTCGAGACCGCCGAGGTCAGCAAGATTCTGCGGACATTCACGCCCGACGCCTCCGAGTGACCGGGACGAGACGCACCAGCCGAAATGACTACTCCCGGACCTACCGATCGTAGGTCCGGGAGCTCACGTCACAGGCAGGCCCGAGGCACTCAGCCCACCAGGGTGGGCTCGAGCGCGGTCACGTCAAAGGACTCCAACGCAAGGTCCCCGGTCTCTCCATCCACGGTGAAGACGGCCTTGAGCCCCCCACATGTCAGGGTGGTCGTCCAGTTCGGCGGCGGAGGCGGAGGCGGGGGTGTCTCGCCCTCGGCGGGCGGGGCCGGCTCAGGCTCATCGGTCTCCTCGGGCTCCTCGTCGACCCAGGAGCAGGAGGAACGCGCGAATCCGTTCTCGGCCTTCGCGTCCGCCTCGGCCGGCCCGTTGTCAGCGCTCACCGGATCGTTCATCCGAACGGCGACCTCGGCCCGACCCGTCGAGGCGTTGAAGCAGTACGACGTCACGACGGCGTCGTTCTGACTCGCGTAGCTCTGGGCCTGGGCAAGTCCCAGGTTGCAGCCGAGGACGAGCGTGCCGAGGTCGTCCTTGGAATCGACACCGTCGAAGAGGACGGTCAGAAGAGCTGGAACCGCATCGACCCCGGCGAGGGCTGCTGCGTCTGCCGCGGTCTGGGCCCGGGTGCGTTCGTCGGCGCCACGACTGATCGCCACGACGCCGAAGAGCGCCACTGCGACCAGGGCGACGACCGTGATCATCACCAGGGTCATGGCCACCTGGCCGTGCTCACCGCGATGAGCGCGGCTTCGTCCTCTTCCCACGTTCACTCCCCTGTCCTCACTCAACGGGTGAAGCGGGCCCCGGCCGAAGCCGAGACCCGCTCACCAATGCTCCGGATGGATCAGCCGCCGGCGCCACGCTCGGTGACGGAGTCGACGTTGTTCTGGAAGATCGAGCCCAGGTCGATGGTCTCGCTCACGTCGAGCACCGCGATGACGATGAGCGCCGCGACGATGATCATGCCGATGTACTCCAGGGTGCCCTGTCCACGCTCGTTGCGCGCCGCGAGCACACGAACCTGGAAAGCGACCAGAGTTTCGAAAACCTTCTCCATGACGATCATCCTCTTCCTGTGGGTTGTCGGCGCCTCCCCGTCGGAGACGGAGCCGAGAGCCTGTTCCTTCAGCTGTGGTGCCGCCCGTTGGCGACAACCCAGAACTTACGCAGGAACGGCTTCCCTGCCCCGGGCCCAGAGGCCCAACTGGAGACCCAGCCCAGGCCCACCTTCGGGCCCAGTCGGGCCCACCCCGTCAGGCACGGTCCCGGGTCCCGAGCCAGAGGGCGATCGCCTCGCCCCGGTTGGTCACGACCAGCTTTCCGAAGATGGCGTTGATGTGGTTCTTGACGGTCTTCTCCGCGAGGAAGAGCTTGGCGGCGATCTCCGCGTTGCTCTTGCCCTGCGCGATCAGGTCCATCAGCTCACCCTGCCGCTCGCTCAGCCCGAACTCCTGGAGCCGGCGAGCGCGTTCGGCCAGGGGGTCCCGCTGCGTGGGCACGATCCGCAGCGCAGCCAGCGCCTGCTGGGAGAAGGCGCCCGCACCCAGCACGGCCCCCCGTACGGTGTGGGCCAGCGTCGTCGCATCGAAGGACCCGTGCACCAGGTAGCCGCTGGCACCGGCCGCGATGGCAGCTCGAATGTGCTCCGGCTCATCGGTGAAGGTCAACATGATGACGATGGTCTGGTCGGCGATGATCCTGGCGGTCCGTACGCCGTCCCGCCGCGGCATCCGTACGTCGAGCAGCACGACGTCCGGCTTCAACTGGCGCACCATCGTCTCGGCCAGGATGCCGTCGCTGGCCTCACCGATCACCTGGACGTCGGGTGACGTCTCCAGCAGGCTCCGCAGTCCGGTGCGCACCACCGGGTTGTCGTCCACGATCAGTACCGTGGTCGGAGTGGCCGACACCTCCGGCACCACGATTGTCAGGTCATCCAGCACGTTCTTCCTCCCGTAGTCCCATCTGGGGCGCCACCAGGTGGACCTGGGTACCCCGTCCCTGCGCGGTGACCAGATCGGCCCGCCCGCCGATCAGCGCCAGGCGCTCCTGATAGCCGCGGACACCGAAGTGGCCCTCGAGCTCCCGTGCAGGAAGCACGTCGAGGGAGAACCCACAGCCGTCGTCGCGCACCTCGATCCTGACCTCGTCATGGACGACACGCATGCTGACGCGGATCCGGCTCGCCCCCGAGTGGACGGCGGCGTTCGTCATCGCCTCCCGAACCGCTGCGAGCAGCTCGTAGCGCACACCGGGCGCCGAGACCGGCACCGGCTCGAGTTCGAGAACCACCCGGATCCCGTGCGTTCTCTCGACGGCACTGGCCAGCGTCTCCAACGACTCGTGGAAGGGTTGGTCGTGGTCGTCCTGACGCATCGCGGCGAGCAGGCGTCGCAGCCGGGTGATCGCGTCCTTGGCCGTCGTCGAGATTTCGTCCGCCTGCGCACACGCGCGGGACGGGTCGTGCTCGATCCAGTGCGGCAGGGATTGCGCAGAGAGCGCGAGCCCCTGCAGCGTCTTGGCAGTGGAGTCGTGCAGTTCACGGGCCAGACGTGATCTCTCGGCTGCGGCGGCGGCGCCGGTGATGAGGTCTGCGTAGGCGAGCTCAGACCTCCGTTTCCGCTCCGTCAGGAGGCGGAACAAGTGCCCCAGGACCACCACGGAGACGAAGGTGGCGGGGAACCCGAAGGTGTTGAGGAAGTCAACCTCTTCACGACCGTCGGTCAAGGTCGCCACCAGGTATCCGCCGACGAGAACAACGGCGGCAAGTGCCGCCGGCCACACGGGCAACAGCACTCCGAGGACCATGCAACTGCTCAGGGTGACCAGCACCAGGGGGTTGTCCGTCCCCAGGACCACCATCAGTCCGGTCATCACCAGACCGTCCACGACCGCCAGGATCGGATGCCGCTGGAGCAGCTCCGGCGCACTCCGGAGTGCGAGACCCCCCATGCTCGTCAGAGCCAGGAAGATGACCGCCGCTGCCGTGGTCGGGGTGAGAGCCTGGTTGATGAAGCCGAGCATGCTCGCCAGCAGGAGCAGCAGTCGCAGCAGGAACGCGACCCTGACCAGGGTCAGGGCCTCGGATCGGTCCGCGCGTCCGGCTGTCATCCGGCGAGCCCTCCGAAGAGGCTCCCGAAGTCGACCCCGGAGCCGAGGACGAGACCGGTGAGGAGGACGATCAGGGTGCCGGGGACGAGCACGATGGAGGTCACCAGGGTGACCCTCGGGGCCACTTGGGCAGCCTTGCGCCGCATCCTCTGGGCGCTCTCGCGCCGCATGTCGAGGGCGATCTGGTTGAGCGCGTCGACCAAGGGGGCGCCCAGCTCGTCGGACTGCAGAAAGGCCGTCACGAACTGCGCAAGGGCCTCGGAGTCGCTGCGGTCACGCAACTGCTCGAAAGCGCCGCGCAGCGAGGCGCCGTGCTGGACCTGGTGCAGGGCCAACTGCATCTCTTCGGCGATGGGCCCACCGAATCGCGCAGAGACCCGCAGCAGGGCTGGCCGGAAACCCACGCCGGCGGTGACGGTGACCGCGAGGATGTCCAGGAAGTCCGGAAGGTCGCGGTCCAGGGCCTCACGTCGCTGACGCTTGAGCCGCGCCAACCTGGCCAACGGGAGGATGGGCGGTGCGACCAGACTGAGCACCAGCCCCTTCAGGTTGCCGGAGATGCCGAAGAGCAGCATGGCCGGGGACAGCAGCAGGGTCCAGAAGAGGATCCCTCGGAGCAGTCCGTCGACACTCATCCCGTCCGGTCGCCCCGCCAGGTCCACCTGGGACTGCATCCAGTCGACGGCCCGAGCGGGCAGGCGCCGTCGTACGCGAGGGGCGAGCGCGGTGGCCGCGCGTCCGATCGGCCCCTCACCCTTGGCCTGTCGTCGCTGTTCGGGGCGGAGCACCACGAGCTCTTCGAGGCCGAGGCCCTCGGCCGCGTCGGCCCGCAGCAGCCGGTAGCCGTGGACGGCGAGCAGGACCGCGACGGCGACGGCCAGACCGGGCAGGACCACGGTCAGAGTGGAGAGAGTCATATGTCGAACCGCGCCATCTTGCGGATCATCAGGTAGCCACTCAGGAAGAGGGTGCCGGAGACCACCAGGGCGATCTGGCCGACGATGTGCTCGGTCATCTTCTCGACCGAGCCAGGCTGGACGGCGTTGAGCAGGAAGAGCATCGCGAAGCCGAGGCTGATGATCATGTAGCCGGTGGCCAGTGACTGGGCCAGCGTCGTACGGATCTCCCGCCGCGTCTCCTTGCGACCTTCCAAGGTGTCGGCGATGTCGCGCAGCGAGCTGACCAACGAGCCACCACTCTTGGCACACACCACCAGCGTCGAGAGCAGGACGGCAACCTCGCGGGACGGCAACCGGTTCCCCATGTCGTCGAGGGCCGTCTCCAGGTCTGTTCCGAACCGGAGCGCGTCAGAGACCTGCTGCAGCTCCGTGCCAGCCGGGTGGACGAGCTCCTCCGAGGCGATGGCGATCGCGGTGCCGATCGAGAGTCCGGCGTTCGTGGCGTTCGCCAGCACCCGGGCAAGCTCGGGCATCTGGAGGATGAAGGCCTCGAGTCGACGCTCCTTGGCTCGCCGCAGGTAGAACCGGACACCCAGGACGCCGGTCCCCAGCCCGAGCAGTCCGAAGATGGGGGCGAGCGCGGTCCAGAGCACGAAGGCAACCCCCAGCCCGACCACGGTGGCCACGGCCACGACCGTCAGCGGGCGGTGCCCGATGCCGGCCAGGCGCAGCTCACGCTCGACGTACGAGCCGGGTCGGGTCCGCCGGAACCAACGCTGCAGCCGTTCGATGAGCGGCAGGTCCCCCTCCCGGGTGTAGCCCACCGCCGCCGCGACCACCCTGCGGCGCTCTGCAGCGAGGCCCGAGAGGTTCGCGAAGCCGACCAGGGTCAGCAGCGCCACCGCGACCGAACCGGCCAGGATGGTCAGGACCACGGGACTCCACCTCCGGCGTCCTCGCGCCGCTCGTCGTCAGCGACCACGAATCCCTCGGGCAGGCTCTCCCCGGCGTCCTTGAGGCGCTGGGCGAGGCGGCGATCGACCGGGTGGCGAACGAAGGCGCCCCGACTTCCACCTGCCCCGATGGCGTGGACGTCCCAGTGGCTGATCCGGCTGAGGGCGAAGTCGGCTCGCCCGCGTGAGGAGAGATAGCCGATGTCGACGACTCGACGCGTGCCGTCGGGGCTGCGGACCAGTTGGATCACCATGTCGATGCCGGAGTTGACTTGCTCGCGCAGCGCGTGGAACGGGATCTCCACCTCCGACATCGATGCCATCGTCTCCATCCGGGAGAGCGCGTCGTCGGTCGTGTTGGCGTGCACCGTGGTCAGCGAACCCTCGTGACCGGTGTTCATCGCCTGCAGCATGTCCAGCGCCTCGCCGCCGCGGCACTCACCCACGATGATGCGGTCGGGTCGCATGCGCAGTGAGTTGCGGACCAGGTCGCGGATGGTGACGGCGCCACGCCCCTCGACGTTGGGCGGCCGGGTCTCCAACTGGACGACGTGGTCCTGGACCAGCGCGAGTTCGGCCGCGTCCTCGATGGTGACGATGCGTTCGTGTCCAGGGATGAACGCCGACAACGCGTTCAGCATGGTGGTCTTTCCGGAGGCGGTTCCCCCCGAGACCACGATGTTGAGCCGGGCGCGCACGGCGGCAGCGAGAAGCCGAGCCGTCGACTCGTCCACCGCCCCACGTGCCTGGAGCTCCTCCATCCCGTACGCCTTGGGGAAGAGCCGGATCGTCATCGTCGGGCCCCGCAGCGCCAGAGGTGGGAGCACCACGTTGACCCGGGCACCCCGCGGCAGACGCGCGTCCGGTGGGAGGCGGGCGTCGACCATGGGACTGGACTCGTCGACGCGACGGTTGACCGTGGAGACGATGCGGTCGATGGTCTGCAACAACTGCTCGTTGTTGGTGAAGCCGGAGGGGATGCGCTCGAGGCGCCCTGCCCTCTCGACGTAGATGGTGTCGTGGCCGTTGATCATGATCTCGCTGACCGTCGGATCCGCGAGGATGGGCTCGAGCACACCGAGGCCCACTGCCTCGTCGACGACTCGCCGCACGAGGCTGTTGCGCTCACGGGTGCTGAGGATGATCCCCTCACGGGACACCAGGTGGTTGAGCACCCGCTCCAGGCGGACACGACGCTGCGCCTCGTCCAGCCGTCCGAGTTCCTGGAGGTCGACGTCCTCCAGCAGCAGACGCTTGAGCCTGCGCACCAGAAGTTCGTCGGAGCTCTCCGTCTCGGTGTTCTCCGGGCCGAGCGACTCGACACCGATGAACCCGCGGTAGCCGCTCATGAGGTCCTCGGCATGACGGCTCGCCGCACCACGGTGAACTGCGGAAGCGGAGAGACCCGCGGGACATCGACCCGCAGAGTCACTGCGCCACCCCCGCCGGAGATGTGGTCCACCCGTAGGGCACCCGGCAGCGCGCGTTCGGCGGCGGTGTGCGCGTTGAGGCCCATCCCTTGAGCTCGGGCAGCCTGACGTGCTGCCTCCTGGGTCTGTGAGGCGGTCCACCCGGCGACGCCCAGTTGCAGGGTGAACAGAGCGACCAGGACCATGATCGGAACGAGCATCACGACCTCGAGGGCGACGCTCCCGCTCTGGGACTTCCATCGTGGGGTGGTCATGGCTCCTTCACCACCTCGGCCACCTGGGTGATCCGTCTCGGCAGGCTCGCGCAGCCGGGGCACAGCACCGGGACACTGCTGCTGACCCGGACCGAGGAACTGTCGATGACGGTCACCTGCACCGAGGAGCGCATGGATTCCGGCATGGCGTCCTTGGCCGCATCGCGTGGATTCTCGCCGATGGAGTGCGCACGCGCCGCTGCGTTGGCGGCGTGGCCGTTCCACGTGAAGGCCAGCGCCGTGAGTCCCACCTGCCAGACGAGGAGGCAGAAACCGACCACCACAGGCACCAGCGCCACGGTCTCGAGCGCGATCTGACCCGCCTCGCTGACCTTCCGCTTCTGCTTCCGACGCTTTGAGGGTGCGGCGGCGAGTTGGGGGGTCTGGGGCGCAGAGTGCACCCCCACCTCAGCCCCGATGTGCTGCAACGCCGACCACCAGACCGTTTCCCGCACTTCGTCGGGGTTGCGGGCATTGACGGCGCGTTCGAGGTGCCGGTGCATCGAAGGCAACCCCGTCGCCAGGATTCGCCCCGAGGTGAGGCGGCCCAGGGCCACGGCGTTGAGCACGTCGTCGCGCGACACCCGGTTGACCAGGATGTGCAACTCCTGCTCCGATCGCACCCCCAGGCCTTCCCACGCCTGGACGCTGCGCCGGAAGGAACGCATGGCGAGCACGTCCGGCGTCACCACGCAGACCACCTCGTCCGCGACCTCGACCGCGGCGGCCTGGGCCGGAGTCACGTGCGCGCCCCCGTCGACCAGCACCACGTCGAACTCCTGACGAAGGAGTCCAAGGATCGCGCGTACGGCGTTGGGGGTGACGAAGTCGGTCTCGTGCACCTGGAGGGGAGTCAACAACAACGAGACCCCCGACTCGTGACGCACCAAGGCGTCGGTGATGGTGGTGGTGGACAGGTCCTGGGAGACCTTGGCGACGTCCGCCACCGAGACCCGCTGCCGGGCCTCGAGGATCCCGGAGACGTCTCCGGCCTGCAGGTCCAGATCGACCAGGCAGACCTTGATGCCGGGCACCTGCCGCTGGAGATCGATCGCCATGTGGGTGGCCACCGTCGTGGTTCCCACACCACCCTTCGCACCCGTGAACGTGGTCACGCGGCCGTTGCGCCCCAGCTCGCGGGCCACGTCCGCCGTCGCGCCGGCCAGAAGGCCGCCCATCCGCTCGGCCCAACCGCGGGCGACTTCCATCCGTGAAATCACGTCATCGAGATCCAGCGGTGTCGACAACACGCCCTTGGCGCCTGCCTCGAGCACTGCCATCGCAGTGTCGGTGCTTCCCGAGCTGTTCACCACCAGGACCGCGGTCGCCGGTGTGCGGAAGGAGATCTCCCGGACAACCTCGGCCGGACTCCCAGGGCCGAGCAGGTCGTGCACGATGGCCACGTCCGGTTTGAGACGGGCGACGAGCGCGACCAGCTCGTGGGTCGACTCGCTGAAGCCGACGATCTCAGCGTCATCGAGTTTCGAGACGTGGACGCGCAGCTCCGACATGAGGACCTGTTCGGCGACGCCGACGACGATCTTGGTCACTCTTCCTCCTCAGGAATGGCCTTGCCGCCGAGGTCGCCGGCGTCGAAGTCCTTGACCTCGTCGGCGCGGTTGGTGCCGACGTCACCCGGGAGGGCGACCAGGCGCACCTCGTAGGCGAATGCAGCCGCGTAGGTGACCGCAAGACTCTGCTTGGGCTCGAGTGCCAAGGTCACCGGAATGACCGATTCGGTGAGTCCGGCGTCATCGGGGACGATCTGCTGCCCGCCTACGGAGACGATGCGTACGTCGCGGGTCAGCACCCTGGCCTGCTTGGACAGACCGGGGACGTCGGCGAAGACGGCGACGATGTCGACACGGTCACCCGGTCGCACTCGACCCGCGACGCCGGTCACGGCGTTGACGTTGATCGCGATCTCGCGCTCGGTCGGGCTCAGGTCCGTCGAGGGGATCAGCATGTCCGAGGTGACGATCGTGCCGGCGGCCAGCTGGAACCCGACCCTGCGGCCCTGGAGCTCACGCAGCGTGGTCACCGCCGTCGGGGCGGCCCAGCGACGAGGCACCTCGACCGCCTCCAGGTTGGAGGGACCCAGCGGACTGTAGGCGTTGACCGGCTCGGCGACCTGGTAGACGGTGGTCTTCGGTCCGACCTGGCTCTCCACCTGGGAGACGTAGCTGCTCACTGCAGTGAACACGGCGATGGCCAGCGCTCCTGCTGCGACCAGGAACAGGATGCCTCGTCGCTGACGGGGGTTCACTTCATGACTCCTTGAGCTCGCGCCATGTGCGGCGCAGACTGGACGGTTGCTCTGCAGAAGGGACAGGCGTGGCCCCAGACAGGTTGGTTGCACACGCCGCAGATACCAGTGGGAACTCCGGGTGACGGCGCGGTTGCCGGCGTGATGACGAACTCGACAGCGCGTTCGTGGCCCCACTGGGTCAGGGCGTCGCCCACTGGTGCCCGTCGCGTGGGGCGTGTACCCAGACCCATGGCGAAGAGGGCGGCGATCGCGTCCTCCGGCAACTCGCCGAAGGAGACACACTCATGGACGAGCGACGCTCCGCCCGCCGAGACGTCCTGCATCCGCGGCAGGACCTGGCCGGGCCCCAGGTGGCGGACGGGAAGTCTTGCCACCCAGCCGGGCGCTCCGTGCACCGCGATGAACCCGTGACCGCCCGAAAACCACGACTGGACGTGCTGGTACATCGAGGGGGTGGGACGCGCGAGCTTGGTCACCGAAGGTAGGGCCGCACCCCACGTGGTGGCGGCCAACGTCGCGGAAAAGCTGGCGTGCAGCGCGTTGGACGTGGCGGGGCCAGTGGTGACCCGTTCCATGGCACGCACCAGCACACCCAAGGAGACCCGGTGTGCCTCGACCCGGACGCTCACGTCCGGCCTGACGGCCGCGATCGTCGCGCCGGCGATTCGTGCGGCAGAGAGGTCTGACTGACGGGCCAGGACCAGGACTTCGCGCACGTCCGGGGACGCAAGGGCCCCGTCACTGGCGAGCTCGGCGGCGTCGTCGACGCCGCGCACACCCCAGGACCCCCAGGTGGCGTGCTGGTCAGGCTCGTCGGCGTTGCCACCCATGACTGCAACGTGCAGTGTCATCGCTTCCCCCCGAAGCTTCACTGTTCTGTGCACTCCCCACAAGCGCACGGCGACAATGTAGCGTTGGGATTTCGGGGGGAATCTGTCTCATCCCACGTGCTGGCCCGGGTGGATCCCGATCTGTCCCATGCACTGAGCAGGTAGAAAAATGGCGAGGGGAATACGGTTGGATGCGCAGCCGCGCGGAGGGTCACGACCGCAGATGAGCCTGTTCGGGGCGAGCAGACGTCCCCGACGCCTCCGTGATTCACAGAGAATTCGTCAACGTCGCAGTGTGGCAGGTCTCACCCTCGCGGTCCTCGGAACAGTCCTCCTCATCACCGGGGCCATGACCGCCCGAGCCGATGCTCCTCCCATGGTTGAGGTGGCCGCGCAGGGTGTCACCGAGGTGCCGCGGACCTATTTCTTCCAACACCCGTGGGTGCTCATGGCGGACGTCGACGACCCTCGGCGAGTCCCGCCGCTGACCGCCGTCGGATGCCGGCCGCTCGGTTCGCTCTCGCTCCCCGCCCAGCCGGAGGACCTGACGGCCTACGGTTCGCGCGTCGTGGGCGACGACGAACCGATCCACGCACTCGCTCTGCTGAGCAGGTCCGGAAAGGACGCCGCCATCGAGTGTGACGGGGCGCAGCCCCATGCCCCTCTGTGGCTGATGCCCGCTTCTGACGCCCCGACGCTCACCCCGACCGCGATCACGATCCTGGCCTTCGCTCTCCTGATCGCAGGTGCGCTGGCACACCCGAGGACAGCCGAGCTGCGTTTCCGCAGGTGGTCCCCCACTCGTCCCGGCCAGCCCTGACCCGAGCCAGTCGGGTCAAGGGCCGAGCACGGGTCAGGCGGCGTTGCGGCGACGGCGCAGCAGGAGAGCCGACAGGCCCAGGGCCCCGATCCCGAGCACGGCGGCCGCCCCACCCAACCCCTTGCGGAGGTTGCTGGAGTCGTCCTCCCCGGCGGCTGTCTTCCTGGTGTCGTCCGACTCGTCGGGCGCGGGGGCGGTCAATTCTTCGCCGGCGCTCTCCCCGAGACCGTCGGTGATCGACCAGCTCACCCCGTCGGCGTACGTCGGCCCCTCGGCCGGCTCGCCCTCGATCCGGAGGTCGATCTGGAAGGGGATCTCAAGCGTCTCGTCGTTCCGCTCCAAGGCGATCATCAGGTAGTAGTCACCCGCAGCGGTGTAGTCACCTCCACCGTCGAACTTGCCGCCGCCCTGACCGGTCACCTTGCTGACCTGCGGAGTCGCGGTGCTGAAGGTCGCGGCTTCCCTTCCGGCCACCCTCCCGGAGTAGACGGCGTCCCGGGGGAATCCCACGTTGGCCAACAATGGGTTGCGCAGGGTGAATCGGGCCAATGGAGCATTCGTGCCGAAGGCCTCATCCTGGGCAGCGGTCGCCACCGGGAAACGGAGTCCCACGGTCGCGGACTGGCCGTACTCCAACCGGAACCGGTAGACGAGGGCTTCGCCCGGCACGACGTCACTGGACCACAGGCCGGTGGTGAGCTCGGGCGCGGCCTCGAAGGAAGCAGACCCGGCCACCGGCTTCGCCGTGCCCTCGAAGGAGAGCTCGCGGACCGTGATCTCGTCGGCGTCGACGTCGGCGCCCACGAAGCCCGGATCGCTGCTCGGCGGCTCCTCGGTGACCTGCAGTCCGACCGGGGCGGGCTCGGTGTCGCGCACACCGCGCGACACCTTGAAGGTGTACCTGCCGGGACGGTCGCACTCCTCGGCCTCCCCAGCGGTGGCCTGGGCCCCGCTGAGCGACCGGGTGTTGAGGATCCGGCTGATGTATCCCAGATCGCAACGACGACCCTCGGGGTCGAGGATCTCGACCGAAATCGGGTCGTTGCTCCGGTTGGCGCCCTGGGTGACTGCCGAGACCCGCAGCGTGCTGCCGGCCTCCTTCCGCTCGAAGGCGTAGTACTCGTCCACCCCCGCACTGATCGTGTCGACCCAGCTACCCACCGTGATCGGGGTCGGGGCGCTCTCCGTGCCACCAGTGATCGGCTCCCCACCCAGGGTGAACGGCTGCGCGGCCCGCTTCGCGACCCGAGTCAACGTCGCCTCGATGTCACCCGCGTCATCAGCGTCGAAGTAGTCCCCGTTGCCCGACTCCGCGATGCACTTCAACTGGTCCCTGGCCTTGCCGGAGACCGAGAGACCGACCACGTCGATACGCAGGTCGATCCCGTCCTCGGCCAGGTCCTCAGCGACCTTGCACGGGTCGGGGTCACACGTCGACTCACCGTCAGAAACCAACACGATCGACCGGACACCCTCGCTACCGAGATCCTTCGCGGCCTCACGCAGGGCGTGCGGGATCGGGGTCTCGCCGTACGGCTTGTACTTGTCGATCTGACCCAACAGGTCGTCCCGGTTGTCGGCACCCGGCTCGACGACGACCTGGCTGTCCTCACAACTACCGGCATCGGTGCGAGAGAAGACCTTCGCCCCGAAGACCCGCAGACCCACCTCGGCGTCGGCCGGCAACCCCTTGACGACCGTACGCAGCGCAGACTTGGCCGCTTCGATCTTCGTCTTGCCGCCGCCCGCACCTTCTGCCATCGACCCCGACGAGTCCAGCAGCAACATCGTCCGACCCTGCCCCCCAGCAGCAGCCCCCTCTGCAGGCTCCGCGAAGGCCGACCCGTACAGGCCCGTGCCCGTCAGTGCGGTCAAGAGCAGGACGAGGAACGCCGCCGCGGAGCCGCGGAGCCTTCCGGTGCCGAACGTCTTCATGTGTCTCCCCTTGGATCGAAGTCGCCCTACCGTAGAAGTTTGCAATAGTGAATGTCAACGTCGCTCAGGTGAACTATGCTCGAGTTTCGACCTGTACATGGCGGAAGGGAACGGGACGTGGCCACTGATCCCATCAAGATCGAAGAGCAACGGGGACTCTACGGAGAACCGGTCGGTGACCTGGTCCGCCGCGTGATGGAGCAGGTAGGGCTCACCCAGTCTGCCGTCGCCTCGGTCCTCGGGTTGAGCCCCGCGATGCTGTCCCAACTGATGAGCGGGCACCGGGTCAAGATCGGCAACCCCCAGGCCCTGGCGCGGCTCCAGTCGCTGCTCGCCCTGGCTGACGAGGCCTCGTCCCTGACCCGGGACGAAACCACCCGACGGCTCGACGAGATCAGACAGAGTCGAGCGCAACTGACCACGACCCAGATGAGCACGACGCCAACCGCTGACCCCGCCGCGGTGCTGCGCACCGTGCTGCGCGCGGTCGCCTCAGGACGCGACCTCGAGCGCGCAGCCGACGCCCTCGACGAGGTCGTACCGGAGTTGGCCGACCTGATCCGTGCCTACGGCACCGGGTCAGCCCAAGACGGCGATCGGCACATGGCGTCGATCGCCCACCTGCTCTGACCCGGGCGGCACTGATTCACCAGATCCGGACGCGGTCCTCCTGCTCGAGCCACAGACCGTCGCCGGGCTGCGTGCCGAAGACCTCGTGGAACTCGTCCAGGTTGCGCACGATGTTGGCCCGAAACTCCGGCGGCGAGTGCGGGTCGACAGTCAGGTACTGCAGGTCGAGCTCCTTGCGGCGCTTCGTACGCCAGCAGTAGGCCCAGTTCATGAAGACCTTGCGCTTCTGCTCCTCGGTCGCGGTGTCACCCGCGGCGATCAGGAACGCTTTGTAGCCGATGGTCAGGCCGCCCAGGTCGCCGATGTTCTCGCCGACGGTGAGCTGGCCGTTGACCTTCTCACCGGGCAGCGCCCGCGGCTCGAAGGCGTCGTACTGCTCGACCAGGGCCTTCGACTTCTTCTCGAACGCGGTCTTGTCCTCAGCCGTCCACCAGTCGTTGAGGTTGCCCTCGCCGTCGTACTGGGCGCCCTGGTCGTCGAAGCCGTGGCCGATCTCGTGGCCGATCACCGCGCCGATGCCGCCGTAGTTCTCGGCCGGGTCGGCGTCGGGGTCGAAGAACGGCTTCTGCAGGATGCCGGCGGGGAAGCAGATCTCGTTGGTGCCGGGGTTGTAGTAGGCGTTGACCGTCTGCGGGAGCATGAACCACTCGTCGCGGTCGACGGGGCTGCCGATCTTGCCGAGCTCACGGTCGGTCTCGAAGGCCGCCACCGCGCGTACGCAGGCCACCAGGTCACCCTCGACGACCTCGAGCTTGGAGTAGTCGCGGAACTTGGTTGGGTAGCCGATCTTCGGGCGGAAGGTCGCGAGCTTCTCGTAGGCCCGCTCCTTGGTCTCCTCGCTCATCCAACTCAGCACCTCGATGGAGTCACGGTAGGCCTTGAGCAGGTTGTCGACGAGGGCGTCCATCAGCTCCTTGGAGCGCGGCGGGAAGTGGCGGGCGACGTATTCGCGACCCACGGCCTCGCCGACGGCACCCTCGACGAAGGCGACGCCGCGCTTCCACCGCTCGCGCAGCTCGGGCGTGCCGGAGAGGGTGCGGCCGTAGAAGTCGAAGTTGGTCTCGACGAAGTCGTCGGTCAGGTAGGCCGCGAGGTTGCGCAGCACCTTGGCGCGCAGGTACGGCTTCCACGTCTCGACCGGCTCGTCGGCCAGGAGCGCCGAGAGGTGCTCGAAGTAGGAGGGCTGGCGCACGCAGACCTCGGCGATCGTCGCGTCGCTGCCGCCGAGGGCGGTGACGTAGCCGGTCCAGTCGATCTCCCGGGCAAGAGCCTCCAGCTCGACACGCGGCATCAAGTTGTACGTGCGCTGCACGTCGCGGGTCTCCGCGCGCTCCCAGTGGCCCTCGGCCAGACGGGTCTCCAGGTCGAGAACGGCCTGGGCCTGTGCGGCACCGTCGGTCAGTCCGGCGAGGTCGAAGAGCGTGGTCAGGTAGGCGACGTACGCCTCGCGGATCTCCGCGAACTTCTCGTCCTTGTAGTAGGACTCGTCCGGCAGCCCGAGCCCGCCCTGGGTCAGGTTGACGATGTAACGGTCCGACTGCTTGGCGTCGGTGTCGACGTAGGAGCCGAAGAAGCCACCGCCGCCCGTACGTTCGTACCCCCCGAGGAAGGCCCAGAGCTGCTCGCGGGTGGCGAGCGCATCGACGTCGGCCAGCAACCCACGGATCGGGGCAGCGCCGGCGGCGTTGATGGCGTCGGTGTCCATGAAGGTGGAGAAGAGCACGGCGATCTTGCGGGCGTCTTCAGCGTTGGCGACGTCTGACGCCTCACCCGACGAGAGCTCGGTGATGATCTCGCGTACGTGCGCCTCGGCGGCGTCGGCCAGGGTCACGAACGGACCCCAGCTGCTGCGGTCGGACGGGATCTCAGCGGTGTCGAGCCACGTGCCGTTGACGTGACCGAAGAGGTCGTCCTGCGGGCGGATGTCGAGGTTCATGCCCTCGCGGGCGTCATCAAGGATCGTCACGCCGCAACCCTAGCCGCCACCCCAGAAGCCACGTGCGAGTTCGCCTCGTGGTCCTGCTCAGCGCACGAGGTGACACTCACCTACCGTCATCCTCGCGGCGAGAGAGGAACGCAAGTCATGTGGAAGCTCAGCGATTTCCAGCGCAAGATCCTGCGGGCGGGGTCTCTGTTCATCCTGTTGGGGGTGCCGATCCTTGGGGTCGCAGCCCTGTCGACGCTGCCCGCCCTGCTCTCGGACGAGAAGGTCATCCGGGTGGCTGAGGGGCAGTCGGAGTTCGAGTTGCCTGACCGCGGACTGTTCGGGGGCTCCACCACGGTCTACGGATCCGTCACCACACCCGAACGACCCAGCCCTGCAGAGCTCGGCTGTCGCCTCCTGAGCGAGGACGGGGACGAGTACAACAGTGCCAAGCTCCAGGGACTCTGGACGCTCACGATGCCCGAGATCACGGTCGACGGCACCGAGTTGAGCCCACTCTTCGAGGTGGCGTACGAGAGCGGTGACCGCGTGCAGTGCGACCACCTCGACCAGGTGGCACCAGTCGGCTTCACGGCGCCGAACGCCTTCGGGTCCAGCTCGGGGATCGTCTTCATGATGGCGGTCTCGGGCGCCCTCACCTGCCTCGTCGTGGGCGGCGTCGGGTTCTTCGTCCTCTCGCCACGAGGAGAAGCCGCGAACCCAGGGGGAGGGTGGCGGTTCTGACGTCCGCGACGTCAGAACCGCAAACGCACGTCAGGCCAGGCGTACGACCAACTTGCCCAACGCTGAGCGCGACTCGAGGCCGCGGAGTGCGTCGGGGAGTTCGTCGAGGGAGTACGTCGCGCCGATCGGCGGCTTGAGCGTGCCGGTCTCGAGCATCGGGAGCAGCGCCTGCCACTGCTGGTGCATGTAGCCGGGGCGCGACATCGCGAAGCCGCCCCAGCCGACCCCCCGGACGTCGATGTTGTTGAGCAGCAGCCGGTTGACCTTGACCTCAGGGATGCCCTGGCCGGAGGCGAAGCCGATCACCAACAGCCGCCCGAGCGGTGCCAGCGAGCGCAAGGAGTCGGTGAAGAGGTCGCCACCGACCACGTCGACCAGCACGTCGACGCCACGCCCACCGGTCAGCTCGCCCACGGCGGCCCGGAAGCCTTCGGCCAGGACGGCGTGGTCGGCCCCGGCCTCCAGCGCGACCTTTGCCTTCTCCTCGGTGGAGACCACACCGATCACCTGCGCGCCCATCCCCTTGGCGACCTGGATCGTGGCGGTGCCGACACCGCCGGCGGCGCCGTGCACGAGAACGGTCTCGCCCGCCTGCAGGCCAGCGCGCTGGCTGAGCGCGAACTGCGCGGTGAGGTAGTTCATCGGGAGCGCTGCGCCCTCGTCGAACGAGACGTTGTCGGGCAGCGGGAAGACGGCGTCGACGGGGGCGGCGAGCAGCTCCGCGGCGCCGCCGTACGGCATCGCGGCGGCGACACGCTGACCGACGCGGAAGCCGGTCACTCCCTCACCGAGGGCCTCGACCGTGCCGGCGGCGTCGATGCCGATGGTGAAGGGCACCTCGGGCTTCAGCTGGTACTCGCCCTTGGAGAGGAGCAGGTCAGGAAACGCGATGCCGACGCTGTGCACGCGTACGAGCACCTCGCCCGGGCCGGCGACGACGTCGGGCACCTCACGGATCTCGACGCCGGAGGGACCTTCGAGGCTGACGACCTGGGCTGCACGCATGGGCGCCACCCTAACGAAACGAGCGCTTGCTCACCACGATGCGACCGTGTCCCGCCCGCCAGACTTCGATGGGCGGAGAGCACAAGGCCGCAAACCTCCGGTCCGACCGCTCGGCTGCCTCAGCCGAGGGTGACCGGGAGTTCCTTCCAGCCCTGCAGGATCCGGGTGCGGCGCCGCGAGGCCCCCGGGGCCAGCTGCAGGTCGGGGTAGCGGTCGAAGAGGGCACGCAGGCCGACCTCCCCCTCCATCCGGGCCAGGGTCGCGCCCAGGCAGTGGTGGCGGCCTGCGGAGAACGCGATGTGCTCGCGCGCGTTAACGCGGGTGATGTCGAAGGTGTGCGGATCGGCGAAGACCTCCGGGTCGCGGTTCGCGCCCCACAGGACCGTCGCCACGAGCGCCCCCTCCCCGATCCGCTGGCCGGCGACCTCCGTGGGCCTGGTCGCCACCCGAGCGGTGAGCAGCACGGGCGGGTCGAAGCGGAGCACCTCCTCGACCGCGTTGGTCCACGTCGCCCCCGGCTCGCCGTTGCGCAGTGCGGCCAACTGGTCGGGGTGGTCGGCGAGCAGGGCGATGCCGTTGCTGAGCAGGTTGACGGTGGTCTCGAACCCGGCAGCGAGCACCAGTCCTGCGGTCGACTTCAGCTCGAGGTCGGTGAGACCGACGCCCTCGTCGCGGGCGGCGACCAGCTGGCTCAGCAGGTCGTCACCGGGGTTGCGGCGCAGTGACTCCAGGTGGTCTCCCAACCAGGCGTCGAAGGAGCCCAGGGCCGCCTGGACGTCGCGATAGCTGCGCCAGTCCAACCCCAGGTCGAGGCTCGGGGCGGCCGCCTCGCCGAAGGCCAGCACCCGGCCGCGCTCGGAGGCGGGCACGCCGAGGATCTCGGCGATCACGGTCACCGGCAGCTGGGCGCAGTAGGCCTCGACGATGTCGACGCGGGTGCCTCCCTGGGCCGCGATCCGGTCGAGCAGCTCTGTCGCGATCTCCTCCGTACGCGCCCGCAGCCGCTCCACGGCGCGCTTGGTGAAGACGCCGGTCACCAGCTTGCGGTAGCGGGTGTGCTCGGGCGGATTGGTCGCCAGCAGCGAGGGCTTCTCGACCGGATGGATCGTCTGGGGCGCGGTGGCACTGGCCAGCTTCCCCAGCAGACCCTGCTGACCGGGGAGCCCGGTGATGAACCCGTCGTCGCTGAGCACCTCGCGTACAGCAGCGTGACTGGTCGCCACGTAGCCGAACTTCGCCCGGTGCACGGGCCCGGCGGCCCGCAGGTCCTCGATGGGGCCGCGTACGTCCCCACCGTGCGCGAGGGTGACGATCATCCGGGCCTGGAGGTCGCCACCGCGGGCTGTCCTGCGCAGCGCCGCACCGGGGATCCCGTGCATGGCGGCCCAGTGCAGGCGCGACCGGATCCCGGCGCGCGCCCGCTCGAGGGGCCCTTCCGTACGACCATCGGTGATGGGTGCAACAACCTGCGTGACCATGGGTCCTCCCGAACTTCCTCGGGTCACCTTGGCCCTCCCACCGCCAGCCGTCAAGGCCTCATGCCCGAAGGCTGATCGCCCCGTCGACCAAGCCGTGCAGATGGCGGCGGAATCGGTCCATCATCTGCGGGCTCGACGGATCCTGCCGGGTCCCGGAGGCGTCGACCAGACCGGCCTGGCTGAAGGAGTGCGAGGTCCACACGATCGAGTAGACGAGCATCTCGACGTCCAGGTCACGGGTGATCCGGGCCCGTTCCAGCACCCGTCGCACCTCTTCGCTCACCCGGGCCACGAGCGGGCCGGCGAACTCCTCCTCGACGGCACTGACGTCCTCACCCTCGTCCAACCAACGGCGCATCCACAGGGCCGGGACCTCGGGGTGACGCAGGCAGAAGTCGAGGTAGGCGTCGACGAAGGCGTGCAGCCCTCGACGCGTCGCCTCGACCGTCGGCTCGCACTCGGCCAACCGCACCAGCGCCTCGGTGACGGCGTCACGCTGCGTGGCGTGAGCGGCCCGCATGACCTCCAGGTAGAGCGCGGACTTGTTGCCCACGTGGTAGGCGACGGTCGCGATGTTGAGGCCGACGGCATCGGCTATCGAGCGAGTGCTGGTCGCCTCGTACCCGCGCTGGGCGAAGAGGTCGGTGGCCGTGGCGAGGATGCGTCCACGGCTGCTGGTCTCGTCGTCGCGGGTGGGCACGCAGACATCCTACGACACGCGCCCCATCAAACGATGGAGACGTCTGTGCAGGTCACACCAGGTGTTGTACTCTCCATCAGTCGATTGAATGACGACTTCCCCACATTCCTCGGAGGACCCATGGAGCACACCGCGAAGGTGGCCGTCATCGGCGCCGGCGCCGCCGGCCTGAGCGCCGCGAAGGCGCTGCTCGACGAAGGCTGCGACGTCACCGTCCTGGAGAAGGGCGACCAGCCGGGAGGCCTGTGGGTGCAGGGGAACTCCAGCGGGCTCTCCCCGGCCTACGACTCCTTGCACCTCAACACCAGCAAGGGCCGCACCGAGTTCGCCGACTTCCCGATGCCGGCCGAGTGGCCCGACTACCCCTCGGCCCAGATGATCGCCGGCTACCTGCGCGACTACTCCGACCACTTCGGGGTCACCGAACGCACTGCCTTCCACACCGAGGCCACCCGGGTCGAGCGCACCGACGCCGGCTGGCGCGTCGAGGCGACCGGGCCCGACGGTCCGTACGTCCTCGAGGTCGACGCCGTCGTCGTCGGCAACGGTCACAACTGGGACCCGCGCTGGCCCGACCCGGCCTATCCGGGCGAGTTCACCGGCGAGCAGATGCACGCCCATGACCACCGCAGCGCGGAGCGGTTCGTCGGTCGACGGGTGCTGGTGGTCGGGATGGGCAACTCGGCGATGGACATCGCCGTCGACGCGTCGTACGTCGCTGCCTCCCCGGTCCTGCTCTCCGCGCGGCACGGCGTCCACATCGTCCCCAAGTACCTCTTCGGCAAGCCCTCGGACGCCACCGGCGCCAAGCTCGCCCAGCTGCCGTGGCGAGCGCGCCAGAAGGTGGCCGAGACGATGCTGAAGCTCGCCGTCGGGACCCCGCAGTCGTACGGCCTGCCCGCTCCGGCCGGTGGCCTCTTCCAGAACCACCCGACGATCAGCGACACGATCCTGCACCGGATCACCCACGGCGAGGTCGTGCCGCGTCCCGGCGTCGAGCGCTTCGACGGTCGTCGCGTGCACTTCACCGACGGCCGGGTCGACGAGGTCGACGTGATCGTCTGGGCCACCGGCTACCGGGTCACGATCCCCTTCCTGTCGAGCCGGTGGCTCGGCGCCGACCCCGAGGAAATGCCGCTCTACGAGCGGGTCTTCCACCTCGACGACCCCACCCTCTCCTTCGTCGGCCTGATGCAGTCCACGGGTGCGGCCC
This sequence comes from Nocardioides gilvus, assembly GCF_003194605.1. Taxonomy (GTDB): domain Bacteria; phylum Actinomycetota; class Actinomycetes; order Propionibacteriales; family Nocardioidaceae; genus Nocardioides; species Nocardioides gilvus. The sequence goes on from NZ_QHKY01000002.1 coordinate 502,334, forward strand.
TGCCCGTCGTCGAGGCGCAGGGCAAGTTGGTCGCAGCCCACCTGTCCGGTCGCTACGCACTGCCGACCCCCGCGGAAATGACCGCAGCCGTCCACCGGGCCCGCACCGCCGCGGTCGCCCGGTGGGGGGCGCGCAAACGACCGATGATGCGGATCGACTTCGACGCCTACGTCGCTGCCGTGCCCGCCGAGGTCGCGGCCGGGATCGAACGTGCCTGCGCCGGAGCACCCGTCTTCTCACCCCGCACCCTCCCCGCTTCCACCCGTCAGGAGATCCAGACATGATCGGCCAGCCCTCCCTCCGCAGCCCGCAGGGCCTGCGAGTCGTCATCACCGGCGCCTCCGGCACCATCGGCCTGGCCCTCGGCCAGCAGCTCACCGCAGCAGGTGCGTCCGTCGTCGGCCTGGACCTGGCCCCCCGCGGCGACGAATCCTTCCCGGTCCTGGCCTGCGACATCACCGATGACGCGTCCGTGGACTCCGCGGTCGCCGAGGCCATCACCCGGCTCGGCGGCATCGACGTGCTCGTCAACAACGCCGGCACCGGAGGCCCGGCTCCGGCCGAGTTGGCTCCCGGGGCCGAAGTGCGCCGTCAGCTGGAGATCAACCTGCTCGGCACCTGGCGGGTGAGCGCCGCCTGCGTCGACGCCCTGGTCGCCTCCCGAGGGCGCGTCGTCATGGTCACCTCCCGGATGGCCGTGATGCAGCTGCCGCTCGCGGCGGCGTACGGCGCCTCGAAGCGGGCGATGGTCGCGTACGCCGACGCGCTGCGCCTCGAGCTCGGCACCCACGTCTCGGTCACGTGCGTCTACCCGTCCGCGGTCCGCAGCCCCATCCACGACTCCACCCGCGACGCCGGACTCTCCCTGGAGGGGATGAGCAGCTACGAGCCGCTGGAAGGTGTGGTCGACGCGATCGCGGGTGCCTGCCTGCGCAGCCGGCCACGGCGCGACGTCTCCACCACCACGCGGGGTGCGGTCGAGTTCTGGCTGGCGCGCCACCTGCCCTCGGTGACCGACCGGATCGTGCTCCGCACCCTGGCCCGCCGCACCCGCGCCGGCTCCTTCGACAGCGCCCACCTCGCAGCCGGGGTCGTCGAGCGGCACGCCGCGGAGGTGGCCCGATGAGCGCCGTCGACGACACCCTCGGCTCGCCCGACACCGGGTCGTCGACCGAGACGGTCGAGAGCGGTCCGCGCGCACCCATCGGCCCGCTGTCGGCCTACGCCTCGGGCTCCTTCGGCATGGGCGTGTGGGTGACCGTGCCGGGCCTGCTCCTCCTCTTCTTCCTCACCGACGTCGTCGGGGTCGCGGCCTGGCTCGCGGGTCTGACCCTCCTGCTCCCCAAGATCGTGGACGTGGTGGTCCACCCGCTGATCGGCTCCCGTTCGGACCGACAGGCCCGCAGCCTGGGTCACCGGCGCCGGATGATGCTCGGGGGCGTGGCCCTGGGTGCCGCGATGCTGGCGATGTTCACCGTGCCTCCCTCCTTGGAGGGATGGCCGGCCGCCGCATGGGTCGGCGCCTGGTACGTCGTCGGCAACCTGCTCTTCGCCATGTTCCAGGTGCCCTACCTGACCACCCCCTCCGACCTGGTGATCGGCTACCACGAACGCACCCGGGTCTTCATGTTCCGGATGCTCTTCCTGACCGTGGGCCTCCTCGGCGCGGGAGTCGCCGCCCCGGCGCTGGTCGCCAGTGAGGAGCGTTCCGACTACACCGTGATGGCAGCGATCCTGGCCTGCGTCATGGTCGTCTCCGCGCTGGTCGCGATCAGGGGCGTACGCCGACTCACCGACGCGTGCGGCTTCCGCGCGCCCGCCGAGACCGCCGGCCACTCGACGATCGCCGACGTGAAGGTCGCGTGGGCGGACCGCAACTTCCGGATGTTGGTGCTGTCCTACCTGTTCACCGGGACCACCACCCACCTCTTCATGGCGGCGCTCCCCTACTTCACCCGGTACGTCTTCGACGACTCCGCGCTCACCGCCGTCTTCATGGGGAGTTTCCTGGTGCCCGCGGTGGTCGCCGGGCCGCTCTGGATGGTGGGATCTCGCCGCTTCGGCAAGCAGCGTGGGCTCCTGGCCTCCCAGTTGATCTTCGTGGTCGGCTCGGCCGGGCTCCTCTTCGCCGCCCAGGTCGGGGTCGTGGTGTCGGTCGCGATCGTCGTCGCGATGGGTGTCGCCTTCGCGGGGCTCCAGCTCTTCGCCTTCTCCATGGTTCCCGACGCGGTGGCCGCGGCCGGGACCGATGACTCCGAGGCCTCCGCCGGGTCGTACACAGGAGTGTGGACGGCCACCGAGGCGCTCGGCACCGCCGTTGGCCCCTACCTCTACGCCGCAGCCCTGGCCGTGGGCGGCTTCATCTCGAGCACGGCCGGGGAGCAGGTCACCCAGCCGGACTCGGCGATCACTGCCCTGCTGCTCGGCTTCACCGTGCTGCCGGCGGCGCTGATGCTGGTGGCGGTGGGCTTCCAGCGTCTCTACCGTCTCGATCCGGTGATCACCTGATGGGAGACCTGCTCCACGAGCCCGCCCTGGGGGTGGTCGTCCTCGTGGCCATCGCCCTGGGCGCCTTCGCGCAGGGCGCGACCGGCATGGGCTTCTCCCTGGTCGCTGCCCCGGTGCTGATCGCTGCCGAGGGCCACACGGTCGGGGTGGCGACGGTGCTGATCCTGGCTGCCTGCTCGTCGGTGGTCCCGCTGGCCCGCGAGTGGCGTCACACCCAGCCGGGCGCGGTCGTACGCCTGCTCGTCCCGACCCTGCTGGCCACCCCGCTCATCGCCTGGCTGGTGCACGATCTCGACCACCGCGTGCTCTCGGTGGCCGGAGGCGTCGGTGTGGTCATCGGTGTCGCCCTGCTCGCCTCGGGGTTGCGGTCCCACTGGTTCCGCAGGCCTGAGGGTGCCATCGTCACCGGTGTCTCCAGCGCCACCCTCAACGTGGTCGGCGGGGTCGGTGGACCGCCGATCGGTCTCTACGTCGCCAACACCGACTGGACCCCAGCCCAGACCCGCGCCACGCTGCACGGCTTCCTCATCGTCCAGAACGTGGTGACCGCCGTGGTGATCGGCCTCGTCTGGCCCGACTGGCGTCACCTGGCCGCTCTCGTGGTCGGATCGGTGATCGGGATCGTGGTGGCGCCACGCCTCTCCGTGGTCACTGCGCGCTCCGGGATCCTGGCGCTCTCGGCGATCGGCGGCGTCGCTCTGGTGGCCGGCTCGATCTGACGGGTCCGGCAACCCGGTCGTCGGGACGCGAAAACGATGCGGCCGATCGGGGCACCGGCGTGCATCATTGAGCGGTGACTGACCCGCTCATCGACAACGTCCTCGACACCGTCGGTGACCAGGAGGTCGGCAGGAGACTTCCCCGGGCCCTCACCCCGTTCCGGATCCCGGCCTACCGCAAGCTCGCCGTCTCGGTCGCCTTCGGCGCCTTCGCCAGTGGGGTGTGGATCATCGCGCTGGTCTGGGAGGTCTTCCGTCTGGACGGCTCGGCGCGCGATCTCTCCCTCGTCTCTGCCGCCAGCGCGGTCGGGGTGATGGTCCCGGCGCTGCTGGCCGGCGTCGTCGCCGACCGGGTGGTGCAGAAGTACGTCCTGATCACCGTCGCCTCCGTCGAGCTGACCGGTTTCGCGCTGGTCGGGCTGCTGGCGTGGGCCGACCTGACCACGGTCCCGATCCTGGCGGTCATCGCGTTCTTCATGGGCATGGCGGTGGCCTTCTACTACCCCGCCTACTCCGCGATGCTGCCCTCGATCGTGCCGGCCGAGGACCTGATGGCGGTCAACGGTTTTGAAGGCATGGTGCGGCCGACGATCGGACAGGCGCTCGGGCCCGCGGTCGCCGGTGCGGTGGTGGCCGCGGCGGCACCCTCGGCTGCGTTCGCCATCGCCTCCGGCGCGATGTTCGTCGCCATGCTCGCCCTCGTCACGGTGCCGCGCACGCCCCTGCGCCGTACGTTGGACGCCTCGCACGCCGCCCACCCGATCCGCTCGGCGTTCACCGACATGCGTGAGGGTTTCGCCTACATGGTGCGGACGCCCTGGCTGCTCGCCACGCTGCTCTTCGCCTGCCTGATGCTGCTGGTGATGATGGGGCCGCTGGAAGTGCTGATCCCGTTCATGATCAAGTCAGAGTTGGGCGGCGACGCGAGTGACCACTCCAAGATCCTGGCCGCCTTCGGGATCGGCGGAGCGCTGGGTTCGTTCGCGATGTCGTCGGTCCGGATGCCACGGCGGTACCTGACGCTGCTGCTCGCCGGTTGGGGGCTCTCGGGGCTGCCCTTCATCGTGATCGCCAACGCCGAGTCGATCTGGACGATGGTCCTCGCCGCTGGCCTGATGGGGGCCCTCTTCTCGGCGCCGATGGTCATCTGGGGCACCTTGCTGCAGCGCCGGGTGCCGGCAGACCTGCTGGGGCGGGTCTCCTCCCTCGACTTCTTCGTCTCGATCGCCCTGTTGCCGGTCTCGATGGCGCTCGCGGCGCCCCTCGCCGACCTCATCGGCATGGACAACACGTTCTACATCGCGGCCCTGGCGCCGGTGGTCTTTGCCGTCGTCGCACTCCTCTGGGCGAAGCTGCCTGCCGACGAGCTCGCTCACCCGCTCGACTGAGCCGGCTGAAAACTGACCCTCGCGGCAGCGTCCCGGTCGTGGCATAGTCGAACCACCTCGAACGCGGACAGGAGGGCCCGATGGCCGATCAGGACGTGGTGGCAACCGAGAAGGCCAGGCGCGGCGCCTTCTCCTCACGCAAGGTGTTCATCTTCGCTGCGATCGGCTCGGCCGTCGGCCTGGGCAACATCTGGCGCTTCCCGTACGTCGCGTACGAGAACGGCGGCGGGGCGTTCCTGATCCCCTATCTGGTCGCCCTGCTCTGCGCGGGCATCCCCTTCCTCTACCTCGACTACGCGCTGGGGCACCGGATGCGCGGCTCGGCGCCACTCTCCTTCGCCCGCCTGAGTCGACCGGCCGAGGCACTGGGCTGGTGGCAGGTCGGCATCTGCTTCATGATCGCCGTCTACTACGCCGCCGTCGTCGCCTGGGCGTTGAGCTACACGTACTTCTCGTTCGACAAGTCGTGGGGCTCCGCGCCGGGCGACTTCTTCGCGGGCGAGTACCTCAAGGCCGGCGAGGTGGGCGTGGACCTCACGGTCGTCATGGGCGTCCTGGTGCCGATGGTCATCGTCTGGCTCGCCGTCATCGTGATCATGGTGGCCGGTGTCGAGAAGGGGATCGGGCTGGTCTCGGTCATCGGCATCCCGGTGCTGGTCATCGCGTTCCTCGCGCTGGTGATCCGTTCCCTCTTCCTGCCCGGCGCGATCGACGGGCTCGAAGCCTTCTTCGCCCCCGACTGGAGCACGCTGACCCACGCCGGCGTCTGGGCTGCTGCCTTCGGACAGATCTTCTTCTCACTCTCCATCGGCTTCGGCATCATGATCACCTACTCCTCCTACGTCGACCGCGAGACCGACATGACCGGCTCCGGCGCTGTGGTGGGCCTGGCCAACTCGAGCTTCGAGCTGCTCGCGGGCATCGGGGTCTTCGCCGCGCTGGGCTTCATGGCCCAGGCCCAGAACGTGGCGGTCGACGAGGTGGTGGAGAGCGGTGTGGGGCTGGCTTTCGTCAGCTTCCCGGCGATCATCAACGAGGCGCCGTGGGGCGCCTTCATCGGTGTCCTCTTCTTCGCCACCCTGGTGATCGCCGGTCTCACCTCACTGGTCTCCGTGCTGGAGGTCGTCGTCTCGGCGGTGCGCGACAAGTTCGATCTCTCCCGCAAGGTCGCGGCAGCCGCGGTCAGCGTGCCGTGTGCCCTGATCAGCCTGGTCTTCTTCTCGACCGCGAGCGGGCTCTACGTGCTCGACATCCTCGACTACTTCATCAACCAGTTCGGCATCCTGCTCGTCGCCGTGGTCTCGATGGTCGTGGTCGCCTGGTCGCTGCGGGCCCTGCCCCTGCTGGCCGACCACATGAACCGCCGCGGCTCCATCAAGCTGCTGCTCTGGTGGCGGCTGCTGCTCGGCCTGGTGGTGCCGATCGCCCTGGCGTACATGGTCTTCAACTCGTTCAGGGATGCCGTGGAGACTCCCTACGGGGGCTACCCGGGCTGGATGATCGCCCTCTTCGGCTGGGGCGCAGCGGCTCTCGTCATGGTGCTGGGTTATGTGCTCGCCCCGATGCCGTGGCGCAAGGACACCTCACTGGAGGACCCGGGGCTGGCTCCACCGCCCGGCGCTCTCCCCGACTCCCCGCCCCCGGCAACGGCCCGCCACGCCGTGGGTGCGGACCAGCACACGACGACGGAAGGAGCGCGGCGATGAGTGCAGCGGCGATCGTGATGATGGTGGTGTCGATGCTGGTCGTGTGGGGTGGACTCGCCCTGGCGATCGTCCTGCTGATCCGCAATGACGGCCGCCAGGACCATGGGCCCGGCATCGGTACGGACAGGGAACACCTGACCCGCGACCTGTGAGGCCGGGCGGCGACGACGAAGGAGTTGTCCGTACGTGCTGGGATGGGCGTCATGGACGATGAGCGCATGAGCGACGTACGTTTCGGCATCGACTTCGGCGGCACCGGCATCAAGGGCGCCCCCGTCGACCTCTCCACCGGGGAGTTCGTCGCGAAGCGCACCAGGATCCCCACGCCGAAGGAGTCGACGCCGCAGGTCGTGGCGGAGATCTTCGCCAGAATGCTCGACGAGCATCCGCAGGTGGAGGGGCCGGTCGGGGTGACGATCCCCGGCATCATCCGCCGTGGCGTGGTGGGGCTCGCGCCCAACATCCACCCCTCCTGGCAGGGAGTCGACGCCGGCACCCTGCTCACCGAGGCGCTCGGCCGCGAGGTGCACGTGGTCAACGACGCGGACGCCGCCGGTCTGGCCGAAGTCACCCTGGGCGCCGCGAGGGGACGTACGGGGCTGGTCCTGGTGACCACGCTCGGCACCGGCATCGGCTCTGCGGCCCTCTTCGACGGGCGGCTGGTGCCCAACTTCGAGCTCGGCCACCTGGAGATCGGCAACCGGGTCGCCGAGCGCTGGGCCGCCACCAGTGTCCGGGAGCGCGAGGAGCTGTCGTGGGAGGAGTGGGCGGCGCGCCTCACCACCTACTACCGCCACCTCGAACGGCTCTTCTCCCCCGACCTCTTCGTGGTCGGTGGCGGAGTCAGCAAGTCGAGCGAGGAGTTCCTGCCGTTGATCGACATCGCCACCGAGATCGTGCCCGCGCACCTGAAGAACAAGGCTGGCATCGTGGGCGCTGCGTTGCTGAGCGCGAAGACGGCCCGCGGCTGAATCACTGCCCGGGTGGCTGCGGCTCGCTGACCGAGTTCTCGCTCTCCGTGACGATCCGCATCGCGGCGATGGCGCCGTGGAGGTAGCGCTCCACCACCGCGCGCTCCTCGTCGGTGAAGGCCGCGTCGTTGGCCAGCAGTGCCCCGAACATCGGGATCAGGTGGAGCATCGAGTCACGGCGTCCGCTGTCGGTGATGTGGACGCCCACGCGGCGACGATCCCCCGGGATCGGTTGGCGGGCGACGTGGCCGCGGGCAACCAGGCGGTCGACGATCCCCGTGGCCGCTGCGGTGGAAACGTCGAGGTGTCGGGCCAACTCGGCCGGCCCCATGGGACCGTGGGACAGCAGGTCCAGAGCGCTCAGGTCGGCGTTGCTCAGGCCCGTACGACGGGAGAGGACGTGGTGCATTCGTGTGCTGAGACGCGTCAGCTCACGGAACGCCGTGAGGGTCGGGCTCGACAGACCCTGGCCGCGATCGTCAGGTCCTTCGGCCATCTTTCACCTCGCCTCAATATTTTTCGCCCGATCGGGAATGAACCACCCGGACTGCGGCTTCTTCACCCATGTTGCTAACTTGCTTAGCAGTTAACTGACTTCAACAATACAGACCGACCAGGAGTCCTCCCATGGCCGCCAACGCTGCTCCAGGCACCAACCGTGTCACCCGGTTCATCACCGGCAAGCGCACTGCGTGGATCGTCGCCCTGCTCCCGCTGCTGCTGGGGGGCTTCCTGATCAGCATGGGTGAGGCAGAGCGTCCGATCTCGGCGGCCAACGCCCTGCCCGACGGGTTCGGTGTCACCGAGGCGACCGTGCTGCAGGAGCAGTTGACCGAGGGAGACGCCAGCACCGCGATCCTGCTCTGGACCGCCGACGAGGGCTCGCTGAGCGAGTCGCAGCTCGCCGAGTTGCGCGAGTGGACCGGCGAGGGGCCCTTCGTCGTCGCCGAGGACCAGTCGGCTGCCTACACGGTGCGCCCGGTCGAGGAGTCCGTCGACTCCACCGTGCGTGAACAGGTCGCGGACCTGCGCGACCAGCTCGACGCCGAGTCCCCGGCCGGTGTCAGCGGCGAGGTGACGGGGCCTGCAGGGATCAGCGCCGACTTCAGCGAGGTCTTCGCGGGCGCCGACGTACGTCTCCTGGTCATCACCGCAAGCATCGTCGCGGTCCTGTTGATCGTGACCTACCGCAGCCCATTCCTGTGGTTGATCCCACTCACCGTGGTCGCGGTCGCCGACCGGCTCGCCGCCATCGGCTCCACCCAGATCATGCAGCACGTCGACTTCGTCAGTTGGGACCAGTCGACCGTCGGCATCCTCTCCGTGCTGGTCTTCGGCGCGGGCACCAACTACGCCCTGCTCCTGATCTCCCGCTACCGCGACGAGCTCAAGAGCGAGGAGTCGCGCCGTACGGCCATGGCCCGCGCCCTGGGGCGCACCACCGAGTCCGTCGGCTTCAGCGCCGCGACCGTGGTCCTGGGAGTCCTGACACTGCTGCTCTCGGCCTTCCCGAACACCCGCGGTCTGGGCCTGGCCTGTGCCATCGGCATCGTGATCGCTGCCTCCTTCGCCCTCGTCGTCCTGCCGGCGGCCCTGGTGACCTTCGGCCGCTGGATCTTCTGGCCCCGCGCGCCCAAGGTCGGGGACAGCCAGCTCGTGGACAGCAAGGGCGTCTGGCACAAGGTCGGCACGAAGGTCGACCGCCGCCCGCGTACGTTCGTGGTCGTCACCCTGCTCGGCCTGGCGATGCTGATGGTCGGCATCACGCAGGTGGAGTCGGGCCTCGAGCAGAGCGACCAGTTCCTCGAGACCCCGCCTGCCCTGGTCGCGGCCGAACGCCTGGGTGAGTCCTTCCCCGCCGGCACCACCGACCCCGCCCGGGTGCTGACCCAGGACGACCCCCGCGCGGTGCTCGCTGCCGTGGAGGAGGTCGACGGCATCGCCTCGGCGGTCCCGTCCAACGAGAAGGACGGCATCGCCTCGATCGATGCGGTGATGGAGGCCAGCCCGGGCAGCGACGAGGCCGAGCAGACCGTCCGTGACCTGCGGGCCGCGTTGGCCGACTTCGACCGGACGTACGTCGGTGGCGGTGACGCCGAGATCCTCGACGTCGCGGAAGCCACGATGGACGACCGCCTGATGATCCTGCCTGCGATCGTCCTCCTGGTGCTGGGCGCGCTGCTGATCCTGCTGCGTTCGGTGGTGGCGCCGCTGCTGCTGGTCGCCACCGTCGTCACGACGTACGTCTCCGCGATGGGTCTGTCGTGGTGGCTCTTCAAGTTCGTCTTCGACTTCCCCGCGCTCGACCAGTCGGTGCCACTCTTCGCGTTCCTCTTCCTGGTGGCGCTGGGGGTCGACTACAACATCTTCCTCGTCACCCGGGCCCGCGAAGAGGCCGCGACCCACGGCTACCGCGTCGGGATGCTGCGGGCGTTGCGGGCGACAGGCGGTGTCATCACCAGTGCCGGCATCCTGCTGGCGGCAGTCTTCGCGGTGCTCGGTGTGCTCCCGCTGGTGCTGCTCGCACAGCTGGGCATCATCATCTTCGTGGGTGTCCTGCTCGACACCCTGGTGGTGCGCACCGTGCTGGTCCCGGCTCTGGCGATCACCCTCGGGGACAAGTTCTGGTGGCCTCGCAAGCCGGGTGCCAGCGCGTCCTCCGCGCCGGGCGCCGGCTCGACTCCTGGGGCCGAGCGTCCTACGGTCAACGTATGAGTACCGAAGCGAACGAAGCGACCACCGTCTCCGACAACCCCCAGGAGAGCCGTTACGAGCTCTTCGTGGCCGGCGAGTTGGCCGGCTTCGCGGAGTACACCCTGGACGGGTCGACGATCGACTTCACGCACACCGAGGTGTTCGAGAAGTTCGGCGGCCGCGGACTGGCCAAGGTGATCGCCACGGAGTCGCTCGACGAGGCGCGTGAGCGGGACCTGGCCGTGCTGCCGCACTGTGCGCTCTACCAGCGCTTCATCGCCAAGAACGAGGAGTACGTCGACCTCGTGCCGCAGGACCAGCGCCACAAGTTCGACCTCGGCGGCGCCTGAGTCGAGGCCCCCGCAGCGGCAGGCCCTCAGTTGCCGAGGGCGGCTTCGATGTCGCCGGCGATCTGCTCGGGCTTGGTGGTCGGGGCGTAGCGCTTGATCACCTGACCGTCGCGCCCGATCAGGAACTTCGTGAAGTTCCACTTGATCTTGTTGCCGAGCACGCCGCCCTTCTGCTCCCGCAACCAGGAGTAGACGGGGTGCGCGCCGGGGCCGTTGACCTCGATCTTGGAGAACATCGGGAAGGTGACGCCAAAGGCGCCGGTGCAGAAGTCGGCGATGGTGGCGTCGTCTCCCGGCTCCTGGTGACGGAACTGGTCACAGGGGAAGCCGAGCACGGTGAAGCCGCGATCCCCGTAGTTCTCCTGGAGTTGCTGCAGACCCGTGAACTGCGGGGTGAAACCGCAGTGCGACGCGGTGTTGACCACGAGCAGGACCTGACCGTCGTACGTGGACAGCTCGGTGGGCTGGCCATTGATGGCCGTGGCGGAGAATTCGAAGATCGACGTCATGACTCGATTCAACCAGTTGCGTGGATGGGATCCGACGAATTCAACGCGCCCGCACGACCAGGCGGCGCCCACCCCCCGGGTCGGGAGTGGGCGCCGCGTGAGTGCGTACGTCGGGCGCACGGCGGTGCGTACCTCTGGGTCGACGTCAGGTGGTCACTCCGTGAAGGTGACGGTGCCCTTCCTGGTGACGGTCCAGCGACCGCTCCGGTCGTGGGCGGTGACCTCGATGTCGAACGTGCCCTGAAGCGTGCCGCAGGGGATCGTGGTCGTGCCGCGCCACGTGCCCTTCTTCTTGGTCAGGTAGGTCTCGTAGTCCGAGTACGGGGCATGATCCATGTTCAGCGGCAACTCCACGCTCACCGAGTCCACGCCCGACTGCGAGTCGGCGACCTTCACGGCGAACTCCACCTCCCGTTGACGCTCACCCACCTTGACGGTGCTCGGGGTGCTCCAGGCACTCTTCACGACCGGATCCGCGGTGTCGGTCTTCGACCTGACCTTCAGCCTGGGCTTGAGTGGGCGCGTGAGCTCCTTGGTGTTGACGTACTTGCCGTAGGAGGTGTAGTTCCCCGCCTTGTCCCTGACGCTCGCGTGGCGCACGGTGGCCGTCTTCCTGCCCGCCCACGTCGGGATGATGGCGGTGCCGGTGAGCACGCCCTTCTTCTTCCTGGTCAGGTCCACGTAAGTGGAAAGGTGCTTGCTCCCGATCAGGACGCGCGCCCCTTCCAGCCCAGAACCGCCCCGGTCGAACCCCTTCGCGGTGACGGTGACCTTCGCGGTCTTCCTGGTCGTGTTGACACTCTTCTCGCTCAACCTGATGCGCGTGAGCTTCGGAGCCTTGAGGTCCGGCTCGGACACCGCGTAGAAACGGTGCGGGAGCCCGCGCTCAATGAGCTGCTTCCTGCCGAAGTAGTCGCTGCGGTCGTCCTTGGAGGTCAGCGTGACACCGAGGTTGTGCCTTCCGTTCGATGCGCCCTTCGGCACGGAGATCGTGACCTTGAACTTGTTGCCCTTGGTCTTCGCGGTCTCGCCGTAGCGGTCGTGTCCCTCGCGGACCGGGTTGGCGGTGACGGAGACCAACCCCAGGGCCGGGCCCGAGGTGGTGCCGGAGACGACAACGGTGCGCTCACCGGACTTGACGTTGACCCGGGTGGGGCTGACCTTCAGCGTCTTCAGGACTGGCCTGGGGGGATCGCAGGACGGGTCGAAGCCCTGGGCAGGTGCGGCGTTGAGGCCGACGAGCCCGCTGAGCGCGAGGGCGCCGACTGCTGCGGCTGCCGCACTGCGCCGGGCGTGCCTGGAGACGGGTGACATTGTTCCCCCCTGGGAATGTCTGAGTCTGACCGCGCAGTCAGACGAGGATCCTGATCGTCGCACACGCTCCGACGTACGGCACGGTTACGCGTGACAGGCTTCTCGCATGGGTCACGTCGACGTCGCACACCTCGAGTACGTCCTGCCCGACGGGCGACTCCTGCTCGGAGACGTCTCCTTCCGGGTCGGCGAGGGCTCGGTCGTCGCCCTGGTCGGTCCCAACGGCGCCGGCAAGTCGACGCTGCTCCGCCTCATCGACGGCACGCTGACCCCCGACTCCGGCACCGTCTCCGTCTCCGGAGGCCTGGCGGTGATGCCCCAGTTCGTCGGCACTGTGCGGGACGGCTCCAGCGTGCGGGACCTGCTGGTGTCGGTGGCCCCACCAAGGATCCAGCAGACGGCCCGGGCCGTCGACGCCGCCGAGCTGGCGCTGATGGAGAACGACGACGAGCCCACCCAGATGCAGTACGCGCAAGCGCTCTCCGACTGGGCCGAAGCCGACGGGTACGACTACGAGAACACCTGGGACATGTGCACGACCGCGGCGCTGGGCATGGCGTTCCACACTGCCCAGCACCGTGACGCCGTCACCCTGTCGGGCGGTGAGCAGAAGCGGGTCGTCCTTGAGGCGCTCTTCCGCGGCCCGGCCGAGGTGCTGCTGCTCGACGAGCCGGACAACTACCTCGACGTGCCCGGCAAGCGGTGGCTCGAGGAGCAGCTGCGCCAGACCCGCAAGACGGTCCTCCTGGTCTCCCACGACCGGGAGCTGCTGTCGGAGGCGGCAGACAAGATCCTCTCCGTGGAGCCCTCGCCCGCCGGAGCGGACGTGTGGGTCCACGGTGGCGGCTTCGCCACCTTCCACGAAGCGCGCAAGCAGCGGTTCGTGCGGTTCGACGAGCTGCGGCGCCGCTGGGACGAGCAGCACGCCCGGCTCAAGAAGTTGGTCGTGAGCCTGCAGCAGGCGGCGTCGGTGAGCCACGCGATGGCATCGCGCTACGCCGCCGCCCAGACCCGGCTGAAGAAGTTCGAGGAGGTCGGTCCGCCCCCGGAGCCGCCGCGTGAGCAGGACATCACGATGCGGCTCAAGGGCGGACGCACCGGCCTGCGCGCGATCACCGTGACCCAGCTCGAGCTCACCGGCCTGATGAAGCCCTTCGACCTGGAGGTCTTCATGGGTGAGCGGGTCGCCGTGCTTGGCTCCAACGGGTCCGGCAAGTCGCACTTCCTGCGGCTGCTCGCCGGCGGCGACGTCGCCCACGAAGGCGCGTGGAAGCTCGGCGCCCGCGTCGTGCCGGGCCACTTCGCCCAGACCCACGCCTACCCCGAGCTCGACGGCCGCACCCTGCTCGACATCCTCTGGTCGGAGCACTCACTGCAGCGCGGCCCGGCGATGTCGTCGCTGCGCCGCTACGAGATGGAGCAACAGGCCGAGATCACGTACGAGCGCCTCTCCGGCGGGCAGAAGGCGCGACTGCAGATCCTCCGGCTCGAGCTCGGAGGTGCCACCTCGCTGCTGCTCGACGAGCCCACCGACAACCTCGACCTCGAGTCGGCCGAGGCCTTGCAGGCGGCACTGGAGGCGTACGAGGGCACGGTCCTGGCGGTGACCCACGACCGGTGGTTCGCGAAGACGTTCGACAGGTTCCTCGTCTTCGGCGCCGACGGGGTCGTACGCGAGACCCCCGAGCCGGTGTGGGACGAGGGGCGCGTCGACCGTACGCGCTGACGTACGTGGGTCAGGCGCACGATCCGCCCCTCGCTGCGTCCGGCTCCCACACCCGCAGAAGATTGAAAGGTCGAGCAACGCCTCGCCGAGGTCGAAGAACCGCTCTTCGGTCGCTACTATCCGAGGGTGCTAGAACGAGTCGCGCGTAAGCTCCGCAAGGCCGCGCCTTCCAAGACCGCCAGGACCGGCAAGACCGCACCCCAAGACCCACCGAAGCGCACCCCGCGCGAGGCCAGGGAGGCGCGACTCCGGGCCGCGCTGCAGCAGGAGATGGCGATCGACGTCGAGCGCATCGTCCAGCACTCGATGCCCACGGGCGGCCACGGGAAGCTGGCCCGACTGCGCGGCATGAAGCTGGACGCGGCCGCCACCCGGCTCTACCACCGCGTGGAGAAGGGCTTCTCCCTGCCTGAGCCGCGACGCCCGTTCGGCGCCCAGGCCCTCAAGGGGTTGGACGTGGTGCTGGCCAACGACAAGCACGACCCCGACGCGTTGTACGCCCACGAGTCACGCGCGGTCCTCTCGGCGTTAGAGGCCTGGAACGAGCGTGGAGAGCGCGACGAGGCAGTCGCCCCGCGCGGGGACTCGCTGCCGACCAACCCGCTGGACGCCGAGACCATGGCGCACTTCATCACCTCGCGGCGCAGCATCCGCGACTTCGCGCCGACCCCCGTCGCCAGGGAGATGATCGAGGAAGCAGTCCGGGTCGCCATGTCGGCGCCCTCGGTCTGCAACCGGCAAGGATGGCGCGCCTACTGGTTCGACTCTGCCGAGGACCTCGCCCGGGTCCTGCCGCTGCACAGTGGCTCGGGCGGCTTCGCCGACCGGATCCCCGGCGTCTTCGTCCTCACCTACGACATCCGTGCCTTCGAAGGGCCCCACGAGCGCAACCAGGGGTACATCGACGGCGGGCTCTTCTCCCAGAACCTGCTCCTGGCCCTCCACGGCCTGGGCCTGGGCGCGGTGCCGTTGAACTGGTCGCGCTCCCAGCAGGCATCGGCGAAGATGCGTGCCGCCGCTGGCATCCCCGACCACGAGAACATCCTGATGCTGGTCGCCGCCGGCCACCCCGCCGAGGGTTACCGGGTGGCGCGTTCAGCGCGTCGCCCGCTCGCCGAGGTCTTGCGTTTCGGCATGCCCGAGAAGCCCGACGCCAGCGGCATGGCCACCTGATCCGCTGAGGGTCTGCCCCTGGTCCTGGACCGGGTGTACGGTCGTCCCAAGGGGAGGTGGCAGCCATGGCTGACCGTGCGAGTGCTGCCGGTGGCGGCGCGATCTATGGCCTCGGAGTCTTCGGGGCGTGGTTCTACTTCGGGCAACAGGCCGACCGATTCCCGGAGTACGCGTACGCGGCCTTCCAGGGCATCTTCTGGCCCGCCTACATGGTCTTCGAGGGCTTCGCGGCACTGAACGCTTGATCCTCGACGTCACTTTCCACAACCTCGATTGTGATCCTTGTCGTGCGAACGTGTGTTCGATAAGGTTTCTGGTCAACTCCTTGAGGCGTTCGATCCGTCGCGGCTCCCGATCCATGGCGGTGACGCCACCAACGTGACCGTGACGATCTCTTCGCGGACTTGAAGAGGGATCTTGGTGTCGCGACCATCGACAACGGCACCCCGGGCGACGGGTTCGACACCCTCACCGCCGCCCAGGCCCGACTGGCCTGCACGGCCCGGATCATCCCCGCCGTGTTGGGTGGCGACTCCGAGATCCTGGACCTCGGTCGCGGACAACGGCTCTTCACCAAGGCCCAACGCCGCGCCCTGTCACCACCGAGCCCACGACCCCGGCTACGACATGACCACGTTGACCAACGGAAACCTCAGGTTCCACCGGCGACGGTAGGAGCTGAACTGAAGCGAGCCCCACGATGACCGTACGCCGTTGTCGATTGACGTGCGCCTTGAAAACACAGAACCCCAAGTCCGAAGACCTGGGGTTGTTGTGCGCGAGGGGGGACTTGAACCCCCACATCCTTTCGGACACACGGACCTGAACCGTGCGCGTCTGCCAATTCCGCCACTCGCGCTTGAAGCAGGTCGAAACATATCCCACGCCTGACCGACTTCCCAAACCCGGGAGGGGTGCCAACTACGATCCACTGGCGGCGTGCGCGGACCGACAGAGCCCACGACGCCGCGGGAACGGGCCATCGTCACCGGCCCCGGATACCATCGCAGAACCCTGGCGGTCTGTCCGTCGAGGCACGACACAGGAGAAGGAGGTCGCGTGGGCGCCCTGCAACGCTTTGAGCAGCGCCTGGAGAGTCTCGTCTCCGGTGCCTTTGCGCGCGCCTTCCGCAGCGCCGTACAGCCCGTCGAGGTCTCGGCCGCTCTGCAGCGCGAGATCGACAACAACGCCCAGATCCTCAGCCGTGACCGGCGCCTGGTGCCCAACGAGTTCCACGTCGAGCTCTCCGAGGCCGACCTCGAGCGCCTCACCTCCGGCGGCAGTGCCATGGTCCGCGACCTCACCGAGCAGCTCGAGGACCACGCCGACGCCCAGGGCTATGTCTTCCCCGGCGACGTCGAGATCCACTTCGAGGGTGCCGGCGACCTGCCCACCGGCCAGATGCGCGTCCGCAGCCGGTCGCGGGCGAGCGTGACCGGCGACGGCCACCGCGCCCGGGCCCGCGCGCCCCAGGTCTTCCTCGACATCAACGGCACCAAGCACCCCCTGATGGCGCCCGGCCTCGTGATCGGCCGCGGCACCGAGTCCGACATCCGGATCAACGACCCCGGTGTCAGCCGCCGCCACGTCGAGTTCGAGTGCCACGAGACCTCAGGCGGCCCGCGGGTCGCCGTGCGCGACCTCGGCTCCACCAACGGCATGCTCGTCGACGGTCAGCAGATCGACCACGCCACGCTCCGCAACGGTTCGGTCGTCAAGATCGGCAGCACCGAGATCAGGCTCCGCCTCGAACCCGCCGCCGGAAGGGACTGATCAGTGTCCGAGCTGACCCTCTTCCTCATCCGCTTCGCCTACCTGGCGGTGCTGTGGATCTTCGTCCTCGCTGCGCTCTCGGTGATCCGCACCGACATGTTCGGCGCCCGTCTTCCCGACTCCCGGGCTCCCCGCGGGGCCCGCAAGCAGAACAAGGTCGCCAAGGCGCCCAGGCGCCGCGGGGCGCCCACCCACGTCATCGTCGTCGAGGGCGCCAACAGCGGTGACCGCGCCGAGCTCGGCGACATCCCGGTCCTCATCGGACGTGGTCCCGACGCGGCCATCCGCCTCGACGACGACTACGTCTCCACCCGTCACGCCCGCATCGCGGCCTCCGGTGACGAGTGGTACGTCGAGGACCTCGGCTCGACCAACGGCACCTACGTGGGCGCCAACCGCCTGACCGAGCCGCTCTCGGTGACCGTCGGCAGCCAGGTGCGCATCGGCAAGACCGTCCTCGAGCTCCGGAAGTAGGACGCAGATGAGCGAGCTCGGACCCGACACGGTCATCCGCCCTGTGGTGCCCCGCCCCATCACTGACGCACCCACGGGCGCCCCCACCGACGCGCTCAAGCTGCACTGGTCCGCGCTCTCCGACGTGGGCCGGGTGCGCAAGGACAACCAGGACTCCGGCTACGCGGGCCCGTGGCTCCTGACCGTCTGCGACGGCGTGGGCGGCGCCGCCCGCGGCGACATCGCCTCCAGCACCGCGGTCCAGGTCCTGCGTCGCCTCGACGAGGCCTCCACGGAGGACCCCGAGGCCCGGATCGCCGGGGCTCTGCACCGCGCCCACGACCGGATCGCCGAGCTCGCCGACGAGGACGACACCCTCAACGGCACGAGCACCACCGCCGTCGTCGGCCTCTTCAACGGCACCCAGTTGGCCATCGGCCACGTCGGCGACAGCCGCGCCTACCTGCTGCGCGACGGCGAGCTCACCCAGCTCACCCACGACCACACGCTCGTGCAGGGTCTGGTCGACGAGGGACGAATCACCGACGCCGAGGCCCGCGTCCACCCCCATCGCAACCTGATCCTCAAGGCCCTCGACGGCGTACGCGACCCCGAGGCCGACCTCTTCTCCATCCCCCTCGCAGCGGGTGACCGACTGCTCTTCTGCAGCGACGGCGCCTCGGGCGTGCTCGACGACGAGCGGTTGGCCGCGATCCTGGGCGACGGCACCCCCGACTACGTGGTCGTCGAGATGGTCCGGGAGAGCCTCGAGGCCGGCAGCACCGACAACGTCACCTGCGTCGTCGCCGACGTCGTGGCCATCGACGCCGAGCTGCCCGAAGGTCTCGTCCCGATGCTCGTCGGCGCCGCCGCCGACCTCCCCCGGGTCGCGGGTGCCGGGGCCGGTGCCACCGACACGACGATCCGGCCCCGCGCCACGGAGTCGTCCTCCGGCACCACTTCCTCAGGCACCACGACCCCCGGGCCCAAGCCTCCGGTGGACCCCGAGGCCGCCCGTTACGCCCCCCAGCCGCCGTTGCGCTTCGCGTGGCTGCGCCACTTCCTGATCCTGCTGACCCTCGCCGGCCTGGCCTGGCTGGCCGCGGCCGCGGCATGGTCGTGGAGTCAGCAGCAGTTCTACGTGAGCGACCACCAGGGCGCCGTCACCATCTTCCGCGGGGTCAATGCGACGCTGCCCGGCGGTTTCGAGCTCTCCCACCCGTACGAGGTCAGCGACGTCTCGCTCGACCACCTCTCCGAGTACGACGCCACCCAGGTCCGCGACGGCATCGAGGCCGCCTCCCTGAACGAAGCGCGCGCCGCACTCGACAACCTGGCTGCCCAGCAGTTCGGCGGGTGAGCTGACGACCATGCCTTCCACCAACCAGCCCGGTGCACTGATGGATTTCGTGCACCGCAGCCGGCGCGGAGCTGAGCTCTTCCTGCTGGTGATCGCCCTCGCCGTGGGAGTCGGGGCGTACGCTGCCGTCGGCCTCGGCGTGCAGGGCGAGGTGCCCGTCAACATCGTCGGCTACGGCGGTTGGCTGGCGCTCCTCGTGCTCGCTGCGCACGTGGCGCTGCGCATGCTCGCCCCGTACGCCGACCCCGTCCTGCTGCCCTTGGTGGCAGCGCTCAACGGGCTCGGACTCGCCGTCATCCACCGCATCGACCTCGCCAAGGGCAACGACACCGGCGGCTCCGCCCAGCAGCAGCTGATCTGGATGACGTTGGGCGTGATCCTCTTCATCGGCACGCTCTTCCTCGTGCGCGACCACCGCCTGCTGCAACGCTTCACCTACACCTCGGCCCTCGCTGCCGTCGTCCTCCTGCTGCTGCCCATGGTCCCCGGACTCGGCTTCCGGTCCTCCGGCGCCCAGATCTGGATCAAGATCGGCGGGATGACCTTCCAGCCCGGCGAGGTCGCCAAGGTCCTGCTCGTCGTGGCGTTCGCCGGCTACCTGGTCCGCCACCGCGACGCGCTGGCGCTGGCTGGCCGCCGGGTGCTCTTCCTCGACCTGCCGCGCGGTCGGGACCTGGGCCCGATCATGTTGATCTGGTTGCTCAGCCTCGGCATCCTGGCCGCGCAACGTGACCTCGGCTCGGCGCTGCTCTTCTTCGGCCTCTTCCTGGTCCTGCTCTACGTCGCGACCGAGCGACCCGGCTGGCTGGTCGTCGGTGGCGCACTCTTCGCCGCGGGGGCGACGCTGGCCTACTTCTCCTTCAACCACGTCCAGGTGCGGGTCAAGATCTGGCGCGACCCGATGGCCTACATCGACGGCACACCCGACAGCCGACAGTTGGTCGAGGGCCTCTTCGGGATGGCCTGGGGTGGCCTGATCGGTCGCGGCTTCGGTGAGGGCAGTCCCTGGCGGATCCCGGTCGTGGAGTCCGACTTCATCATGGCCGCGATCGGCGAGGAACTCGGTCTGACAGCGGTGATGGCCGTCCTCGTCTGCTACGGCCTCATCGTCGAGCGCGCCCTGCGCACGGCCCTGATCTGTCGCGACGGCTTCGGCAAGCTGCTCGCCGTCGGCCTCGGCTCGGTCATCGCCCTGCAGACCTTCGTGGTGATCGGCGGAGTCACCGCCCTCATCCCGCTGACCGGCCTGACCACACCCTTCATCTCCTACGGGGGCTCGTCGTTGATCGCCAACTGGGTGATCATCGCCCTGATCGCGCGGGTCTCCGACCACGCCCGCAAGCCCCTGCCCGAGTGGACCCCGGACGACGCCGAGGGCGAGAACGAGACCACCCAGGTGGTGCGACTGCGATGAACAAACCGATCCGCATGATCGCGCTCTTCTGCCTGGCGCTCTTCCTGATGCTGCTGGTCAACGTGACCTGGCTGCAGGTCTTCAAAGCCGGCGAGCTCGCCGACAGCCCCCACAACCAGCGAGTCATCGCTGACACGTTCTCCCGCGAACGCGGCGCGATCATGGTCGGGCGACGTCCGGTGGCCGAGTCGGTGCCTGCCGACGACCAGTACAAGTTCCAGCGCGAGTACCCCTTCCCGCGGCTGTACGCCCACCTGACCGGCCGCTTCAACTACTTCGGTCAGACCCAGTTGGAGAAGACGCAGAACGATCTCCTCGCCGGTCAGGACTCGCGCCTCTTCGTGAACAGGGTCATCGACCTGCTCAGCAACAAGTCGCCCAAGGGCGGCGCTGTGCAGCTCACCGTCAACCACGCGGCCCAGAAGGCGGCGTTCGACGGGCTCAGTGCCCTCCCCGGTGACGTCAAGGGTGCCGTGGTGGCCATCGAGCCGGCCTCCGGCAAGATCCTGGCCTCGGTCTCACTGCCGACGTACGACGTGAACCAGCTGGCCAGCCACCGCTTCGGTGAGGTCATCGCCGCCCAGGAGAAGCTCGAGGCCGACAAGTCCCAGCCCCTGATCAACCGGGCGATGGGCATGCGACTGCCCCCCGGCTCGGTCTTCAAGCTGGTCACGGCGGCGGCTGCGATGGAGTCCGAGGGCTACAACGCCGACTCCCGCGTCCCCGGCGGCAACTCGTACCGGCTCCCCGGCACCTCGGGCCCCGGTGGTCTGATCACCAACGAGGGTCGCGACTGCGGCGGCAATCGGGTCTCCTTCCGCCAGGCCATGGAGAACTCCTGCAACACCACGTTCTCCGCGCTGGCGGTCGAGGTGGGGGCGGAGGAGATGCTCGAACGCGCTGAGCGCTTCGGCTTCAACCAGACCTACCTCGAGGACATCCCGCAGGCGACGTCGGTCTTCCCCGAGGGGATGGGGTCCGCCCAGACCGGCCAGTCCGGCATCGGCCAGTTCGAGGTCGCCTCGACGCCGCTGCAGATGGCGATGGTCGCCGCCGGTATCGCCAACGGTGGTCAGGTGATGAAGCCGTACCTCGTCGACGAGCTGCGTACGCCGTCGCTCGCCGTCCTCGACAAGACCGACCCCGAGCAGTTCAGCCAGGCCGTCTCGGCGAGCACCGCCCGTGAGCTCACCGACCTGCTGGTCTCCACGGTCGACAACGGAACCGCCCGGCCTGCCGCGATCCCCGGCGTCAAGGTCGCCGGCAAGACCGGCACCGCCCAGAGCGGGGTCGACGACGTGCCACCGTACGCATGGTTCGTCTCCTTCGCCCCGGCCGACAACCCTGAGGTCGCCGTGGCAGTCATGATCCAGAGTGCCGACATCCCACGTGGTGAAGTCGCCGGTGGCCGACTCGGCGGGCCCATAGCCAAAGCAGTGATGGAAGCGGTGATCTCGCGATGAGCAGCGACAGCACGACCGAGCACGGCAGTGTGGGCCCCGACGGCAGGTACGTCCTGGTCTCCCGCATCGCGACCGGGGGCATGGGCGAGGTCTGGCGAGCAGAAGACACCGCGCTGGGCCGTACGGTCGCCGTCAAGCTGCTCAAGACCGAGTACTCGGGCGACGCACAGTTCCGCAGCCGGTTCGAGTCCGAGGCCCGGCACGCCGCCGCCCTCACCCACCCCGGCATCGCCGCGGTCTACGACGTGGGCGAGTCAGCCGTGAGCGACGGCGGTCCGCTGCGACCGTTCCTGGTGATGGAGCTGGTGGACGGACAGCCGCTGTCCAACCTGATCCGCCCCAGTGCGCCGATGGACCCGGGCGCCGTGCGCGACCTGCTGGCCCAGGTCGGTGACGCGCTGGGCGTGGCCCACCGTGCCGGCATCGTGCACCGCGACATCAAGCCCGCCAACCTCCTGGTCACCCCGGAGCGCCAGATCAAGGTGACCGACTTCGGGATCGCGCGCGCCGCCGAGGCCGTGGCCCTGACCCAGACCGGTCAGGTCATGGGCACCCCGCAGTACCTCTCCCCCGAGCAGGCCGAGGGCGGTCGCGCCACCGCAGCCTCCGACGTCTACTCGCTGGCCGTCGTGGCCTTCGAGTGCCTGACCGGCCGCCGGCCCTTCGAGGCGGAGTCTCCGGTCGCGACGGCGCTGGCCCACCTGCGCAGCCCGATCCCGGACCTCCCGACCTCGGTGCCCGCCGACCTCGCGGCCGTCGTACGACGGGGCCTGGCCAAGGACCCGGAGGAGCGGTTCGTCGACGGTTCGGCCTTTGCGGCCGCGCTGCGCGACCCTGCCACCCACGCCATCGGACTCCCGGCCGCAGGGCTCGCGCCCACCGAGGCCACCGCCGTCATCCCACCCACCGCTCCCGAGCCGGTCACCCAGGTCGTCCCCGTCACTGCCGGGGTGCCGATCCCCGTCGATCCCGCCGACCCCACGGGCACGAACCGGCGAGTGGAGGAGGAGCACCGCGGCGACAAGGTCAGCAACACCGCTCTCCTCATCACCATCGTGGTCCTGCTCGCGCTGCTTGCCGGGGTCTTCCTGTGGTGGCAGGCCAACCGCGATGACCCGGTCGCTCCCCCCGAGACGACCAACAGTGCCTCCCCCACTCCGGAGGAGTCCGAGGAGCCGGAGTCGATCGACGTCGACCCGGACGACTACATCGGCGAGGACTTCGGCACCGTACGAAGCGCGCTGCGTGAGCTGGGCCTGCGCGTCGCACGCGACGAGCAGACCAACCCGGGCGACGAGACCCCGGGCGAGGTGACCGGGGTCAACCCGTCCGGCAGCCTCGAGCCCGGCGAGCGGGTCACGGTCTCCTTCTGGGGCGAGCCGCCCGCCGAGGAGCCGGAGCCGGAACCGACCCCGACGCCCACCCCGGAGCCCGAACCCGAGCCGGAGCCGGAGCCGACCCCGACGCCGACCCCCACCGCCGAGCCGGCGCCAACCCCCACCCCCACCGAGACCACGGACCCGACGCCGCCGCCCGCGGCTGCCGAGGCTCCCTCCCTGCGGTCACCGCTGTGAAAGGCCTGAGATGAGCATGTCCGAGCCGACGACGGTCGGCGGTCGCTACGAACTCGGCGAGATGCTGGGGCGTGGCGGCATGGCCGAGGTACGCAAGGGGGTCGACACCCGCCTGGGCCGCACGGTGGCAGTCAAGCGACTCCGTACGGACCTCGCCACCGATGCAACCTTCCAGGCTCGGTTCCGGCGCGAGGCCCAGTCGTCGGCCTCCCTCAACCACCCCTCCATCGTGTCGGTCTACGACACGGGCGAGGAGTGGAACGACAGCGAGGGCGGCGTCGCCCAGCCCTACATCGTCATGGAGTACGTCGCCGGCCGCACCCTGCGTGACGTGCTGCGCGAAGGGCGCAAGATCCTGCCCGAGCGCGCCCTGGAGATCACCAGTGGCGTGCTGGCGGCCCTGGACTACAGCCACCGCAGCGGGATCATCCACCGCGACATCAAGCCGGCCAACGTCATGCTCACCCCTTCGGGTGACGTGAAGGTCATGGACTTCGGCATCGCCCGAGCCGTCTCCGACGCCTCCAGCACGATGACCCAGACGGCAGCCGTCGTCGGCACCGCCCAGTACCTCTCCCCCGAGCAGGCCCGCGGCGAGACCGTGGACTCACGCTCCGACGTCTACTCCACCGGCTGCCTGCTCTACGAGCTGCTCACCGGCCGTCCGCCGTTCGTCGGCGACAGCCCGGTCTCGGTGGCCTACCAGCACGTGCGCGAACCGGTCGTCCCCCCGTCGGAGCACGACGAGGACCTGCCGCCGGAGATCGACGCGATCGTCCTCAAGGCCCTGGCCAAGCGGGTCGAGGACCGCTACCAGAGCGCCGCCGCGATGCGCCAGGACATCGAGCGCCACCTCGCGGGACAAGCCGTCTTCGCCGCCCCCACCCCCCAGCCGCCGGCCACCTCGCAGACCGCGGTCGCCCCGGCCGTCGCCAGTCCCATCGTCTCCTCCGGGCCAGCGACCAACCCCCGCCCGGCGGCCCGGGACGACCACCGGAACCGCAACGGCCTGCTCTTCGTCGTCCTCGGTCTCGTCCTGGTGCTCGTGACCGCTGCGGTCTTCCTCCTCCCCCGCATGTTCGAGGCGGCCGACGACACGGTGCGGGTGCCCAGCCTGATCGGACTGACCGAGAGCGAGGCCCGCAGCGAGATCGGTGCCGCCGAGCTCAAGGTGGGTCGGGTCGACTACGAAGCCTCCAACGACTCGGCGGCCGACACGGTGATCCGGTACGAACCCAACGACGTCTACGTCGATCCGGGCACGACGATCAACCTGGTGGTCTCCACGGGGGCGCCGTTGGTCGAGGTGCCCTTCCTGGTCGGCCTCGACCTGGAGACCGCCCGTGATCTGCTCGAGGACCGCAACCTCAGGTTCCGCAAGAGAGTCGCGGAGTCCGACGAGCCCAAGGACCAGGTGATCAAGACCGATCCGGTGACCAGCAAGGAGGTCCCCGAGAACACGGTCGTCACCCTCGTCGTCTCCGACGGTCCGGAGAGCATCCCCGATGTCGTCGGGATGATGGAGGACAAGGCCATCGAGGCACTCAACAAGGCCGGCTTCGAGGTCGACGTGGTGCCGTCGAGTGACACCACCGAGCCCAAGGGCACGGTGATCCGCCAGAGCCCGCAGGCCGGCCGCGACGCCCCCTCGGAGAGCACGGTCACCATCCAGGTGTCGAGCTACGAGGCGCCAGCGGCGAGCGAGTCTCCCGCGCCGGGCACTCCCACGACTCCGGGTACTCCGGGCACACCGGGCACACCGGGCACGTCCGGGCGCGGGCCCTCGGGCGACGGTCCGCCGGGCCAGGACTAGAGGTCCGACGGACGACGCTCAGGACGGAAGCGGCACCGCGTACGACAGGTTGGGGACGCCGTCGTACGCGGGAGCGGTGACGAACTCCTCGAGCCCCAACTGCCAGCCGACGGCCACCGAGGGGTCGGCCGCGGCGGTGCGGTAGACGTTGAGGTAGTCGTCGCGCTGGATCTCGTCGAAGATCGCGAGCTGGTCGCCGACGGCGGTGATGACGTACGGAGGCGAGTAGGGCTGGCCCTGCAGCTGCACGGTGTTGCCGCTGCACTTGATGCCGGTGGTGGAGATGACCCGCTGGCCCTGGATGGTGACGGCGTCGGCGCCGCCGCGCCACATCGCGTTGACCACGGCCTGGATGTCCTGCTGGTGCACGACCATCTGGTTGAGCTCCTCCGAGGTCGTGGCCTCGTTGAGCAGCTCCTCGGAGGCATCGGTGAGCGTGACGGTGACGCCGGCGCCGGAGACGGGCGTCATGCCGGCCGGGTCCTCGAGGCGGGCGATCCGTCGGTTGTAGCGGTTGACCTGACGGTCACCGATGTCGGCGGAGAGAGCGGCGACCTCGGCATCGAGAGCGGCGGCGCGGGCGTTGAGCACGTTCAGCTCCTCCGACTCCGCCTCCACGATCGAGGCGATGTCGGTGTAGCGGGAGGGACGCAGGTCGGTGCCCTCACTGTTCTGTGCGCTGACCATGAAGAGGGCGCCGCTGAGCAGGAACACCACGGGCGTCCCGATGCGCCAGACACGGCGCCGGGGGGATGCGTGGGAAGACTGCGTCACGACGACTACGCTAGCCGAGCGCACCAATGCGCGACGTCTCACACACTCCACGAGGAGGACCCACGTGTCCAAGGCCAAGAACGGATCGCTGGTCGAAGACCGTGCCCGTATCTTCTCGATCCGGTTCATCATCGCCTTGCTCCTGGTGGTGCTCGGCATCGCTTGGATCGCCTACTACTACGCGGGCGTGCGTCCCGACCCGTCGGCCTTCCCGGTCGAGGAGGCGTCAGGACCCAAGTTCATCGCGGACCTGGCCAAGTGGAATTACCTCATCGGCTTCGGGCTGCTGATGGTCGGCCTCAGCATCGCCGCACACCCCTCGACGCCTCTGGGCCGCGGTCGGGGCGTGGTGGTCGGGATGCTCGGTTGCTTCCTCATCGGCCTGCTCTGGATCTGTGTCTTCTACGTCTTCGCCAACGACCTGGAGTCGCTCTGGGTCTTCAACGACCTCGGCAACTACAACCTCGTGGTCGGCATCGGCTTCATGGCCGTCGGTTTCTCCTTCGCCACCCGCTGGGAGTGAGCAGCAGCCTCACCTGCCACTGAGACGTACGACGAAGGCCGCCTTCCCCTCGGGGAGGCGGCCTTCGTCATGTGCGGTGCCGCGAGTTGTCCACAGGCATGGCTCTGCACCGCGTGCCGTCTCCACAGCTGGGGAGAAGGCTGGGGATGAATTACAAGGCTGTAGTTATCCACAGGTTATCCCCCGTCTGTGGATGACGACGAGTGGAGAGCGGTCAGGTTTCGGAGGGCCTCAGCCGACCAGGATCAGCGTGCGTACCGCGAGGGCCACGGCGATCAGGACGCCGAGACCGACGAAGCCCACCACCTGCCAGCGCGAGCGGTGCGGCCCCTTGGGCGCGTAGATCACCACGGCGACGGCGAGGAGTCCCCCGGCCAGCCCGCCGAAGTGCCCCTGCCAGGAGATCCCGGGGAAGGTGAAGGTGAAGACTGCGTTCACGGCCAGCAGGATCAGCAACTGGCGTACGTTGCCCCCCACCCGCCACGCGAGCAGCAGCATCGCGCCGATCAGACCCCACAGCGCCCCCGACGCCCCCAGGGTCGAGCTCTGCGGGTCGGCCAGCCAGAGCACGGAGGCGCTTCCGGCGAAGAGCGAGAGGAAGTAGACCCCCAGGAAGCGGATCCGCCCGATGGCCTGTTCGATCACTGGGCCGACGAACCACAGCCCGATCATGTTGAGGGCGATGTGGATGATCTCGAGGTGGGTGAAGCCGCTGGTCAGCACCTGCCACCAGGCGCCGTCGGCGACGCTGCTCGCCCACACGGCGTCGGGCACGGTCGCACAGAGGGCAGCCGTGTCGACCCCGGGGAACCAGCCCGCACCGTCGTCGGCGACGCAGCGCCCCGCGGGGCTGAGCATCAACTTCTCGGCCAACGCCGACGACCGCCCGCCGGTGAGGGTGATCGCCAACCAGACCAGGGCGTTGAGCCCGATCAGGACGAAGGTGGTCAGCCGCGGGTCGGCGGAGCGCTTGCCCCCGTACGCGTTCTGACCGCTGCGGGTCTCCTTGGCGCCCCGCGCGACGCAGTCGGGGCACTGGAAGCCCACGGAGGCGTCGCGCATGCAGTCAGGGCAGATCGGCCGCTCGCACCGCTGACACTTGATGTATGTCTCGCGTCCGGAGTGCCGGTAGCACTGCGGCACTCCGGACGGCGAGTCAGGCTTGTCCGAGGGCTGCGACCGACCGGAACGGTCGTCGGAGGTGGGATCGTTCAACGCAAGGTCTCCTCGAAGCCCTCGGGGTGGATCAGCGGGTGATCTCGACGGACTCGATGACGACCGGCTCGAGCGGCTTGTCACGGCCGTCAGTCTTGACCTTGTCGATCGCGTCGACGACGTCGCGCGAGGCCTGGTCGGCGACCTCACCGAAGATGGTGTGCTTGAAGTTCAGCCACGTGGTCGGGGCCGTCGTGACGAAGAACTGCGAGCCGTTGGTGCCGGGGCCGGCGTTGGCCATGGCGAGCAGGTACGGCTTGTCGAAGACGAGCTCGGGGTGCGGCTCGTCCTTGAAGGTGTAGCCGGGGCCGCCGGTGCCGGTGCCCAGCGGGCAGCCGCCCTGGAGCATGAAGCCGGCGATGACGCGGTGGAAGCCGAGGCCGTCGTAGTACTTCACGCCGGAGCGACCGGCGTCGTCCTTGTACTCCTTGGTGCCCTCGGCGAGACCGACGAAGTTGTCGACCGTCTCGGGAGCGTGGTTCGGGAACAGGTTGATGACGATGTCGCCCTTGTTGGTCTTCAGGGTTGCCTGCAGGTCGCCCATGGAGGTCGCCTCTCGATCGGTTGGACACGGATGCCCCGATCCTCCCACGCACCCGGGCGCGCCCTGCGCAGTCACCCTGTCTGGTCACCCTCTCTGGTCACCCTCTCTGGGCCCACCATGCATGAACCGGGCCCGTAGTGGGCATGGTGAGTGCACCGCCGGGGGGCGGGCCGACTCTGGCAGTCGGTTTGCCCTGCATGGTGAGATGGAGGACCAAACCTCACGAAGGGAATGACCATGGGTGTGCGCAAGCAGAAGAATCTGATCGAGAAGGCAACGGAGGTCGCCGACCAGGTGCTCCCGCAGGTCGAAGCCGCGTTCGACCACGCCGTCGAGCGCGCCCAGGAGGGGGTCCACCAGGCCGCCCCGCTGATCGCCCAGGGCAAGGTCGCCGCCGGTGAGAAGATCACCAAGGGCAAGGTCGCCGCCGCTCCGCTGGTGGCCCAGGGCAGGGTTGCCGCAACCGGTGCGCTCGCGCACGCGCTCGACGTCGCCGCCCACGCGGCCGAGAGCACCCAGCACTTCGCCGAGGAGCACGCTGCCGCGCTCAAGGAGCAGCCCGCCAAGAAGAAGGGCGGCAAGTTGCGCAAGATCCTGCTCTTCTCCGGCCTGCTCGCCGTCGTCGGCGTGGTCGCGAAGAAGTTCAGCGACAGCCGCGAGGCCGCCAAGTGGCAGAGCGCCACCTCGCCCACGCCGCCGGCACCGCGCCCCGCGTCGGCGCGCCCCGCTGACGACGCAGCAGGCGCTGACCCCGCTGAGGCCCTGTCGGATGCCACCGACACCCCGCACGCAGTGACCACGCCCGACGACCCGGCCGACGTGGTCGACGTCCCCGCGGGCCCCCAGGAGGTGGCTCCGCGCTCTGCCGAGGCCGTCGAGGACCTCGAGGACATCACCGCTCAGGACGAGGCGGACGGCGGCCGGGGCAACAACGGCCGCATCTGACCAACAGTTCGGCAAGGACGGCACCGGTCACTGACGCCCTCATCAGCTCGTTTGAGCTGGTGAGGCGTCAGGGTCGGGTGCCGATCCCCAACCGGTCCAGGTGGATGAGCGAGGCCAGGTAGGTCGCCTCGATCTTGTCCTCCACGCCCGCGAAGTCGCGGTGGGCCATGAGCGAGTCGTCACGTGACGACGTACCGGCCGTGGGCAGTACGTGCGCCTCGACGTCGTCGGGCAGCTCAGCCATCTCGCGTACGAAACGGTGGCGCCGTGCGATCTCGAAGGAGACCCGCGCCACCTCCCACGGCTTGCTCGGCACCGTGAGCGGACGATCGATCCGGCCCACCTGCAGCACGAAGATCCGCGTCGCGCCGAGCGCCGCCGCCCGGCCGACCGGGATCGAGTTGACGATGCCGCCGTCGAGGAAGTGTTCGTCGCCCACCTTCGCCGGGGGCAGCAGGCCCGGGACCGCCGCGCTCGCCACCACGGCCTCGACCACGGGGCCCTCGGAGAACCAGTGCTCGGCGGAGCGCTCGATGCTGGCGGCGCAGACCTGGAACGGCACCTTCAGGTCGCTGAAGTGGGCGTCGCCCAGCTCGTCGCGCATCAGTTGCTTGATGGGGGCGGAGTCGTAGACGTGGGTGCCGGAGCTGACGGCTCGGCGCACGGTGCGCAGCGGTGAGGTCCCGTAGATCTCGCGGGCCAGCGTCGAGGCCCGCCACAGCGACGTCATCCGCTCGACGACCTCGAGGGTGGGGTCGTGGGCGAGCATGGCGCCGTTGATCGCGCCGATGCTGGTGCCGAGCACCAGGTCGGGGGTGATGCCACGCTCGAGGAGCGCCCGCAGCATGCCCACCTCGACGGCGCCGAGCAGGCCACCGCCGCCGAGCACGAACGCTGTCTTCGCCGGCACTATGACACTCGGACCGTTTCGGGGGTCCTGAACTCGGCCGGGTGGTCGGCCTTGAGGCGCTGGGTCGCTCGATGCTCGGCCCAGAAGGAGACGACCGGGATGGTGCCCGCAGCGAGGATGCCGAGCGTGAACGCCATCGACCACTTCGCCTTCCGGGCCAGCAAGAACGCGAGGACCAGGAAGATCGCGTAGAGCCAGCCGTGCAGCACGCCGAGGATTCCGGTGATGAACTCCCCGATGTCGTCGGCACGGCTTCCCTCGTCGAACCAGTTCGGCGTCGGGATCCGGTCACCGATCCACATCGGGCTCCCGTCGAAGTTGGAGAGCGGGACGCCGATGAGGCAGAGCACGATGAGGAGCACACCCACCGCGTAAGCCATCACGCGGTAGCGGATCAAGGCCTTCTTCACACCCTGAGGCTACCCGGCGTCCTCAACCTCCACCGCACGCTGGGCCAGCACCTCGTCGAGGCACCAACGGATCCAGATGAAGAGCGCGAAACCCGCGAAGATCAGCCACTCGGCGCCGTAGAGCAGGTTGCGCCAACCCGTGGTCGCGGCGACCTCGGGGACCTGGTCGAGGTCGACGGGTTCGAGGCCGCTGTTGCCGGGGTTGGTCTGGTCAGCGTCGGCCTTGACCACGGCGTACGCACCGTAGAGGTCCTGGTCGACGCGCTGGATGGCGTCGGCCATCCGGATCTGAGGGATGACGTCGTCGCTGCGGTCCGGGTCGACGAGGCCCGCCGCGCCCTCCGGCGGCTGCAACCAGGCGGTGAGGCTGGCCTTCCCGGTGGGGGCCTCGGGGCGCGGGTCGAGCCTGGCCACCCAACCGCGTACGACCAGCAGGGCAGGGACGTCGTCCGACCGGTCTGCGGGACCGGCGATGGCCAGGGGGGTGACCACCCAGTAGCCGGTCTCCCCCCGACGGTCCCGGTCGTCGACGTAGAAGGTCGAGGTGGTGAGCCAGGTGCCGTCGAGGGTGACCGTGCGCCCGACCTGCGACTTGGGGAACGGTTGGTCGGGGCCGAGTGCCTCGGCCAGGGCCACCGGCGTACGTTCGACGTGCTTGGCAGCCGCGGCGTCGCGCTGGTCCTGCCACGAACCGAACTGCCAGAAGCCCAGTGCGCACGCCAGTCCTACGCAGAACACCGCGAAGAGGTGGGCCGCCACAGCCACGGGACGCAGCAGGACGGGGAGCTTCACGCCACGAGTGTAGGTGGGTGGTCTCAGGGGACCTCAGGGTGCCGCAGGTGTGGGGCACTCTTCGGCGAGGCCGACGACGGCGGCGTCGAAGTAGGTCATGTCGAAGGTTGCGTCGGCGACGGCCCAGTCGTCTCCGGCCTCCCAGAGCTCCGCGATCAACGCGTGCACCTCGCTGGCCAGGTCGGTGAGGTGGTCACCGAGCGGCCCCTCCGTGCCCGCACCCAGCTCGTGGAAGTCGTCGGCCACCGCCTCCGCCGCGACCACGTGGTCCATGTCGGGCGGCTGCGCCTCCATGAAGGAGAGGACCGTGGCCAGGTCCTGTGCGCCGTCGTGGGTGATGGCGGCACAGGCCTGGGCGGTGGTCCAGAGACCACTGTGGGCTGCGAGCCGGAGCGGGGTGGCCGTGGCGGTGGGTTCAGGCCCGGATGCCTTCTTCTTCGTCGTCTCCTCGGCGCAACCGGCGGTGAGGGCGAGGAGAGCGATCGCCACGACCGCGCTGGCCCGCCGCTTCGCCCGACGGGTCTTCCGGCGACCTGCCCGGGCGCAGACCGGAGCAGCAGAGGTGTACTTCGGGCGCAACAGACGCAGTCCTTCAGGATGGGTGTGGCGGGCCCGAGCCCGAGGATGCTGCGGGGCCATCCGCCTCCGAGGGAGGAGAGGAGCCGAGCAGGGAGAGAATATAGGCGTCGTGTTGCGTCGGATGACCAGCGCGGATTACGTGGGCATGACGCCCGGGAGCCCCTCCCCCGGGACGTCATCACGGCTGAGGGTCCCAGCGACCGCGCATGATGACGTCCCGGAGGGTCGGGCGATCAGCGGAGCCGCCCCACCCCGTACACCGTCGTCGTGCCGGAGACCTCGTTGCCGACGATCACCAGCGGACGCTTGATCGGGCTCTCCCTGCGGGAGACGAAGGTGATGGCCTCAGGGCCGAGGTCACCGGCCCGAGCGAGACCTTCGGCACCCGAGTGGGCGACGTCGCGGTTGTTGACGTACCGGACGTACTTCGGCCTGGTCGGCTTGCTGACGTCGTAGATCATCACGCCGCCGACCCGCTCGTTGGCGATGAAGGCGTACGTACGCTTCCCGATCCGGCCGACGGTGACGCCTTCCGGCTCCGGGCCCTTGTCGTCGCTGCGGCCGTCGAACGCCGTCTCCGCGTGGTCGGAGTTGAACGCCTCGGGCAGGGCTCGGGCGATGGTGGCCTCGAAGCCACCCTTGCTGCTGGAGACGAGCTTGCCGCCGGGGGTCCAGATGGAGAAGCCGCGACCGCCGAAGCCGCGCAGCTTCCGGTAGCACTTGCCGTCGGCGCGCAGCCCCTGGGCCAGCGAGATCTTGTAGCGGCCGAGGTTCTCGTCGGCCTGCAACTCCTCGACGCTCATCCCGGCCTGCCGGGCCACCGACTGGCACACCGGGGGCAGGCCGTCCTCACCGAGGTCCTTGACCCGGGCCTCCTCGGAGTAGCCGTCCCAGTCGCGGGAGTCGCCCTCGTCGGCGGTGATCAGGTACGTACGCTTCCCGACCTCGAAGGTGGAGATCGCGTCGGGCAGTCGGAAGGCGTCGATCGGCCAGGTGCGCCGGTTGATGCGCCCGTCGCGGTCGGAGGCGTCGAGCTTGACCTTGCGGTGGTTGACCGTGCCGAGCGGGAAGATTCGCTCCACCTTGGCGCGCTCGAGGTCGACGACCGCGATGGCGTTGGCCTCCTGGAGCGTCACGTACGCCTTCGTCGAGGCAGCGTCGACGGCGACGTACTCGGGCTCGAGGTTCTCGCTGACCGTCCGCTTCGGCGTGCCGGTGCCAGCGTCCTCACGCCCACCGAAGACGCGGACACCCTTGGGCAGCTTCTTGCCCTCGTACGCGCCGAAGCCTGCTGTGCGAGCGGCCCGTTGGCGCGGCGCCCGGACCTTCTTCGGGAGCTTGACGACGGAGACGGAGCCGCGCGGGTCGACGCTGTAGTCAGGGGCCGGCTCGCCCTCGTTGGCGACCACGGCCCGTCTGCCGTCGGGGGTGATCGTGACCATGTCGGGTTGGGCGCCGATCCGGATCGCGCCCAGCGCCTTGCCACGCTCAGCGCCCCTGCTCCTGGCGTCGAAGAAGACCAGCCAACCCCGGTCGGTCTTGGGGGTGGCCTCCACCGCGACAGCGCCCAGTCCGTCGGCGCGCACGGCCACGGAATTCGCGACGGCGGTGGCCGGGACGACCGAGCCGTCGGCGGCCCGAACCCCGGTGGTCTGCAGGTCGAACAGCTTGCGTGGCTTCTTCGGGTCGGAGCCGTCGAGCACCTCGACCTTCGCGTCGGCGGCGTTGACCACGAGGATGCGCTTCGAGCGCGCGTGCCAGGCGACGACCTCGGCTGCCGACTCCTCGAAGACACCGGTCTCGTAGCTGCCGAGCGGCTTCAGGGTCAGCGGTCCCGGACCGTCGGTGACCGGCTGGGGAACGATCCCGGCCGTGGCCGCGCCGGCGAACAGAGATGCAACTACGGACAGGCCGGCGATGCCGGCACCAACAGCGGTGCGACGCACGAGTGCTCCTCGAGGAGGTGGAAGGTCGGGCTGGCGCCCGCCCAGCAGTGTGGGCGGCGTACGCAGCCTCTGCTCCAACTCACGGTGAACGGTCCACGACGACGTGGCGACTTCTCGCTGCGGTGCTGCGAGGCCCTCAGGGGAGGGGAGTGAGGGTGACTTGAACGGGAGACGAGACGGAGCCGTTGAGCGTGCCGTTGCCGAGTTGGCCCGTCAGTCGAGAGCCCCACGCGTAGGCGAGACCTTGGCTCGTGAGCGCATAGGAGTTTGTCAGGGTGGCAGTGATGGCCGTGATCGTGACGGTGACTGGGATGACTCCGCGTGATGCCGCGGCCGGGACGCGAGTGGTCCCAGTGCCGAGTTGTCCGGCGAGGTTGTTTCCCCAGGCATAGACGTTGCCGTCGTCGCCGAGGGCCAGGCTGTGGGTTTCGCCGGCTGCGATGGCGTTGATCGTGACGGTGGAGGGGATGGCCCCTCGTAAGGTCGCGACTGGCGTGAGCCTTTTCGCGGTGGTGTCGTCACCGAGCCGACCGTGGGTGTTGTCTCCCCAGGCATAGACGTTGCCGTCGTCGCCGAGCGCGAGGCTGTGGTTGGCGCCGGCGGCGATGGCGGTGATCTTCACGGCGGGGGGAGTGGCCCCGAGCACGGTCGCGACCGGGGTGAGGCTGCTCGTGGCGGTGGAGTCGTTGCCGAGCTGACCGCTGACGTTGCTACCCCAGGCGTAGACCCGGCCGTCGTCGCCGAGGGCCAGGCTGTGGGTACCACCGGTCGCAACGGCGGTGATCTTCACGGTGGAGGGGATGGCACCGGGGACGGTCGCGACCGGAGCGGCCTTGGTGGTGATGGTGCCGTCGCCGAGCTTTCCGCTGCTGTTCTGACCCCAGGAGTAGACCTTGCCGTCGGCGACTGCGAGCGCGTGACGGGCCATGCAACCGGTGGCCAGCGCGGTGAATGGGCGATAGCTGAGGGTCCAGGTGACAGTGAGGTCTCCGTGAGTCGCGGTGAGGACCGTCATCGCCCCGGGGGCTGGGAGAACACCAGAGACGGCCGTCAGTGTGGCCACCGCCAGACCGGTGCCGTCGGTGGTCACGTTGAGTGGGACCGACGTCAGCCAGGTTGAGTCCGACAGGGTGAACGTCACCTCTGCGCCAGCGACAGGGGCACCATCCTCGAACACAGCCGTACCGAAGACGCGGGTGCTGGCTGCCATGCCCCAGAAGACGTCGCCGGACACCGGTGCCGTGGCCGTCAGTGACTTGGTCGAGGACACGGCGAATGCCGGTGCGGAGGTGGCGACCACGATCACTGGCCCGGACCATGCCGCGCCAGCCATCACGGTGCGCCGTGAGAGACCGGTCCCGCCGAGCATTCCTGTCGCCGTGGCTTCCGAGGTGTTCAGCTCACGGTCAGTGGGGACTGGGTGAAGCGTCGACACAAGGGTCTCCAGACGGGTGGCGGATCGGCCCAGATCTGGCCTCATGACTAGCCGCGCACCCGAGACATCCCTGGCACGAGCGGACAGAGCGTAAACCGCTACCGAGGCATGCGTACCCGAAATGACAGCAATGGCAGCGACAGCCGATCGAGGTTCGGCACACGGCGCAGGTTGCCAACCCAAGTCGCTTCCCCACCAGTCCCCCACAGCCCGACCAGAGTTGGCAGGGGGGTTAGACCCGAAAGGGCCCGAAATGAAGAAAGACCCGGGGTGGAGCCCCCAGGTCTTTCAGTGGAGCCTGGGGGACTCGAACCCCCAACCCCCTGCTTGCAAAGCAGGTGCGCTACCAATTGCGCCAAGGCCCCGCGATCACGCGGTCGTACGTCAGACCTTGCCCACCCTGTCGGTGGCCTCCGTCCAGAGCGCCTGTTCGGCCTTGCCCTGGTCGAACTTCTTCTTGGCGAAGAGCGCGGAGACGGCGGCGAGGACCAGCAGAAGGATCTTCTTCACGGGTTCCCCTGTCAACAGCAGTGATGGAGCACGATCTGTGGGCCTAACAGGACTTGAACCTGTGACCTCTTCCTTATCAGGGAAGCGCTCTAACCGTCTGAGCTATAGGCCCTCCCTCGGCGGACCGAGCGAGGGTGTCACCGGGGTGACGACCGAGGCGAAACGTTACCCGACGACCATGCCGGGCGACAAAACGGGTGAGGGTCGGTGCTGTCAATCGTCGGCGAGCGTGACCTCGATGCCACCGAGCAGCGCCGCCGCCATGTTGTAGAGGAACGCCACCAGCGTCGCGATCGCGGTCAGCAGGATCACGTCGATGACCGCCACCACCAGGGTGAAGCCCAGGACGCGCCCCATGCCGACGTAGTCGCGGATGTCGAACGTACTGGCCTGGTCGCCGCTGGTGACCACCGTCGCGACCGTGGTGTTGACCGCATCCCACAGGCCTGCGGCCCCCAGGATCGTCCACACGATGAGCACGGCGATGACGGTCACCACACCGAACGCCACGGACAGCAGGAACGACGTCTTCATCACCGAGACCGGGTCGATCCGGGTCAGGCGCAGCCGAGCCCGGCGAGGCTGCTTCGAGCCCGCCTTGGACGACGAGAGCGCGACCGTGTCGCTGTGCTCCTGGGCGGCCCTGACGAGCGTCTCCTTCACGCGGGCGGCGAAGGCGGGGCGTACGGCGGTGCCATCTGCGGTGTCCGTGCGTCCAGTGCTCTTGGCCATCAGGATACGTCCTCAGGGGTCTCGGCAGCCTCGTCCTCGTTCGCGCCATCATCGCTGGCCTCGACCGAGCGGGCAACCACGGCGACCGAGTCACCCTTCTTGGGCGAGACGAACTTCACGCCCATCGTGGAGCGGCCGGTCGGACGGAAGTCCTCGTTGATGGGGGAGCGTACGACCTGGCCGTTGGCGGTGATCGAGAGGATCTCGTCACCCTCCTCGACGATGAAGGCACCGACCAGCACGCCACGTGCCTCGTCAGCGAGCTTCATCGCCTTGATGCCGATGCCGCCGCGCGACTGCACGCGGTACTCGGGGATCGGCGTCCGCTTGGCGAAGCCACCGTCGGTGATCGTGAAGACGAACTGCTGCTTGAGCTCCTCGACCTCCTCCGCGGCGTCCTCGTGCTCGACGCTCTCGGTCTCCTTGAGCGCCTCCATCGCCTCGGGCGAAACGACGACTTCACCCTCGACGACCTCGGCCGCGACCTGCGCCGCGCGGATCACCGACATCGACAGCAGCGAATCACCGTCGCGGAACTTCATGCCGGTCACGCCGCCGGTGGCCCGGCCCATAGGACGCAGCTGGTCGTCGCTGGCCGGGAAGCGTACGGACTGTCCCTTGCGGGAGACCAGCAGGATGTGGTCCTCGGACGCGACCAACTCGGCGCCGATCAGCTCGTCGTCCTCGTGGCGGAAGTTGATCGCGATCACGCCAGCCTGGCGCGGGCTGTTGTAGTCGCCCAGACGCGTCTTCTTGACCAGGCCGTGACGAGTGGCGAGCACCAGGTAGGGCGCCTGCTCGTAGTCACGGATGGCCAGCACCTGGGCGATCTTCTCGTCCGGCTGGAAGGAGAGCAGCCCGGCGACGTGGCCGCCCTTGGCGTCACGACCTGCTTCGGGCAGGTTGTAGGCCTTGGTGCGGTAGACCCGTCCGGCACTGGTGAAGAAGAGCAACCAGTGGTGGTTGGTGGTGGAGATGAAGTGGTCGACGATGTCGTCGCCGCGCAGCGTGGCACCGCGCACGCCCTTGCCGCCGCGCTTCTGCGTGCGGTACTGGTCGGCGCGGGTGCGCTTGGCGTAACCGCCGCGGGTGATCGAGACGACCAGGTCCTCGTCGGGGATCAGGTCCTCCATCGAGAGGTCACCGTCGGCGGCGATGATCTGCGTACGCCGGTCCTCACCGAACTTGTCGACGATCTCACCGAGCTCCTCGATCACGATCCGGCGCTGACGCGCCTCGTCGGCGAGGATGTCGAGCAGGTCGGCGATCTCGATCTCGATCTTGGCCAACTCGTCGATGATCTTCTGACGCTCGAGAGCAGCCAGACGACGCAGCTGCATGTCGAGGATCGCGTTGGCCTGGACCTCGTCGATGTCGAGCAGCGCGATCAGGCCCTGGCGGGCATCGTCGACCTCGGGGGAGCGACGGATGAGCGCAATGACCTCGTCGAGCTGGTCGAGCGCCTTGGCCAGACCGCGGTAGATGTGGGCGCGCTTCTCGGCGTCGGCCAGCAGGTACTTGGTCCTGCGGACGATCACCTCGATCTGGTGGGTCACCCAGTTGGAGATGAACTGGTCGATCGTCAGGGTGCGCGGCACCCCGTCGACCAGGGCCAGCATGTTGGCCGAGAAGTTGCTCTGCAGCTCGGTGTGCTTGAAGAGGTTGTTGAGCACCACGCGCGCGACCGCGTCACGCTTCAGCACGACGACCAGGCGCTGGCCCGTACGCGAGGAGGTGTCGTCACGCACGTCGGAGATGCCCTGCACCCGGCCGGAGTCGGCGAGCTCGGCGATCTTCAGCGCCAGGTTGTCCGGGTTGACCATGTAGGGCAGCTCGGTGATGACCAGACACGTACGCCCCTTGGCGTCCTCGTCGATCTCGACGACGGCACGCTGCTGGATGGAACCGCGACCCGTGCGGTAGGCCTGCTCGATGCCGGTGCGGCCCACGATCATGGCGGCGTTGGGGAAGTCGGGCCCCTTGATCCGCTCGAGCAGCGCGTCCTGGAGCTCCTCGCGGGTGGCGTCGGGGTGCTCGAGGGCCCAGGTGGCACCCGCGGCGACCTCGCGCAGGTTGTGCGGCGGGATCGAGGTGGCCATGCCGACCGCGATACCGGCCGAGCCGTTGACCAACAGGTTGGGGAACCGGGCCGGCAGGATCGTCGGCTCCGAGGAGCGACCGTCGTAGTTGGGCTGGAAGTTGACGGTGTCCTTGTCGATGTCCCGGACCATCTCGAGGGCCAGCGGGGCCATCCGGCACTCGGTGTATCGCATGGCGGCCGCGGGGTCGTTGCCCGGCGAACCGAAGTTGCCCTGACCGTGGATCAGCGGCGCGCGCATCACCCACGGCTGGGCGAGACGCACCAAGGTGTCGTAGATCGCGGTGTCACCGTGCGGGTGGTACTGACCCATCACGTCACCGACGACGCGGGAGCACTTGGAGAAGCCACGGTCGGGGCGGTAGCCGCCGTCGTACATCGCGTAGAGCACGCGACGGTGCACGGGCTTGAGGCCGTCCCGTACGTCGGGGAGCGCACGACCGACGATGACCGCCATCGCGTAGTCGATGTAGGAGGCCTTCATGGACTCCTGCAGGTCGATCTCGCGGATGCGCTCGTCGCCGAAGCCGAGGCCTCCGTCGCCACCCAGGTCGGTGCCGTTGTTCTCAGTCACGATTACTCTTTCTTAAGTCGTCTATCGATGTCTAAGGTCTGGTTTAGAGACTTAGATATCGAGGAAGCGAACGTCCTTGGCATTGCGCTGGATGAAGCTCCTGCGCTGCTCGACGTCCTCACCCATGAGGATGGAGAAGATCTCGTCGGCGCGAGCCGCGTCCTCCAGGGTGACGCGCAGCATGAGGCGCTGGTCCGGGTTCATCGTGGTCTCCCACAACTCGTCGGCGTTCATCTCACCGAGACCCTTGTAGCGCTGGACCGGGTTGTCCTTGGGGAGCTTCCACCCCTTCGCCTCACCCTCGCGCTGCATGGCGTCCCGCTCGAGGTCGGAGTAGACGAACTGGTGCTCGTGCGGCTTGTTCCAGCGCAGGCGGAAGAGCGGGGGCTGGGCCATGTAGACGTAGCCCTGCTCGATCAGCGGCTTCATGAAGCGGAAGAGCAGCGTCAGCAACAGGGTGTTGATGTGGTGGCCGTCGACGTCGGCATCGGCCATCAGCACGACCTTGTGGTAGCGCAGCTTGTCGATGTCGAACTCTTCGTGGATGCCGGTGCCGAGCGCAGAGATGATCGCCTGGACCTCCTGGTTGCCCAGGACCCGGTCGATGCGCGCCTTCTCGACGTTGAGGATCTTGCCGCGGATCGGGAGGATGGCCTGGATGCGCGGGTCCCGGCCGGACTTGGCCGAGCCACCGGCGGAGTCACCCTCGACGATGAAGACCTCGCACTCGGCCGCGTTGGTCGACTGGCAGTCGGCCAACTTGCCCGGGAGACCGCCGCCGCCGAGCAGGCCCTTGCGACCGCGGGCCAGGTCGCGAGCCTTGCGGGCCGCGATCCGGGCCGACGCCGCCGCCTGACCCTTGCGGACGATGTCCTTGCCCTCGGCCGGGTTCTGCTCGAGCCAGGCACCGAGCTGGTCGTTGACCACGCGCTGGGTGAAGCCCTTGGCCTCGGTGTTGCCGAGCTTGGTCTTGGTCTGACCCTCGAACTGCGGGTCGCCCATCTTGATCGAGACGATGGCGGTCAGGCCCTCACGGATGTCGTCCCCGGAGACCCGGTCCTCCTTCTTCTTGATCAGGCCCCACTCCTCACCCCAGTGATTGACCAAGGAGGTCAGCGCGGAGCGGAAGCCCTCTTCGTGCGTGCCGCCCTCGGCCGTGTTGATCGTGTTGGCGAAGGTGTGCACCGACTCGGTGAAGGTGGTGTTCCACTGCATCGCCACCTCGAGGCTCATGTGCCGGTCGTCGCCCTTGGCGCCGAACTCGGCCGAGTCGGCCTCGAAGGAGATGACCGAAGGGTTGGCCTTGTCCTTGCGGCGGTTGAGGTGCTCGACGTAGTCGACGAGGCCGCGGTCGTACTTGAAGATCTGCTCGACGCCCCGGTCGGCGCGGTGGATCGCGTCCTTGCCGCTGGTGTCAACGGCGTCGACACCGTCCTCGATGATCTCGGCCAACTCCTCGGCGCTCTCGCGCTCGTCGGTGACGACGATCTCGAGACCCTTGTTGAGGAAGGCCATCTCGCGGATCCGGTTGGTGATCGTCTCGAGGTTGTAGTCAGTGGTCTCGAAGATCTCCTCCGAGGCCCACCAGGTGACGGCGGTGCCGTTGCGCTCACCCTCCTCGAGGGGGCGCACCTGCTCCAGCTCACCGTCGGGGACGCCGATGGTGAAGGACTGGCGCCACAGGTGGCCGCGGTTCTTGACCTCGACGATCAGGTGGCTCGACAACGCGTTGACGACCGAGACACCGACGCCGTGCAGACCACCGGAGACCTTGTAGCCGCCACCGCCGAACTTGCCGCCGGCGTGCAGGACGGTGAGCGCCAGCGTCACGGCCGGGATGTCCTGGCCGGGGGCGGTGCCGGTGGGGATGCCTCGGCCGTTGTCGGTGACCCTGACCGAGCCGTCGGCCTGGAGCGTCACCGTGATCCGGTCGCAGTGGCCGGCAAGTGCTTCGTCGACCGCGTTGTCCACGATCTCCCAGATCAGGTGGTGCAGTCCACGCTCGCCGGTCGAGCCGATGTACATGCCGGGACGCTTGCGGACGGCTTCGAGGCCTTCGAGGACCTGGATGGCGGAGGCGTCGTACTCACCGTTGCTGGCGGTGTTGCTGACCTTCGCCGCTGGGGCGGGGGCCTGGGGAGTCGACACTTCCTCGGTCTCGGTGACTTCTACGGCCGGGGTCTCAGCGCTCAACGCAGGTCCTTTTCCACTCGTCCGGTGCACCGCTGTGGCACACGTTCAAGGCCGCCGCATGAAGAGCCGGCGACCCGTCCACCAGTTTAGCGCCTCGAACAGCACTTTCCCCAGATCTGCGCTCAGCTGTGGAGGGACCATTTGCTTTGAAGGGCCTCAAGCGCTCCGGAACGGCTCCTCTGCAGGCCGATCAGGGGGTGGAATGACTCCCCACATGGCCCTACGGCTCCCAGATCGCCAGAGCGCGATTCCGGCGACCGGGCCGGGGTCGATCCGAAGAGCACCCTGTCGCTCAGCCGTACGTGTCGCGCGGTCCCCGCCCACCTGAGGAGCGCAGGCCCTTCTTCCACGACGGTCCGTGCGGCCCCAACACCTCGATGTGGACCACGGTCCCGTGTCCCAGCTCCTCGTTGAGACGCCGCACGATCGCCGGCGCGAGCAGCCGCAGTTGGGTGGCCCAGGCGGTGGAGTCGGTGCGCACGACCAGCTTGGCGTCCTCGAGCCCCTCAGGCGTGCAGTGGTCGGCCACCTCGGCACCCACCAGCTCGGCCCAGCGCCCGAAGACCCCCTGCACCCGCAGGTCCATCTCCCAGCCGCGGTTGACGACCAGGCGCTCCAGCATCGGCCCCAACTCCTGGGGGTCACGGTCGTCAGGGTGCGCGCCGGAGTACCGCGCGCGGCCGCGGGCCCGCGACTTGAAGGAGCCACCACCACCCGCGTACGACTTCTTGGCGGAGCCGCCGGGCCCTCGACCAGCCGCCCGGGCAGCGGCGCGCGCCAGGTCGAGACCGTCCGAAGCAGGCTCGATAGGGGAGTCTTCTGCTGCCGCGGCGGTCGGCTCATCGGTGGTCGCGCTCGCGTCGTCTGGTTCAGTCGACACGGGTCACCTCTCCCTCGGCCACGGTGAAACGGGTGCCTGCCAACGCCTCGGGCACGTCCTCACCCACCGCGGCGGTGATCAGCACCTGTTCGGCGCCGGCCACCAGAGCGGCCAACTGCTGGCGCCGCTCGGTGTCGAGCTCGGCGAAGACATCGTCCAGGATCAGGATCGGGTCATCCCCCTCCGAACGCAACAGGTCGTAGGAGGCGATCTTCAGAGCCAGCGCGAAGGACCACGATTCGCCGTGCGAGGCGTACCCCTTCACCGGCAGGCGCAACTCGCCGTTGCCCAGGGTCAGGGTGAGGTCGTCGCGGTGGGGCCCGACCAGGGTGACGCCACGGTCGAGCTCGTCGCGGCGCCGGGCCTCCAGCTCGAGCAGCAGCACCTGCCTCAACTGCTCGCGACTCGGCCGCTCCCCGGGGCCACCGGGCAACTCGATCGAGCCGCGGTAGTCGATCTCCGCGTCGTCGCGCGACGCGCCTCTCGCCACGGCGGCGTACGCCTTCCCGACGTACGGAGCCAGTGCGTCGACCAGGTCCAGTCGCTGCTCGAGGATCTCGGCGCCCAGGTCGACCAGGTGCGTGTCCCAGACCGACAACGTCGCGACCGCTCCCTCGCGGCTCGTGCTGCTGCCGCGCCGGCCACCCGCACTCTTGAGCAGGGAGTTGCGCTGCTTGAGGACGCGCTCGTAGTCGGCTCGTACGCCGGCCAGGCGCGGCGTACGCAGCACCAACAGGTCGTCGAGGAAGCGGCGCCGGTCGCTGGGGTCGCCCTTGACCAGCGTGAGGTCCTCGGGGGAGAACAGGACCGTACGCACCAGGCCCAGGAGCTCACGCGGTCGCGGCAGGGCGGAGCGGTTGATCCGAGCCCGATTGGCCCGGCCCTGGTTGAGCTCGACCTCGAGGGTGGCGGGGCGCTGGTCCTTGACGACGACGGCACGCACGATCGCCTGCTCGGCACCGGCTCGGATCAACGGCGCGTCGGTCGCGACCCGGTGCGAACCAAGTCGCGAGAGGTAGTCGATCGCCTCGACGAGGTTGGTCTTGCCCTGACCGTTGCGGCCGATGAAGGCCGTGACCCCGGGCTCGAGTTTGACGTCGACGTCGGCGTAGGAGCGGAAGTTGTGGAGCAGGAGATGCTGGACGTGCACTCGTGCTGCCTAGCTCTCCCCGGTCTCGGTGCCGGTGCCTGCGCCAGCCTCACGGGCCGCGGGAGCCTGCGCAGGGGCCTGCTCGGAACCCTGCTTGCCCTCGACGTCGCCGCCGGCAGGGGCCTCGGTCTGCACGGCGTGACCCCCGAACTGGTTGCGCATCGCAGCGATCGCCTTCATCGCGGGGGAGTCGTCCTGACGAGAGACGAAGCGGGCGAAGAGTGCGGCCGTGATGGCGGGGACCGCCACGGCGTTGTCGATCGCTGCCTCCACGGTCCAGCGACCTTCACCCGAGTCCTCGGCGTAGCCGCGGATCGAGGCCAGGCCCGGGTCGTCGTCGAGGGCGTTGACCATCAGGTCGAGCAGCCAGGATCGGATCACGGTGCCCTCACGCCAGGAGCGGAAGACCTCGGTCACGTTGTCGACCATGTCGACCTTCTCGAGCAGCTCCCAGCCCTCGGCGTACGACTGCATGATCGCGTACTCGATGCCGTTGTGGACCATCTTGGAGAAGTGACCGGCGCCCACCTTGCCGGCGTGCACGGCTCCGAACTCACCCTCGGGCCGCAGCGCGTCGAAGATCGGCTGCACCTTCTCCACGTCGTCGGCCTCGCCGCCGTACATGAGTGCGTAGCCGTTCTCCAGGCCCCAGACGCCGCC
Source organism: Nocardioides gilvus (assembly GCF_003194605.1). Taxonomy (GTDB): domain Bacteria; phylum Actinomycetota; class Actinomycetes; order Propionibacteriales; family Nocardioidaceae; genus Nocardioides; species Nocardioides gilvus. The sequence continues at coordinate 546,112 of NZ_QHKY01000002.1, forward strand.
GGAGACTCCGCAGTCGACGTAGCCGATGTTCTTCTCGGCCAGCAGCGCGGCGTGGACCTGGTCGTCGGTCCAGCGCGAGTTGCCTCCGTCCACGACGACGTCGCCGGGGGAGAGCAACTCGGCCAGCTGGTTGATCGTGTCGTGGGTGGGACCGCCTGCGGGCACCATCACCCAGACGACCTTGGGGGAGTCGTCGCCACCCAACGCAGCGACCATCGACTCGATGGAGTCGACGTCACTGACGTCCGGATTGCGGTCGAATCCCACCACGGTGTGTCCAGCGCGACGGATCCGTTCGCGCATGTTCCCACCCATCTTGCCGAGGCCGACGAGTCCGAGATCCATCAGTTCATCCTCCGTGGGGTGGTGGTTGAGTCGACGTTCAGGAGAGCAGGCGCCTGGGCATCAGCAGGTAGCGGAAGGCGTTGGAGTCGCTGGCGTCGGTCGAGGAGATCACGACCGGCTTGTTGGCCTGGGTGAAGGAGAGGTCGATCTTCTCCCCCGCCAGGGCGCTGAGGCCGTCGAGCAGGTACGCCGGGTTGAAGCCCGTCACGATCTCGTCGCCGGTGATCTCGGCCGAGACAGCTTCGGTGGCCTGGGCCTCGTCGCCGGACTGGGAGTCCAGGATGATCTCGCCGTCGCCGAACTTCATCTGGACCGCCGTGTTGCGCTCGGCGACGAGGGCCACGCGCTTGACGGTGTCGATCAGCTCGGACTTGTTCACCGTCGCCACCGTGAGGTGCTCGGAGGGGAACAGGCTGCGCACCTTGGGGAAGTCACCGTCGAGGAGGCGTGTGGTGGTGCGTCGCAGACCGTCGGGGCTGGAGCCCTCGAAACCGATGATCCCGTCGCCGCCGGCAGGAGAGATCGAGATGGTGACGTCGCCGTTCAGGTTCTTCGCGGTGTCGCTGAGGACCTTGGCGGGCACGAGCGCGGCCAGCGAACTGTCGGTGTTGGCGGGACGCCAGGTCAGCTCGCGGTGGGAGAGCCGGAAGCGGTCGGTCGCGAGCAACGACATGCGTTCGCCCTCGATCTCGATGCGTACGCCGGTCAGGACCGGGAGCATGTCGTCGCGGCCGGCAGCGGTGACGGCCTGGGCGACGGCGTTCGCGAACTCGTCGCCACTGACGACGCCACTGGCGGGCGGCACCGACGGCAGCGTCGGGTAGTCCTCGACGGGCATCGTCTGGAGGCTGAAACGACCAGAACCGCACTTGAGCTCCAGCTTGGGGCCGGTCAGTTCGAAGTCGATGGGCTTCTGCGGAAGGCTGCGGCAGATGTCGGCCAGGAGTCGGCCACTGACCAGGACCCGACCGTCGCTGTCGACGTCGGCGCGCAACTCGGCGCGGGCGGAGGTCTCGTAGTCGAAGGCGGAGAGGACCAGGCCCTCGGCGCTCGCCTCGATCAGGAGGCCAGCGAGGACGGGAGCACTGGGACGCACGGGCAGGCTGCGAGCAGCCCACGCAACGGCGTCAGCGAAGACGTCGCGTTCGACGCGGAACTTCAACTTCGTTCCTCCGGATCTTGTTGTTCGCAGGCAGTGGTGGTGAATCCTGCCATGCGGCGGGTCAGGTTGTCGCTCCGACGTGAATGACAACCATGTACTTACCAACGCGCTGGAGAGGTTCTCCCCAGATCGTGGGCCGAGTGGTTTTCAACTGGGATTCGTCATGGATGGATGAGTGGTTGTCATAGGGCCTGTTGAAACTGTGGATAACCCGCATCCTTGCAGGTCAACTGGCTAGGAGCCGGTGCATGACGTGTGCACGCCACCTGTGCACGACCAAGGGCCCCTGTGCAGCGACCGAAGTTGTCCGAGTCCGCACTGATCCAACTGCACAAGGCTGTGCACGACGCGCCGAGGTTGAGCACAACCATTTCACAGGCTGCGAGGGGTTGGGATTCACCCCTGGCGTGCCTGCATCTTGATACGGCTGGTGACTTCGCTGACCTGGTTGAAGACCGCGCGGCGTTCGGCGAGGAGCTGGGTGATCTTGCGGTCGGCGTACATGACGGTCGTGTGGTCGCGCCCGAACTCCTTGCCGATCTGCGGCAGGGACATGGACGTGAGACCGCGGCAGAGGTACATCGCGATCTGGCGGGCCATCACCAGGTGGCGACCGCGACTGGGCCCGCAGAGGTCCTCGATGCTGACGCCGAAGTACGCCGCCGTCTGGGCGATGATCAACGGTGAGGTGATCTCCGGCTCGCCACCTTCGGGGATCAGGTCCTTGAGCACGATCTCGGCCAGGGTCATGTCGACCTCCTGGCGGTTGAGGTTCGCAAACGCCGTCACCCGGATCAGCGCACCCTCGAGCTCACGGATGTTGGTCTGGATCTTCGATGCGATGAACTCCAGCACGTCCGGCGGCGCGGTGAGCCGGTCCATCGCGGCCTTCTTGCGCAGGATCGCGATGCGGGTCTCGAGGTCGGGGGCCTGGACGTCGGTGATCAGGCCCCACTCGAACCGGTTGCGCAGCCTGTCCTCGAGCGCCTCGAGGAGCTTGGGGGGACGGTCGGAGGTCAGCACGATCTGCTTGTTGGCGTTGTGCAGCGTGTTGAAGGTGTGGAAGAACTCCTCCTGCGTCTGCGTCTTGCCCTCCAGGAACTGGATGTCGTCGATCAGCAGCACGTCGACGTCGCGGTACCGCCGCTTGAACCGGTCCTGGCGGTCGTCACGGATCGCGTTGATGAACTCGTTCGTGAACTCCTCCGAGGAGACGTACCGCACCTTGGCGCCGGAGTAGAGGGAACGCACGTAGTGGCCGATCGCGTGCAGCAGGTGGGTCTTGCCCAGTCCTGACTCGCCGTAGATCAGCAGTGGGTTGTACGCCTTGCCCGGCGCCTCGGCCACGGCCACTGCGGCGGCGTGGGGGAACCGGTTCGAGGAGCCGATGACGAAGGTGTCGAACGTGTACTTGGGGTTGAGCCTGGTCTCGAGCGAGGACGGCGGATGCATCTGGTTCGCCTGGTTCGCCGACGAGGCAGAGGTCGAGAAGGGACCGCGGTCGTCATAGGCGTCGTACGCCGGGGGCGGCGTCATCTCGATGACGTTGTCGCGGTTCCAGTCCTGCTCCGGGCTGGCGAAGCTGGTGGACTCCTCGATGGTGGGCATCGGGGTCGGATCCTGCTCCAGGGCCGGGTTGACCGTCACCGCGATCCTGATCTCGCGCCCGAAGCGGTCGGTCAGCGTCTCTTCCAGCTGGGCCCGGAGTCGACCTTCGAGTTGGCCGCGGGTGAAGTCGTTGGGGACCGCGATGATCGCGGTGTTCTCGTGGAGGGTGACGGGTTCACTGGCCCGCAACCAAGCTCTCTGATTGGGCTGCAGGTGGTCCACCACACTGCGCCACACCGTATTGAGATCCACTTGGTCGTGCTCCACTTCTTCCCCCATGTTTCTGTAGGTGCCGAAGTGTTGTGACCCCGGTTGAACGCATTGCATCCACAACCTTATTCACAGGTTGTGCATGTTGAACCAATCACGGGGCCGAGCTCCTCCGTGGGGACCGGAAAAGGCCATCGCTGGATGCTGAAGTCGCAGGTCAGAGCCGATTTTAGTCATATTGTGAGGCGCGTCACATAGGTGTGCACAACGGGGTTTTCAACCCCGGCCAGTCACGGCCCCGGACCACGAAAGTAACAACCTTGAGCGGGTCGCGGCAAGCAGTTGTCCACAGGGCAGCCTGCTGCGTGTCGCGTCCCACTGGACCGCGGGTTTGACCCTGCAAAGGGGCTCCGCGTACCGTTGCAAGGTCACCCGAGGTCCGCTCGTGGTCGACCGACGCCGCACGTTCACGGAAATTCACCCAGCGAGTGGGTGTGCCGTGGAAGGGCGGTGCCAGCCGAAAGCTGTGGCGCATCCCTTCGCCGGAGTGGACACCCGCACAAATAAGACACTGGAGAACTTTCGTGAGCAAGCGTACGTACCAGCCGAACAACCGTCGCCGTCACAAGGTGCACGGTTTCCGCCTGCGCATGCGCACCCGCGCCGGCCGCGCCATCCTCTCGGCGCGCCGCCGCAAGGGTCGCAGCGAAATCTCGGTCTGACAGCCGGCCACGGCCCAGCACCCGAGCAGGACAGCGTGCTTCCCCGGTCAGCTCGACTGACCGAAAGTGAGCGGTTCCGGCTCGCCGTACGACGCGGCACCCGAGCAGGGTCCCGTGCGTTGGTGCTCCACTGGCTGCCCAGCGACGACGTCGACGCTTCCCAGGTCGGCTTCGTGGTGAGCAAGGCAGTGGGAAATGCCGTGGTGCGCAACCGTGTGAAGCGACAACTTCGACACCTGACCCGGGAGCACCTCACGGAGCTCCCGGGTCGTGGTGTCCTCGTGGTTCGTGCCAACCCCTCTGCCGCCCGGGTTTCCCGCGTGGACCTGGAGAGGGACTTGGTCCTCGGACTCGGTCGCCTGCGATCGAGGGGCGAGTAAGTTGTGAAGTGGTTGTTGATCGGTCTCCTGAAGGTCTACCGGACCTTCATCAGTCCCCTCTACGGCCAGGTCTGCCGCTATCACCCGACGTGTTCGGCGTACGCGCTGGACGCCGTGACCGAGTACGGAAGCCTCAAGGGCTCCTGGCTCGCCGTACGACGACTGGCTCGCTGCCACCCTTGGGCGGCGGGCGGGTACGACCCCGTTCCACCCCGCAACACTGCGGACTCCACCCCTACTCGAGGAGCCTGAGTGATCGACTTCTTCGTCGGCATCGGCAGCGCCATCATGACGCCGCTCTACTACGTCATCTCCGTGGTGCTGGTTGGCTTCCACTCCCTGCTCGGCAAGGTGCTCGATCCGGCGGGTGGGGCCGCTTGGCTGCTCTCCATCGTGGGTCTGACCCTGCTCATCCGGGTGGCTCTGATCCCGCTCTTCGTGAAGCAGATCAAGTCGAGTCGCAACATGCAGTTGATCCAGCCCAAGGTCAAGGAGCTGCAGAAGAAGTACGGCCACGACCGTGAGCGGCTCGCCCAGGAGACCATGGCGCTGTACAAGGAGACCGGGACCAACCCGTTCGCCTCGTGCCTGCCGATCCTGCTGCAGATGCCGATCTTCCTGGCGCTCTTCCGTCTCCTCGACCAGGCAGCGGACCGCAAGGCCCACGGTGTCCTGACCCAGGAGTTGGCCACCCAGTTCGGTCAGGCAGAGCTCTTCGGCAAGATCCCGATCTCCTCGACGCTCATCAAGAGCGACGGCAACATGGGCGTCATCGTCATGGCTCTCATCCTGGTCCTGGCCATGACGGCCACGACCTTCCTGACCCAGCGTCAGTTGATGGCGAAGAACATGCCGGCCGACGCTCTCTCGGGCCCGTACGCGCAGCAGCAGAAGATGCTTCTCTACGTGCTCCCCGTGGTCTTCGCGGTCGGCGGTGTGGCCTTCCCGATCGGTGTCCTCATCTACTGGACCACCTCCAACGTGTGGACCATGGGCCAGCAGTTCTACGTGATCCGCAACAACCCCGCCCCGGGCACGCCGGCCGCACACGCCAAGCAGGAGCGCGAGGAGGCCAAGGCAGCCCGCAAGCGGGCACGCAAGGGTCTCCCCGAGGTTGCTCCCACGGAAGAAGAGCAGGCAGTCGCGGAGGAGCAGCACCGCACCGCACCGCGCCAGCAACCCAAGCGTCAGACGCGCTCCCAGCGCAAGAAGCGCTGATCCCAGTTGTCAGTGACGCCTCGGCGTCACACCTTCCCAACTCAGCAGGAGCAGTTGTGAGCGAGAACGAGAACGAGAACGACGTCGAGGCGACCAGCGACATCGACGCCCCCGCACGCCCGAGCAAGGTGGAGCGTCTCGAGGCAGAGGGCGACATCGCCGCTGACTATCTTGAGGAACTCCTCGACATCGCTGATCTGGATGGCGACCTGGACATGGATGTCGAGGGTGACCGGGCCTCGGTCTCGATCGTCGGCGCCGATCTCTCCATGTTGGTCGGGTCCGACGGTGAGGTCCTGGAGGCACTCCAGGAGCTGACGCGGTTGGCCGTCTACCGCGAGACCGGTGAACGTTCCAGGTTGATGCTCGACATCTCCGGACACCGGGCAGCCAAGCGGGAGCAGTTGGTGGAGTTGGCCGGTCGTCTGATCGCCCAGGTCCGCGAGACCGGCGAGCGCGTCGATCTCGAGCCGATGAGCTCGTTCGAGCGCAAGGTCGTGCACGATGAGGTCACGGCGGCGGGACTCGTCTCAGAGTCCGAGGGCGCCGAGCCTCGTCGTTACGTGGTGATCCTCCCCGCCTGATCACCAGTGGCGGAGTTTCACGTGAAACACTGCATCCATGAACGCTGACACACCCCCCTTGCCCTCCACTCCGGAGTCGGTGCGGGGGGTGTGCTCGTCTGAGCGTCTTCCCCTCATGGAGCAGTACGCCCAACTCCTGGCGACTGAGGCGGTGGTGCGTGGGCTGATCGGCCCGCGAGAGGTTCCTCGACTCTGGGACCGGCACATCGCCAACTCCGCGATCCTCACGACCGTCCTGCCCGCCGACAGTACGATCTGTGACATCGGGTCGGGTGCCGGTCTACCGGGTCTGGTCGTTGCCATCGCCCGCCCGGACCTCAGGGTGACTCTGGTCGAGCCGTTGCTGCGTCGGACCACCTTCCTGGACGAGGTGGTCGACACGTTGGGGCTCACCAACGTTGAAGTGGTGCGGGGGCGCGCGGATGCGTTGCACGGCACGCGCGCCTTCGACGTGGTGACGTCGCGTGCCGTCGCCCCGTTGCAGCGACTGCTCGGGTGGTCCATGCCGCTGGTTTCGGCGCATGGCGCCTTGATCGCCCTCAAGGGCTCCTCCATCGCAGAGGAGATCGAGACAGCCCGTCCGGTGCTGAAGACCTTCGGATGTGCCGAGCCAGAGGTTCTGGAGTTGGGTGCTGACGTGCTGGAGTCCATCACCCACGCCGTGAGGGTTTCGTGGGCTGATCCTTCCGCGCTACCGTTGCAACTGATCACGGGGGCCGCGGGCAAGAAGTCGTCGCGCGCCAGGAGCAAGAAGTCTTCGCAGCGTCGCGCACGTGTGTCCACCACGCGTGGTGCTGGGGACAACCGCAAGAGTTCTCGGGGTTGACGTGGGACCATGGTTCGTCCCTCGTGGGAGGGAGCCAGGGAGGGCCGGAAGGGGTCAACGGGTGGAGATCCACGACGAAGCCGACCCTGCGGTCGCTGAGTTATCCACCGATGAATCGACTCCCGCTGAGCGTGACTCTCCACAGGATGACCGGAGTTATGCACAGGGCGAGCTGCCGGAGGCGTCCGGCGTGTGGCGCTCCGCTGGTGCTACGACCCCACTGAATGGCGGTGCCGTTTCACGTGAAACGACGACCCACTTGGTGGATGCGCTGCTAGCCGTGCCGGCGGTGGAACCCCCTCCGGAGTCTGGCCGCCTGGCGCCTGTCGTGGATCCCTATGACGCCCTCTTCGGTTCGGCCTGGTCGGACACTCGTGGTGGTGCGGTAGGGCGTCCAACGGCAGATCTGGACGGCTCCTCGTCCTCGTTCGAAGAACTGAGCATCCAGACTGATGCGATTCATTCCCCCAGAGAGCGCGCCTCCGAGGCAGCGCCTGCAGTAGAAGTATCAGCGTCAGGAGAAGATCTGTTGTCCAGCAACGATGACCACATGGGCTCCGCTGCCGTGGCGCCTGTTTCACGTGGAACCAAAGTCCGCACGGCCGCTGACTTCGCGGAGAGTGGCAGCACCCCGTACGACGACAGCACTCCGTTGGCCAGGGCGGCCGAGCACGTCGTACGGGCTCGTCACGGGCAACTGGGCTTGAATGGGCCCGCGCGGCCCGACAAGACCCGCGTGATGGTCGTCGCGAATCAGAAGGGCGGTGTCGGCAAGACCACCAGCACGGTGAACCTCGCTGCGGCGCTCGCTCAACTGGGCCAGCGTGTGCTGGTCATCGACCTTGATCCTCAGGGCAACGCCTCCACAGCCCTCAACATCGAGCACCGACGAGGCGTTCCGTCCACCTATGACTTGTTGGTGGACGGTGCCAAGCTGGAGGAGGTCTCCACCGCTTGTCCAGATCTCCCGAATCTCCAGGTGGTCCCCGCGACCATTGACCTGGCGGGTGCCGAGATCGAACTCGTCAGCGTCGTTGCCCGTGAGTCGCGGTTGGACAGGGCCATCAAGGCCCATCCGCTCGTGGGCAGTGCGGAGGACGTCGGCGATGATCGACTGGACTTCGTCCTTGTTGACTGCCCGCCCTCGCTCGGGCTGCTCACGCTGAATGCCCTGGTCGCCGCCGAGGAAATGGTCATCCCGATCCAGGCTGAGTACTACGCCTTGGAGGGCTTGGGGCAATTGCTCGAGACCGTGGAAATGGTGCGCTCTCATCTGAACCAGCGTCTCAATGTCTCGACGATCCTGATGACCATGTATGACGCACGGACTCGCCTCGCCGCCAATGTCGCTTCCGAGGTCAGGGAGCACTTCGGAGACACGGTGTTGAAGACGATGGTCCCCCGCTCTGTGCGTGTCTCGGAGGCACCCTCCTACAGCCAGACCGTGATGACCTACGACCCGGCGTCTCCGGGTGCACTGTCGTACTTGGAAGCCGCACGCGAGATCGCCATCAAGGGGGCACCGAGTTCATGAGCGTCGATGGAAAGAACGCTGGCAGGCCTGGCACTCGTCGTGGGCTCGGGCGTGGCTTGGGTGCGCTGATCCCGACGTCACCCACGCGGGAGACTGATGTTTCCCGTGAAACAGGGCCACAGGTCGATGGTGACCTCGCGCCGGCGGCGCCCTCGAGCGCGGGGTTGGGTCCCAATTCGGGGCTCCGTGAGAGCGATTCTGATGGTTTTGGTCCCGGACTGACCGGCGACAACTCGGCTCAAAATGGCTCTGACAGAACTCCGTCCGAGGCGCCCACCCCCACGAATGTGGCTGGCGCGTACTTTCGGGAGTTGCCCATCGGGGCTGTCAGACCGAACCAGTGGCAACCGCGGCAGGTCTTCGAGGAGGAGGCTCTCGCCGAGTTGGTGCACTCGATCACCGAGGTGGGTCTGCTCCAGCCAGTGGTGGTGCGACCAGCAGGTGACGACACCTTCGAACTCATCATGGGTGAGCGCCGGTGGCGAGCCTCGCAAGAGGCGGGACTCGAGTTCATCCCGGCGATCGTGCGGGAAACCGATGACTCCGACATGTTGCGCGATGCGCTCCTGGAGAACCTCCACCGCTCACAGCTGAACCCCCTGGAGGAGGCTGCTGCGTATGGGCAGTTGTTGGAGGACTTCGGTTGCACACACGAGGAGCTTGCTCAGCGTATTGGTCGCTCTCGTCCACAGATCAGCAACACTCTCAGGCTGCTGAAGCTCAGTCCGGCGGTGCAGCGGCGGGTCGCAGCAGGCGTGATTTCGGCGGGTCACGCGCGAGCTCTGTTAGGTGTGGAAGACAGTGTCGTACAGGATCGTTTGGCCCAGCGGGTGGTGGCTGAGGGCATCAGCGTGCGGGCTCTTGAAGAGATCGTGGCAGTGGGAGATGTTGGGGATGGCGTTGATTCCCCGCGTGCTCCTAAGCGCCGTGCGCCCACTGCGCCAGGGTTGGTGGAGATTGCGGACCGTTTGTCGGACCGGTTCGAGACCCGGGTCAAGGTTGATCTCGGACGTTCGAAGGGCAAGATCACCGTGGAGTTCGCCTCCCTCGACGATCTTCAACGCATCATGACGTTGATGGCACCCACGGCCCAGGATGACCGTCTGCTCTGAGGACTGACTTCTTCGCTGCCCCAAGACAAGGACCGGGCATCTTCGCGGCCCAAGGACCGGTCACCTTCATGGTGTCCGGTCTTTGCGTTTCACGTGGAACCTATGGGAATGGCCGGCACGTTTGCGGAGCATGGCACGGGAATCGCGCGTGAATGGACTTCTGTGAGAGCCAATCTGAGCGAAGTGGCTCGAGCCCGCTCAGAGGCACATGGGCTCATTCCCAGCCCAGGGAACCGCCTCTTGACGTGTGAATGACGCCTGGACGTCAGGAGCCCACCCTCAACTGCTCGGTCAGCCAAAGATTCGGGTTCGTGCGGGTGGGCCTATGATGAGGACGGCGCAATATGTCGACAAAGCGGTAAACAGACATATCGGTATCGCGACAAAGCGGTTTGCCGCATGTTTCACGTGCAACATGCCACCGTGAGGCCGGCCCGGTCATGCAGCCATGGGACCCGACAGGCACCTTGGCGCCCTTCGCCTCGCACACTTGCCAGCCAGTCTGCGCAGACAGCCCGCAGCCCGCAGCCAGCCAGCGCAGACAGCCAGTCAGCGCAACCGACCGGCTGGCGAGGGAACTGGTCCGAGCACGACTGAACTCGGCCGCTACTTCTGCTTCTTGGCCCGCTTCTCCGCAGCCTTGGCGGCCTTGCGGCGCGCGCGCTCTCGCTTCTCCTCTTCGTCGAGGCGAGCCGCTTCTTCCAGAGTCGGGGCGCCTCCGCCGAACCGGGCGGGCAGCCACCATGAGCCCGGGGGCTGCTCCTCGGCGGGGTAGCCCGCGATCACTTCATCGAGCATCTCTGTCATGGCTGCGTGCAATTGTGCGGTCTCCCCGGCGGGGTCCTCGCCGGTGAACTGCATGGGTGCGCCTACGCGGATGTGGATCGTCTTGCCGCGCTTGAAGTCATTGGGGTGGTCCTTGGTCATCATGCGCTGGGTGCCCCAGACCACGACGGGGATGACCGGCACACCGGCAGTGGCGGCGATACGTACGGCGCCGTTCTTGAACTCCTTGAGCTCCATCGCGCGCGAGATGGTCGCCTCCGGGAAGATGCCCACCAGCTCGCCCTGCTTCAGCAGGTCAACAGCGTGATGGAACGACTCGATGCCGGAGCCGCGATCGACGGGGACGTGGTGCAGCGAGCGCATGATCGGACCGCCCACTGGATGGTCGAAGACTTCCTTCTTGGCCATGAAGCGCACCAGCCGCTTGCCAGCGGGCTGGGCGGCGAGTCCGCCGTACACGAAGTCGATGTACCCGATGTGGTTGTACGCCATCAACGCACCACCCTCACGGGGGATGTTCTCGTGCCCGGTGATGGTGATCTTCTGCCCGAGAATCCTGAAGAGCGCCTTGCAGGTCAGGATGACCGGGGGGTAGGTGATGTCGCGCATGGCTGCTGAAGCTCCTGGCTGGTGCGGAGAGGTGATCTTGCGAAGCCTAGAGCAGGGGCTTCATCGCAACGTCGCGAGGAAGTCCGCGATGCGGCCGATCGCCTCCTCGAGCACCTCCGCATCGGGCAGCGTGACCAGACGGAAATGGTCCGGCGCCGGCCAGTTGAAGCCGGTGCCATGGGTGACCAGGATCTTCTTGGCCCGCAGCAGGTCGAGCACGAACTCCTGGTCGTCCTTGATGTCGTAGACCTCGGGGTCGAGCCGTGGGAAACAGTAGAGCGCGCCGCGCGGCTTGACGTTGCTGACGCCAGGGATCTCGTTCAGGAGCCGGTGCGCGAGCATCGATTGCTCGTAGAAGCGTCCGCCCGGGCCGATGAACTCCTCGACCGACTGGTAGCCGCCCAGAGCTGTCTGGATCGCGTGCTGCGCGGGCACGTTGGCGCACATCCGCATGTTGGCGATGAGTGTCAGGCCCTCGAGGAAGTCGGTGGCGAGCTCCTTAGGCCCCGAGATCATCACCCACCCGGCGCGGTATCCACAGACCCGGTACGCCTTCGAGAGCCCCGAGAAGGTGAGGACGAGTACGTCGTTGTCGGCATACGTCGCGACGTGGTGGTGCTCGGCGTCCTCGAAGAGGATCTTCTCGTAGATCTCGTCGGCGAAGATCACCAGCTGGTGACGCCGGGCGATGTCGACGAGTCCCTTGACGGTCTCCTCGCTGTAGACCGCACCCGTGGGGTTGTTCGGGTTGATCACGACCAGCGCGTGCGTGTTCTCGGTGATCTTGGACTCGATGTCGGCGAGGTCAGGATTCCACCCGTCCTCCTCGTCGCAGACGTAGTGCACCGGGGTGCCACCGGACAGCGTCACTGCCCCGGTCCACAAGGGGTAGTCGGGAGCCGGGACGAGGACCTCGTTGCCGTCGTCGACGAACGCCTGGAGGACCATCGAGATCAACTCGGAGACGCCGTTGCCGATGAAGATGTCGTTGACGTGCACGTCGCGCAGACCGTGGGACTGGTAGTAGTTCATCACCGCCGTGCGGGCGGAGTAGATGCCGCGTGAGTCGCTGTAACCCTGGGACGCGGGGAGGTGACGGATCATGTCGGCGACGATCGCCTCTGGCGCCTCGAAGCCGAAGGGAGCCGTGTTGCCGATGTTGAGCTTGAGGATCCGGTGACCTTCGGCCTCCAGTCGCTGAGCCTCCACCAGGATCGGACCGCGGACGTCGTAACGGACGTTCTGAAGCTTCTTGCTCTGCTTGATCCGGCGCATGGACCCATTCTCTCAGGTTGCCAGCGGGCCTACCATCGAATAGCACGTGGCGTTGCTCGCGCCCGTACCGATCGGGAGGTCAGCCAGTGGCACGCCAGGTGATCAGCATGGACGCGTCCGACCTGCGCGCCTTCGCCGAGGCCGTTGAGCCTTGCCTGCGCTGGAAGTACGACCCGGTGACCGCCGCCCGGCTGCCCGACGCGGAACGACTCGACGCGCTCGAGGAGTGGGTGGCCCGAGTGCAGGAGGAGTGGGGAGCCTGCGGGCGAATGGTCGTCGTCGACGAGGTGCCGCTGGGCTACGTCCTCTACGCCCCCCCGGCGCACCTGCCCGGCCTGGGCGACGTGGCCACCGGACCTCCGTCGGCCGATGCGGTCGTGCTCGCTGAGATGTACGTGCTCCCCGAGGCGCGGAGGGCCGGTGTCGGGAAGTTGCTGGTGCACGCGGCGGCCAAGGACCTGGTGCTCCGCGAGGTGGCGGCCCTGGAGACCTTCGGCACGTACGCCGATGTGGCAGCGGCCGCAGAGACCGCAGAGACCGCCCCTCCCGGACGCACCGACCACCTGCTGCCGGTCGGCTTCCTGGAGTCCGTGGGCTTCGCCACGCACAGGACGCACAGCACCACCCCGCGGATGCGGATGGACCTCCGGGCCGCTCGATCCTGGATGGACGAGGTCGAGTTGGCTCTGGAGCGTCTGGTGGGTGCTGTGCGTCCGGTGATCAGGCCGAGGTTCAAACCACGGTTCAAGCCGGTGGCCAAGCCTCAGACCCGGAGCCTCAGATCAGGCCCTCGAGCTCCTTGAGGATGGCTGCCTTGGGGCGAGCGCCGACGATCGTCCGGACGACCTCGCCGCCCTGGTAGACATTGATCGTCGGGATGCCGGTCACGCGGTAGCTGGCCGGGGTGACCGGGTTCTCGTCGATGTTGAGCTTGACGAAGCTCATCTTGTCGCCGTGCTGGCCGGCGATCTCCTCGAGGACCGGGGCGACCTGACGGCACGGACCGCACCACTCGGCCCAGAAGTCCACGAGCACGGGCTTGTCGGACTTGAGGACGTCTGCCTCGAAGCTGGCATCGGTGACGGCTGAAAGATTGGACATCGGGTGATCCTTCCGAAAGATCGACGGTGAGACGCTGGTGGGCGGTCTCGAATGAGTCAACACCACGGCGGGGACATGTGTTCCCGACACGGCGATGGGAGATCAGGCCTGCTGGACCTCGGCGGCGACCGCCAGGGTCTCCTCGACCGGTCCGGCCGTGGAGGCCTCGTGGTCCAGGGCCGCGATGTAGCGCTCGGCGTCGAGCGCAGCGGCGCAACCGGTGCCGGCAGCGGTGATGGCCTGCTGGTAGTGGTGGTCGACCAGGTCACCGGCGGCGAAGACGCCGGGCAGGTTGGTGGCGGTCGAGGGGTGGTTGACCAGGACGTAACCGTCGTCGTCGACGTCGACCTGACCGGTGAGGAGCTCCGAGCGCGGGTCGTGACCGATCGCGATGAAGAGCCCGGTCACGGGAAGGTCGCGTGTCTCGCCGGTGACGGTGTCGCGCAGCACGACGCCCTCCAGCTTCTCCTCACCCTTGATCTCGGCGATCTCGGAGTTCCAGACGACCTCGAGCTTGGGGTCGGCGAGCGCGCGCTCCTGCATGATCTTGGAGGCGCGCAACTCGTCGCGACGGTGGATCAGGTGCACCTTGGAGGCGAAGCGGGTCAGGAACGTGGCCTCCTCGAGCGCGGAGTCACCGCCACCCACGACCGCGATCTCCTGCTCCCGGAAGAAGAAGCCGTCGCAGGTCGCGCACCACGAGACGCCGCGACCGGAGAGCGCGTCCTCGCGGGGCAGGCCGAGCTTGCGGTAGGCCGAGCCGGTGGCCAGGATCACGGCGCGGGCGGTGAAGGTGCCGTCGTAGGTCTTCACGACCTTGACGGGGCCGGTCAGGTCGACCTCGGTCACGTCGTCGGTGACCAGCTCGGCGCCGAACCGCTCGGCCTGGGCGCGCATCTCGTCCATCAGGGCGGGGCCCATGATTCCGTCGCGGAAGCCGGGGAAGTTCTCCACCTCGGTGGTGTTCATCAGGGCACCACCCGCGGTCACCGAACCCTCGAAGACCAGCGGGTTGAGCCCGGCGCGGGCGGCGTACACGGCGGCCGTGTAACCGGACGGCCCGGAGCCGATGATGATGACGTTGCGGGGCGAGGTCTCGCTCATGGTCCGTGGAACTCCCTGGTCGCTCGGGTGAGGTGCGGGTCGGCGGCATCAGGCTCACGCGTGTGAGCGACGCCGACTGCACAACAGATCGTAGGCGCTGGGTGTTCCCCGAAACACCCTCCGTCGACGCGGGGAGACGACTCAGGGCTGGGGCACCACGAACTGGACCACCTCGCGACTCGTCCTGTTCATCTCGACGTCACCATCATCTTGACCGTCACCCTCACTCCCGCAGGTCACGACCCGAGCCAGGACCGAGTCGTCCTCGAGTCCGGTGAGCACCAGCACGGCGGGTCGGCCGTCGTACGTCGCGGGGTGCACCTCGCCGTCACCGGGCTCCTCGCAGGTCAGTGGCGCTGCCGCGTTGTTGGAGAATGGCTCCCGGGTGCGGGCCATCGAGCCCTCCGGTTCGCTCGAGTCCTCGGCGTCGGCGCGTTGGCCCCTGAGTGGGACCACGGCCGGGGTCTCGACCGGCTCGTCGAGACCGGCGACATAGGCCGCGACGGCCTCTTCGGCCGACGCCGCACGCAGGGTCAGAGGACCTTGCTGCTCCAGGTCGCTCACGCGCTGGTCCGTGGATGCCACCGACCCGCGGTCCGCGGCGTCGGGACCGAGCAGTGTCGGCAGCGCGACGCCGGCCGCGACCACCAACGCCGCCGCGGCCCCCAGGCCCACCAGCAGACGACGTCGACGGCGACTGCGTACGGCGGCCAGGTCGGCGACCACTGCGGGCTCCACGCGCTCCACGGGTCCCAGGTGCTCCACGTGCTCGGTGGGTGAGGATGCAGCGCGCTCGGCGATCAGCCCGGCCAAGGTCTGGTCCAGCCGGGCGACCACGTGGTCGGGCGTCGGCGTTTCGGCGCGCGTGTCGGCCAGGAGTCGGCGGACGAAGTCGTCGGTCTCCGGATCCAGCTCGGCGTCCACCACTGGCTCGGCTGGCTCGACGAGGGGCTCCGACTCGTGACCCCGGGTCGGGTCGTCGTGGTCGTCACGGGCGTCGTTCACTGACTCCTCCTTCCTGCTCCGGTGATGGGACGTACGCCGCGGCGGCGGGGTTCCCCACGAGTGGCTCCGGCTCGGGGGGTCGAGGCGGCGGCTGTGCCGGCAGCGACGACGGCGGCGGACGCAGCACAGCAGCCAACTTGGCCCGACCGCGCGAACAACGCGACTTCACCGTGCCGACCGGACACCCGAGGACCTCGGCGGCCTCGGCGACCGTGAAGCCCTCCATGTCGACCAGCACCAGCGCGGCGCGGTGCTCGGGAGGCAGCGCCGCCAGAGCCCGCAGGAGCGTACGGCGTTGCTCGCCGACGACCACCAGCTCGGCGGGGTCTGCCGGCGCGGAGCGGTCCCGCCCGCCCCCCGTGGGGCCCGAGCCAGCCGCCCGGTCGAGGTCGTCGGGAAGGGGATCGGCGGCCCGCACCTTGAGGTGGCGCAGCCGGTCGAGGCAGGCGTTCACGACGATGCGGTGCAGCCAGGTCGTCACCGATGACTGACCCCGGAAGCCGTCCGCGCGCCGGAAGGCGGAGATCATGGCGTCCTGCAACGCGTCCGCCGCGTCCTCAGGGTTGCCCGCGGTGCGCAGGGCCACCGCCCAGAGTCGGTCCCGGTGCCGGGCGAAGAGCAGTCCGAAGGCCTCGGGGTCACCGGCCACGTGGGCAGCCAGCAGCGCGGCGTCGGCCTGTGCAGCCGCGCCCGCCTCGGGCGTGCTCACCCGAAGACCTCGACCTCGGCGATCCCACCGCGGAAGCCGCCCTCGCCGCGCGGCACCTTCGTCAGCCACACGGTCACGTAGCGGCCCGTCACGGTGTCGTCCAGAGTCACGGTGAGGATGTCCTCACCAGCGGAGGCGCCCACCGGATCCAGGCCTTCGACGGAGTCCGGCGCGTCGTCGGTCACGAAGACCTGGGCCGCGGTCTCACCGCCGACAGCGGTGATCTGGAGTTGGCGTACGGCCCGGGCCTCCCCAAGGTCCAGCACCAACCCGACGCCCTCCTTCAGCCCGCCGGGGCCGAACTGCTGGTCGTACGTCTGGGTCGACCAGACCGTCTCGGGGTCACCGTCGACGGCCTTCGGTGCGTCCTCGGGGTACTCCTCGGGCGGATCACCCTGGGGGTCGAAGTCCGTCGCCTCGATCTCGAACGCCTCACCGGAGGGTGACTGGTCCGCTGACGGTGGAGTCGACGCGTCGTCCGCGGGCGGGTTGGTCCCGTTGCCGGCGCCGAGTTGGAAGAGCGCGACGATGGTCAGCAGCAGCAGGGCCGCGACCCCGATGATCCAGGCGAGCCGCAACCAGGAGCGTCCCGGTACGGGGTCGGTCACCGCCGGCAGGCCACCGGATCCGGTGCCGGACCCGTTGCTGGTGTCGCTGTCGCGCCCGGTGCTGGTGTCCCAGGGCCAGTAGTCGTCGCCGTGGCCGGGGTCGTGGACCGTACGGCCCGGACGGGCACGGCGTACGGGCACTCCCTCACCGGGGGTGGGAGCGAACAGGGGCCGCTCCTGGGGCTTCTCGAACTCTGGCGGTGGCGGCGGCTTGTGGGCACGGGCGCGCAGCCACTCGACGTCCTCGTCACCCTCGTGGAAGACGGGCATCCCCGCCTCGGTGGGCAGGTCGGGGACAGCGGTCGAGGCGACAGTTGTTGAGTCCACTGCGGGCGACTCCACCGCGGGCGAGGCCACAGCGGTGGTCTCCTCGTCGCCCCGGTCGCCCTGGTCGCCCTGGTCGCCCTGGTCGCCCTGGTCGCCCTCGTCGCCCTGGTCGCCCTGGTCGTCCTCGGGCAGGATCTCGGCCCGCGACCACTGGAGTTCCGGTGACAAACCGGCGGCCACCCGCTGCTCGGGTGAGAGCGCATACGGCGGGGTCACCAGCGGCGCGCCGGTCATGACCGAGTGCCCGTTGCCGTCGTTGGGGTCACCCAGGAACTCCTCGAGCGCCTCACGCACCCCCGCAGCGGTGCTCAGGTCGTGCTCGGTGCGCTGGCCGAGCATCACGCCCAGCCCCAGCGAGCGCGAGTGGTGAGGGGCGCCGAGCAGCATCTCCTCGCAGATCTGGTCCAGCGCGCGAGGGATCCCCGCGCGGACCTGACGGGGACGCAGCAACTTGCCGTTCTCACGGGGAGGGGGCAGGACGACCGACTCACCGGGGCCGGGCCACTTGGCGGTGAGGCAGGCGTACAGCAGGGAGCCCAGGTGGGTGACGTCCTCCTCCTGCCGGTGGGCGGGCACGCCGTGCAGTGCCGCGTCGACCGCGAGGCCGATGATCCGGACCTGACCGTTCTCGTCGAGGAGGACGTGCTCGGGGAGCAACTGGTCGTGGGTGACGCCTGCGGCGTGGGCGGTCGCGATGGTGTCGGCGACCTCGGCCACCACCCAGGCGGAGCGGGCGGGAGTGAGCGGGCCGTCCGTGGTGAGGGCCAGGTCCAGGGACTTGCCCTGCCCCCACTCGTTGACGACGTAACAGACCTTGTCGGTGAGGTCGGCGTCCAGCACGCGCAGGTTGCGACGGTCGTCTAGGCGGGCAGAGCGCCGTGCCGCGTCCATGAGGTCGACGGCACGGGGGTCGTCGGAGGCGATCAGGTGGATCGCGACGGTGCGTTCGAGGATCTCGTCGTGAGCCCGCCAGAACCAGCCACCCTCGGCCTCGGCGAGCAGGTCGACCATCCGGTAGCGGTCAGCCAGGACCTCCCCGGCTCGGATCGAGGCAGCCACGACGCATCCGCCTCCCGTTCCTTGCCCCTTCCGGGCGCTGCCGGGCCCCGGTGTGGGGCTGTGCAAACCAAGGCCCATCCTAGGCCCGGGTCAGGTCCGCTTGAGACGCCGACGCACGGAGTTCCCGATCGGGTCGAGGATCTCTGCCACCTCGACGATCCGGAAGAGGCGCGCGAGCACGAAGAAGACGAGCAGGTGGACGCAGCCGACGAGTCCACCGCGCAGCAGCGAGAAGCCCGGCGTCGGGTCGGTCTCGCCCATCAGCCAGTGCAGCCCGGCGGAGACGGCGGTCGTGAGGGCGACGATGGCCGCCATCCGGAGGCCGAAGCGGATCGTACGCCCTTCGTCGAGGCCACCGACGCGCCCGCGCAGCACCCACCAACTGACCAGGGATCCGCAGAGGTAGGCCAACGAGTACGCGGCGGCCAGGGCCGGGACCGTGAGCTGGGCCGAGGTCAGCTGGACGAAGGTGATCGCGGCCGCGACGTTGACGCCGCCGACGACGAGCTGGACGAGGAAGACCGTGCGGGTCTGCTCGAGGGAGTAGAAGCCGCGCAGCATGAAGTAGTGGATGGTGAAGAAGACCAGCCCGACGGCGAAGACGGCGAGGCCTGGCGCGTACGTGGCGTAGGCGCCCTCACCTGCCCCTGTCCCGAACATCACGTTGGCCATGTCGCCACCGACCACCGCGAGGAGGGCGGCGTACGGCAGCACCACCACCATCGCCGTACGCAGCGTCGAGGCCAGCATGACCCCGACCCGGTCCGTACGGCCCTCGGCTGCGTACGCGGAGAGTCGCGGCAGGAGGGCGGTCACCAGGGAGACGGTGATGATGCCGTGCGGCAGCATCGTGACCAGGAAGGTGTTGGCGTAGACGGTCACGCCCGTGCCGCCGTCCGCGGCGCCGCCACTGGCCTGGTTGATGACGACCACGTAGGCCGCCTGGTTGACGACGATGAAGAGCACGGTCCACACCGCGAGGCGCATGGTGTGGCCCAGCCCGGTGCCGCGGAAGTCGAAGCGAGGGCGGTAGCGGTAGCCGACCCGGCGCAGCACCGGGACCAGGATCAGGAACTGCACGGCGATCCCGAGCGTGGAGCCGATGCCCAGGAGCATCTCCCGATCGGCGCTCATCGCGGCGTCCGGGTCGGCCGCGGGGCCGAAGGCGAAGAGGTAGGTGGCGAGCACGCCGACGGCGATCACGTTGTTGGCGATCGGGGCCCACATCATCGGCCCGAAGCTGCCGCGGGCGTTGAGGATCTGCCCGACGAGGACGAACATGCCGTAGAAGAAGACCTGTGGCAGGCAGTAGCGCGCCAGCATGATTGCTGACTCGCGCTGTTCCGCCAGCGCGGCCTGGTCGTACTTTTCGTGGAGCACCACTCCCATCACCAGCGGGGCGGCCACCACCAGGAGGACCGAGACGGCGCCTAGGAAGAGCGCGGCCAAGGTGACGATCCGGTTGGTGTACGCCTCGCCGCCGTCGGGGTCGTTCTTCAGCGCCCGCACCAGCTGCGGCACCAGCACGGCGTTGAAGACGCCACCCGCCAACAAGATGTAGAGCATGTTGGGCACCGTGTTGGCCACGTTGAAGGTGTCACCCTGGATCCGGCTGCCCAGCGCAGTGACGAGCAGCGAGGCCCGGATGAAGCCCGAGAACCGGGAGAACGTCGTGCCGAGCGCCATCACCGCGCTGTTGGCCAGGATCGACTTCTTCGGGGCCTCGTTGGCCGTTGCGGGCTCGCTGGCGCCCGCCTCGGGGGAAGGTGTGGTCACAGTTCTTCCTGCTGCTCTTCCCGCTTGCTCCGTGAGGCGAGCCCGCGGCGGTACAGCCGCAGGCCGATGGTACCGAAGAGGATCAGTGCCCCGCCGCCCATGATGAACCACAGCAGGCGGCCGATCTCCGAGGACCGCACCGGGAAGCTCGTCTCGCTGCCCAGCGACTTCCCGTCGGCGTCACTGACCCGCAGGGTCAGCACCTGGATGCCTTCTCGGGTCGCGGTCGTCTCCAGCAGCAGCCGGCGCCGCGAGTCGGGGGCCAGGCGGACCGGATTCGGCACCTCGACTTCGAGCGCGTCGGGGGACTGGGTCAGCACCGAGACGGTGACGGCGACGGGCAGGTCGTTCGCCACGGTCGTGCCGATCCGGCCGGTGGCACCCGAGAGGGTCGCCGAGGCCGGTCCGCTGATGGTCACCTGACCGAGCAGGTCGTCGATGTGGGCGCGGGCTCGACGCGTCCGGGCCACGGAGGCCCTGGGTCGCCCGCGGGAGCTGTAGCCCAGGGAGGTCCAGGCGGCGTCGCGCACCTGGACGTCGAGTCGGGCCGGCCGGGTCAGGATCGACTCGAGGGTGCCCGCAGCGGAGACGAGCTCCTGGGCGGCGGTGAGGTGGGCCCGTGGGACCTGTGCGTCGACGTGCTCCTGGGTCAGCACCAGGGAGTCGCCGGGAAGGGTCTCCTGCGACGCGTCGACCAGTCGGGCGAGACCTCGGAGCCGGAAGCGTTCGGTGTCGAGCAGCGCGAGCAGCGGCTCGGCGCCGGCGCTGGCGTCCCAGTCGGCGGGAGGCGAGACCACCAGGGGTGAGTCGTCCCCACTGAGGCTGCGCAGGACGGCCTCGCTGGCGGTGCGCTGGCGCACGGCGATCGCGCCGCCGGAGGGCTCCGGTCCGGGGCCGCCGGCGGTCACGCCGGTCGACGTCGCGGCGAAACGACGGTCCAGGATGCGTCCGGTGGTGGGGGTCTGGGCGCCGTCCAGGGTAAGCGTACGTTCGGTGAGCAGCACCAGCGCGGAGTCCGGGGAGGTCTCCACGGCGGTCTGGGAGAGCGCACCGTCGGGGGAGCTGATGGCTGGGGACGAGGTGATCTGGAAGGCCTCCAGCACCTGCGCCGAGCGGGCGTGGGCCTCGTCGAGGCTGAGGCGGTCGGTCTCGCTGAGACGGTCGGCCTCGCTGAGGGCGGAGACGTCGAGGTCGCCGTACGGGAGCGCCAGCACCTCACGGCCACCCATCACCTCGCGGAAGTCGGTCAGCCAGGCCTGCGCGAGGCCGACGACCTCGGCCGTTGCCGCGTCACCGTCCTGGTCCTCCAGCGACGCAGGGGCCGGCAGCACCGGGAGGGTGGGGTCGGCCACCTCCTCGTCCTCCTCCTCGTCGCCGGGCGGACTCGCGCCGGGGGGCTCCGGCACCGGGTCGAGGCTCCAGGGCGGGTTGCCGGCCGCCAGTCGACTGACCGCGTGCGGCACGGCCGGGTCCACCAGCCACGTCAGCGGTGCGTCACCTGCCAGCCGGCCGGCCCTGAGCAGTCCGTGCAACCGCCCACCTTCGCGCAACGACGTGACCCAGTCGTCCTCGTCGGCGATGGAGCCGTCGCTCTCGTGACGCACGGGGGCGCGCAGCGAGAGCACCAGCGACGTACGCAGGGGCGCGGGGTCGGCGCTCGCGACCGGGAGGAACGTACGGGCCCGGCCGTCGGCGAAGTCGTCGCGGGGGACCGTCTCCGTCTGGCCGAGGGCGTGGACCCCGACCCAGTAGACGCCCGGCGTCGAACCCAGCCGGGAGCGCGGGATGGTGGTCCGGAAGGTCGCGGTCTCACCGGGCGCCAGGGAATCGACCTTGTGCAGCGACGCGACGTCGACCAGCCGGTCACCGACGTACTCCTTGACCGGGAGCTCCGCAGCCGCAGCCAGCGTCGTGGAGTCGGTGATCGGGAACGAACTCCGGAACGGCGCGATGTTGATGGACGTCCAGGTCTCGTCGCTCGGGTTGGTGATGGTGCCCGACAGGGTGATGTCGCGGTCGTTGGTGAGGATGGTGGGCGTGACCCGATCGATGTGCAGCGAGAGCGGGTCGGCCCCGTCGTCGGCCACGGCCTGCGTCTCGGCGGCCCGGGCGGAGTCGGCGGGGGTCAGCACCACGATCCCCAGCAGGGCCAGCAACGCCACGAACACCCACGCAGGCGTCAGTGAGGTCGGTCGGGGCACACGCACGACTGTAGTTGTTCCGCCATGGGGCCCGGCGCAGGATGTGGCCTAGACTGGCTCCTCGTGTCCGACGCTGCTGTGCCCACCCCTCTCACCATGGTCGAGATCCAGCGAGCCGTCGGCCTCGAGTTGGACCGGATCAGCGTGGTCATCGACTCCCTGGGTGAGCGTTTCGCCGCTGCCGGACACGAGCTCTTCCTGGTCGGCGGACCGGTGCGCGACGCCATGCTCGGGCGGCTGCAGAACGACCTCGACTTCACCACCTCGGCGCTGCCCGACGAGACCGAACGCCTGCTCAAGGGCTGGGCGGACGCGATCTGGGACATGGGTCGCGCCTTCGGCACCATCGGCTGCCGCAAGGGTGAGTGGCAGGTCGAGATCACCACCTTCCGCGCCGACACATACGACCCCGACTCCCGCAAGCCCGAGGTGGACTTCGGCGACAACCTCGCCGGCGACCTGGGTCGACGCGACTTCACCGTCAACGCGATGGCCGTCTCCGTGCCGGGGCGTACGTTCGAGGACCCGTACGGCGGTGTCGTCGACCTCGCCCACCGGGTGATGCGCACTCCCGGCCGCCCACAGGACTCGTTCTCCGACGACCCGCTCCGGATGATGCGGGCCGCCCGCTTCGCGGCCCAGCTCGGCTTCGAGGTGGCGCCCGAGGTCGTCGAGGCGATGACCGAGATGGCCGGGCGCATCGAGATCATCTCGGCCGAACGGGTCCGCGACGAGCTGGTCAAGTTGATCTGTGCGCCGTTCCCCCGCCGCGGCCTCACGCTGCTGGTCGAGACCGGGTTGGCCGAGCTGGTCCTGCCCGAGCTGCCCGCGCTGGCGCTGGAGCGCGACGAGCACCACCGTCACAAGGATGTCTACGAGCACACCCTGACGGTGCTGGAGCAGACGATCGAGCAGGAGGACCGTCTCGGCGGCCCTGACTTCGTGGCCCGTTTCGCTGCGCTGATGCACGACGTCGGCAAGCCGCGGACCCGCAAGTTCGTCGACGACGGCACCGTCACCTTCCACCACCACGACGTGGTCGGCGCCAAGATCACCCGCAAGCGGATGAAGGCCCTGCGCTTCTCCAACGACGAGATCGACGCGGTCTCCAAGCTCGTCGAGCTGCACCTGCGCTTCCACGGCTACGGCAGCGGTGAGTGGACCGACTCCGCCGTACGCCGCTACGTGCGCGACGCGGGCGACGAGCTCGAGCGGCTGCACATCCTGACCCGTGCCGACTGCACCACCCGCAACGCGCGCAAGGCGGCGCGGCTGCGGCGTACGTACGACGAGCTCGAGGCGCGGATCGCCAAGCTCTCCGAGGAGGAGGAGCTCGCCTCCATCCGCCCGGACCTCGACGGCACGCAGATCATGGAGATCCTGGGCATCGGGCCGGGCCGTGAGGTTGGTGCGGCCTACAAGTTCCTGCTCGAGCTGCGCATGGACGAGGGGCCCCAGAGCCACGAGGCCGCAGAGGCCGCACTCCGTACGTGGTGGGCCGACCTCAACGCCGCACCCTGATCCTCAGGGTCCCCTTCTTCTCGTTCCACCGGTTGCTGGCCGGCAGCGTCACCCGCAGCGTGTGCCGGCCCCTGGCCAGTCTGGGCAGGCGGAACTTCGCGACCCCCCTGCGAAGGGTGACGGTGCCCAGGGTGCGGGCGCCGATCTTGAGTCGTGCCTGGCCGGTCGGCACGGCGTGGACCCCTCGGAAGGTCGCGGTGACGGTGGCCCGGGCGCGGGGCCGGATCCGGGCGGGCGCCTTCAGCTTCACCCGTGGATTCATCTTGGCGATCGGGAGCACGTTCGACAGCACGCTCACCTCCCGGCGGCCGTTGACCCGGACCTCGACCCGAGCGCGGACCCGACCACCGGCATCCGTCCTGCGGACCCGGTAGTCGCTGCCGGTGGCGCCGGGGATGGCCTTCCCACCGCGTCGCCACTGCACCGTGGTCTCGGCGGAGGTGGCGTGGTCCCATCCCCCGACGTCCACCGTGAGCACGGCACCGACCTTCGTGCGCCCCTTGATCCTCGGCAGCCTGGTGTTGACCGGTGCCGGAGCACGGGCGACGACGACGTCACGACTGGCGACGGCCTGGTTGCCCGCCCGGTCCGTGACGGTGTGGACGAGGGTGGTGCGGCCCGGTCGGCTGGTGTCGACGCTGCCGCTGACTTCGACCCGCGACGTCAGCACGGTGCCGTCCTGGTCGCGGGCCGCCACGCCCGCCATCGGGTCGAAGTCGCTGCCGTGGCGGATCGTCCGGTTGCCGGGCACCGAGAGCACCGGCGGGGTGGTGTCGTCCCCGTCGCTGGCCGTGAAGACCGAGGTCGGCGCCTCGGAGAGGATCGCCCCGGTCGCGGCGTCGGTGCTCAGCGCCTGCCAGGCGTACGGACGTCCGCTCTCGAGACCCTCCCAGACGACCGTGCTGGGTCGGCCGGAGGCAGCGGTGCTGGTGCCGATCACCTCGTCGGACGGCTTCATCGTGACGAGACCGTCGGTGGCGAAACTCGTGGTGCGCGTCTGCAACTGGATCGGGACCCGGAAGTCGTCCTCGGTGCCGTCGTACCGGTTGCGGGTGTCGTACTCGCCCGTGCCGAATTCGTCGAGGAGCGGGGAGTAGGTGTCGACGCTCATCTCGGAGCGTGCGACGTCGAACTGCAGCAGACGCAGGAAGGAGGCACCCAGGCGGAGCCCCGTGTTCTTCGGGTAGGCGGCGGTGCCGGTGAGGCCGACCAGGTCGGAGTCGACCCGGTAGCCCTGGTAGTCGGCGAGGAGCTCGACGACGTGGTTGTCCTCACGGCCGGCGTCCTTGCGTACGTCGATGCTGACGCCGTGCTCGTGACCCGACAGGACCAGGAAGACGTTGGGGTTCTTGTCCACGACCTCCGCGCGGATCAGGCGCCCGTCGGGGCCCACCGCGTTGCCGCGACCGTCGGGGGAGATGCTCGGGCTGCCGTTGGCGTGGGTGAGCACGATCGCGTTGCGGTCGGGGTGGCGCTTGAGCACGGAGTCGGCCCAGGCGGCCTCCTCCTCGGTGACCCGGAAGCCGAGGCTGACGGCGACGAAGTCCAGTCCACCGGCGGAGAAGAGCACCGTGTGGTTGGAGTTGTCGTCGGGGCGCCAGGACTCGTACGAGGCACCCTGGGCCGCCCAGTTGGGGTGCTGCGAGACGGCGGCGTAGCGCTCGGGTCCGAACCAGTCGTTGTAGAGGGAGGCCGGACCGACGTCGCGACCGCTGAGGTTGTCGTGGTTGCCGGCAAGGGCGGTGTTGACCACGCCCGCGTCCTCGAGGATCGCCTGGGCCCGGGAGGCCACCGCGAACTCCTTGTTCGCGGCGGCGACGGTGTCCTCGTCGTTCAACCAGTTCTCGACGAGGTCGCCGGTGTGGGCGGCGAAGGCGATCTTGCGCTGCTTCGCGTTGTCCGCGATCCACTGGGTGCTGGCCGTGTACGCGCGCTTCCAGACCGCGCGTTCCTTCGCCGTCTCGGCGGCGAGCGCACCGCGGGTGAGGAACTGGGTGTCGGAGAGGTGCGCCAGCGAGAAGTCGTAGCTGTCCGGATCTTCGAAGGAGTCCTTGACCTCGTGGTCGAGGTCGTCGGCGAACGGGTCCTCGGCGGTGATCATCACCGGCACGACCGCGCCGTGACGGTGCCGTGGGTCCACGGCCGCGTCCAGGCTCACGAGACCGCGCTGGAGGCCGCGGGCCTGGGCCAGCACTTCCCACTCACTGCCGGTCCAGGCGCGCAACTGGACGAGCCGGGTGGGGTCGAGGCGACCGGTCCACGAGAGCCGCTGTCCGGCCCCCTGCACGGGCACGTCGAAGCGTTGGAACGCGATGCCCCTGGTCGAGGGCGTGCGGACGAGATCGTCGTCGTTGGGGAGCAGGTCGTCGGCGAGCTCCTGGGGGTCGTCGTGGGCGAAGACCAAGGTCGTCGGGAGACTGGCGACCGAGCCCTGGAACCCGTTGCCCGCCACCTGGACGGCAGCTGCCCGGAAGGTCGTGCGGACCTGGCCGCCGGTGGGGTTCTGGGCGCTCGCGGAGAGGACGTGGGAGGTCGGGACACCGGCCCGGGCGGCACTGGTGGATGACACCAGCGCCAGCGAGGCGACCGCCGTCGCCGTCGCGAGACCCATGGCGCCGAGACGCCGAGTTGTGGTGCGGGCAGTCACGTGGCGGTCCTCCGAGAGTGATGTGGCCAGTGACCGGGACCCCAGGCGTCCCGTGCACCTTCGCCGCAGGCATCGTAACGGCGCAGTGGCGTGTCTGGCGCCCCCTTGCCGTCATGACCCACCGATCGCGACACTGTGCCCATGGGCAAACCAACGAGACACCTCGTCCTCAAGCACATCGAGCAGACCGTCGACATCGCGGCGCCACCGGAGAAGGTGTGGGAGCTCGTCAGTGACCTGCCGCGGCTCTCGGAGTGGAGCCCCCAGGTGCTGAAGTCGTTCCTGCGTGGGGGGCGTCCGGTCAGGCAGGGCAGCCGGCTCCTCAACGTCAACCACAAGGGTCTGCTCGTCTGGCCGACGCGTTCGGAGGTGGTGCGCTTCGAGGAGGGCCGCGAGATCGCCTGGCGGATCGAGGAGAACGGTTCGACGTGGTCCTTCGCCCTCGAGCCGACCGCGACCGGCACCCACCTGGTCCAGCGGCGTGAAGCGCCCAAGGGGCTCTCGCAGATCTCGATCTCACTCACCGACCGCTTCATGGGTGGGCAGGGCGTCTTCCAGGCCGAGCTCCAGCAGGGGATGCGGCAGACGTTGGCGCAGGTGAAGCGTCTCGCTGAGGGGTGAGTGCGCGTCTGCTCTTCCGCGGTGACGGCGCGGCATTCAGGCCAGGCGGTGCACCCGAAACGTGACGGCGTGCTCGACCCCGGCGGCGGCGCCCTGCTCACGCAGGAAACCGGGGATCATCTCGCCGGGGTCAGGGTGACCGGTCAC
Source organism: Nocardioides gilvus (assembly GCF_003194605.1). Taxonomy (GTDB): domain Bacteria; phylum Actinomycetota; class Actinomycetes; order Propionibacteriales; family Nocardioidaceae; genus Nocardioides; species Nocardioides gilvus. The sequence continues at coordinate 573,309 of NZ_QHKY01000002.1, forward strand.
GTGGCGCAGGTACGCCTCGTGGCAACGCAGTGACGCGACGGCGGCGTCGACCGCGGCCACATCCACGGCCAGGGCATGGGTCGGTGCGGCCGTCCCCGCGACGAGCAGCGCCGAGGCCTGCCACGGGTCGAGCCCGTCGCTCTCGGTGAGCTCGCGGAAGACCCAACGGTTGGCGGCGTCGCGGACCCCGTCGATCACTGCCAGCCCGGCGGCGCGATGGTCGGCCTGGTTGAGCCCCCACGGCGCTTCGACCGAGAAGTCGCCCGTGACGACCGCGTCCGGCCGGAGCCGGCGTACGGCCCGGGCCACCGAACGGCGCAGGTCGAGGCTCGGCTCCAGCATCCCGTCCGGGTGGTCGAGGATGGTGAGCTCACCGACCCCGACGGTGTCGCAGGCCCGCCGCTGCTCGGCGGCCCGGATCGGGGCCACCACCTCGGGCGGCTCGGCCATCCCCGCCTCGCCGGCGGTCAGTAGCAGGTAGTCGACGGTGATCCCGCGGTCGGTCCACGTGCGTACGGCAGCCGAGGTGCCGTACTCCAGGTCGTCGGGGTGGGCGGCGACGCAGAGCACCCGTCGCCACTCACCGTCCTCCAGTGGTGGGAGCAACTCCGTGTGGGCGCGCTCGTCCTTGGTCATGGCACCTCCGGTCAGGTCGGGCTGACCACGTTAGCCCTGTCGCAACGGACCTGCCACGCGTAGATGAACGGAGTAGTGGGCCCGATTCGGCCCGAAATCGACACTTATCGGCGCTTTACTCCGTTCAAATACGAGCACCCCCGCCCTGCGCTGAGCAGACGGGGGTTCTCGGTGGAGCTGGTGGAGCTGGTGGAGCTGGTGAAGCAGAGGGCGATCAGGCGCCGATGATGAACGCCTCGAGCTGGGCGCGTCCCTCGTCGTCGGCCATCTGCACCGGCGGGGACTTCATCAGGTAGGCCGAGGCCGGGAGGATCGGGCCGCCGACGCCACGGTCCAGGGCGATCTTCGCGGCACGGACGGCGTCGATGATGATGCCGGCCGAGTTCGGGGAGTCCCAGACCTCGAGCTTGTACTCCAGGTTGAGCGGGACGTCGCCGAACGCGCGACCCTCGAGGCGCACGTACGCCCACTTGCGGTCGTCGAGCCAGGCCACGTAGTCGCTGGGACCGATGTGGACGTTGCGGCTGTCCTTGAGGTTGGCCAGCGAGCCGGTCAGGTTGGAGGTGACGGCCTGGGTCTTGGAGACCTTCTTGGACTCAAGACGCTCACGCTCGAGCATGTTCTTGAAGTCCATGTTGCCGCCGACGTTGAGCTGGTACGTACGGTCCAGCGTGACGCCGCGGTCCTCGAACAGCTTCGCCATCACGCGGTGCGTGATGGTGGCGCCGACCTGGGACTTGATGTCGTCACCGACGATCGGGACACCGGCGTCGGCGAACTTCTTCGCCCAGACCGGGTCGGAGGCGATGAAGACGGGCAGGGCGTTGACGAAGGCCACGCCGGCGTCGATCGCGCACTGGGCGTAGAACTTGTCGGCCTCTTCCGACCCCACGGGGAGGTATGAGACGAGGACGTCGACCTCGGCGTCCTTGAGCGTCTGGACGACGTCCACGGCCTCGGCGTCGGACTCCTCGATGGTCAGGGCGTAGTACTTGCCGATGCCGTCCAGGGTCGGGCCGCGCTGGACGATGACACCGGTGGGCGGCACGTCGGCGATCTTGATGGTGTTGTTCTCGGAGGCGTGGATCGCCTCGGAAAGGTCGAAACCGACCTTCTTGGCGTCGACGTCGAAGGCGGCGACGAACTTCACGTCGGAGACGTGGTACTCACCGAACTTGACGTGCATGAGCCCGGGGACGTTGCCCGACGGGTCCGCGTCCTTGTAGTACTCGACACCTTGGACGAGGGACGTGGCGCAGTTGCCCACACCCACGATTGCTACGCGTACTGAACCCATGGGGCTCTCCTTACTCACTTGTGTATCAGTGCCACGGGTGTGGCGATGTGGCTCTGGTCAGGGGGTTGCTGTGCCCGGGGCCGTCCGGTGCTCCTGGTGTTCACGCTCGGCCTTGATGAGGTCCGACAGCCATCGGACCTCGCGCTCGACCGATTCGACTCCGTGCCGGTGCAGCTCGGAGGCGTACCTGTCAGCCTTCTTCGGGTTGCGGGCCAGGTCCCCTCGGACCCTCGCCAGGCGCTCCTCCAGACGCGTACGCCGACCTTCGAGGACCCGGAGCCGGGTCTCGCTGGGGGCTGAGGAGAAGAAGGAGAAGCGGATCCCGAAGGTGTCGTCCTCCCATGCCGTGGGACCGACGTCCGCCATCTGTCGGCGGAACTCTTCGCGGCCGCTCTCGGTCACTCGGTAGACGATGCGCGGGCGGCCGGTGACCGGCGCGGGCACGGAGGTGTCCTCGCTGATCAGTCGGGAGCGGAGCATCTTCTTCAGCGCGGGGTAGAGGGAGCCGTAGGACAGCACCCGACCCCATCCGAGCATCAGGTTGAGTCGCTTGCGCAACTCGTATCCGTGCAGGGGTCCCTCGTGGAGCAGTCCCAGGACTGCCAGCTCGATGGTCTCTCCGCGACGTGACACCGACCTATCGTAGCGATATATCCGGGGGCTAATGCAAATGGGAACGCCAGGTGAAATCGAGGTGACCTTCGACCCACCGCCCTCGACCAGTGCATCCAACAAGACGGAGGAGCGGGGATCGCCCTCTACTCTTGGCGGGTGACGAACTCGCGCAGAGCCCCGGGCAAGGCTGTCACCCGACGCCCGGGCAAGAAGACAATTGGCCAGCAGGTCCGCCGAGCCCTGTTGTGGCTGTGCACCCTCGGTCTGGTCGGAGCCCTGATCGCCGTCGGCGGTTTCGTCTTCCTCTACCAGACCATGGACATCCCGACGGAGAACGCTGAGTTCAAGACCCAGACCTCCTTCGTCTACTACGACGACGGCAAGAGCGAGGTCGGCAAGTACGTCGCGCAGAACCGCATCGCGGTGCCGCTCGACGACATGCCCGAGGTGTTGCAGCACGCGGTGGTCTCTGCGGAGAACAAGACCTTCTGGACCGACAGCGGGATCGACCCCAAGGGCATCCTGCGCGCCGCGTTCTCCAACGCGAAGGCCGGCCAGACGGTCGGCGGTGGCTCCACCATCACCCAGCAGTACGTGAAGATCCTCTACCTGACGAGCGAACGCCGCCTCAGTCGCAAGGTCAAGGAAGCGATCCTGTCGCTCAAGATCCAGCGCCAGCTGAGCAAGCGGGAGATCCTCGAGGGCTACCTCAACACTATCTACTTCGGTCGCGGTTCGTACGGTGTCCAGGCGGCCTCGAAGGCCTACTTCGGCAAGGACGTCGCCGACCTGAACCTGCGCCAGGCGGCCACGCTGGCCAGCGTCCTGAACAGCCCCAACGCGTACGACCCGGCCAATGGCGAGGACGCGAAGGAGGCGCTCAAGCGGCGCTACGACTACACGCTCGGACGGATGGAGGCTGACGGCCACATCACCGCCGAGCAGGAGGAGAAGGCGGCCAAGAAGCTGCCCAAGTTCCCCAAGATCAAGTCCGAGAGCGCGAACGGTGGCCAGCGGGGCCACATGATCAAGCTGGTGCGCGACGAGTTGCTGAGCCTGGGCTACACCGACGAACAGATCGACGGTGGTGGCCTCCGGGTCACCACGACCTTCAACCGCGACATGATGGAGCAGTTGGAGGAGTCGGTCGCTGAGGAACGGCCCGAGGGTCTGAGCGCGAAGAAGCTGCACATCGGCGCAGCGACCGTCGAGCCCGGGACCGGTGCCGTCAAGGCGTTCTTCGGCGGTCAGGACTACCTGAAGTCCCAGATCAACTGGGCCGCCACCGGCGGGATGGCGGGGTCGACGCTGAAGGCCTTCACCGTCGCCGCCGCACTGGAGGACGGGTTCAGCCTGCGCGACGGATTCCAGGGGAACTCTCCGTACCGGTTCTCCGACGGTCTGGAGATCAACAACGCCGGTGAGGGCGCCGCCGACATGGGCAGCAGTGTCTCGATGACGACTGCGACCGCCAAGTCGACCAACACGGCCTTCATCGACATGAGTGAGTCGATCGACGACGGCCCCGAGAAGATCCACCAGATCATGCTCGACGCGGGGCTCCCGCCGGCGGAGGCGGACCCGGAGTACCCGGGCATCCCGAACCGGAGCACCGACCTCCTGCCCGACGACCCGCTGATCACGTTGGGCAAGGCGCGGGTCAGTCCGATCAACATGGCCAACGCCTACGCGACCTTCGCCAACGAGGGTGAGCGCGCCGACGCCCACGTGGTCACCAAGGTGGTCGAGTCCAGCGGGGAGACCTCCTACTCCCGCAAGACCTCGACTCGACGGGTGATCGACGAGGACGTCAGCGCCGACACCGTGTACGCCCTCCAGGAGGTCGTCCGCAACGGCTCGGGCTCCAAGGCTCGGGCGCTGGGCCGCCCCGCTGCCGGCAAGACGGGCACCGCCACGGCAGGTGCCAGCCAGAAGACCGTCCACGTCTCCTCGTCCTGGTTCGTCGGTTTCACGCCGCAGTACTCCACAGCCGTGATGTACGTGCGTGGTGACGGCGACGACAAGCTCGACGACTGGCTCCCCTCCTTCTACGGCGGCACCTACCCGGCCCAGACGTGGACCGCGATCATGCGTCGACTCAGCGAGGGTCTCGAGGTGGAGAAGTTCCCGGAGCCCGTGTTCATGGACGGCGACGCGGACTCCGAGGGGGGTGGCTACGTCCGACCGGCTCCGCAACCGACCGCAGAGCCCGAGCCCTCGAAGGAGCCGAAGCCGAGCAAGAAGCCCGAGCCGAAGCCCGCCCCGACGCCGACCGAGACCCAGCCGCCTGAGCCCACGGTCGAGCCGGAGCCGACGTCGGTCCCTGAGCCCCCGGCTCCGCCCCCGACGCCGACCGCTCCGTCCCCACCCAAGCCCACCCCGCCTGCACCCGGCGTGGTGCCGGGTGGTTCGGCTGCGGCGACCCCCAGGCGCTGACCGACGCCTCACGCCGACTGCTGTTGCGTCTGTCCCGCTAGGGTCGCGTCCGTGAAGGACGACACAGCCCCGACGCGGGTCCACCCCACCCAGGACGACGCGGTGGTGGCCGGGCTCTCCGAATCCGTCGGGGGCCCGATGGGCTCACGCGCGGGGCGGCACTCCTGGTGGTCGCCCGTGCGCGTACTGCTCGTGCTGACCGCGCTGACGTTTGCACTCGGGCTGGTGGCGAAGACGCCGTGCGTCAACTCGCAGTGGCAGGACACCGAGCAGCGCTACACCCACATGTGCTACTCGGACATGCCCTACCTGTACACGTGGCGTGGGCTCGCCGACCTGAACTGGCCCTACACCGACGACGCTGCGGTGCGCGCCGAGTACGAGGTGATGGAGTACCCCGCCGGCATCTCGTACTGGGCCTGGGGGACCGGCCACGTGACCTGGTGGTTGAGCGGCACCCCCGACCTCGACGCCGAGGACCGTGACCTGGTGCAGGAGGGGACGCTCTACTTCGCTGTCAACGCGCTCGGCTTCGCGCTGGTCGCCCTGCTCACCACGTGGCTGATGGCGGGGGTCAACCGCCGCAGACCGTGGGACGCGGCGGGCTTCGCCCTGGCCCCGGCGCTGGCCCTGACGGCCACCGTCAACTGGGACCTGCTCGCCGTGGTCTTCGTGGCCGGCGCGGCCTGGGCCTGGGCACGCGAGCGTCCGCTGCTCACCGGTGTGATGATCGGGCTCGGCACGGCGGTCAAGCTCTACCCGCTCTTCCTGCTCGGTGCCGTGCTGGTGATCTGTCTGCGGAGCCGCCGGTGGCGGACGCTGGCGCTCACCGCTGCCGCGGCGGGTGGGGCCTGGTTGCTCGCGAACGCACCCGCGCTGCTGACCGGCCCGGCGCAGTGGAAGGTCTTCTGGAGCTTCAACTCCGAACGCGCCGCTGACCTCGGATCGGTGTGGTTGGTGGCCCAACAGATGTTCGACACCTGGTTCGAGGTCGAGACGGTCAACCTCGGCTCATGGGTCTTCTTCATCCTCTGGTGCGTGGGTGTCCTCGCGCTCGGGTGGCAGGCACCCGTCTCGCCGCGCTTCGCCCAACTCGGGTTCCTGATCGTCGCCGGTTTCCTGCTGGTCAACAAGGTCTACTCCCCGCAGTACGTCCTGTGGTTGCTGCCCCTGGCCGTGCTGGCCCGGCCCCGCTGGCGCGACCTGCTGATCTGGCAGGCGGGTGAGGTGATCTACTTCGCCGCGGTCTGGTGGTACCTGGCCGAGGAGCTCACCCCTGCCGGTGACGGCGCCCCGGTCATCTACTGGCTCGCGATCGCCCTGCGGCTCGCCGCCCAGTTGTGGTTGGTCGCCGTCGTCGCCCGTGACGTGATGCGCCCGGAGAAGGACCCCGTCGAACGCCCGCCCGAGGTGTTGCAGAGGTCACACTCCCTTTAATTGGTATTCACAATACCGATTTAACTAGGGTCGAGGTGTGCAACTCACCCGGTACACCGACCTCGGCCTCCGCATCCTGATGCGTCTGGCTGCGGTGGACGACCCCGCAGCGACCACCAGGACGGTGGCGGCGCAGATGGCGGTGAGCTACACCCACGCCGCAAAGGTGGTCGCCCGCCTGCAGGCGCTCGGTCTCGTGGAGACCCGCCGCGGACGTACGGGAGGGCTGCAGATCACCGACGCCGGCCGTCACCAGTCCGTCGGTCGCCTGGCCCGGGAGCTCGAGGGACCCGACGAGGTCATCGACTGCGAGGGACTCAAGTGCCCCCTGCGCAAGGCGTGTCGCCTGCGCGGGCTGCTGCGCGAGGCACAGGAGGCGTTCTTCGTCGTCCTGGACCCCTGGACGGTCGAGGAGTTGAGCCGCGAGCCGACCGGGTCGGTCCTGCTGGCCCTCTCCGTACGTCCGCCCGACTGACGCCCCAGACCCCCGGACCGCATCACCCAGACCGCATCACCCAGACCCCCGGACCGCATCACCCAGACCGCATCACCCAGACCGCACGATCCGTTCTCGGAAGGACACCCATGCTGTCACCCACCTCGACCTCGGTCATCCAGGCCACCCTGCCGGTGGTCGGCGCCGCCATCGGCGACATCACCCCGCTCTTCTACCGCAAGATGTTCGACGCCGAGCCCGACCTGGAGCGCAACCTGTTCAACCGCGGCAACCAGGCCGCCGGCGACCAGCCGCGCGCGCTGGCCGCGGCAGTGGCGACGTACGCCACCGCCCTGGTGGACCCCGACTCCCCGCACCCGCGCGACCTGCTGAGGCGGATCGGGCACAAGCACGCCTCCCTGGGGATCACCGAGCCGCAGTACGAGATCGTCCACGAGCACCTGTTCGCCGCCATCGTGGAGGTCCTCGGCGACGCGGTGACGCCCGAGGTCGCAGCAGCCTGGGACGAGGTCTACTGGATGATGGCGCGCGACCTCATCGACCTCGAGAAGGACCTGTACGCCGAGGCCGGGGTGAGCGCCGAGGAGATCTGGCACGACGTCGCCGTGCGCGAGCGTCTCCAGCAGTCGCCCGACACGGTCTCGTTCGTGCTCAGCGCCGCGGACGGCTCCGCGTTGCCGAGCGCCAAGCCGGGGCAGTACGTCTCGGTCGCGGTGATCCTGCCCGACGGCGCGCGTCAGATCCGGCAGTACAGCCTCACGGGCGCCGGCGCCCCCGGCGAGTGGGCGTTCAGCGTCAAGGCGATCGCGGCCTCGGTCGCCGCCGACGGCACCGAGATCCCGGAGGGTGAGGTCTCCAACTTCCTGCACCGCAACCTCTTCGAGGGCGACCGCCTCTCCGTCTCCCCTCCCTTCGGCGACCTGGTGCTCGACGACTCCGACGCGCCCCTGCTGCTGATCTCTGCCGGGATCGGGACCACGCCGATCATCGGGATGCTCAACTACCTCCAGCACACCGCCAGCGAGCGGGCCGTCACCGTCCTGCACGCCGACCGTTCGCCGGCCAGGCACGCCCACCGGGCACAGCTGAAGCAGTTGGTGAAGGCGCTGCCCCAGGCTCAGCTGCAGCGGTGGTACGAGGACCTCGGTGGCCGCCCGGCGCGCGACGACTTCCACGCCGGGCTGGTGGATCTCTCCGACGTCGACATCGCGGCCGAGGCCCGGGCGTACCTCTGCGGACCGTTGCCCTTCATGGAGTCCGTGCGTGGTGGCCTGGTGGAGCGTGGTGTCTCCTCCGACCACATCCACTACGAGGTCTTCGGGCCCGACAAGTGGGTCGCCGCCGTCTGATTTGCTGACCGGTCAGCGCAGCAGGCTCGCCACCGCGGCGTCCGAGGCGGCCAGCGCGTCCCGGTCGTACGTGGACCCCGAGACGAGCAGCTCGTCGGCACCGCTGCGTGCGGCGAGCTGCTCCAACCGGCGGCGTACGGTCTGCTTGCTGCCAGCGGTGACCCGGTCGAGAGCGCCCTCGATCCTCTCGCGTTGCCGGTTGTTGCCCAGTGGGTCGCCCAACTGCTCACGGATCGCGGCGACCGGTTCGAGGGCGTCGAAGAGGCCCGTACGCCGCGACTGCGCCATCGCCCAGACCTCCGGGAGGGCCAGGTCGCGGGCCTCGGCGTCGGTGTCGGCGACCAGCACGTCGAGGGAGACCGTGACGTGCGGCTGGCTGTCGCGGTGCGGTCGGAAGGCCTCGCGATAGCCGGCCAGGGTCTGCGGGAGTGCGGGGTCGTCGAGGACGGGTCCGCCCAGCACCACCGGAAGTCCCAGGTCCGCCGCCACCGTGAGGCCGGCGCCGGTCGCCAGCACGAAGAGCGGGATGGTCTCCTCGACCACCGGGCGGGCGGTGACCGGCGCGGTCCGCTCCAGGAAGCCGCGCAGCTCCGCGATGTCGGTGGCGAAGGTGTCCGGCTCCTCCATCTGACGTCGCAGGGCACGCCGGACCGGATCGGTGAAGCCGAGGGAGCGGCCCACCCCGAGGTCAATTCGCCCCGGGTGCAGGCCGGCCAGCACCAGGAACTGCTCGGCGACCACGAGGGGTTGGTGGTGGGGGAGCATGACCCCGCCCGAGCCCAACCGGATGCGCTGCGTACGCCCCGCGACCGCGGCCAGGAGCACCGCCGGTGACCCGGACGCGATGCCCGGGACGCCGTGGTGCTCGGCCACCCAGAAGCGGTGGTAGCCGGCGCCTTCGGCGGTGACCGCGCGCTCGACGGTGTGGGTCAGTGCCGCTCCGTCGCTGTGGCCGACGCGGGTCCGGGAGCGGTCGAGGAGGGAGAGCTTCACGCACACGCAACGTCGCGAGCTCCGGTTGACTTCCCGGCGGACCGACTCAGCCCTGCGAGATCACCACGTGGTCGAAGGTGGTGGCGGTGTAGCGGACGCGTACGTCGATCTCGTCGCCGACCTCCGGCACGCCCGCCCCGGCGGGGACGAAGAGCATCGAGGCCTGCATGTGCGGGGGCTCGGCGAAGAGCCGCTGCTTTCCGTCGATCGAGTACGGCGAGCGCACGAAGCCGACGGCGTCGAGGCCGCCGCGGGCCAGGGTCGCTGCCCGGGCCTTGAGCGACTGCTCGCCGGTGGGGGCCTCGAGTCCGATGCCGTGGGCCGTACCGCCGGAGACCACCAGGATGTGGCCGCTCTTCGGGGCGGTCCGGGAGCGGTACCCGAAGACGTCACCGCGCTCGACGGGGTGCACGTCGAGGACCCGTGCGCTCACCCGCAGCGAACCGCGATCGCCGAGCCACAGGCCGGTGCCGATGCGCGGGCGGATCGTGTAGTCGGAGTAGGACGTCCGCAGCGTCGCCAGCTCGTCGGGGGTCAGGTGGCTGACCCACAGGGTGCGGGTCGGCAGACCGGCGGAGATCGCGTCGGTGATCAGTCGCTGCACCTGGCTCAGGTGGGAGCCCTGCGCGAGCGGCAGGTGCATCGCGACGCCCTCGAGGGTGCCGCCGGAGGCGAGACTGCCGAGGCTGCGCAGCTCGTGGGCGTTGAAGCCGTGACGCAGCATCGAGGTCAGGAGCTCGAGCACGTAGCGGGCGTCAGGCTGGCGTTCCAGCAGGGCGGCCAGGTCGTCGACCCGGCTGACGGTGTGGATCACCCGTCGGGAGAGCGCGGGGTCGAGGGCGGCGTCCACCTCGACGGCGGCGCCGAAGGGGCGCCACGGGGTGAGCACCAGGATGCTGCCGTCGTAACGGTCGGCGACCTCGCTGATCTCGTCGTACGTGCCGACGGCCAGGACGTCGCCCCACGTCTGCCCGGTGGCGGCGCCGCGCTCGGTGAGCCACTGCGTACGTCGGGCCAGACGCCCCAGGCCGAAGCCGTAGCCGTTGCCCTTGGCGACCGGGACCAGCCCGGGCGTACGTTCCGCGACGTGGGTCAGGTGATCGCGCCAGCGCGCGCCGTCCACGTGGAGGGTCAGGGACATCTCAACGCCTCTTCATGTAGAGCTCGAAGGCCTTGTAGATCGCCTTGTTGAGGGGCAGGTCCCACTCGCCGACGTACTCGACGGCCTCGCCACCGGTGCCGACCTTGAACTGGATCAGGCCGATCGTCGGGTCGTCCGCGTCGAGCGTGTCGGTGATGCCGCGCATGTCGTAGACCTCGGCGCCCGCTGCCAGGGCCTCGCGGATCATCGCCCACTGCACCGCGTTGGAGCCGCGCACGTCGCGCTTCTCGGTCGACGAGGCGCCGTAGGAGTACCAGGAGTGGGCGCCGACCCGGATCGAGATGGTCGCCGCGACCAGGTCGCCCTCGTGGCGGGCCAGGTGGAGCACGAAGCGGTCCTCGTCCTCGGGGGAGAGGGAGTCCCACATCTTCTCGAAGTAGGAGAGTGGCCGGGGCGTGAAGTGGTCCCGCTCGGCGGTGTGGACGTACAGCGCGTGGAAGGCAGCGAGCTCGGCGCGGGTGCCGCGCGTCACCTCCACGCCTTCCTTGGCCGACTTCTTGATGTTGCGGCGCCACTGCTGGTTCATCGCCTTGAGGACCTCGTCCTCGGTCTTCGCGCGGCCCTCGACGGTCAGCGGGACGTGGAAGTTGTACTGCGGCTGACCGATGGCGAAGCCGCCCTCGGAGGCCTGCGGGCGCCACCCGAGCTCGTGCAACTGGGAGACCACGCAGGCCCCGGCCCGCGTACGTTCCACGGGCGCGATGTCGTCGAGGCGGCGTACGGCCGGGTCAGCGACGCCCTCCTTGATCTGCGCCGACGACCAGCGTCGGGTGATCACGGGCGGCCCGATGCGGATGCCGAAGGCGCCCTTCTTCTTCAGGTGCGCCTTCAGTGGCTCGAGCCAGTGGGCGAGCCGGGCCTCGGGGTGCTGGAGGCTCTCCCAGTCGATCACCGGACCCTCGGGAAGGTAGGCCAGGTAGCGCTTCACCTTCGGCAGTTGGCGGTAGAGGACCAGTGCTGCCCCGACCATCTCCTCGCCGTCCGGGGTGCGGCGGAACCAGCCCAGGGACTCGTGCTTCCACTCCGACTTCACCGGCCCCCACGCGGGGACCTGGAGGAACGAGGCGGAGCGCTGCGTACGGATGAACGCGAGGTGTTCGGCGGCGCTCACCGTGCGCAGGAGCAGGGGTGCAGCTTCAGAGGTGGACACCCGCCTGAGGCTACCCGGGTGGCGCGTGCGGGTCAGACGAGCGTGACGAACCAGTCACCGTCGATACGCACGAGGTCGATGTCGAAGGCGTCGTCGCCCGTGCCGTAGGTGACCGACGCCTTGTCGCCGTCCTCCTCCGACTTCTCGGGACCGTCCTCGAGCGACTTCTCCGCTTCCTTGCGCTCGTCGTCGTCCATCGCAGGCATGGCGTCGTCGGCCTGCCCGGTGCAGAGCTCGAGTGCCTCCTCGTTCTCGGCGACCGGTTGGCCCTCGATCTCGATGAGCGAACAGAAGGCGTCTCCGTCGCGGTCGACCATGGACTGCATGAACTTCTCGGCCGCCTTCTCGCTCTCCGTCTGGTCCTCGCCGCAGGCGCTGAGGGCGAGAAGGGTGCTGGTCGCGACGGCGACGAGGGTCGTACGTGCGGTGCGCATGGGGTCTCCTGGAGGACTGCGGTGGACGCGTCGAGTCGACGCCGCCCGGTTGCGGAAGGCTAGCCGCACCGCGGGCGGGGCCGTCGGCGTGACCAAGTGACGAGCCGGGCGTGCACGCTCAGGCGAGCGGGTCCCAGTACCAGGCCTCGTCGATCTTCACGAAGCCCAGCGCCTCCTCGTCGGAGAGGGTCACCGTAGCCCGGTCGCCGTCCTCCTCGACCTTCTCGGCGCCCTCCTCGAGGAAGTGCTCCATGTTCTTGCGGTCGTCGTCCTCCAGCTCGATCATCTCCTTGCCGAGGCCGTCGACGCACTCCTTCTTCGACTCCTCGTCGGGGAGCTCTCCGCCGGTTGCAATCAGGTCGCAGAGCGCTGCGCCGTCCTCGTCCAGGACGCTCTGGACGACCTGGCGAGCTGCTTCCTCTGGGGTCGAGGTCTGTGCACTGCAGGCTGCGGTGAGGGCGAGCGCGAGGGCGAGGGCGGGGGCGACGAGGACGCTGCTGGTCAGCCGGATGGGGCGCATGTGGACTCCTGGTGGGGTGCGGGCGGCGCCGTTGCCTGACGCCCTGCAGTGCTGTGCAGGCTACGGCGTTCGCGACTGTTCACCCACCCGTCGCCTAGGAGGCGTCGCGCGCGCTGCCAACCCATCGCTTGGGTGGAGATGCCACGCAAACCCGGGCACATCCTCGAAAGGCAGTCATGTCCAGAAACGTCCGCAACATCGCCATCGGCGCTGCGGCGCTCTCCTTGCCGCTCGCCCTCCTCGCCACCAACTCCGCAGCCGTGTACGGCCCGGGCAACGGGTGGGGCAAGTCTGCGCCGCTCATCGAACGGTCCTCGGCCGGTCAGGTCGACGAGCACGCCGGTGCCCGCCGGATCACCCGAGACCAGACCCAGGTCATTGCCGACTCGGTGCGCAAGAACTCCGCCAAGAACGTCATCCTCGTCATCGGTGACGGCATGGGTGACTCCGAGATCACCATCGCCCGCAACTACCTCGAGGGTGCCGGTGGCTCCCTCAAGGGCATCGACTCCCTCCCTCTGACCGGACAGATGACGCACTACAGCGTCGACCGGGAGACCGGGAAGCCCGACTACGTGGCCGACTCGGCCGCCACGGGCACCGCCTGGGCGACCGGCACGAAGACCTACGACAACGCGATCAGCGTCGACCGGCACGGGGCGCCGCAGCAGAGCGTCCTGCAGTGGGCGAAGAAGACCGGCCGGGCCACCGGCAACGTCTCCACCTCCGAGATCCAGGACGCCACCCCGGCGGTGCTCTACTCGCACATGTCGCTGCGCGCCTGCAAGGGCCCGGTCGCCACCTCCAAGACCTGCTCCGCCGAAGCTCTGGAGAACGGTGGACCGGGATCGATCAGCGAGCAGTTGCTCGACACCCGTCCGGACGTGACCCTCGGTGGTGGCTCGGCCTTCTACGAGGAGGTCGCCCAGGCAGGCAAGTTCAAGGGCAAGACGCTCGCCGAGCAGGCTCGCGAGCGTGGCTTCCAGTACTACACGGACAAGGCCGACCTCGCCTCGATCAAGAAGGCCGACCAGAAGAGCCCGGTGCTGGCACTCTTCGCGCCCAACAACCTGCCGGTGAAGTTCGCCCCGCTGGTCGCCGCCAAGGGCGGCGCCGCCCTGCCGGCGGCCGAGTGCCAGCCCGAGCCCGCCTTCTCCGACGTGCCCGCCCTCGGTGAGATGACCAGCAAGGCGATCGACCTGCTCACCAAGAACAAGGACGGCCGGAAGAACGGCTTCTTCCTCCAGGTCGAGTCCGCCTCGATCGACAAGAAGGACCACTCCGCCGACGTCTGCGGCCAGATCGGTGAGACCCAGCAGATGGACGAGGCAGTCCAGGAGGCGCTGGAGTTCGCCAAGCGTGACGGCAACACCATGGTCATCGTCACCGCCGACCACGCCCACACCTCGATGATCGTGGATGGCGGCACCCCCGGCCACGACGCGCACCTGAACACGGCCGACGGCTCGGAGATGATCGTCACCTACGGGACCTCTGCTCGTCCTGGCGGCATGCAGCACACCGGCGCGCAGGTGCGGGTCGCGGGCTACGGCCCCGGCGCCGCCAACATCGTGGGGCTGATCGACCAGACCGACCTCTTCTTCACGATGCGTGACGGCATGAAGAACTGGAGCAAGGTGCACCCGCCCCAGAAGTCGAAGCCCGCGAAGAAGTCCGAGCGGTCGAACAACCGTCGATGAGTTCCGAGTCCTCGGCGCTCTGCCAGCAGGGTTGATCCCGCGGCAGTGATCCAAGGGCGCGGGCTCAGAGGCGTTCCTGCAGCCAGGCGGCGTCGGCCACGTGTTGGTCGGCGCCGCCCGGCGTCTCCAGGATGACCGGCGCTCCGGCGTCACGAATGACCCGGGCGAGGAGCTCAGGGTCGATCTGCCCCGCGCCGAGGTTGGCGTGCCGGTCCGCGCCCGAGTCGAAGGCGTCCCGGCTGTCGTTGCAGTGCACCAGGTCGATGCGTCCGGTGATCGCGATGACGTCGTCCACGACCGTCTCGAGGGCGTTGCCGCCGGCGTGGGCGTGACAGGTGTCGAGGCAGAAGCCGACCCGGTCAGCCCCCTCGGCGCTCTCGATGGCGTCCCAGACCCGAGCGATGCGTGCCAGGTGCCGGGTCATCGCGTGGTCACCGCCTGCGGTGTTCTCGATCAGCAGGGGCACGGCGAGGTCGGTGGCCTCGATCGCCTTGCGCCAGTTGTCGAACCCCTTCGCCAACATTTCAGCATCGTCGTCCCCTCTGCTCACGTGGCCGCCGTGGACGATGAGCCCCTGGGCGCCGACCTCAGCAGCCGCGTTGACGTGCTGCTGCAGCAACTTACGACTGGGGATCCTGATCCGGTTGTTGGTGGTGGCCACGTTGATCACGTACGGCGCATGGACGTAGATGGCGACGCCGGCCTCCGCCGCGTCGGCCTTCAGCGCCTCGGCGCCACCTGCGTACTCCACGACGGGGCCCTTGTAGCTCTGCGGATCGCCGAGGAACATCTGGACGACCGTCATGCCGCGGGCCCGGGCCTCGGCGATCGGGTCCTGCTGGTCCACGTGGGCGCCGATGGTGAGCGCGCCGACAGGGGAGGAGGGGGTGGCTTGGCTCATGGCTCCACCCTAGGACGCTGCGCCGACGGCCCGGGTCGTGACCGTTGGCCGCTCATCGGAGCAGCCCCCACACCACGACGCCGCAGCCCGCGACCACCGCGCCCGAGACCGTCAGTGCGGCGAGCGCGACCAGTCGGGTGCCGAGATCCCTGCGCCGGGACCGTACGTCTGCCCGCGCCACGTCATCGGGCGCGGGGCCGAGGCGGTCCCTCACCCAGGCTCCCTCGGGTGCGGAGATTGCCAGCGCCTGGAGCAGGGCGAGTGCCTGCTCGGCCGTGGTCGGGCGCTGCTCGGGGTCGGGGTGGGTCAGGCGTTCCAGCAGTGGTCGCAGTCGGGTCGGCGGCCAGGGAAGGTCGGGGTGTGGTCGCCGACCGGTGAGCAGGTGCAACGCGGTGACCCCGAGCGCGTACAGGTCGTGGCGGGGGTCGGCGTGGAGGTGGGCCTCGGGCGGCAGGTAGCCGTCGGTGCCGACCGGTCCGGCCACCGTCAGCCGCGGGGCGGTGGGGTCCAACGCCACCCCGAAGTCACCCAGCCGCAGGTGGATGCTGCCGTCCGCGGTCGACTCCAGGAGCAGGTTGGCCGGCTTCACGTCGCGGTGCACCAGCCCGGCACCGTGCACGACCGCGAGCGCCCGCAGGGTCTGCTCCACGACGAGAGCGACCACCTCCTGCGGCAGGGCTCCGTGGCGGGCCAGGAGATCCTGCACCGTGCCGCCCCCCATCAGGTCGGTGGTCAGCAGGACGATGTCCTCCTCGGCTGCCCACCCGGTGGCCGTGAGGAGGTGGGGATGGCGCAGCCGGATCTCCTGCTCACGCCAGAAGCGGGCCATCAGCGCGCCGGTGTGGGCGCCCAACACCTTCGCGGCCACCACGTCACCTGTGGTCAGGTCGCGGGCACGCCAGACCGAGGCTGTCGCCCCGGCACCGATCTGGTCCAGCAGCAACCACCGTCCCGCGACCGTACGTCCGCCGGCCTGCTCCACCGCGTACGCCTCCGCTCATCTCCGGCGCAGTCCTGACCTCCGCGGGGTCGGGCCCTGACGCCCGTCCGACGCTAGTGGCAGTCGGCCGTCGGTGAGGGCGACGATTCACAGGCGCGCCGGGTGCTCCACAGGGCGCGCCAGGGATTCACCGCACCCTCGTCTGCGCTGGTAACCTGCTCCAGTTCTCTGTGTGCCCTCCTCAATAGGAGACGCCCGCAGTGAGCTCGCGGCCTGACTCACCCGAGTCGTTGGCCGTGACGCAAGCCCTCCTGCCACGGAGAGTCCGTGGCCGCCTGAGTCCAAAGGAGGTGGAGACCGCTTTGCGTAAGTATGAAGTGATGGTCATCCTCGACCCCAGTCTCGAAGAGCGCACGATCGAGCCTTCGCTCGACAAGTACCTCAACGTCATCCGCACCGACGGTGGAACCGTCGAGAAGGTTGATGTCTGGGGTCGTCGTCGTCTCGCGTACGAGATCAAGAAGAACGCCGAAGGCATCTACGTTGTCGTCTCGATCGAGGCCGAGCCGGCCACGGTCAAGGAGTTCGACCGCCAGCTGACCCTCAACGAGTCCATCCTGCGCACGAAGGTCATCAAGCCCGGCAACCGCTGAGCTTGTGCACAAGTCTTCGTAACCGTCGGCGACATCGGCAACGATGGTCTCCGGCAAGCAAGTGGCGGATTCAAACCCGCAACACCAACTGATGGACCAACCTAGGGAGTTCTTGCAATGGCAGGCGAGACCGTCATCACCGTGGTCGGCAACCTGGTCGACGACCCGGAGCTGCGATTCACCCCGTCGGGTGCACCCGTGGCCAACTTCCGGATCGCTTCCACGCCGCGCACCTTCGACAAGAACGCCAACGAGTGGAAGGACGGCGACGCGCTGTTCCTCTCCTGCTCGATCTGGCGTCAGGCAGCCGAGAACGTTGCCGAGTCGCTCCAGAAGGGCATGCGCGTCGTGGTGCAAGGACGGCTCAAGCAGCGCCAGTACGAGACTCGCGAAGGCGAGAAGCGCACTGTCGTTGAGCTCGAGGTCGAAGAAATCGGTCCCTCGCTGAAGTACGCCACCGCCAAGGTTGCTCGCGCCGCTCGTCAGAGTGGTGGCGGCGGCTTCGGTGGCGGCGGTCAGCAGGGCGGCGGTTTCGGCGGCGGTCAGCAGGGCGGCCAGCAGGCCGACGACCCGTGGGCCACTCCGGCTCCGCAGCAGCCCCAGGGCGGCGGCGGTTTCGGTGGCGGTCAGCAGGGCGGCGGCCAGCAGGGTGGGGCACAGCCCGACCCGTGGGGCGCCCCCGGCGTGGGCTCGGAAGAGCCTCCGTTCTGACCTGAACGACCCCTCTCTGGGGCCGTCCATCAGTTGTATCCGAATACACCCTCAACCATTCCGACCTCGCGGTCGGGCTTCTAGAAAGGAAGCACCACAATGGCCAAGGCAGTGATTCGCAAGCCCAAGAAGAAGGTTTGCCAGTTCTGCAAGGAGAAGGCGACTGGTGTCGACTACAAAGACACCACGCTCCTTCGCAAGTTCATCTCCGACCGTGGCAAGATCCGCGCGCGTCGCGTGACCGGCAACTGCGTCCAGCACCAGCGTGATGTCGCCATGGCGGTCAAGAACGCTCGTGAAGTCGCGCTGCTCCCGTACACCTCTACCGGACGCTGAAGGGAGCCAGGAACATGAAGCTCATCCTGACCCAGGAAGTGACCGGCCTCGGTGGCCCCGGTGACATCGTCGAGGTGAAGGACGGCTACGGCCGTAACTACCTCATCCCGCGCGGCGAGGGCATTCGCTGGACCAAGGGGGGCGAGAAGACGGTGGAGTCGATCAAGGCTGCACGCAAGTCCCGCGCCGTCCGCGACCAGGCCCACGCCGAAGAGATCAAGGGCAAGCTCGAGGGCAACGCTGTTGCACTCAAGGTGCGTGCCGGTGAGTCCGGTCGCCTGTTCGGCGCCATCACCACCGGTGACATCGCTGAGGCTCTCAGCGCTGCTGCGGGCGAGACCGTCGACAAGCGCACGCTCGTCCTCGGCAACCCGATCAAGTCGCTCGGCTCCCACGCCGTGTCGGTCAAGCTGCACGATGACGTGACCGCTCAGGTCACGGTCAACGTGATCCCTGCCTGATCACAGCGTCTGACGCAGGAAGCCCGCTCACCGTTCGCGGTGGGCGGGCTTCTCGCGTTGGTGCGTCCGACCATCCGCGGGCGCTGATCAGGACGCGCCCAGGACGATCCAACGTCCTCGGCGGGCCCGCGCCATGAGCAGGATGCAGCGCACGCCCATGAAGAGCGCGGCGAAGAGGACCCAGATCCACACCAGGCTCCGAGACTGGTCGGCGACCATCGGTACCGCCAGCACGAGTGGTGCGTACACGGCCAGGGTCCAGATCCCCGCCCACGCCAGGAAGCGTCCGTCCCCGGCGCCGATCAGGACCCCGTCGAGCACGAAGACGACTCCTGCCACGGGTTGACCCAGAGCGGCGATCAGCAGGATCGGCACCAGCAGGTCGTGAACCGCGGGGTCGGGGGTGAAGAGCGGCCCGAGGAAGGGCGCACCGGCCGCGATCAGGAGCCCTGCGACGATCCCGCTGCCCCATCCCCAACGGATCAAGCGTTGCAGGAGCACCTCGGTCCCTGCGCGGTCCCCTGCGCCCAGGGAGCGCCCGGTCAGCGCCTGGGCTGCGATGGCGATCGCGTCGAGGGCGAAGACCATGAAGGTCCACACGGTGAAGGCGATCTGGTGGGCAGCAAGGGCGGTGCCCTGGGTGTCACCGCTGTGGGCCACCGACCAGGCGCCGACGACGAGGGCGGCGCGCAGGGCGAGCGTACGGACCACGAGGGCGACGCTGGCCCGTCCCGCGCTGACGATGCCGGCGACGTCGGGGGTGAGCGCCGCCCCCTCCGCCCGCGCGGCGCGGATCACTACCGCCACCAGGACGAGTGCGCTCAGCACCTGCGCGATCACCGAGCCCAGGGCGGCCCCCGCCACCCCCAGTGCCGGGACGGGCCCGAAGCCGAACACCAGGACGAGGTTGAGCACGACGTTGACGAGGTTGCCGCCCACGGCGACCCAGAGCGGCGTACGGGTGTCCTGCAGGCCGCGGAGCACGCCGGTGGCGGCCAGCATCACCAACAACGGCGTGACCCCCAGAACGGCGACAGAGAGATAGTCCGACGCGTGCTGCGCGACGGCGTCGCCCACCCCGAAGGCCGCGATGAGCGGGTGAAGGGTGAGGAGCAGTACGCCGGTGGTCAGCGCACCGATCAGGACGGCGAGCCAGATCCCGTCTGCGCCGAGGGTGAGGGCACGTCGCGTGTCGCCGGCCCCGAGGTGGCGCGAGACTCCTGCGGTGGTCCCGTAGGCGAGGAAGATGCAGAGACCGACGGCGGTCTGCATGACCACCGCGGCGATGCCGACGCCGGCCAGTTCGGAGGTGCCGAGGCGGCCGACGATCGCGGTGTCGGTGAGAAGGAAGAGCGGTTCTGCGACCAGTGCGAAGAAGGCCGGGATCGCAAGCCTGAGGATCTCCCGGTCTGTGGTGTGCACCGGATCAGTGTAGGAAGCGGCGCGTCGCATCGGCGTGTCGCACCCGGCTGGAAGGTAAAGCCGCAGGTCAGAGGCGAAATTCGGGTATGCGGCTCTTTACCAACCTGTGGAGAGGCTTGGGATATCACACTTCACTTCATCGTTTCAGCGCCTTGTCGACAAAGGAACTCATGAAATCTCACGGCTGGAAATACTTTCCGGGGAACCTTTCATGCACAGGGTGTGGATTGCGTTTTCGCAGGTCAGAGGTCCTGTTGGGGGCGATGCGAGATGTCTGTCCACAGCCAACCCCACAGATGTGGGCATGTTGTTGGGGACAACTCACCCCTCATGCCCAAGTTATGCACAGGGCCTGTGGATACGCCGCTGTCATTTGCCCCCCTCGACCACGTACGTTCGCTGCGGTCGTAGGACTGTCGGTGCTCGCTCATAGGCTCCGAGACGACCCTCAGCGCCACTCCCGGAGGACCCATGAGCATCACCGAGCAGGACCGTCGCGGTCCGGCCGAGCCCCCCTTCGACGAGCGTTGGGGAGACGGCCCGTCGGCATTCGAGCCGGGTGAGCAGCCGCGTCGGGCCAACGACCGCACGCCGCCCCAGGACAACGCCGCGGAGCAGAGCGTCCTCGGGTCGATGCTGCTGAGCAAGGACGCGATCGCCGACGTATCCGAGGTGCTGCGAGGCACCGACTTCTACAGACCCGCCCACGAGATGATCCACGACGCGATCATCGATCTCTTCGGCCGTAGCGAACCGGCCGACGCCGTCACGGTCACCGCCGAGCTCCAGCGCCGCGGTGAGCTGTCCAAGATCGGTGGGGCTCCCTACCTGCACACGCTCGCCGCCAACGTGCCGATCGCGGCCAACGCCGGCTACTACGCCGAGATCGTCCGGGAGAAGGCGATCCTGCGCCGCCTGGTCGAGGCCGGCACGAAGATCGTCCAGATCGGCTACGCCGGCGAGGGGCAGGTCGACGCGGTGGTCGACCAGGCCCAGGCCGAGGTCTACAAGATCACCGAGAAGCGGGCGAAGGAGGACTACGCGCCCCTCAGCGACATCATGGACGGGGTCCTCGACGAGATCGAGGCGATCGGCAACCGGGAGCAGGGCGTCTACGGCGTCCCGACCGGTTTCCAGGACTTCGACGACCTGACCAACGGTCTGCACTCGGGTCAGATGATCATCGTGGCGGCGAGGCCTGCCATGGGCAAGGCGCTCGCGCTCGACACGCCTCTGCCCACGCCCACCGGGTGGACGACCATGGGTGAGGTCGCAGTGGGCCACGAGTTGTTCGACGCCCAGGGCCGGGTGACCCGTGTCGTGGCAGCCACCGACGTCATGCACGAGCGTCCTTGCTACGAGGTCACCTTCTCTGACGGCTCGGTCATCGTGGCAGACGCCGAGCACCAGTGGCTCACCGAGACGCGAGCCGCCCGCAAGTCGAAATGGGCGGCGGACCATCAGTACAACCGCGCGCGGAACCAGCAGATCCACTCTGCTGTGGTGACCACGGAGGAGATCGCCCGGACGCAGCGCATCGGTCAGGAGGGTCGGGCCAACCACGCTGTCCTGAACGCAGGACCTCTGGAGGGTTCTGCAGGATCGCTGCCAATAGATCCCTATGTCTTGGGCGCCTGGTTGGGCGACGGCCACAGCGCCGGTGGACGCATCACCAGCGAGACTCCCGAGATCCCCATGCTGATCGAAGGGCGTGGCTACGAGTGCCGTAGCCACGGCGGCCTGAACTACGGCATCTTGGTGCCAAAGGTAGTGGCGCCCCAGAAGGGCACGTGTCCCTCGTGCGGTGAGCGCCTTTCGGGTGCCTATCTGTGCAGGGACT
The DNA here is from genome assembly GCF_003194605.1 of Nocardioides gilvus. GTDB lineage: Bacteria > Actinomycetota > Actinomycetes > Propionibacteriales > Nocardioidaceae > Nocardioides > Nocardioides gilvus. The sequence continues at coordinate 594,759 of NZ_QHKY01000002.1, forward strand.
GCCAGGCCTCCCACGGGTCGTTCACGGCGCTGCTCCGCTCGCTCGGCGTGCTGAACAACAAGCACATCCCGTCGCCTTACCTCCGGGCCTCGGAAGCCGCAAGACGCGATCTGCTCGCAGGTCTGATGGACACCGACGGCACGGTCGTCAAGGGCGTGGGCTCCTGTCAGTTCGCCGTGACCAGCGAGAGATTGGCCAACGATGTCTACGAGCTGATCGTCAGTCTCGGCTACCGCTGCGGCCGGACGACGAAGCAGGTTGCGGGCCGCTCCGAGGCGTCATCGACCTGCCACATCCTCAACTTCTCCACGACCGACGACGTGTTCCTCCTGGAGCGGAAGCGCCTGCTTCACAAGGAGGAGCGACCGTCGAGCACCATCCACATCGGGCGCCGCTACATCACGCAGGTGCGCCCGGTGGAGTCAGTGCCCGTGCGGTGCGTCCAGGTGGACAACGAGGACCACCTCTACCTGGCCGGTCGTTCCATGATCCCCACGCACAACTCGACCCTTGCCCTGGACTTCTGCCGAGCGGCGTCGATCCAGAACGGCATGGCCTCTGTCTTCTTCAGCCTGGAGATGACGCGTTCAGAGATCGTGATGCGTCTGCTGTCGGCCGAAGCCAAGGTGGCGCTCAACCACATCCGTACGGGCCAGCTGACCGAGGACGACTGGGACCGTCTGGCTCGCAAGATGGGCGAGGTCTCGTCGGCCCCGATGTACATCGACGACTCGCCCAACATGACCATGATGGAGATCCGGGCCAAGGCCCGGCGGCTGAAGCAGAAGCACGACCTGCGCCTCATCGTCATCGACTACCTCCAGCTGATGAGCTCGGGCAAGAAGGTCGAGTCCCGTCAGCTCGAGGTCTCGGAGTTCTCCCGTCAGATCAAGTTGCTGGCCAAGGAGCTCGAGCTCCCGATCATCGCGCTCTCCCAGCTCAACCGTGGCCCCGAGCAGCGCAGCGACAAGCGCCCGATGATGTCCGACCTGCGTGAGTCAGGCTCGATCGAGCAGGACGCCGACATGGTCATCCTGCTCCACCGTGAGGACGTCTACGAGAAGGAGTCGTCCCGCCCCGGTGAGGCAGACCTCATCGTCGCCAAGCACCGCAACGGCGCGACGCGAGACATCACGGTCGCCTTCCAGGGTCACTACTCGCGCTTCGTCGACATGGCGCACTGACCCAGTTTCGCTGGCGTCACGCGCATGACCACCGCCGTCCCCATCCTGGCCGTGACTGACGTGGACCTGCCGTGGTGGGGACGCCTCGAGCCACCGAGGGCTTCCGCCTCGTCCACCTGGGCGTCGACGATGTCGTCGGGAGCGGCCCTGCGCCAAGCCGTTACTCTCGACCCATGCCCACCGTCCAGGCATCCGTGCACGTGCCGCTGCCGCCCGAGCTCGCCTTCGCCGTCTCGCAGACCACGGGCGAGGTGCGCCGCCGCTGGGACCCCTTCATCAGGGGGCAGCACTTCCTCGACGGCGCCGCACGTCCGGCGAAGGGCGTACGCACCTTCACTCGGCACCGGATGGGGTTCGCGATGGTCAGCCGCTACGTCTCGTACGCGCCGCCGACGAACGTCGGGATGACGATGGAGAGCGGATCCTGGTTCTTCGCCAAACTCGGCGGGGGGTGGCGCTTCACCCCGGAAGGCGCCGGCACCCTCGCTGTCTGGAAGTACAACTTCGCCTGCAGACCCGCGTGGCTCGCGCCGATCGCTGAGCGCGTCGGCACCTGGGTGCTCGGGCGGGAGATCCGGGCGCGGATCGCGGGATTCTCCCGTGGCTGCGCCGATCCGGTCGTCGTCGCAGCCGCGCGCGAGTCAGTCTGAGACCCAGGAGGACCCGTGGCCCGTACCCATCTCGCGCTCCTGCGCGGCATCAACGTCGGCGGTTCCAACAAGGTGCCCATGGCCGAGTTGCGCGCGATGGCTGCCCGGCTCGGGTGGAAGGACGTGGCCACCCATGTGAACAGCGGCAACCTCGTCTTCTCGGACGAGGGCAAGATCGCTGACCTGGAGGCGGCGCTGTCCGCCGAGGTCGAGACCTTCCTCGGCAAGCCGGTGCAGGTGCTGGTGCTGACGGCGAGCGAGTGGATCGACGCCGTCGAGCAGTGCCCGTACAAGCCGACCGAGGACAAGTTCGTCCACCTGCAGGTGCACCGAAGCCCGCTGCCCGAAGCCTTGGCGACGGCCATGGTCGAGGACGTCTCCGCGGCCGGTGACGGCACGGAGATGACGGTCACCGGCCGCTGGGTCTACCTCCACACCCCGATGGGTCTCTCCAAGTCGGTGGCGTTCACGAAGTCTCCACGTGCGCTCTCCAAGAACGACCCGGGCACGGCCCGCAACCTCAACTCCTCCAAGGCGATCGCTGCCCTGCTCAGAGCCTCCGCCTAGCCTCCTCGCCATGCCCGACCATGCCCTCGAGCTCAGTTTCGACGAGGCCTCCGCGCAGGCGGTGACCATGCAGTGGGAGGCGCTGCAAACAGCTGGCCTCGCCTCCCAGGCTGACCACCGCTCCATGACCAACGCGCCGCACCTGACGCTGGTGGCTGCGGTCGGGATCGACCCGGAAGTCGTCCCGGTAACGGTCGCGATGGTGCAGCCGCTGCTCCCAGCCGCAATCCACCTGAGCGGACTCGTCCTGCTCGGCACCGGACCACGGGTGAGCATCGCCCACCTGGCCGAACCCGGAGCCGCCCTGGCCGCGGTGGTGGCCGAGCTCAGGGCGCGCGTCCCGAACGTCCGCCACGTGACCTGGACGCCGCACGTCACGCTGGCCCGTCGAGTCCCTCGACGTCTGCTCCCCGCTGCCCTGGAGGTCCTGGGTGGCACCCCCTCGCCCCGGGTGCTGGTCGCCGACCGGTTGCGCTGGTGGGACCCCGACGCCGACCTGATCATGGACGTCGCGCGGGCCGGTGGCTAGCGCGACGTAACCTCCCAGCACGGCCGCCGACCAGGTCTGTGTCGGCTCGGAGGGAGATCGCCATGACAGAGCACACCTACGCACCACTGCTCGAGCAGAGCATCGAGATCGCGGCGTCGGTCCCTGACGTGTGGTCACTGGTCAGTGACGTGCGCCGGATCCCCGAGTGGAGTCCCCAGGTTGACTCGACCCGGCTGCGTGCGGGCGCGCAGGAGGTGGCACTCGGGGTCGAGTTCACCAACCGCAACAGCCACGGTGAGCTCACCTGGACGACCCATGCCACCATCGTCCGCTTCGATCCCGAGCAGGCCATCGCCTTCCGTGTCGAGGAGAACTGGGTCGTCTGGTCCTTCGAGCTCGCGCCCACCTCCGGTGCGGGCACCCTGCTCACCCAGCGCCGCGAGACCCCCGAGGGCATCTCCGAGCTCTCGATCGAGCTCACCGACGGCTTCATGGGCGGCCAGGAGGCCTTCACCCAGAGCCTGCGCGAAGGCATGCGCAGCACCCTCGAGGCCATCCGCGCCGCTGCAGAGTGACGCTCGCGGCCCGGCTGGTCCCGTCGTCCACCCACGCGCATTCCTGAGACGGTGTTCCACAAGATGGAATATAGTTCCAGGTCCGGTGAGACACCTCGCATGAGGAAGGGGCCAGATGACGGTCCGCGCGACTTGGCCAGGCTCGGCGGCGACAGCCGCGGCCCGGGCTGCGGAGCGGGTGCGCTCCGTCAGGGCCACCACCTCCACGAAGAGCCTCCCGCCCGATCCCTCCGACACGGCCAGCATGCACGGCCGGGTGGTCGACCAGCTCGGCACCCGGATCGCCGGGGGAGAGATGACCGGGCTCATCGACCCCGCCCGGATCAGTGCGGAGTTCGGGATCTCGCGCTCGCTCGTACGTGAGTGCCTGCGCACCCTGGCGGCGAAGGGCATGGTCCGGGCCCGGCAACGTACGGGCACCGCGGTCACCGACTCCAGCGAGTGGGCGCTGCTCGACGAGCAGGTGATCCGTTGGCGATCGTCGGGTCCGTGGCGTTTCACCCAGATGGAGGAGTCACTGCAGCTCCGCGGCCGGTTGGAGCCCCTGGCCGCCCGCCTCTCGGCGATCTCGGCCCCAGCGCACGTGCTGCACGAGCTCACCCGGGCGACGGAACGCATCGAGATGGCCACGCACGCCAACGACTCGAAGCTGATGATCGAGGCGGACACCGCCTTCCACCGGCTGCTCTACCTCGGATCGGGCAACGACATGCTCTCCCGCCTGGCCGGCACCGTCCACGCGTGCCTGCGGATGCCTGACTTCCAGCGCTACCACCACTTCATCAACACCGACACCGCAGCCCAGCACCGTGTCCTGCTGGACCTGCTCCGGGCCCACGACGAGGACGGCGCCGAGGCAGCCTGCGCCCGTCTGATGGAACTCACCTTCGCGGTGTTCCGCGGCGCCCAGGAACGAGCCCTGAACGCCGCGGAATGACGGGACGACCCGCGTGACCCGCCTCGCGGAGTCCGGTGGGTCTCAGCTCCAGCGGTCGTGCTCGGCGATGTAGCCCGCCGTCTCGACCAGGCTGGCCGGCTGGGCCTGGGCGAAGAGGTTCGGCGGGAACCGGCTGACGTACCCGGCGAAGACCTCGCGGTAGAGGTCCCAGTGGATGTCCGGGGGCAGGTGGCGGGCGCGGAAGTCCGCGATCGGGATCCGGGCCTGGATGAGCGTCTCGTGCTTGCTCTCCGCCCGCACGACGACCTTGCCGTCCGGTCCGTAGATCGCGGAGCCACCCGCACCGGTGTCCTCGAAGTAGGGACCCTTGCGCAGCAGCAGCGCGTTGTTGGCGACTGCCACGTAGACGCGGTTGTGCAGCGCCGTCGAGGCGACGTCGACCTCGGTGAAGCTGCCGCTGGCCGTACGCAGGATGACCTCGGCCCCCTTGATCGCCAGGGCCCGCATCAACTCCGGCTCCAACTGGGTCGACGACAGGCTGATGTTGCCCAGCGCGGTCTTCGCGACCGGCAGCACGGCGTCGGCGCCGTACTTGGCCACGTACTCGTCGAGGACGTCGTAGATGGTGGTGGTGAAGAGCTCGAAGTTGGGGAAGAGTCCGCGCACGTTGCGGGCCTTCCAGTGGCTCGCGATCATCTCCCCGTCAGGGCCCATCAGGTTGGTCAGGCTGAGGACGTGCCCCGGCCAGTCCGGGTCCTTGACGTACGCCCCGAACGCGATGTGGGCGCCGTACTGCTTGGCCTTCGCGGCGATCGCCGCGACCTCGGGGCCGTCGAGGGTGATGCAACGCTCGAGGGCCTCCTCGCGGGTCCACAGGTCCCACCCGCTGATCGGGAACTCGTGGAAGAAGAGCAGGTCCGGGCCCGCGCCGTAGTGGTAGGCGTTGTCGATCAGGTGGAGCATGTGGGCGAGGTTGTCGTCCATCTCCGCGCTGTCGGCAGCCGGGTGGATCCGGGACTGGACCACGCCGAGGGTCCAGGCGTCCTTCGCCAGGGGAGCAGTGGGGTAGTGGCCGGGGCCTAGGTCGGTCATCTCGTCAGGCGATCTTGCGCTCGCGGATGACGGTGCGGCGAACGATCCGGTCGTCCTCCATCCAGTGCCACGTGCGCACCTTCTGCTGGCCGTCCTTGCTGAGCTGGATCATCTCGTAGAGGTAGTTGCCCTCCTTGAGGAGCTCCTTGTAGGTCCAGGTCAACAAGATGGTCTGCTCGTCACTCTGGTGCATGTGGCCGGTGATCCGGTCAGTCTCGAAGGTGACGTCCTTGCCCTCGAGGATCCCGGGGAACTCGACGGCCTCCTGGCGCCCGTCGGGCCAGGTGTAGGTGTTGATCTGCTTGATGTCGCAGGAGCCGTCCTCGGGGGCCCACATGCGCAGGTGCGAGGCGTGACGGTCGATCTCCTTGCCGTCGGGGTCGAGGTGGACGTACTCGCCCTCCCACTCGCCGATGTGACGGCTGAGGATGGGGAATTCCTTGTCCCAGGCGTTCATGTCAGGTTCCTTCCGGTGGTGGTGCCGGGGGCGTTGTCGCCGACCAGCTCTTCGATGCGCAGACAGGCCACGACCCGATCGTCGGGTCGGCGTTGCAGCGCGGGAGTCTCGGTGGTGCAGGCAGGGGCGACCATCGGGCAGCGGGTGTGGAAGCGGCAGCCCGTCGGCACGTCGATCGCCGAGGGGACCTCACCCGTCAGGCCGTCGCCGTGGAGTCGCCCGATGACCAGCTCGGTCGGCGCCGCGGCCAGCAGTGCCCGGGTGTACGGGTGCTCCGGGTCACCGAAGACCTGCTCGGCTGAGCCGCTCTCCACGATCTCGCCGAGGTACATGACGGCCACCCGATCAGCCAGGTGCCGGGCGATGTCGAGCTCGTGGGTGATCAGCACGTACGTGAGCCCCAGCTCGGCCCGCAGGTCGGAGAGCAGGTTGACCAGGGTGGCCTTGACGCTGACGTCGAGGCTCGCCGTGGGCTCGTCGAGGATGAGTACGTCGGGCTCGGCCGCCAGGGCCCGGGCGACGGTGACGCGCTGGAGCTCACCCCCGCTCAGGTCGCGGGGGCGACGGCTCAGGTACTCGGGGGGCAGGCCCACCATCTCCAGCAGCTCGGCGGCCCGCTGCGCGACGGCCTCCTTCCCCGACGCCCGACCGTGCAGGACGATCGGCTGGGAGAGGATGTGCTTGACGCTGCGGGCGCGGTTCAGGGCCGACCAGGGGTTCTGCGAGACGAGCTGGACGCGGCGGCGAGCAGCGGGGTCGTGCGTCGTCACCGGTACGACGTCGTGGCCGCCGACGCGGACCCGGCCACCGGTCGGCCGGACGAGACCGACCAGCACCTTGGCGACCGTGGACTTGCCGCACCCGGACTCGCCGATCAGCGCCACCGACTCCCCCTGACGGACCTGCAGGTCGATGCCGTCGAGGGCGTGCACCACCTGCGCGTCGGCGCCGGGCTCGCGTCGCCCACCCAGCCGCTTCTTCGCGCGCATGGGGTAGTGCTTGACCAGGCCCTCGACGTGGACCAGCGGGGTCTCGGTGCTGGACTCGGTGACTGCTGTCGTGGTCATGCGGGGCTCCCGGGATGGTGGCAACGTACGGTGCGGCCGGCGTGCTCGGTCGGCTCCGGGTCGACCTCCCAGCAGAGGGCGGTGGCCCGGTCGCACCGGGGCGCGAACGGACAACCGGGGAGCAACTGCGCGCCGCTGACGGTGCCGGGGATGGGCCGCAGCCGCTCACCTCGTGCCTGGTTGCTGGGCATCGCGGCGAGCAGGGCACGGGTGTAGGGGTGCTGCGGGTCCTCGAAGAGCTGACGTGTCGGCGCCACCTCGACCAGCCGGCCGCCGTACATGACCCCGACCCGGTCGCAGACCTGGGCCACGACTCCGAGGTCGTGGGTGACGAGCAGGACCGTGTTGCCCAGACGCTCGCGCAGGTCGAGCAGGAGACGCAGGACCTGGGCCTGGACCGTGGCGTCCAGGGTCGTGGTCGGCTCGTCGGCCAGCACCAGCGAGGGCTCGCGGGCCAGCACCGCGACGGCGATCAGCATCCGTTGGAGCTGGCCGCCGGAGAACTGGAAGGGGTAGTCGCCCAGGCGTGCCTTCAGGCCGCCGAGACCGACGTCGGTGAGCAGCTCGTGCAACCGGGCGTCGTCGACCTCCCCACCGGTGAGCCGGCGCAGCTGGGCTGCGACCGGCGTCACCGGCGAGAGGGAGGTCATCGGACGCTGGGGGACCAGTCCGATCTCCCGGCCACGCAACCTGCGCATCCGGGACTCGGGCATCGTGAGCAGGTCCGTGCCGTCGAACTCCAGCCGGTCGGCCGTGATCTCGGACCCGCGCGGCAGCAGCCGCATCAGTGCAGTGACGAGACTGCTCTTGCCGGATCCGGATTCACCGACGAGGCCGAAGACCTCGCCCCGCTCCACCCGGAACGAGACGTCCCGTACGGCGGGCAGGAGGCCCCTCGCGGTGCGGTAGGTGACGTCGAGACCGCTCACCTCGAGGAGGGGTCCGGCACCCGTGTCACCGGCCTGGCCGGCTGGGAGTTCAACGACAGTCCTCATGTCAGCCCAGACGTCGCAGTGCTGCTGCGTCGAGGCGACCCAGAGCCATCTGGTCGGCGTCCAGAGCGGTCACGTCGGTGCGCTGCGCGATGATCATGCGCGGGTAGACCGGCGGGATCGCGATGGCGTCCTCGGCGAGGATCTTGTTCACCTGGCGGCTCAGGTCGGCGCGCTCGGCCGGGTCCGTGGTCGCCCAGGCCTCACCCATGAGGCGGTCGGCCTCCTCGTTCTTGTAGCCGAAGTTCATGGAGTTCGACGACGCGTACGAGGTGAAGAGCGGGAAGGCGCTGTCGCCGGCGCTGACGCCGGTGACGAAGCTCGTCATCGACATCTGGTAGTCACCCTTGACCCAGTTGGCGGCCCAGGTGCCGGCGTCGGTGCTGTCGATCGTGGCCTTGATGCCGGCCTTCTCCCAGCCCTGGGCGAGCACCTCGGCCATCTTGACCGTGGCGTCGGAGGAGTTGCTGATGGAGAGCTTGAACTCGAAGCCGTCCTCGAGGCCGGCCTCGGCGAGCAGCTCCTTGGCCTTCTCCACGTCAGGGGCGGCGGAGTAGAGGTCGAGCTCGTCGTCGTGCGCGTCCAGCGCCGGGCCGGCAGGACCCTGGGCCGGGGGTGCGGTGTCGGCGTAGACCAACTCGGAGACGCCCTCACGGTCCATGGCGTGGGCGAGTGCCTGGCGGACCCGGATGTCGTCGAAGGGAGCCTTGGTGGCGTTGAAGAAGGTCAGCACCGAGATCGGCGCGTCGACGACCTCGACGTTGAGCGAGTCGTCCTTGTCGAGGGTCGCGACGTTGCTGGCCGGCACGTCGGTCATCACGTCGATCTTGCCCTCACGCAGGTTGACCAGGCGGGTGCCCGCGTTGGGGATCGCGCGGAACTCCAGCGTCTCGGGGCCGTCGTACTCCTCGCGGTACTCGTCGTTGCGGGTCAGCTTGACCGACTGGCCCTGCGTGACCTCGCCGAGCTCGAAGGGGCCCGTGCCGATGGTGGTGTCGTTCTTCTCGAGCACCGATTTGTGGATGATCGGGAGGTTGTTGAGGTGCGAACGCAGCACGCCGTACGGCATCGCCAGGTTGATCTCGACGGTGCTGTCGCTCTTGGCTTTCGCGTCCTTGACGAAGTAGGCGAAGTAGCTGGTCCAGTCCGTGTACGCCGCCGGGTTGGCGACGTGGTTGATCACGGCTGCGACGTGGTCGGCGGTGAGCGGGTCACCGTTGGAGAAGGTGATGCCCTCGGCGAGATCGATGGTCCAGGTCAGACCGTCCTTCGAGATCTCGGGCTCGGCGGCGGCGAGCAGCGGCTTCGAGTCGTCGCCGGGGGTGTAGAGGGTCTCGACGATCGGGTCGGTCACCCACGCGAGGGCGTTGGTGGTGGCCACCAGCGGGTTGACGTAGTCGGAGACGGCAGGCATCCCGAAGACCACGTTGCCGCCCTCGACCGGGTCGCCGTCGAACTTGTCGTCGGACTCGGATGATCCTGATCCGCAGCTCGCCAAGAGCAGGGACGCCGTGGCGACACCGACTCCTGTGATGAGGCGCCGGTAGGACGACTTGGAGGTTGTTGCCTTCATGGATTCTCCTGGTGTGGGTGGATGGAGCAGGCAGACGTCAGCGCCGTCCCGAGAGCAGACGCTCGACCTCGTCCCCGAGAAGATTGATGCCGATCGTGACGAGCAGGATCGCGAGACCGGGCAGCACCGAGAGCCACCAGCCGCCGATCATCAGTGAGTTCGTCGCGTCGGAGAGCAGGTTGCCCAGGCTGGCCTGTGGCGGTTGCATGCCCAGGCCGAGGAAGCTGAGTGCGCTCTCGGCGAAGACCGCGATGCCGACCCACAGGAAGCCCTGGACCAGGACCGGGGGGATGACGTTGGGAAGCAGCTCGCCGAAGAGGATGTGTCGGCGCGGGACGCCGACGACCCGCAGCGCGTCGACGTACTCCTGCTGCACCTCGACCAGGGTCGCCGCGCGGGTGACCCGGGCGAAGAAGGGGAGGAAGGAGACGGCCAGCAGCGCGATGACCTTGATCTCCGGGGTGAGCGTGAGCGGGCCGAACTCCGACGAGCCGGTGCCGGTCATGCCGACCACGAAGAGCGCCAGGATGAAGACGGGCAGCGCCTGGAGCGCCTCCATGATCCGCATCAGGACGTTGTCGAGCCGGGTGCCGCCGCGGTAGCCGGCGAGCAGACCGATCGGCACCGCCACCACCAGTCCTCCGATGACGCTGCCCAGCGCGACGAAGAGGGAGAGTCGCGCGCCGACCGCCGTACGGGCGAAGACGTCGCGACCCAGGTCGTCGGTGCCGAACCAGTGGTCGGCGCCGGGGGCCTCGAGCGCGCCACCCGTCCGCTCGTTGGGGTCGAGTGAGATCAGGGGGCCGAGGAGCGCGAGCAGGCAGAAGGCGATCACGAAGGCCAGCCCGACCCATCCCAGACCGCTGAGGTGGGGGCGCTTGAGCAGGCGGAGCCGAGCCAGCCGACGGGGACGCTGGGCAGCGCGCAGCGACGTGGAGAGAGAGCTCATCGCGTCGACCTCTCGAGGAACTGGGCCCGAATGCGCGGGTCAATGGCGAAGTAGAGGAGGTCGACCACCAGGGTGGCGACCAGGAAGGTGCCCGCGGTCCACACGGTGGCCGCGATCGCCACCGGGTAGTCGTGGGCGAGGAAGGAACTCACCACCAGCTGGCCGACGCCGGGGACGTTGAAGACGTTCTCGATCAGCACGGCGCCGCCGATGAAGGTGCCGAGCATCATGCCGATCACGGTGACCGTCGGGATCACTGCGTTGCGCAGCGCGATCCGGGAGAGGATCGTGCGCTCGTTGAGGCCGAGCGACCTCCCGAAGGTGACGTGGTCAGCGTCCAGGGCCTCGATCATCGACGTACGCAGGGTGCGGGCGATGACGCCGGCCGCGCTGATGCCGAGGGTGAAGGCGGGCAGGACGATGGACCGCAGGTGCTCACCCACGCCCTCGTCCCAGGTGGCCCAACCGGAGCTGGGCAGCACGCCGGGGACGTACAGGCCGAAGACGAGGACCAGGATCAGGCCGAGCCAGAAACTCGGCACCGAGAGGGCGACGACGCTGCCGACCCGGACCACGGCGTCCAGCGCGCGGCCGCGGCGGGCGGCGGCGAGAGCGCCGGCCAGCATGCCGATCGCGGTCCAGACGACGAAGGCCACCAGGCCGAGCTCGAGCGTCACCAGCATGCGGTCGGCCAGGAGTTCCGAGACGGGGGTGCCGGTGGTGAGCGAGCTGCCGAGGTCCAGGGTCAGGATGCTGCCCACGAAGGTCAGGTACTGGGCCCAGAGCGGGCGGTCCAGACCGAGTTGCGCCAGGACCGCGGCACGCTTCTCGGGGGTGGGGTTGTTGCCCAGGTAGGCGGTCTCCGGGCCACCCGGCGCCGCGTGCAGCATCAGGAAGACCATGGTGAGCACGAGCAGGAGGACCACTGCGGCGCCACCGGCGCGTCTTATCGCGTAGGACAGCATGTTCTCCCCCTCTCAGGACTTGTTCCGCTTTGTGGAACGTGGTTTCGGTCACGTTAGGAGACATTTTGTCGGGTGGGAAGAAAGTCGGACAAATGGCGAAAGGGCCGGCCCAGCCGGATTCCGTGCACGTTTCGTCGGCACGGCGTCTCACTCCCGGAGACCTCGGCACGTGTCCCTACCGGCCCGCCTCTTGAGCCGTTACCGTCGGGCAACTTCTCGCCCACCTCAGGAGCAGGCTGCATGCCGAAGGTCCGCGCACTTCCCGTCCTCAGCACGTTGACCGCTGCGGGCCTCGCCCTCAACGCGCGCAACCTGCGCGGACGGGCGCTCAACCTGTCCGCGCTCACGCCGGTGACTGCCGGCACCGTCGACACCGACGGCTGGCGCGTCATCGCTGCGACCGGAGTCGAGCTGCACCCCGACACGCTCCCCGCAGCCGTGGCCTGGGCGACCGAGCACGACATGGACGCCCTCGACCTGGTCCCCGCCGACCTGCCGGTCGCCCGGGCGCTGGAGCTGCTCGGTCAGGTGGACCCGGCGAAGTACCGCAGTGACCCGTTGACCCAGGGGCGCACGGCCGGACATGCCCTGGTCGTCCGCGAGGAGGTTGCCGAGCGCGCCGGGGTGCCCACGGGTCCGGTCTCGCCCGCGGCGCTGATCGACGCCGTACGTCAACTGAAGCGGTTCGCTCCGCGCAGCAGCGACCTCGTGGTGGCCTGGGCCGAGCGCGCCGTCGACCTGTCGCCCGACGAGCAGCTGGAGGCGCAGCGTACGTTCTTCGACCGCTACGGCACGATCAACCTGACGGCCTTCGCCGCCCAGATGGCCGTGCTCGGCGCGGGCGCGCTGACGTCGCGGCGCACAGGTCTGGCCGCGTTGGCTGCCTACGAACTGCAGCCGGCGCTCGTGCTGCGCGGCAAGCCGGGTGGTCTGGCGCCGCGTGACCTGGCCCGACAGAGCGCCACCCGCTGGGTGCGCGAGGTCGGACGCCTGGCCGGGCTGCTGCGTGCAGAGGCCCCGCGGGCGCGGTCCCTCGAGCTGTCCGACGCACTTCGCCCCGAGTACGCGGCAGAGATCGCCCTGGGGACCGACCGCTTCTTCGAGGCGCCGGTGGACAAGTGCCGGTGGTGTGGCTCGACGGAGCTCAGCTGCCTGCTCACCACGCCCGACCTGATCCAGCACAAGCCGGGCACCTTCCGGCTCGACGAGTGCGGCAGTTGCGGCCACGTCTTCCAGAACCCGCGCCTCTCGCCCGAGGGCCTCGACTTCTACTACAAGGACTGTTACGACGGCTTCGGCGGCAGCGAGATGGAGCGACTCTTCGCCTCCGAGCGGTCCGAGTACGAGGGCCGCGCCGCCATGGTGCACGCCGTCGATCCCTCCCCCGAGCGGTGGCTGGACGTGGGCAGCGGGCACGCGCACTTCTGCCTGATCGCGCGCGACCAGTTCCCCGAGACCTCCTTCGAGGGCCTCGACCTGGGCGACGTGATCGACGAGGCCGCTGACCGTGGCTGGATCGACCGCGCCTACCGGGGTCAGTTCCCCGACGTCGCCCCCGAGCTCGCTGGCCAGTTCGACGTGGTGAGCATGCACCACTATCTCGAGCACACCCGCGAGCCTGCCGAGGAGCTCGACGCCGCCGTGACCGCGCTCCGGCCCGGTGGCCTGCTGATGATCGAGGTGCCTGACCCGGAGTCGCCGACGGGGCGTGTCCTGGGCCGCTACTGGATGCCGTGGCTCCAGCCCCAGCACCAGCAGTTCATCTCGATCGGTCGACTGGAGGAAGCCCTGGTGGAGCGCGGCTTCACCGTGCTGGACCGTTATCGCGCCAAGCCGGTCCCCGGTCTCGACACCGTGGCCGCCGGTTGGTTCGCCGCCGGTCACGTGGTGCCGCGTCCCTGGATGCCGTGGCGACGTCGTCCCACGGTGGCCGACCGGGCGGCACGGGTCGCGACGCTGGCAGCAGCGATCCCGGCGACCACGGCCGCTGCGCTCGTGGCCCAGGTGAGCGGCCCGAAGGGCGAGGACACTCCCGGCAGCGCGTTCCGGGTGCTGGCCCGCCTGGACGGCCCGACGGCCCCGATCACCCAGTAGCCCTCATGGCTGAACGACCGGACGGGGACGTCGACGCCTTCGAGGCCGAGCGACCTCGCCTGGTCGCCCTGGCGACCCGCATGCTGGGCGACCACGCCGAGGCCGAGGACGTCGTCCAGCAGGCGTGGTTGCGTCTGGATCGGGTCGCGGAGGCCGTCGACTCGCTGCCCGCCTGGCTGACCACGGTGACCTCGCGGCTCTGCCTGGACCGGCTCAAGTCGCGTACGCCCCGACCCGACGGAGAGATCACCGAAGACCACCTGCTCGCGGGCTCGCCGCTCGGCTCAGGCGTCTCGACGACGCCCGCCGATCCCGCTGACCACGCCGCGCTGGCAGATGCCGTCGGCGCCGCGCTGCACGTGGTGCTCGACCGCCTCACCCCGAGCGAACGGGTCGCCTTCGTGCTCCACGACAGCTTCGGCTTCGAGTTCTCGACGATCGCTGCCGTGCTCGACACGACACCGGGCGCAGCCCGCAAACTGGCCTCGCGGGCCCGTGCGAAGGTGGCGCAACCGGCCGCCGCCGACGCACTCGCCGAGTGGGAGGTCGTCGATGCCTTCATGGCTGCGGCGCGCGAGGGAGACTTCGCCCGGCTGCTCACCCTGCTCGCCCCCGACGCGGTCGTACGCGCCGACGAGGCCGCCGCCGAAGCCGGCACGCCTGCGCACATCGACGGACGCGACGACGTGGCGGCCTTCTTCAACGGCTCGGCCCACGCCGCCCTCCCGGTCTTCGTCGCAGACGCCCCCGGCTCGGCGTGGTTCCACCGCGGCGAGGCCAGGGTGGTCTTCGACTTCACGGTCGCCGACGGGCGGGTGCAGGCGATCACCTTCCGCGCCGACCCGGAGACCTTGACCCGGGTCGTACGCCGCGACGGAGGAGCCCGTCGGCCCTGAGCACCGAGAAGACCCGGTCACATCCGGACAGTGCCGATCGTCAACGGAGCAGAGACAGAGCAGAGAACCGATCCACGGAGGAATCACCATGAAGACCATGACCTGCCAGCAGCTCGGCGGCCCCTGCGACCTGGCACACCGCGGCGAGACTGCCGATGACGTGATCGCCGCCCAGGACAAGCACCTCAAGACCATCGGCGACGAGGCGCACGAGCCCGCCCGCAAGGACATGAAGGGTCGCTGGTTGCACCCCAAGAAGTCGCTCGGGTGGTACCGCGACATGCAGCAGGCGTTCGCCGACCTGCCCGAGGACTGACCCGGGGGAGCAGGGCGTGGGGTCACGCCGCCTAACCTCGTCGCGTGACCTCACAGCAGTGGACCAACGGACTGATCGCGGTGGTGATCGGCTCCATCGTGGCCGTCCTGCTGCTCGTGCCGGTCGCTGCCGTCCTCTACCGGCGTCGCGGCGAGATGACCTTCGGCGCGCTGGTGGTGCTGCTCGCGGCGGGGGTCTACGGGGTCGCGCTGTGGACGTACACGCTGGTGCCCTTCCCGGCCACCGTCGACTACACGTGCGCCAGCCCGATCCTCGAGCCCTTCCAGTCCTTCCGGGAGTTGCGCGCCAACGGCGTACGCACCCCGCAGCTCCTCGCCTCCAACGCCTACTTCTGGCAGACCGCCCTCAACGTCGCCCTCTTCGTGCCGTTCGGCTACTTCGTACGTCGCGTGCTGGGCGGAGGCATCTTCGTCGCAGCGGTCATGGGGTTCACCACCTCGCTGCTCATCGAGGCCACCCAGCTGACAGGCGTGTGGGGCATCTTCCGTTGCGCCTACCGCTTCTTCGAGCTCGACGACCTGATGACCAACACCGCAGGTGCCGTGATCGGTTCGATCCTCTCGATCGCCCTGGTGAGCGGTCGCTCGGGGGGGACGGGGCGCGTTCCCGCCCGGCCCGCGCACGTCACCCTCGGCCGGCGCTGGATGGGCCTGGTCTGTGACCTGCTGTGGACCGTGGGCACCAGCGTCGCGGTGAGCGTCGCCTTCCGGGTCTGGCACCAGTACGGCCCCGGCGACGAGGCCGCTCTCGGGGGGCGCCTGGAGGCGTGGCTCGGCTGGACGGTGGCGGCCGCCCTTCAGGGGCTCGTGGTGATCGGAGCGGGACGCACCCTGGGTGAGTGGACGGTCGCGCTGCGCACGGAGGCGCTGCGACCGAGGCTGGTGCTCCTCAGTCGCCTCGGCAAGTACGTGCTCGGCGTGGGCGGCTTCATTGCGCTGGCGGCCTGGGACGGACCCGCGTGGGCCCTGCCGGCGTTTCTCGTCGTCACGGTGCTGGGCACGCTGCCACCAGGTCACGTGGGCCTGTCGAACTGGCTCGCCGGACTGCGATTGCGCACCTGAGGGAACTGGTCCGCGCGAGGGGGTTTACGCGAGCCCTGATTCGGGTGCAGTCTCAGTCTTGGTCGGGACCCTCCCGGTCATTCTCGGGAGGTGGAGCAGTGAAGAGAAGACTGACGATCGTGGCGTCAGTGCTCATGGCAGCCAGCTTGCTGGCGCCCGTGGGAGCCACTCAGGCAGCACCCGCCGGCAAGGACCGTGGTGGTCCTTCCCCTGGTTCGTACACCCCGCCCGCGCCCGACTGGGGCGAATGCACGACGCCGCGGCTGGTGAGCGCCGGCGCCGAGTGCGCCTTGGTCGACGTCCCGCTCGACTGGGACCGTCCGCGCGGAGAGAAGATCCAGATCGCGGTCAGCCGCGTGCTCCACACTGACCCTGACTACAAGGGCATGATCGCGGTCAACCCCGGCGGCCCCGGTGGCTCCGGCCTGATCTACTCCGTGCTCGGCGGCGCGATCCCCGACGGCGTCGGAGCCAAGTACGACTGGTACGGCTTCGACCCGCGCGGCGTCGGCAGCAGCGTCCCGGCGCTGAGCTGCGACCCCGACTACGCCGGCGCCGGCTACGACCGGCCCAACTACGTGCCGAAGCGTCTGGCCGATCTCCGCTGGTGGAAGAAGACCACTGAGGGGTACGCCCGGGCGTGCGGCAGGTCGGCGGCCAAGGAGCTCCTGCCGCACATGCGTACGGAGGACGCGGCGCGTGACCTCGATGCCATCCGCGCGGCGGTGGGCCAGAAGAAGCTGAACTACTACGGCTTCTCCTACGGCACCTACCTCGGTCAGGTCTACGCCACCCTCTTCCCGAAGCGGGTCGGCAACTTCGTCTGGGACGGCGTCCTCGACGCGAAGAAGGCCTTCTACGAGGCGAACCTCGAGCAGAACGTGCAGTTCGACAAGAACCTCGACACGTACTTCAAGTGGTTGGCCGACAACGACGCGGCCTTCGGCCTCGGCACTGACTGGCGTGAGATCAAGCGGGGCTACTACCGCCTCCGCAAGCAGCTCGACCGGCAACCTGCGGCCGACGGCCGGCTCGGGCCCGACGAGTTGGACGACTCGATGCTCAGCGCTGCCTACTACGTCTACGGCTGGGTCGAGATCGGTCAGGCCTACGCGACGCTCGTCAACACCGGTGACGGCGATGAGCTGCTGTCGTTCTACGGCGGCCCGGGTGACGACAACGGCTACGCCGTCTACAACGCCGTGCAGTGCACCGACGCTCCGTGGCCCGGTTGGCGCAAGACCAAGTGGGACGCGTGGATGCTGCACCGCAAGTACCCGTTCCTGACCTGGGGCAACACCTGGTACAACGCCCCGTGCCTGACCTGGCCCGCACGGTCGGGCAAGCAGTTCAAGGTGAACGGCTCGAAGGTGAAGTCGCCCATCCTGATGATCGGTGAGACCTACGACGCCGCCACCGTCTTCAGCGGTGCGCTGGCGACGCGCAAGCGGTTCCGGACGTCGTACCTGATCGAGGGCGTGGGTGGCACCACCCACTCGGGCTCGCTCTCCGGGATCGCGTGCGTCGACGACACCGTCGCGTCGTTCCTCGACACCGGGGTCCTGCCCGAGCGCAAGCGCGGCCGCAACCGCAGTGACCAGCTCTGCGAGCCGGTGCCCGCTCCCGACGCGCCCGCGCCCGCGGGTCTGCGCAGCTCGGCACCTTCGACGGCGCCCGAGGGTGTCAGCGACCGCATGCCGGCGGACCTGCGTGAGGGCCTCGAGCAGGCCCAGTCGTCCAGGCGGTGATCGCGGGTCGGTGAAGAACGCTGCCCGGTGGGCGGTGGTGGGGGCGTCGACCATCGGGTCGGCGCCCCCCCTTCAGGCCTGTTCGCGCCGTTCGTGCAGCCGCTGCTGGGCCTCGGGCAGGAAGGCCAGGCAGGGAGCTTCGGCGTCGGGGTGCTTCTCGACCAGGTGGAAGATCCAGCGGTCCATGGCCGCCATGAAACCGTTGTCGCCGCCCGTACGGTAGACCGACCACGGTCGGTCGCCAGCCGACACGCACTGGGTGCAAGCGATCTTGTAGACGAACTGCTGGTCCTGGTCGAGATCGATCTTGACGCGGGCCAGGGGGCCGGCCTGGAGACCCGCCTTCTTCTCCCGCGCGGTACGGCTCGCCGTCATGGGTGCTCCTCTGCGTTGGTGCGTTGCAGCCTACGGCCGGGACGGGGTTGCGCGGTGGTCGGGCAGGACGCCGAACGCCCACCGTCAGCGGGGCTGACGGTGGGCGTTCGGATGATCGTGACGAGTCGGCTACTTCTTGGAGTGGCCGGGAGGAGCGGGCTTCACGGGCTTGGCGGGCGGGGCGGGCTTGGTGGGCTTGGGACCGTGAGCGTGGCCCTTGCCCGGCTTGGGGCCGTGAGCGTGGCCCTTGCCCGGCTTGGGGCCGTGCGCGTGGCCCTTACCTGGCTTGGGGCCGTGCGGGGTCCCGGGCGACGTGACGGGCGGCTCCGGGTCAACCGGCTCCTCCGGGTCGACGGGCTCTTCGGGGTCGACCGGCTCTTCAGGGTCGACCGGCTCTTCAGGGTCGACCGGCTCCTCGGGGTCGGTCGGCGCTGGGGGCAGCGCGACCGTGAACATGGTGTTCCCGGTCGAGCCGGGCTCGCGACCGGCGAAGTGGAGGGTGTCGTCGGCGAAGGTCATGGCGGTGACGAAGAAGAGGTCGAACTCTCCGCCCTGCCACACGGTCGTGACCGTCCTGGCGGACACGTCGATGCGGCTGACGGCGAGGTTGGAGTCGAGGACGTACAGGTGACCGTCGTCGCCGGGCGCGGCCCGCGACATGTAGGTGCCTTCACCCAGGGGAATGCTGGAGAAGGAGGTGCCGTCGAAGAGGGCCACCTCCTCGTCGATGGCGAACGCGATGCCGTGCTCGGTCGAGATGACCCGTTGGGCGTCGACGTTTGGCAACCAGCCGCCGGCCGGCGTCGCGACGGGGGCCTCGGACCAGACGCCGTCGCGGTACTGGAGCATCGGCTGCGCGGCCCCGCGGATTCCCTGGGTCGCAGCGGCGTACAGGGTGTCGCCGTGGGTGGCCCCCCAGTAGAACCGCTCGTATCCGTCGTAGTCAGCCGCGGTCTCGGGCGCCTGGTAGCTCACGGTCCAGTCGGTCAGGCCGTCGGCCGACTTCCAGATCGTCGCTGCGGCCTGGACGGTGCCTGCCTGCCCGTACGTGGAGGTGCGGGCGGAGCCGAAGAGGAACCACTCGTCGCCCAGCTTGGCCATGTCGAAGACGTGGATCACGTCGGGGATGGGCTCGCCGTCATACCCCCACTGGCCCGACGCGTTGGTGACGTAGGGCTGGTCGGCGTCGAGGGTGGTCGGGTCGACGTTGGGGGCGTACAGGTCGCCGTCGATCTCACGGAAGACCTTGACCTCCTCGGTCGTGTAGCCCGACATCTCGAGGAGGTGCTGGCCACTCGCCGGGTCGTACGAACCGATGTCCGTCCCGTCCAGGACGGGCAGGGTCCCGGAGTTGGCGTCGTAGTCACCGTGGCCGACGAAGACGCGACCGTCGTGCGGGAAGAGGGTGTCGACGGTGCGCCCGCTGGGGTTCAGCTCAGTGTTGGCGATCTGCCAGCCGCCGGGGTGGTGGAGCAGCGGTTCAGTGCTGACTGCGGCGTCGTCCGCCGTGGCGGAGACCGTGCCGATGAGGAGACCGGCCGCGACCAGTGTCGTCACGCTGAATCCGGCGATGAGGGGGGAGAGGAGAGTTTTGGGGGTGCGCATGCGCGTCGCTTTCTGCCCAGTACGGGAGGGAATGATCTCGCAGGTCGGGGGGCCCGAGAGTGGGAAACCTGGCCACATGGTGTACCCGAAATGGCATACCCCATGTTGGGTACACATCGTGCACCGAAGTGGCGACCCGTTGCAGTCGATTGGCGAGACTCCCGGCATTTTTCGATGGTGAGTCGCAGCCTGGCGTTCACCTGCGAAGGTGATGCGTGCGTGTGGGTTGCCGACGCCGGTAGCGTCAGGACCACACCGACCCGCCAACCGAGGAGCCCTTCGTGGACCTGTTCGACATCGACGACACCCAGACCATGCGTCGCGAGGAGGCTGCTGCCAAGTTGCGCGACCTGGCGGACTCCCTGGACCGCCACAACTCGGTCGAGTTCAACCGCCACGGCAAGAAGTTCACCGTCAGCGTCCCTGACGAGGTGAAGCTGAAGATCGAGGTCGAGCTGGGCGAGGAGAACGAGGTCGAGATCGAGCTCACCTGGTGACCATTGCGTGACCCTCGGGGGGCATGTCCCGTGCGGGTCGGCGACCCCAGTTGCGTGCGCGGCTCAGGCGGCGCGTCTGGGGTCGCCGCAGGTACGTGATCAGCGCTTCACTGTGGATCAGTCGCGCTGGACGACGCAGGACTCACGCCAGGTGTCGTTCACCTTGTGCCAGCCACGGGCGTCGAACTCCTTCCACCAGTACCACTGCCCGGTGCGGGCGGCCCTCCGACAGTGGATTTCCTCATTGGTGCGGACGTAGACCTGGTCGATGTCCTTGCAATACTTCGACGACTGCTCCCCCTCTGCCACGCGGCGCTCGGAGTTCGGATCACCGTAGTTGCACCGGACGATGATTGGTGCGTCGTAGCCGTTGTCCTCTACGTGGTTCAGCCACCCACAGGTGACGTTGTAGTCGCAGGTGGGGGCGGCAGCTGTCGGGGAGGCGCTGAAGGTCAGGAGTCCTCCGATCAGCAGCACCAGGGCGGAAAGCGTCGCCGTGAGGGTCTTCTTCATCGGTGGTTCCCTTGCTCGGTGTGTGGGCAAACTGATTCAGGGTAGCGATTTCCGGAGGGCCGCGTCGTAGACACCGGTGACGGTGAAACCCGGTCGAACGGGGTCCGAACCAGCGACGATGCGGGGGGGGGGGGCGCAGAACTTTTCTGACGAGGTGTCCACAGATGCCAAACCGAGCGCCAGACCTCGGTGCGTGCGATCCCGACGCTTGCGTGGGGTTGTTGGATGGGCGGGTGCTGAGAGCCCGACACCAGTTCCGCGAAACCTGGACCGTCGCTGCACCACCCGAGGAGGTGGCTGCAGTGCTGGGAGACCTGGAGTTCTATCCGCAGTGGTGGCCGCAAGTGGTGGCCGTGGCGGCGTTGGGTGAGGATCGTGCGCGGGTGCTGTGCCGCTCCCGGCTGCCCTACACGCTCGATCTGGTCCTGACGGCCGTCACCCGCCGGGCGCCGACGCTGCGCGTCGACGTGGAGGGCGACCTCGTGGGCCATGTGCGCTTCGACCTGGTCGAGGAGGGGCTTCGTACGCGCCTCGACTTCCACCAGGACGTGACGGTCAGCGGTTGGCTGGCACTCGCCTCACAGGTGGGGCGCCCGGCGCTGCACTGGAACCATGCGCAGATGATGCGCGGCTGCCGCGAGGGTCTGGCCGCGCGCCTGGGCTGACCCCGGCTCATCGGCGCCATCCGGCGGGGTGGGTCATTCCATTTGCTGGAACGCTATTGCAGAGAATATATCATCGCGTAAGGTGACCCAAGTCTCACCCGGCGCTCGGGCGCAGGTCCACCCACCCATCACCGACATCCGCAGACCGATCACCTCGATCGGGTCGCTGAGGAGCATCCGTGAGAGAAGAATCGTCGGCAGTGACGACAGCGCCACCAGTCGAGTCACTGACCACCACGAAGTCGTTTGCTGCGCCCGGTGCCTTCCGCGCGCTGCAGCCCCTACCGAGTGAGGTCACTCGATGAGCGCCCACCGCAGGTCCGCACCTGCCTCCCGTACCTTCATGAAGCGCCTCGGAGCAGGCTTGCTGTTGGGGGGCCTGGTCATGAGTGCCGGGCCCGTCGGTCTGGCAACTGCCCAGGCGCCTTCGACCGGCACCGTGTCTGCTGCTGCGGCAGCGCCGATGGCCGTCACCGGCGACATCGAGTGCACCTACTCGTCGTGGACGCTGCCGTACGCCCCGACTGTCACTGCGGTTGCCGCCGACGGTGAGGTCCGGGTGGACATGAGTGACTTCCCCGGAATCGCTGGTCCGCCGCCGTTCGTGACGGTGAGCAAGGTCGTTGCGACCGCGACCGCCACCTACGGTGGCGAGGAGATCACCCTGACCGGCACGCAGACCATCGACCCGGCGACCCCGTTGTCGGGTGGTTTCGCCGTGCCGACGATGGCGGCCGATCGTCCTACCGGGATCGACGGTGGTCAGCTGAGGATCACCGGGTTCAACCTGACGGCCACGGCGATGCGCTCGGATGCTGCGATTCCGTGCACCGTGGCGGAGCCGATCGTCGTCGACGTCACTCCGGAGAACGAGCCCGAGCCCGAGCCGGTGGCACCGATCGAGTGCACCTACTCGTCGTGGACGTTGCCCTTCGACCCGACGATCACCGCTGAGGGTGCTGACGGTCGGGTGAACGTGAGCATGAGTGACTTCCCCGGGATCGCTGGTCCGCCGCCGTTCGTGACGGTGAGCAAGGTCGTTGCGACCGCGACCGCCACCTACGGTGGCGAGGAGATCACCCTGACCGGCACGCAGACCATCGACCCGGCGACCCCGTTGTCGGGTGGTTTCGCCGTGCCGACGATGTCGGCCGAGCGTCCTGGTGACACCAACGGTGGCCAGCTGAGGATCACCGGGTTCAGTCTGACGGCCACGGCGATGCGCTCGGATGCTGCGATTCCGTGCACGGTGGCGGAGCCGATCGTCGTCGACGTCACTGCTGAGCCAATCGTCGACCCGACCGACCCCACGGACCCGACCGATCCCACGGACCCGACCGATCCCACGGACCCGACGGACCCCACGGACCCGACCGACCCGACCGATCCCACGGAACCGACCGATCCCACGGACCCGACGGACCCCACGGACCCGACCGACCCGACCGATCCCACGGACCCCACGGATCCCACGGACCCGACGGATCCCACGGACCCGACGGACCCGACCGAGCCTGTGACCATCCAGTGCGCGTACCAGAGCTGGACCCTGCCCTTCACTCCGACCGTTTCAGCCGCGGTTGACGGCGGCCAGGTCAGCATGGAGATGGGTTCCTTCCCCGGTATCGACGGTGTCCCGTCGTTCGTGACGGTGAGCAAGGTGACTGCTGGACTGCGCGGTACGTTCGGTGGTCAGGCCATCGTGCTCAATGGTGAGCGCGACATCGCCCCGGCGACGCCGCTGGCCAATGGCTTCCCCCTGCCGACCCTGTCCGGCGCTGTGCCGGCTGGAGCCGAGGGTGCCCAGTTGGTCATCACCGAGATGGACCTCTCCCTGGTCGCGTTCGGAATGGACACCGAGATCCCCTGCGTCATGGACGAGCCGATCGTGATCTCCCTGGACGCACCCACGGACCCCACGGACCCGACAGACCCGACGGACCCAACCCACCCGACGGACCCAACCGACCCGACGGACCCGACGGACCCGACGGACCCGACGGATCCGACCGACCCGGTCGACCCGACGGAGCCGAGTGGCCCGGTGCTGATCCAGTGCACGTACGCCGACTGGACTCTTCCCTTCACCGCGGAGGCGGTGGCTGTGAATGACGGCACCCGTATCAGCGTGGAGCTGGGTGACTTCCCGGGCATCGATGGTGTTCCTGCGTTCGTGACCATGAGCAGCGTCTCGGCCACCGCCACCGGTACCTACGGCGGCCAGGCCATCACGATGAGCGGCACCCAGGAGATCAGCCCTGCGGCGCCGTTGGCGGCTGGCTTCACCGTGCCGACCATGTCGGCGGAGGTGCCTGCGAATGCTGCGAGCGACTGGTTGACGATCTCTGGCTTCGATCTCTCGATGACGGCAATGGGCATGGCCACGGAGATCCCGTGCACCCTGACCGACCCGATCATCGTGAGCGCCGCTGCCGCTGAGCCGACCGATCCGACGGACCCCACGGACCCCACGGACCCGACGGACCCGACGGACCCGACGGATCCCACGGACCCCACGGACCCCACGGACCCGACGGACCCCACGGACCCGACGGATCCCACGGATCCCACGGACCCCACGGACCCGGTCGAGGACGACAAGGACAAGGACGACAAGGAGAAGGACGACGCCGACGACGACAAGGGAGGCGTCGGCAGCGGGGGCACCACCCTGCCGCGTACCGGTGCCGGTCAGGCCCTGTTCGCCATGGGCCTCTGGGGCGCCCTGCTCGCCCTGGGCGGTGCTGCGGTGCTGTTCTGGATGCCCCGCCGCACTCGGAGCGTCTGATCATCTGAGCGCTGTCGAGCTCTGAAACGTGAGGGAGTCCCGCCGGGAGGTGGGGCTCCCTCACGCGTTGACCACCCACGTACGCAGGCGTCAGTGCGTTGATCAGCGGGTCTAGGCTGAAGCCACACTGAAGTCAGCTGAGGAGACGTCCATGCTGGACACCCGCGCCCTGGTCGCCACCGGCCGCCCTGCTCGCTACGGCAAGCAGCTCACCAACCACCTGGGCCGCAAGCTCGGGGGCGAGTGGGACGAGTCGGAAGAGACCGGCTGGGTCGTGCTCGGGGAGGGCCGCCTCACCCTCGCCGCGGGGCAGGACGAGCTCGTCCTCGACCTGAAGGCTCCGGCCGCAGATCTGGCCCGGCTCGAAGAGGTCGTCGGGCGTCACCTGGTGAAGTTCGGTGCCCGCGACGACCTCGTCTGCGCGTGGACCCGGGGAGACGGCTCCGAGGGCACCCGTCAGGTGATGGAGACCGAGCCCGTCGAGAGCTGATGCGCCTTTCCGCGCGAGAGGCGGGGAGCACTCAGGCCTTGCGCCCCCTGATCGCTGCGGCGACCGCCTGGGGCACGTCCGGGTCGAAGACCGACGGGATGATGAAGAACGGGTTCAGTTCCTCGTCGGAGACGCAGCCGGCGATCGCCTCGGCCGCGCTCAGCAACATGTCGACGGTGATCTCGCTGGCGCGGGCGTCGAGCAGTCCCCGGAAGACCCCGGGGAAGGCGAGCACGTTGTTGATCTGGTTCGGGTAGTCCGAACGCCCCGAGGCAACCACTGTGGCGTAGTCGTTGGCGGCCGCCGGGTCGACTTCCGGGTCGGGGTTCGCGAGCGCGAAGACGATCGACTCCTCCGCCATCTCCGCGATCCAGGCGGGCTCGAGGATGCGGGGCGCCGACACCCCGATGAAGGCGTCCGCCCCCTGCAGGGCGTCTCGCAGGGTCCCGGTGACCCCCCGGGGGTTGGTGCTGGCAGCGAGCACCTCCTGGCTCGGGGTGAGGCCCTCGAGTCCGGGGACCAGGCAGCCCACCCGGTCGGAGACCACGATGTCGCCCGCACCCGCTGCGGCCAGCAGAGTCACGATCGCGGTGCCGGCTGCGCCCGCACCGGAGACGACGATGCGGCTTTCGGAGATCGGTTTGCCGATGCACCGCAGGGCGTTGAGCATCGCTGCCAGGACGACGATCGCGGTGCCGTGCTGGTCGTCGTGGAAGACCGGGATGTCGAGCCGTTCACGCAGTTGACGTTCGATCTCGAAGCAGCGAGGCGCAGCGATGTCCTCGAGGTTGATGCCACCGAAACCGGGAGCGATGCGCACCACCGTCTCGACGATCTCGTCGACGTCCTGGGTGTCGAGGCAGATCGGCCACGCGTTGATGTCGGCGAACCGCTTGAACAGCGCCGCCTTCCCCTCCATCACGGGCAGCGCGGCCCCGGGGCCGATGTTGCCCAGCCCCAGGACGGCGGATCCGTCGGTCACCACGGCGACCGAGTTGCCCTTCATGGTCAGGCGCCAGATGTCCTCGGGGTGGCGGGCCAGCGCGGCCGAGACCCGACCCACGCCGGGCGTGTAGGCCAGCGAGAGGTCGTCGCGGGTTTTCAGCGGAACCCGGGAGGTGACCTCGATCTTGCCGCCCAGATGGGCCAGGAACGTCCGGTCGGAGACCTTGTGGACGGTCACGCCGACGATCTCCTTCACCGCAGCCACCACGATCTTGGAGTGGTCGGCGTCCGAGGAGGAGCAGGTCACGTCGACGGTGAGGCGGTCGTGGCTGGACTCGGCCACGTCGATACCGGTCACCACTCCTCCCTCAGCCGAGATCGTGGTGGCGATCCGACCCACCACCGCGTGGTCGGGGACGGTGTGGAGGCGCATCGTGATCGAGTACGAGGAGGTCGTCGCGCCGCTGGAGGTGGGGGAGTTCATCGGGCCTTCCTGGGGGGTCAGGGAAGCCGCCGATCGCCGAGTGTCACTGCGTTTGATCACTGCGTTTGATCACTGCGATCCGGAGGCGTCGCGCTCAACCCTACGCCTCGGCGAAGGAGCCTCCGAGAGCGCAATGGTGCGCCGCAGTGGACCGCCTTCAGTCGAGCTGCTTCTCCTTGCGGGTGAAGAAGCCGCCGGCGAAGAGAGCCGCCAGGACGAGCACCGGCTGGAAGAAGAGGCGTACGAGCCGCTTCCGGTCGGTGTCGAGGCCGAAGGCGTCCGTGCCCTCGAGGTACTGGCCGATGTTGCCGGGGAAGATCACCACGAAGAAGGCCGCCAGCAGGCCACCGAAGAGACGCTTGTGCTTGGGGAGCGCGACGAGACCGGCACCCAGCGCGATCTCCACGACACCGGAGCCGAGCACCGTCAGGTCGTCGTCGAGGGGGAACCAGTCCGGCACCTGTGCCTGGAACTCTTCGCGCTGCGTGGTCAGGTGCATGACGCCGGCCCCGACCATGGCGGAGCCGAGCAGGATGCGGACGGCGGTACGCGGCAATGAGGTCATGGAGGTGAGCGTACGGGCGCTCGCAAGCAGCGTGGATTCGTCGGAGAGTTGCTCGGTCCTGTGTCCCACTCGAGCATTCCTTCCCGCGCGGCACGCGCCCCACGCTGCGTGCCGTCTGGCCGGGCCCCATCAGTGTGCCGAAGGTGGAGGGTGCCGAGTACCGGATCGAGGTCGACGGCGAGCCTCTCGAGATCCTCCCCTGACCCCTCGTTGGCCGCGCCAATCGATCGGATTTCCTCCACGATCCGCAGGACATCCGACACCTGTGGGGGTTACCGTGCCGAAATGCGCCGAACCATCTCGCGGGCCTCCCTCGTCGTTCTCTCCCTGGTTGCCTCCGCGTTGATCGCGCCGGCCAGCACCGCGGCCGCTCCGCCCCACGAGCCGATCTGGGACAAGGGAGCCGGGGGTGAGCGCTACGTCGCCTTCGGTGACTCCTTCGTCTCCGGTCCCGGGATCGCGCCGCAGCGCCCCGGCCCGTGCGTACGCAGTGAGAAGAACTTCCCGACGTTGGTGGCCGAGGAGTTCAAGGTCACCTCCTACATCGACGCCAGTTGTGGAGGTGCGGAGACCAAGCACCTCACTGAGGCCCAGACCAGCCTCGGCGGAAACGCCCCGCAGCTCGACGCGCTGTCGGCCGACACCACACTCGTCACCTTCGGCACGCTCGGCGGCAATGACCTGGGTCTGGTCCAGCTGGCGGTCGGGTGCGCCACCACAGACTGCGTGCCACCGGCGGGGACCGACCCCAACGCTGGCCGGCTCGAGGCGGTCCGTCAGGCGATGACCGCGGGCCTGGCAGCGGCCAGGAAGCGCGCGCCCCGGGCCGAGATCTACGTCATCGGCTACGGCACGTACCTGCCCGAGGGCGGATGCCCCGCTGCGTTCGGCAACGCACTCACGCCCGAGGAGTTCGACTACGTGCAGGGCGAGATCGACCGGCTCTCCGACGTCCTCGAGCAGGTCGCCGCTGCCCAGGGCGTCGGTTTCATCGACCAGCGCGAGGTGCCCGGCGCTGCTGAGCACACGGCCTGCGCGCCGCCTCAGGAGCAGTGGATCCGGGCCTTCGAGACGTACGGCGACGGGGTCCCGCTGCACCCCTCCACCGCCGGCATGGTCGCCATCGCCGACCACGTGGTCGCCAGCATCCGAGCAGCCCGTGAGGCAGCGACGCCCCAGCCGACGCCGAAGCCCACCCGCGCCGAGCGTCTGAAGAAGTTGAGGGCCAAGGCCAGGACGGCACAGTTCACGGCCACGTGCCACCGAGGCGGCCGCATCCTGAAGCCCAGGGTCACCCGGGGTGGGGGAGCCATCACCAAGGTCGTCTTCAAGGTAGGGAGGAAGACGGTCGGCGTCGACCGGACCGCACCCTGGGCGGTCAAGGTGAACGCCGCGAAGATCAGGAAGAGCAAGGGCAAGCAGTACCGGGGCAAGGTGCACGCGGTCATCACCTTCCGCGACGGCTCGCTCTCGATCAAGCGCTCGCGGACCAAGGCCCGCCCGAGTTGCCTTAAGGCTGCGCCCGTCGGCGTGGTCTGGAAGTGATTGCTACCCGGCTCGTGTGACCCACAAGCCGGTGACTGGGTGAGACCGAGGCGGCTCAGGTGAGCCAGGGACAGACCAGGTCGCGGGTCTGCAGGTGCTGACGCTGGCGCCGGTCCGATCGGCGCCGGTGCGGCTCGGCCACGCTCTCGCCCGGTCGCAGGATCGGCACCGTCGGGGTCTGGAGCAGCTCCTCACGGGCGGCGTCCAACTCGATGGTGACGTCGTACGCCCCGTGCCCGTTGGGTTCGGTCTCGAGCGGTCCGAGGCGTCGCAGCATCGCCAGGGAGGCGTCGTTGTCGCTGGCGACCTCGGTGATCACCCGGGTGACCCCCACAGGCCGGCGCGCGACGAGCACGCCGAGCAGTGCGGAGGCGACACCGCGGCCCTGCCAGGCGTCCTTGACGGTGACCGCCAGATCGGCGGCGTCCGGTTGGTCGTCGTAGCGCACGATCCGGGCGATCGCGATGGGGTCGTACGTGCCGGGGGAGGTCTCGGCCGACAGCACGAGCGCGATGTGGTCGACGCCGTCCACGTCGTCGACGAGGTGGTCCAGCATGGTGTCGGTGAGGTGGGCCATCGGAGTGAGGAATCGCTGGCGACGGCTCTCGGGTGAGAGCTCCTCGAAGGCCTGGGCCAGGTTCTCGCGGTCCGACGGCTTCAGGTCGACGATCCAGGCGTCGGTCCCGTCGCGGAGGCTGACCTGTTCAAGCACGCGGTGCTCCCGACCTCATGGATGTGACGCGCATCACGCACGCCTTCATGCAAGCAGCCTAGGGCTCGCAGCCCCCCGGTGCACCCGTCCGCGTCCACACCGTGGCCCACGATGGGCCCTCCGTCGGTGCGCGATGGGAGGATGGCGCTCTGTCGTGACGAGAAGGAGTTGGGTGTGGAACTGCGTCAGCGCATCGCCGAACGACGTGGCGGAGCCGTGCTCTTCGGGATGACGCCGCCCCGGTCGGGGACCTCGCCCGAGGGCGTACGTCAGGTCGCCGAGCGCACGATGGAGCGCCTGGAGTCCCTCGACCTCGACGGCATCATCCTGTACGACATCGACGACGAGTCCGACCGCAACCCCACCGAGCGCCCGTTCCCCTACTCCGCGACCCTCGACCCGGCCAAGTTCGTCGAAGAGCTCGACGGCTGGAAGAAGCCGGTCATCATCTACCGCTGCGTGGGCAAGTACACGCCCGACGACCTCGGATCGTGGCTCGGTGACCAGGACCCGGAGCGGGTGCTCAGCGTCTTCGTCGGGGCCTCCTCGCGCCAGAAGGACGTCGCTGTCACGCTTCCCCAGGCCCAGGAGCTGCGCCGGACGGTGCAGCCCGACCTGCTCCTCGGCGGGGTCGCCATCCCCGAACGCCACGTCACCCGCGGTGACGAGCACGAGCGGCTGCTCAGCAAGCAGCAGGCCGGCGCCAGCTTCTTCGTCACCCAGGTCGTCTACGACGTCAACGCCGCCAAGGACCTGCTCTCCGACTACCACTACGCCTGCCAGGCCGCCGAGATCGCACCGGTCCCGGTGATCTTCACGCTGTCGGTGTGTGGCTCGCTCAAGACGCTCGAGTTCCTGGAGTGGCTGGGCGTCAACGTGCCCCGGTGGGTGCGCAACGACCTGCGCCACTCGGCCGACACGCTGCAGCAGTCGTACGACCAGTGCCTGGCCACCGCCGACGAGCTGATCGCCTTCTCCGACCGCCTCGGTCTGCCGATCGGCTTCAACATCGAGTCCGTCGCCATCCGCAAGGCCGAGATCGAGGCGTCGGTCGAGCTGGCCGCCGAGGTACGGGGACGTCTCGAGATCCAGCGCGAGTTCTGACCTCCTCGCGCGTCCTGTCGCCCGCGGCCTCAGTGCGGGGGAGGATTCGCGCATGAGCGATGCCACTTCCGACCCTGACTGGGCCGACCCTGACTGGGCCGAACCTGATCGGGCCGACTTCTCGACCTACGTCATCGAGACCCCCTCCAGCGCCGGGATCGCCCGCGCGCGCGAGGTCGCCGAGCAGTGGTTGCCCGCCTTCCTGGCAGGCAGGCGCGCTGCTGACGAGTTGTACGTCGAGGGGGCCTCGACCTGGCACAACATCGGCGAGCGGGAGGTCGAGATCCAACGCACCCCGTCGCGCACCCGGGCCGTCGACTCCGGCGCGGACCTGCGGGTGGTCGACGTACGGGTGAAGGTCTTCGACGGCGGGTGGGTCTTCCAGGGCACGACCGTCGGCACCAACGCTGCCGGCGGCGCGGTCCGCGTGCCGGTCTGTCTGGTGGTCACCCTGCGCGACGGCCGGATCGCACGCTTCGAGGAGTATGCCGACTCCCGCGCCGCCGAGGCGCTCCTCGCGACCTGAGCCCTCCAGCGGCTCGCACGAAGGTCGGCAAGTGATGACAGTCACAGGTAACTGGTTTACTGTGACAGTTCTGCTGTCACCGTTGTGCGGAGTGCCGCGCTGTCCCCCAGGAGTGCCCATGCCCGAGAGGCCGTCCATCTACGAGACCGAGCACGAGGACTTCCGCAGCACCGTCCGGTCGTTCCTCGAGCGCGAGGTCGTGCCCTTCCACGACCAGTGGGAGAAGGACGGACAGGTCGACCGTGAGGTGTGGCGCAAGGCCGGCGCGGCAGGGCTGCTCTGCCTCGACGTCGACGAGGAGTACGGCGGCGCGGGCGTGGCCGACTTCCGCTACACCTCGGTGCTCGCCGAGGAGACCATCCGGGCCGGCGCCAGCGGACTCGGTTTCGGGCTGCACAGCGACATCATCGTCCCCTACATCTCCACCCTCGGGACACCCGAGCAGAAGCAGCGGTGGCTGCCCGGACTCGTCAGTGGCGAGACGATCTCGGCCATCGCGATGACCGAGCCTGGCGCCGGTTCCGACCTGCAGGGCATCGTCACCCACGCCGTGGACAAGGGGGACCACTACGTCCTCAACGGCTCGAAGACCTTCATCTCCAACGGCATCCTGTCCGACCTCGTCGTTGTGGTCGCCAAGACGGATCCCGACGCCGGTCACCAGGGCATCAGCCTGCTCGTGGTCGAGCGCGGGATGGAGGGCTTCACCCGTGGACGCAACCTCGACAAGATGGGGCTCAAGGCCCAGGACACCGCCGAGCTCTTCTTCGACGACGTCGTCGTGCCCAAGGAGAACCTCCTCGGCGAGGTCGGTGGGGGTTTCATCCACCTCATGCAGAACCTGCCCCAGGAGCGGGTATCGATCGCGGTGATCGCGGTCGCCGCGATGGAGCACGTGATGGACCTGTCGCTGGCCTACGCGAAGGAGCGCAAGGCGTTCGGCCGTCCGATCGGCGTCTTCCAGCACAACCGCTTCATGCTCGCCGAGATGGCCACCGAGGTCCACATCGCCCGGGTCTTCGTCAACGACTGCATCATGAAGTTGAACGCCGGCGAGGTCGACGCGAGCCTGGCGTCGATGGCGAAGTGGTGGACCACCGAGCTGCAGAAGAAGTTCGTTGACCAGGGCGTCCAGCTGCACGGTGGCTACGGCTACATGATGGAATACCCGATCGCCAAGGCCTTCCTGGACAGTCGCATCCAGACCATCTACGGCGGCACCACCGAGATCCAGAAGGAGATCATCGGCCGGATGCTCGGCGTCTGACCCCCCCTTCCGCAGGCGCGGGTCAGTCGAGCTGGAGCAGCAACTCGCCGTGCGTCATGGAGAAGTACGCGTCCGGGTGCTCGCCCCACTCGCGCCAGTGGGTCGCCATCGTGGTGATCCGCTCGTCGTCGAGGCCCAACGCCTTCAGCTTGGCGTTCTGCTCCGACTCCAGAACGCGGGCGGACTGCACGTCTCCCCACCACTTCGTGACCTCGGGGGTGGCGTACGTCCACGTCGAGGCGTCGACGCGCACCTCTCCGAGGGCGGGCAGCCCGGCGGCGTTGGACCAGGCGCGCAGGTGGCGCGCGGCGTCCGGCTCCCCGCCGCTGTCACGGGCGATCTGTCGGTAGCTGTCCAACCAGTCGCTCATCCCCGAGCTCGCCGGACACCAGTGCATCACCGCGTAGTCGACCTCGCGCGCGGCCACGACGCGACGCGCCACCCGGGCCATCTCCCGCAGTGCCGCCGGCGGGTCCGTCAGGTACTGCAGCACCTGGTGGCAGTGCACGACGTCGAAGGAGTCGTCGTCGAAGGGCAGGGCGTAGACCGACCCGGTCCGCAGGGTGACGTTGTCGACTCCCCGGGCGTCCATCAGCGCCTGGGCGGCGGCGACGGCGTCGGGCGCGGCCTCGATACCGACCACCTCGGCCGGCGCCACGATCCGGGCCAGGTCAGCGGTGATGCTGCCCGGGCCGAAGCCCACGTCGAGCAGGGTCATCCCGGGCGAGAGGTGCGGGAGCAGATGGGCAGCGGAGTTCTGGGCCGTACGGGCTCCGTGGGCGGCCAGCACGCTGGCGTGGTGGCCGTGCACGTAGTTCTCGTCACCGGGTCGGGTCATGGACCGATCTTCGCGCCGCGAGGGAGGAGCCGGGGGCGGAGTCCACGACGCGACCAGCGCCCGACTCAGGAGTCGCGTACGTAGCAGAGCATCTGCGCCGGCTCGCCGGCTGCGAGCGCGGTGGGGTCCAGGTGGGAGAAGCCCCTGCGTTCGTAGAACCGGCGGGCGTCCTGGTCGACCTCGTCGACGTTGATGTGCACCTCGCCGACCTCGTGCCGGGTGACCCACGCATCGAGCGCGCCCATCAGCGCGGTCCCGACCCCGGTCCCGCGGCGGGTGGGGACCGCGTACAACTCCTCGACCTGGGCGATGCCGCCCGCGTGGTACGGGGAGGGGCGATGGGTGGCGAGGAGGAACCCGAGCGCCGCACCGCCGGGATGGGTCGTGGTCTCGGCGAGCCAGACCCGGACGTCGTCGCGCCACAGGAGCACCTCGAAACGGGCCTCGAACTCGGCGGGAGTCGGCGTCGGCGTCTCGAACTCCACATTGAAGGCGTGCAGCAGACGCGCGACGAGGGCGGCGTCGCGAGGTCCGGCGAGACGGACGGCGATCTCCGGCGGCTCCTGGTGCGCATTCATGCCTGACATGGTGCCCGATCAGCGGCCGACGTCGGACAGGTGCGTGCGCAGGTGGGCGATCTTCTCCGCGTCCCAACCGTCCGGGGCGAGCATTGCTGCCCAGGCCAACGTCGGCTGGGTGCCGTACATGTGCCCCTGCTCCTCCTCGAAGGTCGTGCTCAGGGCCATGTCGACGGCCAGGTTGAGGAAGGTCGTGCCCGGATACCAGCGCATCGCCGGGTTGACGGCCGGGTCGAGCGGCTCGTCGAGCCAGTCCGGCTCCTCGACCGCGGTGGGCCAGTCCCACCACACGATGGCGTCGTCGGCCTGCTGGAGGAAGACCGAGCGCGGGTGCCCGACGACGTCGGCGGCACGGTTGGCGAAGAGGATCTCCGTGCCGTCCCCCACCACGGGCTTGATCTGCAACGAGCCCGCGGACCGGGTCCGTTCGGCCTCGCGGCGCAGATGCATCGTGGGTGGCGGGCCGACCCACAGAGACGCGTCGGTCGTCGCGACGAGCTCGTCGAGGGAGTCGAAGGCCGCGCTCCCGCCGAAGGACCCGAGGCTCTCCCCGGCGACGAGCAACTTCGGTCGTTCGCTCTCGGGGATCTCCTGAAGACGCTCTCGCACCGCGCCGATCAGCGCCCGCGCCGAGGCCCGCGCCGCCTCGGCCTCGGTGAGGAAGGCCAGCGGGCTCGGCAGATGCGAGTACTGCACAGCCACGGTGGCCACGTCACCGCCGTGGAGGTACTCGACCGGCTGCACGATCTGCTCGTTGATCCAGCCGGTGCCGGTGGGGATCACCACCAGCACGACCTCGCGCTCGAAGGCGTCGAAACGCTCCATCTCGGCCAGCGCGAGGGCGCTCTGCTCGACCGGGTCACTGCTGGTGGCGCGACCCACGAAGACCCGCACCGGTTCGAGGGCCTCGGCGTCGTCGACGGTCCACTCGCCCAGCCGGTCGGTCGTCGCCCCCCGGGTGAGGAAGCGGCGCCCCTCGTCGCCGACCTCTTCCCAGGCGACCCGCGAGGCCGGGCCCGTGGAGCGCAGCTGTGAGGTGGGAGGTTCGCGCGACCCCTCGACCTCCAGGTCGGAGAGGGTGAACGCCTCGTTGAGCCCGTCCAGACTGCGCTGGTAGACCCAGTCGCTGAGCGCGGTGGCGACCAGCCAGGTCGCGACGACGGTCCCGACGACGACCGCGATCCAGCGCGGCAGCCAACGTCGGCCGAGCCCGATCGCGCGGTCCCGGATCCAGACGTACAGGCGCACCGCGGCGACGAGAAGCCCCAGGACCAGCAGGGTCAGGAGGATGGTGCCGCCGTACGCCAGCCAGGCGTCGACAGGCTCGTGCCCCAGACGCTCCCACGTCCAGCGATGGGCGTCGACGGCGCGGCGGGTCAGGATGGTGAGGGCAACCACCAGCACGACGGCGAGCAGCAACCGGATGCGTACGTCCTGCTTCTCGGTCAGGGGCGGCGGACGTCGGTCCACGGCGCGCAGGGCGAGTTCGCCGAGCCAGGTGAACAGGGCGCCGATGCCGTACGCGATCGCAACGGCGACTCCGCTGACCACACCCTGGAAGTACCAGTCGCGCGTGGTCAGGGTCGGCGTCAAGGACTGCGTGAACGCAACGAAGGCGAGCAGCACTCCCAGCAGACGCGGCGCGCGCAGCCACTGGATGGACACAGATCCAGGATCCATGGTGCCCCCGTGGGAAGGATGGCTCTCGGCACGATCCTAGGGGCTGCAGCGGCTCAGGGCCCCTGACGTACGCCTTCCGCCCAGGCCAGGATCCAGTCCGGCAGGTTCTGTTCGGGCGCACCGGGGACGAGCGCGCGCAGCTCGGCGGGGCTCACGTGGCCACCGGCCTTCTTCAGGAAGCGGCACTGCACGATGGCGGTGGCGGCGACCTCGCCCGCCACGGTGAAGACCTGCTCGACATACATCGCGCGCTCGTCGAAACCGATCATCCGGCTGCGCAACTCGAAGCGCTCCCACGGCTTGAGGGAGCGGCGGTACCGGATCGTCTGGGCCGCGACGACCGCGTACCACCCGTGCCCGGAGACGCGCGACCAGAAGCCCGAACGCACCATCATGTCGACGCGACCCAGGTCGGTGAGCGCGAGGTACTTGGCGTTGTTCATGTGCCCGAGCGCGTCCAGGTCACTGGGCCAAACCCGGAAGGGGGTGACCGTCTCCTCCCAGAGCTGGGTACGTCGACGGCTGCGGAGCCCGACGAGCAGGCGGATCAGGCGCAGGTAGAGGTTCACCGGCGAAGTCTCCCCCAGCTTCGGTCCGCGACGAGCGCGAGGGGCCAGCCTGTGGCGCATGTGACGCCAGTGGAGAACTCATACGGGTGTGAAAAGGGGGAGGTAGCGCTTACGATCGACGTTCGCCATCACCATTTCTCGGGAGCGCCGATGCGTCCACGCTTGACTCGATCGGCCACTGCAGCGGGGCTGGTCCTCGCGCTGGCGGCCTCGACCGCGTCGGCTGTGACCGGACCAGCGACCGCGAGCCCGCCCGGCGACGGCTTCGGCGCTGCCGAGGTGCAGGAGAGCGTCGAGACGGGTGCCGTCAGCTTCGTCGGCACGAAGCCCGGCCGACCGCTGGCCCCGGCCCGCGGCATCTCTGCCCGGTCGACGCCCCGCGCCGCAGCGACTGCCTTCCTGGGTGAGCACGCCGAGGAGTTCGGGCTCGGGGACGGCTCGACGCTGGCCGAGGCGCGCAGCCACCGTCAGGAGACCGGCAACACCACCGTGCGCGTGGCCCAGGAGATCGACGGGATCGAGGTGCTCGGGGGTGAGCTCGCGGTCCAGCTCGACGATCGCAACCGGATCGTCTCCGCGGCCGGCGAGGTGCTTCCGGAGGGGACGGCGCAGGCCGCACGCCCCCGGATCACCGGAGAGCGCGCCGCCCGCAACGCCCGCGCCAGCGTGGCTCGCAGCCTCGAGGTCAAGCCGGCGCAGGTCACGGTCAAGGACGAGGGACTGCGCATCTTCGACTCCCGCATCCTCGGTGGCGACGTGATCCCGGGGGCCCACACCGTCTACGCGATCCAGGCCTCCTTCGGTGAGGAGGTGCGTCGCCAGGTCTTCGTCGAGGCGACCACCGGCGCGATCCTCACGTCGATCGACGAGATCCACAGCGCCCGGGTGCGTCGCGTCTGCGACGGCGCCAACACCGCTGACCGCCACACCGAGTGCACAGCCCCCAACGCGGTGCTGAGCGAAGGCGGCAACGTGGCCGCTCAGAACGCCGAGGTCCGTCAGGCCTACCGGTACTCCGGGGCCACGTACGACTGGTACAAGGCCAACTTCAACCGCGACAGCATCGACGGCAGGGGCATGCCCCTGGTCTCGACCGTGCGGTACTGCAGGTCCGGTGAGCGCTGCCCCTTCCGGAACGCGTTCTGGGACGGCAGGCAGATGACGTACGGCCAGGGGTTTGCCGTGGCCGACGACGTGGTGGCCCACGAGCTCACCCACGGCATCATCGAACGCACCGCCAAGCTCTTCTACCACTACCAGTCCGGCGCCATCAACGAGTCGATCGCTGACGTCTTCGGTGAGCTGATCGACCAGGCCACGACCGAGAGCCACGAGAGCCCGGCCGATCGCTGGCGGATCGGTGAGGACCTGCCGACGAAGCTCTTCCCCCGCGGTGGGCTGCGCGACATGCGCACCCCGAGCATCTTCGGCGACCCCGCCCGGATGAAGGACGGTCGCTACTACAAGGGCGCCTCCGACAACGGCGGCGTGCACTACAACTCGGGCGTCAACAACAAGGCCGCCTTCCTGATGACCGACGGCGGTTCCTTCAACGGCCAGACGGTGACCGGACTCGGCGCCACCAAGGTCGCGGCGATCTACTACGAGACCCTCACAGGTCTGCTGACCTCGGCCAGCGACTACCAGGACCTGGCCCGGGCGCTGCGCCAGGCGTGCAAGAACGTGACCGGCACCAAGGGCATCACCACGACCGACTGCGTCTCCGTGGATCGTGCTGTCCGGGCCACCGAGATGGGACAGGCCCGCAAGAACGCCGTCGACAAGAAGTCGTGTGTCAGCGGCAAGAAGGCCCGATGGGCCTTCCACGACAACGTCGAGGGCAAGAAGAAGTGGCGTGCCCAGCGTCCCTGGTACGTCCCCGGCAACCCGAACCGCCTGAAGTTCGACGCCACCTACGCCACCAGCGGCACGAAGAACCTGTGGGGCTTCAACCGCCCCGGCAACCTCTTCCCCGACCGCGCCTACGGTGGCCGGGCGAAGAGCTACTCGATCACCACGAAGAAGCCGATTACGGTCCCCCGGTCGAAGACAGCCTTCCTGCGTTTCCGCCACGCCTACATGTTCGACACCCACGGCAGCGCCAAGTACGACGGCGGTCGGGTGGAGTACAAGGTCAAGCCCAAGGGCAAGAAGGGCACGTGGAAGGACCTGATGGCGGGCAAGTACCCCACCAAGGTCAACCGCAAGGGCTCGGCCTTCGCCGGCAAGAAGGCCTTCGCCGGCAACAGCGGTGGCTACGGCACGACCGTGAAGAAGTTCCCGAAGAAGCTGCGCGGCAAGAAGGTCTTCATCCGCTTCCGGATCGCCACCGACGCCAGGCCCGACGTCTACAGCCTCGGCTGGTTCATCGACGACATCGGTGTCGGTCGCTGCAAGTGAGGCCCGGTCCTCAGTCGCTGAGTCGCTCGGTGGCTGAGTCGCTCAGCCCCGTGGCCGCTCAGTCCCGCAGGCGCTCCGGCGCTGCCGGGTAGACGCCCAGCACCTTGACCTCGGTGGTGAAGAAGGTGAGCTCCTCCAGCGCCCGGGAGAGCGCCGGGTCGTCGGGGTGGCCGTCCACCTCTGCCAGGAACTGGGTCGCGGCGAACTCCCCGCCGACCATGTAGCTCTCCAGCTTGGTCATGTTGACGCCGTTGGTCGCGAAGCCGCCGAGCGCCTTGTAGAGCGCGGCCGGCAGGTTGCGTACGTTGAAGATGAAACTCGTGACGACCGGACCCTTGCCCTGCGGGGCCTTCACGTAGTCGCGCGAGAGCACCACGAAACGGGTGGTGTTGTGGTCCTCGTCCTCGACCTCCGTACGCAGCACCTCGAGGCCGTAGATCTCCGCCGCCATCGGCGGGGCCAGGGCGGCCTGGGTGATGTCACCGGACTCGGAGACCTCGCGGGCGGCACCGGCGGTGTCCCCGGAGATCACCGCGGTGGCGCCGAGCTCACGGATCACATTGCGGCACTGGCCCAGCGCATGCACGTGGCTGTGCACCGTGCGCACCGTCGACTCGTCGGCGCCGGGCAGCGCCATCAGGTTGAAGGTGATGCGCAGGAAGTGCTCGCCCACGATGTGCAGGCTGGAGGCCGGCAGGAAGTGGTGGATGTCGGCGACCCGGCCGGCGAGCGAGTTGTCGATCGGGATCATCGCCAGGTCGGCGTCCCCGCCCTCGACCATGGCGAAGACGTCCTCGAAGGAGGCGCAGGGAACCGCCTCGTACTCCGGGTGGTGCTGGGCACAGACGATGTGGGAGTTGGCGCCGGGCTCGCCCTGGTAGGCGATGCGGCGGTTCTTCACGGTTTCACTCACGCGCCCACTGTCCCACGAGAGGGTGGACGGACGTGCGCGAGGCCGCGCGAAGCCACGCCAAGTGCTTGTGCGGTGTCCAGGTGTCACCAGGTGACACCCAGACACCGCACAAGGGGTGCGAGAGACGGCGCCGCGGCTAGGCTGCGGCCGTGTCGTATCTCGCGGTCCCCGCCCTGCTCCTGTCCGTCGTCGCCGTGGTGTTCTCGGTCCTCGCGATGCGGCGTACCGCCGCTACCCGCCCGGGCGCCAGCAGAGTGTCGCTGCCTGAGGACGTGGTCGGACTGCGCCGCGAGGTCGCGGCGCTGAAGGCGGCAGCCGACGGCGCGCTGCGCCACCTCT
The DNA here is from genome assembly GCF_003194605.1 of Nocardioides gilvus. Taxonomy (GTDB): domain Bacteria; phylum Actinomycetota; class Actinomycetes; order Propionibacteriales; family Nocardioidaceae; genus Nocardioides; species Nocardioides gilvus. The sequence continues at coordinate 633,752 of NZ_QHKY01000002.1, forward strand.
CCGTGGTGCGCTACGACGCCTTCGGTGACGTGGGTGGCCACCTGTCGTGGTCGGTCGCCGTGCTCGATGACGCCGGCGACGGGGTCGTGCTCAGCTCGATCCACGGACGCAGCGAGGCGCGGACCTACGCGAAGACGATCGCCGGTTGGTCCAGCGACCAGCAGCTCTCGCCGGAGGAACTCGAGGCGGTCGCGCACGCCAAGGGCTGAGCCACCGCGTCGGCGTCCCGGGGCGTGCCCGCCGGACGTCATCATCTGCGTGCGTCGGGACGACCCCTCGGGATGACGTCCCGGGGCGTGCCCGCCGGACGTCATCATCAGCGTGCGTCGGGGCGACCTCTCGGTATGACGTCCGGGGAGGACGGGTCAGCGCGGGACGCGTACGAGCAGTCGCCCGGGCACGCACTCCATCGTCAGCTCGCGACCCTCGCCGACCGAGTCGCCGTCGAGTTGGCGAGGGGTGGCGGTGGCGGCCCGGATGTGGACCTTCGTCCCGGTCAGTCGGTCGATCGTGGAGTCGGTGCGCTGACTCTTCGCCAGCACCCGCATGGCCAATGGCACCCAGGAGAGGAACTGCTTTGGGTGCAGGATCACCACGTCGAGCAGTCCGTCGTCGATCACGGCGTCGGGGAGCAGCGGCATGCCGGCCTGGAGAAAACCGACGTTGCCGACCACGACCGTACGGGCCCGGTGGGTCGCGAATGGTCCGTCGTCGACCGAGATCTCGATCTTGACGGCTGGGAACATCAGTGACTTGAGGCCGGCGAGGATGTAGGCGATCCAACCGATCCGCTTCTTCATCTCGTCGTTGACGCCCTCCATGATGGCGGCGTCGAAGCCCATGCCCGCCATCACCATGAAGTGGGTCGGCTCGATGCCGTCGCCGGTCACGTCGACCATGTCGATGGCACGGTCCTGACCGTTGAGCCCGACGTCGATCGCGGAGCGGATGTAGAGCGGGACGTCGAGGTTGCGGGCCAACAGGTTGCCGGTGCCGGCAGGGATGATGCCGACCGGGATCCCGGTGCCGGCCAGCTCGGCGCACACCTCCCGTACGGTGCCGTCGCCGCCGCAGACCAGCACCAGGTCGACACCGTCGGCGGCCGCAGCGGCCGCCATCCCGGTGCCGGGGTCCTCGATGGTGGTGTAGCGGAAGGTCGGCTCCTGCCAGCCGTTGTCGCGGGCCAGGTTGGTGACCAGGGCACGGAAGGCGCCGACGTCCTCGACCTTGATCGGGTTGAGCACGACCGCGAGCCGCTTCTCGGAGACGAACACCTCCTGCAGCGGATCGCTGCGCTGGGCGATGCTGCTCGGCCGTGGGTCGAACCAGACCAGCGCGACCAGCAGGATGACGAGCCCGAGCAGGATGCCTGCGAGGACGTCGGTCGGGTAGTGGCGTCCGAGGAGGATCCGGTCGAGGCAGACCAGGATCCACACCAGCACCAGCCCGGTCCAGGCTGCACGACGCATCGTCTGCTTGCGGACGAAGATCACCACCAGCACCGCCAACAGGCCGGTGTAGGCGGTGATCGAGGAGGCGTGGCCTGAGGGAAAACTCATCGAGTCGTGGATCCCGACGACCTCCTGCCAGTCGGGGCGACCTCGGCTCAACCACACCTTGAGCCCGCTGGTCAGCAGTGCGGTCACGGTCATCACGACGGCGGCGATGATCGCGGCGCGCGGGTGCTTCTTCCAGAGCAGGGTGGCGGCCAGGATGATCGTCAGCACCGTCATCCCGACGGTGTTGAACGCCGCTTCCACCACCAGCAACGTCTGGCGCAACCAGCCGATGTCGGAGACCCACCCGGCGGCGTCCATGCCGAGGTTGTCGAGCGCGGACAACGCCGTACGTTCCCCGGTCACCGCGAAGGCCAGCACGGCGAATAGCAACGCGCACAGCGCGGCGGCGGTCAGGAGCTTTGGTCGGGTTCGGTCCAGCACACGGATGAGTATGCCCAAAGGCTAGCCTTGCAGCATGATCGATCCCCGTCTGCTGCGAGAGACCCCTGACCGTGTGCGCGCCTCCCTGGCCAAGCGTGGGCTCTCCGACGAGGTGGTCGACCGGGCGCTGGCCGCCGACACCGAGCGACGCGACGCGATCGCCACCTTCGAGGCGAAGCGCGGGGAGCAGAAGCAGCTCGGCAAGCTCATCCCGAAGGCCACGGGTGAGGAGAAGGCCGAGCTCCTGGCCCGTACGAAGACGCTCGCCGCCGACGTGAAGGCAGCAGAAGCCGCCCAGAACGCGGCCGAGGAGACTTGGCAGAGCGCGATCCGCGAGCTCCCCAACATGACTCACCCCGACGTCCCCGACGGCGGCGAGGACGACTCGGTGGTCATCGAGACCGTCGGCACCCCCCGCGACTTCGCGGCGGAGGGCTTCGAGCCCCGCGACCACATCGAGCTCGGCAGGATCCTGGGAGCGATCGACCTGGAGCGCGGCGCCAAGGTGTCGGGGTCGCGCTTCTACTTCCTCACCGGTGTCGGGGCCGAGCTCGAGTTCGCGCTGATCAACCTCGCGATGGAGCAGGCCCGCGAGGCCGGCTTCACCCAGGTGATCGCCCCCGCGCTGGTCAAGCCCCGGGCGATGGAGGGCACCGGCTTCCTGGGCCAGGCCGCTGACGACGTCTACCGGATCGAGGGCGAGGACCTCTACCTGGTCGGCACCTCGGAGGTCGCGATGGCTGCCTACCACTCCGACGAGATCCTGGACGCGGCGTCGTTGCCGCGCCGCTACGCCGCCTTCAGCCCCTGCTTCCGCAAGGAGGCCGGCTCGCACGGCAAGGACACCAAGGGCATCATCCGGGTGCACTGGTTCGACAAGGTCGAGATGTTCGTCTACACCACGCTCGACCAGGCGGAGGCCGAGCACGCCCGCCTGCTGGCCTGGGAGCGGGAGTTCATGGACAAGCTCGAGCTGGCCTACCAGGTCGTCGACATCGCGGCCGGTGACCTGGGTCTGAGCGCGTCGCGCAAGTTCGACCTCGAGGCGTGGATCCCCACCCAGGGCAAGTACCGCGAGCTCACCTCGACCTCCAACTGCACCGACTTCCAGTCGCGCCGCCTCGACATCCGTACGCGTGACGACGAGGGGGCGACCACCCCGGTCGCAACCCTGAACGGCACGCTCACCGCGGTCACCCGGGCGATCGTGGCGATCCTCGAGACGCACCAGCTCCCCGACGGCTCGGTGCGCGTGCCCCGGGCCCTGCAGAAGTGGATGGGCGGGCGTGAGGTGCTCGAGCCGGTGATCCCCGTTGCCTGACCCGATGGGCGCCGGTCCCGCCAGCACGGCGGAGCTGCACGAGGGGCGCCTCCCGCCTCCCGGCTGGCAGCCCGCCATGGTCGCCCTCGACATCGACGGCACCCTGCTGGCCTGGGTGGACGGTCAGGACGAGGAGTACGAGACGGTCACCCGACCCGTGTACGACGCGATCCACCGGGCCCGGGACGCCGGGGCCCACATCGTGCTGGCCAGCGGCCGTTCGCCGCACGGCATGACGACCATCGCGGACCTGCTCGACCTTCCCCTGGAGGGTTCGGCCGAGGACCCCACCCCCGACGTCGACGACCGGCTCTGGGTCGTCTCGGCCAACGGCTCGGTGATCTTCCGCTATCCGCCGATGGAGGTCACCCACGAGGAGACCTTCGACGCCGCCCCCGCCGTACGTGCCGTCCTGCAGGTCCACCCCGACGCCCTGGTCGCGGCCGAGGAGCGGGCCATCGGCGGTTACCTGGTCAACCGGCCGTTCCCCGAGGGTGAGCTCTCCGGGCCCCAGCATGTGACGCCCGTCGAGGAGATCGTCGGCAAGCCCGTCAACCGGGTCGTGGTCCGAGATCCGGGCGCGACCGCCGAGGACTTCGTCAAGATGGCCTCCGAGCTCGGCCTGCACGGCACGGACTACGTGGTCGGGTGGACCGCCTGGATGGACTTCGCCCCCACCGGCATCTCCAAGGCCTCCGGTCTGCAGCACGTCTGCGACGCCCTGGGGGTCGACCGCGCCGACGTGCTCGCAATCGGCGACGGCCGCAACGACATCGAGATGTTGGAGTGGGCTGGCCGTGGGGTCGCGATGGGCCAGGCCATCGACGTGGTCCGCCAGGCCGCAGACGCGGTCACCGCCTCGGTGCACGAGGACGGCGCCGCGGTCGAGATCAATCGCTGGTTCCCGGAAGCCTGACGCCGTGACCGGGCCCGACAACCGCGCCGAACCTCCCGCGACGGTGTCGCGGCCGCGGCTGGTCGCGACCGACCTCGACGGCACGCTGTTGGGTTCGGACGGTCGGGTGAGCGACTACACCCGCGACGTGCTCCTCGCGATCGACGAGCTCGACGTGCCGGTGGTCTTCGTGACGGGTCGCCCGATCCGGTGGATGGAGACGCTGTGGAGCTCGGTCGGCGGTCACGGGCTGGCGATCCTGAGCAACGGCGGGATCGTCTACGACGTGGAGACCCACTCCGTACGTCGTGCTCGCACGATCGACCCCGACGTGCTCGTCGACGTGGGGCGCATGCTGCGAGAGGCCGTACCGGGCACGAAGTTCGCCCTGGAGAAGACCACCGGATTCGCCCGCGAGCCTGAATTCATGCCTCGGCTCAAGGCCAACACCGACCCGGGGGCGCAGCTGGCCCGGCTCGAGGACCTGGTCGACGACGACGTGGTCAAGCTGCTCGCACGCCACGAGGAGATCGGGGCCGAGGAGTTCTGGACGATGGTCGAGAAGGTGGTGGGCGACCGGATCACGACGACCTGGTCCTCGATCGGCACCCTGGTGGAGATGAGCGGCCAGGGGGTCACGAAGGCCTCCACGCTCGCCGACCTGTGCGTCGACCTGGGCGTGGCCCGCAGTGAGGTCGTGGCCTTCGGCGACATGCCCAACGACCTGCCGCTCCTGGAGTGGGCCGGGACGTCGTACGCGATGGCGAACGCCCACCCGACGGTGATCGACCAGGCCCAGCAGACCGCCCCGCCCCACGACGAGGACGGTGTCGCCCGGACGCTGGTCCGGCTCTTCGACCTGTGACCCACCGCGGCGGTAGGCTCCACGCCATGCCTGCCGCGAGCCACGTCCCGAGCCGCATCGGTCGACTGCACGCCCGGCTGCGCGGACAGCTGGCCGGCGTACGCGTGTGGCGTCCGGTGGCGACACTGCTCGCGCTGGCCGTGGCCACGTTGAGCAGCCTCGTCCTGATGGCGGCTCCGGCCCAGGCCTGTTCGTGCGCCGACTCCGGCCTGCGCGCGCTCACCTCCGACGCCGACCTCGTCTTCACGGGTGTCCTCGAACGGGCCACCACGGGTGAGGGTGACGAGGGCCGCGACCAGTTCCTCGTACGCGCCCAGCGGGTCTTCAAGGGCACCATCACCAATGCCCGCTTCGTCGTCACCAACGCGTTGGGCGGCAGCTGTGGGTTCGGTCCGGTCGAGGAGGGCAGCCGTTGGCTCTTCCTCACCGACTCCGAGAACCGCACCACCATCTGCTCCGGCACGCGCCCGGTGGCCCAGCGGGACCTGGCGGTGGTCCAGCGCCAGCTCGGTGTCGGTGTGCGGGTCAAGGCTCCCGACCCGCAGGCCGCCGTACGCACGAAGGTCGAGGAGAGCGAGCCGGAGACCTTCGCGCGACTCGCGGCCCCCGGGGCGGCCGCCGTACTGCTGGGACTGCTCGGGCTGGCCGTCGTGGGGCGGCTCAACCGCCGCTGAGGCGCGCGCCGGGTGGGGTTGGGGACGGCCCGAGGGTGCCAGTCTCCCCTCGCGCTCGGCCTCCCACGTGTAACGCTGCGCCCATGTCCGGGAGCAAGGGGTCATGAACCGACAAGAAGGTGACACCCCTCGCGACGAGGCGTGGCTGGAAGATCTCTTCCGTCGCCACCACGCGGCGGTGCGGACGTACTGCGCGCGTCGCCTCGGTGCATCCGGTGATGACGTGGTCTCCGAGGTCTTCGCCGTGGCGTGGCGCAAGCGTGAGGTGGTGCCGGACCGTCCACTTCCGTGGTTGTACGCCGTCGCAGCACGCGAGCTGCTCCACCTCCAGCGCAGCGAGGGACGTCGCGCGGGCCACGAAGGGCGGGCGGCTGCCCGCAGGGACGAGCGGGCGGATCCGTTCACCGCGGTCGATGACCGCCTCAGTGCGCAGGCTCCGATCAGCGCTGCGATGGGTCGGCTCCGTCCGACCGACGCCGAGATCCTGCGACTGTGGGCCTGGGAGGAGCTGTCCGCGACGGAGATCGCTGTGGTCCTCGACATCTCGGCCACCACTGCTCGCGTACGTCTGCATCGTGCGCGGCTGCGTCTGAAGGTCCAGCTCCATGCGATGGACCTTCACCTGTCGCAGGAGCCGCGCCAGCCCTTCGCCCATTCCACTTCCTCCTCACTTGCCCCTTTCGAGCCGCCGGAGCCCTGCCATGACTGATCTGCGTACCCGCATCAAGGACATCGACCCTGCCCCGCACATGTCCGCATTCCCGGACGAACGGATCAGCAGCATGACGCGCCAGATCCTCGAGGCCGAGAAGTCTCCCGTTGCAGCGCACGAGGGCAGGCGCCGGCGGGGCTCCCGCGCGGCACTCGCTGGCGCCTTCGGGCTCGCGCTCGTCGGGGGCGGTGTCGCTGTTGCCACGCTCGGTCCGGCTGAGGAGGTCGCCACCCGGCACCTGCTGGCTCCGCCCACGATCATCAGCGGCGTCGGTCCTCAGGAGGTGTCCCTTCCGGGAGCACCCGCTGGGACTCGCTACCTGAGCTACGAACTGGCCTGCTTCGACGGGTCGGTGTGTGGGACACAGGCAGGTTCGGTCGAGGGCCCGGAGGACGGGCGAGTCCGGGTTGATCGCGGCTCCCTGCCGACGACCGGGATCGTGGACGCCACCAACCCCCAGGAACTGCCAGCGCTCGACGAGCCGACGATCCAGGTCCAGGTGGACGAGGGGACGCACTGGCGGCTGTACACGGTCTTCACCGACAGGTACGACTTCGCGAACGGCGTCCTCGAGAACGGCAAGACGCTCGGTGTCCCGGGCATCGAGCCGGCGGACTACCTTCCCGCTGTCACGAACGATGGAAAATCGGGCTGGGTCAGTTACGACGACCTGACCGAGGACGCCGAGGTCGAGCTCACGCCGCGCGGTGTCCGCCAGGACCCGCTCACCGTCTTCGGCGCTGACGGCACGACCGAGATTGGCGTCACGGACGTCAACGCGACCGTGCGCCAACTCCCCTGAGTCCAGTTCGCGGCGGCGGTCGCCGGCACCGAACGCGCCCCGTCAGAGGTACATGCCTCCGGCGGGGTGCGTGCCGTCGGGCATGCCTGCCTCGCCGTTGGCTCCGGGCTGACCCTCCTGCGGGTGCTGACCGCTGCTCATGCCGGGCAGGGCCCGTCGCATCTGCTCCAGCTGCGCACGACTGGCGACCTGCTGGGCATAGATGGCGGTCTGGATGCCGTGGAAGAGTCCTTCCAGCCACCCGACCAGCTGGGCCTGCGCAATACGCAGCTCACCCTCTGACGGGGTGACGTCGTCGGTGAACGGCAGCGCGATGCGCTCCAGCTCCTCGATCAGCTCCGGCGCCAGGCCGGTCTCGAGCTCCTTGATGGAGGCCTGGTGGATGTCGCGCAGACGGGCACGGCTGGCCTCGTCCAGCGGCGCAGCCTTCACCTCGTCGAGCAGTTGGCGGATCATGGAGCCGATCCGCATCACCTTGGCGGGCTGCTCGACCAGGTCGCTGACGCTCTGCCCCTGCTCGGCCTGCTCCTGGTGCTGCTCGACCACCGCGGCAGGGACCGTGCCCACCGGCTCACCGTCGGGGCCGATCACGAGCACGTGACCCTCGGGCACCTCGACCTCGATGGTGTCGTCGGCCGCGGCTTCGTCCTGACCCGCCGCCGGGGCGGGCGCGGTGCCTTCCGCGTCGGAGTCGGGGACGGTCGAATCGGGGGTGTCGCTGTGCTTCTGCGTCATGGTGAAACCCTAACCGGCGGGCGGAGGCGTTCATTCCGGACGTTTGCAGTCACCGGATGACTGCAGAGGTCCGCGCTCGTGTCGGGTTGATGGCGACCGCCCCGCGCCTCAGGCGACGGTGAGGACGACCTTGCCGATGTGGGCGCTGGAGTCGACGAGCTCGTGGGCGCGGGCGACCTCCTCGAGGGACATCACCTCGTGGATGACCGGCTGGACCTGCCCGTCGGCCACCAAGGGCCACACGTGCTCGACGAGCTCGGCGCAGATCTCGGCCTTCTGCTCGAGCGGTCGAGCTCGCAGGGAGGTCGCGATCACCGAGCCACGATTGGCGAGCAGTTTGGAGATGTTGAGCTCAGCCTTGACCCCGCCCTGCATCCCGATGATCACCAGACGGCCGTCGTTCGCGAGGGCGGAGACGTTGGTGTCGAGGTATTTGGCGCCCATGTTGTCGAGGATGACGTCGACGCCGCGGCCGTCGGTGGCAGCACGGACCACCTCGAGGTAGTCCTCCTCGCGGTAGTTGATCGTCACGTCGGCGCCCAGGTCGGCGCAGGCCGCCAGCTTGGCCTCGGTGCCGGCGGTGGTGAAGACCTTGGCGCCCCACGCGGTCGCCAGCTGGATGGCGAAGGTGCCGATGCCGCCGGAGCCGCCGTGCACGAGGAAAGACTCGCCGGCCTCCAGGCCGGCGGTCATGAAGACGTTGGACCAGACCGTCGCGGCCACCTCGGGCAGCGCCGCGGCGTGGACGAGGTCCAGCCCTTCGGGCACCGGCATCAACTGCCCGGCGGGCACCACGACCTGCGAGGCGTAGCCACCCCCGGCGAGCAGGGCACAGACCTCGTCGCCGACGGCCCAGCCGGTGACGCCCTCGCCGAGCTCGGCGATGCGACCGCTGCACTCGAGCCCGATGACGTCGCTGGCGCCCGGCGGCGGCGGGTAGAAGCCCTTGCGCTGCAGGGTGTCGGCCTTGTTGACCGCGGTCGCGGCCACCTCGACCAGCACCTCGCCCGCTCCCGGGATCAGGTCAGGCAGCTCGACGACGGTGAGGACCTCAGGGCCTCCGGGCTCAGTGACGTGGACGGCGCGCATGCCTTCGAGGCTAGTGGGAAGGCGGTCGGTCCAGTCGGGTGAGGTCGTCCCAGGTGTCGATGTCGGATGCCTCGTCCGCCATCGGCGCCACGTCGACCAGGTCGAGCTCTGCGACGAGACGGAAGAGACTGAGGCCGGCGGCGTCACCCTCGGGGCGTACGCGGTCCAGCGCCGCGGTCTCCACCGTCAGGCACAACTGACGACGGCCGTCGGCGTCGGTGAGCACGGCGCCATCGTGCCCGGCTGCGGCCTCGAGGAGCCGGGTCACGGTTGCGGCGCTGAGCCGTGGCATGTCGACGGCCAGGACGAGGAGGTACGGCGCTCGGGCGGTGAGGGCGTCGCGCGCGGCCAGCAGCCCGGCTGCAGGCCCACCGCCCGCCGGATGTTCGCGTACGAAGCGGATCGATGCCGCGACGTCGCTCTCGGTGACCGCTGGCAGACCGGCGAGCAGCTCGGTGACCTCGGGGCCCGCGACCACGGTCTCCAGGGCACCCTCGACCGCGGTGAGCGCCCACACCAGCATCGGGCGACCGGCGACCTCGAGGCCGGCCTTGTCGACGCCGCCCATGCGTCGGCCCGTGCCGCCGGTCAGGATGACCGCCGAGAACCCGCTGCGCTGTGACATGCAGGTCAGTCTGGCAGGCTGGACGTCATGGCCACCACGACCAGCACAGCTGCCGGCCCCGGCCAGCCGGGGGAGCCGGGCGAGGGGAAGCAGACCTTGCGCGTACGTCTCGTGCAGGTCGCCGCCTCGCTCGACCCGTCCGCGAACCGCGCCCGCCTCGCCGACGTGCTCGGGGAGAGCGAGCGCGGGGAGCTGGTGGTCTTCCCCGAGGTCTTCGCCCGAGACTTCGGCAAGCCGGGCAGCGACGTGTCGCCCTTCGCCGAGCCACTGGACGGCCCTTTCGTCACCGCGGTGGAGGAGGGGGCCCGAGCCGCCGGGGTCAGTGTGGTCGCTGGCATGTTCCGTGTCGGCGAGGACCCCCAGCGGCCCTACAACACCTTGGTCGTGCGCGGCGAGAGCTCTGCGTCGTACGACAAGATCCACCTCTACGACTCGTTCGGCCACAAGGAGTCCGACCGGCTGCTCGCTGGTGGCTGGGAGCCGGTGGTGGTCGAGATCGGGGGCTTCCGGGTGGGGCTGATGACCTGTTACGACCTCCGCTTCCCCGAGCTGGGCCGCGCCCTGGTGGACGCCGGCGCCGAGGTGATCGTGCTCCCCGCGGCCTGGGTTGCCGGCGAGCGCAAGGTCGACCACTGGCTCACCCTGGCGCGCGCCCGGGCCATCGAGAACACGGTCTACGTGGTCGCCGTCGGCCAGCCCGCTCCCCGCTACACCGGCCACTCGACGGTGATCTCGCCCTGGGGGGACGTCGTCGCGCAGGCCGGGCCCGACGAGGAGGTCCTGACAGCAGTCCTCGAGCGGGAGACCATCGGGGCGGCGCGCCGCGCCAACCCCTCGCTGGACAACCGGCGAAGGTAACCTCGCCTCGTGTCTGCACCACGCCCCGGTCGTCGCGCCGCCCCCAAACAGTCGCGGTTCACCCGCAAGGCGACCCGTGGCACCCGTTCGGGCGGTGGCCGCCGGATCGCGGGCAAGGGAGAGCCGACCGAGGGTTCCCAGGCCCCACCCGCCCTGTCGGCCGAGCTCTCCGGGACCCCGCCGGAGCTGACGCCCGAGTCGGACCCGTTGTCGCGCCCGCTGCTGGACGATGACCCGTTCGGCATCCGGCTCGCCCTGTCCCGCGGGGCAGCCACCCCGTCCGGGGCGCCGGAGCCCGAGGACATCGCGGTGGTGTTCCACCCGGCCGAAACAGGCGAGTCGACAGTCGACCAGACGGTTGAGCCCAGACCCGAGCCGCCTCGGGGGACCGAGCCGGTCGGCGAGCCCATCGACGAGCCCATCGACGAGCCCATCGACGAGGCACCCATCTCCGACGAGGACTTCGTCGCTCCGGAGGGCTGGGTCGCCGCCCAGCTTCCCCAGGACCCGCCCGTCGACGAGGTCGTCTCGCGCGGTCAGACGCCGCGCGACCGGGGGATCCTCACGGCGTGGGGCCTCGTCCTGCTCGCCGGCATGGTCCTGCTCGGCGCCGCGGCCCTGCATGTCGGCCCGAACTGGCTGGACGGTGCCGGAGCGGTGGCGGTGCTCACGACGTACGCGTGGGCGGTGACGGCACGCACGGGCGGACGGCAGGTCCTGTTCTCGATCCTGGCGCTGGTCATCGGAGTCGTGGCCGTCCTGGTCGACGGAGCGGTGCTGCGCAGCGGGGCCGCGGTCCTGACCTGCGTGGTCAGCGGTGTGCTGGCCGTGGTGATCACCGTCCCGGCACGCAACTTCCTCAACGCCGTGAGAGAAGTGGTGATCGCCACGGCGGTCTCCTCCGTCGGCGCCTTCGCCACCGTCGGCTTCGCGCCGTCCGCGAGCACCACCCGCTTCGAGTACGTCACCCTCGCCGTCGGCTTCGCCGTGGTCTTCGCCCTGGTCTGGCGCTTCGCCGCCGGCCTGCACGGCCTCGGCACCCGTGGTCTGGCGATCGTCGTCGTCGGCACCGTGGTGCTGGTGGGCAGCCTCGTCTACACCGAGTTGCTGCGGAACTTCGGGGTCAGCACGATGGTGTCGTCGGGGTCGGACTTCTCCGAGTGGCTGCGCAGCACGATCGGTGCGGTGCCGCGACCGATCACCGTCCTGCTGGGCGTGCCGGCCCTGGTCTGGGGCGTGCACATGCGGGCCCGTCGGCGCCAGGGATGGTGGGTCTGCACCTTCGGGGCGGCCGCGACCCTGCCGGTGGCCCAACGCCTCGTCAACCTCGACACCTCCTACGTGGAGGCGGGGTTGCAGACCACGTACAGCGTCATCCTCGGCCTGCTCGTCGGCTACGTCGTGATCCGCCTCGACCTGCGCCTCACCGGCCAGCGAGGAGCACGGGCCCGCGCTGCCGAGGAGGCCCACGCCGTACGGCCCGAGCCGCGTCGCTTCGCACCTCTCTGAGCGCTCGGTCGCGCTCGTTTCGGGTACGTGTCGGTAACCCTTAACGTCGCCCGCATGGCACGAGTCAAGACGTACGAGATCACCGCAGAGATGGTCGCCAACGTGATCGAGATCCCGGTCGCGGTCGGTGACGAGGTCGCGGTCGGCGACACGGTGGTGCTGCTGGAGTCGATGAAGATGGAGATCCCGGTCCTGGCCGAGCTGCCCGGCGTGGTCGGCGAGGTCCGCGCCGAGGCCGGTGACGTCGTCCAGGAGGGCGACGTGCTGCTCACCCTGACCCTGACCGTCTGAGCCGCGACCGCCCGCTCCTGCAGGGGCGGGTCGTCCCGGCCCCGTGCCCATTGAGTAGCGATGCGCATGCCCCGGGCCTGCGCGTGGAGCAGGATGGCCCCATGAGCACCACTGACACGTCTCCCGCCCTGCCTCCGCAGACGTTCCAATGCCCGCAGTGTCGCGCAGCGTTGCCGTTCGGCCTGGCGGCCTGCTCGACCTGCGGGATCCGGCTCACCGGTCCGTTGGCGGCCCGGCTGTGGCAGGTCGACCAGCAGGTGGCGCGACTCTCGGCCGAGGCGGTGGCGCTGCGACAGCGGCTGCTCCTGCCACCCGACGAGGCCGAGCTGGCCGAGGTCGCCCAGGTCCAACACACGCAACAGGCCCAGCAGGGGGCACAGACGGCTTGGTCTGCGCAGGTCCCGACGCCACAGCCCGCCCCGCGCCCCGCGCTCTCGGGCCAACAGATCCTGCTCGGCCTCGGTGCCCTGCTCCTGCTCTCGGGCCTCGCCTTCTTCGTGGCCGTGGTCTGGTTCCTCGTCGGGATCGTCGGCCAGGCCGCCATCATGGTGGCGCTCACCGGGGTCGCCGCCACTGCAGCGGTCTTCGCCACCCGCAAGCGACTCCCTGCGGCGGCCGAGACGGCGGCGGTGATCGCCAGCGGCCTCGTCGTCATCGACCTGTGGGCTGCCCACGGCCTGGGTCTCGCGGGCCTCGACTCGCTGCCCGGTGACCTCTACTGGACCGGCGCCGGACTGGTGGGTGGCGCCCTGCTCCTCGGCTTCGACAGTTTCGTGCCGCGTCGTGACGACGCCGGGCCCCTCCCCAAGGTCAGCGTCTACCGACCGGCCGCCCTGTTGCTGGCGCTGTGGTCGACCTGGTCCGGTTTCGTGGCCGCCGACCTGACGATGGTCGCCGGCTCGGCGGGCCTGTTGGTGGTCGCTGCCGTGAGCCTGGCGTTCGGCTGGTTCGCGGTGCGTCTCGACGGGGGCACCCCTCGCACCCTGCGGTGGTTGGTGTGGCCCGCGGCGGCTTCTGCCCTGGTGGCCCTCGCGGGGCACCTCGTGATCGCCGTCGGCGTCGGCTACGACGACAACTCCGCGGCCCAGCGCTACACCGCGATGGGGCTCCTCCTCGTCCTGCCGGCGCTTCTGCTGGCCGCCCGCCGTCACCCGTGGGTCGTCGCCCGGCCCGGTCTGATGACCCGGCTCGGCCTGCTGGTGCTCATCGGGGCTGCGGCTGCCCTCGGCATCGCGGTGATGGAGTTGCCGCGCACCGTCGTGGCTGTGGTCGCCGTCGTGCTCGGCGCGGTCCTGACGGTGCTCGCCGTGCGGGGCGAGGACGGAGAGGACGACCTCGCCGAGCCCGCCCGGACGATGGGTTGGGGTGGGCTCTTCACCTGGGTCGGCCGCCTGTCCCTCCTGGCGCTGTTCTTCTTCTGCTACCTGCTGGCTGAGGAGGGGGCCGAGTCAGGTCTCGACCTCGTCGCCTGGACGCACGAGGCCGGCCTCGCGCCATGGTGGCTGCCGGCGCTGCCGGCGTTCGCGCTCCTGGTGCCCACGGTGGTCTCCGCCGTACGCCGCGACTCGGTCCTGCTGACCCTTGCCGCGCACGTCGTCGGCCTCCTCGGGCTGCTCGTCGCCCTGCGTGACGCCGAGTCGATCGTGTGGGTCGTGGTTGGCCTGGTCGTCAGCGTGCTGCTGGTCGCCCTGGGCGCCCTCTCCCGGATGGCCGCCCTCGACGGTCGCAGCGAAGCGACCGAGGTGATCGCGCTGGTCTCCGCCGTGCTGGCCGCCACGGTGGCGTTCGCGGCCTCCCTCGATCACACCGCCCTGACCCAGGCCTGCGTCCTCGTCGGCGTCGGTGCGGCACTGCTGGCCTACGCCGCCCTGCCGGGCCGTCTCGTCGTCGCCTACCCGGGTGCGCTCGCCGTGACGGTCGGCATCGCTCTCGTGCTGGCCGAGCGGGGTGTCGGAGCGATCGAGGCCTACACGGGCCCGGCGGTGGTCCTGCTCGCCTGCATCGGTGCGGTCCAGTGGTGGCGCGACCACGCGGCGCCGACCCTCTTGACGATGGCCCCGGCCTTGGCGGTCGCGTTGCTCCCGAGCCTCGGGGTCGCTCTGGTGGACGGACCTCTGGTTCGGCTGGTCGCGGTGACGGTCCTGTCGCTGGTCGTGCTGCTGGTCGGCCTCAAGTGGCGCTGGCAGGGACCAGTGGTCGTGGGCGCGGTCGCCCTGATCTGGCTCGCCCTCGACCAGGGCGGTCCGATCGTGGAGTACGTCGACGGGTGGATCCTGCTGATCGGCTCCGGTGCTGCGCTGCTTGCCGCGGGCGTGCTGTGGGAGCGTTCGATCGCCGCGGGCCGGCGTACGGTCGCCTGGTTCTCCGCCCTGCAGTGAGTTGCGTTCCGGCCCTGGGGAACATGCCCTAAACCGGGGACGCGGTCTGCTCGGTGCGCGATTAGCGTGCAGAGCGATGCAGTGTTGGCAAGGACCGGGGGAGCAAGTGAAGTCACGCGCGGCTACAGCGATCAGGGCAGGAGTCGGCGCGGTCGCGCTGGCGCTCGCCGTGTCGACCGCGGCCCCCGCGTCGGCCCAGGCTCCGGCGGTCGTGGAGCAGAGCGTCGGCGCTCACACGAAGTCGGCACCGAAGGTCTTCCGCTCGGTCAAGGTCTCGCCCGCGCAGCCGGTCGTCGGCAGCAAGGTCAAGCTCACCGGGCGGGTGAAGGGCGCGAAGCGTCGTGTGGTGCTCCAGCTCCGATCCGACCGGGGCGTCTGGCGCAAGGTGGCGGTGACCCGCACCCGCAAAGGCAAGTTCTCCTTCACGTACGCCGTCGAGTCGACGACGCCGCGCTCCTTGCGGGTCGTCGCCCGCACGGCGCCGAAGGTGAAGAGCAACGCCCGGCACCTGGGTCGCGACAAGGGTTCCAAGCGCACCCACCGCAAGTTGAAGAGTCGCCGCGTGGTGAGCAGGGTCGTCGCGGTCCGTCCGCGGCCCGCTCCGGTGGTCCCCCCGAGGGTGGAGACGCCCGGCCCGGTGGTCCCGCCCGTGGAAGTGCCTGCTCCGGCCACCCCCGGGCCCGTCGAGACGCCCGCCCCTGACCCGGACGAGGTCTTCGCCGCTGAGGTGCGCGCTGCTGTCGACGCGGGTGTGCGCGCCTACCGCGACGCCAGCAACGCCACCGACCCCGTCGGCACCAACGAGTGCCTGTCGCAGTGGGCCGACGGTTTCGCCGCCGAGATGGCCGAGAGCAACATCTTTGCCCACTCCGTCTCGTCCGAGTGGAACGACTTCGGCGTTGTCTCCAGCTCCGAGGCCTGCCCCGGCCAGGCTCCGGCCCACACCCAGGAAGCCATCGACTGGGAAGAGGGTGCGACTCCTCAGGAGGTCGCCGACAAGGTCCTGCAGGCCTGGAAGGACGCCTGGATGCACGACGAGGTCCTGCTCGATGACTTCGGCAGCGACCGCGTCCTCTCCGTCGGAGTGGCCAAGGGCGACGCCACCCACGGCTGGTACGTCGTCGCCGTCTTCGGCTTCAACTCCTGAACGACTGCCTCAGTCGGGCTCGCGACTGACCGGCCTGGCAGGCGAGTTGCCATCTCGCCCCGCGATGACCCTCACGGTGGGAGAATGCCCCCAGTTGTCCGCCGAGGGCGACCGCGAGCCGCGCCCCAGCGGTGGACACAGTGAAGGTCGGTAGCCGTGGTGAAGTGGCGTGTGAGCGTGGCCGGTGTTCTGGCGGGCGTGGTGGGTCTGAGTGGCGTCGCGCTGGTGGCGGGCGTCCCGGTGGGAGCAGCTGCCTCCGACGCTCCCGTGGTCTCGTCTCCCCCGACGTACGGGGAGCGTACGTTCGTCGACGCCGCTTCCAAGGCCCTGCGCAGAAACGTGCAGACCAAGAAGAAGGGGAAGCAGACCTTCACCGGCCCCCGGAGCGTGCAGCAGGCGCAGAGGTTCACCGTGACCGGTTCGGTGCCGTGGGCCAGGAAGGTCGGGGGCAAGCGCAAGGTGGTCCTGCAGCTGAAGACGGGGCGCACGTGGAAGAGCGCCGCTGCGAGGAAGGTGGGCGCGAAGAAGCGCGTCACGTTCATCGCCAAGCGCACCCGGACCGGCACCGTGGCCTATCGCCTCGTGGCTCCGGCGGTGAAGAACAAGCGCAGGGTGGTCGCGAAGAGGTACACGTCCCCCGCGCTGCGGGTGAAGGTGGTCGCCAAGCCGAAGGCCGCGCCGACGCCCACCCCGACCCCCACCCGCGCGCCGACACCCTTCCCCGCGCCGGTGGCGCCCGGGCCCTACGACGAGCACGACCACGTCGCCGACCCGTGGAACCCCTTCAGCCCGACCCCGGCCGGAGCGGCGTGGGACTGGACCACGATCTCTGCGGTGGGTGATCCTCGCTGGAACCCTTGCGACGTGATCACGTGGGACTACAACCCCACCGGTTCCTACGCCGGTTCGCTGCGCGACATGAAGAAGTCGTTCGACCGGGTCTCGAAGGTGTCGGGTCTTCGGTTCCGCTACGTCGGGGTCAACCCGGATGACGCCGTGATGGAGCCGGCCGCCGAGATCAAGGTGCAGTGGAAGAGTCTGGGGGGAGGCACCCTCGGTGTGGCCAACACCCGGTTCTACGTGCGTCCCACGGGTTACGAGATCTTCGAGTCAAGCATCGACCTCACCCTGGACTACGCGTTCGCGCCCGGTCTGGACGCCACGCGCAACCTCTACCCCTACCCGGCAGGTGTGGTCATGCAGCACGAGTTGATGCACGCCGTGGGCCTGGGGCACGCAAGCCAGGACACCCAGCTCATGCACCCCTACGTCACGCCCAAGGGCTATCGGATGGGCGCGGGCGACCTGGCCGGGATGCGCGCCGTGGGCTCGGAGCAGGGGTGCCTGTGACGGTGCGGGCGATCCTGATCGGCCGAGAGGCCGCAGGCCGGGACCGGTGACAAATGCGTGAAGCCCCGTCCAGTGGACGGGGCTTCACGGCTGGCGGTGACGGAGGGATTTGAACCCTCGGTGGACTTGCACCCACAAACGCTTTCGAGGCGTTCTCCTTAGGCCGCTCGGACACGTCACCGCGACGAACGTTACCGGACCTGCTCCGCGGGCTCACAATCGGATCACCAGAGCGCTGGGTCGAGCGCGTGGGTCGTTCTCGTTAGGCTGGCAGACATGACGATCTTCCTGCTGGTGGTGGTGATCGCCTCGCTGGTGACGATGGTCTTCGTGCTCTCCCGGGGTCAGGCCACCTCCACGCGCCGGATCGAAGCCGCGCGCGAGCGGGTCAGGATCGCGACCGACCTGGCGTACTCCCATGACGAGATCTCCCCGGCGCTCGCGGGCGCGATCATCGCCCGCACCCGTGGCCTGCGCGAGGACTCGTCGGTGCACTCCTTGGAAGACGCGATCGACGACGTCCTCACCCTGGCGCGACAGCACCGGGAGACCGAGCCGGACCTGGCCGTCATCGTCATCGACTCCGTACGCCGCGAAGGGCCTCCCGAGCGTCTGGGCTGAGCAGCAGACTCGGCTGAGCTGCGCTGGGCTGAGCCGCAGACCCGGCCGTACGCCTCAGACGCGGTGCGTGCGGAAGAAGTCGTCGAGCCGCTGGGTCGACTCCGCGGCCAGCACCCCGGAGAGCACCTCGGGCCGGTGGTTGAGCCGCCGGTCCCGTACGACGTCCCACAAGGAGCCGACCGCGCCGGCCTTCTCGTCGTACGCCCCGAAGACCAACCGGTCGAGGCGCGACAGCACGATGGCGCCGGCGCACATGGTGCACGGCTCCAGGGTGACGACGAGCGTGCAGCCGCTGAGCCGCCACTCGCCCCGCGCGGCAGCCGCCCGGCGCAGGGCCACCACCTCGGCATGCCCGGTGGGATCGTGCTCGGCCTCACGCACGTTGCGCCCGGCACCGATGACCACGCCGGCCTCGTCCAGGACCACGGCACCGATCGGTACGTCGTCGGTCGCGCGGGCCAGATCGGCCTCCGCGAGGGCGAGTCGCATTGCTGCGACCCAGTCGTGCGCCCCCACGATCAGACGGTGTCGAGGCCGACGACGTCGTCGAACTCGGGGCCGAACCCCAACTGGGCAGCGATCTCGGCGAGCATCTCGTCGGGGTAGAGGTCGTCGTCGAGCAGGACGGCCATGTCGACGGCCGACATGCCGAGATCGGCCACCACACCCAGGTCGCCGGCCGGTCCGTCGTCGTCGTCCTCGGGGTCGGGGAGACCGAGGAACTCGATGACCGACTCGGCCAACTCCCACTCCTCGGCGGCGGTGACGTCGGAGAGCAGCACGCGGGTGGCGTGCCCCTCGACGCGTACGAGCACGAAGAAGTCGTCGTCGATCGCGACCATGGCCAGGGCACCGCCCTCACCGGGGAAGCGGCGCAACCCGTGCGCGAGGGTCTCGACCGAAGCCAGGGTGGTGTCGGTGATCTCGGCGAGCGACCAACCACCGTCGGAGCGGTGGGCAGCCACGGCGAAGTCGATGCCGCCCTCGTCCGAGTCGTCGTCCAGTCCGGACATCGCCACGCCCTTCCGGGGAATTGCCTCGCTGCATGACACCGCCCGGCTGCTCCTGGCGGTGACGCGGCCAGCGTGCCACGGAAGGGTCCGGTAAACCAAGCCCTCCCGTGCTTCTCGGGAGGGGAAACCGGTGGGATCTCGACTAAGGTCCTTCCATGCGCATCCAGGTCGTCGATCACCCGCTCGTTGCCCACAAACTCACCACGCTGCGCAACGTGCACACCGACTCCCCGACCTTCCGGCGTCTCGCCGACGAGCTCGTGACCCTGCTGGCCTACGAGGCCACCCGTGGGGTCCGGGTCAGTGAGGTCGAGATCGACACTCCGGTGGCCCCCACCACGGGCGTGAGGCTGAGCACCCCCACGCCGCTGGTGGTGCCGATCCTGAGGGCCGGCCTGGGCATGCTCGACGGCATGGTCCGTCTGTTGCCCACCGCGGAGGTCGGCTTCCTCGGGATGGTGCGCAACGAGGAGACCCTGGCGGTCACGACGTACGCCGAGCGCCTCCCCGAGGACCTCTCCGGACGTCAGGTCTACGTGCTCGACCCGATGCTGGCCACCGGCGCGACCCTCGCGGAGGCGATCCGTTTCCTCGTTGAGCGCGGCGCCGACGACATCATCGCCATCTGTCTGCTGGTTGCACCCGAGGGCTGCGAGCGGCTCGTCGAGGAGCTCGATGGCCTGTCCGTGCCGGTGACCGTGGTCACCGCTGCGATGGACTCCCACCTCAACGAGAAGGGCTACATCGTGCCCGGTCTCGGCGACGCCGGAGACCGCCTCTACGGCCTGGCCCACTGACCGCGTCCCCGCCGCGGGGAGCGCTGGATCACCGCCCCGGGAGTCAGGGCGTGAGACCCTGTCCGGCCCCCGCGCCGAGGCGGGTAACTTTGCGACACCCACACCCTCTTACGGGGGTGGGGCGAGCCCTAATCAGGAGGTAGTTGTGCGCATCGGGATCCCCCGGGAAGCGTGGCCCGGCGAATCACTCGTCGCGGCAACAGCCAAGACGGCTGACCAGTTGGTCAAGCTCGGTTACGAGGTCGTCGTCGAGAGCGACGCCGGACAGGCTGCCGACCAGCCCGACCACGTGTACGAAGAGGCTGGCATCACGGTCGTCGATCGTGCCACGGCCTGGTCCAGCGACGTCGTCGTCAAGGTCAACGCTCCCACCGACGAGGAGATCGGCCAGATGCGTCGGGGGGCCACGGTCATCTCGATCATGGCGCCTGCCCGCAACCCCGAGCTGATCGACAAGTTCACCGACGCCGGCCTCACCGCGCTGGCCATGGACGCCGTGCCGCGCATCTCGCGCGCGCAGTCCATGGACGTGCTGTCGTCGATGGCCAACGTCGCCGGCTACCGCGCGGTCATCGAGGCCGCCAACGAGTTCGGCCGGATGTTCACCGGACAGGTCACGGCGGCGGGCAAGACCGCTCCGGCCCGGGTCTTCGTGGTCGGTGCCGGCGTCGCCGGTCTCGCCGCGATCGGTGCGGCCTCCGCGATGGGTGCCGTGGTGCGTGCGTTCGACGTACGTCCCGAGGTGGCCGAGCAGGTCGAGTCGATGGGCGCCGAGTTCGTCAAGGTCGACATGAAGAGCGAGGTCTCCTCCGACGGCTATGCCCGTGAGATGACGGCCGAGCAGGAGGCCGCGACCGCCCTGATGTACGACGAGGAGGCGCGCAACGCCGACATCGTCATCACCACCGCGCTGATCCCGGGCCGCCCCGCGCCCAAGCTGATCACCGCCGAGACCATTGCCGCGATGCGTGGCGGAAGTGTCATCGTCGACATGGCCGCCGCCAACGGTGGCAACGCAGCCCTGACCGTGACCGGTGAGCGGACGGTGACCGACAACGGCGTCGTGATCCTCGGCTACACCGACCTCGCGGGCCGCCTGGCTGCCCAGACCAGCCAGCTCTACGGCACCAACATCGTCAACCTGCTCAAGCTGCTGACGCCCGGCAAGGACGGTCAGCTCACCCTGGACTTCGACGACGTCGTCCAGCGTGGCATCACGGTCACCCTCGACGGCGAGTCGATGTGGCCGCCGCCGCCCGTACAGGTCTCTGCGGCGCCCGCCGCAGCCGCGCCTGCCGCGGTCGCCCCGGCGGAGCCCAAGAAGCCGGCCAACCCGATGACCAAGGTGTACGCCGCAGCTGGCGGTGCCGTGCTCTTCGGTGTGCTGGCGATGTTCATGGGTGACCAGCTGCTCCAGCAGCTGACCGTGCTGATGTTGTCGGTCTTCGTGGGTTACTACGTGATCTCCAACGTCGCCCACGCTCTGCACACGCCGCTGATGGCTGAGACGAACGCCATCTCCGGGATCATCCTGGTGGGCGGGATCCTGCAGGTCGGGAGCCCGAACCTCCTGGTGACGCTCCTGTCGGTGGTCGCGATCCTGGTCGCCAGCATCAACATCTTCGGTGGCTTCCTGGTGACCGTGCGCATGCTCGAGATGTTCAGGAAGGACTGAACCATGGACTTCCTGACCTCTGACAAGCTCTACGGCCTGATCCAGGGCGCGTACGTCATTGCCGGTATCTGCTTCATCGCAGCGCTCGCCGGTCTCTCCAAGCACGAGACGGCCCGACGCGGCAACCAGGCCGGCATAGTCGGCATGGCGATCGCCCTGGTCGCCACGATCCTGCTCGCCCTGCGTGAGCAGCAGCTCATCGCCGAGATCGAGGAGCTCACTGCCCTCGTCGGTGACGACGAGAATCTGGGTCGTGGCGTCTGGATCACGCTCCTGCTGATCCTCGTGCCGATCGCCATCGGCGCCGTGATCGGTGCCCAGAAGGCCAAGACGGTCGAGATGACCGGTATGCCCGAGCTGATCGCGCTGCTGCACTCCTTCGTGGGTCTGGCCGCCGTGCTCGTCGGTTTCAACACCTACCTCGCGGCCCCGCAGGAGCTCGACGCGGCACACGGTGTCGAGATCTTCCTGGGCGTCTTCATCGGTGCGGTCACCTTCACCGGGTCGATCGTGGCCAATCTCAAGCTGAGCGCCAAGATGAAGTCGGCCCCGGTGGTCCTGCCGGCCCGTCACTGGCTCAACCTGGCCGTCATCGTGATCTCGCTGGTCCTGATGATCTGGTTCATGAACTCCGCGGGCGGGTCCGAGTTCATCGGCGCCGTCCCGTTGATCGTCATGACCGCGCTGGCGCTCTTCCTGGGCTTCCACCTGGTGGCGGCCATCGGCGGCGGCGACATGCCGGTCGTGGTCTCGATGCTCAACTCGTACTCGGGTTGGGCCGCGGCCGCAGCGGGCTTCATGCTCGGCAACAACCTGCTGATCATCGTGGGTGCGCTCGTCGGTTCCTCCGGTGCGATCCTCAGCTACATCATGTGCAAGGCGATGAACCGTTCGTTCGTCTCCGTGATCGCCGGTGGCTTCGGCTCCGACGGTGGCTCGACCGGCGAGGCCCGCGACTACGGCGAGCACCGCGAGGTGATGGCCGACGAGGCCGCAGACATCCTCGCGGGCGCGTCGACCGTGGTGATCACGCCCGGCTACGGCATGGCGGTGGCGCAGGCGCAGTACCCGGTCGCCGAGCTGACCCGCAAGCTGCAGGAGAAGGGCGTCGAGGTGCGCTTCGGCATCCACCCCGTCGCCGGTCGTCTGCCGGGTCACATGAACGTGCTGCTGGCCGAGGCCAAGGTGCCGTACGACATCGTGCTCGAGATGGACGAGATCAACGACGACCTCCCGAACACCGACGTCGTCCTGGTCATCGGGGCCAACGACACCGTCAACCCGGCAGCGATCGAGGAGCCCGACTCCCCGATCGCCGGCATGCCGGTGCTCGAGGTCTGGAACGCCAAGGAGGTCATCATCTTCAAGCGGTCGATGGCCACCGGTTACGCCGGCGTCCAGAACCCGCTCTTCTTCAAGGAGAACAGCCGGATGCTCTTCGGCGACGCGAAGGATCGTGTCGAGGCCATCCTGAAGGCTCTCGACTGACCTGAGTCAGGCGTACGCCCCCATCGGCGGACGTCATCACCCGAGGTTGCCCCGGCGACCAGTGGTGATGACGTCCGCCGTTGTCGTTGTGGTGGTTGACGTCGATTCAGCCGACCGGGAACTCCGCAACCACTTCGTACCGGGGGCGGCGCCGGGGCCCCTCGCCCAGGTGTGACTCGACGAGTGCGTACGAGTCGATCGTCCACTCCGGCCCGCGGTAGGCGTCCAGCAGTCGTACCCAGTCGGTGACCTCGGTCGGGCGCCCGCAGCGCGCCACGGTCAGATGGGGTCGGAAGCGCTGTCCGTCGACCTTGCCCCCGACGCGGTTCGCCGCCGCCCGCGCGCCGTCGGCCATCCGGCGTACCTCCAGCGCGTCGTCCTCGTCGAGGGCGAGACCCGCCCAGACGACTCTCGCGCCGACCACGTGGGGGAACGCACCGCCCCCGGTGATGGCGGTCGTCACCGGGCGCCGGCACGACGCCGCATGCTCCAGGCGTTCGACGAGGTCGTCGAGGTGCCGCTCGGCCAGGTCTGCGATGAACGCCAGCGTCAGGTGCACCTGCTCGGGCGCGGACCAGCGGAACGGGGCCACGGCGCGGCGCGGCTCCAGGAACTCGTCCAGGTGCTCGGTCACCTCGGCGGGCGGCTGGACTGCGACGAAACAGCGCATGGGGTCATTCTGGCGCGCCACCCGATGGGACGTCATCGTGAACGGTCGTCGGGGCGACCTCTGCTGATGACGTCCCGGCTGGCGGGCCGCCTCAGCCCAACTGCGTGCCGAACGCCATGCCGACCAGGTAGGTGATCCCCATCGCCAACAACCCTCCGACGACGTTGCGCAGCACGGCGGGGACCTTCGGACTGTAGCCGAGATGAGCGCTGGTCGCGCCGGTCAGCGCCAGGGCGACGGCGACCACGGCGACGGTGAGCGGGAGACGTACGACCGAGGGCAGGAAGGCCAGGACGATCAGCGGCACCAGCGCGCCCAGGGTGAAGGCGATCATCGAGGCCCAGGCCGCGTGCCACGGGTTGGTCAACTCGTCGGGGTCGATGCCGAACTCCACCTCTGCGTGCGCCCGCAACGCGTCGTGCGCGGTCAGTTCGTCGGCGACGACCTGGGCGGTGGGTGCACTCATCCCCTTCTCCTGAAGCATCTTCACCAGTTCAGCCAGCTCGGTCTCCGGCATCTGCTCCAGCTCGGTGGCCTCCATCGCCAGGATCGACTTCTCGGAGTCGCGCTGGGTGCTCACCGAGACGTACTCACCCGCAGCCATGCTGATCGCGCCGGCGGTCAGTGCCGCCACTCCCGCCAGGAGGATGGTCGGCTGGTCCGTGGTCGCACCCGCCACACCCACCACCACCCCGGCGGTTGAGATGATCCCGTCGTTCGCTCCCAGCACCGCTGCCCGCAGCCAGTTGAGGCGTCCGGCGACCTGACCGTTCATCTGGTCATGGAAGTGCTTGGGGTCTTCGTCGGTACCGATCTCGAAGCTCATGGCGTGATCCTGCTCCTGGCGTCGGGCCCTCGCAACGAAGGAGAGGCTGGGCTGGCTCGGGTCGCTCGCGGCGATGGTGGTCCTGATTGAAGTGGCGATCGACCGGGTAGACGACGCGGATGGATGACACCTTTCAGTTCGTGGGCCCCTGGGACGGCCCGGTCGTGGCCACCTCGGTACACGCCGGCCACGAGGTCCGCCCCGAGCTCCAGAACGAGATGATCCTCGACGAGGCCACCCGCCTGCGGGAGGAGGACCCGCACACCGACCGGATCGCGGCCGTGGTGGCAAGCAGGATGCTCACCTTCCGCTCCCGTTTCGAGGTGGACCTCAACCGACCCCGCGAGGAGGCCGTCTACCGCGAGCCCGATGACTGCTGGGGCCTTGACGTGTGGCGCGACCCGCCGCTGGCCGACGACCTCACCGAGGGGAGCCTCGCGGTCTACGACGAGGTGTACGCCGCCCTCGCTCGCCGCCTCGACCCCATCGCCGAACGCGGTCCCTTCGTCGTGCTCGACGTGCATTCCTACAACCACCGTCGCGACGGCGGAGACGCCGAGCCTGCCTCGGCCGAGGAGCACCCCGAGGTCAACATCGGCACCGGCAGCGTGGACCAGGACCGGTTCGGTCCTCTTGTCGACGCCTTCCGCGAAGAGCTCTCCTCCCAGGTCGTGCAGGGTCGTCCCCTCGACGCCCGCGAGAACGTCGCCTTCAAGGGACGCGCGCTGGCGTGGTTCGTCCACGAGCGCTACCCGAAGGTGGGCTGCGTACTGGCTCTGGAGTTCAAGAAGACCTGGATGGACGAGTGGACCGGTGATGTCGACGAGGTGCACCTCGACGAGTTGCGTACGGCCCTGGCCGCGACCCTGCCGGTGCTCGAGAAGTCCCTCGCTGAGCTGAGCTGACGTGGGCGACACCGGTTCGACCTCGCCCGCCCCTGCGTTCTCGCCCGCCGACCTCGCGGTCGACCGAGCCCTCGCGCAGATCTCGGAGAGCTTCAGCTTCCTGCTCCACATCACTCCCGTCGACGGCGAGGAGGTGAAGGAGGAATTCCTCGAGGAGCACGTGCTCAACCCCGTCTTCACCTATCGCGAGCTGTCGGACGAGCCCGACGTGCTGGCCGAGCAGCTCGCCGGCATCGACGTCTCCGCCGTCGAGGACCGCACGCTCGGCCACCTGCTGCGCGCCAAGCACCGCGAGCTGGGACTGCAGCTGGAGATGCTGCGGGCCCGCGACACCGACGACTTCCTCGCGCTGAGCATCGAGCTGTACGGCGGTGTCTCGCCGTCGCTGCGTGACCACGCCGAGCGGGTGCTCGCCGGGATCGGCTGGGTCGAGGGCACCTCTGACCCGTTGGACGCCGAGGAGTTCCTGGCGCTGGCCCTCGACGAGATCGCCCACTACCGGGAACAGGCGGCTGGGATCGAGATGCACGCCGAGATCCGCCCCGACGTCAACGGCGTCATGGTCTCGGGTGACACGCTCCTGATCGGCCCGGAGAGCGTCGTGCAGCGCCAGCGCGCCGCCGCACTGCTGCACCACGAGGTCGGTACGCACCTGGTCACCCACGTCAACGGCAGCGCCCAGCCGATCAAGGTGCTCGGCACCGGACTGGCCGGCTACGACGAGACCCAGGAAGGACTCGCGGTGCTCGGGGAGGTGGCGTGCGGCGGGCTCACACCCTTCCGGTTGCGTCAGCTCGCCGACCGTGTGCTCACCGTGCACCGGATGGTCGACGGCGCGTCGTTCTCCGACGCGTTCCAGGCACTCGTCGACAGCGGCGTGCCGCAGGGAAGTGCCTTCACCACGGTGATGCGGATCTATCGCTCCGGTGGGACGACGAAGGACGCCATCTACCTGCGCGGCGTGGTCGACCTGCTCGCCCACCTCGCCGACGACGGCGACCTCGACCTGTTGTGGCGAGGCAAGTTCTCGCTGCAGGACCTGCCCCTGATCGCCGAGCTCGCCGAACGCGACGCCCTGGCCCCACCGCGGCTGCTGCCGCGCTACCTCGACGACCCCCGCTCGATGGACCGCCTCGGGCGGGCCTGCGGGATCGAGGACCTCAGCCAACTAGTAGGAGGACAGTGATTTGAAGATCGGATTCGTGGTCAACGCAATCGAGACCGAGCAGGAGTACTACACCACCAACCGGCTCGCGATGACTGCCCGGCAGATGGGTCACGAAGCCTGGGTGATGGGCATCGGCGACTTCTCCTACCAACCGGACGGGTCACTCACGGTGAAGGCCACTACCGGAGAGGCCAAGACGTACCGGTCACTGAAGAAGCACCTGGCCGACCTGCAGCGACCTGACGTCGAGCAGTCGATCGGCCTGGAGGAGTTTGACGTCGTCATGCTCCGCTACGACCCGGCCGACGACGCCGACTCGGCGCCCTGGGCCAACAACGCGGGCGTCGCGTTCGGGCAGCTCATCGCCAGCACTGGCGTGCTCGTCGTCAACGACCCGACCACCCTGGCGAACGCCCTGTCGAAGGCCTACTTCCAGCACTTCCCCGAGGTCGTACGTCCGCGGACCCTGATCTCCCGCGACGAAGCGTTGATCTCCGACTTCATCGACGAGTTGGGCGGCAAGGCCGTCCTCAAGCCGCTGCAGGGCTCGGGCGGCGCCGGGGTCTTCCTGATCGACCGCAAGGAGTCGCCCAACCTCAACCAGATCATCGAGGCGATCGGGCGCGACGGCTACGTGGTGGCGCAGGAGTACCTGCCCGACGCGGTCAACGGCGACGTACGTCTCTTCGTGATGAACGGACGTCCGCTCGAAGTCGACGGCACGTACGCCGCCTTCCGCCGCACCAACAAGAGCAATGACATCCGCTCCAACATGTCGGCTGGCGGCAAGGCGGTCAAGGTCACCGTCACCGACGAGATGCGCGAGCTGGTCGAGGTGGTACGGCCGAAGTTGGTCACCGACGGCATGTTCCTGGTCGGGCTCGACATCGTCGGGGACAAGCTGATGGAGATCAACGTCTTCAGCCCCGGCGGGCTAGGGAGCGCCAGTGAGCTCAACGGCGTCGACTACGCACCGCGGATCATCGAGGAGCTCGAGCGCAAGGTCTGGATGCGTCGGCACTACCCGGAGATCGACAACCGGAGCCTGGCGACCGGCTGAGCCTGGTCGGAGACGACTGCGGGGAGACTTTCAGGCACCACGTGCCTGAAAGTCTCCCCACAAAGGGGGGATCGGGTCAGAGACCACCCTGATGGGGTCTCTGACGCCTTCGCTCGTCAGTCGCTCCGGGTCACAGACCCAGGTCACGACCGATGAGCATCTTCATGATGCGCGTCAGCGCGTCGAGTGCGTGTGGCGCGGGATCGCCTCCTCTTGGTGGACCGTTCCGGCAGCCCTGGTCCAAGATGCGGTCGCCTGTGGCGATCCAGCCCCGTTCTGCGACTCTTCTCATCGCCCGGCGGCGACGCGCAGGAATGCTCGGGGCCAAGGAAAGTTGCCCACCTGGTCGTCGGCGAAGCGGGGAGCCAATGCGCGCAGCAGCAGAGACAACTGCCGCTGAATCGACGCGTGCATCTCAGGGGGATGACCCGTCTCGACTCGTTCGACGCGCGGTGTTGTTGCTGGTTCTGCCGGCCGTAGCTCTCGCGCTGGGAGTCTTCGCGGACCAGGGGTCATCGCTCGACGGGGTCCTGGGTGCTCTGCCCGAACTCGGCCTTCCGTGGATGGCGCTCGCATGGACGGGAGGGCGATGCGTCGAGCGTGCCAGCCCGGGTGTCGTGGTGGGCGCAGCCCTCACCTGTCTAGGGCTGGTGGCGTACTTCGCCTTCGTCCACTTCGTTCACGGAGTCGGTTGGTACAACGTCCTGGGCAACGGCCGTGGATTCTTCTGGTTCGCCGCCGCGGGGCTCTTCGGAGGGGCCGCCGGGTGGGTGGGGACATGGTCCTCATCCCGGGGTCAGGCTCAGCGTGCACTCTCGCGGACCTTCTTGCCGGCGGTCTGCGCGATCGAGGCATGGCGCACGATGGTCTGGGGATTCGGCGTCGACACGGATGTCCTGACAGGGGTGCTGGCCGCCGGTGCGGTGGCCGGTTTCCTCAGCACCGTCGTAGCCCACCGGCGCCCTGCGCTGCACGGGGCTGCGCTGACCGCCTGGGTGGTCGTGGGTGGGTTCGCGCTCGCCGGGTTCCGGGCTCTGTAGAACGGCTGGGACGTGCTTTGCCGGAGGCGTCATCCGGGGGGTGCTGACACCACCACCCTCTGATGACGTCTCACGGCAACTCGGGCCTGGCGACCGGCTGAGCCGAGAGTAGTACGACAACGGGGAGACTTTCAGGCACCAGGTGCCGGAAAGTCTCCCCGTTGTGTTGAGCGGTGGTGTGGATCAGTTGCTAAGGGTCAGAGACTGCTCTGATGGGGTCTCTGACGCCTTCACTCGTCGGTCGCTCCCGCTCGTACCTCGCGGGGCTCCCTCCTCGCTCCGGGTCACAGACCCAGGTCGCGAGCGATGAGCATCTTCATGATCTCGTTCGAGCCGGCCCAGATCTTCGTCACGCGGGCGTCGCGCCAGGCACGGGCCACTCGGTACTCGTTCATGTAGCCGTAGCCGCCGTGGACCTGGACGCAGTGGTCGAGCACCTCGCTCTGGACCTGCGAGCTCCACCACTTCGCCTTCGCGGCGTCGACGGGGGTCAACTCCTTGCGGGTGTGCTTCATGACGCACTGGTCGACGTAGGCCTGGGTGACCTCGACGCGGGTGACCAGGTCGGCGAGCAGGAACTGGGTGTTCTGGAAGGAGCCGATCGGCACGCCGAAGGCCTTGCGGTCCTTGGCGTACTGGATGGTCTCCTCGAGGATCTGCGCCGCGTGGGCCAGGTTGGTCACGGCCGAGCCCAGGCGCTCCTGCGGCAGGAACTGCATCATCGAGATGAAGCCGGTGTCGAGCGGGCCGACGAGGTCATCGTTGGAGACGCGTACGTCCTCGAAGGCGAGCTCGGCGGTGTCGGAGTCGTCCTGGCCGACCTTGTCGAGCACCCGGCCGACCGAGAAGCCGGGCAGGGTGGTGTCGACGGCGAAGAGCGAGATGCCCTTGGCCTTCTTCTCCGGGGCGGTGCGAGCCGCGACGAGGACCAGGTCGGCCGAGCCGCCGTTGGTGATGAAGGTCTTGGAGCCGTTCAGGATCCAGTCGTCACCGTCACGTACGGCGGTGGTCTTGAGGTTGGCGAGGTCGGAGCCGCCGCCGGGCTCGGTCATGCCGATGGCGGTCAGCAACTCACCGGTGGCCGCCTTCGGCAACCAGCGGGCCTTCTGCTCGTCGTTGGTCAGGTGCACCAGGTAGGGCACGGTGATGTCGGCGTGGATGCCCACGCAGCTGGGCAGGGTCATGTTGACCTTGGAGAGCTCCTCGGTCAGCACGGCGTTGAAGCGGTAGTCGCCCGCCTCGGAGCCACCGAACTCCTCCGGGATCTCCAGCCCGAGGAAGCCCTGGGCGCCGGCGGCCAGCCAGAACTCGCGGGTCAGTCCGTGGTTCTCGTCGTACTTCTCCAGGTTGGGAACGACCTCGCGGTCAAGGAACCCCTTGACCGAGGCTCGGAATGCTTCGTGGTCCTCGTCATAGATCTCGCGCGTCATGTACCGAAGAGTAACCGCAATCTGGTGAGGTTCGAAGGGGTCCAGCACGTGATGCCGTTCCCAATTGTGGGCCGGGCATGCCACATTGGGTACGTACGAACTCGGGGGAGGCACCATGGACGGCGGACATCTCAGGGCAGCGGAGCGGGTCGATCTTGAGCCGGCCCGGGAAGCGACGTGGGGCGAGCCGGCTGACCGTGAGTTCGTGGACGCGCTGGCCACTGACATTGCAGCCCGCGCCAACTGCACGGTCTGCGTGATCGAGGTGGTGCGCGCTGATTCCATGGTCGAGTGCATCGCCGTGCACGGGAGCCCGGTCGGCGAGGTGCGCCAGGTTGGGCACGTACGTGAGCTTTCCACCATCGGGACGGGGTCGGCCGGGCTGGTCGCCCACGGCGCGTTGATCTTCTTCCCGGCTCGCCGACGCAGCATGGGGACGACCTCGCTGAACGCGCGCGACGGATCCCACGTGCCCGACCCCCGGGTGGCCGACGAGTCCGCGGACTGGGTCCCCGGCGACCGGGTGATGGTCAGGCTGCGGGACAGGCAGCGAGCGGTGCGCGCCCTGGTCCAGCTGGGCAGTCCGCTGCACGGCAAGCGGCCGAGGATCGAGGACCTGAAGACGCTCGAGGAGGAGCTGGACCTCTCCTTCCGCGCTCTTCTCGTGTCCATCGAGCACGAACGCGTGACCCAGCAGGTGCGGATGGAGCGCGCCGTACGCCGGGTGCTGCGCGCCACGGGTGACCACACCGCACCGGGCGGCGTGGTCCATCTGGTGCGTCAGCAGATGCGTGAGGGGTTCCGCGCGTTGGAGCTCTACATCCACCTCTACGACGATGACGATCTCCCCACGCCGGAGAACTCCCAGGTCTCCCGAGGGCTCTTCGACGGCCTTCTGGAAGCCGCGCACCGGGCCTGGACCCGTGACGACATCGTCATCCTCGAGGACGGTCTGGTCTGGGGGGACGAGGTCCTGCAACGCGACCACGGTGAGGAGATCGCCCAGAGGTTCTCGCGTGAGCAGGTCGGCTCAGTGGTGCTCGTGCCGATCGGGGACGGCTCCACCCTGCTGGGGACGATGACGATCGTGCGGGCGCCGGACGGGCCTCGGTGGACCGAGAGTGAGGGGGCAGCGGCCATCGACGCGGGACGCGACCTCGGGCACGCGATCTGCAACGCCCGCGCCTTCGAACGCGAACAGCAGCTCAACCACGAGCTGCGTCGACTCGACAACTACCGCACCCAGCTGATCGCCACCCTGTCCCACGAGCTGCGCAACCCGACCGGGGTCATCCTCGGCCACCTGGAGATGTTGAAGGAGTCCGACGGCCTCGACCGGGAGGTCCAGCACTCGCTGAACGCGGTCGAGCGTGCGGCCTTGCGAATCGACACGCTGAGCCAGGACCTGCTGGTGCTCAGGGCGCTGGAGGACCCGGACCATCCGCTGAAGCGGCAGGAGGTCGACTTGGTCGGCCTCGTCCGCGAGGTCGTGGAGCTGGCCCAG
Organism: Nocardioides gilvus; assembly: GCF_003194605.1. Classification (GTDB taxonomy): domain Bacteria; phylum Actinomycetota; class Actinomycetes; order Propionibacteriales; family Nocardioidaceae; genus Nocardioides; species Nocardioides gilvus. The sequence continues at coordinate 665,140 of NZ_QHKY01000002.1, forward strand.
ATGGATGCCGCGCGGGCCAAGGTCACCGTGGGGGTCGAGTGCACCGACGAGCCCGTGCTCGTCTGCGGTGACGGCGCGGAGCTGACCAAGGTGCTCACCAACCTGGTCAGCAATGCCGTCAAGTACTCCGACGCGGGAGGCGTCGTGCGTGTGGCCGTGGAGCGCGACGGTGACACGGCCGTCCTGACGTGCACCGACGACGGCATCGGGATCTCCGAGGTGGACCAGGAGAAGCTCTTCCGTGAGTTCTTCCGCTCCACCAACTTCGATGCCCTGCGCCGTCCGGGCAACGGTCTGGGTCTGTCGATCGTGCACCGGATCGTGACCAGGCACGGGGGGACGATCCAGATCGAGTCGACGCTGGGCGAGGGCACGACCTTCCGGCTCACCCTCCCGGCAGTCGAGGGTACGGCCCAGGGTACGGCCGACGGAACGGCCGATTGAGCAGGCGGATCAGAGCCCGTCGAGCAGCTCGTCGACCCACGCCGGCACGAGGGTGCCGGCAGGCCCGGTCCTGACCTCGTCGAAGTCCTCGCTGGCGATGGTTCCGTTCATGTTGAGCTCGAGCGTCCGGGCGCCCTGCTCGGCGGCCCAGTGCACGAAGGCAGCCGCCGGGTAGACCTGTGACGAAGTGCCGACCGAGACGAAGAGGTCGGCCTCCTGGAGTGCCTGCAGCGCCTCCTCCATCCGGTAGGGGATCTCCCCGAACCAGACGATGTCGGGGCGCAGCGTGGCCGCTCCGCATCCCGGGCAGGCCGGTGCGTGCGAGAGGTCGCCGTCCCACTCGAAGCGATCGGCGCAGGCCAGACAGAGCGCCGACCTCAACTCACCGTGCATGTGCAACACGTTGGTGGAGCCGCCGCGTTCGTGCAGGTCGTCGACGTTCTGGGTGATCACCAACAGGTCCGGACCCAGCGTCTTCTCCAGGCGCCCCAGGGCCAGATGGGCAGCGTTGGGCTCAACGTCGGTCAGGTGCGCGCGGCGCAGGTCGTAGAAGCGCTGGACCAGTTCAGGGTCCGCCTCGAAGCCCTCGGGAGAGGCGACCTGCATGACGTCGTGGCCCTCCCACAGCCCGTCCGCGTCACGGAAGGTCGGGACCCCGCTCTCGGCGGAGATGCCGGCCCCGGTCAGTACGACGATCTTCATGCGCAGCGCGTCCTCCCCGGCCCCGGCGGTCGGGGCATCCGACCATTCTGCCCTCAGGCGCGGCGGCGGAACCACTCCATCAGGCTGCCGGCGGGCTTCGCGTTCTCCTGGTCGCGCAGGCGGGCAGCTGCGAGTTCGGACTCGCTGTGCTTGCCGTTGCACCAGTTGTCCTTGGCGACCGAGGCCTTGACCTGGCTGACGTGTTGACCGCAGCCGGACCAGGTGGTCTTCGAGCAGGTCTTGCAGACGACGGGACGGCACATGGGTGTGCTCCTTCCAATATGGGGGTGAAGTGGGATTGATCAGAGGGCGGTGAGGGCCTGGGCGCCGGTGAAGGCGCCGACGACGAGCACGACACCGGTGAAGGCGCGGGTCAGGATCGCCTGGTCGAGGCGGCCCGCGATCCTGGTCCCGAGGATCGAGGCCAGCGCCGCGGCGACGGTGAGCACGGCCACGACGTCCCAGGCGGGCTGGGCCCCGACACCGGCGCGTACGGAGAGCGCGACCGCGCTGGTGAGCGCGATGACGACCAGCGACGTGCCGGCGGCGAACCGCATCGGCAGGCCCAGGGCCAGCACCAGGGCCGGGACGACCAGGAAGCCGCCGCCGACCCCCAGGAAGCCGGTGAGGAGTCCGGTCACGGTGGCGGCGAGCAGGACCTTGAGCGCCCTCGGCCAGTCCCAGGTGAAGGTGGGGGAGAAGGTGACCACCGGGTCGGCGAAGGAGTGCGCGTCGCGCTGTCGGGCCGGTCGTCGGAGCCGGAGCACCATCAGCACGCCGACCAGCAGCATCAGCGCAGCGAAGGCCAGCATGAGCACCTGCTCGGGGACCCGGGTGGAGGCGAAGGCCCCCGCCACCGAGCCGCCGGTGGCGACCAGGGCGAACGAGATGCCGCGCGCCACCAGGACCCGACCCCCGCGTGCGGCAGCGGCCGCGCCGAAGAGGGCGGACACCCCGACCACGACCAGCGACCCGGTGGTGGCGGCCGCCGGTGACTGACCCAGCAGGTGCACCAGGACCGGCACGGCCAGGATCGACCCTCCGGCGCCCAGGGTGCCCAGGCTGAGTCCGATCAACAGACCGGCCCCCAGGGCGAGGAGCAGCGTGATCACGAGGACGTACGTTCCACCGTCAGCCCACCGGACTCGGCCGCGTCGAACGAGTCGTCGACCGCGACGACCTGATGGCCCGCCCGGCTGAGGATCGAGGCGGCCAGCGACGCCCGGTACCCGCCCGCGCAGTGCACCCAGAGCTCTCCTGCCGGGACCTCGTCCAGGCGGGTGAGCACCTCGTGCAGCGGGAGGTTGACGGCGTCGCGCAGGTGACCCTCGGCGTACTCGTCGGCGCGGCGCACGTCGATCACCCGGACCGGTCGGTGGTGGATGACCTGGGCGAGGTCGGCGAAGGTCCCCGTGGGGAAGCTCTTCAGCTCCTGGTCGGTCCACTGCTCGGGGCCCCCGGTGGCATGGGCGGCGGGGCGGTCGATGCCGATCCTGGACAACTCCCGCACGGCCTCGCTGACGTCGTGGGCGCTCTCGCCCAGCAACGTCACGGGCGTGCCCCAGGGGATCAGCCAGCCGAGGTAGGTCGAGAAGGCCCCGTCGAGGCCGAAGTTGAGGGTGCCCGGCGCGTGCCCGGCGGAGTACGCCGTGCGGTTGCGCAGGTCGACGACCCACTCGCCCGCCTCGATGCGGCGGCGCAGCTCGTCGACGTCGGCCAGGCTCGGCAGGGAGAGGTCGGCGGCGTCCGGTCCGGCGCTGTTGGCCGGGCCCATGTGGGCGTAGTACGCGGGCCAGGCGCCGAGGCCGTCGAGCATCTCGGTGACCCAGCTGTCGACGTCCTGGGTGAGCGCGGGGTTCGTACGTCGCTCGTCGCCGATCGTGGAACTGCTCGCCTCGCTCTGGCTGGAGGAGCAGAAGGAACCGAATCCGTGGGTCGGGAAGACGTCGGCGTTGTCCGGCAGCAGTGCGGCGAGGCGGTGGACCGAAGCGTGCTGGTGGTGCGCCAACGCGTCGGTGTGGTCGGGTCCGAGCAGGTCCGGGCGACCGGTGGAGCCGTAGAGCAGCGAACCGCCGGAGAAGACCCCGACGGCGCCGCCCTCGACGGTGCTGAGGGCGTACGACAGGTGGGTGAAGGTGTGGCCGGGAGTGGCCAGGGCCTGGACCCGCATCGTGTCGCCCACCTCGACGACGTCGCCGTCGGCGACGGGGGTGCGGTCGAACGAGACCCGGTCGGCGCCGTTGACCAAGTACGCGGCGCCGGTGGCCTCGGCCAGCGCGAGTCCGCCGGTGACGTAGTCGTTGTGGATGTGGGTCTCGAAGACGTGCGTGAGGCGCACGCCCTCGCCGTCGAGGAGCGCGAGCACGCGGTCGATGTCGCGCTGGGGGTCGACGACGAAGGCCACCTCGCCGTCGTGGGCCAGGTAACTGCGGTCGCCGAGGCTCGGGGTCTCCACGGTCAGGATCTGTACGTCGGTCCGGGTGGACATCCACTCTCCTCCTTTATCCCCCTGGGGGGTTCGCCAATGACGCTAGCATAACCCCCTAGGGGGATGCGTCAAAGTGCGCGCAGCTCGGCGCGGAGGGCCGGCTCCAGGTGTTCGGTGGCGTACGAGAGCGCGGTGCGCCCCATGCTGGCGGCGTGGGTGTCGAGGAAGTCGACGAGCAGGTCGCGGTCGATCCGCTTGCCCACTTCGCGCAGCATCCACCCCGACGCCTTCTGGATGAGGTCGCGGCGGTCGTCCAGGACCGAGGCCACCGCGATCAGCGTGGGGGACGGATCGCCCGCCTTGATGAAGGCGAAGGTTGCCATGATGCCGACGCGGCGGCGCCACAGGTCCTGCTGCGCGGTCAGCGCATGGATCAGGGCGGTGGTGGAGGCGCTGGTGCGCAGGTGTTCCCCGACGAGCCACTCCGCCGAGACGTCGACCAGGTCCCAGTTGTTGACCCGGCCGGAGTGCACGGCGTCGCAGTAGAGGGCGTGGAGGTCCGCGCGCAGCGTGGGGTCCTGCGTACGCGCTCTGAGGGCGCGGCGGAAGGCGTTGACGGCGATGACCAGCGCCGTGAACCGGTGTTCGTGCTCGGCGTCGTCGAGCAGCGAGCGGATTTGGTCGAGCGGGAGGTCGGCGTACGTCGTCGCCACAGCGCGCGCTGCCGGGACGCGTACGCCGATGAAGACGTCCCCCTCGCCGTACCCGTCCGGCTGGGTCTGGAAGAAGCGCGCCAGGTTGGCGGCGTCGATCGGATCGGCGACAGCGGCCAGAGCCGTACGGACCTCGGCAGCCGTGGACGGGGACAAGGTCACCTCCGGGGTCAGGCGGCCCAGAGCAGGGGCACCAGGGCCACGGTCAGGATCAGCACGGTGAGCGTGAGCGCCCAGCCGAGTCGAGCGTAGTCGGTGAACCGGTAGCCGCCCGGGCCGTAGACCATCATGTTGGTCTGGTAGCCGACCGGCGACAGGAACGAGGCCGAGGCGGCGATCGCGACGGCGATCGCGGCGCCTCGGGGATCGAGCCCCGTGGACGCGGCCGCGGAGACGGCGATCGGCAGCATGAGCAGCGCCGCCGCGTTGTTGGTCACCAACTCGGTGAGGATGATCGTGGCGAGCACCAGCCCGAGCAGCACCCCGCGATCACCGAAGTCGCCGAAGACATCGACGAGGCCGGTGGCGACCGAGGCGGCCAGTCCGGAGGCCTGCATCGCGGCGGCCAGGCCGAACGCGGAGGCGATGACGACGATGACCTCGATGTCGATCGCTCGGCGGGCCTCCAAGGGAGACAGCACCCGGGAAGCCACCAGGAGGATGGCCGCCACGAGTGAGCCCTCGAGGATCGGGACGAGGCCGGTGGCGGCGAGCCCGACCACGGCCAGGAGCAGCGTGACCGGTATCCACGCGCGGGGGGTGGCCACCGGGGGCGTGCCGTCCAGTGGGGCGACCAACAGGAAGTCAGCGCGGTCGCGCCACCGCTCCCGGAATCCCAGGTCGGAGACCAGGATCAAGGTGTCGCCCACGTGGATGGTCTCGGTGCCGATCCGGCCTTCGAGCAGTTGGCCCGAGCGGTGGATGCCGAGGACGGCGGCCTGGTAGGTGGATCGGAACCCGACATCCTTGAGGTTCGTGCCCACCAGCGGGGAGCGGGAGCCGACGACAGCCTCGTAGTAGCTCACGGAAGGGTCTTCTAGGTCCAGGACGTGCTCGAGCTCGGCGGACTGCAGGCCGCGCATCTCCTGGAGCTCGACGACCTTGTCGATCGGGCCGACGAAGTGCAGCCGGTTGCCACCGCGCAGGACGGTCTCCGGGCGGACCGGCGCGATCGTGGTGTCGCCACGGTCGACGGAGGCGAGGAAGAGCCCGGAGAGGTTGCGCAGGCTGGCCTCCGCCACGGTCTGCCCGTCGATGGCACCGCCCGGCTCGACGATCATCTCGACGCTGAAACGTCGACCCGCCTCCTCCATCTCGGTGCGGGCCGAGCGGCGCTCCGGCAGCACCCGGGGGGCCAGGATGATGACGACGACGAGACCGACCACCGCGATCGGCAACCCCAGCTTGCCGATCTCGAAGAAGCCGATCTCGGCGAGGCCCAGCGTCTCCATCTGGCCGGAGACCACGAGGTTCGTCGACGTGCCGATCACCGTGACGAGTCCGCCCAGGACGGCTGCGAACGAGACCGGCATCAAGAACTTGGAGACCGACAGGCCGCGACGGTTGGCCCAGGTGGAGACCTGGGGAATGAGCATGGCCACGATCGGGGTGTTGTTGAGGAACGCCGAGGCGCCAGCCGTGGGCACCAGCGTACGGATCAGGGGTCGCCGGTAGCCGTCGCCGTCACCGAGGGTGCTCTGCATGATCGGGGTGAGCGCCCCGGTCTTCTCGATGCCGGCGGCCAACACGTAGAGCGCGGCGACCGTGATCGGCGCGGAGTTGGAGAACCCGGAGAAGGCCTCCTCCGCCTCGATCACGCCCAGGACCAAAACGGCGACGGCGCCACCGAAGACCGTGACGGCCGGCGAGATCCGACCCCGCACCAGCAGGGCCAGCACGACGAGGATCACTCCCGTGGTGATCCAGGCATCGCTCGTCACAGTCCACTCCAGGAGGCTCGTCGCTCGGTGGACGACCACCACCGGAATCTGACCGGGTCACGGTAGCGCGAGGGGCGCGGGTTGTTGGACGCGAGCAGTATTCCCTCCATCTATACACTGTGTGTATAGTCGCTGGGCATGAGCACCTCGGACACCCTGTTGGCCCTGCTGGAACCAGCCCCGGCCCACGGATACACGCTGAAGCAGGACTACGACCGGTGGTTCGCCCACAAGCGGCCGCTGGCCTTCGGTCAGGTCTACGCGACCCTGACCCGGCTGGAGAAGAAGGGGCTCGTCGCGCTCGCCGACGTGGAGTCGGGCCACGGCCCCGACCGCCGCCTCTACGAGATCACCGCTGACGGTGTCACGGCCGTCGACGACTGGGTCTCCACACCGCAGGCGCCGGACCTCTTCGCCACCTCGACCCTGTACGCCCGGCTCACCGTCGCTCTGCTCTCGGGCCGCGACGCCACCGAGGTGCTCGCCGGACAGCGTGCCACCCACCTGGCCCGGATGCGCGAGTTGCAGCAGGTGCGGCGCGAGGCCGAGGGGGCTGACCTGCTGGCGGTCACCTACGAACTGGCCCACCTGGACGCCGACCTGCGGTGGATCGAGGAGTCAGGCGCCCGCCTTGACCAGACCCGTCACGCCCTCAACGCCCGCACCGGGGACGGGGCACTCTGATGCTCACCGCCCGCCACCTGACCCTCTCGTACGGCCCCACTCCCGCGCTGCGAGGCGCCTCCCTGCACCTCGAAGCCGGTGAGAGCACGGCTCTGATGGGTGCCTCCGGGTCCGGGAAGTCGAGCCTGCTGCACTGCCTTGCCGGGGTGCTGGTCCCCGACACCGGTGACGTCCACCTCGACGGAGTGGCGCTCAGCGGACTCAAGGACCGCGATCGCAGTCGCCTGCGGCTGGAACGGATCGGCGTCGTCTTCCAGCACGGCGACCTCGTCCCGGAGCTGACCGTGATCGAGAACGTCGCACTCCCGCTCCAGCTGCTCGGGGTCAAGCGGGCCGAGGCCCGTCGTCGTGCCCAGGACCTGCTCGCCGAGCTCGGGGTCGCCGACGTCGCGGACCGACGTACGAGCACCGTCTCCGGCGGTCAGGCCCAACGGGCAGCGGTGGCCCGCGCCGTGGTCCACGAGCCGGCCGTCGTGCTCGCCGACGAACCGACCGGGGCCTTGGACAGCCTCAACGCGGAGGCCGTGATGGACGCCCTCACCACGCTCGTACGTCGCACGGGTGCCGCGCTGCTGGTGGTCACCCACGACAACCTCGTCGCCTCGCACCTCGACCGGCTCGTCACGCTCAGCGACGGCGCCGTGGTTCCGACCGGACAGGAGGCGGCGCGATGACCAGCGTCCTCACGCTCGGGCTCAGGCTCGCCTGGGGTACGCGCGAACAGCGCCTGCGCAGTGTCGCGGTGGCGGTGGCGAGCGCGCTGGGGAGCGGCTCCCTGCTGCTGGTCTGGGCCATCGCCCGGGACCGGCTGCTCGGTGCCGGAGCCTTCCACAGCGAGGCCGGCTTCGTCGTCGTCGGCGCGGTGCTCATGGTGGCATTGCCGGTGGTCGCGATGGTGGCCACTGTGGCACGCCTGCAGACCCGGGGGCGCGAGGAGCGCCTCGCCAACCTGCGCCGTCTGGGCCTCAGCGCCGCACGGACCCGGCTCGTCGCCGCGGTGGAGGTCGGAGTCGCCAGCGCCACGGGGGTGCTGCTGGGGATTCCGCTCTACCTGGGACTCGGGTGGTTGACGCAGCGGATTGACGTGACCGGGCAGCCGTGGAACCCGTACCTCTTCACGGTCCCGACCTATGGCTGGGTGGGGGTGCTCCTCGGCGTGCTGGTGGTGGCGGTCCTGGTGGCTGCCTGGCCTCCCACCGACCAGAACGACCGGAGCGTCGAGTCCGACCGCGGTCGCACCGACGACGTGCGGCGCCCCGGACTGTGGCGCCTCGGGCCGCTGCTGCTCGGCCTGGCCGTCTGTGGCTGGTCGGTGCTCCACACCTTCGGCGACTACGTCAGCGACGCTCAGGCGTACGTGATCCTCGTCGGTGTCGCGCTCGCCGGGTTCGGGCTGCTCCTGGCAGCGCCCGTCCTTGTACGCCTCGTCGCGGACGTGGGCGTGAAGGTGGCTCGCGGGCCGGTGACGACGATCGCGACCAGGCGGCTGCAAGCTCGGCCCGGGTCGGTGCTGCGCGTGGTCGCCACCCTGATGGCGGTGCTGGTGGTGCTCGCTGGGGCGCGGGGGGTGATCGCCGCATTCCAGGACCTTCCGCAGTACGAGGAGGCGGAGCGCAGTTTCAGTCAGGAACAGGTCGCTGAGGTCTCTGCCAGCGCCGCAGAGGCGGCCGGGATCGTCGCCACCCTCAACGAGACTCCAGGCGTGGAGCGAGTGATCGCCCTGCCGATGACCCTCGTGACGATTGAGGATCAGGACCGGGACGACGAGTCGATTCTGGCGGCCGTCGCCACCTGCGCGGAGCTGAAGGATGCGGGGGCGCGAGTGCCGGACTGCGTCGAGGGACGGCTGCTGGTGGGGGACTCGCGACCCGATCTCCTGACGGCGAAGAGCGGCACCGTCACAGCCCTGACCGAGCCGCAGGGGCCGTACCTGGAGCCGCCGGACGAACTGCCGAACCGTGAGGGCCCTTCAGCCGGCCTCGACCTCTCTGACGCGGTGACGGTCCCCGCCGATGATCTCTACGATTGGGGGGTGGAGGGGGGCGTGCACCTCGTCATCCCACCGGACGCGGCGGAGATCGGTGAGGTCGTCGCCGCCACTGATCGCCAGTTGGTCGTGCACGGGCCGCCGGGTCGGGGCCTGACGACGACGCTGGACCAGGCCGGGATCTGGAGCTACTCGGCGTACGACACTGCGGACTACGACTTCGGCCAAAGCATGTTGTTCCTGATGTGGGCCCTGGCCGCGGTGCTCTTTGTTCTGGGACTGTTCACCGTGACGGTGGCGTTGGTCGACCGCGCGGCGGCTCGACGCCAGGAGAACGCCTCTCTCCGGGCTCTCGGGACCTCGCCGGGCGTCCTGCGTCGCGCGCAGTTCCTTGAGGCAGTGGTGCCGGTGCTGCTCGGGACCGTGAGCGCGGTGCTGGTGGGATGGTTCGGGGGCAATGCATACCTCTCGTTCGGCTTGGTGGATCCGCTGCCCGTGCCTTGGCTGCTGCTGGCAGGCTCGGTCCTCGGCTCCTTCGTGGTGGCCGGGCTGACCGTGTTCGGGATCGGGTCGGACTCGGGGCCGGAGGACGTCAGGCGGGGGTGAGTGGGATCAGAGCAAGGCGTACGGCGGGGTCTCCGCGCGGCCCTGGAAGGCCAGGATCGCGGGGTTGACCACGCGCCCCTCACGGATCTCGATCGCTCGGCTGAGCGTCTCGTTGCTGTTCCAGCCGCTCGGGCCCTCGAGCACCGGACGGAGGAAGGGAATGAGGGCGTTGCTGTTCTCCCAGGTGGCGGAGTTCCACAGGTAGGAAGGGCTGTGGTCCACCGCGTAGTAGAGGACGTTGTCGCCGACGGTGAACGCCGGCTCGTCGAAGGTCGTGGGGCGTGCCCAGCTGAATCCCATGCCCCGGTCGCAGGAGACGTCGACGATGAGGCTGCCCGGTCTGAACGCGGCCAGGTCATCGTCCTCCAGGTACGTGAGCGGGTGCGCGGTGTCCTGCAGGGTGCAGTTGACGACGATGTCGTTCTCGGCGAGGTAGGCCGCCAGCGGCTCGCGTCCGCGGTCGGTGATCACGTGGCTCAGGTTCTCGTCGCCGGGGTCATGGTCGAACTGCCGGATCAGCGCTGAGTGGATCGGCGCACCCACGGCCGTCACGCCCCGGTGGGTGAGCACCGCGACGTCGTGCACGCCGTGTGCCTTGAGCGCCGTCACGGCTCCTCGCGCGGTGGCGCCGAAGCCGATCACCACGGCGCTGAGGCGGCGACCATAGTCCCCGGTCAGGCCCGCCAGCTCGAGAGCGTGCAGCACCGAGCTGTAGCCGGCGAGCTCGTTGTTCTTGTGGAACACGTGCAGGCCGAAGCCGCCGTCGCTGCGCCAGTGGTTCATCGCCTCGAAGGCGATCAGGGTCAGCTGGCGGTCGATCGCGAGCTGGGTGAGCTCGGGGTCCTGGACGCAGTGCGGCCAGCCCCACAACACGTTGCCGGTGCCCATCGCCGCGACGTCCGCGTGTTGTGGCTTGGGGAGAAGGACGACGTCGGAGTCGGCCAGCAGTTCCTCGCGGGAGCCGAACCCGGCCACGTGCTCGGCCAGCTCAGCGTCGGCGACGCCGAAGCGGGCGGCGTAACCGTGCTCCAGGGTGATCTTGGCGCGCAGGTCTGCGTCCAGGAGGGGGATGTGGTCCGGATGGAGCGGAAGTCGACGCTCGTTCTCCATCGAGGACGAACCGATCACGCCGAGGCTCAGGAGAGTCATTGCGTCCAGCCCCGGTGAGGTGCGTGGGACTTCCGGGTCGTGCCCTGCTGCGCTGACTGGCCACTCATGGCGGATCTCTCTGAGAGGAAACCTGGACGGCTCCGTCTCGCGAGGCTACGTCCTGGGTGCCCGGTCCGTCGAACGCCCTGATCTGCCGCGACGCACAGCTCAAGCGATCCCTTGAACGAGGTACAGCACGCCGATGCTGATCGCCATGCACCCCAGCAGAAGGCGCAGAGTCCGCTCCGGCAGGCGGGGCTGAAGGCGGGCGCCCAGGTAGCCGCCGACCAGACCTCCGAGTCCGCAGGCGACCCCGATCTCCCAGTAGGGCGCGATGGTGCCGTCGGTGAGGAGTGCCAGCACGGCGAAGGTGCACGCTCCGATGACGGAGGTGAGAAAGGTCGAGGCCAGGGCCGCTGGTGCCACCACCGCAACGGTCATCCCGGAACCGACCAGGAGAGGGCTCAGGATGGAACCGCCGCCGATCCCGTAGACCCCACCGACCACGCCCACCGCGAGGGACAGTGCGAACACGGCGCGCCTCGTCAGTGGGTGGCGCGGCCGGCGGCGCGACCTGGTCCGCCAGACCAACCACAGGCCGAGCGACAGCAGGATCAGCCCAGCAATGACCCGAAAGGCTCTGGGTCCGGGCAACAGGAACACTCGGACGACTGCCCCCGCCACGACACCGGGCACCGTCCCCGCGAGCAACAGCCGGGTCAGGGGCCCAGACACGCGTCCACTGCGCCGGTACCGGAACAGGGCTCCGGGGCTCGCGATCACGTTGTAGAGCAGGTTCGTCGCCGTCACGGCCGGGTTCGGTACGGAGAGGACGGTCAGTTGGATGGGCAACATGAAGACGGCCCCCGAGACACCCACCGGGGCAGTGAGCGTCGCGATCACGAGCCCGGCAGCAAATGCCAGGACGAGATCTGTCACCACGGGTGGAACCTACCGTGCCCGCCAGGTCACCCCGGCACGCTGACCGGCCGCCTCATGGACGGGTCGAGCCGACTGTTCGAGGACGATGCGCCGTCGCGCATCCAATGGCGAGGGTCGCCGGTCGAGGCGGGCCTCGAGGAGCGCTGACGCCTGGGTGTTGCGTCCGCTGCGGGTGAGCGCGAGAACCAGGGTCTCCTCGATGATCTCCCGTTGGGCGGCTGATCCGCCGACAGTGACGAGCCGGTGCGTCGCTGACTCCAGTCCGCCGACCGCGTCCGACCAACGCTCCTCACCGGCGGCGATGAGCGCATCGCACACCGGGGCGACGACCTCGCGGGTCGGCGCATCGTCGGTGGCCCGGCAGCGCGCTGCGAGCCGGCCGAGGCGACCGAGGTCGCCGGAGGCGGCGTGGGCGATGGCGGCGTGGAGGGCTACGAAGGGGGTGGCAGGGTCGTCCAGCAAAGCCTCATCGACGGCGTTCAGTACGGGTGCGACCGGCGGGGGTGCCGACTCGGCGTCGAACCAGTCCGTCGTGGTCACCCGCCAGCGCCACAACAGCGAGGCCGAGTCGACGAGCGCCCTCACCCCGCACACGGCTGGCGGGGCGAGTTGGGAGTAGTAGCGCCTGCGTACTGCCTCGGTGTTGCCCAGGGCGAGTTCGTGCAGGGCCGCGTGCCACGAGAAGTGCGCGCGGTGGCTGGCCGACCGGCCGCTCTCGGCAACCCAGTGGTCAAGCCATTCACGCCCGGTCTCGTGCCTCCCGGTCTCGTAGAGCACGTGGGTCAGCGCGTGCACCGCATGGCCCGACGCCGGCTCGCACGACAGCGCACTCTCGGCCAGCAGACCGGCCTCGTCGAACCGACCCTGATCCTGCCGGGTGAAGGCGAGCAGCGAGATGAACCACCAGTGGTCGCCGTAGGAGGGCGCGAGCCGCTCGACCAGACTCCACGCGTCCTGCTGCACGTCGATGATCCCCGAGAACGCGATGGTGGGGACGGCTGCCGAGACGGCGAGCACGTCGCGTGGGTGGTCCTCAATGTGGCGCAGGAGCGCCTGTGCGCCGGAGTTGCGCGCGTCTGCGACCCGACGAGCGACGACGTCGACGAGGCTCCGCTCACGCTCGTCCCCGCGCCGGGTGATGGCATCCCGGGCGGACGCCAGCGACGCGCGTACGTCGCCCGCGGCTCCTGCCTCATGGCCGAGCATCGCCAGCGCCGCGTGGGCGAGCGCAAAGTCCGGGTCCAACTCGGTCGCTCGCCGCATCAGCGCCTCGCCTCCGCCCTGCAGAAGCATCACTCGCTCCAGTCCCTGGTTGTAGAGCGCCGCAGCCTCGGAGGTGGTCGAGAGCGGCAGGCCGAGCGGGTCACGGGGCCGGGCCACCGGATGGGTGCCGGGGACCAGACGGCCGTCCTCCAGACGTCGTGGCAGAGGGGCGACGGCATCGAGCACGTCGGTGGCCAACGCGAGGGCCTGCGTACGGATCTCGGGCACGGCGGTCGACTCCCACAGCTCGCCCCGCCGGAGACCGCCCAGCGTCCACAGCGGCGCGGCCGTCGAGCCGTGCTCATCGACGAGCCGACCGTTCACTGTCTTCACGCCCATGCCGGCGGTCGCGACGGTCGCGAGCGCGCCGGACTCACGTGGCCGGAGCAGGTCGTCGAGCAGCGGGTTGCCGAGGGTGCGGACGTCGTGACGCGGACCGGTGCAGTTGACCACCCATCCGACGTCGTGGGTCGTGCCGTCCGTGAGGGTGACCCGCAGGCCGCCACGGGGGAGCGGCAGGGCCTCGCGCACCTGACCCACACCCATGGCGAGCCGTCCGGCGCTCTGGAGCTCTCGGAGCACGACGCGGCTGGAGGGGGGCATCCGGTGGCGGACGACGTTCCAGCGCCCGGCGTCCTCGGCGAGGAAACGCTCGCGATCGCTCTCACTCAGCCGTGCCCACAGGTGGGCGACCTGGATGCGCAGCCCGTCGAGGGCCGGACGCCAGTCGCCGGTGACGCGTTGGACCAACTCGATGTGCTCGGCGGTGCGCTCGCGAAACTCCTCCAGGGTGCGTCCCCAGTCACCGATCTCAGGGATCGCAGCCGGCTTGAGGGTCGGCGCGTGGGTGGCCGGAACGCGACCGTTGCGCGAGATGGCGCGCACCACGCGGTCCCCGCGGCCGGTGCCGTCGGTGTGGCCGGGGCCAGCGAGGTCAGGGCCGGCGAGGGTGAGGGCGACGTCGACCATGGTCAGACCGGTGCCCACGAGGAGGACGTCGCCGGGACCGACACGATCGCGCCGCACGACGTCGAGAGCCCCGGACGCCCACGGGTCGGGCACGAAGAACGCGGAGCGGCGGAGGGCCTCGGGTGCCCAGTCGTGGCCGGCCGCGGGCAGGCCGGCGGCGATGACCACGGCGTCGGCGGTGAGGTCATCGCCCTCGACCGTCGTGACCACTGCCGGGCCGGAACGCTGCGCCACGCGGTGACAGGAGACCACGCGCGTACGACGGTGCTCCACCGACAGGTCGCGGCCCGCCTGCACCACGGCCTCGGACAACGTCTCGTCGAGGTACCGCGCGAACTCGCGGCGGGGCGCGAAGCTGTAGGCATCGCCACTCTGTCCGCGCCTGCGACGCCACGAGACGAAGTGGCTGGGGTCCTGGGGCAGTGCACTCATGCCTGCGGCCGGGACGTTGAGCAGGTGTTGTTCGTCGGTGGTCCCGAACGCGGTGCCGCGCGCCCAGCGGTCGGACGGGTCCACCAGGACGATCTCCAACGGCGTCGCACGGCGACTCGCCTCGCGGGTGAGGTGCAGGGCAGTCAGAGCGCCTGCTGCTCCCGCGCCAACTATCACGACGCGTGGCCTGTGACGTGTCCCGTCCATGGAAGACCTGCTTTCTGTTGTATCTCTACTAGATTAGGAGACTATCAGTCCTGAAGGCCCCTTCCCCGGCGCAGCCCGGCGGCCGTCTCGACAGAAAGGCAGGTGTCCGTGCAGACGTCACCGACGATCACCGTTTCCCGTGGCCGGCTGGGCTCGGCGGCCGCCCAGGTGCTCGAACAGGTCCGTGCCGGGGGAGTCATGCATCGCGACGAGATCGCCTCGCGCACCTCACTGAGCGTCGCAACGGTCGGCCGCACGGTCGGCCAACTGATCGAGGTCGGGATCCTGCGCCAGCGGCCCGACCGGACGCGGCTGGGCGGCGTGGGGCGCCCGGGCATGCCCGTGGAGATCAATCCCGACCGATTCGTCACGATCGGCGTGCACGTCGGGAGGCGGATCGCGACGGTCGCCCTCGCAGACCTGACCGGCAAGGTGGTGGCACACCAGACGCTGGAGCGGCGCTCCGGCGAGAGGCCCGACGTCGCCGAGCTCAGCCGTACAGCGGCTGGCCTTCTCGGTCGCAGCCCTGGCCGTGTGCCGCTCTCGGTCGGACTGGTGGCGCCGTTCCGTGAGCTGCAGCTGGGCCGGGAGCAACTCGGTGCCGAGCTGCAGGAGCTCACCGGCCTGGTGGTCGCGACGGCCGACCACATCGCAGCGGTCGTGGCCAGCGAGTTCCTGCACCGTCGGACCGGGACGCCGGGCGTGACGCTCTATGTCTACGCCCGCGACACGGTCGGATTCGCGGTCGCGGTGGACAAGGGCGTGCAGACCGAGATCTCGCGGGTCGGCAGCCTCACGCATTTCCCGACCCGGTCGACGGTCGAGTGCTTCTGCGGTCGTACCGGCTGCCTGGAGGCCACGGCCGGTGATGCGGCGACTGTTGCGGCGGCCGTCGCAACGGGTCTGCTCGACGAGCAGTCCATCGAGGAGGTCTACGCCCGCGTGGGTCAACCCGCCATCGGCGCGCTGGTGCGCTCGCGGGCAAGGACCCTGGGGGAGGTGGCCGCCGTGGTCCGCGACATGGTCGCCCCTGACCGGGTGGTCCTGGTCGGCCAGGCGTTCACGGGGTGCGAAGCGGTCCTCGACGACATCCGCCAGGCGTTCCACGGCGCGACCGCACTGGGGGACGTGCCGCTGTCGTTCACCCGCTTCGGTGCGGGGATCCAGGCCATCGCGGCCTGCACCATCGCCCTCGGCCCGGTGTACGACGACCCGTTGGGGATTGGCACGGTGACGCCGGAGCCCCTCGCTGCCAGGCGTTGACAGGAGAGGCCCCGGGGAGACGCAGTCCCGGTCACAGCGCCGGCGCGAGGCTCCCGAACTGACTGCGATGGAACACCAGCGGCGACAACGCAAGGCTGCCGTGCTCGACTGCGTGCAGCTCCAGCAGCACGAGAACGTGGTCGCCGGCGTCGACCTCCCGGTGGACCGTCGTGTCGAATGCCGCGAGCCCGTCGTCGATGATCACAGCGCCCTCCGTCGTGACCGTGTGCGCGACCCCGGCGAACCGCTCGTCGACAGGTCCCGCGAGCTGGCGGCACAGCGGGCCGTGGGTGTCGGCCAGGACGGTCAGTCCGAGGTGCGTGGCTCGCCGTAGGTCCGGCCAGGTCTTGGAGGTGGCGGCGAGGCTGATGGACACCAACGGCGGGTCCAGGCTGACGCTGGTGAAACTGCTCGCCGCCAGGCCCAGCAGTTGGCCGTCGACCTCGGCGGCCACCGCGACGACCCCGGTCGGGAAGGATCCGAACGCTTCGCGCAGTCGCACCGGGTCGAGGTCCTGGTTGGTCCGGAACGTGCTGGTCATGAGCTCTCCTGGGTGAGTAGCGATGTCACGATCGGCCGCGTGACGCTGAGCCACTCGGCGTAGGCGGTTGGGTCGTCGTACTGCTTGTCGATCACGAAGAGACCCCGGCCGGGCACGGTCGCGCCGAGCTCGGTGAGCACCGGTCGCAACGTGTGCTCGGGGGCCATCGAGTGCGCCGGAGACCCCCCGAGCAGGAGAGGGACGGCGACACCTGTCAGCCCTGTGTCGCTGTCGAATCGGTCGAGGAAGAGCTTCAGCAGTCCGGTGTAGGCGCCCTTGTAGGTCGGCGAGGCGACCACGACGAGACCGGCCTTGCCCACCTGCCCGACGAGCCGGGCGACGTCGGGATCGGACCAGTCGAGCACGGCCGCGCCGAGCGTGGCGAGGTCGACGACGAGGTCCGGCTCGCGCCCGGCAAGCTCGCGTGCCACGTAGGTGGCGGCCTCCAGCGTGCGCGACGCGGCCTTCGGGTTGCCGACCACGACGGCGACGGTTGTAGGGACGGCAGGGAGATCAGACACCGGCCACCTCGACGTCGAACTGGTTGGCCGGCCGAGGGAGTCCGTAGTGCTCGCGCAGGGTGCTGCCGGTGTACTCGCTTCGGAAGAGCCCACGAGCGCGCAGGATGGGCACGACCGTCTCGACGAACGTCTCCAGCCCCGAGGGCAGCGAGGCACCCATGACGTTGAAGCCGTCGGCCGCGCCCTGGACGAACCAGGTCTCCATCTGGTCCGCGATCTGCTCGGGCGTCCCGATGGTGACGTTGTGGCCGCGCCCGCCTCCGAGGCGGCTGAGCAGCTGGCGAACCGTCAGGTTCTCCCGCTGAGCCAGGTCGATGA
Source organism: Nocardioides gilvus (assembly GCF_003194605.1). Taxonomy (GTDB): domain Bacteria; phylum Actinomycetota; class Actinomycetes; order Propionibacteriales; family Nocardioidaceae; genus Nocardioides; species Nocardioides gilvus. The sequence continues at coordinate 682,249 of NZ_QHKY01000002.1, forward strand.
CCAGGCGGGCGCGGGAGTCGAAGCCTTCACGGACCTCCTGCTCGACGACCTCACGCGGGAGAGGTGCGTCGAGATCGATGGTTGCCTCGTCGATCTCGAGGTACGTCGCCAGTTGCCGTAGGCCGTACGCCGGGATCCGCAGATCCTCCAGCTGCTGGGCCTTCGCGGTCGCTTCGGCCTCCGTGGCGCCGATGATCGGCACCAGGCCGGGGAGCACGAGCACGTGGTCGGGGTTGCGTCCCTCGGCCGCGACTCGCCGCTTGATGTCGGCGTAGAAGCCCTGCGCCTGCTCCAAGGTCTGGTGCGCAACGAAGATCGCCTCGGCATGCCTGGCGGCAAACGCCTTGCCCTGCTCGGACGCTCCTGCCTGCACCAGGAGAGGGTGACCCTGGACGGGCCGCGGGACGTTGAGGGGGCCGGCCACCCGGAAGTGCGTACCGACGTGGTCGATCGCCCGCAGCTGGGCGGGGTCACCCCAGCGGCCACCTTCTTGGTCGCCCAGGAAGTGCCCGTCCCCCCACGAGTCCCAGAGCTTCTTTGCCACGTCCAGGAACTCGTCGGCCCGCTGATAGCGGGTGGCCTGGAGCGGTCGCTCGGCGAGGGAGAAGTTGGCCGCCTCCTCCTGGGTGGCGGAGGTGACGATGTTCCATCCGGCGCGTCCTCGGGAGACGTGATCCACCGACGCGAACCGTCGCGCCAGCGCATAGGGCTCGTTGTAGGTCGTCGACGCGGTCGCGATCAGGCCGATTCGCTCGGTCGCCCCCGCCACGGCGGTCAGGATGGTCAACGGCTCGAACTGTCCCGAGGCCCGGAATTCACCGGTGCCCGTCGCGACCGATCCGTCGGCCAGGAAGATGGAGTCGAACTTGGCGGCCTCGGCGATCTGCGCGAGCCGGACGAAGTGCTGGACGTCCAGCGCCGCACCGGGGTCGATGTCGGGCAACCGCCAGGACGCCTCGTGGTGGCCCGCTTCCATGAGGAAGGCGTTGAGGTGGAGCTGCTTCTGTGTCATGACCCGGGGCTCCTCAGGCGCTGGCGACGGTGGCCGCCGGGCCGCCCGCGTCGCTGTAGATGGAATCGGGACGGGGCAGGCCGTAGTGCTCGCGCAGGGTGCTCCCGGCGTACTCGGTCCGGAAGATGCCGCGGTCCTGGAGGATCGGCACGACCTGCTCGGTGAACGCGTCCAGCAGCTGCGGGTAGAGCGGCGGCATGACGTTGAAGCCGTCTGCGGCGCCACCGTGGAACCAGTCGCTGATGATGTCGGCGACCTGCAGGGGTGTGCCGGCCACCACGTTGTGCCCACGAGCGCCGGCGAGCCGGTGCAGCAGTTGGCGCAGGGTGGGCCGGTCTCGCTCGACGATGTTGGCGACGACCTGGAGGCGGCTGCGGTTGTTGTCGAGCACGTTGCCGCTGCCCGCGAAGAACTCGGTGGGGACCACCTCGTCGAGCTCGAGATGGCGCAGCGAGATGCCAGCCAGTCCTTCGAGCTGCCCCAGCCCGTACGCCGGCACGGTGAGGGAGTTGACGTACTGCTGGAGGTCCTTGGCCTCGGACTCGGTGTCACCCAGGAACGGGCTGATGCCGGGCAGGATCTTCACGTGGTCGGGGTTGCGCCCGAACTGGCGGGCGCGGGTCTTGATGTCGTCGTGGAACGCCTTCGCGTCACCCAGGGTCTGGTGGGCGGTGAAGATCGCCTCTGCGTTGCGAGCGGCGAAGACCCGGCCATCGTTGGACGAGCCGGCCTGCACGTAGACCGGACGCCCCTGTGGTGAGCGCGGTGCAGCGAGCGCGCCCTCGACCTGGAAGTGCTTGCCGACGTGCTTGATCGCATGCACCTTGTCCGGGTCGAAGTAGTGACCCGACTCCCGGTCGGCGAGGACCGCGTCGTCCTCCCAGCTGTCCCACAGTTTGGTGACCACGTCCAGGAACTCCTGTGCCCGCACGTAGCGTTCCTCGGAGCCGGGGAGCTCCTTGAGGCTGAAGTTGCGTGCCACCGCCTCGGACTGGGTGGTCACGATGTTCCAGCCGGCCCGTCCACGCGACAGGGTGTCGAGACCGGAGAAGAGCCGAGCCAGGTTGTAGGGCTCGTAGAACGTCGTGGACGCTGTCGCGATGAGACCGATGCGCTCCGTCCGCGCCGCGATCGCCGCGAGCCGGGTGATCGGCTCGAGGTGGGCAGTCGGGCGGAACGGCGTCGCGGCCCACAGCCCCGGGATGTCGGCGAAGAAGATGCCGTCGAACTTGGCCGCCTCCGCCTTCTGGGCGAGCTCGATGTAGAAGTCGATGTCGTGGGCGCGCTCGACCGAGGAGTCCGGGTGGCGCCACGAAGCCTCGTGGTGACCGGTGTCGTGGAGGAAGGCGTTGAGGCTGAGCTGTCGGTCGGACATGGATGTCTCCTGGCTGGATCAGAGGGAGGTGTGGCGGGCGAGGGCGCTCGGGCGCGTCGGGATCACTCCGGACGCCAGCGCGAGAACCGGCGTTCGAGGGCGACCAGTCCGTAGTTGACGGCGACGCCGAGCGCAGAGGTGGTGATGATCGCGGCGTACATCTTCGGGATCAGGAAGTTGTACTGGGCGTAGTTGATGAGGAAGCCCAGACCAGCGGTCGCACCGATCATCTCGGCAGCGATGAGTACGAGGATCGCGGCGGCACCGGAGATCCTCACCCCCGTGAAGATGGTCGGGATCGCCGCGGGGAAGACCACCTTGCGGAAGGTCGACACCGGGGAGAGCCCGAGCACCTGGGCTGATCGCAACAGCTGGGGATCGACGTTCGCCACTCCGGTGACCGTCGAGAGCAGGATCGGGAAGAAGCAGGCGTAGAGAACGATCGCGATCTTCGAGGTCTCCCCGATGCCGAGCACCAGCATGAAGACCGGCAGGAGCGCCAGGGCTGCGGTGTTGCGGAAGATCTCCAGCACCGGTGTGAAGAACTCGCGGACCGGGCGGTACCACGCGATCGCCGCACCCAGCGGGATCGCAATGGCGATCGCCAGCCCGAAGCCGACGACCGAGCGCACCAGACTGGCCCGGACGTGCTTCCACAGCTCACCGTCGACCAGCATCGACCACCACTCCTGCAGGACGATGTGCAGCGGTGGGATGAAGTAGGAGTCGACGAGCCCGAGCCGGGGGGCCAGCTCCCACGTCAGGGCCAGCGCCAGGAGCCCGGCAAAACCGCGGGAGAGCGTCACCGTTCGCCGTCTCTTCAGCGAGACCCCCTTGGCCTTGGCGGACTCCTCCTGGCGGGGGTTGGGGCGCGCCTCGGTCTTCTCGGCGATCAGGCTAGACATGGGCGAGCTCCTGAGGGGTCGTGGTGTCGTCCGGCGCGTGGTGCAGTTGGCGCAGCAGCGACCAGATGTGGTGCCGGTAGGCGGCGAACTCGCGTGAGGCGCGTACGTCGGTCTCGCCGCTGGGGTCGCGGTTGATGTTGATGTCGATGACTTCCTTGATCCGCCCCGGCCGGGCGCTCATCACGGCCACCCGCTGTCCGAGGAACACGGCCTCGTCGATGTCATGGGTGATGAAGATGACCGTCGTGTCCGTACGCCGCCAGATGCGGATCAGCTCCTCCTGGAGCCGCTCCCGGGTCTGGGCGTCGAGTGCGCCGAACGGCTCGTCCATGAGCAGCACCTCGGGCTCGTAGGAGAGGCTGCGGGCGATGGCGACTCGCTGCTTCATGCCACCCGAGAGCTCGTGGGGGTAGCGGTTTGCGAACTCGGTCAGCCCCACCAGCTCGAGGTAGTCGCGAGCCCGCTCGGCGCGCTGCTTTCGCGTCATGCCGCCCTTGGCCTCGAGGGCGAACTCGATGTTGGCTGCGGCTGTGCGCCAGGGCAGCAGCGTGTACTGCTGGAAGACCACGCTGCGGTCCAGACCGGGTCCGGTGATCGGCTTGCCGTCGGCGGTGAGCCGGCCGACGCTCGGCTTGGCGAGCCCGGCAACGAGGTCCAGGACGGTGGACTTGCCGCACCCGGAGGGGCCGACGACGGTGAGGAACTCGCCGGCAGCGACATCCAGGTTGAGGTCGTCGAGGGCGACGAACTCGCGCAGGCGCTTGTCGTCGTCGCCGCGGACCCAGAAGGTCTGCCCGACGTGGCTCAGTTCGATGCGTGAACTCATGCTGCTCTCCGATGTGTCAGTGGTGCATGGCTGGAGGCCCCGGGGTCGGCCGGCCGAGCTGCTTGCGGAGCAGCCGTCACCCGGGTCGTTCGAGAGGTCGAGGTCAGGCGTTCGGGTTGAACTCGTTGGTGTAGACGTCGCTGACATCGAGTTCGGAGCCGTCTATGTCGCCTCGGTCGTCGAGCCAGTCGACCCAGCGCTGGATGTCCTCGTCGGCGATGACGGGCTCGGCGTCGATGCCCAGGGTGCCCGGAAAGTTCGCCTCGATCGCGGGGATGTAGTCGGCGAAACCCTCCTCCTCGAGGTAGGGGAAGTAGATGTCGAAGAGCTCCTGGGTCGTGTGCGTCTCGATGAACTCGATGGCCGTCACGACCCCCTCGACCAACTGCTTGGTGGTGTTGGGGTTGCGCTCGATGAACTCGTTGCGCAGGGTCAGTCCACCCCCCGCGTAGGGCTCCCCGACGACGTCGACGTCATTGGTCAACTCCACAACGTCGTACTTCGCGGCCGTCGTCTTGAAGCCGATGAACGACACGACCGCGGCGTCGACCTGTCCCTTGCCGAGCGCCTCGGGGGTGTTGAGCGGCGGCAGCGGCACCAGAGTGATCCGGTCCTTCTCCTCGTCGCTCAGGCCCTCCTGGTCGAACCACGTGTCGAGTACGGCCTCGCTGTTGGCGCCGAGGGTGTTGACCGCGACCTTCTTGCCGACCAGGTCCTCGGCCGACTCGATACCCGAGTCCTTGAGCGCGACGACCTTTGAGTTGCTCTTCTCGTTGGAGCCGTAGAACGGCACGACCGCCTTGATCGGTGCGCCGGTGCCGACGAGTTGGGCGATGGCGCCGTAGAACGCTGAGCCGCCGATGTCGGTCTGCTTGGAGGCCAGCGCCTGGAGCGCCTGTGGGCCGCCCGTGACGTCACCGACCCGCTCCAGGGTGAGGCCTTCGAATTCGCCGAGTGCGTCGGCGAGCAGGAACGCGTCCACCGCGCCGGCGTAGCTCTGGTAGCGGATGGTGGTCTGCTCGTCGCCTCCGGCGCCGCCCCCGGCTGCCGATCCGCAGGCGCTCATCCCGGCCACGGCGACGAGGACGGTGGTGACAAGGGCGATCGGCCGGCGGAAGCCGGTGCTGGCAATCTTCATGAACTCGTCTCTCCTGTGGTGCGGTGGTGCTGACGGGCCGGGCAAGGGACGGCAGGAGCCGTTCTCGATTAATACAATAAAGTTACTAGACTTTAACGGTGGGGTTCTGCTCACGATGATCAGATTCCCCGGTCGAACGCGTCCTCACTGGCAGGATCTCGCGCGACCATGCGCCGCCCGACCACGAACGACGCGCTCGCGCACACCGCCATCACCGTCATCACGACCCCCATCGGGACCGCGGAGGCGACGCCACCGACCAGGCCGGCGACGGGGGTGACGACTGCGCTGATCCCGAACATGAACAACCCGAGCATCGCCGAGCCGACGCCAGGCATCTCGCGGGCCTGCTGCATGGCCAGGCCCATGCAGTTGCCGATCACGAGATTGCAGAAGAACGTGGTGGCGAACATCGGCACGACGAGCAGCACAGGCCAGGGCGAGAGCGCCGCGGCAACCACGAACAGGCAGCAGGTCGCGGCGCCGGGGAGTGCTAGACCGACGGTCCGCGCGGGGTGCACGTGCCGGCGTGCCAGTCGCGCGGAGAGCAGGCCGCCGGCGACCATGCCGAGAGCGTTGACGGTGAAGGTGATGCCGAAGGTCATCGGCCCGAAACCGAGGACGTCCTGGTAGACGAACGAGGAGCTCGCGATGTAGGCCATCATCGTGGCGACACCGAAGCCGAGCGTGAGGGCGTAGGCGACGTACGCCGGCCGGGTGAGCACACGCCCCAGGTCGCCGAAGTGGACGCGTCTGGTTCTCCGCTGCTGCGGCAGCGTCTCGGGAATCAGCGCGATCGTCACGAGCAGTTGCACAGCCACCACCGCGGTGAGCACGGCGAGCACCCCCCGCCACGGCACGAATGTCGCCAGGGCACCGCCGATGGCCGGCGCGACGACGGGCGTCAGACCGTGGATCGTCATCATCAACGCGAGCGCACGCACACCGGCGTACCCCTGCGCCAGGTCGGCGACCATCGCGCGGGCGATGACCATTCCGGAAGCGGCCGAGAGCGCCTGGACGAACCTCGCGGCGATCAGCACCTCGATCGTGGGCGCCAGCACCACGAGAAACGACGATGCGACCGTGATCGCGTTGCTGACCAACAGTGTCGGGCGGCGCCCGAACCGGTCCGAGAGCGGACCCCACATCGGTTGACCGATCGAGATCCCGATCAGGTATGACGTCAGCGTCAGCTGAACCATGCCCGGCGTGGTCGCCAGGTCGCGCTGGATCGCGGGAAAACTCGCTAGATAGAGGTCGATCGCGAGTGGGGAAGCCCCGGCGATGAACGCCAGCAACAGGAGCAGTCGGAGCTCGATCGGAGACGCATCAGCGTCAGGACTGGGTCGGGTTGCCGCAGGCGGAGTCCGGGTGGAGGTCGTTGTCGTCACGAATCATGACAAGCACCGCACCCCTGCCGGTGTTTCACTTCGGCGCAGCGTGAGTCAAACCGACCTGTCGTGAGCGCCGCGTACGAGGAGCCCTCGCTGAGGTGGCGAACACGCGATGAAGGCTCAGTAGTACCAGGGGTACGGGCTCCAGTCGGGCTCACGCTTCTCCAGGAACTGGTCGCGACCCTCCTGTGCCTCGTCCGTCATGTACGCCAGACGCGTGGTCTCACCGGCGAAGAGTTGCTGACCCACGAGGCCGTCGTCGAGGAGGTTGAAGGAGTACTTCAGCATCCGTTGCGCGGTCGGGGACTTGCCGTTGATCTTGCGGCCCCAGTCCAGCGCCACCTTCTCGAGCTGGGCGTGCTCCACGACCCGGTTGACGGCGCCCATCGCAAACATCTCGTCGGCTGAGTACTCCTCGCCGAGGAAGAAGATCTCGCGGGCGAACTTCTGACCGACCTGGCGGGCGAGGTAGGCCGAGCCGTAGCCACCGTCGAAGGAACCGACGTCGGCGTCGGTCTGCTTGAACTTGGCGTGCTCGCGGCTGGCCAGGGTCAGGTCGGCGACCGCGTGCAGCGAATGGCCACCGCCGGCGGCCCACCCGGGCACGACGCAGATGACGACCTTGGGCATGAAGCGGATCAGGCGCTGGCACTCGAGGATGTGCAGCCGGGCCAGCCTGGCCTTGTCGATGACGCTGGGCTCCTCGGCGCCGGTGTCGTCGGCGCCGATCGACTTGTCCTCGTACTGGTAGCCGGCCTTGCCGCGGATCCGCTGGTCGCCGCCGGAGCAGAAGGACCACTTGCCGCTCTTTGCGCTCGGGCCGTTGCCGGTGAGGATCACGCAGCCGACGTCGGCGGCCTGGCGCGCGTGCTCGAGCGTACGCAGCAACTCGTCGACCGTGTGGGGGCGGAAGGCGTTGAGCACGTCGGGGCGGTCGAAGGCGATCCGCACCGTGCCGTGGGCCTTCGCGCGGTGGTAGGTGAGGTCGGTCAGGTTGTCGAAACCGGGGACCTCGTCCCAGTCGCTCGGGTCGAAGATCTCGCTGACGCCATCGATCGCACTCATGGACCGCAGGCTATCGGTCCACCCCCTCGGGACGTCATCAGGACTGGTCGCCGGGACGACCGTTGATGATGACGTCCCGCGGCGCGCCACTCGGGACGTCATCAGGACTGGTCGCCGGAGCGACCGTTGGTGATGACGTCCGGCGAGGGGCAGGAATGCGGAGTCGGACCACGACGTTGTGCCCCCATGGCTCTTCAAGGTGAATACGTCCCGTCCAACGCCGAGTGGGTCCGCGACCAGGTCGCGGAGTACGAAGCCTCCGGCGGGGAGCGCGCCAACACGCTCCCCGGCAGCGACGACAAGATCGTGGTCATCACCTCGGTCGGGTCGACTTCGGGCAAGCTCCGCAAGAACCCGGTGATGCGAGTCGAGCGCGACGGCAAGTACCTCGCCGTGGCCTCCTACGGCGGTGGCCCCAAGAACCCCGCCTGGCACGACAACTTCGTGGCCCACCCCGAGGTGGACCTGCAGGACGGTCCGGAGCCGCACAGCTACCGCGCCCGCCTCCTCAGTGGCGACGAGCGTGCCGACTGGTGGGAGCACGCGGTCAAGACGTGGGCCACCTACGGCGAGTACCAGAAGAAGACGGACCGAGAGATCCCGATCTTCCTGCTCGAGCGCATCTGACTCGGTCGTACTTGACTGAGTCGTAACTGAACGTAGGAAAGGGCCCGATCAGCGCTTGATCGGGCCCTTTGCGCTGCTTTCCTACGTTCAGTTACGAGACTTCGATCGGGGCCAGCAACCCCAGCAACGCATCCGCCGCCGCGGTCGCACCGCCGCACGACGCGAGGTCCGTCGCCATCGCCTTCGCACCGGCACGCAGGTCCTCGTCGTGCAACGCCAACTCGATGGCTGCCTGCAGCCCTTCCGGCTTCACGCGGGCGAACTTCACCCGCACGCCGGCCCCGGTGCGTACGACCTGGTCGGCGATCACCGGCTGGTCGTCGCGGATCGGGGCCAACACCATCGGGAGACCGTTGGAGAGTGATTCGCAGACCGTGTTGTGACCCGCGTGGGAGACCACGGCCGAAGCCCGCTTCAGCACGGACAACTGGGGCACTCGGTCGCGCACGATCACGTTGGCCGGCGGGTCCGGCACCAACTCGGCGGGCGCCACGAAGATGCCCTGCCACGGCTGGCCCCGGAATGCCTCGGCCGCCACCGGCCAGAACCGCGCCGAGGCTCCGGCGCTGAGCGTCCCGAGGGAGACGAGCACCAGCGGCAGCTCGGGGTCGACGAGCTCCCAGTCGAAGTCATCGACCTCGTCGCGGTCCAGGCCGGACGGGCCGACGTAGGCGACCGGTGAGGCGTCGCTGACGCTCTCCAGGCCGTCGCCGACCAGCGCGCTCGACGTGTAGGCGAGCACCAGGTGGTCGGACAGGCGTACGTCGCCCACCTCGGCGATCTCGCGCGGCACCCCGAACTCGACCTGCAGCTCGACCCGGGTGCGATGGAAGGCCTCCGCGACCTTCGGCAAGCCCGCGAGCGGGTCGACCATCTCGGCGGACGTGGTTGCCGACGTCACCCACGGGATCCCACGACGACGGGCCACCACCGCGCCGGCCCAGGTCTGCTGGTCGACGACCAGGACGTCGGGCTCGAACTCGGTGACGGCCTCGTCGACACCGTCGACCATCACGTGGCACATCGGGATCAGTGCCTCCTCCATGAGGAACTTGTACGCCGCCGCGCCGCGCAGGTCAGAGCGCAGCACGTTGCGCTCGGCCACCACCGCGGCCCACTCCTCGGAGCCAGCCGGGATGAACCGGCCCCACTCGGGGAGCATCGCCTGGAGCTGCCCCGGCAGCCCCGCCCACGCGACCTCGTGACCCCGTCGCTCCAGCTCGGCAGCGACCGGGATCGTCGGGTTGACGTGGCCCGCGAAGGGCGGCACGACGAAGAGGAAGCGGGCCATCGCTCAGACCACGCGGCGCGTGGGGATGGCGTTCTCGTCGAGCAGGTGCCTGTTCTCCGCGGCCATCTGGTTGAGCACCTCCAGGGCGTCGGGTGCCCCCATCGTGCCGAGAGCACCCTCACGGCTGGAGACGGGGATGTCCTCGACGACGTAGTCGGTGCCGGCGTGGGTGTTGAGCCAGGCAAACGCACGCGCCTTGATCAGCGCGGCGTTCTCGATGAGCAGCGAGTGCGAGGCGTTGGCGACGATCTCCAGGGTGCACTCCGGCACCTTCTCCTCGAGCTCGTGGGCCCGGTCCAGGATGTCGGACTGCGAGCCGTAGATCGCGAAGACCGGGCACTTGATCTCGTCGAGCCAGTCGATCGGCGTCTCGGTCTTGAGGTCCTCGATCAGCGACGTGCCGAAGAAGAGCTTCTCGGTCCGCTTGGCCAGACGCGAGGTCTTGCGGTCGGCCTCGGTGGCGAGGTACTCGCGTACGGCGACCTCGTCGAGCCCGAAGGCGGCCAGGGCCAGGGTGCCCGCCATCTTCTCGCCCCAGCCGGGGGTCGAGAAGTGCGCCTCGATCAGGAAGAGGCTGGCGACCTTCTCCGGATACTCCCGGGCCAGCGCGAGGCCGACGACGCAGCCGAACGAGTTGCCGAAGAAGTGCACCGGTTCGTCGATCTCCCACGCCTCGAGCAGCCCCAGCAGGTCCTGGACGTGGTCGACGACGTGATAGCCGTCCTCGGCGATCTCCGTACGTCCGTGGCCGCGCAGGTCGACCAGGTGCGCGTCCACCTGCTGCGCCATGGGGTGGCCCAGCGTGTAGAACCAGCTCGACAGGTTGTCGATGACCAGGCCGTGGAGCATCACAACCTTGGGCCGCTTGGCGCCGGAGTCGTCGGTGCCGCCGCCCAGGACCTGCACGTGGAACTTCAGTCCGTTGGACTGGATGTAGGGCATCTCAGGACTCTTCCTCGAGCGACGAGACGACGAAACCGACGACCTCGCCGGCGGTCAGGTTGACCACCTGGTCGAGCTCCATGCCCGACATCCAGCTGACGAAGTCGACCTTCTCGCCGTAGGTGTTGAGGAGCTCCTCGGCCAGCGCCACGAACTCGATGCTCTCGAGCTGCAGGTCGTCGCTGAAGGAGGTCTCCATGACCAGGGGTCCGTCCATCAGGAGGTCGTCACCGACGACCTCGAGCAGGATCTGCTCGAGCTGGGCGAGGACCGCTTCGGGCGTGATCACGGGTGCGTCCCCGGCCGGGGTGGCTGACTCAGCCATGGCGGGGGTCGAGATCTGTCCAGGCAACGACGTACTCCTCTAGTGCGGCGACGTCAGGTGACGCCGTGTGGGTGGTGCTGGTGACGGATGCTGCGGGGGGTTGGGCGGTGGAGGACTGGGTGGTGGATGACGGTGTGGTCGGCGGGTGGATGCTCGCGGTGGCGACCCACCGCTCACGGATCTGCAGGTCAGGACCGTCGTGACCGCTGTGCAGGGGGCTGCCGGGGTGGCGTACGTCGATCACCTCGAAGTCGCGGGGGCGACCCTGGAGGCCGGTACCCGCCGCCTTGGCGACCGCTTCCTTCGCTGTCCACCAGCGGGTCAGCTCGCGGTCCCGGTCGCGACCGGAGAGATGGCCGAAGACCTGGGCGAAGAGCCTCTGCTCGGCCTCGGTCATGGCGACCGAGGCGAAGGTGTCGGCCCGTTCGGTGACGCGTTCAAGATCGATGCCGACGTCGACGCCGTCCGCAGCGATCGCCACGCCGATCCCGACGGGCGGAGCGCCGCGACCGCCGAGGGTGTGGGCCAGGGAGACCCGCAGGTCACCCGGGGTGCTGCCCACGTGGTCGCCGGCGAGACCGGCGAGGCGTACGGAAGGTCGACCGGCCTCGTCGTTGTGGACGTCGACCTGGACCGGCCAGACAGCGGGGTGACCGGCGTCGAAGAGCCGCGCACGTACGGCGTCCTTGACCGCGATGCGTCCCAGCAGACGGGTCCGCTGGGCCCGCGGGTTGAGGGCCAGATGAAGGTCGCGCTCGCGCTGGCCGAGGAAGCGTCGCATGACGACCTCGCGGGAGGCGGAGTCGGGCCACCCCTCGATGACCAGCTGCCAGCCCCCGGCTTGGGGGACCGCGAGCAGGTGGTCACCGGGCTCACGCAGCATCGTGAAGAGTCGGTCGTCGCTCTGGAAGCGACGGTCCTCCCAACCCTCGATCCGGCACCACACCCGCCCGTCGACGGTCAGCTCGAGGTCGGCGCGCACGTGTGTGTCCTCCAGCGCCGTGCAGTTGACGACGCACCGGACCTGCGTGCCGGGCTCGGGGTGCGGGCCGAAGAAGGTGAACGCGTCCACCGAGGTCGGCAGCACCAGGCGGTCCTTCTCGGCGCGGGCCGCGACCCAGATGCCGAAGATCTGACCGGCGTTGTCGAGCAGCGACCCCGGGAAGGGCTTGGTCTCCAGGTGTCCCGCTGCCCCGTCGGTGCCGAATGCCTCGATCGAGCTGATGCCCTGGTAGGCGGGGCCGTGGAAGAGGTGACCGCCCGGGTAGATCTCCTCGACGGTCCAGATCCGGGGGATCTCTCCGTGGACCGGGGTGGCGCGCGGCGCGGGCGCCTCGGGGTGACTGGCAGCCAGGCGAATCACGGCCCGGGCGTGGCCCTCGATGGAGCTCTTGACCAGGTACGTCCCCTCGCCGGCTGCGGCGCTGGCCTCGACGTCGAGGGTGGCTCGGACCGTGACCGCTGCGGCCGGTTCGACGGCCAACCACTTGAAGGCCCGCACCTGCTCCACGCTGACCACGACGCCGCCGGGCAGTAGCTTGTGCGCCTCGTCGGCCAGCATCTCGATCAGCGCGGTCAGCGGGACCAGCGGGAAACGGTCCTCCAGGCACTCCCATCCCGGGGGCTGGGGATAGAACGCGTGGTCGCCCCACCACGGTTGCGCCGCGACGGAGAGCTCGAGCAGGGTCTCGGACTCGTTCGCGACCGGGGTGAGTGGGCTGCTCTGGCTGACCTGCGCTGCTGTGGGCGCGGGCGGCGCGGGCTGCGACGTCACGGCCGCGGGCTGCTGGGGCGTACCCGCCTGGGCCGCACCCGCCTGGGACGTCCTCGGCGCCGGCTGCTGGGGCGACCGCTCGCGATGACGTGCGACGGAGCGGGTCGCTGCCTCGGTGACCTCCTGGGCTGCCAGGGTCGCGTCCCTGACCAACGCCTGGAACTCGCTGGCGAATCCGGACGACGCCACGGCCGCGCTGGGCGGCGTCACTGCCGGGGACGTCATGCTGGCTGGCTGCTGGGACGACCTCTCCCCATGACGTCCTGAGGTCGCGACCGCTGCCCTGGCCCCGGTGAGCGGCGTCAGGTCCCTGATCAACGGCGACCCCATGCGTACGCTCATCCCGCCGCGAGGAGCCGGACGTACGCCCTCGCGAGGGCTCTCGGCGTCAGGGCGCTGGCCGTGGCCCAACGGGGCGAGGTCGACGTCACGGCCGGCGCTCCACAGGGCGACGGCCACCCGCCGCAGCTGACCCACGCTGGAGTGCGCCACCCGGGCGCCCGGAGCCGAGAGGGCCGAGACGGTGAGCACGTCGTGCTCGCGCAGGGTGTCGTCGAGGAAGCCGTTGAGGCTGCCGGACCCGACCTGGACGAAGGCGCGGACGCCGCGCTCGTACAACTTGAGGGTGAGTTCGCGGAAGCGGACCGGCTCGAGCAGGTGCCGGGTCGCGAGCGCGTTGATCGACTCCTGGTCGTCGGGGTAGGGCTCCAACGTCGTGGCCGACCACAACGGCACGGTGGCGGGGCTCATGGGCAGCGTCCGGAAGAGCTCGAGGAGGCCGTCGACGTAGGGGGCGAAGAGGGGGGAGTGGAAGCCGGAGCGGAACGGCATCTCCTGCGCCATCACCTTGCGTTCCTTGGCGCGCGCGAGCACGGCGGGCACCGATGACTGGGGGGCGCACACGATGGACTGGTGCGGGCAGTTGTCGTGGCTGATGTGGGCGTCGCTCACGCCGTCGATGATCTCGGTCGCGGCCTCGACCCCGCAGCCCAGCGCCACGAAGACCACGTCGGGGAACTCCATCGCTCCGGGCTTCAACCCGGCCAGCATGGTGTGGACGTGCTCGAAGGGGATCATGCCGCTGACCACGTGGCCGGTCCACTCGCCCAGACTGTGGCCGGCGATCTGGTCGGGGCGCACCCCGACAGCGGAGAGGGCGTCGGCCAGGAAGTGGCCGACCTCGGTGATGCCGATGCCTTGGCCCTGGACGCCGTCCGTCGGCGACGCCGTACTGGTCCAGGGGATGCCCAGCAGCGCAGCCACCTCGTCGACCTGGGGGTTGAACTCTGGCTCGACGCCGGGGAAGAGGAAGCAGATCTCGCCGTCGCGGAGCAGCCCTGAGGGGTCGAACCACACGTCGTTGCGACCGCGGAAGGCGGTCCCGCGGGCGAGCACCTTGCGCGCCAGCGTGAGGCGGCGCTCGTTGGGGGAGACGATGGCCAGACGGGCCGGCCCGGCGTTGGCCGGCGGCACTGCGGTCGTCGCGGTGCGGCCGCTGGCGGTGAGCGCGTCGAGCTGGGCGAGGAGATCGTCGGCGTCACGACCGGCCAGCAGCACGACCTCTTCGTCGGGCTCGTACGCCTGGCCGACTGCGGACGTCATCGCGGACGTACGCTCCGACGACCGCTCGTGATGACCTCCCGCGGGGGTGGTGTCGGCCGTCATCCCCGCCGTACGCTCCGACGACCGCTCGTGATGACCTCCCGCGGGGGTGGTGGCATCCGTGGCATCCGGGGCCTCCGAGAGCACGACGTGGGCGTTGATGCCGCCGAAGCCGAAGGCGTTGACCCCGGCCAGACGTTCTCCGTCGCTCTCCCAGGGCTCGGCCTTCGAGATCAGTCGGAAACGGGTGGCGTCGAGGTCGGCGTGCGGCTCCTCCGCGTGCAGGGTCGGGGGCAGGACGCGGTGGTGCAGCGCCAGGGCTGCCTTGATCATCCCGGCGGCGCCGGCTGCGGGCATCGCGTGGCCGATGTTGGACTTCACCGACCCGAGGACCGCGCGGGAGCGGGACCCGCTCGTCGGGTCGTGGTCCCCGAAGACGGTGGCCAGGGTGGCCAACTCGGTCCGGTCGCCCAACGGGGTCGCGGTGCCGTGCGCCTCGATCAGGCCGACGTCGGCAGGGTTCAGCCCGGCAGCGCGCCAAGCGGCCTCGACGGCCTGGACCTGACCCGAGGAGAGGGGGCTCATCGGCGAGGAGGCCTTGCCGTCGCTGGAGACGCCCGTGCCGCGGACCACTGCGTACACCCGGTCGCCGTCGCGCTGGGCGTCGGCGAGGCGACGCAGCGCCATGATGCCGGTGCCCTCGCCGATCAGGACGCCGTCGGCGGCCTCGGAGAAGGGGCGGATCCCGCCGCTGGGCGAGAGGGCGCGCAGCTGGGAGAAGACGCTCCACAGGGTCAGGTCGTGGCAGTGGTGCACGCCGCCGGCCAGGACCAGGTCGCTGCGCCCGGAACGCAGCAGGTCGCAGGCCTGCTCGACCGCGATCAGCGAGCTCGCGCAGGCAGCGTCCACCGTGTACGCGGGCCCCTGGAAGTCGAACCGGTTGGCGACGCGGGACGCCGCCAGGTTGGGCACCAGACCGATCGCGCCCTCGGGCCGTTCGGGGCCCAGCGAGTCCTGGAACTGCTCCTTCACCCGCTCCAACTCGGCCTCGGTGATGCCGGGGACGACACTGCGGAGCACCTCGACGACCTGCTGCGCGGTGCGTACGCGCTGGTCGAGGCGAGCGATGCCGTCACCCAGGTAGCCGCCGCGGCCGAGCACGACCGCGACCCGCTCCGGGTCGATGTCCTCGTGCACGTCACCCGCGTCGGCCAAGCAGGCGGCCGCCGTGGCCAGGGCCAGCATCTGGTCGGGCTCGATCGACTCCATGGCGACCGGCATGATCCCGAAGGTCAGCGGGTCGAAGGTGGCGACGTCGTCGACGAACCCACCGCGGCGCGTGTAGAACCGGTCGGCCGACTTGGCGTCCGGGTCGAAGAAGACCGGGTCCCACCGCTCCGCGGGGGAGTCGGTGATCGAGTCCACCCCGTCGACGATGTTGTTCCAGAAGGTGGCCGCGTCCCGGGCACCCGGGAAGACGCCGGCGACCCCGACGATCGCGATGTCGTCGGGGCGCGGGCCGCTGTGATCGTTGAGCTGGTCGGTCACGGTGCAGAGGTCCCCTGACCGGCGTGCTCGTGGGGCCGGCTGGCGGGCTGGTCGGTGCGTGCCGTGCCGTTGGCCGTCGGGCCGAACGCCGCGGGGCTCCCGGACATCACCACGACCTGGGAGGATCCGCCCACATGGGCGACCTCCTGCAGCAGGGCGTGGACGCCGTCGGCCGGGTCGAGCAGGCCAATGCCGCGACGGGCGTACTCCCGCTCGAGCTCGGGGGAGACCATGCCCCCACCGGCCCACGGGCCCCAGTCGAGGGAGAGCACGCGACATCCGTGCCGGCCGTCGGTGGCCCGGGCGAGGGTGTCGAGGGCGTCGTTGGCCGCGGCGTAGTCGATCTGGCCCTTGTTGCCGAAGACCCCGCTGATCGACCCGAAGAGCACCACGAACTTCAGCCCCAGGTGCTGGCGGTCGAGGATCATCCGGGCGCTGTCGACCTTGGTGCCGTAGACCCGGTCGAAGCCGTCGGCCTGCTTGTCGCGGACCAGCTTGTCGTCGAGGACGCCGGCGCCGTGGATCACGCCGTCGAGGCGACCGAAGGTGGAGTGCAGGGCGTCGAGCAGGGCTCCGAAGCCCGGCGAGCGGACGTCCATCGCGACGTACTCCGCATCCGCACCCAGCGCGCGCAGGGTCTCCAGGGTCGCGATCACCTCACGCGAGGCGAGCACCTGCGAGCAGAGCGCCTCGACCTCGGCGGGCCTACGGACCTCGCCGATCTCCAGGACGCGGCGGCGCAGCTCGGGCAGGGTGACGGCATCCGCGAGGCGCGGGTCCTCGACGTCGGTCGGGTAGGGCGAACGGCCGACCAGGACGAGGCGGCAGGGAGCCGTACGGGCCAGGCCTTCCGCGATCTTGGCGGTGATGCCGCGGGCCCCGCCGGTGAGGACCACGACCGACTCCTCGGTCAGGTCCAGGGCGTCGAACTCGTCGCGCAGCGCTTGCACGTCTCCGGCGACCCGGGTCGTACGTCGCCCGCCCGCCCACGACACGGAGGCGGGGGCGTCGAGGTCGAGCAGCTCGTCGACCAGGGAGACGGCCAGGTGGGTGGGCTCGGCGGCGAGGTCGGAGGCGTCGACCTCGACCGAACGCACCAGGAGGTCCTCGCGCTCGCGGGCCAGGGAGCGGAACATCCCCGGTACGCCGGTCGGGACGCCGGTGAGCAGGTGCTGGTCGGTGGGGTGCAACCCGACGGTGACGGCCAGGACCTTCTGGACCTTGCCGAGCACGGCGGGGCGGACTGCGGCGAAGACCGTGCGGGCGTCGACCCGCGAGTCGCCTGAGGTGGCGGTCAACTCGACCACGATGTCGGCCTCGGCGAGGAGCACCTGCTGGTCGGCGACCTGTCCACGGGCGATGCGGGCCACCTGGGCGCCACGGTCGGCCAACGCGGTCTCGACGGCGTCGGTCAGCGCCGGGTGGCCCTCGACCAGGGCGGTGGTGGCACCGTGCAGGTCACCGAGGGCGACGGCCGGCCCGAGGGGCACGACGACGACCTCGAAGAGACCGGCGGGGAGGTCGAGGACGGACTCCTGGGCCGGGGAGGCTGCGGGCGCGGGGACCACGGGGGCCTGGTCCGTCTGGCTGGTCGAGGTCGTCATCGCAGCGGGCTGCTCCGACGGCCGCTCGCCCTGACCTCCCGCACCGGAGAGGGACTCGATCCACTGCACGATGGCGCGCAGGGTCTTGTGGCGGGAGAGTTCCTCGACCATGTCGTCGGCGAGTTCGCCGCCGGTGGCGTCGGCGAGACCGATGCGTTCGGCGAGTTCGCCGACGATCTCGATGCGCTTGATGGAGTCGATGGAGAGGTCGGCCTCGAGGTCGAGGTCGGGCTCGAGCATGTCGACGGGGTAGCCGGTGCGCTCGGAGACGACCTCCTGCACGGCCAGCATCAGGTCGATCGCGGGGGCCGCGGCTGCTGGAGCAACTGCGGGAGGAGCTGCCTCCACGGCGGGCAGGACGGAAGCGGCCTCGGGAACCGCAGTCGTCTGCACCGCCGTGGGGGCAGCGGTCTGGAGTGTCGAGGAGACCCACTCGACGATGGCGCGCAGCGTCTTGTGGCGGGAGAGTTCCTCGACCATGTCGTCGGCGAGTTCGCCGCCGGTGGCGTCGGCGAGACCGATGCGTTCGGCGAGTTCGCCGACGATCTCGATGCGCTTGATGGAGTCGATGGAGAGGTCGGCCTCGAGGTCGAGGTCGGGCTCGAGCATGTCGACGGGGTAGCCGGTGCGCTCGGAGACGACCTCCTGCACGGCCAGCATCAGGTCGATCGCGGGGACAGCCGCGACCGCGACCGCGGCCACCGGAGCTGCGACGGGGACGACCACCGGCGCCGCGACGGCGGCGGGCAGCTGACCTGCGGACGTCATGGCGGCGGGCTGCTCCAGCGACCCCTCGTGATGACGTACGGTCCCGGTGGCGACCGGGCTCGCGGACGTCATCGCCAGCGGCTGCTGGGACGACCCCTCGTGATGACGGACGGGGGAGGCTGCCGCGGGTGCGGCACCGAGGTAGCGCAGCAGCACGTCGCGCTCGGCGGCGACGACCTGACGCATTGAGCGCAGGTACTCGTGCACCACCACGTCGGCGCCGGTCCCGGCGAACGACGGGCCGACCTCGACCTCGACACCGTTCACAGCGCCCTGGTCGAAGGGAGCGGGCTCGAAGGCGGCGCCGGAAGATTCGGAAGTGGTCATCGCGGGTCCTTCCACAGGCACCCCGGCATCGGCCGGGGCAGCATGCTGGGTGAGCTGGAGCGGCGGCATTGAGCCGACCGGCTGGAAGCTGTTGGGCAGGACGGTGCCGTCGGCGCGACGCACGAAGGCGCCGTCGATGGACCATCCCGGGGTCTTGAGCGGCCACGACTTGAGGTCGACCGCAGCGGCGCGTCCTTCGAAGAGGCTGGTGGCGTCGACGTCGACCCCGAGCTGGGCCAACCGTGCGAGGGCCTCGAGGAAGCGGCGCAGACCGGGCTCGCCGGGGACCTCGCAGGCGATGACGGTGTGCGGACGGTCACCGAGGATCTTCGCGACCTGTCCGGACAGCACGCGGCCCGGGCCGGCCTCGACGAAGACCCGCACTCCGGCGGCGTACATCGACTCGATCTGGTCGACCCAACGCACACCCTCCGCGACCTGGGCGGAGAGCAGGGAGCGTACGGCTCCCGCGTCGTCGCTCGGGTAGGGCTCGGCGGTGGTGTTCGACCAGACCGGGAAGGCCGGCGGGGTGACCTCGACCTCGTCGAGAGCCGCGGCGAGGAGGTCACCGGCACGCGAGATCAGCGGGGAGTGGAAGGCGCAGGCGACCGGCAGCAGAGTGCCTCGTACGCCGTCGGCCTCCAGCGCCTCGACCGCGTCACGCACCGCGGTGGTGGGGCCGGAGATGACGACCTGGCGCGGGGCGTTGTGGTTGGCGACCACGATGTCGGGCCAGGCAGCGAGACGCTCCTCGACCTCGGGCAGGGTGAGCGAGATCGCCGCCATGGTGCCCGGGTCTCCGCCCGAGTGCTCGACGGCCTCGAGGACCGCGCCGCCCCGGGCCGCGCTCAGCTCGAGGAGGGTGGCCTCGTCGAATGATCCGGCAGCGGCCAACGCGGCCAGCTCGCCATAGCTGTGGCCGGCGGCCACGTCGGGCGTGACACCGACGCGACGCAGCAGACGGGTCATCGCCAGCGCGGCGATCCCCAGGGTCGGCTGGGCGACGTCGGTCGAGGTGATGGCGGCCTGCTGGGCGGCGCGCTGCTCCTTGGTGAAGGCCGTGCGCGGGAACATCGCGTCGGCCCACGGGGCACCGAGGCGCAGCAGGTCGTCGAGTCCGCCGAAGGTGACGAAGAGGTCGTTGAGCATGCCGGGACGCTGGCTGCCCTGACCCGGGTAGAGGAAGGCGACCTTGCCCGGACCTGCGTCGGCGCCGTCCTTCTCGGAGGCGGTCGCAAAACCGGCTTCGACCGCCTCGGCGAGCCGTTGCCCGGCCTCGGCGAACGAGGAGGCGACGAAGGCTGCGCGGACCGGTCCGCGGCCCTGGCGCGATGCTGCCCACGCGAGGTCGCGCAGGTGGTGACGTTGGGCGGATGGGTCGGTCTCGAGGACCGCAGCCACCTTGGCGGAGAGGTCTGTGACGACCCGGGCCGCGTCGGCCTCGCTCACGCCCCGGACCAGGAAGAGCTCGGCCGGCCACTCGGTGAGGCCGTGCGGCGGCCGGTCGCCACCGTCGTACGAGGAGATCACCGCGTGGAAGTTGGTGCCGCCGAAGCCGAAGGCGCTCAGCCCTGCGCGGCGCGTCTCGGCGGCCCACGGACGGGCCTTGTCGTGGAACTTGAAGGGGCTGACGTCGTCGTCGTAGTACGGGTTCGGGTTCGTCAGGTTGATCGTGGGCGGCAGCACCGCGTGGTGCACGGCCTTGGTGACCTTGATCAGGCCGGCCAGCCCAGCCGCACACTTGGTGTGGCCGATCTGCGACTTCACCGATCCGAGGACGACGCTGCCGGTCTCCACACCCGCCTCGTCGAAGAGCTCGGTGAGGGTGGCCATCTCGGTGCGGTCACCGACGACGGTGCCGGTGCCGTGGGCCTCGACCAGACCGATCTCGGCGAGCTCCACGCCGGAGGCGTCGAGCGCGCGCACGACGGCGCGCTGCTGGCCCTCCTTGCGTGGGGCGGTCAGACCCAGGTGGCGGCCGTCGGAAGAACCCGCGACCGCGTCGATGATCGCGTAGATCCGGTCGCCGTCACGCTCGGCGTCGACGCGGCGCTTGAGCACGACGCAGGCGATTCCCTCGCCGAGCGCGATGCCGTCTGCGTCAGCGTCGAAGGTGTGGCACTTGCCGGTCGGGCTGAGCGCGTGCACCGAGGAGAACATCAGGTAGTCGTTGAGGCCGTTGTGCAGGTCGGCGCCACCGGCCAGGACCAGGTCCGAGGTGCCGGAGCGCAGCTCCTTGCAGGCTGCGTCGAGAGCGGCGAGCGAGGAACCGCAGGCTGCGTCGACCGTGTAGTTGACGCCCCCGAGGTCGAGGCGGTTGGCGATCCGTCCGGCGATCACGTTGGCGAGCACTCCGGGGAACGAGTCCTCGGTCAGCGTCGGGAGCCAGTCCTGCAGCTCGTCGGGGACCTGGCCGAAGAGCTGCGGCAGGAACGCGCGTACGCCGTAGGCACCGCCGAGCTCGTTGCCCGACTCGGCTCCGAAGATCACCGAGGCGCGCTCGCGGTCGAAGTCGCGGGTGGCGTAGCCGGCGTCGGCCAGGGCGCGGGAAGCGACCTCCAGGCTGAGCAGTTGCACCGGCTCGATCGCGGCCAAGGAGGCCGGCGGGATGCCGTAGGCGAGCGGGTCGAAGCCGACGGCCTCGAGGAAGCCGCCCCACTTCGAAGGGGTCTTGTGACCGGCGGAGCGGCCCGTGGCCTCGGGCGAGTAGTAGAGGTCGCTCTCCCAACGATCCGCGGGGACCTCGGCGACGTGGTCGCTGCCGGCGACGATGTTGGCCCAGAACTGTTCGGCGCCGATCGCGCCGGGCAGGAACGAGTCCATGCCGACGATGGCGATGTCGAACGGGTCTGCCTCAGGTCGGGCTTCTGCGGCGCCCACGCTCTGGTCGCTGTCACGGCGGGCCCACTCGGCGCTGCCGCGGCTCACCTCGTCGTGCAACGCGGCGATGGTGGTGATCTCGTCGCGCAGGGTCGCGACCTCGCCGATCATGTACATGCCCTCGGCCCGCTGCTGCGTCTCATCGACGTCGACGAGTCCGGTGACGTCGCGGGTCAGTCCCTTGCTGGCGATCCGCAGGCGACCCAGGTTGAGCTGCTCGAGCTCGGCCCAGCGCTCCTTGGCGTTGACCCCCTCGGCCACGAGCTCGTCGCGGCGCGCTGCGAAGGCGCGTACGAAGTCGGTCTCCACGCAACGGGTCGCGTGGCCCGGGGCGGTCTCCAGCAGGACCGTGGTCTCGCACTCCACCGCGACCTCCTGGAAGGCGGGCTTGATGGCCCCGGCCTCCACGGCCTCGGCGGTGAAGAGGTAGGCGGTGCCCATGATGACGCCGACCTGGGCGCCCTTCTCGGCGAGCGGGGCGAGCGCGGCGGCGGCCATTGCGGCCGAGCGCGCGTCGTGGATGCCGCCGGCGAGCAGGATGCGGAGGTTCTCGGGGTCCTTGACCTGCATGAGGCGCTCGATCTGGGCCTCCCACAGGGCAAAGCTGGAGCGCGGGCCGACGTGGCCGCCGCACTCGCGACCCTCGAAGACGAACGAACGGGCACCGTCGCTGAGGAATCGGCTCAGCAGCCCCGGTGAAGGGACGTGCAGGTAGGACTTGATCCCGGCGTCCTCCAAGGAGGCCGACTGGGACGGGCGCCCACCGGCGACCAGGGCGAGCGGCGGTGCGATCTCGTGCACGACGGCCAACTGCTCCGCCAGCAGCTCGGGCGGTGCGAAGCCGAGCAGACCGACACCCCAGGAACGGTCGCCGAGCAGCGCGGCGGTCTCCTCGAGCAGCGCGCGGACCTCGTGGCCGGGCATCAACGCCAGGGCCAGGAACGGCAACCCGCCACCGGCGGCGACGGCCTCAGCGAACGCAGCGCGGTCGCTGACGCGGGTCATCGGGCCCTGGGCGATCGGGTAGGTGGTGCCGTGGGTGGCGCTCACACCGGCGCCGGGCGCCAGGGGCGGGTGCGCGGCGGCCGCCGCGAGGTGGGTGACCACGGACGTACGCAGGCCCTGGACGACGCCACCGACGGTGACGAAGCGTTGTGCCAGACCGGACGCGATGGCGCTGTCCTGACCGAAGGGGACCAGCGCGTCGGTGATCGACGCGCCCAGGCGGGCCGCGATCTCGGCGCCGGGGGTCTCCTCGTCGATCTGGGCGGCGGGGAGGTCGGGACGGGTGAAGAAGCGGTGTGAGCCGACGACCCGGGTCTCGCTGCCGTCCATGGCGGCGAGCGCGGCGCGGGTGGGCTGGTCGAGGAGGGATTCGCGGAGCAGGCCGAGCTGGGTGTCGAGCACGACGCCGGCCCCGCCGCCGGCGACGACCGCGGCGGCGGTGTGCAGGCCGATGCCGCCGCGCAGCCAGACGGGGACGCCGAGGTCGAGGGTGCGCTGCAGGAGGATGAAGGCCTCGGTGTCACCGATGCGTCCGCCGGCCTCGCTGCCCGAGGCGAGCAGCGCGTCGAATCCGGCAGCGACCGCGGCGGCGGCCTGTGACTGGCTGGTGACCTGGGCGATGAGGCGTCGGCCGGGTGCGGACCAACGGGTGTGCAGGTCGCCGAGCTCTCCGCGGTCGGTCACGTCGAGGACGACGGTGCTGACGGCGCCGTCGACCTCGTCGGCGTGTGCGTCCAGGCCGGGGGCGGGGCGCAGCCAGGCGGTGTCGACGCGACGACGTCCCAGCTCCGCGTGGGCACGCTGCCAGTTGCCCAGGTCGGCGACGTCGAGCAGACCGACTCCGCCGGCGCGCACGGCGGCGGCGACGAGTGCAGGGTTGGTCGCACCGGAAGGATCAGCCGCTACGACGAGCTCCGTGTCGAGCTCGCTCGAAAAAGCGTTGTGCTGCATGTGTGACTCCCTCGCCTCAGCGACCGCTAGGTCCCGGACCCCTCCCAAGGTCCGAGCCGGTCCCCCTCCCTGGTTACCGACCGGTCACTTCATGGTGCCCAAAGACTGTAAGCCAGCCCACAGACGACCACCGCACGAGTGTGACCCAGATCTCATTTCCAGTCCAACTGGTGCAGACAAGGTGGTCCAGTCAGGCAGGCGGGCGATGTGACTCACGGCACAGATCCGTGTCATGCTCGCGTGAGGAACGTCCGCGCGTGAGGGTGCGCGGAGAGTTCCGGGAGCGAGCCTGGAGGGGGCCATTCCTATGCAACGCGCTGCGCACACGCGGATCGCCGGGAGCGACTCCGGCTTCCTCTACATCGAGGGCGAGACGCAGACGTCGACCTGCACCCACACGGTCGTGCTGGCGGCTCCCGCCGCCGACCAGGTGCCTCTCGACCGGGCTCGGCTCATCGCTCACCTGGGGCAGCGCCTGGACCGGACGCCCATGATGCGGCGCCGCCTGCAGCACGTGCCGTTGCGCGTCGGGCACCCGATCTTCGTCGACGACCCCCACTTCGACCTCGAGGCCCACGTACGTCACGCAGAGCTGCCGGCTCCCGGCGGCGACGCCGAATTCCACGACTGGGTCGCAGGCCAGACCGCGGTACGCGTCGACGTCACACGCGCTCTGTGGCACGTGACCCTGCTGGACGGCCTGGCGGGCGGGCGCCAGGCCTTGGTGTTCGCCTTCCACCACGCACTCGCCGACGGGTCCGCGTTGCTCAACGTGATCTCGGAGCTCCTCGACGACCACGCGCCCACGCAGCCGCCGATCGCGACGCCTGCGCAGAGGGCGCCCGCGCCGGCGCGTACGCGGGTCGGTCTCTTCGCCACCACGCTCGCTCGTCAGGTCTTCGTCTGGCTCTCCCTCCCGCTCCTGCTGGTGCAGACGAAACGCCGCTTCAAGGCGGTCGCGGCCCAGCGTGAGGGTGCCGCCACCAGAGTGCCGAGCATGTCGGGTGACGCGCCGCGTACGGTCCTCAACCTCTCGGCCGACAACGAGCGCGGGTACGCCCGGACGCACCTGGCCCTGGACGACCTGAGGCGCGTGCGTCGCGCCGCCGGGACCACCCTCAGTGACGTCGTCCTGACGGTCATCGCCGGAGCCCTGCGCGAACACCTCATCGCTGCAGGTGAGTTGCCCGAGGAGCCGTTGGTGGTGAGCGTGCCGGTCAGCAACGAGGACTCGGCCGCCCCGCCGAGGGTGAGTGGCAACCGCTTCTGCAACTACTACGCGTTCCTGCCGACCCCTGAGGCCGACCCACGGGTCCGGCTCGTGGCGACCGCCGCGAACACTGCCGAAGCCAAGAGTCAGCTCGAGGTCCAGGGCCGCAACACCCTGATCAGTTGGCTGGACAAGATCCCTCCGGCGTTGGGGTACTGGGGGGCCGCGCGGATGACCGATGCGCACCTCGACACCGAGCGGAGTCCTGACTTCAACGTGCTGGTCTCCAACCTCCGGGCCCCCCGTGACGCCATGCGCCTGCACGGGCGGGCGGTCGAGGAGATGATCTTCTCCGGCCCGGTCGCCAACGGTGCCGGCCTCAACATCACCGTCGTCGGCTACGACGACCGGCTCACGTTCGCACTCCAGACCAACCCGAGCGCCGTGCCCGACGCCGCCGCGTTGGCCGATCGCCTGCACGACGCACTGGCCGACCTGGTCAGCGTGTACGCGCCGCGCCCCACTCCCCGTCACAGCCCCGAAGGACAGGTCGTCTGATGCACAGACTCAACGGTGAGGACGCAGGCTTCCTGCACATGGAGATGCCCGGGCAGCCGATGAACTCGATGGCCATCGGGGTGCTCACCGGGGAGCACGCCGACCTCACGCTGGACGACGTACGTGCTCACGTCGCCGGGCGACTCGACGAGTTGCCGTCGTGGCGCTGGCGCATCGTCAAGGTGCCCTTCGACCTCCACCACCCGGTGGCCGTGCGCGACCCCGACTTCGACCTCTCCCGCCACGTCCAGGAGGCCACGATCAAGGGCGGCGAGGAGGAGTTGGAGGCGTGGTTCGCCCACCTCGCCGAGGAGCATCTCGATCCGGACCTGCCGCTGTGGCAGGTGTGGCTGGTCCACTGCGTCGACGGACCCGACGGCCCGCGTCAGGCGCTGGTCGCCAAGTACCACCACGCCTTGGCCGACGGAGTCGCGGCCATGACGACGTTTGCCCGGGTCTACTCCGACACCGACTTCGATCCGCTCCCGCCGATCCCCGGTCACTCGGGGGAGCCCTTCACGCCGGAACGCATCCCCGGGCCCATCAGCCTGTTCGCCTCTGCTCTGTGGGACCTTCTCGTCGCCGTGGTGCTGGTGCTGCCCGGGCTGCTGCTGCGGGCTCGGCGCGGGATCAAGCAGTTCCGGGCCGCACGGGCGCTCAGGGAGGTCGAGGTCCCGAACGGCACCGGTGAAGCGCCGCGCACGCTCCTCAACGACGCCTTCACCGCGCAGCGCCGCTACGTGCGTGGCGATCTTCCGCTCGACGGGATGAAGGAGATCAAGAGCGTCTCGGGCACGACGCTCAACGACGTCGTGCTGGCCGTGGTCGCGGGCGCGTGCGTGCGCTACCTCGAGCCACGAGGAGGTCTGCCCGAGCGGCCACTGCTCACCAACGTGCCGATGTCGGCCGAGCCCGTCGGTGCACCGGCTCGCCAGTTCGGCAACTTCTTCTGGGTCTTCGTCACCTCGCTCGCCACCGATGTCAAGGACCCCTGGGAGCGCCTCCTGCAGATCAGCGCGGTCTCGCGGGCCAGCAAGCGTGAGTTGGAGGCGATCGGTGTCGACCTGGTGCCGCGCTGGCTCGACCTGGTCCCCCCGTGGCTGGCGCGGCGCGGGGTCCGGGACACCGTGGAGCGGCTGCGGAAGGCCGAGACTGATGTCGATGCCTCCATCCTGGTCTCCAACGTGCGCGGCCCTGCGGCACCGTGGAGCATCGGCGGGCGCGTCTTCACCGACCTGCACGTCGACGGTCCCCCGAGCAACGGGGTCGGGTGCAACGTCATGGTCTGGAGTTACGGGGACCGGATGCTCTTCGGCATCCTCGCCTACGCCGACGCGCTCGAGGCGCCGGCCGAGTTCCGCGCTGCGCTGGAGGAGAGCTACGCGGAGTTGCTCGACGAGGCAGCACGGCGCAGCACCCTGCCTGCTGCCTGAGCGCAGGTGGGCGGCCGACGGTCAACCTCAGTGCTTCTGCGCGGCCTGACGGATCGAGGTCGACAACGAGATCAGGTGGCCGATCCTGGCGATCTCGGACTCGAGGAACTGCGGCCCGCCGCGGCGCCCGAGGAGGAAAACCTCGTCGCCCTGCGGCACGGCGCAGAGCACCTGGTTCTCGTCCCAGCTCTCGACGGGGCTGGCGCGGTCGACGTGGACCCACTGCACCGCGTCGGGTGCGGACCCGGTCAGGTCCAGGATCTCCGCCCCGCCATCTGCGGTCTGTTGCATCCGGACGGCCCAGTCGACCCGGAAGGTCATCGGGAGCAACTGGAGCATCCGCTCGTACGCCTCGGCGGGGTGGGCAGTCAGCTCCTCGACGAGCTCGAGGTCCATGAAGAGGGTGGCGCCGGCGTTGTAGCGACTGATCCACAGGACGTTGACGCCATCGAGGGCTGCGCACGCGGAGAGGATCGAGTCGGGCATCTTGCCCGGCGGCAGCTCGAGCAGCACGTCATCCACGGCCGTCCCGTGGGCGGTCTTCTCGACGATGAGGATGGCCTCGATGTCGGCGCCTGCCTCACCGATCGCGCTGGCGACGCGACCCAGCGATCCGGGTACGTCGGGCAACTCCAGGCGGAGCAGGAAGGGCATGGGAGATTCTCCGAGTCAGACAGCAAGTGGTGGGTGAGGCTCGTTTCGATGCCGACGGCCGAGGAGGCCGCTCAGGCGCAACGACCCTCCGACCTTAACGAATCGGCGTGTCAATGACGTTTCGGCACGGGCGCCGAGCGCGCCCTTCTCATCCCTGACGCAGCCGCTCGGCCAACCCACTGGCCCGCTGGGCCGTACGGCCCACGGCGGCGCGTACCTCCGCCTCCGAGCCGATGATGCGCACCTTCTCGCTCGCCCGGGTCACCGCGGTGTAGAAGAGCTCTCGGGTCAGGAGGCGTGACTCCTCCGGGGGCAGGAGCACCGTGACCTCGCGAGCCTGTGATCCCTGGGCCTTGTGGATCGTCATGGCGTGCATGGTCTCGACGTCGCTCATCCGCGACGGCGCGAAGTCGCGGGGTCCCTCGGTGGTGTCGATGACCACCCGGGGGCCCTGGGGGGTCTGGACCACGACGCCCGAGTCGCCGTTGTAGATCCCGTGCGAGTAGTCGTTGCTGGTCACCAGCAGGGGTCGCCCGACGTAGTAGGTCTCGTGCAGCGGGTCGCCGGTGAGGGCACTCAGCCACTGCTCGATCCGCCGGTTCCAGTGGCGGACGCCGTACGGTCCGTCGCGGTGGGCGCAGAGCAGGCGATGGGTGGCGAGCTCGGCCAGGGCGCCGGGGCCGTCTCCCGCGGCGGCGAGGTCACGGGCGCGCTGGGCAACGTCGACGGTGACACGTCGGAGTGACGCGGCGGGGTCCTCGTCGTCGATCCACTCCACGTCGGGGTGGCCGGCGGACAACACCTGGACCACCTCGTCCGGGTCGTCGCCACGCAGGGCACCGGCCAGGAGTCCGATGCCGCCGTCGAAGCGGTGACTCGTCACCAACGCCGCGACGGGGGAGTCGGCCCGGTCGCGGTACCCGTCGACGAGGTCGCCCAGCACTGCGCCGGCGTCGACCGACGAGAGCTGGTCGGGGTCGCCCACCAGGATCAGGCGCGCGTCAGGGCGCACCGCCTCGAGAAGGCGGGCCATCATGGTGAGCGAGACCATCGACGTCTCGTCGACCACGACGACGTCGTGCGGCAGGCGGTTGGTGCGGTGGTGGCGGAAGCGGGTGTGGTTGCCGGGGTCGACACGCAGCAGCCGGTGCAGGGTGCTGGCCCTGAGGCCGTCGAGCCGGGCGAGGTCGGTGGGGTCAAAGCGTCGGGCCGAGTCGCGTACGGCCTCCTGGAGGCGGGCTGCTGCCTTGCCGGTGGGAGCAGCCATGGCGATTCGGACCGTCTGGCCACGCGCTGCGTACTGTTCGTGCAGCGCGACGAGGAGCCCCGCGACCGCAGTCGTCTTGCCGGTGCCGGGCCCGCCGGTGATCACGGTCGTCCACTGGCTCGCGGCCCGCAGACAGGCCTCCCGCTGCTCGTCGTACCCGGCGTCGGGGAAGACCCGGGCCAACGAGGCACGCATCAGGGCGAGGTCGTGCTCGGGGCCTCGCGCGGCGCGCTCGGTCAGGTCGTCGAGGACCTGGGTCTCCTGCTCGTGGTAGCGGTCCAGGTAGAGCAGGGTGCCGGACCAGCGCAGCACCCCGAGCTCGACGAGCGGGCTGGAGGACACCGCGGCCATCCACTGGGCGGGATCGGGCCAGGGGAGCTCCGACAGGTCGCTGGGCTCGGTCTCCTGCCCCGCGCCGGCCAGCGAGCCTGACGCGGCCGGAGGGTCGCTGGCAGCGAGCGGTTGTGGCACCTCGAGCAGGTCGTCGGCCACGGTCGCCAGCGCCAGGCAGACCGAGCCACTGCGGACGGCGCGGCAGGTCAGCGCCACGGCCAGCAGCACCATCGGGTCCGTCTCGCCGGCGATCTCGCCCACGGCGTGCGCCACGTGCACGTCGCCGGCGGTGATCACGCCGGCCCGGTTGAAGTCGGCCAGCAGCCCGGTCTCGGAGAGCACCAGCCTGGGGTCGTGGTCGTCGGTGCGGACGAACAGGTCACTCATGCCGGACTCCTCTGGCTCAGGTCCGGGGCGCCGTCGAGCAGGGCGGAGAGCTCGTCGACCAGGGGGACCGGCGCCCGCCAGGAGAAGATCCCGCAGGGCATGCCGTGCACGATCGGGGTCTCGGGCCCGCACATGCCGCGCAGGTAGAGGTAGAGCACGCCACCGAGGTGGGTCTCGGGGTCGTAGTCGGGAAGGCGCCAGCGCAGATAACGGTGCAGCACCACGGTGTAGAGCAGGGCCTGCAACGGGTAGTCGGAGTGCGCCATGGCCTCGTCGAGCATCTCGGGGCGGTAGCTGTGCGCGGTCAGGGGCGCCTCGGCGTCGCCGAGCCAGTTGGTCTTGTAGTCGACCGTGACGTAGCGCTGCTGACCTTCGACGTCCACGCGCATCACGACGTCGATGGACCCGGTCAGGTAGCCACGCAGGGACTGTTGCGCCAACTCCGGGTCGGACTCCAACTGGTCGGCGTAGCCCAGCAGGGGGTCGTCGGTTGCCAGGTGCCGGCGCATCATTGGGGCCAGGTCGCCGAGAGTGACGTCGGTGACCGGGTAGCCGAGCACGTCCCCACCGGCCAGCGGCAACTCAAAGTCGAGCTCGCGCAGACGGTCCGTCATCGCCACCTCACTGAGGGTGCGGTGGCCGGTGAGCGGGCCCATCGGACTCGTGCTGACGGCCTCCAGAGCTCGTACGAGCTCGTCGACGAACTCCGCGCGCGCCGCTGCATCGGCCGTCGGCACGGGCCACCAGACCAGCTGCTCCACGACGTGGTGGCGCAGCTCTTCGGCGTAGTCGGCGGCCGCGGGGTCGGCGTGCTCGAGCACGGCGTGCACCAACGATCCGAAGGTCGCACCCTTCGGCAGGTTGGCCATCGGGGAGGGGACCGTCAACAACTCGGGCAGGTCGGGGTCGGCGGAGAGCACCGCCACGGTCTCCTCGTCGGCCATCTCGGGGAGCTCTTCGGGCTCGGAGAGACCACGGTCGTACGCCGCCTTCGCGGCCGAGACGGCCGAGAGGGAGGAGTACGACGTACGACGCCAGGTCGCGTCGACGGTGCGGGTGAACGTACGGGCCGACAGGTCGCCGCGGCCCAGGACGAGAGGATCCGTGTCCGGGGCAGGGTGGGAGGCCACCTCAGGGACGAACGCACCGGCGTCACGCCAGGCTCCGAAGATCTCGACCAGACGCTGGTCGTCGACCAGGGGCTGTTCGACGGGCACACCAGGCTGGTCGGGGCGCCTTCCCAGGAGCATCCGGTGCAGGGGGGAGCCCGGGGTGTTGTTGCTGGGTGCATACCAGGCCACCACCTGGGACTTCGCTCGAGTGAGGGCGACGTAGAGCAGGCGCAGGGACTCGGCCGCGTCCTCGAGGCGGTAGCGCTCCAGGTGCTCGTTCAGCCACGGGCTGGAGCCGCCGACATCGCGACAACGCTGACCCGTGGAGTCGTGGAAGAGGGGGACGTCGGGGTCGCGGCCGGTGTAGCGGTCCCACAGGGTCGGCAGGTAGACGACCGGGTACTCCAGACCCTTGCTGCCGTGGATGGTGACCAGCTGGACCGCTTCGGCGTCGGAGTCGAGGCGCCGGGTGCGGTCCGAGGTCACGTCGAGCTTGTCGTCGCTGACCTGTTGACGCAGCCAACCCAGGAGTCCGACGACGCCGAGCCGCTCCTCCACGGACACCTTGTGCAGCAACTCGCCGATGTGGTGCAGGTCGGTGAGGGTGCGCTCGCCCCCGATCACCCCGAGCACCCGCTCGGTGAGACCGCCCAGCACGGCGCACTCCGTCACGGCGGCGACACCGCGCGCGTTGAGCACGCCGGCCAACGTACGCATCTCCTCCGCGAGCTCGTCGGTGAGACTGCCACCACCGACGGTGGTGTCGGCGTCCAGGACGGCGGCGCTGCAGGAGAAGAAGGAGGTCAGGCCGGCGGCCCGGACCCGGTCGCTGCGGTGTGGCTGCTCGAGCGCTTCCAGCAGCGTCAACCACTCGGTGGCCGCCGGGGTGTGGAAGACCGAGCCGCCGGCGTTGACCACGGCAGGGACCCCGAGGGACTGCAGGGCCACCTGCACGGCCTGCAGGGTGTTGCGACGAGCCGCCAGCACGGCCACCTGTCCGGGCTGCAAGGGCTCGCCCTCGAAGGTGGCGCCACTGGTGAGGAGCTTCTTGACGTCACGGGCGAGGTCGGTGACGACGTGCTCGCGCCACTGGTCGACCCCCACCTTGGAGCGGGGGCCGGCGCCGAGCTCGGCACGCCTGACCACCCGCATCCGGAACGGCGCCCCTGCCCCGGCGAGCCGCGACCCCGCGTGACGGGCCTCGACCGGGTGGACCACGATCTCGGGAGAGCCGAGCTCCGAGCCGTGCAGCATCGTCTGCACGGCATCGACGAGCGCCTGGTCGGAGCGGTGGTTGATGCCCAGGGTCTGGCGCTGGGTGCTGAGTCCGGCTGCCTCCAGGTAGGAGACGATGTCGCCGCCGCGGAAGGCATAGATCGCCTGCTTCGGGTCGCCGATGAGGACCAGGGTGGCGACCCCGGCGAAGGCGCGTTGGAAGACCTGCCACTGGACCGGGTCGGTGTCCTGGAACTCGTCGATCAGTGCGATCCGCCAGCGTCCCTGCATCCGGAGGCGTGCCGGTGAGTCCGCTTCCTCCAGCGCATCGGCGAGCTGGCTGAGCAGGTCGTTGTAGCTCAGGATCCCGAGTCGCCTCTTGCGGGCCTCCACCTCGTCGAGGACGCTCTGGGCGAAGCGGACCCGATGGGCCGCTGACGAGTCGGGTGCGTCCTCCAGCGCTGCGGCGGGTTCGAGCCGCGAGCTGGGGTCATCGACGACGGCGCGGGCGATCTGGAGCGCGGTCTCCCGGCTCCAGGGGGGAGAGGCCAGACCGGAGAACCGTGCCAGGTAGAGGTCGTCGACCACTTCGGTGGTGAGTTGTTCGAGGTCTTCGACCAGGGTCGCGTCGGAGTCGGTGTCACCGGCGACGCCGAGGCTGCGCAGCACCAGCTGGCAGAACTGGTGGATAGTGGCGATCGTGGCCGCGTCGAAGCTGGTCAGGGCGTCGGTGAGGCGTACCGCCCGGGAGACCAACTCCTCCGGCGACGCGTCGAGGAGCCACCCGTGCAGTGCGTTGCCAGGATCCGCGCTGCTGGCGTCGGCCACGACTTCGGCGGCCTCGTAGAGCTGACTGCGGACCCGGTCGCGCAACTCCTGACTGGCGGCACGGGTGAAGGTGACGACCAACAACTCGTCGATCCTGGCCTCGCCGGAGGCGACGTAGCGGGTGACGAGGGCGGCGATGGTCCAGGTCTTGCCGGTGCCGGCGCTGGCCTCGAGCAGCGTCGTGCCGGTGGGCATCGGTCCGGTGATGTCGAAGGGTTCCATGGGTCAGATCCCCTTGATCTGTTCGCGCTCGCCGGTCAGCAACGGGCCCCAGACGCGCCAGGCGTAGTGGCCGAGGCGGTGGGGGGCGACATGCCCACCCTGCGCGAAGTCGTCCGGATCAGGCTCTTCGGCGTTGTGGGCCCGCAGACTCAGTGCGGCCAAAGTGTCTTCACCCGTGCGTGGGGCAGCGGTGAGCACGCGGTAGGGCGCAGCCTCTCCGAAGGCGCGCACGTGCCAGGCGTCGGCGTCCTCCTTCGGGAAGCCGGAGTCGCTGAAGGCCGGCGTGAGCCACTCACGCTTTGCGGGTCGGTCAGGGTCGGCGTCTCGTCCTTGCACCACGTGACAGAACTCCTCGGCCCATGCCAGTGAGGTCCTGAGCGGCAGCGGGAGGGGCTCGCGCAACCCCTGCTGTTGCACGGCGACCAGATCCCGCAGCCAGGCGCGGGCCTCGTGCTGCGGCAGGGGTTTGATCATCGAGGCCTTGCCCCCCGAACGGAACTTGCCGATCGTGTGGACGGTCCAGTTCTCGTCAGGGGCACCCGCTGCGAGCGCGAGGGCGTTGATCCAGGCAGCCAGCCGGTGCTTGGCGCCCAGGCTGGAGAAGGAGACGGTGACCAGGTTGTTGCCGAAGATGTTCGTGACCGTGCCGGTGAGCCGGTGCGAGCCGAGGTCGACGTCGACGTCGAGCGTGCGCGGGGTGCCCTTCCTCAGGCTGAGGGCGTGCAGCACCAGGGGACGTACGGTGGTCTCGATCTCGTCGAGGACGGCGCCCCCCAGCTCTCGCGGCGGGAGCAGTCCGCGCAGGCGCTCGGCGTGCTTGGCGTCGCGAGGGTCGGCGCCGGCCAGGATGTCGTGGACCAGTCGATCACCCACGTCCCAGCGTTCGAGGCCGTCCAGGGTGATCGGCACGGAATCCTTGTCCTCGTCACCGTCGAGCGGCATGCTCACCCGCAGACGCGAGCGCAGGAAGCCCTTCACCGGGTGCTTGTAGAAGTCCTGCAGGTCCTCCAGCGAGACCCCCGGTTGGGTGCCGGGTATCTGGCTCGACTCGCTGGTCGCGGGCAGGGGCGTCGGCACGAGTTCGCGGATCGCCAGCCGGGGGGAGCGTGCCGCGGTGGCACCCGCCAACGCCTTCTGGTCGAAGGTGAAGGGAGTGTCGCCGAGGAGTCGGCCGGGGACCAGGTTGGCCTCGTCGAAGGGTTGGAGCGGGTGCTGCACCAGGGCCTGGGTCCGTACGCTCGCCCCGTCGGGCCGGGTGGCGGTGCGGTCCAGTGCGTCGATCAGCTCTCCCAGGGGGACAGCCGGTGGGTGCGCGGCCCCGGTGTGCTCGCCCCGCCCGCTGTAGGTGACGACGAGGGTCTCGGTCGCGGCGCCGATCGCGTCCAGCAGGAGTTGGCGGTCCTCCGAGCGCAGATCGCGTTCGCCGGTGCGCGGTGCGCGGGCCAGGACGTCGTCGCCGTCGACGTGGGCGTTGCGTGGGAACGTCCCGTCGTCGAGTCCGACCAGCGCGACGACCCGGTGGGGCACCGAACGCATCGGCACCATCGTGCAGACGGTGAGGGTGCCCGTACGGAAGTTGGAGCGGGTGGGGCGCCCGCGCAGTCGCTGTGCCAGCAGGGCACGGACGTCGGCGTGACGCAGGCGGGTCTGGCTGTCGCCCGAACCCGCAGCGATGCGTGCCATCTCGCGTTCGAACTGGGCGCTCTGCCAGGTCTCCTCACGCGGCACGGCGGTGAGGCCGCGTACGCCGGCGAGGAGCGCTGCACTCCAGTCGCCTGCGGTGATCGAGCCCTGGGCTCGGGTGGTGAAGTCGCCGAGTCGTTCGAGGAACTCCGCGAAGCGACCGAGCAGCTCGAGGTCGCCGTCACCCACGTCGTCCAGCGGCAGCGTCTCGCCGATCACGCGGTGTCCGAGGCCGGAGACGGCGGCACCGAGCAGGATGCGGCGCATCCCGGTCAGCCAGGTGTTGTTGTCCAGGTCGAGCCCGAACTGCTGACGGTGCGTCGGGTCGTGGCCCCAGCGGATGCCGGCCTCGCGGACCCAGTCCGTGATCCGCTCGAGGTGGTCATCGGTGAAGCCGAAGCGTTCACGCACCGGGTCGGTGGAGGCCAGGTCGAGCACCTGCGTGGCGGTGAGCCGGCTGCCGGAGAGCTCGACCAGCGTGGCCGCCGTGCCGAGCAGCGCGTTGGTGGCGCCCAGGGCGCGGTCGGCGAGCCGGACCCGCAACTGGTGGGCCGGGTGGGCGCTCTGCTCCTCGGTGACGTCCGCGAGCCCGAAGCCTGCCGAGATCAGGGGCGCGAAGCTCTCGATGTCGGGACACATCACCAAGATGTCGCGCGGCTCGAGGGTGGGGTCGTCCTCCAGGAGGCCCACCAACACTTCACGCAGCACGTCGACCTGGCGAGCCGAACCGTGTGCGGAGTGGATCTGCACGGAGTGGTCGTCGGCAGTGAGGGTGCGGGCCGCGACTTCGGCGGTCGACGGCGCGGCGTTGGCCCGCAGGTCGTGCTGCAACCACCCCAGGAGGGTCTGGGGGAGCGCAGGGTCCGCACTGCGCTCGGCGGGCACCGGCCCCAGGGACCGGCGCAACTCGCGGGAGTCACGCCCCAGAGAGGCGAGAAGAGGATGACCGACGGCGCGCGCAGAGGTGTCGTCGGCCCGGCGTACGGCGCCTTCTGCTGCCGCGTGGCCCAGGGCATCCCACAGGACGGGGGAGGGCTGGGGCAGCCACAGGTGCACGTCGCGCAGGTCGCCGAGACCCTTCAACAGCTCGATCTCGGTCGAGGGCAGGCGCGTGTGGCCGAAGAGGGAGAGTCGGGGAGGGAGGTCCAGCCCGTCGCCACCGGCACGCAGCCGCTCCAGGGTGGAGGCGTGCCTCAGGTCGGGGGCGGGCTCCTCGACGCGCTGCTCGAGCCGTCGCCACAGCTCCGCCTGCCACACCAGGTCGGGGTCGAGGGCCCCCCCCGCGCCGTCGAGGTCGCGCCCGTCGCGCCAGTCGGCCAGGAGTTGGGGGCGCTGCACGGCGTACGAGGCGAACAGCCCTGCGAGCCGACGCGAGACCGCGAATCGGCGTGACTGACGCGGGTCGTCCTCGGCACCGTGACCCAGATGGGCCGCCAACGTCTTGAAGGGCGCCTCCCCGAGTGAGGCGTCGATGACCTCCAGCAGGGGCCAGGCGAGGTGGTCGGGCGCCCACGGGTCGTCGTGCTCCCGACCCAGGAGCAGGGCGACGAGGGAGTGCGGGGTGAGGAAACGTACGCCGGCGCAGACCCCGTCGCCACCACGTGCCCCCGTGCCGAGGCGGTGGGAGAGCCGTTGGGTCAGCCATCGCTCCACGCCCCGGGCCGGGACCACCACCACCTCTTGGGTGAAGGGGTCGGCCAAGGGGGTCGACAGCAGCCTCGCCAGGTCGTCGGCGAGGCGGTCGGTCCGGGTGGCGTGGTGAAGGGTCAGCGACACGGTGGTGAGCATGCCACGCGGCGCCGACAGGAACTGTGCGTCTCCGGGTCAGTCACTCGGGGCGGGACGGAACAGCTGCACTGCGGCAGTGGCGGCGAGCACCCCGCCACCGAAGACCAGCACCAGACCCGGTCCGGGCATCCAACCGCCGGTGCCGACGAGGTTGAGCAGGTGCACCACCTGCCAGGCGGGCACCAGCGTGGCCACGGCAGCGAAGATCGCCGCCTGCACCGCACCGATCCGCCGCAATCGGGCCGGGATCAGTGCTCCGGCGAGGCCGAGCATCGCGGCGTAGAACGTCCAGAGTCCGGCGCCGCTGGCTCCGGAGATCGAGCCCACGGCAGTGTCGATCCAGGGCAGGAAGGAACCGAACAACACCATCGCGACGGCGCCGGCCAGTCGGCGCTTCGCCGGGTCGGCCCGTCGGCGCGTGCGGATCATCGTCGTCGTGGTTGCCCCATCGCTCATGCAGCCGACAGTACGGACTTCGGTCAGGTATGCGGGAGGTCAGCGGGCGAGAAAGTGCCTCCGGGACACGATGAACGGTGGGTTCGGCGCGACGAGTGGTCGAAATCGGGCTGTTCGAGGGTGGATGGCGACGCGCGCCGCCACTGAACGACGTATCCCTACCGTTGAACGGAAAAGTGATCTGTATCACATTCAACTCTTGACCAGTTTCCGTCGCCACTGCTTCGCTGCAAGTCAGGACAACCGATCCACCTGACTGGGGAGGGGCCACCACCGTGGACGCAACGCAGCGCCGGACGTACTGGCGCAGAAACCTGAGACTGCTGGCAATACTGCTCACGATCTGGGCGCTCGTGTCGTTCGGCGCGGGCATCCTGTTCGTCGAACCGCTCAACGAGATCGTGGTCGCCGGCTTCCCGGTCGGCTTCTGGTTCGCCCAGCAGGGTTCGATCATCGTCTTCGTCATCCTGATCGCGGTCTACGTGACCCGGATGGACAAGCTCGACGCCGAGTTCGGCATCGACGAGTACGAGGAGGAGGTGCACCACTCATGAGCGACATCCAGCTCTGGACCCTGGTGTTCGTGATCCTCACCTTCGGCACGTACATCGTCGTCGCCTACCGCAGCCGGGTCAGCACCACGTCAGGCTTCTACGTCGCGGGCGGAGGCATCCCGGCGCCGGCCAACGGCGCTGCCATCGCGGCGGACTGGATGAGCGCCGCCTCCTTCATCTCCATGGCCGGGATCATCGCCTTCGCGGGCAACGGCTACGGCGGCTCGGTCTACCTCATGGGCTGGACCGGCGGCTACGTGCTCCTCGCGCTGCTGCTGGCGCCGTACCTGCGCAAGTTCGGCAAGTACACGATCCCTGACTTCGTCGGTGACCGCTACAACGAGACCGCCCGCATGGTGGCGGTCGTCGCGGCCATCGTCGTCTCCTTCGTGTACGTCGCCGGGCAGATGGCCGGTGTCGGTCTGGTCTTCACCCGTTTCCTCCAGGTGGACTCCACCACGGGGGTCATCCTCGGTATGGCCATCGTCTTCTTCTACGCCGTGCTCGGCGGGATGAAGGGGATCACCTGGACCCAGGTCACCCAGTACAGCGTGCTGATCGTGGCCTACCTGATCCCGGCGGTCGCCGTCTCCGCGAAGGTGACCGGCATGCCGGTCCCGATGGTCGGTTTCGGACAGATCCTCCAGGAGCTGGACGCGCTTCAGACCGAGCTCGGCATCCCCGAGTACACCGCGGCCTTCGGCAGCACCAACATGTTGAACATGGTCCTGATCACGGCCGCACTGATGTTCGGTACGGCCGGTCTGCCGCACGTGATCGTCCGCTTCTACACCGCCAAGAGCGTACGGGCGGCGCGCTACTCGGCACTGTGGGCGCTCTTCTTCATCGCCCTGCTCTACACGACGGCCCCGTCGGTGGCAGCGTTCAGCAAGCTGCAGATCATCAAGGACGTCAACGGCACCGCGCTGAGCGACATGCCTTCGTGGTTCAACACATGGTCTGAGGTCGGTCTGATCACCCAGGCCAACGGCTCGCCGATCTCCGACCTGGGCGCCAACGCCACGGTCGCCTACAACGACATCCTGATCAACAACGACATCATCGTGCTGGCCTCCCCCGAGATCGGTGGCCTGCCGGCGCCGATCGTGGGTCTGGTGGCGGCAGGCGCACTCGCCGCAGCGCTGTCGACGGCGTCCGGACTGCTCCTGGTCATCTCCAGTGCAGTCGCCAACGACGTCTACTTCAAGAAGATCAACCCCCAGGCCACCGAGGCGCGGCAGCTGATGGTCGGTCGCATCGCCATGGGTGGCGCGATCCTGGTCGCCGGATACCTCGGCATCAACCCTCCCGGATTCGTCGCCCAAGTCGTGGCGCTGGCGTTCGGACTCGCGGCCGCCAGCTTCTTCCCGATACTCGTGCTCGGCATCTTCTGGAAGAACTGCACGGCCATGGGTGCCACCGCCGGAATGATCGCCGGACTCGGCACGACGATGGCCTACATGTTGTGGACCATCGACATCTACGGCAACGGCGAAGGCTTCTTCGGGATTCTGGAGACCGGCTTCGGCACGATCGGCATGCTGATCAACTTCGCGGTGACGATCATCGTCTCCCAGTTCACCCCGAAGCCGAGTCCGGTCATGCAGGAGTTGGTCGAGGAGATCCGCTACCCCGGCCGCAGCAGGCTCGTCGCGCTGCATGCCGAGGGTGCGCTGGATGTCGAGGGTGACCTCGACGCCGGGGGCACCGGCGGCAAGCACTGAGCGAAGTCGCACACGGTCGACGCCGGGGAGGCTGCGTCCCCGGCGTCGACTGACGTACGCACCTAGTCGCGACGTGCGAACCGGGCGCGCAGCCAGGCCCGCAGGCGCTGCGTCCAGCTCTCCCGAAGTCGTACGTCGCCCAGGCGTGACACGCCTCCGGTGCTGATCTCCGCGGCCTGCGCCAGGTAGAGCTCTGCACACGCGATTGCGTCGTTGAGGGCGTCATGGGCCTTGGCCGGCGCCAAGCCGTAGTGCGCGCGGGCCCGCCACAGGCGTAGCGCCCCGCGCGGGATCTCTCCGTGGCGCGACAGCAGACGTCGTTGCAGCACCAACGTGCACACGACGGGAGGTGCGGGTGCGCGTTCGCCCACCGCGCGAAAGGCGGCATCGAGGAAGGCCACGTCGAACGGCGCATGGTGCGCCAGGAAGGCACGCCCGGCCAGCGCCTCTCGCAGCTCGGCCAGGACCGCGACGAGCGGCCGGCCTTCCTCGAGGTCGTCGTGGGTCAGGCCGTGGATCGTGACCGCCCCGCCGGGGTCGTCGTGGCGCACGACGAGGCGCCGTGCCCCCGACAGATCGATCCGGGAGCCGTTCACCGGCACCCATCCCACGGCCAACAACGTGTCATGGCCGGCCTTGAGCCCGGTCGTCTCCACGTCGACCGCGAGCAGGGGCAGTGTGGCCAGCGGGGTCCGGTCGTCGGGGGTCACGTCATCTCGCGCACGGGATAGTGCTGCGCGATCGCGCCCTGCGCGAACCGGATCACGCCGAACGCCGCCTTCAGGTGCCGTTTCTCGAACTGGCTCAGCGACGAGGGGTCGACCCTGTTGTCGGGCGCCTTCCCCGCCCGCACCTGCTCGACCTGGTGGAGCAGGCGTACGTGGGCCAGGAACTCCCAGGCGTCTCGCAGGTCGGCTCCCAGCACCGGGCTGAGGAGGCGCGCGGCGACGGCGTCCTCGAGCCGGGCGAGCGTGGCGGTCGACTCCGAGCCGCACGCCAGCGCGTGCAGCCGGGCGATCTCGACGATGGTGTTGATCCCGCCACGCTTCACGTCGAGGGTGTCGCGGTGCTCCCCGGAGCGGTCCACGACGAGTCCGCGGAAGAACCCCAGCGGGGTGTGGTGCGACGCCGCCGCGGCCGCCATGTGGGCCAGGAAGATCGGTGCCCCCTGTGCGGCGCGACGCTGCGTGAGTTCCAACTGCGCGGTTAGCGCGGGATCTCCGTACTGGTGGCGCAGGTCGAAGAAGACGCTGGCCTCCAGGACGGCGTCGGGGGTGGGGGTGCGCACCCACCGCAGCACCTGGGCCTGCCAGGTGACGAGCGGTTGGCGCCACTTGGGGTTCGTGGCCATCTTGTCGCCGCGGCAGCGCGGGTAGCCGACCGTCTCGAGGCCGCTCGTGACGAACTCGGCGAGGTCGCGGAACCAGGCCGCATGCTCCTCGGGGCGGTAGTCGTCGTGCAGCAGGAGTGCATGGTCCTGGTCGGGCGCCAGAGCCTGCTCGAAGCGAGCTCTCGAGCCGAGCGTGAGCCAGGCGTACGGCACCGGGGGCGGCCCGAGCTGCTCCTCGGCCAACGTGATCAGTCGCTGCTCGATCGCGTCCGCAACGGTGGTGACGACGCGTCCGGCGTCCGGCGCGGAGGTGCCCTGGCGGACCAGGCTCATCACCACGCCCTGCAACCGGGCAGCCAGGTCAGCGACGCCGGCGACGTCGGGCGCCTTGGCGATGTCGCCGACCAGGAAGACGGGGCTGGTCTGCTGGAGCCGCAGCAGGTCGGTGGCCGTGATCATGCCGCTGGGTCGGCCGTCCTCGACCACGGGCAGATGGTGGATGTTGCGACGCCCCAACTCGAGCAGGGCTTCCAGCGCGAGGGCGTCAGGGCCGATGGCCCTCGGGTCGGGCGTCATGACCGCGGAGACGGGCGTGGCCGGGTCGACGCCGGCGGCGAGGACCCGCGTACGCAGGTCGCGGTCGGTCAGGATCCCGACCAGGTGCTCCTGGTCGATGACCAACACCGAGGAGATGCGCTCCTGCGTCATTGCTTGGGCAGCCTCCAGGATGGTGGCGTCGGCGCGGATCGTGACGGGCGCACGGCGTACGAGGTGGCCGACCTTGCTCGTCAGCACGGCTCGGTCGGTGTCGCTCATGTGTTGCTGGCGCTGGCGGGTGACCGCTTCGTGCAGCTCGCCGGCGCGGTCCTCGAAGAAGTCGGCGAACTCGACGTACCGGCGACCGAGGTCGTGGAAGAGCTCCGCCGGGCACGCCAGGACCAGGGTGTCCTCGATCGTGGTCACGCCGAGTGGTTGCGGACTGCTCGTCGCCAGGGCGCCGCCCCCGATGCAGGTGCCGGCGCTGCCCCGCTCGAAGAGGTTGCCGTCCGTGTCACGGAACTCAACAGCCCCGGACCGTACGACGAGCAACTCGGTGGGCGTACTGCCCTCGGCGAGCACGACGCTGCCGCGACGGTGATAGCCGATGCTCAACCGGGACGGGAGCGACTCCAGGACGTTGGGCGGCAGGCGGTCGAACGGTGCGTGGGAGGCGAGGAAGTCCCGGATCTCAGCGAGCTCGACGTCGAGGGCCATCAGGCCATCATGCCTGTTCCCCCTCCTGTCGGCTGGCTCTCACGCCCAGGATGACGCCGAGGCCTGTCAGTCCGATCCAGGCAGCTGTCCCACCTACGCCAGCCAGCCCGAGCCCGATCACCGGGTTCAACCATGGGGCAGACGGTCCCGAGGCCGCCTCCATGGCCTCGTTCGTCTCAGGCCAGGTCAGTGTCGCCAGAGCCAGACCGGCGGCCAGAGCGACGAGCCCTGCCACGGCGAGCTGCCAGATGAGGGACCGGGCGTGTTGTGGGCTCACGGGGTGAGTGTGGCAGGAGCCGGCTGGTCACCGGGCACGATCGTCCAGTTCGGAACGATCCCCTCTCGCGTGGCCAGCAC
This sequence comes from Nocardioides gilvus, assembly GCF_003194605.1. Taxonomy (GTDB): domain Bacteria; phylum Actinomycetota; class Actinomycetes; order Propionibacteriales; family Nocardioidaceae; genus Nocardioides; species Nocardioides gilvus. The sequence goes on from NZ_QHKY01000002.1 coordinate 723,976, forward strand.
CGCCCCCAACTTCTCCATGCCCCGCGACGAGTGGCTCTTGACCGTGCCGGACCCGATGCCGAGCTCGCGCGCGGTCTCCTCGACCGAGAGGCCGAGCCAGTGCCGCAGAACGATCACCTTGCGCTGCATGGTGGGAAGGCCCTGCAGTGCGTCGAAGAGGGCGGACCGCTCTTCGGGTGGCAACCCCGATCTCGCGGCCGGGTCGTGCCCGTCGAGCCCGGACCGTTCGCGCCGCCAGGGACGTCGACTCTCGTCGATGTTGGCCCGCACGATGATCTGCCGGGTGTACGCCTCTTCGCGACCGTCCTTGTGCACCCGGGGCCAGGCGACGAACAGCTTGGTGAGCGCGGTCTGCAACAGGTCATCGGCGCGGTGCCAGTCGCCGCACACCGCATAGGCCACGCGCCGGAGATGGGCCTGGCGGGCCGCAACGAACTCGCTGAACTCGTCGTCTCTCGAGGCTCTGCTCATCGCAGGCCGTCACCCGAGATGTATTCGACGCTGGCGTAGGCCACGAGCTCATCCAGCGTTTGGTCGGCGACTTCGTCGGGACCGAGGGTTAGCACGTCGAAGGCACCGTCGAGCACCCTCCACACCACGAAGTAGCGCCCATCCTCGCCAGCGGGCGAGACGATCGCAGCGCCCGACGTGGCGCCCTGCGGGGCGAACGAGGGGCCGAAGTCCAAGCCGTCGGTGCGGTCGAAGACCTGGGTGCCTGCGGTCGGGACGACCTCGCCCTGGTCGGTGATCCGCATGGTGTCGGGCCAGCCGCTCCCGGTGCCGCTCACCTGGTCAGAGACGTAGGCGGCGAAGCTCGCCCAGCCGTTGTCGGGGGTCGTGGCGGACGAAGCGCCGCCCGACACCGGGTCCCTGTTGATCAGCAGCCACTGTCGCTTGCCCTTCCAGGTCACGTCGAGCGCGTCGGAGAGCCCTGGCGACGCGTAGCTGTAGGGGTTCTTGATGTGCTCGTGGACGACCACCTTCGGACGGACCTGGAGCTCTCCGTCGACGTAGCGGATCAGCTCTCGCTCCGCCCACGGGGCCTGGGCCGGGGCTGTTGCCGATTGCGAGGCGCTCGGGGTGTTCGAGGAGAGCGGATCCACCGCCAGCCGGTCAGAGTCGCTCGGAGTGCTGGGTGAGATGGCGTACCAACCCGTGGCCAGCACGGCGGTCGCTGCGAGGCCGGCGACCCCGGTCGCCGCCCGACGTCGCCGCAGGGCGCGTCGACCGGCCCTGACGTGGTTGTCGATGGGAGTGAGCGGGGGACCGTCGCCGATCGCCCGGTCCAGTTGTTCGTGCAACGTGTCCATGGTGTGCCTCCCGTAGTTCCAGCCTTTCATTGGAATACGGAGTGTGTCGGGGAATGGTTGTCAGGGCTGGCCGGAAAAGAGAAGGCGAGTCCTGCCGTCACCTGGCGCTGCGTATTGCGATCCTGTGCTGCCGAGGAGAGGTGGCGTACGTCATGACTGAACGCGCCGACGGCGTGCCCGGCTCCGTCCGTGGTGCCAACTCAACATCCCTGTCCGGTGTGGCCGCGTGCCTGCTGGCAGGCCTTCTCGTCCTGGCAACTGCGGTCCTGGTGCTGGTGCCCAACTACGTGTACGCCGACACGGCGTCTGGGGACGAGATCTTCTTCTCCTGCGGATCCGCGATCAGTCCCGACGTCGTGCCACCCGAAGAGCCCGGGCTGTCCAGGTGCTCGGCGATCTCCGAGAAGCAGGCTCGAGCGGGGATCGTGACGCTGGTCGGCGCTGCGATCCTCTTCGGCATCGGGATCCCGCTGATCGTCCGGCGCTACCGGCGGGCGCGGACGCCGCGGTAGTCACCTTGCCGTGGTCTCCACAGCAGAGCTCGGGAACGACAAAACCGCAGGTCATCCGGTGGATGTCCTGCGGTCCTGGTGTGGTGCGCCTGTAGGGATTCGAACCCCAAACCTTCTCATCCGTAGTGAGATGCTCTATCCGTTGAGCTACAGGCGCGTTGCCGCTGCGGGCAGCGACTCGTAGAGATTAGCGGACGCCGCGACGCGACGCGAAATCAGGGGGTCTCGCCGAGCTCCTCGAGAAGCTCCTTGGTGCCGGTCCACTCCTGGGCGAGCAACTTGCGGCCGGCGAGCAGGAGGTCGGAAATGAACGGGTTGTCGACCGAGTAGAGAACCGTCGTACCCTGACGACTGGAGGAGACCAGTCCTGATCGACGCAGCACACCCAGCTGTTGACTCAGGTTGGACGGCTCCACCTGGATGTCGGCGAGAAGGTCACGCACAGGCATCGGCTGCTCGACCAGCAGCTCCAGGACCCGCACGCGCACCGGGTGGCCCAGGATGCGGAAAAGGTCCGCTTTGGCTTCGTAGAGCGGGGCTGTCATGATGCGGGGAACCTCCCCCCAGTTGGCGTCGTTGAGTTCCGCAGATTACATTAGTTGCAAAACTCTTCAACTCTTCAGGGTTGAGGGGCGCACACCGAAGCAAGCGCACGTCCACAGGAACAAACGCGGCATGTCCTCCGGACTCACCGGCACATTCCATGAATTGGAGCAAGGCACGATGGCAGACGTTGAAGCAGTCCTCGACGCAGCGGGAGTTACCAACCCGAGCGTTCGTGAGTACGTCCGTTACTACGCGGACCTCACCGGAGCAGAGCGCGTCGAGGTGGTCACGGCCGCCGACGACGCACGCCTGATCCAGGAGGCACTCGAGGCGGGCGAGCTCCTGCCCGCCGGCGAGGGGCGCTACTACTCGCGCAGCTACCACAAGGACACCGCGCGCTCCGAGGAGCGCACCGTGGTCGCGACCAACGACCCCAAGGACCAGGGCGTCTACAACAACTGGAAGCCCGCCTCCGAGATGAAGCCGCTGCTTCACTCGAAGATGAAGGGTGCTTCGGCTGGCAAGACCATGTACGTCATCCCCTACCTGATGGCTCCCAAGGGCAACGCCCTCGCCGACTGGGGTGTGGGTGTCGAACTGACGGACAACCGTCCCGTCGTGCTCCACATGATCCGCATGGCCCGCGTCGGCGTCGAGTACGTGAACGACCTCGCCGACCAGGACTTCTTCGTGCGCGCCGTCCACGTCACCGGCGACCTGCCCAACCTGGGCCAGGGCACCGAGAACGACCAGCGTTGGTTCGTCACCGTCGCAGACGAGCGCACCATCCTGCACTTCGGTTCCTCGTACGGCGGCAACGCGCTGCTCGGCAAGATCGCCCACGGCCTGCGCCAGGGTGCGTACGACGGCTGGACCTCGAAGAAGTTCCTCGGTGAGCAGTACATGCTCATCGGCATCAAGGACAACGAGACCGGCAAGACGTACCACGTCACCGGCGGCTTCCCGTCCGCCTCCGGCAAGACCAACCTCGCGATGATGCTCCCGCCGGACGCCCTGGGCGACCGCTACGAGGTCTACTTCTACGGCGACGACATCGCGTGGCTCTGGGTCGACGAGTCCACCGGCAAGCTGATGGCGATGAACCCGGAGAACGGTGTCTTCGGTGTCGCCAAGGACACCAACGAGGTCACCAACCCGACCGCGCTCGGCTCGATCGACGCCGACTCCGAGGCGATCTTCACCAACGTCGCCTACAACCCCTCCACCCAGGAGGTCTGGTGGGAGGGCAAGACCAAGAACCCGCCCGCCGACGTCACCGGCTGGGAGGACTGGAAGGGCGCACTCATCTCCGAGCGCACCCCGGAGCAGGCCGACGAGCCGTGGGCCCACCCGAACAGCCGCTTCACCACCACGCTGTCGAAGGTCCCCAACATCGCCCCCGACTGGGACGCTGCTGCCGGCGTCCCCGTCGACGCGATCATCTTCGGTGGACGTACGCGTGACCGCGAGCCGCTGATCCGTGCGATCACCGACGTCGCCGAAGGTGTCTACGACGGCCTGACCCTGGGCGCGGAGGCCACCTTCGCCGCCGAGGGCAAGGAGGGCGTGCTCCGCTACGACCCGATGTCCAACCGCCCGTTCATGGCGTACGGCGAGGGCGACTACGCCGAGCACTACCTCAACATCATCAACGCGGCGACCGACAAGCCGATCTTCGCGCACGTCAACTGGTTCCAGCGCGGCGACGACGGCCGCTTCCTGTGGCCCGGTTACCGCGACAACCTGCGTCCGCTCCTGTGGCTCATGCAGCTCAAGAACGGCGAGGTCAAGGGCAACGAGACCCCGGTCGGCATCATCCCGACCAAGGAGGAGCTCAACCTCGACGGTCTCGAGATCGACGAGAAGGACCTCGACACGGTCCTGAGCATCGACAACGCTCGTTGGATCCAGGAGATCGGCTACCGCAAGGAGCACCTCGAGCAGTTCCCGAACATGCCCGACGCCATCTGGGAGGCCCACAACCGCGTGGCCGCCGCCCTCGAGGCCGACAGCAAGTGAACTCATGACCTGATCGTCTGATCAGGTCCCGGCCCGGCCCCGTACTCAGCGATGAGTGCGGGGCCGGCGTCATTTCACGCCGTTCCGCTCGGGGGCAGATCGACGGCTGTGCGAGGATCAGCGGCGTCGCGCGCGTGGCCCTGCGCGGCTCGGGCGGAAGGCATGACAGTGGCGCTGTACGGTCCCCAGGACAGGGAGCTCTTCGAGCGGGTGGGTGCGTCCCTGTACGAAGCAGTCATCGCTGCCAACGGCATCTCCCTGGACGATCCGCTGCTGACCGGCGACGAGGGCCGCCGCGCCTTCGACCTGCTCCTGCACATGGGTCTCCTCGTGGTCGAGGATCAGCGCGTCGTGGCAGCGGACCCGAGCGCGGTCGCCTCGCTCGTGGTCGCCCCCATGGGTCAGCAGGGCGCCCAACTGCTCGCGGAGTCGGCCCAGTGGGCCCAGGCCTTCACCGGGATCGGGCAGGCCTGGCGCAACGCACCGGGGGCGATCAGTGGCCTGTGGACCGAGCTGCACGGGGAGGCGATCAACCCCTTCATCGCCTCCGTCGTCGCTGACGCTGAGTTCGAACTTCTCACCGCACAACCCCAGGCCGGCCGCAGCGCCGCCGCGTTGGGGATCGCGGCCCAACGAGACATCGCAGCCCTGGACCGGGGCGTGAAGATGCGCACCCTCTACCAGCACTCAGCGCGGCGCAGCCGGATCACGCACCGCTACGTCGCCGCCGTCAGCGCACGGGGCGCGGAGGTGCGTACGCTCGACGAGTTCTTCAACCGGCTCATCGTGGTCGACCGTCGGGTTGCGGTGATCCCGGGTCACGAGGGTCTGCACGTCGCCCTGGCTGTGCGAGAGCCCTCCATGGTGGCCTACCTGGTCGACATGTTCGAGCGGACGTGGGAGCACGGACGTCCGTTCGCCAACCAGGGATCGACGGTGACCCGCGACATCGCTGCCGAGCAACGGGCGATGACGATCCGGATGCTGGTCGCCGGCCATGCGGACCCGGTCAGCGCCAAGCGGCTCGGGGTGAGCCCTCGGACGTACGCCGCGTACGTCGCCGATCTCAAGGCCGAGTTCGATGCCCAGACCCGCTTCCAGTTGGGGTACGAGATGGGTCGTCGCGGCGTCTCCGGCGAAGAGCAGCCCGGTCATCGCGGCGGCGGTGCGGGAGTGGAGTGACGACGCTGAAATGAACGAAGGCAGCGACCCGGGAGGGTGCTGCCTCCGTCCCGTGCGAGACCGGCCTTGGCGGGGGCTCTGGGACGGCCGAACGTGGGGTGCCGTCAGCGCCCTGGTCTCGCGGTCCGGTGTGCCGGGGTCTAGCCCCAGCTCGTGTCACCTCGCGCAGGTCCGGGGGCGGAGGCCTTGACGGTGGGGAGGGGGAGGACGGGGGTCATGATTGCCAACTCTCGATGGGAAATGGCAGACGCCGCGCTCCTACCCCTCGTCGGGACGTTCTAATCATCGCGAGGGACAAAATTCTTGGACCTTGCGTCGCGCGCCGAGTCCGGACCGGGAAATGCAGGAGACTCCGCCCGGGCACGGCTCGGGCGGAGTCTCACACTGGCGGAGGCGGCGAGATTTGAACTCGCGAGAGGTTTTATCCTCAACCCGCTTAGCAGGCGGGCGCCATAAACCGGACTAGGCGACGCCTCCATGCAGCGGGATCAGGGTACAAGAGAGTCGCCCGTGGTGCCGAATCAGGTCCGGCGATCAACCCTTCAGCTGGGTGATGCCGTGGCCGCGCTCGAGGTGCTCGGCCACGGTGTGTGCGAAGAGATCGCGATTCACGTGCAACACGTCGACCGGAATCGTCGACGTACGCCCGTCGCGCAGGCGCAACACGACGCACGGGGAGCCCAGGCGTTCAGTGGTCACGGCGTCCTCGACCTCCTTCCAGCGGGCGGCGTTGACGCCGGCTCCGCGGATGCGGCGGATCTGGTAGCCCTCGTCGCTGAGGCGGACCACCCAGCTGTTGCTCCACACCATGAGGGCGATGACGCTGGCCAGGACCAGCACCGTCAGCACCAGGACCACCACGCTGTGGAGGTCGAGCCAGACGACCAGCACGGTGGCCACGGTGGCGATCGCGCCCAGCGCCAGCAGGGTGATGCCCAGGAGTCGAGCAGTGATCGCGGGAGAGAATCGATAGTCGGACGCCACAGGTTGATTCAACGACACCCGCCGTACGTGGAGCCAATCGGCCTGCCTCACCCTTGCCAACCAACGTGACACCCGTCACACTCGGAATCCGACGCGTTGAACCTCTCGGAGGTGGACATGAGCATCCCGTCCCACCGTGCGCCACCCTGCGTCGACGCCGCCGAGTCCGGCGATTCGGGCCCCCAGATCCGCCTCGACCGCTTCGTCGACGACGTGGAGCGCCTCGGCACCAGTTCCCTGCGTACCTGGCGGGGAGCCGCCCTGCGTGGCCTCACCGACGTACGCCAGGTGTTGGTCGACGAGTCGGCCGCGTCGGACTGGCACGACGAGCGAGGCACCCTGCTCCTGCGTGAGCGCACCGTGCTCCTCGACCGGATCAGCCTGTTGCGTCTGCACGTGCTCGGTGTGGAGGAGGTGGACCGGATCTCCTACGACGTACGGCGCCTCGTTGCCGACGTGCGCACCCACCTGGACCACCTCCCTGAGGCTCCGGCCTGCAGGGCGGCTGCGGGGGTCGAGGGCGACCGCACCGGGTCCGAGTGGCGCCACACCGACCAGTGAGGAATTAGACTCCCTCGTGCGCCCGTCCGCGGGCGCGTGGAGAGGTGCCGGAGCGGCCGATCGGAACCGCCTTGAAAGCGGTCGTAGGGAGACCTACCGCGGGTTCGAATCCCGCCCTCTCTGCTGAGAAGCACCGAGATCGACTGAGCCCCTCACCCGCTGCAGGCGGTGAGGGGCTCAGTCGTACGGGTGGGGAGGGTCAGTCCTCGTCGTCGCCCTCTTCGACCGCTTCTTCGAGGAAGTCGGCAGCAACGCGGAGCAGTTGGACCGCGACCTCGGGGTCGACGCCACCGAGGAGGATCTTGAGACCCATGTCGGCCGGGAGGTCGAAGTCCCACTCGTCCTCGGCGTCAGCGGTCGAGATTCCGCTGCTGAGGTCGATCAGCTCGAGGTGCAGGCCGGGACGCTCGAAACTCACCGTCGCGACGTGCTCGGCGCCCTCGTCGGCGATGAGCTGGGCGGCGACGCTGAGAGTTGCTTCTTCTTCGGTGTGGTCGTGGCTCATGACACTCCTTCGTGGCTGGTGCGACGAGCCTAGCCCTGTGGTGTGAGAGAGGTCTCCGGGCCCTCACACCCCCCGAAGTGACGGGACCCCTAGAGTCAAAACATGACGCAGGCATGGTTCTCGTCCCCACAGGACGCCGACGCCCGGTTGCGCGAGGTCGGTTACCTGGCCGACTCGGCCATCTCCACGACCGGTTTCCTGGCCGGGGCCCTGGGCAAACCGCTGCTGGTCGAAGGGCCGGCGGGGGTGGGCAAGACCGAGCTGGCCAAGGCGGTGGCCAGGGCCTGCGGGGCGGAGCTGATCCGGCTCCAGTGCTACGAAGGCCTCGACGAGGCCAGGGCGCTCTACGAGTGGAACTACAAGAAGCAACTGCTGCGCATCCAGTCCGCGCGTGAGTCGAGCGACTGGGAGAGCACCCACGACGACATCTTCACCGAGGAGTTCCTCCTCACCCGACCGTTGTTGGCCGCCATCCGACGCGAGCAGCCGACCGTCCTGCTGATCGACGAGGTGGACAAGACCGACGTCGAGGTCGAGGGCCTGCTTCTCGAAGTGCTGAGCGACTTCCAGGTGACCATCCCTGAGCTCGGCACGATCACCGCGACGCGGCGCCCCTTCGTGGTCCTCACCTCGAACGCCAGCCGCGAGCTCTCCGAGGCGCTCAAGCGACGCTGCCTCTATCTGCACCTCGACTACCCCGACCTCGAGCGCGAACGCGAGATCGTGATAGGGCAGGTGCCCCAGATCGACGAAGCGGTCGCCCGTCAGGTGGTCGACGTCGTGGCCCGGCTCCGGGACCTCGACCTCAAGAAGTCCCCATCGATCGCCGAGACGATCGACTGGGCCCGCACGTTGGTGGCACTCGAGATCGGCGACCTGGACGAAGCGATCGTCCAGGCCACGCTCGGGGTGGTGCTCAAGCACGTCTCGGACCACGACAAGGCCGTACGCGAACTCAAGTCCAGCAGGAGGAAGCCATGAGCACGAGCACCAACAGCAAGACCGTCGCCGTCGCCGTCGACGGGTCAGCAGCCAACCGTGCAGCACTGGAGTGGGCGGTGTCCCACGCCGAACGGTCCGGGGCCGACCTGGTCGTCGTCGCCATCGCGGAGCCGTACGAGGTGATCGGCGGCTACATCCCCGAGACCCCGCCGACCGAGTACCTGCGCCCGGTCGTCCACGACGCGCTGGCGAAGGTGCGTCAGACCCTGCCCGACGAGCGCACCGGTTATCTCCTCGAGACCGGCCACCCGGTCTCGGTGCTGCAGCAGGTGGCGGCCGACAAGGACATGCTCGTCGTCGGCAAGCGCGGAATGGGCGCCATCGGCCGCCTGGTCATCGGCTCCACCTCGATCGCCGTCGCCGGGCGGGCGCACGCCCCGGTCGTGGTCGTCCCGGTGGGTTGGGAGCCCGAAGGCAGCGCCAACGGACCGGTGGTGGTCGGCGTCGACATCGACAAGGACCACGACGCAGGACTCCGTTTCGCCTTCCGGACCGCGCAGGAGCGGGGGGTGGAGGTCCGCGCCGTACAGGTCTGGGAGCCGCACCCGGTGCTCGCCGGTGATGCCTCGATCTTCGTCAACGCCTTCGACGACTGGGTCAAGCAGAGCCGCTCCGAGTTCCAGCTGCGGATGGAGAAGCTGGCCGACGAGTTCCCCGGCGTGAAGGTCGAGGTCGTGCAGGTCGTCGGCCAGCCGGTCCACCACCTGCTCGAGGAGGCGGCCGACGCACAGCTGCTCGTGCTCGGGCGCGACGCGAAGGATCGTCTCAGCGGCTTCGCCCTCGGTTCGGTGGCGCGAGGGGTGCTGCACCACTCCGACATCCCTGTCGCGGTCATCCCCGCCCACTGACGGAGCCCCCCCCATGTCGCTGCTCGACCGCCACCTCGGCTTCGTCGAGGCGCTGCGCGAAGCCGGGCTTCAGGTCTCGCTCGCCGAAGGCCTCGACGCCGTGTCGGCCCTGGGTGCGCTGGGGTGGGACGACCGCGAGACGGTGCGTACCGCGTACGCGGCGACGCTGGTCAAGCGCGGCACCCATCGACCGACCTTCGACGCCCTGTTCGACCTGTGGTTTCCACGGCTGGTCGGGGAGGGCGTCGGGGCGCCCGTGCTGGAGGACGAACGAGGGCTGCGTGACTCGGCCGCCCAGCTGACGCAGTTTCGCCAGCGGCTCGAGGAGTCGCTGGCGGCTGGCTCCGAGGGGCAGGCCGAGCAGAGCCTCGAGCTCGCGACGGAGGCGTTGGGGCGCTTCGGTCGGGTGCCGGGTCGGGCGTCAGGACAGGCGGGCTGGTCGCCGTACAACACCCTGCGGCGGGTGGCACCTGAGGAGATCGTCGGTCGACTCGTCGATGCGCTGCAGGGTCAGGGACTGAGCGGACCGGAGGCGGACCGTGAGGCGCGGGCGCGCGTCCAACGCTTCCGTGACCAGGTCGAGGCGGACGCCCTGCGCCGCCTCGCCGCCGATCGCGACCTGACCGAGCTGGCCCGCACGACCCTGCGCCCGACGATCGACACCCTCGACTTCAGCGCCGCCCGTCGCAGTGACCTTGACGAGTTGCGCCGGGCCCTGGCGCCCCTGGCGCGCCAACTGGCGGTACGGCTCACCAAGGAGCAGCACGCGCGACGTCGCGGCCCGCTCGACTTCCGGCGTACGGTGCGTGCCTCGCTGTCGACCGGCGGAGTCCCGATCGCCACCCATCACCGGCCGAAACGTCCGCACCGCAGCGAGCTGGTGGTGCTGTGCGACGTCAGCGGATCGGTGGCCCACTTCGCCCAGTTCACCTTGATGTTGGTCTTCGCGCTGCGTGAGCAGTTCACCAAGGTGCGCGCCTTCACCTTCGTCGACGACGTGCACGAGGTCACCGACGTCTTCGTGCCCGGCGCGGACCCCGGGGACGTGCTGGCCGAGCTGGCGTCACGCAGCGCCCACGCGGCTCGCTTCGGGCGTACGAACTACGGCAGGGCCTTCGAGCGGTTCGTCGAGGAACACCCTGACGCGCTGGGCCCGAAGTCAACGCTGCTGATCCTCGGCGACGCCCGTTCCAACTACCGCAACCTCTCCGAGGACGTGCTCCAGGAGATGGTTGCCTCGTCTCGACGGGCGTACTGGCTCAACCCGGAGCACCGGCGCCACTGGGGGGCGGGGGACTCGGCGGCCCCGGTCTACAGCGAGTTCGTTGCGATGTCGGAGTGTCGCAATCTCACGCAGCTGGGTGAGTTCGTGCACGACCTCGTCTGAGGGCGCACGGTCGTGCTCGGAGCCGGGTCAGTCGGGGAGGGTACTGCTGGAGCCCGGCGGGCTGCAGATCACCGAGGGGCTCTTGGCCGTCGCCGAGATCGGGGCCTTGCCGGAGGGCCGGAGGGAGACCTTGCCGGTGCCGACCACGACGACGACGCCGGGGCCCAGCGCGCTGCCGGGAACGACCTTGGCCTTGCGGAACTGACCCTTGACGAGTGCGACCGCTGGGTTCTTGGCGTTGTCGGCCCAGATCTGCACACCCTTGACGGGCTTGTCGCCGGGAGCGTTGCCCGACCCTGCGCCGATGAAGCCGCGGTCGACGAGATCGTTGAGGGTGCTCGACGCCAGACCGTTGCGGTTGCTGGCGTTGTAGACGCTGATCGTCACCTGCTCCGGGAAGACCTCCTGGTCGGCCGCGACCTGGGTCGTGACACAGACCGGCTGGTCCTCGGCCGTGGGGAAGGGAGCGGTCAGGGCTGCGAAGCCGACCACCGCGGCGAGCAGGGTGAGGACCGTGAGGGTGCTGAGGGTGACCAGCGACTTCATCCGCTTGTTCATCGGTCGTCGCCCTCGATGACGTGGATGCGTGCGTGCAGGACGCTGCGCTGGTGAAGGGCTGCGCGCAGAGCCCGGTGCAGACCGTCCTCCAGGTAGAGGTCACCCCTCCACCGCACCACGTGCGCGAAGAGGTCCCCGTAGAAGGTCGAGTCCTCGTCGAGCAGTGCGACGAGTTGAAGGGTGTCCTTGGTGGTCACCAACTGGTCGAGGCGGACCTGGCTGGGGGGGATGGCTGACCAGGCGCGCGACGACAGCTGGTGGTCCGGGTAGGGCCGGCCGTCGCCCACGCGCTTGAAGATCACCCGGGTGACTATATCGACGTACAGGTCACCAGGGCCCCGAAGCCGGCGGACTGAGCATTCGTGGTGATCGTGGCTGCCGAGGAGCGGTTCACACGAGTGCTTCCTGTCTGCTCGGCAGAGCCACCTGCAGGGTGCAGGGTTGTCGGCCACGAACGACCAGGCGGCCGCGGCCGGGGGCCGTCATGGCCATCGAAGACGGCGGTGCGGAGCGACCGCCGAAGGGGCCAGGCGGAGGCTCGGCCAGGGTCAACGTCGGCACACTGAGGTCCTCGAGAGCCCCGACGAGCGGGTCGCTGGTCCGGAATCCGTTGCCCCCGCGCTGGGCCACCAGGACGTGGAGCCCGATCTCGGCGGCGACCGGCATGAGGGGTGCGAGGAGGTGCAGTCCCGACTCCTGCCAGCCGCCAGCCGTGACCACGTCGTGGTCGTCCACGACCACGAAGACCTCTGCTCCGCTCCACCAGCTGCGCGTGCGCAGGGCTGCCCCGGTGATGTCGGGCCCGGGCACGCGGCCACGGAGGTAGTCGACCAGGGCCGAGAGGGCCGGCTGCATCGAGGACCGGGACGTCAGATGGTGCAGGACGTACTCGGGATCTACGGCCTCTTCCAGGCTGGCGCGCGGGTCGAGCAGGACCACCGCGGCCTCGGCTGGGGTACGCGTCCGCGTCACCTCGCACAGGTACGTGCGCAGCGCGGTGCTGCGACCGGACCGATCACCCCCACGCACCAAGAGGTGTGGGTCGGTCGAAGGGTCGAGCGTCGCTGGGCCGTGTGCGCGGTCGCTGACACCGAGCAGCAGATCCGTCCGGGAGGGTTGCCCGCTGCGCAGCGCGGACAGGTCGACGCGGCCTGGCAGCGACTTGATGCGGGGCACCCGCGGCCCGGTCCACAGTGAGTCGACCTGGCGGGCCAGTGATGCCGCGGCCTCGGTGGCACTCCCGGCGGCGCGGTGCAGGGTGGGGCTCGCGGTCAGCAGGTGGAGAGGGCCGGGCAGCAGCCCACGTCCGGGACGGCTCGTCGGCACCGTGGCCGCGGCCCGCCGATCGACCTCGGAGTCGAGTGGGTCCCCGAGTCGCAGCTCGATGCGGGACCCGATGAGGTCGCGCAGGGTGGGGCGCAGGTCGTTCCATCGGTGGGTGGCGAGGACCAGGTGCACGCCGAGCGACAGGGCACGCTCGGCCCACTGGCGCAGGGCCTCTTCCTGGTGCTCGAACTCGGCGCGCAGCGCTCCCCAGCCGTCCACGACGACGAAGAGCTCTCCGTAGCCGTCGTCTGCGGTGCCCACGGCTCTGCGTTCGAGATAGGTGTCGAAGGTGGCGATGCCCTGCTCGCGGAAGTAGGTCTCTCGCCGCGCCATCACCTCACCGACCTCCTCGACGAGCCTGCGCACGAGGTCGGGTTCACCGCGCCCGGCGACCCCGACGACGTGGGGGAGCCCGCTGAGCGAGTCGAGCCCGCCGCCCGTCTGGTCGAGCAGGAAGAACTGGCACTCGTGCGGTGTCCTGGTGAGGGCGAGCGTGGCGACCACGGTGCGCAGCAACGTGCTCTTGCCGCTGTGGGATCCCCCCACGACGGCCAGGTGGGCGCCGCTCCCCGCCAGATCCAGGACCAGTGGCTCTCGTCGCTGGTCGCGGGGTCTGTCGACGATGCCCACAGGGATCTGTCGCCCTGGCTGGTTGCGCCAGTGCTGGGAGATCGCCCCCAGCCGCGGGTCGTACGCCAGATCCGGGAGCAGGTCTCCGAGCCCCGGTGCCTCCTGGAGGGGTGGCAGCCAGATCGCGTGAGTGTGGCCCAGGCCAACCATGGTGGAGACGGCGAATTCGAGTTGTGATCGCTGCTGGCCCACCCCCTGTGCCGTGCCCTGGCGGACCACCGATCGTGATCGCGCCGGGCGCGGGTTTGGCTCTGCCACCGGCGACAGGGTCCAGGGGAGGATGACTGGAACTTCGGCGCACTGCTCGGCGGGGCCGGAGGCGAGGGGCCCGGAGACGTACCCGGCAGTGAAGCGGACGAGCTCATCGGCCCCGGTGCGCAGATACCCCGCGCCCGGTGTGGAGGGGAGGGCGTGGGCATCTGGCACGCCGATGGCGGTGCGCGACTCCGCAGCCGAGAACGTGCGCAGTCCGATGCGGTACGAGAGGTGGGATTCGAGGCCTCGGAGACGCCCTTCCTCCAGGCGCTGGGAGGCCAGCAGCAGGTGGATCCCGAGGGAACGGCCCAGCCGGCCGATCGCCACGAACACGTCGATGAACTCGCTGCGCGCTGCGAGGAGCTCGGAGAATTCGTCGACGCAGACGAAGAGGCTCGGCAGCGGAGGTAGATCCGTTCGCGTGCGGCGGGCGGTCTCGTACTCCTGTCGGGAGGGGTAGCCGCTGGCGTGAAGGATCTCCTGCCGACGTGTCAGTTCACCCACGAGCGCGTCCTGCATCCGATCCACCAGGGCGAGGTCATCGGCCAGGTTGGTGACCAGGGCGGAGACGTGAGGCAGCGCCGCGAGTTGCGAGAAGGTCGCGCCCCCCTTGAAGTCGATGAGCACCATGGCCAGCTCGTCGGGCGAATGCTGCATCGCCAGTCCCAGGGCCAGGGTGCGCAGCAGTTCCGACTTGCCCGACCCGGTCGCACCGATGACCAGACCGTGCGGCCCTGAGCCTCCGTACGCGGACTCCTTCAGGTCCAGATGGACCAGCCGACCCTCACCGGTGCAGCCGATCGCCACCCGCATCGTGGAGTCCTCAGTGCGTTGGGACCACTGCTGGTGCGGATCGAACTGGGCCAGGTTGCCTGTGTCGAGCAGGGCGGGCAGATCAATGGTGTGGTCGGAGGAGTCGCTGGATCCCTCAGTAGAGGCGCCACGGTGACTGACCCGACGGGCCACGGCTTCCGCCTCGGCAAGTCCGCAGCCACTTACGGTGACAGGGCTCTGGTCGTCGGACGAGATCATCCGGTCGTGGGGCGATCCGCCCGTGCTGGCGGCCAACTCCACCGTCAGTCGGCGCGATGACTGCGCGGGAGGCGTGTCACTGGCAGCACTCACCACCAGCGCGGTGACCCGGGCCGGGTACGAGATGTCCGGGGTCTCGGCCACGTCCACCACGAGCAGGACCAGAGGGGCGTCCAGGTCGGAGACGAGGCGGTGGGTCTCCGCAGCGTCGCTGAGCACCATCCGTAGGGGACCCGCTGCGTCGTGATGCACGGGGCTGAGTGCGTGGGGAGCCCACTTGAGCCAGTCCCAGGAGGCGCGGCGATCACCGTCGCAGAGGACGATGACGCGCAGGGACTCGGGCGGGTGCGCCGCGATCGCCTCCACCAGGAGGGAGCGAACCAGACCGAGTGCCCTTCCCCTGGGGCCGCGGAGCACGACGTTGTCCCAGACGGTGAGGTCGATCGTCGACGGCATCTGCGGCACCCGTGCGTACGCTTCGGCGACGTCGTGGGCGGCACGCACGCAGTACGGATCCAGTCCGTCGTGCGAGCTCATCTCTCCGAGATCGACGACGGCGTCGAGGGCGCCCGAGGCGGTCCCGAGGCGGACGACGCCGAAGTAGGGATCGCCGGCCGGTCGGGTCCAGAGGTCGTGCATCGGGGTGGCAGTCCAGGCACTCGGCCGGGGATGTCGGGCGGTCGCCGTGGCCAGCTGGGTTTCGGCGACGGCGCGCAGGGAGCTTCGTGCGGCGTCCAGCTCTCTCAGGTAGCTGACGCGTTGGGAGATGATCCGGCTGCTCCGCTGCTGGCGCTGTCGCAGGAGCTGCGCCACGACGACGCCGATCCCTGAGATCGCGAAGAGCCCTCCAGCAATCAGGCCGCGACCTTGTCCGACGCCGCCAGCCATGCCGGCCAGCATCATCATGGAACCCACTCCCGCCAACATCGGCAGTGTGCTCGTGAAGGCTGCGGAGCCGGGTTCGCGCTCGGGCAGAGCCGGCGGCGCAGGGAGTGCGATCTGCGGTCCTTGGCCTGATGGGCGGGCCGGAGTGCTGGTCATGTCACCCCTCGGAGTCGTTTCGGGGAGAACCCCCTGCCAAGCAACCTAGAGGTCTTGGAGCGGCCCTGCAGAGACCCCTGTGGAGAAGTGCTCGAGGTGCCCGAGCCGGTGGTCCTGTGGACACCAGGTGGCTGTGCACGAAGGACTTTTCCACAGATTTCGGTGCTTGAACGTCTTGCTCTGTCCGCAGGCTCTTGACCCGGTCAGGGTGGTGTCCACGGCCTCGAGGGCAACGTCCAGAGGCGGTGGAACCACTCATCCATCGAGAGGAAAGCACATGACCGACCACAACGCCGCCCGCGGGCTCAGCGCAGCCACCGGGGTCCTTGACCAAGCGGCCACGACGGTGGAGGAGGCCCGTGTCGACGTGACGCGTCTTTCCGCGGAGCTGGGTGCCCAGATCCAGGGGCTCGGGGGGCGCTGGAGCGGAGAGGGCGCACGTGCCTTCACCCAGTTGCACGTCGCGTGGCAGGACAAGCAGCGTCGGATCGTGGCAGCGCTCGACGACTTCGCGGCCTCGCTGACCCACACCGAGCGCGACAACCGCAGCACCGATCTCTCGCGGTCCGACTCGGCGATCGCGCTCGCCCACCGGCTCGGTTGAGCCCACACCACAGAGGAGAGTTTCATGACATTCGACGGAATCCGGGTGGATCACGCTGCCCTCGACCAAGCCAGCAACGACCTGGGGGTCGCTGCGCAGCGGATCTCAGGACGCCTTGAGCAGTTGGAGGCAGAGCTGCGCCCGCTGCGTACGCAGTGGAGCGGTGCGGCTCAGGAGAGTTACCGCGTGGCCCAGGCTGCCTGGGACCAGGCCATGATCGAGATGGTCCTGCTGTTGCGCCAGATCTCCTCCGACGTCGCGTCCTCCAACGTGGCCTACCGAGAAGCGGACCGACGTGGTGCTTCCCGCTTCGGCTGACCTATCTTCGCCACGCCTGACGCTCGTGCGGGTCACCGTCGTCGGTGGCACGCGCCGAATCGATGTCGCGCTGCCGGGAGCTGTGCCCGTGGTCTCGATGGTCGCCGACCTGGCCCACCTCCTCGGGATGGAGACGGGCGAAGCGCACCTGGTGGTGACCACCACCGGGTCGGTGCTCGAGCCGAATCTGGGATTGCGTGGTCAAGGCATCGAGGACGGAGCAATCCTCAGCTTGGCGCCGGTGCGTGAGCACGTTCCCGCCCAGGTCCACGACGACGTCGTGGAGGCTGCGCACTCCCTGTCGAGAATCGAGTTCAGCTCCTGGGGTCGCGGGAGCGTCGCGGTCTCGTCGCGCATCGGGAGTGCGTGGTTGTTGGGGCTGGGCGTTCTCGTGCTGGCGGCCGTGGGTGCGCTGCATCCCCAGGAGGCAGGGGTCGCGGCCGTCGTGGCAGGAGCCGGCGCGGCGGGCCTGCTCATCGCCGCGTCGCGCAGGGCAAAGGTCGCCACGACGCCTGGTCGTGACTGGCGATCCGTGGGCGCGGTCTGGTTCGCATGCGCGTACGCGGCACTCGCCGGCGCTCTGGCCGCGACCGCATCGTGGCCGCGACCCATCTCCCCTGTGGGTGCGTGGGGGCCGATGCTGCCGGCGGCTACGGCGGCACTCGGCGCTGCGGGCATCGCCTGCATCCTCCTGCGACGAGACCGGTTGCTGGTGTCCCCAGTGATGGCGTTGGGAGCGACAGTGGTCGCGGGCACGTTCCTGGAGGCCGCCGGCTTGATGGCCGACCAGCACTGGGTGATCGTGGTCGCCACGGTCTGGGTCGTCGCTGCTCGCGTGGCGCCGGGGTTGGCCATGGACGCCACAGTCCTTCGCGGGGAGAGCGAACGGCGGGACCAGGTGGGCGCCGGGGTCGACACGGGACGCTTGCGCACGGACCTCCTCGTGTCCCACGACGTGGTGCTCGCTGTCGACCTGACGGCGGTGGGGCTCCTCCTCCTCGCCGTGCCCTCGACCATGGCGAAGGGTCTGGTCGGATGCTTGTGGCTGTTGGCGCTCACCGGTCTCCTCGCCTTGCGACTGCGTCGTGCGAGGCTCCACGCCCAGGTCGCAACAGGGCTGGGGGGCGTGGGCCTGGTGATGACGGCGCTCGTCGCATGGTCCCCGCAACTCCCAGTGGCTCTGGTCATCGTCCTGGCGGGCGCCCTCGTCGGCGCAGGAGTCCTCGTGGGGCTGACGGAGGGCAGCGTCAGTTCCCTGCGTGCGGGGTGGCTGGGTGACCGAGCCGAGGTCCTGCTGACCGCCGCCGCTGTGCCGCTCGCCCTGCTGGTCATCTGGCCCAGCTTGATACCGGGTGGCTGAGGTGCAGCGCAGGGAGGACCTTCTCGAGGCGCAGCGCTACCGCCGCACGCAGGCTGCACATGCCGTGTTCGCAGTCGGACGCGCCCATGCGACGTACACGGGACCGGGTCCATGGGCGGGACCCGTGTTGGGGCTGCTCGTCGCCGGTGTGCTGTGTGCCGCTGGTCCGGTCATCGACGTCGTGACCCAGACGCCACCGACCTCCGCGCCCGTGGCACCGGTCACCCCTCCCATCCCGCCGGAGGCGCGGGAGCAGGACGCCCATGGGCAGGACGGAGAGGATGCGCCGCACTAGAGTCGCGGTCATGCGAAGAGCCGGTGCTGTGATGCTCGTCGTGGGCCTGATGGCGACCGGATGCAGCTCGACCGCTCAGGACCCTGATCGCACCTTGCACGTGTATGCCGCCGCATCGCTCCAGGAACCGCTCGAGGAGCTCGCCGCCACCTTCGAGGGCGAGCACCCAGGGGTGGCCGTGCAACTGGTCCTGACCGGGTCTGCCGACGCAGTGGCCCAGATCAGGGCCGGCGCACCCGCTGACGTGGTGGCCACCGCGGACACGACGACCATGGGGACGTTGGTCGACGCCGATCTGGTCACGACGACACCGCGTACGTTCGCGACCAACACGTTGCAGCTGATCGCCGACGCCGCCGCCGGGGCGCAGACGGATGACGGATGGGGCGCGATCTCCGAGGGGGGCGACCTGGTCGTCTGTGCGCCCGTGGTCCCTTGCGGAGCGTCGACCGTGGCCCTGGCCGAGCAGGAGGATGTCGAGTTGCGTCCGGTGAGCGAGGAGCAGTCGGTCACTGACGTGCTCGCGAAGGTGACCAGTGGAGCAGCAGACTTCGGCATCGTCTACCGCACCGACGTGCTGCGCGCGGGGGGAGGCGTACGAGGGATCGATCTTCCCGGCGCCGAGAAGGTCGTCAACGAGTACCCCATCGCGCAGGTGGCGGAGGGTGACGAGCCGAGCTTGGCGGCCGAGTTCGTGGAGTTGGTCCTCTCTGACGGAGGCCAGGTCCTGCTGGACTCCGCCGGGTTCGGGACGCCATGACCCGACGTACCGTTCCCGCCGCAGGTCTCCCGGGCTGGGTGGTCGTGCCCGCCGCCGTCGCGGTCCTCTTCGTCGCTCTTCCGCTGGTTGCCATGGCCGTCCAGGTCCCGTGGCCCGACTTCTGGTCGCTCATCACTTCCGAGTCGGCACTCACTGCGCTCGGACTCAGCCTGCGCACCGCGGGAGCGAGCACGGTCGTGTGCGTCGTGCTGGGTGTACCCCTCGCGCTCGTCCTGGCGAGGAGCGAGAGGCGCGGACTGGGCCTGTTGCGCTCACTGGTGATCCTGCCGATGGTGTTGCCACCGGTCGTCGCGGGCATCGCGCTGCTCCAGACGTTCGGTCGGGGCGGGCTGCTCGGTGAGCGACTCGAGCTCCTGGGCCTGCAGGTCGCCTTCAGCACCGTGGCCGTGGTGATTGCGCAGACCTTCGTGGCTCTCCCGTTCCTGGTGATCAGCCTCGAAGGAACTCTGCGCACGGCTGGCACCCGGTACGAGCGGGTCGCCGCGACGCTGGGGGCGTCACCGTCGACGGCGCTACGCCGGATCACAGTGCCGCTCGTCCTGCCGGGGCTGGTCTCGGCGACGGTTCTGGCGTTCGCCCGGGCCCTGGGAGAATTCGGCGCGACCATCACCTTCGCCGGCAGCCTGCAGGGCGTCACCCGCACCCTGCCGCTCGAGGTCTACCTGCAACGTGAGGTGGATCCCGACGCCGCAGTGGCACTGTCCGCGCTGCTGGTCATGGTCGCCCTCGTCGTCATCGTGGTGGCCCGTCCGCGGAGGGTGGCCAGATGAGTCTTCGCGTCGCTGCCGCGCTGGAGTCCCGGGGGTTCGACGTCGACCTCACCGTCGCCGCCGGCGAGACGGTCGCCGTGATGGGACCGAACGGGGCTGGCAAGTCGACCCTGCTCGACGTGGTCGCGGGAGTGCTGCGCGCGGACGAAGGCACCGTCACGCTGGCGGGGCAGGAGTTGGCCGGGCCGCACACCTGGGTGCCGGCACACCGTCGTCGGGTGGCACTGCTGTCACAGGATCCACTGCTCTTCCCGCACCTCAGCGTGCGCGACAACGTCGCGTTCGCACCCCGGGCCGCCGGGTCGGGGCGCCGCTCGGCCAGGGAGGCGGCGTACTCATGGCTCGAACGGTTGGGCGTACGCGAACTGGCTGGGCGCCGCCCCCACCAGATTTCGGGTGGCCAGGCGCAGCGCGTGGCCCTGGCGCGCGCGCTCGCCGCAGAACCGACGCTCCTGCTCCTCGACGAACCCATGGCAGCCCTCGACGTCGACGTGGTGCGTGAGCTACGTCCGCTGCTGCGCGAGGTGACTGCCGCTCGCAGCACCGTCCTGGTGACCCACGATCCGCTCGACGCGCTGTTGATGGCCGACCAGGTGGTGATCCTCGAAGGCGGTCGTGTCGTCGAGCAGGGCCAGGTGCACGACGTCCTCACCCGCCCGCGCAGCACGTTCGCGGCCCGGGTCGCCGGTCTCAACCTGTTGCGGGGGACCTGGCGCGGTGATCGGCTGGTCCTCGCTGACGGCGCCGAGGTCTTCGGTGGGTCCCAAGGGTGTGTCGAGGGCGCGGCTGCGGTCGCGGTCTTTGCCCCCCGCGCGGTCTCGGTCTTCGCGAGCGCGCCCGGCGGCAGCCCGCGCAACGAGTTCGCAGTCGTGCTCAGTGAGGTGGAGAGCCGCGGTGACGTCGTACGCCTGCATGCCGGTGACCTCGCCGCGGACGTGACGCCTCGAGCCGTGACCCAGCTCGGTCTGGAGCCCGGGGCCGCCGTGGTCTTCAGCGTGAAGGCGGCCGAGATCGCGATCCACCCCGCCTGACGCCATGAGCGCATTGCCGAGTGAAACGAAAGAACCGCCACCCGACGAGGTCGGGCGGCGGTCATTCGCACAGATGGCGGAGGTAGAGGGATTCGAACCCTCGAGGGCTTGCACCCAACCCGCTTTCCAAGCGAGCGCCATAGGCCACTAGGCGATACCTCCGTCGGAGAGATTACCCGTAGGCCTGCTGTGCCGGGAAATCGCCTCCGCGCGAGCCCTCATCCGGACTCGCTTTGTGAGCCCGACCCCCGCTGCCCTAGACTCCCTGCCAACCCCCCGTGCGGCGGTATCTTGCTGAATCCCCCAGGGCCGGAAGGCAGCAAGGGCAGGCGAGCACTACCGGGTGCACGGGGGGCCTTTACGTCTCCACAGGGCGCACCATGGAGCCTGGTCTCGTCGCCGATCGGGCCACGCTCTGGGTCATGGTCGGCGTGGGTGGTTAGGGTTCACACGTGGACTCACCCCTCGCTCTCTACCGCCGCTACCGGCCCGAGACGTTCTCCCAGGTCATCGGCCAGGATCACGTCACGGATCCGCTGCGCAACGCGCTGGCGAACGACCGGGTCAACCACGCCTATCTCTTCTCCGGCCCCCGTGGTTGCGGCAAGACGACCTCGGCGCGCATCCTCGCCCGTACGTTGAACTGCGCGCAGGCGCCCATCGCCGAGCCCTGCGGTGTGTGCGACAGCTGCAAGGACCTCGCGACCGGTGGCACCGGCTCGATCGACGTCATCGAGATCGATGCGGCGTCTCACGGTGGTGTCGACGACGCCCGTGACCTGCGCGAGAAGGCCTACTTCTCGCCGGTGCGAGACCGTTTCAAGATCTACATCATCGACGAAGCCCACATGGTCACCAACCAAGGGTTCAACGCGCTGCTGAAGTTGGTCGAGGAGCCTCCGCCGCACCTGCGCTTCATCTTCGCGACCACCGAGCCCGAGAAGGTCATTCCGACCATCCGCTCGCGGACGCACCACTATCCCTTCCGGCTCATCCCCCCTCGCGCGCTCTCTGACTACGTGAGTGAGCTCTGCGGACGGGAGGGCGTCGCGATCGAACCCGCCGCGATCCCACTCGTGGTGCGTGCAGGCGCCGGCTCTGCCCGCGACACCCTCAGCGTCCTCGACCAGTTGATCGGCGGCTCGGGTCCTGACGGCGTCACCCACCGGTTGGCCGTGGCGCTGCTCGGCTTCACCCCGGACTCGTTGCTCGACGAGATCGTCGACGCCTTTGCGGCTGCCGACGGATCAGCCGTCTTCCGGGTCGTCGACAAGGTCATCGAGTCGGGTCAGGACCCGCGACGGTTCGCCGAGGACCTGCTGCGACGCATGCGCGATCTCGTGATCGTGGCTGCGGTGCCGGACGCCCCGGCCACGGGACTCATCGACGTCTCACAGGACCAGGGCGAACGCCTGGTCTCCCAGGCGGCTCGTTTCGGTGGCGCCGACCTCTCCCGAGCCGCGGACCTGGTGGCCAGTGGGCTGATGGACATGAAGGGCGCGATCTCGCCGCGACTCCTACTCGAGCTCATCTGTGCCCGCGTCCTGCTGCCGGGCGCCGACCACTCGAGCGATGGCGTGCAGGCGCGCCTCGACCGGATGGAGAAGCGCTTCGCCATCGGGGCGGTGCCCAACGCCGGGGCATCTGGAGCAGAGCCATCCGGAGCAGGGGCATCTGGAGACGTACGCGCTGACTCACCGCAGACGGCCCAGCAGCAACCCGCTCAGCAGCAAGCTGCCCAGCAGCAGGCGCACCCACGCCGCGACTCGTCGCAGGCCTCCCCGGCCTCGGCTCCCTCCGAGCCCAGCATTTCCCGGCCCGGCTGGGATGATGCTGCGCCCGTAGCGCCGGTCGGCCAGGTCCCGGCCGCGCAGGCCTCGGCTGCGCAGGCGGCGCCAGCCCAGGCGCCAGCAGCTCCGACCCGGTCTTCCCGGGCCGAGGCACCCATATCCCCAGCGGCCCCCGCCACTCCCGACCCCGAGCCGACCGCCGAGCCCGCGACGCCCCCCGGTGCGCCGGCAGGTGGCCTGACCCTGGTCGACGTACGACGGCTGTGGCCCGACGTCGTCAACGCCGTGCGGACACGTCGACGCCTCGCCTGGATGCTGCTCACCCAGAACGCCCAGGTCACCGGGGTGGACGGCAACACCCTGACGCTGGGGTTCAACAACCTCGGCGCTCGGGAGTCCTTCATGAAGGGCGGCAGCGATGTCGTGCTCCGTGAAGCAGCGATCGACGTCATCGGCGTCGAGTGGAACATCGATGCGGTGGTCGACCCCGGTGCCGTCCCCGGTGGCGCCGCCCCGGCGCACCGAGTCGTCACTCCTGCTGTCGCTCCCGCCCGAGCTTCGTCGGAAGCCCAGTCCACCGGTGGGGCCCAACCCCAGACCCAGAGCGGGGGACAGGCGCAGGCCGCCCCCGAGGCGCCCCCGCACAACCCCGCTGCGGAGCCCCCACCGGAGGATGACGACGCGCCGCCGGAGGCCTTCCGTCCCCACGAACGCCAGCCCGCCCCTGCCGACTCGCAGGCCATCGTCGCCGCGCGCGAAGCGATCAAGCAGACTCGTACGGGCGACCGCCCGGTGGACGACTCGAAGGCGCTGGCCGATGCTGCCGTGAGCCTGGACGACCCGGATGCCGACAGTGACGAGTTGGACAGCGCGGAGCTGCTCAAGCGCACGCTCGGCGCCCGGATCATCGAAGAGATCAAGAACCAGTAGACCCGGAGGAGATCACCATGACTGAAAACCCCTTTGAAGGCCTCGGCGGAGCCGGCGGCTTCGACATGAACGCGCTGCTCGCCCAGGCCCAGGAGATGCAGGAGCAGCTCAACGCTGCCAACGAGCGGCTGAAGCTCCAGCGCATCGAAGGCAATGCTGGAGCCGTGACCGTCACGATCGCCGGCAGCGGTGAGTTGACCGACGTCAAGATCGCCACCGGCGCCTTCGACGGCACCTCGGCCGAGGACCTCGAGGACCTCGGCGACCTCATCGTCGCCGCCTTCCGCGACGCCAAGGCCAAGGCCGACGAGAACGCCGTCGAGGCCTTCGGTCCGATCGCTGACGGTGGCCTCCCCGGCATGCCCGGACTGGGCTGAGCCACTTGTACGAAGGTGTCGTCCAGGACCTGATCGACGAGCTGGGCAGACTGCCCGGCGTGGGTCCCAAGAGCGCGCAACGCATCGCCTTCCACATCCTGCAGGCCGAGCCGGAGGACGTACGTCGTCTCGCCGACGTCCTGCACGAGGTCAAGGACAAGGTGAAGTTCTGCACGATCTGCTTCAACGTCTCCGAGGAGACGCAGTGCCGGATCTGCCGCGACCCGCGCCGCGACCCGACGTTGCTGTGCTGCGTCGAGGAGTACAAGGACGTCGTGGCGATCGAGCGGACCCGAGAGTTCAAGGGTCGCTACCACGTGCTGGGTGGCGCCATCTCGCCGATCGACGGCATCGGCCCGGAGCAGTTGCACATCCGTGAGCTGATGATGCGTCTGGCTGACGGGACGGTCACCGAGGTCATCCTGGCCACCGATCCCAACCTCGAGGGGGAGGCGACAGCGACGTATCTCACCAGAATGTTGTCGCCGATGGGGTTGCGTGTGACGCGACTTGCCAGTGGACTACCGGTAGGCGGTGACCTGGAGTATGCGGACGAGGTCACCTTGGGCAGGGCTTTCGCCGGAAGGCGGTCGGCAGATGATGGTTGAGACTGACTCGAGCGGGGCCGAGGCGATCGAGCCCACGCGCATTGACACAGGGCTTGAGGAGTTCGGCGGTCAGATCGCCGACCAGGTCGAGTCCTTCCTGGTGGCGGTCGGAGCAGTGGCCAACGTCGGCGACGACGGCCGCGCGATCTCGATCCTCCTCCTCGAGTTGGCGCAGATCTCGCTGGCCGGTGCCCGGTTGGGAGCCCACGTCGACTTCCGCCCGCGTTCGGAGTTCCAACCCGACGTCGGCACCGAGGGCGACGCCGATGACCTGCGGCGCATGCTCGCGGCCGCGCTCGGACCGGTCGACACGTACGAATTCGTCTTCGACCCCTACGACCCCGAGCTGTTGGAGAGCCGGCTCTCCGACGACATCGCGAGCATCGCGACAGACCTGGAGAACGGCCTGCGCCACTACCGCCTCGGCAATCTGGTCGAGGCCCTGTGGTGGTGGCAGTTCTCGTACGTCTCCTCCTGGGGCAACCTGGCCGGCGCCGCGCTCAACGCAGTCTGGTCGGTGGTGCACCACTCGCGTCTCGACGTGGACCTGTCGGTGGACGACGAAGCGATTGCCGCAGCCGATGAGATGCTGTCGGAAAGCCCCGAAGGCTGACGACTAGACTTGATCGGTGAGTCGACGCGCCGCGTCGACTCTTTCCCCACGATTCAAGCAAGGTGGTACCTCGGTGGGCATTGTCGTGCAGAAGTACGGAGGCTCCTCCGTCGCCGATGCAACCGGCATCAAGCGGGTGGCCCAGCGCATCGTCGACACCAAACGCCTGGGCCACGACGTCGTCGTCGTGGTCTCCGCGATGGGTGACACGACGGACGAGTTGCGCGACCTCGCGGAGCAGGTGACGCCGCTCCCGCCGCCGCGTGAGCTCGACATGCTGCTCACCGCTGGCGAGCGGATCTCGATGGCGCTGGTCGCCATGGCGATCGCCCAGCTCGGCTACAAGGCACAGTCGTTCACCGGCTCCCAGGCAGGCGTGATCACGACTGCCGAGCACGGTCGCGCCAAAATCATCGACATCACCCCCGGCCGGATCCAGGCCGCGATCGACGACGGTTCGATCGCCATCGTGGCCGGCTTCCAGGGTGTCTCCCAGGACACCAAGGACGTCACCACGCTGGGTCGCGGCGCCTCCGACACCACCGCCGTGGCGCTGGCTGCCGCCCTCAAGGCGGACGTCTGCGAGATCTACTCCGACGTGGACGGTGTCTTCACCGCTGACCCGCGCGTGGTCCCGACCGCCCGCAAGCTCGACAAGGTCTCCTACGAAGAGATGCTCGAGCTGGCTGCCTCCGGCGCCAAGATCCTCCACCTGCGGTGCGTCGAGTACGCGCGCCGCTCCAACATGCCCGTCCACGTGCGCTCCTCCTTCTCGACGAAGGAAGGCACCTGGATCCTGCCCGCCAGTGAAGACGAGGGAACCATGGAACAGGCCATCATCTCCGGCGTCGCCCACGACCGGAGCCAGGCGAAGATCACCGTCGTCGGCGTGCCCGACAAGATCGGTGAGGCCGCACGCATCTTCGACGCCCTCGCTGGCGCCGGCGCCAACATCGACATGGTCGTGCAGAACGTCTCTGCCGCGGCCACCGGTCGTACGGACATCTCCTTCACCCTCCCGCGCGAGGACGGTCAGACCGCGATGGCGGCCTTGGCCAAGGTCGAGTCCGAGGTCGGCTACGAGAAGCTGCTGTTCGACGACCAGATCGGCAAGATCTCCGTGGTCGGCGCCGGGATGCGTTCGCACCCCGGCATCACCGCCAAGTTCTTTGCCGCGCTCGCCTCCGAGGGCATCAACATCGAGATGATCTCGACCTCCGAGATCCGCATCTCGGTGATCGTCGACGACGTCGACGTGGAGCGGGCCGTGCAGTGTGCCCACACCGCGTTCGGCCTCGACGCCGACGAGGTCGAGGCAGTCGTCTACGGCGGTACCGGACGATGACCGCGATCGGGATCGTCGGCGCCACCGGCCAGGTGGGCGTCGCGATGCGCCAGATCCTCGAGGAGCGGGACTTCCCCGCGACCGAGGTCCGCTTCTTCGCCTCCGCGCGCTCCGCCGGCAAGGTGCTGCAGTTCCAGGGCAAGGACGTCGTCGTCGAGGACGTCGAGAACGCCGACCCCACGGGGCTCGACATCGCGCTCTTCTCCGCCGGCGCCACCACCTCGCGTGCCCACGCCCAGCGCTTCGTCGACGCCGGCGTGATCATCGTCGACAACTCCTCGGCCTTCCGCAAGGACCCTGAGATCCCGCTGGTGGTCTCCGAGGTCAACCCCGAGGCCATGGAGTCGGTCATCGCAGCCGGGCGCGGCATCGTCGCCAACCCGAACTGCACCACGATGGCCGCCATGCCGGTCCTCAAGGTGCTGCACGAGGCCGCTGGCCTCGAGCGCCTGATCGTCTCGACCTACCAGGCCGTCTCCGGCTCCGGCGTCGCCGGCGTCGAGGCGCTTGCCGCTGGTGTCGAGGCCATCGAGGACCCGCGCCCACTGGCGTACGACGGTCGCTCGGTCGAGTTCGGTGACCCGGCCCCGTACGTCGAGACCATCGCGTACAACGTGCTCCCGCTCGCCGGTTCGATCGTCGACGACGGTCTCAACGAGACCGACGAGGAGCAGAAGCTGCGCAACGAGTCCCGCAAGATCCTCGGCCTCCCCGAGCTGCGGGTCTCCGGCCTCTGCGTCCGGGTGCCGGTCTTCTCGGGTCACTCGCTCGCGGTCAACGCCGAGTTCGCCGAGGAGATGACTCCCGACCAGGCGCGCAAGCTGCTCACGGACGCTCCTGGTGTGGAGCTCGAGGAGATCCCGACCCCTCGCAAGGCTGCCGGCCAGGACCCGTCGTACGTCGGTCGCATCCGCCAGGACGAAGGCGTCCCCGGCAACCGCGGGCTGGCGCTCTTCATCAGCAACGACAACCTGCGCAAGGGCGCTGCCCTCAACACCGTGCAGATCGCGGAGATCATCGCCGCGCGCTGAGTCACTGCGTACGTAGGAAGCGGCGGTCCGGTCACCGGGCCGCCGCTTCGTCTGTTTTGGGGCTGCCGGTCGGCAGGCACAGTCGGCAGTTGCCCCTGTACCACTTCAGGAGCGGCCGGTGCGGTCCGTCTTGCATTCAGAATGGCCCGCCGATGAGCGTGGTTGACCTCCGCTACGTTGTGGCGCCCCCCAAAGCCGCCAATAGCAAGGAGCAGCTTCATGTCTTTTCGATCGGCACTGATGACGGTGATTGTTGTCGCACTCACCTTTTCAGCAGTCCCCTCGGCGCAGGCCAAGGACCGTGGCTGGAACAAAGAAGATGAGCCTTTGATCGCCAAGGACGATGGGAAGAAGAAGGCGTCGGGATACGGCTACTGGAACATCGGAACGACGTCGAACGGCACTCGGTCCCGTGCATACGGCTACCTGAAGGACAACCACAAGAATGGCCACAACGTCTTCTTCGAGCTCTTCACTCAGACGAACTCGGGCATCTGCTTCGCTCCCCAGTACACCGAGTGCTCAAGCAAGTACTACACGTACGACAAGCAGTTCTCAGAGTTCAACAAGGAAACGTGGAACGGGGACTATTGGTCGCACAAGTTGTACGCTTCCACAGGAGTGTCCAGCGGAGGCAACTACGCCCGCGCCAGCATGCGAGTCGGGGAGTCCAACAAGGGCCCGGACCTGCACAGTGGTCCGACCCTCACCAAGGGCAACAAGTACTGATTCTCGGACGTGGTGAAAAGGACTTCGCATCGTGCTCCTAGCAGTTGAATCGCTTTGCGTCTCCCAAGGAAAGTTCCGTCTCGGTCCCATTGACCTTGTCTTCGAAGGCCCCGGCCTGACGGTGCTACTGGGGCACAACGGGGCGGGTAAGTCGACCTTCCTGA
Source organism: Nocardioides gilvus (assembly GCF_003194605.1). GTDB lineage: Bacteria > Actinomycetota > Actinomycetes > Propionibacteriales > Nocardioidaceae > Nocardioides > Nocardioides gilvus. The sequence continues at coordinate 752,420 of NZ_QHKY01000002.1, forward strand.
GGGCTTTGGCGGGCGTCACTGGCGCGGAGGGCCGGGTTGAGGTCGAGGGCCACCTCCTCTCGCGTGGCGGAGGTGAGCGTCGATCTGCTCTGCGGAGATGTGCCTACGTCCCGCAGCGTGATGAGCTCCCTACGGGGGCTCGAGTGCGCGATGTCCTTGAGTTTGCTGCATGGCTCAAGAAGGTTCCTGCGCGAAGAGTCGGTCCCCGTCTTGATGAGGTGGCGGACCGGCTTTCCATCACCACTCTCATCGGGCGACGGATCGGCTCCTTGTCCGGCGGGGAGCGACAACGGGTCTCCATCGCGGCAGCGTTGCTGCACGAGCCGAGCGTTCTGATGTTGGACGAGCCCACCACTGGGTTGGACCCGGTGCAGCGCGTCGGCCTGCGGGCCATCATCAAGGACCTGGCCCAAGAGTGTGTGGTCCTGGTCTCGACCCATCTCGTCGAGGACATCGACACGTCTGCCGCCCGGGTGCTGGTGTTGGCCGATGGGCGGGTGGTGCATGACGGGGACGCCCTGACCCTGCAGGAAGCCGTGGCGGACGGAGCGCACGGGACCACCGCCCTCGAGCGGGGTGTCTGGACCATCCTGACCCGCGGAGGTGCTGACCATGGCTAAGGTCCGAGTCGGACTCCCGGGGAGCTGGGTGTGGTGGGCGCCCTTCGCCGCGGGGACTGCCGCTTTCGTGGCTTTTGTCCTTGGATCGGAGGCAGATCGTTGGGCTGGCGACTTCGGTTGGGGAATGGCCCATCTGTTCCAGACCCTGCCCACCGTCCTCATGGTGACTGCGTTCGTTGCAGCCGTGCTGAGCGCTCGCGCGCGTGGGGGAGTGGCGTCGTGGATGAGCCGTGCGCCTGAGTCTCCCGCGCGCGTGCTCCTTCCGATGGTCGGGGCCGCTCTCGCTTGGCCGGTGGCGATCCTGGTCTTGGCGACAGCGGTCACGGCGTACGTCACCGTGACCCACCAAGGAATGGTGGACTGGGGTTACGCAGCAATGCTTGGAGCACACTTGAGCGCCGTGATCCTCGCTGTTGCACTTGGCGCCTTCGTGGGTCGCCTCCTGTCCGGAGTGCCGGCGGCGATCGGTGCCGTGGGGTTGCTGGCGGCGGTGATGTTCCTGCCTGACCTCATGGGTTGGCGCAGCCTCTTCGAGCTCATTGGCTCAGGTCACGCAGTCCCGGGTCTGACCCCTGCGTCGGGCGAGCACCTCTGGAACGCCGGCTGGCTGCTTCTGGCTTCTGTCGTCCTTCTGTGGGGAGCTGCGCGGCCCGTCCTCGACGTACGGTTCGGCGTCGGGGTGCTGGCCGCGTCCTTGGTCCTGCTTGGCATCGGGACTGCAAAGGACTCGGGCGAATTGCTGGTCGCCTCGGGCGTGGAGCCGGATCACTGCATGGGGGACTCTCTGACCGTGTGCGTCTACGCCGGTTACGACAGTCAGTTGGATCTCGCCGTGCCGCGCCTCGAGGAGTTGCACGAGCGTGCGCGCGAAGCAGGCTTGGACACAAGGCTCCTCCCGACCTCGTACTCGCAGGATGACCACATCAGGAACGCGGACCGAGAGGGCACCGTGACTTTTGGGCCCACAGCTCCGGGGAAGTTGGACTTCGACATGGACAACGCTGCGGTGGCAGTGAGCACGCCGTTGTGGTGCAAGGCGATGTACCAGGACGAGCCCCCGGTGGCCCTGCTCGAGGACATGTCCCTCGTACGTGACTGGTCGCTGTTGCTGCTCGGCGGTCTGACCATGGACGAGTACGCGGAACGCAATCGTCCGGTGACGAACGCGGCGGCTGAAGTGCCCGCCGTGATGCAAGCTCTCCAGCGGATGAACTCGTGCGTGACGCACTGACCTACGCTGGGTGGCTCCTGAGGTTCCGCCCGCTCATCGGTGTGTTGACGGTGGCAGTCACCGTGGCGGTCGTCGCAGTGGGCGTGTTGAGCGTGCCCAACCTCATCGCCGACCCCATGATTCCGCGCACGCGCCTGAGTCTTCTCCTCTCCTGTCTTGCCGCCACCCTGGTGGTGGCACTGGTCGAACCACTACTGGGACTGGAGGAGCGCCTTTCGCCCAGGCGGATGCCGTGGGTTCGTGTGGCGGCCATCGCCATCGTCGTGGTGTTCCTGCTGGGACTGGTGGTGTTGCTGCGCAGCGCTCTCGTCGGTTCGCTGTTCGTGGGCCCGGCGGGGGCCTACGCCGGACTGGTGGGGATCGCTCTCTTCTTCTCGCGTGCCAATGTATTCCTCGGCCTGCTGGCCCCTTGGGCATACGCGATGACCGGCCTCACCCTCGGGTACGACGAGGCGATCCATGGTCGGCTGTCGCTGCAGCCGTGGGCATGGTTGGTCTCACCCGATGACCTCTCGGTCTCCCGGTGGCTCGGAGTTCTGCTGATGCTGGGGATCGGTGTGCACGCAGTGCCGAGGCGGTGAGGTCTGCGCCCGCCCCTGTGCAGCGGAAACGCAGAAATTCCCCGGCTCTGGGAGCCAGGGAATTTTCTGTCGGGGTGACAGTGTCCTGGTTCAGGACATACCGGACACATGTCTCACGACATCCCGGACGGCATGTCTCACGACATAGAAAACATCGCGGCGCCAGCGTGCATCCATGTCAAAGGCCCGCCTGGTCATCACCGCCGTCATCACCGAGAAACGACCCGTCGCCGAAGTCGCCCGACCTACGGCGTCTCCCGCTCCTGGCTCTACGAGCTCCTCGCCCGCTACCGCACCGAAGGCGACACCGCCCTCGAACCCCGATCCCGAGCGCCTAAGACCTCACCCCACGCGACCCCACCCCAGGTCGTCGAACTCGTCCTACGGCTACGCAAAGAACTCCTCGAGAACGGTCACGACGCCGGCGCCGAAACCCTGACCTGGCACCTGCACCACCACCACCAGATCACCCTGTCGCGAGCCACGACCCACCGCATCCTCACCCGCCACGGCGCCATCACCCCCGAACCCAAGAAGAAGCCCAAATCCTCCTACATCCGCTTCCAAGCAACGATGCCCAACGAGACCTGGCAATCCGACTTCACCCACTACCCGCTGACCGACACCGCCACGTTCCCCAAAGGCATCGAGATCATCACCTGGCTCGACGACTGCACCCGCTACGCACTCCACATCAGCGCCCACCACCGCATCACCACACCCATCGTCAAAGCCACATTCCGCAAAACCGCAGGTCAACACAGCATCCCCGCATCCACCCTGACCGACAACGGCATGGTCTACACCGTCCGACTCGACGGCATCGGACGCAACGGATTCGAACAACAACTACGCGACTGGCACGTGCACCAAAAGAACTCCCGACCCAACTGAACCGCCCCGGGGTGTCTGGAGAGTCCTTTCGTTGGAAGGATGATTCACATGGCACGTCCCTCGAGGTATCCCGTAGAGCTGCGTGAGCGTGCGGTGCGGATGGTGATGGAGTCCAAGTCGGACTACGAGCACGAGTCGGCCGCGATCAAGTCGGTCGCCTCGAAGCCCGGGATCACCTCTCCGGAGTCGCTGCGCAAGTGGCTGCGCCAGGCCGAGATCGACGGCGGCGCTCGGTCTGGCAAGACGACCGAGGAGATCGCTGAGATCAAGGCGTTGAAGAAGGAGAACGCCGAGCTGCGTCGGGCGAACGACATCTTGAAGGCGGCTCCGGCTTTCTTCGCGGCGGAGCTCGACCGCCCCAACAGGTTCTGACCGACTTCATCGACGAGCACAAGCAGGTGTTCGGGGTCGAGCCGATCTGTCGCGTGCTGACTGAGCACGGGATCAAGATCGCCCCGTCCACCTACTACGAGGCCCGAGCCCGTAAGCCGTCCAAGCGGGTGCTGCGCGACGCCGAGATCGTGGCATTGATGGAGTCCGAACGTGCCCGGCAGAAGCTGCTGGTCAGGTTCGGGGCCCGCAAGATGTGGCTGCACCTGCGCGGACGGGGTCACGACGTCGCCCGGTGCACCGTCAAACGCCTATACCGCCAGCAGGGATGGGTCGGGGCCCTGCGACAGCGGCGGTTGAAGCCGCCGCCTGGGATCGAGGTCGGACCCCGCCCGATCGACCGGGTGGACCGTCAGTTCTGGGCCGCCCGTCCGAACCAGTTGTGGGTGGCGGACTTCACCTACGTGCCGACCTGGTCGGGCATGGTCTACGTCGCGTTCGTCTTCGACGTCTTCAGTCGCAAGACCCTCGGATGGAAGACGCCAGCCGAAGTCTTCGAAGAGCAACTACGCTCGCTTCAACAACCCGGTGTTGCAACGACTGGTTGAACTCGCCCAGTACGTCAGTTTCGCGTTCACGGAGCGGCTCGTCGAGGCCGGCGTGGACCCCTTGGTCGGGTCGGTGGGCGATGCCTACGACAACGCCCTGGCCGAGTCCCAGATCGGGCTGTACAAGGCGGAACTGATCCGCCCCGAAGGGCCGTGGCGAGGGGTCGAGCACGTGGAAGTGGAGACCCTCAACTGGGTCGACTTCTTCAACACCGAGCGACCCCACGAGGCCATCGACGACCTCACCCCGATCGCCGCCGAGGAACTTCACTACGCTTCAAGAAACCGGCTTCAGTCGACCGGCTGAGCCATCAAACCGGGCCTCCGGACTTCCCGGGGCGGTTCACAGAGCCACACCAGCAGCCCTCTACGACACCATGCCCAAAGCCCTACCCGGACCCAGCCGCGAAACCGACACCCACGACCGGATCCGTCACGACCGCATCGACAAAACCGGAGCCGTGACCCCACGCCCGAACCCACGTCATCCTGCTCGTCCAAGACCTCGACGTCCGCGTCGTCAACGCAGTCACCGGCGAACTCCTGCGCGAGCTCACCATCGACCCCGAGCGCGACTACCAACCCATCAAATGAAAGAACACCCGAACCCACGTTTCCGAGGTTCGGGTGTCCGCGATGTCCTGAGACGGGACTGCTGCACGGATAGGTGACAACCGAGCGGCCTAACCAGATGGTTGGGCTGGAAGGATGTCCCCGTGACGAAGCCGTACCCCAAGGAGTTCCGCGACGACGTGGTCCGCGTCGCCAGGAACCG
>NZ_QHKY01000003.1 GCF_003194605.1 Nocardioides gilvus
CACTCCGAAAAGCATGCCGACAGGGCAATTAAACTAATTCGTCGACTATGACACACTGTTGAGTTCTCAAGGATCAAACGCATAACCGTGCCAACTCTTCCGAGCCAGCTGCGGCGCCTGGTGAAACCTATCCGAAGACCAAACCGAAACCAAATCCGGTTCTTCTCTCCGTGGTGACCGCGCCAAGAACCGCGAGACCGCATGGAACTCACTTCGTTCTGAGTCCCGGCCCCGCCTTGATGGCGTGTCGACCTGACCAAAGTTACTTGGTCTCGGCCCCCTCGTCAACTTGACCGAGGGCACCTGGTGGCCGCCACGACTCTGACTCCCCCTGATCCGGACCTTCTGGCCCGGGAGGGCGTCCCTCGCGGCGACAAGAGGAACAGTAGCAGCACTGGTGGGTCGTGTGAAATCGGGGGGTCTCGCCGTGACAGCGAGAACGTTCGGAGACGAGCAGAGCCCCGGGCCCATACGGGTCCGGGGCTCTGACTGTGGTCGGGATCAGCGCTGCGAGATGGCGCTGACCGTCACGTCCAGGACGTCCTGCGGGTCGGTCGCCTTGTAGGCGCGACCGCCGGTCGCCAGGGCGATCTTCTCCAGTGCTTCATTGTCCGCGTCCTCGGAGATGCCGATGCCGATGATGCGCACCGGACGGTTCGGGTCCCTGAGCTTCTCCAGCTCGGACAACAGTTTCGACATGGAGATCGAGCCCGGGTCGTCGTTGGCGCCGTCACCGAAGATGACCACGGTGTTGTAGTAGTTGCGGTCGTACTCCTCCACCGCCTTGGCGTAGGCAGCCAGCGTGGTGTCGTACAGACCGGTTCCACCACCCACCAGGCCCACCATCACGTCGATCTGCTTCTCCATGAACTTCTTGTGGGTCATGCCCTTCGTGTTCTGGTTGAGGCGCTTCAGCGGGCCGAGCTCGACGTAGTCCTTGCCCTTGCCGCCCTGATCGATCGAGAAGGCCCAGACACCCAGGCGGGTGTTCTCGTTGAAGTTCTCGAGGGCGGTGCGTGCTGTCTCCTCGGCCAGGTCCATACGGGACTCCTTGGCGTTGACGGGGAAGTTCATGCTGCCGGAGACGTCGAACACGGCGAGCACGCTGGACGGCACGCTGAAGACGCCGAACGCGCCGAGCAGCTCGTTGAACTCCTGGCCCGGCACCTCGGTGAGGAGCTTGGCCGAGGACATGCCGCGACCTTCCAGGGCGGAACCGTCAGCGGGACGCATGCCCGTCTCCGCCAGGGCCACCCGGCCGGTCTGCGACGAGAACCAGTCGCGCAGAGCAGATGCCACCGTGTCCGTGTCCGGGGCTCCACCGTTGGCCTTCACCAGCGGGAAGTTCAGGGTGGGTGCTCCCGTGGTGGGGGTGAGGTCGGCGATGTTGTTGTTGCCGTTGCCCCGAGTCAGGAGCTCCTGCTCCGTGACGGGCACGAGGCGGCTGAAGGTGGCGCCGATCTGCTTCATGTCTGTCTTCTCGGCGTCGCCCTCGACGGCACGCTGGCCGTAGGACTGGGCGGCCGTCACGACGGATGCCTTGGCGCGGTCGGCGGGCGCCTTCGTTGTCTTGCTCTCCATGACCGGGGCGATCAGTGCCATGGCCGTGGCGCTGTCGCGCTCCGGGTCACCGAGGCTGATGGACTCGGCCTCCAGGGCATCCACCCAGGAAGCAGGCCGCTCCCCGGCCTTGCCGCCGATCAGGCCGATCGGGGTCACCGCCAGCGAGGGGGTGAGGGTCGTGGTGTTGATGCCGATCGAGGCGAGTCGGTCCACCCGGGCCGTCGTGTCGGCGACCCACAGGTCGGGACGCCCACCGTTGAAGAACGAGTCCTCGACGTCGGCCGGCGACTCCGTACGCATCTCTGCGGGGAAGCACTCGTCGTCGGCCTTCAGGTCCTCGAGGGCCTTCTCCATCGCCATCTGCATGGACGGGACCACGCTGACCATGACCTTGCGCTGTCCGTCGCAGTCGGCGCTGCCCGCACTGTCGGGGCGGAAGGCAACCCACCCGACACCTGCGACCGCAGCAACCAACGCCACCACCAGCACGGTCGATGTCAGACCACGCTTGTTCTCTTCTGTGCGGCGTCCTCGGCTCATGCCACGTCTCCCTCAAAATGGTCCAGCTTCGTTTCGGCGAGGATACGACGCCGACCCTGCGCGAAATGCGGGATTGACGAATTCCCGTTGGCACCCTAGTAGGTGAGCGCGCTCACGTCACCGGGCACCGTGAGGTGAGTCGCGGGTCGTGGGGAGGACTGGATCAGGTCCCGATGCGGGCATGAATGAGTGGCGTGTCGAGGTGATCGGCTCGCTCGCCCACGTGCCACCCCGCCGCGAGGGCCTCCATCGCGCGATCGAATCTCCACGGATCCTCGCTCAGCAGGGTGAAGAGAGGCTGCCCCTGGGTCACCCGGTCCCCCGGGCGTGCGTGCCACACCACCCCCGCACTGGACTGGACCGCTTGCCCCTGCCGTTCGCGACCGGCGCCCAGTCGCCACGCGGCCACCCCGACAGCGCGGGCGTCCAGACGCGCCAGCACCCCGGTCTCTCCTGCAGTGATGACGTACGACTCCTTCGCCGTGGGCAGGGAGGCCTCCGGGTCGCCCCCCTGCGCGCGAATCATCCGTCGCCACACGTCCATGGCGGAGCCGTCTGCCAACCTGTCGGCCGGGTCCACGCCGGTCATCCCGACCTGGGCGAGCATCTCCCGCGCCAGGGTGAGGGTCAGTTCGACCACGTCTGCGGGGCCTCCACCGGCCAGCACCTCGACCGCCTCGGCGACCTCGATCGCGTTGCCGGCCGTGAACCCCAGCGGGGTCGACATGTCCGTGATCAGTGCGACGGTCTCGACCCCTGCGTCGGTTCCGAGCTCGACCATCGTCCTGGCGAGTTCGTGGGCCTGGTCCGTCTCCCGCAGGAAGGCGCCGCTGCCCACCTTGACGTCCAGCACCAGGGCGCCGGCACCGCCAGCGATCTTCTTGCTCATGATGGAGGAGGCCAGGAGCGGTATGGCCTCCACGGTCGCGGTGACGTCGCGCAGGGCGTACAACTTCTTGTCGGCCGGGACGAGATCGTCACCGGCGGCGCACACCACGGCCCCGACCTGTTCCAGCTGACCTCGGATCTCGCGGGGTGACAGCGTGGCGCGCCATCCGGGGATCGACTCGAGCTTGTCGAGGGTGCCACCGGTGTGACCGAGCCCCCGGCCCGCCAGCTGCGGGACGGCCACCCCGCAGGCGGCCACGAGAGGCGCCAACGGGAGCGTGACCTTGTCACCCACGCCGCCGGTCGAGTGCTTGTCGGCCGTCGGACGGCCCACCCCGGAGAGGTCGAGTCGCTCCCCCGAAGCGATCATCGCGGCCGTCCAGTGAGCGATCTCGTCCCGCTCCATCCCGTTGAGCAGGATCGCCATCGTCAGGGCGGACATCTGCTCGTGCGCTACTTCTCCCCGGGTGTAGCCGTCGATGACCCAGTCGATCTGGCTCCTGGAGAGTGCATGGCCGTCACGCTTGGTGGTGATGACCTCCACCGCGTCATGACGGGTCACATCCGGCCCAGGCCATCAGGAGTGAACGCCTGCGGCAGAACGTCGGTCATGGGGAGCACACCCGTCACGGTCCACACCATCAGATCGGCCCCACCCGCCTCCCACAGGAGTTGGCGACAACGCCCACACGGCATGATCACCTCGCCGCCGGCGTCCACGCACACGAAGTGCGTCAACCGGCCCCCGCCCGTGGCATGCAGGTGGGAGACGAGTCCGCACTCCGCGCAGAGGGTCAGTCCGAAGCTGGCGTTCTCCACGTTGCACCCGACGACCGTCCGTCCGTCATCGACCAGCGCCGCTGCTCCGACGGCGTAGCCCGAGTACGGACTGTGGGCCCGTCGGGAGATGTCGACGGCGCGGGCGCGCAGGGTGGGCCACGGTTCCTCGCGGACGTCCATCTGGGGTTCCCTTTCCGTACGACGTGAGTCGGTGCCGGACCCTACCGTGCAGGTTGGTGGGCGTTCAGCGCCTCGACTGCCGCCTGGGCGAGAACCTCCGCGCCGATCCGCAACGCAGCCTCGTCGACACGGAGGTCGCCCTGGTGGAGGTCGTACGTCGGCCCGCCGGGGGTGCGGGTGCCCAGACGCCCCATGGCGCCCGGGACCTGCGCCAGGTACCAGCCGAAGTCCTCGCCGCCCAGACTCTGCTGGGTGGGGACGTGGCCCACCTGACCCACCACCGACTCGACGGCCTTGGCCAACAGGCCGGTCGATCGGTGGTCGTTGACGACCGGCGGCACGCCGCGTTGGTAGGTGATCTCGGCGACGATGCCGTACGGGTCGACGATCTGGCGCACCAACTGCCGCACCAGGACCTCCGCCTCTGCCCACGCGACGGCGTCGAGCATGCGTACGGTGCCGGTCAGGTTGCCGGTTGACGGGATGACGTTGGGTGCCGAACCGGCATGGAGCATGCCCCACACGACGCTGGCACCGGCGCGCGGGTCCAGACGACGCGAGAGGATCGCCGGCAACTCGGTGACCAGCTTGCCGAGGGCGAAGGTCAGGTCCTGGGTGAGGTGGGGTCTGGAGGTGTGGCCACCCTTGCCCAGCAGTTCGATCCGCAGGAGGTCGGCGGCCCCGGTCAGGGGACCTTCACGCAGTCCGACCTGACCGACGTCGATGCTGGGGTCGCAGTGCAACCCGAAGACGTGGCTGACGTCGTCGAGCGCCCCCAGCGAGACCAGGTCGAGCGCGCCGCCGGGCATCACTTCCTCCGCGGGCTGGAAGAGCAGGCGTACGCGGCCCGCCAGCAGGCCCGCGTCGTGGACGGCGGCCAACGCCATCCCCGCACCCAGCAGGGCCGTGGTGTGCACGTCGTGCCCGCAGGCATGACTCACACCCGGGACGGTCGAGACCCACGGATCGGTGGTGAGGTCCTGGACCGGCAGCGCATCGAGGTCTCCGCGCAGGGCAACCACCGGTCCGGAATCGCCGACCTCTGCGATCAGGCCACTGCGCGGCAACCTGCGCACGCGCATGCCGAGGGCCTCGAGACGGAGCGCCACCTGCTCGGTCGTACGCGCCTCCTGCCAGGAGAGCTCGGGGTGGGCGTGCAGGTCCCGGCGGAATGCCAGCAACTCAGCCTCTGCGAATCCGAGCACGGCAGTCACCACCGTCGTCGCATCGACAGGCGCTGGATATGAAACTGGAGAGGACATCACAGCCCAGTCTAGTGCCGGTCGATGTCTCCCTCCGCCCGAAGCGTCGGACGAGGAGTCCCAGCATGTGCACATGCCCCCGCCGACTGCGATGTTGGCGCGAGGATCGAGGGCACGTCAGGGGAATGGGGCGGCTCCTCGCCCGGGGGTGGGACCGAGAGGAAGAAAGCGCGTGCGTCGATCACTGGGACTGATGTGTGCCGCCATGGCTCTTCCGCTGGCCGCGTGCAGCGCCGGCGGCAGTACGGACGGGGGAGACGACCTGACCCAGGCCGAGGCCCGCGCCCAGGTGGAGGACGTGGTGCGCGACGTACTGGCGGCCGCTGCTCCCGACGTCGAGGACGGGCTCTCCGACACCACCGAGGTGCCGTGTGGCGGACTGGGCGGCAACGAGTGGAACAAGGTCAAGTACAGCCTGGAGTCGATCGACGGCATCGCGGTGTCCGACCACGAGGCGTCTCTGGAAGCCGCCCAGGCACTGATCGATGAGCGCGGTTGGGAGTTGACCCCCCGTGACGAGGCGTTGAGCTTCTCCACCGGGACGGTCTCGGGAACCGTCTTCGTCCGCGCGAGCGGCGTCCTGGTGAGCGTGGAGTCCGAGTGCATCGACAACGACGAGAGCTGACCGGCCGACGCCGAGGCCACCCGGGCGACGAGGTCGCGGACAGCACCTGAGCGCGTGTCTCAGCCCGCGTCGTACGCCGCAAGGATCTGGTCGGCGGCGGCCGGTGCGCTGAGCCGCCCGGTGAGCACCTCACCGGAGACCTCGTCCCGGATTGCGGCCACTGCCTCGGAACGTCGCAGCCGATCAATCAGTTGGTCTCGCACCAGCGTCCAGGTGAAGTCCAACTGCTGCTGGGCTCGCTTGGTGAGCAGGCCGTCGGCGCCCAGGTGCTCCCGGTGCGCCAAGACCTTGCTCCAGACCTCGTCCACCCCGACACCGGTGAGGCCGGAGCAGGTGACGACGGGCGGCGCCCACTCCTTCGGGCCACGCACCATGCGCATCGCACCGGCGAGCTCGCGGGCCGCGCCCCGCGCCTCGGCCGCACGGTCCACTCCCCCGGCACCCTCCGCGTCGGCCTTGTTGACCGCAATCACGTCGGCGATCTCGAGGATGCCCTTCTTGATCCCTTGCAACTGGTCGCCGGTGCGGGCCAGGGTGAGGAAGAGGAAGGTGTCGACCATGCCGGCGACGGTGATCTCGGACTGCCCGACCCCCACGGTCTCGACGAGGACGACGTCGTACCCGGCACCCTCCAGGACGCTCATCGCCTGCGATGTCGCTGCGGCGACGCCACCCAGGGTCCCGGCTGAGGGCGAAGGACGGATGAAGGCATTCGGGTCGACCGCCAGCCCGGGCATCCGGGTCTTGTCACCCAGCACCGACCCGCCCGTACGCACGCTGGAGGGGTCCACCGCCAGCACGCCGACCCGGAACCCCTGCGCAGTCAGGTGGGTGCCGAGCCCCTCGATGAAGGTCGACTTGCCGACCCCGGGCACACCGGAGATGCCGACACGGACCGCAGGATCTCCCGTGGAGGCATCGGCGAGGCGGGTCAGCAGGTCTCGGGCTGCCTCGCGGTGGTCAGCGCGCCGCGACTCCACGAGCGTGATCGCTCGGGAGACTGCGGCGCGCTGACCGGTACGAATCCCGTCGAAGAGGGCTTCGACGTCAGGCGTTGCCATGGTGGCCGCGTCTCGTCTCAGGCCGTACGGAGCTTGGCCAGGAGATCCAGCGCCGAATCGGCGATCACGGTGCCGGGCGGGAAGACAGCGGCCGCACCCATCTGCTTGAGGGTCTCGACGTCGTCGGGCGGGATGACCCCACCGATGACGATCATGATGTCGGGACGGCCCTGGTCCTCGAGCGCCTTCTTCAACGCGGGCAGCAGGGTCAGGTGACCCGCGGCCAGCGAGGAGACGCCCACGAGGTGGACATCGGCGTCGATCGCCTGCTGGGCGACCTCCTCGGGCGTCGAGAAGAGCGGACCGACGTCGACGGTGAAGCCCATGTCGGCGAAGGCCGAGACGACGACCTTCTGGCCGCGGTCGTGACCGTCCTGGCCCATCTTGGCGACCAGAATCCGCGGACGGCGCCCCTCGGCCTCCTCGAACTCCGCGGTGGCGGCGAGGACCTGGTCGAGCTTGGCGTCGCCGGCGTCGGCTGCAGTGTCGCGGTACACACCCGAGATCGTACGGATCACCGCTTGGTGACGGCCGTACACCTTCTCCAGCGCGTCCGAGATCTCGCCCACGGTGGCCTTGGCCCGGGCCGCGTCGACGGCCAGCGCGAGCAGGTTGCCCTCGAGCGAGCCGCCACCGGTGGCACCGCGCTCGGCCGACTGGGTGAGCGCGTCCAGCGCGGCGTCGACCTCGTCCTGGTTGCGCTCGGCGCGCAGCCGCTCCAGCTTGGCGATCTGGGCGCGGTAGACCTCGTCGTTGTCGACGCGCAGCACGTCGAGCTGGTCCTCGGTCGCCAGTCGGTAGGTGTTGACGCCGATGACCTGCTGCGCACCGGAGTCGATCCGTGCCTGGGTGCGCGCGGCGGCCTCCTCGATGCGCATCTTGGGGATGCCCTGCTCGATGGCCTTCGCCATGCCACCGGCCTGCTCCGCCTCCACGATGTGGGCCCAGGCCTTGGTGGCGAGGTCGTGGGTGAGCTTCTCGACGTAGTAGGAACCGGCCCACGGGTCAATGATCTCGGTGGTGCGCGACTCCTGCTGCAACAGCAGTTGGGTGTTGCGCGCGATCCGGGCGGAGAAGTCGGTCGGCAGTGCGATCGCCTCGTCGAGGGCGTTCGTGTGCAGCGACTGGGTGTGCCCCTGGGTCGCAGCCATCGCCTCGATCGCCGTACGGCCGACGTTGTTGAAGACGTCCTGGGCGGTCAGCGACCACCCAGACGTCTGCGAGTGCGTGCGCAGGCTGAGCGACTTGGGGTTCTTCGGGTTGAACTCACGCACCAGGCGGGCCCAGATGGCACGCGCGGCGCGCATCTTCGCGACCTCCATGTAGAAGTTCATGCCGATCGCCCAGAAGAAGCTGAGGCGGGGCGCGAAGTGGTCGATGTCGAGGCCGGCGTCGAGGCCCGCGCGGATGTACTCCACTCCGTCGGCCAGGGTGTACGCCAGCTCGAGGTCAGCCGTCGCTCCGGCCTCCTGCATGTGGTAGCCGGAGATGGAGATGGAGTTGAAGCGCGGCATCTTCTGGCTGGTGTAGGCGAAGATGTCGGAGATGATCCGCATCGACTGCACCGGCGGGTAGATGTAGGTGTTGCGGACCATGAACTCCTTGAGGATGTCGTTCTGGATGGTCCCGGCGAGCTGCTCGGGCTTGACGCCCTGCTCCTCGGCCGCAGCGATGTAGAGCGCGAGGATCGGCAGCACTGCGCCGTTCATCGTCATCGAGACCGACATCTCGTCGAGCGGGATGCCGTCGAAGAGGGTGCGGGTGTCGTAGATCGAGTCGATCGCGACACCGGCCATGCCGACGTCGCCGCGCACCCGCGGGTGGTCGGAGTCGTAGCCGCGGTGGGTGGCGAGGTCGAAGGCGACCGAGAGACCCTTCTGGCCGGCGGCCAGGTTGCGGCGGTAGAACGCGTTGGACTCCTCGGCGGTGGAGAAGCCCGCGTACTGACGCACGGTCCACGGCTGGGTGGTGTACATCGTCGGGTACGGCCCACGCAGGAACGGGCTCAGACCGGGCCACGTGTCGAGGGCGTCGAGGCCCTCGAGGTGCTCGGGACCGTAGACACCGAGAATGTCGATGCCCTCCGGGCTGGTCCACGGCTCACGGGCGGACGGTGCCGCGGCCGCCGCCACACCCTCGGCAGCCAGCGGGAGGCCGTTGAAGTTCTTCGGAATGCTCATGCGAGCGCCTCCCTCGTGCGGTTCAGGAACGCGAGGGCGTCGAGGCCCATCGCGCAGGAGTCGTCGACCCCCAGGTCGCCGGGCTTGCCGGCGACGATGACGTGCTGGACACCGGCGGCGCGCAGCGCCTCGACGGCGGCTGCTCCCCACTCGGCGTAGGTGGCGTCGGTGCCGGCCAGGCAGGCCACCGTCTCGCCCTTCAGCCGGGCCACGAGGTCATCGACCCCCGCTGTCGCGCCGGCCGGGTGCGTGGTGATGCCGCCGGCAGCGAAGAGGTTGGCGGCGAAGGTGGCGCGTGCGGTGTGCGCCGCGATGGGTCCCATCGTCGCGAGGAAGACCGGCGCATTGGCCGGCTCGTCGCGCAGCGCCTCGAAGGAGGCGCCGTAGCGGCGTACGGCGTCGGCACTCGGGTGGGCGACGCGCTCCGGCAGCACCTCCGCGAGGTTCGGGAACTCACTGACCCCGGTGATCGGCGTACGACGGTGGGCGATCTCGGTCTCGCGGGCAGCGACGACCTCGTCGATGCGTCCCTGCAACGAACCGTCGGCCAGGGCTGCGTCAGCCCCTCCCACCTCATCGATGCGACCGAGCTCGGCCCACCCGGCCGCAGCCAGGTCATCGGTTAGCTTCTCGACGGCGTACGAACCGCCGGCCGGGTCGGTGACCTTGCCCAGGTGGGACTCGGCGACCAGCAGGCTGGAGGTGTTGCGGGCGATGCGACGGCCCAGGGTGCTGGGCAGGCCCAGCGTCGAGTCGAACGGCAGCACGGTGACCGACTCCGCCCCACCGACGCCGGCTGCGAACGCTGCGACGGTCCCGCGCAGCATGTTGACGTAGGGGTCGTACTTGCTCATCATCGGCCGGCTGGTGACCGCGTGCTGGATCTGGGCGACGGGCTCGTCTGCCCCACTCAACTCGGCGACGCGGGCCCAGAGACGACGAGCCGCGCGCAGCTTGGCGATGGTGGGAAACTGCTCGTCGCTGGCGGCGTAACGGAACTCGACGAGGCCGAGGGCGTCACCCAGGGAGATGCCGGCACCGGTGAGGTCGCGCAGGACCTGGACACCGACCGCCATGGAGTAGCCCAACTCCTGGGCGTCCGAGCCACCGAGGTCGTGAACCTTGGAGGCGTCGACGACGACGCCGAGGATGCCCTTGGCCAGGGCGAGGCGCGCGATCGCGACGACCTCGTCGGCAGAGCTGCCACCGAGCGCCGGGGTGGCACCGAGGTTGGTGCCGGGCGCCGGGACGACGCCGTCGAGCAGGTCGATGAGCTCGCCCGCTGCTGCCAGGCGCTCGCCGGGGGCGTCGAGGATGACCGGAGCGAGGTCGGTGTAGACGCCCTTGAGGACGTCCTCGAGGTCAGCTGTGGCCAGGCCGGCACCGAGCTCGACCCACACGGAGGTGGCGCCGTTCTCGAGGTCGACCAGCAGTGCCTCGTTGGCTGCCTTCGCGTCGGGTCCGACGACATGGACACGGATGTCCCAGTCGCCCTCGCGGGTCGGACGGCCGGAGGTGGTGAGGCCTTCGAGGTCTGTCTGGCTGCCGATGGGGGCGACGGAGATGCCGTCCAGCGTGGTGCGGGCCAACTTCTCCCAGACGCCGGCGTCGGCGTCCTCCTCGCTCATACGGCGGGACTTGCGCAGCACGGCGGCCGTCGCACGCTCCCAGTCAGCAGCGGTCGCAGTGTCCTCCTCGGAGGACAGCGCGATCTGGTCGATCGGTGAGGTCATGCCTCGCAGGATAGGCGGCGCAGGAGTTCGACCCTTCCCGTGGTCGGATGCCAGACCCATTTCGGCTTCTGCGTCGGACGGGCACAGGGCCTCGACCGCTGGAGGTCCAGCACGGCCGAGGACGGGATTTCACGCTGGAATCCCCCAGAATTCACCCGAGTTAGGTCACCCTCAGGATTCTGCGACCGGCCGGTAACCGGGCATATGTCACAGTTCTGAAGGGGTGGTCCGCTGCGACAGACCCGACCCGGGGGCGATACGGTGACCTGCGTGGCAACCCAACTTTCCAACCGGACCCTTGTCAAGGGATCGCGGTCGACGCGTTCGACGATCGCCCTGAAGCTCACGATGGCAATCAGTGGCCTGGTCTTCCTCGGCTACCTGATCCTCCACATGTACGGCAACCTCAAGGTCTTCGCAGGCCATGACGCCTTCAACGAGTACGCGCACCACCTGCGCGAATTCGGCGCTCCGATGCTGCCCTACGAGGGGCTGCTGTGGATCGTGCGCGTCGTCCTGCTGGTGGCCCTGGTCGCGCACGTGTGGTCTGCCCTCGTCCTGACGGGCCGCGCCCGCAAGGCGCGCACCGCCAAGTACACCGTCAAGAAGAACATCGCCTCGTCGCTCTCCTCGCGCACCATGCGCTGGGGCGGCCTGGCCATCTTCATCTTCGTCGTGTGGCACCTGCTGCACTTCACGATCGGCAAGGTGAACCCGGACGGCGGCCCGACCAACGATCCGTACAACCTGCTCGTCGACTCGTTCGACGTGTGGTGGATGACCGTGATCTACCTGCTCGCGATGTTGGCGCTCGGCATGCACCTCCACCACGGGACGTGGAGCGCAGCGCAGACGCTGGGCCTGACCAACACCGCGAAGTCGCGTGCGACCGCGAAGCGTGTCGGCTGGGTCGTCGCGATCGTGATCGCCGGCGGCTTCGCCCTCGTCCCGCTCTCCGTGCTCTTCGGCATCGTCACCAAGTAAGGACCGCGACTCTCCATGGCTTTCCTGGACGGAACCACCCAGACCAACCAGCCGTCGGTGCAGGTCTCTGACGACGCTGCTGGCTTCTACACCCCCGGCACTCCCCTGACTGACCCGGTCGCACCGACCGGTCCGATCAAGGACCGCTGGGTCAACCGCAAGTTCGAGAACCGCCTGGTCAACCCCGCCAACCGCCGCAAGCTCGACATCATCATCGTCGGCACCGGCCTGGCCGGCGGCGCCGCAGCCGCCACCCTCGGTGAAGCCGGCTACAACGTGAAGTCCTTCTGCTACCAGGACTCCCCGCGTCGGGCCCACTCGATCGCTGCCCAGGGCGGCATCAACGCAGCGAAGAACTACAAGGAGGACGGCGACTCCACGCACCGTCTCTTCTACGACACGGTCAAGGGCGGCGACTACCGCGCCCGCGAGAACAACGTCTACCGCCTGGCCGAGGTCAGCGCCAACATCATCGACCAGTGCGTCGCGCAGGGTGTCCCCTTCGCCCGCGAGTACGGCGGTCTGCTCGACAACCGTTCCTTCGGTGGCGTCCAGGTCTCGCGTACGTTCTACGCGCGCGGCCAGACCGGTCAGCAGTTGCTGATCGGTGCCTACCAGGCCATGGAGCGCCAGGTCGCGGCCGGCACGGTGGAGCAGTTCACCCGCCACGAGATGCTCGAACTGATCGTCGCCGACGGCAAGGCGCGCGGCATCATCGCGCGCGACCTCGTCACCGGTGAGGTCTCCACCCACCTCGCCGACGTCGTCGTGCTCGCCTCCGGTGGCTACGGCAACGTCTTCTACCTGTCCACCAACGCGATGGGCTCCAACGTCACCGCTGCGTGGCGGGCGCACCGCAAGGGTGCCTACATGGCCAACCCCTGCTACACGCAGATCCACCCGACCTGCATCCCGGTCTCTGGCGACCACCAGTCGAAGTTGACCCTGATGTCGGAATCCCTGCGCAACGACGGACGGATCTGGGTCCCGAAGAACCCGGCCGACGCCGAGAAGGATCCGCGCGACATCCCCGAGGAGGACCGCGACTACTACCTCGAGCGGATCTACCCCGCCTTCGGCAACCTGGTCCCCCGCGACATCGCCTCGCGTGCTGCGAAGTACCAGTGCGACGACGGCAAGGGTGTCGGCCCCGCCGTGCGCGAGGTCGACGAGAACGGCAACGAGAAGTTCGTCCGTCGTGGTGTCTACCTGGACTTCGCCGAGGCCATCGAGCGTTTCGGCCTGGACGGCGTCCGCGAGAAGTACGACAACCTCTTCGACATGTACCAGCGGATCACGGGTGAGAACCCGTACGAGACGCCGATGCGCATCTACCCCGCGGTGCACTACGTGATGGGCGGCCTCTGGGTCGACTACCACCTGCAGTCCAACGTGGAGGGCCTCTTCGTGACCGGTGAGGCGAACTTCTCCGACCACGGGGCCAACCGCCTCGGCGCATCGGCCCTGATGCAGGGTCTGGCCGACGGCTACTTCGTCCTGCCGAACACCATCCGCGAGTACCTCGCCGACGGTCCGTTCAACAAGATCGACGAGTCTCACCCGGCGGTCGTCGCGGCCAAGGCCGAGGTCGACCAACGCATCAACCAGTTCCTCTCCATCGGCGGCACCCGTTCGGCCGACTCCTTCCACAAGGAGCTCGGCCGCATCATGTGGGAGTACTGCGGCATGGACCGCAACGCGGAGGGGCTCAAGAAGGCCATCGGTCTCATCCAGGACCTGAAGAAGGCGTTCTGGAGCGATCTGAAGGTCCTCGGCACGGCCGACACCCTCAACCAGAGCCTCGAGAAGGCCGGCCGCGTGGCCGACTTCATCGAGCTCGGTGAACTCATGTGCGTCGACGCCCTCAACCGTCGCGAGTCGTGTGGCGGTCACTTCCGCTCCGAGTCGCAGACCGAGGACGGCGAGGCTCTGCGCCACGACGAGGAGTTCGCGTACGTCGCGGCCTGGGAGTTCGGCGGCGAGGACGGTCTCCCGGTCCTCCACAAGGAAGACCTGATCTACACGGCCATCGAGATGAAGCAGCGGAGCTACAAGTGAGCATGAATCTGACCCTGAAGATCTGGCGCCAGAAGGACGCCTCGTCCGCGGGCGCCATCGAGACCTACCAGGTCCAGGACATCTCGCCGGACATGAGCTTCCTCGAGATGCTGGACACGCTCAACGAGCAGCTGAACGAAGCCGGTCAGGACCCGGTCGCGTTCGACTCCGACTGTCGTGAGGGCATCTGCGGCACCTGCGCGTTGATGATCAACGGCCAGGCGCACGGGCCGGAGGTCACCACGACCTGCCAGCTCCACATGCGCTCCTTCTCCGACGGCGACACCATCACGATCGAGCCGTGGCGTGCCGACCCCTTCCCGGTCCTCAAGGACCTGGTGGTCGACCGTTCCGCCTTCGACCGGATCATCCAGTCGGGTGGCTTCATCTCTGCCAACACCGGTTCGGCTCCCGAGGCCAACTCGGTGCCGGCTCCGCGGGACAAGGCCATGCGTGCCTTCAACGCGGCGACCTGCATCGGTTGCGGCGCCTGCGTCGCGGCCTGCCCCAACGGCTCTGCCTCGCTCTTCCTCGGCGCCAAGATCACCCACCTCGGTGAGCTGCCGCAGGGCCAGCCCGAGCGTGACAGCCGCGTCGTGGCCATGGTCGGCCAGCACGACCACGAGGGCTTCGGTGGCTGCACCAACATCGGCGAGTGCACCGCCGCCTGCCCCAAGGAGATCCCCATGGACGTGATCTCCCAGCTCAACAAGGACCTGCGTACGGCCATGAAGCACGGCCTCTGAGGCTCACGCCTTCCCAGCAGTTCCATCCGAGGCCCGGCTCCTGCACGTCAGGAGTCGGGCCTTCGGCGTGCGCGCGGCTGAATGGTCAGGCGAGGGTGAAGGTGCGACTCGGGACCCAGCCCTCGGAGTCGCTGTGCAGGTAGAGGTGGAACTCCGAGGCGATGAAGGCGCAGTCGAAGGTCGCCAGCTCCTCGTACGCCCGGTCCAGCGTCGCGTCGTCCAGGTGGTGGGCGATGGTCACGTGCGGATGGAACGGGAAGTCCAACTGCATCGTCAGGGGCCCCGTACGCACCTGGATCGCCAACTGCTCACAGCCGGCGATGCCGTCGGCGACGGCGACGAAGACGACCGGTGAGACCGGGCGAAAGGTCCCGGTCCCCCGCAGGTGGATCCGGAAGGCACTCTGCCCGGCGGCCACCCGACCCAGGTGCGCGACGACCTCGTCGAGCCCTTCCTCGGAGACCTCGGTGGGCGGGATCAGGGTGATGTGCGTCGGGATGCTGTAGGCCGTGTCGTCGCCGAGATCGACCCGGTACTCCTGGAGGTCGGTGGCCCACGGCTCGGGAAGAGCGATCGCGACGCCGATGGTCAGCACGGGTCAGGTCACCTGCCGCCGGGCAGCGCGAAGCCGACACGGTCGTACACGTCGCGCAGCGTGCGCTCAGCCACCTCGTTGGCCTTGGCAGCGCCGTCAGCGAGGATATGGTCCAGGTAGGTCCGCTCCTCCAGGAGCTCGAAGGTGCGGTCCCGGAAGGGGGTCACGAACTCGACCACCACCTCGGCGACCTCCTTCTTGAGGTCGCCGTAGCCGCGTCCTTCGAACTTCTCCACCAGCGTCTCCACGGAGACCCCCGAGACGGCCGAATGGATCGTGAGCAGGTTGCTGATGCCGGGCTTCTCGGCGGTGTCGAAACGGATGACCGCCTCGGAGTCGGTGACCGCCGAGCGGATCTTCTTCGCGCTGACCTTGGGGTCGTCGAGCATGTCGATGATGCCCGAGGGCGACGAGGACGACTTCGACATCTTCGACGTCGGGTCCGCCAAGTCGACGATCTTGGCCGTCTCCTTGAGGATGTACGGCTCAGGGAGACGGAAGGTCTTCTTGTAGCGGCTGTTGAACCGCTGGGCGAGGTCACGGGTGAGCTCAAGGTGCTGACGCTGGTCCTCACCGACCGGGACGTACTGCGGGCGGTAGAGGAGGATGTCGGCCGCCATCAGGACCGGGTAGGTGAAGAGGCCGACGCTGGCCGCCCCCTCCCCCTGCTTGGCCGACTTGTCCTTGAACTGCGTCATCCGCCGCGCCTCGCCGAAGCCGGTCAAGCACTGCAGCACCCACCCCAGCTGGGCGTGGGCCGGGACCTGGCTCTGCACGAAGATCGATGACCGCGCAGGATCGACGCCGGCGGCAACGAGCTGGGCGGCGGCCCGGCGAGTGCGCTCACGCAGCACCTTCGGGTCCTGCTCGACCGTGATCGCGTGCAGGTCAGCGATGAAGAAGAAGTTCTCGAAATCCTCCTGGAGCGCCACCCACTGCCGCACCGCACCCAGGTAGTTGCCGAAGTGGAACGAGTCGGCGGTGGGCTGGATGCCGGAGAGCACCCGGGGGCGTGCTGTGCCGGGGGTCGACGTTGTCGCCTTCACCTCGGGCTCGGTCGTGGGGGCCATGTGGGTCATTCTCTCAGGTGGGAGCGGTGCGCGCCCAACCGCGTCCCGGGGACTGGAGCGCGGACCGGGGCCGGTGCCAGGACGCCGCGGGCACCCGCGGCGCTGTCCCACCGCTCACCCGGCCAGATGGCCCCAACGGCCCTCGAGGTCACGCCACGGGCCGCTCGCGGCGACCTCGCCGTCCACCAGCACCACGACCCGGTCGGCCACGGCCAGCGCCGCGCGCTTGGAGGTGGCACCGATGACCGTCGCCCCTCGGCCGCGCAGGGCGTGCCACAACTCCACCTCGGTGGCCGCGTCCAGCGCGCTGGAGACGTCGTCGGCGAGCAGCAGCTCGGCGTCCGTGGCCAGGGCTCGCGCGAGCGCCAACCGCTGCACCTGGCCTCCGGAGAGACGGACACCGCGGTGTCCCACCAGAGCCTCCCGTCCACCGGCGTCGGCGACGTCGCTGCTCAGTCGAGCCGCCTCCACCGGCGCCTCGAAGTGACGCTGGTGGCCCAGACGTACGTTGTCGACGAAGGTGCCGGACAGCACCCGCGGCACCTGCGCCACGTGGGCGACCTGCGCGGGCCGCAGGAAGAGCTCCGCGTCGGTGACCTCGTCCCCGTTCCAGGTGATGCTGCCGCGGTGGTCCACCAGACCGGCCACCGCCGCGAGCAGGCTCGACTTGCCGGACCCCACCTGGCCGACCACCAGGACCAGCTCGCCGGCGCGCACCGCGAGCTCGACCGAGTGCACCCCGATCGTGCCGTCCTCGTGCACCGCGCTGAAGTCGGTGAGGCGTAGTTCGTGCAGCGGGGAGCGTCGCACGAGAGCAGGCGCCGGGGCACCGCCGTGCACCAGGTCGACGTCGGGGGGCAGGTCCATCAGGTCCACGCCGCCGGCCAGCCTGCTGGTGGCCTGCTGCCACGCCCGGGTGCCGGGGGCCTCGGAGACGACGAGCCCCGCCACCCGACCGAACCAGTCGAAGCCAGCGACCGCGTTGGCCACCAGGAGCGTGGTGCCCAGGCCCCAGGTCCCGTTGACGTACGCGACCCAGGCAGCGACGACGCCGCACTGCACCATGATCGTCGGCACTGCGTCGAGCACCGCCTGGACCCGGTGCTCACGCACCGCCGCCCCCACCCGGCCGGAGTCGACGGCTCGCAGGTGGGCACGGACGTCCGGGGTCGCGGCGGCCAGCTTGACCGTGCGCACCGACTCGAGCACGGAGACGACTGCTCGCCCGAAGTGGGCACGTGAGGCCGACGCGGCGGCCGCCGAACGGCCTGCCACCGGGCGACCGGCGGCAGACGCCACGGCGGAGGCCACCAGCACGCTCAACAGCACGCCACCGGCCAGCCAGGTCCCGGCCAGGAGCGCAGTCACCGCTGCGATGACCATGCCGTTGAGGAAGTCGACCCAACGGTCGGCGTAACGAACGTAGCGATCGGCGTCCATGGCTCGGGCGACCACTTCGCCGGGCGGGGTGCGAGGCAGCCTGCGCTGGGCGGTCTGGCCGACGAGGACCGACATCCGCACCCGCAGCAGCACCTCCACCCACCAACGCGGGTAGCGCCAGAAGGCGTCGGCCAACATGAACGGTGCCGCCAACAGCACCACCACCAGCGCCGCGACCAGGAGGGCCGGGCTCCGGCCGGCGTCGAGCTCCTCGACCACGTGCCCCCAGACCAGCCCGGTGACCGCCCCCTGCGCCCCCACCAGGGAGGCGCCGAGGAAGCCCAGAGCCCCGAGGAGGCCCCACACCGGGCGGACCGTGAGCACGTGCCCCACACCTCGGGTGAGCGAGGGACCGGTGCCCACCCGGCGCTGCGCCGGCGGCGTCCCCGTACGTCGCCGGGTGCCGACCGTGCCGTCCTGCGCTGCGTTCGCGCCCGTCGCCGCGGTCGGGTCCGCCTGGGCAGGGGCGGGCAGGGTTTCGTCGACCACACCGCCCGGAGCCGACAGCGCGGCCACCAGGAGGTCGCGGAACGGACCGTCCTGACGGGCGAGCACCGATCGCTCTCCCTGCTGGACCACGCGCCCGTGGTCCAGGACGGCCACCAGCGGCGCGCGTTCGATGGTGGTGAGGCGGTGGGCGATGAGGACGCCCGTACGTCCGGTGAGGAGTCGGTCGGCCGCAGCGATCACCCGGCGTTCGGTGAGGGGGTCCATCCGCGCCGTCGCCTCGTCGAGCACGACCACCTTCACGTCACGCACCAGCAGACGGGCGAAGGCGACCAGTTGCTCCTCCCCCGCCGACAGCGTGGTGCCACCGGGACCGAGCAGCGTGTCCACACCGTCACTCAGCCCCCGGACCCAGTCGTCGAGCCCCAGTTGTGTCAGGGCCCCGGCCACCGTGTCGCGGTCGACGTCGCCGAAGAGGGCAATGTTCTCCGCGAGCGTCCCGGCCAGGATCTCGGTGCGCTGGGTCACCACGCCGACGGCGGCGCGCAACTGCTGGAGGTCGAGCTCGCGCACGTCCACGCCGCCGACGAAGACTGTCCCCGGTGGCGGCTCGACGGCCCGCGAGAGCAGCGAGGCGAGGGTCGACTTGCCCGACCCCGTACGGCCGACGAGCGCCATCGTGAGACCCGACGGCACCCACAGGTCCACCCCACGCAGGGCGAAGCTGCCCTCGGTGTAGGAGAAGTCGAGGTTGCGCACCTCCACGTCGAGGGCGCCGTCGGCGCCGACCGGACGTCCGCCCACCGGCTCGGGGACCACGGCCAGCATCTGTCGCAACCGGATGACGGCCCCGAGGCCGGCCTGCAACTCCGGCAGATGGTTGGCCAGCATCGACACCTGACCCACGAAGGTCGAGGTCACCAGGAAGAGGGTCACGAGTCCACCGGTGGAGAGGTCCCCACCGACAGCCAACACCACCCCGCTGACGGCGACGGCGCTGAGCAGGGCGTACAGCAGCACTCCCGCGCGGCGAGCGAGACGGCTCTCGACACGCACCACGTCGGCGAAGCGGTCGTGCACGGTCGCGGAGAGAGCCGCCAGACGGGAGACCACATGGGCCTGCCCGTGGCTGGTGCGCAGGTCGTCGCGGGCCGCGATGCCCTCCTCGAGAGCGGCCGCGTGGTCGGTCCACGCCATCTCCTCGATCACCTTGCGGCGCGAGATCTCTCCCAGGAGACGCCGCACCGCGACCCACGTCGCGCCGGCCAGGAGGGGAAAGAGGAGCCAGGCGGGCCACCACGTGAAGCCGGCGACGAGCCACATCGGCACCACGCCGAAGACGGTGCGCGACATCATCCAGATCTGCCAGCGCAGGAGGTTGCCGACCTCGTGTGTGTCGTCGTCGACCCGGTCGAGGATCTCCCCCACCGCCTGTTCCCCCAGGGCGGCCAGCGGCTGGGACAGAGCGGCATCAAGCAGGTCCTCGCGCAGTACGCCTTCCGCCCGGTCGCAGAGTCCGACCCACACGAACTTGCCGGCGGACTCAACCAAGGACCCCCCAACGATGCACAGCACCAGGAGCCAGAGCAGGGACGACGTGCGGTGCTCCACCAACTGCCCGGCCAGGACGGTGCCGGCGGTGGTGCCGATGGCGGCCACGGCGGCAGCGCCCAGTGCCACGCCGGCTCTCGGGGTACGCATGCGGGTCCAGTCGACCCGGCGGCGCGGGTCCCGGAGGTGCTCGTCGGCCGGGGCCGTACGGTCGGTGCTCACGGTGCTGCTCATCCTTGTCGACACTACGGAGATCGGCGCCTCAGCGCCTCCCATTTCTTTCCTGTCACCACCCCCCGGCCACCACCCCCGGCCACCACCCCCGGCTGCTGTCTCCGGCTGCCGTCTCCGGACGTGCCACGGCAGCGGGGCCCGGGCGACCAGCTGGTCGCCCGGGCCCCGCAGTGAAAGGGTGCTCAGAGGCTGGCGAGGGCCTCGTTCAGCGTGGCCGAGGGGCGCATGACGGCCTCGGTCTTCTCCGGGTCGGGGCGGTAGTAGCCACCGATGTCGGCGGGCTTGCCCTGGACCGCGATCAGCTCGGAGACGATCTTCTCCTCGTCGGCGGCGAACTTCTCGGCCAACGGCTTGAAGGCAGCGGCCAGCTCGGCGTCCTGGGTCTGCGCAGCCAGCTCCTGGGCCCAGTACATGGCCAGGTAGAAGTGCGAGCCGCGGTTGTCGATGGTGCCCAGCTTGCGGCCCGGCGACCGGTCGTTGTTGAGGAACGTCTCGGTGGCCTTGTCGAGAGCCTCCGCCAGGACCTTGGCGCCGGGGGTGCCGGCCTGCTCCGCATAGAGCTCCAACGAGGGGACGAGCGCGAAGAACTCACCGAGGCTGTCCCAGCGCAGGTAGTTCTCGGTGACGAGCTGCTGCACGTGCTTCGGGGCGGACCCTCCGGCGCCGGTCTCGAAGAGGCCGCCACCGTTCATCAGCGGGACGACCGAGAGCATCTTGGCGCTGGTGCCCAGCTCCAGGATCGGGAACAGGTCGGTGTTGTAGTCACGCAGCACGTTGCCGGTCACCGAGATCGTGTCGAGGCCGCGGCGGGCACGCTCCAGCGAGAAGGTGGTTGCCTTCTCCGGGGTCATGATCTGGATGTCGAGACCGTCGGTGTCGTGCTCGGCCAGGTAGGTGTTGACCTTGGCGATCAGGTTGGCGTCGTGGGCACGCGCCTCGTCCAGCCAGAAGATGGCCGGGTTGGAGCTCGCACGGGCCCGGTTGACGGCCAGCTTGACCCAGTCCTTGATGGAGGCGTCCTTGGTCTGGCAGGCCCGCCAGATGTCTCCGGCCCCGACTGCGTGCTCGAGGAGCACGTCGCCAGCGGCGTTGAGGACGCGGACGGTGCCGGCCTCGGCGATCTCGAAGGTCTTGTCGTGCGAGCCGTACTCCTCGGCGGCCTTCGCCATCAGACCGACGTTGGAGACCGAACCCATGGTCGCCGGGTCGAGCGCGCCGTTGGTGCGGCAGTCGTCGATGGTCGCCTGGTAGACGCCGGCGTAGGAGGAGTCCGGGATCACGGCGAGGGTCTGCTGCTCTTTGCCCTCGGAGTTCCACATGATGCCGCCGGCGCGGATCATCGCCGGCATGGAGGCGTCGATGATCACGTCGGAGGGGACGTGCAGGTTGGTGATGCCCTTGTCGGAGTCGACCATCGCCAGGGCGGGACCCTCAGCGAGCGCCTTCTCGAAGGCGGCCTTGATCTCTGCGCCGTTCGACAACTGAGCGAGGCCCGGGAGGATCGTGCCGAGACCGTCGTTGGCCGACAGACCCGCGGCGGCGAGGTCGTCGCCGTACTGGGCGAAGACGTCAGCGAAGTAAGCCTTGACCACGTGGCCGAAGATGATCGGGTCGGAGACCTTCATCATCGTGGCCTTGAGGTGCGCCGAGAAGAGGATCTCCTCTTCCTTGGCGCGCGCGATCGCACTCTTCAAAAAGGACTGGAGCGGGCCGACCTCGAGCACGGAGGCATCGATGACCTCGTCGGCCAGGACCTTGAGCTCCGGCTTGAGGACGACCTCTTCGCCCGAAGCGGTGGTGAGCACGACCTTGAGGGTGTCGTCGGCGGGGATCACCACGGACTTCTCGTTGGACTTGAAGTCGTGCTCACCCATGGTGGCGACGTTGGTCTTCGAGTCACTCGGCCAGGCGCCCATCCGGTGGGGGTGGGCCTTGGCGTAGTTCTTGACCGACGCGGGGGCCCGGCGGTCCGAGTTGCCCTCACGCAGGACCGGGTTCACCGCGGAACCCTTGACCTTGTCGTACTTGGCGCGGATCTCCTGCGCCTCCGCGGTGTCGGCATTCTCCGGGTAGTCCGGGATGTCGTGGCCCTGGGACTGCAGCTCGGCGATCGCCGCCTTGAGCTGCGGGGTCGAGGCAGAGACGTTGGGGAGCTTGATGATGTTGGCCTCGGGCGTCGACGCCAGGGCGCCGAGCTCGGCGAGCGCGTCGTCGGCGAGGCCGAACTGGGCGAGGATGCGGGCAGCGACCGAGATGTCGCGGGTCTCCACCTCGACCCCGGCCTTGGCTGCGTACGCCGCGACGATGGGGAGGAAGGAGTACGTCGCGAGCAGCGGCGCCTCGTCGGTGTGGGTGTAGATGATCTTGGCCATGGTGCCAGCGACTCCTTGCGGATGGGTGCAGACGGATTGCTTGATATCAAGATACCTGACCCCGAATTGGGGCATGCCCGTCGCCCGCGACAGTGGGAAGGTGGTTTTCATGACGAGCGAAACCGGGACCGACACCATCAACGCACAGCCCACCATCGGACACAAGATCGCTGCCGAGGTCGTAGGCACCTTCGTCCTGGTCTTCTTCGGGGTCGGCGCTGCACTGATGAGCGGCGGCGACTACGTCGCCACGGGCCTGTCGTTCGGCATCTCGGTGTTGGTGATGGCGGCTGCCGTGGGCCGGATCTCGGGAGGACACTTCAACCCCGCCGTGACACTGGGTGCCTCCCTGGACGGGCGCCTGCCCTGGGCCCTCGCCCCGCTCTACATGCTGTCCCAGGTCGTCGGCGGCGTCCTGGCCGGCAGCACCCTGCTCTTCGTGATGAACGGTTTCCCGACCTTCGACGTCGCTGAAACGGGTCTCGGCCAGAACAGTTTCGGGGATCTGAGCGCCAACGACTTCGGGACCGCCCAGGCATTCTTCCTCGAGGCGCTGCTCACGATGCTCTTCATCTGGGTGATCCTCGCGGTCACGGACAAGCGCAACGGCGTCAACTCGATCCTGGCTCCGCTCGCCATCGGTCTCGCCCTGGCGATGATCCACTTCGCCTCGATGTCGGCGACCGGTACGTCGGTCAACCCGGCCCGCTCGATCGGTCCGGCCCTCTTCGCCGGGGCCGACGCGATCTCGCAGCTGTGGCTCTTCATCCTCGCGCCGCTCGTGGGTGCCGCCGTCGGCGGTCTCACCTACCGCTTCATCTTCGGTAGGGAGCCTGCGGCGGTCACTCCCGTGGAGCGCGTGAGCGGCGCCTGAGCTGCCCCACGTCACATGTCCCGGGCTTTGTTCAGTCTCCGAGGAGATGCGTCTCCAGGACCAGCTGGTTGCCCGCGCCCCAGGTCCTGAAAACCTCCCCGACGCCTGCTGCCAGACGCACCTCGGACTCCTGCGGGGACCCGTCGGGGCCGGGGACCATCTCGACCACACCCAGCAGATCCTCGAAACGTCCCGCTGGTGTGGTCGTCGCCGGCGGACGCTCACCCACCCGTACGCGCTCGCTTGGCTCGCCGTCGCGCACCTCACGCGCCCAGCCGTCGCCGCGGCGTGGTGCCGACGGCATGGCCAGACCCGCCGCTGCTCCTTCGTCGTCGATCGTCCACTCCCCTGCACGCCCCACCAGCCAGACATGACCTGCCCGGTCCTGGGCGTAGAGGCGTACGACCGGAGCCTCAGCGACCCCGTCGACCCCATCGACCACTGTCTCCGTACGCACCTGGGTGGCGGCGATCCCACCCACCTCGCGACGCTCCGCGAGCACGGTGGTTGTCTCGACCACCCGGCGACCGTCGACCTCGCCCGAGCGCACCCACCGGGCTCCGCTGCGCAGCGGCAACCACTCGTTGGTGATCTCGTCGACGAAGTCCTCCGGCGCCACCGAGGCCCGCGGGATCGTCAGTCCGTCGACCCCGCTGGGATCGACCTTGGGCGGGGACCCCACCACGACGGCCCACTGCACTCCGACGGCGAGCACCACCGCGAGCGCGATGAGCAACGAGCGGCGTACGCCCCACCGGCGTGGTGCTCGGCCATCCAGGGAGGAGCTGCTCATGGCCCCAGCATGCCAGCGCAGAGGGCGTGGTCGGAGCCCACGTCGCGGACGGATAGAGTCAGATCGAAAAGCACCCGCCTCAGACACCTCTCAGGGAGTCCACGTGTCAACCTCTGCCCCGCTCAAGGTGGCCGTGACCGGTGCCGCCGGTCAGATCGGCTACAGCCTTCTCTTCCGCCTTGCCAGTGGCGCGCTCGCCGCTGACCGCAAGATCCAGCTCCAGCTCCTCGAGATCGAGCCGGCCCTCAAGACGCTCGAGGGCGTCGTGATGGAGCTCGACGACTGCGCCTTCCCCAACCTCGCCGGCATCGAGATCGGTTCGGACCCCGAGAAGATCTTCGACGGTGTCAACCTGGCCCTGCTCGTCGGTGCCCGCCCGCGCGGTCCCGGCATGGAGCGCGGCGACCTGCTCTCCGCCAACGGCGCGATCTTCACGGCCCAGGGCAAGGCCCTGAACAAGGTGGCCGCTGACGACGTACGCATCGGCGTGACCGGCAACCCGGCGAACACCAACGCGCTCATCGCGATGACGAACGCTCCCGACATCCCGGACGAGCGCTTCTCCGCCCTGACCCGCCTGGACCACAACCGCGCGATCTCGCAGCTCGCCGCGAAGACCGGCGCCTCGGTCACCGACATCACCAACATGACGATCTGGGGCAACCACTCGGCCACCCAGTACCCCGACCTGTTCAACGCCAAGGTCGGCGGCAAGAACGCCGCCGAGCTGGTCAACGACCAGGAGTGGCTGGAGTCCACCTTCATCCCGACCGTCGCCAAGCGCGGCGCGGCCATCATCGAGGCCCGCGGTTCGTCCTCGGCTGCTTCAGCCGCCTCGGCGACCATCGACGCTGCCCGCGACTGGCTCTTCGGCTCCGCCGACAACGACTGGGTCTCCATGGCCGTGAAGTCCAACGGAGAGTACGGCGTGGCCGAGGGCATCATCTCCTCGTTCCCCGTCACCACCTCCGACGGCAACTGGAGCATCGTCGAAGGCCTCGAGGTCAACGACTTCTCCCGCGCCAAGATCGACGCCTCGGTCGCCGAGCTGGTCGACGAGCGCACCGCGGTCACCGAGCTGGGCCTCATCTGAGACCACGCCACACCGCTCCGGTCGGACCCGCCACCTCTTCACAGGTGGCGGGTTCCGCCATTTGGCCCCGTGGTGACGAAAGGCCGACGCCACGTCGGCGCTGCCCCACGTCCGCCAGGGCCGGTCGCGTCAGACGGGTTGGTCGGGGATGACGGTCGACAGCACCACCAGCGTCGTGGCGACCGTCAGGTAGAGGCCCACGTCGACCGGTCTGCTCCGGACCGCGAGCATGCCTGCATCGCGATCCTTCAGCGCGACCCGCAACCCGGCCCCGACGACGAGGGCTCCGGCGAAGATCCTGATCCCGGTGCGCCACGGGCCCAGCACCACGACCAGGAGGCCGACCGTGATCACCCCGAGCATGACGATGTAGAGCGCGCCACCGATGGTCGAGGGGTAGGTACGGTCCTCCTCGACCACCTCGACCACCTCGACGCCGTCGGCCTCGGCCTCGCGCTCCATGTCGTCACCTTCAGACATGCGTCAGGTACGACCGTTCTGCTGGGTCTGCTTCTCCGCCATCGCAACCAGGTTGGAGAGCAACATTGCGCGAGTCATCGGGCCCACACCGCCAGGGTTCGGGGAGACCCACCCAGCGGTCTCCCACACGTCGTCAGCGAGGTCGCCGGCGATCTTGCCGTCGACCCGGGAGACCCCCACGTCGAGAAGCGCGGCCCCGGGCTTGACCATGTCACCGGTGATGATGCCGGGCACACCGGCAGCCGCCACCACGATGTCGGCCTTGCGCACGTGGGCAGCCAGGTCGACGGTGCCCGTGTGGCACAGCGTGACGGTGGCGTTCTCCGAACGACGAGTCAGCAGGAGACCCAACGGCCGTCCCACCGTGACGCCGCGACCGACCACGACCACTTCGGCGCCGGCGATCTCGACGCCGTGTCGACGCAGGAGCTCGACGATGCCGAACGGGGTGCAGGGCAGGGGTGCTTCGTTGCCGAGCACCAACCATCCCAGGTTGGTGGGGTGCAGACCGTCAGCGTCCTTGGCGGGGTCGATCAGGCCGAGCACCCTGTTCTCGTCCCGACCGCGCGGCAGCGGGAGCTGCACGATGTAGCCGGTGCAGGCGGGGTCGTCGTTGAGTTGCAGGACGGCCTCCTCGATCTCGGCCTGGGAGGCGGTCTCGGGGAGATCGATGCGGATCGACTCGATGCCGATCTCGGCGCAGTCCTTGTGCTTGCCGCCGACGTACCAGCGTGAACCCGGGTCGTCCCCGACGAGGATCGTGCCGAGCCCGGGGGTGATCCCCTGCTCCCTCAGCGCAGCCACCCGGCCGCGCAGTTCTTCCTTGATCGCGGCGGCAGTGGCGGAGCCGTCGAGTTTGCGTGCAGTCATCGCGTGGTCCTTCTCGCGTCGCGGATCAGTGGAAGAAGTGGCGGGTGCCGGTGAAGTACATCGTCACACCCGCTGCCTTGCAGGCCTCGATCGTGAGCTCGTCACGCACCGAACCGCCGGGCTGGACGATCGCCTTCACGCCGGCGTCGATCAGGATCTGCGGACCGTCCTCGAAGGGGAAGAACGCGTCGGAGGCAGCCACGGAGCCGCGGGCGCGTTCGGCGCCGTCCTCGGCCAGCGAGTTGGCCCGCTCGACGGCGAGCCTGCAGGAGTCGACGCGGTTGACCTGCCCCATACCGATGCCGACCGAGCCACCGTCCTTGGCGAGCAGGATGGCGTTGGACTTCGCCGCACGCACCGCACGCCAGGCGAAGGCGAGATCGGCGAGCGTGGAATCGTCGGCAGCCTCGCCGGTGGCCAGGGTCCAGTTGGCGGGGTCATCCCCCTCGGCCTGGAAACGGTCGGTCTCCTGGACGAGCAGACCGCCGGAGACCGGACGGGTCTCGACGCCGGAGGCCGAGGGAACCTCGGAGACCAGGATGCGGATGTTCTTCTTGGCCTGGAGGATCTCCACGGCGCCGTCCTCGTAGCCGGGAGCGACAATGACCTCGGTGAAGACCTCGGCGACCTGCTTGGCCATCTCGACCGAGACCGGGCGGTTGGAGGCGATCACGCCACCGAAGGCGGAGACCGGGTCACAGGCGTGAGCGAGCGCATGGGCCTGCGCCATGTCGTCGGCGGTGGCGACACCGCACGGGTTGGCGTGCTTGATGATGGCGACCGCGGGCCCTTCGAAGTCGCTCGCGGCACGGCGAGCGGCGTCGGTGTCCACGTAGTTGTTGTAGGACATCTCCTTGCCGTGCAGCTGCTCGGCCTGCGCCAGCCCGGACGGGCCGTGCCCGTTGGTGTAGAGCGCCGCCTTCTGGTGCGGGTTCTCGCCGTAACGGAGCACGTTCTGCTTGACGTACGTGCCACCGATCCAGGCCGGGAAGCCGGTGGAGGCGCCGGCCTCGTCGACCGAGGAGTCGGTCAGCACCGACCCCATCCAGGAGGCGACGGCCACGTCGTACGAAGCCGTGTGCACGAAGGCGCGGGCCGCGAGCTGCTTGCGCTGGGCATAGGTGAAACCGCCGGCGGCGACGGCGGCGAGCACCTCGTCGTAGGAGTTGACGTCGGTGACGACCGCGACCGAGGGGTGGTTCTTGGCTGCGGCGCGGACCATCGACGGACCACCGATGTCGATCTGCTCCACGCATTCGTCCGGGCTTGCGCCCGAGGCGACCGTCTGGGTGAAGGGGTACAGGTTGACGACGACCAGGTCGAAGGGCTCCACGCCGAGCTCGGCGAGCTGGTCGACGTGGGGCTGGAGACGGCGGTCGGCGAGGATGCCGGCGTGCACGCGCGGGTGCAAGGTCTTGACCCGCCCGTCGAGGCACTCGGGGAAGCCGGTGAGCTCCTCGACCTTGGTGACCGGGAGCCCGACCTTCTCGATGAGCGCTGCGGATCCGCCGGTCGAGACCAACTCGACGCCGGCGTCGTGCAGGCCACGGACCAACGCCTCGAGGCCGGTCTTGTCGAAGACGGAGACGAGCGCCCGACGGATCGGGACCTGCTTGTCGGCGCTGAAGTCATGAGCGCTGTGGTCGTGGGCGGTGGGGACAGAAGACACTGGGGCTCCTCGGTTGAGTTCTCGTGGAGGAGAGCACCCAGGCGTTCGATGCTCATCGGTGCCCGTGCGGGCCACTCCCTGGTGGTTGCCCACCTGCGCCAGTCGTGTGGGGCCAGACTAGACGATTCAGCCGATCCGGACGCGCCTGCCCTCGACGCTCCAGCCCTCGCGTGACATGCGTCCCACCGACTCCACCAGCATCTGCCGCTCGGCGACCTTGATGCGTTCGTGCAGGGTCTCGCCGGTGTCGTCGTCGAGCACCTCCACGACCCGCTGGGCGATGATCTGGCCCGTGTCGACACCGGGATCCACGACGAAGAGCGTGCAGCCGGTGACCTTCACCCCGTAGTCGAGCGCGTCGGCAGGGCCGTGCATGCCGGGGAAGGACGGCGAGAGCGCCGGGTGGGTGTTGATCACCTGGTGCTCGAACCGGGTCAGGAAGTCGGGGCCGACCAGTTTCATGAACCCCGCCAGCACCACCAGATCCGGCTCGAACCCGGCCACCGCACGGGTCAACGCCAGGTCCCAGGCCTCCCGGGAGTCGTGCTGGCTGACCTGCTTGACGAACGTCGGGATGCCGGCACGCTCGGCGCGGGCCAGACCCTCGACGTCGTAGCGGTCAGCGCCGACCGCGACCACCCTGGCTCCGTACGCCGGGTCCTCGCAGGCGTCGAGCAGAGCCTGCAGGTTGGTGCCCGAACCGGACACGAGCACAACGAGGCGGGCGGGATTGTTCGCAGGCGTGGGCACGCGTGGATTCTAGGGGGCGGGCGCGGAGGGCTCCGTCACCGCGATGGGTTCGGAGGCCGGGACCGACGTACGTCGCTGCCACCAGGTCATCAGCAGCCCCCCGGCGAGCGCACCGAACCCGAACGCGACCAGGCCGTGGAGCAGGACCTCTGAGGTGAAGGGCGCCACCTGGCTCATCCGCCCGGGCCCGGCGGAACCACCCGACAACCTCATGAGCACGGTGAGCGCGGTCGCTGCCAGGAGCCCGCCGGCGCAGGCTCGCAGCACTCCGTGGTCCCAGCGCAGCGTCGGTCGTTCCCACTGGTGCCGCCCGGCGGCCCAGGCGGCCACGACGACCGGGACAGCGATCGTCAGCGCCCACCCGGTGGCCGGGACGCCCGGCGCAGGCAGAGCAGCGAAGAGCCCCAGGAGGGGCAGCGGCCCCAGGACGACCGCGGACGGTGAGACCACGGTGGCGGTCCCGGCCGCAAAGCCCGGCCCCAGCAGGAACGCGCCCGTGAAGAGCACCGCATTGGGCAGGAAGGCGAGGTTGAGGAGGGCGTACTGGAAGGCCTCGGACGGCGAGAGACCCAACTGGGAGACCATGAAACCGGCCTCGGAGATCCCCAGTCCCATGGCGAGGAGGAAGACCGCGGTCGAGGCCACGACGTACCAGACGAGGATCCGACGGGCGGCTGCGAAGGCGTGGCGTGCCACCGGCGGAAGCCCGGCAGCCCAGATCGCC
Organism: Nocardioides gilvus; assembly: GCF_003194605.1. Lineage (GTDB taxonomy): Bacteria > Actinomycetota > Actinomycetes > Propionibacteriales > Nocardioidaceae > Nocardioides > Nocardioides gilvus. Next base: position 29,563 of record NZ_QHKY01000003.1, read on the forward strand.
GCACGTCCCGAGCCCACCGCCACGGCCGGCCCGCCGACGAGCAGGCTGAGCGCGAGCGCGCCGGTCAGGGCGGGCGCCAGACGGGGCTCGTAGGAAGGCCCGGAGACCAGGTTGAGGACGACGAGCAGAGTCGCGAGGTAGCCGACCACCAGACCTGCCACCGCCTGGGGCACGGTCCAGTCCCGCTCACCGTCGCCGATCCGGTGCACGTCGGGCCCGTGCGCCCAGACCGACTCACCCAGCCGTACGCCCGTGCGCCACGTCCACCAGGCCAAGGTCAGGGTCACGGCGAGCGGGAGCACGGTCACCGAGGCGCCGCCCACGGTGAAACCGGCGCCGTGACCGACCAGCCAGGCGATCGCCCCGACGCCCATGGCGTCACCGGCGGCGCCGTGTCCGCCCGCGTCGCTGAGGTACCAGCCCGCCAGCGCGAGGCCCGCGCAGGTCAGCACCGGGACCAGCGCGGACACCAGTCCGGCAGCTGCCCCGAGGAGGAGTGCAGGCCGGTGCCGAGAGGAGAAGGACGTGGTGGGGGATGCAGGTGCCATGGCCGATCCATCATCGCCCGCCGGGCGGGCCGGGCGAGGGGTGCCACGCCGCTGGCCGGGATCGAGTCGTCTTCCGGGAGACCCAGTTGCGTGGTCGAAGTGCGGTCTCATGACTGGCCGCGTACCGTGGTGGACGCCATGAGTCAGCCCGATGATTTCGACGCCCTGTACAAGGACGTCCGCGACCGTCTGTTGGTCGAGGCGTACGCACTGACCGGCGACCGTGACGTGTCGCGCAGCGCCGTACGCGACGCGATGACCGTGGCCTGGCACCACTGGCACACGGTCCAACGCCTCGACGACAAGATGGGATGGCTGCGACCCCACGTCTGGCGACGGGCACGCAACCGGCACACCGCGCGACCCTGGCACAAGGAACGCGACCTCCCCGAGAGCGCCGCAGCCACCCTGGAGGCACTCGACCACCTCTCGCTCAACGAGCGCAAGGCTCTGGTCCTGACCTACCTCTCCCCCGTGCCGCTGGGCGAGATGGCCCGTGAGATCGGCCTGCCGCTCGCGGCCACCCAGACGCTCTGCGTCTCCGCGGTGGAGACCTTCACCCAGAAGCGCGAGTGCACGCCCGGCGGGATCGGACCTCTCCTCGAGGAGCTCCGTCCGGTCACGGCCGGCAGCCGCTGGCCGCGCAGCACCATCGTGCGACGCGCCGGGACCACCCGCCGACGCTCGTACGCCCTGGCCGGGATCTTCGCCACGGTGGCCCTCGTCTTCTCCAGCGGGACCCTGGTCGCCCAGGGCACCGAGGCCGAGGCGGCGCTGAGTGAGCAGGGCTTCGATCGACGCCCTCTCAAGGTGGACACCGCGCCGGCGCTGCCCGAGCTCAGCGAGTCCGCCCTGCTCGCCGAGAGCCAGGTGCAGCGGGTCGACCGGTCACTGGACTGGAGCGCCGGTGAGACGCACGACAACACCTCCGGCGACGGACTCGTCCTGCCCTGCCAGCAGACCAGCTTTGCCGACCCCGACGGCCTGGGCGCGTACGTCCGCACCTTCGAGGGGACCCCTCGCAAGGGCAAGGACCGGAAAGCCGTCGCCACCGCGGTGGAGATGGTGGAGCTCTCCCGGACCGAGGAGGATGCGCAGCGCGCCTACGACACCGCCCTGGGCTGGTTCACGGCCTGCAACGCGGCCCGTACGCAGTTGCTCCGGGTCAACAAGGTGGCGTCCCTGGGTGACGAAGCCGCCCTGGTGACGCTCCGGACGTGGGGCGGCTCGACCCGTACGATCCAGGTCGGGCTGGCACGCACCGGACAGGTCATCACCACGACGGTGAGCGAGGTGCAGGGGCTCAGACGTGGCACTGCACCTGTGGCCACGATGCTCGGGGCGGCCGTGAACGGCCTGTGCGGCACTCCCGGCTCCGGGAGCTGCGCGAGCGCCACGACCCCCAAGCCGGTTGCCGTCCCGGTCGCCGGGCAGGTTCCCGGCATGCTCAGTGAGGTCGACCTGCCCCCGGTTGCAGGGGCCAGGGGCCGCTGGGGTGGCACCACCCCCGCCAAGGACAGCCAGAGCCGCGCGGCCACCCACTGTGACAAGACGAAATTCTCCTCCAAGAGTTTCACCGACAACCTCTCGCGCACCTTCGTCTTCCCCGACGTCAAGAAGGAGCGGGTCTTCGGTGTCACCGAGACGGTGGGCACGGCGAGAAGCGCCAGGCAGGCCAAGGCCTTCGTCCAGCAGGTGCGCAAGGAGCTCGGCGACTGCGCTGATCCGCCGGCAGGCCCCAAGGTCGCTCGGCTGCTCAACCAGCGAGGCAAGAAGAGCGAGATCACTGCCTGGTACGTGGACGTGCCGCTCGACGACGACCGGTCGCTCGAATACCTGATGGCCATCGTGCGCCACGGCAACACCGTTGCCCAGGTGGGTGTCACCACCGACGGTCGACTCGACATGAAGCGCTCTGACTTCCTGGCGCTCTCCCGACGCGCCAAGGAACGGTTGCCTCACCTGAAGTTGGAGGGCAGGGGCTGAACGCCGCCTGACCCGGCCTCCCCGCGGCCGGCAAGCCGTAGGGGCCATGGAAATGACGAACGCCCCGACCATCGGCCGGGGCGTTCGTCGTTGACTCTGAACAGGTCAGAGGGACTTCATGATCTCGCGCATCAGGTCAGCGGTCTCGGACGGCGTCTTGCCGACCTTGACCCCGGCGGCCTCGAGGGCCTCCTTCTTGGCCTGGGCGGTGCCCGAGGAGCCCGAGACGATGGCGCCGGCGTGGCCCATGGTCTTGCCCTCCGGAGCGGTGAAGCCGGCCACGTAACCGACGACCGGCTTGGTGACGTGCTCGGCGATGTAGGCCGCTGCACGCTCCTCGGCGTCGCCACCGATCTCACCGATCATCACGATTGCCTTGGTCTCCGGGTCGTTCTCGAAGGCCTCGAGCGCGTCGATGTGCGTGGTGCCGATGATCGGGTCTCCACCGATGCCGATGGCAGTGGTGAAGCCGTAGTCACGCAGCTCGTACATCATCTGGTAGGTCAAGGTGCCCGACTTGGAGACCAGGCCGATGGGACCCTTGCCCGCGATGGTGTGCGGGGTGATGCCGGCCAGCGACTCTCCGGGGGAGATGATGCCGGGGCAGTTCGGGCCGATCATCCGGGTCTTCTTGCCGTCGAGGTAGGCGAACAGCTCGGCGGTGTCCTGGACCGGGACGCCCTCGGTGATGACCACCAGGAGCGGGATCTCGGCGTCGATGGCCTCGATGCAGGCGTCCTTGGTGAAGGCCGGCGGGACGAAGGCGACGGACACGTTGGCGTCGGTCTCCTTCATGGCCTCTTCGACGGTGCCGAAGACCGGCAGCTCCTTGCCGTTCAGCTCGATCGTGGTGCCGGCCTTGCGGGCGTTGACACCACCGACGATGTTCGCGTCGGCCTGGAGCATCAGGTCGGTGTGCTTGGAGCCCATGCCACCGGTGATGCCCTGGACGATGATCTTGGAGTCCTTGTTGAGGTAAATCGTCATTTCAAGTCTCCCGTTCTCAGGCGTTCGCCAGCTCGGCGGCCTTGTCGGCCGCGCCATCCATCGTGTCGACGAGCGTCACCAGGGGGTGCTTCGCCTCGTTGAGGATGCGACGACCCTCCTCGACGTTGTTGCCGTCCAGACGGACGACCAGCGGCTTGGAGGCCTCGTCACCGAGGATCTCCAGCGCGCCGACGATGCCGTTGGCGACCTCGTCACAGGCCGTGATGCCACCGAAGACGTTGACGAAGACGCTCTTGACCTGCGGGTCGTGCAGGATCACGTCCAGGCCGTCAGCCATCACCTTGGCGTTCGCGCCGCCACCGATGTCGAGGAAGTTGGCGGGCTTGACGCCGCCGTGTGCCTCGCCGGCGTACGCGACGACGTCCAGGGTCGACATGACCAGACCGGCACCGTTGCCGATGATTCCGACCTGTCCGTCGAGCTTGACGTAGTTGAGGCCCTTGTCCTTGGCCTTCGCCTCGAGCGGGTCGGCCTCTTCACGGATCTCGAAGTCGGCGTGGTGGGGGTGGCGGAACTCGGAGGCGTTCTCGTCCAGCGAGACCTTGCCGTCGAGCGCCTCGAGCTTGTCGCCCTCCAGGCGGGCCAAGGGGTTGACCTCCACCAGGGTGGCGTCCTCCTCGACGTAGACCTTCCACAGCGCCTGGACCATCTCGATGGCCTGGTCGCGCAACTCCGCCGGGAACTTGGCGTCGTCGACGATCTCGGCAGCCTTCTCCGCGGTCACGCCCTCGAGGGCGTTGATCGGGATCTGGCGCACGGCCTCGGGGTTGGTCTTGGCGACCTCCTCGATCTCCACGCCGCCCTCGACCGATGCGATGCACAGGTGCGAGCGGTTGGCACGGTCGAGCAGGAAGGAGAAGTAGTACTCCTCCACCGGCGGGGTGGCAGGGGTGACCAGGACGCGGTTGACCCGCAGACCCTTGATCTCCATGCCGATGATCGCGTCGGCGTACTCGTACGCCTCGTCCGCGGTCTTTGCGATCTTGACGCCGCCAGCCTTGCCTCGACCACCGGCCTTGACCTGCGCCTTGATGACGGTCACGCCGCCCAGCTTCTCGGCAGCAGCCTTGGCCGCTTCAGCCGTTTCGACAACCACACCGAGGGTGGTAGTCACACCATGCTTGGCGAAGAGTTCCTTCGCCTGGTATTCCATCAGGTCCACGATCCACCCAATCCTTTAGGTTCGCGAGCGCGCGGGCAGCCCCGAACGTGGGTCCAGGGGAGCGCGTTCCAACCCTCGAACACTAAACCGCCACACCGGACCACGACGATTCTGGGTCCCTCGTGGACAGGTCATGTGACCGGTTTCACCCATGGGTCAGGCGTTTTTTCCACGTTCTCCTGCGCCCCTCCAAAGCTTGACGCAGGATCTGTGGACAGGGGATTACCCCCGACTTGGCCGATCCACTACAGTCGTCCGGGTTGCTCCACCGCAGTACTGCCCCATCGTCAAACCACCTGAGGTCTTCTTCATGGGAAACCATCGAGCTGAACGCGGCGATCGCCGCACAGCATCGGCGGACCGCGCCCGCACGACCGCTTCGACCCGGAACGCCCCGACCGCTGGAGCCCGTAGGGCCACCACGTCCGAGCTCCGGGTCTCTCACATTTCTCAGCCCGTCGCAGATGTCGACATGGCACTTCCTACCCGGCTCCCGGCCGCAGCAAACCAAGTTTCTGAAAAAGTCGTTCCGGTCATCGAGGCGGCGGCCTACCCGGCCACCCTCGCGCCGGTGGGCGGCAAGCGCCGCGCCACCAAGCACAGCGGGCCCAAGGGGCCACTCTTCCGCGGTCTCCCCTCCCTTCCGGTGATCGCCGGGGCAGCCGCCCTGGCCGTCTCCATCGGAGGAGCCGTGGCCGGTCCCGGCATGGCTGACGACCCCGTCGTCGCCGCCGAGGTCGCGCAGAGCAATGCCGTGAGCAGTGCCGCAGCAGTTGTCGCGGACCGCGACGAGGTCGTAAGTCGTGACTCGCGCCGGGTCGCAGTCGCCCAGGCCTCTGACGCCGAGTTGGTGGCGCAGGCCGAGGCCGCCGCCGCCGCGCGCAGCAAGACGCTGGCAGGTCTCCAGGCCCGGGCCAACAAGCAGGCCGCCAAGATCGAGGCCAACCAGTGGGTCATGCCGGTGCAGGGCTACCGGCTCTCCGCGACCTTCGGCCTCACCAGCTACCTGTGGTCGACGGTGCACACCGGTCTCGACTTCGCTGCTCCCTCGGGCACCCCGCTGGTCGCGGTGGCCAACGGCACGATCACCGAGGTCGGCTACGACGGCTCGTACGGGAACAAGACCGTACTGACCCTCGAGGACGGCACGGAGATCTGGTACTGCCACCAGTCGACGATGGACGTGACCGTCGGTCAGACCGTCACCGGTGGCGACGTGATCGGGCGGGTCGGCAGCACCGGCAACTCGACCGGCGCCCACCTGCACCTGGAGGTCCGCCCCGGTGGAGCCGACCCCGTCGATCCCTACAGCACCCTGATGACCCACGGTCTGCGTCCCTGACCGGACCGCCGACACGCGTGAGCCCCAGCCGGATCGGCTGGGGCTCCTCGCATTTCAGGTGCCGACGCCTCAGAGCTTCTCGACCGGCGCGTACCTCAACAGCAGGCGCTTGACCCCCTGGGATCCGAAGTCGACCGAGGCGACCGACTTGTCGCCCACGCCCTCCAGGGCCACCACGGTCCCCATGCCGAACGAGTCGTGGACCACCCGGTCCCCGGGCGCCAGGGACGGTACCTCGCGGGCGCTCTTGGCCTTCGAGCTGGCATCCATGCGCATGGCCGCGGAGGTGAAGTTGCGGCGCCCCGCGTCCGTGGGCGCACCCATCCGGGAGAAGGAGTTGGCGTCCGGGTCGGAGCGGCTCCATCGGGGAGCCGCGTCGGCCGTACGTTTCCAGTCGACGAGGTCGATCGGCAGCTCGTCGATGAATCGCGAGGCGGGGTTGTGCGACGGAGCACCCCAGGCTGAACGGACGACGGCTCGCGAGACGTACAGCTTCTCCCGGGCCCGGGTGATGCCGACATAGGCGAGGCGTCGTTCCTCCTCGAGCTCGGTGGGATCGCCCAGCGACCGCTGGTGCGGGAAGACGCCGTCCTCGAGCCCGGTCAGGAAGACGATCGGGAACTCCAGGCCCTTGGCGGTGTGGAGCGTCATCAGGGTGACCACGCCGACGTCCTCGCCGTCGGGGTTGTCGGGGATCTGGTCGCTGTCGGCCACCAGGGCCACGCGCTCCAGGAAGTCGGTGAGGCCGGGGGTCACGGTGCCCGCCTCGACGTCGGTCGGATCGGCGGAGGGTCCGGCGACCGGGTCCTCGGAGAACTCCCGCGCCACCGCGACCAACTCGGCCAGGTTCTCCACACGGGTGCCGTCCTGCGGGTCGTCGGAGACCTCCAGCTCGGCCAGGTAGCCCGAGCGGTCGAGCACGGTCTCCAGGATCACGTCGGGGCGCTCACCGGCCTCCACCATCTGCTGGAGCTCGACGATGATGTCCACGAAACCCTTGATCGCCTTGGCTGATCGAGTGGCGATGCCGGGAGCTCGGTCAGCCATGGTCAGCGCCTCGAAGAAGGTGACCCGCTCCTGTTCGGCGAGGAAGTTGACGCACGCCTCGGCGCGGTCACCGATCCCCCGCTTCGGGGTGTTGAGGACGCGGCGCAGCGAGATCTCGTCGGCCGGGTTCACCAGCACCCGCAGGTAGGCCAACGCATCGCGGACCTCCTTGCGCTCGTAGAAGCGCACTCCCCCGACCACCTTGTAGGGCTGCCCCGTGCGCATGAAGATCTCTTCGAAGACCCGCGACTGGGCGTTGGTCCGGTAGAAGACCGCCACGTCCCCGGCTCGGGCCCCGGCGTCGACGAGACGGTCGATCTCGTCGGAGACGAACCTCGCCTCGGCGTGCTCGTCGTCGGCGACCCACCCCACGATCCGGTCTCCGTCACCGGCGTCGGTCCACAACCGCTTGGGCTTGCGGCTGGCGTTGTTGCCGATCACCGCGTTGGCGGTGGCCAGGATGGTCTGGGTGGAGCGGTAGTTCTGCTCGAGCAGGATCGACGTCGCGTCTGCGAAGTCCTTCTCGAAGTCCAGGATGTTGCGGATGTTCGCCCCACGGAAGGCGTAGATCGACTGGTCGGCGTCGCCGACCACCATCAACTCAGCCGGCGCAACCCGCTCGGAACCGGCGTCTTCGGGGTGCTCGGCGCACAACTGGTGGATCAGCGCGTACTGCGCGTGGTTGGTGTCCTGGTACTCGTCGACCAGGACGTGCCGGAAGCGACGCCGATAGGTCTCGCGGACCTCGGGGAAGGCCATGAGGAGGTGGACCGTCGTCATGATCAGGTCGTCGAAGTCCATCGCGTTGGCCTCGCGCAACCGCCGCTGGTACGTCTTGTACGCCGCGGCGTACGCAGCCTCGAAGGCGTTCTTCGTGTCCTTGGCTGCGTCCTCGGCGTCGACGAGCTCGTTCTTGCGGTCCGAGATCCAGTTGAGCACCGCGTTGGGCTGGTACTTCTTCGGGTCGAGCTCCAACTCCTTCAGCACCAGCCCCATCAGGCGCTTGGAGTCGGCCGAGTCATAGATGGAGAAACTCGACTTGAAACCGAGCTTGTCGACCTCCTTGCGCAGGATGCGTACGCAGGCGGAGTGGAAGGTGGAGACCCACATCAGACGGGCTCGCTTGCCGACGAGCTCCTCGACCCGCTCCTTCATCTCGGCCGCGGCCTTGTTGGTGAAGGTGATGGCCAGGATCGAGCCGGGGTGGGCGCCACGCTCGGCCACCAGCCAGGCGATCCGACGGGTCAACACCCTGGTCTTGCCAGAGCCCGCACCGGCCACCACGAGCAGCGGGGCCCCGGCGTGCACGACCGCCTCGGCCTGGGGCTCGTTGAGTCCTTCCAGCAGTTGTTCACGCGTGGGGCCGCGGCGGCTCGGAGCGCGCGCGGGGGCGGGCTCGGAAGGCTGCCCAGCAGGGGGCTGGATGTGTTCGAGACCAGGGATGGTGAAGGGGCTGCTCATGTTGCCCCCAACCTTACGGCGCGCCCCAGACACCTTCAGCCGCTCACCCACAGCTCCCGCTAGGTTGTGCACGTGACAGCCGATCCTGAACCAGTGATCACCACCGCAGGCCTCACCATGGACTTCGGTCGGGTGGTGGCGCTCTCCGACCTCACGCTCCAGGTCGGGCCGGGCGTCACCGGACTCGTGGGAGCCAACGGTGCGGGCAAGTCGACCCTGATCAAGATCCTGTTGGGTCTCCAGGCCCCGACCAGCGGCAGGGCGACCGTCCTGGGGCACGACGTGGCGCAGGATTCAGCCCTGGTGCGCCGGGTGGTCGGCTACATGCCCGAGCACGACTGCCTCCCTCCCGACGTGAGCGCCAGCGACTTCGTCGTGCACCTGGCCCGGATGTCGGGTCTACCCGTCGCCGTCGCCCGCGAGCGCGCCGCCGACATCCTGCGCATCGTCGGTCTGGACGAGGAGCGCTACCGCCTCCTGGGCACGTACTCCACCGGCATGAAGCAGCGGGCCAAGCTCGCGCAGGCGTTGGTGCACGACCCTGAGCTGGTCTTCCTCGACGAGCCCACCAACGGACTCGACCCGGCCTCCCGGATGGACATGCTGCGGCTGGTCCGCCGGATCGGCACCGACTTCAAGATCCCGGTCCTGGTCACCTCCCACCTGCTCGGGGAGCTCGAGAAGGTCAGCGACCACGTGGTCATCCTGGACGCCGGCACCCTGCTGCGCTCCTCGGCCACCAGCCAGTTCCTGGACGTCTCGGGCGCCCTCCTGGTCGAGGTCCTGGGTGGCGTGGCCGAGCGGGACCTGCTGGGCCAGGAGCTGGCCGCCGCGGGTCTCCCCTGCCGACCGCACCACCGGACGGTGCGCGTCGACCCGCCGCCGAAGGGCGTGGACGTGCACCGAGTGGTGCGCGACGTCGTCGCCGACCACGGGCTCGGTCTGGTCCGCATCGAGCCGGACCACGGCCACCTCGAGGACGTCTTCACCGAGGGAGTGCCGCATGTCTGAGCCATCGCCGACCCAGCACCCGACGGCCCAGCACCCGACGGCCCAGCAGCCGGTCACCGGGGTCATCCACGACATCGGTTACCGCCGCTACACCGGCCCGCGCGACGGCGACGCGCGCATCGCGTTCTCCCTCTACGTCACGGCCCTCAAGCACGCGTACGGGCTGGGCCGCTCCGGGCGCTCCAAGGTGCTGCCCTTCCTGCTGCTCGGCCTGACCCTGCTGCCCGCCGTGATCATGGTGGGAGTGGTGGCGATGTTCGGTTTCGACGAGCAGGTCAGGACGTACGCGGCCTACACCAACACCGTGCAGGTCCTGGTCAGCATCTTTGCCGCCTCCCAGGCCCCGACGATCTTCTCCCGGGACCTGCGTTCCCGCTCGATCGTCCTGTACCTGGCGCGACCACTGAGCGCCCGGACCTCGGCCCTGGTGCGCTGGGCCGCGTTGGCCACGGCCTGTCTGATCTTCATCCTGGCGCCGCAACTCGTGCTGTACGTCGGCGGCTTGCTGAGCCGCCTCGACGCCGGCGACGAGACGCTCTCGTTCCTCAAGGCCCTCCCCCTGGACCTGCTGCTGGCAGCCATGCTCGCCTCGATCACCGGACTGATCGCCAGCATGGCCCTGCGCCGTGGCTTCGCCGTGGTCGGCTCGATCCTTGCGGTCCTGGTGGTCAGCACCGCGCTCTCTGCGGTCCAGGCGATCGCTGCGGAGTTCGACTCGCCGCGGACAGGCGAGATCTCGGGTCTCTTCTCGCCGTGGGCGTTGGTCAACGGGCTGGCCTCCGTGATGGACGCCGGGGTCGAGGTGATCACCCCGCCCCAGGGCGCAGTGATGGTGAGCGCCTACGTCCTCGCGGCACTGCTCATGGCTGCTCTCCCCGTGCTCGCGCTGGTCGCTCGCTTCAGGAAGGCTGGTCGCTGATGGCTGAGATCGTGCTGGAGAAGGTCTCGCGGTGGTTCGGCAACGTGGTCGCTGTCAACGACGTCTCGATGCGGATCGGCCCCGGGGTCACCGGGCTCCTGGGTCCCAACGGCGCCGGGAAGACGACGCTGATGGCAATGATGTCGGGCTTCCTCGCGCCGTCGGCGGGTGAGGTGCTCCTCGACGGGGCGCCGGTGTGGCGCAACACCGAGGCATATCGCCAACTGGGCCTCGTACCCGAACGCGAGATCAGTTTCGGTTACCTCACCGGACGTCAGTTCGTCCGGGCCAACGCCGAACTGCAGGGCCTGAGTGATCCGGGCGCGGCCACCGAGAAGGCCCTGGAGCGCGTCGAGCTGGTCGAACCCTCCGGGCGACGCATCGACACCTATTCCAAGGGCATGCGCCAGCGCGTCAAGATCGCTGCCGCACTCGTGCACGAACCCGGCGTGATGCTGCTGGACGAGCCCTTCAACGGCGTCGACCCCCGTCAACGGATGCAGTTGATGGCCCTGCTGCACGACATGGGCGAGACCGGCCACACCATCCTGTTCAGCTCACACATCCTCGAGGAGGTCGAGCGCCTGGCCCGCCACATCGAGGTCGTCGTGTCTGGCCGCCATGCCGCCTCGGGTGACTTCGGCGCCATCCGACGGCTGATGACCGACCGCCCGGTGCAGTACTTCCTGCGCTCCGACGACGATCGTGCGTTGGCCGTCGCCCTGGTCGCCGAGCCGTCGGTGCGCGCCGTGCGCTTCGTCGACAGTGGCGGTCTCGACGTCGAGGTCGCCGACCTGGGGACCTTCGTCCACGGTCTCCCGGTCTGGGCCCGTGCCGGTGACATCTCCCTCATCGAGGTCTCGCCGAGTGACGAGTCCCTCGAGAGCGTCTTCTCCTACCTGGTGGCCCGATGAACACGACGATCGCACGGCTTGCCCTCGCGGCCCTCCTGGGGCGCAAGCGTTTCATCCTGCTCCTGCTCTTCCCGGTCGCGCTGATCGGCCTGAGCGTGCTGGTACGGGTGCTCACCTCCGACGCGGAGGTCGCCCTGGGAATCCTCTTCGGGCTCGGTCTCCTGGTGATCCTGCCGCTGCTGGCCCTGGTCTCCGCGACGGCGGTGATGGGCCCGGAGGTCGACGACGGGTCCTTGGTCTACCTGCTCGCCAAACCGGTGAGCCGTCACTCGGTGGCCTTCAGCAAGTACGTCGTCGCGCTCGCCGCGGTGCTGCTGCTCGGTCCACTGCCCATGCTGGTCACCGGGTTCGCGATCGGCTCCGGGGACCAGGACCTCGTCCTGGCCGGAAGTGTCAGCGCGACGCTGGGCGCGATCGCCTACACCTCGCTCTTCCTGGCACTGAGCACGGTGTGGAAGCACGCTGTCGTGGTCGGCCTGCTCTTCGTGCTGTTGTGGGAGGGCACCCTGGCCGCCATCTTCTCGGGCGTGGCCTGGCTCAGCATCGGTCAGTGGGCAGCACGGATCGGCGCCACGATCGATGCGGACTGGGCTGATGATGCGGTGCCCCTGTGGTGGGCCGTGGGAGCCCTGTTCGTCGTGGGGATCGGCGGGGTCTGGTTCTCCGGAGACCGCCTGCGGTCCTTCTCCCTCAAGGGGGACGACTGACCACTCGGCACGGGATCGCCGAGAAGCACAGCGACCGCAGCCCTCGAGAGGACTGCGGTCGCTGGATGACGTCGGATCAGTAGGTGTGTCCACCGCTCCAGAAGAGCGCGAGGACGACGTTCAGCACGGTCAGCCCGGTGAGCGCCCAGAAGAGGCCGTTGGGGATCGAGGGCTTGCGCATGTTGGCCATCACCAGGACGAGCACGACCAGGTTGACGAGGAACTTGACACCGATCTTCAGGTGGTTGACGTCGCCGTCACCCGCCTCGAGCAGCCCGACGAGCACGATACCGGCGACGAAGGCGGTGCCGACGCCGTCGCGGATGACCGGAGTGATCCGCTTCTCGGAGTCACGCGCTTGGGCGAGAAGGCCACCCAGCAGGGCCGCGATGCCGAGAAGGTGCAGGAGCAGGACGATGAGACCCAAGGTGTTCATGGGCGCAAGGTTATCGAATCCGACAGGGTGTCGATAAACCACGGACCTCTCAGAGCAGGCGGCGGTCCGAGGCCCACTTGGTGAGCTCGTGGCGCGAGGAGAGTTGCAGCTTGCGCAGCACCGACGACATGTGGGTCTCCACGGTCTTGATCGAGATGAACAGCTCCTTGGCGACCTCCTTGTAGGCGTAGCCGCGGGCGATCAGTCGCATCACCTCACGCTCGCGCTCAGTGAGGCGGTCGAGGTCCTCGTCGACGGCCGCGACCTGGATGGACCCGGCGAAGGCGTCCAGCACGAAGCCGGCCAGCCGGGGAGAGAAGACTGCGTCCCCTTCGGAGACCCGCTGGATCGCAGCCACCAGCTCGGGACCGGTGATCGTCTTCGTGACGTAGCCCCGGGCCCCGCCCCGGATGGTCCCGATGACGTCCTCCGCGGCATCGCTCACGCTCAGCGCCAGAAACTTGGGCGCTCCGTCGCGGTCGCGGGCCCGCACCCTGCGCATCACTTCCGCGCCTCCCCCGCCGGGCAGGTGGACGTCGAGCAGCACCACGTCGACCTCATGGACCGCGAGCGCCTTCACCGCCTCGTCCACGTCAGCAGCCTCGGCCACCACGTCGACGACGTCAGCGCCCACACCCGCCAGCTCGGCCCGTACGCCGGCACGGAACATTGCGTGGTCGTCGACGACCAACACCTTCACCGGCACGCTCATTCGTCCTCCTCGACCGGCATCGCCAGCCTCACCTCGGTGCCCTCGCCGGGAGCCGAGCGTACGTCCGCGGTCCCCCCGTGCCTGACCATTCTGTCGATGATGCTGTGCCGCACGCCCATCCGGTCCTCAGCCACCGACTCCGGATCGAAGCCGGCCCCACGGTCGCGGACGAAGACTTCGACGAGGGTGGCCGAGCTCTCCGAGAAGACGTCCACCCGTCCGGTGCCGGCGTGCTTGGCAGCGTTGACCATCGCTTCGCGGGCGGCGTGCACCAGAGGGCGCAGGTGTTCCGACATCTCGATGTCACCGACACTCACCACATCGACGACGACGGCGTGCTCGTCCTCGACCCGGGCAGCCACCTCGCGCAGGGCCCCGGCCACGGTGGCCGCGTCGGGCTCCTGGCCGGTGTAGAGCCAGGAGCGCAGGTCTCGCTCCTGGCTCCGGGCCAACTTGGTGACCGTCGTCGGGTCGGAGGCATTGCGTTGGATCAGGGCGAGGGTCTGCAGCACCGAGTCGTGCAGGTGCGCAGCCATGTCGGCGCGTTCCTGCGTACGGATCCGCTCGGCGCGCTCTGCTCCGAGGTCGGAAGCCAGACGCACCACCCACGGTCCGACCACCACCGCCAGACCCGCGATCCCCAGCAGGCTCGCCAACCAGAGCTCGCGCGCGACCTCGAGCCGCCCCGAGGTCAGGCTGAAGAGGACGAGCGCCACGGCGACCAGGCCCACCCCGGCCGCGAGCCGGACGTACGACGCCGTGTTCCCGGCCCCGAAGACGGCCCGGAAGGGGTCCACCCGTCCGCTCGGGTCGAACCAGCGTTCCCGCTGCGCCTCGTCCGCCTGGCGCCACAGCAGCGCGATCCCGAGTCCGGCGATCAGCAGCGGGATCAGGATCGCCCCACGACCGAAGACGGCCTGGAACCCGAGGACCAGTCCGATGCCCAGGACACCCAGCGCCACGGCAGGTCCGACGTCACTCATCCGCCACGTACGACCGGGACGACGGCCGGTGCGCGACGCACTCTCCAGGCCGGGAGCGTCCTGCTCGAACCTGGCGTCGGTCGGCAGGAACATCCACCAGCCGGCATACAGCGCGATGCCCAGGCCACTCAGTGCGGTGCTCACCACGAACGCGGCCCGCAGCCACAGGACCGGCACGCCGAAGTGCTCGGCCAGGCCCGACGCCACTCCACCGAGCAGCGGGTCAGTGGAGTTGCGAGTGGCCCGGCGCCACGCCAACGGGGCCGTCGGCTCGGGCGCCGGGGGACGCGGGGGCTCTGGCGGATTCATGGTGCCTCCATGGTGTCAGGCGAAGCGGTGCGCGACCATGAGGGCTGACCCCGAGAGGACCCTGAGCCCCGGGCTCCCACCCCGCCAGGAGATCAGGGTTGTCACCGATGGTGGAACGGGCGCGACGAGGCGAGGCTGGAGACATGGACGAGACGACCCACTCCACCAGCGGCCCCGCGGGCGAACCCGGCGCCCCTTCACCCGGCCCCGGCCCGGATCCCCAGAGCGGTGCTCGCACCGACTGGGACCAGGTCAAGGACATCGGCGGACTCCAACGCCCCGCCGACCGAAAGGTCGCGGGTGTGGCCGCAGGGTTGGCCCGCCACCTCAACATCGACCCACTCGTGCTGCGCGTCGCCTTCGTGGTGCTCTCGTTCTTCGGCGGCGCCGGCATCATCGTCTACGGCGCCCTGTGGCTGCTGCTGCCCGAGGACGGCCAGCCTCAGGCACCCGTCCCGCTGGACGTGCGCAGCCGCACCGTTGCGGTGGTGGGCGTGGTCGCCCTCGCGGCACTCGCGCTGGTCGGCGACACCTGGGGGTGGTACCGGTTCCCATGGGCACTGGTGGTGATCGGCTTGGTCCTATGGCTCCTCTGGTCCCGGCGCGACGCCTCCACCGCCAGCCCCGCCGCGGCTCCCACTGCGCCGTACGCACCGGCGTACGACCCCGCGGCGCCGACTGCCCCGTACGCCCCGTACGCCCCGGAGTACGCCCCGGCGTACGCCCCGGCGTACGACCCGGCTGGGCCCACTGCTCCGTACACCCAGCCCCACTGGACGCAGCAGGGCGCCGTCCAGGCTCCCCTGGCCCAGACGCCACTGGCCCAGACTCCACCGGTCCAGCCTCCACTGGCCCGACCCCGGGATCCGCGCCGGCGTGGACCTGTCCTCTTCTGGTTCACCCTGGCCCTCATCGCCCTCGCGCTGGGTGTGCTCGGCACGCTCGACCTGGCCGGCGTGGCCGTGGCCGACAGCGCCTATCCCGCGCTCGCCATGACGATCGCGGCAGCTGTGCTGGTGCTGGGGGCCTTCTGGGGACGGGCCGGGGGTGTCATCCTCATCGCGCTCGTCGCGGCGGTCACCACCGTCGGCGCGATGGCTGCCGAGCACTCGAATGAGGTCGAACTGTTCTTCACGCCCGGGTCGGCGAGCGAGGTCCGCGACAGCTACGAGATCCACCGCGGCGAACTGGTCCTGGACCTCACCGAGGTCAGCGACCCAGCCGCCCTCGACGACCGCGAGATCCGGGTCGACGGTGGAGCCGGACGCGTCGAGATCCGCCTGCCCGAAGGACTGGGATACGACATCGAGGCCGCGATCGGGGTCGGCTCGATCCGCTTGCCGGACCAGGACGAGAACGGTGGACTGGGCATCAGCGCCAGCGCCGGCTCCGAGCCTTCCGAGAGCGCCCCCCGCATCGACATCGTCACTGACATGGGCGTCGGCGAGATCGTGGTGACCCAGCCATGAGCAGCTACCACCAGCCCGCACCCGCCCAACCTGTCTGGAGCCACGACATGGACCCGCAGAACAGCAACCCCACCCACGTCCCGGGCCCCGAGTCCGGTCGCCACCCGGTCAACCTGACCCACCTGATCATGGGCATCGCCTTCCTCGGCTTCGCCGGGATCTGGACGGCGATCACCGGCGACCTGGTGCCCGACGACAACCTCGAGTGGCTCCTGCCGGTGCCGTGGCTCCTGGCTGGTTCAGCCGGCCTGCTGGCGCTCACCGTCAGCCACGTGCGCCGCACGGGCCGCCACGGCCAGGTCGGGATGGTCAGTGATGATCCCGTCGACACCGGCATCCAGGAAGGCCCTGACCTCTCCAGCCAGGTCTCCGATCGCTGAGGGGTCGTCCCCGATCCGGTGAGGCGCGGGCAGGAAGAGGTTCTCCGCGCGCAGGGTCCACACGTGCACAGTGAGACCCAGGCGGTGGGCGTCGCGGACCACGTGGCTCGCGGCGCCCTCCTCGGATCCACTCGCGGGACATCCCCCGGGCGGCAGCACCAGGTCCTTGTGAGCGCCGATGCCGTCGGCGTACTGGTCGATCCACTCGAGCCCTGCAGGCGTGGCGAGATCGGCGTACGTGCGTGGGTCACCGACGCACGCGAGGTCCCAGGGGCGTTCGTGGGCCCGACCCAGCAGCTGGACCGTCGCCAGCCCGGACCTCGAGGCCAGCTCCTGGAGCACCGCGGTCTCGAAGGCCATTAGCGTGACCGGGGAGTGGGGCCCGTCAAGCCGGTGACGGCGCAACGTCGCCAACAACGGAGCGACCATGTCCAGCCCGCGAGCCGCGAAGTGACTGGGATGCTTGAGCTCCAGCATCACCCCGACCGGACGACCCCGCCGGATGGATTCGGCCGCGACCATGGCCAGCACCTCGTCAAGGGTCGGCACGCCCTCGAGGCCGTCGTACGCGGTGTTGCCCGGCCTCAGGCGCGGTCGTCGCTCGCAGGCCGTCAGTTGCTTGACCTCTGCCAGGGTGAAGTCCTCGGTGAACCAGCCCGCGGCGGGCACCCCGTCGACGGAGCGGGTGGCGCAGCGTCGCGCGAACCGGGGGTGGTGCGCGACGTCGGTGCTGCGGGACAACTCGTTCTCGTGGCGTACGAGCAGCACCCGGTCGCTGGTGATGACCAGGTCCAGCTCGATCTCGTCGGCGCCCATGCGGATCGCCGTACGGAACGCGTCGAGGGTGTGCTCGGGGCGGTGGCCGCTGGCGCCGCGGTGTGCCACCACGGTGGGAAGGGTGACGAGGCTGGTGGCGGCGGCCTGTGTCCTGCTCGCGATGGTCCTGACCGGTCGAACCGGGCTGAGGGTCTGTGCCATGACCCCGACCCTGCTGGCCTTCACGGGCGTCCGGGCGGCTGCCAACCGTCCGACAGGTGTCGACGTGATGAACGCTCCACGCGCCAGTCATGAAACAAGTTGCATAGCGCGCCCGGAACCCTTGCGATCGTGACAGTACCTCTGTAAGAGTCACCCCATGAAGCTCTCCACCATGCTGAGGTACGAAGGCAATCCCCGCGACGCCGCCGACACCGTTGCCAAGTTCGAGAAGGCCGGCCTCGATGCCGTCTGGGTCGCGGAGGCCTACGGTTACGACTCCCCCACCCTGATGGGCTACCTGGCCGCGAAGACCGAGACGATCCAGATCGGTGCGGCGATCCTCAACATCTACTCGCGCACCCCCGGCGCCCTGCTCCAGACCGCCGCCGGCCTCGACAACGTCTCGGGCGGCCGCGCGATCATCGGGCTCGGCGCCAGCGGCCCCCAGGTCATCGAAGGCTTCCACGGCGTCCCCTACCGCAAGCCGCTGGCTCGCACCGCCGAGATCATCGACCTGATCCGGCGCGGTCTCAAGCGTGAGCCGCTGACCAACGACGGCGAGTTCAAGTTGCCCCTGATGAAGGAGGACGGCGCGGTCACCGGGCTCGGCAAGCCGCTCAAGCTGCTGACCCACCCCGAGCGCGACACCATCCCGCTCTACATCGCTGCGCTGGGTGAGAAGAGCGTCGAGCAGACCGGTGAGATCGCGGACGGCTGGATCCCACACCTCTTCCACCCCGAGCGCGCCCATCTGGTCTGGGGCGACGCCCTGGCCAAGGGCAAGGCCAAGCGCCAGGAGGGCCTGGCCCCCCTCGAGGTCCTCGCCGGCGGCATGGTCGCGATCGGGGAAGGCCCCGAGACCAAGGCGCTGCTCGACTTCGCCCGCCCCACCTTCGCCCTCTACGTCGGAGGCATGGGCGCGCGCGGCAAGAACTTCTACAACGACGTGGCCGTCGCGTACGGCTACGAGGACGCCGCCAAGGAGATCCAGGACCTCTACCTCTCCGGCAAGAAGGAGGAGGCCGCTGCCGCCGTCCCGCTCGAGTGGCTGGAGGCAGCCAACTTCGTCGGCCCCGAGTCGTACGTGAAGGAGCGCATCGCAGCCTTCGCCGAGGCCGGCGTCACGAACCTCAACATCACCCCGGTGGGCGAGGACCCGGCCGCGATCGTCGCGAAGATGAAGGAACTCACCGCCTGAGGTAAATCCTGAGCCAGCACGGGCGCGATCTGACCTTCCCCGGTCGGATCGCGCCCGTCGTGCGTCATCCACCCTCCGGCCCCGTTCCCCCCCACCCCCTTCCCCAGACCGGGCGCCCCACGGACCGATCCGTGCAACGCGCCCAGTGCGCCCCCTCGTGCTTGATGGGAAAATCAGTGAGACTCAGGTCACACTCTCGTCAGCAGGAGGACTCAGCGCATGACCGACGTACTCACCGAACGGGCCCGCATCCAGACACTGGTCGAGGGACACACCCTGCTCGACCGGCTCGACGCCACTGCGGCCGACTGGGCAGACGAGCCCGCCTACTCCGACCGTCACGACGTCGCCGAGGGATGGCGCACCCTGACCTGGGCACAGACCCACGATGCGGCGTGCGACGTCGCCGCCGGGCTGATCGCCCTCGGGGTGGAACCCGGCGACACCGTCGCGATCATGGCGACCAACCGGATCGAGCACGTCCTGGCCGACATGGGAGTGGTGCGCGCCGCCGGGATCCCGATGTCGATCTACAACACATTGGCGCCTGATCAGGTGTCCTTCATCGCCGAACACTCCGGCACCCGCCACGTGATCCTCGAGAACTCCGACCATCTGGCCCGCTGGGAGTCCGCGCTGGCAGCCGCCCCGGAGACCGTCGTGGTGATGATCGACGAGAGCGCCATGCCCGAAGGCCCTGAGGGCGAGAACTTCTTGACCTGGCGCCAGTTCGTCGCTGCCGGCGTCGCCCTGCGCCGCGACCGCCCGAGCGCCCTCGCCGAGCGCGCCGAGGCCGTCACCGGGCACACCCCGGCCACGATCCTCTACACGTCGGGCACCACCGGCAACCCGAAGGGCGTGGTCCTGACCCACTTCAACGTGCTCTACGAGGCGCAGAGCACGTTGGAGGCGGCCGGCCTGACCGGTGAGCGCCAGATCCAGGTCAGTTACCTGCCGCTGGCCCACATCGCCGAACGCATCCTGGGGATCTACGGCCCGACCATGCAGGGCAGTCACCAGTACTGCATCGGCGACCCGACCCAACTGCTCGCCACCCTCGGTGAGGTGCACCCGACCGCCTTCTTCGGCGTCCCGCGGGTCTGGGAGAAGATCCAGACGGGTCTCTCGGCCAAGCTGGCCGCTGATCCGAACCCGGACAACGTGGCGTTGGTGGAGCGGTCGATGGCTGCTGGTCTGGCCTGGGTCCAGGCCCAGGAGACCGGCGGGGAGATGACCCCTGAGATCGAGCAGGCGTACGCGGAGGCCGACGCCGCGATCCTCGGTTTCCTCAAGCTGCTGCTCGGGCTCGACCGGGTGCGGTGGTGCGCCTCGGCGTCCGCGCCCATGCCGGTGGAGACGACCAGGTTCATGGCCGGTCTGGGGCTCAAGGTCTACGACGTCTACGGGATGACCGAGACCTGTGGCGCGGTGACCGTCAACGGCCCCGGTCACTTCCGGATGGGCACCGTCGGTCGTCCCACACCCGGCATGGAGGTCAAGTTGGCCGACGACGGCGAGGTGCTCGTACGGGGGCCGGTCAACACGCCGGGCTACCACCGGCAGGACGACGCCACCCGCGCCCTCATCGACCCCGACGGTTGGGTGCACACCGGCGACATCGGCACCCTGGACGAGGAGGGCTTCTTCTCGATCGTCGACCGCAAGAAGGAACTGATCATCACCTCGGCGGGCAAGAACATCGCTCCCTCCAACATCGAGAACCACCTCAAGGAGTCCCCCTTGATCGGCCACGCCATGGCGATCGGCGACAACCGTCCCTACATCGTGGCCGTGCTCACCCTGGACGGCGAGGTGGCGCCTGTCGTGGCCCAACGCATGGGTGTGGAGTTCACCGACCTGGCCGACCTCACCACCAAGCCCGAGATCCGGGCACTGGTCCAGGAGGCGGTCGACAAGGCCAACGAACGCCTCTCCCGCCCCGAACAGGTGAAGGCCTTCGAGTTGCTCGGCCACGAGTGGACGGCTGAATCCGAGGAGCTCACGCCGTCACTCAAGTTGAAGCGCCGCGTCGTACGCCGCAAGTACGCCGACCAGGTGGACGCTCTCTACGGGTGAGGCGTCCGGAGCGCGCCTCCCGGTGAGGTCCGGAGGCAGGCCGGGTCAGCGCAGGGCGAGTGACTCGCAGGCCTGCTGCAGCGTGGGCGTGCAGATGTCGTTCAGCGAGTAGACCCGCTCGCGCACCACGATCTGGGCGATCGAACCACGGGTCACCGCGATCGGCTCCACCAGGATGGCCGGCACCTCCTGGTAGGTGGTCGCGTCGTCGGGAGCGGTGTCCAACATCAGGTCGATCGCCAGGTCGGCGGCCCGCTGGGCCATCGTCCGGATGTCCTTGTAGACCGTCATCCCCTGGTCGCCGGAGACCAGGCGGCGTACGGCGTCGAGTTCGGCGTCCTGGCCTGTCACGAAGGGCCGGGCTCCGCCTGAGCGTCCCAACTGCTCGTAGGCCTCTGCCACACCGGCAGCCTGGGTGTCGTTGCTCGCGAAGACTGCGTCGACCCGGTCCAGTTCGGCGCCGTGCTCGACGACGAAGTCGCGCGCCGCCGCCGTGCTCCACGACCTCGGGACGAGCTCGTGCAGCACCTTCACCTTGTGACGTGCGAAGACCCCGCGGGCCGCCTCGCGGATCGCGACCCCGTTGGGGTCGCGCGCGGCTCCGTTGATCATCAACACCTGCGCCCCCGCCCCGACCGCGTCCACCAGGCTCTGGGCCATCAGCCTGCCGATGACTGCCGGGTCGGCGGCGACGTAGAAGTCTGCACCGGTCAGGAACCGGTCGTAGGCGATGACCGGGATCTCTCCGGCCTCGCGGACGAGGCTGGCGCCGCTCTCGCCGTCGACGGCATTGAGGACGATGACGTCCGCGCCCTCGTCGATCGCCTCCTCGAACTGCTCGGCCTGCCGATCAGCGTCCTGCTCGGCGATGAAGGTGAGGACGTCGCAGCCGCGGCACGACTCGTCGACATGGGCCTCGAAGGAGGGCCGGTCGAGCGTCTTCCACCGATCTGCCTCGGACGAGGCGAGCAGGAAGGCGATCACCGCCTTGTCCGGCTTCACACAGGCGGCGAGACCCAGCGATGCCACCACGACGACCAGGGCGAGCAGCACCCGGGGCGTACGCAACGTGCGTTGGGTGGAGAGGGGCGACATGGTCGGCCATCTTGCCAGAGTCTTCGTCCGCACACTCGCAACCGCTCTCCTGCCCGGACCGAGCGAGGTCGGCGCTACGGTGATCAGGATGCTCGACGCGGAGAGGAGAGGCGATGTGGTTCGACACATGGGCTGACCTGGGCCGGATCCTGGCCGTGGGCAGCGCGGCCTACGTGACCCTGGTGGTGGTGTTGCGGTTCTCGGGCAAGCGCACGCTGGCCAAACTCAACGCCTTCGACCTGGTGGTGACCGTGGCCCTGGGATCGACGCTGGCCACGATTCTGCTCAACCGTCAGATCGCCTGGGCCGACGGGGCGACTGCCCTGGCGCTGCTGGCGGCGCTCCAGCTCGTGGTGGCCTTCACAGGCTCTCGTGTCCCTCGACTGCGGACCGCCGTCACGGCCCAGCCCACGTGGCTCCTGCGCGACGGAGTCGTGGACCGGTCGGCGTTGCGGCAGCAGCGGCTCACCATGTCCGAACTGCGTCAGGCCGTGCGGTCGAGCGGGCGTGGCAGCCTGGAGGACGTGGCAGCGGTGGTGCTCGAATCCGATGGCACCCTCAGCGTCATCGGCGCGGACCAGTTCGGCAACGGGTCCGCCCTGGACGACTTGTCCGACTCCTGACCGGCGCGGGACGTCCAACCTGCGTGACCGCGGACCGATGAGGTGCCAACATCAGGGGATGCGTACCGAACCCGCTCGACTCCTGGAGACCACCGAGGACCTGCAACTCCCGCCGATCACGTGGGAGAACATTGCCCTCGGCGTGGTGGTGCTCCTCGTGGGCTGGCTGGCCAGTCGCGTGCTGGGGTGGCTCACCCGCCGGATCCTGCTGTGGCGAGGACGCTCTCCCAGTGCGAGCACCATGTTTGCGGCGTTGACGCGCTGGCTGGTGCTGCTGCTCTCCTTCGCGGCGGCCATCACGGTGATCTTCCCGAGCGTGCGCCCGGTGAACGCCCTCGGCGGGATCGGGGTGCTCTCCATCGCAGCCGGTATCGCCTTCCAGACGGTGCTGGGCAACATGTTCGCCGGGATCGTGATCCTGGCTCGGGACAAGTTCCGCGTCAACGACCAGATCGCGGTCCGCGACGTGGCAGGCACCGTCACGGGCATCTCCCTGACCAGCACCGCGGTGCGGACCTACGACGGCCGACTGGTGCTCATCCCCAACTCGGTCGTGCATTCGGAGATCGTCACCGTCCAGACCGGCTACGAGCAGGTCCGTTCGACGATCCGTCTCGACATCGACGACAGTGCCGACCTGGACCTGGCGCTCCGAGCGGCCCACGACGCCATGCAGGCGCTCCCCGCGGTCGCCGCCGAACCCCCACCCCAGGCTCTCCTGCAGGAGGTCGGCACGGCCACGGTCCGGATGGACCTGAGGTTCTGGTCGGGCGCACGGCAGATGGAGACCAAGTTGGCCCAGCACGAGGTGATCGGGGCAGTCCTGCGGGGTCTGTCGGACGCAGGGGTCAAGACCGGGTCGGACGTCGTGGTGGTGGAGGGTGGCCCCCAACTCCTGGCCGCTGTCGGAGGCGGTGAGTCGTCATGAGCAAGAATTGGCCGGACTCGCCACGGCTGAGTCGTTGGGACGCGCTGTGGCGCCGATTCTGGGCGCTGCCGGTGACCATCGCAAGCATCTCCCTGGCTCTCGGTCTGCTGGTGCCGCTCATCGATGCCTCGCTCGAGGAGACCCCGGTCTGGGTCTTCCAGGGCGGGGTGGACGGCGCTCGTAGCGTGCTGAGCAGCATCGCCGGCGCGATGATCTCGGTCACCGGCCTCGTCTTCTCGATCACCATCGTCGTGCTGCAACTGGCCAGCAGCCAGTTCTCCCCGCGCATTCTCGGCTCGTTCCTGGAGAGCCGAGTGGTCCAGCTGACCCTTGGCTTCTTCACCGGGTCGTTCCTGTACGCGCTCACCGTGCTGCGGGCCGTGCGGGGCGGGGACGACGGCCGGGTGCCGCAACTCGCGGTCACGGTCTCCTACGTCTACGTCATCGTCGCGGTGGCCATGTTCCTGGCCTTCATCCACCACATCACCACCTCGGTCCAGGTCTCCGAGGTGATGGCCGACGTACGCCGCCGCACGCTGGCCGCCGCCCGTCGACTGGCCCGCGAGGAGTCGACCGCGACGTGGTCGCCCCGTCCGGGTGCCCAGAGCGTCGAGGTGCGCAACGACGATCGTTGCGGTTACCTCACGTCACTGAGCCGGTCGCGACTGCTCAAGATCGGCGAGAAGGTGGACGGTGTGGTCGAGCTGGACCTGACCCCCGGCGACCATCTCGTCGCAGGCCAGGTGATCGGTCGGGTCTGGGCCGCCGAAGTCTCCGATGCCGTGCGGGAGCAGGTGAGTTCAGCGGTGGTGATCTCGCACGAGCGGGACATCGGCGCCGACCCGGCTTTCGGGTTGCGCCAGTTGCTCGACATCGCGGAGCGGGCTCTCTCCACCGGCGTCAACGACCCCACGACGGCGATCCAGGCGGTCAACGAGATCCACGTCGTGCTGCGGGCCGCCGTGCAGTTGCGCGACCCGTCGCCCTATCTCGAGTCCGACGGTGAGGTGGTCGCGCTGTACCGCCCTCAGCGCACCGGGGTCCTGCTGGAGGAGACCGTCGCCGAACTGCTCCACCACGGGGGTGA
Organism: Nocardioides gilvus; assembly: GCF_003194605.1. Taxonomy (GTDB): domain Bacteria; phylum Actinomycetota; class Actinomycetes; order Propionibacteriales; family Nocardioidaceae; genus Nocardioides; species Nocardioides gilvus. Next base: position 53,942 of record NZ_QHKY01000003.1, read on the forward strand.
CTCACCCCGAGTGGTGCGGCGGCTGCGCGCGGTGTTCGAGGACCTCGTGGAGATCGCGCGGCCGGAGCACCGGTCCGTCGCCGAACGCGCACTCGAGCACGTGCAGGTGGCCCAGGCCGAGCAGCAGGAGGACCCCACGGGGTGAGTGAGGGTGAGTCAGTCCGGCGCGCGGAGCACGCAGAACTCATTGCCCTCCGGGTCCGCGAAGACGATCCACCCGGTGCCGGGACCGTACTGGCCACGCTGGTCGGCGACCTGTCGGGCGCCGAGAGCGAGCACTCGCTCGTTCTCGTCGGCCTGACTCCCCGTCCGCGGTCGCAGGTCGAAGTGGATTCGGTTCTTCACCGACTTGGGCTCGGGGACCTCGAGGAAGAGGATCACGTGCCCGGTCTCCGGGTCCTGGATCGCACACTCCTCGTCTCCCGGGGCACAGGGCTCGTCCTCGATGTCGACGTAACCCAACAGTTGCTGCCACCACCTGGAGAGCTCGTAGGCGTTGGTGCAGTCGACCGTGGTGTGGGAGACGAAGGAGGTCATGGCCCGCAGGTTGCCAACGTCCGGCGCGCAGGTCAATGCCCTGGAGCCACACCCAGCCCGGTACGCACCACTCCGACCGCGTCGCCCAACACCCGACGGACCACCTTGAGCTCGGCCGGGGTCCAGCGCAGGGCGTACTCGGTGAGCCCGAAGGCGTACGGCACGGTCGCCTTCGTCAGCTTCTCGTGGCACAGGTCAGCCACCCGTCCACCGTCGTGGAACTGCAACCCGAGAGTGTGGGCGACATCGGTGGCGAAGTTCCACAGATCCAGCGCTGACTGTGGGTTCAGGGGCTCGGGATCTCCGCTCAGTCGCCGCTGCGCCGAGGTGAAGTCCTGGAGCGTGGACTGGTCGTTGCTGATCCCAGCGTCCCAGTCCACTCCCCACCCGGCCTCACTTGCGTGGGCGACACACTCCTCCACCGAGCCCCAGGTGAGCAGGCGGCCACCCTCGGCGGCCAGCACCTCACGCCCCTCAGGACCGGAGCCCCACCACACGACGGTGTCAGCGCCGTCGAAGCGGATGACGATCGCCTGGCCGACCTCAGGGGTGACGCTCATGCCCAAGTGCGTCACTCCCACTCGATCTTCGCGGTCGTGGGAGCTGAACTCCGCTCGTCCCTCACTGCGTCACTCCCACTCGATCTTCACGGTCGTGGGAGCTGAACTCCGCTCGTCCCTCACTGCGTCACTCCCACTCGATCTTCACGGTCGTGGGAGCTGCACTCCGCTCGTCCCTCACTGCGTCACTCCCACTCGATGGTGCCCGGGGGCTTGGACGTGATGTCGATCGTCACCCGGTTGATCTCCGCGACCTCGTTGGTGATCCGCGTGGAGATCTTCTCCATGACCTCGTAGGGCAGGCGTGCCCAGTCGGCGGTCATCGCGTCCTCCGACGTCACCGGCCGCAGCACGACGGGGTGACCGTACGTACGCCCGTCACCCTGGACTCCGACCGAGCGGACGTCGGCGAGCAGCACGACCGGCATCTGCCAGATCTCGCGGTCGAGACCCGACTTGGTCAACTCCTCACGGGCGATGGCGTCGGCCTGACGCAGGATGTCGAGACGTTCGCGGTCGACGGCGCCGATGATCCGGATGCCCAGACCAGGGCCCGGGAACGGCTGGCGCCACACCATGCGCTCGGGCAGACCCAACTGCTCGCCGACCGCGCGGACCTCGTCCTTGAAGAGCGCACGCAGCGGCTCCACCAGCTCGAAGGTCATGTCCTCCGGCAGGCCACCCACGTTGTGGTGCGACTTGATCACCGACGTGCCGGCACCGCCACCCGACTCGACGACGTCGGGGTAGAGCGTGCCCTGCACGAGGAACGCCGTCACTCCAGGCTCCGCCTCGCCGAAGACCCGGACCTGGGCCTCCTCGAAGGTGCGAATGAACTCGGTGCCGATGATCTTGCGCTTGGTCTCCGGGTCCGTGACGCCGGCCAGGGCGTCCAGGAACTGCTTCTCCGCGTCCACCACGTCCAGGCTCGCGTAGACCTCGGTGAAGTCGGTCTTGACCTGCTCGGTCTCTCCCAGGCGCATCATGCCGTGGTCGACGTAGACACAGGTGAGACGGTCGCCGATCGCCCGCTGCACCAGAGCAGCAGCGACCGCGGAGTCGACGCCACCGGAGAGCGCACAGATCGCGCGGCCGTCACCGACCTGCTTACGGATCAGCTCGACCTGGTCCTCGACCACGTTGAGCATGGTCCAGGTCTGGCGGCAGCCCGCAACGTCGTGGAGGAAGTTCTCGAGGACCTGCTGGCCGTGCTCGGAGTGCAGCACCTCGGGGTGCCACTGCACGCCCGCCATCCGGCGTTCGAGGTGCTCGAAGGCCGCCACCGGAGTCACCTCGGTGGAGGCCAGGACCCGGAAGCCCGAAGGTGCGGCAACGACGGCGTCGCCGTGCGACATCCACACCTTGTGCCCCACCGGCATGGTGTCGAGCAGGGTGCCGCCGTCGGAGACCGACAGCGTCGTACGTCCGTACTCGCGGCCGCCGGTGGAGGCGACCTCGCCGCCGAGGGCCTGGGCCATCAGCTGGAAGCCGTAGCACATGCCGAAGACCGGCACCCCGGCCTGGAAGAGGGCCGGGTCGATGCCGGGGGCGCCATCGGCGTAGACGCTCGAAGGACCACCCGAGAGGATGATCGCGGAGGGGTTGCGCGCCAACATGTCAGCCACCGGCACGGTGTGCGGGACGATCTCGGAGTAGACGCGGGCCTCGCGGACGCGTCGGGCGATCAACTGGGCGTACTGGGCGCCGAAGTCGACCACCAGGACAAGATCGTGCTCAAGGTGCGCAGACATGCGCTGAATCCTACCGGGAAATGCACCAGGGCCCGACCGGGAGGGAGGGTGGTCGGGCCCTGGTCGTCCACGCGCTCTCAAGGAGAAACCTGGACGGAGGTCTGCGTGCCGAGGGAGGGAGAGGCACCACAGACCTGCAACACCATCATCATGCCCTATTTTGGGTCTGAAAGGGCCGCCGAATCGGCACGATTTCGCCCAACAGCAGGAATTGTCGACGAACGGTTCAGCTGACCCCGACGATGGGCAACCGCAGGGCCGCGGGCGCCGACGCGGGAACCGCTGGCGAACGCGGCGGAATCGGTGCCACCGGGCGGTACGCAGCCCCCAGAGGAGGCCGACGATCGGCCTCACCCTTGTTGGGCCACATCGCCATGGCACGCTCAGCCTGGGCGGTGATGGTCAGCGACGGATTGACGCCGAGGTTGGCCGAGATGGTCGACCCGTCGACCACGTGCAGCCCCGGGTGGCCGAAGGTCCGCTGGTAGGCGTCGACCACCCCTGAGTCGGCATCCTCCCCGATGCAGCAGCCACCGATGAAGTGCGCGGTCATCGGTCGGTTGAACGGCTCCCCGATGTTGCCGCCCGGGGTCCCGCCGCCCTTCATCAGCGCGCCCATCCGCCGCACGGCGTCGTACGCGACAGGGATGTAGGTGGGGTTCGGCTCACCGTGTCCCTGCACGCTCGACATCCGCCAGCCGAACGGCGACTTCTTCGCAACCGTGGTGATCGAGTTGTCGTGGGTCTGCATGACCAGGGCGATGACGGTCCGCTCCGACCAGTGCTTGAGGTCGTACAGGTCGAGAACCTCCGACTTCTTCGCCCACATCTCCCTGAGCCAGGTCTTCCAGCGGACCTCTCCCGGCACCTCGTCGGCCAGCACCGTCTGCATCAGCGACATGACGTTGCTGCCCTTGCCGAACCGGACCGGCTCGATGTGGGTGAACTCGTCGGGGTGGAAGGAGGAGGTGATCGCCACACCTTCGGTGTAGTCGATGGACCGGTCGGTGCCGATCGCGCCCAGGATGGCCTCGGAGTTGGTCCGGGCCAGCACCCCCAGTCGGTCGGAGATCTGCGGCAGGTCACCGGAGTTCTTCAACGAGTGCAGCAGCTTCTGGGTGCCGAGAGCGGCCGCGGAGAAGATCACCTGATCGGCGGTGAAGGTCTTGACCGCCGTGCGGCGCGACAACTTGGCCTTCGTCCAGCGCGCCTGGACCTCGTACCCCCCACCCTCGCGGGGGCGAACCCTCGTCACGGTGGTCAAGGGATGGACCACGGCGCCCAACTGCTCGGCCAGGTAGAGGTAGTTCTTGACCAGCGTGTTCTTGGCGCCGTGTCGACACCCCGTCATGCACTCACCGCAGTTGATGCAGCTGGTCCGACTGGGTCCGACCCCGCCGAAGTAGGGGTCCTCGACCTCTTGGCCGCCGGGCTGTCCGGGACCGCCGAAGAAGACACCGACGGGGGTGGGGTGGAAGGTCTCCCCCACGCCCATGTCCTCGGCGACCTCCTTCATGAGCTGGTCGGCCGCAGTGTGCACGGGATTGGTGACCACCCCGAGCATGCGCTTGGCCTGCTCGTAGTAGGGCGCGAGCTCGCTCTTCCAGTCGGTGATGTGCGCCCAGGACGGGTCCTTGTAGAACGCGTCGAGGGGCTCGTACAGGGTGTTGGCGTAGACGAGCGACCCGCCGCCCACGCCGGCTCCAGCCATGATCAGGGAGTCGCGGAGGAGGGCGATCCGCTGGATGCCGTAGAGCCCTGCCGCGGGAGCGTAGAGGTACTTCTTGAGGTCGAAGGAGTTCGTGGCGAAGTCGGCGTCCTCGAAGCGCGCACCAGCCTCCAGCACGCCGACCTTGTACCCCTTCTCGCTCAGACGCAGGGCGCTGACCGATCCTCCGAAGCCGGACCCGATGACCAGGACGTCGAAGTGGGTGGAGTTGGCCATCACGCTCGGCCGAGCTTCTTCAGCAACCGCAGGCTGGTCGTCATGATCGCGGCGTACTTCTCCTCCGACAGCCCCAGGGGAGGCGTGATCGGCAGCAGTCGCTGGGTGCCGACGGACTGAGCCTCGGTGTAGCGCCAGATGCCCTCGGCGCCCTGGCGGCGGCCCAGACCGGACTCCCGCATCCCGCCCATCGGGGCAGCCAGCGATCCGAAGGCTGCGCCGAAGGGCTCGTTGACGTTGACGGTGCCGGCCTTGAGGTGGCGCGCCATGGCACGGGCCCGGGCGCCGTCACGGCTGTAGACCGAGGCGTTGAGTCCGTACGACCCGTCGTTGGCGCGCTTGATCGCCTCGGACTCGTCCTGGAAGCGGTAGAGCGAGACGAGCGGGCCGAAGGTCTCGGTGCCGAAGCAGGTCATGTCGGGGGTGACGCCCTCCAGCACGGTCGGCTCGAAGTAGTAGGGGCCCAGGTCCGGGCGGTGCTTGCCGCCGGTGAGGACCGTGGCTCCCTTGGCGACCGCGTCGGCCAGGTGCGCCTCAACCGTGTCGAGCTGGTCCTGGCTGATCAGGGTGCCCATGTCGACCTCCCAGCTGGTCGAAGCACCCAACGACATCGCCTTCGTGCGGGCCACGAACCGCTCCACGAAGCGGTCGTAGACCTGGTCGGCGACGAAGATCCGCTCCATCGAGATGCAGAGTTGCCCCGAGTTCGAGAAGGAGCCGCGCACGGCGCCCTCGGCGGCGCGTTCGACGGCGGCGTCGCGCAGGACGAGCATCGCGTTCTTGCCGCCCAGCTCGAGGGAGCAGCCGATGAGGCGCTCGGCGCACTGGGCCGCGATCAGCTTGCCGGTCTTCGTGGAGCCGGTGAAGCAGATGTAGTCCGCTCCTGCCATCATCGGCGTCCCGATGTCGGCGCCGGGCCCGGACATGACCTGCCACAGGTCACGGGGGAAGCCGGCCTGCTCCATCAGCTCTGCGCCGATCAACCCGGTCAGGATCGTCTGGGCGTCAGGCTTGGAGATGACCGCGTTGCCGGCGGCGAGCGCGGGGATGCCGTCGCAGAGCGCGAGGGTGAAGGGGTAGTTCCACGGCGAGATGATGCCCACGACGCCCTTGGGCACGCGGTTGAGCTCGACGTGGGTCAGTCCGGGGAACATGCCGGGCAGACGCTGCGTGCGCAGGTGCGCCGCCGACGTACGCCCGTAGTAACGCGCCGTCATCGCCAGGTGGGCGACCTCGAGGAAGGCGTCCTTGCGGGCCTTGCCGGACTCGAGACAGATCAGTTCACAGATCTCTTCGCGCCGCGACAGGATCAGGTCGTGCAGGCGCAGCAGCATCTCCTGGCGCTGTGCCACCGGCACCGTCGCCCAGGCACGCTGCGCGGCGCGGGCCCGGACGAACGCCTGCTCGACGTCGGCGGGCTCGCTCTGCGGGATGCTGCCCAGTGGCTGCCCGCTGATCGGCGAGACGTGGTCCACGGTGCGACCGCCGGTGCTCGGGATCCGGGCGGTGAGCTGGGTGACGTACGACCGCTCCAGCGCGTAACTCGCCCCCGGGTCGTGCTCGGGGTCGTGAGGTCCTTCGGTCAAGGGGCCACTGGCCGGACTCGCAGTCATGTACCGAGAGTATGTGACGTGCGCCTCTATGACTACCCCACGGTAGCGATGAGTCCGAGCCGTGATCAGACGATCTCGGGAGCCTGCACGCGGGCCTCGTCCGCCTCGGAGTCGGTGAGCTTGGTCTGGCTCTGTCGCTCGGCCTCGACGCGGCGCAGCCAGTGGTCGACCTCCTTGTCGACGACCTCGCGCGACCACCCCAGCTCCGCACCCATCAGGACGGCGATCTGCGGGGCGCTGCGGGTGCCTCGGTCGAAGCTCTCGATGGAGATCCGAGTACGGCGGGCCAACACGTCGTCGAGGTGCCGGGCACCCTCGTGGGTGACCGCGTAGACAACCTCTGCAGCCAGGTGGTCCGGGGCATGGGTCAGCGGCTGCCCCAGCTCGGGACGTGCCTGGATCAGGGCGAGGAGCTCGTCGACGAGACCGCCGTAGCAACCGAGCAGATGGTCGATCCACGCGACGTCCAGCCCTGACGCCCGGGCCAGGGCGACCCGCTGGTTCGTGCGGGTCTCGAAGCCGTACGCCCCCACCAGCGGCACCCGGTCGGTGATCGAGGGCCGCACGCCGGCGAGTCCCTCGACCGCGACGTCGACCGCGTCGCGCGCCATCACCCGATAAGTGGTCAGCTTGCCGCCGGCAATGAGCACCAGGCCCGGCACCGGGCTGATGGTGGTGTGCTCGCGCGAGAGCTTGGTCGTCTCGGCCTCGGCCCCGACCTTGCGCATCGGCTTGAGCAGGGGCCGCAACCCGGCGTACACGCCCTCGACGTCGGTGTGGTCGAGCGGCACCTTGAGCAGGCGGTTGACGTGGGTGAGCAGGTAGTCGATGTCGGCCCGACTGGCCGCCGGGTGAGCCAGGTCGAGGTCCCAGGGGGTGTCGGTGGTGCCGATGATCCAGTGCTTGCCCCACGGGATCACGAAGAGCACCGACTTGTCGGTCTTGGTGATGAAGCCGCACTCGGAGCGGATCCGACTCCGCGGCACGACCAGGTGGACGCCCTTCGACGCGTCGACCTCGAGCGCACCCTCCCCGCCCATCATCTCCTGGATCTGATCGGTCCAGACGCCGGCGGCATTGATCACGGTGCGTGCCCGGACGGTGAAGTCGAGGCCGTTCTCGAGGTCGCGGGCCTCGACGCCGACGACGCGCTCGCCCTCGCGCAGGAAGCCGGTGACCTGCGTACGCGTGGCGACGTGCGCACCGTTCGCGGCGGCGGTGCGCGCGATCGTGGTGACGAGACGGGCGTCGTCGACCTGGCAGTCGTAGTAGCGGATCGCACCGTGCAGGTCCTCGGTGCGGAGGTCCGGGGCCAGCCGCGCCAGCTCCTTGCGGAAGATGTGCTTGTGCTTCGGCACACCCATCTCGTACTTGCCCGTCATCGCCATCGTGTCGTAGAGCGCGACCCCGGCGCCGACGTAGGGGCGCTCGTACGCGTGCTCGAGCGGATAGAGGAAGGGCACTGGCCGCACGAGGTGGGGTGCGAGCCGGGTCAGCAGCAGACCCCGCTCCTCCAGCGCCTCCTTGACCAGGGCGAAGTCGAACATCTCCAGGTAGCGCAGGCCACCGTGGACCAGTTTGGAGCTGCGGCTCGACGTGCCGCTGGCGAGGTCACGCTGCTCGATCAGACCGACGCTCAGGCCACGAGTGACCGCGTCCAGCGCGGCGCCGGCACCCACCACCCCGGCACCGACCACCAGCACGTCGAGCTCACCGGCCGCCATCGCTGCGAGCGCGGCAGCGCGGGAGTCAGGGTTCAGTGCGATCGGTTGGCTCACCCAGCCAGTGTGTCAGGCGGGGGTTTCAACCCCGTGAACGCATTCGGCCCGGACGGCCTCAGACCGGCGGGAACGCAGTGGGGGTGGCGATGGCGAACGATGAACTCGTGGCCCCGACCCCGACGACAACCGTGAAGGTGCCGAATTGGTTGTCGGCGGCCGTCCCGGCAAACAGACCGTTCACCGTGAGACTGTCGCCTGCGGCGATGGTGGCCAGTGACGTCAGGATCACGTTGGAGAACTCATTGTCGGCAGGACGGTTAGACGACCACCCTGCCGGAGCGGGAAACGTGTAGACCGTCTGGTTGGGATACTGCGAAGTCGCGTTCGGCTGGAAGGTGATCGTCATCGTCACCACGGACGGACCCGTCAACGTCGAGGGGGCCGTGATCTGGGCACCGACGAAGTTCAGGTCCCACACCAGGGGGATGTCGGGTGACGGCACGACCGGCGTCGGGCCGAAGGAGAACTGTGGAGTGGTCGTTGCCCCGGGCGAGTTGGCGAACGCTGGCGCGGCTGAGGTGAGGACCACGGCCGGGACCGACCAGGCGGCCGCTCCGACGACGGCGCGTCGAGAGGGTGATGCGGACGGCAACAGTTCGAACACGGCGGGTCCTTCATTGGGAGGCATATAACCAAATAAGGGTATGCCGCAAAGCGGCGTTTGGCCGGTCTTTTCGCCCGATCGTGCCCTTGTGCCCCCTGCCGGCGGTCCGCCAGTCAGGAACCCTTCTTCAGCTGCCGGATCTCCACTGCACCACCGCTGCTGCCCTTGGGCGGACGTCGGACCTCGAAGAGGCCGATCGTGGTGACCAGGTCGATCAACTTGGCGTAGCCCCAGTTGCGGGAGTCGAAGTCGGGCGACTGCTTGGCGGCGGTCGTTCCGACAGCGCCCAGGTTGGCCCAGCCGTCGTCGTCGGACGCGGAGGCAACTGCACCCCGCAGCAGTTGCACCAGAGCGGAGTCACCCCGCAGTTGCTTGCTCGACTGGCGCGGCGTCGACCGGTTGGACTGCCCATCGGCTACGACCTCGGTGGGCACGGTGGGGTCCGCCTCGGCGTCAGCCTCGGCCTCGGCGCTCTCCACCCCCAGCACGTCGGTGTAGATGAACCGGTCGCACGCCGCCCGGAACGCCTCGGGGGTCTTGCGCTCCCCCACCCCGTAGACGGTCTTGCCCGATTCGCGCAGTCGAGAGGCGAGGCGGGTGAAGTCGGAGTCGGAGGAGACCAGGACGAACCCGTCGAGCCGATCGCTGTAGAGCAGGTCCATCGCGTCGATGATCAACGCACTGTCGGTGGAGTTCTTGCCCTTCGTGTAGGCGAACTGCTGCATCGGCTGGATCGCGTGCTTGTTGGCCGCGCTCTTCCAGCCCGTCAGCTGCGACGTCGTCCAGTCCCCGTAGATGCGTTTCACCGTGGCCACACCGAAGGTCGCGATCTCGGCCATCAGGGCGTCGCTGCGACTGGGCTGGGCGTTGTCGGCATCGATGAGCACAGCGAGTCGGGCGTCCGGGGAGGCGGTCATGGGCCTCACCCTAGTGAGCAGAAGGAGCTCACTCGTGCCCCAGCCCTCGTGCCCGGGCGAGCCGTCCCAGCAGCTCCCGGTGCGCCGGGCTGTTCGGCGCCGCCATCACGCCCGCGCCCCGCGGGGCGCCGGAGCCGGTCACCAAGTGGTCGCGCAGCAGCTCGTGGACCCCCATGGCATCGAGAAAGGGCACCACACTCGCTCCCAGATGAGCAGCGCAACGGCTGAGCCCTTCCGGCGTCACGCTCCACTGCTCGTGAAGTCGGAGATGAGCCTGGTACTCCAGGATGCGAGCACGATCAACCGGCCCCACCCGGTCACCGTCGTGGGCACCGTCGTGGGCGGCGTCCTGGGCGGCGTCGAACCAGACGCCGTAGGAGAGGCTGAGGTTCTCCCCGGACGAACCCAGGTGCACAAGGTCGACCCGGTCGGCGTGCAGGCGGCGCCACGTACGCCCCGAGCCCTTGAAACCGGCGGCTCGCAGGGTGGGAGCCACGTGGGTGCGCAGCAGCGCGTCCACCGCGGCACGCTCCCGCTTGGGAGCAGGGTCGGCCTTGCGACGTACGGCCGCTTCCTTCTCCTTGCGCAGGTGCTCGTCACGGGCCGCCAGCGCCTCGACGTCGCCGAGGGCGTTGCCCACGCGCCGGAGCAGGTCACGCCTCGTCAGCTCCTCGAAGAGCTCGGCCAGGACGACGCGGTCCTGCTCGCCACCGCGCGCAGCCAAGGTGTCCACGGCGGCCCCCGCCACCTTGAGCGCCAGGGCACTGACCGAGCCCGGGTGGCTGGGGGCGGCGCCGCGTCGAGCCAGGACCCCCAGCACTGGGCTGACCCACGGCTCGTCGACCAGGTGGCGGGTCGCAAGCACCGCTGCCCGTACGACGTCGTCGTTGCCCGGCACGAAGAGGACACCATCCACCGGCTCGACCTCGCAGGCCAGCTCGAGCCAGAGACGCACCATGTCACGGGCCGCCGCCGGGGCAACGGCTCCAGCGACCTTGGCCGACCACCGTTGCGAAGGTCTCCGGTTGCCCAGCTCCCCCAGGAGCCGGACGAGCGCCACCACGTCCTCGGACTCCGCCGCGCGGGCAGCGTCGCGCGCGAACGGCGCCCACCGATCCCCGGAGCTGAGCAACGACAGGTCCAGGAGATCGGGAGGGGTCGCCGCGGCCAGGGCACGACGGGCCGCGCGCCGGGACTCCTCCACCCCGTAGCTGTGGGGGAGCGCGTCCAACCATTCGGTGAAGGCGTGCAGCCGGTCGAGCAGGTCCGGGCCGGCGGCTCCCTCGGAGCAGAGTTCTTCGCTGGCCCGCAGGGCCACCCCGACCCGGGACAGGTCGTACTCACGCGCAGCCACGACCTCGAGCGCCAGCCCCGCGGCGGCCGGGTCCCACGGCAACCTGCGGCGGCGCAACCGCTCGATGACCTCGGCAGCGGAGTCGTGGAGCAGCTGGTGGCCACCGTCCCAGGCCTGGATGCGTTGCTCGGGCGCGGAGAGCATCAGCAGCAGCGCCGAGAGGCGGGCTCGCGGGGACCAGTCCGCCGTCGCGGCCACGGCGGGCCAGGCGTCCCAGTCGTGGCCGGAGGCGAGCAGGGCGCGGTTGACGGCCTCGCGTTCGGCGTCCAGGTCGGTCACGGCGGCAGTATTGCCGAGCGCGGGGGTGGTCCGGGACCGATCCGAGGAACTCCCAGCGGGAGCGTTCAGCGCTGGCGGGAGCCCCAGGACCCGAGCCGGGCGGCGTACATCGGGTGCGCCGCCCGGGTGCGGTCCGTCAGGACGCCCTTCCGGGTCGTCACGAGTTGACGACGACCTCGACCCGCTGGAACTCCTTGACGTCGGTGTAACCGGTGGTGGCCATGGAGCGCTTCAGCGCGCCGACGAGGTTCATCGTGCCGTCGGCGACACGGGAGGGACCGAACATGATCTCCTCCAGGGTGCCGACGGAGTCGAACTCGACGCGCTGTCCGCGCGGCAGGTCGGCGTGGTGCGCCTCGTTGCCCCAGTGGAAGCCCCGGCCGGGGGCGTCGGTGGCGCGCGCCAACGGAGAGCCGATCATCACGGCGTCAGCACCGCAGGCGATCGCCTTCGGGACGTCGCCGGAGAGACCGATCGAGCCGTCGGCGATGACGTGCACGTAGCGGCCACCCGACTCGTCGAGGTAGTCGCGCCGAGCAGCCGCGACGTCCGAGACTGCAGAAGCCATCGGGACGGCGATGCCGAGGACCGTACGGGTGGTGTGGGCCGCGCCGCCACCGAAGCCGACGAGCACCCCCGCAGCACCGGTCCGCATCAGGTGCAGCGCGGCCTGGTAGGTCGCACAGCCACCGACGATCACCGGCACGTCGAGCTCGTAGATGAACTCCTTGAGGTTCAGGGGCTCGGCGTTGGAGGAGACGTGCTCGGCCGAGACCGTGGTGCCGCGGATGACGAACATGTCGACGCCGGCATCCACGACCGCCTTGGCGAACTCCTTCGTACGCTGCGGAGACAGCGACCCGGCGACCGTCACGCCAGCGGCGCGCATCTCCTTGAGTCGAGCGGTGATCAACTCCGGCTTGATCGGCTCGGTGTAGATCTCCTGCAGCCGCTGGGTGCCCTCCAGTCCGCGCAGCGAGGCGACCTCCTCGAGCAGTCCGCTGGGGTCCTCGTACCGGGTCCAGAGACCCTCGAGGTTAAGCACGCCCAGACCGCCGAGTCGGCCGAACTCGATCGCGGTCGCCGGGGACATCACCGAGTCCATCGGAGCAGCCAGCACCGGTAGGTCGAAGCGGTACGCGTCGATCTGCCAGGTGACGCTGACCTCCTCGGGGTCACGCGTGCGACGCGAGGGCACGATGGCCACGTCGTCGAAGGCGTAGGCCCGGCGGGCGCGCTTGTTCTTGCCGATCTCGATCTCGGTCACGTGCACCAGTCTCTCAGAACTCTGCCCCGGAGCGCTCCCGCTCCAGATGAAGGCACCCCACTCCGGAAAGTGGGAGGTGGCGGTCGGCGAGCCAGACGACGTCCAGCTCTCCTCCCGCCCGCGGGACCAACCGTGCCACGGCCGGCCCCAGGCGGGTGTTCAGATGCAGCAACCAGGTCTCGTCCTCGGGGACGGCCCCGAGGTAGTCGTTGGTCCTGATCCATTCACCCAGGTCGTGCAGCGCTGCGCGCAGCGGCAGGTGTGCTGCCACCACGTGCGGCGCGCGGATCTCGTCGTCCGTCGCCACCGAGTCACGCGTGAGCTGGACGACGTTCACGGCTCAGAGGCCGGTGTAGTTGGGGGCCTCGACGGTCATCTGCACACCGTGCGGGTGGGACTCCTTGAGCGAGGCAGAGGTGATCCGCACAAAGCGGCCCTTCTCCTGCAGCTCAGGCACGGTGCGCGCCCCGACGTAGAACATCGACTGGTTGAGACCGCCGATCAGCTGGTGCGAGACCGCCCCGAGCGGGCCTCGGAAGGCCACCTGGCCCTCGATGCCCTCCGGCACGATCATGTCGTCGCTGGTCACCTCGGCTTGGAAGTAGCGGTCCTTGGAGTACGACTTCTTGCCGCGGCTCGACATCGCTGCCAGCGACCCCATGCCCCGGTACGACTTGAACTGCTTGCCGTTGACGAAGACCAACTCACCCGGAGATTCCTCGCACCCGGCGAGCAGCGAGCCCAGCATCACGGAGTCGGCACCGGCGACGATGGCCTTGGCGATCTCGCCGGAGTGCTTCATTCCGCCGTCGGCGATCACCGGGACGCCTGCCTCCTTGGCGGCCAGCGACGCCTCGTAGATGGCGCTGACCTGCGGCACCCCGACACCGGTGACAACGCGGGTCGTGCAGATGGAGCCCGGCCCCACGCCCACCTTGATCGCGTCGGCGCCCGCGTCGACGAAGGCCTGCGCGCCGGCCCTGGTGGCGACGTTCCCGCCGATGACCTGGACGTGCCTGGTGGCCGGGTCGGTCTTCAACCGGCGGACCATGTCGAGCAGGAGGTGCACGTGACCGTGCGCGGTGTCGGCGACCAGGACGTCCACACCGGCCTCGATCAGTCGGGTCGCTCGCTCCCAGGCGTCCCCGAAGTAGCCGATCGCAGCACCGACGAGCAGGCGTCCGTCCGCGTCGTACGAAGCCTTGGGGAACTGCTCGCCCTTGACGAAGTCCTTCACCGTGATCAGACCGGTCAGCGTGCCGTCGGGGTCGATGAGCGGGAGGCGCTCGCGCTTGTGGGCCCGCAGCAGCGCGGTCGCGTCGTCGCGGTCGATCCCGGTCGGGCCGGTGATGAGCGGCATCGGGGTCATGATCTCGTCGACCTTGGTCGTGGCCCACTCCGCGAGCGGGGTGAAACGCAGGTCGCGGTTGGTGATGATGCCGATGAGCTTGTTGGCGCCGTCGACGACGGGGAGACCGGAGACCCGGTACTCGCCACAGATCCGGTCGAGCTCCTCGAGCGTCGCGTCCGGACCGATCGTGACCGGGTTGGAGATGATGCCGGTCTGGGTCCGCTTCACGAGGTCGACCTGGTAGGCCTGGTCATCGATCGAGAGGTTGCGGTGCAGCACGCCGATGCCGCCCTGGCGCGCCATGGCGATGGCCATCCGCGATTCGGTGACGGTGTCCATCGCGGCGCTGAGCAGCGGGATCTGGATCGTGATGTCGCGGGTCAGCCGCGTGCTGGTGTCGATCTCGTCAGGAGCGAGGTCGGACTCGCCCGGCAGGAGCAGGACGTCGTCGTAGGTCAGGCCGAGGTTTGCGAACTTCTCCGGGATCTCCACCCGGTCAAGTCTAGGCCCTCGGAGGCAAAGGACTGTCCGGCGGAGGGGAGACGTTGCTCTCGGCCGCCTGCCTCTAGGGTGTGGACGGTCCAGGAGAGGACTTCGCAGCGCAGGAGGGAACCCCGATGACGACGCCCCGGTTCGTGTGGGTCGCCGTGGCGCTGGCCGTGTCAGGTCGGTTCGCCGGCTGCCTGTGGCCGCTGCGCCCGGACGAGGCGGGCTTCCTGCTGGTGGCTCGCGCCTGGGACCCGCAACCCGATGCCCTCTTCCACCCCTACTTCGTCGACCGTCCGCCGTCGCTGGTGGCGCTGGTGCGCCTCGTCGACCTCCTCGGGGGCCCGTACGCCCTGCGGGTCGTCGGCGCGGCGGCCTGCGCCGCAGCGGTCCTGCTGGTTGCTGCTCTGGTCCGTGAGCTGGCGCGCCACCTGTCGGTGCGGGTGGCCGTCGCCCCACTGCACCTCGTCACCGTGGGCGCAGCGCTGCTGACGGCGGCCTTCCTGGTCAACCCACAGATCGACGCGGTCGGGGTCAAGGGCGAACTGCTGGGCGTCCCAGTCGTCCTGGCCAGCTGTCTGGTCGCGCTGATGGCGCTGCGCCGGCGCTCCCTCGCGGCCGCCGCGGCGGCGGGGTTTCTCGCGATGGCGGCCGTCGGCCTCAAGCAGAGCCTCGTGGGCGGACTGGTCTTCGGGGCTGTGCTGCTGCTGGTCGCCTGCGTGACCAAGCGCCTCAGCCTCCTCGACACCACTCGGCTCGCCACTGCTGCGCTGCTGGGCGGATGCGTCCCCGTGGCGCTGACCGTCGGTTGGGCCGTGGCGGCTGGGGTCGAGTTGGCCACGCTGGAATACGCGGTGATCGGCTTCCGTTCCGACGCCTCGGCGGTGATCGTCGCCCAGTCCAACGCAGCCAACGCCAGTCGCATCGGGACCCTGCTGCTGGTCTTCGCCGGCACCGGTATGGCGCTGGTGCTGCTCTGGTGCCTGGCACGGCTGCGAATCGCGCTTCGCCACGTCCCTGCTCCCGTGGTCGCAGCTGTGGTCATGCTCGTCGTCGACCTGACTGTGATCGCGCTCAGCGGCAGCTTCTGGCGGCCCTATCTCTTCCCGCTCGTGGCCCCGCTGATGGTGCTGTGGGCCTGTGTCCGGGTCGCAGACCTGCCCGACCTGCGCCACGGCGACAGCTTGGCACTGCGGGCCTCTGGCACGTGGCGACCGCGCCGCGAGGTGGTGCTGGTGGCCCTCTGCGTGGGGAGCAGCATCGTCTCCCTGGCCGTGTGGACCTCCAACAACTGGCGCAACGGCGACCCCCCGCGGCAGTACGAGGTGGGTCGCGCGATCGCGGAGGTCGCAGAGGCCGACGAGACCTTGGTCGTCTACGGCGGCCGGGCCGACCTCCAGTGGGCCAGCGGACTGGACTCCCCGTACGAGCACCTGTGGTCCCTGCCGATGCGCACCATGGACCCGGAGCTGGCACGACTGCGCTCGCTCCTCGCCGGGCCGGAGGCTCCGGAGTGGTTCGTCACCACCGTCGGTCTGGGCGCCTGGGACGGAATCGGTCAGAAGGCGCTGTCACCCGTGCTGGAGAGCCGCTACGTCGACCTCGGGGTCGAGTGCGAAGGAGTCGTCGTACGTCGCCGGGCCGACGCCCCCGAGGTCGCCACCCCGACGCCGGACTGCGAGACCCCCCTCGGCCGGCGCTGATCCGGACCCAGCTTCGTTCCTGACGCGAATGGGGAGACTTTCAGTCATCCGATGACTGGAAGTCTCCCCATTCGATCGTGGGACAGGGTCAGACGTTTACATCAAGCGAGTCCGATGCCCTCGGCCTCGGCAGCGATGCTGGTGCTGTCGCCGTGGCCGGTGTGCACGACCGTGTCCTCCGGGAGCGCGAACAGCTTCGTCCGGATCGACTCGACGATCACCTCGGCGTCGCTGAACGAGCGCCCGGTGGCCCCGGGGCCACCCTGGAAGAGGGTGTCGCCGGTGAAGACCGCGCCCAACTCAGGGACGTACAGGCAGACCGCGCCGGGTGCGTGGCCAGGGGTGTGGATGACGTGCACGATGGTGCCCCCGACGTCGATCTGCTGACCGTCGACGAGGTCGACGTCCCAGAGGTAGTCGGTGTGCGTGAGCTCCCACAGCGGCTTGTCGTCAGGGTGCAGCATGATCGGCGCCACCACCCGCTCGCGCAGGGCCGGTGCGACCCGGACGTGGTCGTCGTGGGCGTGGGTGCAGACGATCGCCCTGACCGTACGCTCCCCCACCACCGCCATGATCGCGTCGACGTCGTGCGGGGCGTCGATGACGATGACCTCGGAGTCGTCCCCGACGACCCAGATGTTGTTGTCGACCTGGTGGGTCTCGCCGTCGAGGGAGAAGGTGCCGGAGACGACCGCGTGGTCGATGCGGGCGCCCATCAGGACTCTCCGCCCAGGATCACGACGGAGCGCAGCACGTCACCGTGGTGCATCTTGTCGAAGGCGGACTCGATGTCGCCCAGACCGATCTCCTCGGTGACGAAAGCGTCGAGGTCGAGGCGGCCCTGGAGGTAGAGGTCGGTGAGCATCGGGAAGTCGCGGCTCGGCAGGCAGTCGCCGTACCAGGAGGACTTCAGCGACCCGCCGCGACCGAAGACGTCGATCAGCGGGATCTCCGGGATCTTCATCTCCGGGGTCGGGACGCCGACCAAGACAACCGTGCCCGCCAGGTCGCGGGCGTAGAAGGCCTGCTTCCAGGTCTCGGGACGACCCACTGCGTCGATCACCACGTCGGCGCCATCCGCACCGTTGGCCCCGACGATCTCCTTGATGGCGGCGACCGGGTCGGTCTCCTTGGAGTTGACCGTGTGGGTGGCACCCAAGGTGAGGGCCTGCTCCAACTTCCGGGCGTCGATGTCAACGGCAATGATCTTCGCGGCACCGGCCAGGGCGGCACCAGCGATCGCTGCCATCCCGACGCCTCCGCAACCGATGACCGCCACGCTCTGGCCACGGGTCACGTTGCCGGTGTTGATCGCGGCACCGAGACCGGCCATCACGCCACACCCCAGGAGACCGACGGCGGCAGGGCGGGCCGCCGGGTCGACCTTCGTGCACTGGCCGGCGGCGACCAAGGTCTTCTCGGCGAAGGCACCGATCCCCAGCGCCGGGCTCAACTCGGTGCCGGCCAGCTCACCGGTGGCGAGCGTCATCTTCTGCTTCGCGTTGGCGGTGTCGAAGCAGTACTGCGGCTGACCGCGGTCGCAGGCGCGGCAGTTGCCGCACACCGCACGCCAGTTGAGCACCACGAAGTCGCCGGGCACGACGTCGGTGACGCCCTCACCGACGGACTCCACGATCCCTGCCGCCTCGTGACCGAGCAGGAACGGGAACTCGTCGTTGATCCCGCCCTCGCGGTAGTGGAGGTCGGTGTGGCAGACGCCGCAGGCCTGGACCTGCACGACGGCTTCGCCGGGCCCCGGGTCGGGGACGTTGATCGTCTCGATGGTGACGGGGGCGCCCTTCGCGAGCGCCACCACTGCCTGGACCTGCTGCATGTACGAACTCCTTCAACCGGGGTCTCCCACCTTCTCACCCGACGGAAGGGAAATGCACCACGGCCCGCCCCCCTCGCGGGGAACGGGCCGTGGTGGTCACACGGTGAGCTTCAGTCGATCAGTCCTCGATCAGTGACTGTGCACCCTTGCGTCACAGACCTGCGGGGCTCACCTACGGCAGGCCTCGCTGCGCTCGGCCCACCTTCGGATCACTCCTCGATCAGTGACCGTGGCCGTGGCCGGCGGCAGCCGGAGCGGCCGTCTCCTCGACGGGCTTCTCGACGATCAGCGTCTCGGTCGTCAGCAGCATCGCAGCGATCGAGGTCGCGTTGACCAGCGCCGAGCGGGTCACCTTGACCGGGTCGAGGACGCCCTGGGTGACCAGGTTGCCGTACTCGCCGGTGGCAGCGTTGTAACCGAACTCGGGGCCGTGCTCGACGCCACCCTCGCGGACCTTGGTGGTCACGACGTAGCCGTTCTCGCCACCGTTCTCGGCGATCCAGCGCAGCGGCTCGTCGGCGGAGCGACGCACGATACGTACGCCGGCAGCCTCGTCGCCACTCAGACCGAGGTCGTCGTCGAGCACGGAGACGGCGTGGATCAGTGCGGCACCGCCGCCGGGGACGATGCCCTCGTCGATCGCGGCGCGCGTCGCGGAGACGGCGTCCTCGATGCGGTGCTTCTTCTCCTTGAGCTCGACCTCGGTGACAGCGCCGACCTTGATCACGCAGACACCACCGGACAGCTTGGCCAGACGCTCGGCCAACTTCTCGCGGTCCCAGTCGGAGTCGGTGTTCTCGACCTCGGCCTTGATCTGGTTGACGCGGGCCACCACGGCCTCGCGGTCACCGGCACCGTCGACGATGGTGGTGTTGTCCTTGGTGACGACGACGCGCCGGGCCTGGCCCAGCTCGTCGAGACCGATCTGGTCGAGCTTGAGCCCGACCTCCGGCGAGATGACCTGACCACCGGTCAGGACAGCGATGTCCTGCATCATGGCCTTGCGACGGTCACCGAACGCAGGGCTCTTGACGGCCACGGCGTTGAACGTGCCGCGGATCTTGTTCACGACCAGGGTCGAGAGCGCCTCGCCGTCGACGTCCTCAGCGAGGATGAAGAGCGGCTTGCCGGTCGCCATGACCTTCTCCAGCACGGGAACCAGGTCGGCGACCGAGGAGATCTTGCCCTGGACGAGCAGCACGTACGGGTCGTCGAGGACGGCCTCCATGCGCTCGGGGTCGGAGACGAAGTAGGCCGAGATGTAGCCCTTGTCGAACTGCATGCCCTCGGTGAACTCGAGCTCGGTGCCCATGGTGTTCGACTCGTCGACGGTGATGACGCCGTCCTTGCCGACCTTGTCGAACGCCTCGGCGAGCAGGTCACCGATGACGGAGTCACGGCTGGAGATCGTCGCGACCGACGCCATGTCCGACTTGGAGTCGACCTCACGGGCGGCTTCGCGCAGCGCGTCGCCGACGGCCTCGGCGGCGGCGTCCATGCCCCGCTTGAGCGACATCGGGTTGGCGCCTGCGGCGACGGCCTTGAGACCTTCGTGGACCATGGCCTGGGCCAGCACGGTCGCGGTCGTCGTACCGTCACCGGCGACGTCGTTGGTCTTGGTGGCGACTTCCTTGGCCAGCTGGGCGCCAAGGTTCTCGAACGGGTCGTCGAGCTCGATCTCACGCGCGACGGAGACACCGTCGTTCGTGATCGTGGGAGCTCCCCACTTCTTGTCGAGGACGACATAGCGACCCTTGGGGCCGAGCGTCACCTTGACGGTGTTGGCGAGCGCGTCGACACCGCGCTCGAGAGCACGACGAGCGTTCTCGTCGAACTGGAGAATCTTGGGCATTGCTGCTCCTAGGTCGGGGTTGTCATGGCCTGGGGTTCCGCTGAAATGGCGTCCGCCCGGCAGGGCGGGGGCACGCGGACGGCCTCAGGTGGAGCGGGTCGTCAAGCGCACCCGACGCCGCCGGGCGGGAAGCCAGTCCGTCAGGAAACGACGGCGAGAACGTCGCGGGCGACCAGGATCAGGAACTCGTCGCCGCCGAGCTTGACCTCGGTGCCGCCGTACTTGCTGTAGATGACCTTGTCACCGACGGAGATGTCCATCGGGATGCGACCCTCGCCGCTCTCGTTGAAACGACCGGGGCCCACGGCCACGACCTCGCCCTCCTGGGGCTTCTCCTTGGCGGTGTCCGGGATGACCAGGCCGGAAGCCGTGGTCTGCTCAGCCTCGAGGGGCTTGACGACGATGCGGTCCTCGAGGGGCTTGATGTTGACCGACACGATGTCGACCTCCACTTTCTCGACTCAGATCTGAATGACGGATGGGTGCTGCCACTGGGACCAACGCCGTCGCGGGGGTCGAAGGCCTGTGCGGCAGGCTGGCACCCTCACATGGAGAGTGCCAGTGATCACGTTAGCACTCCCCTCCAGAGAGTGCCAACGAGGCATTCCCTTCACGATGAGGGAGGATGCCCACGTGGATCTCGACACCTTCACCTGGTTGCTGACCGACGACGGGCAGCGCCTGCTGGAGCGCGCCGCCCATCTCTACGCCGACGACCACGGCCGCAATGTCGGTGGCAAGCAGCGCACGGACCTGTTGGCGGTGGCGGCCGCCGTACGCAAGGTGGAGCCGGACGCCGAGCGCGCCGCCGCCGCGCTGACCCAGGTGCAGTTGCGGGTCAAGGCGGTCGCGAAGTTCGGCGAGGACGCGTTGAAGATGTACTTCACCCCCGACGGACTCGAGCAGGCCACCCGCCACCGCGTCGCCACCCACCGAGCCGCCCGTCTCGCCGCGGCCCGACCGAGCTCCGTGGTCGACCTCGGGTGCGGCATCGGCGGCGATCTCATCGCCTTCTCCCGGGCCGGGCTGACCACCGCCGGCGTCGACCTCGACCCGGTACGTGTCGCCGTGGCGCAGGCCAATCTCGATGCGCTGGGGCTGGGCGGCGCGACGATGGTCGCCGACTCGACCCAGCTCGACCTTGCCGGCTTCGGCGCCGCCTTCGCCGATCCCGCCCGCCGGGGCGCGCGGGGCCGGGTCTTCGACGAGACCGGCTGGACTCCCCCATGGTCCTTCGTGCTCGACCTGCTGCGGCGTACGTCGGTGGTCAAGGTCGCTCCCGGCATCGGGCACGACCTGGTCCCCGAGGGGGTCGAGGCCGAGTGGGTCAGTGACGACGGCGAGGTCAAGGAGGCCTCCCTGTGGTCCCCCGACCTGGCCACCGCCCGCAAGCGAGCCACGGTGATCTCGGGTGAGGGCCTGGTCTCGATCACCGACGAGGACGACCCCCACCAGGGCAAGGAACGCCCGGTGGTCGAGCTGGGCAAGCACCTGTACGAGCCGGACGGCGCCGTGATCCGCGCCGGCCTGGTCACCGCGGTGGCGGCGGGGGTCGACGGCGGACTCCTTGATCCGCACATCGCCTACGTGACCTCGGACCTGTCCTTCCGCAGCCCCTTCATGAAGTCGTACTACGTCATCGAGGAGCTCCCCTACCGGGAGAAGCAGCTCAAGGCCGCACTGGTCGAACGCAACATCGGCCCGATCACCATCAAGAAGCGCGGCGTGGACATCGTCCCGGAACAACTGCGCAAGCGACTGGCCCTGACCGGCGACGTGGAGGCGACGATCGTCCTGACCCGTGTCGCCGGCGTCGGCCGGGTCCTGCACGTACGCCCCTTCTGAGCCACACCTCGCAAGGTCATCAGGATCTGCACCCCCGGGGCGCGTTCCTGATGACGTCCGCCGGGCTGGGTTGAGGTTGTCGGTGGACAATAGTGTGTGTCACACACTATTGTCCCTGACATGAACGACGACGTCCTCGCCAGCCACCTGCAGGAGTTGCGGCGCGGCACCGTCGTCATGGCGTCCCTCGCGATCCTGCGCGCCCCGACCTACGGGTACGCCCTGCTCGAGACCTTGGCCGATTCAGGTTTCGCCGTCGACGGCAACACCCTCTATCCGCTGTTGCGACGCCTCGAGAAGCAGGGGCTCCTCACCAGCGAGTGGAACACCGAGGAGAGCCGACCCCGCAAGTTCTACCGCTCCACCGACGAGGGCGCCGCCCTCCTCGAGGTCCTCCTCGGCGAATGGACCTCACTCCACACATCGATCGAGAAGCTGAGGTGACGACCATGCACACCACCGACCCGACCCAGACTCCGACCAACACGGCACAGGACACCCTGACGGAGCGTTACGTCCACGCAGCCACTCGGCGCCTCGGTGACGACCAGCGCGACGACGTCGCCCTGGAACTGCGCAGCGACATCGCGGACCGCGTCGAGGCCCTCTGCGCGAGCGAGCCCTCGCTCAGCACCGAGAAGGCCGAGGAGGCCGCGCTCATCGAGCTGGGCGACCCGGGCCGCCTGGCTGCCTCCTACCGCGGGACACTGCAGCACCTGGTAGGCCCCGAACTCTTCCCCACGTACGTCCGGGTCCTGCGCGGCATCCTCGTCGCCGTCGTGCCCCTGGTCACCACCATCGTTGCCCTGGTCGCCGCCTTCCAGGGCGACGACGTCGGAGGCGTCATCGGAGCCTCGATCTCGACCGCACTCAACACTTCGGTCCACATCGCCTTCTGGACGACCCTGAGCTTCGCCATCCTCGAACGGAGTGCCAACCCCACGCAGGAGTCCCTGGGGCTCGCGCCCTGGACGCCGGACAACCTGCCTGCCCTTCCCACGGCACCCCGTGGGGCTCTCGGCGAGACGGTCACGAACATCGTGTGGCTGGGTCTCCTCGCGGGGTTCGTCGTCTGGCAGCAGGTGGCCTCACCACCCTGGGGTGACGGCGAACGGTTCCCCGTGCTGGACCCTGACCTGTGGAGCTTCTGGATCCCGTTGATCCTCGTCGCCCTGGCTGCCGAGGCGGCCTTCGAGATCGTGAAGTATCGAAGAGGGGGCGTCTGGACCCGAGGGTTCGCCACCCTCAACACCGTCACCGGGCTGGTCTTCGCCGCACCACTCATGTGGCTGGCCTCTCAGGACCAACTCCTCAACCCTGCACTGACGTCGCTCGTCCAGGAGCAGTGGTCGGAGTTCGACCCCGGCGTGGCCCACCTGGTCGTCCTGGTGAGCGCCCTGGCGATCTGGCTCTGGGACACCGTCGACGGCTGGCGCAAGAGCACCCAACTCTTCTGAGCAACACCTCGCAACGTCATCAGAATCCGCACCCCTGGCGCGCGTTCCTGATGACGTCCGCCGGGTGGCTTCTCCACCCTGCCCCGCCCACGCACCCGGGGCAGCCGACCCCGGACACGCAGAGAACCCCCACCCGAAGGTGAGGGTTCTCGTCATGCCGTCTTGGCCTTCCGGGCGACCGCCCGCCGAAGCGGGACGGCCGTCCCCGGATCCCTAGGCCTCCGCGCGAGCTACCTTGCGCGAGTGGACGAGGCCCAACAGGCCCAGGATCAGGAAGAGCGCTGCGCCGACGAAGGCGCCGATGGCCGCGTAGCCAGCGATCACACCCATGGTTGCAAAGGCGTATCCGTAGAGGAGCAGGCCGCGCAACGTGTTGCCCTTGAAGAGGCTGTCGCGGTTGCCGCTGACCGCCTCGAGCACCTCGGCCTTGTCCGCGTCGCTGATCTCGGTGTTGGCCTCAACGGCCTTGGCCACTCCGCCGGCCGACTCGTAGGTCAGCGGGAACGTGAACTCGTCGGTGGGAATGCCCTTCTCCTCCAGGGTGGCCTTCACGCCGAAGGTGCTGGCGTTCATGTGCGCCTGGATGTAGTGGTCGGCGTAGGCACGAGCCTTGGGTCCGTCGTTGAGCGTGGTGCCCTCGAACTCCATCAGCGTGTCACGACCCTCGTCGGTGAGGGACTCGTCGGCCTCGAGGGCCTCCTTGGTCGGCATGGTGATGTCCTGGTCGCCGAACTGCTGGTCGACCTGGTCACCGATGAAGACTGAGCCCCAGGTGAGCAGAGCCCCGGCCACCGCGAGCACGAGCGCGAGGAGGATGCCGGTACCTGAGATGAGCTTGTCGAGTGTTGAACGCATGATGGGCTCCTTTGCCAATCACAGAGGCCGGGCCACTTCCGACCTTCTTGAAGTACTACTGACTGTAGTAGTTATCTACGACGAAAGGTAGTAGATGACTCGATCCTCGCAGAGACCCTGGTCACATGGCCAGAACGACTCGCAAACAGCAGGAAAACAGCGCTGACTGCAACCTGCACGACGTCGCTCGCGTCCAGACGATGAGAGAGACGGAGAGCATGATGAAGCACCGACCCATCGCAGACCGAGCAGACAGACCATGACCACCGCGAGCAGCATGGAGATGAGCGTGTCCCCCACCAGGACCAACTCGCGTGACGCCGACTTCGAGGCCTACCTGCACGCGCGCCAGCCGGCACTGTTCCGTACGGCGTGGGCCCTGACCGGCAACCCGCACGATGCCGCCGACCTGCTCCAGACGGCGCTCGCCAAGCTCTACCTGAAGTGGGACTCGGTCCGCGACCGCGAAGCGCTCGACGGATTCGTGCGCCGGATCATGGTCAACGAGCAGAGCTCGCTGTGGCGCAGGGCCTTCAAGCGTCGCGAGCAGAGCTCCGCTGACCTGCCCGACGCCCCGGTGCTCGACGCGTACGACGACGGCACGTCACGCGCACTGTGGGAGTTCGTCCAGACCCTGGCCCCCAGGCAACGGGCGGTGGTCGTCCTTCGCTACTACGAGGAGCTCAGCGAGGCCGAGACCGCGGCCGTGCTCGGAGTCTCCGTCGGGACGGTGAAGTCACAGTGCAGCAGAGCACTGGCGACGTTGCGTACGACGTTGCCCCACGACCTCGATCAGCACGCGGGATCCCCTGACGCGGCGCCCTCACGCCAGCACATCCTGTCCCCCGAGGAGGACCGATGAACGACGACCTGAACGGTCAGCGCCTCGGCGCCGGCCTGCGCGACCACATGGGCCAGAGCCCGTACAGCCCTCTCGACCTGGACGACGTGAAGAGCACCGCGAGCCGGATCCGGCGCCGCCGTACGTTGACGGGCGTCGCGGTCGCGGCCGTGGCGGCAGCAGCGCTCATCCCCGCGGCCTTCTTCACCCCGGGAGGAGAGGACACGAGAAGGCCGATCGACCCGACGACGCAGACGCCAACCCCGACGATGGCCCCGACGATGGCCCCGACTCCCCGAGCCGATGTCACGCTGAGGGAGGACGCACCACGCGGGGACGACCCCGCCGACTGGTCGCACCCGACCTTCACCGACCAGGCCCTGACGCACGACTCGCTGCCCGACAACACCGACCGGGTGGCCCGCATCGGGGAGCGTTGGGTCCTCAGCACCCGCGACGACGGCGAGGGCAAGCGCACGGTGCAGCTGCTCGACGCCGACGGCGACGTCGTCCAGAAGTTCGCCGCGAGGAGCTTCTTCGCGATCTCGGACAACCACGAGTTGGTGGCCTGGACCACCGACGACAGCACGCTCATGCTGATGGACTCCCAAGGGAAGACCCGTCTGCTGGCCAAGTTGCCGGGGGATGGCAACGCGATCGACGTGACCGGTGGAGCAGGGTGCATCGACGAGTCCGTGATCGACGACTGCCGAGTGGTGGTCAGCTACGACTCCCCGGACGGCCCCGCCGTCGTCTCCGGCGACGGAGTGGTGACGCCCATTTCCCAGGACATCACGGGAGTCCGTGCAGCCTTCTCGGACTTCGCGGCCGGGTTCGAGAAGACGACGACGTTCGAGGCTCCACCCTGCATGCGCCTGATCGACGTCACCGACGGCGAGACCCAGTGGAGGAACTGCGATGTCTACGTGACGTCCTTCTCCCCCGACGGCCGGTGGACGACCGTGGTGGACGCTCAGTCTGACGGCTGGGGTCCGAGTCGGGTCGGGATCGCCGACGCCGCCACAGGCAAGGTCTACTTCTGGCTCGACCCGTCCGGTGACAACCGTGCGCTCGGTACCCCCACGTGGGAGGGGTCCGAACACCTGGTGGTTGACAGTTACGACTTCACCGCCCAGGAGTGGCGCCTGTATCGGGTCTCGCTCACCGGCGAGGAGGAACAGGCAGCCGACATGGTGGAGGGCGACGACGTGGCGTTCCCGTTCATCGCACCCATCGAGCCCTGATCCGGAGCTGATCCGGACGGACCGACAGCCAGCCGGTCACCCTCGTCGACGCCTCAGGCGACGACAGTCGTGATCGGCTGGCTCGAGTCGGCGGGCAGGTCGAGCGCGGAGGGCGTACGTCCCCTGGCCACGAGCTCGGCGCCCAGCGCGGCGACCATCGCGCCGTTGTCGGTGCACAGACCCGGACGCGGCACCCGGACCCGGATCCCCTTGGCCTCGGCCCGCTCGGTGGCCATCGCCCGCAGGCGGGTGTTGGCGGCCACGCCACCCCCGATCAGGATGTCCTCGATGCCGTGCGACAGCGCTGCGTCGACAGCCTTGCGGGTCAGGACGTCACAGACAGCCTCCTGGAACGAGGCAGCCACGTCGGCCACGTCGATCGGCTCGCCGGCGCGCTGCTTGGCCTCGACCCAGCGGGCGACCGCAGTCTTGAGGCCCGAGAACGAGAAGTCGTAACGATGCCGCTCGAGGTCTCGCCGCGACGTCAGCCCCCGCGGGAAGTCGATCGCGATGCTGTTGCCGCTGGCCGCCGTACGGTCGATGTGCGGGCCACCGGGGAAACCGAGGCCGAGCAGCCGGGCCACCTTGTCGAAGGCCTCGCCGGCCGCGTCGTCGATGGTGGCGCCGAGGGGGTCGACACCCACCGTCACGTCGGTGACCTTGAGCAGGCTGGAGTGGCCACCGGAGACCAGCATGGCCAGGCAGGGTTCGGGCAGCGGCCCGTGCTCCAACTGGTCGACGGCCACGTGGGCGGCCAGGTGGTTGACCCCGTAGATCGGCTTGCCCAGGCCCCACGCCAGCGCCTTGGCCGCACCGACCCCGACCAACAGCGCACCGGCGAGCCCCGGACCTGAGGTCACCGCGACGGCGTCGATGTCATTGAGCTTGATCCCGGCGGTCTCGCAGGCCCGCTCGATCGTCGGGACCATCGCCTCGAGGTGGGCTCGGCTGGCGACCTCCGGCACCACGCCCCCGAACCGCGCATGTTCCTCGACGCTGCTGGCCACGGCGTCGGCGAGCAGGGTGTGGCCCCGCACGATCCCGACCCCGGTCTCGTCGCACGAGGTCTCGATGCCCAGCACCAGCGGCCCGTGAGCAGATGCGTCCTTCATGGCTCCATCCTCCCTGACCCGGACGGGTCACTGTCCAGCGGCGGCAGGTCACGCTGCAGGACGAGGGCATCCGAGCCGTCACGGTAGTAGTGGCCGCGGCGGTCGATCTCGACGAACCCGCAGCGTGAGTAGAAGGCCAGGGCCGCGGCGTTCGCCACGCTGACCTCGAGCAGCATCCGGTCGGCGCCCGACTCCCGCGCTCCCCTCAGGGCAGCGTCGAGCAGCGTGCTCGCGATCCCGCTGCGCTGGAGGCGCGCGGCCACCCCGATCCGGAGCAGCTCCGCGAAATCGCCCTGCACCCCGGTCAGCGCGTACCCGACCACGGCCCGGTCAGGCTCCTCGGACTCGGTCACCAGGAGGCGGCGTCCGGGCGTGCTGGCCAGCTCGGCCAGTGCCTGCGCGCTCCACGCCTCCGCGCCGAAGAGCGACTGTTCGAGGAGCGCCAGATCCGCCAGGTCTGACAGGTCTGTCGGGCCGACGAGTCGCAGCGCGCTCACGAGACGCGCTTGGGCGCAGGCGGTGCCACCGCGTCCGGGCGGCGCAGGTAGAGCGGTTCGGGGTCGAGCAGCTCGGCACGCTCCTCGGTCACCACCCGCGCCAGCCACCCCGCGCTCGGCCGGGCCGGGCCGACCGGACGGGGGAACGAGTCCGGGTAGAGCAGGGCGCCCTCCCCCACCACCGGCAGGTCGCTGGCGGCGACGGCAGGCTTCAGCACCGCAGGCCCGTCGGTGCGTACGCCGTCACGGTAGGAGGCGATGTAGACCTCCTTGCGGCGCGCGTCGGTGGCGACCAGGAAGTCGCCCTCCACGGCTCCCGTGTCGTAGGCCTCGACCGCCAGCACGTCGAGCGTGCACACCGCGTAGACCGGGATCTCCAGGGCCAACGCCAGCGTGCGGGCGGTGACCAGCCCGACCCGCAGACCCGTGAAGGGGCCCGGCCCGGCGCCGACCGCGATGGCGGTGAGGTCCTGCCGCACGAGACCGGCCTGACGGGTGACCGCGTCGATCAGCGGCGCCAGGGATTCCCCGTGCTTCATCGGGCGGTCGGAGACCTGCTCGGCGATCACTTCGTTGCCGTCGTGGAGGGCCACGGTGACCAGCGGGGTGGCGGTGTCGAAGGCGAGGAGCATTGCTCGAGGCTACTGCTCGTCCACCCAGGCGAACTCGACCACCCGAGGGTCGTGGTCCTCCAGCGAGCCGTCGCCTGTCCCGGTCGTCCCGGTCGCCACGTCGCCACCGAGCGCACGGGTGATGGTGACCTCGAGGCGACGCGTCGACAGGCCCTCTGCCACGCCCGCGCCCCACTCGACCACGGTGACCGCCTCGTCCAGGGAGGCGTCGAGGTCGAGGTCGTCCAGTTCATCGATGCCGCCCAGACGATAGGCGTCGACGTGCACGAGGTCCGGGCCCTCACTCAGGGACGGGTGGACCCGGGCGATCACGAAGGTGGGCGAGGTGATCCCGGGTCGTACGCCCAGGCCGTCACCGAGCCCCTGGGTGAAGGTGGTCTTGCCTGCGCCCAGCTCGCCGCTGAGCACGAGCACGTCCCCAGCCTCCAGCAGCAGACCGACCCGACGCCCCAGGTCGCGCATCTGCTCGGCGTCGGTGACCACGTGCCTGGGCGGCAGCGCGAGTCGCAGTTGCAGGTATGGCGGGCGACCGGGCTCCTGCTCGAAACCCTTGGCGAGCCAGAAGTCGACGGTCTGCGGCATCTCCGCGCGGGCCAGCACGGTGAGGGAACGATGCGTGGGGACCGCCTCGACGGCCGCCTCGACCAGCACCGAGGCAATCCCCTTGCCCTGGGCATCGGGGTGGACGCCGAAACGGCGCAGGAAGACGGTGTCGGTGCGTACGTCGAGCAGTGCCGTGCCCACCGGCTCTCCACCCAGGCGCACCAGCAGACCACGCGCTCGGCCGAGGCTCTTCGCGATCGTCGCCGGGGTCTCCGCGAGGGCGTCAGCCGGCGGGTCCATCGGCGGGCGTGCCTCGAAGGCCGCCCGGACCACCGCGTGCACGTCGGTGGCAGCCTCGGCCCCGACGCGCTCGACCGTGACCGACCCCGCTGCTGAACTCATCCCGCGACTTCCCGGGCCAGGCTCGCGGCACGGTCGAAGAGCTCGTCGAGCTCGGCGTTGACCTCGACGTGACTCTCGAGCATCACCATGTGGCCGGCGTTCACCACTTCGAACAGCTCCGAGCCGGGGATCCGTGAGTGCAGTTTGCGGCTGTGGCCGATCCCGGTGAGTTTGTCGAGCCTGCCGCCGATCACCGTGCAGGGCACCTTGCCCAGGGCAGCCAGTCGGTCGTAGTGGTTCAGCGAGGCGAACGAGGGATAGAAGTCGGCGACCACGTCGAACGAGGTCGCGTCGATCATCTCGAAGACGAAGTCGGCGTAGTTGCGGGGCACGTCCACCCCGAAGGCGAAGTTGTCGACCACGGTCTGGGCGATCCGGGCACCCACCGAGCGGGCGCGGTCGACGACCATGTGCCCGCGGTCGAGGACCCGGACCAGCCGACCGATGGCCCGTCCGCTCAGCGATCCCAACGGGACCATCGGGAAGAGGATCCGACCCGGGTCGAGCCCGCCGGCCGTCGTGCCGATCAGGGCACTGCCGACGACCTTCTCCCCGAAGAGCTCGGGGAACTGCCCGGCCAACGAGATCAGGCTCATCCCACCCATCGAGTGGCCGACCACCACCACGGGGCCGCCCTCGCTGGTGGTCTCGATGATCCGCTTGAGGTCGCGTCCCAGCTGGTCGATCGTGCAGTTGCTGCCCTTGGAGCGCGCGGAACGACCGTGCGAGCGTTGGTCGTAGTAGACCGTACGGACCAGGCCCCGGTAGGCAGCGCGCTGGAAGTGCCAACAGTCCAGGTTGAGGGTGAAGCCGTGCACGAAGATGACGGTGAGGCCGTTGCCGTGCCCGGGGTCGGGCTCGTCGATCTCGACGTGCAGGTCGATGCCGTCGTCGGTGACCACCTTCATGGAGGGGCCACGCAGCTCACCGAAGGGGGTCTCGTCCCCGGCGCCGGGCCGACCCTGGACCTTCTGCACGGCGCGTGCGGTGGCCCCGGCGGCGGCGACGCCCACCAGGCCGGCGGCGACTCCCCATGCTTTGCGTTGGCGACTCACGGTCGGCCCTTTCCGACGTACCGGCGGGTCAGGCGTCCGCCGACACCGGTCACGATCTCGTAGTTGATGGTGCCCACAGCCTCGGCCCAGTCCTGGGCGGTCGGCTCGCCGTCGGCACCGCTGCCGAAGAGCACGTACGTGGCCCCGGGGTCCGGCCGGTCCCCCTGGAGGTCGATGACCAACTGGTCCATGCAGACCTTGCCTCGCACCGGTCGGCGACGCCCGGCCACCCACGCCTCGGCGCCGGGGCTCGCGGCCCTGGGGATCCCGTCCGCGTAACCGACCGGGACCAGCCCCACGGTGGTGGCGGCCGGTGCGACCCAGGCGTGTCCGTAGGACACCCCGGCGCCGGCTTCGATCTCCTTGACCAGGGAGAGGCGTCCCTGCACGGTCATGGCCGGGACCAACCCGATGTCGGGTGTCACCCCGGGCGCCGGATCGAGGCCGTAGACGGCGATGCCGCAGCGCACGAGGTCGTGACGCAGGCCCGGATTCATCACGGCTGCCGCCGAGTTGGCGATGTGACGCACCTCGAGCTCGAGGCCCGCCGCCTCAGCCACCTTGAGCGCGTGGTCGAACCGCTCGGCCTGGGTGGTGTTGGCCGGGTGCTCGGGCTCGTCGCTGGCGACGAGGTGCGACCAGACTCCGACGACCCGGATCGCGCCCGTCTCCTCGACCGCCCGCGAGTGGGCACACAACTCGGGCCACTGCAGCGCGGTGGCTCCCCCACGGGAGAGGCCGGTGTCGATCTTGAGGTGCACACGCGCCGTACGTCCCTGGGCGGCGGCCTCCGCAGCGATCGCGTCGACCTCGGGGATCGTGTAGGCAGCGACGTCGACGTCGGCGGCGAGCACCGCGGCGTACGAGTCACCCGGCGCGGTGAGCCAGCTCAACAGGCGTCCGGTGTCGCCGGCAGCCCGGAGCGAGACGGCTTCTTCGGGGGTGGCCACACCCAGCCATTCGGCGCCTGCGGCGCGCGCAGTGGCGGCAACCTCCACCATCCCGTGGCCGTACGCATCGGCCTTCACGACGGCCATCAGGGCTGCCGGGGCGACGCGCTCCCTCAGGATGGCCACGTTGTGGGCGATGGCGTCGAGGTCCACGACCATCTCGGCACGTGCGGTGGCCGCCCGATCAGTCATGCAGGCGATTCTCTCATTCCCACCGCGAGGTCGCGCACCGAACCCGGTAGGAGGCGTGCCACGTCGCTCGCCACCAAGGGCCCACCTCCGGCGGCCCGCTCGGCAGCGGCACCGTGCAGCCAGGCTCCGACCGAGGCCGCGTCGAGAAGGTCGAGGCCCGCCGCCAGCAGCGCACCGATGAGCCCGGTGAGCACGTCGCCGGCGCCAGCGGTGGCCAGCCAGGGCGTGCCGGTGGGATTCACCCGGACCCGACCCGTCGGCGAGACCACGACCGTCCGGGACCCCTTGAGAAGCACGCAGGCCCCGAACCTCTCGGCGGCGTGGGCGGCGTGGCGCAACGGTGCCGCCTCGACCTCGTCGCGGCCCACGTCGAGCATCGCTGCGAGCTCACCCGCGTGCGGAGTCAGGACGACCCGGTGGTCGTGACCCGGGACCAGGTGTCCGGAGGCGTGGGCCAGGGCATCGGCGTCCACGACGACCGGCACGCCGTCGGCCAGCGCCGCAGCCAGGGCATCGCCCGCCCCTTCGGCTCCCCCGGAGCCGACGGCCCAGGCCTGGACCTGACCGGCACCGACGACCTCGGGAAAACGTCTGCGCACGTCACGCTCGACGTCCACCTGACCGACGTACCTGACCATCCCGACCAGGCCGGTCGCTGCGCCCGCGACACAGAGCGAGGCTGCACCCGGATAGGTGGGCGAACCGGCCCGTACGCCGACGACGCCGCGGGTGTACTTGTGGTCCCGGCGCTGCGGGAGGGGC
Organism: Nocardioides gilvus; assembly: GCF_003194605.1. GTDB lineage: Bacteria > Actinomycetota > Actinomycetes > Propionibacteriales > Nocardioidaceae > Nocardioides > Nocardioides gilvus. The sequence continues at coordinate 86,163 of NZ_QHKY01000003.1, forward strand.
AGCAGCGCCGCCACGTCCCGGGCCTCGAGGACCTCGATCACGGGCTCCGGCAGTGCCAGACCGATGTCGAGGAGCACCACGTCTCCGCAGGCGCTGGCCGCCGGATCGACGAGGGTGGCGACCTTGTGCGTGCCGAACGTGATCGTCAGCTCCGCGGTGACGTGGGTGGCCGGCGTCTCACCGCTCTCCGTGTCCACGCCGGAGGGAAGGTCCACCGCGATCACCGGCGCCCCGGCCAGGGCGGCCAGCGCCGCTTCGGCGTCGGGACGCAGCCCCGGATGTCCACCGATGCCGACGATCCCGTCGACGACGACCTGCGGGTCGAACCGTCGAGCCTCGTCGAGGTCGATCAGCCGTGCCCCGGCCGCTCGAGCCGCCACCAGGCCAGCCGGATGCGGCGAGTCGCCCAGCGGCAGCATCCGCACCGCGACTCCGCGCCCGGCCAGCCAGGCGCCCGCGAAGAGCGCGTCGCCCCCGTTGTTGCCGCTGCCCACGAGCAGCAGCACGCGAGTGCCGTACGTACGCCCGTGGCGAGCGCGCAGGAAGTCGGCGATGCAATGGGCAAGTCCCGTGGCGGCTCGGGCCATCAGGGCACCGTCATCGAGCTCGTCCAGCAGCACGGCCTCCGCCGTCCTGATCTGCTCAACCCGGTGCGCCGACAACATCCCTCAGCCCTCCAGCACGACCATCGCCGTGGCGATGCCGGCGTCGTGGGACAGGGAGAGATGGAGGTGCGCGACCCCGAGCTCGGCGGCTCGGGCCGCGACCGTGCCCCGGATCTCGAACCGGGGCCGACCCGACTCCTCGGAGACCACCTCGGCGTCGTGCCACGCCAGCCCGGCGGGCGCGCCGAGCGCCTTGGCGAGGGCCTCCTTCGCCGCGAACCGCGCCGCCAGGGAGGCCGGCGGACGCTCACGTTCGGCGTCGGTGAAGAGCTTGACGCGCAGCCCCGGAGTGCGTGCGAGTGACTCAGCGAACCGATCGATGTCCGCCACGTCGATGCCCACTCCGATCACTGCCATGCCGGGCTCAGAGGCTCATTCGACCGTGACGGACTTGGCCAGGTTGCGGGGCTGGTCGACGTCGTGACCCATGGCCGTGGCCAGCTCGCAGGCGAAGAGCTGCAGCGGCACGACAGCGACCAACGGCTGGAGCAGGACCGGGACCTTCGGCAGGCGGATCAGGGCATCGGCGTACGGAGCGATCGTCTCGTCGTCCTCCTCGGCCAGGCAGATGGTGTGGGCTCCGCGGGCACGTACTTCCTGGATGCCGCTCAGCATCTTGTCGTGCAGCTGGTCGCGCCCCCGTGGCGGCACGATGCAGAAGATCGGCATGCCCTGGTCGATCAGCGCGATCGGCCCGTGCTTGAGCTCCCCGGCCGCGAAACCCTCGGCGTGGATGTAGGCCAGCTCCTTGAGCTTCAGCGCACCCTCGAGGGCCACCGGGTAGCCGGCGTGACGGCCGAGGAAGAGCACCGAACGGGTGTCGACGTGGCTGCGGGCGAAGTCGTACACCTGGTCGGCCTGGTCGAGCACCGTCTGGATGTGCTCGGGCATCTCGTCGAGCTGGTCCATCACCGTGTTGATCTCGTCGCCGAACAAGGTGCCCTTGACCTGCGCCAGGTAGAGCGCGAGGAGGTAGACGGCCACCAACTGGGTGACGTACCCCTTGGTCGAGGCGACGCCGATCTCCGGGCCCGCGTGGGTGTAGATGACGCCGTCGGACTCGCGCGGGATGGTCGATCCGTTGGTGTTGCAGATCGCCAGGACCTTGGAGCGCTGGACGCGCGCGTGCCGGATCGCCTGCAGGGTGTCGGCGGTCTCGCCCGACTGACTGATGGCCACCACCAGGGTGGAGTGGGTCAGGATCGGGTCGCGGTAGCGGAACTCGCTGGCCAGCTCGACCTCGACGCTGATCCGGGTCCAGTGCTCGATCGCGTACTTGGCGACCATGCCCGCGTAGAAGGAGGTGCCGGCCGCGATGATGATGATCTTGTCGATGTCGCGCAGTTCGGAGTCGTCCAGGCGCATCTCGTCGAGCTTGAGGAGTCCGGCGTCGTCACGGCGGCCCAGCAGCGAGTCGGCCACGGCACGCGGCTGCTCGAAGATCTCCTTGCGCATGAACCAGTCGTGGCCGTCCTTCTCGGCGGCAGTCAGGTCCCAGTCGACGTGGTACTGCTTGCCCTCGGCAGGCGTCCCGTCGAAGCCGGTGATCTCCACGCCCTCCGCGGTGATCGTGACGACCTGGTCCTGACCCAGCTCGAGCGCCTCGCGGGTGTGCTCGATGAAGGCAGCGACGTCGGAGCCGAGAAAGTTTTCACCCTCGCCCAGGCCCACGACCAGCGGCGAGTTGCGGCGTGCGGCGACCACACGTGAGGGGTCCTGACCGTCGAGCGCGACCAGGGTGAAGGCACCCTCGAGGCGACGACAGACATTCTGCATCGCGACGGTAAGGTCATGGCCGGCCTCCACCTCGAGCTCGAGCAGGTGGGCGGCGATCTCCGTGTCGGTCTCGGAGAGGAAGACGTGTCCGGCGTCCTCGAGCTCTGAACGGAGCTGGGCGAAGTTCTCGATGATGCCGTTGTGCACGACCGCCAGACGACGGTGCTCACCCAGGTGCGGGTGGGCGTTCGCGTCGTTCGGGGCTCCGTGGGTCGCCCAGCGGGTGTGGCCGATGCCGGTGCAGGACTCCGGGAGCCCGGACTCGGCGAGGGCCGCCTCGAGGTTCGCCAGCTTGCCGGCGCGCTTGTCCCACGCCACCGCGCCTTCGTGCGCGAGAGCCACCCCGGCCGAGTCGTATCCCCGGTACTCGAGCCTGCGCAGGCCCTCGACGACAACGCTCTGAGCCTGCTTGGCTCCCACATACCCCACGATTCCGCACATGGGGCGGGAGTCTAGCGGTGATCACGTCACTGCAAGAATACGAGAGTGCCGCCCCCCGAGGAGTCCTCCCCGTACGTCGAACTCGACCGTGCGGCGTGGGCGGCGTTGGCTCCCAAGACCGACAGTCCGTTGACGACCGAGGAGATCAACCAGCTCCGCGGGCTCGGGGACGCGCTCAACCTCGACGAGGTCAAGCAGGTCTACCTGCCGTTGTCACGGCTGCTCTCCATGTACGTGGAGAGTGCGGGCAACCTGCACCGCAACCAGGAGGACTTCCTGCGGCGCCAGCACCCCCCGCGCACCCCGTTCGTGATCGGGGTCGCCGGCTCGGTGGCGGTGGGCAAGTCGACCACCGCACGGGTGCTGCAGCAGATGTTGGCGCACTGGCCCGAGCACCCCAACGTCGCGCTCGTGACCACTGACGGGTTCCTCTTCCCCAACGCCGAGCTCGAGAAGCGGGGGCTGCTGCGCCGCAAGGGTTTCCCGGAGTCGTACGACCGTCGCGCCCTGCTGAAGTTCGTGATCGACATCAAGTCGGGTCGCGACGAAGTGCTCGCGCCGACCTATTCACACCTTGTCTACGACGTGGTGCCCGACGAGAAGGTCGTGGTCAACCGTCCCGACATCGTCATCGTCGAGGGCCTCAACGTGCTGCAACCCGCACAGGTGCGCAGTGACGGTCGTACGGGGCTCGCGGTCAGCGACTTCTTCGACTTCTCGATCTACGTGGACGCAGCCATCCCCGACATCCGTGGCTGGTACGTCGACCGCTTCCTGCGGCTGCGCGAGACCGCCTTCCGCGACCCGGCGTCCTACTTCTCCAAGTACGCCCAGCTCAGCCACGACGCCGCCGTCGACGAGGCGCGCCGGATCTGGGACGACATCAACGGCCCGAACCTCGAGAAGAACGTTCTCCCCACCCGCGGTCGCGCCACCCTCGTGCTGCGCAAGGACAAGGACCACTCCGTGCGCTACGTGCGGCTGCGCAAGCTCTGAGGGGCCTCATCGCTCGGCGACGGTGACGTCCCACGCCAACCATCCCGGAGCGAACAGCACGACGGCCGCCGCGCACGTGACCAAGGCGTAGGCAGCCTCGCTCCCGTCGGCAGCCTGGACCAGCGTCACCAGACCCAGCAGGCCAAGGGCGAAACCCGCGAGCGCACAGGCGACGGCACCGGTCACGAAGGCACCTCGTGCGGCCGTGGGCACGACCGCGGCGATCGCGGTGGCACCCAGGCAGAGCACGAAGACAGGTGCACCCACCATGAAACTGTAGATCGCCGCCGCGAACCCGAACCCGTACAGGCCACCCCCGTCACCCAGCGGTGTGGCATCGACCAGCGCGGCGCCGGCATTCCACACGAAGGCGGCGAGCGGGATCGAAACCGGGCAGAGCCACGACAGTCGCCGCGTGCGCTGGACACCAGGGCCGTGGGGCCGTGTGGGAGCAGCGTCGGGCGCGAAGACAGGGTCGGTCATGGGATCACCCTGCCGGACTCCACCGCGACCACGGCAGAGCCGTCCTACTCAGTTCGCCACCCGTTCGGGCCATGCCCGCACCCCTCGCGGGGCCACCGCGCGGCCCTCAGAGGGAGAGTTGGGCCTTCACGACCTGGGCCAGGCGGTCGGCGACCAACTGCGCCTCCTCAGCGGTGGGGGCCTCCACCATCACCCGGACCAGCGCCTCGGTGCCGGAGGGTCGCAGCAGCACCCGGCCACGCTCGCCGAGGAGTGCTTCCTCCTCGGCCACGGCAGCGGCGACCACCGCGTCGTCGTCGGCGCGTGCCTTGTCCACGTCGGGCACGTTGACCAGCACCTGCGGCAACTGCTCCATGACCGCGGCCAGCTCCTTGAGGGAGAGACCGGTGGTGACCAGTCGCTCCAACAGGTGCAACGCCGTCAGGGTGCCGTCGCCGGTGGTGGCGTGGTCGCTGAGGATCACGTGGCCGGACTGCTCGCCGCCGAGGTTGTACTCCGAGACCCGCATCGCCTCCAACACGTAGCGGTCCCCGACCTTGGTCTGGCGCACCCCCACGCCGTGGGCCTTCATCGCCTGGACGAAACCGAGGTTGCTCATCACGGTCGCGACGACGGTGTCCTTGGCCAGCCGGCCCTGGTCCTTGAGCGCCAGCGCCAGGATGGCCAGGATCTGGTCCCCGTCCACGATGTTGCCCTCGTGGTCGATCGCCAGGCAACGGTCGGCGTCACCATCGAGCCCGAAACCGGCGTCGGCTCCGTGCATGAGCACGTGCTTGCGCAGGTCGTCGAGGTGGGTGGAACCACAGTTGTCGTTGATGTTGGTGCCGTCGGGATCGGCATGGATCGCGATCACCGTGGCTCCGGCGTCCTGGAGTGCCTTCGGCGCGGACTCAAAAGCTGCACCCTCGGCACAGTCCACCACCACGGTGAGGCCGGCGAGCGGGTGCTCGATCGTGCGGACCAGGTGACGGGCGTAGTCGTCGACGGCGGTGGGGTGCACGGTGACGCGACCGACGTCGGCCCCGGTCGGTCGCTCCCACGGCTCGTTGAGACGCTTCTCGATCGCGATCTCGATGGTGTCGTCCAGCTTCTTGCCGCCCCGGGCGAGGAACTTGATCCCGTTGTCGGGCATGGCGTTGTGCGAGGCGGAGAGCATCACGCCGAGGTCGGCGCCGAGCTTGTCGGTCAGGTGGGCGACACCCGGCGTGGGCAGCACCCCCAGCAGCAGTACGTCGACTCCGGCGGACGCGAGCCCGGCCACCACGGCAGCTTCCAGGAACTGACCCGACACCCGGGTGTCACGCCCGACCACAGCCAACGGTCTGTGGCCGCTGAACTCCCCTCGGTCGGCCAGCACGTGGGCTGCAGAGACGGAGAGTTCCAGGGCCAGCTCGGCGGTCAGATGGCCATTGGCCAGACCGCGCACACCATCGGTGCCGAAGAGTCGCGACATGATGACTCACCGTAACGGATGCGGCGGCCCGGGCCGCAACTGACCACTGACCGGCCGCGGCCGCGGTCGGTGCCGTGAATGCAGGAGACCCCGCCCCGGCCGAAGCCGGAGCGGGGTCTCGCTGGTGGAACTCGAAGATCAGCGCTTGCTGAACTGCGGTGCCTTGCGGGCCTTCTTGAGGCCTGCCTTCTTGCGCTCGATGACGCGGGCGTCACGAGTGAGCAGGCCAGCCTTCTTGAGGGAAGGACGGTTGGCCTCTTCGTCGATCGAGTTCAGGCAGCGAGCCACGCCGAGGCGCAGGGCGCCGGCCTGACCGGTGATGCCGCCGCCGTGGATGCGGGCGATGACGTCGAAGCGGCCTTCGAGCTCGAGGTTCGCGAACGGCTCGTTCACGACCTGCTGGTGCAGCTTGTTCGGGAAGTAGCTCTCCAGGGCGCGGCCGTTGACGGTCCACACGCCGGTGCCGGGGACGATGCGCACGCGGGCCACGGCCTGCTTGCGACGGCCGGTGGCGGCTGCGGGGGCAATGGTCGCTGCCTTGAGGGGAGCGTCGGCGGAAGGCTCGGACTCCGAGCTGTAGGCAACGCCCTGCTCGTCGGTCTCGAAGGTCTCTTCAACCTCGGTCGGGTTGTTCTCGGTGGTCTCAGCCACGGTAATTCCTCACTCGTCCTTGAAAATTACTGGGAGACCTGGATGATCTCGAACGGCTTGGCCTGCTGGGCCTGGTGCGGGTGCTCCGGGCCTGCGTAGACCTTGAGCTTCTTGAGCATCTGGCGGCCAAGACGGTTCTTGGGGAGCATGCCCCACACAGCCATTTCAATGGCCTTGCGAGCGTCCTTCTCCAGGATTTCACCGAACGGCGTGGCCGTGAGGCCGCCGGGGTAACCGGAGTGGCGGTAGGCCAGCTTGGTGATCTTCTTGTTGGCGGAGAGCGCCACCTTCTCCGCGTTGACGATGATGACGAAGTCACCCATGTCCATGTGCGGAGCGAACGTGGGCTTGTGCTTTCCACGCAGGAGGTTTGCGGTCTGGACGGAGAGACGTCCCAGGACGACGTCAGTGGCATCGATGACGAGCCACTCACGCTGAATGTCAGCGGGCTTCGGGCTGTACGTACGCACGGCGAGAACCTTCTCGTTCGTAGGTCCCGGACGAAGGTGTCCGTCCGGGTGGGTGGAGCCACGACTTCTGACGAACACGGCCCGGCTTTCACGTCCTCACGATGACCGTGGAGACGCAATGTCCGGATCTGCATCTCTCGCCCGGTGGAAGGTTCGACCGGGGTCAGGACGCGGCAGGAGTCGCGACGCACGATCTTACGCACGGTTGGAGGAGGGGCCAAATTCCCCGCGCTCCGAGCACCCCGCGACAGCGGAGCACGGAGCCCGCCCCCGGACCCGGGTTACGCTGGTCACAGGCGAGCGACTAGTTTGGACCGGTACCCGTATGACGTGAACATTACGTGCTAAGGAGCCGACGTGACCGACGTCCCGGCGACCGATGCCGCGGCCACCGCCGACGCATCCAGCCAGACCCTCACCGTTAGAGACAACCGCACCGGCGTGGAGTACGACGTCCCGATCACCGACGGCACCATCCGCGCCGCCGATCTGGGACAGATCCGTACCGACGACGACGAGCCCGGCCTGGCGGTCTATGACCCCGGCTTCACCAACACCGCATCGTGCCGTTCCGCCGTCACCTTCATCGACGGCGACAAGGGCATCCTGGAGTACCGCGGTTACCCGATCGAGCAGTTGGCGGAGAAGTCCACCTTCCTCGAGGTGGCCTACCTGCTGATCCACGGCGACCTGCCGACCAAGGAGCAGTACGAGGCCTGGGTGCACGAGATCACCTATCACACCTTCGTACACGAGAACGTCAAGGAATTCGTCCAGGGCTTCCGCTACGACGCGCACCCCATGGGGATGCTGATGGCGTCAGTGGGAGCTCTTTCCACGTTCTACCCCGACGCGATCAACATCGCCGACGCCGACAACCGCCACATCCAGATGGTGCGGATGATCGCCAAGATGCCCACCCTGGGCGCCTGGTCCTTCCGGCACGCGCAGGGCAAGCCGTTGGTCTACCCGGACAACGAGCTGAACTACACGGAGAACTTCCTCTCGATGCTCTTCAAGATGAGCGAGTCGAAGTTCGAGGCCGACCCGCGTCTGGCCAAGGCGCTCGACGTGCTGCTGATCCTGCACGCCGACCACGAGCAGAACTGCTCCACCAACGCGGTCCGCTCCGTCGGCTCCTCCCAGGTGGACCCCTACTCGGCTGTCGCGGCAGGCATCGGCGCCCTCTTCGGCCCGCTGCACGGTGGCGCCAACGAGGCCGTGCTCCGGATGCTGAAGCGGATCGGCACGAAGGAGAACATCCCCGAGTTCATCGAGGGCGTGAAGAACGGCGACGAGAAGCTCATGGGCTTCGGTCACCGTGTCTACAAGAACTACGACCCGCGTGCCACGATCATCAAGAAGGCCTGCGACGACGTCTTCGAGGTCACCGGGGTCAACCCGCTCCTCGAGATCGCCCAGGAGCTCGAGCGGATCGCGCTCGAGGACGACTACTTCATCAAGCGTCGCCTGTACCCCAACGTGGACTTCTACTCGGGCCTGATCTACGAGGCCCTGCAGTTCCCGCCGGAGATGTTCACCGTCCTCTTCGCGATCGGCCGTACGCCCGGTTGGCTCGCGCAGTGGAACGAGCTCGTCACCGACAAGGAGCAGAAGATCGCTCGCCCGAAGCAGATCTACACCGGCGAGCGCACGCTCGACTTCGTGCCGGCCGCCGAGCGCTGGGCCTGAGCCCCACCCCGATCCACGCGCGTCACCCGAAGGGCCCGAGTTCTCGTACGAGAGCTCGGGCCCTTCGGTCGTCCACTCCCTGCCCGGCCCAGCCCTGCCCGGCCCAGCCACCCAGCCTCCACAACCACCGGGACGGGCGACTTCACCGGGATCGCACGGCACAGTCTCAGGCAGTTCCTAGGCTTTGTTGGCACAGTGGGAACATGAGCAACGAGAACGAGCCGACGCGACCCACCCCTCCGGCGACCTTCTACGGAAGCGCTGGCTCCCCGTCCGACTCGCCCCGACCACCCCATGCTGCGGTCTCGGACGAGACCGCACGGCTGGCTCCGTTCCTCGAGGCTCCCTCCTCCCCCACGCCTCCGGGGAGGAAGTCGAGCCGTGCCCGCGGAGCCGGCGTGGTCCTGGCCTCCATGGCGCTCGGAGCAATCGCCGGTTACGGAGGCGCTGCCACTCACGCTGCGCTCGACGACGAGGACTCCGGCTCCTCCCGTGACGGCGACTCCACCTCCCAGGTGATCAACCAACCCAAGTCCTCGTCCGAGGCCGGGACCGTGGAAGGGGTGGCCAGCCAGGTGCTGCCCTCGGTCGTGCGCATCGATGTCTCATCAGGCTCGGGCCAGGGATCCGGCAGTGGGATCGTGCTCACCGACGACGGCCAGATCCTGACCAACAACCACGTCGTCGACGGCGCCGGCGACGGGGACACCATCCGGGTCTCCTTCGCCGACGGCACGCGTGCGAGCGCGCGGGTGCTCGGCACCGACCCCCTCACCGACACTGCAGTGATCCAGGCCGCGGACGTCTCCGGCCTGACCCCCGCCACCATCGGCAAGTCCGACAACCTCCAGGTCGGCCAACAGGTGGTCGCCATCGGTTCCCCCTTCGGCCTCGACGCGACCGTGACGAGTGGCATCGTCAGCGCGCTCGACCGCCCGGTCAACGTCGGAAGCACCGGCAGCCAGGGCAACTCCACGACCTATCCCGCGATCCAGACCGATGCAGCGATCAACCCCGGCAACAGCGGCGGACCCTTGGTCGACCTGACCGGCAGCGTGGTCGGCATCAACTCCTCGATCCGCACCGCGGGCTCATCGTCCGGCGCGGCCGGCTCGATCGGCCTGGGTTTCGCCATCCCGATCGACGAGATCCTGCCGATCGTCGAGCAGATGAAGGCGGGCGAGACCCCGACCCACGCCCGTCTCGGGATCACGGTCACCGACGCCACCGGCGCCGGCGAGGCCACGGCCATGGGGGCCCTGGTGCGCGAGGTGACCGACGACGCTGCGGCCGGGTCGGCTGGGCTGCAGCAGGGAGATGTGATCACCCGGATCGACGACGCGATGATCGACAGCGCCGACGACCTCGTGGCGACCGTGCGCAGTTACCGTCCCGGCGACGAGGTCGAGGTGACCTTCGTCCGCGGAGACGACGAGCAGACGCTGAGCATCAAGCTCGAGTCGGACGCATCCTGACCACGGGACTCTCCAGGTGAGTGCCCTGCTGGCGGAGACCCTGGATCGCGGCCCCCACCGACGTCACGGTCGAGGCTCGGCGCCGACCATCCGCAACGCCAGCACGCGGTAGTGCTCGGCGACCTGGTCAGGGGTCCAGCCCCCGCGCTCGTCGTACCAGCGCGCGACGTCGATGCCGAGCGACAACAGGGCCGCTGACGTCATCGCCGGGGACACGACGTCGAAGACTCCTGAGTCGGCGCCGCGCTGGACCAGATCGCGCATCAGTCCGTCCATCTCTGCCCGGAGCTCCATGATCTCGACGCGGTGCTCAGCGTTGAGGGAGTTGAGTTCGTAGTTCACGATCCGCGCCATCGTGTGGTTGCGCGCATGGTGGCGTGCGAAGTCGACGACGAACTTCTGCAGTTGGTCGGTCGGAGCATCGTGCGCAGCGATCGCGTGGCGGCACAGGGCGAGCACTTCGAGGTGCCCGGCCAACGAGACCTGGTGGAGCAGGTCCTCCTTGGAGCGGTGGTGCACGTAGAGAGCCGCGGGGCTCATCTGGGCGGCGGTGGCGATGTCGCGGGTCGTGGTGCCGTGGAAGCCCTTTTCCGCGAACGCCTCCACAGCGGCGTCGAAGAGACGCTGGCGCGCCCTCTCGCCCGGTCCCGCGTCGTCAGCCGAACGCCCATTGACTCCAATTGCCATGTCGGTATCCTAAGCAAGCGCTCACTTATGCGCAACGTGATCACGGGCACCCTGTGGGAGCCCCGACAGCCAGGAGAAGAGCAGTGCGAGGACTCAGCGGCAAGGTCGCCATCATCACCGGAGCAAGTCGCGGGATCGGTCTGGGTGTCGCCCGACGACTGGTCGAGGAGGGCGCCAAGGTGGTCGTCACGGCCCGCAAGGCCGAGGCCCTGGCCGAAGCCGTGGAGACCCTGGGCGGCCCCGAGCACGCGCTCGGCATCGCCGGGAGCGCGAGTGACCCCGAGCACCGTACGGAGGTGGTCACGCGCACCATCGAGACCTTCGGCAGCCTTGACCTGCTCGTCAACAACACCGGGATCAACCCGGCGTACGGCCCGCTGGTCGACCTCGACCTCGACGTGGCCCGCAAGATCCTCGACACCAACGCCGTCGCCGCGCTGGCCTGGGTCCAGGAGGCCCACCGCGCCTGGATGAAGGAGCACGGCGGAGCCGTCGTCAACGTCTCGTCGGTCGCCGGGGTCAAGCCCGCCCCCGGGATCGCCATGTACGGCGCCAGCAAGGCCACCCTGCGCAGCCTCACCGAGTCCCTGGCCGTCGAGCTCGGCCCCGACGTCCGGGTCAACGGCGTCGCGCCCGCGGTGGTGAAGACCCGCTTCGCCAGCGCCCTGTACGAGGGCCGCGAGGAGGAGGTCGCTGCGGCGTACCCGCTGAAGCGGCTGGGGCTCCCTGAGGACATCGGCAGCGCCGTCGCCTTCCTGCTCTCCGACGACGCCGGGTGGATGACCGGGCAGACGCTCGTGCTCGACGGCGGTCTCACGCTCACCGGCGGCGTCTGATGGGAGGCCCCACCTCCTTGGTCGGGCTCGGTGCCGTCGTCACCGGCGCCGGCCACGGCATCGGTGCCGCGCTGGCACGACGTCTGGCCACCGAGGGCGTCCGAGTGGTCGTCAACGACCTCGACGCCGCCGCGGCCCAGCGCGTGGCAGATGAGATCGGGGGCACCGCGGCTCCGGGCGACTGCGCCAGCGAGGAGGGCGTACGCGCCCTGCTGGAGACCGCGACGGACGCGCTCGGTCGCATCGACCTCTACTTCGCCAACGCCGGTCTCGACTCGGTGGCCGGTGACGGCTTCGCCGACGCCGCTCTCGACAGCCTCGCCACCAGCGACGCTGCCTGGCAGCAGATGCACGAGGTCAACGTGATGGCCCATGTGCGGGCCGCGCGAGCGCTGGTCCCCGGTTGGGTGGCAGGGGGCGGTGGGCGTTTCGTCGTCACCGCCTCGGCCGCCGGGCTGCTGACCATGCTCGGCGCCGCGCCCTACTCGACCACCAAGCACGCCGCTGTCGGGTTCGCCGAGTGGCTCTCCGCGACGTACGGACACCGCGGCGTCGTCGTGCAGGCCATCTGTCCCCAAGGCGTGCAGACGCGGATGTACGAAGAGTCAGGCCCCCTCAAGGAGCTGCTCTCCCGCGACGCCGTGCTCACCCCCGACGACGTCGCGAGTGCGTGGGTCGACTCGTTGACCGACGACCGGTTCCTGGTGTTGCCGCACCCGGAGGTGGGCGCCTACTACCGGGCCCGGGCCGGCGCCAACGAGCAGTGGCTGGCCGGCATGCGCCGTCTCCAGGCCCACCTCGACCAGCACCTCGACCAGAAGCAGGAGAACCGATGAGCACCCCCGGTCTCGACCTCGCCGCCTTCGCCGCGTGGTTCCGTACGCAGGTCCCCGAGGGCACCGTCACCGGCGATGACTGGTCCGCCTCGCTGATCACCGGCGGCAAGTCCAACCTCACCTACGAGGTGAGCGACGGCCAGACCTCCTGGATCGTGCGTCGCCCCCCGCTGGGTCACGTGCAGGCCACAGCCCACGACATGGCGCGGGAGTTCACCGTGATGTCCGCGCTCGCCGACACCGAGGTCCCGGTCCCGCGCACCGTCGCGCTCGGCGAGGACCACTCCGTGCTCGGCGCGACCTTCTACGTGATGGAGAAGGTCGCCGGCGTCCCCTACCGCGACGCGGCCCAGCTGGATGCCCTCGGGAGCGACTCCACCGCCGCGTTGACCGGCGAGATGATCGATGTCCTGGCTCGGCTGCACACCGTGGAGCCGGAGGCTGTCGGTCTCGGCGACTTCGGTCGACCCGTCGGCTTCCTGGCCCGCCAGGTGAAGCGGTGGGGCAGGCAACTGGAGGGCTCGAAGACCCGGGAGCTGCCCGACGCCGACCGCCTGTTGGCCCACCTGGTCGCCCACGTCCCCGAGGTCGATGCCCCCGGCGCGATCGTGCACGGCGACTACCGCCTCGACAACCTGCTCGTGGTGTCGGACGAGACGCCGTCGGTCAAGGCGGTCGTCGACTGGGAGATGTCTACGCTCGGCGACCCGCTCACCGACCTGGCCCTGCTGCTCGTCTACGACGGTCTGGCGGCGCTCGCTCCCTCGCTGGGCGTCAGCGACGTCAGCGCGGCCCCGGGCTACCCGGCGCCGAGCGCCCTCATCGACTCCTACGCCGCCGCTCGCGGCCTGGACGCCGACGAGTTGCACGGACACATGGAGTTCCATCTGGGGCTGGCCCACTTCAAGCTCGCCGCGATCCTCGAGGGGATCCATCACCGCTTCGCCGCCGGCCAGACCGTCGGCGGAGGCTTCGACACCATCGGTTCCGCCGTGGAACCGCTGCTGGCCGCAGGACTGCGCGCCGCAGCAGGAAAGGACTGACATGGACTTCGCCTTCGACGCCCGCACCAGCGAGCTCATCGACGAGATGAACTCGTTCATGGCCGAGCACGTGCTGCCGGCCGAGCCCGTCTTCGCCCAGCAGCTGGAGGGGTTGGACGACCGCTTCGCGTGGACCCGGACGCCCGTGGTCGCCGACCTGCAGGCCGAGGCGCGCCGCCGCGGCCTGTGGAACCTCTTCCTCCCTGCCTCGGCCGACACCGAGGGGGTGGGCGGCGGCCTGACCAACCTCCAGTACGCCCCGGTCGCCGAGATCAGTGGCCGCAGCGGCAACCTCGGGCCGGCCGCGATGAACTGTGCTGCGCCCGACACCGGCAACATGGAGGTGCTGCACCTCTTCGGTACGCCGGAGCAGAAGGAGCGGTGGCTCACGCCACTGCTGGAGGCCCGGATCCGCTCCGGCTTCGCGATGACCGAGCCCGACGTCGCCTCCTCCGACGCCACCAACATTGAGACCTCGATCGTGCGCGACGGCGACCACTACGTGATCAACGGACGCAAGTGGTGGACGACCGGTGCGGTCAACCCCGACTGCGCGATCTTCATCGTGATGGGCAAGACCGACCCGGAGGCGTCGCGCCACCGGCAGCAGTCGATGGTCCTGGTGCCACGCGACACCCCCGGGCTGGAGATCGTGCGCCCGTTGCACGTCTTCGGGTACGACGACCACGAGCACGGCGGCCACGCCGAGATGCGCTTCAGCGACGTACGTGTCCCCGTCACCAACCTGATCGGCGAGGAGGGCAGCGGCTTCGCGGTGGCCCAGGCCCGCCTGGGACCGGGTCGCATCCACCACTGCATGCGCTCGATCGGGGTGGCCGAGCGTGCCATCGAGTTGATGTGTGAGCGGGTCAGCAACCGGGTCGCCTTCGGCCGCCCGCTCTCGGCCCAGGGCGTGGTGCGTGACTGGATCGCGGAGTCCCGCGTCGAGATCGAGCAGCTGCGCCTGCTGGTGCTGAAGACCGCCTGGCTGATGGACACCGTCGGCAACCGCGGCGCCCACACCGAGATCCAGGCGATCAAGATCGCCACGCCCCGGGTCGTCCAGGGCATCGTCGACCGGGCCATCCAGGCCCACGGTGCGGGCGGCGTGTCGCAGGACTTCCCGCTGGCGATGAGCCTGGCCGGCATCCGTACGCTGCGTCTGGCCGACGGTCCCGACGAGGTGCACAAGAACTCGCTGGCCAAGGCTGAGTTGGCCCGCTGGTCCTGAGGTGCCGCGGCTGAGCCGGCCCTCGGGGCCGACTCAGCCGCCAGCGGCCTCGTGGTCGATCAGCTCGGCCACCCGACGGGCCGCGATCTGCAGCACCTCCCAGGCGGTGGCGACCGGGGGTGCGTACGAGAGGTCCATCCAGGCGAGGTCGTCGACGGTCCCACCCGCCCACAGCACCGCAGCGGCGGCGTCGATCCGTTTGCCCGCGCCCTGACCTCCGACGATCTCCACGGCGAGCAGCCGCCGGGTGATCCGGTCTGCGCTCACCAGGAGAGTGATCGTGGGGGCGCCGGGCATGTAGCCCGTGATCGTGGTGCCCTCGGTGACCAGGCTGACGCACGTGTCAGCGATGTTGCCCGGGTTGCGGGTCGACACCCCGGTGCGAGCGATCTCGATGTACTCCTCACCCGCCGCGAAGCGCGTGATGGCCGTGCCCAGCACTCCGGGGAAGCGAAGGTCGCCGCCCGCGAGGTTCTCCCCCACGACTCGGCCGAGCTTGTTGGCGTGGGTGCCCAACGGGACGTACACCCACTCCCCGACAGGACGCGCCTGCACCTCGCAGCAGTCGCCCGCGGCCCAGACCCCCGGCGCCACCTGTCCGCGCTCGTCCGGGCGGAGGGCGCCGTTGGGTTGGCGCAGGTCCGTGTGGGCCAGGAAGTCCGTGGCGGGGCGTACGCCCAAAGCGACGACCACGTGGTGGGCAGCGAGCACGTCGCTCCCGACCCGTACGCCGGTGACCACCCCCTCGTGCACCTCGAGCCCCTCGACCTCACTGTCCAGGTGCACCTCGACACCGGCCCGCACCAGGGAGGCGGTGACCCGGGCAGAGATCTCGGGGTGGAAGGTGCTCAACACCCGCGAACGGGTCACCAGGGCGACCTCGAGCCCACGACGCAGCGCGGCCTCCGCCATCTCGACGCCGATGTAGCCGCCGCCGATGACGACGACGCGCTCCCCTGCCCCGTCGGCGAAACGGCTCGCCCACGCCTCGGCGTCGTCCAGGTCCTTCGCCGGCATGACTCCTGCAACGGGTTCGCCGGCCGGGCCACGGGACCAGGCGGGCATGACGGGTGAGGCGCCGGTGGCCACGACGACCTCGTCGAACTCCACCGGGTCCGCGCCCTCGACGGTCGCCACCCCGGCCTCCAGGTCCAGGTGGGTGACGCGGCTCCCGAGTCGCAGGTCGATGCCGGCCGCCCGGTGCTCCTGCGCCGTGCGGGCCACGAGGTCGTCGATGCCTGCCACTTCACCGGAGACGACGTACGGGATCCCGCAGGCCGAGTACGACGTGTGCTGGCCGGCGTCGAGCACCGTCACCGCGAGCTCGCGTCCGCGGTCGCGGGCGGTCCGCAGCATCTGGTGGGCGGCCGACATCCCGGCGCCGTCCGCGCCGATGACGAGGACCCGGTGGCCGGTCACGTCAGGTCACTCCCACGGCGCGTCTCGAGGATCCGGAAGCCCTTGTGACTGGCCAGACGCGTGGTGGGGTATCCCTGCTCCCCCAACCACCGCTGCAGCGAGTCGGCGCCCAGGTGCTTGCCGACCACACTGACCATGCGCCCGTTCGGGGCCAACCGCGGCAGCCAGGTGAGCAGCAACGCGTGGAGGGCCTCCTTGCCGATCCGGATCGGCGGGTTGGTCCAGATCTCGTCGAACCGGTAGTCGCTCGGGACGTTCTCCGGCGTGACCGCGGCGAACGTGCCGGCGACCCCGAGCGCCTTGGCGTTGTCGTTGGCCAGAGCGATCGCGCGCTCGTTCACGTCGACGCCGATCACCCGGGCCAGCGGGACTGCCTTGGCGATCGCCAGACCGATCGGCCCGTACCCGCACCCGAGGTCAAGGAACTGCCCCATCGGCGGCGGCTCCAGCTCGCGGAAGAGGATCGCGGTCGCGTGATCGAGGTGACCGCGGCTGAAGACCCCGGCCCCACTGATCAGCTCGAGTTCGTGCCCCCAGACCTCGCAGGTGTACGTCTCGCGGGCGTACGGCACGCTGGGGTCCGCGTTGAAGTAGTGGTCCTGCTCGTCACTGTCGGCTGGTTCGGTGCTCACCGGGTCCTGTTCCTCTGGGTCCTGTTCCTCTGGGTCTTGGTTGCCTAGATCTCTGCTCACAGGGTCCTCGTTCACAGGGTCCTCCTGGCTCGCGCCCTCGTCGACTGGGCGATCAGTTCTTCACCTTCGGGATAGCCGACCTCCTCGAGGCACAACCCGTGCGCCTGGACGACGGCCACGGCCGGGTCTCGACGCCGGGCCTGCATCACCTCGGCAGCCCAGGCGGGGTCGCGTCGCCCGTCCCCCACCGTCAGCAGGCAGCCGACCAAGGAGCGCACCATGTTGTGGCAGAACGCGTCCGCGACGACTCGGGCCTCGGCAGCGCCGTCGCTGTTGCGCTGCCAGGACAGCTCCAGGAGCGTACGCACGGTGGTGGCCCCCTCGCGCCTCTTGCAGAAGGAGGCGAAGTCCTTGAGCCCGATCAGCAGGTCGGCGCCCTTGTTCATCGCGTCGACGTCGAGCGGGCGAGGCCAGGCCAGCACGTGACGTCGGGTGAGGGGGTCGACCAGATCGGGGCGGTCCGCGACCCGGTAGGAGTAGCGTCGCCAGATCGCCGAGAAACGGGCGTCGAAACCGGGCTCGGCCTGCGTCACTCGGTGCACCCTGATGTCTCCGGGCAGGATCCCGTTGAGCCGACGCAGCAGGGCGTCGGTGGGGGCGTCGGGCGAGCGTCCGGCCGATTCCACGACC
This sequence comes from Nocardioides gilvus, assembly GCF_003194605.1. Classification (GTDB taxonomy): domain Bacteria; phylum Actinomycetota; class Actinomycetes; order Propionibacteriales; family Nocardioidaceae; genus Nocardioides; species Nocardioides gilvus. The sequence continues at coordinate 103,639 of NZ_QHKY01000003.1, forward strand.
GCCGACTCCTCGATGTCGAGGTGGACGACCTGCCCGCGCGCGTGCACCCCGGTGTCCGTACGTCCCGCCACCACCACCCGGGCGGCCGGGATGCGCAGGGTCGTCGCCAGTGCCGCTTCGAGGGTGCCCTGGACCGTGCGCAATTGCGGCTGGGTGGCCCAACCGGAGAAGTCGGTGCCGTCATAGGCGAGATCGATCCGTAGGCGCACGCACCCATCCTCCCAGAGGCCCTCCCAGAAGCCTTCCGAGCATTGTTCTCAACCAACTGGTTGACATGAGGCGGTGCCTGGTCCTACCTTGAAGTCAACCGCACGGTTGACCAAGGAGCTTCGATGACTGACGCACTCTCCCGGGCCTTCTCCGCGCTCGCGGACCCCACCAGGCGCGACATGGTGGCCCGCCTGACCGAGGGCGACCAGACTCTGAGCGAGCTCGCCGAGCCGTACGACGTGAGCCTGCAGGCCGTCTCGAAGCACCTCAAGGTCCTCGAGACCGCCGGCCTCGTCACCCGCAGCCGTGAGGCCCAACGACGTCCGGTCCACCTCGAGGCCGACGTCTTCGACCTGATGACCAAGTGGATCGAGCGTTACCGCGATCGGGCCGAGGCGAGGTACCAACGCCTCGACGCGGTCCTGGCCCGCCTCGAGGACCTTGACCCCGACGCCCCACACGACACCCACGAAGGAGCAGCATCATGAGCACCACTGCCTTGCCGCACCACCCACAGGCCGAGATCACGGCCGACCCGGACGTCCCCGCGATCCGCATCGAGCGGGACTTCAACGCCACTGCGGCACAGTTGAGCAGGGCACACCTGGATCCCGAGATCTTCGTCCAGTGGTGCGGTCCTGACTCCGTGACCGTCCGCGTGGTGGAGTGGGACGCGCGGCCGTTGGGCTCGTACCGCTACCTCTGTGTCGAGAAGGGTGGCGAGGGCGGCGGCGAGCACGCCTTCCGCGGCACCTTCCCCCACGTCAGCGAGAACCGCATCGTCCAGACGTTCTGCTACGAGCCCTTTCCCGAGTCGATCTCGCTCGAGACGATGACGTTCACCGACCTGGGCGGCGGACGTACGCGTCTGCACGCATTCTCCCTGTGCGACTCGTTCGAGGCCCGCGACCAGATGCTCGCCTCCGGCATGGACACCGGGGTCAACGAGGGCTATCTCAAGCTCGACACTCTCCTGGCCCGTGGCGCACTGTGATGGCCACCGGAGCCGGTGAGCGCCATCGCGTGTACGCCGCTCAGTTCGCCGCCCTGGTGGATCACGTGAGCGACTGGGAGGCTCCCAGTCCGGTGGTCGGATGGACGGCCCACTCAGTCATCGACCACCTCACCACCTGGTTCCCGGCCTTCGTCCACGCCGGCTCCCCCTACGGCTGGACGCGGCGCACGAGCGCCACGGATGCGCCGGCGCTGGCCTGGGCCGAGCAGAGCAACGCCGTGCAACTCATCCTCGGCGACCCCGCCCAGGCGGACTCCTCCTTCCACCACCCACAACTGCCCAGCTGCACGCTGGGCGAGGCCGTGGACCGCTTCTACACACCTGACGTCTTCATGCACTCCTGGGACCTGGCCCGGGCCACTGGACAGGAGTTCGAGCTCGACCCGGGCTTCGCCGAGGAACTGCTCAGGGGCATGGAGTCGATGGAGGAGGTGATGCGTTCCTCGGGGCAGTACGGCCCGCGGGTACCGGTCCCCGACTCCGCCCCGGTGCAGGATCGGCTTCTCGGCTTCATCGGCCGGGACCCCCACTGGTCCCCCTGACACCATCGCGTCAGTCACTCTGTCCTTGTGCACGCTTGGCGGCATCGCACACACAGGCTGTGGATCCGGGAGCTCGGACTGTCGGCCACCTCTGGCAGGGTTCACGGCACACGACCCCTTCCACCCCGGAGCCGCCGATGTCCCAGCCTGATCCGATGTCCCAGTACGGTTCGATGTCCCAGTCCGGTTCGATGTCCCAGTCCGGTCCGATGCTCGCGAAGATCCGCAAGTTGCTGGCCAAGGCCGAAGATGCCGCCTCCAGTCCCCAGGAGGCGGAGACCTACACGGCCAAGGCCGCGCAACTGATCGCCGACTACGGCATAGATGCGGCACTGCTCGCGGCGGACGCCCCCGGGAGCGACCGAGTCGCTGACCGCGTGGTGAAGCTGGATGCGCCGTATGCCCGCGACAAGGCCCAACTGCTCTGCGACATCGCCCTCGGGCTGCGCTGCCGAGCCGTGCTGCGCCGACGCAGCGCGCCGGACACGCCGACCGAGTTCTCCGTGCACCTCTTCGGCCACGAGTCCGATCTCGCGCGCACCGATCTGCTCTTCACCAGTCTCCTGATGCAGTCCACGCAACGTCTCGCGACCACTCCGGTGCCCGCGTGGGAGCACAAGGCCGCCTTCCGCCGGTCGTGGCAGGCAGGGTTCCGGATGTCGATCTCGCGCAGGCTGGCCGAGGCCGAGGCCCGCGCCCAGGAGACTGCCGCCGATCGCACCACCCAGGGCGGACGAGCCACCGGCCTGGTCCTCGCTGATCGGTCCGTCGAAGTGGAGGCATCCCTGCGGGGTGCCTATCCACTGGCCCAACAGGCCCGCCCTCGCACCCTCTCGGGCTCCGGGATCCGCGACGGCTACCTGGCCGGCGTCCAGGCCGACATCGGCGAGACCCGGCTCCGCGGGGCGCGGGCAGCCCTGCACTCGGGCTGAGCGCCTCCTGCATCTTGCTGCCTTCTGCCTTGTGCCTTGTGTCTCTGCGCCAACCGTCTCGGTCCTGGCCTCTGGCGTGCGCTCACAGTCTGTTCAACGACGAAGCCCGTCACCTGCAGTGCAGGTGACGGGCTTCGTGACGTGGTGCAGGTGAGAAGGCCTCAGGCCTTGTCGCCCTCCTCGGCCGCAGCCTCGGTCGTCCCAGCCTCAGGGGCCTCGGCCTCGGGGGCGTCAGCCTCAGGGGCCTCGGTCTCCGTTGCTTCGGTCTCCGTTGCCTCGGCGTCGGTGGCCTCAGGGGCCTCCTCGACCGTCTCGACCTCTTCGACCGGAGCCGGGGCAGCAGCCTGGGTCTTCTTGGTCGACGGGGCCTTCGGCGAGTACGCCTCGGTCACGAGCTCGATCACGGCCATGGGCGCGTTGTCACCCTTGCGGGGACCGATCTTCGTGATCCGGGTGTAGCCACCCGGACGCTCGGCGAAGGTCGGAGCGATCTCGGTGAAGAGGTGGTGCACGACACCCTTGTCGCGGATGGTCTTGAGGACCTCGCGACGGTTGTGCAGGTCACCCTTCTTGGCCTTGGTGATCAGCTTCTCGGCGTGCGGACGCAGCACGCGAGCCTTCGTCTCGGTCGTGGTGATACGACCGTGCTCAAAGAGCTGGGTGGCAAGGTTCGCCAGGATCAGGCGCTGGTGAGCGGGGCTGCCGCCGAGGCGGGCGCCCTTCTTCGGGGTAGGCATCGTGTCTACTCATTTCTTCCCGGCCGTGTCAGGTACCGGGACAGATGGTCCCGGGGGCGAATGCCCCCGGGGCGATTGATCTGATCAGTACTGCTCGTCCTCGACGAAGGTGTCGTCGTCGTCATCGCCGTACGCAGCCAGGGCCGCGTGCGGGTCGAAGCCGGGCGCGCTGTCCTTGAGGGACAGACCCATCTCGACCAGCTTGGCCTTGACTTCGTCGATCGACTTCGCACCGAAGTTGCGGATGTCGAGCAGGTCCTGCTCCGAGCGACCGATGAGCTCACCCACGGTGTGGATGCCCTCGCGCTTGAGGCAGTTGTACGAACGAACCGTGAGCTGCAGGTCCTCGACCGGAAGGGCGAGGTCGGCAGCCAACTGCTCGTCGACCGGCGAGGGGCCGATGTCGATGCCCTCGGCCTCGACGTTCAGCTCACGGGCCAGGCCGAAGAGCTCGACCAAGGTCTTGCCGGCCGAGGCGATCGCGTCGCGGGGACGGATCGACGGCTTCGTCTCGACGTCGATGACGAGCTTGTCGAAGTCGGTGCGCTGCTCGACTCGGGTGGCCTCGACCTTGTAGGTCACCTTCAGCACGGGGCTGTAGATCGAGTCGACCGGCATGCGGCCGATCTCGTTGTCGCCACCCTTGTTCTGGACGGCGGAGACGTAGCCGCGGCCACGCTCCACGACCAGCTCCATCTCCAGCTTGCCCGAGTCGGACAGCGTGGCGATGACGAGATCGGGGTTGTGCACCTCGACGCCGGCGGGCGGCGTGATGTCGGCAGCCGTGACGGCACCGGCACCAGACTTGCGCAGGTACATGGTGACGGGCTCGTCGTGCTCCGAGGAGACGACCAGACCCTTGAGGTTCAGGATGATCTCGGTGACGTCCTCGGTGACGCCCTCCACGGTTGAGAACTCGTGGAGAACCGAGTCGATCTTGATGCTGGTGACCGAAGCTCCCGGGATGGAGGAGAGCAGGGTACGACGCAGCGAGTTGCCGAGCGTGTAACCGAAGCCGGGCTCCAGCGGTTCGATGACGAACCGCGAACGGAACTCGTCAACGGATTCTTCCGACAGGGTCGGGCGCTGAGCGATAAGCACTGATTATGTCCTTTCCGGACCCACCCACCATATGACAGGTCCGAACTGCAGTGACGAGGAAGGAGTTGCGTGGTCGTGCCCCGCCGACCGCCCCGGAGGGCGGTCGACAGGTCAAGCATTACTTCTTCGAGTAGAACTCGACGATGAGCTGCTCCTGCACGGGGAGGTCGATCTGTGCGCGGGTCGGCACCTGGTGGACCAGGATGCGCATGCGCGACGGAACCGCCTCGAGCCATGCGGGGACGACGCGCTCGCCGTGGGTCTCGCGAGCCACGATGAACGGGGTGGTCTCCAGCGACTTCTCGCGGACGTCGATGACGTCGTAGGCGCTGACCTGGAAGGACGGGATGTCGACCTTCTTGCCGTTCACCTTGAAGTGGCCGTGAACGACCAGCTGGCGCGCCTGGCGGCGGGTGCGGGCGAAGCCGGCACGGTAGACGACGTTGTCGAGACGGGTCTCGAGCAGCTGCAGCAGGTTGTCACCGGTCTTGCCCTGGCGGCGCGAGGCCTCCACGTAGTAACGGTGGAACTGCTTCTCCAGAATGCCGTACGAGAAGCGAGCCTTCTGCTTCTCACGGAGCTGGAGCAGGTACTCGGACTCCTTGATACGTCCCTTGCCGTGCTGGCCGGGGGGGTACGGGCGACGCTCGAAAGCTTCGTCGCCTCCGACGAGGTCGACACCGAGGCGGCGCGACTTCTTGGTCATGGGGCCGGTATAGCGGGCCATTGTTCAAAGTCTCCTTGGAAGTCTCGTGTAGGTCTGGGCCAGAAGGCTCAGACGCGACGGCGCTTGGGCGGGCGGCAGCCGTTGTGCGGGGCAGGCGTGACGTCCTGGATGGTGCCGACCTCGAGGCCGATCGCACCCAGGGAGCGGATCGCCGTCTCGCGACCAGAGCCGGGGCCCTTGACGAAGACGTCGATCTTCTTCATGCCGTGCTCCATCGCGCGACGGCCGGCTGCCTCGGCAGCCATCTGTGCGGCGAACGGAGTGGACTTCCGGGAGCCCTTGAAGCCGACGGTGCCGGCAGAGGCCCAGGAAATCACCGCACCCGTGGGGTCGGTGATCGTGACGATGGTGTTGTTGAACGTGCTCTTGATGTGGGCTTCGCCCTGAGCGACGTTCTTCTTCTCCTTGCGGCGGACCTTGGTCGCGCGGCTCTTGGGAGGCATTCAGTAACTCCTGTTGAGGTTCTGGTCGAAAAGCTTCGGGAAGACGATCAGCGGTGCGCCTGAGGCGCAGGCGTCACTTCTTCTTCTTGCCGGCGACAGTCCGCTTCGGACCCTTGCGGGTACGGGCGTTGGTCTTGGTGCGCTGGCCGCGGACCGGGAGGCCCATGCGGTGGCGGCGACCCTGGTAGCTGCCGATCTCGATCTTGCGGCGGATGTCAGCCTGGACTTCACGACGGAGGTCACCCTCGATCTTGAAGTTGGCGTCGATCTCGTCGCGAAGCTTGACCAGCTCCTCGTCACCCAACGTGTGCACGCGAGCGTTCGGGTCAACCCCGGTTGCGGCGAGCAGCTGCTGGGAACGGGTACGGCCGATGCCGTAGATGTAGGTGAGTGCGATCTCGATGCGCTTGTCGCGCGGGAGGTCAACACCAGCGAGGCGTGCCATGGTTCTTGGCGATCCCTTCGGGTTGTTCGCAACGGTGTCATTCGTGTCGCGTCCCAGCGCCACTCGCCAGGCGGACCTGACGAAACTGGGCTCCGGCCGCTGCGCCGGAGGTGATTCGCACCTGACGAGTCAGGAGCTAGCGATCACGATTGGTGGTGCTACTTGGTGCAAGAGCGGTGACACGAGGGTCACCGCGTCATCAGCCCTGGCGCTGCTTGTGCCGCGGGTTCTCGCAGATGACCATGACGCGACCGTGACGACGAATGACCTTGCACTTGTCGCAGATGGCCTTGACGCTGGGCTTGACCTTCACAGGGAGGCCCTTTCTTGATTTCGGCTGGTTACTTGTAGCGGTAGACGATCCGACCTCGCGTGAGGTCGTACGGCGACAGCTCCACCACTACCCGGTCCTCAGGGAGGATTCGGATGTAGTGCTGGCGCATCTTGCCGCTGATGTGGGCGAGCACCTTGTGGCCATTGCTCAGCTCAACGCGGAACATGGCATTCGGCAGGGCCTCAGTGATGGTGCCCTCGAGCTCGATCACGCCTTCTTTCTTCGGCATGTCCTCCACAATCTGTTGATCTGTTGTCTACCGTGGCCCGGGAACCTCCCCCGCAGAAGTCCCGCGGGGTGGACCTCGTGAAGCTGCTGCTGGACCCACTTCCCTTCACCCGTTCCGGGCTCAGGACAGCCATCAGGCGCCAGCAAGCATGCCCACGTTGGGCCGATTAACCAGACTAGAGGGTCTGGTCAACATTTCCCAATCGCGGCAGCGGCCGGAGCTCACGCCCTGCGGACCGGGCAGGCTGGGTCAGGAGCCACCGAAGGGAACGCCAAGCTCGGCCAACTTCGATTCTCCGCCGTCCAGGGCGGTCAGCACCCAGGCGCCGGTGGGCGTCAGGGTGAACGTGTGCTCGAAGTGGGCGGCCGGAGCGCCGTCCGCCATCGACACGGTCCACTCGTCGTCCTCGAGCAACGTCTCGGCAGACCCCAGCGCGATCATGGGCTCCACGGCGAGGGCGAGGCCGCGCACCAACTTGGGCCCGCGCCCGGGGCGACCGAAGTTGGGCACGTTCGGCGGCTGGTGCATCTGGGTCCCGATGCCGTGGCCGGTGTAGTCCTCAAGGATGCCGTAGTTGCCGCGGGACCGGACGTACGACTCGACGGCGTGGCTGATGTCGGTCACCCGACCACCCAGACGCGCACTGGCGATGCCTCGCCACAGGCTCTCCTCGGTGACGTCCATCAGCTCCTGGACCTCGTCCGGGATGCTGCCGACGGCAACGGTGATGGCGGCGTCGCCGTGCCAACCGTCCACGATCGCACCGCAGTCGATGGAGATGATGTCGCCGTCGACCAGCTCTCGAGCTCCGGGGATGCCATGCACCACCTGGTCGTTGACCGAGGCGCAGATCGAGGCCGGGAACGGTGGCGTGCTGTACCCCTTGAAGGAGGGCACCCCTCCCCCGGAGCGAATGTTGTCCTCCGCGATCGCGTCCAGCTCACCGGTCGTGACACCGGCGCGCACCGACGCCCGCAACAACTCCAGGGTCTGGCCGACCAGGAGCCCCGCGGCACGCATCGTGGCGATCTGCTCGGGAGTCTTGATCTCGACACCCCGGTCGCGGAAGCCCATGAGTCGCTCCGTCAGCCCCGGCCGGTGTCGCTGATCGCCTCGAGCACGCGCTCGGTGACCTCGTCGACCTGACCCATGCCGTCGACCTCGACCAGCAGTCCACGCTCGCGGTAGACGTCGATCAACGGAGCGGTCTGCTCGCCGTAGATCTCCTGACGGCGTCGGATGACCTCTTCGGTGTCATCGGCGCGGTTCTCGATGGAGGCCCGGTGCAACAACCTCTGGACGATCGCCTCGGGGTCGACGGTCAGCACCACCGCAGCGTCCAGGGCGACGCCTGCGTCGCTCAGCATGCCGTCGAGCTCGGCCACCTGGGCGACCGTACGCGGGTAGCCGTCGAGCAGGAAGCCGGTTGCGGCGTCGTTCTCGGCGATCCGGTTGCGGACCATCGAGTTGGTGACCTCGTCAGGGACGTACTCGCCGGCGTCCATGAAGCGCCTGGCCTCCAGGCCGAGGGGCGTGCCCGCGGAGACGTTGGCGCGGAAGATGTCCCCCGTCGAGATGGCAGGGATCCCGTACTTCTCGGCGATGAAGGTCGCCTGGGTGCCCTTGCCGGCTCCGGGAGGGCCCATGATGATGAGTCGCATTTACTTCAGGAACCCTTCGTAGTTGCGCTGCTGGAGCTGGCTCTCGATCTGCTTCACCGTGTCGAGGGCGACGCCGACCATGATCAGGATGGACGTACCACCGAACGGGAAGTTCTGGTTGGCACCGATCGCGGCGAAGGCGACCAGCGGGATCAGGGCGATCAGGCCGAGGTAGAGCGAGCCGGGGAAGGTGATGCGGGACAGGACGTAGGAGAGGTAGTCCTGGGTGGGCTTTCCGGCCCGGATGCCGGGGATGAAGCCGCCGTACTTCTTCATGTTGTCCGAGACCTCTTCGGGGCTGAAGGTGATCGAGACGTAGAAGTAGGTGAAGAAGATGATCATGGCGAAGTACAGCGCCATGTAGATCGGGTGGTCGCCACCGACGAGGTAGAGACGGACGAACTCCATCACCGGGTTGTTCGAGTTCTCCCCGGAGAACGACACGGCCATCGCCGGCAGGTAGAGCAACGACGAGGCGAAGATGACCGGGATGATGCCGGCCTGGTTGACCTTGAGCGGGATGTAGGTCGAGGAACCGCCGAACATCTTGCGGCCAACCATGCGGCGGGCGTACTGCACCGGGATCCGGCGTTGCGCCTGCTCGATGAAGATGACACCCAGCACGATCGCCAGACCGATGACCAGGACGATCACGAAGGTCACCCAGCCCTGGGTGACCCGCACCTGCCACAGCGACGACGGGAAGGTCGCGACGACCTGGCAGAAGATGAGGATCGACATGCCGTTGCCGACGCCGCGGTCGGTGATCAACTCACCGAACCACATGATCACGGCCGTGCCTGCGGTCATCGTGATGACCAGCATCAGGAAGGTGGCCGTGCCCTGGCTGTGCAGCAGCGGGAGGTTGCACTGCAGGAGGTCACCACTGCGTGCGAGCGCCACGATGCCGGTCCCCTGCAGGACCGCCAGGCCGAGCGTGAGGTAACGCGTGTACTGGGTGATCTTCGCCTGACCTGCCTGGCCGTCCTTCTTCAACGTCTCGAGCCGCGGAATGACCACGACGAGCAACTGCAGGATGATGCTGGCGGTGATGTACGGCATGATGCCCAGCGCGAACACGGTCAACTGGAGCAGCGCTCCGCCGGAGAACATGTTGATGAGGGCGTAGACCCCGTCGTCGCTCTGACTGTCGAGGCACGACTGGACGTTGGCCACGTCGACGCCCGGTGCAGGAAGCTGCGACCCGAACCGGAAGATCGCGATGATCATCAGGACGAAGAGCAGTTTCCGCCGCAGGTCCGGCGTACGGAAGGCGTTGGCGAAGGCGCCGAGCAAGGTACTACCTCTTTCAGGTCAACAAGCGGCTGCAGCGGACGCTACGCCCCGTGGCTGCGATGGATCGCGGCCGGGCTCGCGCCGGGGCACGTACAGCGGCAGGAGTCCATCGCAGATCATGCCACCTCGATCCACAGGAACGCGATCCCGGCCCCGTACGTGGGCAGGGAGTCGGCGATGAACGGGACAGGGCCCGCCCCCACCGAAGTGGAAACGGGCCCTGCACCACTACTGGTCGATCGCCTCAGACGAGGGTGAGGCTGCCACCGGCGGCCTCGATCTTCGTCTTGGCCGAAGCGGACGCTGCGTCGACGGAGACCTGCACCGCGACGGAGATCTCGCCCTGGCCGAGGACCTTGACCGGCTGGTTCTTGCGAACCGCACCCTTGGCGACCAGATCCTCGACGGTGACGGTGCCACCCTCGGGGAACAGGTCGTTGATGCGGTCCAGGTTCACGACCTGGAACTCCACCTTGAACGGGTTGCGGAACCCCTTCAACTTGGGGAGACGCATGTGGATCGGCATCTGGCCACCTTCGAAGGCGACCGGAACCTGGTAACGAGCCTTCGTACCCTTGGTACCGCGACCAGCGGTCTTACCCTTGGATGCCTCACCACGACCCACACGGGTCTTGGCGGTCTTGGCACCCTTGGCGGGACGAAGGTGGTGCAGCTTGAGAGCGCTCATGTCACTCCACCTCCTCAACCGTCACGAGGTGACGGACGGTGTTGACCATGCCACGGATCTCCGGGCGGTCTTCCTTCACGACGACGTCACCGATGCGCTTGAGCCCGAGCGTACGCAGGGTGTCGCGCTGGTTCTGCTTGAGACCGACGAGGCCTCGCAACTGCTGGACCTTGAGCTGTGCCATCAGGAAGCCACCTCCGCGCGGGCCCTCAGGATCGCGGCAGGGGTGACCTGCTCGACCGTGAGACCACGACGTGAAGCAACTGCCTCGGGCTCCTCAAGCATCTGCAGCGCCTTGACGGTCGCGTGAACGATGTTGATCTGGTTGGACGACCCGAGCGACTTGCTCAGGACGTCGTGGATGCCGGCGCACTCCAGGACTGCACGCACCGGACCACCAGCGATGACACCGGTACCGGGAGCGGCAGGACGGAGCATGACGACGCCAGCCGCCTTCTCGCCCTGGACCGGGTGCGGGATGGTGCCCTGGATGCGGGGAACCTTGAAGAAGGACTTCTTCGCTTCCTCCACACCCTTGGCGATCGCCGCGGGAACTTCCTTTGCCTTGCCGTAGCCGACGCCGACGAGACCGTCACCGTCACCGACGATCACGAGGGCGGTGAAGCTGAAGCGACGACCACCCTTCACGACCTTGGCGACACGGTTGATCGCAACGACGCGCTCGATGTAGGCAGTCTTGTCGGCGCTCTGGTCGCGGCGTCCGTCACGGTTACGACCACCGGACTGGGTGCCGCCACCGCGCTGACCGCGCTGGGCTCCGCTCATGAGACTCTTCCTCTTCTCTCTGTTGCTTGTCGTGCCATCAGAAGGCGAGGCCGCCCTCACGGGCGGCGTCGGCCAGGGCTGCAATGCGCCCGTGGTACTTGTTGCCAGCGCGGTCGAAGACCACGTTCTCGACACCGGCGGCCTTGGCGCGCTCGGCGACGAGTTGCCCGACCTTCTTGGACTTCTCGGTCTTGTCCGCGGTGAGGGAGCGCACGTCGGCCTCCATCGTCGAGGCATAGGCGAGGGTCTTGCCGACCAGGTCGTCGACGACCTGGACGGAGATGTGCTTCGCAGAGCGGGTCACGACCAGACGAGGACGCTCAGGCGTACCCGAGATCTTCTTGCGGCCACGCATCTGACGACGCAGACGGGAACGAACCCGGCTTGAGGTGTGCTTGTTGTTCGACAGCGAGATAGCCATGAATCACTTACCAGCCTTTCCGACCTTGCGGCGGACCTGCTCGCCGGCGTAACGCACGCCCTTGCCCTTGTACGGCTCGGGCTTGCGGAGCTTGCGAATCTTCGCGGCGGTCTCTCCGACCGCCTGCTTGTCGATGCCCACGACGCCGAGCTTGGTCGGGCCGTCGGTGGTGAAGGTGATGCCTTCGGGGGCGTCGAACACGATGGAGTGCGAGTAACCGAGCTGGAACTCCAGCTTGGTCGGGCCCTTGGGGAGAACTCGGTAACCGACACCGACGATCTCGAGCTTCTTCTCGTAACCCTCGGTCACGCCGATCACCATGTTGTTGATCAGGGTGCGGGTCAGGCCGTGCAACGAACGAGCTTCACGATCGTCGTTGGGGCGCTGCACCTCGAGGACGCCGTCCTCGCCCTTCACGATGCTGATCGGGGCGGGGATGGTGTGGTTCAGGGTGCCCTTGGGTCCCTTGACGGTCACCAGGTCGCCGTCGATGGCGACATCGACGCCGGACGGGACCGTGATGGGGAGCTTGCCAATACGCGACATTGCTTGTTTCCTCTCTCGGTCTCGTCGTTACCAGACGTAGGCGAGGACTTCCCCACCTACGCCCTTCTGGTGTGCCTGGCGGTCGGTCAGGAGGCCCTGGCTCGTCGAGATGATCGCGACACCAAAGCCACCGAGCACCTTGGGCAGGCCCGTGCTCTTGGCGTACACCCGGAGACCGGGCTTGCTGATGCGGCGGATGCCGACGATGGAGCGCTCACGGTTGCGGCCGAACTTGAGAGCGATGTGGAGCGTCTTGCCCACCTCACCCTCCTTGGGCTCGGCGACCTCGAAGGAGGTGATGTAACCCTCCTGCTTGAGGATCTCAGCGACGCCAGCCTTCAACTTGCTGTACGGCATTGAAACGTCATCGTGGAACGCCTGGTTGGCGTTGCGCAGACGAGTAAGCATGTCTGCGATCGGGTCAGTCATGGTCATGGCCGTCTCGGCCCTTTCTCTCTGTGGTTTCGACCCGCCCCGAGGGGAGGAGTCGACCTTCAGCGGTTGTTGTTCAGTGGAAGGTGGTCACCAGGAGGACTTGGTCACACCGGGCAGCTCGCCCCGGTGCGCCATCTCCCGCAGGCAGATGCGGCACAGGCCGAACTTGCGGTAGACAGCCTTCGGCCGGCCACAGCGCTGGCAGCGGGTGTAACCGCGGACAGCGAACTTGGGCTTGCGGGCCGCCTTCACCTTCAGAGCAGTCTTCGCCATGTCAGTTCTCCTTGAACGGGAAGCCGAGCTGCTTGAGCAGCGCGCGGCCTTCGGCGTCGTTGGTGGCGGTGGTCACCAGGGTGATGTCCATACCGCGCGAGCGGTCGATCTTGTCCTGGTCGATCTCGTGGAACATGACCTGCTCGGTGAGACCGAACGTGTAGTTGCCACGGCCGTCGAACTGGTTCGGGTTGAGACCGCGGAAGTCGCGGATACGGGGAAGGGCCAGGGACAGCAGGCGGTCCAGGAACTCCCACATGCGGTCACCGCGCAGGGTGGTGTGCGCGCCGATCGGCATGCCTTCACGCAGCTTGAACTGCGCGATCGACTTGCGGGCCTTGGTCACCAGGGGCTTCTGGCCCGTGATGGCGGTCAGGTCCTTGACGGCACCTTCGATGAGCTTCGAGTCACGAGCAGCCTCGCCGACACCCATGTTGACCACGATCTTCGTCAGACCGGGGACCTGCATGATGTTCTTGATCTCGAACTCAGCCGTGAGCGCGGGGACGATCTCCTCGCGGTAACGGGTCTTCAGACGCGGGGTCTCGGCCATCTCAGATCTCCTTCCCGGTCGTACGGGACACGCGGACGCTGCGCTGGGCAGCGTACGTCGAGCCGTCGGCACGACGCTTGGTCACGTCGTCGCGACGGAATGCGACGCGGGTGACGCCGTCACCCTCCACCAGCATGACGTTCGAGACGTGGATCGGAGCCTCAGCGGTGATGATGCCACCGGTGCTGCCCGAACCGTCGTTGACGACCTTGGTGTGACGCTTGATGCGGTTCACACCTTCGACGATCACGCGGTGGTCCTCGCGGAGCACCTTGATGACCTTCCCGGTTGCGCCCTTGTCCTTGCCTGCGATCACCTTGACGGTGTCGCCCTTCTTGATGTTCATGCTGGGTGCCTTCTTAGCCATCAGAGCACCTCCGGCGCGAGAGAGATGATCTTCATGAACTTCTTCTCGCGCAGCTCGCGGCCCACGGGGCCGAAGATGCGGGTTCCTCGGGGCTCACCGTCAGCCTTCAGGATGACGGCGGCATTCTCATCGAACTTGATGTAGGAACCGTCGGGGCGCCGGCGTTCCTTCTTGGTACGCACGACGACGGCCTTGACGACGTCACCCTTCTTCACGTTGCCACCGGGGTTCGCGTCCTTGACGGTGGCGACGATGACGTCGCCGATACCGGCGTAGCGACGACCCGAGCCGCCGAGAACACGGATGCAAAGGATCTCCTTCGCACCGGTGTTGTCAGCGACACCGAGTCGCGACTCCTGCTGGATCATTGGTTTCTCCTGGTTGTCGAGCTGGTTCTCGCCGTCTTCTCAGGCGGGCGAGCCTTGCCGAACTAGTGGTTGGAAATCGTTGTTCGCCGGGTCGGGCGAGAGGTCACTTGGCCTTCTCGAGGACCTCGACCAGACGCCAGCGCTTGGTCGCGGACAGCGGACGGGTCTCCATGATCAGGACCCGGTCGCCGATGCCGCAGGAGTTCTCCTCGTCGTGGGCCTTCAGCTTGGAGGTCCGACGCATGACCTTGCCGTAGAGGGCGTGCTTGACACGGTCCTCGACGGCGACGGTGATCGTCTTGTCCATCTTGTCGCTGACGACCAGGCCCTCGCGGACCTTACGGGCGTTCCGCTGCACTGAGTTCTCGCTCATGCGGTGGCCTCTTCCTTGTTCTCGGCACCCGGGGCAGTACGAATTCCGAGCTCGCGCTCACGCACCACGGTGTAGATCCGGGCAATGTCCTTCTTGACCGTGCGCAGGCGGCTGTTGTTCTCCAGCTGGCCGGTAGCGGCCTGGAACCGGAGGTTGAACAGTTCTTCCTTGGCCTCGCGGAGCTTGCTCTCGAGGTCACCTGCATTCAGGTCGTCCAGCGCTACAGCGCTCAACTTCTCGCTCATCAGAATTCACCGGCCTCGCGGGAAATGAACCGGCACTTCATGGGGAGCTTGTGCATCGCGCGGCGCATGGCCTCGCGGGCAACTTCCTCAGTGACACCGGAAAGTTCGAACATGACGCGGCCGGGCTTGACGTTCGCGACCCACCACTCGGGTGAACCCTTACCGGAACCCATGCGGGTCTCGGCAGGCTTCTTGGTCAGCGGGCGGTCCGGGTAGATGTTGATCCAGACCTTTCCGCCTCGCTTGATGTGACGGGTCATCGCGATACGCGCCGACTCGATCTGGCGGTTGGTCACGTAGTGGCCCTCAACCGCCTGGATGCCGAAGTCGCCGAAGGCGAGCTTCGTGCCACCCTTGGCAACACCGGTCCGCTTGGGGTGGTGCTGCTTGCGGTGCTTGACACGACGGGGCATCAACATGGAGCTCAGCCCTCCTGTCCGGTAGGTGCAGCCTCTGCAGCCGGAGCCTCGGCTGCCGGAGCAGCCTCAGCGGCCGCGGGGGCCTCGTTGCGGGGTGCACGGTCGCCGCGCGAGCCACGGTTCGGGCGCTCGCCGCCACGGGCGGGACGAGCCCCGCCGCGACCGGGAGCACCGGCGCGGGCGGCCTGCTGGGCCTGGCGCTCGGCACGCGTGCCGGAGACCTCACCCTTGTAGATCCAGACCTTGACACCGATGCGACCGAAGGTCGTCTTGGCCTCGTAGAAGCCGTAGTCGATGTCGGCACGCAGGGTGTGCAGCGGAACGCGACCCTCGCGGTAGAACTCGGTACGCGACATCTCTGCCCCGTTGAGTCGACCCGAGCACTGGATCCGGATGCCCTTGGCACCGGAACGCATCGCGGTCTGCATGGCCTTGCGCATGGCGCGTCGGAACTGCACACGACCGGTCAGCTGCTCGGCCACGCCCTGGGCGACCAGCTGCGCGTCGACCTCGGGGTTCTTGACCTCGAGGATGTTCAGCTGCACCTGCTTGCCGGTGAGCTTCTCGAGCTCGCCACGGATGCGGTCGGCCTCGGCGCCTCGACGACCGATCACGATGCCGGGACGCGCGGTGTGGATGTCCACACGTACGCGGTCACGGGTGCGCTCGATCTCGACCTTGGAGATACCGGCCCGCTCCATGCCCTTGGAGAGCAGCTTGCGGATGTTGACGTCTTCACCGACGTACGACTTGTACAGCTTGTCGGCATACCAACGGGACTTGTGGTCCGTCGAGATACCGAGGCGGAAGCCGTTCGGGTTGATCTTCTGGCCCATCAGGCACCCTTTCCGTTCCTGGTGGCGGCAACATCAGCCGGCTGGACAACCAGGGTGATGTGGCTGGTGCGCTTGTTGATCCGGGTCGCACGACCCTGCGCACGGGGACGCCACCGCTTCATGGTGGGGCCCTCGTCGACCATCGCGACGGAGAGAACCAGGTCGGCAGCCTTGAGGCCTTCGGTGGTCTCTGCGTTCGCGACGGCGCTTTCCAGCACCTTGTAGACGGTCTCGGAGGCGGCCTGCGGTGCGAACTGCAGCAGCGCCAGGGCCTCTTCGACGGGAAGGCCGCGGACCATGTCGACGACACGGCGAGCCTTCATGGGGGTGATGCGGACGAATCGCGCGCTCGCGAAGGCTCCCGGCTGGTCGCCGAGCAGCGACTCGCGGCGGGCGCTGGTGCGCACGCGCTCAGTAACGCTCATTGCTCGTTATCTCCAGTTTCTGGTCTCCGCCGCGTCAGCGACGGCGACCCTTCCGGTCTTCCTTCACGTGCCCGCGGTAAGTGCGGGTGGGGGCAAATTCGCCGAGCTTGTGGCCGACCATCGAGTCGGTCACGAACACGGGAACGTGCTTGCGTCCGTCGTGGACCGCGATCGTGTGGCCAATCATGGCCGGCAGGATCATGGACCGACGGGACCACGTCTTGATGACGTTGTGCGTGCCCTTCTCGTTCTCGGCGTCCACCTTCTTGAGGAGGTGGCCATCGATGAAGGGACCCTTCTTCAGGCTACGAGGCATCTCAGTTACTTCCTACCCTTGCCGGACTTGCGGCGACGGATGATCTGGGAGTCGCTGGCCTTGCGCTTGCGCGTACGGCCCTCGGCCTTGCCCCAGGGGGACACGGGGTGACGTCCACCGGACGTCTTGCCCTCACCACCACCGTGCGGGTGGTCGACCGGGTTCATGACGACACCACGAACGGTCGGGCGCTTGCCCTTCCAGCGCATGCGGCCGGCCTTGCCCCAGTTGATGTTCGACTGCTCGGCGTTGCCGACCTCGCCGATCGTGGCGCGGCAGCGCACGTCGACGAAGCGCATCTCGCCCGAGGGGAGTCGCAGCGTGGCCTTGGTGCCCTCACGAGCGACCAGCTGGGCGGAGTTTCCTGCGGAGCGAGCCATCTTCGCACCGCCGCCGGGGCGGAGCTCGATGCAGTGGATGGTCGTACCGACGGGGATGTTGCGCAGCGGCAGGTTGTTGCCGACCTTGATGTCCGAGTTCGGACCGCTCTCGATCACGGTGCCCTGGAACAGGTCCTTGGGAGCCACGATGTAGCGCTTCTCGCCGTCCGCGTAGTGCAGCAGGGCGATGCGGGCGGTGCGGTTGGGGTCGTACTCGATGTGAGCGACCTTGGCCGGCACGCCGTCCTTGTCGTAGCGACGGAAGTCGATGATGCGGTAGGCACGCTTGTGACCGCCACCGTGGTGACGAGTCGTGATGCGTCCCTGGTTGTTGCGGCCGCCCTTCTTGGGGAGCGGGCGCGTCAGAGACTTCTCGGGCGTGTCCCGGGTGATCTCGGCAAAGTCAGCCACCGAGGAGCCACGACGGCCCGGGGTGGTCGGCTTGTACTTGCGGATAGCCATTGTCTTAGTCCTTCTTCGCCTTCAGCCGCCCGGTCAGTTGACCGGACCCCCGAAGATGTCGATGCGGTGGCCCTCAGCGAGGCTGACGATGGCGCGCTTGGTGTCCTTGCGCTTGCCCAGACCGTTCTTCGTGCGGCGGGTCTTGCCCTGACGGTTCAGGGTGTTGACCGAGGTCACCTTCACGTTGAAGATCTTCTCGACCGCGATCTTGATCTCGGTCTTGTTGGCGTCCGGGTGCACGACGAACGTGTACTTGTTCGCGTCGAGCAGGCCGTAGCTCTTCTCGGACACGACCGGCGCGAGCAGGATGTCGCGGTGGTCCTTGTGCAGGGTGCTCACTTGTCGCCCTCCTTCTTGGTCTTGCCGGCGACGAACGCCTCGTAGGCGGCCTGGGTGAAGACCACGTCGTCGCTGGCGAGCACGTCGTAGGTGTTGAGCTGGTCAACGGCGACGATGTGAACCTGCTGGGCGTTGCGGAGCGAGAGCCACGTGGTGGTGTCGCTGCGCTCGAGGACGACCAGGTAACGGCTGCGGTCACTCAGTGCAGTGAGCGCGGTCAGCGCGGCCTTGGTGGAGGGCTTGTCACCCGACACCAGGGAGTCGACCACGTGGATGCGGTCGTTGCGAGCGCGGTCCGAGAGGGCGCCACGCAGAGCAGCGGCCTTCATCTTCTTGGGGGTGCGCTGCGAGTAGTCACGCGGCTGCGGGCCGTGGACGATGCCACCGCCGGCGAACTGCGGTGCCCGGGTCGAGCCCTGACGGGCGCGGCCGGTGCCCTTCTGCTTGTGCGGCTTGCGTCCACCACCACGCACCTCGGCGCGGGTCTTGGTCTTGTGCGTTCCCTGGCGGGCAGCAGCCTGCTGGGCGACGACGACCTGGTGGATCAACGGCACGTTGACCTCGACGCCGAAGATTGCGGCGGGAAGGTCGACCTTCACGGTCTTGGTAGCCATGCTCAGGCCTCCTGGGTCTGCTTGGCAGCGGAACGCAGCACCACGAGACCACCACGGGGGCCGGGAACGGCACCCTTGAGAAGGATCAGGCCCTTCTCGGTGTCCACTGCGTGCACGGTGACGTTCTGGGTGGTGACGACGTCGTTACCCATCCGGCCAGCCATGCGGGTGCCCTTGAAGACACGACCCGGAGTGGCGCAGGCGCCGATCGAGCCGGGCTTGCGGTGGTTGCGGTGGGCACCGTGGGAAGCGCCGACACCGTGGAAGCCGTGACGCTTCATGACGCCGGCGAAGCCCTTGCCCTTGCTGGTGCCGGTGACGTCGATCTCTTCGCCGTTGGCGAAGGTGTCGACACCGAGCTCCTGGCCGACCGTGTAGGTCGAGGCGTCAGCGGTGCGGATCTCGACCAGGTTGCGACGCGGGGTCACACCGGCCTTGGCGAAGTGACCAGCCACCGGCTTGTTGACCTTGCGTGCCTCGATCTCGCCGAAGCCGACCTGGATGGCGTTGTAGCCATCGGTCTCGGGCTGGCGGACCTGAGTCACGACGTTGGTCGTGGCAGCGATCACGGTGACGGGAACAACCTTGTTGTTCTCGTCCCACATCTGGGTCATGCCGAGCTTGGTGCCCAGCAACCCCTTCACGTTTCGTTCGAAAGTCATCTTCTCGGACCTCAGAGCTTGATCTCGATGTCGACGCCAGCCGGCAGGTCGAGACGCATCAGCGAGTCGACGGTCTTCGGCGTGGGGTCAATGATGTCGATGAGGCGCTTGTGCGTGCGCATCTCAAAGTGCTCGCGCGAGTCCTTGTACTTGTGGGGCGAGCGAATGACGCAGTACACGTTCTTCTCGGTCGGCAGCGGCACGGGGCCGGCGACCTTTGCACCCGTACGGGTGACGGTGTCCACGATCTTGCGCGCCGAGGTGTCGATCACCTCGTGGTCATAGGCCTTGAGCCTGATGCGGATCTTCTGTCCCGCCATAGGTCTCTCTCGTCCTTACTCTCGCACCCCGGGAGGTGCCGCGTCCTGGTCTGTTCTCTCGACACGTCCTCGGGTGAGGCCGTACCGCCTGTCTCTCTTTCACTCCACCTCTCGACCCCCGCGGTCGGGCGTGTCGCTCTACTTCGAGTGACGACTGACCAGGGATTGAGTTGTGGACCTACGTGACTTCCGACGGTTCGTCGGATCGGATCGGGTCTCGGCCTGATGACTCAGGAACGGTGCTTCAGCACACGCGACCACGGAGTCCAGACGCTCGACGGCCAAGAGCCATCGGGAGACGCGATTCAGTAGTCAAGAGTGTTGACGCACCCCGGCACCCGCCGGAGCAACTTGCCTATCTTGGCAGACGCTTCGGCAAAGATCCAAATCGGGTCCGTCCCACCGATTCCGGACGGTCATGTCGGTGTTTCCTGCTTGGATTGCGCCATGGCAGGACAAGACCAGTATGACCCCCCGGTCGGCGCCCAACCCCCTCTCGGCCCGCCCCATCCCGCGCCAGGGCCCGGTCCCGCCGCGCCCTGGCCTTCGTACTCGCCGCCCGGGCCCTACCCGGCGCCGGGCCCTCAGTACCCCTCCCCCGCGCCCGGGCAGCCGGGCGCCCCGGCACCACACTGGTCCCCGACACCGGCACGAGCAGCCCACAAACCTGGAGCCGTGCCGCTGCGGCCCCTGCGGCTGGGCGACATCCTGGATGCCGCGATCCGGATCATCCGTTTCAACCCCGGCGCCACGGTCGGTGCCGCTGTCCTCTTCGCTGCCGTGCCGCTGCTGATCCCGATCGCGCTGACCGGCGTGCTGCTGCCGACGGCCGACTTCGGGTCGGATGACGCCGCCGTGCTCATCTCCCTGGGTGTGGCGTGGGGAGGCGCCCTGCTGCTGCAGTGGCTGGGCGTCACGTTGGTCACCGGGATGACCGCCCAGGTTGCGTACACGGCGGCCCTGGGGCAGAAGATGACCTTGGGGCAGGCCTGGCAGGCGACGCGTGGCGCACGAGGACGGTTGCTCGGTCTCGCCGCCCTCCTGCTGTTCCTGATGGCGGCAGTGACGTTGGTCTACGTGGTGGCCTCGGTGGGAGTCGTCATGACCGGCAACGTGATGGGCATCGTCGCGTGGTTCCTCATCACCCTGCCCCTCGGCGCGGTGCTGTCGACCTGGTTCTGGGTGAAGTACTACCTCTTTGCCGTCCCCGTGCTGATGGTGGAGCGCACCGGTGTCCTCGAAGCGCTCAACCGCGGCTCACGACTCGTCTCCGGCCACTTCTGGCGGGTCCTGGGCATCTCCTTCCTGACCGTGATGGTCGCCCAGATTGCCTCCGGAGTGGTCTCGATCCCGCTCGTCTTCCTGGGCGAGGTCCCTGCTCTCATGGGCGCCAGCGAAGCGATGGTGCTGGTCGCACTGATCGCCACCCAGGCCATCTCCCAGATCGTCGCGACCGCCCTGGTGACGCCCTTCCTCAGCGCGGTCACGGCTCTGCTGTACATCGACGTGAGGATCCGCAAGGAGGCGTTCGACGTCGATCTGCTCACCCGATCCGGAGCGGGAGCCCCACCTCCGTGACCCCAGTCCTCTCCCTGGCGCTGGTCCACGCACGCGACCTGACTCCCGACGAGGCGCGCTCCGAGATGCGACGCGAACTGCTGCGCCCTGAGTACCGGGAGCGCGACCTCACCGAAAGAGCCCTGCAATGGTTCCTGGGCCAACTCGACCAGGTGTTGAACGCGGCGAGCGGGGTGCCGCCCCTCTCCTACCTCGCGGCCCTCGTGGTCGGTTTCGTGCTCGTGCTCGTGCTGGGACTGGCTCTCTCCCGGCTCGGCCACCGGAGCCACGAGCGCAGCGCCTCTCCCACGCCGTTGCTCGAGGAGGGCGTCAGCGCGGAGCAGTTGCGCATCCGGGCACGCACGGCCTTGGCGGAAGGCCGACACAAGGACGCGGTCGTCGACGCCTTTCGCGCCCTGGCGACCTCTCAGGTCGAACAACGCCGTGTCGAGAACGTGCCCGGAGCAACCGCCCACGAGCTCGCGGAGGCCCTGGCCGAGGCGTTCGGCGACCACCGTTCGGAGATCGTCGCGGCAGCCGACCTCTTCGACGCCACGCTCTACGGTGACCAGGACGTACGCCCCGAGCAGGCCGTGGCGCTCCTCGCCCTGGAGACCGACCTGGCGGGCGCGCGATGAGCAGCGGCCTCCGGGTGCGCGTACGTCGACACCGCACCGCGCTCATCCTCACGGCATTCGTCCTGGCCGTCGTGGCCATCTCCGTCGTCGCGGGCCAGCGGCCCGGCAACACCGTGCCCCTCGACCCGGAGAACGCCGGTCCGGACGGCGCGCGAGCGCTGGCCCGGGTGCTCGAGCGCCACGACGTGGACGTCACGGTGGCGCGAGGCGCAGCAGCCCTGGAGTCGCAATCTGTCACCGAGGGGACCACGGTGGTGGTGACCTCGACCGAACAGCTGGGCGAGAGCACCCTGTCCCGTCTCAGGGACCACGCAAGCGCCGGTGACGTGGTCCTGGTGGACCCGCCCGGCTGGCTCACCACCTCCCTGACCACCCCGCCCACCCGCGTCCGTATCCCCCAGCACGTGTCCGGGGCGTGCGCCGACCCAGAGTTCTCGGACCTGGCGATCCGCACCGAAGAGGCCCTGGCCTTCGACGGCCCCGGCTGCTTCGGCCACACCGAGGGCTCCTTGCTGGTCTCACCCGCTGCAGGACTGACGCTCTGGGGAGCCGGACAAGCGCTCTCCAACGAACAGGTCGTGCGAGCCGACAACGCAGCAGTCGCCCTCCGGCTGGTCGGGGGCGGCAGCGCGCTCGTCTGGTACGTGCCGGACGCTCGCGACCTGACCGCAGGAGACGCACTGCCCCTGAGCGAGACCCTTCCTGACTGGATCCTGCCCGGTCTCTGGGTGCTGGCGTTGAGCGGCCTCGCGCTGGTCGGGTGGCGCATCCGGCGACTGGGGGCGCTCGCTGTGGAACCGATCCCCGTCGTGGTCAAGGCGGTGGAGACCACCCTCGCCCGCGGCCGCCTGTACCAACGCGCCGGCGACCGCGGCCACGCGGCCGTTGCGCTCCGCACGGCCAGCCTCCACCGTCTGGCCCGCCGTCTCCGCACCGGCAGTCACGACCCGGAGGACGTCGTGGCGGCCGTGGTGGCACTGACCGGTCGCGAGTCGGGCGACGTCGGGCGCCTCCTGTCGCCCCACTCTGCTGCGCCACCGCGCACCGATCGTGAACTGATCCACCTGGCCGGACAACTGGCCACACTCGAGGAAGAGGTACGTCACGCATGAGTGACAACGTCCAGCAGTCCCGTGAACGACTCAACCAGGTGCGCGCCGAGGTGGCCAAGGTGGTGGTCGGGCAGGACGCCGCCGTCTCAGGGCTGCTCGTGGCCCTGCTCACCGGCGGCCACGTGTTGATGGAGGGAGTGCCGGGAGTGGCCAAGACCCTCCTGGTCCGCACTCTTGCTGCGTCCTTGGCTGTCGAGACCCGGCGGGTCCAGTTCACCCCCGACCTGATGCCCGGCGACATCACCGGGTCCATGGTCGTCACCTCGTCGGCCGACGGCGGGAGCAACGAGCTCTCCTTCCGTGAGGGGCCGGTCTTCACCAACCTGCTGCTCGCCGACGAGATCAACCGCACCCCTCCCAAGACCCAGTCGGCCCTGCTGGAGGCGATGGAGGAGGGTCAGGTCTCCGTCGACGGGGTCTCGCGCGCCCTGCCGCGGCCGTTCCTGGTGGCCGCGACCCAGAACCCGGTCGAGTACGAGGGCACCTACCCGTTGCCCGAGGCCCAGTTGGACCGCTTCCTGCTCAAGGTGGTGCTGCCAGTCCCCGAGCGGGAGGCAGAGCTGGAGATCCTGGCCCGTCATGCTGCCGGGTTCGACCCACGCGACATCGCCGCTGCCGGTGTGAGCCCCGTGGCCGGCCCCGAGGACGTCATCGCGGCGCAGGTGGCCTGCACCCAGGTGACGGTCTCGGCCGAGGTCGCCGCCTACATCGTCGACATCGCTCGGGCCACCCGGGTCTCCCCCTCCCTCTCCCTGGGCGTCTCACCGCGCGGCTCCACGGCCCTGATGCGCGCGGCACGGGCCTGGGCATGGCTCAACGGGCGTGACTTCGTGACCCCGGACGACGTCAAGGCGCTCGCCCACTCGGTCCTGGTCCACCGTCTGGCGCTGCGCCCCGAGGCCGAGCTCGAGGGTGTCGACACCGGCGCGGTGCTGAGCAGCGCACTCGGGTCGGTGCCGGTCCCCCGATGACGATCACCGGTCGCGTCCCGCTCCTGGTGCTGCTCGGCCTGGTCCCTGTCGTGCTGCGCCCCCAGGCCAGCACCGTGTGGATGTGGGCGGGGCTGGTCACCCTGGCGGTGCTCCTCGACTGGTGGAGCGCCCCTTCGCCCACCGCGCTGGCCGTCACCCGCACCCCCACCTCCCCCGTACGCCTCGGCGAGCCCACCTCGACCACCCTGCTGGTCCGCAACACCTCACGCCGTCGGGTCGATGGCCTGGCCCGCGACGCCTGGCAGCCGACCGCGGGGGCCACGGAGAACCGCCACCGCCTGAGGCTGCGCGGCGATGACCGGGTGCTCCTGACCACACCCCTGCTGCCGAGCCGTCGAGGAGACCTGCACACCCTCGGTCTCACGGTGCGCCTACGAGGTCCCCTCGGGCTGGCCTGTCGCCAGCAGAGCCTCGAAGTGCCCGGGACCCTGCGTTCACTGCCGGCCTTCGACTCCCGCAAGCACCTGCCGGCTCGACTGGCCAGGTTGCGCGAACTCGACGGCCGTTCGGCGGTCCGGGTGCGGGGTCAGGGCACCGAGTTCGACTCGCTGCGTGACTACGTCCGCGGGGACGACGTGCGTTCGATCGACTGGCGCGCCTCGGCCCGCTCCCGCAACGTCGTCGTCCGGACCTGGCAGCCCGAGCGGGACCGCCGAGTCGTGCTCGTCGTCGACACCTCGCGTACGTCCGCAGGGCGGGTCGGGGACGTGCCCCGTCTCGACTCGGCCATGGACGCCGCCCAACTGCTCGCCGCCCTCTCGGCGCGGGCCGGCGACCGGGTCGACCTGGTGGCCGGCGACCGCCGCGTACGCGTTCGGCTGCGCACCACGGGCAGCCGCACGCCCACCGAGGTCGCGGAGGCGTTGGCCGACCTGGATCCCGAGATCGTGGAGGCCGACTGGCGTGGGCTCGCGGCCGCCGTCACCCAACTGGGACGCAGACGAGCGCTCGTGGTGCTGCTGACCCCGTTGGAGCCCTCGGCGGTCGAGGAAGGCCTGTTGCCGGTGCTGCCGGTGCTGACCCGACACCACCGGGTGGTGGTGGCTTCGGTGAAGGACCCGACCCTGGGCGAGCTCGCCGCAACCCGCGGGACGGCAGAGGAGGTCTACACCGCCGCTGCCGCTGAACAGGTCTCGGCGCGGCGCGAGCGGACAGCCCAGTTGTTGCGTCGTCTCGGGGTCGACGTGCTGGACGAGGACTCCGAGCGACTTCCCGCCGTGCTGGCCGACCACTACCTGGTGCTCAAGGCCACCGGCCGACTCTGAACTGACTCAGGCCTGGGTGGCGACGCGGTCCTCCAGGAACCGCGCGTCGATATCACCGGTGGCGCCGGCCGCGCAGGCGCGTCGACCGACCACGAAGACATACACCAGGAAGAGCAGCTCGACGACCACGCCGATGCCGACCCGTGCCCACGTCGGCAGGGCGGACGGGGTGACGAAACCCTCGACCAGACCGCTCACGAAGAGCACGGCGACCAGGCCGAGCGCCACCGTGCCGGCCGTACGCCCCTCCCGCGCGAGCGCCTGGGTGCGACTCCGTGGGCCGGGGTCGATCCATGACCAGAAGAGTCGCAGTCCCACCCCCGCGGCCACGAAGACGGCCGTCAGCTCGAGCAGGCCGTGCGGCAGCAGCAGACCCCAGAAGTGCGCCCCGTGGTCGTTGCGGATCATGATCGAGCCGATGACCGCCAGGTTGGCCATGTTCTGGAAGAGCAACCAGAAGATGGGGACCCCCAGGATGCCCAGGGCCAGACAGAGCGCGGTCACCCACGCGTTGTTCACCCACACCTGCGCCGCGAAGTGCGAGGCGGCGTACTCGGAGTAGTAGTTCTCGAAGTCGTGGGAGACCAGTTGGTCGATCTCCTCACGCGTCAGCAGCTGTTGCTCCACAGCCGGGTTGTCGAGGAGCCAGAGGATCATCACCGCCGTGACCACGACGTTGGCGGCCAGGGTCGCCAGCCACCACCACCGGAGTCGGTAGAGCGCGGCGGGGAAGCGCTCGGTGAAGAAGACGGCGACACCGTGCCAGGTGCTCGTGCGGGTGCCGAGTCCGCGGGTCCGGGCGCGAGCCAGCAGCGAGGAGAGGTAGGTGATCACTCCGGCGTCCGGGGCTGACGCACGCACCACCGACAGGTGCGTGGCGACCTCTTGGTACAGGTCCATCAACTCGTCGCTGGCGGCCCCGTCGAGGCGACGGCGACGCGTCAGCGCCTCGAGTCGCTGCCATTCGGCGTGGTGCGCGAGCACGTAGGCGTCCAGATCCACGGACCCACCCTAGGGGAACCCCTATGCTGATTCCCGCCATGCAGCCGACCTCGGACCACGCCTCCCTCACTGCCGACGACACCGTCACCGGTGAGGCCGTCGCCTTCGACCTGCCGGCCGCCGGGATCGGGCCTCGGATGGTGGCTGGGCTCCTGGACGTGGTGCTCACGGTCGCGGTGCTGATCGGCACCCTCTTCCTCGCCGTCCTCGCGGCGTCGCAGACCGACGCCGCGCTGCTCCACGTCGCCACCATCGGCTCCGTGGTGGTCGCCCTGCTCGTCGTCCCGACCACGGTCGAGACCCTCAGCCGCGGCCGCTCGCCCGGCAAGTGGGCCATGGGTCTGCGCGTGGTCCGCGACGACGCGGGACCGATCACCGCCCAGCACGCCTTCGTCCGCGCGCTGGTCGCGGTCGTGGAGACCTACGCCCTCACCGGCGCCGGCGCCTTCTTCTCCATCCTGCTGAGTCCACGCGGCAAGAGGCTCGGCGACCACGCGGCCGGCACCTACGTCGTGCTCGAACGCGTCCGTCTGGTCCTGCCCCCACCCACGGCCATGCCGCAGCACCTGGGTCCCTGGGCGCGCGGCGCCGACATCAGCGCCCTGCCCACGCCCCTTGCCCTCGGCGTACGTCAGTTCCTGGGCCGCGCGCAGGAGCTCACTCCGGCATCGCGCGAGGAGTTGGCGCACCGGCTCGCCGCCCAGGTGGTCACCCACGTGGCCCCGCCCCCGCCGCCCGGCACGCACCCCGAGCTGTTCCTGGCTGCCGTACTGGCCGCCCGGCGCGAACGCGACGGCGCACGGTTCGAGCGCGAACGCTCCCTGCGTCAGCGACTCACTTCCGCACGTACGCCAGGTCGGTGATCGTGCGGTCCTTCGCCAGGCCCTTGCGCTCGAACTTCGTCACCGGACGCTCGGTCCAGCGCTCGACCTGCCCGCCCTCGAAGGCCGGCTCAGCATCCAGGACCTCCGCCATCTGCTCGGCGTAGGGCAGCCAGTCGGTGGCCAACCGCCACCGACCTCCCGGCGCCAGACGCTGGGCGACCAGCCGAGCGAAGTCGGCGTCGATCAGGCGACGTTTGTGGTGCTTCTTCTTGTGCCACGGATCGGGGAAGAAGGTCCAGAGCTCGGAGATGCTGTCGGGGGTGAGCACGTGCTCGATGAGCCACGCCGCATCGACCGAGCAGAAACGTACGTTGGTGGCGCCAGCCTCCGCCACCCGGGTGAGCCCGTCGGCCACGCCGGGGAGCCAGACCTCCAGGGCCAGGATGTTGACCTCGGGGTGGGCAGCGGCCAGCGCCGCCGTCGCCTCGCCGACCCCGGGACCGATCTCGACGACCAGCGGCGCCGAGCGTCCGAACCAGGCGTCCAGGTCGAAGTCCGGGTCGTCGACCGCCTCGTCCGGGATCACCCACGCCTCGTGGTGCGCGTCCCAGCCCACCGCCTGCTTCGGCGTGAACCTCGAACCGCGACGGGTGTAGCTGAGCACCTCGCGCGCGGTCCGGCCGTCCTCGAGGAGCGTGTGGTGGGGACGAGGCGGGCGCACGGAGTCAGACACGGTGGACAAGCGTACGCACCGTCAGAGGAAGAAGTCGAAGAGCGGTGACCCCGGGGGAACCTGCTCGATGGTCATCGGGCTCTCCTCCATCCGCGAGAGCAGACCAGCGAGTCGGTCGGCCCGGTCCAGCTCGAGGCCGACCAGCGCGGGGCCGGTCTCGCGGTTGTTCTTCTTGACGTACTCGAACAGCACGATGTCCTCACCCTCGCTGAGCACCTTCTCGAGGAAGTAGCGCAACGCGCCGGGCTCCTGCGGGAAGGTCACCATGAAGTAGTGACGCAGCCCCTCGTGGATCAGGGACCGCTCGAGGATCTCGGAGTAGCGGCTGACGTCGTTGTTGCCGCCCGAGACGATGCAGACCACGGCCTCGTCGGCTGGCACCTGGCCCGCCAGCTGCAGGGCGTACGCGCTGGCCAACGCTCCGGCTGGCTCCGCGATGATGCCGTCGACCTGGTAGAGCTCGAGCATCTCCGTGCAGACCGCACCCTCGACGACCGTGACGACCTCGTCGACCAGGTCGCGGATCACCTCGAACGGTCGCTGGCCGGCGACACCCACCGCAGCCCCGTCGACGAAGGTGTCGACGTGCTCCAGGGCAACCGGGCGACCGGCCTCCAGCGCCGCCGTCATGCAGGCTGCGCCAGCTGCCTCCACACCGATGATCCGTACGTGCGGGTGACGCTCGCGCAACCACACCGCCATGCCGGCGACCAGGCCACCACCGCCGACGGGGACCACGACGGTGTGCACCTTCGCGCCCTGCTCGGTTGCCTGGGCCATCACCTCCACCGCGACCGTGCCCTGTCCGAGGATGGTCTCCACGTCGTTGAACGCATGGATGAAGACCGCACCGCTCCTCTCGGCGAACTCCTTGGCGGCCGCACCTGCCTCGTCGTAGGAGGAACCGACCACCATCAGCTCCACGAACTCACCGCCCAGCGCGAGGATCCGCTGACGCTTCTGGCGCGGGGTGTTGCCCGGCACGTAGACGCGGCCCATGATGCCGAGACGGGCGCACGCGTACGCGACCCCTTGGGCGTGGTTGCCGGCCGAGGCACAGACGACCCCGCGGGCCCGCTCCGCCTCGTCCAGGCCCTGGATGGCGTGGAAGGCTCCGCGCACCTTGTAGGACCGTGCCACCTGACGGTTCTCACGCTTGAGGAGCACCCGGGCACCCACGGTCTGGCTCAACCGTGGGCTGTACTCCAGCGGAGTGGTCACCACGATGCCACTCAGCACTTCTGCTGCGGAGTCGACACCGGATGCGGTCAGCTGTTCAGAAGTCACCGACCAAGAGTAGGTCGTCGCGTCCGCATACAGCCAACGGGTTTCACCCTGGCCAGAAATGCAACACGACCCCGGACCAGAAGGTCCGGGGTCGTGTCGTGCGAATCAGAAGGTCACTTGATGATCTTCGTGACGCGGCCGGCACCAACGGTGCGGCCACCCTCGCGGATCGAGAACTTGAGGTTCTCGTCCATTGCGATGGGCTGGATGAGCTCGACAGTCATCTCCGTGTTGTCGCCGGGCATGACCATCTCGGTGCCCTCGGGGAGGGTCACGACGCCGGTCACGTCCGTCGTACGGAAGTAGAACTGCGGGCGGTAGTTGTTGAAGAACGGCGTGTGACGGCCACCCTCCTCCTTCGAGAGGATGTAGACCGAGGCCTCGAAGTCGGTGTGCGGGGTGGTGGTACCCGGCTTGACGACAACCATGCCGCGCTCGACGTCCTCGCGCTTGGTGCCACGGAGGAGCAGACCGACGTTCTCGCCAGCCTGGCCCTCGTCGAGGAGCTTGCGGAACATCTCGACACCGGTGACGGTGCTCTTCTGCGACGTCTCGCGGATGCCGATGATCTCGACCTCCTCGTTGACCTTGACGATGCCGCGCTCGATGCGACCGGTGATGACGGTTCCACGACCGGTGATCGTGAAGACGTCCTCGACGGGCATGAGGAAGGGCTTGTCGGTCTCGCGCTCCGGCTGCGGGATGTACTCGTCCACAGCGTCCATGAGCTCGCGGATCGACGCGGCCCACTTCTCGTCACCCATGAGTGCCGGGTGAGCAGCGATCTGGATGACCGGAACGTCGTCGCCCGGGAAGTCGTACTCGCTGAGGAGCTCGCGCACCTCCATCTCGACGAGCTCGATGAGCTCTTCGTCGTCGACCATGTCGCACTTGTTGAGCGCGACGACCATGGCCGGCACGCCGACCTGGCGAGCGAGCAGCACGTGCTCACGCGTCTGGGGCATGGGACCGTCGGTCGCGGCAACCACCAGGATCGCGCCGTCCATCTGCGCGGCACCGGTGATCATGTTCTTGATGTAGTCCGCGTGACCGGGGCAGTCGACGTGGGCGTAGTGACGCTTCTCGGTCTGGTACTCGATGTGAGCGATCGAGATCGTGATACCACGCTGGCGCTCTTCCGGGGCCTTGTCGATGCTGTCGAATGCCGACGCCTCGTTCAGGTCCGGGTAGGTGTCGTGCAGCACCTTGGAAATCGCCGCGGTCAGCGTCGTCTTTCCGTGGTCGATGTGACCGATGGTGCCGATGTTGACGTGCGGCTTGGTCCGCTCGAACTTCGCCTTAGCCACTGTGGGCCCTCCTGTTGGTTGTTACTTGACTCGTGATGGATGTGGTGCAGCCGAGGGTACGGACGATCACTCGCCGCGAACCTTCTTGATGATCTCGTCGGCGATGTTCGTGGGAACCTCGGCGTACGAGTCGAACTCCATCGAGTACGAAGCCTGACCTGAGGTCTTGGACCTCAGGTCGCCAACGTACCCGAACATTTCGGACAGCGGCACAAGCGCGTTGACGACCATTTCGCCGAAACGCTCTTCCTGCGCCTGAATCTGACCACGGCGGGAGTTCAGGTCCCCAATCACCGTGCCCAGGAAGGTGTCGGGAGTGGTCACCTCCACCGCGAACATGGGCTCGAGCAGCACGGCCTTCGCCATGCGAGCAGCCTCCTTGAACGCCTGGTTTCCGGCGATCTTGAACGCGAGCTCGGAGGAGTCGACGTCGTGGTACTGGCCGTCCTGGAGGGTGAACTTGACGTCCACCATCGGGAAGCCGGCGAGCACACCGAACTGCATGGCCTCACGACCACCCTGGTCGACCGACGGGATGTACTCACGCGGCACGCGACCACCGGAGACGGCGTTGACGAACTCGTAGCCGCCACCGGTGCCGGTCTCGGGGTTGATGTTCGGCTCGAGGTCGATGACGACCTTGGCGAACTGACCCGAACCACCGGTCTGCTTCTTGTGGGTGTAACCGTGACCCGCCACCTTGCGGCGAATGGTCTCGCGGTAGGCGACCTGCGGCTTGCCGACGGTGGCCTCGACGCGGAACTCGCGCTTCATCCGGTCGACGAGGATCTCCAGGTGGAGCTCGCCCATACCGGCGATGATGGTCTGACCGGTCTCTTCGTCGGTCTTGACCGTGAAGGTCGGGTCCTCGTCGGAGAGGCGCTGGATCGCGGTGCCCAGCTTCTCCTGGTCACCCTTGGTCTTCGGCTCGATGGCGACCTCGATCACCGGGGCCGGGAAGGACATCGACTCGAGGACGACCTGGTTGGCCTGGTCACACAGGGTGTGACCGGTCTTGGTGTCCTTGAGGCCCATGACGGCCACGATCTGGCCGGCGCCGACCGACGCGATCTCCTCACGCTTGTTGGCGTGCATCTGGTAGACCTTGCCGATCCGCTCCTTCTTGCCGGAGACGGGGTTGTACACGGTCGAGCCGGACTCGAGCTTGCCCGAGTAGACGCGGACGTAGATCAGCTTGCCCAGGTGCGG
Organism: Nocardioides gilvus; assembly: GCF_003194605.1. Lineage (GTDB taxonomy): Bacteria > Actinomycetota > Actinomycetes > Propionibacteriales > Nocardioidaceae > Nocardioides > Nocardioides gilvus. The sequence goes on from NZ_QHKY01000003.1 coordinate 135,065, forward strand.
GTCGGAGGCGATCTTGTAGGCCAGGCCGGAGAACGGCTCGGAGTCGGCCGGCTTGCGCAGGACGATCTCGTCCTCGTGGTTCGGCTTGTGGCCCTCGATGGCGTCGATGTCGAGCGGCGACGGCAGGTAGGCGACGACGGCGTCGAGCAGGGGCTGGATGCCCTTGTTCTTGAACGCGGTGCCGCACAGGACCGGGTTGATCTTGTCGGCCAGCGTCGCGCGACGGATCGCCTGCTCCAGCTCGGCGACCGTGAAGCCGTCGTCACCGGTGTCAAGGTAGCGCTCCATGAGCTCGTCGTCGGTCTCGACGAGGGTCTCGATGAACTTCTCGCGCCACTCGGCGACCATCTCGGCCATCTCGGCCGGGATCTCCTCGACCTCGTAGTCCTCGCCCATCTTGGTCTCGCCGCGCCAGGTCAGGGCACGCATGCCGACCAGGTCGACGACACCGATGAAGTCACCCTCGGCGCCGATCGGCACCTGGAGGACGAGCGGCGTGGCGTGGAGGCGGTCGATCATGGTCTGGACGACGTAGAAGAAGTCGGCGCCGGTGCGGTCGAGCTTGTTGACGAAGCACATGCGGGGCACGGCGTACTTGTTCGCCTGACGCCACACGGTCATGGTCTGGGGCTCAACACCTGCCACGCCGTCGAACACCGCGACAGCGCCGTCGAGGACGCGCAGCGAACGCTCGACCTCGGCGGTGAAGTCGACGTGCCCGGGGGTGTCGATGATGTTGATCTGGTGGTCCTTCCACCAGCAGGTCGTCGCGGCGGACGTGATCGTGATGCCGCGCTCCTGCTCCTGCTCCATCCAGTCCATCGTGGCGCCGCCCTCGTGGACCTCACCGATCTTGTAGGTCACACCCGTGTAGAAGAGGATGCGCTCGGTGGTGGTGGTCTTGCCGGCGTCGATGTGCGCCATGATGCCGATGTTGCGAACCTTGGTGAGGTCCGTGGTGATGTCAACGGCCACTGAAAGTCAGTTCCTTACGAAGTGGGGCGGTTGGTGGGTGCGGAGCGCGCACCGCGATGCGGTGTGCGCCCCGACAAGTCACCAGCGGTAGTGAGCGAAGGCCTTGTTCGACTCGGCCATCTTGTGGGTGTCCTCGCGCTTCTTCACAGCGGCACCGAGGCCGTTGCTCGCGTCGAGGATCTCGTTCATCAGACGCTCCGCCATGGTCTTCTCGCGGCGGTCAGCGGCGTAGCCGACGAGCCAGCGCAGAGCCAGCGTCGTGCTGCGGTTCGCCTTGACCTCGATCGGGACCTGGTAGGTCGCGCCACCGACGCGGCGGGACTTGACCTCGAGGGCGGGCTTGACGTTGTCGAGCGCGCGCTTGAGGGTCAGCACCGGGTCGGTGCCGGTCTTCTCACGGCAACCTTCGAGGGCGGTGTACACGATGCGCTGGGCAACCTGCTTCTTGCCGTCCTGGAGGACCTTGCTGACCAGCTGGGTGACGATCTGCGAACCGTAGACCGGGTCGACGTCGAGCGGGCGCTTCGGGGCGGGACCCTTGCGAGGCATTACTTCTCCTTCTTCGCGCCGTAGCGGCTGCGGGCCTGCTTGCGGTTCTTGACACCCTGGGTGTCGAGCGTGCCGCGAATGATCTTGTAGCGGACACCGGGAAGGTCCTTCACCCGGCCGCCGCGGACGAGCACGATGGAGTGCTCCTGGAGGTTGTGACCCACGCCCGGGATGTAGGCGGTGACCTCGACGCCACTCGACAGGCGCACACGGGCGACCTTGCGGAGAGCGGAGTTCGGCTTCTTCGGGGTGGTGGTGTAGACGCGGGTGCAGACGCCACGGCGCTGCGGCGAACCCTTGAGGGCAGGCGTCTTGCTCTTGGACACCTTGTCCTGGCGGCCCTTGCGGACCAACTGCTGAATGGTGGGCACCTTGGTGGTTCCCCTTCTTTTTTGACTCACGGCCGGACACGGTGTCCAACTCGGGGTGGTACTCGTAGCTCTTGTGCCTTGAACCGCGCTGCGCCCGAGCCGGAAGACGTCAGGGCACGCGCATGTGACTGGATGTGCCAGACACGGAAACTCAGGCTACTTGCTCTCTTGCACGAGGGTCAAAATGGGGCTGACGGCGACCTTCGAGCCACTGGTGCACGCCGACCGCGGCGACGACTCCGACGACCGTCAGACCTCCCCCGAGCAGCAGTGTCCACCGCGCACCCAGGACCTCGCCGATCCAACCGAGGAATGGAGCCCCGAGCGGCGTACCACCCATCATCACCATCAGGTAGAGGGCCATCACCCGCCCTCGCACGCTCGCCTTGGTGTTGAGTTGCATGTACGTGTTGGCGCTGGTGATCAGGGTCAGGGCCGAGAGCCCGAGCACCGGACAGAGCAGCGCAAAGGTCACGTAGCTGGGCGCCAGGCCCGCCACCGTGACCGCGGTGCCGAACGTCACGGCTGCCAGCGACAGCGTACGCAGCGACGTGACCTCGCGACGGGCCGCGACCAGCGCCCCGGCCAGCGAGCCGATCGCCAGGAACGAACCCAGCAGCCCGTACTCGCTGGCGCCCTTGTCGAAGACCTCGGTCGCCATCAGGGCGGACGTCATCTGGAAGTTCAACCCGAAGGTGCCGGCGAAGAAGACCACCGCCAGGACCAGCAGGAGGTCCGGGCGCCGGCGTACGTAGCCCAGGCCTTCACGTACCGCGCGCAGGCCGCGGGTGGCGGACCTGAGAGGGATCTGCAGCTGGGTCTCGTCGAGCAGCTGCAGCGCCAGGACCGGCGCGACGTAGGAGACGGCGTTGAGCAGGATCACCCATCCGGTGGCCTGCGCGCCGCCACCCCACGCGGCGATCAGCAGTCCGGCGAGGCCGGGGCCGACCAGACGGGCTGCGTTGAAGGAGGCGGAGTTGAGGCCGACCGCGTTGGTGAGGTCTTCGGGCGCGACCATCTCCGAGACGAAGGCGTGCCGGGCGGGGGCGTCGAGCGCGGAGGCCACCCCCAGCACCAGGGCCAGCACGTAGACGTGCCAGATCTGGGCGCTGCCGGTGACGGCCAGCAGTCCCAGGACCAACGCCGGGACGGCCATCGCGATGTTGGTCAACTGCAACAGACGGTGCTTGGGCATCCGGTCGGCCACCAGACCTGCGAAGGGCCCGAGCAGCAGGGCCGGCAGGAACTGCAGCCCGGTGGTGATCCCGAGCGCCGCGGCGCTGTTGGCGCTGAGCACCAGGACCAACCAGTCCTGGGCGATGCGCTGCATCCAGGTGCCGGTGTTGGAGACGACCCCGCCAGCTGCGTACAGGCGGTAGTTGGGGTTGGACAGGGAACGGAACGTGGGACTCAAGGTGGGGCGATCAGTCTTTCTGCGCCGAGCGTGGGGTGGGACGGCTCGGGACGGCGCGGTCCTCTCCGCAGCCGGGAACGGACGCGGAGGAGCTCGGTGGTTCAAGGCTCCACAGGCTCGTTTTGTTCCCACCAAGCGCTCGAGGGCCCGTCGCTGGCGCGACGGACCCTCGAACGGAACAGCTGTGACCGACGGGTCAGTTCACCCAGCCGCTGATCGGCGTGTAGGCGAAGTAGACGACGAAGAGCACCGCGACCAGCCACAGGAGCGGGTGGATGTCCTTCACCTTGCCGACGACCAGCTTGATCAGCACGAAGGTGATGAAGCCCGCACCGATACCGGCCGAGATCGAGTACGTGAACGGCATCACGACGATGGTCAGGAAGGCCGGGATGGCCAGCTCGACGTCACGCCAGTCGATCTCGGTGACCTGCTGCATCATCAGGAAACCGACGAGGACCAGCGCCGGCACGGCCGCCTCGGACGGGATCAGCGAGACCAGCGGGGTGAAGAACATGACCACCAGGAAGAGCAGACCGGTGACGATCGAGGCCAGACCGGTGCGCGCACCCTCACCGACGCCGGAGGCCGACTCGATGTAGGAGGTGTTGGAGGAGACACCGGCAGCGCCACCGGCGATCGCGGCGACGGAGTCGACGATCAGGATGCGCTGGGCGTTGGGCGGCACGCCCTCCTCGTCGTTGAGGCCCGCCTCGGCGCCGATGGCCGTCATCGTGCCCATGGTGTCGAAGAAGTCGGCGAGCAGCAGGGAGAAGACCAGCAGGATCGCCGCCAGGACACCGCCCTCGATCGAGGAGAAGGCACCGAAGAGGTTGAACTGGAAGAGGGTGGAGAAGTCCGGGAGACCGAAGAGGTCACCTTCGAGGGTCGGCGCCCGCAGCGACCATCCGCCGGGGTTCTCGGGGCTCGCGGTGCCGAAGTTGCCGATCGCCTCGGCCACCACGGCCACGACGGTGGTGATGACGATGGCGATCAGGATCGCGCCGCGCACGTTGCGCACCCACAGGGCGATCATCAGCAGGAGGCCGAGGCAGAAGATCAGCACGGGCCACCCGGTGAGGTGGCCTCCGACGCCGAGCTGGACCGGGACCGTCGTGGTGAATTCGTCAGGGATACGGGTGACCGCGCGGGCGTCGACGAAACCGACCAGCGCGATGAAGAGGCCGATACCGACCGAGATGGCGACCTTGAGCTGCTGCGGGACGGCGTGGAAGACGGCCTTGCGGAATCCGGTCATCACGAGCAGCAGGATCACGATGCCCTCGAGGACCACCAGACCCATGGCGTCCTCCCACGTGGACTGCCGCGCGATCGAGTTGGCGACGAAGGCGTTCAGGCCCAGACCCGCGGCCAGGGCCAGCGGGAAGTTGGCCGCCGCGCCCATCGCGATGGTCAGCAGACCCGCGATGAGGGCGGTGCCTGCGGCGATGGCCGCCAGACCGCTGCCGGGGTCGGCGTTCCCGCCGAGGTACATGCCCTCGGAGTCGGGGACGAACCCGAGGATCAGCGGGTTCAGGATGATGATGTAGGCCATCGTCAAGAAGGTGACGAGCCCGCCGCGCACCTCCTGCCCGACGGTCGAACGGCGTTCACTGATCTTGAAGAAGCGATCGAGCCCACCGACTGGGGGGGTCGCCTTCTGGTCCACGTCATTGCTCACGAGGCGTAATGATGGCATGAGGTTGCGGCGGTGAGGTAAGGGTTCTGTGTCAGGTGAGTTTCCTGACATTCGGTACCGTGCTCGTGTGGCCCGTTCCGAGAGTTCAGACAAGCAGTCCCGCCGGGCTTCCGGTGGGCGTCGGGCCTCTGCCCCCGTACGCCGCCCGGCCCAGCCCCGGGGCACCTTCACCGTCGCCGACGTGCAGCCCTTCGACGTCGACGGTGTACGCGCCGTGGGCATCGGGACGGTGATGTGGGGAGTCGCCTTCGTGGCCCTGCTGCCGTTCTACGGCTCGCTGAACGAGTCCGGCCGGGTCTGGTGGTTGTGGACCTGCGCGGCGGGCGTCAGCCTGGGGCTCTTCGGCCTCGAATACTGCCGCCGCAGGCGCGACCGTGACCCCAGCCCGGAGGTGGCGCCGACGCCCCCGGGGTCCGGCGCCGGGCGACGCCGACTCGTCTGAGCCGGGCCCACGGGATCAGTGAGTCCGATCCCGGCGCCGGCACGTCCTCAGAAGCGCTCGAGCTCGGGAGAGTAGCTGTCGAAGACGTGGTCCGGGATCACCAAGGGCTGCTGGGTGCGCGCGAGCTTGACCTCCGAGTGGGCACCGCAACCGTGGTCGTACGTCACCACTCGGCCGTCGTCGTTGGCGTTGCCGTTGGCGCAGACCCCGAACATGCTCGAGAGCGGACCAGCCAGTCGGACGAGGAAGCCACAGCTCCAGCACTGGTCGGGCGCAGACTTGGCGATCGGGGCGTCGGGGCCACCGCTGCCGTCGTGCCAGCGTTGTGCGGCCAGGTCGCGCCCTTCGATCGAGAGGGTCCGGACACGACCGAGACCGAGATCCGCGGCCACCGACTTCACCTGGGCCCGGGCATCGTCACCGACGTCGTCGCTCGACTCGTCGCCGAGCAGGTAGGTCGGGACCAGTCGCGGGTCGTCGTCGGTGACCGGAAGAAGGTCACCGGGCGACATGTCACCGGGCTGCAGGCGGTCCTTGTAGGGCACCCAGGCGGGAGCCACGATCGCTCCGTCGCCGGGCAGCAGGACGACCTCGTCGACGGTGACACGCTCGGCGCCGGGTGCCCGGGCGATGGTGACCGCCCAGTGCCAGCCCACGTAACCCGGGTGGGTGCAGGCGAAGACGTGGGTGAGGGCCCCTGCCTCGTCGGAGAACCAGGACCGATGCGCCCCGACCTGATCGGCGCTGACCTCCTGCAGCAGCGCCGCACGGGCCTCCTCGACGGCCTCGGCGAGGACGGAGTCGGGTGCTGCGGAAGCAATGAGGTTCACGTCGCGCATCCTCTCACGCGGGTGCGAGGGCACCCAAGGTCTGGTCGGTCAGCGTGTCAGCGGTCGAGCTCGTCGGCCAGGGCCCGCAGCAACTTGGCGGTGGGCGCAGCGGTCTTCGGCTCCGGGTGGCGGCCGTGGCGGTAGCCCTCCCCCACGTTGTCGAGCAGACGGATGAGGTCCTCGACGATGGCGACCATCTCCTCGGGCTTCTTGCGGTTCGCGTTGCGCTGGTTGCGGCTCACCGAGGCGGGCGCGTCGAGCAGTCGCACCTGCAGGGCCTGCTCGCCGCGGCGACCCTGGGCGATGCCGAACTCGACCCGGGCGCCGTTCTTGAGGGTCTTCAGGCCTTCGGGCAGCGCATCGGCGTGCACGTAGACGTCCGGCCCGCCGTCGTGGGACAGGAAGCCGAAGCCCTTCTCGGTGTCGAACCACTTCACCTTGCCAGTGGGCACTCTTCACACTCTCCTCGCGCAGCCGCGGCGTGTGCCACGGGACGTGGTGAACCTTATGACCTGACTCCGAGGCTGGCCACTCAGCCCTGGTCGACGTGGATCCGCACGCCGTCGCCGAGGTCGATCACCGCACCGGGCAGCAGCACCACCGGGGCGCCGGGGCGCAACTCCTCGGGCCCCAACCCGGGCTGGGTGAGGACGGTGCCGTTGGTTGAGCCGAGGTCGGTGACCAGGGCTGTACCGCTGTCGACCCCGTGACCGGGACGGATCTCGAGATGGCTGCTGGAGACCTCCTGCTGCGGGCTGGGGACCGTGACCAGGGTCGCCCCGGCGCTGCCGGACCGAGCAGCAGGAGCCCGACCGATCACCAGGGGGCGATCCACCGCGAGGCTCGGACCGTGACTGAAGCGCAGCCGTACGACTCCTCCGGACGGTCGCGACGTCGACGTCGACGCCGGCTCAGGACGAGACTGCGTCGCGACGTCGGGCTCGGCCGCCAGCCCCAGGAGGGTCAGCCCGGAGAGCTCGACCGCGGGCAGGTGGGTGGTGATCTCCTCCTGCCACTCCGGGACAGGGGTGGAGACCGGCGTCGGCGGCGCCGGGTCAGCCTGCTCCGGGGGCGTAGCCGATGGCGTGCTCGGGGGCGTGGCAGAGGGCGTGCTCGGGGGCGTGCTCGGGGGCGTGGCAGATGGCGTGCTCGGGGGCGTCGCCGGCAGTGGAACGGGAGGCGGAACCGGAGCGACGAGTGGGACAGCCGACAACGGCGCCGTCTCCGCCTCGCGCTCGGGCGGCGCAACCGGAGGCGCCGTCGAGGAGACGACGTTGACCCGTACCGCCTCCTCGGCCTCCTCCCTCGGCTCTGACGGCGAGGGTTCACTGCGCACGCGCTTGCCCAGCACGATCGGCCGCTCGGCCCTCGGGGCCTCGGTCACGGGGCCGGGGTCGGGGTCGGGGTCGGGGTCCTTCGCCATCGGCACTTCCGAGAGCTCAACAGGCACAGAGGCCGGGGGCGCGGGCACACTGCCCCACACGACCTCCCCGACCCGGCAGAGTCCGGGCTGCACGGCGAACCCGGTGGCGGGAGCGAGCCGGTCGTGGCCCGGCAGGACCACTCGCAGCGCCACGATCCCGACGAAGTCGTCCTCGGCCCACAGCCGACCTGCGGCCTGCACCTGCACCTGCCCCTCGGCGGTCCACGCCGTCAGCGTGGCACCTCCTCGCACCAGGACCCGGACCCGGCCTTCGTCCCCCGCCTCGACCACCACGAAGTCGTCGAGCGTGGAGAGCCCTTCGGCCAGCAACGCGTCGAGCAACCTCTCGACACCTGCGCCGTCGTCGACCAGGCTCCACCACCGCAGCGCCCGGTCCCGCTCGGCGCCGGGCACCAGCAGGGTCAGGGAGTCGCCGAACACCCCGATCCACTGGCCGGGACGACCTTCCCTCACGCTGACCTGCTGCATGATCGCTCCTGCTGTCTCCACTGGCGCCGGCTCGTTCCTACTTCATCCCATCACATCGACCACGACGACCGAAACGTTGTCCGTGCCGCCTGCAGCCAGGGCTGCGGCCACCAAGGAGTCCGCCACCTCCTGCGGTGCGCCCGAGCCTCCGGCAAGGGCCGCCATCGAGTCGTCGTCGAGGAGCCCGCTGACACCGTCACTGCACAGCAGCAGCCGAGGGGCGCGCGCGACCGGGAGCTCGAAGAAGTCCGGCTCGGGCAGGTCCACGGCGCTGAGCGCTCGCGTGATGACGTGACGTTCGGGGTGGACCGACGCCTCGGCGGCGGTGATCTGCCCGGCGTCGACGAGTTGCTGGACCACCGAGTGGTCCCGGGTGACCTGGGTGAGGGCATCTGCGGTGGCCACGTACGCCCGGGAGTCGCCGATGTTGGCCACCAGCCAGGTGGCTCCCTGGGGACCGGGGACGAGGAGCGCTGCGACGACAGTCGTCCCGGCGTGACCGATCCGCGCCTCCTGGGCATGTCGCTCGACGTGGTCGCGCAGTCTGGAGTGAGCGCGTACGAGGCACTCCACGATCGCGTCCCGGCCCGTGCGCGCAGTGAAGTCACCCTCGCGGAGGGTCTCGAACTCCTCGACCACGATCCGGCTCGCCACGTCTCCCCCGGCGTGCCCACCCATGCCGTCGGCCACCACCACGACAGGAGGGGCGACGAGCAGCGAGTCCTCGTTGACCGCACGGACGAGCCCCACGTGGGTGGTCGCGCCCTGGGCCCAGGCAGGTGACCACGGGCGGGACCACGGTGGCGTTGACATGCGAGACGTCCTGTCGTTGGCTCCGCCCTCCGGGAAGAGGGTTGCCGAGTAGCGTAGGAGGGATGTCCGACACCGCGCACCGTCCGCCCCTGTCCCAAGGTGTGTCCCAGGGTGCGGTCCGGCCTGCCCGCACGCTCGCCGAGCACCTGCGTACGTGGTCGGACGAGCGTCTCTCCGCACTGTTGCGAGCCAGGCCGGACCTGACCACCCCGGCTCCCCACGACTCCTCGCAGGTGGCTTCCCGCGCTGGCACCCGTGCGTCGGTCCAGCGGGCACTGGACGACCTCACCACGCTCGAGCTGGCCGTCCTGGACGCGTGCGTCGTGCTCGGTCACGCGAGCCGGGAGGAGACCGTCGCCGCCGTCCACGGCGACCCCGTACGCGTCTCCGCGGCCCTGGACCACCTGATCGACCTGGCCCTGGTCTGGGAGTCACCGGGAGGCGTGCGCGCCCTGAGCGGGGTGGCGGACTTGCTGCGCGGCGACCTCGCGTCCGGGGTGAGCGGGCTTCGGCCGGTGCTCCCCCACGCCCTGAGCCGGACGGAGGCTGTGGAACGGGTCGCCCGACTCTCCGCCCCGGCGCGCGGACTGCTGGAGCACGTCGCCGACTCCGGCGGTGAGGCCACCAGTGGGCGGGCTCGCACCCCGCACCGGCCCGAGGACGCCACCACCCCCGTCGAGGAGGTGCTGGCCCATGGCCTCCTGGTGCCCACGCAGAACGGCGCCCTGCACCTCCCCGGCCAGGTCGGGTTGGCGCTGCGCGGCGGCCACACCACCAGGTTGCCGGTCGACGACCTGCCCGAGCTCGCCGTGACCGCACGCGACCCCGCCCTGGTCGACCGGGTCGCCGCCGGGGCGGCCTTCGAGGCCGTACGTCGCCTCGAGTTGCTGCTGGACCACTGGGGCCAGCACCCGCCCACGGTGCTGCGCAGCGGCGGCCTCGCCGTACGCGACCTCAAGGCGGTGGTGGACGAGCTGCACGTCGACGCCCACCAGGCGGCCCTGCTCCTCGAGGCAGCCGTGGCCGCTGACCTGCTCGCCGAGGGGCACGACGCCGACGGGGTCGCCGCCTGGCTGCCCACCCACGCCTTCGACGCCTGGTCGGAGAGCCCGCCTGCAGAGCGTTGGACGGCCCTGGTGCGGGGTTGGTTCACCACCACCCGGTTGCCCGGCCTGGTCGGTCGCAAGGACGCCAGCGGCAAGACCCGCAACGCCCTGGCGCCGGACGCCTCGAGCCAGTTCGCCCCCGAGGCGCGTGACCACGCGCTTCGCCAGCTCGCAGCCCTGCCCCCGGGCGGCGCACTGGCGAGCGGCACCGGCCTGCCCTCGCTCGTCGAACGCCTGCGGTGGCTGCGCCCACGCCGGCCCGTCACCCGTGACGAGATGGTCGGGTGGGCGGTGCAGGAGGCGGCAATGCTGGGCCTGACCGGGCTCGACGCACTGGCCTCGTACGCCCGGGAGGTCGTCGCGGGCGACCTCGACGCTGCTGCGGACCAACTGGCCCCGCTCCTGCCCACCCCGGTCGCCCACCTGCTCGTCCAGGCCGACCTCACCGCCGTCGCGCCGGGTCCCCTGGCCGGCGACCTGGCCCGCACCCTGCACCTGCTCGCCGACGTCGAGTCGCGTGGCGGCGCCACCGTCTACCGCTTCACCACCGGTTCACTGCGCCGGGCCCTGGACGCCGGGTGGGGCGCCGAGGAGATCCACGACTTCCTCGCCTCGATCTCCCGGACCCCGATCCCCCAGCCGCTCACCTACCTGGTCGACGACGTCGTGCGCACCTTCGGCAGTGTCCGGGTCGGCCACGCGGAGTCGTTCCTGCGGGCCGACGACGCCCAGGCCATCACCGAGCTGCTCCACCACCCCAAAGTGGCCCAGCTCGAGCTGCGCCGGATCGCGCCGACGGTGCTCGTCTCGAGCCTGCCCGTCGACCTCCTGCTCCCCCGGCTGCGCGAGCTCGGCACCGCGCCGGTGGTGGAGGCGCCCGACGGGACGGTGCACGTGGCGCGGCGCCACCTGCTGCGCACCCGGACCCCGCGCCCGACACCGGTCCCTGCCGTCGCCCGGGCGCGCGACACCGCTCGGGTGAGCGCGGTGCTGGCCGCCGTTCGCGCGGGCGACCGGGCCGCGGCCAGCGCGCCGGCCCGACCCGCCGTCGCGACCACGCCGATCACCGCCCTGGCGATGTTGCGTGAGGCGATCGAGTCGGCCACGACGGTGGTCATCGGATACGTCGACAACCACGGCACGACCACCGACCGTGTCGTCGACCCGCGCCGTCTCGAGGGCGGCCAGCTGACGGCGTACGACCACCGCACCGAGGGCCCGAAGGCCTTCGCGGTGCACCGGATCACCTCGGTCACCCCGGCTGTCGGCGACCAGTAGGCCCGGACACGTAGTCCCGGCACGTAGTCCCGACACGTAGGCTCTGGGCGTGAATGACGGCCCCCTGATCGTCCAGTCCGACAAGACCCTGTTGCTGGAGATCGACCACGAGCGTGCGCAGGAGTGCCGTCGAGCGATCGCGCCCTTCGCCGAGTTGGAGCGCTCCCCCGAGCACGTGCACACCTACCGACTCACGCCGTTGGGGTTGTGGAACGCGCGCGCCGCCGGCCACGACGCCGAAGAGGTCGTCAACACCCTGCTCACCTTCAGCCGGTACGCGGTTCCGCACGCGCTGCTGGTCGACGTCGCCGAGACGATGGCCCGCTACGGCCGACTCCGCCTGGACAAGCACCCGACGCACGGGTTGGTGCTCTCGAGCACCGACCGTCCCGTGCTCGAGGAAGTGCTGCGCGCGAAGAAGATCAAACCCATGCTCGGGGAGCGGATCGACGGCCCCGACGGTGACTCCGTCGTCGTGCACCCCTCCGAGCGCGGCAACCTCAAGCAGGCGCTGTTGAAGTTGGGGTGGCCGGCCGAGGACTGGGCCGGCTACGTCGACGGCGAGGCCCACGCGATCGACCTCGTCGAGGACGGTTGGGAGCTGCGCGACTACCAGCGCGACGCCGCCGACTCCTTCTGGCACGGCGGCTCCGGCGTCGTCGTCCTGCCCTGCGGCGCCGGGAAGACGATCGTGGGCGCCAGCGCGATGGCCCACGCCAAGGCCACCACCCTGATCCTGGTCACCAACACGGTCTCGGCACGGCAGTGGAAGGACGAGCTGCTCAAGCGGACCACGCTGACCGAGGACGAGATCGGCGAGTACTCGGGTGCGATGAAGGAGGTCCGTCCGGTCACGATCGCGACCTACCAGGTGCTCACGCTGCGCCGCAAGGGCGTCTACCCGCACCTCGACCTGCTCGACGCACGCGACTGGGGACTCATCGTCTACGACGAGGTGCACCTGCTCCCGGCCCCGATCTTCCGGATGACCGCCAATCTGCAGGCTCGTCGGCGCATCGGCCTGACCGCCACGCTGGTGCGCGAGGACGGTCGCGAGGGCGACGTCTTCTCCCTGATCGGGCCCAAGCGCTACGACGCCCCCTGGAAGGACATCGAGGCGCAGGGCTGGATCGCTCCGGCCGACTGCGTGGAGGTGCGCGTCACCCTGAGCGACTCCGAGCGACTGACGTACGCCGTGGCCGAGCCGGAGGAGAAGTACCGCCTGGCGGCCTGCACCCCCCGCAAGACCGACGTCGTACGTCGCCTCGTCGACCAGCACGCCGGGCAGCCGACCCTGGTGATCGGGCAGTACATCGACCAGCTCGACGAGTTGGCCGAGACCCTCGACGCTCCGGTGATCAAGGGTGAGACCCCGGTCAAGGAACGTCAGCGGCTCTTCGACGCCTTCCGCTCCGGTGAGCTCAGCCTGCTGGTGGTCAGCAAGGTCGCCAACTTCTCCATCGACCTGCCCTCGGCCGAGGTGGCGATCCAGGTCAGCGGCTCCTTCGGGTCACGGCAGGAGGAGGCGCAACGCCTCGGGCGGCTGCTGCGACCGAAGGACGAGGGGAAGAGCGCGCACTTCTACACGCTCGTCTCCCGCGACACCGTTGATGCCGACTTCGCCGCCAACCGGCAGCGGTTCCTGGCCGAGCAGGGCTACGCCTACCGGATCGTCGACGCGCAGGATCTCTGAGCCTCGCCCGCCGCGGCCCGCCCGACGCCCGGGCGTCCGACTCAGCGGCCGGTACCGAGCTGGAGGTGGAGGGTGAAGCGGTCGGTGCGGTAGACCGCACGGGAGACCTCGACGACCAGGTCGCCGCAGAGCGCCCGGCGAGAGACCCGGAGCACCGGGGTGGGCTCGGAGTCGGTGATCTCGAGGTGGTCGCGCTCGTCCGGCTTGGCCAGGTCGGCCTGGATCGAGTCCTCCGACCAGGTCGGGCGCAGCCCTCGCTCGGCAAGGACGGCGTACAGGCTCTCCGGCAGCGGCCCCTCCAGCAGGTGGGGAAGCACGGCGGCGTCGAAGTAGGCGTCCTGGAGACAGACCGTCTCACCCCCGGCCCGGCGGATCCGCTTCCAGTGCACCACCGTGTCACCGGACTCGATCTCTAGGGCACGGGCCACGCCGGGCCCGGCCTGCTCCGTGCGCGCGAGCAGGGTGGTGGACTCCGCGAGGTGGCCACGTCGGGCCACGGCCTCGGTGAAGCTGGCGACCTGGGCGCGCGAACGACGGGGCCGCGCGACGAAGGTGCCCCGTCCGGGCATCCGCTCCAGGAGCCCTTCGACGACCAGCGCGTCGAGTGCTTGGCGCACCGTCATCCGGGCGACGCCGAACTGGCTGACCAGCTCGCGTTCGGAGGGGGCAGGCGTGCCGGGCGCAGCGCCCTGCACGAGGCTGCGTACGTGCTCACGCACCACCACGTGCTTCAGCTCGCGCACGGTTTCGATTGCCTGTCCCACGCCTCGAACACTAGGCCGGACAAGCCCTTCACGTACTCCGAATGGGTGAACCTTCACCCGCACGCGACGGCCTCAGGCGGTGGCGATCGCAGCCAGCACGTCGAGGCGTGCAGCCTTGCGGGCGGGCAGCACTGCGGCCAGCACACCGACCAGCAGAGCCACCACACCGAAGACGATCAACTGGTCCCACGGGACCGAGATGACCTCGAGTCCTTGCTCCCGCAGGGAGTGCATCAGGGCGACCCCGAAGCCGACTCCCAACCCGATCCCGAGCAGGGCTCCGAGCAGCGCGATCACCATCGACTCGATCGTGATCATCACCCTCAACTGACCTCGACTCAACCCGATCGCACGCAGCAGGCCGATCTCGCGGGTGCGTTCGATGACCGAGAGGGCGAGGGTGTTGACGATCCCGAGCACCGCGATCAACAGGGCCAGCCCGAGGAGCGCGAAGATCATGGTGACCATCTGGTCGATGGGCTCGCGCTGTTCGGCCGCGAAGTCGGCCTGGTCCATCAGGCTGATCAGGGGCTGGTCGGCGATGACGTCGGAGAGTTGGCTCTGGCGCACGAACGACGTCTCGACGACGTCGACCATGAGCTGGCTGTCCCGGTCCTTCAGCCCGGCCGCGAGGAAGCTCTTGGGCGACGTCACCACCGGGAAGACCACGATCGGGTTGTCGACGAAGATGCCGACCACCTTCCACTCCACCGGCGTCTCGTTGACGACCAGGGAGAGCGTGTCGCCCACCGCCAGGCCCTCGTCGGCCGCGTGGCTCTCCCCGACGACCACGCGACCCTTGCCCAGGTCGGAGAGCGATCCCTCGCGCATCTCCAGACCGACCAACCCCTCGAGGCTGGTGCGCGACGCCGCGCTGATGCCCTGCTGCCACTCGTCCTCGGCTCCGTCGGCGGCCGAGGCGAAGGCGAAGCGCAGGGCAGCGATCTCCTCCACCCCGTCCACCTTGGCCATCTGGCGCGCGATCGCTGTGGAGAAGGGCTGGCCGACCACGCTGGAGACGACGTAGTCGCCTCGGAAGCTCTCCTCCAACGTCGCGTCGACGCTGGCCTTGGCCGAGTCTCCGACGATGGCCATCGTGCTGGCGAGCGCGAGGCCGATCATCAGCGCCGACGCAGTGGCCGTCGTACGCCGTGGGTTGCGCAGCGAGTTCTGACCGGCGAGGTTGCCGACAGTCCCGAGGGTGGCGGCGAAGAGCGCGCGGGCGGCGAGCAGGAACGGCTGGCTGATCACGGGACTGGCCGCGGCCACACCGAGCAGGATCGCCAGGATCCCCAGCCCCACGAACCACCCCGCCCGGGGCACGGATCCGCCCAGCCCGAGGGCGAGCATTCCACCCCCGACGACGATCGTCACCGAGCCGCCGATGAAGCGGTTGCGCAGCGAGCTCTCCGGCATCGCCACGTCGTCGCGCATCGCCTGGATCGGGGCGATCCTCGCCGTGCGTCGCGCGGGGAACCACGCCGCCGCCATGGTGACCAGCACCCCGACCAGGTAGGAGGCGATGAATGTGCGGGGCTGGAAGACCAGCGACTGGCCGGACAGGTCGAGACCGAAGTTGGAGAAGAGTGCCCTGATGCCCATCGCCATCACCACTCCGAGGGCGATGCCGACCGTCGACCCGAGCACTCCCAGCACGAAGGCCTCGAGCAGCACCGAGGAGGTGACCTGACGACGCGAGGCGCCGAGGGCACGGAAGAGCGCGAGCTCACGGCTGCGCTGGGCGACCAGGATCGAGAAGGTGTTGACGATCAGGAAGGCGCCGACGACCAGGGAGATGCCCGCGAAGATCAGCAGGAAGGTGGTGAGGAAGGAGACCGCCTTGAGCAGCGCGCTGGCCGACTCGTCGGCGACGTCGTCACCAGTGCGTGCCTCGAAGCCCTTGGGCAGCTCTTCCGCGACCAGGTCGCGCAACTCCTCCTGACTGACGCCCGGTGCGGCAGTGACCCAGGCGCTGTTGAAGCGGTCGCGTCCCTTGAGGAACTGCTGCTGCGCCGTGCGGGTGTCGAAGGCGACCCAGGTGGCCCCCGAGAAGGAGCCGCCCTCCGCGAAGTCGACGATCCCGACGAGCTCGGGGTCGAGCGCCTCCTGGGCACCGGTGACCAGGGTGACCCGCTCCCCGATCGCATATCCCGCGCGGCGGGCCGTGGTGGCGTCGAAGACCACCTCTCCGGCCTTCTCGGGCGCACGGCCCGACACCACCTCGAGCCCGACCAGTCCGTGTCCGGCCGGCGCCCCGGTCCAGTTGCTGGCCAGCGCCGGGGCGCCGTTGCCACCGATCGGCTTGTTGTTCTTGTCGATCACGAAGACGGAGGTGTCCAGCACGTTGCCGTCGGCGCGGGCCGCCCCGTCGACCTGCGCCAACTTGTCGACCAGGTCGGCGGGCAACGTACGCGTGCCCCGCTCCGCCTGAACGACGACGTCGCCGACCGTGGAGGCGAAGAGCGCCGTGAACGATCGGTTCAGCGTGTCGGAGAAGACGAGCGTGCCGGCCACGAACGCGACACCGAGCACGATCGCGAAGGTGCTCATCAACAGACGCACCTTGCGTCCGAGCAGACTCTTGAGGGCGGCGCGCAGCACTGCTCAGCCTTCGGGCGGGACGACGGTCATGCTGGTCATGATCTCCAGGACGCGCTCCCGGGTGGGGTGACGCAACTCCTCCACGACCAGCCCGTCGGCGAGGAAGATCACCCGGTCCGTGTACGCAGCCGCCACGGCGTCGTGCGTGACCATCACGATGGTCTGCTGGTGCTCGTCGACGCTGCGCCGCAGCAGGGAAAGCACCTCGGCTCCCGAGTGGGAGTCCAGGTTGCCGGTGGGCTCGTCCGCGAAGACGATGTGCGGGCGGCTGGCCAGCGCCCGGGCGACCGCGACGCGCTGCTGCTGGCCTCCGGAGAGCTCGTTCGGCTTGTGGTCGAGGCGGTCACCCAGCCCCACGGTCTTGATGACGTTGCGGTACCACCGGCGGTCGGGCTTGCGCCCGGCGATGGAGAGCGGGAGGAGGATGTTCTCCTCCGCGGTCAGGGTGGGGACGAGGTTGAAGGACTGGAAGACGAAGCCGATCTCGTCGCGTCGCAGCCGGGTCAGGGCGTCGTCGTCGAGCCGTCCGATCTCCTGGTTGCCGATCCAGACCTCACCCTCGGTGACGGAGTCCAGGGCGGCGCAGCAGTGCATCAGGGTTGACTTGCCGGAGCCACTGGGACCCATCACGGCGGTGAACTCACCAGCCTCGATGTCGAGGCTGACCCCGGCCAGGGCGTGGACCTGGGCGGTGCCGGTGCCGTACGACTTCCTGAGACCACGGACGCGCGCAGCCGGAGGGCCGAGCTCGCGAGGAGTCCCGGCCGTGTGTCCCACGGCGGCCGTCATGCCCCTACCCTCTCCTGCCGATCAAGTGCGCGTACGCCGAATGCCGGCAGGAGCACAGCATTGCAGTTCGAACAAACGTTCGATACCCTCGCACCATGCACTTCCAGTCCACCCTCTTCGCTGCGGACGATCCTGGGCCTGCCACGCTCCGCCCGGAGCGGAGCGAACTCTCCCACGGGGCCTGGGTGGACGTGCAACGCAGTTGGTTGGGCGGAGCCGACGAGGTGATGGCATCGCTGGTCGCCGACGTCCCGTGGCGGGCCGAGCAGCGGCAGATGTATGACCGAGTGGTGGCGGTGCCCCGCCTCGTCCACACGTACGGCATCGGCGCCCCCCTGCCCCATCCAGGTCTGGTGGAGGCTCGCGAGGCCCTCTCCGCCCACTACCTGCCGACGCTGGGTGAGCCGTTCGTGACGGCGGGCTGCTGCTACTACCGCGACGGCCAGGACTCGGTCGCCTGGCACGGCGACAACCTCGGCCGCGGGCGGACCCAGGACACGATGGTCGCGATCGTCTCCTTCGGCGACCCCCGTCGTCTGCTGCTCCGTCCGCGCGAGGGCGGGGCCTCCAGGGCCATCACCATGGGCCACGGAGACCTGGTGGTGATGGGTGGTTCGTGCCAACGGACGTGGGAGCACGCGGTGCCCAAGCAGGCTCACGCGGGCCCCCGCCTGTCGGTCCAGTTCCGCCCGAAGAACGTCTTCTGAGCAGAGTCAGAACTGCACCCGGGGCACCTCGCGGTTGCCCTCGGGCGCCTCGTAGAAGTCCCGTCGGGAGACGCCGGCCACCCCGGTCATGAACATCCAAGGGATCGTCTGGGTGAGGTTGTTGAGGCTGCGCACGGCGTCGTTGTAGTACTGGCGCGCAAACGAGATCTGGCTCTCCGTCTCCCCGAGTTGGCGCTGCAGGTCGAGGTAGTTGGTGTTGGCCTTCAGGTCGGGGTAGTTCTCGGCGACCGCGCTGAGGTTGACCAGGGAACGCTCGAGCGCGGCGTCGGCCGATGCCCGTGCCGCGACGTCGTCTCCGCTGGCCGCCTGCTGGACCCGCGTACGTGCGTCGGTGATCTCGTTCAGGAGACCCTTCTCGTGGGCTGCGTACCCCTTGACGGTCTCGATCAGGTTGGGCACCAGGTCGGCCCGACGCGTCAACTGGACGTCGATGCCACCGAGGGCTTCCTGGGCGCCGATGTCGGCCCGACGCAGCCGGTTGAAGCCCCAGACGAGGACGAGGGCGAGCACCGCGACGACGACGGTGGCGATGATGAGCGGGATCATGAAAGGCCTTTCGAGGATGTTGGGGACCGCGTACGCGGGTGGTCACGGCTCAGGGAGTGCGGGTCGTCACCAGGAACCTCCGCCCCCGCCACCGCCACCACCCCCGCCGGAGAAGCCGCCTCCCCCGCTCGACGAGCTGGCCTGGGTGGCTTGGTAGGTCGAGACGGCAGCGCTCACAGTGGAGGAGAAGTCGTTGACGAACGAGCTGCCCCCCGTGCCGGAACCGAAGCCCGCCATGCCGCCGAGGTAGACGGGGTCGGGCGGCTCCACCCCGACCTCGACCCGGTACTTCGCGGCCCATTCCTCGGCGCACCCGAAGACCACCGCCCAGGGCAGGTACGCGGTGTAGAGCTCCTGACGACCCGAGAACTCGAAGCGCTCCACGCTCGACGGGGTGGCCAGCACCCGACGAAAACCCCCGACCTGCGACCACAGGTGGCGTCCCGCGGTCGTCCGCTTGGTGGTGGCGCCGGAGTAGAGCACGGGGAGGACCATCGCGAAGAAGGCGCCCGGCACCAGGGCCAGCAGCGTGAAGTGGCTCCAGAGGGCCACCAGCAGGACGACGTACAGCACCAGGGCCGCTACGGCAGCGATCCCGGCGAGGCTGCCCCAGCCCGCCTTCGACAGCAGTCCCTCGTCCCGCGCCCACTTCTTGGTGGCGAGGAGGACGTCGGTCCTGGCCTTCTGTACCTTCTCGCCCGACTTCGCGTCCCGCCTGCGGACCACGAACTCCGAGCCGATCCGGGGCACCAGGGCCTGGGTCGCCGCCCAGGTGGACGGGTCGAGCTGGAGGGTGGCGGCCTCGGGACGAGCGAAGATCCGCCAGCCGTCGTCATGGCGGCTCAGATCGATGGCACCGCGCTCGGCTGCGTACATCAGGTTGGCCACGAAGCCGACGTCCGGCGTGGACTCGGTGAGGATGTAGAGCGCCTGGGCCGGGCCGATCCCGGCAGGTGGGGCGTACTGGAGGGGGAACCGGGGATCCGCCTCATGGGTGGCTGCGGCAATCCGGCGTCCGAACCAACCAGCGAAGACGGCGGCGGCCAGCACCCCCAGCGGCACCCAGGGCGCCGAGCCCAGGACCGGGCGCCAGGTCACCGACCAGGGCAGCAGGCTGTCCGCCCCGGGCGGGGCACTCGGAAGATCCACCCCGACTGTGATGGGTGTGTTGCGCGGCAGGGAGTCGGCCTGGACCGTCAGGGTCCGACCGTTGACCCCGACCGAGCAACCGTCCGTGGCTCCTGCGCCGACGGCGCACTGGACCGTCTCCGGATCGGTCGGCGACTCCGGCAGTCGCACGGTCAGCTCTGCCCGGTCGATCTCCTGCGCCCAGCCAGCGGGGACGAGGTCCCAGTAGAAGCGCGAGCCTTCCCCACTCGACAGCAGCACGTCTCGGATCGTGTACCTGATGACGTACGTGTGGTCGCCGGGCCGGAGGTGAATGTCCTCGTCGCCGATCTTGAGCGTCCGGTAGCGGCCCACCTGGGTGCTGAGCTCTTCGTACGGCTCGGCCCGACCGTCACGCGCCACGGAGATGTTGCGCGGGAGCCGGCTGGCGCGGTCCTGGTTGGGGTCGTAGGAGTCGAAGAACCGGAAGATGCCGCGCCTGCTGTCGTCGGGGAAGTGCACGACCAAGGTCTCGGTGACCTCCATGTCACCGAACTCGTCCACGTCGAAGACCGCGTTGTACTGGCGGATCCTGGTGGGCTCGTCCTGGTCTCCGGACGAGGTGCCGACGTCGTGGAAGAGCACCGGGAGCAGGGTCATGGCGCCCAGCAGGACCAGCAGCACCCACGGCATCACTCGTCCCATGGCGCCTGACCCTATCGGCGCAGCCCCCTGGCCATCGACCGTTCTGCACACCGAGCGTTCTGGGCCCTCGGCCATTCAGCGCAGCGGGTCGAAGGGGCGCAAGGTCCTTGAGCTCCGCCCCGTGACGACCAGGTCGGCGAGCAGGCGCCCGGTCGCCGGCCCGAGCGTGATCCCCCACATCCCGTGGCCACCTGCCACGAAGACCCGGTCGGAACGAGTGGCCCCGACCAGCGGCAGGCCGTCGGGCGTGCAGGGGCGGGCACCCACCCACTCGTCCCGGCGGGTGTCCAGGTCGGCGCCTCGCAGCAGTGGCCGGGCAGCCTCCACGATCGCGGCGATCCGGCGCGTGTCGAGCGCGGCATCAGCAGGGCGGAACTCCATCATCCCGGCAACCCGCAGTCGGTCTCCGACCGGCGTGCAGGCCACCCGCTGGGTCGGGAAGTAGATCGGGCCGCGCGGCGTCCGCTGCACCCCGACGGTGAAGGAGTAGCCCCTCCCGGCCTGGACCGGCACCCGGACCCCGAAGGGTCGTGCCAGGGCGTTGAGCCAGGCTCCGGATGCGATCACGGCAGCGTCGTAGGTCTCCCCCGCGACCCGGACGGCGGTGCCGGTGTCGTGCAGGGCGCCGACCTCGACGCCGCTCACGATCCGTCCGCCCCGTCGCTCGACCGAGGCTGCAAGGTCGCGCAGGTAGTGACTCGGGGTGACGAAGCGCTGGCCGTACAGCCGGATCGCCGCCGTGATCTCGTCCGAGAGCGCCGGCTCGACCGCGCGGGCCTCGTCCCCGGTGAGCACCTCGTGCTCAAGCGTCTGGCCGCTGGCGCGTATGTGCTCGATCTCCTCGAGCAGCGTTGCGCGGTCCGCCTCACTGCGGTAGGCAGCGATGAAGGAGTGCGCCTCATGGGTGGGCGCCTCGACACCGCCCGCGCCCAACAGGTCGAAGGCCTCCAACGCGATCGAGTTGATCGGGACCAGCGCCGCCATCGCTTCACGCCAGCGCCGCATCGTGGAGTTGCGGGTGAAGCGCACCATGAACTGCAGCAACCGGCGGTCAGCCGTCAGCGGCACGTAGACCGGCGATGAGGGACTGAGCACTGCCCGTACGCCGTAACGCAGCACCGCGGGCTCCGGGAGGGGCGTCGCCAGCCCGGGCGTCAGCCACCCGGCGTTGCCCCACGACGAACCGGCTGCGACCCCGGTCCGGTCCAGGACGGTGACACCGACGCCGTGCTCCTGCAGGAACCAGGCGGTCGAGAGACCGACCATGCCGGCTCCGACCACTGCCACACGTTGCGGTGAGTGCACCATGCTCCAGCATGACCCAGGGCCGGGCTCAGCGCGAGGGTGATGCCGAAATGGCACAGGGCCCCGGTCCGAAGACCGGGGCCCTGCGTGTGGAGCGTTGCTCTGATCAGCAGATCAGAAGTCCATGCGCAGGGACCGTCACGCCCGCCTCACGGCGACCGGACCGCCCCCTGCTCCGATCAGAAGTCCATACCACCCATGCCACCGGTCGGGTCACCCATGGGGGCGGCCGCTTCCGGCTTGTCGGCCACGACGGCCTCGGTGGTCAGGAACAGAGCCGCGATGGAGGCCGCGTTCTGCAGGGCAGAGCGGGTCACCTTGGCCGGGTCGATGATGCCTGCGGCGATCATGTCGACGTACTCGCCGGTGGCCGCGTTGAGACCGAAGCCGGCCTCCAGGTTGCGGACCTTCTCGGCCACGACGCCACCCTCGAGACCGGCGTTGATCGCGATCTGCTTGAGCGGAGCCTCGATGGCCACGCGCACCAGGTTGGCGCCGGTGGCCTCGTCACCGGTGAGGGTGAGCTTGTCGAAGACCTCGGCACCGGCCTGGACGAGGGCGACGCCACCACCGGCGACGATGCCCTCCTCGACGGCAGCCTTCGCGTTGCGAACGGCGTCCTCGATGCGGTGCTTGCGCTCCTTGAGCTCGACCTCGGTGGCCGCGCCGACCTTGATCACTGCCACGCCACCGGCCAGCTTGGCCAGACGCTCCTGCAGCTTCTCGCGGTCGTAGTCGGAGTCCGACTTCTCGATCTCGGCGCGGATCTGGTTGACCCGACCCTCGATCTGGCCCTGGTCGCCAGCACCCTCGACGATGGTCGTCTCGTCCTTGGTGATGACGATCTTGCGGGCCTGGCCCAGCAGCTCGAGACCAGCGGTCTCCAGCTTGAGGCCGACCTCCTCGGAGATGACCTGGCCACCGGTGAGGATGGCGATGTCCTGGAGCATGGCCTTGCGGCGGTCACCGAAGCCGGGAGCCTTGACGGCGACCGACTTGAAGGTGCCCTTGATCTTGTTGACCACCAGGGTCGAGAGCGCTTCGCCGTCGACGTCCTCGGCGATGATCACCAGCGGCTTGCCGGACTGCATGACCTTCTCGAGGAGGGGCAGCAGGTCCTTGACCGAGGAGATCTTGGAGTTGGCGATGAGGATGTAGGGGTCCTCGAGGACCGCTTCCATGCGCTCGGGGTCGGTGACGAAGTAGGCCGAGATGTAGCCCTTGTCGAACCGCATGCCCTCGGTCAGCTCGAGGTCGAGGCCGAACGTGTTCGACTCCTCGACGGTGATGACGCCTTCCTTGCCGACCTTGTCCATCGCCTCGGCGATGATCTCGCCGACGGTGGCGTCAGCCGCGGAGATGGAGGCGGTCGAAGCGATCTGCTCCTTCGTCTCGACGTCCTTGGCCATCTCGAGCAGCTGGGCGGAGACAGCGGCGACTGCCGTCTCGATGCCGCGCTTGAGACCCATCGGGTTGGCGCCGGCCGCGACGTTGCGCAGACCCTCGCGGACCATGGCCTGGGCCAGGACGGTCGCGGTCGTCGTGCCGTCACCGGCGACGTCGTCGGTCTTCTTGGCAACTTCCTTGACCAGTTCGGCGCCGATGCGCTCGTACGGGTCCTCGAGCTCGATCTCCTTGGCGATCGACACACCATCGTTCGTGATGGTGGGCGCGCCCCACTTCTTCTCGAGAACGACGTTGCGGCCCTTCGGACCGAGAGTCACCTTGACGGCGTCGGCGAGCGTGTTCATACCGCGCTCGAGGCCGCGACGGGCTTCCTCGTTGAAAGCAATCAGTTTGGGCATAACTCCTGCGATTCCTTTTCGGGAGTCGGAATGTCACCGGCGGGTTGCCCGCGACGGACGGCCACCGACCCCCGACGGACCCTTCCCGCCGGCGCCTGCGACCTCAACGTCACCAGTGCTCAGTTGTCACTCTCGTGTCGAGAGTGCCAACCCCATGTTTAGCACTCGCCTCAAGAGAGTGCAAACACCGCCCCCGGCATCCGGGGGCGGTGTGGGCACTGCACGAAAAGTACGTCAGCGCGGCATCTGCAAGAACCTCACCATTCCACCGGCCGACGTCAACGCGGTGGCGAAGATGTCACCCAGGTCGCCCCCGTCGGTGGAGCAGAAGAAGTAGTCCCCGTCCGTGTTCTCCTCCTGCTGACCGGTTGCAGTGCTGCAGTTGCCGGCCGTCGACGCTCCGCCTCCCTGGGCATTGGAGGCGACCGAGGCCAGGACGTTGCGGACGAGGTCGCCCGAGCCGCCGCACCGAGCCGTGGCCGCATCACCGAAGCCGATGGTGACGATGAGGAGGTCCTCGCCGTGCCGGACCTTGGCTGCATTGGCGACCGTCTTCAGGTTGTTGCACCCGGTGACGCCGTTGGTGTTTCCGAGGTCGCCGGAGTCCAGCCCGGTGGTGCCAAAACTCCTCGGCTCACTGGGCTGACCATCGGTCTCGAAGACGATCATCTTGCGGATCTTGCCTTCACGGGTGGGTGCAGGGTTGTTGGCGAAGGCGTATCGCACCGACTCCTTGAGTGCCGACGCCAAGTTGGTGCCGTACTCCTGACGCACCGACTGCGACATGCACGAGATGGAGTCCACCAGGTCACTGCTGTTGTTGAGGAACGACGGGTCCGTCGGCTCGGCCTTCGGGAGCAGGTAGTTGTTGGTGAACCCGACGGGGATCCACGTGCCCTCTCGAACGTCGCTGTCGGTCGGCCTGTCCGTCACGGTGCGGTCGACGAAGGGGATGTTGTAGGTCCTGCCGCTCCAGGTGAAGTTCCGGTCGTACTGCAGGATCGGCGGCGTCGCGGCACTCGCAGGCAGTTGCGACGCCGCCTCGGACCGGCAGATGCTCGTGGTGCCAGCGGGCTGGGTCTTTCCCTGCCCATCCCAGTGACCGTTGTAGTTGTACTTGGACGTGCTGTCACTCGTCGTGGGCGCCACGGCGTAGTCGTCCGTCTGCGGGCCGTAGGTCTTCGACTTCGGCGTGAATCCCGTCAAGCGTGACTTGTGGATCGTGCCCAGCGCCACCTGGTGCATCTCGGGATTCATCAGCGTCAGTGACTCCTTGATCGCGTCCTTCATCTGTTGCCGGTCGTTGGTCCTCATGGACGCCGTTCGGTCGGCCACGATGACGACGTCCAACGGGTTCGGGACCTCCCTGCCGCAGGGACCGTTGCAGGCCACTGAGATGACCGCGCCTGTCTTTCCCTCGTCATACCCGATGGCGGGGGCGAACGCGTAGGGCACGACCTTGTTGTCAGCCACCCGCACGGTGTTGCACTTCGCCTTGGCGAGAGATGTGTTGCACGGGATGAAGCAGAGGAACTCGTCACAGACCAGCCCGGGATAGTTGCTGGCCGAGTAGGGCGCACCCTTGCCGGGGTTGCAGGTCGAAGGGATCTGCGTCGCGACGACCGTCTCGGCCGCACCGGTCGACGCCACGACACACCAGGTGTCGATCGTGGGGTTGGCAGTGGGGTCGTTGGCGCGGGCGACACGCAAGATCTCGCTCCTGGCCTTCGCGGCGCCTCCTTCACTCAGCGCGTAGGCCCCAGTGTGCGCGGCGGCATCCATCGTGTCCTTGAGTTGCTGCTTGGCCGATACGTTGCTCGCAATGTCGACAGCGATGGCGGCCAGGGCCATGACCAGGATCAGCATCATGGAGAAGAGGATGGCGTAGGCGCCGCGCTCGTCGCGCTGGCGCCGCCTTGCCACTCGAAGCCATACGCGTGCGGGAAGTCGAGTCATCGGTCCTCAATCCTCATCTCTGCGGTACGGGTCAGATCGAAGCCACCGGGGAAGAAGATCCCGACCGGGGTCAACATCTTGTGCCGGTAGGCGATCCGGACCACGGCGGTGCCGCCGGCTTCTCTCGCAGCGTCATAATTGGCGCCGCACGGAGCGTTGGCGGGCGTACGGCAGGAGACGGTGACGGTGGCGGAGCCCACTGCCGTCAGCCCGTTGTTGGCCACGGCGATCACTTCGCTCCGGGGTGCCTGCAGCGCCGCCGTACGCACCGCGTCGCGCGACGCGTTGTTGATCATCGAGCCGCGGTTGATCATGTATCCGAAGTCGATGATCCCGAAGAGCAGCATCAGGAAGATCGGCAGGATCAGGGCGAACTCCACCGCGGCAGCGCCGCGCTCCCCACGCGCCCTACGTCGAAAAAGCATGTCCCCTCCGGATCAGCGGGGCGACTGCCGGTCGGAGCGACCGTTGTCAGCACACCGCACCGGGGAGTCTAGATTTCTTTGGCGAGCCCATCGGGCGAACGGCAAAATCTTTGCCCAGCCTGTCTAGACCAGCCGATCCGGGCCCCTTCCCCTACGTGTGCACGGGCCTGCGCGCCCCGACCAGGGCCGCGAAGGGCTCGGCGTTGTCAGCGAACGTGTCCAGGTAGAGCGCAGGCTCGATCGCCTCCACCTCACTGACCCGCCACGCCCCGTCGTGGTGCAACAGGTCGACCCGGCCGTAGTCGAGCGGACGTCCGGTGAACGCCGCCGCAGCGCGCATCGCAGGCAGTGCAGCCGCGGCCGCCTCACCGGCCACCGGCACCTGGACGTACCTCCCCCCGAGGTGCTCGTGCACCCGAATCTCACCGACGCCCGGGGTCTTGTGGACCATGCTGGTGACCTCGCCGCCGATGACGAAGACCGAGACCTCGCCCCGGTCCCGCACCGAAGCAACCAATGGTTGTGCGACCAACCCGACATCGGGCAGCTCGAGCTCGTCGAGCGGATGCGTCGACTCCACGATCATGACGCCGACCCCACCCGCCCCCGTGCGCGGCTTGATGACGAGGTCGCCGAACTCGGCGCGCGCGTCGGCCAGGTCCTGCACCCGCTCGCGTGGGTCGTCAGCGAGCACCCGGGTGGGCACCGTCGGCACCTCGTCGCGTGCCTCGAGCTGCGCGAGGTAGGACTTGTCGAGGTTCCAGGCAAATACGTCCGCACCGTTGAGGAGTCGGGCGCCGACGTCGACCCTGCCGGCCCAGGCCAGGAACTCCTCGGCACGCTCGACGTAGTCCCAGGTGGCACGGACGGCGATCAGGTCACACGCCTGCCAGTCGACCTCTGCGTCGTCCCAGACCTCCCACGCCCACTCGATCCCCCGCGCGTCCAACGCTGCTTCCAGCACCTCGTGGCCGGGCTCGCCGTCGATCCAGCCGGTGCTCGTCACGAGCAGTACGCGCATCGTGGACTCCTCTCCGAGGTCCGGGCCGCTCGGCCCGATCCCGCATCGTGAACAGGGTATGAGTAGTCGAACTCATGACGGCGCACGCCATCAGGACCCACGATGTGCGACATGACCAACATGTTCTCGCGTGTGGAGCCCCCGGAGGCCCGCCCACCGCTGCCTGCGGCGGCCTCCGTGACCGCCTCGCCCTCCCACCTGCAGTGGCTGAGCGCCCAGGTGGCGAGCTGGCAGGTCGACGGCACGATCGACGCCGGGCAGGCCGATGCCATCCTGGCCCGCTACACCGCGTCGCGGCGCGCCTCACTGGGCCGCATCCTGCTGGTCCTCGGGGCCTGCTTCGTCGGCGTCGGGCTGATCTGGCTGGTCGCGGCCAACCTCGACGAGTTCAGCCCCCTCACCCGATTCGTCGGGATCACGGCGCTGTGGCTCGCGACCTTGGTCGGCGCCGAGGTGGCGCACAGCCGGGGCATACGTCCGTTGGCCGTCGGGGCGCTCCGACTGCTGGCCGCCTTCGCCATCGGCGGCGTGATCTTCCAGGCCGCACAGAGCCTGCAGGTGCCGGCGTACGACATGAGCCTGGTCGGTGCGTGGGGCCTGGCCGCCCTGATCCAGGCGTACCTGCTGGGCGCCTACCTCCCGCTGCTGCTGGGGTTGGCGGGCGTGGTCGCGTGGAGCATGGCGGAGTCCGCCGAATCGATCGAGACCTTCGCCGACGCTGTCCTCCTGCTGGGTGTCGGTGCCGTGCTCACGGTCGCGGTCGGCGCGCTCCATGAGCGCTGGCGCAGGGACTTCGGCGCCGTGTGGCGTGGGGTGGGGGCCTCGTTCGCGCTGATCACCCTCTTCACCGCCGCCGTCCCGGTCGGCGAGGAGTTCGAACTGACCCTGCTGACCTGGCAGATCGTGGTGGTCGCGCTCACCGGCGCGGTGGCCGTGGCTGCGGTCGCCCTGCAGCGACGTACGGTCCCCGGCAGTGTCCTGGCGGCCCGCGAGACCATGGGCGTGGTCCTGGTCCTGGTGCTTGCCCTGGGTCTGGCTGCCTGGCCCACCAGCGGATCCGCGCTCGAGATCAGCGGCACCGACACGCTCCGCTCGATCTTCTCGGTGCTCCTCTACGTGGCTCTGGCGCTGGGGGTCGCGGTCGTCGGCACCCTGCGGGACTCGCGCCTCCTGCCGGCACTCGCCACCCTGGCCCTGGTCGTCTTCACGACCTTCCAGGCGTTCGCGATCTTCGCCACGATCTTCACCGGGGCCTGGCTCTTCCTGCTGCTCGGGCTGCTCTTCATCGCCACCGGCTACGGCTTCGACCGCACCCGGCGCCGCCTCGCCGAGTCGCTCGACGACGGACCCGACGGCCCCGCAGCCCCCGACTCGTCCGACGACTCGACCCCTCACCCCACGAACGGAGCCTGACGATGAAGCGCACCGTGCTGGTCACCCTCGTCGCCGTGTCCCAGCTCGCCCTGGTCGGGGTGGGTGTCGCCCCACAGCTCTCCGCCCGGGTCAACGGCGAGACCGTCCTGCTCAAGGTCGCGCCCGTCGACCCGATCGACCCCTTCCGGGGCGCGTACGTGGTCCTCGACTACCCGGACCTCGATCCGCCCGACGACCGGTGGGAGGACGGCGTCAGCGAGTACCGCGAGGACCATCTCTTCATCGTCCTCGAGGAGCGCGACGGGGTGGCGGTGGGCACGGAGTGGACCCACCGGCGTCCCGAATCGGGTCTCTACCTGGCCTGCGCACCCCAGAGCTGGGCAGCTGACTGCGGGATCGAGAGTTGGTTCGTGCCCCAGGACGAGGCGCTGCAGATCGAGCGGGACGTCGCGAGCGGGCACGCCGTGGCCGAGGTGCGCGTCGACTCCCGCGGCAACGCCGCCATCACCGGGCTGCGTACGGACTGATCCGGCCGCCGCGCCCCAGGACGCATACGGCCGCCACATCCAAGTGGCGGGTTGGAGACGCTCGTCGGCGAAATGGCGTCTCCAAGTCGCCACTTAGTGTCGGGGCGCCACCGCGTCGAGGTCCTCGATCAGCTGCCGCAGCATCTCCACCACTCCGTCCGGGCCGTCGACCACATGGTCGGCCAACTCCTCGAGCTCGGTGGGGCCGTCACCGCCGTGGGAGCAGACCACCAGGGTGGGGGTGCCGCTCTCCCGCAGGCCGATCAACTCGGTGAAGGCCTCGACGTCACCGAGGTCGTCACCGGCGAAGAGGAATCCGCCGGCAGACCACTGGTCGGCCAGGTCCCGCACCGCGATCCCCTTGTTCATGCCGGGCGCTCGGACCTCCACGACGAGGCGACCGGGCTCCACGGCGAGGTCGTGACGGGTCGCGGCCTCGCTGACCAGCGGCAGCAAGCGGGCGAACGCCGCCTCCGGCTCGTCGAGGCGGCGGGTGTGCAGGGCGACCGCCAGGCCCTTCGGTTCGACGTACGCCTCACCGGCCCCGGCCCGGCGCAGCAGCGAGGGGATCTCGCGCAGGAACGAGGCGAGCCCGTGGGGGGGTCGTGGGGAGACGATGCGGCGGTCGACGCCGGTCCACCGTTCGTTGCCGTACTGGCCGAGCACGATGAAGTGTCGTCCTCGCTCGGTGATCTGCGCCCCCACCACGTCCAGGTCGCCGAGCGCCAGCGCCTGGCGCACCGGGCGGCCGGTGATCACCGCGACGCCGCGGACCCGGTCAGCCAGCTCCACCAGCAGATCCGGCACGTCGGGGTGGACGTGGGCCTGCGTCGGGTCCTCCACGATGGGCGCGAGCGTGCCGTCGAAGTCGAGGCCGATCACCAGGTCGGAGCCGGTGTGCACCACGTCGGCGTAGAGCCGAGCAGCCTCGGGATCGGAGAACTCCATGGGGTCACTCAACCAGACCTTGCCGACCCAGCAGAGCGGACGTGACGAGCGCCTCAGCCGGTGAGGATGACCGTGAGACGGTCGAACTTCATCGGCGCGATGGCTTCCCTGGTGCGCTTGATGCCCAGGTCGAGAGCCAACTGCTTGGCCTCGGCCTTGAGCTTCGGAGGGAAGTAGACGGTGTCGGCGGGGATGTGACCGACCCAGTTGTCGGACCCGACGACCTGCCATCCCGCTGCCGTGATCTTGCTGGCCGTCTGGCCCGCGAGACCCGTGACGCCGGAGTTGTTGAAGACCTCGACGTAGACCTTGCCGCGGTTGATCTTCGGCTTGGGCTTCTTCGTCTTCTCCGGTGCGGCGGTGGGGGTCGGGGCGGCGCTCGGCGCGACCGACTCCTGCGAGACGGGCGCGACGCGACGCTCCTGCTCAGGGGCGTCCTTGGTGGCGACGAAGGCGATGCCCGCCATCGCCACCGCGATGATGCTCAGCATCACCACGGGCGAGGGGAAGGCGACGCCACGTTCGTTGCGGCTGCGGTCGAAGAGGCTCATCGGCTTTTCAGACCTCGAAACCGAGGCGGCGGGCGGAGCGCTGACGCTGACGCTGGGCACGCAACCGGCGCAACCGGCGTACGAGGAGGGGGTCGGCCTCGAGCGCGGCCTGGGTGTCGATCAGCGCGTTGAGGACCTGGTAGTAGCGGGTCGAGCTCATGTCGAACTTCTCCCGGACCGCCTGCTCCTTGGCGCCGGCGTACTTCCACCAGTGGCGTTCGAACTCGAGGATGTCGCTGTCGCGCTCGCTGAGGCCGCCGGTCTCTGAGACCTGCCCAGATCCCTGCGCGGTGCTCTGGCCCTCGAGGGCGTTCGCGGCGTCCATGTGATCTCCCCTGGATGCTGGCGGCGTGCTGACCCAGCCCACTGTAGGCGACGAACCACAACGATGTCATTCGCTTCGCGCGAGTCGCCCGCGGCCCTGTCGTCACCGGGTTTCCGTCAGGCCGTGCGACTAGGCTGAGCCCGTGACTTCCTCAGGCATGTCCGAGCTCGTGATCGTGGCCAACCGGCTGCCCGTCGACCAGGTGATCGACGATGACGGAGGCATCAGCTGGCGCCGTTCCCCGGGCGGACTGGTGACGGCCCTGGAGCCCGTCCTGCGCTCCAACGAGGGCGCCTGGGTCGGCTGGCCGGGCGGCGTGGACCAGCAGCTCGAGCCCTTCGTGTCCGAGGGACTCCACCTGGTCCCCGTGTCGCTGAGCGCGAGTGAGATCGAGGAGTTCTACGAGGGTTTCTCCAACGGTTCGCTCTGGCCGCTCTACCACGACGTCGTCGCCAAACCGGAGTACCACCGCGAGTGGTGGGACTCGTACGTGGCGGTCAACCAACGCTTCGCCGAGCAGGCCGCGGCGGTCGCGGCCACCGGCGCCACGGTCTGGGTCCAGGACTACCAGTTGCAACTGGTCCCCCAAATGCTGCGCGAGCTGCGCCCCGACCTGCGCATCGGCTTCTACCTGCACATCCCCTTCCCGCCCTCTGAGCTCTTCGCCCAGTTGCCGTGGCGGCGCCAGATCCTGGAGGGCCTGCTCGGGGCTGACCTGATCGGCTTCCAGCTGGCCGGCGCGGCCCAGAACTTCGTACGCCTCGTGCGCAACCGGGTCGGACACCGCACCCACCGCGAGCGCGTCTACCTCCCGGACGGTCGCGAGGTGCGGGCCGCGGCCTACCCGATCTCGATCGACGCCGCCGAGTTCGAGGACCTGGCGCGCTCCCCCGAGGTCGCTCGCCGGGCCGAGGAGATCCGCGAGTCACTCGGCTCGCCGAAGAAGATCTTCCTGGGCGTCGACAGGCTCGACTACACCAAGGGCATCTTCGCCCGGCTCCGTGCCTACGCCGAGTTGGTGGAGGGGGGCCATCTCAGTGTCGAGGACGCCGTCTTCGTCCAGGTCGCCACGCCGTCGCGCGAACGCGTCGAGGAGTACCGCATCCTCCGTGACGAGATCGACCGCCTCGTCGGTCGGGTCAACGGCGACCTCGGGCAACTGGGCCGACCGGTCATCTCCTACATGCACTCCTCCATGCCGCGTGAGGAGCTCGCGGCGCTCTACCGCGCCGCTGACGTGATGGTGGTGACTCCTTTCCGTGACGGGATGAACCTGGTCGCCAAGGAGTACGTCGCCTGCCGTTACGACGATGCCGGTGCGCTGGTGCTCTCGGAGTTCGCCGGGGCGGCCAACGAGTTGCGGCAGGCGTGGCTGGTCAACCCGTACGACATCAACGGCATGAAGACCGCCCTCCTGGATGCGTGCCAGGCCCCCGAGAAGGAGCAGTCGCGCCGGATGCGCGCCATGCGACGCACGGTCACCGAGCGTGACGTCGCGAAGTGGGCCGGTGACTTCCTGGGTGACCTCACCGCGGTCAACCCCGACCAGGACCTCACCCTGCGGCCCGACTTCGACTACTGATTCACGTGCCAATCCCCACCCGCGAGCCTAAGGTCGTGGGCATGATCCTGTCGGTCGCGACGAGGAGGGACCTCGGATGACTCCTCATGTGGACCCGACCCCTGCCCTGGAACGACTCCTCGAGCTCCAACGCTCGGACATGCCTGCTCAGGGTGGCCGATCACTCGCCCACATCTACGACTCGGGCATGCCGGAGGTGACCCGCGTCGGCAGCGAGGCGATGGCGGCGTACGCCAACTCCAACGGCCTCGACCCCGCCGCCTTCCCCAGCGTGGTGCGGATGGAGAACGAGGTGGTCGGGTTCGCGGCTGACCTGCTGCACGCGCCCGCCAGCGCGGTCGGCACCGTCACCTCGAGCGGCAACGAATCGCTGTTGCTGGCCGTGCAGGGAGCCCGCGACTCGAGACCGGAGGTGGTCTCCCCGTCGATGGTGGTCCCGGAGACCGCCCACTCGGCCTTCCACCGAGCCGCCCACTACTTCGGGGTGCGCGCGGTGGTGGTCCCGGTCGGCGCGGACTACCGGCCGGATCCCGTCGACGTCGCCGCGGCCATCGATGCGACCACCGTCCTGGTGGTTGTCTCCGCCCCCTCTCACGCCCACGGGGTGATCGACCCGATCACCGAGATCGCTGCCGTCGCCCACTCCCGCCGGGTGGCCTGTCACGTCGACGCCGGCCTCGGCGGCTGGGTGCTGCCGTACGCCGAGGCAGCGGGACGCGATGTGCGCCCCTGGGACTTCCGCGTCAAGGGCGTGACGTCCATGTCGGTCGACACCCACAAGTACGCGTACGCCCCCAAGGGCACGTCCGTGTTGTTGCACCGCAGCTCCCGGCTGCGCCATCCCCAGTACTTCGCCGCCGCCCGGTGGCCGGGCACGTCGATGCTCAACTCCACGACCCAGTCGACCCGGTCGGGTGGTCCCGTGGCGGGTGCCTGGGCCATCATCCGCATGCTCGGCCACGACGGCTACCGGCGCCTGGCCGGAGAGGTCTTCGAAGCAGTCGACCGGATCGTGGAAGGCATCGCGAAGATCGACGGGCTGAGCGTGGTGGCGGAGCCCGAGTCGACGCTGGTCGCGGTCGAGACCGATCAGAGCTGCGACCCGTTCACGGTCATCGACGGCCTCGCCGCACGGGGATGGTCCGTCCAGCCCCAGATGTCGTACGGCAACCACCCGGCCACCATCCACCTGACGGTGAGCGCCGCGACCCTGACCAAGGCCGATGACTTCCTCGAGGCGCTGGCCGAAGCTGCCGCCGAGGCGGTCGAGACCGGGCCGATCGTGGCCGACCCTGACATCCTCGAGATCCTCGATGCGCTGGACCCCAACGAGTTGTTCGACGTCGACTTCGGCAGTCTGTTGGACGCGGCGGGCATGGCCCAGTCGCCTGGTTCGAGCCAGTTGCTTCCGCAGCGGATGGCGCCGGTCAACGCTCTGCTCGACGCCTCGTCCCCCGAGATGCGCGAGGCCCTGTGGGTGGCCTTCCTGGATCGTCTGGCCAAGCCTGTGCGCGCGACCGTCCCGCCTCTTCCCGAGGGGTGAGTGCGCCATGACGGCGTTGGACCGTCTCGTGTCCCAGGGCCTGATGTCTCCGGACTGGGCCGTGGCCCTGGCTCCGGTGGAGGAGGACGTCGCCCGCGTGGGCGCCTTCCTCGTCGCGGAGACTGCGGCCGGTCGGGCCTGGTTGCCGGCGCCCGAGCGTGTCTTCGCTGCCTTCCGGCGCCCCCTGGCCGACGTACGCGTGCTGCTGGTGGGACAGGACCCGTACCCGACGCCGGGCCACGCGATCGGCCTGAGTTTCGCGGTGGCCCCCGACGTACGTCCGCTGCCGCGCAGCCTGACCAACATCCACCGCGAGCTGGAGGCCGACCTGGGCCATCCGCCGGCACCCCACGGCGACCTCTCGGCGTGGGCCGACCAGGGTGTGCTGCTGCTCAACCGGGTGCTGACGGTCCGGGCCGGGGACGCTGGTTCGCACCGGCGCCGAGGGTGGGAGGCGGTCACCGACCGGGCGGTGGCTGCGGTCGTCGAGCGCGGCGGGCCGTGCGTGGCGCTCCTGTGGGGCCGTGACGCCCAGCAGCTCAAGGCCTCACTGGGCCCGGTGCCTGCAGTGGAGTCAGCCCATCCGTCGCCGCTCTCGGCGTCGCGGGGCTTCTTCGGATCACGACCGTTCAGCCGCGTCAACCAGTTGTTGGTGGAGCAGGGCGCGGAGCCCGTCGACTGGCGCCTGGAATAATGTTGAACGCTAAACTATTGTAGGGGTATGGAACGTATGCCTGCCCTCTTCATCGGCCACGGCGCCCCGCCGCTGCTCGACGATCCGATCTGGTCCGCCGAGCTCAATGGCTGGGCGCGCGACCTGCCCGCCCCCAAAGCCATCCTGATCGTGAGCGCCCACTGGGAGTCCGCGCCCGTGAGCCTGAGCGCGAGCGGCGCGGAGCTGGTCTACGACTTCGGTGGCTTCGCGCCGAAGTACTACAACATGCGTTACGACACCCCGGACTCCACCGCCCTCGCGGCGCGGATCGCGGCGATGATGCCGACGGGACAACCGGTCCACCAGCACCGCTCCCGAGGCCTGGACCACGGCGCCTGGGTGCCGCTGAAGATCATGTTCCCCGAGGCCGACATCCCGGTCGTCCAAATGTCCCTGCCGACCGAGGACCCCGCCACCCTGATGGCCCTCGGTGAGCGGCTGCGCCCCCTGCGCGACGAGGGCGTCCTGATCATCGGCTCCGGCTTCCTCACCCACGGGCTCCCCTTCCTCAAGGAGTTCCGGATCGAGGCCGCCCCGCCCGGCTGGTCGACGGACTTCGACGCCTGGGCCGCCGAGGCGCTGGCCCGCGGCGACGTCGACGAGCTCGCGCAGTACCGCACCAAGGCCCCCGGGATGCCGTACGCCCACCCCACCGCCGAGCACTACACCCCGCTCTTCGTGACGCTGGGGGCCGCGAACAAGTCCGACGACCCCGGCGAGCAGAAGATCGACGGTTTCTGGATGGGCCTGTCGAAGCGGTCGTTGCAGGTCGCCTGACCGGCACCCGGGCAGGGAACCCGGGCTGGGCGCCCGGGCAGCGCGCGCCTGCGTGTGCAGACGGTGAGAGTATTGCTCCGTGAAGATCCTCTCGATCCAGTCCCACGTCGCGTACGGCCACGTCGGCAACTCCGCCGCGGTCTTCCCCCTGCAGCGCCGTGGCCACGACGTGTGGCCGGTGCACACGGTCAACTTCTCCAACCACACCGGGTACGGCGCGTGGGGCGGTCCGTTGATCGCCCCCGACGACGTACGCGCCGTGATCGGCGGCATCGAGGACCGCGGCGTGCTCGGGCAGGTCGACGCCGTGCTGTCGGGCTACCAGGGTGGAGCCGGCATCGCCGACGTCATCATCGACGCCGTCGACCGGGTGAAGGCCGCGAACCCCGCCGCCACCTACACCTGCGACCCGGTGATGGGCAACGCCAAGTCGGGTTGCTTCGTGCACCCCGACATCCCGGTGCTGATCCGCGAGAAGGTCATCCCGAAGGCCGACATCATCACGCCCAACCAGTTCGAGCTGGGCTTCCTCACCCACACCGAGCCCGGCTCCTGGGAGTCGACGCTCGCCTCCGCTGACCAAGCCATGTCGATGGGCCCGAGCACGGTGCTGGTGACCAGCGTCGAGCGGCCCGACCGCCCCGAGGGGACCATCGAGATGATCGCCGTCACCGCCGACGAGGCCTGGGTCGTGCAGACCCCGCACCTGCCCTTCAAGGCCAACGGCTCCGGCGACGTCACCGCCGCCCTCTTCACCGCGCACCTGCACGAGACCGGCTCACTGCCCGACGCCCTCGCGGCGACCACCTCGAGCGTCTTCGACCTGCTGGAGAACACGATCAACTCGGGCGAGCGCGAGCTCCGCCTGATCGCCTCGCAGGAGATCTTCGCCCACCCGCGCATGCAGTTCGAGGTCACGCGGATCCGCTGAGGCAGCCCACCCCGCCCGGAGTCGCCCCTGTGCGGTGTCCAGGTGTCACTGGGTGACACCTGGACACCGCACAAGCGAATGTCGCTCCCCACGGGGAGGTCAAGGGAGGGCGAGCGGGCGACGATCAGCCCCGCAGCACAGTCGAGTGCTGCCCCTGGGGCCGCGTGTCGGAATCGAACCGACGACATCCTCATTACAAGTGAGGTGCTCTGCCAACTGAGCTAACGCGGCGTGCACTCACCGAGCGCGCCCAGAATCCTAGTCGTACGCCCAGTCACGGGTGCGCGGGCACCTCGTTTACTCGTACGCTGCACGGATGGCCCTACGCATCGTGGCCAGCCGGCCGGACCCGGCACTGGTCCGGTTGCCCTGGCACCTGCCTCTGGAGGAGTGGAGCGACGATTACGTCGTCCCGCTCCCGCGAGGGCTGTCGCGCCACGTCGTGCGGATCGTGCGACTCGGGACCCGGATCTACGCGGTGAAGGAGACCCAGGAGCCGATCGCGTTCACCGAGTACCGGATGCTGCGCGACCTGCAACGCCTCGACCTCCCTGCCGTACGCCCCCAGGCCGTCGTCACCGGTCGGGTCGCGCGTGACGGCACTCCCCTGCCGGCGGCGTTGCTGACCGAACACCTGCGCTACTCACTGCCCTACCGCAGTCTCTTCAGCCACGGGGTCACCGCCGAGCGGGTGCCGTCCCTGATCGACGCGATCGTGGTGCTGCTGGCGCGACTCCACCTTGTCGGCTTCTTCTGGGGCGACGTGTCGCTCTCCAACGTCCTCTTCCGGCGCAATGCCGGCGAGTTCGCGGCCTACCTGGTGGACGCCGAGACCGGCGAGCTCCACGACTCGATCAGCGACCGGATGCGCGAGCACGACCTGACGGTGGGCGGGGAGAACATCTTCGCCGAGCTGATGGACCTCAAGGCCAGCGGCCGGATGCACGGCGACCTCGACCCGTTGACGATCGTGACGATGCTGCACGAGCGCTACCAGGTGCTGATGGAGGAGCTGACCGCGGTCGAGGAGTTCGGCACCGAGGAGATGTGGCGCATCGAGCAGCGCATCGAGCGCCTCAACGAGCTCGGCTTCGACGTCGACGAGCTCGACATCATCACCGACTACGACGGCGACCGGGTCGAGATCCAGCCCAAGGTGGTCGACCTGGGCCACCACGTACGTGAGTTGCGGGCCCTGACCGGCCTGCAGGTCGAGGAGAACCAGGCCCGTCGGCTGCTCAACGACATCGCTGCCTTCACCGCCGCCCACGACCTGGGCCGCGAGGACCGCCACGTCGTCGCCAACCGTTGGCTGATGGAGGTCTACGAGCCGATCTCGGCGATGGTTCCCCCCGAAGCCCGCGGCAAGCTGGAGCCGGCCGAACGCTTCCACGAGATCCTCGAGCACCGCTGGCGGCTCTCCGACGAGGCCGAGCAGGAGGTCGACATCTTCGTCGCCGCCCGGGACTGGATCGAGCACGAGCTGGGCCAACGACCCGAGGAAGCGATCGCCTCCGACACCTGAGCGGGGCGGGTCCCTGGCCGGACGCCAGCGCCGAATGCCAGGGCCGGCTCGACTCAGCCGAGGTCCAGCCGGGCCAGCACCATGGCCGCGATCCGGTCCGGCGGGTGCGCCACGTCGATGACCATGCCCTCCTCGTCGCCATCGAGCTGCTCAAGGGTGTCGAGCTGTGACTCGAGCAGGGTCGGCGGCATGAAGTGCGCGCGCGACTGCATTCGCTGCAGCAACAACCCCTTGTCGCCGGTCATGTGGACGAAGAAGGTCCCGGGCCCGCCCCGTCGAAGAACGTCTCGATAACTGCGTCGCAGGGCGGAGCAGCTCAGCAGGGTCGGGATGCCTGCCTCGTCGCGCTCCTTGGTCCACTGGGCAAGCGTCTCCAACCAACCCCACCGATCAGAATCGGTGAGCGCTCGTCCGGACTCCATCTTGGCGATGTTCTCCGGCGGGTGGAAGTCGTCACCCTCGGCCAGCTCCCAGCCGAGCAGTTTCTGCACCGCAACGGCGGCGGTGCTCTTCCCCGATCCCGAGACCCCCATGAAGACCAGGTGCAACGGAGGTTCTCCGGCCCCTCGGGTCGTACGCCCCTGCTCGCTCGCGTGCGCGTTCACCCGACCACCCACAGACCACAGGCGAGGACGAAGATCGACAGCCCGAGGGTGGTCTCCATGACCGTCCAGGTCTTCAGCGTGGTCTTCACGTCCATCCCGAAGAATCTGCTGACCAACCAGAAGCCGGAGTCGTTGACGTGGCTGAGCACGGTGGCGCCGGCGGCGATTGCCATCACCAGGGCCACGAGACGTACGTCGGAGAGGTTCTCGGCGGCCACCCCGGCGGAGATCAGGCCGGCTGTGGTGGTCAGCGCGACGGTGGCCGAGCCCTGGGCGACCCGCAGGATCGTGGCGATCACGAAGGTGGAGAGGATCAGCGGCATGCCCAGGTCGGAGAGGGAGTCCGAGAGCGCCGAACCGATCCCGCTGTATCGCAGCACGCCACCGAACATGCCACCCGCGCCGGTGATCAGGATGATGGCGCAGATCGGCGCCAGTGCGTCGTTGAGGATCGACTCGAGATCAGCCAGGGAGCGGTGCTTCGTGCCGAGTGTGTAGGTCGCGAAGAGGAGTGTGATGAGCAGCGCCACCGGCGTCTGGCCGATGAAGATGAAGCTGTCGACCACCAGCCCTTCCTGGGCCAGGTTGCCGTTGGCGCGGAGCGTGGCGAGCACGGTGTTGGCCCCGATCAGCACCAGCGGGAGCAACAGGATCAGCAGCACGTGACCGAACGACGGCAGGGCACGGGCAGTGCTGGCTGTCGCCGCCGTACGTCCGTCCCCGTCCCCGTCCCCGTCCCCGTCACCCTCGTCGGACCCCCCGCTCCCGACGCCCCCGGCTCCGGCTGCGGCGCCGGCGGTGACCCGCTCGCCGGTCAGGATGCTGTCGTCGATGGGCACGTACACCTTGCCGGCGTAGGCGATGGTGAAGAGGTGGACACCGACGAACCACGCGATGACTGCCACCGGGAGCCCGATGAGCAACGTCAGGCCGACGCTGGCGTCCAGCTCCGTGGCAGCGGTGACGGGCCCGGGGTGCGGCGGTACGACGGCGTGCATGGCCGCGAAGGCACCGGCCGCGGGCAGCGCGTACAGGAGGACGGAGCCGCCGAAACGGGTGGCGACGGAGAAGATGATCGGCAGGAAGACGACCAGTCCGGCGTCGAAGAAGATCGGCAGGCCGAAGAGCAGCGCGGCGACTCCGAGGGCCAGTGGAGCGCGCTTCTCGCCGAACCGGCCGATCAGGGTGTCGGCGAGCACCTGTGCGCCGCCGGTCATCTCGAGCAGTCGACCGATCATCGCCCCGAGCCCGACCAGGAGAGCCACTGCTCCCAGGGTCGAGCCGAAGGCACCGACCGCGACCCCGGCCACGTCGGCCATCGGGATGCCCGCCACGACGGCGGTGGTGAGACTGACCAGGACGAGCGCGACGAAGGCGTGCATCTTCAAGGCGATGATGAGGACGAGCAGCACCGCGACCGCTCCACCCGCGATCAGCAACAGGGTGGTCGCGCCGTACACCGGGTCCATCGGGTCCATGGGACACCTCCTGTGAGTTGGATCACACGCTATCCCTTCGGGACCGGTGCTTGTCACCCGCCGGCCTGCGACACGATGGGTCGAGCTCATCGCAGGACATCGAAGGGACCCCCGTGAAGCAGACCCAGCCCTTGCTGTGGCGCGTCGGCCGCAACGCCTCGCGCCACCGCTCGGCCTACGTCGTGACCTGGGCCGTGCTGATCGTGGCTGGCTTCGTGACCAGCCTCGGCCTGCTCGGCGGCGCCTCGCTCTTCGACCGACTCGAGACCGGTGACATCGTCGCGCCCGGCCAGGCGACCCAGGGACGCGACCTCATCTCCGCGACCGATGAGGGGGCCACGCCGGTTTTGCTGCGCGCGGACGGCGTCGACTTCACCGACCCCCAACTCACCCTCGACGTCCGTGCGGTGGTCGATCGCCTCGAGGCCATCGAGGGCGTCGGCGCCGTCACCTCCCCGATGACCACCCCTGGCTGGCCCCGGGCCCCCGAGGCGTACGCCCTGATCGCCGACAACGACCCGGCGAGCGGCAGCTTCATCATCAGCGTCGAGGCCGGCACCGAGCCCGGCAATCCGGTGCAGGAAGCGGTGGTCGCCGAGCTGGAGGGGACATCTTCCTACCTGCTCGCCCGGCACGCCGACGAGCTGCACGTCGGTGGAGTCGGCCTGCTGGTCGGCGACATCGTCGACCAGATCAAGCAGGACCTGATCATCGGTGAGGGCATCGCGATCCCGTTGTCGATGCTGTTGATGCTCTTCGTCTTCGGCGGTTTCGTGGCCGCCGGGATGCCGATCGTGGGCGCCATCGCCTCGATCTCGGGGGCGCTCGCGCTGCTGTTCGGCTTCTCCTTCGTGATGGACCTCGACGCGACGGTCGTCAACATCGTCACGGTGATGGGACTGGCGCTGTGCATCGACTACGGACTGCTCCTGGTGAGCCGGTTCCGCGAGGAGCTCGCCCGGGTGGCGCCCGGTGTGCCGTCAGCCGAGTTGAGCCGCCAGCAGATCGACGACTCGGTCGCCGCGGCGGTGGCCACCGCGGGGCGTACGGTCCTCTTCTCCGCGGTGATCGTGGCCATCTCGCTGTCCGGTCTGATGATCTTCGAGGCCCCGGTGATGCGCGCGATCGGCGCCGCCGGTGTGGCGGTGGTGCTGGTGGCACTGGTCGTCGCGTTGACGCTCATCCCGGCGCTCTGCTCGCTGGGTGCTCGTCGTCTGGGCAATCGCAAGGGTGCCGAGGCGGCCCCCGACGAGGGGGTCTT
This sequence comes from Nocardioides gilvus, assembly GCF_003194605.1. Lineage (GTDB taxonomy): Bacteria > Actinomycetota > Actinomycetes > Propionibacteriales > Nocardioidaceae > Nocardioides > Nocardioides gilvus. The sequence goes on from NZ_QHKY01000003.1 coordinate 176,041, forward strand.
CAGCCGGTTGGCGGGCGTCGTGCAACGGCGTCCGGGCCTCACGACACTGGTCAGCGTCCTGGTGCTGCTGGGCCTGGCCCTGCCCGCCCTGGACCTGCGCCTCAATGCTTCCGGGGTGGAGTTGCTGCCCCCGAAGGCGGAGCAGCGGGTCTTCTTCGACGGCCTCGACGACGACTACCCGGTCCTGGCGGCTCCCACCGTCCAGGTGGTCGCGCAGGCTGACGAGGCCCAGGTCCAGCAGTGGGCCGACGACCTGGCCGAGGCCGACGGCGTCACCCGGGTCGACCCGCTGCGCGAACTCGGTGAGGCCCCGGCCGGTCTCGACGTCGCCGGGATGGATCCTGACGGCCCGGGTCTGTACGTCGTCTCCCTGCACACCGAGGGCAACTCGATGGGCGACGACGCGCGTACGGTCGCGGCGCAGCTGCGCGACGCTGATCCTGGCTTCTCGACGTGGACCACGGGCCAGGCCGCCTCCTTGGCCGACTTCACCGACTCGGTCCTGGACCGGGCACCGTGGGCCGCCCTCTGGATCGCGGGGGCGACCTTCATCCTGCTCTTCCTGCTCACCGGCTCCGTGGTGATCCCGGTGAAGGCGTTGCTGCTCAACGTGGTGTCTCTGGGCGCCAGCCTGGGGATCCTGGTCTGGGTCTTCCAGGAGGGTCACCTCGAGTCGGTGCTGCGCTTCGAGAGCGTGGGGGGCATCGAGTCGGTGATCCCGTTGATGGTGCTGGCCTTCGGGTTCGGACTCTCGATGGACTACGAGGTCTTCCTGCTGGCCCGGATCATCGAGCTGCACGAGCAGGGCCACGACGACGACACGGCCGTACGTCTGGGGTTGCAGCGCTCGGGCCGCATCATCACCTCTGCGGCGCTGATCATGGTGATCGTCTTCGCTGGCTTCGCGGTGGGCGAGATGCTCGTGATCAAGCAGACCGGTTTCGCCCTCGCGGTCGCGGTGCTGATCGATGCGACGCTCGTGCGGATGATCATCGTGCCGGCGACGATGACGATGCTCGGCCGGTGGAACTGGTGGGCACCGCGCTGGATGAAACGCGTCCACGCGAGGTGGGGCGTCAGCGAGCACGGCTCACCGGTGGCTCCCGTACCCGAACCGGGGTAAACGCAGGGCCACATCTGGAACAACTCTGGACTGTGTCGCCGGTCACTGCCAAGGTGTTACCGATGAGTAAACAGTCGGGCGGCCGGCACCCGGGGAGACACAAGGCGCGTCGGCAACCGCCGTACGCGCTGACGTGGTTGGCCCTCACGCTGGTCGGTCTCGCGACCAGCGTCGGGCTCTTGGGGGGGTCCTCGCAGCCGGGACGACGACGTCTCACCGGCCGTACGGCACCACCCCCTCCGAGCCTCACCCGCGTCCCGGTTGCTGCTTCGAAGGCGCTCGGCACCGAGCCGCTCGCGAAGGAGCCGTTCCTGCAGCGCATGGGCAGGCACGCCGCGATCAACCACCGGGCGTACGTCACCACCTGGGCCGCGCTGGTGGTCGTGGGCTTCGCGACCAGCCTTGGTCTGTTGGGCGGGTCGTCGCTCTTCGACCGGCTCGAGACCGGTGACACCCTGGCCCCCGGTCCGGCCGCCGTGGGCCGGGAGCTGGTCCAGTCGTCAGAGAAGACGTCGGTGCCGGTCCTGCTCCGGGTCGACGGGGTCGACTTCCGGGACCCCGAGCTCACCGTCAAGGTCCGCGGCGCCGTGAAGCGCCTGAGGCAGATCGAGGGCGTCGGCAAGGTCTCCTCCCCCATGTCGCATCCGGGGTGGCCGACCGCGCCAGAGGCCTGGGCCCTGGTCGGCGACAACGACCCGGACAGCGGTCGCTTCGTGATCGCCGTCGAAGCCGGGGACGAGCCCGGCAGCGACCTGCAGCAGGAGGTCATCCGCGAGCTGCGCGGCCCCACCTCCGACCTGCTCGCGCCCATGGCCGACGAGATGCGGGTCGGTGGGGTGACGGTCCTGGTCGACGGCATCAACGACCAGGTCAAACAAGACCTCAAGGTCGGCGAGGGCATCGCCATGCCGCTGTCGCTGCTGCTGATGGTCTTCGTCTTCGGAGGGTTCACCGCCGCCGGCCTGCCCATCGTCGGAGCGGTCGCCTCGATCTCCGGTGCGATGGCGCTCCTGTTCGGCTTCTCCCACGTGATGGCCCTGGACCCGCCGGTGGTCAACATCGCGACCGTGATGGGTCTGGCACTCTGCATCGACTACGGCCTGCTGCTGGTCAGCCGCTTCCGGGAGGAACTGACGGCGGTGGCCCCGGGGGTGCCTGCGGCCGATCTGCGGCGCGACCAGATCAACGAAGCGGTGGGCGCCGCTGTCGCGACCTCCGGCCGCACGATTCTGTTCTCCGGGGTGATCGTCGGCATCTCGCTCTCGGGGTTGTTGGTCTTCGACGCCCAGATCGTGCGCGCGATCGGCCTCGCGGGCGTCGCGGTGGTGTTGCTCGCTCTCGTGGTGGCGCTCACGCTCGTGCCTGCCCTGTGCGCCATGGGAGCCACCCGCCTGGGCAACCACCAGGGTGTCGAGGCCGCGCCCGACGAAGGGGTCTTCAGCCGTCTGGCAGCGATCGTGCAGCGCCGCCCCGGCCTGACCACCGTGCTGAGCATCAGCGTCCTGCTGGTCATCGCACTGCCGGCCCTGGACCTGCGACTGAACTCCGCCAGCGTCGAGATGCTGCCTCCCCAGGCGGAGGAACGTGCCTTCTTCACCGATCTCGAGGAGGACTTCCCACTCCTGACGACGCCGACCGTGAGTGTGGTGGCGCAGTCCACGATGAAGGAGGCTCGGCGCCTGGCCAGGGACCTCGGCGAGCAGGTCGACCTGACCCGCAAGCCGATGGTCAGTCGACTCGGGCCGGCGCCCGAGGACGTACAGGCCGACGGGTTGCAGGCCGAGGGTGCCGGGCTGGTCCAGATCAGCCTGCACACCGCAGGTGGCCCCATGGGCGAGGACGCGCGGATCTTGGTGGAGGGGTCGCGCACCGGTGCGACGACCTTCCCCACCTGGACGACCGGGCCGGCAGCCTTCCTGGACGACTTCACCGACTCGGTGCTCGACCGGGCGCCGTGGGCGATCCTCTGGATTGCCGGCGCCACCTTCATCCTGCTCTTCCTGCTCACCGGCTCCGTGGTGATCCCGCTGAAGGCGCTCCTGCTCAACGCGGTGTCGCTGGGCGCGAGCATCGGCGTCCTGGTCTGGGTCTTCCAGTACGGCAACCTGGAGTGGTTGTTGGGCTTCGAGTCGGCCAGCGGGGTCGAATCGGTGATCCCGTTGATGGTGCTGGCCTTCGGGTTCGGACTCTCGATGGACTACGAAGTCTTCCTGCTCGCCCGGATCATTGAGTTGCACGAAGAGGGCCACGACGACAACACCGCCGTACGTCTCGGCCTGCAGCGCTCGGGCCGCATCATCACCTCCGCAGCCCTCATCATGATCATCGTCTTCGCCGGGTTCGCGGTCGGAGAGATGGTGGTGGTCAAGCAGACGGGTGTGGCGCTGGCGGTCGCGGTGGCGATCGACGCCACGCTGGTGCGGATGATCATCGTGCCGGCCACGATGACCACGCTCGGCAAGTGGAACTGGTGGGCTCCGCCGTGGATGAAACGCATCCACGCGCGGTGGGGCGTCAGCGAACACGGCTCACCGGTGAGACAGTTGCCGGCATGGAGCACGAGCTGAGGCCACTGGCCGGACAGATCGCTGTCGTCACCGGCGGGAGCAGCGGACTCGGGCTCGGGTTCGCCCGGGTGCTGGGACGCGCCGGTGCCAGCGTGGTGATCGGCGCACTGCCGGGGCCGGAGGTCGCCGAGGCGGTCGCCCACCTGGAGTCGTTGGGCATCCGCGCTGCCGGGCACGAGCTGGACATGGGCGATCTGGGAGCGGTCGAGGCGTTGCGCGACCGAGCCCTGGAGTGGGGATCCCTCGACATCTGGATCAACAACGCGGGCGCATCGGGCGTCTACGGCCCCACCTGGCTGACACCGCCGGCCGTCTTCGAGCGGGTGTGCAACGCCAACATTCGCGGGGTCTTCCACGGCACCCGAGCCGCGCTGGGCGTGATGGTCCCCCAGGGCAGCGGTCACCTCGTCAACGTGTGGGGCAAGGGCGACACCCGACCTACACCGCTGCAGAACACGTACGGCTCCTCCAAGGCCTGGAACCGTTCCTTCACCCGTACGGTGCGCGCCGAGGTCGCGGAGACCGGCGTACGGGTGCACGGCTTCAACCCCGGCCTGGTGCGCACCGAAATGCTGGCTCATGTCACCGTGACGCCCGGGATGGAGCGGAAGGTCAGGGCACTCCCCTACGTCGTCGGCCTGTGGGGCCAGTCGGCCGACGACGCCGCGGCGCCCGTCGTGGGTGTGCTGCTCGGCTCGAAGGACGACCACAGGGATCTCACCGTCGGCACCGTCGTGGGTCGCGGACTGAAGTCGGTGGCTCAGGGCAACCTGCGCCGCTCCCGGCGGATGACGTTGGACGTGCGCGTAGTCGGCGAATAGACATTCGCGCGGCGCTGGTGGGAGCGCGGAAACGGCCCGCCGGACGAGTCCGACGGGCCGCTCAGCGACAGCGAGGATCAGCGCACGCGCTTCACCGAGCTGGTCGCTGCCTTCACTGCGGCGGTCTTGACGAGAAGCACCCGGTAGCTGGTCAGCTTCCTACCGTTGCGGTCCTTCACCGTGAAGTTGGCGACTCCCCTGGAGCTGAGCCTCTTCGTGGTGACGGTGACCCACTTGCCCTTGGCGTTGCGGCGCTGCAGGCGGACCTTCGCACCCTTCGCGGCCTTCGACGTGGCCGCCTTGAGCCTGTCCGCCTTGGAGCCGTTGTTCTTGCCGGTCAACTTGACCTTGACGGCCTTGGGACGGGTCTGGGGCGGAGCAGTCACCTCGACCGTACGGGTGGCGGCGGCGCGGTTGCCGGCGGCGTCGGTGACGGAGTAGACGAGGGTGTAGGTGCCCACCTTGGCGGTGTTGACCGTGCCCAGCACCTGGACGTCAGCGGTGATGTTGCCGTCGGTGTCGTCGGTGGCCCTGACTCCGGCGCGGGCGTCGAAACTGGCGCCCCGCGCCACGCTTGCGTCCGCCGGGACAGTGAGCACCGGCTTGGTCGTGTCGCGGGCCACGACCTCGGCCGGCACCTCGAAGGCGCCCGTACGAGCGACGACCGTGTCGTTGCCGGCGACCTTCGTACGCACGGTGGCCGTCAGGGTCGTGCCCTGGTCGGCCTTCACCACGGTGTACGAGGAGTCGGTCGCACCCTCGATCGTGACTCCGTTGCGGAACCACTGGAGCGTACGCTCGGCGTTCTCGTCACCGGTCCAGGTGCCGACGTCCAGGGTCAGGATCGAGCCGAGAGCCGGGTCGCCGTTGATCGCCGGGCGGGCGGTGTTGACCGGCGCCGGTGGGGCGACGACCTCGACGGTCCGGGTGGCCGTGGCCTGGTTGCCGTTCGCGTCGGCGACCGAGTAGACGAGTGCGTAGGTGCCGATCTTGTCCTGGTCGACGCTACCGAGCACCTGGACCTCGGCGGTCAGGTCACCGTCGGTGTTGTCGGTGGCCTTCACTCCGGCCATGACCTCGAAGTCGCTGCCGAGGAGCACGGTGGAGTCAGCTTCGAAGGCAATCTCGGGGGCGACGGTGTCGGTGCCGGCCGGCTGCGCGGTGAAGATCGACATCTGGTCCACCTCGCCACCCACCTCGTCGCCGGTGACGGCGTCAGCGCTGGTGGAGTACCAGGCGTACGTCTCGCCGGCCTCCAGGCCCTTCCAGACCACACTGGCCGGCCACCCGGAGCGGACCGTCTCGGTGCCGATCACTTCGTCGGTGGGCTCGACGACGCTCAGGGCGTCGGTGGCGAAACTGGTCGTGCGGGTGTTGAACTGCACCGGCAGCGTGAAGTCGTCCTCCTTGCCGTTGTAACGGTTGCGGTCGTCGTACTCGGTGGCGCCGAAGTTGTCGAGCTGCGCCGAGTAGGTGTCGACGCTCATCTCGGCACGGTCGACGTCGAACTGGAGCAGACGGAAGAAGGACGAGCCGAACTGGAGGCGGCTGCTGGGGTTGTAGCCACCGATCTCGGTCAGGCCGAGCTCGTCGCTGGGCACCGTGTAGAACTGGTAGTCGGCCAGCAGCTCGACGACGTGGTTCCCGTCTTCACCCAGGTCACGAACGACCTCGATGTTGACACCGTGCTCGTGGCCGGACAACACCAGGAAGACGTTCGGGTTCTTGGCCGCCACCTGGTGGCGGACCTGCTGACCGTCGTAGGACAGCCCGCCGCCGCGACCGTCAGGGTTGGTGCTCGGCGTCGTGTGGGCGTGGGTCTGCACGATCGCGTTGCGGTCGCTGTAGCGCTCGAGGATCGAGTTGGCCCACGCGACCTCCTCGGCGTCGACACCGAAGCCGAGGTTGACGACCACGAAGTCGAGGCCCGAGGCGCTGAAGAGGTTGTAGGAGTTTGAGTTGTCGCCCGGCTTCCACGGGTGGTAACTGGCGTTGTACGTGCTCCATCCCGTGTTCGGCTTGGCGGAGACGGCCTCGTAACGCTCGGGGCCGAAGTACTCGTTGAACAGCGCTCCGACGCCGGTGTCCGTGCCGTAGAGGTTGTCGTGGTTGCCGGGGAGCACCGAGTTGGCGACACCGGCGTCGTCGAGGATCTTCTGGGCACCGGACGCGACCTCGAACTCCTTCTTCGCAGTGGCGCGGTAGGGCACGTTGTCCTGGGCGCCGGCCGTGTGCCAGTTCTCGATGACGTCACCGGTGTGCGCGGCGAACGCGATCTTGCGCTTCGGCGCGTTGTCGGCGATCCACTGGGTCACCGAGGTGTAGGCCTCCGCCCACTTGGCCCGCTCCTGAGGTGTCTCCTGCTCGACCGCGCCCTCGGAGAGGTACTGGGTGTCGGTCAGGTGCGCGATCGAGAAGTCGTAGTCGTCGGGATTCTCGAAACCGTCGGCCACCTCCTTGTCGAAGTCGTCGGCGAAGGCGTCGTGCCCGGTGACGAGCACCGGGATCTTGCCGTCGACGATGAACCGCGGGGCGACGGACGCACTCAAGGACACGCTCCCGGTGGCGGTGCCGCGGGTCGAAGCCAGGGACTCCCACCGAGTGCCGTTCCAGACGCGCAGGTGCACCTCGCGGGTGGGGTCGATGGTGCCGGTCCAGATGACTTCTGGGGAGTCGGTGGCCGTCGTGGGCACGTCGAAGCGCTGGTAGGGGATGCGGTCGGCAGCCGGGCTGGTGACGAGGACGTCATCGCCGACCTCGAGCCCTTCACCGATCTTCTCGACATCGTCTCCGGTGAACGCCAGCTGCGAGGGCAACTTCTTCAGGGTGCCTTGCGTGCCGGAGGTGGCAGCAGCGACCCTGCCCGTACGGAACGTGGTGGTGACGTCGTCACCGCTGGGGTTGGTGGCGACCGCGGAGAGGCGGACCTCGCCCTCGCCCTGACCGGTCTCGGTGCCACCGGCGACGGGAATGTTGGCAGAACTGAACTCGAGGCGCTCGGCGATCACGTTGCCGAAGTGGTCGTGGCCGTCCATGGTGATGACGTGGTTGCCCGACCGCAGGCCGGCACCGATGCGCTGACCGATCTCGACGGGTTCACCGTCGAGCGCGTACACGACGTCGCGCCCGGCTGCCTGGCCGTTGGCGAGGGTGATGTCGAAACGAGTGGCCTTGGTGATGCGAGCACCGGCGGCCGGGGTCGAGTCGGTGACGCGTACGAGGTCGGTCGCCGTCCGTACGCCGAATGCCTCCCGCTGCAGCGCGAGCACGTCCTGCAGACCGAGGACGTCGGAGAAGATCCGGGCCGAGGCGATGGTGGCGGGGGCAGTGAAGTTGGGTCGGTTGACGGCCGCGTCGCCACCGATCACCATCATGCGGGCATTCGCGTTGCTCGGGTGCGAGACCGTGCCGGTGGCTGCATTCTCCGCAACGAGACGACCGTCGATGTAGAGCCTCACGGTGCTGCCGTCGTAGGTACCCACGGCGTGGACCCAACGGTCGGTCTCCTTGAGCTCGTACTGGGTGTTGCGGTAGCTGCCGCCGACGTGAGGGTTGAAGGAGATCCTGTTGCCGTAGAGAGCCATCGCGAAGCCACCCGCCTCCTTGCCACCGCACAGGTTGCCCGCGCTCTCCTCGCCGTCGGCCTGGTAGGCGTCTGCGTCGTACTTGAAGACGCACTCCATCGACATGGTCTCGCGGATCTTGGCGTACTCGTTGTCGGTCCAGCGGTAGAAGAAGGCCGAGGATCCGTCGAACTTGCCCACCTTGCGGTTGAGCGGCGCGTAGTCGATGACCTTCGGGGTGTTGAACTCCTGCACGTCGATCCCGCCGGCCTTGTCGGTGGCGGTGCCGTCGGCGAAGTCCACGTCGAAGACGTCGGCGGTCGGGGTCTCAGGGGTGCTGTTGGCCTGGTCGGCGAGCGCCGCAGCCTGGTCCGCGGAGAGCGACTGGGACCAGATGCGGGAGTTCTGGATGGTGGCCTGGGCCCAGAACGAGACCGCGTCACCGGGCTGGGTGTCACCGGCGAGCACGAGGGAGTCCGCGCCCGATGTGGGGGCCTTGTAGGCGCCGGGGGCGTCGGTCTCACTGACCAGCTCCCCGTCCACGTACAACGCCAACTTCGATCCGTCCCAGGTGACGAGCGTGTGGTACCAGTCGCCGGGTGTCAGGGGTGCGGTGACCCGCTTGTAGCCACCACCGATGTGGGCCATGAAGGTGATGCCCGATGAGTTGGCAACGGTGGCAAAACCGCCCGCCTCCTTCGCGGAGCACAGCGCCTTCTCCGACGTCGGGTTGGACGGCGCGTCATAGCGGAACGTGCACTCGAGTGCGAAGCCGCCAGCGAGCTTGGCGTGATCCGCCCGGAACGGGTACTTGAGGGCCGAATTGGCCCCGTTGAACGAAATGGTCGACCGGGCGCGCCCGGCGTCGGTGCCGTAGACCGGCTCACCGACGACCTCGGGGGTGAGCCCCTGCGCGTGGTCGGCGGCGGTGCCGTCACGCAGATCGACGTCGAGGATGTCGGCGGCGGGCACCGTGACAGCACTGTCGGCTGTCGCGGCTGTCGCGAACGGTGCGGCCATCGGCTGGGCGACGGCGGTTGCGGGGATCACCGCGGCTTGGGCGAGAGAAGGGAGGAGCAGGGAGCTGCCGAGGACTGAGCCAGCAACTGCCGCCACTGCGGTGGAGCGTAGGGAGGGGTGGATACGCAAGGGTTCTTCTCCAGTATTCGGGGGCTACGAGAGCCCGAAAAGGGGGGATCGAATCGGCTGCGATGCTTGCGGGAGCGTTCGACGGGAGCCGGGCTCTCAGGTGAACGGCGGGGGAATCGTCTGACAACACGCCTGCTCGGGCCGCAGCCGGCTCAGGCGACGAGGTTGATCACAGCGAGGGCGCTGAGCACGCACCCGAACCCCGTGACGCCGAGCGCCGCGATCAACGGACCCACCCGCGAGAACTTCTGCAACCACACCTGGGTTCCGGCTCCACGCAGGACGAGCGATCGGCCCCACACCGCTGTGAGACCGACACCGAAGAGCACGACTGCCATGCCGATGCCGAAGATCGCGACGAGGAGCAGCGCCAGCCCGCTGCGGCCGCTGAAGATGCCGGTCACCAGCAGCAGGAAGGCAACTGGCGACGGCACGATGCCGCCGGAGACGGCCAGCAGCGCGAGGCCCGGGCGGTCGACCGATCCGTCGTGCCCGTGTCCGTGTCCGTGTCCGTGGCCGTGGCCGTGTCCGTGTCCGTGTCCGTGGTCGTGGCCGTGTCCGTGGTCGTGCCCGTGGCCGTGGCCGTGGCCCCTGCGGCGCCAGGCGCGGAGCATCCAGAGCCCCAGGAGGATGACGATCAGGCCGGCGACGACGTTGAGGCCGCCGGTGAGCGAGGCCATGGAGAGGATCTCTGACAACGACAGGAAGGTCCAGGCGAGTGCGATGGCCAGCGAGGAGAGCGTGTGCATGACGGCGACGCTCCCGCCGAGGAAGGCGGCATCGCGCACGCGCCCCTTGGTCCCCACCAGGTAGGCCGCCGCCAACGTCTTGCCATGACCGGGCTGCACCGCGTGAGCGGCGCCCGCGAGGAAGGCGACAAGAAGTGCAGCCGACGGAAAACCCGGGGACTCGACGAAACCGACGAGCTGATCGCTGAGTCCCCCGATGTCCACGAGGAACCCCGTCATTCCCGTCATGCCATGCGCCGCTTCCGTCGCTGCACGGCGACCGCACCTCCGGCCAGGAGGACGCTTCCGGCGCCCGCCCAGGCGAGCAGTTCGAAGCCACTCTCAGCAGCGGTGGGACCACCCGCCTCCTCGAGACCGAACTCATGGGTCGGCGCATCGGAGGTGAAGACGTGGGTGGCCCCGCCCGGCCCGGTGGCCATGGTGCTGTAGGCCGCGTGCAGGTCGGTGAGCAGCTCGGCGCGGACCGTGAGAGGGACGCCGTCGCTGGTCGGTGACGCGCAGGAGTACGTCAGCCGTGCACCACTGGCAGCGAGATCATCGGTGTCGACCAGCTCGCCCTGACACTCCTCGTCTCCCCTGCTGAGCTCGATCCGGGAGAGCAGGTAGGCCTCCAGCAGTGGGGACGCGGCGAGCTTCTCGGCGTCGGCCTCGTCGACGTACGACGGCACCTCCGCCCCGTCCTTGAACACTGTGGCCCGCGGGCCACCGAGCACGTCCAGACGCAGTGCGAGCGAAGTCAAGTCGTCGTCAGCGGCCTTCCACGTGACGTCGAACTGAGTCGACGAGTCGGAGTCGGCCGGCGTGATCTCCAACTGCTGGGGATCACCGAACGGGTGGGCGCCGCTCGGGGCGGCCACCACCAGAGGGACGAGGAAGACGACCGCAGCGAGTCGTACGGGCAGGCGTGGGAGGAGGCGCTTCATGGGTCCTTCAGGCGGCGGACGGGCAACGAGAGCAGCCTGCAGCCCGCGCTCCAACGCGGGGAGGCGCGCGGACCACGGCGACCTGACGGGAGGGTGAACTCGCGGTGGTGTCAGCCGGGTGTCGGGACAGGCGTCCGGTGAACCGCGAAGGCGGAGCCACACCCCCATGTCGTGACTCCACCCTGCGGCGCCGCGGTCTCCCCCGAGACCGTGACAAGACGACCTTAGGAACGCGGGCCGACAGTTTCACCCGACTCGCCGTCAGTGGTCTGGACCAGTCTTGCTGCGACCGGCGCGGGCCTCACATGGCGCGCTGCAGGCTCCGTCGCAGCGACCATGCCCCGAGGGTGACCAGGACGAGCGCCATCGCCCCCAGGACCCCGATCTGGGGCAGTACGTCGACCAGGGTGGCGTCGCGGCGCTGCAGCTCCGCGAACGCCTCGTAGCCCCAGGCGTGCGGCGTCACATTGGCGACGCGACGCATGGTGTCGGGAAAGAACTCCAGCGGAAACATCGACCCACCGAGGGCCCCCAGGGTCAGCCCCAGACCGACGCCGATCCCGACGGCGGCGCCCTCGTTGTCGACCAGGGTGCCGAGCAGCATCGCGGCACCGGCACCGACGAGGGCGAAGACGGCGAGCACGACCAGCGCCGTGGGGACGTGGCCCCAGCTCACGGAGAAGAGCAGTGAACTCGCCACCATGATGTAGGCGCCCTGGAAGGCGCCGAGCACCCAGCGTCCCAGGGTCTGTCCTGCGATCAGTTGGGCGCCGGTCATCGGGGTCGTCATCATCCGTTGCACGACGCGTTCGCGGCGCGACTGGATCAGGGTGGAAGCGCCGGTGAGGGTGGTCAGGAAGACGAAGAGGAGCAGCTGGCCGGCGGCCCCGAAGTCGAACTGGCCCAGGCCTTCGAACTCCTGCGCCTCGGCGTCGACGGAAGTGACCTCGAGCCGGGGAGCTTGCACCTCCGCGCGAGCCCGCTCCAGTGCGGCGACTGCACGATCGCGGTCGACACCCTTGTCGATCAGGGCCTGCTCCTGGGCCCGCTGGGCGCCTAGGGTCGAGAGCGCGGAGCGTACGTTCTGCTCGACGATCGGGGCCGCGAACGACGACCCGGTCACCATCTCCACCTCGACCTCGCGGCCCTCGTCGTGCGCCGCGGCCGCCTCGGCGGTGACCCGCACCGCGACGTCGAGGCGTCCGCGGGCCAGCTGCTCCAACGCGGCGTCCCACTCACCGTGACTGACGTCGACCTCCTGGTCGCCGAGCTCTTCGGAGATGACGGAGCGCAGGTCGCTGTCGTCGCCCACGACGGCGGCGCGTCCGGTGGTGGCGCCCTCCCCGAACTGGATGCCGATCAACATGACCAGCAGCAGCGGGAAGATCAGCACGAAGAAGATGTTGGACCGGTCGCGCATGTAGCGCTTCAGCTCGTTGAGGGCGATGGTGACGACGCTTCTCATGCCATCGCTCCTCGGTCCGGGACCAGCCGGGAGACCAGCAGCATCACCACGGCGAAGCCCAGCATGATGGCGACGGGCACACCGATGTCGGCGACTCCCCCACCGGCCGAGGTGATGCCCAGGCCCCGCAGGAGCGCCGCGACCGGGTTGAGGTCGAGCACGCCGGCGAGCGCCCCGGCCGCACTGATCGGGAAGAACGCGCCACCGCCGACCCCCAGGACGATGGAGACGATGGAGGTCGCGACGCCGGCCTGTTCACTCGTACGCGCCACCCGGGCGATCAGGAACATCACCGAGGTCGCGGCGGCGGCGACGCTGGCAACGAGGAGGGCGACCGGGATCAGGGAGCCGAAGGAGGCTCCGAAGAGGAAGCCGCCTGCAGTCAGCAGGACGCCGGTGGAGAGCATGCCGGTGAGGAAACTGACCAGGGCCTTGGCGGTGGTGATCTGCCACGCGGGCAGGGGCAGGGAGCGCAAGCGGGCCAGGGTGCCGTTCTCACGCTCGACGAGCAGCGCGGTGACGCCGAAGCTGACGGTGAAGAGGAGGAAGAGACCGGCCTGGCCGGCAACCAGGGCGCCGCCGGCGGAGAGCTGCTGGTCGTCGGCCTGACCTTCCTCGATCGCATACCCGGCGCCCTCAACCGAGGCCTGGGCCACCTGGGCCAGTTGCTCCGCGTCGAGTCCTTCCGCGAGCCCGGCTCGAGCCGTGGTCGCGGCGTCGCCGAACTGCTGGAGGATTCCGTCGACGACGGAGAGCACGACGTCAGCCTCGACCCCGGCGTCCTCGCCGCGGCGTACGTCGACGGTGGTCGGCGTCCCCATCTGGGCAGCGCCGCCGAAGTTGTCGGGGAAGACGATCGCGAGTCCGGCGTCGCCATCGGCGACCATCGCTCGGCTCTCGTCCGGGTCGACCTCCACGACGGTGACGTCGAGGGTCTCGCTGTCCAGGTCACCGAGCACGTCGGTGACGACGCCGACCATCTGGTCACCCGCCTGCGCGCCCACTGCGACCGTCAAGGGCTCGAACTCGCGCTCGTCGGTGTCACCGAAGACGAGGTTGAAGACGAACATCAGGACCAGGGGGACGACGAACCCGAAGAGGATCACGGTCTTGTCCCGCAGGCCCTGGCGCAGGCCTTGGGCGACGAGGGTCAGCAGGGTGCTCATGTCAGCGCCGCATCAGTCTCGAAGGGCCTTGCCGGTGACGTGCAGGAAGACCGACTCGAGGTCGGGGCGGGAGATCTCGACGTCGGTGAGCTTCATGCCGGCCTCCGCAGCCATGCGTACGACTTCAGCCACCAGCGTCGGGGCGTCGTGCACGGTGAGGCTGAGCGAGTGTCGGTCGGCGTCGACCCGTTCGACGCCGTGGAGCGTACGCATGGAGCGTGCTGCCTCTTCCTGACCGGTGGTGTCGACCCGGCCGCCGAGACGGATGGTGTCGGTGCCGCCGGTGAGGCGGATCAGCTCGTCGCGGGTGCCTTCGGCGCGGAGCTGGCCGGTGTCGATGATCCCGATCCGGTCGCAGAGGCGCTCGGCCTCCTCCATGTAGTGGGTCGTGTAGAGCACCGCCATGCCTTCACCGGAGAGTGCCTCGACGGCTTCGAGGATGGAGTTGCGCGACTGCGGGTCGACGCCGACGGTCGGTTCGTCGAGGATCAGCAAGGTGGGGCGGTGCAGCAGGCCGACGCCGATGTTGAGTCGGCGCTTCATGCCGCCGGAATACTCCTTGCTCAGGTCCTTGGCGCGATCGGCCAGTCCGATGGTCTCCAGCACTTCGTCGACCCGACTGGCCAGCTCCTTGCCGCGCAGACCGTAGAGCTTGGCGAAGAAGACCAGGTTCTCCCGGGCCGAGAGGTCGGGGTAGAGCGCCAGGTCCTGCGGCACCAGCCCGATGTGGCGCTTCACGCTCACGGCGTCGGGTCGCATCGTCTCCCCGGCGATGGTGACCGAGCCGCCGTCGGCCTTGAGCAGGCCGGCGATGACGGAAATCGCCGTGGTCTTGCCGGCGCCGTTGGGCCCGAGCAGGCCGTACGTCTCCCCGGGCGCGATCCGGAACGAGACGTCGTCGACCGCGGTGAAGTCGCCGAAGCGTCGTACGAGGTGGTCGACGACGAGGACGTCGTCGGGGGTGCTGGTCACAGGAGCCTCCGTACGTGGGTCTCGGACGACCTTAGGGCACGGGGGTGACAGGTAAGTAGGCACGAACCGTCCCGGTCGCAAAGATGTGGGATCAAGGAAGTTCGATGATTCACCTTGCAATCCGGGACGAGCTGCCATCCTGAGGCGGTGCCAGACCTGTCGCAGGAATTCACCAAGCGGGAAGCGCTCATGCACGCGTTGGCGACAGAGTTCGCTTCGAACCCGACCCTCACCCGCCAATGGCTCACACAAGTGGATTTCGGATGGGGGCCACAGCGGATCCTCGACACATCCAAAGGCATCTGGAACCCGCAAACGTACGCCGCGACGCTGACGATCGTTAGCGACCCGAACAGCGAGTACGACGACGGCGACCACGGAGACTCCCTCTACCGCTACTCGTATGAGAGGCGGCCAGCGGGACAAGACCCTCAGGGCGGCTCCAACATCAAGTTGCGAGAGGCCATGCGGCTTGAACTCCCGATCGTGATGCTCCGCAAGGTCGCTGACGGTCGATTTGTCCCCATCATGCCGGTCTTCGTTGTCAAGGAGGAGCCGGAGCACCGTCGGTTCCTGCTCGCAATCGATGAGAGTCTGCGGTTCCTGCCGGATCCCGCGCACCTTACAAAGGATCAGCGCCGATACGCGGAACGCGTGGTCCGGCAGCGCATGCACCAACCTGAGTTTCGCGCACGAGTTCTGACCGCATACGAGGCGCGATGCGCAGTCTGCGTCCTGAAGAAGGTCCCACTGCTTGACGCCGCCCACATCACGAGTGACTCAACCGACGACGGCCTGCCAGTCGTGACGAACGGCCTTGCGCTCTGCAAGATTCACCACGCGGCGTACGACGAGAACATTCTGGGCATCTCGCCTGACTACGTCGTGCACATCAACGAGGACGTCCTCGCCGAAGTCGATGGACCGATGCTGAAGTACGGACTGCAGCAGATGGATCGGCGTGACCTGTGGGTCCCGAGCCGCGGAACTGAGAAGCCCGACAGAGATCGTCTCGCCGCGCGGTTCGATGCCTTCATGGACGCTGGCTAGGTCTAGCTCAGATTGCGCTTGAGTGCGACCCGAAACTGAAACGGGAAGATCCTCCTAGGTTCGACCCACCAACACCAAGGGAGAACCATGGACACCGCAGCCATCACTGCCTGGACCTTCGTTTCCGAATGCCCGATCCCGGACGACATCGGCCCCCTGCTCGTCGACGGCGAGCAGACGTGGGCGGCGTACAAGACGTTTCGCGACAGCGCCGTCTTCACCAACAAGCGTCTGATCGTCCGTGACGCGCAGGGCCTGACCGGCAAGAAGGTCGAGATCTACTCGCTCCCCTACTCGGCGATCAACATGTGGTCGTCAGAGAACGCGGGCCGCATGCTCGACTTCAACTCCGAGATTGAGCTGTGGACCCGGGCCGGCCACATCAAGATCAAGCTCAACAAGGGCGTCGACATCCGCAAACTCGACCACCTGATCTCACACGCCGTGCTCAACGGCTGACTGGACTCTCGGCCGGGCCTGCGTAACGTACTCGGGCATGGAAACACTCGCCCGCAAGCTCGGACTGAGGACCAACCCCCACATCTTCTTCTGGTCAGCAGGGCTGATGCTCGTCATCCTGACACTCCTTCTGGCCTTCCCCGGGCCACTCGGAGAGGTGTTCGCGGAGGGTCGCGAGTGGATCGTCACGAAGCTCGGATGGTTCTTCATCCTGGGTGTCACGAGCTGGGTAATCTTCCTCATCTGGGTCGCCCTGAGCCGCTACGGCACGCTGCGCCTCGGCAAGGACGACGACCGTCCTGCGTACAGCAACGTGTCGTGGTTCGCGATGCTCTTCGCTGGCGGCATCGGCACCGTGCTCATGTTCTGGGGCGTGGCCGAGCCCATGTCCCACTTCGCCAATCCGCCGTTCAGTGGCGTCGAGCCCTACTCCGTCGAGGCCTCCCGCAACGCGATGAGCATCTCGCTCTATCACCTGAGCATCCACACCTGGGCGATCTTCACGCTGCCCGGCTTGGCGTTCGGCTACTTCGTCTACCGCAAGGACCTGCCGCTGCGCTTCTCGTCGGTCTTCCACCCGGTGCTGAAGGAACGCATCCACGGGCCCGCAGGCAAGGTCATCGACGTCTTCGCCGTCCTCGGCACGATCTTCGGCCTGGCCGTGTCGCTGGGCCTGGGCACCTCACAGATCAGCGCGGGCCTGAGCTCCCTCACCGGTCTGGAGGACGCGGTCTGGCTGCGGGTCGTCATCATCACGACCCTGACCGTGGTGGCCACCATCTCCATCGTCGCGGGCTTGGACAAGGGCGTGAAGCGGCTCTCCAACCTCAACATCGGGATCGCCATCGGGCTGATGCTCTTCGTACTCTTCTTCGGCGAAACCGTCTTCCTGCTGCGTCAGATCCTCGAGAGCCTCGGGTTCTACCTGCAGGACGTCGTGCGCCTCTCCTTCTGGAATGACGCCATGGCTGACTTCTCCAAGGAAGGCGGTTGGGGCTGGCAGGCCGGCTGGACCGTCTTCTACTGGGCCTGGACGGTGACCTGGGCGCCCTTCATGGGGATCTTCCTGGCGCGCATCTCCCGGGGCCGGACGATCCGCGAGTTCGTCGGTGGGGTTCTGGTCGCACCGTCGGTCTTCACACTGATCTGGTTCGTCATCTTCGGCTGGTCGGCCATGGAGATCGACGGCATCGGCGGCGGTGGCGGTGAGCTCTCCGCGGCAGTCGCCGACAGTGTGCCGCTCGCCATGTTCGCCTTCTTCGAGAACTTCCCGGCCGCCACCTTCGTCTCCGGCGTTGCGATCGTCGTGGTCGCCCTCTTCTTCGCCACCTCCTCCGACTCCGCCTCCCTCGTCGTGGACATGCTCTGCTCAGGAGACTCCGAGGGCGGACCGACGCGTCAGCGCGTGTTCTGGGGCGTGTCGGAGGGCGCAGTAGCGGCGAGCCTGATCGTCCTGGGTGGCGACGAAGCGCTCGCCACGCTGCAACAGGTCATCACCGTCCTGGGCCTACCGGTCTTCATCCTCGTCTTCGCCATGGTGCCGATGCTGTTCATGGCCTTCCGGGAGGAGCGCTTCGTGGTGCGGCGCGGCCTGGTCCCCGCCGGCGAGAGCGTCATGGTGCCCAAGGACGACCCGGATGCCACGGCTCCATCGACCCCGCCCGCCACAGAGGGCGAGAGTGAAGGCTGAGGAGCCACGGCCTCAGGCTTCGTCGCGCACCCTCACCACAACTTGCTGACCTGCCCCCAGATCTCGTTGGCCGCGAGCGCGAGGAACGTCAACGTGATGACCACCATCGCGACGTTGGAGAAGAGCTTGTTGCGCCACTCCTCAGGCGTGCGGTCTGTGTTCAACAGCCACAGCAGCGTGATCGCCAGGAACGGCATGAAGAACGCCCCGAGCACCCCGTAGGCGAGGATCAGCGCGACCGGCTTGCCGAGGAACATCATCACCATCGGCGGGAACGTCAGCCACAGGATGTAACCGCGGTAGTAGCGGCCACCGATCCTGCCGTCGGGGTGGTCCGGTGCGAGTTTGCGGGCGCGCGCCAAGAAGTCGGCGAACATCAGGCTGACGCCGTTCCAGACTCCGATCAGCGACGACATGGCCGCTGCCCAGAAGCCGAGCAGGAAGACCTTGCCGGCCCACTGGCCGTACCGGTCCTCCAGCACCTCACCCAGGTCCAGCAGCCCTTCGTCGCCCGTGGCGATGGCGATGTTGGCCGAGTAGAGCAGCTCCGAACCGACGATCAGCGTGGCGATCACGAAGATGCCGGTGACGGTGTAGGCGACCGCGTTGTCGATCCGCATGACCCGCATGTGGTGCGGCGTGACCCAGCCCTTCTCCCTCAACCAGTAGCCGTACGCCGCCAGCGTGATCGTGCCGCCCACACCGCCCGCGAGGCTGAGCACGTAGATGATGCCGCCGTCGCCGGGGATGGTCGGGACGAGACCACCGGCCATGTCGCCGAGGTTCGGCAACGTGAGGGCAGCCGCCCCACACATCGCCACGAACATCAGCCCCACCAGCGCGGCACAGACCTTCTCCACCACGCTGTACCGCCCGAACCACACCAGCAACAGACCCACCAGCCCACTCAGGATCCCCCAGACCGTGACGCTGACACCCGGGAAGAGTGAGCGCAGAGGCAGACCCGTGCCGGCCATGGCGGCTGAGCCGTACACGAACCCCCAGATCACGATGTAGATCCCGAAGTACCAAGTGGTCCAGATGCCCAGGGACTGCCACCCCTCGAAGATCGTCCGGCCTGAGGCGAGCGAATACCGCCCAGCGCCTTCGACCAGCACGATCTTCATCAGGCAACCCAGCACCGCACACCACAACAGGGTGTAGCCGTACCTGCTGCCGGCCACCAGAGTGGCGACCAGGTCGGCAGCGCCGACCCCGGTGGCAGCCACCACCAGGCCGGGACCGATGATCCTCCACTTGGCCGGGGCGATGTCGGCCGCCGCCACGCTGGCGCCCGCTCCGGACGGGCCGTTTGCGCTGTTGTCTGACATGGGAACTCCCGGGAGTCGACTCCCCTCCCCTTGCCCCGGCGGGCACCACCATAATCACCCCCGAATACAGGGTTGATCCGCTGGGAATTGGGTATCTCCTCGTCAGCCCAACATCGAGGAAGGACCTCCCGTGCCCTACACGGCCACCCAGCGACTGCGTTTGACCCTTGCCAGGCTCGTCACCCAGTTGTCCGGGGTCATGGAGTCCGAGACGCTCGACTGCCCCGCCGCGCCCTGACCGACCTCCCCCGATGAGCGCCCGTCAGCGTCGGCGTACTCGCATCCGACTCCGCTGCGTCTGGGTCCTCTGAAACCCACCAACGACGAACGCCCGGCACCACCTGGGATCAGGTGGTGACGGGCGTCTTTTGGCCGAGGAGTCAGATCGTCGTCGAACGCGGGATGCTGCTGTTCGCGACGCGGTTCTCGGAGTCGATCATCCAGGCGAGTTGTTCGAGCCGCTCGAGGATCGTGTGGAGGATGTCGGCCGAGGTCGGGTCCTCTGCGTCGACGGCGTCGTGCACCCGACGGATGGTGCCGGCCACCTCGTACAACGAGGCCGTGATCGCGTCGACGGTGTCGCCGGTGGAGATCTCGTCGTTCGGGATCTCGGGCAGGCTGGACACCGCGGCCACCGTCTTGGCGCGGGCGTCCGGGAGGGCGTAGACGGCACGCATCCGCTCAGCGACGGTGTCGGAGAATTCGCGGGCGGCATCGGTCACCTCGTCCAGCACCAGGTGGGTGTCGCGGAAGTTCTTGCCGACGACATTCCAGTGCAGCTGCTTGGCCTGCAGGTGGAGGTCGGTGAGGTTGACGAGCACGTGCTGAAGGTGCTCGCCGAGCTGCGGCGAGGCCTGGAAGGCGGGGTGTGCGGTGTGCGGGGAGTTGAAGGTCTGGGTCATGAGACGTCCTCTCTTCTGAAGGCCGGAACGGGCCTGGTTGCTGCTCCGTGCAATAGAACCATTGTGCCCTCTATTCTGGAATGATTCCAGTAAAGCAAGGCTAGCCTCAGTTGGCAGCGGGTTCATGACGTTGTGCGGTGCCCAGGTGTCACCAGGTGACACCTGGGCACCGCGTAGTGGGCACGGTGGCCCGTCAGGCGGCGACCGCCATCGGCTGCTCCGGCTTGAGGATCTCGCCGTCACGCGCGGCGGCGTAGATCTTCTCGTCGAGGATCCCCTCACGCTTCGAGACGATCGCCGGGATGAGTGCCTGACCGGCGACGTTGGTCGCCGTACGGCCCATGTCGAGGATCGGGTCGATGGCGAGCAGCAGACCCACACCCTCGAGCGGCAGACCCAGGGTCGACAGGGTCAGCGTCAACATCACCACGGCGCCGGTCACACCAGCAGTCGCAGCCGAACCGATCACCGCCACGAAGGCGATCAACAGGTAGTCGGTGAGACCGAGCTCGAGCCCGAAGAACTGCGCCACGAAGATCGCCGAGATCGCCGGGTAGATCGAGGCGCAACCGTCCATCTTGGTGGTCGCACCCAGGGGCACGGCGAACGAGGCGTACGCGCGCGGCACGCCGAGGTTGCGCTCGGCCACCGACTGGGTCAGCGGCATCGTGCCGATCGACGAACGCGAAACGAAGGCCAGCTGGATCGCGGGCCAGGCCCCGGAGAAGAACTGCTTGATCGACATCCCGTTGGCCTTCAGCAGCAGCGGGTAGACCACGAAGAGGACCAACGCGAGACCCACGTAGACGGCGATCGCGAACGTGCCGAGCGAACCCAGCGCATCCCAGCCGTACGACGCAACAGCGTTGCCGAGCAGGCCGACGGTGGCGATGGGCGCGAGCAGGATGACCCACCACAACACCTTCTGCACGACGGCGAGGGCGGAGCGTACGAAGACCAGGAAGGGCTCGGCGGCCTCCCCCACCTTCAGGGCGGCGATGCCGAAGGCGATCGCGACCACCAGGATCTGGAGCACGTTGAAGGAGAGGCTCACCGAGCCGTCCCCACCGGCGCTGGCGCCAAGTCCGAGGAAGTTGGAGGGCACCAAGCCGTTCAGGAAGTCGAGCCACGAGCCGCTGCGGCCCGGGTCGGCGGCGGCGTCCGGGGAGACACTGGTGTTCTCACCGGGACGCATGACCAGGCCCAGCACGATGCCGATGACGACCGCGATCAGCGCGGTCCCGGCAAACCAGACCAGCGTCTTCCACGCCAGACGAGCCGCGCCGGTGACCTCGCGGAGGTTGGCGATCGAGGCGACGATGGCCAGGAAGACGAGCGGCGGCACGATCGCCCGCAGCAGCGTCACGAAGATGCTGCCGACCGTGGTCAGGGTCTCGGTGAGCCAGTTGGGGTCGACCACGCCGTCGGCGTCGACACCCGCCGGCCCCATCTCGCGGGCGACGTAGCCGAGGACGACGCCCAGCACGAGCCCGATCAGGACCTGTACGCCGAACGACGGCAGCCAGCGACGGCGCTGGGTGGGCGCCGCAGTGGTGGAGGAACTCATGAGTTGCCTTTCACAGAAGTGGCAGCTCGACAGCTACCGGAAGAGGCACGCCGTCGGCCAAGGAAGTTGGTCGAACCGGAGTGGCGCGCGAACCTCGCCGAAAACGGTCAAAGATCAGGAGCGCGCGCCAGATGTCATCAACGACAGCGCGTGCTCTGCGTACGTCCGAGGTCCACGACGAGGCGACGGGTCAACAGGTCGCCTGCGGTGCTCGGACGGATGCTCACGACTGCCCCAACACCATTGCGTGGCATTCCATTCCGACCAGGTCGGCGAGTGCTCAGGCCCAGCGCGCAGCGACCACTCCGGCCAACTCGACCACCGACGCGATCTCGCCAGCCACCAACGCCTCGTGGGGCGTACGCTCGGCCAACTCCTCACGCGGGGTGCGCAGCCACAGCGCCACCGACCACGCCGGGTGACCGGCGAAGGCGGTCAGCACCTCGTCCAACCCGGGCAGCACGACGGCGTCGTTCACCTGCCAGGTCGGGAAGATCCACTGCTCGTCGGCCGTGCGCACCCCCAGCACCTCGTGGCGCGTACGCCGCTCCTCCAGCTCCGCAGGCGTGACCGGCTCCGCGTCGTGCGCGGTGAGCGCGTCGGCCATCGCACGGACGTCGTAGAAGTCCGGACCGACCTGCTCCGCCATCGGGTTCATCGGAGCCGCAGCCCCACCCGAGGGTCGCGCCGCCTTCTTCTTCGCTCGCGCCACGGGTGTCACCTCTCGTCTCGACCGCCACGACTGCTTCGGGACCAGCTCCGATCGTACGGGGAGGGCCATCCGGAGACTCCTGGAGACCGATGTGTCCAAGAGTTGCCAACCGTGTCCGAACGGGAGCCGTGGTGGGGCTTTCGCGTAGGGATTCTGTGGATCGCGGCTTCGTAGATTTCTACTCATCAGCTCGGCAGCACCAAGCACCGGGCTCACACACAACACACCAGGGAGAATCACCATGAACGCCGTCACCACCACCACCGCCAAGACGACCAGCCGCTCCAAGAAGGTCCTGATCCCGCTGGCCACCCTGCTGGCCGCCGGCGCCATCGCAGTCGGTTCAGGCGCCACCTTCTCCTCCGAGACCGGCAACACGATCAGCGCCGTCACCTCCGGCACGCTGACGCAGGCCAACACCAAGGACAACGCCGCGATCTTCAACCTCCCCAACATGAAGCCGGGCGACGTCGTCAACGGTTCGCTCTCCATCACGAACACCGGCACCCTGCCCGCCGACTTCTCCCTCACCGAGGTCGTCTCGGCCAACGGCTTCTCCGGCGAGAACCTCAAGCTCGTCATCAAGAACACCACGGCAGGCACCACCAAGGCACCCGTCGTCTACGAGGGCACCTTCGGCGGCCTGACCGACGGCGCCGCCAACACGCTCGGCACCTTCGCTGCCGGTGAGAAGAACGACTACACGTTCACCGTCAGCCTCGCCCAGGCCGCTGACAACACCCAGCAGGGCAAGACCGCTTCGGCCTCCTTCAAGTGGAACGCCGTCCAGCTGGTCGGCGAGACCGCCAACCAGTGATCTCGCCCCACTGATCCCCCCGATCAACTCCCACGGATCCTGAGGAGCCGACGATGTCGCACCTGGCCCAGTTCACACGCCGCGTCACCCGTGCGGTGACGACCCTGCTCCTCATCGGCGTGACCCTGGCCTGCGCGGCATACATCGCCCCCGGGTTGTTCGGTTACGAGCGCTACGTGATCACCGGTGGATCAATGTCGGGAACCTTTGAAAAGGGCTCCCTGGCCTTCGAGAAGCAGGTACCCGTGGCCGACCTCGCGGTCGGCGACGTGATCACCTACCTGCCACCCCCCGACAGCGGGGTCAGCACCCTTGTGACCCACCGCATCACCGCGATCGAACCGGGCAGGACCGGCGCCGGGGTCATCACGACCCAGGGCGACGCCAACCCGGACCCGGATCCGTGGGAGTTCAGCCTCACCAGCGCCACCCAGCCCGTCGTGGTGCAGACCGTTCCCCTCGTGGGACACGTCTTCATCGCGCTGGCCAACCCCCAGGTGCGCATGGCCGCGATCGGGCTCCCGGCAGCGCTCATCGCCCTCCTGGCGCTGCGGGACCTGCTGCTCGCAGTACGGCCCCGGAGGACACCTCAGCAGACAGCCCACCAGAACCAGCGCCCCCACACCCCTCCCCCCACGCGGGGGC
The DNA here is from genome assembly GCF_003194605.1 of Nocardioides gilvus. Taxonomy (GTDB): domain Bacteria; phylum Actinomycetota; class Actinomycetes; order Propionibacteriales; family Nocardioidaceae; genus Nocardioides; species Nocardioides gilvus. Next base: position 199,712 of record NZ_QHKY01000003.1, read on the forward strand.
GCTCCCAGGGACGGTCCCTCCCGGCCGATCTTCACCCGGTCTGACCGTCCCAACCCCGAGCCCCGGGCGTCCGCGTAGCAAAACGTGGAACGCCCGGGGCTTTGGCGTGGACTGGGTGAGGACCGCAGATCCGTAGCGTTGACCTCGACGCAGAACCACCACCACCACCACCACCACCGCCCCACCATCGCCACCGCGTACGCAGCGCAGCAGACCGACCGCGAGTTCGAGAGGAGAAGCCGATGACGCACCCCACCACCAGCACCACCCGGATCGCCGGCCGCTTCTCGGTCCGCCACCTCGCCGTCGTCCTGCTCGCCGTCGCGATCGCGCTCGTCGCTCTCCTCGGCCCCACCCCCTCCTCGGCGATCTTCACCTCCGGCAGCAGCGCAGGCGGACAGGTCGCGGCCGCCCCCGACTGGACGCCTCCGACGGTCTCCGTCACCGCCCCCGGCGCCTGGGTCAAGGGCCTCGTCACCGTGGAGATCGCCGCTTCCGACAGCGAGGGGCCCGTCGACCGGGTCGTCCTCGAGGGTCGCGCCGGTGCGGCCACCTGGGCCACCGTGTGCACCGACACCAGCTCCCCCTTCTCGTGCGCCCTGGACACCCGCGGCCTGGCCGACGGCGAGTACGAGTTGCGCGCCCGCGCGACCGACCGCGCCGGGCTGGAGAGCACCTCGGCCATCGTGCGTACGACCGTGGCCAACCAGACCACCGTGGTCGTCACCGCCCCCGGCACGCAGCTGCGCGGCACCGTCACCCTGACCGGCTCGGTGGCCAACATCGGGACGCTGGCCCATACGGTCCGCCTGCAGCACGCCTCGCCCGGCAGCTCCACGTGGACGACGATCTGCACCGACCTACGCAGCCCGTACACCTGCAGTTGGGACACCGGCGGCGTGCCCGCCGGCGGCCGCGACCTGCGGGCCGTCGTCGTCGGCAGCGACGGACGTACGGTGACCACCTCGGCCGTCGTGACCGTCACCGTCGACAACGTCGCGCCCAGCATCGCGCTCGCTGACCCCGGCAGCCCGTTGAGCGGCACGCGTACCTTCTCCACCACCGCCAGCGACGCCCACACCGGCGTGAAGCGCGTGGTCGTGCAGTCCGCCCCGAACGGCTCGTCGGTGTGGAGCGACCTCTGCACGGTCAGCGCCTCCCCCTGGAACTGCCAGGTCGCGACCGGCGCACTGGCCGACGGCAACCACTCCTTCCGTGCGGTCGCCACTGACGGGGCCGGCAACACCGCCACCTCGACGGTCGTGGCCAACCGGCTCGTCGAGAACACGGCACCGGCCGTCACCCTCACCGCGCTGCCCGCCACGCTGACCGGCACCGTCCAGGTCGGCGCCACCGCGAGCTCGGTCCCCGGGGTCACCTCGGTCAAGGTGCAGTACCAGCGCTCCGGCACCACCGCCTGGACCGACATCTGCACCGACACCGCAGCGCCGTACGCCTGTGGCTGGAACACGATGTCGCTCGCGAACGGGACGTATGCCCTGCATGCCGTCATGGTCGACGCCCTGGGACGCACCACCACCTCCGCGTTGCTGACCCGGCAGATCGAGAACCGCCCCTTCACCGGCGTCGACGTGCAGACCTTCAACGGTGCCGGCAACACCTCGGGTCGCCCGGACAACGGTGACGGCGTGCTCTTCACCTTCTCCCACGAGGTCGACCCGGCCACCGTCATGCCCGGATGGGACGGCACCAGCCGCACGGTCACGGCCCGTTTCAACGACAGTGCACCCACCATCTTCATCGGCACCAAGGAAGACACCCTCGAGGTGCTGACGGCCAACGGCTCAACCGTCAACCTGGGCAAGGTGATCGTGGGCGACTACATCCGCGCCAGCCGCACCACGGAGTTCGACTCCACCCTGACCGCCAGCACCGTGACGGCACCCGACGGGACTGTCCGCACGGTCGTGACCCTGACCCTCGGGGCACCCCAGTTCGGTGGGCTGACCGGGCTGCACAGCGCCAACAACGCCGACCCCGGCCACATGATCTGGACCCCGTCTGCCCTGGTCAAGGACGTGTACGGCCGCTTCTGCTCCCCCGCGCCGGTCACCGAGACCGGCCCACTCGACCGAGAGTTCTGATGAAGACCCCCCGACCCTCCCGACACGGCTGGCCCTCGCGAGTCATCGCCCTCACCACCGCTCTGACCGCGCTGATGCTGGTGCGCCGGGCCATCGAGCTCGACGTGACCAGCTCGGTCGTGCTGGCAACGGCCGTTGCCCTGGGTGGCGTGCTCGCTGCGGGCAAGATGTGGGCGCACAACTGCTTCGAGTCCCACGTCGCAGTCAGCCTGGTGGCCGGCACCGTACTGCTGGGCACCCTGCTCGGCCTCACCCTCGGGTTGCCAGGAGAAGACCGCTCCCCCCTGAGCGTGTCCCAGGTGATGCTGCTGGTGCTGCCGATCGTCGCGCTCACGCTGCAGTCGGTCGAGTTGAGACACCGCCGACGTGACTCAACCCACACGCCGACGCCGTATGATTCCTGACCATGGTCGCCCAGGTGCTCGTCGTCGAGGACGACGACAAGATCGCTGCTCCGCTGGTCCGCACACTGGAGCGTGAGGGGTACCAGGTCAGACGCTTCGCGGAGGGCCTGCCCGCCCTGGAGGCAATCGGGAACTCGAGCGTCGATCTGCTCCTCCTCGACCTGGGACTGCCCGACATCGACGGCCTCGACGTGTGCCGTCGGGCCCGCGACGGCGGGTTCCTCGGCGGGATCATCATCCTCACCGCCCGCGACGGTGAGCTCGACCGCGTGGTCGGGCTCGACGTGGGCGCCGACGACTACCTTGCCAAGCCCTTCGGCCTGGCTGAGCTCCTGGCCCGGGCCCGCGCCCTGCTGCGGCGCAGCGCCGCCACAGGTGGCCAGTCCGCCCAGGGAGCCCAGGGAACCCAGGGCAACTCGGGCACCCAGGGCGCAGGGGGCCCAGGGGGCGGGGCTTCGACCTCGGCCGCTGCGGCACAGACCGGCTCCACCCCGGCGCCACAGAGGGGCCGGGGCCTGCGGATCGACGTACAGGCGCGCCGGATCTGGGTCGGAGAGGCCGAGCTGGCAGCGACCACCAAGGAGTTCGACGTGTTGGCGCTGCTCGACGTCATCCGTGGCGCCGTGGTGAGCCGCGAACAGTTGATCAGCGACGTGTGGGACGAGAACTGGTACGGCTCCACCAAGATGCTCGACGCCACCATGGGTCGGCTTCGTCAGAAGCTCGAGGAGGCCGCGGCTCCGGCCCGGATCACCACGGTGCGTGGGGTCGGATTCCGGCTGGAGGACGCCCCGGATGCGTGAGCGTCTGGTCGTCGCGCTCGTCGGCATGACGGTCGCCATGATCGTGATGTATGGCCTGCCCCGCGCCTACGTGCTCGCCGACATGGTCACCGAACAGGAGACGACCAAGGTCGCTCGCTCGGCCACCTTGATGGCGGCCCTGCTCACCGAGCGGAGCCTGGGCTCCAGACCGATCGACGAAGCCTTCCTCGATGACCTGCTGGTGGCCGGCACCACGATCGAGTACGTCGCCCCGGACGGCGCCACGACCCGGGCCACCTACGCCGGCACGGCGAGCAGTGACGACGACATCGTGGAGCAGCGCGAACTGCCCGACGGCGGCTCGCTGACGCTGACGCGCTCCGACGAGCTCGTCAAGGAGCGAATCTCCGACGCCCTTCTGCCGTTGATCGGGGTCGGGCTCCTGCTGATTCTCTTCGCAGCAGCCGTCGGCTACGTCCTGGCGCGGCGACTGTCCCGGCCCTTCGGCGAGCTGGCAGAGGCGGCCGGTCAGTTGGCGCAGGCCCGGTTCGACCTGCGCATCCCGACGTACTCGATCCCTGAGGCCGAAGCCATCGGTCGAGCCCTGCGTCAGGCCTCGACCCAACTCGACGAGTTGCTGCGCCGTGAGCGGGAGTTCGCCGCCAACGCCTCGCACCAGTTGCGTACGCCGATCACGGCGCTGCGCCTCACTCTCGAGGACCTGTCGATGTGGCCCGAGACCCCGGCCACCGTGGCAGAGGAGCTCAACGCCAACATCGGTGAGCTGGACCGACTCAGCACCGCCATCAACGAACTGCTCGCGCTCTCGCGGGGCAACCGGGTGGGCGACGCCGTCGACGTCGACCTGAACGGCCTCGTCGCCACCGCCGTGGCCCGGTGGACCCCGCACCTCGAGGACGCCGGACGCACCCTGGTGCACGACCCCGTGGATCCCGTCCCCGCACACGTGGCGCCGGGCCCGGTGCTGCAGGTGCTCGACGTCCTCATCGAGAACGCCTGCTCCCACGGTCAGGGCCAGGTCACGGTCGGCGCCCACCGCCGCGACAAGTTCCTGGACATCGTGGTCACCGACGAGGGCGCTGCGGTGATCGCCAACGAGGTCTTCCAACGCGGCACCAGAGCAGAGGAGAGCGACGGCCACGGCCTCGGGTTGACGATCGCTGCACAACTGGCGACGTCGCTGGGCGGTCGGCTCACCGTGGGCGAGGCCGCGACGACCACGTTCGTCCTCGTGCTGCCGGCTCCCTAGGTCGCTGTCTCAGTCTCGTCCCGGGCTCGTCCTCAGACGACCTCGTACGGGCGCGAGAACGTCAATCCGTCCTGGGTGAGCCGGGCGCGCTCCTGCGTGTCGTCAGACCTGAGGGTCACGGTGAAGTCGTCGTTCGTTCGGGAGTACTCCGGCATCGCGATGTCGCCTTCGAACGGGACCTCGATCTCCTCTACCTCCGACTCACTGAAGAAGCCGTCCGACAAGGTGAACCCCTGGATCGAGTGGGAGACCGACGGCACCTCCCCGTTCGCCTCAACCCAGTCGTCGACGGCGCGCGCCAGTGCCTCTGCTGACTTCTTCAGCTCTGCATGGCGAGGTGACTCCACGGCGACGTCGAGACTGATCCGGCCGGCCTCGTACGTCATCCGCTCACCGGAGGCGGTCGTCAAGGCATAGCTGACAACCTTGCCGTCCATCCAGCTGATCGCATAGTCCTGCGCGAGGCTGACGCCTTCGGGACGTGCCACCCCCGACCTGCTCGCCTCACCGGGGTCGCGCAGCGACCCTGCAGAGCCCCCGGATCCGTCACCTGCCTTCGCCTTGGCGGTCTCCTCGAAGAGGATCATCTCGCCATGGAGAGTCACCTGCTCGTCACTCAGGTCGCTCATCGGGACGGTGTCGTTGCTGTCGGCGGTGCTGTCGCCCACCTCGGAGCGCGACGACGCTCCACCTGACGCCGACCCCTCAGAGGTGTCCGAGCTCGAGGTCGGGCCGGAGCCCACCACCTCGCCCGTCCCCCACTGCGTGCCGTCGGAGCCGTCGTCGGTACCGCAACCGGTGAGGAGCGCACACAGGAGCGCGGCCATGGCCAGGGGCATGTTCGAGAAGTGCCTCACAGGTGTCCTTCCGGTTCTCCGCCCCACGGCGTCGTGCGCATGAGGTTCCCACGTCGAGCGGCTCGTCGGTGTCGAATCCCCTCGACGAGCAGAAATGGCGAAGTGCCCCGAGGATGTCCTCGGGGCACTTCGCCATGGTGCGTGTGTCCTGGTGCGTGTGTCCTGGTGCTGGGTTCCAGACGTCAGCTGCAGCCGGAGGTGCTGCCGCAGCCTTCACAGACGTAGCAGGAGCCAGCCGGACGCATCTTCGTGCCGCAGGTCATGCAGAGCGGCGAGTCGACCGCCGTACCGGTGAGCTTCTCGAACAGCTCGGCGGAGGTGTGGGCCTCGCCGACGACCGGCTTGGCCGGCACCTCGCGAGCCTCGGCACCGTGGGTGTCCTTGGTCTCGACCTCCATGAACTCGGCGTGCTCGGTCTTCAGCGACTCCGCTTCGCTCAGCTCGACGAGAGGCTCGTACGAACCGGTCTCGAGGTGACGCTGACGCTCGTCGGCCGAGTAGATGCCGAGCATCGAACGCTCCTCGAAGGACATGTAGTCCAGCGCCAGGCGACGGAAGATGTAGTCCATGATCGACTGCGACATCCGCACGTCCGGGTCGTCGGTGAGGCCGGCCGGCTCGAAGCGCAGGTTGGTGAACTTCGAGACGTACGTCTCCAGCGGGACGCCGTACTGCAGGCCGATCGACACGGCGATCGAGAAGGCGTCCATCACGCCGGCCAGGGTCGAGCCCTGCTTGCCCAGTTTGAGGAAGACCTCGCCCAGCTCGCCGTCGTCGTGCGCGCCGGAGGTCATGTAACCCTCGGCACCGCCGACGGTGAACGACGTCGTACGCGAGACGCGAGACTTCGGCAGACGCTTGCGGGTGGGGGCGTAGACGACCTTCTCCACGATGGTCGGCTCGACGGTCTCAGCCTTGGCGGCGTTGGAGTCGGTGCCCTTGTTCTCGCCCTTGCCGGTGGCCAGGGGCTGACCGACCTTGCAGTTGTCGCGGTAGACGGCCGTGGCCTTGAGGCCCAGCTTCCACGACTGCATGTAGACGTCCTCGATCTCCTCGACCGAGGCGGACTCCGGCAGGTTGACCGTCTTCGAGATGGCGCCCGAGAGGAACGGCTGCGCTGCGGCCATCATCCGGACGTGACCCATCGGCGCCAGCGAGCGAGCACCCATGGCGGTGTCGAAGATCTCGTAGTGCTCGAGCTTGAGGCTCGGCGCGTCGATGACGTGGCCGTGCTCGCCGATGTGGGCGACGATGGCCTCGACCTGCTCGGGCTGGTAGCCGAGCTTGCGGAGCGCCCGCGGGATCGTCTGGTTCACGATCTGCATGGAACCGCCGCCGACGAGCTTCTTGAACTTCACCAGGGAGAAGTCGGGCTCGATGCCGGTGGTGTCGCAGTCCATCATGAAACCGATGGTGCCGGTCGGCGCGAGCACGGAGGCCTGGGCGTTGCGGAAGCCGTTGGTCTCGCCGAGCTTCAGGACATCAGCCCAGACCTTGGTGGCGAGCTTGTGCACGTTGGCGTCGTCGGTGTGCAGCGTGCGCACCTGGTCGTTGGCCGCCTGGTGCTTGCGCATGACGCGCTTGTGGGCCTCGGCGTTGCGGGCGTAGCCGTTGTACGGGCCGACCACCTTGGCGAGCTCGGCGGAACGCTTGTAGGACGTGCCGGTCATCAGCGAGGTGATGGTGGCGGCCATCGAGCGGCCACCCTCGGAGTCGTAACCGAGACCCATCGCCATCAGCAGGGCGCCGAGGTTGGCGTAGCCGATGCCGAGCTGGCGGTAGTCGATCGTGGTCTGGCCGATCGCCTCGGTCGGGAAGTCGGCGAAGCAGATCGAGATGTCCATCGCGGTGATGATGAACTCGACGGCCTTCGCGAAGAGCTCGCCGTCGAAGGTGTCGTCGTCGCGCAGGAACTTGAGCAGGTTGAGCGAGGCCAGGTTGCACGAGGAGTTGTCGAGCGACATGTATTCCGAGCAGGGGTTGGACGCGGTGATCCGACCCGTCTCGGGGTTGGTGTGCCAGTCGTTGATGGTGTCGTCGTACTGCAGGCCGGGGTCGGCGCACTGCCAGGCAGCGACGCTGATCTTGCGGAACAGCTCACGCGCGTCGACGGTCTCGATGACCTCGCCGGTGTCGCGGGCCCGCAGGCCGAACTCCGTGCCGTCCTCGACCGCGCGCATGAACTCGTCGCTCACACGGACCGAGTTGTTGGCGTTCTGGTACTGGACCGAGGTGATGTCCTTGCCGCCGAGGTCCATGTCGAAGCCGGCGTCGCGCAGGGCGCGGATCTTGTCCTCCTCCTTGGCCTTGGTCTCGACGAACTCGACGATGTCGGGGTGGTCGACGTCCAGGACGACCATCTTGGCCGCGCGGCGGGTGGCGCCACCGGACTTGATGGTGCCGGCGGACGCGTCGGCTCCACGCATGAACGAGACGGGACCCGAAGCGGTGCCACCGGAGGAGAGGAGTTCCTTCGAGGAGCGGATGCGCGACAGGTTGAGGCCGGCGCCGGAGCCGCCCTTGAAGATGAAGCCCTCTTCCTTGTACCAGTTGAGGATCGAGTCCATCGAGTCGTCGACCGACAGGATGAAGCAGGCAGAGACCTGCTGCGGCGAGGTGGTGCCGACGTTGAACCAGACGGGTGAGTTGAAGGAGAAGTACTGGTTGACCAGCAACCAGGTGAGCTCCTCCTCGAAGATCTGCTGGTCGGCGGGGGTCGCGAAGTAGCCGTGGTCACCACCGGCCTTCGTGTACGTCTTCACGATCCGGTCGATGAGCTGCTTCAGGCTCCACTCGCGAGCGTCGGTGCCGACGGCGCCGCGGAAGTACTTGGTGGTGACGATCGTGGAGGCGTTGACGCTCCAGAAGTCGGGGTACTCGACACCGCGCTGCTCGAAGACGGTCTCGTGCGTCTTCCAGTTGGTCTGGACGACGTCGCGACGCTCCCAGTTGATCGCGTCGTAGGGGTGAGTTCCTTCGGTGCTGAAGACGCGCTGCATCTTGAGACCACCCTTGTTCGCCGTCTTCGCTGCCATGGAATCTCCTCAGATCCTCGGTACTGCCTGCGTCTGTGCTGACTGTGTCTGTACTGACTTGGTGTCGTGATTGACGGCGCCTGGTGGGCTGAACCGTCATGGTGTGCGCCCGGCACGCAGCTTCCCCACTGCGTACCGGGCAATCTGTGGCTACCCGGTGGGTAGTGCGACGGCAGCGCGTTCGCTGCGCATCATCGCGATCTCCGTCTCGAAGTCCTCGGCGCTCTCGAAGGCGCGATAGACACTGGCGAAACGGAGGTAGGCAACCTCGTCGAGGTCGCGGAGCGGAGCAAGGATGGCGAGCCCGACCTCGTGCGCCTGGACCTCAGCCAGTCCGGTGGCTCGCAGTGCGATCTCCACCTCCTGGCCCAGGCAGGCGAGTTGGTCCTCGGTGACGGGCCGACCCTTGCAGGCCTTTCGCACACCCTGGACGGCCTTCTCACGGTTGAAGGGCTCCCCCGCGCCGGAGCGCTTGAGGACCGTCAACTGCATGAGCTCGACCGTGCTGAAGCGCTTGCCGCAATCCTGACAGTTCCGTCGCCGACGGATCTGGCTGCCGTCCTCGGAGACACGCGAGTCGAGGACCCGGGTGTCGGTGTTCCGGCAGTGCGGACAGTGCATCTTCGAGCCCCCTGTCGTATGTCTCTTCGTATGTCTCGTCGTACGTCATGTGCGGTTGCGCCTGTGGATGCAGGGCTGCAAATTGTGGATGACCGAGCAGAAACTGTGGGATCACGACCAGTCCTTGTGGACTAGATGTGGATAACCACAACGGTGTAACTACTAGATGTTGTGGTAACCGTACGCCGCCTCCCCAATACATGGCAAGCCGATCGGAGAAACTCGCGAAAGTTGCTCGACGCCCGTGCCGGTCACGCCGCGAAGGCGCAGGTCACAGGCTCGGAACCGGCTGAGAACGACACGCCCAACGCGATGCCATTGCCTCTGACACACGACCAGCGCCCTGTCAGAATGGCCCGGTGGCCACCGGGAAACGTGCAGGATCGAGGCGAGCAGCACGACCCGCGCCGACCCTCGACCGCGCGGTGCTCGCGTACGCCGGCGGCATCACCCTCTGCGTCATCGCCTGGGGCTACCTCGTGTACATGGCGATCGACTTCGGCGGGAGCGCACGCACCGGCAACGCCGCAGCGTGGTTGCTCCTCGTCCTGGCTGCACTGGGAGCGGCTGCGTGCCTCTTCATCGGCCTCATGCTCATCGCACGTCTGGGCAACGCCATGGGGCTGAGTGGGCCCAGCAGCCCTCCCCAGGATGACTCGTCCCCCGACCAGCCATCCACCCGCCCTGCGGGCGGCGGCCGTCGCGCAGCGCGCTGACAGATCCACCGATGGCAGGCTGTACTCGTTTGCTCTCCGCGTTGGCGGGGCTCTACTCGCCCGTGGGAACGAGGAGCTTCTGACCCACCATCAGCGAGGGCGACTCCAGCGCGTTCAAGCGCTCGATGTCCTTCATCACGGAGCGGACTTGGCCATCCTCGGCCACCTCCGCCGCGATCGCCCAGAGGGTGTCGCCGTCATCCACGACGACCACCTCGGTCGGGCGCGGCTGACCGGCCTCTTCAGAGGCCGTCGAGACGCCACCGAGAGCAATGCCGAGCACCAGGACGAAGGCCAGCGCCGCCAACAGCACCACCAGTCGCCCTCGACGCGTCAGACGGACCCCACCCACGGAGACGTTGCCATCCATCACGGGGCGCACCGAACTCACCGAGCTCACCGGGCGCACCGAGGCGCGTGCCGACGGTGCCTGGCTGATGGGGGTGATCGCAACGGTGTTCATGGGGCCCTCCTGGGGAAGTGATGGAGTGGGTGGCCGATTCGTCTCGGTCGAGCCGTTCTGTTCGATCCCATGTCTAGTGACGAGCGCCGACATCTTTGACGACGAGAGGCGGTCGGTCGATCAGACGTTCGATCGAACACATGTGCGACATTAGATCAGGTGTTCGAACGAATCAAGCACTCGGGCGAACATTTGTTCGAAAGAAGTGCCACGGGCGCCGACTTACCCTATTTCCGGCATCTGGCACCCTCCATCCCCGCCACGTCACCAGATTGGGTCATGCAGTAGAGGTCCAAGGCCCCTAGCGTCACAGCCATGCGAGACCTTCTGACGACCGCGGCCGACGTCATCGAGACCGACTTCGCTGCCCTACAACTGACCATCGCCGCTTCTCCGGCAGTGCGCAGGGCCTCTGAGCCCGACGCGACGGTGTACTGGTCGGACACCGACCTCCCTGCTCTGAACACCATCACCAATGCACACATCGCGCCCCAGGACGCCGCCGAGCGCAGCGCCGAGCTGATCGCACCGTTCATCACACGTGGGCGTCCGTTCCGGTGGGTCACCACTCCCAGGACGACCACACCTGCGCTCGAGGCCGCTCTCGCCCAGGCGGGCCTGCGGGCCCGGGAGTACCCGGCGATGTACGTCGCGCTCGGCCCGACCATCGACCCCGGCACGCCGGACGACGTCTTCATCGACGTCGCGTGGCCCGACGGCGTCGCACCGGTCGCCGAGAGCATCCTCGAAGGACTCGGTCACCCGGCCAGCAGCCGGGCCGACCGGCTGGGAGTCCTGGACACCTTGGACCCGGAGGACAACCAGTTCTTCGTGGCGCGCGACATGCGCACGGGCAAGCCCCTCGGCGCCGGCACGCTGCACACCCGCAACGACAGCTTCATGGTCGCCAACGTGAGCACCGTGGTCTCCGCGCGCGGTCGAGGCATCGGTCGGGCGCTCGTCGCCACCATGATGAACCGTGGCGCCACCACCGGGGTCCAGACGGCGACCGTGGTCAGCAACCCGCGCGCTTACACGACCTACGTCGACCTCGGCTTCCGTACGCAGTTCAACGTCGTCTCCTGGGTCTGGGATCCGCGCGTCTGAGCGAGGGACACGCCCGTTCGAACACATGTTTGAACTGGTCTCCGGATCCGACTACGGTGGAGCCACGAAAGCCGGCCGTCACCACAGGAGGATCCAGATGCCCAAGTCCAGTGCAGGTGGCGGCAACGTCGTACCACTCCCCGACGGGCCTCCCGACGCAACTGGGCTGACTCCGCGCCAGCAACGGGTCCTCACCACGATCAAGGAAGCGATCGAGGAGCGGGGCTACCCGCCCAGCATGCGCGAGATCGGTCAGGCCGTCGGTCTGACCAGCTCCAGCAGTGTGGCGCACCAGTTGAAGGTGCTGGAGGAGAAGGGCTTCCTGAAGCGGGACCCCAACCGTCCCCGCGCGCTGCAGGTGTTCCTCCCTGAGGTGATGGCTGCCCGCAAGGCCATGAGCTCGGCGGACGACTCCGACTTCGACCCCACCGACGTCGGCGACCGGGCTCCTGCCGCTGCCTACGTGCCGGTGGTCGGTCGCATCGCGGCCGGTGGTCCGATCCTCGCCGAGGAGCGGGTCGAGGACGTCTTCCCCCTGCCCCGTCAGTTGGTCGGAGACGGCACTCTCTTCCTGCTGGAGGTGTCCGGCGACTCGATGATCGACGCCGCCATCTGCAACGGCGACTACGTCGTGATCCGCCAGCAGCCGGACGCTGTCAACGGTGACATCGTGGCCGCGATGATCGATGGTGAGGCCACCGTGAAGACCTTCCAGCGCAAGGACGGCCACGTGTGGCTGCTCCCCCACAACGACGCGTACGAGCCGATCGACGGCACGCATGCCACCATCCTGGGCAAGGTCACCGCGGTGCTGCGCAGCGTCTGAGCGGCCTCGGACGTCGGGCCCGGACCGTCAGCCCTGGGCGACCCGGGTCAACGCCTGGCGAACGACCTTGGGATCGGTCGTCGACCACATGGGCGGCAGGCTGGCCTTCAGGAAGCCCCCGTAACGGGCCGTCGCGAGCCGTGGGTCCAGGACTGCCACCACGCCCTTGTCCTCCGTCGTACGGATCAGACGGCCCACCCCTTGGGCCATCAACAGCGCGGCGTGGGTGGCGGCCACCTGCATGAAGCCGTTGCCGCCCGCTCGATCGGCCGCCTTCTGGCGCGCGGACATCAACGGGTCATCGGGCCGCGGGAAGGGAATCCGGTCGATGATCACCAGCTGGCAGGTGTCACCGGGCACGTCGAGGCCCTGCCACAGGCTCAGGGTCCCGAAGAGATTCGTGTGCGGATCCTCCACGAACTGCTTCGAGAGCTCCGGCAGCTGCGCGTCACCCTGGGCCAGCGTCGTCAGGTGCGGCAGTCGCTCCCGTACGGCCTCGGCCGCGGTCTCGGCCGCCCGACGCGAGGAGAAGAGACCCAATGTCCGACCGTCGGCCGCGTCGACCAGGTCGACGATCTCGTCGATCTGCGCCGACCCCAGACCGTCGCGACCGGGCGGAGGCAGGTGCCGGGCGATGTAGATGATCCCCTGCCTGCCGTAGTCGAACGGAGAGCCGACGTCGAGTGCTCGCCACGGCAGCGCTCCTTCAGCAGCAACGTCGGGCGCGCCCGTGTCGGCCCGCTCCGAGGGCTTCAGACCGAGGCTCCCGGCGACGGTGTTGAAGTCTCCGCCGAGCATCAGGGTCGCGGAGGTGAAGATCACCGCCTTGTCGGAGAGCAGGCCTTCGCGCATCTGGGCCCAGACCTGCAACGGAGCGATCGCCAACCGGGCCGGGATCCGGTCCCGAGCCTCGTTGAGCCACAACACGTCGGAGACCTTGCCTGCGGCCATCCGCTCCGTCGTCGCGAAGACCTCCTGCACCATCCCCTTGGCCTGCGTACGCCCCGCGTCAGCGTCCTTCTCGTCCTTGCCGAAGGCCGACACCAGCGACCTCGCGGCGTCGCGCACCAGGGTGAGCGCATCGGACAACTGCTCGCCGGGCTGTTCGATCCGACCCGGGGAGGTTGCGGCCAACGCGTCGGCCAATGCGTCGGCGGCATCCGACAGGTCATCGGCCGCCGTGCCCGCACCGCCCTTGTCGGTGACGTGCTTCTGCGCCCGACGGGCTGCCCGCTCCACGTCGCCGACACTCAGCTCGTCGGTGGCCGCCTGGGTCACCCTGGCAGTGAGCTCGTGGGCCTCGTCGATCACCACCACGTCGTAGTCAGGGATCATCGGGACGCCTTCGATGGCGTCGATGGCCAACAGCGAGTGGTTGGTGACGATCAGGTGGGACTGCGCCGCCTTCTCCTTTGCCCGCTCGGCGAAGCACTCCGCCCCGAAGGCGCACTTGGCGGCGCCCAGGCATTCGCGGTGGTTGACGCTCACCTGGCGCCACACCCGTTCGGTGTGCCGCGGAGCGTGGTCGCGCTCGCCGCTGCCCTGCGACTCGGCCTCCTTCTCCGCCCAGGCCCGCAGCGCCAGCACCTCGGCGCCCGTCGACCCCTCCGGGATGTCGACCAGGACGCCTTGGTCGTTGGGCACCCCCTCGCGGATGCGGTGCAGGCAGGCGTAGTTCGAGCGGCCCTTGAGCACGGCGTACGAGGTGTCGAGCTGGTCGCCGACCGCCTTCACCAGCCGCGGGATGTCACGCTCCACCAGCTGGTGCTGCAGTGCCAGGGTCGCGGTGGCGACCACGACGCGGTCGTGGTTCAACAGGCTCGGGACCAGATAGCCCAGCGACTTGCCCGTGCCGGTCCCTGCCTGGACGAGGAGGTGCTCACCGGACTCCATCGCACCGGCCACCGCTTCGGCCATCTCGACCTGGCCGGAGCGCTCACTGCCGCCCAGCGCCTCCACTGCAGCGGCGAGGACATCACGTACGGGCAACTTCGGGGGCACGCGGGAACTCTAGTCAGCGGAGCCGACACGCAACGAACCCATGACCCGCAGGGGCCATGGGTTCGTCGGGTCGAGCTTCACCTGGATCAGATGACGGCGCCGGAGTCGTCGCGCTCGATCACCTTCTTCGAGGCGACCTCCTTGGACATCGGCCACTTCTCCTGCAGGTACGTGACGATCGGGGTCGCGGTGAAGACGGAGCTGTAGGTACCGACGGCCAGACCGATGAGCAGGGCAATGGCGAAGTCCTGCAGCGAGTCGCCGCCCAGGACCGCCAGCGCGGCCAGGATGAACATCGTGCCCAGACCCGTGTTGATCGTGCGCGGCAGCGTCTCGACCGTCGCCCGGTTTGCGATGTCGCGGAAGTTCTCGTGGGGATCGGAGAGCCGCCACCGCTCGCGGATCCGGTCGAAGACGACGACGGTGTCATTGACCGACAGACCGATGATCGTCATCACCGCCGCCAGGAAGATCCCGTCGATCGGCTTGCCGAGCCAGGCGAAGATGCCCACCACGATCAGGACGTCGTGCATCATCGCGACGACCGCCGAGATGCCGAAGGTCCACTTGAAGCGGAACGCCAGGTAGGCCCACTGTGCGAGGAACGCGATACCGAAGGCGATCAGGCCCTTGTTGCGCAGCTCCTCGCCGAAGGAGGCCGTGATCTTCAGGTCCTGCTCCATGTCAGCGGTGCCACCCAGGGTGGCGATCACGTCCTGGATCTCCTGCGCCTCGTCCCCGGAGAGCTCGCCGGCCTTGACCAAAATCTTGTCGTCGTCGGTCTCCTGGACCGAGTCGATCGCGACGTCCACGTCCTCCTCGAGCGCCGATCGCGCGTCGTCGGCCGAGACCGGGGTGGTGGTGGAGTACTCCAGGACCCGTCCACCGGTGAACTCCACGCCCAGGTTGAGCGGGTTGACGAAGAGGCCCAGGATCGCGATGACGGTGGCGGCGCCGGAGATGCCGAGCCACATGCCACGACGCTTCATGAACTGCGGGTTCTTCTTCTCCAGCCAGCGCCGGACGCGACCGATGTCGCCGATGCCGGTGACGTTCGGGCGCTTCGCGATGACCTTGTTGCTGACCCCCACCTCGGTGAGGACCCTGGCGATGATCAACGCCGAGACCATGGAGGCGATGACACCGATGGTCAGGGTGACACCGAAGCCCTTGATGGGACCGGAGCCGAGGAAGAAGAGGAGTCCGGCAGCGAGCAGGGTGGTGACGTTGGAGTCGATGATGGCTGACCACGCCTTGTTGAAGCCCACCATCAGGGCCTTGCGCAGACCCAGGGAGGGATTGTCCTGGTACTCCTCCCTGGCTCGTTCGAAGACCAGGACGTTGGCATCGATCGCCATACCAATGGCGAGGACGAAACCGGCCAACCCTGGCAACGTCAGCGTCGCGCCCAGACCGATGAGCATCGCGTAGGCGAGCAGGGCGTACGAGGCCAGCGCGACGGTGGCCATCAGACCCACGAAACGATAGACCACGATGATGAAGAGCCCGGTGAGCGCGATACCGATGATGCCGGCCTCGATCGAGGCGTCGATCGCGGTCTTGCCCAGGGTCGGGCCCATGGAACGTTGGTCGATGACCTGGACCTCAAGCGGCAGGGCGCCACCCTCGATCAGGGCCGAGAGCTCCTGGGTCTCCTCGACCGTGAAGCCACCGGAGATCTGGGTGCTGCCGACGATGTTCTGGCCACAGGGCACGCTGACGCCGGGCGAGGAGATGGCCCGGCCGTCCAGGACGATCGCGATCCGGTTGGCGTCGCCCTGGGCGCACGCCGCCTCCGCGGAGAGGTCGCCGAAGGCTCGGGAGCCGTCACGGGAGAAGTCCACGTTGACGACCCACTCGTTGCTGTTCTCTGCCTGCCCGGAGGCAGCACCGGTGATGTCGTTGCCCTCGAGGGCGACCGGACCGATCTCGATGATGTCTCCGACGTCGCTCTCGACGATCGTGTTGCCCTCCTCCGAGGGCTCCGCCTCGAGGGAATCCACCGCTGCGATGACGGGGTGGACGGAGAGCTGCGCGGTCTGGCCCAGTTGCTCGGCGGCTTCGTCGGCGTCGGTGATGCCGGGGAGCTCGACGATGATCCGGTTGGAGCCGGAGCGGACCAGGCTCGACTCGGCGATGCCCAGGGCGTTGACCCGGCCGTCGAGGACCTCGAGGGTCCGCTGGGTGTTCTCGGCGTTGGCCTCGACGCCGCTCGGGGAGTCGGAGGTCTCCAGGGTGATCGAGACGCCACCCGAGAGATCCAGGCCGAGGCGGGGTTCCTTGTTGAGCGCCAGCGCTGCACACCCGGCCAGGAGGCCGAGCACCAGGACGAAGCGGATCCAAGCAGCACGTGACATGCCCGACATCTTTCCCTAGCCGACAAGGGCCACCCAATCCGGGGGACCCTTGGTCACAACGCGCCACCAGCATGGGGAGTTCCCCGCCCAATCGTTGAAAGTGGTCGTTGCTGTTAGCGTGCTCGGGACCGGAGCCCCCGGGATTGAGTTCTCAGGGCGGGCTCCACGCGCGCCCTCTCGGGGACCTGCCCCGACGTCTGCCCCCAGGGCTGATGTGGCCGCCACGTGCTGACTTCTCGATTCGACTGCTCCGTGGCGGGGTGCGCCGTGTGGACCCGGCAGCTAGGAGCAATGAGTGAACAGCGAGACCGTGACATTCGGAGTCGGGACCATCATCCTCCTCCTGGTCCTCTTCTACGGGGCGACCTTCTGGGTTTCCACCCGGATCGGCAAGAGGGACGAGAACGCCGACGGCTACATGACCGCCGGACACAACATCGGCTTCGGAATCTCCGCAGCCTCCATGACCGCCACGTGGATCTGGGCGTCGTCCATGTACGCCTCGGCGACGTCGGGGTACACGTACGGCATCTCGGGGCCGATCCACTACGGGCTCTGGGGTGCCCTGATGATCCTCTTCATCTACCCCTTCGGGAAGCGGATCAGGGCGGTGGCACCGAAGGCGCACACCCTGGCCCAGGTCATGCACGTGCGCCACGGTCGTTCCAGCCAACTGATGCTGGCCGGCTCCAACGTCGTCGGCAGCGTCATCAGCCTGATGTCGAACTACATCGCAGGTGGCGCGCTGATCTCGTTGCTCTCACCGTTCAACTTCATCCAGGGCGTCTTCATGGTCGCCGGCGGGGTGCTGCTGTACACGCTGTGGTCCGGCTTCCGCGCCTCCGTCCTCACCGACTTCGGCCAGGTCGTGATGATGCTCGGTGTCGTCGCGGTCGTCGTGCCGGTCATCTTCTTCGCCGCTGGGTTCCCGGGCGCCTTCAACTCGGGCGCCGGCAACCTGACGGAGCAGCAGTCGTCGTTCTTCTCCAGTGAGGCCTTCCTCAACCAGGGAGCGCCCTACATCGCCGCCGTGCTGGCGTACGCGATCGGCAACCAGACCATCGCCCAGCGTCTCTTCGCGGTCCGCGAGGACCTGATCAAGAAGACCTTCATCACCGCCACCGTCGGCTACGGCGCGATGGTCATCGGCGTCGGGATGCTCGGTGTGATGGCCCTCTACCTGGGGCTCGAGCCGGTCGACGGTGACATGAACAACCTGATCCCGCAGATGGCGGTCAGCTACCTCCCGGCCATCCTGGTCGCGGCGCTGTTCGTGATGATCATCGGCGCGCTCTCCTCGACCGCCGACTCCGACCTCTCGGCCCTGTCGGCCATCGTGATGACCGACATCTACGGCCAGAACGTCGCCGGGCGCACGAAGGCCGATCCGAGGACGATGCTGCTCATCGGCCGCGGCACGATGGTGGTGGCCAGTGCCATCGCGATCGCCGCTGCCAGCCTGCAGCTCAACATCCTCGACCTGCTGGTCTTCGTCGGCGCGTTGTGGGGTGCGCTCGTCTTCCCAGTGATCGCCAGCTTCTACTGGAACAAGGTCACCAACACGGCCTTCACCGTGGCCGTGCTCGCGGCCCTGGCCGTCTTCCTGCCGGTCCGTTTCGAGTGGATCCCCATGGCCGGCGCGACCGGATTCGTCGTCGACGTCATCGCCATCGTCGGTGTCGGAGTCGTGCTGGGCCTGATGGCCTTCGGCTTCTTCGGCCTCAGGGTCGGCCAGATCGTTGCCGTCGTGGCAGCGCTGGCCGCTGCCCCGTTCGCCCTGGGCGAGCTCCACGAGTACGCCACCCTCAGCGGCTCCTTGGTCGCGTACGCCGTGAGCACGGTCGTCTGCTGGGCCATCTCGGTGCGCTCGGACGAGGAGTACGACTTCGACCGGATCGCCCGTGAGATCGGTGACTTCGACCCGGAGCACCAGCTCGCGCGCAGCGCTGACCCGGACCCCGACCCGGTCCACTGACGCCCACACCCACCCGAGGAGAACCATGGAACACATCGGCCTGACGCTCTACGTACTCATCTGGCCCGTCATCGTGGCGGCAGTCCTCGTCGTGCTGAGCACGGCGTTCATCCGCGACTGGCGCGTGTCCCGTCGCGACGGTGAAGACATCATCTGAGTCCACCGCGCGCAACTGATCGGACGTACGCGGCCACGACCGTGACCGCGTACGTCAGGCTCAGTCCGCGTCGTACGCAGCCAACTCGTCGGCCAGGTCCTCATGGGCCCGGCCGGCGACGCGCGTCCCGTCGCCGGTGTGCTCGAGCGACTCGATCTCGCCGTGCTGGTGCAGCTTGTTGAGCAGGTCGCCCCGCTCGTACGGGAGCAGCACGTCGAACTCGACCGCCGGGCGGGGCAGTTCGTCCTCGACCAGCGCGAGCACGTCCGCGATGCCTTCACCCGTCTTCGCGCTGACCACCACGGAGTGCGGCTCGCGCTGACGGATCCGGGCGATGGTCATCGGGTCGGCCGCGTCGGCCTTGTTGATCACGACGATCTCGGGGATCTGGCCGGCATCGATCTCGGAGAAGACCTGGCGCACGGCGGCCAACTGGCCCTCCGGGTCCGGGTGTGAACCGTCGACCACGTGCAGGATGAGGTCGGACTCGGCCACCGCCTCCAACGTCGACCGGAAGGCCTCGACCAACTGGTGCGGGAGGTGCCGGACGAAACCGACGGTGTCGCTCATGGTGTAGATGCGACCGTCAGTGGTCGTCGTACGCCGCGTCGTCGGGTCCAGGGTCGCGAAGAGCGAATCCTCGACCAGCACCCCGGCGTCGGTGAGGCGGTTCAGCAAGGACGACTTGCCGGCGTTCGTGTAGCCGGTGATCGCCACGCTGGGGACCTGGTTGCGTTGCCGCTGCGCCCGCTTCGTCTCGCGTGTCCCGGCCATCACCTTCAGCTCGCGACGGAGCTTGGCGATACGGTCGTTGATGCGCCGCCGGTCGGTCTCGATCTTGGTCTCACCGGGGCCACGCCCACCGATGCCCTCACCGCCGGCGACCCGTCCACCGGCCTGGCGCGACAGGTTGCCACCCCAACCACGCAGCCGCTGCTTCATGTACTGCAGCTGAGCCAGCTCGACCTGCGCCTGACCCTCCTTGGACTTCGCGTGCTGGGCGAAGATGTCGAGGATCAACGCGGTCCGGTCAACGACCTTGACCTTGACCCGGTCCTCCAGGTTGCGGAGCTGGCTGGGCGCCAGCTCACCGTCGCAGATGACGGTGTCGGCCCCGGTGGCCTTCACGATCTCGGCCAGGCCCTCGACCTTGCCGCGTCCGATGTAGGTGGCCGGATCCGGGCGCTGCCGGCGCTGGTAGATCGCCTCGAGCACCTCCGAACCGGCAGTCTCGGCTAGGGCTGCCAGCTCGGCCATCGAGTTCTCGGCGTCCAGGATCGAGCCCTCGGTCCAGACTCCCACGAGCACGACCCGCTCGAGTCGGAGCTGGCGGTACTCGACCTCGGAGATGTCCTCGAGCTCGGTGGAGAGCCCGGCGACCCGCTTGAGGGCGTACCGCTCGGCCAGATCCATCGAACCGGTGGTCTCGGCCAGCTCGGGATCGGGTTCGTCGGCGTAGCCGGAGACGAAGTCGTCGTCCGCGGTCAGGTCGGTCGGGTCATCGCTCAACTCGATGTCGTCGGTGTCCCAGGCAGTCGTGGCGTCGAGGGCATCGGCGAGCGAGAAGTCCTTGTGGTTCGTCATATGCCACCCAGCCTAGATCGGGCAGGGTGACGGCGCACCTGAGTATTCGAGCGGCATGCTCCGTGCCGACCCCGGAACCCCTCAGAGATCGGTCTTGCCCAGATCCGTCTTGCCCAGATCCGTCTTGCCCTGGGCCACGATCACGGCCGGACCAGTCATCAGGATGCGGTCGTCGTCTGTCCAGGTGATCTCCAGCGTGCCGCCCGGCACGTCCACCACGTACGCAGTCCCCCGCGCCGCGTCGTCGGCCAGCGCTGCGGCGACCATCACCGCACAGGCCCCGGTGCCGCAACTGCGGGTCTCCCCCGAGCCGCGCTCGTGGACCCGCATGGCGACGTGGGCCGGGCCGCTACGTACGACGAACTCGACGTTGACCCCGTGGGGGTAGACGTCCCGGTCGTGGCCGGGGGCCGTGAGCAGGTCACCGGCGTCGCTGAGGTCGTCGACGAAGACCACGGCATGTGGGTTGCCCATGTCGACGTTGACGGCCGACCACGTGTGCTCGGCCACCGTCACCGTCGACTCCTCGCCGAACTGCGGGGAACCCATGTCGACCGTGATCCGGTCGCCGTCGACGGTGACCGTCTTGACGCCGCCTCGGGTGCCGACCTCGATCGGTCGGCTCGCGTCGACGAGCCCCTCGGCCACCAGGTGCAGCGCGAACACCCGGACCCCGTTGCCGCACATCTCGCTGAGCGAACCGTCGGAGTTGCGGTAGTCCATGAACCACTCGGGCCCTGACCCCTCCGAGCCCGACCCAGCGAGGGCTGCCGTACGGATGACGCGCAGCACCCCGTCGGCGCCGAGCCCGGACCGGCGATCGCAGAGTGCACGTACGCGGGTCGCCGAGAGGTCGCCGTGCACCGTGCCGTCGTGGTCGGGCAGCAGGACGAAGTCGTTCTCCGTGCCGTGGCCCTTGAGGAAGGGATAGCTCACGCGCCCATCCTTCCACTGCGGTGGACGCCGCTCACAGCACCGTGTAGCGGGTGCAGACGAAGTCGCCGTTGCGAACGACCTCCTCCAGTCTCAACTCGACCCTCGCCGGGAGCAGCGGAGCGCCAGCACCGAGCGTGACCGGGGCGAACTGCACCCAGAGCTCGTCCACCAGGCCGGCCTCGATGAACTGCGCGACCAGAGCTCCGCCGCCGACCAGCCAGACGTCCTTCTCGCCGGACGCTCGGGTTGCTGCGGCATGGATGCTGCGGACCTCGTCCAGGCCGTCGGCCGCGGTGAAGGTGACCGCGTCCACCTGGTCGAAGTCCCGGTGGGTGAGGACCCAGGAGGGAGCCCCGCCGAGCGCCCCCGTCTCGCCGTGGTCGAGAAGCCACTGCCAGGTGGAGGCACCCAGGATGGTCGCCCCGACGCGCGGTTCGAAGGTCTCGAACCCCATGTCCTTCGAGCCGTCGATGTCTCGGGGCACCAACCAGGAGAGATCGTGCTGCGGATCGGCGATGAATCCGTCCAGGGAGGAGCCTGTGTAGAAGATCGTCGTCACGCCTCATTGTGACCCAGTCCACGACCCCCGCGGGAGGGCGCACGGAAGATATATCGCGCAGGGCCCTTCCCAACCACCATTACCTGTGGGTAAGTTTCGGTTACGTAGGGAACGGCGAGAGCCAAGAACTACTCAGAATTTTCGTCCGGCCCGGAGGGCTGGGCGGGACCCCGGTCTGGGGAGGGAGACACGAGGGGCGATCCGCTTGCGGGTCGCCCCTTTGTCGTCCTCGGACCGGCCTTGTCATTCTCCGACCGGACTTGTCGTTCTCAGACGGCCCGGGTGGCAGCCCTGATCGCCGCGACGGCCTGCTCGACCCGGTCCTCGGCGTCGAAGCGCACCCACACGATGCGGGGGTCCTTGCGGAACCAGCCGTCCTGCTTGCGGGCGAACCGTCTGGTCGCCGCAGCGGTGCGCTCCTTCGCCTCAGCCAATGTCAGCTCGCCGGCCAGATGGGCCACCACCTCGCGGTAACCGATCGCCACCGAGGCCGTACGCCCCTGGGCCAGCCCCTCGTCGAGCAGGCGCTCGACCTCCGCCACGAAGCCGTCGGCAAACATCGCCTCGACCCGTTCGGCGATCCGCGCGTCCAGGGTGGGACGGTCGATGTCGACCCCGATCTGGACCGATGCCGGGTCGAGGTACTCGAGCCGCGGCAGGCTCGCGCTGTACGGACGACCCGTCAGCTCGATCACCTCCAGCGCCCGCACCGTACGCCGCCCGTTGTCGGGCAGCATGCCTGCCGCCGCCACCGGGTCGAGCTCGACGAGTCGTCGGTACATCGCCCGGGCACCGAGCTCGGCCAACTCGGCCTCGAGTGCCGCACGGACGCCCGCGTCGGTCCCCGGGAAGTCGAACTGGTCGAGCACCGCGCGCGTGTAGAGGGCGGAGCCACCCACCAGCACCGGCGTACGTCCACGGGCGCGGACGGCGGCGATCGTCTCGCGGGCCATGGTCTGGAAGCCGGCGACGGTCGAGGGCTCACGCACCGACATCAGGTCGAGGAGGTGGTGCGGGACGCCGCGCCGTTCGGCGAGGGGCACCTTGGCCGCCCCGATGTCCATCCCGCGGTAGACCTGCATCGCGTCGGTGTTGACGATCTCACCGTCGAGACGTTCTGCCAGGTCGAGCGAGAGACCGGTCTTGCCCGCGGCGGTCGCGCCGACCACGGCGACGATCGGCGGCAGTGTCATGGGGCTAGTGTTCCAAACGCGCTCGTGCCGCCGCACTTGCGCTCTGCTCGACGAAGGAGACGTCATGGGATTCATGGACAAGGCCAAGGCCAAACTGACCGACGCCGTCGACAAGAACGGCGACAAGATCGGTGGCGCGCTCGACAAGGCTGGCGACCTGGCCGACACCAGGACCGGCGGCAAGCACACCTCGAAGATCGACCAAGGCGTCAAGAAGGCGAAGGACGCGCTCGACGGTCTGGACCGCAAGAAGGACGACGACGTCAAGTGACCTCGCCCGAGGTGGACTCCCCCACGAGCGCCGTCCCGGACTTCGCTGTCGTCCCCGCCTCCTACGTGTACCTGGTCCGCGACGGGGTCGACGGCCTCGAGGTGTTCCTGCAGCAGCGCGGCTCCGTGCCCTACATGTCCGGTCACTGGGCGGCCGGCGCAGCGGGACACGTCGAACGTGGTGAGGACGCCTTCGCCGCGGCCCGGCGCGAACTGCGCGAAGAGTTGGACATCGAGGCGGACCTGCAGTTCGAGTTCACGATGCAACGCACCCAGCACACAGTCGCCATCGAGGAGCGGGTCGACTTCTTCTTCACCGCCCGGAGCTGGACCGGTGAGCCCCGCATCGTGGAGAGCACCAAGTGCAGCGCGCTGGGATGGTTCCCGCTGGCCGCCCTCCCCGAACCGTTGGTGCCGCACGAGGCGCACGCCCTGGCCCACCTCGGCGGTGGCGAGCGCTACCTGACGTTCGGTTTCTGAAACTTGGTTCGCGGACGGACGGAGTCAACGTCGTAATTCCGCCTGTTTTGAGGCGTTTTTCGGGGTTGACTCCGTTCTTCCGCAGCGGCCGCCAAGGTGGCCTGCACCCGTGCCGGCTCGAGCACCACGTCGTCCCACGTGAAGCGCAGCACCATCCACCCCTCGACGACGAAGCGGTTGTAGCGACGGGCGTCGCGGACCAAGGCCGAGCGCCCCCCATGCCACTCGAACGAGTCCGCTTCGGCGATGATCCGCAGCTCGGTGTCGACCAGGTCAGGGCGTCCCATGAACTCCCCGCTGCGATCGTGGAGACGCACCTGAGGTCGCATCCGCAGGGCGGGGACGTCGAGGCTGATCGCTCGCAGACCGGACTCGAACGAGTTGGCCGCGCAGTCAGTGGCATGGGCCGCGACCCTTCGCGCCTGCCCGGAACCTGGCCCGCGTGCCTCGGCGGCGATCCGGTGCAACCACGCGGGTGCCCGTCCAGCACGCAATGCCGAGTCCGCCACGCTCAACGCACGGCGCACGTCAGGAATCCTCAGGCAGTCCAGCATGGTCCGGTCCTGGCTGGTGTGACTCCCGCTGATGTCGTCGGGCAGCAGATCCGCGCGATGGAGCACCACGTCAGGCAGGTCAACGGCCTTCACGCGACGTTTGGTGGGGAAGGTCAGGTGGCTCTGCTCCGGGGGCAGCAGTACCGACCACCCGTGCTGCAGGGCCGCGCTCTCGTGGGAGACCACTGCGCTGAGCCCATGTGCACGGGCGAGGTCTGCCGTGAGGTGCGGGAGTCCGTAGCGACCATGCCCCACCCGGAGCACTGACCCGTTCACCAGAGTCCGATCCACCTCGCTCCGCGAGAGTCTGGTGAGCAGCTGGGCCCGCGTCGCCACCCCGCCCCAGCGCCGCAACAGCTCATCGACCTCCACCCAGTCAGCATGGTGAATCACCGCGGCGCCCGCCGATCCTCTCCACAGGCGCGTGCGGAGTCGGCTCGTGCGGTGTCGGCGAGCTTGCGGGGTCCGCGTCCGGCGGCCGCGTGGGATCGAACCGGCCCACCGGCCGCGGCGCTTGTTTCCCAGCCACCCCGGTGGGTACACGGGAGGGAGCGGTTCCACCGATGTCAGGAGACACCCATGAACGACGAACTTCCCCCCATGCCTGAAGCCAGGACCGAGGATCCCGAACTCCACCCCGGCGGCGTCGACGCGATCGAGGACGAGGCGGATCGCGGAACCATGGGCCGCGATCTGCCGCCGAGTGAGAACCCGGCCGTCGACGACGCCCTGCCCGAGGAGATCGCCGAGCAGGACGACAAGGACCAGGCACCCTCCGGCGAGGCCGACCAGGAGGCCGGCACCGACAGGACCGAGGACGAGGACGGCCCGGAGGCGGGTCAGGTCGACGAGGAGGGCTCCCCCGAGCCGCCCGCCTGACGACGGAAAAACTGACGCCCTGCAGAGATCTGCAGGGCGTCAGAGCGTCCGGACGATGTCGCGTTCGGGCGACGCCGCGATCAGCCGCAGGCGCTGGTCATCGGCGGCAGCGGTGCGGGGACCCCGATGCTCGGCATCCCCAGCCCCACGCCGGTGGGCACCACGGGCTCGGCATTGCGCCGCTCCCAGGCGTCTCCGGCGCGCGTACGGCGTACGTTCACCACCGGTGAGTCGGCGACCAGGAAGTGCGGAGCCGCCCGGGTGATCTCGACGGCGACCATGTCGCCGGGGCGTACGGAGTCGGCCTCGACCTGTGAGAAGTCCGAGGCGAAGTGCACCAGGCGCCCGTCAGCCCCGCGGCCGGACAACCGATGGGTGGCGCCGTCCTTGCGACCCTCCCCCTCGGAGACCATCAGCTCGACGGTGCGGCCGACGATCTTCTGGTTCTCGGCCCAGGTGATCTCCTCCACCAGCGCGGCGAGGCGCTGGTAGCGGTCCTTGACGACCTCGGGAGCGATCTGGTCCGGCATCGTCGCGGCCGGGGTCCCGGGGCGGATCGAGTACTGGAAGGTGTAGGCCTGCGAGAAGCGGGCCTGGCGCACCACGTCGAGGGTGGCCTGGAAGTCCTCCTCGGTCTCGCCGGGGAAGCCGACGATGATGTCGGTGGTGATCGCAGCGTCCGGGATCAACTCGCGTACGCGGTCGAGGATCCCGAGGAACTTCTTCTGGCGGTACGAGCGCCGCATCGCCTTGAGCACCGCGTCGGACCCGGACTGCAACGGCATGTGCAGTTGCGGCATCACGTTGGGGGTCTCGGCCATCGCCACGATGACGTCGTCGGTGAACTCGGCCGGGTGCGGCGAGGTGAAACGCACGCGCTCCAGACCCTCGATCTCACCGCAGGCGCGGAGCAGTTTCGAGAAGGCCTGACGGTCACCGAACTCGACGCCGTACGCGTTGACGTTCTGCCCCAGCAGGGTCACCTCGGTGACGCCCTCGGCAACCAGCGCGCGGACCTCGGCGAGGATGTCGCCGGGGCGACGGTCCTGCTCCTTGCCGCGCAGGGCGGGCACGATGCAGAACGTGCAGGTGTTGTTGCAGCCGACCGAGATGGAGACCCACGCGGCGTACGCGGAGTCGCGCTTGGTGGGCAGCGTCGAGGGGAAGACCGAGAGCGACTCAAGGATCTCGACCTGGGCGGCCTCGTGCGAGCGGGCCCGGTCGAGCAGCGCCGGCAGGGAGCCGATGTTGTGGGTGCCGAAGACAACGTCGACCCACGGGGCCTTCTTGACGATGGTGTCGCGGTCCTTCTGCGCCATGCAGCCACCGACGGCGATCTGCATGCCGGGCTTCTTCGCCTTGACCGGCGCGAGGTGGCCGAGGTTGCCGTAGAGGCGGTTGTCGGCGTTCTCCCGGACCGCGCAGGTGTTGAAGACGACCACGTCCGCCTGCTCGTCGGACGGCGCGGCGACGTAGCCCGCGTCCTCCAGAAGGCCGGTGAGGCGTTCGGAGTCGTGGACGTTCATCTGGCACCCGTAGGTCTTGACCTCGTAGGTGCGCGGCTGGGCGGTGATCACTGCTTCAGTCATGGCGCCTCAAGAGTACGGCGAGGAGTGCTGAGGTGCCCAAGTCTGCGCACCGACGACAGCGTTCGGGGAGCGCTCGGAGGTCACAGAGGCATAAAGGTCGCGCTCTCCCCGGCGTTGGGTGTGGCCCCGGTCACGCATTTCGGCATAGGTTCCTCCCATGACAGCGACGGCGCAGCCCACGAGCACCGACGACCTGGTGGTGCTCAGCGGGGTCAACAAGTACTTCGGGGACATGCACGCGCTCAAGGACGTGAATCTCTCCGTCAAGCGCGGTGAGGTGGTCGTGGTGATCGGGCCGTCGGGCTCCGGCAAGTCGACGCTCTGCCGCACCATCAACCGCCTCGAGACGATCTCTGACGGCTCGATCACGATCGTCGGGGAGAAGTTGCCCGAGGAGGGCAAAGGGCTGGCGAACCTGCGGGCCGAAGTCGGGATGGTCTTCCAGTCCTTCAACCTCTTCGCCCACAAGACGATCCTCGAGAACGTCACCCTCGGCCCGATCAAGGTGCGCAAGGTCAAGAAGGACGCGGCGCAGAAGCGGGGCATGGAGCTGCTCGAGCGCGTCGGCGTGGCGCACCAGGCCGAGAAGTATCCGGCCCAGCTCTCCGGTGGTCAGCAGCAGCGGGTGGCCATCGCGCGCGCCCTGGCCATGGACCCGAAGGTGATGCTCTTCGACGAGCCCACCTCGGCGCTGGACCCGGAGATGATCAAAGAGGTCCTCGACGTCATGGTCGACCTGGCCAAGGGCGGCATGACGATGGTCGTGGTCACCCACGAGATGGGCTTCGCCCGCACGGCGGGTGACCGGGTCGTCTTCATGGACGAGGGCGCGATCGTGGAGGAAGCCACTCCGGAGGAGTTCTTCACCAACCCGCAGACGGAGCGCGCCAAGGACTTCCTCGGCAAGATCCTCAAGCACTGACCCCGGAGTCGGGAGCTGTGGCTCCCCGACCGTCGACATCCGATTCGCAACAGATCGCAACATAGGGAGAAGAAAATGAGATTCACCCGAACGAAGGCCATCTTGGCGGTGGCCGGCATGTCGTTGGCCCTGGCCGCCTGCGGCAGCGACTCCGACGACGGCCCGGAGGTGGCGAGCGACACCGACTTCGAGGCCGGCACCACGATGGCGGAGATCGCCGACCGCGGCACCGTCACCATCGGTACCAAGTTCGACCAGCCCGGCTTCGGTCAGAAGAACCTCGAGGACGTCCCCGAGGGGTTCGACGTGGAGGTCGCCAAGATCATCGCGGGCGCGATGGGCATCGAGGCGAAGGACATCACCTGGAAGGAGGCTCCTTCCGCCATCCGTGAGCAGGTGATCGAGAACGACGAGGTCGACTTCGTGGTGGCGACCTACACGATCAACGACGAGCGCAAGAAGCGCATCACCTTCGCCGGGCCCTACTACCAGGCCGGTCAGCAGTTGATGGTCAAGGATGACAACGACACCATCAGTGGCCCCGAGGACCTCAAGGACAACCCGGACGCCAAGGTTTGTTCGGTCACCGGATCGACCCCGTCGGAGAACATCAAGGAGTACCTCGCCAATGACCGGCAGCTGGTGCTCTTCGACATCTATGACAAGTGCGCCGACGCCCTGAGCAACGGTCAGGTCGACGTGGTCACCACCGACAACGTGATCCTCGCCGGTTTCGTCTCCAAGTCGGACGGCGACTTCAAGCTCGTCGGTGAGCAGTTCACCGAAGAGCCGTACGGCATCGGCATCAAGAAGGGCGACGTCGAGTTCTGCGAGTTCATCAACAAGACGCTCGCCGACAACGAGGACGCCTACAACGAGGCCTGGTCGTCGACTGCAGGCGAGGTCGAGGGCTCCGAGCCCGCCGAGCTTCCCGAGGCTGACTCCTGCTCGTGATCCGCACCTGATCCACCCATCTGAGTTACGCCGGTCGCCGGCGGCAGCGTGATCCTTCACGAGGTCGCCGGCGGCCATCCCCCTCCCACGTACGAGGAGCGCTGTGGACGCCGTCTACGACAACCTCGACCTCTTCTGGTCGGGCTTCCTGCGGTCCCTGGGCATCTGCCTGTGGGGCATGGCCGGTTCGCTGGTGCTCGGCACGCTGATCGCGGCTTTCCGCGTCTCCCCGATTCCCGCCCTGCGCTGGTTCGGCACTGCGTGGGTGACGCTCATCCGCAACTGTCCGCTGACCGTGGTGCTCTTCATGTTCGCCTTCGGTCTGCCCGAACTCGGCATCAACGTGTCCTACTACCTCTTCGGTGTCAGCGCGCTGGTCCTCTACACCAGCGCCTTCGTCTGCGAGGCGATCCGTTCGGGCATCAACTCGGTCCAGCTCGGCCAGGCAGAGGCAGCACGCGCGATCGGCCTCACCTTCGGCCAGACCCTGGGTCAGGTGATCCTGCCCCAGGCCCTCCGCTCCTCGCTCCCGCCGCTGGGAAGCGTCATCATCGCGATGTTCAAGAACTCCGCCCTGGTCGGCGCCTTCGGTGTCGGCGGTGACCTGTGGGGAGTGGGCAACCAACTCACCAGCGCGCAGGGCTATGACGCCCTCCCCGTCTTCACGGGAGTCGCCATCGGATACCTGTGCATCACCCTGCCGGCCGCAGCACTCCTGGCCACCGTCGAGCGAAAGGTGGCGATCGCACGATGAGCACTGCAGTCCTCTACGACGAGCCCGGGCCCAAGGCCCGGCGTCGGTCTCTCATCGGGACCGTGGTGGCAGTGGTCGCGTTCGCGGTGATCCTTTACCTCGGTTACCGCCGCCTCGAGGAGCGCGGTCAGTTCGACTCGGATCTGTGGTACCCACTCCTGAACCCCACCGACCCGCAGTTCCGCCTCGTCTGGGAGCGTCTGGCCGAAGGACTGATGGCGACCCTGGTCGCTGCTGCCCTGGCGATCGTCTTCTCGCTGACCATCGGCACCGTGCTCGGCGTGGGGCGCCTCATGCTCGGACGGCTGGGCCGCATCCCCCTGGTCGCAGGCATCGAGTTGTTCCGTGGGCTCCCGGTGATCGTGACGATCTTCTACGTTTACGCCCTGAAGAATCATTTCAAGGCCGACATCTCGTGGCTGCCCGGCGAGGACGGTCTCTGGTATCTCGTCCTGGGTCTGACCATCTACAACTCCGTGATCATCGCCGAGATTCTTCGTGCGGGTGTCAACTCGCTTCCGTCCGGCCAGGCAGAGGCAGGGCTTGCCATCGGGCTCACCCCTCGCCAGACCATGGTGGCGATCCAGTTGCCGCAGGCGTTTCGAACGATGCTCCCGGCCTTGATCAGCCAGCTCGTGGTGATTCTCAAGGACACCTCGTTGGTCGCGGTGCTGGGTCTGTACACGGAGTTGCTCCGCCGGGGCAACCTGATTTCCCAGGTCCTCGACAACCCGCTCCAGGTCCTGTTCGTGGTGGCACTGATCTTCATCCTCATCAACTACGGCCTCTCGCGGCTCGCCACCTTCGCGGAGCGACGTCTGAGCACGCGGACGGCGGGCGCCCCCGCCACGACCAGCGCTGTGCCGGGCGCCGGCGCTGCGACCGGCCTGTGACCTCCGTGCTCCGTCAGGCATCCTGATCCTGTGACCACCAAGAAGCCGCGCCGGATGACCGGCGCCGAACGGCGCGAGCAACTCATCGAGATCGGTCGGGGTCTCTTCGCCGAGCGCGGCTTCGACGGCACCGCCATCGAGGAGGTCGCGACCCGGGCCAAGGTCTCCAAGCCAGTGGTCTACGAACACTTCGGTGGCAAGGAGGGGCTCTACGCCGTCGTCGTCGACCGCGAGGTGACCCAACTGCTGGCGATGATGCGAGCCTCGTTGACCGGCGGCAGCTCGCGCGAATTGCTCGAGGCCTCGGCGGTCGCCCTGCTCAACTACATCGAGTCAAACCCGGACGGCTTCCGGATCCTGGGCCGAGACAGCCCGATCGGCGCGTCGAGCGCCTCCTTCCAGTCGATCATCGGCGACGTCGGCAGCCGGGTCGAGGGCATCCTGGTGGAGGCCTTCACCCGACAGAAACTCGACGCCCGCCACGCACCGATGTACGCGCAGATGCTGGTGGGCATGACCGTCACCCTCGGCCAGTGGTGGCTGGGCGTACGCAAACCCAGCAAGGAGGTGGTGGCTGCCCACCTGGTCAACCTCGCGTGGAACGGGCTCTCCGGGCTGGAGGCCAAGCCGGTCCTGCGCACGGCGCCCACGATTCCGGCAGCACCCCTGGCACCCGCACCTCCCACAGCACCGGGGGAGTCGACAACACCAGCCGCACCCACTCCGCCATCCTCTTGACATCAAGAATCTCGATGGTCCGTTAGGCTGAGCGGCATGCGCGACGAAGTCGACGACCTGGTGGAGGCATGGGCACGAGAGCGCCCTGACCTCGACCTGGTGCCGGTGGAGGTGTTCAGCCGGATCGGCCGCATCGCCCGCCACCTCGACCTGGCCCGCAAGAGCGCCTTCGCCGACAGCGGCGTGGAGTCGTGGGAGTTCGACGTCCTCGCCGCCCTGCGCCGGGCCGGAGCACCGTACGAGCTCTCCCCCGGTCGTCTGCTGCGCGAAACCCTGGTGACCTCGGGCACGATGACCAACCGGGTCGACCGCCTCACCACCCGCGGCCTGGTCGAACGGATGCCAGACCCGAACGACCGACGTGGGGTGCTGGTCCGCCTCACCCCCGAGGGCAAGACCCGCGTCGACACCGCCTTCGAGGCGCTGCTGCAGGCCGAGCGGGCGCTGATGCCGGAGCTGGGCCCCGACGACCGCGAGCAGTTGGCCACCCTCCTGCGGCGACTGCTTGAACCCTTCCGCCGCCCCGCACCCTGATCGAGCGAAGCGGCGCCCAGCGGCCTGGACATCCAGCACTTCGACGCCCTGGCGCTTATCGTTCTTCGTTGTTATTGTTTTTCGATAACAACGAAACCGGAGACGCCATGAACGCCACCCTCACCAAACTCCTCACCTTCGATCGCGTCGACCACTGGGGCGTCCGCATCCTCGTCTGGTTGACCGTCGCGGGGACCGCCTTCGTGACCGTGGTGCGGCCGCTCCTCCACTGGGCCTGGGGCAACCCGCTCGTGGGCGAGATCAACGTCGACCCCGCCCGCGCTGGCGCACCCAGTTTCGAGGCACGCGACGGCGCGACGCTGACGTGGAGCGGCGAACTGTGGGTGGAGCTCGCCTCCCCCACGGCGATCGACCGCCTCACCGCGCTGGCCCCCGGCGTGGTGCTGACGACCGTGGTCGCAGTGCTCGCCCACCTCGTCCTGGCCCTGATGCGCGGCGTCGAGGTCGGGCGACCCTTCAGCGCCACGAACGTACGCAGGTTGCGACTGATCGCGGCGACCCTGCTGGGGTCCATGGTCCTGATGCCGGTGACCAACGCCCTGCGCGAAGCGATGTACGCCAGCTCGGCCCTGGTCGACGTCGAGGACGCGATGCTGATCCTCAGCCCACTGAGCTTCCTCACCCTGGGGATCGCGGCCCTGGTCGTGGCGGCGTTGGCCGAAGCGTTCTCCCGTGGCTCCCGCCTCGAGCACGACGTCGACGGGCTCGTCTGACGTGCCCGTCGAAGAACCTCACCGGATCATCTGCCACCTCGACGAGTTGCTGGCGGCGCGCGGCATGACCGTCACCGCTCTCGCCGACGCGATCGGTGTCACCAACGTCAACCTCAGCGTGCTCAAGAACCAGCGCGCCAAGGCGATCCGCTTCTCCACCCTGACCGCGATCTGTGACGTGTTGCAGTGCCAGCCGGGCGACCTCTTCAGCACGCAGCCTCTGTGAGGCGCGCCCACCGAGCCAGCGGGCCCGGTGGCGTGCTGCCCCTCAGCTCTCCAGGACCTCGGAGGCCTCGAGCCACTCGGCCTCCAGGGTCGCCCGCTCGCTGGTCAGCTTGCCCAGCTCGGCGGTCAAGTCGTTCATCCGGTCGTACTCGGTGGACGACGCCAACTGCCCCAACTCGTCGTGGATCGCCTTCTCGCGGTCGGTGATCTTCGCGAGCCTCTTGTCGATGCGGGCCACGGCCTTGCGAGCCGTACGTTCCTCGCTGCTGCCGGAGCGGGCCTTGCCGCCGGTCTGGGCCGCGGCCGGAGCCGAGCCCGTGGGAAGCACCGAGTTCTTCGACGCCGAGGAGGCGTTGCCGGCAGCGCGACGCTCGAGGTACTCGTCGACCCCGCGGGGCAACATCGAGATCTGACCGTCGCCCAGCAGCGCCCAGACCGAGTCGGTGACCCGCTCCAGGAAATACCGGTCGTGGGAGACCACGATCAGAGTGCCCGGCCAGCCGTCGAGGAAGTCCTCGAGGACGTTGAGGGTCTCGATGTCCAGGTCGTTGGTCGGTTCGTCGAGGAGCAGCACGTTGGGCTCGAGCAGCAGCAGGCGCAGCAGCTGGAAGCGGCGGCGCTCGCCACCGGAGAGCTCACCGATCCGGGCGATGAGCCGGTCACCGGTGAAACCGAAGCGCTCCAACATCGACGTCGCGGTCAGCTCCTGGCCGTCGGCGGTCTTCGTCACTCGGCGGATCGACTCGACCATCGGCAGCACCCGCGCCATGGGGTCGAGGTCGTCGAGCTGCTGGCTGAGGTGCTGCATGGCGATCGTCTTGCCGTGCTTGACCTTGCCGGCCGACGGCGCGAGGTCGCCGGCGAGCATCGACAGCACCGAGGTCTTGCCAGCCCCGTTGACCCCCACCAGGCCCACCCGGTCGCCCGGGCCGAGGCGCCAGGTGGCCTTCGAGAGCAGCTGGCGCTCGCCGCGGAAGAGGTCGACGTCCTCGACGTCGAGGACGTCCTTGCCGAGCCGCTGGGAGGCGAACTTCTGCAGCTCGAGGCGGTCCCGCACCGGCGGCACGTCGGCGATCAGGGCGTTGGCGGCCTCGATCCGGAACTTCGGCTTGGCCGTACGCGCGGGCGCACCGCGGCGCAGCCAGGCCAGCTCCTTCTTCATCAGGTTCTGGCGACGTCCCTCGGTGACCGAGGCCTGACGCTGCCGCTCCGACTTGGCGAGCACGAACGCGGCGTAACCGCCCTCGTAGGAGTCGACGACGCCGTCGTGGACCTCCCACGTGGTCTGGCAGACCTCGTCGAGGAACCACCGGTCGTGGGTGACGACCACCATCGCGGTGGGTCGGTTCTTCATGTGCTCTGCGAGCCAGGCGACCGCCTCGACGTCGAGGTGGTTGGTGGGCTCGTCCAGCACGATCAGGTCGTGCTGCTCGAGCAGCAGCGCAGCGAGTGCGCAACGACGGCGCTCGCCACCGGAGAGCCCCAGCACCGGTCGGTCCAGGTCCAGTCCGGTGAGCAGCTCCTTGACCACGCCGCGGGCGACGGGGTCCCCGGCCCACTCGTGGTCGTCCTTGCCCCCGAGGACCGCTTCGCGCACCGTGTGGGTGTCGTTGAGCTCGTCGCCCTGGTGCAGGTAGCCGACGTGGACACCGGACGTACGCGAGACGCGACCGGTGTCGGGCTCCTCGAGGCCGGTCATCACCTTGAGCAGCGTGGTCTTGCCGTCGCCGTTGCGACCGACGATGCCGATCCGTTCGCCGACGGCGATGCCGAGCGAGACACCGTCCAGCAGCGGTCGGATCCCGTAGGACTTGGAAACACGTTCGAGGTTCAGCAGGTTGGCCATTCAGTCCATCTCCACCAGGTGGGCGCCGGCCACGGGTCCGTGGGCCAGCAGTGCGTGCGGATGGGTCGCGGCCAGGGCGGCCGCGACCTCTCGTGCGGACTCTGCGGAGGCGCAGAGGAAGACGACGGTGGGGCCGGAGCCGGAGACGAGCCCTCGCAGGGCCCCCTTCGACTCGCCCAGGTCGATCAGGTCACCCAGATCGGGGCGCAGGTCGATCGCGGCTGCCTGCAGGTCGTTGTGCAGGGCGGCAGCCAGCGCGTACGGGTCCCCCGAGGCCAGCGCACGCAGCACCGGCTCCGCGGAGGGCGGCTCGGCGGGAGCGTCGGGGCGCAACTCGTCGAAGTGGCGGTAGACCGCGGGCGTCGAGAGGCCACCTGTGGCGGGGACCACCACCCACGACCAGGTGGCGGTGTCCGTCAGCGGTGTGACGACCTCGCCGCGGCCCAGGCCGCGGGCGGTCCCGCCGAGCAGGGAGAACGGGACGTCGCTGCCCAGGAGGGCGGCTATCTCGAGGAGTCGGTCGTCGGGTGTCTCCAGCTCCCAGAGCCGGTCCAGCGCCACCAGGGCCGCGGCAGCGTCGGCGGAGCCGCCGGCCATCCCTCCGGCGACCGGGATGGTCTTGGAGACCTCGACCCGGGCCTGGGGAGCACACCCGGGGGCGCAACCGTGCGCGCAGAGCAGCTCGGCGACCCGGTCGACGATGTTCTCGCCGGGGCCGGGGAGCTCGACCTCACCCAGGTGCTCGGCGACGGTCGTGGTCACCGACCAGTCGTCGGCCGGGTGCACGGCGACGTCGTCGTAAAGGCTCACTGCTTGGTAGACGGTGTCGAGCGGGTGGAAACCGTCTTCACGGGGCGCACCGACCCCCAGGTGCAGGTTGATCTTGGCGGCTGCCCGCACGGTGAACCGCGCCGAGCGACGGGCCTCGTACGAGCCGGTGTACGTCACGTCCCCGCTCACGCCCCCTCACCGCCACGGAGGCCCGTGCCGACCTCGCCGCCGGCGTAGAGGGCCTCGGTGATGCGTACGAAGTCGTCGATCACCAGCACCTCCCCGCGCGCCTGGGGGTCGACGCCGGCAGCCACGATCGCGGCCTCGGCGCGCTCCCCCGACCCGTCGACGAGGGACTTCAGGGTCGAACGCAGGGTCTTGCGACGTTGCGCGAAGGCGGCGTCCACGACGGCGAAGACCTGTTCGCGGGTGGCTGTGGTGACCGGCGGCTCGCGTCGGGTCCAGGCCACCAGACCGGAGTCGACGTTGGGCGCGGGCCAGAAGACGTTGCGGCCGATCGCACCGGCCCGGCGTACGTCGGCGAACCAGGCCGCCTTGATCGACGGGATCCCGTAGACCTTCGACCCCGGCTTCGCGGCCAGCCGGTCAGCGACCTCGGCCTGCACCATCACCAACCCCCGCTCCAGCGACGGCAGCAGGGTGAGCATGTGGATCAGGACCGGGACCGAGATGTTGTACGGCAGATTCGCGACCAGGGCAGTCGGGGCCGGACCGGGGATCCCGGTGATCCGCATGGCGTCGGCCAGGACCACCTCGAAGCGCTCGGCGTGGTCCGGCGCGTACTCGTCGATCGTCGCCGGCAGCAGCCCCGCGAGCAGCGGGTCGACCTCGACCGCGACGACCCGGCGGGCGACCTCGAGCAGGCCGAGGGTGAGGGAGCCGAGGCCGGGTCCGATCTCGATCACGACGTCGTGCGGAGTGATCGCGGACTCGCGCACGATGCGTCGCACGGTGTTGGCGTCGATGACGAAGTTCTGGCCGCGCTGCTTGGTCGGACGCAGGTCCAACTGGGCGGCCAACTGACGCACCTCGGCCGGCCCCAGAAGTCGCGGGCCGGCCGATGTGTTCGTCATGTGGTGAAGGTTAGTGCGATTGCGCCCCGCACCGAAGTCGAGCGCGTCAGCGCAGGCCCATCCAGCGCAGAACCATTCAGCGCAGGCCCAGCTTGGACGTGCAGTGCGGCCACTGGCCCCACCCGGCACGCGCCTGGAGGATCTTGCCGCGCTTGATCTGCTCCTCACGGCTGTGCTGGTGCGGCAGGCCGGTGCCACCGACCGAGCGCCAGGTGTTCGGGTTGAACTGCAGACCGCCGTAGTAGCCGTTGCCGGTGTTGGTCGCCCAGTTGCCGCCGGACTCACACTTGGCGAGGGCATCCCAGACGGAGTTGCCGCTGGCGTAGTTGGCCTTCACCGGGGCCGGTGCGGGGGCCTTCTTGGTGCCGACCTTGACGACCTGCTTGACGGGGGCGCGGACGACGTCGCTGGAGACCACCTTGCGGGACTTCAGCGTGCCGTTCTCGTAGCGCAACTCGTAGGTGACGGCGCGCTTGCCGGGCTTGCCGGGCTTGACGACCTTGGTCCTGCCGGCGGTCATGGAGCCGTCGTTGCGGCGTACGGTGCCGAAGGCGATCCGCTCCCCGGCGACCTTCTTGCGCTCGACCTTGACCTTGGTGACGGTGATCCTGTCGCCGGACTCGATCTTCTTGCCAGGCTTCGGGGAGACCTTGTCGTCGTCGTCGTACTTGACGTCCATCTCCTCGAGGGCGTCGGCGACGGTGAGGGCCGGGACCTCCACCTTCTTCGCCTTCTTGCCACCGACCGCGACCTTCACGGTCTTCGGCGTCACGACGGCCAGCTCGAGGCCGTCGCGACGGATCGACGTCGAGCGGCTCGTGGAGAGGTCGGCACCGGAGAAGCGGCGACCGATCTGGGACAGGGCGCCGTCCACGTCGGTGGCGGTGACCCAGTGCTTCGAGGACTCGCCGTCGACGGTGAGGTCGAGGGGACGGGCGAAGGCCACGGTGATGGCGGTGCCGTCGTCGACGGAGCTGTCGAGAGCGGGAGCGACGACGTCGTGCTCACCGACCTCGACGCCTTCGGCGGCGAGGACCTCTTCGACGGTGCCACCGAGGGCGCTGACTTCACTGGACTTCCCGTCCAGGGTCAGGGTCACCGACTTGCTGAGTGATGCATATCCGAGAGTGGTTCCCGCCACGGCCAGGGCTACTACGGCGCAGAGTACGACGAGGAGCTTGCGGCTGTGCAGGACAGTACTGAGCTGTGCAGTTCGCACGATTCTCCGAACGTTGTGCTGTCCGGGCCACAGGAGACCAGCGCTGAGCCGGGACGCGACCACGCGTGAGCATGGGGGGAAGTACGTCCGGATCCCGGGCCACTTTGCCCGGCTGCGATGGTCGAGATTCAGCTTCCTGATTCCCGGCCGACTGCGCGACGTTATCCAAAACTGGGGACGTACCCAACTCTTCGCAACAATTGGTGACGAGTTCCTCGTCACCTTCCGGTGCTCAGGGATGCCTACCAGGCCCCGCCGAACGCCCTCTCGGTGTTGCCGTCCACGGCCCTGCAGAGAGCTTCCAGATCCTCCCCACGCACCTGCGCCATGGCCCGCATCGTGACGGGCACCAGGTAGGAGGCGTTGGGTCGACCGCGGTAGGGCGTCGGCGTCAGGAAGGGCGCATCGGTCTCCACGAGCACGCGGTCGCCGGGTGTGATCGCCAGGGCGTCGCGCAACGCCTCCGCGTTCTTGAAGGTGACGGTGCCGGCGAAGGAGAGGTACGCGCCCCGGTCCAGGCAGGCCCGGGCGAAGTCGGCATCGCCGGAGAAGCAGTGCATCACCCAGCGCTCCGGGGCGCCTTCGGAGTCGAGCATGCGGAGCACGTCGTCGTGGGCGTCGCGGTCATGGATCACCAGGGTCTTGTCGAGACGCCTGGCCATGTCGATGTGGCGCCGGAAGCTGAGCTCCTGCGCGGCGAGGCCTTCGGGCGGCGTACGGAAGAAGTCGAGACCCGTCTCCCCCACCGCACGCACCCCGGGGTGGGCGCAGGCGAGCCGCTCGATCTCCTCCAGCGCGGCGTCGAGCTCGCCACGCTCGGCCAGCCGCGGAGCCTCGTTGGGGTGCAGCGCGACCCCGGCCACCAACGCGGGGTGCTCGCGGGCGGCCTCGACCGCCCAGCGGGCGCCGGGCAGGTCACACCCGATCTGCACGATCCGTGGGACTCCGACGGCAGCGGCCTCCGCGATCGCCGCAGTCGTGGCGAGCCAGTCACCGTCGGCGATGTCGAGGTGGCAGTGGTTGTCGACCACCGGGTGCGGCAGCGGCTCGGGGGCGGGGGGACGTTCGCGGTCGCGACGAGCCCCGGTCCTCTCCTCGGTGGCGGCGCGCTCGCGGCTCGGGCGCTCAGTGGGGCTGGGGCGGTCGTTCACGCAGACGACCGTATCCGGGCGAGCACGGCCTGGCTCAACGCCTCCGGGGCCTGCCGCGGGATCCAGTGGTTCATCCCCTCCAGCACCACGAGCTCGTAGTCGGCCTCGACGTAGCGCCCACAGGCCTGGGCAGCCGCCCAGGACAGCGCCACGTCGCGGTCACTCCACACGTAGGTCGTCGGCACCCGGATGATCCCGACCCGCGGCGGGGAGAGCAGTGCGCCGCGATACCAGGCGAGCGCCCCGGGGAGGGCGCCGTCGTCGACGATCTCGGCGTGGAAACGCGTGACGTCCTCGGCCCGCATGCCGCCCTTGCGCAGCGGGACGTCGAACGCGGCGGGGCGGATCCTCACGATCCCCTCGACCAGTCCGGTCACGTTGAAGGGCAGGAAGTACCAGGACTGCTTCAACTGGGGGCCCTGGACCGCGGCGTGCGCCATCGCCCTGGGGTGTGGGACCGAGACCGCGGTCAGGGACCGCACGAGGTCGGGTCGTCGGTCGGCCAGTCCCCAGGCCACCATCGCGCCCCAGTCGTGTCCGACCAGGTGCACCGGGCTCCCGATCTCGTCGATCAGGGCCACCACGTCGTCGACCAGCGTCGGGAAGCGGTAGGACCAGCGTCCGAACGGGCGGGCGTCGGGCGAGTAGCCGCGCTGGTCCGGGGCGTACGTGCGCAGTCCCTGCTCGCCGAGCAGCGACTGGACCGCCGCCCAGGAGCTGGCGCGCTCGGGGAAGCCGTGCAGCAGCACGACGGGCTCGCCGTCGAGCGGGCCGCGGTCGACGACGTCGAAACGCAGGCGTCCGCGACGGAAACTGGTGAGCCGTTCGCCGGTCATCGCACGTGCACCACGTCGTAGACCTCGCGCTTCGGCACGCCCGCCAACTTGGCGACGGTGGCGATCGCGTCCTTGCGGCTGGCGCCCTCCTCCTCGAGCTCGGCGACCGCCTCGCGCAGGGCCTCGGGGGTGTTCTCGACGGCCGCGCTGGCCTCGGCGCCCTGCACCACGACGGTGACCTCACCGCGTACGCCGTCGGCTGCCCAGCCTGACAACGCCCGGAGCCCGTCC
The DNA here is from genome assembly GCF_003194605.1 of Nocardioides gilvus. Taxonomy (GTDB): domain Bacteria; phylum Actinomycetota; class Actinomycetes; order Propionibacteriales; family Nocardioidaceae; genus Nocardioides; species Nocardioides gilvus. Next base: position 239,316 of record NZ_QHKY01000003.1, read on the forward strand.
CGCACGACCTCCTCGTAGGTCTTCGTCAGCTCACGACAGACCGCTGCCGGGCGGTCGTCGCCGAAGACGTCCGCCATCGCGGCGAGCGCCGCCTCGGTGCGGTGGGGTGCTTCGAAGAAGACCATCGTGCGTTGCTCCTTGGCCAGGGAGAGCAGTCGACGGGATCGTTCCCCCGCCTTGCGGGGCAGGAAACCTTCGAAGCAGAAACGGTCGACCGGCAGGCCGGAGACGGCGAGCGCGGTGAGCACCGCGCTCGGCCCCGGGACGGCGGTCACCCTCACATCGTGCTCGACGGCGGCCGCCACGAGCCGGTAGCCGGGGTCGGAGACGCTGGGCATGCCGGCGTCGGTCACCAGGACGACGCGGTCGCCGGCCAGCAGCGCCTCGAGGAGGACCGGCGTACGGGCCTGCTCGTTGCCCTCGAAGTAGGAGACGACGCGACCGCTCAGGGTGATGCCCAGGTCGGTGGTCAGGCGCTTGAGCCGACGGGTGTCCTCGGCGGCGACCACGTCGGCGCCGGCCAACTCAGCGGCCAGGCGCGGCGGTGCGTCACCAGGCTGTCCGATCGGTGTCCCGGCCAGGACGAGCACTCCGACACCGTCACGCACGCGGTCGGGCGCATCCACCTCGACGGGGTCGGACGATTCGTCGGCGTCGCGCGTGTCGGTCATGGCCCCCATCCTGCCGTGAGGTGGCTACAGTGACCGATCGTGACCCCATCGCCGTCCCAGTCGTCGCCCCAGTCGCCGGGCAAGTCGCCGGGCCAGTCATCGACGAAGTGGCGTCTCGACGGCCCTCTGGTGTCCTGGGGCGGGGCGCTCCTGATCACGCTCCTCGCCTTCGTCCTGCGCGTGTGGCGACTGGGCACGCCCCACTCGTTCGCCTTCGACGAGACCTACTACGCCAAGCACGGCTGGTCGCTGCTGCACCACGGCTACGTGCGCAACTACGTCCCGGAGGCTGACCAGGCGATCCTCGACGGCCGCACGACCGACCAGTGGCTGGGCGACCCGACGATGGTGGTGCACCCCGAGGTCGGCAAGTGGCTGATCGGCCTCGGTGAGGGTCTCTTCGGCATGGACCCGACCGGTTGGCGGATCGCCTCGGCAGTGATCGGCTCGCTGATGGTGCTGCTGATGTGCCGTTTCGCCACGCGGGTCACCGGCTCGGTCTTCCTGGGGCTGGTGGCCGGCTTCCTGCTCTCCCTCGACGGGCTCCAGCTCGTCCTGTCCCGCCTCGCCCTGCTCGACATCTTCCTGGCCTTCTTCATGCTCGGTGGCGTGCACTGCGTCGTCGCCGACCGACAGTGGTTCCGTCGCCGACTCGGGGCCGAGACAGTGGGGGCTGTCGGTGAGGCTGCCGGTGAGCCTCGCGCAGAGACCCTCGGCTGGGGTCCGCGGCTGCTCCTGCGCCCCTGGCTGCTGGCCGCCGGCATCTGGTTCGGTCTCGCGGTCGGCACCAAGTGGACGGCGCTCTACCCGCTGGCCGCCTTCGGCCTGTGGCTCTGGCTCTCCAACGCCCACGCCCGACACCAGATCGGGGTGCGGTGGGCCCATGCCCGCTCCGCGCTCATGGACGGCATCCCGGCCTTCCTCCACCTGGTGGGCGTGGCCTTCATCGTCTACGTGCTCAGCTGGACCGGCTGGTTGATGCATGCCGACGAGTACGAGCAGCACCTCTCCAACACCCAGTACACGACCTACGACGGCGGCGAGCAGTGGCCGAGCGCCGTCGAGGACGACAAGGACGGACTCGGGGAGGTCACCCAGTCACTGCGCTCCTTGGGCTCCTACCACCGCGACATGTGGAACTTCCACACCAAGTTCCTCAACGACGCCACCCACCCGTACGCGTCCAAGCCGTCGGGCTGGTTGTTGATGAACCGTCCCGTGGCCGTGGATGCCCAGCTCGACATCGCACCGGGCACCGACGGCTGTGACGCCGAGGAGGGGTCGACCTGCATGCGGCAGGTCCTCCTCCTCGGCAACCCACTGCTGTGGTGGGGCGGGTGCGTGGCACTGCTGGCCTCGGTGGTGCTGTGGATCGGTCGTCGGGACTGGCGCTTCGGGATCCCGGTCATCGGCGTCGCCTCGACCTGGCTGCCCTGGTTGCAGTACGACGACCGCACGATCTTCCTCTTCTACGCGATCACGATCCTGCCGTTCGTGGTCCTCTCCCTCGTGCTCTGCCTCGGCGCGCTGCTGGGGCCGAGCACGCAACCGTCACCCCGGCGTACGGGGGCGGCAGTCGTCGGCGGAGTCTTCGTGCTGGCCGTCGTGATCGCCTTCGTCTTCTTCTGGCCGATCTGGACCGACCAGCTGATCACGCACTCGGAGTGGATGCAGCGGATGTGGCTGAAGGACTGGATCTGAGCAGCAGCCCGCGCACGATGAGCCACTGGGCAGCCAGGTAGGTCAGCATCACCCAGAAGCCGTGCAGGGGCAGCTCCAGCCCGCCGAGCCCGCCGAGTGCGATGAGTGAGTCGGAGAGCACGAAGAGGGCCGCACCGATCGCGGTCGCGGTGCTGATCCGGTTGGCCAGCCACGCCATCGTGCCGAGCAGGATGCCGTAGAGCGCCAGCGCACCGAGGAGCGGGGTGATCCCTTCTCCGGCGACGAAGAAGGCGACCAGCGCGAGCCACCAAGCGACGTACGGCACCAGGAGCCAAGGTCGACCGGCCGTACGCGTGGCCTCCCCGGCGGCGCGGAAGGTGAAGGCGTACGCGAGCTGGGCGACGGCGAAGAGCCCGACCCCGCTGAGGAAGAAGACGTCACCCTCACCGATGAGGGCCAGGTCGCCGAGCCACGAGAAGAAGACCCCCACCACGGCCAGACGCCCCCAGGTGGGCCACCGTCCGTCGCGGCCGAGGCCGACGACCAGCACCAGGGCCAGTGCCGGCATGAGCAGCGTCTTGGTGATGGCGGCCAGCTCGTCCTGCTCGACCAGCTTGGCGGCGAGGTGGATGGCGGAGACGGCGAAGAAGGGCAGGTGCAAACGCATGCCCTGACCATGTGCCACGGTGCGGGCGATGCCGCGAACGGCGCGCCGCAGGATCGCAGGTCGGCGCAGCTTCACAGGTTGGCTCCGAAGGGGCCGAGCAGACGCTCCACGTGGTGGTTGACCTCGTCGAGGGGGCGCCCCTCCTCGACCATCCGCGACGCCGTGTAGACGATCGACTGGACGAACTCCGCCAGCTCCGGGCTGCCTCCGAGGGCTTCGAGCAGCGGTCCGGCCAGCTGCTCGTGCATCTCCTGCCCAGCGCTCGCCACCCGGTCGCGGGCGTGGGTGACGAGGCCGCGTACGACAGCGTTCTCCCCCTCAGCGACCAGCTCGAGGTGGCTGCGCGCATAGGCGAGGACCCTGTCGCCGGGTGTCTCCACCGCATCCATCGCAGCGTGGATCCGGCTCGACCAGAGCGGGAACACGTCTGCGATCACGGCGTCGAGCAGGTCCTCGCGCGAGGTGAAGTACTGGTAGAGGCTGGTGCGGGCCAGGCCCGTACGCCGCCCCACCTCGGAGAGGCTGGGTGCGCCGGCGGTGTCGTCGGCCAGGAGCTCCCGGGCTGCGTCTAGGATCGCGCGGCGTTGCTGGGCGCGGTGCTCGGCCAGCGTCTCGGCATTGATCCTGGGCATCTCAGTCCTGCTTCTCCAGCCGGCCGTCGGTCATCACGTAGACGGTGTCCGCGTGCTTGATGACGTCGTGGTCGTGGGTGACCATGACGGTTGCCACGCCCTGCTCGCGGGTCTCCTTGGCGAGCAGCTCGACGACCTCCTGGCTGCGCGCCCGGTCGAGGGCAGCGGTGGGCTCGTCGACCAGGAGGACCCGCGGGCGAGTCATCAGGGCCCGCGCGATCCCGACGCGCTGGCGCTCACCACCGGAGAGCTGGTGCGGGCGTCGCTTCGCCTTGTGCGCCATCTGGACCTGCTCGAGCAGCTCCATCGGGTCGCGGGCGTCGTCGAACTTGCCGAACGTCGTGGGCAGACGCAGCTGGTCCACCGCGGTCAGGGCGGGCACCAGGTTGGAGGACTGGAAGACGAAGCCGATGAGCTCGCGACGCAGTCGGCTCAGCTCACGGTTGTTCGGGCCCACGAGCTCGTGCCCGTCGACCGTCACCGATCCGCTGGTCGGGGTGCTGAGCCCGCCGGCGACAGCCAACAGGCTCGACTTGCCGGAGCCGGAGGGGCCCACGACGGCGACGAACTCGCCGGGCGCGACGCTGAGGTTGACGTGGTCGAGAGCGGTGACGCTCTCGTCACCGTCCCCCAGCACGAGGCTGACGTCGGTGATCTGCAGGCCGGTCATCGGTTGGCTCCCAACGCGGTCAGGGGGTCGACCCGGGTGATCCGGACGATCGCCACGGCGGCGCCGACCAGGCCCAGGGCAATGAGGAGGACGGCAGCAAGCACGATCGGACCAGTCACCAGGGCGAACGGCATCGCAGTGGTCTGGAGGAGCCCTCCGACCCCGCAACCAATGGCGACACCGAGTCCCACCGAGGCCAGCAGCAGGATCAGCGCCTGGCCAAGGCCGTCGCGCAGCAGGTAGCCGGTGGAGGCACCCATCGCGCGCATCACGGCGATCTCGGGCTTGCGGTGAATCGTCAGGACGGTGAAGAAGGCACCGGCGACGAGTGCGCAGATGGCGTACAGGAAGACCTGGATCAACAGCAGCGTGGAGGTCTCCGCCGTGTAGCCGGGCGAGGCGCCGTACGACTCGGTCAACGACATCGTGGTCGTGCCGGCCTCCTCGTCGGCAGTGGCGAGCGCGTCCGTGTCGAGCTCGCTCTTCACTGCGACGGCGGTGAACTCGCCCTCCTTGCCCTCCGGGAGCGCGGCGTCGAGCGGGAGGCCTGCGTTGATCGACTGCCAGGTGGGGAGCTCGACGTAGCCCATGTCGACGTGGCCGAACGTGTGCTGGCCGTCGAGGAAGCCGGTGACGGTGAGCTCGACGTTCGTACGCTCCAGGGTGATGACGTCACCGATCGCGATGCCGTCGTCGGCCGCGTGGGCGCTGAGCACGACGGAGTTGGCATCGAGCAGGCCCTCACCCTCGGCAGGCTCGGGTGCGACGAAGGAGTCAGGCTCCACCCCAATCACTGCGAGGTCGACCTGGGTGCCGTCCTGGTTGGCGCCGTTGACCAGCGCGAGGCCGAAGGGCGCGGCGTCGTTGACCCCGTCCCGCGACTTCCAGGTCTCGACGGTGTCGGCGTCGACGACGCTGCGGGTGAAGGCGGAGTCCTTCTGGACGTCCTTCTCGAAGGCGAAGGAGGTGACGGGCAGCTCCTGGAGACCGGAGACTCCGTCCTTGACGAGGCCCTGGGAGAGCCCACTGAGCAGCACCATCAGAATTGCGATGAGGACGATCACGGCACCCATGAGCCCGAACCGGGCCTTGGCGAACCGCAACTCGCGGAGTGCGAGGAACATTGTGTTTGTCACCTTGAGGTTGACGACATGATGTCGGCAAGTTTAGCGACGCCATGTCGGGAAACCAAGCGGGGTCGGGGACGAGGCGACGAAGGGTGCTCTCAAGTCGCCCTGGAGGCGCCTCACGGAGCGCCTCACGAGGCGCCTCAGAGACCGTGGCCGAGGCATGTGGTTGAGCGTGAGAGAATGGAGGAGCCGTCCTGCTCGCCGCAGGGTGGTCGAAGACAGGTCAACAGTCAACTCGAGAGTGTGATCATGGAGTTCTCCCAGGGCCAGACGGTCATCCACCCCCACCACGGTCCCGCGACCGTGGCGAAGGTGTTCAGCCGTAACTTCAAGGGTCAGGAGCGCCAGTACCTGCAACTCCAGGTACACAGCAGCGACCTGTCCATCAACCTTCCGGTCGACCAGGCCGACGAGGTCGGCGTCCGCGCGGTGTTCGCGCAGGACGAGACCCGCGACCTGCTCGACGTGCTCCGCGCCCCCACCGGCGTCCAGGAGCAGAACTGGTCACGCCGCATGAAGGCGAACAGCGAGCGGCTCAAGCTCGGTGACCTGCCCACCACGGCCGGGGTCATCCGTGACCTGATCCGCCGCCAGGAGGAGCACGGTCTCTCCCCCAACGAACGCGAGATGCTCAAGGCGTCCAGCCGCTTGGTGCTGGCCGAGCTGGCGCTCTCGCTCTCGATCACCGAGGACGAGGCCGACGCGTTGCTCCGGGCCACCGTGCTCGAGGGTTCCGAACTGGCCGAAGCACCGCAGCCCGCGGAGGCCTGAGCCGGACCAGCACCACGACAAGGCCGGTCGAGTGGGTTCTTCGGAATCTGCCCGGCCGGTCTTCGTCATGTCTTGACGGATGCGCTGCGTCCCTCGGTGATCACTGGTCCCGGTGGGGGAAGTAGAGATCGACCGCGCGGTGGGCGCGGGCGCGTTCGGCGGGACGGTCCAGGAGCAGGGCGTCGACGAGCAAGGGCGCGACGATCGCGCTGATGGCGTCGTCGACCCGCTCCGCCGACATGTCTGCACTCTCCAGGGCCGCCCGGAAGGGGGCCACGAGGTCGTCGACGTAGCGCTGGCGCAAGGGCACCGCAGCCTCGTCGGTGGCAGCCATCGTCACCAGCGCCTGGAGCACGGCGGCGACGGGGCGGTCCCGGAGTCGATCACACAGCGCGTCCACCTCGGCGTGCAGGTCGAGGGCGTGGTCGCCCGTGAGGACTCGCCGCACCGGTGGGGCGACGTCGATGATCGCCGCCAGCACCTCGGTGGGCGTCGACCAGTGCCGGTAGATCGTCGAACGCGAGACCCCGGTGGCCTGGTGCAGGCGCAGCGGGGTCAGGGCGGTGCCGCCCTCGGTGAGGAGAACATCCAGTGCAGCGGTCAGCACCGTCGTCACGGTGTCGCCTGCAGGCCCGGCGGGGCGTCCGATCTTGCTCACGGGAGTTGACGGTACAGGCTGCACCGGACCGTAGGCCGAGACGGCGCGCCACTTCCGGCCACCTCGGCCGGCGTACGGGGCCGGTCAGTCTGGTCAGACTTGGACCGCCCTGTTGTGATGGAGGTGAGCAACCACCGCACCACGAGCGAGGAGAACTGATGTCCAAGGTCATCATCATCGGCGGGCACGGCAAGGTCGCGCTCCGTCTGGCACCCCAACTGGTCGAGCGCGGTGACGAGGTCACGAGCGTCTTCCGCAACCCCGACCACGAGGCGGAGGTCGCCGCGACCGGCGCCACCCCGGTCGTCGCCGACGTCGAGACGATGAGCACCGAGGCCATCGAGGAACTCGTACGCGGTCACGACGCCGTCCTCTGGTCGGCCGGTGCTGGTGGCGGCGAGGCGAAGCGTACGTACGCGGTGGACCGCGACGCAGCGATCCGCAGCATGGACGCCGCCAAGGCCGCCGGCGTGCATCGTTACGTGATGGTCTCCTTCCTGGGCGCCAGCCACGACAACCTCCCACCCGAGGACAACTCGTTCTTCGCCTACGCGGACGCCAAGGTCGCAGCCGACGATCACCTGCGCGACTCGGGTCTTGACTGGACGATCCTCCAGCCGGGCGCCCTCACCCTCGACGAGCCCACCGGCAGGATCGACGTCCTGGACCAGCCTGCCGAGGAGAGCTCGGTCTCGCGCGGGGACGTGGCCGCCGTGGCCGCCGCGGTGCTGGCCGACGACAGCTGCGTTCACCGCACGATCGGCTTCCGCAACGGGGATACCCCGATCGAGGACGCTCTGGGCGCAAGCGCCTGACCGACGCTCGTCACCCCGATGGCTTGCTTGTTGGGAGGGTTCCAGTCACCTGGTGGCTGAAACCCTCCCCATAGTTGATGCGGCGACCTGACAGGGCGCGGACCAGGCCGGACGGCGCTTCAGTCGTCGCAGTGGGTGAGGTCGGTCTCGGCGAGCGGCTTGCCCTCCGGGACGACGTACGTCACCACGAGTACGACGTCCTCGTCGCCCTCGTTCTTGCCCTGGTGGGCGTAGCTCGCGCCTTCGATGATCGACTCGCCGGTCTTGTAGACGCGGACGCCTCCCGGGTGGTTGTCGGCGTAGTGGGTGAGCTCGCCCTGCTCGACGACGGCGATCAGCTGTCCGTAGTGGCAGTGCTCGCCCGTGCCCGCTCCGGGCTCGATGGTGATCTTGCGGAAGGTCACCCCGACACCGGCGGCTCCCCCGTCGACCTCGACGTCGACCGGCTCGTCCTGCTGGCCGGCGGCGATGTCGACGGCGCGCACCGGCTCAGGCGCTTCGGCGGCCGGCTTCGTCTCAGCCGAACTGCAACCGGCCAGGGCGAATGCGAGGACTCCGGCGACGAGCGCGACGCGGCGGCGGATCAGTGAGTACGACATGAGGGTCCTTCGTGCTTGGCATGACCCAACCGATCTGTCGCGTCCACCACGACGCTAGTGCCGTGGAGCCTCTGCCGTGGCTGTTTCGTCGAACGCTGATGTGAGCGGGCCCCGCAACGACGAGGAGCCGCCGGGTCACCCCGGCGGCTCCTCGCTCACATCCGTTCGTGGCCGCTGAGGACAGGACCACCCAGTTCAGTCCGTCGGCACCAGGTACGCGTACGTGACGTCGAACTCCGACACGTCGTACGAGTCGTCACCGAACGTCTCGATCATCCACGTCGGAGCGCCGAACCCACCGTCCCGGCCGTAGAGCTCGTCCTGTCCGATGTCGTACGCACGCGTCACCGTGGTGGTGGTCTCGTCCGGTGAGGCGTCGCTCACGGAGCTGACTCCGGCCACGGTGAGGCGGGCGGTGTCATCCTCGAGATCAACGGTGGCCCGGCCGCGCATCGTCACGCTCACGGCGGCACCGCCGCGCACGGCGTCGTCGGGCAGATCAATCAAGTGGCGCGCCACCGCCCCGGTCTCACGCGACGGGGAACTCCACTCCGGGCAAGCCCTCGCCCGGTAGCTGAGGCCCAACGGCATCTCCGCGCGCGTGCTGGGCACGACGGTGCCGCAAGGGAAGCTCTCCCCACAACCATTGCCGGAGGTCGGACCGCAGTCCCGCGGCGTCGGAACGAACTCCGTCCGTTGTGGAGCGATGGTCACCTTGGCCGTCTTCAGCGCAAGGCGTTTGCGGGAGACACGGATTGTGATCGGAGGTGTCTGGGCAACATTGCCGACCGCGTCCTCCACCCGGAGACGAGCGGTGACGTCTCCCTCCCAGGGGGATGAACCGCCCACGTCGAGCTGGCTACCGTCTTCGCGCTTCCCGTTCCACTCGACGACCGCCGGTCCGTCGTACCACTGGCGCGCCCAGCGGTCGGAACTGATCTCGCGGAGCTTTCTGCCCCCGACGGTGCGGATCACCAGTGTGCCCGTCCCTGCCTCGTTCTGGGATTCCCCACTGTCGACCCAGAACTTGAGCCGGTCGCGGACCACAGTGGTCTGGGGGTAGACGGTGTCGCTGTCGGCGACCAGGCGTGCCGCGGCGGGCAGACCGGCGTCGGTGTCGACCGCGATGTCGTGGCGGACGACAACTCGCTTGCCGGTCTTCAGCGAGCGCGCAGCCACCTTGATCTGGTAGGGCTTGCGGCCGTCGGAGCCGGCATCGGCCACGCGCTTGCCCTTGCGGTTCTTGCCGTTCCAGCTCCAGGCGACGGTGCTGCCGGCCTTGCGCTTGCCGAGCTTGATCGGACCGCGCACGACCTTGCCGGCGCGCACCACCTTGAGGGTGACGTTGGCGCGCTTCTTCACCTTCACCTTGAAGCGCGCCTTGTCGTGGCGACCGTCGCCGTTGGGCGAGAACGCAGCGGGGCCCTTGACCGAGAGCCATGACTTGGCAGCAGCGCCTGCAGGTGCGGGGCCTGCGGGTGCCGCGCCCACAGGAGACAGGGTGAGCGCCGGCACGGCACTCAGAACAAGAGCGGCCAGCGCGAATCGCGCCGCCCAACGGTTTGTGGTCATGTGTCCCCTTGGGTCGTGGCGGCGAGAGTTGCGACGCATCCGGATCCTAGGACGAAAGAGGGACCCGCGGGAAGGATCAGGCGCGGCAGGCCGACTCCGCCAGCTCTGGGAGCCAGAAATGCAGCGAGGCCGCCGGTCTCCCGGCGGCCTCATCTGTGGAGCTTAGGGGATTCGAACCCCTGACCTCCTCGTTGCGAACGAGGCGCGCTACCAGCTGCGCCAAAGCCCCCCGGACCTCGCGGCCCAGGCACCCGAAGGTGCGTCGAAAAGATAACACCCGCGGTCGTGGGGCCACCAATCAGGTGACCCGGATCCGCAGACCGTTGGGCCGGTGAGCCGACGAGTCAGTGTCCGACGGCGCGACGCTGCGCTGCGTCCTCAGCGGCAGCTGCCTCTGCAGCCTCGGACTTCTTGATCTCCTGGGCCGTACGAGCCAGCGCGGAGTCGATCTCGTTGCGACCCGAACTCCAGACCCCCGTGGAGTCGAGGTCGATGGTCTGGACGGTACGACGCTCGGCGGGCGACTTGTTGACGTACGTCGGCAGGGTCACCGGGACCATGTCCCAGCGCGACGGGTCGTCGACGTCCAGGATCTGGGTCTCGGGATCCGACACCGACACGGCAGGAGCGTCCTTGACGGGAGGGAGGTTGAACTCGGTGTCGGCGTCGTTCGCGTCCTCGAGGACGGACTGCTGTCGGCGGACCTGCGGACGAGCCGTGATGCCCCGCTCCTGACGGACCATCAGTCGACAGGCCACCAGCCAGGCACCCAGCAGAGTGCCGGGGATCGCGACGTACCAACCGCTGACCGCGCTGGCCACGGCGAGCGCCGTCACCACCACGAGCCCCAGCAAGATCACCGACAGGACGTTGCGGCGACGCCGTGCCGCAGCGTTGGCGGCGGCCCGGCGGGCGGCGACGGTCGAGACGACCGGGGCATGGCCCTTGGTCTCGATCACCGGACGCGACGGAGCACGACCCGGCGTCACGACGAGGCGGGCCTCACGGACGCTGGTGGGTTCACGACGGGCCAGGACCCGCATGCGGTGCGAGAAACGCTCGACCGAACGGCCGCGCTGCACGGTCTCGTGGTGCTGGAGGGCCTTGGGCAGCAGGTAGGCAATCCAGGCCGCCGCGAGGGCCACGAAGATCAGCGCATCCAAGGTCACATGACGAGGTTAGATTCGGTTCGCCTCGTTGGGGCGCAGGTGCGCTGGTGTGTCGCGCAACTACTGGTGTGACTCATGTGATTGGTCTCCGCATGGGTCGCGGAGGCGCTGCAGCATCGAGCCGGCCACCTCCTCGGTCGTCACCGCGTAGATCCGGTGGTCGCGCCAGGCCCCGTCGATGTGCAGGAACGCGGGGGCAAAGCCGACCTCGTGCAGCCCGAGCTTCTCCACGACCCGCAACGAGTTGGAGTTCTCCGGTCGGATGCAGATCTCGACGCGATGCAGACCTGCCCCCTCGAAGCAGTGGTCGATCGCCAGGGCCACCGCGCGGGGCACCAGCCCCCGACCGGCGACGTCACGGTCGACCCAGTAGCCGATCGAGGCGAACTGGGCAGAGCCACGCACCACGTTGTTGACCGTCACCTGACCGACCAGACGACCTTCGACCTCGATGACGAAGGGCATCATCCGACCGGCCCGGGCGGCGCGTTGCAGACCGCGTACCAACTCACGGAAGGTCGTCGGGCCGGGGCCCGCGCCCGGGGGCACGGTCGCCTCCCACGGTTGCAGCCAGTCAGCGTTGCGAAGACGGACGCGACTCCACTCCCAGCCGTCGGCCACCTGGATGGGTCGCAGCACGAGCTCGGCGTCGCGCAGCACCACCGGCCACGCCCGCGCCCTGCTCAAGCCCCACATACTGCTCAGCCTGCCAGTCGGTTCCGTCGCTCGCCACGTCCGGCGCGACGTCGCGAGACGTCGCGTGAGGTCGCGGCTCAGGAGTCGCCGCGGTCGTGGTCACTGCCCACGACCTGCTCGACCGCGTGCACCACGATCGGATCCAGCACGGCGAGGCCGTCCTTCACTCCACCCCGGGAGCCGGGCAGGTTGACCACCAGGCAGGTGCCTCGTACGCCGGCGACTCCCCGCGACAGCACCGCCGACGGCACCCCCTGGTCCACCCCGTACGCCCGGATCGCCTCGGCGATGCCCGGCACCTCGAAGTCGAGCAACCCCAGCGTGGCCTCGGGGGTGCGGTCGGTGGGGGTCAGCCCGGTGCCACCGGTGGTGAGCACGAGCCGGGCGCCTCCGTCAGCTGCCGTACGTATCGCCTCGGCAACCGGATCGCCGTCCGGCACGACCACCGCGTCCGCGACCCGGAAACCGCGCTCGGTCAGCCAAGCCACGATCAGCGGACCGGTCTCGTCGGCGTAGACACCCGCAGCAGCGCGGTTCGAGGCCACCACGACGGCGGCGGTGAGTCCACGAGAGCCGTGGAGCGTACGGTCACCGTCGGCACTCACCGGAACCAGTCCCCCGACTTGCCGCCGGTCTTCTTCTCCACCCTGATCCGGGTGATCTCGGCCGCCTTGTCGACGGCCTTCACCATGTCGACCACGGTCAGCGCCGCCACCGAGACGGCCGTCAACGCCTCCATCTCGACGCCGGTGCGGTCGGTGGTGGAGACGGTCGCGGTGATCTCGACCGCGTCGTCGGCCACCACCAGGTCGACCGTCACTGCCGAGAGGCTCAAGGGGTGGCACAGAGGGATCAACGAAGGGGTCTGCTTGGCCCCCATGATCCCGGCCAGTCGAGCCACGGCCAAGGTGTCACCCTTCGGCACTCCGGCCCCACGCAGCAGCGCGATCACCGTCTCGGAGACCAGCACCCGTCCGGTCGCCACAGCGGTCCTGGCGGTGACCGACTTGTGGGAGACGTCGACCATGCGGGCGGCACCGGACTCGTCCACGTGGGTCAAGCTGGGAGCCCCTTCGGCCCGGCTCAACTCGGACTCGCCCATCGGCTCAGAACTCTTCGTCCAGGCACAGCACCTGGACCATCTCGCCCGCAGTGACGCCGGTGCTCTCCTCCGGCACCACGACCAGGGCGTTGGACGAGGCGAGGTCGCCGATCATGTGCGAGCCGTGACCACCGACCGGAGTGACGAAGGCGCCGCCGCGATCGGTGGCGTACGTGGCCCGGACCAGCTGCCGCTTGCCCGGCGTCGAGGTGATCGGCTCCGTCAGACGCGCCCGGCGGGTCGGCCGGGACACCGGGGTCTTGCCCATCATCGTGCGCAGCGCCGGCAGCACGAACGTCTCGAAGGAGACGTAGGCGGAGACCGGGTTGCCGGGGAGCGTGAAGATCGGCACCTCGTCCTCGCCGACCACACCGAAGCCCTGGGGTCGGCCCGGCTGCATGGCGACCTTGCCGAACCAGACCGTGCCGAGGCCGCGCAGCGCCTCCTTGACCACGTCGTAGTCACCTTCGGAGACCCCACCGCTGGTGATCACGAGGTCGGCGCGCACCAACTGGTCGCTCAGCGCCTCGGTGAAGGCGCGCACGTCGTCGGGCACGATCCCGACCCGGTACGCCGTCGCGCCGGCCTGCCTGGCCGCCGCTGCGAGCAGGTAGGAGTTGCCGTCGTAGATCGAGTCGTGACCCACGGGCGTGCCGGGATCGCGCAGCTCCGAACCGGTCGAGATGACCACCACCCGAGGGCGAGGACGAGAGCGCACCGTCGCGCGACCGACCGAGGCCAGCAGCCCGATGTGCCGCGGCCCGAGGACCGTGCCGTGGGTGACCACGACATCGCCCTCGCGGACGGCCTCGCCCGCACGGCGGATGTTGGCGCCGGCCTCGGGAGCGCGTGAGATCTGCACCTGCGCGACACCACGGTCGGTCCACTCGTACGGGACCACCGCATCGGCGCCGGTGGGCACCGGGGCGCCGGTCATGATCTTGATCGCCGCGCCCGGAGAGAGCGCGAGGTGGTGGGCGCGACCGGCACTGATCTCACCGACGACCGGCAGGTGCACGGGTTCCTCGTCCGTGGCACCGGCGATGTCGACGGCTCGGACCGCGTAGCCGTCCATCGCCGAGTTGTCGAAGCCCGGCAGCGAGACCTGGGCGATGACGTCCTGGGCGATCGCCATGCCCTGGGCGTCCATCAGCGGCAGCGCGAAGTCAGGCAGGGGCTCGATGGCAGCCACGATTCGGTCGACGAGCTCGTCGACGCCGATCACCTGGTCTGCTCCCGGGGCCAGGTTGGCTGCCTGCGGGTCAGACATCCTGACCGCCGCTGATGACCGTGCCCGGCTCCACGCGTTGCGCCGACGTCGCCTCGAGGACGACCTCGCCCTGGAGGCGTACGTCGCGACCGAAGGTCCAGTCGCCCTCGACCTTCAGCGACGTGGCCCCCTTCATCGAAGGAGCGCCGTCAGGGAAGCGCTTGTCGAACTCACCCACCAACTTGTAGTGCGCGGGGTCGAGGTCGACGAACGGCACGTCGTCGGCGACCAGCTCCAGCACGTGGTCCTTGCCGAGCGCATAGATGTCCGAGCGCAGCACCAGCAGGTCGTTGGTCGTCTTGACCGGGACGAACCGATCGCGGCCGACCTCGATGGTGCGCGCTCCCTCGAAGACCTCGATCGCAGCGCCCATCGCGGTCTCGATCTGGATCACCTCCGGCGACGTCGGATCAGCAGGGTCGACGGTCTTGACGTTGCGGATCAACGGGAGGCCCAGGATCCCGCGGCGCTGGGCGAGGGTGTCGCGCATCGCGTGCAGGTCGAACCACAGGTTGTTGGTGGAGGTGAACCGGTGGCGCGACAGGTCGGCCAACGCCTCCTTGTCGGCCTCGAGCGTCTGCGCCGACTCCCGGAGCACGATGCGACCGTCGCTGAGGCGGCGGGCGAAGTGGCCGCCCTTGCGGTCCGACGGGGTACGTCGTACGGCCTCGATCGCGAAGGGCGCACCGGAGGTGGCGAACCAGCCGGCCACCCGGGCGTCGGGAACTGCGCCGAGGTTGTCGGAGTTGGAGACGAAGACGTAGCGGTAGCCGGCCTCGATCATCTGCTCGATGAGACCGGTGCCCTGCAGGGCGGTGTAGATGTCACCGTGGCCGGGCGGGCACCACTCGAGGCTCGGGTCCTTGGGCCACGCCACCGGCTCGAGCCGCGCGGCGAGCAGCTTGGGCTCCTTGTTCTGCAGGAACTCCAGCGGCAGGCCGTCGACCGGGAGGGTCTCGTAGCGGGCCAACGCGTCCATCGTGTCCTGGGAGGTCCGGAAGCTGTTCATCAGGACCAGCGGGAGCTTGGCGTCGTACTTCTCGCGCATGTGCAGGATCTGGCGCGCGCTGATGTCGAGGAAGGAGAGCCCGCGACGCACGCAGAGCAGCGACTTGGCGCGGTCCATGCCCATCGAGGTGCCGAGCCCGCCGTTGAGCTTGATCACCACGGTCTGGCGCACCGCGGCGAGCGCGTCCTCCTCGCTCACCACCACGTCGTCGAGCGACTCCATGTCGAGCGGCTCGATCGTCGACTCCGGAATCATCCCCGTCTCGCCGTGCTCGAGGAGTCGGTAGTAGTGCGCAAAGGTGTCGATCGCGACCTCGTCGCTCCCGGCTTCACGCATCTTGGCCCGAGCAGCCTCGAGCCCCTTGCTCCGCACAGATGTAGCCATGACTCGATCGTAGGCTGATCAGGTGACTGGCGAAGAGTTCCCCCACAATGCGGCCGCCAAGCAGCAGTTGCGCACCCGGGTGCTGGACGCCCGCGCGGCCCTCACCGCAGCCGAGCTCGCCACCACCGCCGAGCTCATCGCCGACCACGTGGATGCGCTGCTCGACCGGGGACCCTGCCTGGCGGCGTACGTGTCGATGGGCTCCGAGCCCGGCACGGACGTGCTGCTCACGAGGGTGTGGGCCCGCGGCGTACGGGTCCTGCTCCCGGTCCTGCTGCCGGACAACGACCTCGACTGGGCCACGTACGAGGGCCCCGGCTCACTGGCCGCGGCCGGGCGCGGACTCCGCGAACCACGTACGCCGCTGCTGGGGGTCGACGCGATCACCGACGCCGACCTGGTGCTGGTGCCCGGGCTCGCGGTCTCGCGCGACGGCGTACGTCTGGGGCGCGGAGGTGGCTCCTACGACCGGGCGTTGGCGCGGATCGCGCGGGTGAGGCCCCCGATCCCGACCATGGTCGCGCTGCACCCCGGCGAGGTCGGGCTGGCGGTGCCCGCCGAGCCCCACGACCGCACCGTCAACCTGGTCGTCACCCGCGAGGGCGTCACGCGTCCGGGGTGAGCACCAACCGGTCACCACCCGACCGGACCCGGTCCCGGGTCCAGGTCCAGGGCAACGTCCGGCCCTGGACGAAGAGCTCGGTCTGGTCGGAGTAGTGCGGCGACGCGGGGTGACCCGAGACGCCGGTGAGCGAGACCCACACCGAGTCGTCGAAGTCGGCGAGGTCGACCACCATCCGCATCGACGGAGCACTGGTGACATTGAACCCTTCCCCGGCCTGCCAGGCGGTCGCGTTGGGGGCCGACGACCCGCCGCCGATGCCGCCCCCGTTGCGGTTGAAGATCGCCTCGACGAGGCCGATACCGGAGGTGCCGAGACTCTGGTGGGTCAGTTCGAGTTGGTGCAGGTGACCCCACGACCACTCCCGGGGTCGCACCGACCGGAGTTGGGTCAGCTCGTCGCGGGCCTCGACCAGGGCCTGGCGCAGCACCACGTCGCGGTCCTCGATCTCATCGTCGGTGCGTCGGTCGTCCCACAGCGCGTGGGACGGACGGGTGAGCAGCTCTTCGAGCACCTGGACCCAGCGACTGCCACCGTCGGGATGGATCCGCGCCCGCAGGTCGTCGTGGAAGGTGAGGGCCAGCACCCGCTCGGCGACGACGTTGAAGTAGGCCGCGGCGGCACTGTCCGGGTCGTCCTGGAAGTCCCACCCGGCCAGCAGGTCGACCCCCTCACCGACGTACGTGCCGAGGTCGTCGCGCTCGGCGACCTCGAGCAGGTGCGGGACCAGCGCGCGGGCCATCGGGTTGTCGGCGTCGAGCTGGATCCGGCTCATGTCGGCGACCGTGAGCTCGCTGCGACCCTCGAGCAGCTCACGGATCCGTTGGGCCCGGTAGCCGGCGTCCCAGTCGTCGGTGAGGTAGGGCTCCTGGTCAGGTCCGGTGACGGCCTGGTTGGCGGTCACGATGACCCCGTCGGCGGGATTCAGCACCGACGGCAGCTCGTCGAAGGGCACGTGCCGGCCGGTCCAGTCGTTCGCCTTCACCCAGCCGGCGGCTGGCCTGCGACCGTCGTGATCCTTGCGCCGCACCGGCACCTTGCCCGGTGCCTGGTAACCGATGTTGCCGTCCCGGTCGGCGTAGACGAGGTTCTGCGAGGGGACGTCGAAGAGCGCGGCCGCCTCGCGGAACGACTCCCAGTCCTCTGCCCGGTTGAGCGCGAAGATCGCGTCCGCGGTCGTGCCGGGCTGCAGGGCGGTCCAGGCCAGCGCGACGGCGTACGGCTCCGTGGCCGCCCACGCAGGAGGGGTTGCGCGAGCAGCCGCGTTGGCCCCGATCGAGCTGGTCTCCTGGTCCACGTCGGAGATCAGCGGTCCGTGCTCGGTGGCGCGCACGGTGAGGTCGAAGTCCTCCTCGCCGCGCACCTCGATGGTCTCGCGTCGGCGCGTGAGTGGCTTGGACTCCCTGCCGTGCTCCCAGCGCTCGCCGGTGACCCGCTCCAGGTAGAGATCCGTCACGTCAGGACCGAGGTTGGTGAACCCCCAGGCGATGGCGGCGTTGTGCCCGATCACGACGCCGGGCAACCCGGAGAACGTGAAACCGGCGACGTCGAGGGTGCACTCGGGCGTGATCTCACGGCAGTGCAGGCCCATCTGCATCCAGATGCCGGGCTGGGTGGCGGACAGGTGCGGGTCATTGGCGAGCAGCGGCATTCCCGACGCGGTCAGTTCGCCGGAGACCACCCACGAGTTGGAGCCGATCCCGTCCCCCTTGCCGAGCAACGCCGGCATCGCGTTGACGCTGCTCCGCACCGAGTCCAGGGCCTGGGCCGCGGCCGGGGCGTCGAGGTCGTCGGACGAGTCGTCGCCGGCGAGGTCAGGCTCCGGCTCGTCGTCGGGCGGGGTGCTTGGGTCTGGACCGGAGTCTGGACTCGAGTCCGGGCCCGAGTCTGGGCCCGAGTCTGGGCCCGAGTCTGGGCCCGAGTCTGGGCTGGGCTCCAGGATGGGCGCCCGGAGCGAGTGCTCGTACTCGGGGTGCAGGGCCTTCACGACCCGCGGCTCGTTGTCGAGTGCAGCGACCGCTCGGTCGATCTCCTTGCTCATGTTGCCGCGCAGGTCCCAGGCCATCGCCTTGAGCCAGGCCAGCGAGTCGACGGCCGTCCACTTCGCCGGCGTGTAGTCCAGACCGGTGAGTCCGAGCAGCGTGTACTCGAGGGCCATCTCGCCGGGCGAGTTCTGGGAGATGTAGGCGTTGACACCCTCGGCGTAGGAGTCGAGGAGCGTACGGGTGCTCGTGCTGATCACTCCGAGCTCCCGCTCGGCGACGCGACGCCATCCCATCGTCCGCACCATCTTGTCGCTGGCCAGCCCCTCGGCACCGAAGAGCTCGGCGAGTCGACCCGCGGTCGCGTGGCGGCGTACGTCCATCTCGAAGAAGCGCTCCTGGGCATGCACGTATCCCTGCGCGCGCACGAGGTCGCGGTCGGTGTCACCGAAGAGGCGCGGGATGCCCTGCTCGTCGCGGAAAACCTCGACCGCGTCACCAAGACCGGGCAGGGTGATCTCGCCGCTCGTGGTGGGCAGCGGCTGGCGGTAGAGGTGCACGGCGATCGCGGTGGTGACAACCAGCGTCAGCACCAACGCACTGACCACCCCGGTGGTGACGTGGGCCCACGTCGGCCAGACCCGGTAGCTCTCCCACCAGGACAGATGCGCAGTCTCGGGGGCGGCGTTCGTGGTGTGCGTGGCGTTCATGCTGTTCGTGGCGTTCGGTCCAGGAGTGGTCATCGTCGGTCATTCTGCCCATTTTTCTTGCCGTAGGATGTGCGACGTGCCGACCTACCAGTACGCCTGCACCCAGTGCGAGCACGCCTTCGAGCAGTTCCAGAGCTTCAGCGACGACACCCTGACCGTCTGCCCCGAGTGCCAGGGTCGGCTCCGCAAGGTGTTCAACGCTGTCGGAGTCGTCTTCAAGGGTTCCGGGTTCTACCGCACCGACAGTCGCTCCGGGTCGTCCTCGAGCCTCGCCGGCTCCAGCGCAGGTGCCTCCGACTCGGGCACTGCCACGGCCACCAAGGATTCCTCCTCGAGCACCTCGAGCACCGCGAGCACCTCGAGCAGTTCGTCCGGCAGTTCGTCCGGCTCGAGCAGTTCGTCCAGCAGCGACTGATCCGCCCGAGACCTCCTCGGGGTCTCCACAGGTCGTCTGGTCGGGTGTGTCTCGCGGCTCCTGTGGATCGTCTCGCTCCGCCGGTGCCGTGACTGCCTACCGTCACGGTCATGGTGACTGACACTGGGCCAACCGGCTCTGCATCACGTGACGTACGCCGGGGTTCCGACCGGGTGCGGCGCCTCCTGCGTACGCGGGTGCTCGCCCACCGTCGCCTGCTCGCCTTCTGCTGCGTGGTCGCGGCGGTCGCCAGTGCGCTGCACGTGCTGGCACCCCCGGCGCCCACGACCGTACGGGTCCGCGTCGCCGCAACCGACGTCGCGGCCGGTAGCGTCCTGGGCGCCGACGACCTGACCTGGGTCGCCTTCGCCGAGGGGACCGTCCCTGACGGCGTCGCCGAGACACCGGTGGGGCGCACCACGACCGGCCCCGTACGCCGCGGCGAGCCGATCACCGACGCCCGCCTCGTCGCGCCGGATCTGATGCAAGGCCACGAGGACCGGGTCGCGGTCCCCGTGCGGTTGCCCGATCCGGCTGCGGTGGCCCTGCTCCGCACCGGTGACAGGGTGGACCTCCTCGCCGCGGACCCGGCCAGCGGGCGGGCGCTCACCGTCGCGCGAACGGCGTTGGTCGTCAGCGTCCCTCACGACGAGGAGGCGGTGGCGAGCCAGGGCCAGGCCGGGCGAGTGGTCGTACTGGCGATCGCTCCCGAAGAGGTGGAAGCCGTGACAGTGGCCGCGGTCCGGGACTTCCTCACCATCGCCTGGTCGGGCTAGCGTTTCAGTGCGGCCATCGCGGCCGCTCACGATCACCAGGAGAGAACATGACTGGCTTCAAGAACTTCATCATGAAGGGCAACCTGATCGAGTTGGCCACGGCCTTCATCATGGCCACTGCCTTCGCGAGCGTGGTCACGGCGACCGTCGCGCTCCTCATGGACCTGATCGGAAAGGTGGGGGGCACCCCCGACTTCTCGAACTACGCACCCGGCGGGGTCTCGGTCGGCGCGTGGCTCACCGCGCTGATCTCGTTCCTGATCCTGGCTGCGGTGGTCTACTTCGCCATCGTCATGCCCTACACCAAGGCCCAGGAGAAGTGGTTCCCGAAGAAGAACGAAGACGAGGTCGGCACTCCCGAGGACGTGGCCCTGCTCACCGAGATCCGCGACCTGCTGCAGGCTCAGCGCGGAGGCCTCTGAGCGCTCAGCCGCCGTGGTGCGGCGGCACCTGCCGCCGCAGCCAGGCGTCGTTCGCTGACTCCTGCGAGCCGCCGCGACCCTGACCCCGTTCGTCACGGGTCGTGGTGGGCAGCACGTCACCGAAGATCTCTGCGAGCCGGCGCTTGCGCTCCCAGTCGGACAACTCCTCGGGGCTTGCTGCACCCGAGGTCGCGGTTTCGGTATCGGCCTCGCCCGGGGCCGACGGGTCGACGTGGACTCCCTCGTCGACTCCGGTCGGTTCCGTGGGTTCAGTCATGGCTGATTCCCCTTCCCCGTCCATCAGGCCCGTCACGGTCAAGCGCAGAGCGCCTTGCCGCGGGCAGCCTCGATCTCGGCCTGGGTGGGCTCCTCGTCTGCCTCCGGGCCGGACGGGCTCGCTGACGGAGAGGGCTTCTCCTTCTTCGACCCGGGCGCCTCGTCCGCGCGGATGGACTTCTCACTCAGCGACTTGCTGAGCGGCTTGTCGCGCGCGATCCGGCTCCAGAGGTCGTCGGCCTCCGCGGTCCACCGAACTCGACCGCGGAACTCCGGCTCCTGCGGGTACTCGAACGGCACCGTGATGAACTCGACCTTGTTGAGCCCGACACCGTTGAGGCTCGCCCCGAGGCCACCCAACTTGGGAATGTCCTTGAGCCCGGGCGAGACGGTCAGCGACTTGGTCGCAGCGTTGAGGAACTTCACCACCCGGTCGGGACGGGTCAGGGTGCCGGCGGAGACCACCTTGTTGACGAGGGAGGCGATGAAGGTCTGCTGGCGGCTGATGCGATCGATGTCCGATCCGCTCCCGACCGCCCGCACGCGCACGTAGTCGAGGGCCTCCTCCCCCATGATCTCGCGCTCGCCCGCGGCAAGGTAGATGCCGTGCTCGGAGTCGTCGATCTCGTAGGGCAGGCAGATCGGGACGCCGCCCACCGCGTCGACCATGCCCTTGAAGCCGTTGAAGTCCAGGACGACGAAGTCGTCGACCCGCACACCGGTGGACTGCTCGAACTGCTCCACGGTGCAGGCTTCCTGCCCCACCGAATAGGCCTTGTTCCACATCTGGTTCTCGCCACCGGGGATCTCGTTGTCCGGTCCGCAGTCGGGGCGGGTGACGAGCGAGTCCCGAGGGATCGACACGCCGTACGCACGACTGCGGTCGGCTGCGATGTGCAGGAGGATCGTGGTGTCGGAACCAGCCGCACCAGTCTCTCCGTCGATCTTGTTGCCCTCCCCGTCACGGGTGTCGGAGGCCATGATCAAGATGCTGATGGCCTGCTTCGGGCCGTACTCCTCAGGGCGGTCATCGACCTGGTTGAAGCCGTCACTGATGTTGAGGTTGCCGTTGAGGTGGCGGTAGACGAAGACGACCGAGAGCCCCGTGACCAGGCCGAGCACCAGCAGCGTGGCCATCAGCACGGTGGCGACGGTGTGCTTCTTCTTCGACTTGCCACGACGTTTGGGAACGCCGGGAGCGCGCGGGGAGAGCGGCTCTTCCTCGGACACAGACACCTCAGGATTTCAGACCATCGCACGACAGGAGTCCTGTCGGACCACTGCCGAATCTACGACAACTTCCCAACTCGCCGCACATCGCATCTTGGGCTCACCTGTGACTCCTGTCACGATGTCCTGCATGCCCACGTCACGCCGCCTCGACCTCGTCCTCCTCGGTGCCACCGGCTTCGCCGGGGCGCTCACCGCAGAGCACCTGGCTGCCCACGCGCCCGCCGGTCTCAGGTGGGCCCTGGCCGGGCGCGACCTCGCCTCCCTCGAGCGGTTGCGTACGCGTCTGGCCGAGACCACCTGCCCGCCGAGCGAGGTGCTGCATGCTGACGTGACGGACGCGACGACGATCCGGGACCTGGCCGCCAGCACCAGGCTGGTGATCACCACGGTCGGCCCCTACCTGCGCCACGGTGAGGCAGTGGTGGCGGCGTGCGCAGCCGCTGGGACCGACTACGTCGACCTGACCGGTGAGGCAGAGTTCGTGGACCGCACCTACCTCCGTCACCACGAGACCGCCGTGCGGACCGGAGCTCGACTGGTCCACTGCTGCGGTTTCGACTCCGTGCCGCACGACCTGGGTGTCCAGTTCACCGTCGAACACCTGCCCGACGACGTGCCGTTGACCGTGCGTGGAGTCGTCCGCTCGTCGGCGGCCTTCTCCGGGGGCACCTTCCACTCGGCCCTGGGTGCGGTGTCGCGGATGAAGCAGGCAAAGGCCACTGCCCGGGAGCGGCGTACGCAAGAACCACGCCCGGAGGGACGATCCTCCCGAGCGGTGGCTCCACGCCCGCAACGTGACCCGGTGCTCAGGTACTGGCTGTTGCCCCTGCCGACGGTCGACCCGATGATCGTGGCCCGGAGCGGCGCGGCCCTGGACTCGTACGGCCCCCGCTTCACGTACTCGCACCACGCCGGGACGAAGACGCTGCCCATGGCTCTTGCCGGTGTCGTGGGGGTGGGTGGACTGGTGGTCGCGGCGCAGGTCCCGGCGGTGCGTCGAGCTCTGGCCGCCAGAGTGCCGGCCGGCAGCGGGCCGAGCGAGGAGAAGCGGGAGCGTTCCTGGTTCACCGTCGACTTCGTCGGCGACGGCGGCGGGAAGCGGGTCCACACCCGGGTCAGCGGAGGGGACCCCGGCTACAGCGAGACTGCAGTGATGCTCGCCGAGTCGGCGCTGTCGCTGCTCCTGGACGACAACCCCACCACCGCCGGCCAGGTCACCACGGCCGTGGCCATGGGACCGAACCTGCGAGCGCGTCTCGTGAGTCACGGTATGCGCTTCGAGGTCGTGGAGGAGTGGGAGCACCTTCCCCCGAACGCCTGAACCGGACGACTGGACCCGATCTCATTCATCTCCAGGTCCCGCGACCACCGTCGCAGCGGCGCCGACCGCGATGTCAGCGAGCACGAGCGGGGGCCTGATCGTCGAAAGGCTCTTCACCACCTCACTCGACCAGGTCACCGGAGTCGCGGGGTGCAGTGGGCCGCGGGTGGGCCGTCGGGCACGAGATGTCCGGGCGAGTGCGCCCAGTGCCGTTTCGGCGCGGACCAGCAGCAGCCTCAGCGCCTCGAAGGAGCGTGCCATGGACTTCAGCGTCCCACTCAGTCTCACCACCAGCATCTCGGCTCGAAGAGCGACCCTGGCCATGACCACGGGGGTCCCGGCGCCGGCGGTGAGAGCCACGGTGACGGCGCTGCTGGTCGCCATGCCGACGAGCTCTGCGATGGCGTCGCGCACCAGCGTCCTGACGGCGTCCACGATCCCCGAAGCCAGCCGCATCGCTGCGGCTCCCGCCTGCAGCAGGGTCGCGAACTGGTCGGCGTCGCGGGCCGTGTCATGGGTGAACCGCCGGCAGGCCTCGATGCTCAGCCCCTCCATCGCCAGGAGGGAGGCAGAGCCACGCCGCAGGTCACCGGCCGCGGTGGTGACCTCACGGGACGCGTCATCGAGTCGGGCGGAGTCGGCCATGACGGCTGGCGGGTCGCCCGCCAGATCGTCCAACCACGTGCGCAGCGGGCCGACGTGTTCCATGGCCCATCCTGCTCCCGCGGCCGCGAGCGCTCCCACAGGATCGACGACCGCTCCGAGAAGACCCATGCCCGCGCTGAGGCCGTGCAACTCGGCTTCGGCCCAGTCCCCGTTGGCCAGGCTGCTGGTCAGCGCAGAGAGATCCTCCGCCACCCCGGCCCCGGCCAGCGGGTCGGGTTCATCGGCCCACCCGGGCATCACGCCCATACCGATCCCGTCCCGTCCTCCACTGTTCCACCCACCGGCCCGATGTCTCCACCCATCAACCGGGCGACCCCTGCATCTGTCTCCTCCAGGTCACGTGCAGTCGCACGTACCGCCCACGCACCCAGTTCCATGAGCTCGCCGCACTCCTTCGCCAGGCCTCGGGCCTGCCACACGAAGACCGACACGGCGGGGGTCAGGAACTGGTTGATCCGACCGAAGTGGTCCGCACCGGCGCTCACCCCGGCCAGTGTCTCGGCCTGCGGGGGGAGAGCATCGGCTGCCTGGTCCCACACGCGGCCGAAACTGCGCAACGAATCAGGGTGGACGTCGAGGTTCATCGCGGCACCACCGCGAAGCGCTGCTCGACCTCGGCCACGATCTGGGCCGCCACCGGGTCGTCGCCCCACGTCTCGCGCGTCCGTCGGGTGACCTGGGCCAGCGCATCGTCGAGCGCCGCTCCCAGGGCCGCCATCGTGGCCCGTGCGAGCATCGCCGGGCCCGTCCGGAGGGCGTGCTCGGTGTACGTGACGCCCAACGCCAACCCGACGTGGTCGACAACGACATCAACCCCGTCGGCGCTGCCGTGCCCGCGGAGCTCCACCAAGTCTGCAGAGAAGGCGCGGGCCCGTTCGACCGCGTCGATCGCGGCCCGGGTCTGGGCGTCGATCCGGCTCAACGCCGCATCGATCGTCTCGGGAGGGGATTGTGTGAGGTCGGAAGGCATGGCAACAACACTGGCCGCACGGCGTACGCCCCGTGTCGCGCTCTCCACAGAGGCGGGAAAGACCCGGCCCTGTGGACGTCTGGTGGCGCTTCGACCCCCTCCGACGCAAGAACCCCCGCACGTGGCGGGGGTTCTGACGTGCCCCAGGCAAGAGTCGAACTTGCGACCTTTCGCTTAGGAGGCGGCTGCTCTATCCACTGAGCTACTGGGGCGTGGCGCCCGACCGGAGCCGGATTGCCAGAGCACATCTTGACATGTCCTCTCGAGCGAGGCATCGCCTGTGGCCGGAACCCCCCGGGAACCGATCGGGCCCCGGCCACGTCACACCCCCATGAACTCCTCCCCTGCTCGCCGAGCCGCGCTCCTGGCCACCGGCACCGCCGCCACCCTCGTCACCGCGCTCGGCGTCCTGGTCGCCGGCGTCCACCTCGGCGCTGACGACCCTGACACCGTCGGTCCGTCGCAGGGCAGCGACCCGTTCCGACTCGCCAGCGCCGCGCTCGCGCCCACCGCCTCCTGCGACGCGCTCCTCGACAGCTACCAGGAGCGGGCTCTCGAGCTCGTGGGGCCCTGGGGCTGGCAGGGTGGTGGCGATCAATATTTCGGTGAGCGCACGCCGCTGGCTGGCGACATGGACATGGGCAGCGTCATGTCGAACGAGTCGACCACCAGCGCGAGGACCAGCCGCGCCGAGAGCAGCGAGACCGGCACCAACGTCCAGGAGGCCGGGGTCGACGAGCCCGACACCGTCAAGACCGACGGCGAGCACCTCTTCCGGCTGCACGGATCGCAACTCACCACGTACGACGTCTCGGGCGAGGCCCCCACCGAGCTCGCCACGATCCGGCTGCCCGAGCTGCGCACCGGCGAGATCCTGCTCCACGGCCACCACCTGGTCGCCGTCGGTGACGGTCGCGACCACGATCCCACCACGACGATCACCACGATCGACGTCTCCGAGGCGGCGGCTCCCCGGATCACCGAGACCCTCAGCGTGAGCGCCGCGTCGGTGACGGCGCGCCTGCACGGCGACGTGGTCCGTGTGGTGATCCGCAACGGCCTCCCGGAGCTCGACTTCAAGTACCCCGACGACGAGCGAGGCCAGGTGGGAGCCCGTCGCCACAACGAGCAGGTGGTCTCCGAGACGACGCTCGCCGACTGGCTGCCCCACATCGACGGTGACAGCGCCGTGGAGTGCGCAGCCGTGGCCGTACCGGAGGACCCCGACACGGCTCTCGGCACCGTCACCACCCTGGCCTTCACCCCGGGAGGTGATGAGCGCCGCGCCGTGGCGGTGGCCACCAGCACGGAGATCGCCTACTTCTCCGGCGATCGACTCCACCTCGCCACCCAGGCCAACTGGTTCGGCTTCAGAGGGGGCATGGGGCGCACCTCAGACTCGGCCTCCAGTCCGATCAGGCCGTCGGGCGAGCTCGGTCGCACCCAGCTGTACTCCTTCGCGCTGGACGACCTCGACACCACCTTCGTCGCCGCCGGTGAAGTCAAGGGAGCCATCGCCGACCGGTGGTCCATGGACTCGGCCGACGGCGTCCTGCGGGTGGCGGTCGGCCCGACCGCAGCGACCGGCAACTTCAACTCGGTCGTCACCCTCGGCGAGGAGGACGGGCTGCTCGTCGAGCGAGGGCGCGTCGACAAGTTGGGCATCGACGAGGAGATCAAGTCGGTGCGCTGGTTCGACGACCTCGCCCTGGTCGTCACCTTCCGCGAGGTGGATCCGCTGTACGCCATCGACCTCTCCGAGCCGGCCGCACCAGTCCTGCTCGGCGAGCTCAAGATCCCCGGATTCAGCGAGTACCTGCACCCGATCGGTCCGCACCGGATGATCGGCATCGGGCAGGACGCGGCCGACGACGGCACGACCACGGGTGCCCAGGCGGCCCTCTTCAACGTGTCCGACCTGACCAACCTGCGCCGCGCCGACGTGGTGGCCTACCCCGCACACACGTACGCAGCCGCAGGTCAGGATCCGCGCCAGTTCACCTGGCTGCCCGAGAAGCGCACCGCCCTCACCGTCATCACCGACCCCTGGGACGGGCGTACGGCCTGGGTCTCGACGCTCAGGGTGAGGAGCGGGAAGTTGCAGGAGAGCCGCACCCGGGTCACGTACGGCGACAACGCTGCCCTGGTCCGGACGGTGCCGCTGGCCTCCGGAAAGGTCGTGCTCGTCACGGACGACGAGGTGACCTTCTTCGACGTAGATTGATCGCATGTGCCGCAACATCCGCCCGCTCAACAACTTCGAGCCGCCGGCCACGAACGACGAGGTGACGGCCGCCGCGCTGCAGTACGTGCGCAAGGTCGCCGGGACGACCAAGCCGTCGGCCGCCAACCAGGCCGCCTTCGACGAGGCCGTCGCGGAGATCGCCCACACCACCCGCCACCTGCTCGACGCACTGGTCACCACCGCACCGCCGAAGGACCGGGAGGTCGAGGCCGTCAAGGCTCGCGCCCGGGCCCAGGCCCGTTATGCCCGCTGAGTCGTACGAGGTCGAGGCCGCGCTCGACCTCCTGGCGGCGCGCCCGTTGGTGGTGCTGACCGGCGCGGGTCTCTCCACCGACTCGGGCATCCCCGACTACCGCGGCCCGGGCTCCACCGCGCGGTTGCCGATGACCTTCCAGGAGTTCGTCGCCACCCCCACCGCCAGGCAGCGCTACTGGGCCCGCAGCCACGTGGGCTGGGCGCGGATGCGGGGCGCCGAGGCCAACATCGGCCACCACGCCCTGGCCGAGATCACCCCTGACCTGCTCATCACCCAGAACGTCGACGGACTGCACGAGGCCGCGGGGTCACGCGAAGTGGTCGCTCTCCACGGGCGGATCAGCGACGTCATCTGCCTTGACTGTCGATCGGTCAGCTCCCGGGCCGACCTCCAGGCGCGCATGCAGGCGGCCAACCCCGGCTGGATCCAGACGCACGACGCTTCAGAGATCCGTCCCGACGGCGACGTGGCCCTCGAGGAGACGGACGGGTTCGTCGTGCCGCCCTGCTCGAGCTGTGGTGGCGTGCTCAAACCCGACGTGGTGTTCTTCGGGGAGAACGCGCCACCCGACCGGGTGAGCCGCTGCTACGAAGCGGTGGAGTCGGTCGCTGCCCGCGCGGGAGCGATGCTGGTCGCCGGCTCCTCCTTGACGGTGATGAGCGGGCTGCGCTTCGTGAAACGCGCCGCGAGGGTCGGCATCCCCGTGGTCATCGTCAATCGGGGCGCCACGCGCGGCGACGCGCTGGCGAGCCACAAGGTCGAGGTCGGGTGCAGCGACTTCCTGGCGGACCTGGCCGACGTGCGGCACCCGGTCGCTGGTGTCGGGAGCCTCAGACGACGGTGACGAAGATGTGGTCGGCCGACTCGTACTCGATCTCGGCGGTCTCGCCGCCGGATCCGACCAGCACGCCCTCGGCGGTGGCGACGATCTTGATGGTCTTGTCCGGCACCGCGCCGACCCGGCGCAGCGTCGCCATCAGGGCCTCGTCCTTCTGCATCTCCTCGGAGATCCGGCGCACGTGCACGCGCGCCTGGCTGAAGGTGGCGATCTTGGAGAGCGCCTCGACGCCGCCGTCCATGAACGACTCGGAGACGTGCTCCTGGCCGAGCTCCTCCAGACCCGGGATCGGGTTGCCGTACGGCGACTCCGTGGGGTTGTCGAGCAGCTCGAGGAGACGGCGCTCCACGGTCTCCGACATGACGTGCTCCCAGCGGCACGCCTCGGCGTGCACGAGCTCCCAGGGCAGGCCGATGATGTCGGTGAGGAGGCGTTCGGCGAGGCGGTGCTTGCGCATCACCCGGGTCGCCAGCCGCAGGCCCTCCTCGGTGAGCTCCAGGTGGCGGTCGCCCTCCACGGTGAGCAGGCCGTCGCGCTCCATGCGGGCCACCGTCTGCGAGACCGTGGGTCCGCTCTGGTGGAGCCGCTCGGCGATCCGCGCTCGCAACGGCACGATCCCCTCCTCCACGAGCTCGAAGATCGTGCGGAGATACATCTCGGTGGTGTCGATGAGGTCGCTCACGGAGCCCATTGTGTCGCATCACCTCCAGAAGTGACACGCTGGCGACCATGAGCACACTGATCGTGCCCCCGCGCTTCTGTGGACCGCCGGTCTCCGGCAACGGAGGGTGGACGGCCGGCGAGCTCGCGGCGCACGTCGAGCACGGCTGCCCCGAGGATCACGGCCTCCGCTGGCCACCTATCCGGGTCCGCCTCTCCCAGCCTCCACCGCTGGCCGTCGAGCTGCCCGTGGTCTCCTCCGACGAGGGGACGACCGTGGTCAACGCGTCGGGCCCGGTGGCCCGGGCGACACTCGTCGACGACGTCATCGAACCTGTCGCACCCGTGTCGTACGCCGATGCGCTCCACGCCGAGACGACGTACGCCGGGCACACGGCCCATCCCTTCCCCACCTGCTTCTCCTGCGGACCCCGACGGGTCGAGGGTGACGGGCTGAGGATCTTCCCCGGCGAGGTGGACCCGGCCGAAGGCCGAAGGCGGGTCGCCGCGACCTGGACGCCACACCCGAGCCTGGCCGAGGACTACCACCTCTACACGGGCGCGGAGCAGCGCGTGAGCCTGGCGACCACCTGGGCAGCGTTGGACTGTGTCGGCGGCTGGTCCGAGGACCTCATCAACCGACCGATGGTGCTCGGCCAGATGACTGCCAGGGTCGACTCACTGCCCGTCATCGGCGTCCCCCACGTCGTGGTCGGTGAGCGTGTGCGCTCCGAGGGGCGCAAGACCTTCACGGCCAGCACCCTGTACGGCCCCGACGACACGGTCGTCGCCGTGGCCACCCACGTGTGGATCTCGGTGGACCCGACCACCTTCGGCTGAGGCGGTCAGGGTCCCTCAGAGGCCTGTTCAGCGTCGGTCAGAAGGCCTGGTCGAGGTCGTCGAAGAGTCTGTTGTAGCGGTGCAGCTGGGCGACCAACCCGGCCAACGCCTCGTCGTCCCACTCGTCCAGACGCTCCCTGAGCCGCTCGCGGCGCACTGCGTCGACGTCGGCCAGACCCTGCTCGCCGGCCGAGGTCAGCTGGAGCAGGCTGGCGCGCTTGTCGTCGGGGTCGGCGGAACGTTCGACCAGACCCAGGTCGATCGCGTGCTGCACCTGACGGCTGACCGCGCCCTTGTCGGTCTCGAAGCATTCGGAGATCAGCGAGGCCCGCACCGCGCCCCGCTCCTTGAGGAAGCGCAGGATCATGTAGGCAGGCGCGGAGAGCTCGGGGTGAACCTGCTCCGCACGAGCACGTACGACCTTGCGCGCCCGGCGCATCAGCACGCCGACCTCCTGCTCGAGGTCGTCGAGCTGTTCGTCGCGCCGGGACCTGATCTCGCTCATCGCTGCGTGACCTTCTCGATCTCGTCGGCACGCTGGACGGTGCGTCGCAACGGCACCTCCTTGATGAAGAGGATGCAGAAGAACGAGAAGAAGGCGAAGGGGACGGTGAGGGCGAAGATGGTGGCGATGGCATCACCGTACGCGTTCTCGAAGATCAGACGGATCGGCGCCGGCAGCTCGGACAGGTTGGGCACCGAGCTCGAGTTGCCCGAGCCGGCGATCTCCAGACCGAGCTTGTCGAGCCCAGCGGTCACCGAGTCGGAGACCTGGTGGGCCAGTACGGCACCCAGGGCGGCGACACCGGCCGATCCACCGATGGAGCGGAAGAAGGCGACCAGGGAGGAGGCCGAGCCCATGTCAGCGGCGGCGGTGTTGTTCTGCACGGCGAGCACGAGGTTCTGCTGGATCGCGCCGACGCCGACTCCCAGGACCGCCATGAAGAGGCCGACCTGGACCAGGCTGCTCTCCCGGTCAATGGTCCCGAGCAGCCCCAGGCCCACGATGACGAGCAGGGAGCCGCCGACGAGGTAGCGCTTCCACCGGCCGGTGTCGGAGATGAGCTTGCCCGACACGATGCCGGCGACCAGGGTCCCGGCGACCATGCAGATCGTCATCAGACCCGCCTTGGTCGGGCTCATGCCGCGGGCGAGCTGGAAGTACTGGCTCAGGTAGACACCCGAGCCGAACATCGCGATGCCGACGGTGATCGAGGCAGCGGTGGCCAGGGCGGTCGTACGGTCGCGGAAGAGGCGCAACGGGATCACCGGGTCGACGGCCACGTATGCCTCGTACCAGACGGAGAAGCCGATGACGGCGAGCGCGGCGGCAATCAGGACATAGCTCGTGGTGGAGGTCCAGGCGAACTGGTTGCCCGCCAGGGAGACCCACACCAGCAGCAACGAGACACCCGCCATGATCAGCAGCGAGCCGACGTAGTCGATGGTGACCTGCTTGCGGGGGCGCGGAGGCAGGTTGAGGGTGCGCTGCAGGAGGAACCACGCGGCCACGGCGAAGGGCAGCGAGACCCAGAAGCACCAGCGCCAGCCGAGGGTGTCGACGACCAGTCCCCCGACCAGGGGGCCACTGACGGTGGCGACGGCGAAGACCGAACCCATGTAACCGGCGTACCGGCCGCGCTCGCGCGGTGGCACCATCGAGGCGATGACGACCTGGACCAGGGCGGTCAGGCCACCGATGCCGAGCCCCTGGATCACTCGGGCGCTGATCAGCATCTCCATCGAGGTGGAGAACCCGGCTATCAGGGAGCCGAGGGCGAAGATGCTGAGCGCGGTCTGGGTGAGGATCTTCTGGTTGAAGAGGTCGGCGAGCTTGCCCCAGACAGGGGTGGTCGCGGTCATGGCGAGCAGGGTGCCGACGACGACCCAGGTGTAACCGGTCTGGCTGCCTCCGAGGTCGGAGACGATCGGCGGCAGCGCGGTGTTGACGATCGTGGAGGAGACCATGGCCGCGAACATCGCGAGCAGCAGACCGGACAGGGCCTGCAGGATCTGGCGGTGGGTCATCTGCCCGCCGGCCTCGGCGGAGAGGGTCGGGGGCTGCGCCGGGTGGGCGGGAGCGGTGGGAGTGCTCAACGGGGCTCGATTCGGATCAGGGGGTGGCGGTTGGCCACGGCGGGACGGGCGCCAGGAGGATCACTCCATTGGTTGCCGACAGCAACCATACCTCGGAAGGTTGTCATCGACAACCAACTGTTGTCCACGTCTCACCCGATCCCCTCGGACGTCATAGGAGGCGGTCGCCACGGCGACCGTTCCCGATGACGTCCCGGAAGGAGGTTGGACATGCAGCGACCCACAGGCCGTTCCTTGCGGAACGCGAGCCGGGGATGTGTCCGGGCCTGTGGGTCGGGTGTCTGCGTTGGATTCGCCAGAACTCGACTTCCAGCGAAGGCACGAGCTCTACTGGCTCGCAGCCACCTCACTCATCCGAAGAAAACTCACTTTTCGGACCACCTCCTTTCCGTGTCCCACCACGGTAGATCGGGTTCGCCGATCGCTCAAGGGGTTTTTCCGACGTCATTCCTGCGGATCGGCCGCAGCCGCGAACTGGTCCGCAGCCAGGCGCGCGTACGC
The DNA here is from genome assembly GCF_003194605.1 of Nocardioides gilvus. GTDB lineage: Bacteria > Actinomycetota > Actinomycetes > Propionibacteriales > Nocardioidaceae > Nocardioides > Nocardioides gilvus. The sequence continues at coordinate 271,623 of NZ_QHKY01000003.1, forward strand.
CCCTCCCGCAGCCAGCAACTCCTCGTGCGAGCCCTGCTCGACGATCGCACCCGCCTCCATCACCAGGATCACGTCCGCATCGCGGATCGTGGAGAGTCGGTGGGCGATGACGAACGACGTACGGTCGGCCCGCAGCGCCGACATCGCCTGCTGCAGCAACAACTCGGTGCGGGTGTCGACCGAGCTGGTGGCCTCGTCGAGGATCAACAACTCCGGGTCGGTCAGGAAGGCCCGCGCGATGGTCACCAGCTGGCGCTCCCCGGCCGAGAGGTTGGAGCCGTCCTCGTCGATGAGCGTCTCGTAGCCGTCCGGCAGCGAGTGCACGAAGCGGTCGACGAAGGTGGCCCTGGCCGCCTCGAGGATCTCCTCACGGGTGGCGTCAGGGCGCCCGAAGGCGATGTTCTCCGCGATCGTGCCCCGGAAGAGCCACGTGTCCTGGAGGACCATGCCGATCCGGCTGCGCAGGTCACTGCGCGCAACGCTGGCGATGTCGACCCCGTCGAGGGTGATCCGGCCCCCGGTGACCTCGTAGAAGCGCATCACCAGGTTGACCAGGGTGGTCTTCCCCGCACCGGTCGGGCCCACGATCGCCACGGTCTGGCCGGGACGGGCGACGAGGGAGAGCCCGCTGATCAGGCTGGAGTCGGGGTCGTAGGAGAAGGAGACGTCCTCGAAACGGACCTCGCCCTCTCCGGCACCCAACCGCGCATGGAGCTCCCCGCTCACGCCGTCGTCCTCCTCGGGCGCGTCGAGGAGCTCGAAGACCCGCTCCGCCGAGGCGACCCCCGACTGCAGCAGGTTGGCCATGGAGGCGACCTGGGAGACCGGCTGGTTGAACTGGCGGGTGTACTGGATGAACGCCTGCACCTCACCCAGCGTCAACGCACCGCTGGTGACCCGGAGACCACCGACGACGGCGACGGCGACGTAGGTGAGGTTGCCGATGAACATCGTGATCGGCATGATCAGCCCGCTCACGAACTGGGCGCTCCACGCTGCCTGGTAGAGCCCGTCGTTCTCCTCGGCAAACTTCACCTCGGAGGCCGGCTGGTGGCCGTAGACCTTGACCAGGGTGTGCCCCGAGAAGGCCTCCTCGATGTGTGAGTTGAGCCGACCCGTCTGGCGCCACTGCGAGACGAAGAGCTTCTGTGAACGCTTCATCACCTGCGCGGCGACCAGCATCGTCAGCGGCACCGAGACCAGGGCGATCAGCGCCAGCAGCGGCGAGATCCACAGCATCATCGCGAGCACCGCGAAGACGCTGAGCAGCGCGGTGAGCAGTTGGCTCAACGTCTGCTGCAGCGACGAGGCGACGTTGTCGATGTCGTTGGTGGCGCGGCTCAGGATCTCCCCGCGCGACTGCCGGTCGAAGTAGTCGAGCGGCAGACGGTGGATCTTGCCCTCCACCTCGCCGCGCAGGCGTCGTACGGTCCCCTGCACGACGTCGTTGAGCAGGTAGCCGGCGAGCCAGGCCAGGACCGCTGCCAGGACGTACAGCACCAGGAGCCAGCCCAGGACCTGCCCGACGGCCCCGAAGTCGACGCCCTGACCGGGGACCAGGTCCATCGCCGCGATCATGTCGGCCCGGGAGTCGTCGCCCTCGGCACGCAACTGCGCGACCGCCTCGTCCTGACTGAGGCCCACCGGCAGGCGGGAGGCCAGCAGACCGGAGAAGACCAGGTCAGTGGCGTGGCCCAGGATCCGCGGTCCGATGGAGGTGATCAGGACACTGACGACCGTCAGCGCGACGACCAACGCCGTACGCGTCCGCTCGGGGCGCATCCGCCCCGCCAGGCGCTTGGCGGAGGGCCAGAAGTCGTTGGCCTTCTCGGCGACCCCGACGGCGCCGGGGCCGTGGCCCGGGCGACCGACCCCGGTGATCCGTTCGGTCGTCTTCAGGTCCCGCCCCTGCTCCCGACCCTGCTCAGGCTCCTGCGGGCCCGGGGCCGTGGCCGGGGCCGCGCCGTTCTCGTCCCCGCTCATGCGACCTCCTCCACGGCACGTTGGGAGCTGACGATCTCCTGGTAGGTCTCGCAGTCGGCGAGCAGCTCGTCGTGGGTGCCCTGACCGACGACCCGGCCGTCGTCCAGCACGACGATGCGATCCGCGTTGCGGATGGTGGCGACCCGTTGGGCCACGATCACCACCGTGGCGTCGCGCACGATCGGCACGAGCGCGGCCCGCAGGTTGGCGTCGGTGGTGAGGTCGAGCGCCGAGAAGGCGTCGTCGAAGAGGTAGAGCGACGGGCGGCGGATCACCGCGCGGGCGATCGCCAGTCGCTGGCGTTGCCCCCCGGAGACATTCGTCCCGCCCTGGACGATGGGGGCCTGCAGACCCTCGGGCATCGCGGCGACGAAGTCCCGGGCCTGAGCGATCTCAAGTGCCTCCCACATCTCCTCGTCGGTCGCGTCCGGCTTGCCGTAGCGCAGGTTGCTGGCCACCGTCCCGCTGAAGAGGAAGGCGCGCTGGGGCACCAGCCCCATGTCGGACCAGAGCACCTGCGGGTCCAGGTCGCGTACGTCGACGCCCCCGACCCGCACGACGCCGCCGGTCGCGTCGAAGAGGCGGGGCACGAGGTTGACCAGGGTCGACTTGCCCGCGCCGGTGGAGCCGACCACGGCCAGGGTCTCACCGGGCCGCGCCGAGATGTCGATCCCGCTGAGCACAGGGCTCTCCGCGCCGGGGTAGCTGAAGGTGACCCCCTCGAGGTCGAGGTGGCCGGGCCGGGTGAAGACCGTCACGGGATCGCTCGGCGGGACCACTGAGGAGTCGGTGTCGAGCACCTCCGCGATCCGGTCGGCACAGACCGAGGCCCGGGGCAACATCATGAAGAGGAAGGTCGCGAGCATCACCGAGGTCACCACCAACATGACGTACGAGATGTAGGCGGTGATGGCGCCGATCTCCATGTCGCCGGCGTCGACGCGCAGACCCCCGAACCAGATCACCCCGACGGTGGCGACGCTGGAGACCAGGGTGACGATCGGGAACATCGAGGCCGACCAGCGGCCGGCCGTGACGGCGACCCGGGTGAGTTCGTCGTTGGCGACCGCGAAACGCTGCTCCTCGTGGCGTTCGCGGACGAAGGCCCGGACCACGCGGACCCCGGTGATCTGCTCGCGGAGCAGTCGGTTGACCTCGTCGATACGGGTCTGCATCTTGCGGAAGCTGGGGATCATCCGGGTCACGATGAAACCGATCGAGAGCGCCAGCACCGGCACCACGACCGCCAGCAGCCACGCCAGACCGACGTCCTCACGCAGCGCCATCAGCACGCCACCGACCATCATGATCGGCGCGCTGACCAGCAGCGTGCAGGCCATCAGGACGATCATCTGTACCTGCTGGACGTCGTTGGTCTCCCGGGTGATCAGGGACGGCGCCCCGAACTGTTGCACCTCACGAGCCGAGAACGTCCCGACCCGGGCGAAGATCGCGGCCCGCAGGTCACGGCCCAGCCCCATCGCCAACCGGGCCGCGAACCAGACCGCCAGGACGGCGCAGAGGGCCTGACCCAGGGCGATGGCGAGCATCCAGGCGCCTCGCCGCCAGATGAAGCCGATGTCGCCGGGCACCACCCCGTCGTCGATGATCTCTGCGTTGATGCTGGGCAGCAGGAGCATGGCCACGGTCGCTCCGAACTGGAGCAGCACCACCGCCGCCAGGTGGGCGCGATACGGGCGCAGGTGTTCGCGCACGAGACGCAGCAGCATCGATTCATCCGTTCCCTGCCCCACGCGGGGCAGCCTCGTGAGGCTACTCGCCATCTCGCGATGTCGCCTCAGGGTTGGCGGCGCACGACCTGCCAGCCGTCGTCGACGCGCGTCCACTCGAGGCGGTCGTGCATCCGTCCGGCGCGCCCCTGCCAGAACTCGACGACCTCGGGACGCAGCCGGTACCCGCCCCAGGTCGGCGGCACCGGCACCTCCCGGCCGGCGAACTGCTCCTCGTAGGCCGCGTACGTACGCTCCAACTCCTCGCGTGAGGAGACCGGTTGCGACTGGCGGGACGCCCAGGCGCCGATCTGCGCCCCACGCGGCCGGAGCCGGAAGTAGGCCGCCACCTCGTCGGCCGACAGCGCCGAGGCGATGGCCTCGACCCGGACCTGGCGCTCGACCGGGTGCCAACCGAAGAGCAGCGCGCAGGCAGGGTTGGCGGCCAGGTCGACCCCCTTGCGTGAGGCGTGGTTGGTGAAGAAGACGAAGCCGCGTTCGTCGAACCCCTTGAGCAGCACCATCCGCGACGACGGTTGCCCGGTCGTCGAGACCGTGGAGAGGACCATGGCGTTGGGTTCGTGCATGCCCGAGTCGAGGGCCTCGGCCAGCCAGAGTCCGAACTGGGCGAGCGGGTCGGCGGCGGCTTCGGCCTCGTCGAGACCGCGGTCCGCGTACTCGTGACGGAGGCGTGCGAGGTGGTCGTGCTCAGGAGGCATGGCACGACGATAGACCGATCCAACGAGACGCCGTGCTGCGCGAAGGGGCAGAATGAATACGGCCCACACCCCCGGGTCGCTGTCCCACCCCCGACGAAGGAGTCGAAGTCGTATGACCGAGGTTCACCACGGACTCGAAGGAATCATTGCGTTCGAGACGCAGATCGCAGAGCCGGACAAGGAGGGCTCAGCACTGCGCTACCGCGGGGTCGACATCGAGGACATCGTCGGCCGGGTCCCCTTCGAGAACATCTGGGGCCTGCTGATCGACGGCTCCTACACCCCCGGCCTCGCGCCCGCCGAGCCCTACAACCTCCCGGTCCACACCGGTGACGTCCGCGTCGACGTCCAGGCCGCAGTCGCGATGCTCGCACCGGCCTTCGGCTTCGGCCAGACCTACGACATCTCCGACGAGCAGGCCCGTGAGGACATCGGCCGCCTCGCCGTCATGGTCCTCTCGTACGCCGCCCAGTCGGCCCGCGGCCTCGACGCCGCCATCGTCCCGCAGAAGACGGTCGACCAGGGCAGCACCCTGGCCGAGAAGTTCCTGATCCGCTGGAAGGGCGAGGCCGACCCCAAGCACGTCAAGGCGATCGACGCCTACTGGTCCTCGGCCGCCGAGCACGGCATGAACGCCTCCACCTTCACCGCCCGCGTCATCACCTCGACCGGCGCCGACGTGGCGGCCGCCTTCTCCGGCGCGATCGGCGCGATGTCCGGCCCGCTGCACGGTGGCGCCCCCTCCCGCGTGCTCGGCATGATCGAGGACGTCGAGAAGAGCGGCGACGCGCGCGCCTACGTCAAGAACCTGCTCGACAACGGCGAGCGCCTGATGGGCTTCGGTCACCGTGTCTACCGCGCCGAGGACCCGCGCGCCCGCGTGCTGCGTCGTACGGCCCGTGAGCTCGACGCCCCGCGCTTCGAGGTCGCCGAGGCGCTGGAGAAGGCCGCCCTGGCCGAGCTCCGCGAGCGCCGTCCTGACCGCGTCCTGGAGACCAACGTGGAGTTCTGGGCGGCCATCGTCCTGGACTTCGCCGAGGTCCCGGCGCACATGTTCACCTCGATGTTCACCTGCGCCCGGACCGGCGGCTGGTCGGCCCACATCCTGGAGCAGAAGAAGACCGGTCGACTGATCCGCCCGTCGGCGATCTACACCGGTCCCGCGGCCCGTCCGGCCGAAGATGTCGACGGCTGGCAGGAGGCCTGGGGCGCCTGACCGGCTCACCCCAGCGCGTCACCACAGCACCGCACGACGGGGCTCGTCACACCTGACGGGCCCCGTTCTGCATGCACGGTTGAAGCCCTCACACCGGGGGTATGGTCGAGGGGCACGACGAACTTTCACCCCTCACGATCTGCACGGAGGTGCTCCATGCCCGGCCCCGACGACAGCGAGCTCTACGGCGACTACAGCGTCGACGACGAGGACCAGCCCCAGGGCGACGGGGACAGCCTCGTCGACAACCGTGGGCTGCGGGAACCGCTGGACGAGGGGTACTCGCCGCCGGAGCGGTGGTCCGTCGCGCAGGGCTACGGCAACACTCCCCAGGAGGAGGCCACCGGCGAGAGCCTCGACCAGCGCCTGGCCCAGGAGGACCCCGAGCCGGACCCCTACGAAGAGGCTGCGAAGGACGAGGAGATCCTCGACGACGGCGAGGTCGGCACCGCGAGGGCCGGTCGTCTGGTCGACACCGAGGGCGGCATCGGCGAGGACCACGAGTCCGACCTGATCGGTGAGGACGTCGGCATCGACGGTGCCGGCGCCAGCGCGGAGGAAGCCGCGATGCACATCATCGAGGAGTGACCTGCCGGACGTCATCAGGAGCGGGCCCTCTGGGGCCCGTTCCTGATGACGTCCCAGCGCGATCCGAGGTCAGTTGCCCTGCTGCGCCTGGTACCAGCTGAGTTGGCCGCGGGCCGCCTTGCGCGTCAGCGAGATGTGCATGTGGTCGCGGTGGCGCAGCGTCACGGAGCACTTGTGCAGATGCTTCATGGTCTTCTTCTTGGTCTTCTTCACGCATGATGAGCTCACGTAGTCCGCCCTCTTGAAGCCGCGGTACGACGACCAGATCTTGTCGTTCCAGATGATGTACATGATTCCCATCCGGCGTGCCAGCGCATCCGCATTGCCCTCAGCGTCCGGCGCGAAGATCTCCCTGAGGAACGTCTTCGCCAACACCCGGTCCCTCTTGCTCCTGGCATCGAGCGTCCAGTCGAAGGCCCGTGACTCGTGGTGCTCGGAGGTCGCCTTCTCCGGGCAGGCACGCGAGATCCCCCCGTACGCGCCGCCGCGCGACTCCAGGTGCTGAGCCAGGAGCCGGATCCCGGCCCGTGGCTTGCGGATGCACTTCGTCGGCGGCTGGTAGCCGGCGTAGTTCTCGATCGGGGTGACGAAGACCGCCCCCTGGCCGCTTCGCGCGGCGGCTGCGTTCGACGTCGTCGAGACCCCGCTCAACAGGGCGCCGATCATCACGAGTCCCACCAGCAACCCGATACGTCCTGGTGCGTGGCGCCTCGCGCGTGTGTCCTGATCGCCCATCACTGATTTCATCCTTGTCCCGAGACATGTGGTGCATACCCAAAAAAGGGGATCACACAAGTCTGTCTCGGCGTGGCGGAACCGAGAAATCAATGGCCGACCAGGGAGAATGCGCCGCCGATCAGCGGGTGAGCCACTTGGCGAAGCAGCGCGAGAGCGGTGAGTCCCGGTGGTGGCCGAACCCCGGCACCGGGACGTACCCCCTGCGCTCGTAGAGCGCGATCGCCTCAGGTTGGTTGATGCCGGTCTCCAGGACCACCGCATCGGCACCCGTCGCCCGGGCGTCGTCCTCCAACGCTTCGAGCAGGAGAGCGGCGATCCCTCGTCGACGCAGCCCGTCGACCACGAACATCCGCTTCAGCTCCACGCAACGCTGCGCGTCCAGGCCGTCCGGGGTCGCGTGCCAGCGCCACGCGCCGGTCGCCACCGGTACGCCCTCGACGTACCCGACCAGGAAGGTGCCGCGGCCCGGTTCGAACTCGCCCGGGTCGATCGGCGCCTCGTCCTCTCCCCCGTACCGCTGGACGTACTCCGCCTGCACCATGGCGACCAGGAGCGCCGCGTCCGGGTGCGTGATCGTCCGGCGTTCGAGGCGAAGCCCGTGAGGTGGAGTCGTCATGGGAAGATCCATTTCATTGAAGTGCCGTCCCGAGTGACACAGTAGGCACAGTAAAGACCCTGCTGCTGACAGTGTCGTCAGGACTCCCCCACCGCCCGAGCCTCGGCCCGGGACAAACCGAAAGGATGTCCGGTGACCAGCACCGACGCCATCAAGATCCCCGCCGAGCTACTGCCTGTTGACGGCCGCTTCGGCGCGGGCCCTTCCAAGATCTCCACCACCGCGCTCGACGCCCTCGCCGCGACCGGCGACACGCTCATGGGCACGTCGCACCGCCAGGCCCCGGTCAAGAACACCGTCGGCCGCGTACGCGACGGACTGACCTCGCTCTTCAACCTGCCCGACGGCTACGAGATCGTCCTGGGCAACGGCGGCGCCACCGCCTTCTGGGACATCGCCGCCTTCGGCCTGGTCCGCAACAAGAGCCAGCACCTGAGCTTCGGCGAGTTCTCCTCGAAGTTCGGCACCTCAGTCAAGAAGGCCCCGTGGCTGGCCGACCCGACGATCATCACCGCGGAGCCCGGATCGCGCCCTGACCCGGTCGCCGAGGAGGGTGTGGACGTCTACGGCTGGGCGCACAACGAGACCTCGACCGCCGTCATGGCGCCGGTCCTGCGCCCGGCCGGCATCGACGACGACGCCCTCGTCGTGGTCGACGCGACCTCGGGGGCCGGTGGCCTGCCGGTCGACCTGAACGAGGTCGACGCCTACTACTTCGCGCCGCAGAAGTGCTTCGCCTCCGACGGCGGACTCTGGATCGCGGCGATGAGCCCCCGGGCCCTCGCTCGCGCCGAGGAGATCGCTGCCTCCGACCGTTACATCCCGCCGTTCTTCGACCTGCCGACCGCGATCGACAACTCGAAGAAGAACCAGACCTACAACACCCCGGCGGTCGCCACCCTCTTCCTGATGGCTGAGCAGCTCGACTGGATGAACGCCAACGGTGGCCTCGACGGCATGGTGGCGCGCACGACGGCCTCCTCCGACGCCCTGTACGGCTGGGCCGAGAAGACCGCCTACACGACCCCGTACGTCGCGGACCCGTCGCACCGTTCGCTGGTGATCGGCACCATCGACTTCGACGACAGCATCGACGCGGCCGTCGTCGCCAAGGTGCTGCGTGCCAACGGCATCGTCGACACCGAGCCCTACCGCAAGCTCGGCCGCAACCAGCTGCGCGTGGCGATGTACCCGGCGATCGACGCCTCCGACGTCGAGCTCCTCACGAAGGCGATCGACCACGTGGTGGGCCAGCTCTGATCAGCTGACCTGACGCAGAAGGGCCCCGACCACTTGGTCGGGGCCCGTTCTGCGTCCGTGGGCCGCTGCAGCTCAGGGCAGGACGAGGGTGATCGTCTCCGCGACGCAGACCGGGCGCTCACTGCCCTCAGCCTCGACGGTCCACGACGTACGCACCTGGGTCCCTGAGGGCACCTTGGTGACGGAGGTGAACGTCGCGCTGCCGCGTACGCGGCTGCCGGTGCGCAGCGGCGCCGGAAAGCGGACCTTCTCCACGCCGTAGTTGAGCCGGGCCCCACCGGCGTCGATGCGGAAGAGTTGCGTAGCGAACCCCGGCAGCATCGACAGGGTCAGGAACCCGTGCACGATGGTGCCGCCGAACGACGACTCCGCTGCCCGCTCCGCGTCGACGTGGATCCACTGGTGGTCGCCGGTGAGATCAGCGAAGGTGTCGACGGCAGCCTGGTCGAGCTCGACCCAGTCGGTGGTGCCGAGCGTCTCGCCGACCGCGGCCTCGATCTCCTCAATGCTCGTCAGGACGCGCATCAGACCACCCGCTCGAAGATCGCAGCGAGGCCCTGTCCGCCGCCGATGCACATGGTCTCCAGGCCGTAACGGGCCTCGCGTCGCTGCATCTCACGGGCCAGCGTGGCGAGCATGCGGCCACCGGTGGCGCCCACCGGGTGGCCGAGCGAGATGCCGGAGCCGTGCACGTTGGTCCGCTCGTGGTCGGCTGGCGTGAACTTCCACTCACGCATCACGGCCAGGGCCTGGGCGGCGAACGCCTCGTTGAGTTCGATCAGGTCGATCTGGTCCAGGGTCAGACCGGCGCGGTCCAGGGCGGCCTGGGTGGCGGGCACGGGTCCGATGCCCATGATCTTCGGCTCGACGCCTGCGACACCCCAGCTGACGACCCGCACCAGCGGGGTGAGCCCCAGCCGTGCGGCGTTCTCGGGGGTGGTGACGATCGCCATCGACGCAGCGTCGTTCTGGCCGCTGGCGTTGCCTGCGGTCACCGTGGCCTCGGGGTCGGAGGAGCCGAGGATCGGCTTGAGCTTGGCCAGCGACTCCAGGGTGGTCCCCGGGCGGGGGTGCTCGTCCGTGGTGATGACCGTCGACTCGCCACGGCGTCCCGGCACGGTGACCGGCACGATCTCCTCGGCCAGCACGCCCGACTCCTGGGCGGCCACGGCCCTGCGGTGCGACTCCACGGCGAGGGCGTCCTGCTCCTCGCGCCCGATGGAGTACTCGCGACGCAGGTTCTCGGCGGTCTCCAACATGCCGCCGGGGACCGGGTAGTGCTGACCCCCTGCGGTGGACCGGGCCCGGACCAGGCTGTCGTGCATCGTGACGCCGGTGCGGGCACCTCCCCACCGCATGTCCGTGGAGTAGAAGGACGCGTTGCTCATCGACTCGGTGCCGCCGGCGACGACCAGGTCCATGGCGCCGGTCTGCACCTGCATCGCCGCGTTGAGCACGGCCTGGAGCCCCGAACCGCAGCGGCGGTCGAGGTGCTGGCCGGGGACGGTGACCGGGAGGCCGGCGTCGAGCGCGACGACCCGACCGATCGCGGGGGCCTCGCTGTTGCCGTTGCAGTGTCCGAGGATGACGTCGTCGATCTCGGCGCCGTCGATCCCGGTGCGCTCCAGCAGGCCCTTGAGGGCGGCGACACCGAGGTCGACGGCGGTGAGGCTGGCGAACATGCCGCCGTAACGGCCGATCGGGGTCCGGACCGGCTCGCAGATGACTGCTTCGCGGAAGGTGGGGCTCATGGGAGTGCCTTTCTCAAAGGGGGTGTGCGTCGAGGGAGGTGCAGAGTGCCCCGTCGGGGCCGGACAGCGAGGCCGTCGTCCCGGACGGGTGCGCTGCGTGGGTGATGCGGGCCGGCTGGGCGCAGAAGAGCGGCGCCCGATTGCGGTGCTGGAGCTTGACCGGGCCGTCGAGTGCACCGGCCCGGGCGAGGGTCTCGGCCAGCAGGAGGGTCATCAGCGGCCCGTGGACCACGAGCCCCGGGTAGCCCTCGACGCCGGTGGCGTAGGGCCAGTCGTAGTGGATCCGGTGGGCGTTGGCGGTGGCGGCGCTGAACCGCATCAGCACGGTCGGGTCGGTGGCCACGTCCCACCCGTCCCCGGCTGCCGTCTCTGCGGTCGTACGGCGCAGCGGGGGGCCGGTCGGCACCAGGTCGCCCGGCGGCTCCGGTGAGTCACTCGTACGGTCACCGGCCTCACGGTAGAGGATGTCCTGACGCTCGGTCAGGCACAGCCCGCCGTCCTCGCCGAACACCTGCGACTCCACCACCACGAGCACGAGCGGCCCACTGCGGCCGGTCTTGTCACTCACCGAGGTGACCCGCGACTCGGTGCGGACCTGCTCGCCGACGCGGGGTGAGCGGAGCCAGGAGACCTCTCCCCCGGCGAACATCCGCCGCGGCAGCCCGACGGGCGGCAGGAAGGAGCCGGTACGGGGGTGCCCGTCGACCCCGAGCACCGAGGAGGGCGCCCAGCGGGGCAGCGCGACCCAGTGCCACAGGGGCGGCAGCGGCTCCCCGACGCCGACCTCGTGGCCGTCGTCGAGGAGGGCGGCCAACGCCTGGACGGGTGCGGGCGCGACGACCTCGGTGCTGATCGACGGCGTCGGCTCCCACCCGTCGTACGCGGGGCCGTCGTAGCTGGTCACATGAACCGTCCGCCGGTGACCTCGGCGACCGTGCCACTCATGTAGGAGGAGAGGTCGGAGGCGTAGAAGAGGGCGACCGAGGCGATCTCCTCGGGCTCCCCGGGGCGGCCCATCGGGATCTCGGCCATCTTCTGGTCCCAGGCCTTCTGCGGCATCGCCTCGGTCATCGCGGAGCGGATCAGGCCGGGCTGGATCGCGTTGACCCGGACCCCGTGGTGGGCCATCTCCTTGGCGGCCGCCTTGGTCATGCCGACGATGCCGGCCTTGGCGGCGGAGTAGTTGGTCTGGCCGATCATGCCGACCTTGCCCGAGAGCGAGGAGATGTTGACGATCGAGCCGGACTTCTGCTCCCGCATCCGGGCTGCGGCGAGGCGGGTGCCGTTCCAGGTGCCCTTGAGGTGCACCTGGATGACGAGGTCGAAGTCCTCCTCGGTCATGGTGCGCATGGTGGCGTCGCGGGTGATGCCGGCGTTGTTGACGAAGACGTCGAGGGAGCCGAACGTCTCGACCGCGGCGTCGACCAGCGCCTGCACGTCGCCGGCATCGACGACGTTGCAGCGCACGCCCAGGGCACGATCGGTCCCGAGCTCGGCAGCGGCCTTCTTGGCGGCCTCCTCGTCGAGGTCACCGATGACCACGCGAGCACCTTCCTCGACGTAACGACGGGCGATGGCCAGGCCGATGCCCTGGGCGCCTCCGGTGATGACGGCGGTGCGGTTCTCGAGCAGTGCCATGGTTCAGACTCCTTCGTTGTTGCGGTCGCGGGCGACCAGCTGGGCGGCGATGACGTTGCGCTGCACCTCGTTGGTGCCCTCGCCGAGGATCATCAGGGGCGCGTCACGGAAGTAGCGCTCGACCTCGTACTCCTTGGAGAAGCCGTAGCCACCGTGCACGCGCATGGCGTCGAGGGCCACCTCCATGGCCGTCTCGGACGCGAAGAGCTTGGCCATCCCGGCCTCCATGTCGGCGCGGCGACCCGAGTCGAGGCGCTCGGCTGCGTCGGCGGTCATCAGGGCTGCTGCCCTGGTCTTGGTGGCCATGTCGGCCAGCAGGTTGCCGACGGACTGGTGCTTCCAGATCGGCTTGCCGAAGGACTCGCGCTGCTGGGCGTAGGTGACCGCGTCGTTGAGAGCGGCCTGGGCGACGCCGACGGCACGGGCAGCGACCTGGATGCGGCCGAGCTCGAGCCCGCGCATCATCTGCTGCCAGCCCTGGCCCACCTCGCCACCGAGGACGGAGGAGGCCGGCACGCGCATGTGGTCGAAGGTCAGCTCACAGGCCTCGACGCCTCGGTAGCCGAGCTTGGGGATCTTGCCGGAGACGCTGAAGCCCTCCCCCTCCGGCTCGACGAGCAGCACGCTCATGCCGGTGTGCGCAGGAGAGGCGTCCCGGTCGGTCTTGCAGAGCAGACCGATGAGGCCGGAGTGGGCCGCGTTGGAGATCCACGTCTTGGAGCCGTGGATCACGAGCTCGTCACCGTCCTGGACGGCGTACGTACGCATCGCCTGCAGGTCGCTGCCACCGCTGGGCTCGGTGAGGGCCATGGTGGCGCGGACGCTGCCGTCGGCCATCCGGGGCAGCCAGTGCGCCTGCTGCTCCGGGGTGCCGAAGGTGCGGATCAGATAGGTGATGACCGAGTGCCCACCGATCGCTCCGGCCAGGCTCATCCAGCCGCGGGCCAGCTCTTCGGTCACCCGGGCGAAGCAGGCGGTGGAGACGTCCACGCCGCCGTGCTCGGAGGGCACCAGGAGACCGAAGAAGCCCAGCTTCTTCATCTCCTCGATGAACTCCTCGGGGTAGACGTCGTCAGCCTCGTACTTGCGCACGTTGGGGCGCACGCGGGCGTCCACGAACTCCGCCACCAGGCGGACCATGTCCTGCTCGTCGGGGGTCAGGGTGCTCATCAGTTCTCCTCGTGGTGGGACGGGGTGGGGGTTCCGTCCGTGGGGTGTTCGGGGGTGTTCGTACGGGGGGTGGCGCGGACCACGCCGTCGCGGACGAGCTCGGCGATCCGATCCGGTCCCAGACCCAGGTGGTGGGCGAGCACGTCGGTGCTGTGCTCCCCGACCATCGGTGCCCGGGCCTGCCTGGTCGCGGAGTCCGGCGCCGCCGCCAACCTGATCGGGGAGCCGGGGGCCAGGTAGGCACCGACACCGGGCTGGTCGACGGTGGAGAAGAGGGGGTTGTTGCGCAGCTCGGCGGAGTCGTTGGAGGCCAGATCGGCGAAGGTACGGTACGGCGACCAGAGGACGCGGGTGCTGGCCAGCGCCTCGGAGACCACGTCCCAGGTCCGGGTGGAGACCCAGGCCTCCAGCAACCCGAAGAGTGCGGAGCGGTGTCGGTAGCGCTGCCCCTCGTCGGTGAAGTCGGCGCCCAGGGCCTGCTCGAGGCCGGCGACCACCTGGGTCAGGCCGGTGACGGCGAGCAGGTCGCTCCACTGTCGCGGGGTGAGCGCGACGAACATGAACCGGATGCCGTCGGAGGTGATCAGGTCCGTGCCGAAGGTGCCGTGCACGTCGTTGCCCTCCCGGGAGCGCCGACCACCCAGTTGGGCCTCGGCCAGGTAGCCGAGGTTGCCGGCGATCGCGAGGGCGACGTCCTCGAGCGCGACCCGGACCTGGCTGCCCTTCCCTGTACGCGCCCGGTGACGCTCCGCGGCCAGCAGCCCGGTCGACAGGTAGAGGCCGGCGGCGACGTCGAAGGCGGGAAGCACGTGGTTGACGGGTGCGGCCCCACTGGCGGGCCCGGTGATCAGCGGGAAGCCGGTCCCCGCCTGCACGGTGTAGTCGACGGCGGTGCTGCCGTCGTGGCGCCCGGTCAGGGTCACGTGGACGATGTCCTCGCGGCGCGCCCGCAGCGCCTCGTAGGTGAGCTCGGGCCAGCGTTCGGTGTTGGTGACCAGGATCCCGTCACCCTCGACGACGAGGTCGGCGACGAGCCGTCGACCGGCAGCATCGGCCAGGTCGATCTCGAGTGCCTGCTTGCCCCGGTTGAGCCCGCTCCAGTAGAGGCTGGTGCCCGACGGGGCCAACGGCCAACGACCCCGATCCGGTCCACCCCCCAGCGGCTCGACCCGGATCACCTCGGCCCCGAGTTGGGCCAGGGTCAGCCCGGCCAGCGGAGTGGCGACGAAGCTGGAGAGCTCGACCACCTGTAGGCCGGCGAGCGGGCCGCCCGACCCGTCGAGGCCCTCGACACCGGGCGCTGGCTCGGCGCTCTCGGGCCGGGGGGTCTGTCCTGGGGTGCTCATTGCTGCTCCTCGATTCGGGCGGTGGGGATGCGTACGGGTGGGGGACGGCGTACGTGGGTGGAGCCGGAGGCTCATGTGCTCACCGCCGCGGCCTGCACCAGTTGCTGGTGCTGGGGCTCTGCGGGAGGACCGGCCAGCACGAGCGCCAGGGTGACGGCGGCCAGCACGGCCGGCCCGGCGAAGACCAGGAACAGCGAGCCGGTGGGGTAGGTCAGCGCGACCCAGGCGTAGCCGACGGCGAGCCCGGAGAAGCGCACCATGTTGTGGATGCCGAGTGCGGTGCCGTTGGTGGCCGCCGGCGAGCGCATCACGCCCAGCGCCGCGACCGACTGCACCGACCCGATGGCGCACCCACTCAGCGACAGCACCCCGAAGGCGACCCCCAGCGGCAGCAACGAGCCGTCGAGCGTGAGGGCCAGCGAGAGCAGCAACGGGGTGCAGACCAGGACGGCGAGCCCCAGGTGGAGCACCCGGCGCGGAGTGATCCGCTCCCCCAGTCGCGAGGAGAGCGGCGCGAAGAGGGCCATGGACGCAGCCAACGCGACGGTGATGGCCCCGATCCGGCCGGGCGAGAGCCCGAACTCGCGTCCCAGCTCCAGCGGGGTGGCGACGATGAAGATGCCGAGGATGGCCATCGAGGTACCGGCCGAGGCGGTGCTGCGGTAGTAGCGACGCTCGGCGAAGAGACTCAGGGGGACCAGCGCACGGCTGCTGCGCCGGGCGAGCACGAGGTGGAGCAGCACGCCGAGGATGCCGAGCACGACCAGCACCACGGTGAGCCGCATCGGGCTGCCCTGCCCCACGGCCGTCATCGCGCCGACGATCCCGCCGGCGCCCAGGACCAGGGTGAGCATCCCGGAGACGTGCATCGGGGGTCGACCGGCCGGCACCGAGGGGACGCTGCGCCACAGCAGCAGGGCGAGCAGCCCGGAGAGCGCCGCGTGGGTCACGAAGACCCCACGCCAGCCCACCAGGTCGGCCACGACCCCGCCGAGCGGCGGCCCGAGCGCCTGACCGACCCCGATGGCGGATGCCCAGGTGGCCATCACCCGGGCGCGGTTCTGCGCCCAGAAGACCGCCAGGGTCTGCTGGACGGCGGGCGGGATCGCCGAGCAGGCGACCCCCTGCAGCGCACGCATGCCGACCAGGGTGAGCAGGTTGGGGCTGAGCGCGGCCCCGACTCCGGCCAGCACCATGAGCCCGAGCGAGCCGATGAGGAAACGTCGCGGTCCCAGCCGTTCGCAGAGCCACCCCGCCATCGGCGCGAAGACCACCATGGCCAGCGTGAACGCCGCCACCGCGAAGACGACCTCGCGCGAGCCCACGCCCAGCCCGGAAGCGATCCGGTTGATCGGTGAGGTGATGATCGTGCTCGACAACGTGCCCAACGTAGTGCTGGCGAGCAGCACGACGTAGGCGGTCCGGCTCGGCTGGGCCGGTGTCGTTGGCGGCGTGAGGGCGCCGGTCGGGGTCGAGGTCATCGCAGGTAGAGGCGGACGGTGTCGATCTCCTCGCGCAGCAGACGTACGTCCTCCTCGGTGGGCCAGGGGGTCTCGACGACGTCGGCGGCCACGGCCAGGTCCCACCCGGTCGCTTCGCGGACCTGGTCGATCTGCACCCCGGGGTGCACCTGGGCCAGCTGGAGCTCGCCGAAACGGTCCGGGCGGCGCAGCACTGCCAACGGGGTGATCACCGTGGAGACGCCGTGGCCGGGCGGGACCGCCCGCGGGTCGAGGTCGCGGGCCCGTACGGGGCTCGGCGAGGTGCAGAAGTCGAGGGCAGCGGGGAAGGCGCCGGGGTCGTGGCGCCGCAGCACGGTGATGCACTCCCGCGCGTTGGGCACGATGTCGGCCGCGCCACCCGAGCCGGGAAGGCGCACCGTGGGGCTCTCCCAGTCGCCGATGAAACTCGTGTTGAGGCTCCCCCACCGGTCGACCTGGGCCGCGCCGAGGAAGCCGACGTCCACGTGGCCGCCCTGGAGGACGTAGCCGAAGAGCGCCTGCATGTTGACGACCGCCTCCGCGCCGGAGACCAGCACCGAGTCGGCGATCCCTTCGGCCATCCCCTCGGGGTGCGCACCGCACACACCGGACTCGTAGACCAGCTGGATGTCGGGGGCCACGGTCCGCATGGCCAGGTCGACCGCGAGCGTGGGCAGGCCCACGCCGGCGAAGACCCGGTGCTTGCCCGCGAGCTCGCGGGCGGCGACGGTTGCGAGGAACTCCGTGCTGGAGATGGTGATCCCAGCGGGTCCGAGCTCGTTCGTGCGCGTGATCACGATGATCTCCGTCCGTAGTCAACTTGTCCCGAGAGCCGCTCGCCGACGGTGTTGTCCTGCCAGCGCTGCTCCCCCAGGTGCTCGAGGTAGGCGGCTCGGTCGGGCAGGTCGTGGACCCACTCCTGGAGCCACGACCGGAGCAGTTGCGGGTCCTTGCTGATCGCGGTCCAGTCCCGGTAGAAGACGTTGTCGCGGTCGTAGTGGCCCTGCGCGTACGAGGGGTGCGCGCCGCCGGGGACGTGCACCACGGCGTCCACCGCGTGGGCCGGGACCAGGGTGCGGTTCGGGTCGGACCGTACGACCTCGTCGTCGACGATCTCCTCCACGGTGACGATCACCTTCTTGGCCGCGTAGGCGACCTCCTGGATCGCCCCGACGATCCCCCACACCTGCACGTTGCCGAACCGGTCCGCCCGTTGCGCGTGCACCACGGTGACGTCGGGCGCGAGCGCCGGGACGACGTGGATGTCCGGTCCGCCGTAGGGGTCCTCGACCTTGCGGATCCTGGGGTTGAGGGTCGGCAGGTCGCTGCCCGCGTACGACTTCAGCGGGAAGAAGGGCAACCCGGCGGCGGCGGCCTGGTAGCGGCCGTACATCCCGTAGTGGCTGTACTCCTCCACCTCGAGCGGCTCCGGGTCGGAGCGTTCGATGCGGCGCCGCACCTCGTGGAGTGACCCCGCTGACCCGCTCGCGAAGAACGAGGCGATGAGCTTGCGTACGCACCCTGCCGCGATCATCTGGTCGGCGATCAGGTCCGGGGTCATCCGGCACAGGGTCAGGTCCTTGCGACCCTGCCGGATGATCTCGTGACCAGCCGCGAAGGGGATCAGGTGACCGAAGCCCTCCAGGGCCACGGTCATCCCGTCCTCGACGTGCTCGGCGATCGCCTCGGAGAGTCCCCTGACCTTCACTTCGCTCACGGGGAAGTCACTCCCGCCACGCGAGTGTGGCCGGCGTCGTCGCCGAGAGCGCGTCGCGTGGTGGCGCCGGGAGCGCCGGGAGCGCTGGGGGCGCTGGGAGCGACCTCGTCCGGGCTCACCGCCGTGGCCGAGGTGTCGCCCCGAGGCGTGCCCTTCGTCCCGTCCTTGGCCACGCCGCCGTCACGCGGAGGCAGGATCCGGGTGACCACGCCGAGGGCCACGGCGACCCCCAGACCGATGAGGCTGCTGAGCAGCTCGGGCGCCAGGATCAGCGCACCGGCCGGCACCCCGATGATCCGGGTGACCGGGTGCAGGTGCCGCTCCAGGCCGATGGCGTAGCCCTCGAAGGCACAGGCCATGACGAAGACACCGACCAAGGCAAAGGCCAGGGTGATCACGATGTCGCTCACGGCGCCCTGGGCCACCAGGGCCGGGTTGGCCGCGAAGCAGAACGGGATGACGTACTTGACCATGCCCAGACGCATCGCCGTGAGGCTGGTCTTCATGGGTCTGGTCCCGGCGATCCCGGCCGCCGCGAACGAGGCCAGCGCCACCGGCGGCGTGATGTAGGAGACCGTCGCCCAGTAGATGACGAACAGGTGCGCCGCGATCGGGTCGATCCCGAGGGTGATCAGGGCGGGCGCCATCACGATGGCGAGCAGCACGTAGACGGCCGAGACCGTCATGCCCATGCCCAGGACGAACGAGGTGATCGCACCCGCGATCAGGATCAGGACGACGCTGCCGCCGACCGCGCTGACCAGCTCACGAGCCAGGGAGAGCGAGACACCGGTCATCGAGAGACCACCGATGATCAGGCCGACACCGGCGATGATGCCGAGGATCTCGGCGATCGTGCGACCGGACTTGAAGATCACGTCGGCCAGGCCACGGACCGTGAGACGGTCCGTACGCCGGATCATCGTGTAGACGAGCAGGGCGGCGGCGATGATGAACGGGGCCTGCGCCTCGCGGCGGTAGACGACCAGCAGGAAGGTCAGGGCGGCCAGCGCCATGACGTACGGCCAACCGCGCAGCAGGGTCCCCAGGAACTTCGGCAGCTCGGAGCGCTTGAGTCCGCGCAACCCGCGGCGCGCCGAGTAGGCGTCGACCTGGGTGAAGATGCCGAGGTAGTAGAGCAGCGCCGGGATGGAGGCCGCGATCGCGATCTCGCTGTAGGGCACTCCCACGAAGGAGACCATCAGGAACGCGGCGGTGCCCATGATCGGCGGGGTGATGGAGCCACCGGACGAGGCGGTCGCCTCGACACCGGCTGCGTACTCACCCGAGAAACCGCTGCGCTTCATCGCGGGGATGGTCAGCGGGCCGGTGGTGAGCACGTTGGAGACGGCGCTGCCGCTCATCATGCCCATGCTGGCCGAGCTGACGACTGCGACCTTGGCCGAGCCGCCGCGACGGGTCCCCAGCAGCGACTGCGCGAGGTCGTGGAAGAACGCTCCGCCACCGACCGACTGCAGCACCACGCCGAAGAGCAGGAAGCCGACCAGGATGCCGGCGGCGGTCTGCAACGGCAGGCCCAGGATGGAGTCCACGCCCATCGCGTGCATGCGCGCCGCACCCTGGAGGTCGAACTCGATGCCGGTGAGGAAGTCGATCGGCATCTGCGAGGCGAAGAGCGGGTAGACCGAGAAGACGCCCGCGATGATCGTGACGACCAGGCCTGCCGTGCGGCGCAGGGCCTCCAGGACCAGGCCCCACAGCACGAACGAGGCGACGAGTGCGGTGGTCGGACCGCCGTAGTCCCAGCCCTGGTTGAGGATGTTCTCGGCGTTGAGGCCGAACCAGAGCGGAACGGCCAGCGCGGCCGCGGCGAGGACGACGTCGTGCCAGGGCACCGAGTGGCGTTGGGCTGCCCGCATCGGGAAGGTCAGGAAGACGATCGGCAGGAAGGAGGCGAGGACGTAGTAGAGGAACGTACTGCGCAGCATGCCGCCGCCGAAGGGGTTCCAGTAGAAGACCTGGCTGATGGTGATGGCGACACCGATGAGGGTCAGGGTGATCACCACCCAGCGCCAGACTCCCCGACAGCGGGCGACGGAGCCGTGCTCCTCCTCCGCCTCGATGAGGACGTTGGTCTCGGTCATCAGTTCTCCAGGTTCTTGTTCTTCCAGGCGACCCAGGCGTCGTGGACGTTGTCGTCGGCGCCTTCGGTCTCGACGAACTCGTCCCACGCGTCGTCGAGCTGGTCGGCCCGCTCGACGAGGGCCTCCTGCTGCGCGGCTGCCTCGTCACTCCAGGCGTCGTTCGCCTCGAGGTAGGCGATCAGTCCTTCGTGGAACGGCACTTCCCTGGGACCGGCCTGCACCTGGTCGAGGTTCCAGGCGGTCGTGGTGGCGGTGGCGTCCTTGTAGGAGTCGTAGTTGTCGTTGATCGCGGCGACGATGGCCTCGATCTCGTCCGCGTCCGCGTCCTCGTAGGCGACGACGGGCACCGTGTACATCATCCCCTTGGCGCTCTCGCCGTCCTCGAGGCCGGGTGCGTCGGTGAACTCACCGATCTCGACGGAGGGAGCGATCTCCTCGACGGCTGCGACCTTCTCCGCGCTGGTGTCGTCCATGCTCAGCCAACGGACCGGGAAGGCGGACTCGAGCTCGTAGAGGGAGGCGCCGTAGACCTGCTGGAAGAGCACGTCGATCTTGCCGTTCTGCAACGCACCGGGCTGGTCGCTGTAACCGACCTCGACCACCTTGACGTCGTCCCAGGTGAGCCCGCCGTAGGCGAGGAACGCCTCGAGCTTGTTGTTGACCGAGGGGTTGGCGGTGATCCGCGGGAACTTCTTGCCCTTGAGGTCCTCGAAGTTCGCGATGCCGGAGTCGTCCTTGACCATGAGCCCGTGCGGAGCGACGGGAGCCCACACGACCCGCAGGTCCTGGGGACCCCAGTCCTTGGTGGCGAAGTCGTAGTTGCCCTCGAAGCCGAAGATGTACTCGTCACCGGTGCGGGCCAGTTGTGCCTGCTCCTCGCGCAACGGAGTGAGACGGCCGACCGCGGTGTCGGAGGTGATGACGCGGACGTTCGTGCCCTCGTTGGAGGTGATCGCGTCAGCGACGGCGGCGACGTCGGCGTAGGTCGAGGTGCCGGTCCCGTAGGTGGACCAGACGATCTGATCGGGCATTCCCTCGGTGGTCTCCGCGCCTCCGCAGGCAGCGAGGGTGAGTGCGGCGGCCGTGGCCAGCGCGGTCCCGATGACAGGCTTCCTCATGGTTGTTCCCTTCATCATGTGGACCCTGGTCGAGCCCTGTGTCTCAGATCACTGTCCATGACGAACCGCCCACAATGCCAATACTTTGTAGGGCTCCCATTGATGTCGCACAGGTATCAACCAATATCTACTGACCGGTTGTCGTGTCTCAATCGGGTTATCCTCGTCACTCTCGCTACGGAAGGAATCCCCCCGTGAAGACCGCCCCCAGTGCCGCCGTCACGCTCGACGAACTGCTCAGCCTTCTCGACCTCACCGAGACCGGCGACTTCGTCGTGGGCCGCGCCCAGCAGCACCCCGAGGACCGGGTCTTCGGCGGCCTGCTCCTCGCCCAGGCCGTCGTTGCCGCCGGCCGCTCGGTGCCGAGCAACCACCGCCCGTTCACCCTCCAGGCCGACTTCGTCGCCGGCGTGCCCACCGACGAGCCGTTGCGCTGGCGGGTCGAGCACGTCTCCGACGCCCCGAGCCTCACCACCCGGCGCACCACGCTGGTCGCCCCGGACGGTTCCGAGCGGTTCACCGCGCTGTCACGCTGGGGCACGATCCGCGAGGACCTGGTCGACCACCGGCCCGCCGAACCACGCCGGGTCCCGGGACCGGACGAACTCCCCGACCTGATCGAACGCTTTGGCGACGACGAGCGGATCCCCCTGTGGTGGCGCGCCGAGCGGCCGGTCCACTTCCGCCACACCGAGACCCCGCCGTACGTCACCACGACGCCCGCGCAGGACCACCAGTCCGCGTGGCTCCGCACCACGGGTCCGCTCCCTGAGGACCCGGTGATCCACGCTGCGGTCCTCGCCTACGTGAGCGACATGAGCATCCTCGAGGGAGCCTTCCGGGCGTTGGGCTCCCAGCGCCACGCCCCGGGCAGCCGGATCCTCAGCCTCACCCACACGCTGACCTGGCACGCCCACCCGGACCTGGGCCAGTGGCACCAGTTCGACAGCGACGTCCGCGCGGTCGCGCACGGGCGCACCCTTGGCGAGGGGCGGATCCACGACCACCACGGCGAGCACCTGGTCACCGCCAGCCAGGTCGGGCTGGTCCGCCTCGCCTGATTCCTCAGCATCGGCGGGTCAGAACCCGACCGGCGCACCCTCGGGCGTGGGCAGGGCCTCCTCCGAGGCGATCAGCACCTCACGCAGCGCGGGATTGTTGTCGCCCTCGCGCCACGCCAACCGGGCGTAGACCGGGTCGCGGCCCTCCACCAGGGGCACAACGGCAATCCCGTCGGCCTGCATGTTGGCCACCGCGGTGTCCACGGTGAAGGTGACCCCCACCCCGGCAGCGACGAGCGCGATCGCAGTCCACGAGTCGGGGGCGCTCTGCACGATGTCCGGGGCGAAGCCTGCTTCGTGGCAGGAGCGCACGAAGGCGTCCCGCACGCTGGAGCCCGGGTCTGCCGGGAGCGCGACGAAGGCCTCCTCACGACAGTCGGCCATGCTGACCTCCTCGCGGCCGGCCAGCCGATGTCCGGTCGGCACGGCGAGCACGTAGCGCTCCGCGGCCACCACCCGGGAGACGATGCCCACGGGCTGCACCGAGAACCGGACGAACGCCAGGTCCATGGCGCCGTCCACCACCTCCCGCAGCCCCTCGTAGGCGTAGGTGACCGACTGCAGGCTGAGCTCGATCCCCGGGTGCCGCTGACGCACGATCCTGGCCAACTGGCTGATCAGCACGTGCGAGGAGGGTCCGGCGAAGCCGAGTCTGACCCGTCCTGTCTCCCCCACCCCGGCCGCGCGCACGGCCGACCTGGCAACCCGCACTCCCTCGAGTACGTCCGTGGCAGGCCGGACCAGGGCCTGGCCGGCGGTGGTCAGTCGGACGCTGCGGGTCGTCCGCTCGAAGAGCTGGGCCCCCAGCTCCCGTTCCAACTGCTTGATGGTCCGGCTCAGGGGCGGCTGGGCCATGTGCATCCGTTCGGCCGCGCGACCGAAGTGCAGCTCCTCGGCAACGGCGAGGAAGGCCTTGAGGTGGTGGAACTCCATACCCCCTTCCTACACCAATTGATGTCCGAATGAACACAATGAGCGCCTGATTGAGTATTGGACATGGCCCAATGGGACACAGCATGGTGGAGACATGGCTCACACCGCTGACCCCGCGCTCCCCCTCGCCGGCATCACCGTCGTCGCCCTCGAGCAGGCCGTGGCGGCGCCGCTGGCCACCCGTCACCTCGCTGACCTGGGCGCTCGCGTGATCAAGATCGAGCGCGTCGGCGAGGGCGACTTCGCCCGCAACTACGACCACGCCGTACGCGGCATCGCCTCGCACTTCGTGTGGCTCAACCGCGGCAAGGAGTCGGTCGCCCTCGACCTCAAGGACCCTGCAGGCCTGTCGGCCGCCCAGCGACTCATCGCCGGCGCCGACGTCTTCGTCCAGAACTCCGCTCCGGGCGCTGCCGCGCGTCTCGGTCTCGACGGGGAACAGCTGCGTGCCGACAACCCCGGCCTGGTCGTCGTCAACATCTCCGGCTACGGCACCGACGGCCCGCGCCGTGACCGCAAGGCCTACGACATGCTCATCCAGGCCGAGGCCGGACTCATCTCGGTGACCGGCACCCCGGACACCGCGACCAAGACCGGGGTCCCGAGCGCCGACATCGCCGCCGGCCTCTACACCGCCCAGTCGGTGCTCGCCGCGCTGCTGCGCCGCGCCCGTACGGGTGAGGGCGCCGTCGTCGACGTCTCCATGTTCGACGCGACCGCCGAATGGCTCGGACACCCGATGTACATGCAGATGTACTCCGGCCACCAGATCCCGCGGATGGGTCTGAGCCACGCCTCGATCGCGCCGTACGACGCGTTCCCCACCAGCGACGGCGAGATCCTGATCGGCGTCCAGAACGACCGCGGATGGGCCGCGCTGGCCGAGGTCCTCGGCCGCCCGGACCTCGTCACCCACCCCGACCTGGCCACCAACATGCTCCGGGTGGCCAACCGCGCCCTGTGCGACCGGGTGGTCGGCGAGCTCACGGCGGGCTTCACCACCGAGGAGCTCGACGCCCGGCTGGCCACGGCCGGTGTCCCCGCGGCCCAGATCAACGACATGCAGGGGCTCATCGACCACCCGCAGCTCTCCGCACGTGACCGGTGGCGCGAGATCGACAGCCCGTCGGGCCCCCTGCGCGCCCTGCTGCCCCCGACCACGTTCCGCGACGTCGAGCTCCCGATGGGGGCCATCCCCGGCCTGGGCGAGCACACGGCTGCCGTGCTGAGCGAGTTCGGGCTGGGCGCCGACGAGATCGACCGGCTCCGTGAATCCGGGGCCATCGGGCTCGCCGAGGCCGCCGAGCCCGTCGGCTGAGCCACCTCCACCACCTCCACCACCGCGCACATCCCGCAGCACGACCCGCCCGGGCAGCACCGCCCAGAGAGCACGAGGAGTCCGTCATGGAGAACGAAGAGTTCGCAGCAATCCTGGACGCCGTCCGCACGTTCGTCCGCCGCGAGGTCGTGCCGGCCGAGGAGGAGATCGAGGAGACCGACCGGATCCCCGACCGGATCCGCAAGCAGGCCGCCGAGATGGGCCTCTTCGGCTACGCCATCCCCGAGGAGTACGGCGGCCTCGGGTTCAGCATGTCCGAGGAGGTGCGCCTCGCGATGGAGGTCGGCTGGACCACGCCGTCCTTCCGTTCGATGTTCGGCACCAACAACGGCATCGCCGGCCAGGTGCTCGTCAACTTCGGCACCGAGGAGCAGAAGCAGCGCTACCTGCCCGCCCTCGCCTCCGGCGAGACCGTCGCCTCCTTCGCCCTGACCGAGCCCGAGGCCGGATCCGACCCCAGCGGCATCCGCACCAGGGCGATCCGCACCGACGACGGCGACTACCTGCTCAACGGGAACAAGCGCTTCATCACCAATGCGCCTGACGCCGACCTCTTCATGGTCTTCGCCCGCACCGACGACTCGACCTCCGGCACGAAGGGCATCTCGGTCTTCGCCGTCGACGCGAAGAGCGAGGGCATCGAGATCGGCCCCAAGGACGCCAAGATGGGTCAGCGGGGCGCCACCACCTCGGAGGTCTTCTTCTCCGACGTACGGGTCCCGGCAGCCGACCTGGTCGGCGGCGTGGAGGGCGAGGGCTTCGGGGCCGCCATGCGCTCGCTCGCCAAGGGTCGCCTGCACATCGCCGCGCTGAGCGTCGGCATGGCGAAGCGCCTGATCAAGGAGAGCGTCGACTACGCCGCTGTCACCCGTCAGGGCGGGACCCCGATCGCTGAGTTCCAGCTCGTCCAGGCCCTGCTCGCCGACTCCGAGGCCGAGGCGTACGCAGGCCACGCGATGGTGATCGAGGCCGCCAAGTCCTACGACGACGGGAGCGACCAGCGTCTCGCCCCCTCCAGCTGCAAGCTCTTCTGCACCGAGATGGTCGGTCGGGTGGCCGACAGGGCCGTCCAGGTGCACGGTGGCATGGGCTACATGCGGTCGGTGCCGGTCGAGCGGTTCTACCGCGACGCCCGACTCTTCCGCCTGTACGAGGGCACCAGCGAGGTCCAGAAGCTCATCATCGCCAAGCAGCTGCTCCGCACGGCCGGGCAGTGAGCGCCACGATGGGGACCCCCACGAGCACCAGCAGCTCCACCCCCGCCACGTCCGAGCGGCCCGCAGTGCGGGTCGAGGACCGCGACGGCGTACGCGTCCTCACCCTCGACCGCCCCGAGCGCCGCAACTCGCTGAACCTGCCCGACCGTCGTGAGCTGCTCGCTGCCCTCCGCGACGCCGATGCCGACCCCGGCTGCCGAGCGGTGGTGCTGACCGGGGCCGGTGAGGTCTTCTCCGCAGGCGGCGACATCAGTTCGATGTCCCCCGACCCTGCGGTCAGCCGGGAGCGCCTCGATCTGGTCAACCAGATCGCCCAGTTGCTGGTGGGCACGGGCCTGCCCGTGATCAGCGCCGTCGAAGGTGGGGCGTACGGGCTCGGTCTCTCCCTGGCCTGTGCGGGCGACCTCGTCGTGGTCGGGCGGTCGTCGCGGTTCTCCGCTTCGTTCGCCAGGATCGGGCTCGTCGCCGACACCGGCCTCTCCTGGACGCTGCCGCGCCGGGTCGGGCCCGGGCGCGCACGGACCCTGCTGCTCACCGCCCGCACCATCGGCGCCGAGGAGGCCGAACGCATCGGTCTCGTCGACGAGGTCGTCTCCGACGGCACCGCCCTGGACCGAGCCCTGGAGCTGGCATCACGCCTCGCGGGATTCTCCGCGCCCGCCACGGCCGGCACCAAGCGCCTGATGGCTGAGTGCGGCGGCACCCTGGACGAGCTGCTCTCCGCAGAGGCGGAGATCCAGGTCGACCTGCTGGCCGGCGCCGACTTCGCCGAGGGACGCGCAGCGTTCCTGGAGCGTCGCGCGGCCGTCTTCGCCGAACCGCGCCCGACTCCCTGAGCCTGGCCGACTCGGCCCGTACGTCTTCAGCCCAGGCGCGCGAAGAAGGCCCGGAGCCGTGCCCAGATCCCGCTCGGGGTGAGGCCTGTCCGCTCCTGCAGCTCCGGCGGCAGCTCCACCCTCAGCACCGGTCGGTCCCGTCCCTCGGTGCTGATGAAGATGTCGCCGGCCTCGGAGACGGCCAGCCCCTCCCCCTGGGGCTGCTTGGGGAGCTCGAAACTGCCCAGCACCTCCCAGCTCGGATAGCTCAACAGCTGGGCGTGCGTGTAGTTGCGCAGCAGGACGAAGTCGCCCGACGGCAGGAACGCACCGTCGGTGACCAGGGGCGGGACGTCGGCCTCCAGCACGAGCTCCTGGGGTCCCTCGGCCTTACCGTCATCGGTCGGCGGGACTGCGTACGCCTGACCGCCCATCGCCCCCTTGGTGATGACGAAGAGCCGGCCGTTCTGCGGATGGCGCAGCAGCGCTTCCGCGTCGCGCGGACGGTCCGGATAGACCAGTTCGCGACGCTGCGGTGACCGTGCCGTGCGATCTCCCTCGCCGACCGGCACCCGAGTCAGGATGATCGAGGCCCGATCGAACCCGTTGTCCCCGATGTCGCCGACCCAGACGTGACCATCGCTGGCCGGGGTGAGCGCCTCGATGTCCCTGGGCCCTGGTGACCAGGTGGTCACGCCGGCCGTGTCTCCGGTGTCGGGGTCGAGCGTGAAGACCCGCGCCTCGTCGCCGCTGTCGTTGACGGTCGTGAAGAGGGTGCGTCCGTCGATCTCCTGGGCCGTGAGCCCCGACGATTCGACGATGCGGTGGTCGGTGACCGTGAAGGCCTCCTTGGCCTCCGGCGGTTCGTCGGCGCTGGCCGCGCCGAGCGCGAACGGCACTGTGAGGACGAGGGCGACCAGCGCGCCCTCAGCCCTGCGTCGCGTCCTGCTCGTCACGGGAGTCAGCTCCGTCGAGCAACTCGGCCAGCTTCGGGGTGATGCCCCACGTCGACACCAGCTCCTCGTACTCCTTGCGCACGCCATCGCCCTTGACCTTCCCGCCGGTGCGGGTCGCCCGGAGCAGGGTGTTGCGCGGGGTGTGGGCGGACTCGACGAACTCGACCACGTCGACGCGGTAGCCCTCGAGGCGCATCAGCGATGCCCGCAACCCGTCGGTGAGGGTGTCGGCGAAGCGTTCGCGCAGGATGCCGTGGCGGGTGAGGGCGGCGTACGGGGCCGGGGTCGGGGCCTTGCGCAGCTGCGCGGCGACGTCGTGGTGGCAGCACGGGGCGGCCAGCACCAGCGAGGCGCCCCACTCGACGGCCCGGGCCAGGGCCTCGTCGGTGGCCGTGTCGCAGGCGTGCAGGGCGAGGACCACGTCGGGGGCCTGTTCGAGCGCGGCGTCGGCGATCGAGCCGACCACGAAGGTGGCCTCGATCCCCAGCTCGGCCGCGACCCGGGTGTTGTGGTCAGCCGACTGCTGCTTGACGTCGACGCCGGTGACGACGACGGGCAACTTGCGTACGTGGGTGAGGTAGCGCTGGGCGGCGAAGGTCAGGTAGGCGTTGCCGCAACCGAGGTCGACGATCCGCAGCGGCTCCTCGGGGGTGCCGCGGCGCAGGTTGCCCTTCGCCAACGCATCGCTGATCGACGAGTCCAGCAGCCGGAGGAACTCCTCCACCTGTCGGTACTTGGCCTGCCGCGTCGGCTTGATCTTGCCCTCTGCCGTGGAGATGCCGACGGCGACGAGCACCGGGTCGTCCTCGGAGAGCAGGCGCTCCTTGTCGCGGTCGTGGCCGCGGGCGACCTCGACCTCCTCGGCGCGCGCGGAGGTGTGCACCATCGCCTCGAGCTTCTTGGTCACCCGGATCTGGTGCTGCTCGGTGGTGGTCTCGACGTGCCAGTTGCCGAACGGTTCGTCGAGCAGGGTGTCCAGCACTTCGCGCAGGTCACCATCGGGGGCGTGGTTGGAGGTGTGGGCCTGGGTCTCGTCATAACGCACGACCTGCAGGTGACGACCGGCCTTGAGGTCGACCCACCGCAGCTCGACGCGCTTCCACGCGGGCTGGGTGCCCTTCTGGCGACCTGAGGCCACCGCCTTGACCAGCACGTCGGGGTCGAGGATCAGCATGCGCATCCGCATCAGCGCTCGGAGGAGAGGTTCAGCAGCCATCGTCCACCCCCTACTTCACGAGCGCGGCGATGATGGCGAGCAGGACGAGGGCCCCCAACGACACCGGGATGATGAGACGACGCTGGCGGGGGGACATGCCTCCGATCCTAGACTCGCGGCCCATGAACCCAGACATCGTGCAGATCGCTGGCTGGTTCCGGCCCCACCCCGACCGGATCCTGCGCCCCGACGAGGTCGCGACGACCCTGCGCGCGGCGGGGCTCAGCGGCGCGGTGGGGGCCCCCAGCTCGACCGGAGACCTCCCGCTGGTGGTGGCGGCCCAAGAGCGGCGTCCGCTCGTGGTGCCGGGCACCGCGCAACTTCTCGTCGATGCGCTCGCCGAGGTCGCGGAGGCCACCAGGGGCGCGATCATGCTCACCGATGAACAGACGCTGGTGACTCCTCCCAGCATGGAGGACGACTGGCAGGCGGTGCTCGACTCCGACGAACGCCCCGACCCCGCCAACACGAACCCGCCCGACGTGCTGCTGGCCCGGCTCGACCCCGATCTGCTGCCGATGCTGGCCCGTGACGTCGGCTGCCCCTTCATCTGGGAGCGCGCCGAGGGTTACGTCGTCGTCGCCTTCGAGGAGCCGTCGGCGACTCTGCACGAGCACGGATTCACGAAGCCCGAGCTGCCCGTGGTGGCGCTGAGCCTGATCGGGGGTCGGCGCCACCTGAGCGTGCTGCTGGCTCGCGGGGTGCTGCCGGGCACGACCCTGTCGCGCCAGGAGCATTGGGCCCTCACCCAAGCACCCGAGACCGTCGAGGAGCCGGCGATGCGCGCCATGCTCGACGAGTTCGCGGTCCGTCATGTCACCCCCGAGGCCGTCATCGAGGCGCTGCTCGAGTCGCCACACCTGCCTCACGCCGAGGAGATGCTGCTGCGCGAAGCCCTGGTGGCCCCCGACGACGAGCACTGGTCCGCTCGGGTCCTGACCGCCCTGGGCCTTCCGACCCACGCGGCCGACATCCACGAGGGCCGCGCCATCCTCGCCGCCCCTGCGCGGGTGGAACCCCAGGGCCTGAAGGAAGTCCTGCGCAGTGCGCTGGGCGAGCGCGGATCGGCGGACGAAGAGGAGTGGAGCCGGCGCGGTCTCGGAGGTCGTCTGCAGCTCGCGCTCCTCCGCTTCCCCGTGCTGACGGTCGTGGTGATCCTTCTCGAACTCGCGCTGGCCGGCTTCATGACCAACTGGTTGCTCGGTACTGACGAACGTCCCTGGTGGTACTGGCTGGGTTGGGTGACGGTGCTGGCGCTCGTGGTCGATGCCGTGGCGGACACCGTGCTGCTGCTCCGCCGGCGGCGGAGCCCAGAACCCGCTGGACCTGGTGGGCCCGGTCGCTAGGCTCGCTCCATGAGCATCTCGCCCGCCGCAGTCACCCTGCGACCCTTCCTCGGCTGGTTGCACCCCGACGTCGAGGGCCGGATCGACCACGAGGCGGTGCTGCGTCACCTGCGGGAGCAGCGGGTGCTCGGCGCGGTCCAGTCGAGCGACCCCGGCGTCGAAGGTCTGTGCAGCATCGTGCTCCTGCTCGACGACGTCGAGCGGATCCAGGTCGTACGGGACGGCAAGGTCGCTGCGGGAGCACCACTGAGCCGCTTCGGTCCCGAACTCGCCGAAATCCTGGGTCTCGACCTCGAGATCGCCGGGGACTACTTCGAGGACCCGGCGCGCGTGTTCGACGAGGATGGCGAGGGGCCGGAAGGGTTCGACCTCGAAGCCCTCATCGGTGAGCAGGAGAGCGACCCCACCCACGACGTACTCGTCTCCCGCGTGGTGGAGAGCTCCTTGCCCGCCCTCGCCCACTCGCTGAAGTCCTCCCTCTCGGCCGGTCACGAGGACGGCTGGACCGTGATCCACTTCGACGATGCCTGGGTCGACCTCTCCGAGCACGGCTGGATGCCCGGCGACCTGCCGGCCGTACGCCTCTCCCGGGTCGACGACACCCGGCACATCCAGGTGCTCACTGCCTGGAACGATCCGGTCGGTCTCTTCCTGACCCGTCGGCCGGACCTGACGGCGACGTTCACTGCGGCCGAGGTCGACCACGCCGGCCTGGCAGAGCTGACCAACCCCCACCTCTCCCCCGACTCCGACACCGTCGCGCTGCTCACCACCCGGCGCTTCCGCGACCTCGACGCCACAGCCCTGACCGACGCGCTGCAGAGCCCGATGGACGACCGTTGGGTCAACCGGGTGCTCGCCGCGATGGGACTGCCCACCCTGGCCGGAGATCTCCTCGAGGGTCGCCGCGAGCTCACCGCTCCGACTCGGGTCGAGTTCTCCTCGGGCTGGCGTGCGCTGCTCGACACGGTGGTCCGTTACGTCGATGCCCCAGCTTCAGAGGTCTCCCGTCGCACCCCGATCGGCAAGTTCTACGCCAAGGTCTACGGATCCACCCCGCTGGGCGTGGCCACCGTGGCCGTGGAGACCGTGGCCGGTGCCGCACTGTTGGCCCGGAGCCGTCGCGCCGGCACGGGCGCGGGTGCCAGGCGGGCTCTCGTGGGCGGCGCCAGCTTCCTGCTGGTCGACGCGGTCAGCGGCCTCACGATCATCGGGCGCCGGGCCCTCGGCTCGCACTGAGCCTCAGCACGTCCACCGGCATCCTCACACCCGGCGCCGAAAACCCACTGTGCGGTGGATTGGTGTCACCCAGTGACACCAATCCACCGCACTGATCGTTTTCCGGGCAACACCACGGCTCATGGCCTCGGCGGCGTGTGACCCGCCAGGAGCTCGGCCAGGTGCAACGCGCGGCGGTCTGCCAGGTCCTCGACCTGGGTCCGGCACGACATCCCGTCGGCCAGCACGATCGCGTCGGGGTGAGCGCGTAACGCAGGCAGCAGGTGGGTCTCCGCCACCGCGACCGAGACCTCGTGGTGTCCACGCTCCACCCCGAAGTTGCCAGCCAGCCCGCAACAACCGTCGACCCGTACGACCTCGGCACCGGCTCGGCGCAGCAACGCCTCGTCGGCCTCCCACCCGAGCACCGCGTACTGGTGGCAGTGCGGCTGCGCAACCAGCCGTACGCCGGTGAGGTCAGGCGGCACGTAGTCGTGGCGAGTCAGCAGCTCGGCCAACGTCACCGCCGCTGACGCCACCCCGCGCGCCGCAGCCGGGTCGCTCGCCAGCCGCAGCGCGTCACTGCGCAGCGTGGCCAGGCAGGAGGGCTCGAGCGCCAGGATCGGGCTGCCACTGGCGGCGTACGGCCCCAGCGTCTGGACCAGGGCGTCGACATTGCGGGTGGCGGCCTCCAACTGACCCGTGCTGATGTACGTCAGTCCGCAGCAGGCGCGGTCGTCGATCACCGAGGCCGTGAGTCCGATCGAGGCAAGCACACGAATGGCGGCGTGCGCGGTGGCGGGCCCGAAATGGTCGGTGAAGGTGTCGGCCCAGATCCACACGTCGGGCTGTTCCACCTGCTCTGCTCCCGAGCGCAGGGTCGTCGGCGCCAGCTCCGGAAGGCCGCGGCGCTGGTCGACGCCGGCGGCTGCCTTGGCGATCCGCGCCACCGGGCCCCTGCCTGCAGCCAGCGGGAGGAGCCGTCGCAGGGGTGAGTCGAGCAGCGCCGGCAGGCGACCCAGCGTGTGGTGCGTACGCGGCCGCCTCAGCCAGCCGCGGATCCCACGGTGTCGCTGGGCGAGGACCTCCGACTTGAGCGTGGCCATGTCGACGCCGGTCGGACAGTCGCTCGCGCAGGCCTTGCAGGAGAGGCAGAGGTCGAGGGCTGCTGCGACCGCGTCGTCCGCCAGCCCGTCCAGGCTCCCGCGGCTGTCGAGCGCCTCCTGCAGCACCCGCGCCCGGCCGCGGGTGGAGTCCTTCTCGTCCCGGGTCGCCTGCCATGACGGACACATGACACCGGGCGAGTGGGCCGAGACGCACTTGCCGACCCCGGTGCAGCGGTGGGCCTCGGCGGCCAGGTCGTCGACCAGGCGCAGGCCGGGGACCGTACGGACAGCTCTGGCGGGTCGCAGGTCGGCGTCGAAGGGCACAGGGTCGACCAGGACGCCGGGGTTGAGCAGGTTGTCGGGGTCGGCGATCGCCTTGACCGCGGAGAAGAGCGCGAGCGAGCGTTCGTCGTACATCAGCGGCAACAACTCGGAGCGGGCCCGGCCGTCGCCGTGCTCGCCCGACAACGAACCACCGTGGGCGACCAACGAGGTGGCGCAGGCGGTGACGAAGTCGCGGAAGCGTGCCGGCCCGTCACTGAAGTCGAAGTCGATGCGGACGTGCACGCAACCGTCGCCGAAGTGGCCGTACGGCACCCCGTTGAGACGGTGCTCGACGAGCAGTGCCTCGAACTCGCGCAGCCAGGCGCCCAACTTCTCCGGCGGCACCGCGGCGTCCTCCCACCCCGAAAGGGCCGGTCGAGCCAGCGAGCGGGCGGCCAACCCCGCGCCGTCCTCACGGATCCGCCACAGGCGTGTCTGCGCGCCCGCGTCCGTCACCACCTCGGCCGCCAACGCCCCGGCGGTCGCGACGAGGGTGCGTACCCGCTCCCCCACCTGCCCGAGATCGTCACCCACGATCTCCGCGAAGAGCCATCCACCGCCGCGCGGCAGTGGGGGCGCCGACGGCACCAGGGCGACGATCCGGGAGTCGAGCCCTTCGCAGGCCACCAGCCCCGGCACCTCCAGGAGCGCCGGGACCGCATCGGCGGCGTCGACCATCGACGGATACCCGAGCACCACGAGGTGCCGGACGGGGGCCTCGCGCACCAGACGTACGGTCGCGGCCGTGACCAGGGCGAGCGTGCCCTCGGAGCCCACCACGAAGCGCTCCGGGCGGAGTCGTTCGGGCAGCAGGTGCTCGAGGGAGTAGCCGCTGACCTGTCGGGAGAAGCGACCGAAGTGCGTACGGACGTGGCCCAGGTCGCCAGCCACCAACGCCGCCAGCTCGGCAGCGACTCCGCTCAACGGCTCTCCCGGGGCCAGTCGCGCGGCCTCGCCGGTCCCCCAGAGCACGTCGAGGGCCCCGACGTTGTCGCTCGTACGTCCATGCCCCAGCGCCCGGGAGCCGCACGCGTTGTTGCCGATCATCCCGCCGATGGTGCAACGAGTGTGCGTCGAGGGGTCCGGGCCGAAGCGCCAGCCCGCGGCCAGCGCCCGCTGCTGGAGGTCGGCGTGGACGACGCCGGGCTCGACGACCGCCAGGCCCGCCTCGATGTCGAGGCTCCGGATCGCGCTGAGGTGCCGCGAGGTGTCCACAACGATGCCGGTGCCGATGGCGTTGCCGGCGATCGAGGTGCCCGCGCCTCGCATCGTCAGCGGCGTACGCGACTCGCGGGCCACGGCCAGCACGGCTGCCAGCTCGTCGGTGTGGCGCGGGCGTACGACGACCTGCGGCAGCACCCGGTAGAGCGACGCATCCGCGGAGTAGAGGGCGCGGTCCAGGTCCGTGGCGCCGATGTCCGTGAGCCCGGCGCGACGCAGGGCTGCGACGAGCTCGTCACTGCCGGTCGCCGCGGTCGGGCTCATCAGACCTCGGGGACGTCGCGGTAGAACTTCTGCCGCTGCCAGATACCCACGGCACCGGCGGCGGTCAGCACCACGATGACCGCGATCGCGGCCCCGCTCAACCCGCCACCCATGTCGCCGCGGCGTACCGAGAGGACCATCAGGGGCATCATCGCGGTGAGCAGCGCCATCGACCAGACCCCGGTCAGTGCGATGTCCTCGGCGAGCCGGGCCCGCGCGAGCGACTCGTTCTCCGGGAGCATCCAGTACTCCTTGCGCGGCATGTTGATCATCGACCAGTGGAGGCGGTCCGCCCCCGAGGTCAGCCACGCCATGAAGGCCCACAGGGCGATCACTATCCCGCCGAAGATGCCACAGAGTTCGTTGCGGGTGCCCCAGTTGTCGGCCTCGCCGCCCGCGCCGAAGTGCACCGGGATCCGACCGGACGGCATCGACTGCCAGGAGAGCGCGAGCACGGTCATCGCGAAGACCAGGCTCAGCCACATCCAACGCATTGGGGTCATGCCGGCTCCTCGTCTCCGTCCGCGCCCACCAGCCCGAGCGCATGGGTGACCACGTCGAGCACCTGGAGCTCGCCGGCCTCGATCCGGGACAGGGGGACGTACGCCACCTCGGCGGTGGTGCCGTCGACCTCTGCCAGGTGGGGCTCGGCGTCGGCGGCCAGCGTGGCCGCGAAGATCAGGTGGACACCGTGGAAGTCCTCGAGCCGACCGTCGGGAGCTGTCCCGGTGAAGTGCACGTCGTGCACGTCAAGGAGGGCTCCGACCTCGGCCTCGACGCCGCACTCCTCGCGGATCTCCCGAGCCAGGGCGTGCGCGGGAGACTCCCCGTGGTCGACCCCGCCGCCGGGCAACGTCCAGGACCCGGAGTGGAAGCCTCGCGCCGAGATCTTCGTCAACAACACCTCGGGGCCCGCGTCACCGTCGCGGGTGACGAGGCCGTACGCCGCCAGTCGCTGCAGCCGGGTGGGCTGCAGGTCTCCGAGTGCCTGGGCGACCATCGCGAAGACCGGGACGCGTCCACTGAGCACGTCGTCGATCGGCTTCCAGGCCGCCTCGACGGTCGAGCCGTCGACCTCCATGACCTGCGGCTCGGGCGAATCCTTCGCCACCCATCCCTCGTAGACGATCCGCAACGCGTGGGAGTCGACCATCCGCCCGTCGCGGCGCACGCTGGGCAGATAGGCGGAGTAGACCCGCGCGGTCGGCGCGATCGCCGCCTCCAGACCGGTCTCCTCGTAGACCTCGCGCACCACCGCGTCACGGGGGTCCTCGCCATGGTCCAGACCGCCGCCGGGGAGCGTCCAACGCTCCTGGGGCGAGATGCGTTCGGCCACGCGACTCAGCAGGATCTCGTCCACCCCGGAGGCCAACGTCCGCCGGATCACCGCATAGGCGGCCACCCGTTGGTGGCGCGGCAGAGCGGAGGAATTCATGGGTCAAACCTAGGCGATGACCCCAGAGCCGCCGGCCGGCGCGTCGCGCAGGGTCTCGGGTTGGGTCTCGGGTTGGGGTCCCCAGCTGACCGGGACCGCGCTGCGAGGGCTGTTGTCCCACTGTGCTGCTTCCACGCGACACGGGGCATGGCCGCCGAGGTGGGCCGGGTGCCAGGGCGCGTACTCCCCGGGTCGCGGTTGGTGGTGGGCCAAGGTCTGCAACCCCTCCAGCATCTCCGTGAGGCGGACCCCGAGCTTGACGGTCCACTCGGTGAGGTCCTCGCCGGGCCCGACCGTGAGCGGCTCGCCGAAGTGCAGGTCCACCCGGCGGCGTCGGGTCCAGTCCGGGGACGGCTCCTTGCCTCCCAGCACTCCGCCCTCGGGGCGACCGACGCTGTAGATCCGTTGGATGCCCCACAGTGCGGTCGGGATCACCAGCGCCCCGGTCTCGCGGGCCAGCGCGGCCACCCCGCGCATCAACGGGCGCACCGTGTACGAGTAGGAGATCCCGGCCTCCGGGAAGAGCGCGATCGACTGGCCTTCGGCCAGCAGCCGGCGGGCGTGCAGATAGGCCCCCGCAGGTGCCGCCCGGTCGACGGGGACGTGCTGCATCCGGGTCATCGGACCGGTGAGCCCGCGCGGGTGCCACACATCGTGCCGCGTCAGGAAGCGAGGGAACCTGCCGCGCGTGCGGGCCGCCAACGCGATGGGCAACGAGTCGCCGTACGAGACGTGGGTGCTGGCGATGATCACTGGCCCCTCCGTCGGGACGTGCTCCACACCGCGCGTCTCGATCCGTACGCCGAGGGCGCGCACGGCCCCCCGGCACAGCGCTGTCGCCACCCGGTAGTCGAGCTCCCTGTTCGCCACGCGCCCCATCGTCGCCGCTGGCAGTGCCGGATTCAGGAGAACGGGGGGCGCGCGTCGCGAGCGATCGACTGCCTGCCCGCCCAGCGCCACACGCGTGCTGCCCGGTCGCGGTCCTCGTCGGTCACGATGTTGCCCATCCAGCGCAGGGCCAGGGTCATCATGAAGTCCGAGCGCATCCCGATCGGGCCCAGCGCGGTGATCACCTTGGGGCGGGTGGCGACACCGGCGAGCCGCCGGGCGATCGAGAACGCCTCGCCGTACCGCTCGGTGAGCAGCGCGGGCCAGGCCTCGAGCAGGGAGTGCTCAGGGGCGGTGCCGAAGGAGGCGAGCAGGTCGGCCAGCACCCGACCGGTCTCGAGTCCGTAGTCGATGCCCTCGCCGTTGAGCGGGTTGACGCACGCGGCCGCGTCACCGATGAGCGCCCAGTTGCGCCCGGCGACGTTGCTGACCGCACCACCCATCGGGAGCAGGGCCGAGGCCTCGGCCCGCAGCTCGCCGGTGAGGGCGAACTCGTCGCGGATCTGCCCGGCGTAGAAGCGCATCAGTGGCTTCACCGCAATCTCCGCGGGACGCGCGGCGGTCGCCAGGGCACCCGCACCGAGGTTGACCTCACCGTTGCCGAGCGGGAAGACCCAGCCGTAGCCCGAGAGCGCCTTGCCGGACTCGTCGCGCAGCTCGAGGTGCGAGGAGATCCACGGGTCGTCGGAGCGCTCGGAGGTGACGTACGAACGGCCCGCGACCCCGTAGACGGTGTCGCGGTGCCACTCCCGGCCCAGCATCTTGCCGAGGGGGGAACGTACGCCGTCGGCCACCACCAGCCACCGGCAACGGACCTCGGTGCGTACGCCGTCGTGGTCCAGCACGACGGCGGCGACCCGGTCGCCGTCCATCACCACGTCGACGGCCTTCGCGCCGTCGATGGCGGTGGCGCCGGACTTGATCGCGGCCGTACGCAGGTGGTCGTCGAGCTCGGTGCGGGCCACCGCCGACCCCCACGTCGGGAGGTCGCCGCTGACCTCGGGCCAGGGCAGCTCGAGACGCTGTCCGAAGCCGTGCGCGCGCAGCCCCTGGTTGACGGTGTGGGCGCGGAGCCAGTCCTCGAGGCCGAGGGCCTGGAGCTCATGGATGGCGCGGGGTGTCAGTCCGTCGCCACAGGTCTTGTCCCGCGGGAAGATCGCGGAGTCGACCAGGAGGGTCTCCAGGCCGTGACGGGCGGCCCAGGCAGCGGCGCCGGAGCCGGCAGGACCGGCGCCGACGACGAGGACGTCGGTGTGGGAGGGCAAAGAGGGCGCAGAGGCGGACACGCCCAGAATTCTCTCAGGCCGGGGGTGATCGCACCGAAATGGCACGAGGGCCGACCCCGCGTGAGCGGAGCCGACCCTCGTGGGTGAAGCGCGACTGAATCAGTTCTGGTAGGAACCGAAGTCGAAGTCGTCCAGCGCGACGGCCTGGCCGCCACCCTGTCCGAAGTCGTAGTCGTAGTCGTAGCCGGTGACCTGGTAGGCAGCCGCACGGGCTTCCTCGGTCGGCTCGACGCGGATGTTGCGGTAGCGCTCCAGACCGGTACCGGCCGGGATGAGCTTTCCGATGATCACGTTCTCCTTCAGACCCAGGAGCGAGTCCGAACGACCGTTGATCGCCGCGTCGGTGAGCACTCGGGTCGTCTCCTGGAAGGAGGCGGCCGAGAGCCACGACTCGGTGGCCAGCGATGCCTTGGTGATACCCATCAGCTCGGCACGACCCGAGGCCGGCTTGCCGCCCTCGGAGACCACGCGACGGTTCTCCTCCTCGAAGCGGGCACGGTCGACGAGGTCGGACGGGAGCAGGTTCGTCTCGCCGGACTCGATGACCGTGACGCGACGCAGCATCTGGCGCACGATGATCTCGATGTGCTTGTCGTGGATCGACACACCCTGGCTGCGGTAGACCTGCTGGACCTCGTCCACCAGGTGCTGCTGCGCACGACGGATACCCAGGACCCGGAGGACCTCCTTGGGGTCCGGCGTACCGAAGGTGAGCAGGTCGCCGACCTCGATGTGGTCGCCGTCCGTGACACGCAGACGCGAACGCTTCGAGACCGGGTACTCGATCGGGTCGGACCCGTCGTCGGGGGTCACGATGACCTTGCGCGACTTGTCCGTGTCCTCGATCTCGACACGGCCAGCAGCCTCCGAGATCGGAGCCATACCCTTCGGGGAACGGGCCTCGAAGAGCTCGACCACACGGGGCAGACCCTGCGTGATGTCGTCCGCGGAGGCCACACCACCGGTGTGGAAGGTACGCATGGTCAGCTGCGTGCCGGGCTCACCGATCGACTGGGCCGCGATGATGCCGACGGCCTCACCGATGTCGACCAGCAGGCCGGTGGCCAGTGAACGGCCGTAGCACTTCGCGCAGGTACCGGTCTTGGCGTCGCAGGTCAGCACGGAGCGGACCTTCACCTCGATGATGCCTGCGGAGACGAGCTCGTCGATCTTGACGTCGCCCAGGTCCTCACCGGCGCCTGCGAGGACCTCGCCGCTCTCCGGGTGGGTGACCTCGACGGCAGCCGCACGGGCGTACGCCGAGGTCTCGGCGTTCTCGTGCTTGACGACGACGCCGTCCTCACGGACCTCCCCGATGATCTTGACCAGACCACGCTCGGTGCCGCAGTCGTCCTCACGGATGATGACGTCCTGCGAGACGTCCACCAGACGACGGGTCAGGTAACCCGAGTCAGCGGTACGCAGAGCGGTGTCGGCGAGACCCTTGCGAGCACCGTGGGTCGAGATGAAGTACTCGAGCACGGAGAGGCCTTCACGGAAGTTGGCCTTGATCGGGCGCGGGATGATCTCGCCCTTCGGGTTGGCCACCAGACCACGCATGGCGGCAACCTGGCGGATCTGCATCATGTTTCCGGATGCGCCCGAGTCGACCATCATGTAGATCGGGTTGCGACGGTCGAAGTTCTTCTCCATCGCCTGCGCGACCTCGTTGGAGGCCTCGGTCCAGATCTCGATGAGCTCCTGACGACGCTCCTCGTCGGTGACCAGACCACGCTCGAACTGCTTCTGCACCTTCTCCGCCTTGGCCTCGTAGCCCGAGAGGATCTCGGCCTTCGAGTCCGGCGTGGTGACGTCGTCGATGGAGACGGTCACACCGGAGCGCGTGGCCCAGTGGAAACCGGCGTCCTTGAGGGCGTCCAGGGAAGCAGCGACCTCGACCTTGGTGTAGCGCTCGGCCAGGTCGTTGACGATCGTGCCGAGACGCTTCTTGCCGACCTCTTCGTTGACGAAGGCGTAGTCCGCCGGGAGCGTGTCGTTGAAGATCGTGCGGCCCAGGGTGGTGTCGAGGGTGATCGAGTCGCCCTCGCTCCAGCCCGCGGGGACCGGCAGGCCCGTCGGCGAGATGATGTCGTTGAGACGGATCTTGACCTTCGACTGCAACGTGATCTCGCCCCGGTCGAAGGCCATGATGGCCTCGGCCTGCGACGAGAAGGCACGACCCTCGCCGAGCTCACCGTCACGATCGGTGGTCAGGAAGAACAGACCCACGATCATGTCCTGGGTCGGCATCGTCACCGGGCGACCGTCGGACGGCTTCAGGATGTTGTTCGTCGACAGCATCAGGATCCGGGCCTCGGCCTGGGCCTCGGCGGACAGGGGCAGGTGGACCGCCATCTGGTCACCGTCGAAGTCAGCGTTGAACGCGGTGCAGACCAGGGGGTGGATCTGGATGGCCTTGCCCTCGATCAGCTGGGGCTCGAACGCCTGGATGCCGAGACGGTGCAGCGTGGGCGCACGGTTCAGCAGGACCGGGTGCTCGGTGATGACCTCTTCGAGGACGTCCCAGACCACTGCGAAGCGAGGACCACCGGAGGTCGCGCGCTCCACCATCCGCTTGGCGGACTTGATGTTCTGCGCGTGGCTCAGGTCGACCAGGCGCTTCATCACGAACGGCTTGAAGAGCTCCAAGGCCATCTGCTTGGGCAGACCGCACTGGTGCAGCTTCAACTGCGGACCGGAGACGATGACCGAACGACCGGAGTAGTCGACGCGCTTGCCGAGCAGGTTCTGACGGAAACGACCCTGCTTGCCCTTGAGCATGTCGGAGATCGACTTCAACGGACGGTTACCGGGGCCCGTGACCGGGCGACCACGACGGCCGTTGTCGAAGAGGCTGTCAACAGCTTCCTGAAGCATGCGCTTCTCGTTGTTGACGATGATCTCCGGCGCACCGAGGTCGAGCAGACGCTTGAGTCGGTTGTTCCGGTTGATGACGCGGCGGTACAGGTCGTTGAGGTCGGAGGTCGCGAAGCGACCACCGTCCAGCTGGACCATCGGACGCAGGTCCGGCGGGATGACCGGGACGGCGTCGAGCACCATGCCGATCGGCTGGTTGCCGGTCTTGCGGAAGGCGTCGACGACCTTGAGGCGCTTGAGGGCGCGGACCTTCTTCTGGCCCTTGCCGTTGGCGATGGTGTCGCGCAGCGACTCCACCTCGGCGGCGATGTCGAAGTCCTGGAGGCGCTTCTGGATCGCCGTGGCGCCCATGTGGCCCTCGAAGTACTTGCCGAACCAGTTCTTCATCTCGCGGTACAGGATCTCGTCACCGAGCAGGTCCTGGACCTTGAGGTTCTTGAACGTGGACCAGATCTCCTCGAGGCGGTTGAGCTCGATGTCGGAGCGCTTGCGCACTGCCGCCATCTCGCGCTCCGCGCCGTCCTTCACCTTGCGGCGCTGGTCGGC
Organism: Nocardioides gilvus; assembly: GCF_003194605.1. Lineage (GTDB taxonomy): Bacteria > Actinomycetota > Actinomycetes > Propionibacteriales > Nocardioidaceae > Nocardioides > Nocardioides gilvus. The sequence goes on from NZ_QHKY01000003.1 coordinate 312,847, forward strand.
CTTGGCGCCCTCGGCCTCGAGAGCTGCGAGGTCTTCCTCGAGCTTCTTGGCACGGTCGTCGATCATCGAGTCGCGACGCTTCTCGAGACGCTCCCGCTCCAGGCCGACCTTGTTCTCCAAGGAGGACATGTCCTGGTGGCGAGCGTCCTCGTCGACGGAGGTGATCATGTACGCCGCGAAGTAGATGACCTTCTCGAGGTCCTTCGGGGCGAGGTCGAGCAGGTAGCCGAGTCGCGACGGGACACCCTTGAAGTACCAGATGTGGGTGACCGGCGCGGCCAGCTCGATGTGGCCCATCCGTTCACGACGCACCTTGGAGCGGGTGACCTCTACGCCACAACGCTCACAGATGATGCCCTTGAAGCGGACGCGCTTGTACTTGCCGCAGTAGCACTCCCAGTCCCGGGTCGGGCCGAAGATCTTCTCGCAGAAGAGTCCGTCGCGCTCGGGCTTGAGGGTGCGGTAGTTGATGGTTTCGGGCTTCTTGACCTCGCCGTGGCTCCACTCGCGGATGGAGTCCGCGGTGGCCAGGGAGATCTGGATCTGGTCGAAGAAATTGACGTCGAGCACTGTGTTGATTCCCTACCTTCTCAAACTTCTTCGACGGAGCTGGGCTCGCGACGGGACAGGTCGATGCCAAGCTCCTCGGCTGCACGGAAGACGTCGTCCTCGGCATCCTTCAACGAGATGGGGGAACCGTCCTGCGACAGCACCTCGACGTTGAGGCAGAGCGACTGCATCTCCTTGATGAGAACCTTGAACGACTCGGGGATGCCGGAGTCGGGGATGTTCTCACCCTTCACGATCGCTTCGTAGACCTTGACGCGACCGGGCACGTCGTCGGACTTGATGGTCAACAGCTCCTGGAGCGCGTAGGCAGCGCCGTACGCCTCCATCGCCCAGACCTCCATCTCACCGAAGCGCTGGCCACCGAACTGGGCCTTACCGCCGAGCGGCTGCTGGGTGATCATGGAGTACGGGCCGGTCGAACGAGCGTGGATCTTGTCGTCAACCAGGTGGTGGAGCTTGAGGATGTACATGTAGCCGACCGAGACCGGGTCCGGGAACGGCTCGCCGGAGCGGCCGTCGAACAGGTTGGCCTTTCCGGTCTCGTCGATCACGCGGTCACCGTCACGGTTCAGCAGGGTCGAGCCCAGCAGACCGGTGATCTCGTCCTCGCGCGCACCGTCGAAGACCGGGGTGGCGACCTTGGAGTTGGCCTCCCCCGTCTCGGCGCCGATCGAGATCAGGCGCTGCTTCCAGGCGGTGTCGGACTTGTCCTCGTGCAGGTTGAGGTCCCAACCCTGCTTGGCGAGCCAACCGAGGTGGAGCTCGAGGATCTGACCGATGTTCATACGACGCGGGACACCGAGCGGGTTCAGGACCACGTCGACCGGGGTGCCGTCCTCCATGAAGGGCATGTCCTCGACCGGCAGGATCTTGGCGATGACGCCCTTGTTGCCGTGACGACCGGCGAGCTTGTCACCCACCGAGATCTTGCGCTTCTGGGCCACGTAGACGCGGACCAGCTCGTTGACGCCGGGCGGGAGCTCGTCGCCGTCCTCGCGGTTGAACACGCGGACGCCGATGACCGTGCCGGACTCACCGTGCGGGACCTTCATCGAGGTGTCGCGCACCTCGCGCGCCTTCTCACCGAAGATCGCGCGGAGCAGACGCTCCTCAGGGGTCAGCTCGGTCTCGCCCTTCGGCGTGACCTTGCCGACGAGGATGTCACCGGGGGTGACCTCGGCGCCGATGCGGATGATGCCGCGCTCGTCGAGGTCGGCCAGACCCTCCTCGGAGATGTTCGGGATGTCCCGGGTGATCTCCTCAGGGCCGAGCTTGGTGTCACGCGCGTCGACCTCGTGCTCCTCGATGTGGATCGAGGTGAGGACGTCTTCCTGGACCAGACGCTGGCTCAGGATGATGGCGTCCTCGTAGTTGTGACCCTGCCAAGGCATGAAGGCCACGAGGAGGTTGGTGCCCAGCGCCATCTCGGCCTTGTCGGTGCAGGGGCCGTCGGCGATCGGCGTACCGACCTCGAGACGGTCACCCTCGATGACGAGCGGGCGCTGGTTGATGCAGGTGCCCTGGTTGGAGCGCTTGAACTTCGCGAGGCGGTACGAGGAGTACGTGCCGTCGTCGTTCATCGTCTCGATCAGGTCGGCGGAGACCGACTTGACGACACCGGCGGTCTCGGAGACGACCACGTCGCCCGCGTCGACCGCTGCGCGGTACTCCATGCCGGTGCCGACGATCGGGCTGTCGCTGGTGATCAGCGGGACGGCCTGGCGCTGCATGTTGGCACCCATGAGGGCCCGGTTGGCGTCGTCGTGCTCCAGGAAGGGAATCAGCGCGGTGGCGACCGAGACCATCTGGCGCGGCGAGACGTCCATGTAGTCGACGTCGCCGGCCAGGATCTCGGAGACCTCGCCGCCCTTCTGGCGGACCAGGACACGCTCGGTGACGAACTTGCCACCTGCGTCGATCTGCGCGTTGGCCTGCGCGATGACGTAACGGTCCTCGTCGTCGGCCGTCAGGTAGTGGACGGTGTCGGTGACGACACCCTCGACGACCTTGCGGTACGGCGTCTCGATGAAGCCGAAGGGGTTGATCCGACCGTAGGAGGCGAGCGAACCGATCAGACCGATGTTCGGGCCTTCAGGGGTTTCGATCGGGCACATGCGGCCGTAGTGCGACGGGTGGACGTCACGGACCTCCATGCCGGCGCGGTCACGGGACAGACCACCGGGACCGAGCGCGGAGAGACGACGCTTGTGCGTCAGCCCGGCGATCGGGTTGGTCTGGTCCATGAACTGCGACAGCTGCGAGGTCCCGAAGAACTCCTTCAGCGCCGCCACGACGGGACGGATGTTGATCAGGGACTGCGGCGTGATGGCCTCGACGTCCTGGGTGGTCATGCGCTCACGCACGACACGCTCCATGCGAGCCAGGCCCGTACGGAGCTGGTTCTGGATCAGCTCGCCGACCGTGCGCATACGACGGTTGCCGAAGTGGTCGATGTCGTCGGCGAAGACCTTCACGGGCTTCTCGTCGACACCGATGATGACGTTGCCCGTCGGGTCGAGCAGGTCAGCCGGCTCGACCGGGACACCGCTGGCGTGCAGCTGCACGATGTAGCGGATGGCCTGGACGATGTCCTGGATGGTCAGCGTCTGCTGGTCGAACGGCTGGTCGAGACCGAGCTTCTTGTTGATCTTGTAGCGACCGACCTTGGCCAGGTCGTAACGCTTCGGGTTGAAGTAGTAGTTCTTCAACAGCGTCAGCGCGGCCTCACGCGTGGGCGGCTCGCCCGGGCGCAGCTTGCGGTAGATGTCGAGCAGCGCGTCGTCCGGCCCCTGGGTGTTGTCCTTCTCCTCAGTGAGCTGGATCGACTCGTACTGGCGGAGCTCGGCCATGACCGACTCGTAGTCGTACGGCTCGCCCTCGTAGTCCTCTTCGCTCGCCAGCGCCTGGAGCGCCTTGAGGAGGACGGTGACGTTCTGCTTGCGCTTGCGGTCGAGGCGGACGCCGACCAGGTCGCGCTTGTCGATCTCGAACTCGAGCCAGGCACCACGCGAAGGGATCACCTTCGAGGTGTAGATGTCCTTGTCGGACGTCTTGTCAGCGGTGCGCTCGAAGTAGGCACCCGGCGAGCGGACCAACTGGGAGACGACGACACGCTCGGTGCCGTTGATGATGAACGTGCCCTTGCGCGTCATCATCGGGAACTCACCCATGAAGACGGTCTGGGCCTTGATCTCACCGGTGGTGTTGTTCATGAACTCGGCGGACACGTAGAGGGGGCGCGAGAAGGTGAAGTCCTTCTCCTTGCACTCCTCCTCGGTGTACTTCGGGTCCACGAAGACCGGGTTCTCGAAGGACAGCGACATGGTGTCGTTGAAGTCCTCGATGGGGGAGATCTCTTCGAAGATCTCTTCGAGGCCCGACTTCTCAGAGGTGTCCTCGCCAGCTGCCTTGCGGGCGGCGACGGTCTCGTCCCAGACCTCGTCACCGATCAGCCAGTGAAAGCTGTCGGTCTGGAGGGCCAGGAGAGGGGGAACCTCGAGGGGCTCGTTGATCTTTGCGAAAGAGATGCGACGGGGGTTACCAGCGGAGCTGCGCGCGGCCAAGATGTGCGTCCTTCGAAATCATCGCTGAAGGTGATATGGCGCCTCCGACCACTACAGCACCCCTCCGGACAGGGTGAGAGCATATGAGGGCAGGCGCAAAGATTGACCCTATCGCACAACACGCGTCGTCGCCAATGGGCTCAGGACAAGACTTCGGTCACAGCGGGACAGGAGCCCGGGCCGAAGGTGTGTCGCTCTCGCAGATGAGGATGCCCTCGAACCTTCCGCAGGTCAAGCGGAACCCGCCACACAGCGTGGAAAAGACCGAAGACGGCCACCCCGAGGGGTGACCGTCTCCTGGTTGCTCCGAGGAGCGGGGTTCAGCGATGCGTCACTTGAGGGTGACGGAGGCGCCGGCGCCTTCGAGGGCTTCCTTCGCCTTCTCGGCCGTGGCCTTGTCGACACCCTCGAGGATGGCCTTGGGAGCGGCCTCGACGAGCTCCTTGGCCTCCTTCAGTCCGAGGGAGGTCAGGGCGCGCACCTCCTTGATGACGTTGATCTTCTTGTCGCCAGCGGCGTCGAGGACGACGTCGAACTCGTCCTTCTCAGCCTCGGCCTCGGCACCCGCGCCAGCAGCGGCGGCGGGGGCGGCAGCGGCGACGGGGGCAGCGGCGGTGACGCCGAAGGTGTCCTCGAACTCCTTCACGAACTCGGAGAGCTCGATGAGGGTCATCTCCTTGAAAGCTTCGAGGAGCTCTGCGGTGCTGAGCTTCGCCATGTCGGCGGTTCCTTCCATTCGGTGGTCAGCCCGGTTGTGCCGGGCCGACCGAGGGTTTCAGGTGGTGTACGTCGACCTGTGGATCAGGCGTCAGTGGACTCGGCAGCAGCGTCAGCGGCTTCGGCGGAGTCGGCTTCGGATGCGGAAGCCTCCTCTGCGTCAGCAGCATCGGCGTCAGCCGGAGCGTCCTCGGCAGCGGCCGGCGTGCCGGCACCACCTGCGAGGATTGAGGGGTCCTGCTCTGCCTTGGCCTGCAGGGCGCCGGCGAGCCGGGCAGCCTGCGAGAGCGGGGCGTTGAGCAGGTAGACGGCCTGGGAGAGGCTGGCCAGCATTGCGCCGGCCATCTTGCCCAGGAGCACCTCGCGCGACTCGAGATCGGCCAGCTTGGCGATCTCGGCAGCGTCGAGGATGTTTCCGTCCAGGACACCGCCCTTGATGACAAGGGCGGGGTTTGCCTTGGCAAAGTCACGCAGACCCTTGGCCGCCTCGACAACGTCACCTTCGATGAAGGCGATGGCAGTCGGGCCGACCAGCAGGTCGTCAAAGCCGGAGATGCCCACCTCATTGGCGGCAATCTTGGCCAGCGTGTTCTTGACCACGGCGTAGTTGGCGTTCTCGCCGAGGGAGCGCCGCAGTTCCTGCAGCTGCTTCACGGTGAGACCGCGGTACTCGGTCAGCACAGCGCCAGCAGAACCGTTGAATGACTCAACGATGTCTGCGACGGCTGCTGCCTTTTCTGGCCGCGCCATGGGTCTCCTTCCGGACTACGCTCGAAGACGTACCGGCTGGCCCGAGAACGACGAACGCCCCGGGCACAGGGCCCAGGGCGTGGGGAACATTGAAGTTCCTGCTCTGGCACCTGCGCTGGTCGTCCCGAACTGCGGAACCTTAGGCCTCGGCCATCCCTGGGGACGGACTCGACCACCGGCGGTCTCTGGTTACAGGGAGTGACTCTAGGGGGCTGCGACGCGGGAGCCAAATCGGCGCAGACCCCGGACCCACGACGCATCGCCACCCGGGTGCGGCCAACCCACCAACTACCTCGTTCGCCCGACATCGCGCCTGGACGCATGGTGAAATCCTTGCGTGGACCCCCAGTTGACCCCCCTCAACCAGGTGCTCGAACGTGTGGACAACCGTCTCCTCTCCCCCGAGGCCGACGTCCGCATCTGGAGCACCGGCTTTCCGCTGCTCGACGAGGCCCTCGGCGGCGGGCTCCGATCAGGCTCCCTCAATCTTCTCGCCGGATCACAGGGCGAGGGCAAGACCACCTTCGCCCTGCAGATCGCGCGACAGTGCGCCAAGGGCGGCCAGCCAGTCCTCTTCTTCTCGTTCGAGCTGGAGGCCGAGGCGTTGTTGCAGAAGATGGTCTCCGCCGAGGCCGCGGAGGTGGCCGAGGAACTCCCCGCCACCGTCAACCAGGTCCGCGCCGCCTTCGAGGGCTCCGACGGCGGCACGGGGGGCCTGCCCGAGCGACTCAGCCGCTACAACGGGGGCCTGGACGCCCTCGCGATGGTGAGCGAGTACGCGCCACACCTGCACATCCACCGCTCCACCACCACGTCCACCACCCTCGAGGTCCTCGCCTCGACGGTCAAGGAGGTGACCGCCGAGCACGGTGTGCCACCGCTGGTCGTCGTGGACTACCTGCAGAAGGTGCGCCCCGTCGTCACCATGGAGGAGGAAGCCGCCGTCACCCACGTGACCGAGCGACTCAAGGACCTCGCCATCGACCACGCCTGCCCGGTCCTGGCCATCTCGGCCTCGGACCGCGCCGGGCTCGAGCCGGGTCAGCGCATGCGGGCTCGCAACATGAAGGGCTCCACTGCGTTGGCCTACGAGGCGGACGTGGTGCTCATCCTCGCCAACAAGGCAGACATCGTGGCCCGCCACCACTTGATGTACTCGACCAACAACGGCGAGCACTTCCGCGAGTGGACGGTCTGCACGATCGAGAAGAACCGCTCGGGCCGCACCGGAGCCGAGGTCGAGTTCAAGAAGGAGTTCATCTCGGGGCGCTTCGTGCCCGACGGGGCCGTCGTCAGTGAGGACCTCGTGGACGAGCGCGTCTTCGTGGAGTGAGGTCGCGTCGATCGGTTGGTGGGAGACCGATCGCCGCTCTTGTCCCACGACAGTGAAAGGCCGGCCACCCCAGAGGGTGGCCGGCCTTTCAGTGCGTTGAGTGGGTCAGGCCTGCGCCTCGTCCTCGACTGCGACGTTCTTGACGCGGTTGGCGTCGACCTGGATGCCGGGGCCCATGGTCGTCGACACGGTGATCTTCTTGATGTAGCGGCCCTTGGAGCTGGCCGGCTTCAGACGAAGCACCTCGTCGAGTGCCGCGGCGTAGTTCTCCGCGAGCTGGACCTCGGAGAAGGAGGCCTTGCCGATGATGAAGTGCAGGTTGGAGTGACGGTCCGCGCGGAACTCGATCTTTCCACCCTTGATGTCGTTGACAGCCTTCGCGACGTCCGGCGTCACGGTGCCGGTCTTCGGGTTCGGCATGAGCGAACGCGGACCGAGCACGCGGCCGAGACGACCGACCTTGCCCATCATGTCCGGGGTCGCCACGACGGCGTCGAAGTCCAGCCAGCCGCCGGCGACCTTCTCGATGAGCTCGTCGCCACCGACGAAGTCGGCGCCGGCCTCGCGGGCGGCCTCGGCCTTCTCGGCGTTGGCGAACACGAGGACGCGGGCGGTCTTGCCGGTGCCGTTGGGCAGGTTGACCGTGCCACGGACCATCTGGTCGGCCTTGCGCGGGTCGATGCCCAGGCGCATGACGACGTCAACGGTCTCGTCGAACTTCTTCTTGCTGTTGTCCTTGGCGATCTTGATCGCGGTGAACGGGGAGAAGATCTCGTTCTTGTCGAACTTCTCGGCCGCTGCGCGGTAGCTCTTGCTGCGCTGCATGTCTGGTAACTCGATTCTTTCCAGTGTGGTCAATGAGCCAGCGCGGCTCTGCCACGGGGTGTGGAACAGGGAAGGTGAGGAGGTCAGTCGGTGGTGACGCCCATGGAGCGGGCGGTCCCCTCGACGATCTTCATCGCCTGGTCGATGTCGTTGGCGTTGAGGTCAGGCAGCTTGGTGGTCGCGATCTCGCGCACCTGCTCCTTCGTCAGCTTGCCGACCTTCTCCTTGTGGGGGACACCCGAACCCTTGGCCAGGCCAGCGGCCTTCTTGATCAGCTCTGCAGCCGGCGGGGTCTTGGTGACGAAGGTGAACGAACGGTCCTCGTAGATGGTGATCTCGACGGGGATGACGTTGCCGCGCATCGACTCGGTCTGCGCGTTGTAGGCCTTGCAGAAGTCCATGATGTTGACACCGTGCGGACCGAGAGCGGTACCGACCGGCGGAGCCGGAGTCGCGGAGCCAGCGTTCAGCTGCACCTTGACCAGGGCTGCGATCTTCTTCTTGGGAGGCATTGTTTGAGATCCTTCTGATGTGTACGTCGTGGTCTTGTCGAGCTCTGGCGGGACTGGCCCGTCAGCGCTCTGCCACCTGGGTGTTGCTGGTCTTGCTGGGACCGCTCACGCGGCCTGCTGAGTGTGTCAGACCTTCTGGATCTGGCTGAAACTCAGCTCGACCGGGGTCTCCCGGCCGAAGATCTCGACGAGGGCCTTGACCCTCTGCGACTCACCGTTGATCTCGGTGATCGTGGCGTGCAACGTGGCGAACGGACCGTCGACCACCATGACGGAGTCGTCGACGGAGAAGTCGGCGACCTCGACGGGCTTCTTGGAGGCGGCGCCACCGGTGCCCTTGCCGCCGGCTGCTTCGGCCTCTGCCTCGGCAGCGGCGACGGCGCTCGGGGCGAGCATCGACTCGACCTCGCTCATCGACAGCGGCACGGGGTTGTGGGCGTTGCCCACGAAGCCGGTGACCGACGGCGTGTGGCGCACGGCCGACCAGGACTCGTCGGTCAGGTCCATGCGGACCAGCACGTAACCGGGCAGGACGGTGCGGGTGACCATCTTGCGCTGGCCGTTCTTGATCTCGGCCACCTCTTCGGTCGGCACGACGATCTCGTGGATGTACTCACCCATGTCGAGGGCCTGGATGCGGTTCTCGAGGTTGGCCTTCACCCGCTTCTCCATGCCGGAGTAGGTGTGGATGACGAACCAGTCGCCCGGCTTGGCCCACAGCTCGCGCTGGAAGGCCTCGAGGGGATCGATCTCCTCGGGCGTCGACTCCTCGGACCCAGCGGTCGCCTCGTCGGCGGAGGAAGCCTCGTCGGCCTCCTCGGCCTGGTCGACCCCGTCAGCCTCCGGGAGGTTCTCCTCGGGGATGGCGTCGAGGTCGCCCTCGTTGGGCTCTTGCGAGTCGTTGTGCTCAGACACGTACTGCTCCGTCACTTGTTCCGCTGATTGCTGGCGATGGGCCGGGATGGCCGGGACCGGTCAGGACGTCCCGCCGGTGAACATCCAGAAGGTCAGCTTCCCGAACCCGAGGTCGAGCAGGGAGATGATCGTCATCATCACGATCACGAAGACCATCACCACGATGAAGTAGGTGATGAGTTGCTGCTGGGTCGGCCACACGACCTTGCGCAACTCCGCCACCACCTGGCGAAGGAACGTGACCGGGTCGGTGCGGGCGGCACGCTTGTCACCGCTCGGCCCTTGAGCCTGTGCGTCTGACACGTTGCCTCCATGTGGATATCGACGAGTTGAAGCCGGATGTCCTTGCCTTCGAACATCTCACGCTTTGCAGGGCACGAGGGACTTGAACCCCCAACCTTCGGTTTTGGAGACCGATGCTCTGCCAGTTGAGCTAGTGCCCTCCGACGGATCCCCCTCAACTCTGCCCGGTGGGGGGCAGGGCTCAGCATGTGGGAGAACCACCAGTCGAAGAGTGTACGGGGCTGCGGTGGTCAGGTCCAAACGCCCTACGATGTGTTCATGACCGAGTCTTCCACCCCCACCCCCACCAGCACGCCCCGCGACAAGCGCGTCTCCACCCGCGTCGCCGCCATCGCCGAGTCGGCCACGCTCAAGGTGGACGCCAAGGCCAAGGCACTCAAGGCCGAGGGGCGCCCGGTCATCGGCTTCGGTGCCGGTGAGCCCGACTTCCCGACCCCGGACTACGTCGTCGACGCAGCGGTCGAGGCGTGCCGTGACCCGAAGAACCATCGCTACACCCCGGCCGGTGGTCTCCCCGAGCTCAAGCAGGCCATCGTCGACAAGACGAAGCGCGACAGCGGCTACGTGGTGGAGCCCGCCCAGGTCCTCGTGACCAACGGTGGCAAGCAGGCCATCTACGAGGCCTTCGCCGCGATGCTGGACCCGGGCGACGAGGTCATCGTCCCGGCTCCCTACTGGACCACCTACCCCGAGGCGATCGCGCTGGCCGGCGGCGTCCCCGTCGACGTCCTGGCCGACGAGACCCAGGACTACAAGGTCACCGTCGCCCAGCTCGAGGCGGCGCGTACGACGCGTACGAAGGTCCTGCTCTTCGTCTCCCCGTCCAACCCGACCGGCGCGGTCTACACCGCCGACGAGATCCGCGAGATCGGCGCCTGGGTCGAGGCCAACAACCTGTGGGTCCTGACCGACGAGATCTACGAGCACCTGGTCTATGACGGCGTCGAGACCGGTTCCCTGCCCGTCCTGTGCCCCGAGCTCGCCGACCACTGCGTCGTCGTCAACGGTGTCGCCAAGACGTACGCCATGACCGGTTGGCGCGTGGGCTGGATCATCGGGCCCAAGGACATCGTCAAGGCTGCCGGCAACCTGCAGTCGCACGCGACCTCCAACGTGGCCAACGTGTCGCAGCGTGCCGCGATCGCCGCGGTCTCCGGCGACCTGACCGCGGTCGACGAGATGAAGGTGGCCTTCGACCGTCGCCGCAAGAAGATGGTCGAGATGCTCAACGCCATCGAGGGCGTCTACTGCCCGACCCCGCTGGGCGCCTTCTACGCCTACCCCTCGGTCAAGGGCCTGCTCAACAAGACCTACGACGGCAAGACGATCTCCACCTCCGCCGAGCTGAGCGAGTACATCCTCGACAAGGCCGAGGTCGCGATCGTGCCCGGCGAGGCGTTCGGCTCCCCGGGCTACCTGCGCCTCTCGTACGCGCTCGGCGACGACGACCTGGTCGAGGGCGTCAGCCGTCTGCAGAAGCTCTTCGCCTGAGTCCTGGCAGCACCACAGCAGCACCACAACAGCACCACCGGCACCGAGAAGGGGCGCTCCGTCAGGGGCGCCCCTTTCGGTTACCGTCTCTGGCATGGCATTCCCGCGCGATCTGATGTCACTGCCCAAGGCGCACCTCCACCTGCACTTCACCGGGTCGATGCGGCACGCCACCCTGCTCGAGCTCGCCGAGCGTGACCAGATCTCGCTGCCCGACTCACTGGTCTCCCAGTGGCCTCCGCAACTCTCGGCCGCGGACGAGAAGGGGTGGTTTCGCTTCCAGCGGCTCTACGACGTGGCGCGTTCGGTGCTGCGGACCGAGGACGACGTACGCCGCCTGGTGCGCGAGGCGGCCGAGGACGACGTACGCGACGGGGGGCGGTGGCTGGAGATCCAGGTCGACCCGAGTGGGTACGCATCGCGTTTCGGTGGGATCACCGCCTTCACCGAGCTCGTCCTCGACGCCGTGGACTGCGCTTCGCGCGAGACCGGTCTGGGGATGGCCGTGGTGATCGCCTCGAACCGCACCAGGCACCCCCTCGACGCGCGCACGCTGGCGCGCCTCGCCGCCCAGTTCGCCGGACGCGGAGTGGTGGGGTTCGGCCTCTCCAACGACGAGCGGCGCGGGCACACCGAAGACTTCCGAGGGGCCTTCGAGATCGCCCGTCGCGCCGGGCTCGCCTCACTCCCCCATGGCGGCGAGCTCCGCGGGCCCGATCACGTCCACGCCTGCCTCGACGCGCTGCACCCGACCCGGCTCGGCCATGGAGTCCGATCGGCCGAGGATCCCCGCCTGTTGGAGCGGATCGTGGCGGCCGACATCGCGCTGGAGATCTGCCCGGTCTCCAACGTGGCGCTGGGTGTCTACTCCGACCTGACGTCGGTCCCGCTGCCCCAACTGCTGGAAGCGGGGGCAACCGTCGCCCTCGGCTCGGACGACCCGTTGCTCTTCGGATCTCAGCTCGCTGGCCAGTACGCAACCATGCGCGCAGCCCACGATCTGGACGACGCGCAACTCGCCGAACTTGCCCGAATGTCGATTCGTGCCTCGCGCGCCCCCGACTCGGTGAAAGAATCCGTGCTGGCCGAGATCGACGAGTGGTTGACCGGTCCCACGATGGGAGAAAAATGAGCGACCAGCCCGGCAATCCGTACGGCTCCACTCCGGGAGAGGGCGAAGAGCCCACCAACCCGTACGGGCAGCCGCCCGGCACGCCCTACGGTCAGCCGCCGTCCTACGGGCAGCCGCCGCCCTCGTACGGGCAGCAGCCGCCCCAGGACCCCTACGGCCTGCCGCCGACCCACAGCCAGCCGGGCCAGAGCCCCTACGGCCAGCCTCAGCAGAACCCGTACGGCGGTGCGCCGGGCTATCCCCCGCCGGGACAGCCGAACTACGGCATGCAGCAGCAGAAGCAGTCGCAGGCCACCACCGCGCTGGTCCTGGGCATCCTCGGTCTGGTGTGCTGCAGCTTCCTCGCCCCCGTCGCCTGGATCCTGGGCCAGAAGTCGGTGCGCGAGATCGACGCCAGCGGTGGCGCCCTCGCCGGTCGCGGTGAGGCGAAGGCCGGTCAGGTCCTCGGCATCATCGGCACCGTGATCTTCGCGCTCGTCGTGATCTGGATCGTCGTCGCGGTCATCAGCGCCATCGGGTCCGGCACGACGACCACCACGTCGTGGGAAAGCCCCTGAGCGACACAGCGTCATGAACTGACATTGCGTTCTGACTGAAGCCTCCGTCCCCACCGGGCGGGGGCTTCAGTCGTCCAGACAGTGCGCCCGACGAGGCCTTGGACGACGGCATCTGGCAACTTCAACTGGCCCACATTTCGATTCACGCCTCCACGCCCCGGCTCAGTGGAAGAATCCGTGGTGGCCGAGTCGACAAGTGGTTGACCGACCCAACCCCGGGGAGAGACATGAGCGATCAGTCCGGCACTTCTTACGGCTCCACCCCGGGTGAAGGCAACGAGCCCACCAATCCGTACGGGCAGCCACCCAACTTTCAGCAACCGGCCTACGGCATGCAGCAGCAGAAGCACTCGCTGGCCATCGCCGCGTTGGTCCTGGGCATCCTCGGTCTGGTGGGGTGCCTCTTCTTCGCCCCCGTGGCCTGGGTCCTGGGGCGGAAATCGGTGCGCGAGATCGACGCCAGCGGTGGTGCCCTCGGCGGCCGCGGTGAGGCGAAGGCCGGTCAGATCCTCGGCATCATCGGCACCGTCATCATCGTGGGCGTCACGCTGTTCGTCCTCGGCGTGTTCCTCTTCGGCTCCTACTTCATGGAGACAAGCCCCTAGACGTGGGGCAACCCCGCTCGACCAAGGCAGCACTGCCCCCCCCTGTTGCCTCCGCCTCCTCGGGGGAAGGTTCAGTCGTCTAGAGGGTGAGCCCGACCAGTACGGGTTCGTTGACCAGGCGGACATTGAAGGCCGCCTCGACGCCGTCACGCACCGTGCGGGCCAGGACCAACAGGTCCGCGGCGCTCGCGCCACCCCGGTTGGTCAGCGCCAACGTGTGTTTTGTCGACAAACCGACCCGCCCGCCCACCCCTTCGGGCACGTACCCCTTGCTGAACCCGGCCTGCTCGATCAACCACGCCGCGCTGGTCTTCACGGTGCCGTCGGGCTGTGCGAAGCGCGGCGCCCCCTCCGGGAGGGTCGCCGCCTGCTCCGGGGTCAGCAACGGGTTGGTGAAGAAGGACCCGGCGCTCCAGGTGTCGTGGTCCTCCGCGTCGAGCACCATGCCCTTCCCGGCGCGCAACGCCAGCACTGCCTCGCGTACGTCGGTGGCCGGCGCCCGCTGCCCGACCTCGACGCCCAGGGCGCGGGCGAGCTCGGCGTACGCCACCGGCCCGGCGAGTGAGGCCGTCGGGAGCTGGAAGATGACCTCGAGGATCAGGAAGCGGTCGGGCTCGGCCTTGAACCGGCTGTGTCGGTAGGAGAAGCCGCAGTCGGCGGCCGCGAACGTACGCTGCCGCTTCTCGACCCTGTCCCAGGTGCGGACCTGGGCGATCGTCTGGGCGACCTCCTGGCCGTAGGCGCCCACGTTCTGCACCGGAGTCGCGCCCACCGAGCCGGGTATCCCCGAGAGTGCCTCCACCCCGGTCCACCCGGAGGCGGTCGTGTGGGCCACGAAGTCGTCCCACGTCTCCCCTGCGGCCACCTTGACGACGGCGCCCCCGCAGGAGGTGTCGCCGGGCTCGACGTCGGCGCTGATCCCGTGGCTGGTGATCCGCACGACGCGCCCCGCGAAGGGCTCGTCGCTGATGACCAGGTTGGAGCCCCCTGCCACCAGGAGCACCGGGACGCCGCGCTCGTCGGCGTCGGTCACCGCAGCGATCAACTCGCCTTCGGTGTGGGCCTCGATGAGGTCGGTCGCCGGACCGCCGAGGCGCAACGTGGTCAGCTCGGCCAGTCGGACCTCAGCCACGCGGCACCGCCAGCAACGCCTTCGGCATGCCCAGGACCTTGGTGCCCTCACAGGTGACCAGGAGCGCCAGCGACACGTGGACCCGAGCAGGGTCCTCGGGGTCGTCCTCGACCTTCTTGACAGTGCCCGAGACCTCGATCTCGACGGCACCGTCGGCCGGGACCACGACCGGGTGGGTGAACTTGCTGCCGATCTCCCGGACCTCCGCGGTGGGGAACCAGGCGCGTACGGCGTGGGCCATCAGACCCATCGTGTACATGCCGTGGGCGATCACACCGGGAAGTCCGACGGCCAGCGCCACCGCCTCGTCCTGGTGGATCGGGTTGTCGTCCCCGCTCGCGGTGGCGTAGGCGACGAGGTCAGCGCGGGTGATGGCGTACGTACGCGGTTCCAGGACGGCACCGACCGTCGGCGTCGTGAGGCTCATGCGCCCTCCTCCTGCTCGTCGGACGGGTGCTCATCAGTCTCGGGCCCACGGTGCACCAGCGTGGCCAAGGCGGTGCAGACCACGGCGCCGTCGGCGTCGGTGAAGGTGCTGGTGGTGCCGACGATGTCGTTGCCGCTGATCTGACGCAGGCTGGCGACAGTCAACGTCGCCACCAGGGTGTCACCCGCCACGAGGGGACGTACGTAGGAGAAACGCTGCTCGCCGTGGACGATGCGCTGGAGCTCGACCTGCTCGGCGTCCAGGAAGGTCTGCATCGCCTCGAAGGCCAGGATGATCGGATAGGTCGGCGGGGCACTGCCGTCCGGGGCCGCGCCACCGGTGGCAGCCGCGAAGGCCGCGATCGATGCCTCGGTGACGTGGTGGGGTGCGGTCGGCGGAAAGGCACGACCGACCAGGGACTGGTCCAGTGACATGGATCAAAAATAGCGACAGACCCACCCGAACAGGTCGGGTGGGTCCGTGCCGAAGAAGTGGGCGAGCCTCAGCGGGTCTCGCGGTGCGCCTTGTGCGTGCGGCAGCGCGGGCAGAACTTCGCCATCTCCATGCGGTCGGGGTCGTTCCGACGGTTCTTCTTGGTGATGTAGTTGCGGTCCTTGCAGTCCACGCACGCAAGAGTGATCTTGGGGCGAACGTCAGAGCTCTTGCTGGCCACGGGATGTCCTTCGTCGAATGCTTGGTGTGATGCCTTGCCGATGCTACCGGCTTGATGGTGATCAGGCTTCGTAGCGAGGGCGGGACTCGAACCCGCGACACCACGATTATGAGTCGTGTGCTCTAACCACCTGAGCTACCTCGCCACAGGGTGTGAGTTTGCCTTCCGGAGAAGACCGACCCGTCCCAGAGCCCCTTTACGGAATCGAACCGTAGACCTTCTCCTTACCATGGAGACGCTCTGCCGTCTGAGCTAAAGGGGCAACGAGGAAGAACAGTACACATGCATCGACGGGGTGCAAAATCCACCCCCGGATGCTGGTCAGCGCCTTCGGAAGAGGGGTCGACAGAGCTCCTGGAAGCCTCTCCCGAGCACGCTCCCAGAAGGCTGTTTCAGAGCCCGACGCGACCCCACGGTTGCGCCTGCTCCAGCTGCAGCGAGAGCGCCAGCAGCAGCGCCTCCTGCCCCCATCCACCGCACAGCTGCATCCCCTGGGGGAGGCCGGCCGCCGTGGTCGCCAGGGGCAGGCTCACGGCCGGGTCGCCGGTCGCGTTCTGCAGGGGCGTGAAGGCCACCCAGTCCATCAAGCGGTCGATCACCTGCTCGTACGGAGCCGTCGGGTCGAGGTGGCCGACCAGCGGGGTCTCGGTCGCCAGGGTCGGCGTCAGAGTGACGTCGTACTTCTCGTAGTGACGGGCCGAGGAGACCTTGGACAGACCCATCGCGGCGATCGCTGCGGGCAGTTTGACCAGGTTGCGCTCGCAGTGCCGGGCCAGACCCAGGGTCAGGTTGTCGAGCTGGGCGGGGTCCCACGAGCCGCGGTGGGCCCGCGGCCCGGTCCGGACCAGGAACATCGACAGCATCGACCAGTAGAGGAGGAACTGGTCCGCGAACCAGTCCGGCACCGGCGGAGCCACCTCCTCCACGTCGTGGCCCAGGCCTTCGAGCAGCGCCGCCGTCTTCAACGTGAGCTCGCGGACCTCCGGCGTGGCGGCGCGCCCGATCCCCTCGGTCACCACCGCGATGCGCAGACGACGGTCCAACGGACGGGTCACGTCCCCGACCGGAGGCAACGACTTGTCCAGGTAGATGCGCTCGCTCTCGCGGAGGAAGGCGGCGGTGTCGCGGACGGATCGGGTGAGGACCCCGTCGGAGACGATCTTGACCGGCATCTGGCGGGTCTGCAGGTCCGACGGGATACGTCCGCGGGTGGGCTTCATGCCCACCAGGCCACTCACCGCCGCCGGGATCCGGATCGAACCGCCGCCGTCGTTGCCGTGCGCCATCGGCACCGCCCCGGCCGCGACCAGCGCTGCTGCCCCCGATGAGGAGGCCCCGGCGTAGTGGTCGCTGTGCCACGGGTTGCGGACCGGTCCCTGGCGGGGGTGGTCGCAGGCCCCCGAGAAGCCGAACTCCGAGAGCCGGGTCTTGCCCACGGTCACGGTCCCCAGGGCTTCGAAGAGACGGGCGGTGTCGCCGTTGGCCGGGCTCGGCGGGGCCACGAAGGAGTCGGTGCCGTGCTGGGTGGGGAGCCCCTCGACGTCGATGTTGTCCTTCAACACGATCGGCACGCCCGAGAAGGCGCCGGGCGGCGGCGCCGAGGCGGTCCGGCGGGCCCGCTCGTAGTTGTCGACGGCCAGCGCCCCCAGGCGCTCGTCGACGGCAGCGATGCGGGCGATGGAGGCTTCGACCAGCTCGCTCGAGGAGACCTCACCGGCTCGGAGCTGTCGCACCAGTTCGACTGTGTCGTGGTCACCGAGGGCGTCGTCACCGTAGGCGTGAATGGGTTGCATTCTGGGCACCTTAGGCGATCTGGGTCACAGCAACCAGAGCACCAGCGGCAACAACACGCTGGTCGCCAGCGCGGTGAGCCCCATCGAAAGGCCGGAGAAGGCCCCCTCGGTCTCGCTCTCGGTCAACGCCCGGGAGGTCCCGATGCCGTGGGCCGAGGCGCCCATGGCCAGCCCACGCGCCCGCACGTCGCGGACCCGCGCCAGCGTCAGCACCGCGGGGCCGAGCACCGCACCCAGGATGCCGGCCACGATGGTGACGATCGCCGTCAGCGCCGGGACTCCTCCGACTTGTTGCGACAGGGCGATGGAGATCGGGGTCGTGGCGGCCTTCGGCGACATCGTGAGAGCCAGGACCTCGGTGCCTCCACACAGCACCACCAGCCCGTACGCGGTCAGGATCGAGACCAGGGCACCGATCGGGATCGCCACCGCCATCGGCACCACGACGCCGCGCAGTCGGCTGGTCTGGCGGTGCAGCGGCACCGCCAGCGCGACGGTCGCCGGGCCCAGCCAGAAACTGATCAACCGGGCGTCGTCCGCGTACGCGGTGTAGTCGACGTCGAGCAGGAGCAGGGCTGCGGCCGTGCCCGCGATGCTGACCACCACCGGCTGGGCCAGCGCGTGGCCTCGGGTGCGTCGGCGCAGCCAGATGCCGCCCTGGTAGGTCAGCAGCGTCACCAGGACCAGCGCCAGCGGGGAGGTCAGGGCCTCGCGCACCTCGCTCATGCCACGCCATCCTGATCGCTGGCGTGGGCGTGCTCACGACCGGCGAGCTGCACGATCCAGCCCACCACCAGGAGTCCTGCCAGCCACGACCCGACGAGAGCCACGGTGATCGGGAGGGCCTCCTGGCGCAGCACCGCGGCATGGGCGATCACTCCGACCCCGGCCGGCACGAAGAAGAGCTGCAGGTGCTTCAGCAGGCCGTTCGCGGCCCGGACCGTCCCCGACCCGGATGCGGGGCGGCGCCACTGCAGCCAGCCGAAGAGCAGGACCATCCCGACCACCGGGCCGGGCACGACGAGACCGGTGAGGTCGACCAGCACCTCACCCAGCAACTGGCACAGCAGCAGGACCGTCAGGCCCCGGATCACTCGACCGCTCCCGCGCCGGGCACGTGGGTGGCGCCGACAACATGGGTGCCCGTGGCGCCGTACCGATGGGCGCCGCTGGCGCCGTGTCGATGGGCGCCGCTGGCGCCGTGTCGATGGGCGCCGCTGGCGCCGTGTCGATGACAGTCACGCAGATGGGGGTCGAAGAGCCCGATCGCCTCCATCAGCGCATGCATCGTGGTGGGCCCGACGAAGGTGAATCCGTGGGCCTTCAACGCCTTGGAGAGGGCGTGTGACTCCGGCGTCGTGGTGGCTCCCTGAGGCTCGACGTGACGCTGGGGGCCTCGGGCCAGGACGAACTCCTCGAGACCGCCGGAGTCGCGCAGGGCAACGACGGCCCGTGCGTTGACCACGGTCGCCTCGATCTTGCGGCGGTTGCGCACGATGCTCGCCGCACCCATCAACCGCTCCACGTCGACCGGCCCGTACGCCGCCACGACGTCGGCGTCGAAACCGGCGAAGAGCGCACGGAAGGCGGGCCGCTTGGCCAGGATCGTGCGCCACGACAGCCCTGACTGGAACGCCTCCAACGTGAGGCGTTCGAAGTAGGCGGACTCGCCGCTGACCGGCACCCCCCACTCCGTGTCGTGGTAGTCGCGGTCCAGCGGGCTGGCCATCGCCCAGCCGCAGCGCGCGAGACCGTCGTCGCCCACCACGGCACGGGGCACCGCAGGCACCGTCTCAGCCACGTGGCCGCAGCGTGACGTTGGGCAGCTCCGGGGCCGGGAGAGGCGCGAGGTGCTGGCCAGTGACGACGCCGAACCGACCCGGGTTGACCTCGGTGCTGTCAGGGACCAGCACCCCGTCACGGTGCACCTGGGCTTGCCACTCGTCGCGGGCCTCGGTGATCTCCGCCTGGCTGCGCCCGATGAAGTTCCACCACATCAGGATCTGCTCCCCGAAGGGCGGCCCGCCGAGGACGACGATCCGAGCGGTCTCCTGGGCGGTGACGGTGACGTGCTGCTGGCCGGTGCCGAGGTAGAGCAGCTCGCCGGGAGCCACCTCGTCGGCGCCCACCCGCAGGCTGCCGGAGTCGAGCAGGAACCCGTGCTCGTACGTCGGGTCCACCTCGAGGGTGAGGCTGGCGCCGGCCTCGAGGAGCAGCTCGGCTCCCAGGAGGGGGGTGAAGGTGCGGACTGGCGAGGTGTCGCCCAACAGTGACCCGAGGAAGACCCGGGCCTCCCACCCCTGCCCCGTGACCGGCTCGGGCACGTGGTGCTCGAAGCCCGGATCGACGGCACGGGCCTCCGCAGGCAGGGCGACCCACAGCTGCACCCCGTGCAGGGTCTCGGTCTGCGGCGTGGAGATCTCGGAGTGGCTGATGCCCCGACCGCCGGTCATCAGGTTGAACTCCCCCGGTCGCACCATCGCCGTCACACCGGTGGAGTCGCGGTGCTCGACCTCGCCGGTGAAGAGCCAACTGACGGTCTGCAGGCCGATGTGCGGGTGCGGAGGCACGTGCATCCCGCCGGTCTCGGAGACCGGGTCGGGGCCGTAGTGGTCGAGGAAGCACCACGCGCCGATCAGCGACCGGCTCCGGGCGGGGAGCGTACGGCGTACGGTCATGGCGCGCGGGCCACCCAGGGGCACCTCGCGCGGCGTGATCAGCTCGACGGTGACGTCCTTGCCGCAAGCCATCAGTTGCTCGGCGGGACGGGCCTCGGGGTTGGTCACCCGACCTTCCCCGTCCCGGGACCGGCCGTGACCGACCCTTCGGCCTGGCGGGCGAGGAGACGTACGATCACCGACTTGGACGCCGGCTGGTTGCTCCCCACCGCGACGTGGTCCAGCGGGACCAGGGGGTTGGTCTCGGGGTAGTAGGCGGCCGCACAGCCGCGGGGCTGGTCGTAGGTCACCACCCGGAAGTCGTCGGCGCGGCGCTCGACACCGTCGTCCCAGACCGAGACCAGGTCGACCCGGTCTCCGTCGGACCAGCCGAGGTCCCGGATGTCGTCGGGGTGCACGAAAACCACCCGGCGCCCGCCCTTGATGCCGCGGTAGCGGTCGTCGAGGCCGTAGATCGTGGTGTTGAACTGGTCGTGGGAGCGCAGGGTCTGCAGCAGCAGGTGGCCGTCGGGGACCTCGAGGACCTCCAGGGGACTGACCGAGAAGACCGCCTTGCCGGACTCGGTGGGGAACGTACGCGAGTCGCGCGGCGGGTGCGGCAGGACGAAGCCACCGGGGACGTCGACCTTCTCGGCGTAGCCCCCCGCGCCCGGGACCACGCGGCCGATCCGGTGACGGATCTCGGTGTAGTCGTCGCGCAGGAGGGCCCACGGGACCGAGTGGTCCGGACCCAGGGTGGCCAGAGCCAACGAGCAGATGATGTCCACCTCCGAACGCAACATCGGCGACGCCGGCTCCAGCGGCCCCCGCGAGGCGTGCACCGCCGACATGGAGTCCTCGACGGTGACGCGCTGCTCGGTCCCCCCGGTGAGGTCGCGCTCACTGCGACCGAGTGGCGGCAGGATCAGCGCCGTCCGGCCGGTGACCACGTGGGACCGGTTGAGCTTGGTGGCGACGTGGACGGTCAGGTCGGCCTTGACCATCGCGGCCTCGGTGACGGCGGTGTCCGGCGCCGCGGAGACGAAGTTGCCACCGACGGCGAAGAACACCTTCACGTCACCGTCACGCAGCCCACGGATCGTGTCGATGGTGTCGAATCCGTCCTCGCGCGGCGCCGTGATCGAGAACTCGGCGTCCAGGGCGTCGAGGAACGCAGGCGGCGCCTTCTCCCAGATGCCCATCGTCCGGTCGCCCTGGACGTTGGAGTGGCCTCGCACCGGACAGAGACCTGCACCGGGCTTGCCGATGTTGCCCTGGGCCAGGGCCACGTTGGTGATCTCCTTGATCGTGGCCACCGAGTTCTTGTGCTGGGTGATGCCCATCGCCCAGCAGATCACCGTCGCCTTCGAACGGCGGAACTCGGCTGCCAGAGCCTCGATGGTCGCGTCGTCGAGCCCGCTGGCCCGCTGCAACTTGTCGCGGTCGAGGGCGCGTACGTGCTCGAGCCAGGCCTCGAAACCGTTCGTGTACTGGTCGATGAAGTCGTGGTCGAGGGCGTCGTTGCCGTGCTCGTCGGGGGTGGCGAGCGCCGCCCCGAGTGCTTGGAAGAGGGCGAGGTCGCCGTTGAGTCGCACCGGCACGTGCAGGTCGGCCAGCTCGGTGCCCTTGCCGACGATGCCGCGCGGCTTCTGCGGGTTCTTGAAGCGGACCGTGCCCGCCTCGAGGAGCGGGTTGATCGAGACGATCCGGGCTCCGTTGCGCTTGGCCTTCTCCAGCGCGGAGAGCATCCTGGGGTGGTTGGTGCCCGGGTTCTGGCCCATCACCACGACCAGCTCGGCGGTGTGGATGTCCTCCAGCGTCACCGACCCCTTGCCCACTCCGATGGTCTCGTTCAGCGCTGAGCCACTCGACTCGTGGCACATGTTGGAGCAGTCGGGGAGGTTGTTGGTCCCGAAGGAGCGAACGAAGAGCTGGTAGACGAACGCTGCCTCGTTCGAGGTCTTGCCCGAGGTGTAGAAGGAGGCCTGGTGGGGTGAGGAGAGTCCCCGCAGCTCGTCGGCGACCAGGGCGAAGGCGTCGTCCCAACTGATCGGCTCGTAGTGGGTGGCGCCGGGACGCAGCACGACTGGCTGGGCGATCCGGCCCTGCTTGCCGAGCCAGAACTCACTGCGCTCGCGCAGGTCCTCAATGGAGTGCTCGGCGAAGAAGTCGGCCTCGACCAGGTGCTGGGTGGCCTCCTCGGCGACCGCCTTGGCGCCGTTCTCGCAGAACTCGGCGTGGTGCCGCTCGCCCGGCGCCGGGTCCGGCCAGGCACAACCCTGGCAGTCGAAGCCGTCGACCTGATTGAGCTTGGGCAGGACTCGCGCGGTGCGTGTCGCGCCCATCTCGGCGTTGGCGAACTCGAGCGCGACCGCGACCCCCTTGACTCCGGCTGCGGCGCGAGCGGGCGACGAGACCTCCAGGTCGGCTTCGTCGACGTCGTGGTGCGGGGGCGGCTTGACCATGGCCCCATCCTCCCCCAACGCGGCGACAAATCCGAGGGGCCCCGACCACCGACTGTCGCCCGGCCTCACATCAGGTCGGTGGGCTCCAGCTCCTGGGGATGCGTCGGCGGGACCGCCTCGCGGGACTCCACTGCACAGTGCCACGACCAGCAGAGTTGTCCGAGCACGACCATGACGAGCGAGGCACCGGCGAAGGCCAGCGTCGAGGTGGCCAGCAGCGGTGCGAGCGCAAACGCGACGCTCGCGTTGAAGAGCAACGTGATGAAGGTCGACCCCGACGTCACTGCACCGCGCCGGGCCGGGAAGAGGTCGAGCGCCATCAGCTGCAGGGTCGGGTAGGCCATCGCGCTGCCCAGCGCGACGAACGCGCACCCGGCGACCGCCCACGGCACTTCCTGACCCCGGGGTGAGGCAGTCAGCGCGACGCCGATGCCGGCGCCCACGATCGCCACGGTGTAGCCCGCACTGACCAGACGGCGTCCGCTGATCCGGCCTGCTGCGCGACCCGAGATCCAGGAGCCCAGGGTCATCGCGGCGATCATCGGGACGAAGAGCACCCAGAAGTCGAGCTCACCCAGACCCAGGAGCTCGCCGACGAAGATCGCCGCCCCACCGATGTAGACGAACTGCGCCCCGAAGAGGAGGGTCCCCGACCACGCGATCCGGTGGAAGGCTGCGGTGCGGAAGATGTCGGCGAGCCCGCCCAGGACCGCCGCCGGGCGCAGCGGCGTACGTCGTTCGGGCGGGTGACTCTCAGGCAGCACCAGGAGCGAGGCCCCGACCAGCACCACGCCCAACGCCGCCATGAAGCCGAAGACCCACTGCCACGACCCGAACTGCAGCAGCACTCCACCGACCATCGGGGCGATCGCCGGCGCCAGACCGAAGATCATCGCCACCCGACTCATCAACACCTGCGCCTGGGGACCTTCGAAGATGTCTCGGATGACGGTGCGGCTGACGATGGTGGCTGCCCCCGCGCTGAGCCCCTGGACGACCCGGAAGACGAGGAGCGTGGTGAGGTCGGGCGAAAAGGCCGCCCCGATCGAGGCGCACACGTAGACCGACAACCCGGCGACCAGCACAGGCTTGCGACCCACGGCGTCCGAGAGCGGCCCGTGGAAGATGCTCATCACCGCGAACGAACCCATGTAGGCGGTCACGATCAACTGCATCTCGGCGGTGGTCGCGTCGAACTCGTCCCCGATCTGGCCGAACGCCGGGAAAGGGGTGTCGATGCTGAAGGGCCCGATCATCGCGAGCAGGGCCAGCACCACCGGGATCGCCACCAGCGCCCGCCTGCTGGTGGGGTCGATGGGTCGAGAAGTCACCGCACGAGTATGGGCACCGACGCACCGCGGCCAGCACCCGTGGCACCCGTCGTAGGCTCGTACGGTGACCGACGACACCTCCACCGGCCCCTCTCCGCAGCTGGCAGCCACGTGGCGTGGACTGCTCACCGACTCCTCTCCCCTGCCGCCGGGCGAGGCTCCGCTGCTCGCCGCAACCACGGCGTACGACGGCCGCCGGAGCACGTACGGCGGCCTCCTCGGACCGCTCGCGTTGACGGAGACCGATCTGCCCCACGTGCGCGGCCTCGCCCACCCGATCCACCTCGTGCTGGGCGGCGGCGCTGGGGCGATCGCCGGGCCGATGGGGTTGGCGACTCGGCTGGGGCTGCAGGTCGACGCCGTGCGGATCACCCTGCGGGACCCCGCGGACCTGGCGGGGAACGTACGTCGGGTGGTCGCTGCGCTCGACTCGGCGCGCGACGAGGGCGTGCTGGACGACGAGGTCCGGGTGCACCTCGAGGTGCCGCTCGAGTCCCGTCGCCCCACCGGGGGTTGGCTGCGCGCGGTCGACGAGATCGGTGCCGCCGAGCTGGCCCTGCACCTGCGCGTGGACGACCCCTACGGCGGGCCACCCCCGAGCGCTGTGCAGGTCACGGAGCTGATCGACGCCGCCCTGGACCGGGAGACCCCCTACTCCGTCTCCGGCGCCACGCGGGCCGTCTCCGGCGACGGCGCGTACGGCGTACTCAACCTGCTGCTCGCCACCCGGCAGGCCTTCGACGGCCTCGGTCACGACGAGGTCACGGCCACCCTGTCGCAGTCGGCTGTGCCTGACCTGGTCGCGGCCCTGCGCGCCGAGGAGTACCTGCCGGGGGCGCGGCGCTGGTTCACCTCGGCGCTGCTCAGCGACGTCGAGACGGTGGCCGACGAGTTGGCCGCGACCGGCCTGCTGGACGGCTGACCCCGGTCCTGGCCGCCGGCCGTCCTCCCGCCCGGGCGCTAGGCTCGCGGGCGTGAGCCCGTCGTCGCCCCGTCCCGTCCGTCTGATGCTGATGCGCCATGGCCAGACCCATGGCAACGTCGCCGGCGCCCTCGACACCGCGATGCCCGGCCTCGACCTGACCGACCTGGGTCGAGCCCAGGCGAGGGCCGCGGCCCGGGCGCTCGCCGAGCGGGCCGTCGACGGCCGTGCGGTCGAGGAGTTGTACGTCTCCCGGCTCGTCCGGACCCACCAGACCGCGGCGCCGACCGCCGAGCAACGCGCACTGGCCCCCGTCGAGCTCGAGGGGATCCACGAGATCTCCGCCGGCGCCTTCGAGATGGCCCGCGACCACGACTCGGTGAAGGGCTACCTTGGCACCGTCCACAGCTGGGTGACCGGCGACCTCGAGGTCAGGATGCCGGGCGGCGAGACCGGCCGGGAGTTCCTGGAGCGCTACGACGCCGACGTCGAACGGATCGTCTCCGGAGGCGGTGAGACCGTCCTGCTGGTGAGCCACGGAGCCGCCATCCGGACCTGGGTCTCCTCCCGGGTGCCCGAGGCCGCTGGCCGTCCCGAAGCGGTCCAGCCGTTGCACAACACCGGTCTGATCACCGTCGAGGGCCACCCGAGCACTGGATGGCGCCTCCTCGATTGGCACGCCGACCCCGTGGGCGGCTCCTACCTCGAGGACGACTCGGCGCCCGACCCGACCGCGGAGCCGGTCTCCGACGTCGAACCCGCCTGAGGACCTGACCAGCTCCGCTGGCTCAGATCCAACCCATCCGGCGCGCGGTCGCCACGGCCTCGTGGCGGTTGGTCGCGCCCAGCTTGGTGGCCGCGCTGGAGAGGTGGTTGCGCACCGTGCCGGCGGAGAGATGGACCCGTCGGGCGATCTCCTCGACCGGGGCCGCGTCGCCCGCCGCCTCCAGGACGTCCGCCTCCCGCGGGGTAAGGGGCGAGTCGCCCGCGGCGATCGCCTCGGCCGCCAGCTCGGGATCGACGTGCCGCCCGCCCGCGTGGACGACCCGTACGACCTGGGACAGCGTGGCCGCCGAGGTGGTCTTGGGCAGGAACCCGCGTACGCCGCTGGCCAACGCCCGCTTGAGGTAGCCGGGGCGGCCGTGGCTGGTCACCACCAGACAACCGCAGTCGGGCAGGTCGGCGAGGATCGCGCGCGCCGTCTCGATGCCGTCCAGGCCGGGCATCTGCAGGTCGAGGACCGCCACGTCCACGCGGTGCTGGACGGCCGCGGCCACCGCTTCGGGACCGGTCGCGGCCTGGGCCACCACCTCGAAGTCGTCGTCGAGGTCGAGCATCTGGGCCATCGCGCTGCGGATCAGGTGCTCGTCGTCGGCCAGCAGGATCCGGATCGTGGGTGACTGCGGCGGGTTCACGACCCCTCCTGCAAGTGCGCGTGCACCGGGAGCTTGGCGGTCGAAGAGGTGGCGGAGTCGGTGGAGTCGGTGGCGGGGTCGGTGGAGTCGGCGGCCAGGTGCACCCGGACGACGTACTCCTCCCCCTCCGCCCCGTGGGTGAGACGGGCGCCCCGGGCCTCGAGGTCGGCCCGGAGGGTGGCCAGTCCGCTGCCGTCGGAGGCGGGCACGAGGCCTGGATCGACGCCGTCGTTGCGGATCTCCACCACGGCGTCGCTGTGCGTGACCCGGACGCAGGTCGCTGAGGAGTGCCGCAACACGTTGGTGACCCCTTCTCGGACCACCCGGGCGACCGGTTCGGCCCAGCGCTCGTCGAGGCCGTCGAGGTCGGCCCGGGCGTCGATCCCGGCGGAGGCGAGCAGCGAGACCGCGCCCTCCAACTCCTGGGCGAGGTCGAGCGGCCGGTAGCCGCGGGCCAACGATCGTGCCTCCCGCAACGCTTCGTGGGCGGTGGCCCGGACCTCCCTGATCCGTTCGGGGGCGCGGGCGTCACCGCGCTCGGCGAGGGTGGCAGCGAGCTCGGCCTGCACCGCGATCGTGGAGAGGTGGCGACCCATCACGTCGTGCACGTCGCGGGAGAAGCGGAGCCGTTCTTCGGCCACGGCCAGGTCGGCCTGCGTACGGCGGGCGGCGTCGAGCTCGTGGACGATGCGCAGCACCCACAACGAGCTGTGCACGGTGAAGACGAAGAAGCCGGACGCCCCGGCCCCGTAGAGGGCCCACCCCCAGACCCAGCCGTCCGCCGTGGCACCCATGACCACTGCCCCGTAGGGCACCGAGGCGCCCGAGACCCACCAGTTGCGCGAGCCGCCGAACGCCCAGGCCGCTCCCACGGTGAGCAGGAAGCCCATCTCGGCCCAGGGATCACTTCGCGACACCACCACGACGATCCCCAACGGGACCAGCACCGCTGCGACGGCGGCCAGACGCGCCGTCGGCAGCGGACCCGCCTGCGGGTAGAGATCCATGAAGGCGACGAGGCAACGGTCCCCGGCCACCATCAGGACGAGCGCGAGCGCGCCCACGAGGACGAAGTCGAGGACCCGCTCGGCCTCGGACGCTGCCGCGAGACCGCCCATCAGCAGCAGGAAGGCCAGCAACCCCCGCAGTGAACCGCGGGTGTAGAGCTCCATCCGCTGCACGTCACTGCTCAGACCCCACGAGAGCAGGCCCCCGCGGCGCGCAGTCGTGGCACTCATGTCCGGGGCTCCCAGTGCATCGAGCGGCGCGCGAGGAGGAGAGCTGCGGCGGCCCACAGCAGCAACAGGCCGAGCGCCGGCAAGGTCTCGACCCAGCTCTGCATGAACGTCACGGTCTCCTCGCCTCCTCCGGCCTCCATGCCGAACCAGGCCACTCGGACCAGGTCGTTGATCGCGGAGCCCGGCAGGTACTCCAACCACCGGCCCACCGACTCGGGGACCGCAGGGGCCATCATCCCAGCGAACGCGATCAGCATCACCGGCCCACTGGTGAGTTGGGCCGATTCGGCGGTCTTCGTCCACGACGCGGTCCACAGCGCCAGGGCTGCGAAGGTGCCGCACGCCAGGAGTACGCCGACCAGCAGAAGCAGCGGGTTGCTGGGCAGGTCGAAGCCTGCAGCCGCAGCCACCGGGACGCACAGCAGCGTCACGGCGAGGACCAGCGCGACGCCGGGCAGCGCCATGGAGGTGACGAGCTCGCCATCGCGCATCTCGCCGGTGCGCAGACGCTTGAGCACCATCTCGTCGCGCCGCGTCACGAACATCGACAACAGGTTGTAGTAGCCGGGGAAGAGCACCGCCATCACCAGCGTGATCCCGATGGCGGCCACCCCGGCCGACGGCGTCGTGTCGGGGGCCGCGAAGAGGAGGGCGAGCGGTGTCAACGGGATCAGGAAGCCGTAGATCATGGTGGTGCGGTTGCGTGCCATCAGCAGCATGTTGAAACGGGCCAGACCCACGGTGCGGGTCACGGTGCCTGTCCGGGGGCCTGTCCGGGGGCCTGTCCTGGGGCCTGTCTGGGGGGCAGTCTCCGATGTGGTCACAGCAGGGCTCCTTCGCGATCGGCGGCAACTGCCAGGAAGACGGATTCGAGGGTGGCGGTGCGGGCGGTGAGCAACTCGAGGCGCACCCCAGCCGCACGCGCGGTGACCAGCAGGTCGGTCAGCGCGCTCTGCAGGTCGTCGACCCGCAGGATCGTCAGGTCCCCGTCCCGCGAGCTCTGCGCGTCGGCGGGCCAGGACAGCGCGACGTCGGGCGTACGGAAGGAGATCTCCGACGGGTGTCCGGCGACGATCTCGGCCAACGTCCCTTCGCGGACGATCTGACCCGCCTGCATGATCGAGACCTGGTCGGCGAGGCTCTCGGCCTCCTCCAGGTAGTGCGTGGTGAGCAGGACGGTGGCGCCGTCGTGGCGCAGGTCGCGGATCAGCTTCCAGACCGCCCGACGGCTCTCGGGGTCGAGGCCGGTCGTGGGCTCGTCGAGGATGACCAGCTCGGGGCGTCCCGTCAGGGTGCAGGCCAGGTCGACACGGCGGTGCTCACCACCCGAGAGCGCTCGCATCCGGGTGTTGGCGTGCCGGGTGAGGTCCAGCATCTCCATCGACTCGGCGACGGGGCGGGCGTCGGTGGTGACAGCCGCCCACATCTGGAGCGTCTCGCGCACCGTCAGGTCGCCGACGAAACCGCTGCGCTGGAGCAGGACGCCCGTACGACGACGCACCTCGGCGCGGTCGGCGACCGGGTCCAGGCCCAGCACCCGCACCGCGCCTCCGCTCGCCGGGGCGAGACCCTCGATGACGTCGAGGGCGGAGGTCTTGCCGGCACCGTTGACGCCCAGCAGGGCGTGGACGGTGCCCGGGGCCACCGTCAGGTCGATGCCACGGACGGCTTCGAAGGCGTCGTCACCGGTGCCGTAGGTGCGCCGCAGGCCGGTCACCTCGATCGCGGAAGAGGAAGGGGAAGTCATGGCTCAAGCCTCCCCCGCCCTCCCGGACTCCGACAGTGTCGGACGTCATGAGTTCTGCTCGCACGACCACGGCGCGGGGGTGACAGATGTCAGTGTTCGAGCGTGGTCCAGGCCCCGCCGGAGCGCAACGTGTCCACCGCGCCGGGGGCGGTGGCGTCCAGGTGCGCGATCGCCAGCGGCCGCAGTCGCAGCATCTGCACGATGCCGATGGTCCAGCAGACGAACTGCGCCGCCATCGCCAGGCGGAAGTCGTCGAGGTCATAGGCGTCCATCCCCGCCGGCTCCACCAGGTCGAGCGTCGCCCCGATCAACGCCATCGTGAAGAGCGCCGCCACGAAACCGCCGATGTTGACCAGACCGGTCGCCCGGCCGACCGCCGACAGCGGGGTGAACGTACGGGCGATGTCGAAGCCGATGACCGAGGTGGGCCCTCCGGTGGCGACCACCGCCGCGAGCAGCAGGACCAACCAGGTCGGCGACGGTTCGGAACGCAGGAGCACAGCGGCCCAGACCACGACGTTGGCTCCCACGACGACCACCGCCATCCGGGAGCGGTAGAAGGGGTGCCGGGTCATCAGCGCGCCGAGCACGATCCCGACGAGGATCACCCACCCGGTCATCGCCATCATCAGGGTGCTCGCCGCGACCTCGCTCCAGCCCTGCCCGCGGACCAGGAAGGGGAATCCCCACAGCAGCATGAAGACGGTGTGCGGGAACTGGGAGGTGAAGTGCACCCAGAACCCGAGGCGGGTGCCCGGGTTGCGCCAGACCCGTCCCACCTCGCGGCCCAGTTGGGCCAGGGTGAGCGACGGCGCCTCACCGAGGGCGTACGGCGAGTTCTTGACGGTCATCAGGACCGCGACCATCAGCACCACGCCGATGGTCGAGGTGAGGGCGAAGGTGCGGGTCCAACCCAGGTGGGTCAGCAGCAGGGTCAAGGGCGCCGCGGCCGCGATCGAGCCGAGCTGGCCGCTCCAGCCGGTGACCTGGGTGATCATCGGGATCTGCCGTGGCCCGAACCACACACTCACCAGCCGGAGGACGGTCACGAAGACCATGGCGTCACCGGCCCCGACGAAACCTCGGGCCACCACCGCGACGGGGAAGGACTCCGCAAAGGCGAACGCGAACTGGGCGCCGGTCATCATCACGAGCCCCGAGACCAGCAGGGCGCGCGGGCCGAAGCGGTCCAACAGCACGCCGACCGGGACCTGCATCGCGGCGTAGACGATGAGTTGCAGGACGGTGAAGAAGGCCAGCTCGCTGGCCGCGATCCCGAAGCGGTCGGAGGCGAGCAGCCCCGCGACGCCCAACGAGGACCGGTGGAAGACCGCGAGCACGTAGACCGCGACAGCGACGCTCCAGACCGCCCAGGCCCGGCGTCGCCCGATGTCGTGGATCTGGGGGCCGTTCACCGAGCCATTCTGCGCCCCGCCACGGGTTCCGGGCCAATGGACGCCTCCCGCACCCGCGACCATGCCCCGCACAATGTGCGCATGGAGTCCAGTGCCGCACCTCGTGACCTCGGCCGTTTCGACGTGGTGGTCGTGGGCGCCGGCCTGATCGGCCTCGCCACCGCTCGCGAGCTCCTCACCCGTCGGCCCGGGCTGCGCCTGGCGGTCGTGGAGGCCGAGGAGGAGGTGGCGGCCCACCAGAGCGGCCACAACTCCGGGGTGGTGCACGGCGGGATCTACTACGAGCCCGGCTCCCTGAAGGCGCGACTCTGCGTCGAGGGTGCTGCGCTGATGTACGAGTACGCCGCCGAGCACGCGATCGCCCACGAGCGGTGCGGCAAGGTCGTGGTCGCCGTCCGCCCCGCCGAGCTGGGACGACTCGACGCTCTCGAGCAGCGGGGCCGGGCCAACGGGGTGCCGGGCCTGCGCCGGGTCGGGCCCTCCGAGCTGAGGGAGATCGAACCGAACGCCACCGGCCTCGCTGCGCTGCACGCGCCCGGGACCGGCATCATCGACTACCCGGGTGTCGCCAGAGCGATCCGCGCCGAGCTCGAGACGGCCGGTGTCGTCTTCCACCTGGGCACGCGCGTCACCGGCCTCACCGAGGCCGTACGCGTCGTCCTCGACGCAGTGGGTCCGCACGGGCCCGTCCGAGTGAGCGCCGAGCGGGTGATCACCTGCGCCGGCCTCTGGGCCGATCGGTTGGCGCGCAGATCGGGCGCCGACCCGGACCCACAGATCGTGCCGTTCCGCGGCGTCTACCTGCGGCTGCGGGCGACGCCGACCCCGGTCGTACGCGGCATGGTCTACCCCGTCCCCGACCCGACGTTGCCGTTCCTGGGAGTGCACGTGCACCGTCACGTCGACGGCCACGTGATGATCGGCCCGAGCGCGATGCTGGTCCCGTCCCGCGACGGCTACCGGCTCAGCCACGTGCGGGGCCGCGACGTCGTCGAGACGCTCACCTGGCCGGGCACCTGGCGGGTGGCGCGACGGTGGTGGCGCACCGGGATCGAGGAGATGGCGATGGCGAGCAGCCAGCGGCGCCACCTGGCGGCCGCTCGGGCGTACGTCCCCTCGCTCGCCGCCGAGGACCTCGACGGCAGCTTCCACTCGGGCGTCCGGGCCCAGGCCGTGGCCCGCGACGGGACGTTGGTGGACGACTTCGTGATCTCGACGCAGGGCGCGGTGACCCACCTGCGCAATGCGCCCTCGCCGGCCGCGACCTCGGCCTTCGCCCTGGCCAGGGAGCTGGTGGACCGGTTCGAGGACCGTCAGAGTTGAATCGGCCAAAAATGACCTGAGCCCCGCACGGGGCGGGGCTCAGGACCGGACCGGGATGGTGCCGGTGGTGACGCGGGAAGGAACCCTCAGAGCTCCCAGACCCGGACCCAGTCGACCTTCGCGGTGTCGTTGATCGTGTTGCCGGGCTTGTAGAGAGCCGGCACCTCCCAGTCGGAGGTGAGCATGGAGAGGATCATGTACTCCGGCGCCCTGGAGACGTAGCGGCTGGTGCGGAAGTACTCCCGACCGTCGACCCGGAAGATGTAGCGCTTGGGCGTCCACTCCACCGAGTACACGTGGTAGTTGTCCCAGAACTGCTGGGGCCCCTTGAGGGTGTTGGTGTGCCCGAAGACGTCACCGAACGACCGCCACTGGCCACCCTTGGTGGATCGGTGGAGCTTCGTACCGATCCCCTGCTCACGGCCGCTGTCGCGCTGGCCGAAGTACTCCATCACGTCGATCTCGGCGCCCTTGCCCCGACCCTTGGGCTGCATGCCGTAGAGCGGGTTCATCCAGAAGGCGGAGTGCATCCCGCGGGAACGCTGGACCTTCATGCGGGCGGCCGCATAGCCGTACTTGAAGGAGTACTTGCGTGCCGTGGAGAACTGGGTGTTGCGCAGGTAGGGCAGGGCCTGGCGCTTGCCGTTGACCGTGATGCGGCACTTGCCGCGGCGCTTCGGGTTCTTGCTGACCCCCATCGTGACGGCACCGCCACGCACCGACGTGTCGGCCTTCGTCGGCTTCGCGCAGGTGCGGACGCCGGGCAGGTGCTTGCGCCGGTCGTGGGTCCACTTCTTCTTGTCGAGCTTGCGGCCGGAGAACCCGTCGGAGAAGTCGAGCTTCTTGGACCACTTCTTCATCTTCGCGGGCTTGCTGACGCCCTTGCGGACCCCGCCGTACGCCGGGCTCACCACGCGGTAGTGCCGCGTGGCACCGCTCACCTTGAAGACCGTCTGGCCGGTGCGGTCCTGCCTCTTCCTGGCCACGTTGGTCCACTTGCCCTTGCGCTTGCCCTTGGTGATCTTGCGCTGCAGGACCACGGTGCGACCGGACTGGGCCGGCGAGACGTCGACCGAGACGATGCCGCCCTTGGGGGCACGGGTCGCTCGGGGGCCGGCTTTGGCGATCGGAGGCAGTGCCCGGATGTGGACCGAGGCGCTGCGGCTCTTCTTGGCCTCGGCCTGCGGGGCCGTCGCGGGGATCAGCACCGCCAGCAGGGCGAGCAGGACCGCCAGGGTCGCAGCGTTCCTCAACAGGTGCTGGGAGCGGTCAGGGCGTGGCAGTGCGGCATGCATACAGAAGCGTCCTCAAACATGGTTCCCGGGATCGTGCGTCCCCCTGACTGTAGAGGCCATTACCAAGGGAAGCCACCGAACGCGGATCCGAGGCGGGAGCGCCCGGGTGAGGTCGCCGAAATTGTCTCAGGCCCCCGCCTGTGGCAGGGGCCTGAGTACCCGTGAGGGTGGCAGATGAAGGATTCGAACCTTCGAAGGCGTAAGCCGACGGATTTACAGTCCGCTCCCATTGGCCGCTCGGGCAATCTGCCTTGTCCAGCCACCCGGACCTGTTTGGGCTCCGGGCAACTACGGGAGACAATACCCACGCACCATCCGAGATGAAAAATCGCATCCCCGTCCGACAATGCAGGAGACACCCATGGCTGACTCGTCGTTCGACATCGTGAGCAAGCTCGACCGCCAGGAGGTCGACAACGCGCTCGGCCAGGCGGCTCGCGAGGTGGCCACCCGCTTCGACTTCAAGGGCACCGGAGCCACCATCGAGTGGCAGGGCGATCAGGCCATCGAGATCACCGCTTCGGCCGACGATCGCGCCAGCGCCGTGCTCGACGTCTTCAAGGACAAGCTCGTCAAGCGCCAGCAGTCACTCAAGATCCTCGACGCCTCCGAGCCACGACCCTCGGGTCAGCAGTCCAAGATCTCGATCACCCTCAAGGAGGGGATCACCACCGAGGACGCCAAGAAGATCTCCAAGCTGATCCGCGACGAAGGGCCCAAGGGCGTCAAGGCGCAGATTCAGGGCGACGAGCTCCGGGTCTCCTCCAAGAAGCGCGACGACCTCCAGGCCGTGCAGCAGCTGGTCAAGAGCCAGGACCTCGAGTTCGCGGTGCAGTTCACCAACTACCGCTGAGGTAGCCCGCCCCGCACAACTCGCAACAACACAACGCGGACGTCTGCAGTCATCTGGTGACTGTAGGCGTCCGCGTTCTTGCGTCGGGCACTACGCCCAGGGCTGCTCGTCGTCCTCGCAGAGACAGAAGGGGTGGCCGGCCGGATCCAGGTAGACCCGGAATCCCTGCTCCACAGCCTTGTCGCGTGAGTCGTCCGGGTCCGCCAGCACCGCCCCGACCGCCAGCGCGTGCTCGTGGCAGGTGTCGAGGTCGACTGCCGTGAGGTCGAGGTGGGCCTGCTGCTGGGGCAATCCGTCCGGCCACCGCGGCGGGACGTGGTCGGGCGCCTGCTGGAAGGCGAGCTTGGTGCCGTCCGGAAGCCTCAGGTCGGCCCACGAGTCCGTGCTGTCGGGGTGCACCTCGAGGCCGAGCAGATCCGCGTAGAAGCGGGCCAGCGCCAACGTGTCCGGGCAGTCGAGGACGAACGAACGCATCGTCGGGAGTCCATTCATCGCTCGATCGTCGCGCGCGGCGGCGACGCTGACAACCCCCAACCTGCCCGCACGCCGGTGGCACCGACTGTGGGGAGGGTTTCAGGCACCTGACGCCTGAAACCCTCCCCGCAATGAGTCGCGACGACGTACGGGCGTACGTCTCAGGCCGGGACCGCGACCGGCACGGGACGCGTCGTGGCACCCGCAGCGGCCGTCAGCCAGACGGTGCTGCCCTCCCGCACGCCGAGCGAGTGGGCGTACGTCCGGGTGAGCTGCACGTGCACCTCCTCGCCGTCCAGTGTGAGCACCGTGAGGCGCACCTCGAAGCCGATCCGCAGCACCCGCGCCACCGTCCCCTCCAGGGCCCGGTCCTGCAGCGGGGCGGTGGAGACCTCGATGTCGTGGGGCCGGATGGCCACCCCGTCGAGGGCGGTCACCTCGCCGAGGAAACTCATCACGAAGTCGTTGGCCGGCTCGTCGTAGAGCTGGTCCGGGGTGCCGACCTGCTCGACGCGTCCCTCGTTGATCACCACGATCTCGTCGGAGACCTCGAGGGCCTCCTCCTGGTCGTGGGTCACGAAGACAGTGGTCACGTGGACCTCGTCGTGGAGGCGACGCAGCCAGTCGCGCAACTCCTTGCGGACCTTCGCGTCGAGCGCGCCGAAGGGCTCATCGAGCAGCAGGACGCTCGGCTCGACCGCGAGCGCCCGGGCCAGCGCCATCCGCTGACGTTGGCCACCAGAGAGCTGGGCGGGGAGCCGGTGCGCGAACTGCTCGAGGTGGACGAGCTGCAGCAACTCGTGCACCCGGTCGGTGATCTCGTCCTTGGGCCTCTTGCGGATCTCGAGGCCGAAGGCGACGTTCTTGGCCACCGTCATGTGCTTGAAGGCCGCGTAGTGCTGGAAGACGAAGCCGACGTTGCGCTTCTGCGGCGACAACCTGGTCGCGTCCACCCCTTCGATCTCGATGTGGCCGGTGTCGGCCGTCTCGAGCCCGGCGATGACCCGCAACAGGGTGGACTTGCCGCCGCCACTGGGGCCGAGCAGGGCCGTGAGCTGGCCCGTCGGGATGGAGACGTTGACGTCGTCGAGCGCCACGAAGTCGCCGAAGCGCTTGGTGACCCCCTTGATCTCGATGCTCATGCGCGCGCGCCCTTCTTCTCACTGCCGTCGTGTCTGGGTCGGATCAGGGCCACCACGACGATGCAGACCACTGAGACCATGGCCAGCAGGAAGGCCACGGCGTAGGCCTCCTGCTGGGCGAAATTGAGGTACTTCTCCTCCACCACCAGCGTCGCGGTACGGGTCTCCCCGAGCACGTTGCCGGAGACGACCTTGACCGCGCCGAACTCACCGAGCGAGCGGGCCAGGGAGAGGACGACGCCGTAGACGATCGCCCACTTGATGCCCGGCAGGGTGATCCGTCGGAAGGTCTGCCACCCGTTGGCGCCCAGGCTGCGGGCCGCCACCTCCTGCTCGACACCGATCTCGTCGAGCACCGGGACGACCTCGCGGATCACCAGCGGCAGCGCCACGAAGGCGGTCGCCATCACGATGCCCGGGGTCGAGAAGATGATCTGGAACCCGGCCGACTCCAACCAAGGGCCGAACCAGCCGTCGCGACCGCCGTAGACGAGGACGAGCGCGAGCCCGACGACGATCGGCGAGACCGAGAGCGGCAGGTCGATCAACGCGCTCAGGACCCGTTTGCCCCGGAACTCGTGGCGCACCAGCAGCATCGACATCCCGACCCCGAAGACGGTGTTGATCAGCACGGCAGCGACCGCCGCGACCACGGTCAGCCGCAGCGCGGCCTGGATGTCGGGGTCGGCGAGCACGTCGAGCAGAGCCTGCGGCCCTCCGTCGAAGGTGTTGACCGCGACCAGCGAGACCGGCCACGCGACCAGCAGGAAGAGATAGGTGACGACCAGCGCGATGCGTACGACCTTAAGCACGACGACCCACCTTCCGTTGCAGTACGTCGAGCAGCACGATCACGCTCAACGAGATGACCAGGAGCACCGTGGCCGTGGAGGCCGCCGCCGCGACGTTGTCGTTCTCGATGCTGCCCAGGATGCGCACCGAGGTGACCTCGGTGCTGAACGGCAGGTTGCCCGACAGCAGCACCAACGAGCCGTACTCGCTGACCCCGCGGGCGAACGACAGCGCCGCGCCCGCCGTGATCGCGGGGACGAGGCTCGGCAGCACGACCCGGCGGAACGTCGTGAACCGGCTGGCGCCCAACGAGGCGGCTGCCTCCTCGACATCGCGGTCCAACTCCTGGAGCACCGGCTGGACCGTACGCACCACGAAGGGCAGCGTCACGAAGAGGAAGGCCAGGAACACGCTGGAAGGCATGTTCGCGACGTCGGCCCCCAGCGGGTTGTCGCGCCCGTAGAGCGAGAGCAGCACCAGCCCGGCCACGATGGTCGGCAGGGCGAACGGGATGTCGATCAGGATCTCCAGGAACGCCTTGCCCCAGAACCGGTCACGCACCAGGACCCACGCGATCAGGGTCCCCATGAAGACGTTGACCAGGGTGACCAACGCCGCCTGGGAGACGGTGAGCCGGATCGCGTACGCGGTCTGCTCGTTGGTGACGGTGGTCCAGAAGGCCGTCCATCCGCCCGCCGAGGCCGTGATGACCACAGCGCAGAGGGGGATCAGTACGAGCAGGCTGAACCACGTCATGGCGATCCCCAGCCCGATGCCCGAGGACCTGGTCAGGGTGGAGGCCGGACGCGCCGTACGGAGCTCCGCCGGGGGACGGGGCGCCGTACGGGTCAGGGTCGCTGACGAGGTCATTCGCCCTTGCCGGACTTGGCGATCGCGAGCGTCACCAATCCCGACTCCTCGTCGAAGAACTTCGTCGAGAGCTCGCTCCAACTGCCGAAGTCGTCAGCGACCGTCAACAGCTTGGGCACGGCCGGGAACGGGTTGCTCGGGTCGTTGGCGCCCTCGACGGTGCCGCCGAAGTCGACGTCGTCGCGGATCGGGCGGAAACCGGTCAGGGCGAACTGCTTCTGACCGGCGTCGGAGAGCACGAACTCGAGCCACTTCTCCGTGACCGGCTTGGCGTCCTTGAGGACGGCGCCCGGGTTCTCGATGAGCAGGGTGGTCTCCGGGATGACGTACTCGAAGCCCTGGCCCTGCTGGGCGGCGAGGATCGCCTCGTTCTCGTAGGCCATCAGCACGTCACCGGTGCCGCTGAGGAACGCCTGCGTGGCATCTCGACCCGAGCCGGGCAGTGACACGACGTTGCCAAAGAACTTGTCGACGTACGCGTTCGCCTCCTTCTCGGTGCCGCCGTTCTCGACGACCTGGCCCCACGCGGCCAGCGCGTTCCAGCGGGCCGCACCGGACGAGGCCGGGTTGGGGGTCACGATCTCGACGCCCGGCTTGACGAGGTCATCCCAGGAGTCGATGTTCTTGGGGTTGCCGTCGCGGACGCCGAAGACGACCACGGAGTTGGAGACGACGCCCTTGTTCTCGCCCTGGTCCCAGTCCGCGTCGACCAGACCCTCGTCGACGAGGCGGGTGACGTCGCTGGCCACCGAGAAGTGGACGTAGTCGGCGTCGAGACCGCTGACCACGGCACGGCTCTGGTCGCCCGAGGCGCCGTACGAGGTCTTCGGGTTGCTCAGCCCCTTCCCGTCCTCGGTCTTCCTGAACTCCTCGAAGATGGCCTTGTTGGCTGCCTCCGGGACGGCGAAACCAACGATGGAGATCTGGTCGTCGCCCTCGGTGCCGCTGGCTCCCCCGCACCCGGTGAGTGCTGCGAGGCCGGCGAGCGTCAGGGCGACACCCGCTCCGATCTTGGTCCTGGACGTACGCAACATGGCTGGTCTCCTCGTGCCTGCCGGGGCCCACCGTGGGCCACTCGGCTTGTTAGTCGAGTAGATTACGAGACTTAATCAATCTTGTGTTGATGTGCCCACGATTCGAAACGCGCGTGTCGCGAGCGGCCCGACAGCGACGCTCCAGCATTCGAGGAGCCATGACCGGTGCGCACCGGAGGGCTACGCTGCAAACGGAATCCAACGCAGCACAGGCAGCCGGGGTGGCACCCCACCGCTCCGCCTCGAGGCAAGGACACCGCAACCAGTGACCAAGCAGATCAAGCAGCTCGATCGCGTGATCATCCGATTCGCCGGCGACTCCGGCGACGGGATGCAGCTCACGGGCGACAGGTTCACCAGCCAGTCGGCCGCCTTCGGCAACGACCTGGCGACCTTCCCCAACTTCCCCGCCGAGATCCGAGCCCCCCAGGGCACGTTGCCGGGTGTCTCGTCCTTCCAGGTGCACTTCGCCGACCACGACATCCTCACCCCGGGGGACCGCCCCGACGTGCTGGTGGCGATGAACCCGGCCGCCCTGCGCGCCAACGTCGGCGACCTGCCCCGCGGCGCACAGATCATCGTCGACACCCACGACTTCACCAAGCGCAACCTGGCGAAGGCGGGCTACACGGTCTCGCCGTTGGAGGACGACTCGCTGGCCGAGTTCGCGGTGCACCGGGTCGACCTGACCGGCATGACCGTGGAGGCCGTGCAGGAGTTCGGCCTCTCCCGCAAGGACGCCTCACGCGCCAAGAACATGTTTGCCCTGGGCCTGCTCTCCTGGATGTACGGGCGCCCCACCGAGACCACGGAGGCGTTCCTGTCGAAGCGGTTCGCGAAGGTGCCCGCGATCCGCGACGCCAACATCACCGCCTTCCGCACCGGCTGGAACTTCGGCGAGACCACCGAGGCCTTCGCCGTCCAGTACGAGATCAAGCCGGCCCCCATGGCGCCCGGCACCTACCGCAACATCACCGGCAACCTGGCGCTCGCGTACGGCCTGGTCGCCGGCGGCGTGACCTCGGGACTCCCGCTCTTCCTCGGCACCTACCCGATCACCCCGGCCTCCGACATCCTCCACGAGCTGAGCAAGCACAAGGCGTTCGGCGTCACGACCTTCCAGGCCGAGGACGAGATCTCCGGCATCGGCGCCGCGATCGGCGCCTCCTTCGTCGGCAACCTCGGGATCACCTCCACCTCCGGCCCCGGGATCGCGCTCAAGAGCGAGTCGATCGGGCTGGCGGTGATGACCGAGCTGCCGCTGGTCGTGGTCAACGTGCAGCGGGGCGGACCGTCGACCGGGCTCCCCACCAAGACCGAGCAGTCGGACCTGCTCCAGGCGCTCTTCGGCCGCAACGGTGAGGCACCGGTCCCGGTGATCGCGCCCTCCTCGCCCGGTGACTGTTTCGACGCTGCCCTGGAGGCGGTGCGGATCGCGGTCACCTACCGCACGCCGGTGATGCTCCTCTCCGACGGTTACCTGGCCAACGGCTCCGAGCCGTGGCGGATCCCGGAGGTCGCCGACCTTCCGGCGATCGACCCCGCGTTCGCGACCACGCCCAACCACGAGGTCGAGGGTGGCGAGCCCGACTTCTGGCCGTACCTGCGCGACGCCGAGACCTTGGCCCGACCGTGGGCCGTGCCCGGCACCCCGGGGCTCGAGCACCGCATCGGCGGCCTGGAGAAGGGCGACGGCCACGGCAACATCTCCTACGACCCGGCCAACCACGAGTTCATGGTCAGCACACGGGCCGCCAAGATCGCCGCGATCGCCGACTCCCTGCCACCACTGGAGGTCGACGACCCGACCGCCGCCGACGGGGACGGCGCGAAGGTGCTGGTGATCGGTTGGGGGTCGACGTACGGCCCGATCGGGGCAGGCGTACGTCGCGTGCGGCGCGTGGGCGGCAAGGTCGCCCAGGTCCACCTGCGCCACATCAACCCGCTGCCGAAGGAGCTCGGCGAGATCCTCTCCCGCTACGACAAGATCCTGGTCCCGGAGATGAACTCGGGGCAGCTCCGGATGCTGTTGCGGGCGGAGTTCCTCGTCGACGCCATCGGCTACAACCAGGTCAACGGGATGCCGATCAAGGCTGCGGACCTGGCCGAGGCGATCGGCGACCTGGTCGCCAGCACCGAGAGGAGTCACCCATGAGCACCCCCGCCCACACCGACCTCCCCATGCCCCAGGACCTCCCAATGCCCCAGTCCGGCACGGCGTTCGTCCCCACCAACGACGAGGCCCAGACCGCCAAGGAGTACACCTCCGACCAGGAAGTGCGCTGGTGCCCGGGGTGCGGTGACTACGCCGTGCTCAAGGCCGTCCAGTCGTTCCTGCCGACCCTCGGGCTGCGCCGCGAGAACATCGTCTTCGTCTCCGGGATCGGCTGCTCGAGCCGGTTCCCCTACTACCTCGACACCTACGGGATGCACTCCATCCACGGCCGCGCCCCCGCGATCGCCACCGGCATCGCCACCGCCCGCGAGGATCTCTCCGTCTTCGTCGTCACCGGGGACGGTGACGCGCTCTCCATCGGCGGCAACCACCTCATCCACGCCCTGCGACGCAACGTCAACATGACGATCCTGCTCTTCAACAACCGCATCTACGGGCTCACCAAGGGCCAGTACTCCCCCACCTCCGAGACCGGCAAGGTCACCAAGTCCACCCCGATGGGTTCGGTCGACCATCCCTTCAACCCCGTCTCGCTGGCGTTGGGCGCCGAGGCCACCTTCGTGGCGCGCACCATCGACTCGGACCGCAAGCACCTCACTGCCGTGCTCGAGGCGGCCGCCGCCCACCGCGGCACTTCGTTGGTGGAGATCTACCAGAACTGCCCGATCTTCAACGACGGCGCCTTCGACGCGATCAAGGGCCCGGACAAGGCCGATGCCGTGATCCCGCTCATCCACGGCGAGCCGATCACCTACGGCGCGCTGCTCGAGGACGGTCGCGGTTCGAAGGCAGTCGTCCGTGACAACGGCGGGGTCAGGATCGCCCCGACCCTCGACGTCGACCCCGGCGACGTCCTCGTCCACGACGCGCAGGACCCCGACCCGTCCACCGCCTTCGCGATCAGCCGACTCACCGACGCCGGCTACCTCAACCAGACCCCGATCGGCATCTTCCGCCAGGTCGAGCGAGCGACGTACGACGACCAGGCCCGCGCGCAACTGGCCACGGCCCGGGGTGGGGTGAGCGACGCCGACCCGCAGGCCCGGCTCGCTGCGCTGATCGGCGGGGGCGACACCTGGACGGTCATCTGACGCCCAGCGGATCCCTGCGGGACGTCATCACGAACGGTCGCCCCAACAACCGGAACCGATGACGTCCCAGCGGATCGTGCGGGACGGCTGCCGCGTGCGGATCAGGTGGAGCGGACCGCCACCACGTCAGCGAAGGCCTCGAGGGCCTGACGTACGCCACCCTCAGGCAGCACGGCGAGCTTGGCCTTGGCCTCGGCCGCCCGCGCCTGCACGTACCCACGCGCCTGCCTCATCGCCGGGTGCCGGCGCAGCAGCTCCAGGGTCTCGGCGTGCAGGGCGTCGTCGCTGAGGTCTGAGTCGAGCAGCTCGATGAGGCGGGCGTCCGCCGGGTCACCGGCGGCGCGGGCCAGCAGGCTCGGCAGCGTGGGGACCCCCTCGCGCAGATCGGTCCCGGGAGTCTTGCCCGACTCGAACGACTCAGAGGCGACGTCGAGGATGTCGTCGGAGAGCTGGAAGGCGGAGCCGACGATCTCGCCGTACTGACGCATGGCCTCGCAGACCTCGTCGGAGGCACCACTGAACATGGCGCCGTAGAGGGCGGAGGTCGCGATCAGCGAACCGGTCTTGCCGGCGACGACCTCGAGGTAGTGCTCCAGGGGATCCTCCCCGGGGGCCGGCTTCACCGTCTCCAGGATCTGTCCCTCGACCAGGCGGCTGAACGTACGCGCCTGGATGCGCACCGCTTCGGTCCCCAGGTCGGCGGTCAGCTCGGAGGACTTCGCGAAGAGGAAGTCGCCGGTGAGGATCGCGACGTGGTTGTCCCAGCGGGCGTTGGCCGAGTCGGCACCGCGGCGCACGTCGGCCTCGTCCATCACGTCGTCGTGGTAGAGCGAGGCGAGGTGGGTCAGCTCGACCACCGAGGCGGCCGCCCGGACCCGGTCGGAGTCGGCGTCCGGTCCGGCCTCGGCAGCCAGCAGGACCAGCAGGGGGCGGAAGCGCTTGCCCCCGGCCGCCATCAGATGACCAGCTGCCTCGCTGACGAACGGAGCACTGCCGCGCACGTGCTCGGTCAGGTCTTCCTCGACCAGGGCCAGGCGTTCCTTGAGTCGCGCGGCGAGGTCTTCGTCGACGACGGGCAGGGCCAGGTCAGCAGATGCGGAGGAGCTCACCTGATGAATTCTCCCGCATTGGCCAGAAGGTCGAACAACGGGTCCGGCACAACGCCGAGAAGCAGCGTCAGCAGGGCGGTCACCGCGATCACCGACGAGGTCAGGGCCGACGGCGTCGTGACCGAGGCGCTCCCCTCGACGGGCTCACGGAAGTACATCAGGACCATCACCTTGAGGTAGATCCAGACCGCGACGACGCTCATCAGGATCGCGACCACGACGACCGGCCAGGCACCTGCCGCCAGCGCGACGGAGAAGACCGCCCACTTGCCGATGAAGCCGGAGGTCAGCGGGATGCCTGCCATCGCCAGCAGGAAGAAGGCGAAGACTCCCGCCACCAGGGGCGACTCCTTGCCCAGACCTGCCCAACGGGTGAGGTCGTTGACCTCGCCGCCGGCATCGCGCACCAGGCCCACCACGGCGAACGCCCCGAGCGAGGTCAGGCCGTACGCGGTCAGGTAGAACAGCACGGCCTCGACCGAGGCGATCTCGCCGACCGCCATGTCGCCGACGGCCTGGACCCCCAGGACACCGACCAGCACGAAGCCGGCGTGCGCCACGGACGAGTAGGCCAGCAACCGCTTGACGTCGTTCTGGGTGATCGCCAGCAGGGTGCCGAGGACCATCGACAGGATCGCGACGATCCAGAAGACCGGCTGCCAGGAGGCCCGCTCGTTGCCGAGCGCGACGTGGAAGAGACGCAGGATCGCGCCGAAGGCGGCGACCTTGGTCGCGGCCGACATGAAGGCAGTCAACGGCGTCGGGGAGCCTTGGTAGACGTCCGGGCTCCAGGCATGGAACGGCGCAGCACCCACCTTGAAGAGCAGGCCGACCGCCATCAGGCCGATGGCTGCCAGCAGCAGCGCCTCGTTGCCGGTGTCGTTGCGGATCGCCTCGCCGATCTCGGCGAAGCCCAGCGAGCCCGCGTAGCCGTAGGCCAGCACCGCTCCGTAGAGGAAGAAGGCCGACGAGAAGGCACCGAGGAAGAAGTACTTCATCGCCGCTTCCTGGCTGAGCAGACGGCGACGTCGCGCCAGGCCGGCCAGCAGGTAGAGCGGCAGGGAGAGGATCTCCAGCGCCAGGAACATGACCAGCAGGTCGTTCGAGGCCGGGAAGAGCAGCATGCCCGAGACCGCGAAGAGCAGCAGCGGGTAGACCTCGGTGTGCTCACGGCGCTCGGCCGTGGCGATCCGCTCGATCTCCGAGCCCGGCGCCGAGGCGGCCGCGCTGGAGAAGGCGGTCAGGCCACCCTCCAGACGACGCTCGGCGAAGAGCAGGGTGCCGAGCACCGCGAGGATGAGGATCACTCCCCACAGGAAGAGGGTCGGACCGTCGACCGCGACCGAACCCATGGCGGCCAGGACGCCGTACGCCGCCCCCTCGCCGTGGGTGGTCGCAGCACTGTCGGCGAAGTCGAGGGCGACCCAGACGACCGCACCGAAGGCGATCACCAGCGACGCCAGGGTGAGCAGCGTCTGGGCGAGGTAACGCTGTGCCCGCGGGACGAACGCCTCGACGATGATGCCGAGGCAGGCTGCCGCGAAGACGATGAGCAGCGGTGACAGCTGCGCGTAGTCGAGCGTGGGCTTGACGAACTCGTTCACTGGTCAGCTCCCTCGGCAGGCGTGGTGTCAGGCAGCGTGCCGACCACGTCCGGCGGGTCGTCGCTCACCCCGACCTGGGTCAGGATGTCGTCGACGGCCGGGTTGATCACGTCCAGGACAGGTTGCGGGAAGAAACCGAACACCACGAGCAGCACCAGCAGCGGCACCACTGCGCCGACCTCGCGCTTGTCGAGGTCGGTGACCGCGCCGTACTCGGGACGCACCGGCCCGGTCATCATGCGCTGGTAGGCCCAGAGCACGTAGATCGCGGCGAGCACGATGGAAGTGACCGCAATCGCGCCGGCCCACCACGCGTAGCCGAAGGCCGCGATCAGGACCATGATCTCGGAGACGAAGGGCGACAGGCCCGGCATGCCCAGCGTGGCCAGACCGGCGACCAGGAAGACTCCGGCGAGCACCGGGGCGGTCTTCTCGAGGCCACCCATCGCGCTGATCGAGGCGGTGCCCGTGCGGCGGATGACGTAGCCAGCGATCAGGAAGAGCGCGGCGGTGGCCAGGCCGTGGTTGAACATGTAGAGCACCGCACCCGAGCTGCCCTGGCTCGAGAAGACGAAGATGCCCAGCACGATCAGACCGAAGTGCGACAGCGAGGTCAGACCGATCAGACGCAGGAGG
Organism: Nocardioides gilvus; assembly: GCF_003194605.1. GTDB lineage: Bacteria > Actinomycetota > Actinomycetes > Propionibacteriales > Nocardioidaceae > Nocardioides > Nocardioides gilvus. Next base: position 357,734 of record NZ_QHKY01000003.1, read on the forward strand.
TCGTCCTGGCCGATGGCGACCAAAGCGCCGTAGACGATCGAGATGAGCGCCAGCACGATGACCACCGGGGTGGCCCACTGCGACGCCTCGGGCAGCAGCCCCAGGCAGAAGCGGAGCATGCCGTAGGTCCCGATCTTGTCGAGGATGCAGATCAGCAGCACCGAGGTGCCGGTGGTCGCCTTCTCGGTGGTGTCGGCCAACCAGGTGTGCACCGGGAAGAGCGGAGCCTTGATCGCGAACGCGATGAAGAAGCCGAGGAAGAGCCAGCGCTGCGTGGTCTCGTCGATGTCGAGGGCCGCGAGGTCGCTGATCAGGTAGGACGGCGCACCCGCGTCGGAGGAGACGACGTACAGACCGATGACACTGGCCAGCATCACCAGACCGCCACCGAGCTGGTAGAGCAGGAACTTCACGGCGGCGCGGCTGCGACCCTCGCGACCGAAGCCGGAGATCAGGAAGTACGCCGGGATCAGCGTGGCCTCGAAGACCACGTAGAAGAGGAAGACGTCGGTCGCGGTGAAGACCGCCAGCGACATCGCCTGCAGGCCCAGCACCCAGGCGAAGAAGACCCGGGTGTTGCCCTTGTCGGAGTCGTGCCAGCTGGCGATCATCACCAGCGGGACCAGCAGAACGGTCAGCAGGACCATCACCAGGCTGAGTCCGTCGACACCGAGGGCGTAGTGGGCCCCGAAGAGCGAGATCCACTCGTGGGTCTCGGTCAACTGCACGCCGTCGCCGGTGTTGTAGTTCGCGGCGACCCCAAGGGCCGGGACCAGGGTGGCGAGCGCGAAGCCCAGCCCCACCTTCTTGGCCAACGGCTCACCGGGCCCACTGGGCAGGAAGGCAGTCACCACGGCGCCCACCAGGGGCACCAGGATCAGGCAGGTCAACCAGGGAAAGTCGCTCATGCGAGGTTCACCGCCAGCAGGGCAAGGACGACGAGCAGGACGCCGCCGACAATGGACAGGGCATAGGACCTGACATATCCGTTCTGGATCCTTCGTGACAGTGCCGAGAGGCCGGTCGCCGCTGCGGCGCCACCCTCGACGGTGCCGTCGACGAGGACCCGGTCAGCGGTGGTGAGGCCGGAGACGAGATGACGTCCAGGGCTGATCACCAACGTTTCGTTGATCTGGTCGCCGTACAGGTCGTTCCGGGCGGCTGTGGTGATGAACGAGACCTCCGTGGGGGCGGTCTTGGGGATCTCGCGCTTGCCGACCAGGAACCAGGCGGCAGCCACACCGAGCGCCACCGTGAGGGTGATGATCGCGGTGATCGCGAGCGCGGGCAACGGCGGCTCGTGGTGGGCGGCGACACCGACGACGGGGGTGAGGAAGTCGACGATCCAGTTGCCCAGGAGCAGCACGCCGCTGAGCACCGAGAGAGCAGCCAGCACGATCAGCGGGACCGTCATCACCCTGGGCGACTCGTGCGGGTGCACGCCGTCGTTCCAGCGCTTCTCGCCGAAGAATGTCATCAGCATCAGTCGGGTCATGTAGAAACCGGTGACGCCGGCGCCGACGAGCGCCAGGATCCCGACCACCCAGTTCTCGGCCAACGCGGTCTCGATGATCTTGTCCTTCGACCAGAAGCCGGAGAACCCGGGGAAACCGATGATCGCCAGGTAGCCCATCGCGAAGGTCACGAAGGTCACCGGCATCATCTTCTGCAGTCCGCCGTAGTTGCGCATGTCCACGTCGTCGTTCATGCCGTGCATGACGGACCCGGCGCCGAGGAACATGTTGGCCTTGAAGAAGCCGTGGGTCAGCAGGTGCATGATCGCGAACGCGTAGCCCGCGACGCCGAGGCCGGCGGCCAGCATCATGTAACCGATCTGGCTCATCGTGGAACCGGCGAGCACCTTCTTGACGTCGTCCTTGGCGCAGCCGAGGACGGCACCCCACAGGAGCGTGACCGTGGCGACGATGACGATCGCGGTCTGGGCCACCGGGGCCAGCTCGAAGATGAAGTTCGAGCGGACGACCAGGTAGACACCGGCGGTGACCATGGTGGCCGCGTGGATCAGGGCCGAGACCGGGGTCGGGCCCTCCATCGCGTCGAGCAGCCAGGCCTGCAGCGGGACCTGGGCCGACTTGCCGCAGGCACCGAGCAGGAGCAGGAGACCGATCACGGTCAGAGTGTCCTCGCTCGCCCCGCTGGCCAGCTCGCTGACGACGGCGAAGTCGGTGGAGCCGAAGGTGGCGAACATCAGACCGATCGCGAGCGCCAGTCCGATGTCACCGACCCGGTTCATCACGAACGCCTTCTTGGCCGCGGCGGCCGCGGACGGCTTGTGCTGCCAGAAGCCGATCAGCAGGTAGGAGGCCAGACCGACGCCCTCCCAGCCGAAGAAGAGGACCAGGAAGTTGTCGGCCAGGACCAGCAGGAGCATGGCCGCGATGAAGAGGTTGAGGTAGCCGAAGAAGCGGCGCCGACGCTCGTCGTGCTCCATGTAGCCGATGGAGTAGACGTGGATCAGGGTGCCGACACCGGTGATCAGCAGCAGGAAGAGCGCCGAGAGGGGGTCGTACAGGAGGTCCATGCCCACCTGGAGCGAGCCGACCTCGAACCAGGTCCAGAGCTCCTGACCGATCTGACGCTGCGATTCGTCGCGCCCCAGGAGGGCGAGGAAGAGCGTCAGGCTGATCGCGAAGGAGCCGGCGGCAGTGATCGTGCCGAGCCAGTGTCCCCACTTGTCGAGCGCGCCCCGATGGAGACCAGCGAGCGGGCCACCCAGGAGCAGCACCAGCGCGCCGATGAGCGGCAGACCGATGACCAGCCACAGCAACGAGAAGAGACCGTCAGCGGCGCTCGGGTCGACCACCGGGATGATGCCCTCGCCGGCAGCGCTCAGCGGCAGGAGTGCGTAAGTCATGTGCAGACCCCTCAGTACTTCAGCAGACTCGCGTCGTCGACCGAGGCCGAGCGACGTGAGCGGAAGATGGTCATGATGATGGCGAGTCCGACTACGACCTCAGCGGCCGCGACCACCATCACGAAGAAGGCGGCGATCTGACCGTCGAGGTTGCCGTGCTGGCGGGCGAAGGCCACGAAGCCCAGGTTGCAGGCATTCAGCATGATCTCGACGCACATGAACACGACGATGGCGTTGCGCCGGGTCAGGACTCCGACGGCTCCGATCGTGAACAGGATCGCCGAGAGGACGATGTAGGGCGTGATGCTCATGCCTGCTCCCCCTCGGTGCCGGGCTCGGCGGACGCTGCGGGCGTGTCGCTGTTGGACTCCATCGAGGACTCCGCGGTCGAAGGACGCTGGGGCTCCCCCAGCTCACGGGCGAACTTCTCGACGCGGTCCGCCTCGGCCGGGGCCGAGCGTACGGTGCCGCGAGCGACCAGGACCCGCGAGATGGAGGACGGTGCCGGCGTGCCGTCGGGCAGCAGCGCCGGGGTGTCGACGGCGTTGTGCCGGGCGTACACACCGGGAGCCGGCAGCGGACCGGGGTGCTTGCCGGACTCGGCGTAGTCACGCATCCGCTGGTCGGAGAGGCTGCGCTGGGTGACCTTGACGGTCTTCTCCTGGTGGGCCAGGACCAGGGCGCCGAGGGCCGCGGTGATCAGCAGCGCCGCGGTCGCCTCGAAGGCGAAGACCCAGCGACTGAAGAGGATGTTGGCGAGCGCCTCGATGTTGCCACCCGAGTTGGCCTCCTCGAGACCGACCACGGTGCCGAGGGTGATCTGGCCAGCGACCAGCACCAGGGTCAGACCCAGGACGAGGCCGAAGACGATGCTCGTGGCGCGCTGGCCACGGATCGTCTCGACGAACGACTCCGTGGTGTCGACCCCGACGAGCATCAGCACGAAGAGGAAGAGCATCAGGATCGCGCCGGTGTAGACGATGATCTGCACCACGAAGAGGAAGGGCGCCTCGAGCGTCAGGTAGAGCACCGCGAGGCTGATCATCAACGCCGCCACCAGGAGCGCTGCGTGCACGGCCTTGCGCACGAAGAGCACGCCCAGGGCCGAGACGACCATGATCGGCGCCAGGATCCAGAAGGCGATCACTGGGCGTCCCCCTTGGAGGTGAAGGTGCCGCGGTAGTAGTCCTTCTCGTCGTCGCCCAGGAGCATCGCGTGGGGCGGCTGCTCCATGCCGGGGAGCAAGGGCGCGAGGAGGTCGGACTTCTCGTAGATCAACGCTTCGCGGGTGTCGTCGGCGAGCTCGAACTCGTTGGTCATCGTGAGCGCCCGGGTCGGGCACGCCTCGATGCAGAGCCCGCAGAGGATGCAGCGCGCGTAGTTGATCTGGTAGACCGCACCGAAACGCTCACCGGGGCTGAACCGCTCGCCGCCGGGGGCGTCGCTGTTCTGGCCACCCTCGACGTAGATCGCGTCCGCGGGGCAGGCCCAGGCGCACAGCTCGCAGCCGATGCACTTCTCGAGGCCGTCGGGCCAGCGGTTCAGCTGGTGACGTCCGTGGAAGCGTGGTGCGGTCGGCAACTTCTCGAACGGGTACTGCTCGGTGACCACCTTGCGGAACATCGTCCGGAAGGTGACTCCGAATCCGGCCACGGGGTCCCAGAGTTGTTCCTTCAGGCTCTTGGGTCCGTCGTCGGGATGACCCTGACCTGATGTGGGGGTACTCATCGGATCTCCTCCTCAGCAACAGTCGGGGTGGAAGTCGTGCGTACGGTCCGGTCGTCGTCACCCTGACCCAGGAAGGTCAGCGGGGCGGCGGCACCGCGGACCGCGCCGGCAGCCGGCATCGGGGGCACCGGGAAGGTGCTCGGCCCCTCGTCAATCTCGCGGACCTGGCCGGAGCCGGGCTTCTCCTTGCCTGCGGGCAGGAACATGAAGACCAGCAGGCAGGCCACGAGGACGCCGATGCCGATCATCATGGTCTGGCGGTCGAAGCCACCGTCGAGCGCGGCGGCGCGGACCACGGCCACCACGACGACCCAACCCAGCGAGAACGGGATCAGGACCTTCCAGCCCAACGCCATGAACTGGTCATAACGCAGACGCGGCAGCGTGCCTCGCAGCCAGATGAACATGAAGATGAAGAAGAACATCTTGCCGAAGAACCACAGCAGCGGCCAGTAGCCCTCGTTGGCGCCGGCCCACAGGTGCTCGACGCCCCACGGCGCCTTCCAGCCACCCAGGAAGAGGGTGGTGGCCAGCGCGGAGACGGTCGCCATGTTGATGTACTCAGCGAGGAAGAACATCGCGAACTTCATGCCGGAGTACTCGGTGTGGAAACCGCCGACCAGCTCGCCCTCGGCCTCGGGGAGGTCGAAGGGCGCGCGGTTGGTCTCCCCGACCATCGAGATCACGTAGACCACGAAGGAGGGGAACAGGATCAGGCCGAACCAGAAGGTGTCCTGGGCCTCGACGATCTCCGAGGTCGACATCGAGCCGGCGTACAGGAAGACCGCGATCAGCGAGAGCCCCATCGAGACCTCGTAGGAGATCATCTGGGCGCTCGAGCGCAGGCCACCGAGGAGGGAGTAGGTCGAGCCGGACGACCAGCCGGCGAGCACGATGCCGTAGATGCCGATCGAGGCGATGGCCATCACGAAGAGCACCGCGACCGGCATGTCGGTCAGCTGCAGCGGCGTGATCGTGCCGAAGAGGTTGACCTCGGGGCCAAAAGGAATCACCGCGAAGGTGACGAAGGCCGGGACCACGATGATCAGTGGCGCCAGCAGGAAGACGACCTTGTCAGCCGCCTTGGGGATGATGTCTTCCTTGAACATCAGCTTCGCGCCGTCGGCCAGTGACTGCAGCAGACCGAAGGGGCCGTTGACGTTCGGGCCGATGCGGTGCTGCATGCGCGCCACGACGCGGCGTTCGAACCAGATGTTGAAGAGGGTCAGCAGGACGAGCACCAGGAAGACCAGCAGCGTCTTCACGATGATGATCCACAGCGGGTCCTGCCCGAAGGCGTCGAGCGGTGAGGACTCCATGGTCACTTCTCTCCCTTCACGACGACTGAGCTGCCGGGCGAGGCCAGGTCGGCCAGGACACCGCGACCGAAGGACCGGGCCGGGACCCAGACCGTGCCGACCGGCAGGTCGGCGACCTCGGCGGGGAGCGTCACCGAGCCCCGGTCACCGGTGACGGTGACCATGGCGACCGGGCGGCCGTCGGCGGCCTCGGTGGTAAACGAGCCGAGGGCGTCGAAGTCGGTCTGCGAGAGACGTACGACAGCAGGGCGGGCGGTGGCCCGGTAGTGCACGTCGCCACTCTGCAGCGTGCCGTCGTCGACGAGCTGCTTCCAGGTGACCAGGCGCAGCGCGCCACGCTTGGGGGCCTTCGCGACCTTCGGCGCCTTGCCGGCGTCGAAGGGAGCGCGAGCGCCGTCCCAGGCGCCGAGCTGGAGCAGCTCGGCCCGGACCTCGTCGGTGGTGCGCCACCCCAGGGGGCGGCCCATCTCCTGGGCGATGCCGGAGAGCGTACGCAGATCGGGCAGGGACGCCGGGTTGGTCATGACCGCCTCGAACTGGCGGGCCCGTCCGTCCCAGGTGACGAAGGTGCCGGGCTTGTCGGTGACCGGAGCCACCGGGAAGACGACGTCGGCCGCGCGGGTCACGTCGGTCTCCCGCTGCTCCAGCGCCACCACGAACGAGGCAGCGGCCAGGGCGGCCCGGAAGGCGGCCGGGTCGGGGGTGTCGTCCGGGTCGACGCCGCCGACCACCACTCCACCGAGCTTGCCGCTCATCAGGGCGGCCACGATCGCGTTGCCGTCACGGCCGGGCGTCTCCGGCAACTGCGCGACACCCCAGGCAGCGGCGACGTCGACACGAGCTCCCGCGTCGGCGACCGGGCGGCCACCGGGGAGCAGGTTGGGCAGACATCCCGCGTCGAGCGCGCCACGGTCTCCGGCACGACGCGGCACCCAGGCGAGCCGGGCACCGGTGGTGGCTGCCAGGTCGATGACTGCGGCGAGCGCGCCGGGGGTGGTCGCGAGACGTTCGCCGACCATGATCACCGAGGAGGCGTCGAGTCCGGCCTCGGAGTCGCCGGCGAGCGCGGAGAGGGCGTCACCCTCCTCACCGGGCGCGGTCGCGACGAGGCGACCGTTCAACTTGCGCAGACCTCGGGTCGTGTACGGCGCCACCGCGACGACCCGGGTGCCGTGCTGCATGACCGCCTTGCGCAGGCGCAGGAAGATCGTGCCGGCCTCGTCCTCGGGCTCGAACCCTGCCAGCACGACGACGCCGGCCTGCTCCAGGTCGGAGTAGGTGACGCCACCGGTGTAGGGGGCCGTCATCGCCACGTGGGCGGCGAGGAAGGAGGCCTCCTCACCCGTGTGCTGGCGGGCCCGGAAGTCGATGTCGTTGGTGCCGAGGGCGACCCGGGCGAACTTGGAGTACGCGTACGCATCCTCGGCGGTGACGCGACCGCCGGTCAGTACGCCGCTGGCCCCGGCCGCAGCCAGGCCACGGGCCGCGACCACGAAGGCCTCGGGCCACGACGCGGGGCGCAGCTCTCCGGTCTCCTCGTCGCGCACCTGCGGGTAGGTGAGTCGTTCGTCGGAGCGGGTGTAGGAGAAGCCGAAGCGGTCCTTGTCGGTGATCCACTCCTCGTTGACCTCCGGGTCGTCGCCGGCGAGGCGACGCATCACCTTGCCGCGACGGTGGTCGACGCGGATCGCAGCGCCACAGGCGTCGTGCTCGGCGATCGAGGGCGTGGAGACCAGGTCGAAGGGCCGCGAACGGAAGCGGTAGTCCTCGCTGGTGAGGGCCCCCACCGGGCAGATCTGGATGGTGTTGCCGGCGAAGTAGGAGAGGAACGGCGCGTCGGGGCCGATGCCGATCTGCTGGCGCGCACCACGCTCGACGAGCGCGATGAAGGAGTCACCGGCGATCTCGTCGGCGAAGCGGGTGCAGCGCTGGCACACGATGCACCGCTCCCGGTCGAGCAGGATCTGCGGCGAGATGTTGATCGGCTTGGGGAAGGTCCGCTTGACCATCCCCTGGGCGGAGAAGCGGGACTCACCGCGCCCGTTGCTCATGGCCTGGTTCTGCAGGGGGCACTCGCCGCCCTTGTCGCAGACCGGGCAGTCGAGCGGGTGGTTGATCAGCAGGAACTCCATCTGGCCCTGCTGCGCCTTGTCGGCACCCTCGGAGGTCAGTTGGGTCTTGACCTCCATGCCCTCGGTGGCGACCAGGGTGCAGGAGGGCTGCGGCTTCATCCGACCGGGAGGCCCCTGCATGGTGCGCAGCTCGCCGTTGGGCCCGGGCATCGCCACCTCGACCAGGCACTGGCGGCACGCGCCGACCGGCTTGAGCAGCGGGTGGTCGCAGAAACGCGGGATCTGGATCCCGATCTCCTCGGCGGCCCGGATCACCAGGGTGCCCTTGGGAGCCGAGGTGGTGATGCCGTCGATGGTCAGCGTGACCTGGTCGGTCGCCACGACCTCGCCGGTCCTCGGGGTGCTTCCTGGGGTGCTCATGCGCTGGCTCCTGCGGGTGCGAAGAGGGTCGAGGCCGCGGGGTCGTGCGGGCAGCCGCCGTGCGTGAGGTGGGCGATGTACTCGTCGCGGAAGTACTGGATGGAGGAGGTGATCGGCCCGACGGCACCGTCGGCCAGCGCGCAGAACGAGCGGCCCAGGATGTTGTCGCACTGGTCGAGCACGACGTCCAGGTCAGCCTCGGTGCCCTCGCCCTTCTCCAACTTGGCCAGGGACTGCACCAACCACCACGTGCCTTCGCGGCACGGGGTGCACTTGCCGCAGGACTCGTGCTTGTAGAACTCCGTCCACCGCAGCGTCGCCCGGACCACGCAGGTGGTCTCGTCGAAGATCTGCAGGGCACGGGTCCCGAGCATCGAGCCGGCCTCGGCGACCGCCTCGAAGTCGAGCGGCACGTCGAGGTGCTCATCGGTGAGGATGCCGGTCGAGGAACCGCCCGGCGTCCAGAACTTCAGCTTGTGGCCATTGCGCATGCCACCGGCCAGGTCGATGAGCTCGCGCAGGGTGATCCCCAGCGGGGCCTCGAACTGGCCCGGGTTGGTCACGTGGCCCGAGAGGCTGAAGATGCCGTAGCCCTTGGAGCGCTCGGTGCCCATGGAGGAGAACCAGTCCGGGCCGTGCTCGATGATGCTCGGCACGGACGCGATCGACTCGACGTTGTTGATCACCGTCGGGCTGGCGTAGAGGCCGGCGACCGCGGGGAACGGCGGGCGCAGCCGCGGCTGACCGCGGCGACCCTCCAAGGAGTCGAGCAGCGCGGTCTCCTCGCCACAGATGTACGCGCCGGCGCCGGCGTGCACGACGAGCTCGAGGTCGTGACCGGAGCCGTGGATGTTCTTGCCGAGGTGACCGGCCAGGTAGGCCTCCTTCACCGCGTGCTGGAGGCGACGGATCACGTGCAGCACCTCGCCGCGCACGTAGATGAAGGCGTGGTTGGCCCGGATCGCATAGGCGGAGATGATCACGCCCTCGATCAGGGTGTGCGGGCTGGCCATCATCAGCGGGATGTCCTTGCACGTGCCCGGCTCCGACTCGTCGGCGTTGACCACGAGGTACTTCGGGTTCGGGTTGTCCTGCGGGATGAAGCCCCACTTCATGCCGGTCGGGAAGCCCGCACCGCCACGGCCGCGCAGGCCGGAGTCCTTGACGGCGGCGATCACGTCGTCCTGGCTCATCGCCAGCGCCTTGCTCAGGGCTCGGTAGCCACCCTGGGCCTCGTACGCCTCGATGGTCCAGGAGCGCTCGTCGCCCCAGTTGTCGGTGAGGACCGGCGTCAGCATGTCGCTCACTCGCCCTCCCCCTTCTGCTCGTTAGAAGCCGGGACGCCGGGGGCGGTCCAGCCGCGCTCACGCGCGATGTTGCGACCGACCAGGGAGGCCGGGCCGGCGGAGGGTCCTTCGTTGGCCAGGTCGTCGTTGAAGCCGGCGATGACTCGCTCGGCCTCGCGCCACGTGACCAGCCTGGGACCACGCGTGGAGTGGACCTCCTTGCCGGCGCGCAGGTCGTCGACCAGGTCCTTCGCCGACTGCGGCGTCTGGTTGTCCATGAACTCCCAGTTGACCATCGCGACGGGTGCGTAGTCGCAGGCCGCGTTGCACTCGATGCGCTCCAGCGAGACGGTCGCGGTGTCGCCCTCGCGGCGTTCGGCGGTCTCGTCGTTGCCGCAGCCGAGGTGCTCGGAGAGGCGGTCGTAGATCTCGTCGCCCCCCATCACCGCGCACAGCGTGTTGACGCAGACGCCGACGTGGAAGTCACCGACGGGGCGGCGCTTGTACATCGTGTAGAAGGTCGCGACACCGCTGACCTCGGCCGAGGTGAGCTCGAGGATCTCGGCGCAGGTCTCGATCCCCTCGGGGGTGATCCGACCCTGGGCCGACTGCACCAGGTGGAGCATCGGCAGCAGCCCGGAGCGCTTGTGGGGGTAGCGGGCCGCGATCTCGCGCAGCTCGCCCACGGTCTTGTCGTCGATTCGGTTCAACACGTGCTTCTGGACCCCTCGGTCGCTCGCTCGTCCCTCGCTCGGCTCTGTCGGGTTCATCACCGGTCCACACCGCCCATCACGGGGTCGATGGAAGCGATGGCCACCACGATGTCGGAGATCATGCCGCCCTCGGCCATCACGCTGGTGCCCTGCAGGTTGACGAACGAGGGGTCACGGAAGTGGACGCGGAAGGGGCGCGTACCGCCGTCGGAGACGACGTGGGCACCCATCTCGCCGCGGGGGCTCTCCACCGGCACGTACGCCTGCCCGGCCGGGACCCGGAAGCCCTCGGTGACAAGCTTGAAGTGGTGGATCAGGCTCTCCATCGACTCACCCATGATGTGGCGGATGTGGTCGAGGCTGTTGCCCATGCCGTCGGAGCCGATCGCCAGCTGGCTGGGCCAGGCGATCTTCTTGTCGGCGACCATGACGGGCGCGCCCTCGAGGTTGGCGAGTCGGTCGGCCGCCTGCTCGACGATCCGCAGCGACTCCTGCATCTCGTTGAGGCGCACGCGGAAACGTCCGTAGGCATCCGCGGTGTCCCAGGTCTGGACGTCGAAGTCGTAGGTCTCGTAGCCCGAGTAGGGCTCGCTCTTGCGCAGGTCCCAGCCGTAGCCGGTGGCCCGCAGCGGCGGACCGGTGATGCCGAGCGCGAGGCAACCGGCCAGGTCGAGGTGGCCCACGTCGACGAGTCGCCCCCGGAAGATCGGGTTGGCGTTGCACATGTCGGCGTACTCCGGCAGCCGCTTCTTCATCAGGGCGATGAAGGCGCGGATGTCGTCGAGCGCACCCGCGGGCAGGTCCTGGGCGACGCCACCGGGGCGGATGAACGCGTGGTTCATCCGCAGACCGGTGATGGTCTCGAATAGGTCGAGCACGAGCTCACGCTCGCGGAAGCCCATCGTCATCACGGTGAGCGCGCCGATCTCCATGCCACCGGTCGCGACGGCGACGAGGTGCGAGGAGATCCGGTTCAGCTCCATGAGCAGGACCCGCATGACCTGGGCCTTCTCGGGGATGTCGTCCTCGATGCCGAGGAGTCGCTCGGTGCCCAGGACGTACGTCGCCTCGTTGAAGAACGGGGAGAGGTAGTCCATCCGGGTGCAGAAGGTGACTCCCTGGACCCAGGAGCGGTACTCCATGTTCTTCTCGATGCCGGTGTGCAGGTAGCCGATGCCACAGCGGGCCTCGGTGACCGTCTCGCCCTCGAGCTCGAGGATCAGTCGGAGCACGCCGTGCGTCGAGGGGTGCTGCGGACCCATGTTGACGACGATCCGCTCCTGGATCGAGTCGCCGAGGTCGTCGGTGATCGACTCCCAGTCCTGGCCGCTGACGTTGAAGACCCGCCCCTGGCTCGTCTCGGAGGGCGAGGCGTAAAAGTCCTCGTTGTTGTTCGTGGCCATCAGTTGTACGACCTCCGCTGGTCCGGGGGCGGCACGGTGGCGCCCTTGTACTCGACGGGGATCCCGCCCAGGGGGTAGTCCTTGCGCTGCGGGTGGCCCGGCCAGTCGTCGGGCATCAGGATCCGGGTCAGCGACGGGTGACCGTCGAAGATGATCCCGAACATGTCCCACGCCTCCCGCTCCTGCCAGTCAGCGGTCGGGTAGAGCGGGACCACGGTCGGCACGTGCGGGTCGGCCTCGGGGGCGGTGACCTCGACGCGGATCCGTCGGTTGTAGCTCATCGAGAGCAGCTGGTAGACGACGTGCATCTCGCGGCCCTGGTCGGCGGGGTAGTTGACCCCGGAGACCGAGGAGAGGAACTCGAAGCGCAACTTCTCGTCGTTGCGCAGCACGCTCATCACTGCGGTCACGTCCTCGCGGCGCACGTGGAAGGTGATCTCGCCCTTGTCGACGACGACGCTCTCCACGGCCTGCTCCAGACCGTCGGCGGCGAGCCGCTCGGTGAGCACGTCAGCGGTCTCGTCGAACCAACCGCCGTACGGCCGTGAGCTCGCGCCCGGCACGACGACCGGGGCGCTGAGGCCACCGAAGCCCGAGACGTCACCGGTGCCGGCGACCCCGAACATGCCCTGGCGGGTGCCGACCGCGCGGTCGAAGGTCTTGGTCGTGTCGGTGGAGACGACCAGGTCCTCGCGGGTGTGGCTCTCCTGCTGCTTGCCCGCGTCGGGGGTCTCGTCCTCGCTGTCGGGACGACCCTTGCCGGGCTCGCTGGGAGTGGTCTGGGCGGCCTTGCCCGACTCCTTCCCCCGGTCGCTCGCGCGCCCTCCGGCGTTGGGCTCGTTCGGCGTCATCGCAGCTGCCCCCTCATGGCTGACGTGGGCAGGGCGTTGAGCGCAACGTTCTCGTTGTCCTCGATCTCGGCCAGTCGGTTCACGCCCATCTTGGTGCTCTGGACCTTTTTCTGGAGCTTGAGGATCGCGTCGATCAGCATCTCGGGCCGCGGCGGACAGCCCGGCAGGTACATGTCGACGGGGACCACGTGGTCGACGCCCTGGACGATCGCGTAGTTGTTGAACATGCCGCCGGAGCTGGCGCAGACGCCCATCGAGAGCACCCACTTGGGCTCGGGCATCTGGTCGTAGATCTGGCGCAGGACGGGAGCCATCTTCTGGCTCACCCGACCGGCCACGATCATCAGGTCAGCCTGGCGCGGGCTGGCCCGGAAGACCTCCATGCCGAAGCGGCCGGTGTCATACTTCGGACCGCCCGAGGTCATCATCTCGATCGCGCAGCAGGCGAGGCCGAAGGTGGCGGGCCAGAAGGAGGCCTTGCGCATGTAGCCCGCGAGACCCTCGACGGTGGTCAGCAGCACTCCACTGGGGAGCTTGTCTTCTACGCCCATGACTTAGTCCCAGTCCAATCCGCCGCGGCGCCATTCGTAGGCGTAGGCGAGTGTGATGTTGAAGAGGAAGAGCACGACGGCGGCGACACCGAACCAGGCCAACTCGTCGAAGTGGATGGCCCACGGGACGAGGAACATGATCTCGACGTCGAAGATGATGAAGGTCATCGCCACGGTGTAGTACTTCACCGGGAAGCGACCACCGCCGACCGGCTGGGGGGTGGGCTGGATGCCGCACTCGTAGGAGTCCAGCTTGACGCGGTTGTAGCGCTTGGGGCCGATGATCGCAGCCATCACGATCGAGACGACCGCGAAGCCCGCCGCGAGGATGACCAGCGCCAGTACCGGCGTGTAGAGCTCCATCCTGCTCTTCCCTTCCTTAGCCGTTCCCGTCGTGAGTTGCGCCACCACATTGAGTGCTTGTGAAAACGTTCACTAACGGTCTCGGGCCAGTCTAGGCGTGATCTGCGTCTCCGTCACGCCGACCCCCGGCAAACGCGAAAGGTCCCTCGCACCGCCCATTTAGCGCACGATTTGCTTGCCAAATAGATCGACGAGGATGTCACCCCAGGTCGGGGCAGAAGGGCGCGTGGGCAGAGGGTGCCCAGGGACGCCAGACGGGGAGCTCAGGCAGTCGCGCGGTGGAGCGCGACGATGCCTCCGGTGAGGTTGCGGTACTCCGGCGAGCGCCAGCCGGCGTCGGCCATCAACGCAGCCAGCCCCTCCTGGTCCGGCCAGGCCCGGATCGACTCGGCCAGGTAGACGTAGGCGTCCGGGCTCGACGAGACGGCGCGCGAGATCGCGGGCAGCGCCTTCATCAGGTACTCGAGATAGAGGGTGCGGAACGGCTTCCAGGTGGGGTGGCTGAACTCAGCGACCACGATCCGCCCGCCCGGTCGGGTGACGCGGCGCATCTCTCGCAGCCCCGCGACGGGGTCGACGATGTTGCGCAGGCCGTACGAGATGGTCACCGCGTCGAAGGTGTCGTCCTTGAACGGCAACTGGGTGCCGTCACCGGCGACGAAGGACAGGTGCGGTCGCTTGGCCTTGCCGGCCTGGAGCATCCCGACCGAGAAGTCGCACGGCACGACCTCGGCGCCGGCCTCGGCGAACTGCACCGAGGAGACCCCGGTGCCCGCGGCGAGGTCGAGGACCCGGTCACCCGGACTCGGGTCCACGGCCGCGAAGGTCTCACGGCGCCACATCGCGTCCTGACCGCCGGAGAGGACGGTGTTGGTGATGTCGTACCGCTTCGCCACGGCGTCGAACATGCGTCGGACGTCGGTCGGCTGCTTGTCGAGTTCTGCACGGGCCACGCAGGGAGCCTACGCAGGTCGCCCCGGCGAGGGTGAAACGTGAGGGTGAAACCTGAGGGTGAACCGGTGAGCGGGGGCTGCCGCCGATCGGCGTACTCTGACGGGCGTGACAGCTCCTCACCCCACGTCGACGCCGCCTGCCGCCTTCGTGGCACACACGGTGCGGATCGACGTTGACGAGGTCACCGACCTGATGGCGCTGGTGCCAGGCGAGGCGCCGGTCACCTGGCTCCGCAACGGTGAGGGTCTCGTGGGCTGGGGCACCGCCGCGATGCTGCGTACGGACGGGGCGACCCGCTTCAGCGACGCCGACAAGTGGTGGGCCGAGGTGGTGGCCAACGCGGAGGTGCACGACGAGGTCGGCGAGCCCGGCACCGGGCTGGTGGCCTTCGGCTCCTTCGCCTTCGCTGACCGTCCCGGCGACTCCGTGCTCACGCTCCCCCGGGTCATCGTCGGCCGTCGCGGGCAGGTGGCGTGGCGTACGACCGTCACCTCGGCCCGTGTTGATGGCGAGGCGCACGGCACCACACCCGCCGAAACCGCTGTCGACGTCTCCCCCGTCGCACCCCCTTCCGGGGTCGTCTTCTCGGACGGCGCCCTGGACGGCGAGGCCTGGATGGGCGCCGTCGCCGATGCCGTGGCCCGGATCGAGGCCGGTGACCTGGAGAAGGTCGTGCTGGCCCGCGACCTGATCGCGACGGCGGACGCCGAGATCGACGTACGGTGGCCGCTCTCCCGCCTGGCCGCGCACTACCCGACCTGTTGGACCTTCCACGTCGACGGCATGTTCGGGGCGACGCCAGAGATGTTGCTGCGGCGCGAGCGCGGCCTCGTCACCTCGCGGGTGCTCGCCGGCACCATCCGGCGTACGGGCGCCGACGACCGCGACCTCGCCCTGGCCGCGACCCTGGCCCGCAGCTCCAAGGACCTCGAGGAGCACGAGTACGCGGTCCGTTCGGTCGCCGACGCCCTCGAGCCGCACTGCTCCTCGATGAACGTGCCCGAGGCGCCGTTCGTCCTGCACCTGCCCAACGTCATGCACCTGGCCACCGACGTGAACGGGGTGGTGCACGACTCCGAGACCGTCTCCTCGCTCCGGCTGGCCGAGGCGTTGCACCCCTCCGCCGCGGTCGGGGGCACCCCCACCGCGGTCGCCACCGCCCTGATCAGCGAGATCGAGCAGATGGACCGGGCGCGCTACGCCGGACCGGTCGGCTGGATCGACGCCCGCGGGGACGGGGAGTGGGGCATCGCGCTGCGCTCCGCGAGCATCGCCGGAGACACCGTCCGGCTCTTCGCCGGCTGCGGCATCGTCGCCAGCTCTGACCCGGCCTCCGAGCTCGCCGAGTCACAAGCCAAGTTCGTGCCGGTACGCGACGCGCTCAACGCCGACTGAGGACGCCAACCCGCGACAAATCCCGGGACACAACTGCTGACGTGCCGGAGGATTGCGCCATGGACTGGGACGTGATCGTTGCGGGCGTGCTGCTCGTACCAGCGATCTATTTCGCCAGACGTCTCGACGGGTGGCCCTCATGGGTGCTGTGGGCGGTAGCCGCCGTACTTGGCCTGAGCGTGCTCATCTACATCTGGATCCACGCCATCTGGTACGGCCTGCTCTTCTTGTTCCGCGACTATTTCTAGACGCACCCATCCATGATCAGGGAGCCCTCCCCGCAGCTCAGAGCCCGGAGAGCTCCTCGCCCACGGCGAGCCGGGTCCAGCCCAGCCCGCGCGGACCGTTCAGGTTCTTCATCGCGCCGTCGAGCACGCCCAGACCGACCTCGGTGTAGATCGCGTCGTGGATCGCCAGGTTCTTCTCGGCTCCGACCTCGCGGACGAAGTCGACGGCCTCGCTCAGCTTGAGCCAGGGGGCCGAAGCGGGCGCGAGCAGCAGGTCGACCGCCTCGCCGGGCGCCAGCAGGGCGTCTCCGGGGTGGTAGATCTTCTTCTCGCCCACGGTCAGGACGTAGCCACTGTTGTGGATGCGCGGGATGTCGGGGTGGATGATCGCGTGGTCCTCGCCGACGACCCGGACCGGCAGACCAGCGGTGAACTCGTCGCCCGGCTGCACGACGGTGAGTCGCTCCGCCAGGTCGGGGGCGTCCGCGCGGATCTGCGCCGCGACCGCCTCGATCGTGTAGATGGCGGCGTCGCAGGCGCGCAGATTGTCGGCGCTGTAGTGGTCGAAGTGCTCGTGGGTGATGAGCACGGTGTCGGCTCCCTCGACCGACTCCGGACCGGTCAACCCTCCGGGGTCCAGGACCAGGGTCGATCCGTCGTGCTCGATGCGGACACAGGCATGGCCAAACTTGGTGATCCTCATGCCCGCTGAGTCTAGTGCGGCATTCCACTTCCGTGTTCAACCAAGTTCTTCGCCGATCTTCGTTAACCTTGCACGACTCATCCGTACCTGAAGGGGGGACCGCCAGTCATGCGCGGTCGACGCATCACGGCCATCGCGGCCACCATTCTCATCTCCGCCGGAGTGCTGCAGGCCTGCAGCACCGGTTCGGAGTCCACCGAGACCACCAAGACGTCGGACAACACCGCGGCCATCGCCACGGTCTCCGCCTCGACGGTCATCGCCAAGCGTGCGCAGAAGATCAAGGGCGCCAAGAAGGCGAGCAAGGTCACCGCGACGGTCCTGCCCCAGATTTCGCAGCCCGGCAAGAAGGCCACCTCGCCCACCTCGGCGAAGGCCGTGGTCAGCGTGAGCGTCGCGCCGAGGCGTCGTACCGTCGTCACCCTCCAGGCGAAGTCCGGCAAGAAGTGGAAGAACGTCGCCGCTGCCGCCACCGCGAAGAACGGCAAGCACGTCTTCAAGGCCAGCGCCAAGCGCGGCGGCAAGGCCGCTACCTACCGGGTCAAGGTCGGCGGCCGCGTCTCCAAGAGCGCCTCGACGGCGAAGTGGCTGAAGCCGACGTTCTCCGAGACCTTCAGCGGCCGCAAGCTCTCCAGCAAGTGGATCCACCGCGGGGGGACCTACAACCCCGAGGGTCTGCGAGTGTGCTCCCGCGGAAGCGCCAAGGCCGTCAAGGTCTCCGGCGGCGCCGTGCGGTTGAGCGTCATCAAGGACAAGTCCAAGGGCAAGAAGAAGTGCACTGCCAGGCGCGGCGGCAAGTCGATCGGCAAGTACGACTACCGCCTCAACGGTCACATCGGCACCGAGAACAAGTTCAGCTTCAAGTACGGCGTCGCTGCGGCCCGCATCAAGTTCCCCAAGGACCGCGGCCAGCACGGCGCCTTCTGGCTCCAGCCCCAGACCCGTGTCGCCAACTCGGTGAACCCGAGGCTCACCGGTGCCGAGATCGACATCATCGAGTCGTTCGGCCAGGCCTCCGGCCCCAAGGGTGCCCTCGGCCTCACCTCCTTCACCTACCACTGGAAGAACCGGGGCGGTAAGCCCGTGCCGGTGAAGACGGGCAACTGGCTCAAGAACACCAACCAGCTGCTCAACGGCAAGAAGGACTCGTGGAGCAGCGGCTACCACGTCTTCTCGGTCGAGTGGACGCCGACGGAGTACATCATGCGGATCGACGGCCAGGAGACCTGGCGCAGCAAGGCCGGCGTCTCCGGCCAGCCGCAGTACGCGATCCTCTCGCTGCTCTCCTCCGACTACGAGCTGAAGAGCCTGGGCGGCGACAAGAAGTTGCCCCAGCACATGCACGTCGACTGGATGCGCGTCTGGGAGACCGGCAAGTGAGCTGATCGACCACTCACACGCCACACCCGAACGGGTCAGGGACGCAGGTCCCTGATCCGTTCGTCCATTTCGCGGCGGGTGTCGCGACGGACCTTCACCTCGATGACCTCAAGACCCCCAGCCGGTTGCGCCAGGGCGTGCTCGAGCTCGGCCAGTGACTCCACGCGCCAGTGCGGCGTACGGGTGGCGGCGCAGAGCGAGGCGATGTCGACGCCGTGCGGAGTGCCGAAGAGCCGCTCGAAGGCGTGGACGTGGTCATCGGCCCCCTGCTCGAGCAGGGAGAAGATCGATCCGCCGTCGTCGTTGACCACCACGACGGTGAGGTCAGGGGTGGTCTCAGCCGGCCCGATGACCAGGCCGTTCGCGTCGTGCAGGAAGGTCACGTCGCCCATCAGCGCGATGGCCCTCGTGTCGCTCAACCCCGCGTGCGTACGACCGAGGGCCGCGCCGATCGCGCTGCTCACCACCCCGTCGATCCCGGCCAGTCCACGGTTGGCGAGCACCAGGGGCAGCCCCGGGGTCGCTCGGGGCGTCATCATCAGGTCGAGGTCACGCACCGGGCTGGACGGCCCGACGAAGAGCAGGCCGTCACCGTCGACGGCTCGCGCCACGGCACCGGCCACCTCCTGGGCAGTGAGCTCAGGGACCGAACCCAACAGCTCGGCGACGTGACCGGTCAGGGCGCGACCTGCGTCCTGCCACTGGGCGAGCCACTCGGCGCCCGCGGAGACCTCTGCAGGCCCCGACGGGGGCTCGGCGTGAGCGACCTGGAGCGTACGGGCCACCGGGAACGGGCGCCGGGCCCAGCGACCCAGCGGGTCGATGTCCACGACCTCCACGTCGTCGCGGGACAGGAGTTGGGTGACCGGACGGGTCAACGTGGGGTGGCCCAGCAGCACGACCCGTTCGATGCGTCGGCCCAGGTGTCCGTCGAGGAGCAGTCGATAGGGACCCACTGCATGGGCACCCGAGCGGGCCCCCGAGCTGGGCTCGGCCAACAGCGGCCACCCACCCTGCTCGGCGAGCACCCGGGCGGCCGGACCTGCGCTGTCGCCGGCGACCACGACCGTACGCGGCCCCTGCGGCAGAGGTGCCGAACCGGTCAGCGACTGCTCGGCGGCACCGGGCGCGACGTAGGCCTCCGCAGGGGGCCGCGGCTCCCAACGGTCCTCGGGCATCAACGGGTCGTCGAACTGGACGTTCAGGTGGACCGGCCCGCCGGTGGCGAGCAGCGCCGCGACCACGGACGCGGCATCCTGCCCGGACGCGATGTCCCCGCCCAACGACCGCGGCAGCAGGCCGACCTGGTCGGTCGTCTGGTTGGCGCTGGTCCCGCGCAGCCGTGCCGGGCGGTCAGCGGTGACGGCGATGAGCGGCACCCCGCTGTGGTGGGCCTCGAGCGCGGCCGGCGCCAGGTTGGCCACCGCTGTGCCGGACGTGCAGGAGACGACGACGGGGCGCGACGACGTACGCGCCAGGCCGAGCGCCAGGAAGGCGCCACTGCGCTCGTCGATCCGGGTGTGCAACCGCAGCAGTCCTGCTCGTTCGGCGTCGAGGAGGGCGAACGACAGGGGTGCGTTGCGAGAGCCGGGCGAGAGCACGGCGTCGCGCACACCCTCGTCCAGCAGGGCCTGCACGACCTGCCGTGCCAGGTGCGTGGAGTCGTTCACAGGCAACGATCCTGCCGCAGCGCCTCGACCTCGGCGAGCCTGCCCTCCCAATGTGCGATCCGGTCGGGGGCCGCAGCGAGCCGGGCGAGCGCCGCCTCGTCCACCGCGACGGGCCGCACCGGCAGGTGCCCGTCGACCGGGAGCAGGGAGTCGAGGACCAGGTCGTCGGTGAAGAGTTGCACGGTGGCGAGACCGCAGGCGTGCTCGAGCGTGGGCAGAGCGGCCGCCAAGGCGACTCCGGCGGCGATCCCGACGCTGCTCTCCAACGCCGACGAGACGACGACGGGCAGACCGATCTCCTCGGCGATCCGCAGGCAGGCTCGGACGCCACCCAGCGGCTGCACCTTGAGCACCGCGATGTCGGCGGCCTCGAGGTCGCGCACCCGGTAGGGGTCCTCGGCTCGGCGGATCGACTCGTCAGCCGCGATCGGGACGTCGACCCGACGACGTACGCGGGCCAGGTCCTCGACCTCGGCGCAGGGCTGCTCGACGTACTCCAGCCCGCCGGCCGCCCGGTCGAGCACCGCGATGGCGGCGACCGCCTCGTCGACCGACCACCCACCGTTGACGTCGACGCGGACCTTTCCGTCCGGGCCGAGCGCGTCACGCACCGCCTCGACCCGGGCGATGTCGTCGGCCAGCGTCTGACCGCGCTCGGCGATCTTGACCTTGGCGGTCGTGCAGCCACCGGCCGTCACGATGGCGTGGGCGCGTGCGGCGTCGACGGCCGGGACGGTGACGTTGACCGGGACCCGGTCACGTACGGGGGCGGGCCAGTCGCCGTCAGCAGCCTCCAGAGCGCAGCGCAACCAGGGCTCGGCGACCTCGGGTGGGTACTCCAGAAAGGGGCTCCACTCGCCCCACCCGGCCGCGCCACGAAGCAGGACGCCTTCGCGCACGGTGATCCCGCGGAAGCGGGTGCGCAGCGGCACGGACCAGACGTACGTCCGCGTCATCGTCGCTCCCCCGCCCGGTGGTCTGCGCGGGTGTCCGCTCCGGTGTCCGCCTTCTGGGCCAACTCCCGGAGTGCTTGGCGGTCGACCTTGCCGTTGGCCAGCAGCGGCATCGCGTCGAGGCGCACCACGCGTCGCGGGGCCCAGGCCCGCGGGTGCTGGGCGGCCACCCAGTCGCGCAACTCAGCGGTCGCTGGGACGGCTTGGGCGGAGTCAGCGGTGACGAGCGCGACGACCTCGTGGCCCCACTCCTGGCTCTCGACCCCGACGACCTCGACCTGGTCGAGCGCCGGGTGCTGACGGAGTCGGGCGGCCACTGCCGGCAGCGGCACGTTGACCCCGCCGCTGACCACCACGTCGTCAAGGCGCCCGAGCACCTGCAGGTGACCGTCCTCGTCGAGCCGGCCGGCGTCCGCGGTCACGTACCAGCCGTCGACCAAGGTCTCGGCAGTCAACTCGGGGTCACCGTCGTAGCCGGCGAAGATCGTCGGTCCGCCGAGTCGGATCCGACCGTCGGCGGCGAGGCTCAGCGCCACACCGTCCAACGGGACGCCGTCGTAGACGCAGCCGCCGGCCGTCTCGGAGGCGCCGTACGTCGCGACGACCCGGATGCCGGCGGCCTCCGCGCGGTCCCGCAACGCGGGATCGATCGGGCCGCCACCGAGGAGGACAGCCTGCATGGCGGCCAGCGCGGCGACGTCATCGGGAGAGCCCATGAGCCGGTGCAGTTGGGTGGGCACTAGCGACGTGAACTCGGCCGCGCCACGCTCATCGCTCCAGGCACCGAGGACGGGGTCGTGGCCCGCGACGAGCGAGCGCACGATCACCTGCACCCCGGCGACGTACGAGGAGGGCAGCACGAGAGCCCAGCGACCACCGTTGGCACCGTGAGCAGCGCAGTGACCGCCCAGGCGACGCGCAGAGGCCGCGACGGACGCCAGGACTGCCTCCCGGGTCAGGACGACGCGCTTGGGTTGACCGGTCGAGCCGGAGGTCTCGATCAGCAGGTGAGCGGGCTCCTCGGCGTCGAGCCACGCCCGCAGTTGTGCCACGGCGAGTGACGGGTCGTCGGACGGGCGCAGGAGTTCCACGCCCCTCACGCTAGTTGCTCGCAGGTCGGCCGCGGCGCTGCGGGGTGAGCAGGCAGGACTCAGGGAAGGGGGACCCGCAGGAACCGCGGACGGTAGAGCGACGGGTCGTCCTCCAACGTCTTCGGGTGCATCGCGTTGACGCTCCAACTGACCACCACGCTGCCGTTCTCTGGGAGCAGCTCAGGATGGGCCAGGGGCATGTACTGGAGGAACTTGTCGTCGGTGGGGATCTGGGCCACCGGCGGGCTCGGCACGAACGGCCCTTCGGGCGCGGGCGCCTTCCAGATCACCAGGTCGTTGCCCACGAAGTCGAGGCGCTTGCTCACCGCGTACCACGAGCCGTTCTGCTCGAAGACGCTCAGCACCCGCGAGACCCCCTCGGCCGCCGGGACGAGACTCAATGCGCTCTCGGGGTCACGGCTCCAGGTGGTGCCGTCCCAGTACTCCCACGAGGTCATGTCCAGGTACTCGTCCACGGTGGTGCGTGCCACCTGCAGGGAGTAGCCGAAGACGTACGGTTCGCCGGGGTTGGCGGTGCCGTAGACGTAGACCCGCTCCCCGTCGACGGCGGTCGCGGCGCCCCACAGCGGCTCACCCATCGAGGCGTCGTCGGCGTCGAGGTCCCTGACCCCGATCAACTCCGGGACGTCGTTGGCGGCCACCTCGAACCTGGCCACGGACGAACCCACGATCTCGAAGTCCCACATGCCCGATCCGGTGGTCCGCACCCGCATCAGGCCGACCGCGATCCGGTCCACCCCGTCCGCGCGCGGTATGGCGTTGACGGAGGTGGGCCAGTAGCCGACCCCGTCCTCGCGGTCAGGGATGGCGGCGCCGTTGTCAGCGGGTCGGTACACCGAGGCGCACCCGTTGCCGGTCAGCAGCATCGAGTTGCGGACCATCGTCGGCCCGGGCTCGTCGGGCGGACGCAGAGTGTCCCCGAAGACCCAGAGGTTGCGACCGTCGGAGAGCTGGGTGCTCGCGCCGACGTCGCCGCCGACGAAGCCCGGCGTGCCGCGGGCGTCGACCACGAAGTCGTTGATGTCCTCGACGGTCTTCGGGCGCTCGAAGGGGATGCAGTCGAGCCACGTGCTGCTGGGCGTCTGCTCCTCGTCCGGTGCCAGGAGCAGTGCCGCAGCGATCACGATCGGGACCAGGAAGATGGCGAACACGACGAGGAGCACCCGACGACGGAACTCAGCGTGCATGGCCACACAGTAGCGGGCGCCACGTCCGTGGAGCCCACGTCGCGACCGGCGCCGGACCCACCCCACCCACCTGCTTGAATCACCCGGTGAGCAACGCAACGACGGCCGACTGGATCGCTGGCGCCCGCCCCCGCACCCTGCCCGCCGCGATCGCCCCGGTCCTGGCTGGCACCGGCGTGGCGGCGTACGTCGACTCGATGGTGGGCTGGAAGGCTCTGCTGGCCCTGGTGGTCAGCCTGGCCCTCCAGGTGGCGGTCAACTACGCCAACGACTACTCCGACGGGATCCGCGGGACCGACGCCGACCGGGTCGGTCCGATGCGTCTGGTCGGATCGGGGCGCGCCACCCCGGCCGCGGTGAAGCGGGCAGCCTTCCTGGCCTTCGGGGTCGCTGCGGTCGCCGGGCTCGCCCTGGCCCTCACCACGTCGTGGTGGCTCGTCCTGGTCGGCGTGGTCTGCATCGTCGCCGCGTGGTTCTACACCGGGGGCAAGAAGCCGTACGGCTACCTCGGCCTGGGCGAGGTGATGGTCTTCGTCTTCTTCGGACTGGTCGCCGTCATCGGCACCACCTGGGTCCAGACCGAGACCTGGGAGTGGCCGGCGCTCTACGCCGGCGTCGGCATCGGGGCGCTGGCCTGTGCGGTGCTGGTCACCAACAACCTGCGCGACATCCCCACCGACATCGAGGCCGGCAAGCGGACCCTGGCCGTGCGTCTGGGCGCCGAGCGCACCCGCGCGCTCTACGCCCTGCTGGTCCTGGCCTCTGCGCTGGCTGTCGTCGCCGTCGCAGCTGCCACCCACTGGGGTGTCCTGCTCTCGCTGGTCTTCGTGCTCCGGATGCTCCCGGCGCTGCGTACGATCCGATCCGGCGCCGTGGGCCCCGCGCTGATCCCGGTGCTCGGTGCCACCGGAATGGGACAGCTGTGGTGGGCCGTCCTGGTCGCGGCCACCCTCAACGCCGCCTGAGTCAGTCGCGGTCCACGAAGGCGAAGCGCTCGACGGAGCCACGCCATGCGTAGGCCGCGAGCCCGACGGCGAGGACTGCTGCCACCGCGGCCCAGCGTTCGAGCGTCACGTCCTGGTTGTAGAGGAAGTTCCACTGCCACGGGATCAGCCCGGGAGCGCTCATGACCAGCGTCAGGGCGAGCGGCGTCACCCATCCCAGAGTCACGCCCCCCAGACTCGTGGAGACGAGGAGAAGCCCGACATACAGCTGAGCGTCCAGCAGTATCACCGCCGTCGGCAGGTTGGCCAGGACCGTGAGGGCCCAGGCTCCCGCGCAGACCGCGCTCGTGCAGGCCAGCGCCAGGGCCAGTCGCTGGGGCCACAACGGGCGCGCGGCTCCGAGCACCAGGTGACGGGGTCCCTCCCGCAGGCACAGGCCGACGACTGCCACCGGCACGAGCAGTCCAACGACCGATGCTGAGTCGATGATCGTGCCAGCCACCTCGTACGGAAATTTGAGGGGCACGCTCACGGCCGCCACCAGGATCGTGCCGATCCACGCGGCCAGGCAGCCAGCTGTCCAGGCCGCGGTGACTCCGTGAACCTTCCGCCAGGAATGCCAGGTCGCCGTGCCGCGGGCATCCGCCTGCGAGGTCCCGCCTTGCGTCACGAGGAACATTCTTTGAGGTTCTCCCATGTCACCGCTCCCTCACGGACCTCGTCCCGGTGCTTGCGGAACCAGGCCGCTCGATCCTCCGGAGTCAGACTCGAGAAGCAGCTGAACAGCTCCGCACGGTCGCCGTAATTGACGAATGTCTCGTCGAGCATGGGCGAATACATGCCTGTCGAGGAGCCGATCGGCACGCCCACTTCAGTGAAATACCACCGGTGCAGTATGTCGGAGGGCATCGCCGCCCGCCGTAGGTCCCCGTCGTCCGGCTCATCCGGCCCGGTCTCCTCCGAGAGCCGGAAATCGCTGGCAGGCACCAAGTAGGAGATGAAGTAAAGGTGTATCCCGTTACGGTCGAACTTGGTGTAGGTGTCGATGCTGCCAGCGAGAGAGAGAGGGATGACCTCCGCTCCACCCAGTTCTTCGCGCTCCACCAACAAAGCTAGATCTCGGTCGATCGCGGGGGACAGAGCAGCCGTCTCGTCGTCCACCAAGGTCACCCTGTCGGCTACGAGACCCTGCAGTGCCGTGACGGCTTGCTCATACTCGGGGGTCAAGTCTGGGCGGACCACGGCCTTCGCCCGGGGGAGACACAGGGTCAGCTGGCCGGCTGCCTCGCACTGCTGCGTTGCGGCATCCTTGATCAGCGCACGGGTGGACGGGGTCACGTACAGCAAGGGGACGGTGAGCACGGCCACGCCGACGACCAGCAAGAACCGCGTGCGCGTTTGATCGGCGCGGTGAGCCACGACGGCCGCGAGCACGGTGAGCCACAGGACGATCTGGGCGAGGAGGACCCAGGCCATCGGGCGCTCGAAGGTGGCCGCTCCGTCATCCAGTGGCGTGAGCGCGATCAGAAGCGTCTCGGCGTTGAACGCAAGCACACCGAGGCCCACGTAAAGGACGGCAGCGGCCACCGGGACGCCGAGGAACCAGGGCAGTTGTCCCCCCACTTGCTGCCCCAGGGCCGTCACCGCGGCCAGGGCTCCGACGTGGGCGAGGGTGGACAACGGGTTGGGGAAGCCATTGACGGCGACGAAGGCGGTGGCGATCCAGGCCGGAACCGTGCCGAGCAACAAGCCCAGCGCGACCCAGGCCGCTGGTTCGGCGGCGGCCCGCAACTGGACCAGCCACGCGGATCGGCCCGCAGCGTGTCGCCGTTCCGCAACCCCGTTACGCCTCGCGGCGGCGCCGAAGAAGGCGCCCGCGGCAGCGGCGACGGGCGCGGTGAGGATGAAGGAACTGGACAAGTACTGGTCCGTCTCCGACCAGACACCCAGCCAGGACCTCCAGTGACCCGCATGCCCGGCCAGTGTTGCAGTGGCGACCGCGAGGGCGGCAAGGACGCCGTGGCGCGGTCGCACCTCGAGGAACATCACGGCGCGATCTCCGATTCCGCGAGCACGTGGAGGAAACCACTTCGCAGCCGTTCCTGCGAAGTACCGCCGACTTCGCCTCGGTCGATCAGGGCTTCTGTGGTGTCGGAGAACACCACACGCCCCTGATCGAGGACCACGACCCGCCCGGGGAACGCCTCGACGTCTTCGAGGAGGTGGGTGGAGACCAGGACGCACTTGTCTCGGGAGAGATCACGAAGGGCAGAGTGGAACCACGCCCGCTGCTCGGGGTCCAGGCCCACGGTCGGCTCGTCGAGCACCACCACGTCGGGATCGTGGACCAGCGCCTGGGCGATCCCGGCCCGGCGCAGCATTCCCCCCGACAGGTGACCGAGACGCCGGCCGCGAAGATCAGCAAGATCGACCCGCACCAACGCCGCGTCGATGCGGTCACTCGCGTCTTTGCGAGGCAACGCCTTCAGCCAGGCCGCGTGGCGCAGGTACTCCTCGACCGTCATGGCGGCCGGCACCGGCAGCTGCTGTGGAAGCCAGCCCGTGGCCCGGTGGTGTTGGCGCCAATCGCTGCGCGTGAGCAGGGGTGAGCCGTGCCGGACCACGTCGCCGGAGTCCGCAGGCTCCATCCCGGTGAGGATGTGGCAGAGCGTGCTCTTGCCAGCCCCGTTGCGGCCCAGCAGGACCGTGATGCCGGGCGAGAGGTCGAGGTCCACCCCGCGCAGGGCATGTTCAGAACCGTAGGTCTTGTGAACGGCCCTCAGGCCGAGCACGCCACCGCGCTCGGCCTGAGGAATTTGGTCGCTGGGAAACACGTCAGAAGTTCTGTTTCCCCATGGACCCGCACCCGTCGGGAAGTCCCGTCCGGTCACGACAGACCTTCCAGCCAGCAGCGTCCGCGCTCGGCGGGATGGGAGCCAGTTGCGAGCAGCTGCCGCCGCGCGTGACGTACGACTTGCTGGTCGTGTTGCTACTGATGCGGTCGCACGTGTAATCGGTGTAGTTGTTGTAGATCACAATGCCGCGGTAATAGACCTTCTTGCCAGTGTTGGAACGCAACTTGCCCGTAGAGGTGAAGGACTGGTCACCGTGGCTGGTCACCGTCTGCGTTCCGTTGCCGTCGTTGGACGACAGGTTGACGGCGTATGCGGACGCAGGGATCAACACCACTGCCATCGCCAAGCCAAGCGAGCGCATGATTTTCTTCATGTTTCTCCCCATTGATCTTCTCCCCAAGAGAACGCATTTCACGAGAAGACCGGCGCAGAAGCCGACCTAGACTCTCGTGGCTGCTCTATCGGCGCCGAAAAGTAGCAGTTATGGGGGCGCCACCGCCACCATCGGCATGCGTGGCGCCGATGAGCCCCGACAACCGCGACGACGCGTCCTGACCTGCCGGCCGTGAACCCTGCCCACCCGGGTCGTGTATGCGCCTCAGAAGGTGGTCTGCGAGTACGGCGTCGGCCCGCCGTCGCACATGCCGGCAAAGCTGGCGATCGCGTCGTGGTCTCCGGTGACCCGTCCGGTCTGCACCATGATGTCGGTGGTGACCGAGCTGAGGTAGAGCGACCCCAGCGCGCTCACGGCCATCGACAGCTGCGCGGCGTCCTCCGTACGACTGACCGTCGCGCGTCCCTCACGGGTCACGACGCGCCAGTTTCCCTCGGCGTGGCCGAGACGGTCGGAGATGCCGAGCACGACGTCGCCGTCGGCGTACCAAGGCCGTGCCTCGAGGGCGGTGACGACGTCGAGCACCCGGAGCCAGATCGAGTCGATCGGCCCCTTGGAGGAGACGCACCGGTTGTCGACCAGCGCCCAGGGCAGGGGGTTGTCGACGAACGTGTTGGCGACCACCCGGTCGGTCAGGTCGATCCCGGCCAGGAAGTCCCACAGGGCCAGGTGACCCTCAGGGGTGAGGGAGAGCATGTCGCGCACCGTGACCGTGTGGTCGTTGCCCCAGCCGCCGTGGGCGTAGAGGGCGTACCCGTGGGGCTGGTCGTCCGCGTCGAGGTGGACGACCGCACGCATCTTGGGCTCGGGGCCCTGCTCGTCCCAGCTCCACTCACCCCGGGTGAAGGGGGCGTACGCCTGCGAGCGGCTGACTGACCCACGGTGGGTGGCGTGCCACCGGGCGAAGAGTTCGTCGGGCACGTCGCCGAGCTCGGCAGGCTCGAGGTGGACGAAGCGGCCCGAGGAGGTGAACTCCTCGAACTCGAACTGGGCGGTGACGTCGACCTCGTACTTCGACTTGAAGGTCGCCGGCCCGAAGCCGAAGCGACGGTAGATCGAGCCCTCGGAGACGGTGAGCGCGGCGATCGGGATGCCCTCGGAGACGGCGGTGGCGAGGTCCTGGCTGATCAGTCGACTGGCCAGCCCTTGTCGGCGACTGGCCGGGCTGACGGTGACGTCGCTGATCATGTGGAGCGGCAGGAGCTGTGATCCGGTGTTGAGCTCGCCGGGCCAACTGGCCACCGTTGCGACCGGCACGTTGCTGGCACCGTACGCGTCGGGAGGCAGCCAGGCGCCGTGCAGGCGGGCCCCGTCACCTCGGACCTGGTCGATCCAGATCTCCTGGGCGCGTTCGTCGGGGCGACTCAGGTGGAAGCCCCGATTGACGGCGATGACGTAGCCGACGAGCAGGTCGTGATCGATGGATTTGTCGTTCGGATCGAGCGTGCGGAAGTCGAGTTCCATCCGACAACCGTAATTCAAGGGGTGAGGTTCAGTCCTCGTCGCCCTGTGCCTTGTACTCCTCGAACCGCTCCGACGCTCGGCCCGCACGCTCCTCCAGGACCAGCGCCAGGGCCTGTCGCTGGGGGGCCAGCAAGAACCACGACGTCACCCCCGAGAGGACGAACGCGATGATCAACGCCCAGAGGAACGGCACCTCGTCGGCGAGGAGGGACCACACGCCGATGACGATCACCAAGGAGGTGAGGAGCATGACGAAACGAAGGAGGTTGTAGATCAAGAACTGCTTCACAGGAGTCATCCTAGGCTGTGGGATCTAGGCTGGACGACGTGCTGAAGATCCTGCTCGTCGTGCTGCTCATCGCCGTGGTGATCTACGGGGTGACGCGGGTCGTCGAGCGCAGGGGAATCAAGCCCCCGACGATGCGTCGCGAGCCTCCGCGGATCGTGGCCCCCGACGACGACCCGGACTTCCTCTGGGACCTCGACCGGCGCAAGCGACACCCGGGGCCGAAGAGCGACCCGAAGGCCGACCCCTCTCCCCCGGATCCCGCCAGCGACGACGAGACCGACACTCCCTAGGCCGACTCCCGGACGTCATCATGAACGGTCGCCCCCACGACCGCAGCCGATGACGTCCCGCGACGGGGCTGGCGTACGTCAGGCTGTCGGGTCGACCGTCTGCTCGACGGGGATGACCTCGACCACCGCAGCGCCCTCGGCGTACGAGTGCTGCGAGGTCGTGGAGAAGAAGTTGATCCCGATAAAGTTGAACCACAGGGTCAGCAGGCCGATGATCGCCAGGATCGAGGCCGTACGCCCCCGCATGCCGGCGGTGCTGCGGGCGTGCAGGTAGGCCGCATAGACGACCCAGGTGATGAAGGCCCAGACCTCCTTGGGGTCCCAGTTCCAGTAACGGCTCCAGGCCTCGTGCGCCCAGATCGGACCCGTGATGAGGACCGCGAAGGTCCACACCGGGAAGGCGAAGGCGTGCATGCGGTAGGCGAGGCGGTCCAGCACGGCGGTCGAGGGGACGCGGGCCAGGTAGCCGTAGAGGGGCGCCGGGCCGCCCTTCTTCTCCCGACGGTCCTTGACGAGGTGCAGGATCACCAGGATCCCACCGAGCGAGAAGGCGGCGGTTGCGATGACCGCGGAGACGACGTGGATCACCAACCACGGCGAGAGCAGCGCCTCGGTGAGCGGGGCGACCGGCGAGTGCAGCCAGACCACGGCGACCATCAGCACCGAGAGCACGAAGCCGACGACCAGCGGGGCCATCCAGGAGAGCTTGAACTTCTTGTAGACCACCAGGTAGATCAGGGTGACGAAGAAGGTCGACGAGATCACGAACTCGTACATGTTGCCCCACGGCACCCGGTTGGGGTCGGCGGCCATGCCGCGCCCCACGAGGGCCACGAAGTGGGCCAGCGCCGCGATCATGGTGAGCAGCAGTCCAAGGCGACCGAAGAGCGCCACCTTGCCGGTGTGCACCTCCTCGGTGTGCGGGACCTTGCGCAGGCCCGCCCACTCGATCAGATGGCTCAGCAGGGCGAGGAAGTAGACCACTCCCGCGATCGTGACCCCCTGGTTGCTGAGGACTTCCCACTGGCTGTCGGTCACGACTGCTCCTTCGGTGTTGCTGTGGCCGAGTCGGCTGGGTGGGCCGGGTCCACGGGGTTGAGGGTGGCGGTGAGGCTCGCGAGTTCGTCGGCGATGTCGCCGCCGCTGGACCGGTCGAGACCGGCGATCTCCACGAGGGTGGCCCCGTCGACCCGGCGCGCACGCACCCAGATCCGGCGGGGACGGATGTACAGGGACCCGATCAGGCCGAGCAGGGCGAGGCTGACGCCGCCCAGGGCCACGAGCTTGCCGGGGGTTTGGCTGATCTGGATCTTGTTCCAGCGTTCGATGCCGTCGAAGCTGACCGTGCCGAGCCCGTCGGGCAGCTCGACCTCGTCGCCGGGGCGCATGTCGAGGCGCAGCGGCGCGTGGTCCGAGCCCTCCTTCATCACGGGCTCCAGCTCGCTCTTGTCGAGCACGTAGACCGACGTCGACCCGCCGTCGTCCAGGCCGAGGTCTCCGGCGTAGACGAGCATCGAGATCAGCGGGTCGATGGCCTCGCCGAAGGAGGAGTACGGGCCGTCGTTGAACTCGTACGTCGGGTAGAGCTCACCCTCCAGGGCCAACGACTTCGGTTGGGCGTCGGGGGCCTTGACGACCCCGAAGGAGGTGAAGTTCATGTCCATCGGCAGGAAGGTGGTCGGCCCGGAGTAGGCGACCTCGCCGTTGCCGTCCTTGATGGTGATGACCGGGGCGTAGCCGTGGCCGATCAGGAAGATGTCGGTCTTGCCGATGCTGAGCGGGTGGTTGACCCGCAGGTCGTACGTCTTCTCCGCACCGCCGGGCTCCTCGGTGTAGGTGAGCTCCGAGGTGAAGTTGCGAGCCTGGCCCGCTCCGCGACCGGTGTAGAGCCATTCGATGTCGAAGTCGTCGACGTCGAAGGCGAAGGGCTCCATCCACTCGCTGCGGTAGAGGCTGCCAGGGACGAAGTCGTCGTACTGGGTGAGGTTGTTGCTGAAGCCGTTGCCGACGGTGACGATCACGCCGCCCTGGTAGCCGAAGAGGCTGCCCATCGCCATGCCCGCCATCACCACCAGGATCGACAGGTGGAAGACCAGGTTGCCGGCCTCGCGCAGGTAGCCACGCTCGGCGGCGACCGAGCCGGAGCCAGCCTCCTCGTCGTGCAGGTCGAGTCGGAAGCGGCGCTTGCCGAGCGCCTTGCGCGCCTGGGCCAGGACCTCCTCGGGGCTCTCGGAGGTCGTGTACGTGTGGTGGTCCGGCAGCCGGGTGAGGTTCCGCGGAGCCTTGGGCGGGCGCGCTCGCATCGCCTTGAAGTAGACCTTGGTGCGCGGGATGATGCAGCCCACCAGCGAGATGGTCAGCAGCAGGTAGATCGCGGCGAACCACGGCGAGGCGTAGACGTCGAAGAGCCCGAGCCGCTCATAGATCGGGGTCAGCTTCGGGTGTGCCTCCTGCCACTGCGACGCCTTGAGGGCGTCGACGTCGGCCTGCGGGACCACCGAACCCGGCACCGCTGCCAGGGCCAGGAGGAGCAGCAGGAGCAGCGCCGTACGCATGGAGGTCAGTTGGCGCCAGGTCCAGCGCGCGAACTCACGCAGATTGAGCTCGTTCACACGCTCACCTCGAAGTCGGAGACCAGGTTGACCTGGAGCCAGGTCACCATGTCGAGCCACCATCCGGTGACCATGAGCAGGCCGACGGCGACGAGCATGAGGCCACCGATCCGCATCAGGGCCACCTGGTGGCGCTTGAAGAAGCCGAAGGCGCCGAGCGCCCGGCGGTAGGCCAGCCCGGCCAGGATGAAGGGGATCCCGAGGCCCAGCGAGTAGATCCCGGCCAACAGGGCGCCGCGGCCTGCGGTGCCCTCGCTGTAGGCCAACGTCAGGATCATCGACAGGGTCGGGCCGAGGCAGGGGGTCCAGCCGAGACCGAAGAGGAAGCCGAGCAGCGGCGCCGCGGCCAGACCGACGGCCGGCACCTTGTGCACCCGCAGGTCGCGCTGGAAGAACGGCAACCAACCGGCGAAGGCCAGACCGAGCACGATCGTGAGGGCACCGAGCACGACGGTCACCTCGCGGGTCCACTCCACGAGCCACTCCCCCAGGGCGCCGGAGATCGAACCGAGCGCCACGAAGACCACGCTGAAGCCGAGCACGAAGAGCACCGAGCCGAGCAGCATCCGGCCGCGGCGCCGGTCTGCTTCACCGGCGGCGAGGTCGGCGCCGGAGAGGCCGGTGGCGTACGACAGGTAGCCCGGCAACAGCGGGATCACGCACGGCGAGAAGAAGGAGACCAGTCCGGCGACCAGGGCCACCGGGATGGCGAGGGCCAACGAGCCCGAGGCCGCGACCTCCCGGAACGCGTCACCCATCAGCCACGCTTCGCCTTCGCGCCGGCGACGTCCTCGACCAGGTTGACCAGCGTCAGGGTCGAGGGCACCTCGCCGATGATCGAAGCGGCCACCCGACCTTCGGCGTCCAGCACCACGGTCGAGGGGATCGCGTTGGGCGGCAGGGTGCCGCTGAAGGGCAGCAGGGCCTTGCCGTCGGGTGAGAAGAAGGAGGGGTAGGGCACGTCGAACTTGCGGACGAAGCCCTTCGCCTGCGAGGTCGACCCGTCACGGATGTTGATGCCGACGAAGTTCGCGATCTCCGAGGTGCGCTCGGAGGCCTCCACGAGGTACGGCATCTCCTTGCGGCAGGGTGGGCAGGCCGACCACCAGACGTTGACCACGACGGGCTTGCCACGCAGGTCCGCCAGGTCGAGGGGCTCGCCGTCGAGGTCCTCGCCGGCGAACTCGATCGGCGCTTCGCGTTCGTCGACCGCGATGCGGCGCAGCGTGCCGTCGCCGGAGACGTAGTCCTTGTCACCGGTCCCCGACAGGCTCGAACACCCGCTCAGCGCCAGGAGGCAGGCCAGGGCAGCGACCAGCGGAGCGAGGGTCACGCGGAGGTGGTGCGGGGTGCGGCGGGTGCGGCGGGTGCGGGACACGGTCAGGGACGCTTCTCTTCCGGGGCGCCGCCTGCGGAGAAGGGGGCGTTCTTGTCCTTGGTGGGGATCAGGTCACCGGCGGGCTCGGAGTAGCTGACCCGGGTGAGCCGGTCCCCGTCGAAGTGCAGCGTGGTCAGCGAGCACAGCGTGCACTGCCGACTCCGCGGGTCGTGCAGGTAGGACTTGTTCTCGGCGTGCAGGCGCAGGGTCCAGATCGGCAACTGGTGGGAGACCACGACGGCCTCGTGACCGCGCGCGGCGTCACGGGCGTCCATCACCGCAGCCTTCATCCGGGCGGCCATTTCGTCGTAAGGCTCACCCCACGACGGCTTGAAGGGGTTGTAGAGGTGACGCCACAGCTTGGGGCGTTTGACCAGGGTCATCGCCCCCTCGCCGAAGCTGATCCCCTCGAACTTGTTGGTTGACTCGATGACGCGCAGGTCGATCTCGGGCGTCAACCCCCTGGCGGCAGCCAACGGCGCGGCCGTCTCCTGGGCGCGCTCGAGGGGGGACGTACGCATGTGGACGATGTCGCGATCGCCGATGCTCTCGGCGATCCGGTCGGCCATCCGACGACCCAGGTCGGAGAGGTGGAAACCGTCGCGGCGGCCGTAGAGGATGCCCTCGGGGTTGTGGACCTCGCCGTGGCGCAGCACGTGCACCAGGGTCGTGGAGCTCTCGTTCATGCGTTCCCTCCTGCGGATGCGGCGGCACGGGCAGCGCTGGGCAGCGCGTCGAGCACGGTCTGGACGGCGCGGTCGTCGTGGGCGGCCGAGACGAACCAGGACTCGTACGCCGACGGGGGCAGGTAGACCCCCGCCTCGAGCATGGCGTGGAAGAAGGCCGCGTACGCCTTCTCGTCCTGCTCGCTGGCGTCGGCGAAGTTGCGGACCTCCGCGTCACGGAAGAAGACCGAGAACATCGTGCCCGCCGACTGGATGCGGTGGGCGACGCCGGCGGCGGTGAACGCGTCGGTGACACCGGCCTTGAGCGCGTCGGCCGTCGCGGTGAGGTGGGCGTACACGTCGTCGGTCGCGAGCCGCAACGTCGCCAGTCCGGCAGTGGTGGCGACGGGGTTGCCCGAGAGCGTGCCGGCTTGGTAGACGGCGCCTTCGGGAGCGAGGTGGCGCATGATGTCGGCGCGACCACCGAAGGCTGCGGCCGGGAAGCCGCCACCCATCACCTTGCCGAAGGTCATCAGGTCAGGGGCCCAGCCCTCGACGGCGCCGTCCAGGCCCCAGCCGCCCTGCGCGCTGGCCCGGAAGCCGGTCATCACCTCGTCGGAGATGAAGAGGGCACCGGCGTCGCGGCAGGTCTGGGCGAGAAAGGCGTTGAAGCCCGGCTCGGGCGGGACGACGCCCATGTTGCCCGGCGTGGCCTCAGTGATCAGGGCCGCGATCCGGGGGCCGTGCTCGGCGAAGGCAGCGGTGACGGCGGCGCGGTCGTTGTAGGGCAGCACCAGCGTCAGGTCGGTCGACGACGCCGGGACGCCCGGTGTGCCGGGCACCGCGAAGGTCGCCAGGCCCGAGCCCGCGGAGGCGAGCAGCGAGTCGACGTGGCCGTGGTAGCAACCGGCGAACTTCACGATCACGTCACGACCCGTGAAGCCACGGGCAAGGCGGATCGCCGACATGGTCGCCTCGGTGCCCGAGGAGACGAAGCGGACCCGCTCGACGGGCGTACGACGCACGATCTCCTCGGCCAGCTCGACCTCGGGGACGGTGGGGGTGCCGTACGACGTCCCGCGGGCGACCGCCTCCTGCACGGCGGCGATCACCTCCGGGTGGGCGTGGCCAAGGAGCATCGGGCCCCACGAGCAGATCAGGTCGACGTAGTCGTTGCCGTCGACGTCGGTGAGCCAGGCACCGGAGGCTGAGCGGATGAAACGTGGGGTGCCACCGACGGCGTTGAAGGCCCGCACCGGGGAGTTCACTCCCCCGGGGGTCACGGCTTGAGCACGCTCGAAGAGCGTGGCGCTGTCAAGAGGGGGACGTTGCGGCACCCAGCCATTGTGTCCCAGCGACCCAACCGAGTCGATTCGGGCAGGAGTGAGGTTGCTTGCACCCGCGGTCCGGGGCCCACCCCTGGGACGGCGCCAACCGCAATTGTCGGGTTGGAGACGTTTCTGGGACCGAAGATGTCTCCAACCCGCCAGTTACCTGCTCAGCGGCGAAGTCGCGCGGCTTCGGCTGCCCAGTAGGTCAGGATGATGTCGGCGCCGGCCCGACGGATCGAGGTCAAGGTCTCGAGGATCGCGGCCTCCCGGTCGATCCACCCGTGGGCAGCGGCAGCCTCGACCATCGCGTACTCACCGGAGATGTTGTAGGCGGCCACCGGCACGTCGACGGCGTCGCGCACCTGGCGTACGACGTCGAGGTAGGCCATCGCCGGCTTCACCATCACGATGTCGGCGCCCTGCTCGACGTCGAGCAGGGCCTCCCGTACGCCCTCCAGCGCGTTGGCGGGATCCTGCTGGTAGGTGCGCCGGTCGCCGGAGAGCGAGGAGTCGACGGCCTCGCGGAAGGGGCCGTAGAAGGCCGAGGAGTACTTCGCGGAGTAGGCCAGGATCGAGACGTCGGGGTGGCCCACGACGTCGAGTGCGTCCCGGATCACCGCGACCTGTCCGTCCATCATCCCGCTCGGTCCGACCATGTGGACCCCGGCATCGGCCTGGGCACGCGCCATCTCGGCGTAGACGGCCAGGGTGGCGTCGTTGTCGACCCGGCCGCGCTCATCCAGCACCCCGCAGTGTCCGTGGTCGGTGAACTCGTCCAGGCACAGGTCGCTCATCACGGTGAGGTCCTCGCCCACCTCGGCGACGGCGTCGGCGATCGCAACGTTGAGGATGCCCGCGGGGTCGAGCCCTCCGGAGCCGCTGGCGTCCTTGCGCTCCGGGATCCCGAAGAGCATCACGCCACCCAGGCCGAGCTCGGCGGCCTCGGCGACCGCACGCTTCGCGGAGTCGCGGGTGTGCTGGACGACGCCGGGCATGGAATCGATCGGCCGGGGCTCGTCCAGACCCTCACGGACGAAGAGCGGCAGCACCAGCTGACGGGCCTCGAAGGTGGTCTCGGCGACCATCCGGCGCAGCGCCGGGGTGGCCCGCAGTCGGCGCGGGCGCACCGAGGGGCCGGGGACGGGCGTGCCGGAGGGGACGTGGAGGTCAGCCATGTCCCCGATCCTTGCACCTTCGTAAATGAACGTAGGAAACCCCCGCCCCGGGCGTGCTGCACGCCCCGGACGAGGGTTTCCTACGTCGAGTTCCGAGGAGTCGACTACTTGGCTGCGACCTTGCGACGACCCGCAGCCTTGCGGTCCGACGGCTTGGTGACCGGGAGGCCTGCCTCCAGCATCGCGACGCGGCGCGCTGCTCCGAAGTCGGCGAGCGCGTCGACCAGCACGTCGACGTCAGGCTTGGCGGCCATCACGTCGACCCGCAGACCGTGCTCCTCGGCCGTCTTCGCCGTGGCCGGCCCGATCACGGCGATGATCGTCGACGGGTGCGGCTTGCCGGCGATACCGACCAGGTTGCGCACGGTGGACGACGAGGTGAAGACCACCGCGTCGAACTTGCCCGTCTTGATCGCGTCGCGCGTCGGGGCCGGCGGCGGCGCGGCCCGGACGGTGCGGTACGCCGTGACGTCGTCGCACTCCCAACCCAGCTCGATCAGACCGCTCACCAGGACCTCGGTGGCGATGTCGGCACGCGGCAGGAAGACCCGGTTGATCGGGTCGAGCACGTCGTCGTAGGGCGGCCACTCGGCCAGCAGGCCCGCGGCGGACTGCTCCTCCGTGGGGACCAGGTCTGCGCGCAGACCCCAAGCCGCGATCGCAGCGGCGGTCTTGTCGCCGACGGCGGCGATCTTCAGGCCGGAGAAGGAACGGGCATCGAGGCCGTACTCCTCGAACTTCTCGCGCACCGCCTTGACCGCGTTGACCGACGTGAAGGCGATCCACTCGTAGCGGCCCTCCACCAGACCGCGGACGGCCTTGTCCATCTGCAGCGGGTTGCGGGGCGGCTCGACGGAGATCGTCGGGACCTCCTCGGGCACGCCACCGAAGTCGCGCAGACGCGAGGAGAGCGAGCCGGCCTGCTCCTTCGTACGCGGCACGAGGACGCGCCAGCCGAAGAGCGGCTTCGTCTCGAACCAGGAGAGGGCACCACGCAGGTTGACCACGTCACCGATCACGATGATCGCCGGCGGGGCGACCCGGGCGGCGCGCACGTCGGCCGCGACGTTCTCCAGGGTGGAGGTGAGCGTGGACTGCTCGGTGGTCGTGCCGACGCGGGTCACCGCGACCGGGGTCGAGGCCGAGCGGCCGGCCTCGATGAGGGCCTTGGCGCTCTCACCGATCGAGCCGACGCCGGAGAGCAGCACGAGGGTGCGGTTGTCGGCGTACTGCGACCAGTCGATGGCACCGCCGCAGGTCACCACGGCGACCTCACGGTGGTTCTTGTCGGTCAGCGGGATGCCGGCGTACGCAGGCACGGCGGCGACCGCGGAGACGCCGGGGACGATCTCGAAACCGATGCCGGCCTTCACACAGGCCTGCGCCTCCTCGGGACCCGAGGCGTACATGAACGGGTCACCGGTCATGAGGCGTACGACGCGCGACTTCTTGCCGTGCTTGACCACGAGACGTGAGCGGTTGGCCGGGGCGAGCGGCTGGCCGTCCTCGGCGAAGCCACCGTCGATGAAGACCGGCCCGACGGGCTCGGCGACGATCGTCTCCTCGCCCTCCCTGGGCTCGACGGGCTCGGGGAGGCCGAGGACCGTGCGGACCATGGACACGTGCTCGGGCATCTCGGTGATGACGACCTCGGCCGACTGCAGGAGCTCGAGGGCGCGCATGGTCAGCAGACCCGGGTCACCGGGGCCGGCGCCGACGAAGGAGACCCATCCGGTGGGCGTCGGCTTGGTCGGGGTGTTGCCTGGAGTCATGGAGTGCTGCTTCCTCACTGGTGTTTCCATCAGGGTGTTTCCATCAGATCGGCCGCGCCGTCGGCGAGCATCTCGCTGCCCAGGCGCTGACCTATCTCTCTCGCTTGATCAGGTGGCCCGCTCGAGCTCTTGCGGACCGACAACCTTCCGTCACCGGACAGGGCCACGGCCCTGATCCAGAGCTCGTCCCCGTCGTCGCCCTCGACCACCTCCGCCAACGCCCCCAGTGGGGCGCTGCAGCCGGCCTCGAGGGTGGCCAGCACCTGCCTCTCGCAGACCACGGCCGCGCGGGTGGGCGCGTGGTCCAGGGCGGAGAGCAGGTCGAGAATTTCGCGGTCCTCCGTGCGGCACTCGATCGCCAGGGCTCCCTGGCCCGGGGCCGGGAGCATCTGCAACGGGTCCAGCGCCTCGGTGGCCTCGTCACCGCGGCCGAGCCGGTTGAGGCCGGCGTGAGCCAGGAGGATGCCGTCGAGCTCGCCGGAGGTGACCTTGCCGATGCGGGTGCCGACGTTGCCGCGGATCGGCACGATCTCCAGGCCGAGGCCCAGGGCCGCGAGCTGGGCGGCACGACGCGGAGAACCGGTCCCGACCTTGCTCCCGGCCGGCAACTCCCCCAGGGTCAGGCCGTCGCGGGCCACCAGCACGTCGCGCGGGTCCTCACGCTGCGGCACCGCCGCCAGGGTGATGCCCTCGGCAGGCGTGGTGGGGATGTCCTTGAGCGAGTGCACCGCAAGGTCGACGCGACCGTCGAGGAGGGCGTCGCGCAGCGCGCTGACGAAGACCCCGGTGCCGCCCATCTGGGCGAGCGGACCACGGTTGACGTCACCCTCGGTCGTGATGTGGACCAGCTCGACCTCGCGGCCCAGCTCGGTGCGGATGGCATCGGCGACCATGCCCGACTGGGTGGTGGCCAGGGCCGAGGCACGGGTCCCGAGACGCAGGACGCGAGTCATCAGTTGCCTCCCTCGGGGAACTCGGCCCGGGTCACGGCGCTGACCGCGTCGGGGTCGAGCGCGAAGAGGTCGGCCAGCGCAGCGGCGTACGAGACGGCTCCGGTCTCGTCGGCCAGCTCGCGCACCCGGACGGTGGGCTGGTGCAGGAGCTTCTCGGCGACCCGGTGGACCGTACGGCGCACCTCCGCCAGGACCTCGTCGTCGACCCCGCCGAGGCGCGCCTGGAGACGCTCCAACTCGGACTCGACGACACCGGTGGCCATCGTGCGCAGGGCGACGACGGTCGGGGTGACACTGGCCTGGCGGCGGGCGGAGAGGAAGCTGTCGAGCTCCTGGGTCACGATCTCGCGTACGCCGGTCACGCTCATCACCGCTGCGTGGCTGCTGCCCAGACGCTCGGCCAGCTCTGCCACACCGAGGACGTCGACGCCGGGCAGGTCAGCGACCGCGGGGTCGACGTCGTGGGGCAGGGCGAGGTCGATCACCTGGAGCGGTGCACTGTCCTCGTCGC
The DNA here is from genome assembly GCF_003194605.1 of Nocardioides gilvus. Classification (GTDB taxonomy): domain Bacteria; phylum Actinomycetota; class Actinomycetes; order Propionibacteriales; family Nocardioidaceae; genus Nocardioides; species Nocardioides gilvus. The sequence goes on from NZ_QHKY01000003.1 coordinate 397,529, forward strand.
GGGCCGCGGCCACCTGGCCGGCAGTGACCACGACGCCGGCCGCGCCGGTGCAGGTGATGAGGACGTCGGCGCGTGCCAACTCGACCTCGAGGGAGTCCATCGGGACCGCGCGGGCGCCGTACTCGTGGGCGAGCCGTTCGGCATTGGCCAGCGACCGGTTGGCCACGACGACCTCGGCAGCGCCCTGACGGGTGACGGTGGCGACCGAGAGGGCCGCCATCGAACCGGCGCCGAGCACCAGAACCCGCAGCCCGGTGACGCCACCGCGCGAGCCCAGCGACTCCTCGATCGCGGCCGTCACCATCGAGGGCGCGACGGAGTCGACGTCGGTCTCGGCATGGGTGCGCTTGCCGACCCGCAGTGCCTGCTGGAAGAGGGTGTTGAGCGTCGGGCCCACGGTGCTGAGCTCCTGGCCGACACGCAACGCCTCGCGGGCCTGGCCGAGGATCTGTCCTTCGCCGAGCACCATCGAGTCCAACCCGGCGGCGACGTGGAAGAGGTGCGAGACCGCACCGTCGTCGTAGTGCACGTAGAGGTGCGGGATCAGGGACTCGGGCGCCGAGCCGGCCCGCTGCAGGAGCAGCGTCGAGAGCTCCTCGACCGAGCCGTGGAAGCGGTCGACGTCGGCGTAGATCTCGAGCCGGTTGCAGGTCGAGATGACGGCTGCTTCGCCGACGTGGGTCGAGTCGGACACGTCGATGACCAGCTTGCGCGCGGCCTCGGCGTCGAGGGCGAGCCGCTCGAGGACGGAGACGGGTGCCGACTTGTGGGAGATTCCCACGACCAGGACGCTCATCAGACGCCTTCCGTGACGAGAGGGGTGTCGGGCAGGACCACGTCGGCGATCGCTGCGTCCCCCTGGGCCTTGCGCTGCTGGTGGTAGGCGAGGATCTGCAGCTCGATCGACAGGTCGACCTTGCGTACGTCGACTCCTACCGGGACCGTGAGCACGCCCGGGGCGAAGTTGAGGATGCTGGTGACGCCGGCGGCGACCATGCGGTCCGCGACGCTCTGGGCCGCCTGCGCGGGGGTGGCGATCACACCGATGGCGACGGAGTGCTCGACGACGATCCGCTCGAGCTCGTCGAAGGGTCGGACCGGAAGTCCGCCCACCTCCTCGTCGGCACGCGAGAGATCAGCGTCCAGCAGCGCCACGACCCGGAACCCACGGCTGCGGAAGCCGGAGTAGGTGGCCAGCGCGTGGCCCAGGTTTCCGATCCCGACGATGACGACGGGCCAGTCCTGGGTGACCCCGATCTCCCGGGCGATCTGGTAGGTCAGGTACTCGACGTCGTAGCCGACGCCGCGGGTGCCGTACGAGCCCAGGTAGGAGAGGTCCTTGCGGAGCTTGGCGGAGTTGACGCCGGCAGCGACCGCGAGCTCTTCGCTCGAGCAGGTCTCGATGCCGCTCTCGGAGAGTCCGGTGAGCGCCCGAAGGTAGACGGGCAGTCGGGCAACCGTCGCTTCGGGAATCTCACGCGCATTCTCGGCCGAGGACCGTGGACTCACTGGGGCTCTTCTCTCGAGCCGGATCGATCCACCGGGCGGGCTCCGGGGGCAGGAATCGATCGGCACGAGCCACTTTATGAGTTTGTGAACGGGGAACAAAATCGTTCAGCCGGAGCACTTACCACGGGCGCCGTAGACACATTCAGCGGGGGTGGTCAAGTCGGAGTCGGCCCGCGACCGTCCCGCGCGTGCCGCACAGCCGGATCAGCGGGTGAGTGCGGAGCGGAGTCGGTCCTCGTCCACGCGCCAGAAGTCGTGCTGGCGACCGTCGACGAACGTGACCGGGATCTCCTCGCCGAAACGGTCCTGCAGGTCCTCGTCGGAGTCGATGTCGACCTCGACGTACGCCTCCCCCAGGTCGGCACAGACGCGCTCGATGATCGCGCGGGCGTCCTCGCAGAGATGGCAGCCCTCACGCCCGTAGAGCGTGACGCGGGGTTCGCTCATGGGAGTCATCGCGCCCGGCCGGTCACTCGAGGAGCCCGAGGGCTCGACGCCGCTCGATGCCGCGCAGCCGGCCCTTCTCGACCCGGCCGGTGACCGTCGTGGGCAGGGCGTCGACCACCTCGATGCGCGACGGCTGCTTGAAACGGGCCAGCCGGGTGGCGACGTGCTCGACCACGGCTGCCTCGACGAGGGCGGGGTCGCCAGCACCCTCCTGGGGCACGACGTAGGCCACCACGGCTTCACCGGTGTCGGGGTCCTGCACCCCGATCACTGCCACCTCCGCGACACCGTCGACCTGCCGGATCGCGTCCTCGACCTCGGAGGGGTAGACGTTGAAGCCGGAGACCACGACCATGTCGCGCACCCGGTCGACGAGGAAGAGCGCGCCGTCGGGATCGAGGTACCCGACGTCGCCGGTCGACCACCAGCCGTCGTCGCCGGGACCGTCCGCGCCGTCGGGCCAGTAGCCACTGAACAGGTTCTCTCCACGGATCTGGATCTCGCCCGGGTCGTCACCCTCGAGGTGCCCGGTGTGCTCGTCGACCAGGCGGACCTCCACCCCGGCCAACGGGCTGCCGACCGAGCCCGTACGCGGGTCGTCACCGCGCAGCGTCGTGGTCACGACCGGGGCTGCCTCGGTGAGTCCGTAACCCTGGTGGACGTCCAGGCCGGTGGCCGAGACGAACTCCTCGAGGGCCTCCGACGTCAGCACCGCCGAGCCGGAGAGGACCAGTCGGACCGGTCCCAGACGCTCCTTGAGCTGGTCGCGACCGTTCCAGTGCGCGAAGACCGGCGGGGCCACGGGAAGCACGGAGATCGCCTCGTCATCGATCAGGTCGAGGGTGCCCTCGGGGTCGAAGTGGTCGACCAGGACCAGCTTGGCCCGGTGCCGCAGCACGCTGCCGAGGACTGCGTTGAGGCCGTAGACGTGGAAGAGGGGAAGGACCCCCAGCACCACGTCGTCGCCGTGCATCATCGGCGCCTCGGTGTCGCCGACCTGCTCGATGTTGGCGATGAGCGCGCGGTGGGTGAGCATCGCGGCGCGCGGACGCCCACTGGTGCCGGCGGTGTAGAGGAGGACGGCGAGACGCTCGGGGTCCGGCACCGCTGCGAGGGGCTCGGCGGGCTCGGCGACGAGTTGGGCGTACGCGGTCTCTCCCGGCGCGGGGGTCTCGTCGAGGAGCACGACGTGCGCAGCCTGGGCCCTGGCGAGGAGGTCGGGCTCGAGCTCCCCGGCCCCGACGACCGGGGTGCCGGCGAGAGCCTGGCGCACGAGCTCGACGGCCTCGCGCACGACCCCGACGGTCTGGGCATCGCCGATCACCAGCCGCGCACCCGAGTCGGCGAGCATCCGGGCCAGGTCGTACGCGTTCGACTTGGGGTTGACCGGGACCGCCACCGCGCGTGCCCTCAGGACACCGAGGTAGCTGGTCACGAACTCGAGGCGGTTGCCGAGGACGATCATGACGCGGTGCCCGCCCAGGACGTGCAACCGGTTGAGCCCACCGGCGACCCGCGCCACCTCGTCCTCGAGCGCGGCCCAGGTCAGGCTGCGCCCACCGACCTCGACCAGGGCGAGGCGCTCCGGGGCCTCCACGGAGGCGGTGGCGACGAGGTCGGCGACGTCAGAGGCTCGAGGCATGGGTGTGATACTTCCACAAACGCTCCGGGGTCTCCCCTACGCTGGACTCGTGACCCCGTCGGAGAAGCACCGCGCGATCCCACGACCCACCAACCTGCGCCGCCGTTCAGCTCTGGCCGGCGAGGCGGCCGCCGCCACCACCGAGGTCGAGGCTGCCCTGACGCTTCCCTCCGACCCCACCAGCGCAGCCTTCTTCGACGTCGACAACACCGTGATGCAGGGCGCGAGCATCTACCACTTCGCCAAGGGCCTCTACCAGCGTGACTTCTTCAGCACCCGTGACCTCCTGGGCGCTGCGTGGAAGCAGTTCTACTTCCGCTACGCCGGTGTCGAGGACCCTGAGCACATCGCCGATGCCCGCAACTCGGCGTTGAGCTTCATCAAGGGCCACACGGTCACCGAGCTCGAGGAGTTGGGCGAGGAGATCTTCGACGAAGCCATGGCGCACCGGATCTGGCCGGGCACCCGTGCCCTGGCCCAGATGCATCTCGACGCCGGGCAACGGGTCTGGTTGGTGACCGCCGCGCCGATCGAGATCGCCTCCACCATCGCGCGCCGACTCGGCCTCACCGGAGCCATGGGCACCGTCGCGGAGCGGGTTGACGGCGTCTACACCGGAGCCCTGGTCGGAGACATGCTGCACGGGCCCGCGAAAGCCGAGGCCATCCTGGCCCTGGCTGAGCGGGAGGGCCTGGACCTGTCCCGCTGCTCGGCCTACTCGGACTCCGCCAACGACCTGCCGATGCTGTCCCTGGTCGGCGACCCGGTGGCCATCAACCCGGACAACGAGTTGCGCGCCCATGCCCGGGCCAACGGCTGGCAGATCCGCGACTACCGCACCGGCCGCAAAGCAGCGCGGGTCGGCCTGGTCGCGGCCGCGGTCGGCGGGGCGCTCGCCGGCGGGGTCGCCGCCGGGGTGGCCGTGCGCGACCGCCGTCACTGACCCTCTCGTCGGGGGTCGGCCTGGCGGGCCGTCAGCGGAAGACGGACTCGCGCTCGAGGAGGAGCGTGAAGAGGGTCTGCTGGATCGTCTCGCGCACCTGGTCGGTGAGGTTGAAGACCAACATCGGGTCCTCGGCCTCGACCTCGTCGTAGCTGTCGGTGCGCACCGGCTCGCCGAACTCGAGCAGCCACTTCGACGGCAACGGCACCATGCCGAGCGGGCCCAGCCACGGGAAGAAGGGCGTGATCGGGAGGTAGGGGAGATTGAGGATGCGGGCGAGCGTGCCGAGGTTGCCGACGATCGGGTAGATCTCCTCGGCCCCCACGACCGACAACGGAACGATCGGTACGCCCGTGCGCAGCGCCGCCGAGACGAACCCGCCGCGACCGAAGCGTTGCAACTTGTAGCGCTCGGTGAAGGGCTTGCCGATCCCCTTGAACCCTTCGGGCCACACTCCGACCAGCTCACCGGTGGTCAGCATTCGTTCGGCGTCGGCCTGGCAGGCCAGGGTCGCCCCGAGACGGCGGGCCAGGCCTGCGACCATGGGCGTACGGAAGACGAGGTCCGCCCCGAGAGGGCGCAGGAAGCGCCCGGTCTGGTCGTACACGGTGGCCATGGTCATCAGGGCATCGACCGGGATCGTGCCCGAGTGGTTGGAGACGACGAGGGCGCCGCCCTCGGCCGGAATGTTCTCCAGGCCGCGCACCTCCACCCGGAACCACTTCTCCGCGATCGGGCGGAGGACGGCCAGGAGCAGGCGCTCGGTGAGTTCGGCGTCGAAGCCGAAGCTGTCCACGACGTAGTCACCGTCGATGCGGCGGCGCATGAAGGCGAGGAACTCGGCCATCCGACGCTCCCACTCACCTCCGAAGACCTCGCGGGCACCCGCCTCGATGGCGGCCGTCCAGTCTCCGAGAGGGATGCCGGGGATCGAGCCACGCTCGTGCGTCGTGGTCGACGAGGTGGATCTGGCCGTGGCCGTCGCCGCCGCGGCTGGCGCGGGCTGCGGCTTCGGGGTGCCGGCCCCGTCCGCGGCTGAGGCAGCGGCTGCTGAGGCAGGCTGAGGCACGGGCCGCTCGATCTTCTTCGGCCCGGAGGTGGCTGACTTGGCGGGCGCCTTCGCGGCCGACGGGGCGCGGGCTGGGCGCTTGGCAGCGCCGGTGCTGGTGGCGGACTTGCCCGCGAGGCCTCGAGCGGCTGCCGATGGCTTCACGCGTCCCGTGCCACGACCGGGCGTGCCGTTGGTGCCGATGGGGATGATCTCTGCTTCAGGCACGGGCAGCTCCTGCCTTGACGGGACCACTGGCCAGGGTGTGCCCGAGGCTGTAGCCGAAGTCCTCGAGCGCCTCCGCGGTGGAGTAGTTCGGCTCGAAGCCGAGCTCCTGACGCATCCGAGTGGTGTCCACCCCACGGCCATAGGTCAGGAAGGCGAGTTGTTCGCGGGAGAAGTCCGTGAGGCGGGCCGAGCGCAACGCGGTCACCGCTCGGGCCACCGCGAAGCCCGGCATCGGGACGTTCAGCTTGCCCAGGCGACGAATCACCTGGGAGAGCAGGACCATCCCGTCACCAGCGACGTTGAAGGTGCCGGAGACGTCGGTGGTGGCCGCGTGGCGCAGCACGTCGTAGAGGTCGTCCTCGTGAAGGAACTGCATGCGGGGGTCGAAACCGAGCACGGTCGGGATGACCGACATGCGGAAGTAGTTGGTCAGCGGACTCTCCACGTGGGGTCCGATGACGTTCGCGCAGCGCAGGGTGGTGACGCGCACGTCGGGGCGGCGGCGAGCGAACCCGCGTACGTACCCCTCGATCTCGTAGACGTCCTGCGCGTACCCGGAGCGCGGCACCGACTTGGGGCCCATGTCCTCGGTGAACATCGCGGGGTCTCGGCTGCTGCCGCCGTAGACGGTGGTGGTCGACTTCACGACCAGGTGCTTGACGCTCTCGACCTTCTGGCACGCAGCGAGGAGCTGCATCGTGCCGAGGACGTTGAGCTCCTTCATGGCGTTGCGTCCACCGGAACGACCCGGGGTCGCGATCACGCTCATGTGGACGACGGTGTCGACCTGCTCACGCGCGATGACCTTGGCGATCACGGCGTTGCGGATGTCGGCACGGACGAAGGAGACCTCGCCGATGTCGCCGCGAGGAGGGACGACGTCCACTCCGATCACACGGTCAATGGAGGGGTCTGCTGCAGCATGGCGCGCGAAACGGCGCCCGATGTCCCGGGAAATCCCGGTGACCAGCACGACCCTCCCCATGGCCGCTGCGTCTTACTTGCCGAGCTTGCGACGCTGGACGCGCGTCTTCTTGAGGAGCTTGCGGTGCTTCTTCTTCGACATACGCTTGCGGCGCTTCTTGATGACAGATCCCATGAGGACCACCTTTCGTGCAACGGGGCCGAGCGAGCCTGGTGACCCGTCGAACGGGGCAAGCCTAACGGTGCCGCCTTGCGCAGCGAAAATTGGTTCCACGCCAGCGAGACGACCGCCTCAGGTGTGGGGTCTCAGCCGGCGTTGAAGAAGCTCTTGCGCAGGTAGTCGTTGACGTCGTCCTCGGTGACCCTGAAGGAGCGGCCGACCCGGACGGCGGGCAACTCACCGCTGTGGACCAGGCGGTAGACCGTCATCTTCGAGACGCGCATCATCGCTGCCACCTCGGCGATGGTCAGGAACTTCACGTCTGACATGTCGGACGCATTCACCATGGCACACCGATCCTTCGTGCCCCACGGCGCCAGCTTCCGCGCTGGCAACACAGACGTGTGGCGTGTGAGGAATATAGGACGGATGTGACCAGTGGGGAAGAAGAACTTGATGTGAATGTGCATCTGTCCGGCGTGTCGCATTGATTTAACCAATTTTGGACCGCTCGGATCCGATAGACGCGGCTTGTGACGCTCAGTGCGGGGTCACGGGAACGGGTCAATTCCGTGCAGCGGGAAGACTTCGGTGCGCGTCGCATGGATCGCCCGGTCCAACCAGGCCTCCGGGTCATAGCCGTCGCGCCAGTCCCGGTAGGCGGGGACCCGGCCGTCGGTCATCCGGAAGGGGACCTGCTCGGCAGTCACGCTCGCGACGTACTCGCGCCAGCTCGTCGGAGTGACCGTCTCGGGGTCGATCGGCGAGCCGCTGAGGATCCCCAGCAGGTGGCTCCACGCGCGCGGCACCACCGAGGAGACCGAATAGCCACCGCCGCCGGTCGCCACCCACTTGCCTTCGGTGAGTTCGTGCGCCAGGTCGTGGAGGGCCTCGTACGCGACCCGCTGCCCGTCCACGCTGAGCATCAGGTGGGTCAGTGGGTCCTCCATGTGGGAGTCGCAACCGTGCTGGGTCACGAGCACCTCGGGGTTGAACTCGCGCAGGAGCGGAGGGACGACCGCATGGAAGGCACGGAGCCAACCGGCGTCGGCCGTGCCGGGCGGGAGAGCGACGTTGACCGCGGAGCCTTGGGCCCCCTCGCCGCCCAGGTCGGTCGGGAAGCCGGTGCCGGGGAAGAGCATCTGGCCGGTCTCGTGCAAGGAGATGGTGAGGACGCGCGGGTCATCCCAGAAGATCTTCTCGACGCCGTCCCCGTGGTGGGCATCGACGTCGACGTAGGCGACTCGTTCTGCGCCCTGGTCGAGCAGCCACTGGATGCCGACTGCGACGTCGTTGTAGATGCAGAAGCCGCTGGCGCGGTCAGGCATTGCGTGGTGCAGACCGCCGGCGATGTTGGCGCTGTGGATCGACTCCCCGCTCCAGACCTGCCGGAACGCCTCCACGCTGGCGCCGACGACGTGGGCCGACGCGTGGTGCATGTCCATGAAGACGGGGTTGTCGTCAGTGCCGAGGCCGTGGGCGGGATCGATCGCACCACGGGTGGTGCCGACCCGTTGGACGGCCTCGATCAACGACTCGGAGTGCACGGTGGCGATGAGCTCGAGGTCAGCCATCGGCGCCGGCACGATCTCCAAGCCGGTGTCGAGGAGTCCCAGCTCCTCGACGAGGCGCATCGTGAGGTCGACGCGCAGCGGTGACATGGGGTGGTGGGGGCCGAAGTCATACTCCGTGAGCGTCTTGTCAAAGACGACGGTTGTCCGGCCCACGCACTCCACCATGGGCAGGACGCTACTCGCTGATCTATGACGACCGTCACCATCTCCCCCATTTGGGCGACTCCGCGCGAGGGAGCGCCACCGAGGCCGGGTCAGGAGCCAGCAGCCAGTTCGACCGAACGGTCACGTGCAGCTTCGGTGGCCGCCAGGAAGGCGCCGCGCAGCCCGTGCTCCTCGAACTGACGCAGCGCGGCGGCCGTGGTGCCTCCCGGGGAGGTGACCTGCTCCCGCAGGACGCTCGCCTCCGTGCCGGTCTCACGGAGCATCACCGAGGCGCCGAGCAAGGTCTGGACAGACAATTCGGTGGCCAGCTCGGGGGACAGCCCGAGGTGCACCCCTGACTCGATGAGTGCTTCGGCAACCAGGAACAGATAGGCCGGGCCGGAGCCCGAGATGGCGGTGACGGCGTCCATCTGCTCCTCAGGCAGACGTACGACGCGGCCACACGCAGCGAGCAGCGCCTCGGCCTCGTCGAGGTGGACCTCGGTCGCGTCTGTGCCGCCGGTCATCACCGACATGCCCTCGCCGACCAGCGCGGGCGTGTTGGGCATGACCCGTACGACGGCCACACCGGGGATCACGTGGCTCTCCAGCGTCGCGACGGTGACGCCGGCCGCGAGGGAGATGACCAACTGACCGGGTCGCAGGTGTTCGTTGATCTCGGCGAGCACCGGGACCACGTCCTGCGGCTTCACCGCGATCACGAGGGTGTCGGCCTGCAGGGTGGCCAGCAGGTTGTCGACGACGGTGACACCGTGCTTCTCACTCAACTCGCTGGCACGCTCTGCGCGCTTCTCCCCCACCACGAGGGAGTCGAGCGGGCGGCCAGCGCGGATGAGGCCGGCCAGGACGCTTTCGCCCATCGCACCGGCACCGAGGATCGCGGTCTTCGTCATGGTGGCCATTGTGCCTGCCCGCTCCGACGGTGCGTGGCGGTGGCCGTGACGACTTCCTCAATGCTGGGGAAGTTTGTGTCTGCGTGAGGCCTTCGGCGCCTGAGAGGCGCTCGTCCTCCACAGGCGGCGTGGGACAGGCGCTCCAGCAGGCGCGGATTTCCCTACGCTCTCGTGCAGTCACTCCGGGGAAGGGACCCAACATGGGACCACGTACGTCGTTCGCGCTTCTGCTGGGCAGCGCGATGTTGCTGACCGGTTGCGGAGGCGACGAGCCCGAGCCGAAGCTGGCGCCCGAGCCGAGCGCGACGCCCAGCGTGGTGGCGAAGGAGGAGACCGCTGAGGAGTTCATCAGGCGGTGGGCCGAGCTGGAACGCGAGATGCAGAACACCGGGGAGACCGAGGAGTACCGAGCTATCACCAAGGGATGTGAGTCCTGCGGGCGACTGGCGGACCGGGTGGAGAAGATTTACGCAGGCGGCGGGTTTGTCAATACGAAAGGGGGCACCGTCGACAGGGTCGAGGCGCTCGATGCCACCCAGCATCTTGTCTGGATGAACAACGCTCCCACCACTTATCGGGACTCAAAGGATGCCCCGGAGAAGGGGTACCCCGGCAACGACGCGAAGTACGTCGTGACCGTCAAGGTGACTGCAGACGGCCACATCCTTACGAACATGCTGAAGCAGGTTGAATGAGTACTGCGAAGGTGCGTCTGACGGTCCTCATGTCGACATCACTGCTGGCCACTGGTTGGGGCTTCCACCCTGCAAACAGTCAGCCAGAGTCGTGTACGGGTGCCGGGACTATGCATGAGGCGGATGTCGAGTGCGTTGGCACGATGTCGCCAGAAGAGGGGCGGAACCGCGTCAAACCACCAAGAGGCTCCCCACCCACGCATCAACACCAAGTCGTCGGACAGTGCCTGGACCCACTGGAGAACTACCCCGAGTGCGATCTCAACCCCTGCACGGGCACCGATGGTAGCTATTGGCATTCCCTGCAGGAATCCCCCGTCGCCGCCGATCCTCCCGTCTGGACCCACGTTGGTTACGTATGCCTCGGCAGCCCGGACGAGCTCACCCGCCAGGAAATCTCCGCAGCCTCCGTCGCCCGCGAATTCCGACGCCTCACCTGGCCCGCAGCCGACCTCGTCATCCAACCACCCGACGGCGAAACCCTCGTCAACCTCGAAACCATCTTCCACACCCCCGACACCGCACCAGTCACCCAGAACATCACCCTCCTGGGACAACAAGTCGACATCGAAGCCACCCCCACGACCTGGACCTGGCACTGGGCCCAACCCGACGACCGCGCCTCCGAGGCCTCCCACCAGGCCCACACCAGCACCGACCCCGGCGGCGCCTACCCCAGCCGAGCCATCACCCACACCTACACACTCGCCGACACCACCGTGCACCCCAGCCTCGACGTCACCTACACCGGCCGCTACCGCGTCAACGGCGGCCCATGGCAAACCATCCCCGGCGACCACACCGTCCCCGGCACACCCCAACCACTCACCATCCTCCAAGCCCGACCCGGACTCGTCCGATGACCACATCCGCCAGAAGAACCTTTCCCTTCCCCGCGACGGCCGCACTCCTGTTGACCAGCGCCCTGCTCCTGACCGGTTGCGGAGCCGAGGAGCCAGTGCCGAAGTTCGCGCCCGCGCCCACCGTGGCCCCCTCTGCCGGGACCCCCACCCCCGTGGACGAAAAGTCCGCTGAGGAGTTCATCCGACGGTGGAATGACGAACAACGTGACATGCAGAAGGGCGACACCTCCAAGTATCGGCAGATCGCTGGCGACTGTGAGACGTGCATGAAGGCTGCGGACCGGATCGACGAAATCTATGCCTCAGGTGGATTCGTGAAGACCGACGGCCGGAAGGTGCGCTCGATCAAGCCATCCGGACCCTCGGAGAACGCCGAGAACACCTACGTGGTCGAGGTCTACAGCTCCCCCACCTCATACCGGGAGTCCTCGCAGGCACCCGAAGAGTCCCTCAACGGTGGCGTCGCCACCTATCGGCTCCAGCTGTCCAGGAGTGCCGGCAAGTGGGCGGTCCAGGACATCTGGACGGTCCCTCGTGACTCGAAGATCCGCTGAACCGTTCGTTGCCCGGGCGCCAGCGTGCGACCAGGGTCAGTGACTCACTCGCAGCCGACGCCGTCGCCGTCCCGGTCGAGGTGACGTCCGTACCCCGGTTCGCCGGCGCGTACGGGCGCCGCGCCAGCATCCCGGGCGGCGGTGCAGTTCTGGTAGTGGACCGGCGTGAGTCGCGCGGGTGCGGGAGTCTTCGTACGCGCTGGCTTCGGCTTCGGCGCAGGGCTCGAGGTGCGTACGGGCTCGCGTACGGCCTGGTCCGTAGCCGTCGGCAACTGGGCCGTGTCCTCGGTCAACGGCTCGCCCGGGCAGGTCGCCAGGATCCGTTCGATCGCGGCTGCCTCGGGGCGCGTCACCCACAGGGCGTACTTCTGCTTCACGGTGACCTGTCGGGCGACGTACGCACAGCGGAACCTCTTGTGGGGCGGCAACCAGGTGGCGGCGTCCCCGTCACCCTTCTGCCTGTTCGCGGAAGCATCGACCGGCAGGAGGTTCAACGGATCGTTGGCGAGCGCTGCACGCTGCTGCATCGACCAGGTGCTCGACCCGGTCGCCCACGAATTGGCCAGGGCGACCACGTGGTCGACGTCGACGAGGGCGCCGTGGCCGCGGTAGAAGTAGATCGAGGTGCCCGTGTAGAGGTCGGCGAGCACACCTGAAGTCACCACACAGCCGTTGCTCTCCACCTGGGTGGCGCTCAGGTACGCGGCCAGGATGTCGTTGCGGGTGTCGCACCCGTTGCGGTCGGTGTCCATCCAGGCCGGCCCGAACATCTCCCGGGTGTATCCCGTCATCGGCGCCCGCCCCTTGACCTTCAGCGTGGCCAACGCCGTGAGGGCGTCGCCCCGCAACCCGGACCGAGGGGCAGGAGTCGGTGTGGGACCGGGCGAAGCGGTCTCGTCCTGCTCCGAGGCGTCGGGATCGACCGAGTCCTCGACGTCCGCCGGGGGCTGTTCGGATTCGGGGGCAACCTCCACCGAGTCCTGGCCCGAGCTCGACTCACTGAACTCGCAGGCTGCGAGCCCCCACACCAGCACGACAGCGAGCAACAGGCGGAGGAGCGTGAACATCGGGTCCTTGGGTCAGCACAGGTCACGGCCCGGGATCCCAACCACGGGCACCCGAGCACGACTGGTCAGAGCCCGAGGCTCTTCCCAGACCGTAGGCCAGCCGGCGGCCTGGGCGCCGCCGATCGGCAAAGTTGGTCGACCAAGGATCGCGTGCGGATCAGGGCTTCAACTTGTTCCGAGCGTCCGAGTCGCCCGTGCCGGTGACGACTGCCGGGCCGGCGCGCTCGATGACGATCTCCTGGATGTTGTCGCGAGCCGTGGAGTCCCCACGCCCCACCTTCACCGGCTCAGGAGCCTGCTCGAGGACGACCTCCTGGATGTTGTTGCGCGCCTCGGACTCTGCCGGCCCGGTCACCACGGCGGCGGCGGCACGCTCGATGACGACCTCACGGATGTTGTTGCGCGCGTCGGACTCCCCGGCTCCGGTCACCACCGCAGCCCCTGCCCGCTCGATCACGATCTGCCGGATGTCCTCGCGAGCGTCCGACCTGCCTGCCCCGGTGCGTACGGGGGCCCCGGCGCGCTGGATGGTGATCAGCTCCGGGTCGGTGCTCCGCTCGATCGTGCCGATGTGCATCGGCGCCGGGATCTGCATCGCCCGACGCAGACGCGCCGCTTCCGACTCCAGGATGCCGTCCGCCGTGGAGAGTCGCTCCCAGGTGGCGATGAGGTTGCTGGCGAGTTTGGTGATGATCTTGTGACCGAGGTCGTTGATCTCGTTGTGCACGGTGGTGACCAGGTGGTCGAGCACGGGGGTCAACATGTCCCGGATCAGCGGGTCCGGGTCGGGCGCCGGCGAGGTGTAACCCGAACCGGCCTGCCACGCGGCGAGGTGCGCGACTGCGGACTGGATGCCCACGAAGGCGTCCTTGACCTTCTCCGCGGCCACCGTGACCTCGTGGATGTCGATGGCAAGCAGCATGGTCTCGTCGGAGACGGTGCCCATCGCAGGGGTCATCTCGACGACGACCTGCTTCACTTCGAAACTGACCGACTCGACGGCCATCTGGACGAAGCTCTTCATGGGCTCGATGATCGTGCTTTCGATCTGCCCGTTGACCTCGTTGACCACGACACCGACGGCGATCTTCACTGCCTCGTCGATGGCGGCGTCGATGGCCTTTTTCGCAGCCCAGCGAACGGCAGCGCCGATCGGACCGGCAAAGGTGGTCGCCATCTGGGCGCTGAGGACGACGATGATCGCACTCTTGGCCGTGACGATGGCGTCGTGCGCGGTCTGTGCGATCGGCTGGGCCTCCTGGGTGGCCTCCTTGATCGGAGCGATCAGTGAGCTCGAGGTGGAGTCCCACTCCTCGACGAACGCGGCGAAGGCGGCTGACTCGGTGTGGCTCGACAGCACGGAGAGTGCGTCGTGCACCGAGGTGGTGAACGTCTCGAGGGCCTCGGCGATGTCGGCGACCCGGGTGCCCAGGTCGAGGACCGTGTCTTCGTCGATGTCGGGCCACGGGACCCTGAAGACATCGAGGATCGGCATGGCCCAGTGCGGGAACAGGATCGCCATGATGCGCCTTCCTTGCTAGATGGCCCCGGTGGTGGCCGGCCGCGTGGGCCGGCCACCGGGGAGCGGGTCGGAGTGCGTCAGCTGCGGATGGCGTTCGACAGGTCGGAGTCGGTGGCCGAGAGGGTGTCGGCGGCCTGGTCGAGGTAGGCGGAGAGCCCCTCGAGGGCGGCGACGGCCTGCTGGGTGCCGGTCGTGAACTGGTCGAACTGGTCGCGGTAGGTGACGGACGCGAGGTCCGTGACGAAGCCGCTCTGCGTGAGGTTGTTGATCAGGCCGCTCAACTGAGTCAGCGTGTCGTTCAAGGTCTCCTGACCCTGGCGCAACTGGTTGGCGGAGCTGCGGATCTCGTCGTACGTCACGTTCATGTTGGACATGTGATTCCCTTTCGTTCGGCCCGCTCCTCAGCGGCTTGATGGGTTAAACCTAGGGACCGCTGGACGCAGCGTCGATGGGGACCACTCCCCTGCTCGGCAACGGCAGCTGCACGCGTACGGCACGGCCCGACAGGACCGCCATCCCCCGCCCCGGGGGGAACTCCGACCGGGACGCCCGCGGGAACGGCGTACGCAGCACGGAATCACCTTCCAAGGGTTCCGGTTGTAGCAGGATTCCGCGTCGGGCGGAGCGCATTTCGGAGTACAGCGGCATCATCGAGGACCACGAGCCGATGTCGGCCTCGGCGATGAGCAGGTGCTCGGAACGCTTCGCCACCCGCGCCAGCTCGACGATCGCGGAGTCGGCCGGGGTGCTCAGGAAGTCGGGCAGCGACTCCACGACGACCGCGATGCGGTGCTTGACCGACCGGTCGGCCATCCGCGCAGCGATCTCACGCGCGAGCACGGCGACCGACTCCGGGTCGAAGGCGCCGGCCTCCCAGCGGCTGGACTGGAAGGCGACCGAGCGCCGGTTGCCCAGGTAGATGAGCTCGACGCGGCTGTCCCAGCGCAACAGAGACTGCGCCAACGTCACCACGGCCGTGGAACGACCGCTGCCGCTGGGACCACCGATGATGAGCACACCGGACGGGTCGAAACCGATCGGCGCCAGGGTGTCGTCGCTCATGCCCAGCACGGGCTGTCCACCCACCTCGGTGGGCAGGTCGTCCAGCGACACCTCGTGGGGCAGGGAGCGGATCGCCGGAGCGGCCTCGCGGCCCAACCGGTCCATCGCCCGGGACAACTTGCCGAGCGCCTGGGACTGGTCGGCGACGTTGCCCGAGCCGCCCAGGATCGCGAGCTGGGTCTCCATCCCGTCGACCACGGCCCGTCCCGGCGGCGAGGCGACGTCCAGTACGTCGGTGGGCACGCCCACGACCAGGTAGCTGCTCTCGTCGGCCAACCGCAGGACCACGCGGCGCGGGACGCTCGAGGCGACCGAACCGGGCACGCTCGCGGGACGATCCGCGGTGAAGACGACGTGGATGCCGAGCTGTCGCCCCTCACTGAGGAGCTGCTGGAAGGTCGCGTAGAGCTGCAGCCGGATGCCGCCGGTCTCGTACGCCTCCCGGAAGGCCGGGAAGTTGTCGACCAGCAGCAGGATCCGGGGCTCGTCGGGACGGTTGGCGATCCGGCGGTACTCGGTGATCGATCCGGCGTCCACGGCCGGGAAGTCGCGGGCGCGCTGTTCGGCGATCTCCCGCAGTCGACGCAGCAGCCGCCCGACCCGTTCATGGTCGTCGCCGGAGACCACCGAACCCACATGCGGGAGGGCCTCCAGCATCCGCAGCCCGCCGGCCGCGAAGTCGAGGCCGTAGACCTCGACCGGACCACCGCGCGGGGTGACACCTGCGCCGGCGGCGAGGGTCCGCAGGAGCACGGACTTGCCGCTGCCACCGGTGCCGTAGACCGCCAGGTTGCCGTCCACGTCGGGACGGAAGTGGACCAGCTTCTGGGTCTGCAGCTGCGGGATGTCGGCCACCCCGAGGATCATCTCGGTGTCGGTGCGCGGGCCCAGGATCGCCAGGTCGTAGGCAGTGCTCAACTCGTCGAGCCACGGCCGTCGAGGCGTCGGGATCTCGGCCAGCCGGCTGGCGTGCTCGATCGCGGTCACGGTGCGTACGAGGTCGCTGGGGCCGAGGTCCTTCGGCTCCACGTCCAGCGCCGACTCGGGGCGCTCCCACGCCCGGAGGACACCGAAGCCCAGCGGCTGGACCGTGACCGAGGCCGGAGCGTCACCCTCGGTGGTGTGGCCGCCCGCGTACGCCGACTGGAAGCCGGTCAGCCGTCCGGGACCGGTCTTGACGATGCCGCGTCCCGGCACCGAGGGATCGAAGTGGGCCGCGTCGGCGGAGCCGATCACGTCGGTGCTGTCCGACTCGTCGGCCATCCGCAGGGCGACGCGCAGGTTGGTGTTGGCCCGCAGGTTGTCCTTGATGACGCCGGCTGGACGCTGGGTCGCCATGATCAGGTGGATGCCCAGGGAACGACCGCGCTGGGCGATGTCGACGACGCCGTCGACGAACTCGGGGACCTCCTTGGCCAGCGCCGCGAACTCGTCGATCACCAGGATGAGTGCGGGTGGTGACTCCGGGTCACCGCGCTTCTCCAGCTCGAGGAGGTCCTTGGCCTTCTTGCGGTTGAGCAGGTGCTCGCGGTGGTGCAGCTCGGCTCGCAGGCTGGTCAGCGCACGACGTACGAGGTGGGGGCTCAGGTCGGTCACCAGACCCACGCAGTGCGGCAGCTTCACGCAGTCGGCGAAAGCGGCACCGCCTTTGTAGTCGACGAAGAGGAAGGAGACCCGGTCCGGGCTGTACTCGGCGGCCATGCCGAGCACCCAGGCCTGGAGGAACTCGCTCTTGCCGGCTCCGGTCGTCCCTCCGACCAGGGCGTGGGGACCCTGCGTACGCAGGTCGAGGTGCATCGCGTCGGCACCGGCCTGACCGACCAGGGCGCGCAGTGTGCCCGCGCGTCGGCGCGGCTTCGGTGCACCCTCGCGCTGGTGGATCGAGAGGTTCTGTCGCCACCGCTCGACCACCGCTGCGCTCGACGAAACGATCTCGGGCCCCAGCAGCGTCGTCATCGACACCATGCGGGGCAGGTCGGAGACGTCGGCGGTGACGGCCCCGGCGTCGGTCAGCGGGGACAACGCGTGGGCGAAGCGTCGGGCGTTGTCGGCGCTGACGCCCTCCACGACGACCTGGTTGAGCCGCACCCCGTGGCGTACGAAGTTGACCTCCGCCTGCCCCAGCCCGGCACTCACGTCGACATACGTGCGGCACACGGCGGGCAGGTCGCGGGGGCGCGAGGAGACCCAGAGCGGGAGTATCCCGGCGTCCGCAGCAGCCTCACTCAGCTGCACGAAACGGGCCCGGTCGATGGGTGCGTGCTCAGTGATCACCAGGACCACCACCGGTGTCTGCGGGGGCTTGGAGACGTTGCCGTCCTCGAAGCTCGCTCCGGCCTCGACGGCGCTGATGTCGCTCTTGAGCGGGCCACGGTTGCTCAACTTGACGGCGGTGCCGTCGAGTCGGCTCTTGATGAGTTCCTCGAGCTGGTCGGCGACCTGGGAGGCCGTGGCCTGGGAGTCGGCGAGGTGGATGCCGGCGACCGGGCTCTGCGGAGAGGTGGTGTGCGGCAACCAGCTGAGCCAGTCGACGTGCGGCAGCTCGGACGGGCTGGTCACGGCCGTGACCACCACTTCGCTGGGCGAGTGCAGACCCACCAGCTGGACGAGCAGGCCGCGCAGCGCGTCGTACGCGTTCTCGGCGGAACCCACCACGCCCAACGCGCCCGAATAGGTGGCGCTCTCGATGACCGGGACGTCGCGCACCCAGCGGTGCCGCTCCTGGAGCTCCTCGAGCTTCAGCCGGTACTCCGGGAGACCCTCGTCGAGCGGGGCCCCCTCCGCGATGGTGTTGCGCGAGGCGAGCACCCCGGTGCCGAGTCGCAGGTGGAGGAAGGACCAGTGCTCGGGGCGTCGGGTCCAGAGCAGCGGGTCGCGCTCCAGTCCGGCCTCGAAGACCTCGGCGACCGTCGGGACCTCCGCCTGACGGATCCGCTGCTCGCGGGGCAGCTCGGTCCCGAGCGTCTCCTCGAGCTCCGCGAGCTGGGCTTCGAACCTGGCCACTTCGGTGGCGTGACGCCGCTTGTTGCGCATCCGGGTGGTGGTGAAGTTGCCGACCATCATCATCGGCGCCATCAGCACGAAGATCAGCGACATCGGGTTGCCGGTGATGGCGTACATCGAGACACCCATGACCACGGGCGGGAACATCATCAGCCACGGGAACATCTGGGGCTCGCGGTCGCCCGGGACGGCAGGGCGGGCGTGCTGCTCGGAGGGGTAACGGACCTCGACACGAGGCGAGCGGTTGAAGGGGGTGCCGCCGTTGCGGATCTCGCCCGGAGTCACGTCCGGGCTGGTGCGCAGGGGGTGGAACTCCAGTCCGGTGTCACCCACGGTGATGACCTGCCCCGGCAGCGCCGCGACCCGGCTGACCACCTGGCCGTCGACCAGGATGCCGTTGGCCGAGTTGAGGTCGACGACGTCGATCGACGACGAGACATCGATCCGGGCATGGCGCTTGGAGACGAACGAGTCGTTGAGGACGACGTCGCAACCCACGTCGCGTCCGACCTCGAAGGAGCCGGCCGGGAGCCGGAACTCCTTGCCCCGGTCGGGTCCGGCGGTGACGCGCAGGAGGACCTGCGCCGCCTGCTGACCGGCCGTCGCCGCCCCGGTGGTCACCGGGACCACCCGGACGGTGTGACCGGAGGCGACGGCTGCGTCCGCGATGATCCGGTCGTGGCTCAGCACCATCGGGCCGCTGCCCGGGGCGGTGACGCTCAACGTCACCGTGCCCTCCGGCGTACGCGGGTCCTCGGGGTCGGTCTCGACGAGCTCGCGAGCGATCTCACCTGCGGTCGCGGCCGCGTCAGTGGTGATGACCACGTCGACCTCAGCGCCGGAGGACCGCTGGTAGGTGACCTTCAGTTTCACTGCGCACGCTCCACGACGAAGGCGTAGTCACCGAAGGCGACCCGGGCGCCCGCGACGAGCGGGGTGATCGTGCGCGCCGGGATCCGGGTCTCGGAGCTCCCCTCGAGGAGGTAGACGCCGTTGGTGGAGGAGAGGTCCTCCACACTCAGCGAGTCGGCGTCGCCACGCAGGACCGCGTGGGTCTTCGACATGGTCCGTTGCGGGTCGTCGACACGCACGGCAGTCGCGTCGGGCACCGTCGCCACGCTCGGCTGGCGGCCGATGACGACCGTCCCGCTCACCTCGACGGTGGTGCCGTCGGCGACCAGTCGCCAGGGAGCGGAGGGCGCGGGCTCCACCGGCGCGGCGGGCACCATCGGCGCGGGCTCCACGGGTTCCACCGGCACGGCGGGCTCCACCGGCGCGGCAGGCACCACGGGTTCCACCGGCGCAGCGGGCTCCACTGGCCCAGCGGGCTCCACCGGCGCAGCGGGCTCCACCGGCACGGCAGGCGACGCACCAGCAGGCGGCGCAGGCGGCGCGAGCGGCGGCGGGGTCACCACGGGCGGCGGCGGCACGCGGGGCACGCCAGCTGTCGGACCGGCGGTCGGGGCGGGAGGCTGGTTGAGGGTCAACGCCGAGGGCGTGGAGGCGGAGCTCACCGGTGGCGGCGCGGAGGCCGCTCCGGTGGCCAGGGAGGGGCGCATCGGCGGAGGCGGCGGTGCGGGCAGCGGAGTCGGAGCGCCGGGGACGACGGTGGGGACCCGACGTACGGGGGTGGTCACTGCTGCTTCCTCCCGGCCACTCCCCAGGAGCACCACCGAGTTGACCGCACCGTCGTGCCAGCCCTGACGGCGCTGGGCACGAGGGATGACGAAGGCCTGGATGAGCAGCGGGAGGGCACACAGCGAGCCGAGCAGGCTGAGAACGAGGTAGCGCAGGAAGGCCCGGCCCCACCCGATCGGGGCGCCCGAGTCGGCGTCGACCACCCGAATGCCCACGATCCGCTTGCCGATCGACTGCCCCTTCGTGGCCACGCCGTGCCACTGGACCAGGGCGAGGAGGAAGGACAGACCCAGCCCGCACAGGAGCAGCACGTTGCCCCACGGCGAGTTGCCGCTGTGGTCGACGGTGGCAGTGAGGGCCGCCCGCAACAGCAACACGTAACCGGGCAGGAGCAACAGCACCGGCAGGGCGCCGTCGATCAGGTAGGCGCCGATGCGCCTGCCCAGGGAGGCGTAGGGCGCGGTCGCGGAGACCGGCGCATCATCCATCGGGGACGTGTCGATGCCAGGGCTGTTCATCGCTTCACCTTCTTGAGCAGAGCAGAGACGTGGCGGCCGGGACGGACAACGACGCGTTGGACGGGGCGGGAGTCACGCAGGGACGCCCCCGCGGAGCTCACGGCCTTCCCACCACGGACGAGTCCCGCCCGCCACGGGATCGAGGCCGGTGAGAGTGCCGCGAGCGGACGCCGCCACCAGGGAGCCGACTTTCGCATGCGCTTGACCGCGGTGTCGACGTCCTTCCAGTACGCCTCCACCTCCTCGTCGCTGGGATGCGCGGGCCCGAAGACGTGCCCGTCGGCCCGGGCCGCCAAGGACGTGGCGGCGACGGTGGGGAACCGCTCGGCCAGGGCCACACCGTTCTGCCGGCGGGTGTTGCTCGCGGGCAACCGGACACCGAGGTCCCGGGCCCGGTCGGCGACCTCGCGCCACCCGCCGCTGAGCCGGACCACCGGGTCCTTGGCCCTGCGGCGACGTCGGCGGCGCACCAGTTTGACCAGCAGCAGGAGCCACAGCGGCGAGAGCAGGGCCAGGCCCTTCGCCACGGTGCCCAGGTGACCGAGCAGAGCCCAGATCTTCTCCAGGACGTCGTCGTTCCTCGCCTGGCCTGCCCCCTGCGGGGCCGTCTTGTCGCTGGAGTCCGGCTCTTCGGGCACCACCGGCGGCTGGATGACGTTCGGCTGGGGCTCCGGCTCAGGGTTCTCCTGCGTGTTCTTGGGGACCCGGTCCTTGTCGGGCGTCGGCTGGAAGGCCACCCACCCGACGCGTTCGAGCTTGACCTCCACCCAGGCGTCAACGTCGCTGCCGCGGACCTTGCCGGAGCGGTCAGGCACCTTGAACCCGATCACGACCCGGGCCGGCAGTCCGCGCGCCTGGCTCGCCACACCCATCGCGGAGGCGTACTGCTCGGCATTGCCGATCATCTCCTCGGGGGTCACCAGGTCGGTGATCCGCTTCACCCCGTGGCCAGCGGCGGACTTGGCCTCGTTGGGCTTGCCATCGCTGTAGAAACCTTCGCGGAGGGACTCCACCAACACCTGGGCCGCGGCCCCACCCGAGGGACCACCCGCGGCAGCGAACCACGACTGGACCTTCTTCGTCAGCGCCGGGACCTCCGCCGGCGGCACCGGGAGCGGACCCGGGGCCGCGTCGAGCGTGTCCGGGGACTCAGGCCTGGCCTGGCGCCGCACGCGGAAGTCGTACGTCATCCCGCGCTGGACACCGCCGATCTGCGCCATCGTCCCCGTCGCCCTGTTGTAGAGCACCTGGGAGCGGGCGGTGTCGTCGTCGCGTCCCTCGCGACTCACGGCGACCGCCGTGGTCTCACCGACGGTCGGCACCCACGGACCCGAGTAGTCCTCGACGGTGATGCTGACCTCCTCCTCACCCGACTCAGCCGGTTGCGAGGCAAGGCGTCCGAAGCTGCCCGACTGGGTCGGCGCCGACGGACCGCCTGCGACGTTCCAGACGATCCCGTCGAACGTGTCCATGGTCGCGATGCGCACGAGATCACCGGGCTCCAGGCCGGTGGTGCGGAACATCGTCTTGTCGCCCAGCCCCGCCTCGTCGTAGTACGC
The DNA here is from genome assembly GCF_003194605.1 of Nocardioides gilvus. Classification (GTDB taxonomy): domain Bacteria; phylum Actinomycetota; class Actinomycetes; order Propionibacteriales; family Nocardioidaceae; genus Nocardioides; species Nocardioides gilvus. The sequence goes on from NZ_QHKY01000003.1 coordinate 419,543, forward strand.
CCGGTAGCGGGACAGCGGGCTGGGGTGGTCGAGGGGGTCGAAGGGTGGCGTGACGTGGTCACGCAGGACCTCGCGCTGTTCGGCTCCGGCCACCAGGCCGGTGCCGGCTCCGACGCCACCGGCCACCGCCAGCACCAGGGCGGTGAGGGCCAGGCGCCGCGGCCACGCGACGCGTACGTCCCGGGTGGCGCGCCACCGGGTCCACACCAGCAGGCCGGCCGTCAGCGCGAAACCGCGCAGCACCGTGGTCCCGGTCTCCTGGTCACCGAACGCCGCGGCCACCACGAACGCCGCGACGGGGATGAGCGAGGCCCACTGCGGGCGGCGGCTGCGCCACAGCAGCACGCCGGCCACCACCCCACTGAGCAGACCGAGCAGGTAGGGCACGAGCAGGACGGTGTCGGTGCTGCCGAGCGGCGTGATCAGTGTCAGCGAGTCCCGCCAGGCCCGGACCAGGCCGGTGAGCAGGTCACGCAGCGCGTCGGGGGTCGGCAGGAGTCCGGCAACGGTCTGCTCCGGCAGCGCCAGGGCCGCGCCGAGGAAGAGGTAGACGACGAAGAGGCTGAGCGCGGTGAGCCACGGCCCGAACCGAGCACGCATCGAGACCAGCGCGACCGCCAGGCCGAGCAGCAGCCCGCCGCCGACCGCCAGCGCCCAGCGCCAGCCGCCGTACGCGTCGTGGAACGGGCTCGTCGCGACGGCGACGAGGGCCAGCAGGACGAGGACGTCGGCCACCACCAGGCGTGCCGACGGGCTCTGGGGGGTCGTCACGTCGCGAGCCTCCTGACGGTCATGCTGAGGTCGTCGAGGTCGCCCAGGGTCGCGACGTGGAGGTCGCCCATCGACCGGAGGGTGGTCTGCGAGGCAGGCTGGGTGCGCAGCACGACGGCACGTACGTCGAGCGGCAGGTGGCGCCCGGCCCGACGGATCTCGGCAGGGTCGACCAGCGAGCCGCACACCAGCACCGCGACGCTGGCGCCGCTGTGGTCCCGGGTGATCCGGCGGGCCACCTCGGCGAGGTTCGGGGCCTGGCGTTCGTACGCGACGTCGGAGAGCTGGTCCAGGAAACGCACCGGGGAGACCACCGGCAGCACGCGGGTCGACGTCACCGCGGTCAGGGAGTGGCCCTCCGAAAGGGTCTGGACGCCCAGCGAGGCAGCGACCGACACGGCGGCCTCGAACTCGTCGTCGGAGGCGTAGTCGTCGAGGCGGGTGCTCAGCGCGACGAGCATGTGCGAACGCCGCGTCTCCTCGAACTGACGCACCATGAGGGTGCCGGTGCGGGCGGTCGACTTCCAGTGGATGTAGCGGCGGTCGTCACCGGGGACGTACTCGCGCAGGGCATGGAAGGCGACGTCGTTGTCCGACAGCTTCTTCACCGTCCTGCCCTCGAGGTCGCGGACCAACCCAGCGGCCGTGCTCTCGATGCGTACGGTGCGCGGGTGGACGTACAGGAGCTCGGAGTCTGCGAGCACCTGCTCCCGGCGCAGCAGTCCCAGCGGGTCGGAGCGGACGGCCCGCACCGGGCCGACCTCGAGCACGGCGCGACGCGACGTCGGGATCGCGTACAGCTCCTCGTGCTCACCGTGCCCCGGGAGGCCGGGCAGGTCGAAGGCGGCGCGACCTCGTCCCACCGCCATCTCGATGGTGAGCGGCATGGTCCGCAACCGGGAGTCATTGACCAGGACGAGACGGCCGTTGGCCTTCTCCCCCACCACGACGCGGTCGCGGCTCAGGTCCAGTCGGGCCTCGAGACGGTGGCTGCCCAGGACGAAGACGACCGCGACGGCCAGCAACGTCAGTGACGTCACGGCGGCGACGCTCAGCTCGGTCCAGTCCAGCACGACGGCAGCCACGGCCGCGGTCAGTGCCAGCGCGAGCACGCTCCACCCGAGTCCGGTGACGACCTCGGTCACCGGACGCGCGAAGGCGCGCGGACGCGCCGTCACCTCGAGGAGACGAGCACGTCCGTCGAGCCCCAGGGTGACGGCGCGTCGCCGCCACGCCAGCAGGGACCGGCCCCACGAGAAGGGCTCGGACTGGACCGCGGAGGACATCAGGCAGCCCGTTCCTGCGGGGTCGGCAGCTGGTCGAGGATCCGGGTGACGACCTGGGTGGTGGTGGCGCCGCGGAACTCCTCCTCGGCGTCCAGCACCATGCGGTGGGCGAGCACCGGCACCGCGAGGTCCTTGACGTCGTCGGGGATCACGTAGCCACGCCCCTCGGCCGCGGCGCGCACCCGGGCGGCGCGGACCAGGCCGAGACCGGCCCGGATGCTGCAACCCAGCACCACGTCGGGGGCCTCGCGGGTCTGCTCGATGAGCTCGGCGACGTACTCCAGGACCACCTGGTCGACGTGCACGGTGGCTGCCATGTCGATCATCGTGGCGACGTGGTCGTTGCTGATGATCGGGTCGAGGATCAGCCCGCCGCGCCCCAACGGCGCCTGGCTGAGGATCTTGACCGAGCTCGCGTGGTCCGGGTAACCCAGCGACGTCTTGATCAGGAAGCGGTCGAGCTGGGCCTCCGGCAGGCGATAGGTGCCGGCCTGCTCGATCGGGTTCTGGGTGGCGATCACCATGAAGGGACGTCCCACCGGGTGCGTGATGCCGTCGACGGTGACCTGACTCTCCTCCATCACCTCGAGCAGCGCCGACTGCGTCTTCGGGGAGGCCCGGTTGATCTCGTCAGCGAGCACCACGTTGGCGAAGATCGGGCCCTCGTGGAACTCGAACTGCTGGGTGCGCTGGTCGAAGATCGTCACACCGGTGACGTCGCTGGGGAGCAGGTCCGGGGTGAACTGGATACGGCTCTGCTTGCCGTCGAGGGTCTGCGCCATCGACCGGGCCAGGGAGGTCTTGCCGGTGCCGGGGAAGTCCTCGAGGAGCAGGTGCCCCTCGGCGAGCATGGCGGTCAACGCCAGCTGCACGACCTCGGTCTTGCCGAGCACGGCCCGCTCCACGTTGGCGACCAACTGGGCGAAGGTCGTGGAGAACCACTGGGTCTGTTCGGGGTTGAGCGTCATCGGGTGCCTTTCACGAGGGCGTGGGAGAGGAGAGGGCGGAGGGGCAGGCGCGAAGTCGGCTTGCCCGCCGGTCACTTGAAGGGGACTCGCAAGGTGGGTTCGTTGTTCTGCTCGAGCACGACCCGGACCACGTCCCTCTTCCTGTAGGGGCCGATCCGGTAGTTGAGGCGACCGTCCTCCGGTGGGTACTGCGACACCGTGGCGGTCGCGCAGTCGTCGGCTCCCCCACAGTCGAGCTCGGGATACACGTACGTGGCCTTGCTCTTAAGACCGAAGGCTCGGATCCGGATGTAGTACCCCGTGCCTGCGGCGTTGGGCTCGCCCCATTCAGCGGTGAGCTCACGGGGCACTGCGTTGCCGCAGATCGTCCGCTCGGGGCTGTACAACCGCTCACCGGGCGTACGTCCCTCGGCCACGGTCCGCAGCACGATGCAGCGCTGGACACCGCCCTCGGGGGTCGGCCACGAAGTGCTCGGGGCGCCACCCCACTGGGCGCTGTTGTCGCGGCGGTACTCCACGCCCACGATCGGACGACCGTTGGCCTCGGCAGGACCGGCGGACCAACCGGAGAAGAACACCTCGCGGTGTCCGGATGCAGCGGAGCCACCAGCAGGAGGCAACGGGGTGGAGAACGGCCGGATCCCTTCGACCTGCTCAGCGCGACCCTCGACCCGGCCGGCAGCGGGGTCCTGGGTCACCGGCACCACGGTCACGGTGTAGGGCCCGTTGTTGGAGTTGAAGTTGACCTCGTGGGTGCCCGGGGAGTTGACGGTCTTCGTGGGCCCGCCCGTGCTGGAGATCTGGTAGGCCACGATCGGGCGACCACCGTCGTCGGCCGGGGCGGCAAAACTGACCTGTCCGACCCGGTCGCCCTCCGCGGCATCGATCCGGCTCAGGTTCTGCACCCCGCTGGCCTTGTCCCACGGGCTGACGGCGTCGGAGGCGCTGCTCGGTGTGCTTCGCCCGGCACGGTTGAACGCGACCACGGTGAAGGTGTAGCCCGGCCCGTTCTCGACGTCGAAGTTGCTGGAGGTGCCGGTCTCCCGCTTCGTCGTCACCACGGACCCGTTCTTGCGCATGGTCACCTCGTAGTGGGAGATCGGGTCACCGTTGGCCGACGGCGGAGCCCACCTGGCCTCGACCTTGCCGCCGGGGAGGCCGTCGTCGACGCTCGCCACGGCGACGGGCTTCGCCACCTGGCCGGGCACCCCGAACGCCTTGTCCTCCAGCGACGGCTCGGAGAACATCTGTTTGCGCGACTCGTCCTTGATGTCGTTGACCGCGCGGACCTGGAAGCGGACGTTCTCACCGTTGGTCAGCCCGTCCCAGACGAAGGGACTGGACGACGCGGTACGGACCTGGGTGGTGCCCAGCAACTGCACCTCGTACGCGCGAATGTCGGAGCCGACGTTCTGCGGTGCCTGCCAGGTCAGCGTCAGGCGGCCGTCGCGCTTGGTGTAGTCCTGCTGGATCTGCGGCGGAGCCATCCGTTCCGGCACGCGGTCGGGGATGACCTCCTCCGAGGCCGCGCTCGGCTCGCTGTCGCCGACCCGGTTGGTGGCCGAGACCCGGAACGTGTACGCCTGACCCGGGTCGAGGCCGTCCACGACGCAGGTGGTGCCCGGGCCGCACTCCTTCGAGCCGCCCGACCACGTCACGGTGTGATCGGTGACCGGCGCGCCCTTGTCCTCGGCGGCCGGCCAGGTCAGGGTCACGGTGTCGTGGGTCATCGACGAGATCGAAGGACGCCCCGGAGGCTCCGGCGCGGCCACCACGACCACCTCGACCCGGCCGACGACGTCACGCTCGGGGTCTTCGGAGCCGTCCTTCACCAGGAACTTCGCGGTGACCGGACCGGAGTAGCGCTCCGCCGGCGTGATGGTGATCGTCGAACCACTCGCAGAGACGGTGCCCTCACCGTTCTCGCGCTCGCCGTCGGAGACGGTCAGTTGACGGTCCGGGTAGGGGTTGGTCGCGTGGTCGTTGATGTCCACGGTGACCGGTTCTCCGGCCTCCGCCTCGATCGGTCCGATGGTGCTCACGGTGACCAGCGGCTTGTCGCTGCGCACGATCCTGACCCGCGCGACCGCTTCGGTCTTCGCGCCCGCGGAGTCCTCGACGCTGATCGGCACGTCGGAGACGTCCCCGTCGGTGACCTCGCCCTGAGCATTCAGGACCAGGACCGTGCCGTCCATCCGGGCCTCCACCTTCTTCGTGCTGCTCGCACTGAAGGTCAGCTCGTCGTCGGGGTTGGGGTCGGTGGCGTTCGCCGCGATCTCGACGCGCTTCTCCTCGGCGTCGTCCCCGCCGACCAGCAGCACCTCGACGTCACGCAGCGTCGGGGGAAGGTTGTCCTTCTTCGCGTCCGAAGGGATCACGTCGATGGGCAGGGTGAGCACGGAGGTCAGGCCGGTGGCGTCGTTGAGCCCGCTGCCGTCGGTGACCTCGAAGGTGACCGACGCCGGACCGTACACGTCGGAGGGGGCGCTGAACTCAAGGCGCTCGGTGCCCTCGGGTCGGACCGCGTCGGTGAAGGGTGCGGAGACCACCTTGTCGGCGACCGTCAGGATCGGCTTGCGGCCCTTGCGGACCAGGACGTAGTCGGTCAGGTCGATCTCCACGCTCTCGCCGGCCTTGACCTCGATCGGGTTCGGCTCGGCGTCCGGGTTGATCACCGGCGGGACCGTGTCGGTCCCGACGACGAAGACAAACCCGTACGAGACGTTGTCGTCGGCGTCCTGCACCTCGTAGACGATGACCTGGTCCTCGGCGGCCAGGACCACGTTGAGCTTGCCCTTGACGACGTTGCTGACCTCGTCGTCGTACGCGCGCAGGCGCAGGTCCGTACGGCGCCCGTCGAGGTCACCGTCGTTCTCCAGCACGTCGACGGCCACCGTCTCGCCCGGCGACTTGCCGGCGACGCTGGACAACTCGGCCGCGTCGTCCTGGGTGACCGGTGCGTGCAACGGAGCGTCGTTGTTCGCGTCGACGGTCAGGCGCGCGGTGTCACTGCCCCCGGCACCGTCGTTGATCGCGTAACCCACGGCGGTCTGCTCGGTGGTGCCACCCTCGACCTCGGGGATCACGACGGTGAGGAAGCCGTCCTCGACCTCGGCGTCGGTGTCACCGTTGAGGACCAGTTCTTCGTCGACGACCAACTCGTCGCCGTCGGGGTCGGTGTCGTTGGCGACGACGTTGTAGGAGATCGTCCGTCCGGGACGCACCAAAAGGCGGTCGTCCAGCGCCACCGGTGCCTGGTTGATCGAGGAGCGCGGGACCACACCGACCTGGATGGTCTGGATCCCGACCGCGCCGTACTTGTCCTGGACCTCCACCTCAAAGGTGTCGGTGCCTCCGCGGCTGCCCTCGTAGGGCTCGTACTCCATCCAGTCAAGGCCGGTGGCGACGATCCGTCCGAGCTGCGGGGCGACCCGCAGACCCTTCAGCGACACGGCGTCCCCGTCGGGGTCGGCCTGGGCCAGGTCGAGGTCGACCCGGCTGGGACGGGAGCCGACCGCCCGCGCCTCGACGGGGTCCGGCTGGGGAGCAGTGTTGACGTCAGGGTCGTCGGCGATCACGTCGATGACCAGCTCGGCGTCGTCGCGCTGGCCGCGACTGTCACGTACGCCGTAGCTGGCGCGGACCTCGCCGGCCTTGGTGGGGGCACGGAAGCGGAGCTTGGTCCCGGAGACGAAGAGAGGCAGCTTCTCGGGCTTGACCAGGTCCTGGCCGAAGAGCTGGAGCTCGTCGCCGTCGGGATCGAAGTCGTTGGCGAGCACGGGGACGCTGGCCACGGCACCCGCGCGGACCGTGATCCGGTCGTTCTCGGCGACCGGCGGTCGGTTGCCGCGGCGAAGACCCGCCTGCCCGACCGTGACGGACCCCTGCGCGGTGTTGATCCCGTCGGAGACCGTGTAGTTGACCATGACCGGCCCGTCGAGGTCCTTCGACGACTCGAGCCTGAGCATGCGGTTCTCCAGCAGTGACGCCTTCACGCCGCTCTCCGGGGGCGCCTGGACCTCGGTGACCGCCAGGACGTCGTTCTCCGGGTCGGAGTCGTTCGCGAGCAGGTCCACCAGAGCGTGGCCACCCGGCGGGACAAGCGCCTCGTCACGCATCGCCACGGGAGGAAGGTTCTCGTCGTTCTCGGGCAGTACGTCGAGCCTGACGAAGCTGTTGGCCTCACCGCGGCTCGAGTAGGCCGCGTAGTCGAGGTAGTAGGTGCCCGGGCGGGCGGTGCGGGCGACGAAGGTGCCCTGGCTGGGGTCCGGAGTGATCTCCAGCCCGCCGAGCGGCATCACGCTGCGCAGGTTGAGCGCAGTGCCGTCGCGACTGAAGTCGTTCGCCAGGGGCGCGACCAGGATGTCCGTCCCGGCGACACCGACGGCGCGGTCCGGGACCAGCACCGGTGGGACCCCGGCGTTGCGGCTGACGTTGACGACGACCTTGCTCTGCGTGGTGCCGTCGGCGTAGCCGTCGGAGACCGAGACGTCGATGGTCTTCTGACCGACGCGCTGTCCGTCGTCGATGAACTCGATCATCCCGTCGGGGCGGAAGGTGACGGTGCCGCCGTCCTTGGTGCTGGCATCGGTGAGCACCAGTGGGTCACCGTCCGGGTCGGTCCAGTCCTGGAGCAGGTAGAGCTCGGCGCGCTGTCCGCGGGCCAGCGTCATCGCGCTCTGGCGGAGCATCCGGCCGGAACCGACCAGCTTGGGCGGTGTGTTCTCCGACTTGGCCACGACCTTGACCGCGGCGGTCGCCTCGGCGGTGCCGTTCTCGCGGCCGTCGGTGACGCCGTACTTGAAACGGGCCGTCTGGCCGCCCTCGTTCGGGCCGAACCGGACCTGGACCATGGTGCCGTCGCCGACCACCGAGATCTCCTCCGGCTCCGGTCCACCGACGTGCTCGATCTTGTCGATCGTGAGGATGTCGCCGTCGAGGTCGACATCATTGCGGGTCAGTGGGAGCAGCGAGTCGGCACCGGGACGGGCGCCGAGCTGGTCGTCGCGGGCGATCGGAGGTCGGTTCTCCTCCGTGCGGCGAGCCTTCGTGGTCTTCTCGGTCTCCGGGTTGTCCTGCTTCTTCTTCTGCTTGCTGGGGTCGACGTCGTCCCAGTTGTCGACCCGCGGCAACCCGGGCTCCTGCACCAGCCAGGAGACGCCGGTGACGATGTCGTTGAGCACCACGACGTCCCGGTTGACCCGGAAGACGAGGTTGCCCCCGGGTGGCACCCGCGGGATCTTCTCGGTGTGCGGCGGCTCGTCCTCACTCAGACGCAGGTAACCCTTCGGCCCGAGGTCGGCCCAGGCCGCGTGCAGCTGGCCGCGGTTGATGACCGGTGCCGCCGGTGCACCGTCCATCCCGTCGCGGATGGTCTCGACGCTGCCGTCCTCCAGGTCGACCAGCAGGAGCCCGGTGCTGGTGGCCACGTAGACCCCGCCCGCGTTCAGGCCGTCGTCACCGCTGGGCGCCTGGAGGCGTACCGAGGACGGGTCATCGGTCTTGATGGTGACCGGTGCGTCCGCCCCGGGCCAGCTCAGTCTTCCCGAGTCGCGGTCGAAGAGCACCGGGACGTCACCGACCACCGTCGCGCTCGTCGCGCCACCGAACCCGGCGGGCAGGTCGACGGGGTCGCTGAGCGCCGGCAGACCCGACTCGTCGATCTCGACGGCGGTCGCCGTGCGCTTGTCGGCGTTGAGGAACCACGCGGTCCCGTCGGCCCCGACCGCGACCACGCCGTCGCGACCGGTCTTCAGCTCAGCCTCGGTCGACTCCTGGCTGAAGCCCTGGATGGTCTGGGTGGAACGCACCCACCCGGCCCCGCCCTCGCGGTCCAGCAGGGCGAACGTGTCCGCGCCGTAGGCCACGGTGGTGGTGGGCGACAACTCGATCGGGTCGAGGGCCGCCCCCGCAGCGACGTCGATCTGGCGCAGGGCCCGCGCGCCGGCGCGTACGTCGAGGAAGACCGTGGTGCCGTCCTGGAAGACGTCGAAGTCTCCCGAGAGGGTCTGGATGCCGAGGTCGAGCTGCTTGATCTGGGGGTTGAGCCGACCGAGCAGGTTGGCCTGGGGCTGGGTGTTGGTCACCCACACGCTGCCGTCGTGCAGGTCGACGTCGCTGATGGGGGTGCCGTCGGCCTGGATGGCCAGCAGCACCAACGCGGAGGCGACCAGGCTCAGGCTGACTCCGGAGACGACCTTGCGGCGCGTCTGGTCGCGCCGCACGGCTCCGGTCCCGGACCAACGGCCGGGGACGAGGCGGGAGAGCTTCATCAGCTGTCACTCGATTCAGGTTCGTCGAGCAGTGGGAGGTGTTCGGGCCGGACGATCCGGGCGGCGACGGCGTACTCGACCAGACGTGCGCGTCGGTTGGTCGCCAGCTGGCGGGGGCCGCCGCGCAGGCCGTTGACCCCGGCGCTGGCGTACTTGTCGCAGACGTTGTCGAGCTTGCGGTTGAAGGTCGTCGCCGACCACCCGAGGCGCTTGGCCGCGGCCGCGTTGGTGGGCAGGTCGGAGAGCCCCGTGCCGGAGCGCCGCAGGGTGTGCTCGGCCAGCGCCAGGATCAGCCGGAACTGCGAGGGGGTCAGCGGCACCGCGCCCAGGGTGTAGTCGCCACCGCCCTCGTCCTCGGTCGCGACGGACGCGAAGGCCGACACCTCGGCCCGCACGCCGATCTCGTACGTCGTGCCCCCGGCGGTGAAGAGGATCGACGCCTCGGGCAGGACGACCGGGATCCGGGACCCGGGCCCGAGCCAGGACTGCAGGGTCCCGGCCTCGCCCGAGACGGTGACGGCGATCCGGGAGCCGATGTTGGCGATCCACCAGAAGTCGGAGACGTAGGCGAACTCGACCATGCGGCGGTGCAGGTAGGCGTTGTCCTCGTCGACCACGAGGTCGGCGTCGCGTCCCACGGTGAAGCGCTCGCCGGGCAGCACCGAGAACTCCTCGCCACAGAATTCGACTATCAACGCCGGGGTTGCATCGGTCTGGGCCGCATCGGTCTGGGCTGCATCGGCCTGGGCTGCATCAGCATGGGCTGCATCGGCCTGGACCTCAGGGGTCTGCTCGGTCATCCGCCCACCTGCGCGCAGACCCGGTCGCTGGGCGCGGAGGCCTGACCGTCGGAGCGGACCAGCATCACCTGGCCGCAGACGATCGACCCGGCATCGACGACGGTCGACCAGGAGGTCTCGTCGGCGGTGACGAACGGTTGCGGCGCTCCCCCGACCTCGTACTCGAGACCGAACTTGTCCCCCGCCTGGATCTCGTCGGCGGCCCAGGTGAAGCGGACCTTCCCGCGCGCAGAGGCCTTGACCTTCAGGTCGGTCGGTGTCGGGACGAACTCTGCCAACACGGGCGGCGGATCGTCCTGGCCGGCGAAGCTGCGAGGGTCGGGGTCGGCGTCGTCACCCGTGCCGAGGGCCAGCGCGATGCCGCCGAGCGCGAGCAGCACCGTGACCAGGGCAGCGGCGGCAACCAGAGGCGTACGACGTCGGGGGGCGCTGGGGGCGTCCGGCGACTCCTCGGTGCGCTCGTCGGCGGCCACGTACGCACCGGGCTCCGGCGGTGGGGCCGGCTGGGAGGCCGCGCGGGCCAGGGTGGTGTCACCGGAGTCGAGACCCGCCTTGATCTCGGTGTGCTCGGAGACCGGGGAGATGAACCGCGGACGCAGGAGGGTGCCGACCGGCTCGGGGCCGTCGGGGACGATGATCTGGACCGGCCGGATGAAGGTGCGCTGGTCATGCTCGACCGGCGCGGTCGAGGTGGTGGAGGCGTCGAAGACCTCGATGCGGGTCTGCGCCTGGCCCAGCTCGGACTGGATGTCCTGGAGCTGACGGGCCAGCTCGAGGGCGGTCGCGGGCCGGTCCTCGGGACGCTTGGCCATGGCGCGCGCCAGGATCTGGTTCAGTGAGTCCGGGACGTCGGCCCGGGTCAACCGCGCCAACGGTTGCCGCTCGATGCGGTTCATCAAGGTGGCGTTGTCGTTGGCCGCGCCGGGCACCTCGAACGGTGAGCGGCCGGCCAGCAGCGAGTAGACGGTGGCCGCCAGGGAGAAGACGTCCCCCCGCGGGTCGGCGGTCGGGGACTCGGCGAACCACTCCGGGGGCGCCCACGGCACCGACATGCCGTACGAGGCCATCTCGCCCGTGGCCCCGGCGATGCCGAAGTCGGTCAGCTTGGGGGCGCCGTACGCGCTGGTGAGGATGTTGTTCGGCTTGATGTCGCGGTGGAGCATCCCAGCCCGATGGACGGTCTCCACGGCGCTGGCGATCCGGATCCCGGTGTCCAGCGCCTGGGTCAGGGAGATGCGTTCGGTGCGGTACTGCGCAGCCAGCGCGGGCGGCGGGCAGTACTCCATGACGATGTGTGGGCGGCCGTCGTCGGAGACGTCGGCCGCATGGATCGCGACGATCGCGGGATGTCCGGACAGCTGGGCCATCACGTTGGCCTCGGCATAGAACTGGGCCAGCGCCTCGTCGCTCTCCGCGGCATGGAGCACCTTGACGGCGACCTTGCGCGAGGGGAACTTCTGCTCGTACAGGTAGACGTCGGCGAATCCGCCCGAACCGATGTGCTCCACCAGCTCGAGGCCACCGATCGTCGGGGCAGCGCGGCGCTCAGCCATCGCCCGCGCCCTCGCTGCCGCGGAGGTCCACCGTGATGGAGATCGAGTCGGAGACGTGGAGCACCGCGCCGCCCGGGATCACGGTCGACACGTGCCGGGTCATCGGCGCGGGTGCGTCACCGGGCGCCAGCTGCAGCAGGGTGCCGTTGGTGGAGACGTCGGTGGCCCGCAGCCCGGAGCCGTCCAACGTGAACTCCAGGTGGGTGCCGGAGACGTACGGATCGTCCACCACGACCAGGAGCGGCAGCTGCGCGCTGGAGAGGTTGCGGGCCTGCGGGGAGCGACCGAGGAGGACCGGCCGGTCGACGACCACCTCGCGACCGGTCGAGAGCTTGAGCTTCGGGCGGGGTCCCTCTGCCGCCGGGGACGGGGCAGCAGGTGCCTGAGGAGTGCTCTCGCGGCCACCGGCCCGCAGGCGCGCGAACTCCTCGGGCGTCATCGTGTGGTCGTCGTGGTCTCCCGCGGCATCGTCCGGGGTGGCCTCGGGAGCAACGAACTCCTCCGGCTCACGGATCGCTGCGTCCTCCGGGCGGCGTCCGGCGACCGTCGCCCCGAAGAGGGCGTCGAAGCTGGCCTCGCCGGGTTCGGCCATGGTCTGGGCCGGGTCGACAGACATGGCCACGGTGGGCGGCCCGGGGTCGGGCTCGGGGTCGGGCTCGGGCTCGGGGTCGGCCTCGGGCTCGGGCTCGGGGGCGGGCTCGGGCTCCGGCTCGGGCTCGGGGGCAGGCTCGGGCTCGGGGGCAGGCTCAGGTGCGGGGGCAGGCTCAGGTGCGGGGGCTGCACCCGACGCAGCGACGGAATAGGGAGCAGCGTCAGGCGTCGGCGCGTCGTCCCCGACAGCGATCTCGGCAGCCCGGACCACCCCGGCGACGAGCGGCAGGCTGACCTCCTCGGTCGCAGGGCCGAGGGTGAGCCTCAGCCCGGCCACCTCGGCGGCCACCAACCGACGCTCCGACCAGGTCGCCACCCCGGCTGCGTCACAGGTGACTGCCTCACTGTCGAGCACCAGGTGAACCGTCGCCGCGCCGCGGGTGACGACGCGCAGATCACCGTCCGAGCGGACCACGGCTGCGAACTCCGGCATCGAGGCGAACCCGTGCTCTCCCAGGACGTCGAGCAGGGCCATCACGTCAGGCGTCGCGGCGGCCGCCCACAGACGCTCGATCGTGGCCGTGTCGGCGTCCTTCACCAGGACGGCGACGTCGGCGGTGACGACTGCGTGTGCCTCGCCCGGCACGTACGAGGCGGAAGTCATGATCGTCCTCTGCGGTCGGGCTCGGTGTCGGTGACGGGAGCGGAGGGGTGGGCTGTGCCGAGGGTGTTCTCGTCGGTGTGGCCCGCTCCGCGCACGGTCACCACGACGGCGGTGGCGTTGTCCTTGCCGCCGGCCTCGACCGCGGCCGCCACGATGGTGGAGGCCGTCTCGTGGTCGGAGCGCTTGTCGGCGAGCAGGCGCGCCAAGGTCGCGTCGTCGAGCTCGGTGGTGACGCCGTCGGAGCACAGGAGCACCCGCGACCCGGCGGTAGCGGGCACGAGTGAGTAGTCGGCGGGCGAGTTCTGCACGGCGCCCAGGGCACGGGTGATCACGTGGCGTTCTGGGTGCGTGGGCACGTCCACCGGGTCGAGCTCACCGGCGTCGATCAATTCCTGGACGACCGAGTGGTCGTGGCTGAGCTGCTCCAGCTGGTCCTGCTGCCACACGTAGGCCCGTGAGTCGCCGACGTTGGCGAGCAACCAGTAACCGACCCCTTCCTCGAGCAGGTAGACCGCCGCCACCAGGGTGGAGCCGGGAGCTGCCGGGGACTCGTCGGTGACCAACGCCTGGATGCGTTCCTGGCACTGGCCGATGCACGCCTCGACGGCTGCCGCGTCCACGCTGCCGCGCCTGACCATCGCCTCGAAACTCTCGACCACGATGGCGCTGGCCACGTCTCCGGCACGATGACCACCCATCCCGTCGGCGACCAGGAAGACGGGGGGCTCGGCGTACCAACCGTCCTCGTTGACCCGACGTACGGTCCCGGGGTGGCTCGCGGCGCCAAAACTGAGCGGAAGGCTGGCGGCGGATTGCGGAGAATCCAGCGTGGGGTGCGCTGACAAGACTGACTCCTCCGATTGTTTGGCGACGAAAGGGCACCCTAGGACGGTTCTGGCCCATCATCCATGGGGACCTCTCCCCGCGGAGGCTATTTCAGCAGTCGTCTGCCACAGCGCCGAGTCCACGAGGTGAACGGGCGCAAAGAGATCCTCCGTGCTGCGCCACGAAGCACGCACCCGACTGACGGCTCCCCAGCGTGACGAACGACTCAGGAAGTGGTCTGCCCCAGGTGCTCTCGCGCGAAGGCGAGCGACTCCTTCAGGTCGGCGATCCGCTCCGCCTTGGAGTCACAGCGTCGAGTGTTGATCTCGAGGACCACGGCCCCGTCGAAGCCCCCAGCCACGATGTGGCGCAGGAAGGCGTCCGCCCGCATGATCCCGCGACCCGGCACCAGGTGCTCGTCCTTCGCGCTGCCGGTGCCGTCGGTCAGGTGCACGTGCTGGAGGCGCGACCCCATCCGATCAGCCATCTCGATCACGTCGTCACCGGCGATCGCCGCGTGCGAGACATCGATGGTGGTGTGCGCGTAGCTGCCCTCGGAGGGGTCCCAGTGGGGCAGGTACATGCCGCCTGCCGTCACCGCGCGCTTGCCCGCGGTGGCGCGCCACGGGTACATGTTCTCCACCGCGAAGTGGAGCCCGGTCGACTCCTCGAGATCAGCGATGCCCTGCTCGAAACCGGCCGCGTACTCGCGCTGCCACCGGAACGGCGGATGGACGACGACGGTCTCGGCGCCCAGCTCGTGCGCCAGGTCAGCGGAACGCTGCAGCTTGCCCCACGGCTCGGTGCCCCAGACCCGCTGGGTCCACAGCAGGCACGGGGCGTGCACCGCACAGACGGGCATCTCGTGGACCGCCGAGAGCTGCTTGAGGGCGGAGGTCTGTTGGGAGAGGCCGTCCATGCCCACCATCACCTCGACGGCGTCATAGCCGATGCTCGCGGCGTACGCGAAGCCCGCCGCGGTCGACTCGGGGTAGATCGAGACGGTGGAGAGTCCGACAGTGATGGCCATGGCCGCCTCAGTCCAGGACCGAAAGCTGGTCGAACCGCTCCAGGATCACGCCTTCGCGCAACGCCCAGGGGCAGATCTCGAGCTCGGGCAGGTCGAAGATGTCCATCACCGCTTCCGCCACCAGCGCGCCCGGCACGATCTGGTGGGCGCGACTCGGCGAGACCCCGGGCAGGTCCGCCATCTTCTCGGGCGGGGTGGCGATCAGCGTCGGGATCCAGGCAGCCAGGTCGTCGCGCCGCAGCGTGCGCGGCACCAGGTGTCCGGCCGACGAGGGCGCGGCGCCGCAGATCCGCGCCAACGACCTGAACGTCTTGGAGGTCGCAGCGGCCCGGTGCGGGGCACCGCCGCGCAGCAGGTTGCCGGCGTCCCGGGCGATCTCGGCGCGAATCATGCGACGCAGCGTACGCACGCTCTCGTCGTCCTGGTCCCCACTGAACCAGTCGCGGGCCAGTCGGGCAGCCCCCAGCGGGATCGACCAGGCCACGTCGGGCGCCTCGTCGGGGCCTCCCGCGATCTCCAGGGACCCGCCGCCGATGTCAAAGACCGCCAGGCGGCCGGCGGACCAACCGAACCACCGCCGTACGGCGAGGAAGGTCAGCCGTGCCTCGTCCTCGCCGGCGAGCACCTCGATCCGGGTGCCGGTGCTGGCCTCGACGTGGTCCAGGACCTCTGCGCTGTTGTCGGCCTCGCGGACAGCCGAGGTCGCGAACGCCAGGATCTCGACGCATCCGCGCTCCGCGGCGACCTCCTGGGCCGACGCCGTGAACTCGGTCAACGCGTCGATGCCGGCCCGCGAGAGCGACCCCTCGGGGGTCAGGTGCTCGGCCAGTCGCAGCGGCTGCTTGTGGGAGGAGGCCGGGAGGGGGGCCGCGCCGCCGTGGGCGTCCACGACGAGCAGGTGGCCCGTGTTCGAGCCGATGTCGAGCACTCCCAGACGCATGGGGGCCAAACTACCCGTCGTCCGGCGAAGCCGAGAGCCGAAGGCCCAGAACCTAGGATTGGCGCGTGCCCGAAGTCGACCTGGTCTTTCCCCGTGCGTTCGTCGAGTTCGCGGACCCCGGCGACGCCGACCAGGTCTTCCGCTGCGACCTCACCTGGCTCACGTCAGCCTGGACGTGCATCTTCGGCCAGGGCTGCCCAGGTATCTACGAGTCCTCCCCCGACGTCGGTTGCTGCACCCTCGGTGCCCACTTCTCCGACGCCGAGGACGAGGCGCGGGTCGCCGGGTTCGTCGACCAGCTCACCCCCGACCAGTGGCAGCAGCACCCCGGACGTCCAGTCGCCACCGATGACTGGGTCGAGCTGGACGGCGACGGTGAGCGCAAGACGCGTACGTCGGCCTTCGCGGGCCAGTCGGCCTGCGTCTTCGCCAACCGGTCCGACTTTGCCGGTGGGGAGGGCTGTGCGTTGCACGGTCTCGCGCTGGCCCAGGGCCGCAACCCGCTGGAGACGAAGCCGGACGTCTGCTGGCAGCTCCCGATCCGGCGTACGTACCGCACGGTCGAGCTGCCCGACGACACCTCCTACCTCGAGGTCTCGATCACCGAGTACGACCGCCGCGGCTGGGGGCCTGGTGGCCACGACCTCGACTGGTACTGCTCGGGGAACACCGAGGCGCACGTCGCCCCGGACCCGGTCTACGTGACGCACGCGGCCGAGCTCACCGAGCTGATGGGCCGGGCCGCGTACGTCGAGCTCGCGCGACTCTGCGACGCGCACCTGCGCTCCCGCTCGGCGCTGGCGATCCACCCCGCCAGCCGTCACTGAGGACAGAGAAGAGCCTCGATGTCAAGAGAAACGACCCCCGCGTACGTCTGACAATTGAGAGTGTGGTCACAATGCTGGCATGCGCCTCGACCACCTTTCCTACGCTGCCGGCCCTGACGGGTTGGCCGCCACGGCCGCCCGCATCAGTGAGCTCCTGGGAGCCGAATTCGTGGACGGTGGCATCCACCCCCGCTTCGGCACCCGCAACATGACGTTGGCCCTCGCCGACGACACCTACCTCGAGGTCGTGGAGGTGCTGGACCACCCGGCCTCCGACAAGGCGCCCTTCGGTCAGGCCGTCCGTGCCCGCTCCGCGCTCGGCGGTGGCTGGCTCGGCTGGGTCGTCAAGGTCAGCGACATCGCCACGGCCGAGGCCCGTCTGGGCCGTCAGTCGGTCCAGGGCAACCGTCGCCGTCCCGACGGCGCAGAGCTGCGCTGGAAGCAGATCGGCGTCAACGGCCTGATCTCCGACCCGCAGCTTCCCTTCTTCGTGCAGTGGGAGACCGGCAAGGACCTGCACCCCAGCGCCGGTGCCGACGGCTCCCTGTCGCTGTGCTGCCTGGAGATCGCCGGTGACCCGCTGCGGGTCAGCGAATGGCTCGGACAGCCCGTCGAGGCTCCGCTGGAGGACGTCAAGGTCGAGTGGGTGGCCCCCAACGGCACCCCCGGCATCATGGCCGTGCAGTTCCAGACCAGTTCCGGTCTCGTCCGCATCTGAGCAGTTGACGCTGTACCGGGCCACCGCGCCGCACGGCGTCCGCCCGAGCCCCAACATCTGGAACCACACCTCGACCTACGAGATCGAGAACCGCGCCGTCGACCCCGACGGCCAGCTGGCGGCGGCGCTGCGTGAGGTGGCCTCGTGGCGCGCACGCACCGTCCTCGACCTCGGGTGCGGCAGCGGCTACCACCTGCCGTGGTTCGCCGAGGAGGCCGCGCAGGTGATCGGCGTCGAGCCTCATCCGCCGTTGGTCCAGCTGGCTCGGCGCCGTACGAAGCGCCTTCCGCACGTCTCCGTGCTGCCCGGCACCGCGCAGCAGATCCCGCTGCCGGACGCCTCCGTCGACGTCGTGCACGTGCGCTGGGCGTACTTCTTCGGACCGGGCGCCGAGCCCGGCCTCGCCGAGTTGGACCGGGTCGTGCGCCGTGGTGGGACCGCGATGGTGATCGACAACGACGGCACGCGCTCGACCTTCGGAGGGTGGTTCCGGCGAGGGTATCCGGGCGTCGACCCGGCTGCTGTGGAACGGTTCTGGGCCTCGCACGGGTGGTCGCGTCGCTCGGTCGACATGGGGTGGCGCTTCACCTCGCGCGCCGACCTCGAGGCGGTCGTACGCATCGAGTTCGACCACGCGACCGCCGAAGCCGTGCTGGCCGAGCACTGGGAGAGACACGGCGAGGACAGTGGAGGCGAGGGCGACAGCGGCCTGTCGGTCGACTACGCGGTCAACCTGTGGTGGCGCGAGTACTGAGCTCGACTGTTCCCCGTGCGACGGTTCTGTCGGCGCCGTGACCTAACGTGCTCGCCATGAGCAAGCCTGCACGCGTGCGCACTGTCTACCGCTGTTCCGAGTGCGGTTGGGAGACCAACAAGTGGGTCGGTCGCTGCGGCGAGTGCCAGGCGTGGGGCTCGGTCGCGGAGGCCGCCCCTGCCGCTGCAGCCGGACGCACTGCCCCGTCCGCGGTCACGACGCCTGCGGTGCCGATCGGGCAGGTCTCGGTGGAGGACGCCGCCTTCCGTTCCAGTGGCGTGCCCGAGCTCGACCGGGTGCTCGGTGGAGGCCTGGTGCCCGGCGCTGCCATCCTGCTCGCCGGCGAGCCGGGGGTCGGCAAGAGCACCCTGCTGCTCGAGGTGGCCGCCCAGACCGCACGACAGAAGCACCGCACGCTCTACATCACGGGTGAGGAGTCCGCCTCACAGGTGCGGCTGCGCGCCGACCGCACGAGCGCCGTCCACGACGAGCTCTACCTCGCTGCCGAGACCGACCTGGGCGCAGTGCTCAGCCACATCGAGCAGGTGCGCCCCACCCTGCTGGTCATCGACTCGGTGCAGACGATCGCCGCCTCCGGGGTCGAAGGTGTGCCCGGTGGGGTGACCCAGGTCCGCGAGGTCGCCGCCGCCCTCGTGCGGATGGCGAAGACCCGCAACATCACCACGGTGCTGGTCGGTCACGTGACCAAGGACGGCTCGATCGCCGGGCCCCGCGTCCTCGAGCACGTCGTCGACGTCGTCCTGCACTTCGAGGGTGACCGCAA
Source organism: Nocardioides gilvus (assembly GCF_003194605.1). GTDB lineage: Bacteria > Actinomycetota > Actinomycetes > Propionibacteriales > Nocardioidaceae > Nocardioides > Nocardioides gilvus. The sequence continues at coordinate 438,326 of NZ_QHKY01000003.1, forward strand.
CTCCAGGTTCCGGATGGTGCGGGCGATGAAGAACCGCTTCGGGCCGGTCGACGAGGTCGGCTGCTTCGATCTGGGCTCGGACGGCATCAAGGCGGTGACCGACCCGACCGGCCTCTTCGTCGAGCACCACTCCACCCAGGTCCCCGGCACGTGCGTGGGGGTCACGATGGAGGGGCGCAGGCCACTGCTCGCGGAGGTCCAGGCCCTGGTGACGCCGACGTCGGCCGAGCGCCCCCGGCGTACGACGTCGGGCATCGACTCCTCGCGTCTCTCGATGGTGTTGGCCGTCATGCAGCAGCACTGCGGGATCCGGCTGCACAAGCACGACGTCTTCGTCTCCACCGTCGGTGGCGCCAAACTCGTCGATCCCGCCAGTGACCTGGCCGTTGCGATCGCGGTCGCCGGCGCCTGCTTCGGGGTCGCCGCCCCCGTCGGGGTCGTCGCCATGGGTGAGATCGGGCTGGCGGGCGGCCTGCGCCGGGTGCGCGACCTCCCCCAGCGCCTGGCGGAGGCGAGCCGGCTCGGTTTCAAGGTGGCGGTGGTGCCGAGCGAGCGGGGCAGCAAGGACTCGCGTTCTCCCGAGTCGTGGAGCGTCGACGGCATGCGGGTCCTCGACGTCAGCGACGTCGCTTCGGCTCTCCAACTCCTGCGCCTCACCGAAGGCATGCGCTGAGCGCTCTTCCCCTAGACTGGCGCCACGCCTGATGGGCGTGATGTCGCGCCACGTTGGCGCCGGACCGACTGAGGGGGCCACGTGGTCAACATCGAGCGCAGCGAAGAAAGCCTGCGCCTGAGGGCCACGCTCGCCACGATCGCTCCGGGCACCGCCCTGCGCGACGGCCTCGAGCGCATCCTCCGGGGCCGTACGGGTGCTCTCATCGTGCTCGGTCACGACAAGGTGGTCGACTCGATCGCCACCGGCGGCTTCACCCTCGACGTTCCCTTCACCGCCACCGGTCTGCGTGAGCTGGCGAAGATGGACGGCGCGCTGGTCCTCGACAAGGACGTCAACAAGATCCACCGGGCTGCGGTCCACCTGATGCCCGACCACACGATCCACTCCGACGAGACCGGCACACGGCACCGCACCGCCGACCGGGTCGCCCGGCAGACCGGCCTCCCGGTCATCTCGGTGTCGCAGTCAATGCAGATCATCGCTGTCTACGTCGGCGAGACGCGCTACGTGCTCGAGGACCCGGGCCAGATCCTCTCCCGCGCCAACCAGGCCCTCGCCACCCTGGAGCGCTACAAGCTCCGTCTCGACGAGGTCTCCTCCACCCTCTCCGCGCTGGAGATCGAGGACCTGGTGACGGTCCGCGACGTCACCGTCGTCGCGCAGCGCCTCGAGATGGTGACCAGGATCGCCCGGGAGATCGAGGACTACGTCCTCGAGCTCGGCACCGACGGCCGGTTGCTCTCCTTGCAGCTCGAGGAGTTGATCACCGGGGTCGACGCCGACCGTGAGTTGGTCATCCGCGACTACCTCCCGGCCGGCAAGAAGGCCAGGACCCCGAGCGAAGTGCTCCACGCGCTCGGTGAGCTCTCGGCCACCGAGCTCGTCGACCCGGCCGCCGTGGCCAAGGCGATGGGCCTGACCGCCGGCGACCACCTCGATGGTGCGGTCGCCCCGCGCGGGTTCCGCCTGCTGACCAAGGTCCCCCGCCTGCCCGGCTCAGTGGTGGAGCGTTTGGTCGAGCACTTCGGCGGCCTGCAGCAGTTGCTCTCTGCCGGGATCGACGACCTCCAGACGGTCGACGGCGTCGGCGAGCTGCGCGCCCGCTCGGTGCGTGAGGGCCTCTCACGCCTGGCGGAGTCGAGCATCCTCGAACGCTACGTCTGACCCCTCACCTGGGGCGCGCCAACTCGACGGCGTCCACCCACATTTGAGGAACTCGTGCCATTCGACGGCGTGGATTCGAAGCGATCCCTACGATCGACGAATGTTGCGCCCTACACGCTCCGTCGCCAGATTGATCGTCCTCACCCTCGCCGGGACTCTGCTCTCGGTCGGTCTCGTGGCGGCTTCGGCGCCCACTGCCACGGCCAACTCCGGCTCGATCTCGGCTCGTCCTGGGGTGCTGTACGACACCTGTCGCTACCACCCGTACCGGTATTCGTTCGACGTGGAGCCGGGCTACGACGACCTCTCGATGGACGTCGAGGCGTACGGACCCGACGGCGTCGTCGCGACGTCCGACTTCCAGTACGACATGGGCACCAGTGGAACCGGGGAACTCCAGTTCTGTGGATCCGAGCTGTCCGGCCGGTACGAGCTGGAAGCGGAGGTGGAGGCCTGCGACGACGACTTCAACTGCTACTCGTTCACGGTGTCGAGTTCGTTCAAGATGCGAGCGCCGCGCACCAAGACATCCCTGGCGGTCAAGCCGAAGAAGCCTCGCTACAACCAGGTCGTCAAGTTCGTCGTCCGCACTCGTGACGAACGCCCTGCCGGGTACTTCAGCACTGATGGCGCGCAGGTCATCCTGCAGGTTCGTTCGAAGGGCACCTGGACGAGGGTCCGCGCCAGCAAGACCTACGCATGGGATGGCAAGGCGGTCCTGAGGTACAGGTGGGACGTTCGCAAGCCCCTCAAGGTGAGGGCCAAGACCTTGAAGTCAGGGACCGGCACCGCGTCCGCGTCGCGGCCTGTGACCATTCGCCCGAAGTAGGCCCCGGGCGTCGCGGTGCCACGACGGGCAGTCCTGGACGCGTAAGTGTCGGGTTGGAGACGTTCTGACCGGCAGAAGCGTCTCCAACCCGACAGTTACAACAGCGGGCGAGGCTCAGCCGTTCGGCTCGACGGCGCCCGACGGCTCGGGCGTCGGCGCTTGCCTCCGGGCGTTGGCCCTGGTGCTCTTCTTCTGCTTCGGCTCCACCGTCTGGGTGACCGTGACGGTCGCGGGGCGCTTCAGCTCGAACTGCTTGTCGGTCGGCTCGCCGGCGTACGCGGCCGCCTTGATGTAGTACCAACCGGCCTTCGCCCAGTCGGTCTGGTCAGAGCAGTCGCTGTCGGAGCGACGGCCGTTCCACACCATCATGACCCGGGTGCCGAACTCCTTGTAGAGCGTGACGTCCTTGGTCGGCACCGCGTCCGGGCACTGCCGGCTCTGCCAGATGTCGTCAGGACTCGTGCGCGACCCGGAGTCGATCTTGATCGTGACACTGCTCGGCGACACCTGCCAGGTGCAGGCCTCGGCCGTCTTGGTCCTCAGCACCAGTCCGATCACGACCCGCGTGCTCTTGCGGGTCTTGGCGACGACCGGGTTGATGGTGACGTCCGAGTTCGTGCACACGCCGGACGGCGCGGGACGCGGCGCGGGAGCCTTCTTCACTGCGGCGTCCGGGGTGGCGGAGCGGCTGGGCTCGACCGGGGCCTTTGCCTCGGCCGCCTCGGCCGCCTCAGCAGCCTTCTTCTTGTCGCCGGTCTCGGCAGCAACGGTGGTCGCCTTGCCCGCATCAGGCTCCTCGTCGCCACCGCCCACGAGTCGGGCCATGCCGAAGACCACGAGGAAGACCACCGACAGCAGCATGAGGCGGCGGAACCAGTACACCCGTGCAGGCAGGGGGCCTCTCGGAGCCAAGGAGGTCATGGGCTCACCGTAATCAGCGATCCCCTCTCAGCAGGGGCGCCACTCCGATGGAATCGGCGATGACTAGCATCATCTGCAATGAGCACGTTGCACGCGCCGATCCTCGACTGGTTCGACGAGCAGGCGCGCGACCTCCCGTGGCGGCGCCCCGAGGCCTCGGCCTGGTCAGTGGTGGTCAGCGAGTTCATGCTCCAGCAGACCCCCGTCAACCGCGTCCTGCCCGTCCACGACGCGTGGATGCGGCGGTGGCCCACCCCCGCGTCCCTGGCTTCAGAAACCACCGGGGAGGCCGTACGGATGTGGGGCCGGCTCGGCTACCCGCGGCGTGCGCTGCGCCTGCACGCCGCTGCCACCGCGATGGTGGAGCTGCACGACGGGGAGGTGCCCCGGACGTACGCCGAACTCATCTCCCTGCCCGGCATCGGCGACTACACAGCGGCCGCGGTGGCAAGCTTCGCCTTCGGTCAGCGCCACGTCGTGCTGGACACCAACGTGCGTCGAGTCCTCGCCCGAGCGGTGGAAGGCGTGGAGTTCCCCGGGACCTCGCCCACCCGAGCCGAGCGTGATGCGGCAGCGCAGCTCCTGCCCGATGACGAGGCAACCGCCGCCACCTGGGCGGTGGCCGTCATGGAGCTCGGCGCGTTGGTCTGCACGGCGAAGAGCCCACGGTGCGACGCCTGCCCGATCAGTGACCAGTGCGCCTGGCTCAAGGCCGGGCGACCTGCGTACGACGGCCCTCCTCGCCGCGGGCAGGCATGGGACGGGACGGACCGCCAGTGCCGCGGCAGGCTGATGGCGGTGCTGCGCGAGGCACACGGCGTGGTGCACGTCAGTGCCCTGGCTGCGGTGTGGCCCGAGACGGTCCAACGCGAACGCTGCCTGGCCTCGCTGCTCGCCGATGAGCTGGTCGTGCAGGTCGGGGACGAGACGTACGCCCTCCCCTGACCCCCGGACGTCATCACGAGCGGTCGCCCCAACGACCAGTGACGATGACGTCCCGCGGACGAAGCGCGCAACGTCATCACGAACGGTCGCCCCAACGACTGGGGACGATGACGTCCCGCGGACGAAGCGCGCAACGTCATCACGAACGGTTGCCCCAACGACTGGGGACGATGACGTCCCGCGGACGAGGGGGATGGACGTGCTCGGCGCCAAATGCGAACCGGCCCGACTGCCGTGAGGCAGTCGGGCCGGATCGGTGAGCAGTCAGCCTCAGTCGTCGGCGTGCGGTACGTCGATCGGACCGGCGGAGTCGTCCGGACCCTCGATCGGCGCTGCGTCGACGTCCACCGTCTCGAGCGGCGGCATGTCCGGGACGGCCGAGATCTTCTGGCCCTTGAACGTGAACGTCGCCTCGGGACCGGTGCCCTCGACATCGACCAGGATGATCTGGCCCGGGCCGACCTCGCCGTACAGCATCTTCTCGGCGAGCACGTCCTCGATCTCGCGCTGGATCGTGCGTCGCAGCGGACGCGCACCCAGCACCGGGTCGTAACCCCGCTCGGCGAGGAGGTCCTTGGCCGCCTGCGTGACCTCGACGGTCATGTCACGATCGCGCAGACGCAGGTCGACGGAGGTGATCATGTTGTCGACCATCGCGACGATCTGTTCCTTGGTCAACGGCGGGAACACGATGATCTCGTCGACACGGTTGAGGAACTCGGGACGGAAGTGCTGCTTGAGCTCCTCCTTCACCTTGCCCTTCATCTTGTCGTACGCGTTCTGCGTGTCACCCACGTTGCCGAAGCCCAGGCTCAGGCCCTTGCTGATGTCGCGCGAACCGAGGTTCGTGGTCATGATGATGACGGTGTTCTTGAAGTCGACCACCCGACCCTGGGAGTCGGTCAGGCGACCTTCCTCGAGGATCTGCAACAACGAGTTGAAGATGTCCGGGTGGGCCTTTTCGACCTCGTCGAAGAGCACGACGGAGAACGGCTTGCGGCGCACCTTCTCGGTGAGCTGGCCACCCTCTTCGTAGCCCACGTAGCCGGGAGGCGAACCGAAGAGACGAGAAACGGTGTGCTTCTCGGCGAATTCACTCATGTCGAGCTGGATGAGGGAATCCTCGTCACCGAACAGGAACTCGGCGAGCGTCTTGGACAGCCACGTCTTACCGACACCGGACGGACCGGCGAAGATGAAGGAACCACCGGGACGCTTCGGGTCCTTCAGGCCGGCACGCGTGCGACGGATCGCCCGCGAGATGGCCTTGACGGCCTCGTCCTGACCGATGACGCGCTTGTGGAGCTCGTCCTCCATCTTGAGCAGACGGGTGGACTCCTCCTCCGAGAGCTTGACGATCGGGATGCCGGTCGCCACGGCGAGCACCTCGGCGATGATCTCCTCGTCGACCTCGGCGATCTCGTCCAGGTCAGCCGAACGCCACTGCTTCTCGCGGTCGGACTTGGCAGCGATGAGCTGCTTCTCCTCGTCGCGAAGACGGGCTGCGGCCTCGAAGTCCTGGCCGTCGATCGCGGCCTCCTTGCGCTGCCGCACGTCGGCAATCTTGTCGTCGTACTCGCGCAGGTCGGCAGGCGCGGTCATCCGACGGATCCGCAGGCGGGCGCCGGCCTCGTCGATGAGGTCGATCGCCTTGTCCGGGAGGAACCGGTCGGAGATGTAACGGTCGGCCAGGGTCGCCGCCGAGACCAGGGCCTCGTCGGTGATCGTGACGCGGTGGTGGGCCTCGTACCGGTCGCGCAGCCCCTTGAGCATCTCGATGGTGTGCGCGATCGACGGCTCAGCGACCTGGATCGGCTGGAAGCGGCGCTCGAGAGCGGCGTCCTTCTCCAGGTGCTTGCGGTACTCGTCGAGGGTGGTGGCACCGATCGTCTGGAGCTCACCGCGGGCCAGCATCGGCTTGAGGATGCTGGCGGCGTCGATCGCGCCCTCGGCAGCGCCCGCGCCGACGAGGGTGTGGATCTCGTCGATGAAGAGCACGATGTCGCCGCGGGTCTTGATCTCCTTCAGCACCTTCTTCAGGCGCTCCTCGAAGTCACCGCGGTAGCGGCTGCCGGCGACAAGGGCGCCGAGGTCGAGGGTGTAGATCTGCTTGTCGCGCAGGGTGTCGGGGACGTTGCCGCGGACGATGTCCTGGGCCAGCCCCTCCACCACGGTCGTCTTGCCGACGCCGGGCTCCCCGATCAGGACCGGGTTGTTCTTGGTGCGACGCGAGAGGATCTGCATGACCCGCTCGATCTCCTGGTCGCGACCGATGACCGGGTCGAGCTTGCCCTCGCGAGCAGCCTGGGTCAGGTTGCGCCCGAACTGGTCGAGGACCAGCGAGGAGGACGGCGTCTCGGCCCCGGGCTGGTTGGCGCCGGTGGCGGCTCCTGCGGTCTCCTTGCCCTGGAAGCCGGAGAGCAGCTGGATCACCTGCTGGCGCACGCGGTTGAGGTCGGCGCCGAGCTTCTGCAGGACCTGGGCGGCCACGCCCTCACCCTCCCGGATCAGCCCGAGCAGGATGTGCTCCGTGCCGATGTAGGAGTGGCCGAGCTGAAGGGCCTCGCGCAGGGAGAGCTCCAGCACCTTCTTGGCGCGCGGGGTGAAGGGGATGTGGCCGGAGGGCGCCTGCTGGCCCTGGCCGATGATCTCCTCGACCTGGGCACGGACGGCCTCCAGGGAGATGTCGAGCGACTCCAACGCCTTCGCCGCGACTCCCTCACCCTCGTGGATCAGGCCCAGGAGAATGTGCTCCGTGCCGATGTAGTTGTGCGAGAGCATGCGGGCCTCTTCCTGGGCCAGCACCACCACTCGTCGGGCTCGGTCGGTGAACCTCTCGAACATCTGCACTCCTCACGTCTTCGGATCCCCCGCATGCGCTGCGCACGCAGCTGTGGGGACACTGGGCTCAACGCCCGAGACCAGCCTACGTGTTCCCACCCACAAGCCCAGTGGATGCGCTGACAGCGAACACGCGCCCGATACGCACGACACCCCCGGCAGCCCCAAGATGTGGGGCGCCGAGGGTGTCGAGGGTGCGTACGTCAGTTGGCTGCCTGGTAGGCCTCGATGACCGAGGCCGGCACGCGACCCCGCTCGGAGACCTGGTGGCCGTTGTCCCGGGCCCACTCGCGTACGGCCTTGGTGTCGACGCCGCTGCCGCCCGAGGACGTCTTGCGGGCACCACCGGTGCGCTTGCCCCCGGTCACCTTGCGGGCGTGGCCGACATATCCGGCGAGTGCCTCGCGCAGGGCTGCGGCGTTGCTGTCGTTCAGGTCGATCTCGTAGGTCGAACCGTCGAGTCCGAAAGTCACGGTCTCCGTGGCGTCCGAACCGTCCAGGTCGTCGATGAGAATGATGCTTACCTTCTGCGCCATGAATTGACCTCTGGTGTCGGGGGAATTGAACAACGACCCGACATTACGTGATCAACACCCGAAAAGTGAAGGGGGGGCAATTGTTCCCCCTTCACCTCACCCCTGAACGAATTGTTCAGGAGCCGCTTTCATGGCGACCCGAGAGAATTCAGGCATCACCTTCGGACGACGACCTGCAATTCAATCGTGCCTCCGGAATTCACGAATGCAGTCGATGTGTGGCGCACCTTCACGACGTGGACTCCGGGCTTGATCCCTCGCGCCTTCAGCCGCATTCGTCCGTCCTTGTCGACCTTGATCGTCTTCAGCACACGTTTGGCGACGATGGCCTTGACACTCCCCGGCGGAGCGTTGCCCTGCGCGCTCGCGCCATCTCACATGCAGTTGCGCTCGAAGACGAAGCGCAGGCCCTGCAACGTCAGCCAGGGCTCGTGGTCGGTGAAGCACTCGACCTCCTCGAGCAGCAGTGGCGCCAGGTGGCCGGTGGCGATGACGCGTACGTCGTCGGGGTCGACGCCGAGCTCGGAGATCATCCGGGCGACCAGGCCGTCGACCTGGGATGCCATGCCGAAGACCATGCCCGACTGGAGCGCCTCGACGGTGTTCTTGGCGATCACGCTCCGCGGCCGGAGCAGTTCGACCTTGCGCAGCTGCGCCCCGCGTCGGCCCAGCGCCTCCAACGAGATCTCGATGCCGGGGGCGATCGCGCCGCCGACGTACTGGCCGGCCGGGTTCACGACGTCGTAGGTGATGGCGGTGCCGAAGTCGACGACGATCGCCGGGCCGCCGAAGATCCGCAGCGCCGCCAGCGAGTTGACGATCCGGTCCGCTCCCACCTCGCGCGGGTTGTCGGTCAGCACGGGCACACCGGTGCGTACGCCCGGCTCGACGATGACCGAGGTGACCTCACCGAAGTGGGTGGTGAGCATCTCGCGCCACTCCGCCAACACCGACGGCACCGTCGAGCAGACCGCGACGCCGGTGATCGCGTCGTCCACGTCGGCCTCCCTCAACAGCCCTCGCACCAGCACCGACCACTCGTCGGCGGTGCGCCGCTCGTCGGTCGCGACCCGCCAGTGGGCCACCACCTCCTCGCCGCAGAAGAGCCCGAGGGTGGTGTGCGAGTTGCCGATGTCGGCCGCGAGCAGCGTCACGGCTCAGTCCTCGTCCAGGTCCAGGCCGAGGTCGAAGACCGTGACCGAGTGGGTCAGGGCACCCACCGAGATGAAGTCGACACCGGTCAGCGCGACCTCACGAGCCCGGTCCAGCGTCAGTCCGCCGGAGGCCTCCAGCACGGCGCGGCCGTCGGTGATGCGTACGGCCTCGGTCATGTCGTCGGTCGACATGTTGTCGAGCAGGATCCGTTCGCCGTCGGCCGCGAGGACCGCCCGCAACTCGTCCAGATTCTGCACCTCGACCTCGACGGGAAGCCCGGGGAAGGTCGAGCGGATCGCCTCCAGGGCCGGCACCACCCCGCCCGCGGCGACGGCGTGGTTGTCCTTGACCATCGCCATGTCGGCCAGACCGAAGCGGTGGTTGACCCCGCCGCCGCAGCGCACGGCGTACTTCTGCAGCGCCCGCCACCCGGGCAACGTCTTGCGGGTGTCGAGGACCCGCGCGCGGGTGCCCTCGAGCGCGGCGACCCACTGCGCCGTTGCCGTGGCGACCCCGGAGAGGTGGGAGGCGAAGTTGAGGGCGGTGCGCTCGGCGGTCAGCAGTCCGCGAGCCGGGCCGGCCACCCGCATCACCACGTCGCCGGCGACCACGGGCGTGCCGTCGGCGACCCGGTCGATGATCTCGACGGTGTCACCCATGACGGCGTGGAAGACCAGGGCCGCGACCCCGAGCCCGGCGACGACGCCGGACTCCCGGGCGCCGAAGACCCCGCTGGCGCGTGCCTCGGCGGCGATCGTCGCGGTGCTGGTGGTGTCGGTCTGACCGGGAGGGATGTCCTCCAGCAGGGCCAGCGACAGGTGGCGCCACAGGGACTCGACGTCGAGGCCGGCCTCGGTCAACTCGGAGACGAGCCCGGACGGCACCTCGTCGAGACCGATCGCCGGCAGGGTCGCGTACGTCTGGGTCGGCGTCACCGGTGGGCCCCCTCGGGCTGGAGGGCTGTCGCGTCGGCCACCTGCGGCACCGACGGGTCGGTCGCGGCCGCGGCCACGAACTCCCGCACCGGCACCCCGTTGACCAGCCGGATGTCGAAGTGGCCGCCGCCGAAACGTACGTCGTCGCGCTCGGGGTGGTCCTCACGCCAGTGCGACCCGCGGGTCTCCTCGCGGGCCACGGCCGCCATCGTCAGGGCCGTGCTGACGGCGACCAGGTTGGTGGTCTCCCACGACGCGGTGGCGGCGACCTCGGTGGTGCGTTCGGCCAGCTCACCGAGGGCCTCCAGGGCCCCCGCCATGCCGTCGGCGGAACGCAGGACGCCGACCTGGTCGGTCATCACGCGTTGCATCTGGGGACGGGCGGCGGGGTCGACCAGGCCGTCGGGGCGAGTGTCGGGCACCGGGTCGCTCCACCCGCGCAGCTCACCGGGCAGGACGTCGGAGATCCGGCGCGAGAAGACCAGGCCCTCGAGCAGGGAGTTGGAGGCCAGTCGGTTGGCGCCGTGCACGCCGGAGCACGCCACCTCGCCGGTCGCGTAGAGCCCGGGGACGCCCGTACGTCCGAAGAGGTCGGTCGCGATGCCACCGGACGCGTAGTGCTGGGCCGGGGAGACCGGGATCAGGTCAACGGTCGGGTCGATGCCGTGGGTGCGGCAGGTCGCCAGGATGGTGGGGAAACGCTGCTGCCAGAACTCCGCACCGAGGTGACGGGCGTCGAGCCACATGTGGGCCCGTCCGGTCTCCATCATCCGGCGCGTGATGGCCTTGGCCACCACGTCACGCGGCGCCAGGTCACCCAGCGGGTGGACGCCCTCCATGAGTCGGTTGCCCTCGAAGTCGACCAGGAAGGCACCCTCGCCTCGGACCGCCTCGGAGATCAGCGGCTGCTGCCCCATCGACTCGGCCCCGAGGTACATCACCGTCGGGTGGAACTGGACGAACTCGACGTCACGCAGGGTCGCCCCGGCGCGCAGCGCCAACGCCATCCCGTCGCCCGTCGAGACGGGCGGGTTGGTCGAGGCGGAGAAGACCTGGCCCAGGCCGCCCGCGGCGAGAACGACCGCCCGGCAACGGATCGCGCCGACGCCGTCGTGCTGTCCCTCGCCCATCACGTGCAGGGTCACGCCGGCGACGCCCCCGTCGGCGGCAAGCTGCAGGTCGAGGGCCAGGGCGTGCTGGATGATCTCGATCTCGGGAGCCGCGTGGACCGCCGCGATCAGCGCACGCTGGATCTCCGCGCCCGTGGCGTCACCGCCGGCGTGCGCGATCCGGTCGCGGTGGTGGCCACCCTCCCGCGTCAACGACAGCTCACCCTCGTGGTGGTCGAAGTTGGTGCCCAGCGAGATCAGCTCGTGCACCGCCGCCGGGCCCTCGGTGACCAGGACGCGTACGGCCTCGATGTCACACGCGCCGGCGCCCGCGACCAACGTGTCGATCTCGTGCTCCAGCGGGGTGTCCCCGGGGCCGAGTGCCGCTGCGATACCGCCCTGGGCCCACTGGGTCGACCCGGCCGCCAGAACGTCCTTGGTGATCAGCAGCACCTTGTCGACGCCCTGGCGCAGGCGCAGGGCCGCGGTGAGACCCGCGATGCCGGAACCGATCACGACCACGTCTGCCTGACTGGTCCAGCCGGGCTCGGTGGCCCGGAGCCGTCCCGCCAGGACGGGGACGTACGGCGCCTCGGCGGTCGTCATCAGTTGGAGACGAGGTCGCCGCGCACGAGGTCCTCGGCACCGAAGGTGTCGGCGGGGTCGGCGCTGGTGCCCATGATCTTGTTGTCGGCGTCGACGAAGACGACCCTGGGCTCGAAGGCCTTCGCCTCGGCGCTCTCCATCTGGCCGTAGGCGATCAGGATGACCAGGTCGCCGGGGTGCACCAGGCGGGCGGCGGCGCCGTTGATCCCGATGATGCCGGAGCCCCGCTCCCCCGCGATCGTGTACGTCTCCAGGCGCGCGCCGTTGTCGATGTCGACGATGTGCACCAGCTCACCGGGCAGGATGTCGGAGGCCTCGAGGAGGTCCTCGTCGACAGTCACCGACCCCACGTAGTGCAGATCGGCCTGGGTCACGGTGGCGCGGTGGATCTTGGACTTCATCATGGTGCGCAGCATCAGCTGTCTCCTTCGGTTGCTGCAGGGGTGGCGGCACGAGCGGCGGGGCGCGTGGCACCCAGGATCAGGGGCATGTTGTCGATCAGGCGGGTGTCGCCCAGGCGGGCGGCGATCAGCAGGCGGACCTCGGTCTCCTCGTGGAGCTCCTCGGGCACGGGAGAGAGGTCGGGCAGACGGAACTCCAGGTAGTCGAGGTCGACACCGTGGGCCTGACGCAGCTCGGCACGGGCCGACTCCAACGCCACGTCCATCCCCCACCGCGCCGACCCGTCGGCTGCCCGGAGGGTCTGCGACAGCATCGTGGCGCGCCGTCGCAGCTCGGGCGAGAGGTTGCGGTTGCGGCTGCTCATCGCGATGCCGTCGGGCTCGCGCACCGTCTCCGCGCCGACGACCTCGACCCCGGTGCAGAGATTCTCGGCCATCTGACGCACCAGCACGAGCTGCTGGTAGTCCTTCTCACCGAAGACCGCCACGTCGGGACGTACGAGACCGAAGAGCTTGGCGACCACGGTGAGCACGCCGCGGAAGTGGGTCGGGCGTACGGCTCCCTCGAGCTCGGTGGCCAGCGGACCGGGATCGACGGTGATCGCCTCGTCGGTCTCACCGGCACGGACCCCGCCCGGGTAGACCTCGTCGGCGTCAGGGGCGAAGACGATGTCGACACCCTGGCTGGCCGCGACCTCGAGATCCGCGTCGAGGGTCCGCGGGTAGCGGTCCAGGTCTTCGCCCGGCGCGAACTGCAGCGGATTGACGAAGATCGAGATGACGACCTGGCCGTCGTCCCCGACCTGGCGTCGGGCCTCGGCCATCAGGCTGGCGTGGCCTTCGTGGAGTGCGCCCATGGTGGGGACGTAGCCGACGCGGGCGCCGGCGGCCCGGGCACCGGCGAGGAGCTCGGCGAGCTCGACGCGGTTGCGGGCGAGCACCGGGGTCCGGGCCGTCGTCCCGACGCGGTCCTGGGTCTGGATGCTCATCGGAGCTCCTCGAGACTCGTACGCGGTTCCTCGAGCCGGGCTGCCTCCGCCGCCACCGAGGCGTCGAGGGACGCAGCGATGCGGGAGGCACGGATCGGCAGGAGGCGTCCGTCGGTGAGGACCCGGGCCAGGGTGGCGCGGGCCAGGGCGACGTACGAGCCCAGGGTCTGCGGGGCGTGCGCGCGGATGTCACTCAGGTGGGCCGTGACGGTCTCGACGTCGCCGCGGACGATCGGTCCCGTCAGGGCGGCGTCGCCGTCGCGCAGGGCGTTGTCGAGGGCCGCGGAGAGCAAGGGGCGCAGGGTGCCGGCAGGGTCGTCGGCACCGGCGGCGCGCAACATCTCCATCGCCTCGGTCACCACGGTGACCAGGTGGTTGGCGCCGTGGGCCAGACCTGCGTGGTAGAGCGTGCGGTGCGCCTCGGGCACCCACATCGCCTTCCCGCCGAGGTCGGCGACGAGGCCAGCGGTGAGCTCGCGCTCGCCCTCGGCAGCGGTGACCCCGAAGACGCAGCCCGTCAACCGGGGCAGGTCGACGGACGTACCGGTGAAGGTCATCGCCGGGTGCAACGCGACGACCCGGGCACCCACTGCGGCTGCCGGGTCGAGCACGGCCAGGCCATGACGTCCCGAGCTGTGGGCGACCACCTGCCCGGGGCGCAGGGCACCCGAGGCGGCGAGCATCGAGACCACGTTGGCCAGGGTGTCGTCGGGGACCGTGAGCAGGAGCAGGTCGCAGGCCTTGGCGACGGCACTGGGCTTCGCGACGCGTACGCCGGGAAGGAGCGCCGCGATACGCCGACGGGACGCGTCTGACTCACCGGCGGCCGCGACGACCTCATGGCCGGCAGCCTGCAGTGCGGCGGCGAGGACGGCACCGACACGACCGGCACCGACCACACCCACCTTCATGGTGGTGTTCATTCAAGGCCTCACGTTTCAGTCCCTCCGACCATCCCCGAGGGGACCGGTGTGGGTACCAGACGATTGCTCTGACGTTGTGGTCCGACCGACTGGAGACTGCCCAGCCGGTCGTTTGTTCAACGTGAGCGTACGCCCCCTTCTTCCCCGGCGGGAACGGGACCAGGTTGTGACCTGCCCCACCCGCCGGGCGGGGCGCTACGGTAGCGCCCATGAAGAAGGCACTCCTGCGCCGCTTGCGCAGGCCCACCGTCGGTGTCGTCGTTCCCGCGTGGGGCACCGAGCAGTACCTGTCCGCCTGCCTCGACAGCCTGATCGCCCAGACCTGGACCAGGTGGACCGCGGTGGTCGTCGACGACGGTTCACCCGATCGCTGCGGTGAGATCGCCGAGGAGTACGCCGCGCGCGACTCCCGGATCACGGTCCTGCACGTGCAGAACGGTGGCCTGGGGCGGGCCCGCAACCGCGGGACCATCAAGGTCTCCGGTGACTACCTGGCCTACCTGGACTCCGACGACGTCTTCGAACCCACCGCGCTGGCCGACATGGTCGCGACCCTGGAGGAGACCGGCTCCGACTTCGTGACCGCGTCCCTGGTCCAGGTCTTCTCGGCGCCCGGCCAGCCGGAGCGCGTCGCTGAGCCCGACTGGTTGGTGCGGCTGCACGGCGAGGTCCGGCACGGGATCCGGATCGAGGACCACCCCGAGATCCTGGGTGACGTCTTCGCGGTCAACAAGCTCTTCCGGCGCAGTTTCTGGGACGAGCACGGCATCCGCTGGGCCGACGGCGTGCGTTACGAGGACCAGCCGACCACCACCCGTGCCTACCTGGCCGGCACCTTCGACGTCATCGACAAGGTGGTCTACCGCTGGCAGATCCGCAGCGACGGCTCCTCGATCACCCAGCAGCGTGCCTCCCTGGCCGACCTGGTCGATCGGTGGAAGACGAAGCGGATGGCGTACGACCTGGTGCTCGCCCACGACCACTGGGAGGTCACGCGCCTCTTCCGGGACTGGGTGATGCCCGGTGACATGCCCAGCTACTACAGCTCGATCCCCGGGTGCTCCGACGACTGGTGGGAGGAGCTGCGCCGCGGCCAGCTCTCCCTGTGGGAGCCGGAGCAGGTGCACTGGAGCTGCCTGACCCCGGACTGGCGGGTCTGCGCCGCACTGGTGGCCGAGGACCGCCGCGACGACGCCGTCGCGTTGGTCGACCACATCCTCGGACGTGGCGACGCCGGCTGGGAGCGCAACGAGGACGGCACGTTGCTGAGCATCCCCGCCGACGTGCTGGACCCGGCCGGGATCCCGACCCAGTGGTTGCAGCTGCGTGACTACGAGATGCCGCCGCCGCCCGCCCCGCTCGAGCCCCTCGAGGCGGGCGAACCCGCCTGACCCTGGGTCCGGAGCCGGACCAGCGACGAAATGAGATCAGCCCCCGGAGTGACTCCGGGGGCTGATCTCGTACGACTTCTGCTCAGGCGCGCTTGCGACGCTCCGCGGTGGCTTCCATCTTCCAGGCGTCGAGCTCGCCGCGCATCGTGTCGAGCTCGGCCTCCAGCTCGGCGACGCGGACGATGGCTTCGGCGGCCAACGACTCGGACTCGTCGAGAGCCGCGCTCACCCGGGCGACGCTCGACTCGGCGAGGTCGGCACGACGGGCCTCCGAGCTCATCTTCAGCGTGGCCGTGGCAGCCCGCTCGAGCGCCTTGCCCAGCTCGATCTCGAGGTGGCTGATGACTTCCTGACGCTCGGAGATGCGCGAACGCATGTCCGAGGCGAAGGCGACGTTCTCTGCGGCCCGACGCGCGGTGATGTCGCGGTAGGCCTGGGCCTGGCGGGCCCGGTCAGCGGCGGCGTCACGCCGGGTCTGGGTCAGCTCGGCGTAGGTGATCCGGGTGGAGGCTGCACCCAGGGCGACGGCGGCGAGGGCCGACAGGAGGACCAGGAAGGACTGGCCAGTGGCGACTGCCCCGATGACGAGGACGGCCGCGAGTACGAGGAGACCGGCGGCGACCGTCACGCGCGTGCTGCGCTGACGTCGGCGGGCCTGGGGACGAGACGGGGAAGTCATGACCCTCAGGTTAGGGGTGAGAGTCGTCCTTGGGTACTCGACACGCCCGTTCCAACCACTTGCCTGTGACCAGCACGGCCACGCCCCCGGCAGCAGCGACCAGACCCACTCCCACCCGCGCGAGGACCAAGTCGGGGTGGGAGTCGAGCCACGTGAGCGCGTAACCGGCGTATCCGCCGGCCAGGAGGGCGCCGGAGAGGGCCGCTGCCCGGGCCAGGACCAGTCGGTTGACCATGCGCTGGGCGTCGAGGGTCACGTCACGACGACGCACGGCGCGGGCCGTCACCACCGCCACCCCGCCGAGCAGGACAGCCAGGAACCAGAGCCCCGCCGCCTGGATCCAGGAGACCGGACCGGCCAGACCGAGTCCGTCGGCAGCCCCGCGGAAGAGCCAACCGAAGACGAACCCGACCGCGACTCCGGTCACGAGCGGCCCGGCCCCGAGCGGGGTCAGGTGGGATGAGGAGACCTCGGGGGCGTCCGACTCGTCGTCGGTCCCACCCTGGTGGGGGGTGTGGTCCCTCATGCCCGGCTCACGGGAGGTCGAGGGTGATGTCCTCGCGCTTGACGACGCCGCTGACGTCGACCTTCTCGATCAGCTCCGCGATCGGACCGTGGTCGAGGAGCACCGCGTCGGGCTCGATCTCGTGCCAGGGCACGAGCACGAAGCCGCGCTCGGCGGCACGCGGGTGCGGCAGGACCAGCAGGTCGTCGTTGGCTCGCCGGTCGCCGACCTGGATCAGGTCGACGTCGAGCGTGCGCGGAGCATTGCGCTCCTCCGAGCTGCGCTCGCGGTCGAAGGCCTGCTCGATGGTCAGGGCACGGTCAAGGAGACGGTGCGCAGGGAGCGTGGTGTCGAGCAGCACGATCGCGTTGAGGTACTTCTGCGACCCGTCGGGCGAGTCGACCGGCTCGGTCTCGTAGACCGCGGAGACGCTCGTCATCCAGACGTCGGGGGTGTCCGCCATCGCGTTCACGGCCCCCTGGAGGGAGGCCCGGCGCTCGCCGAGGTTGGATCCCAGAGAGAGGACGACCCGGCGGATCGGGTGCATCTCGCCGGTGAGGGCGTCGGCGTCGATGATGTGCGGGTTCGGCGTCTCGGTCACGTGTCGGTCCTCTTGTTTCTTGTGATGCTCAGGGCCACGTCGGTGAACGTTGCCTCGATCGGCGCATCCGGTTTGTGGACGGTTGCTCGGACCCATTCAACACCGTCGAAGGTCAGAGCAACATTCGAGATCCGCTCTGCCAGGGTCTCGATGAGGTCGACCGGGTCGCTCTCGACCGCTGCCTTGACCCGGTCCACGAGGAGCCCGTAGTGCACGGTGTCGGACAGGTCATCGCTCGCTGCGGCGCGACGGGTGTCGATGCCGAGGGTCAGGTCGATGACGAAGACCTGTCCCTCGCGGCGCTCGAAGTCGAAGACACCGTGATGGCCGAAGCACTCGATGCCGCTCACGGTCAGTTCGTCGATCTGCGGGTCGGGGCGAGGGGGGCCGGAGACACTCATGGTCGTCCTTCCGAACGGCGGGTCGCGGCTTCGCCGGTCTGCAGGCGCGCCCACACCGCCAACGCGTCGCAGGTGGCCGCGACGTCGTGGACCCGCAGGCACCACACGCCTCGCTGGGCGAGGAGGACGGCCAGGGCTGCGCCCGCGTACTCCCGCCCGTCGATCGGGCGTGGGGTCCCGTCCGGGGCAGCCAGCAGCGCCCCGAGGAAGGTCTTGCGCGACGCCCCGACCAGGAGGGGCAACCCGAACTCCTCCAACTCCTCCAGACCGGCCAGGAGCTCCCAGTTGTGGTCAGCCGTCTTGGCGAAGCCGAGGCCGGGATCGAGCACGATCTGTTCGTCACGCACCCCGGCGGCGCGCGCTGCGTCCAGGCGCAGCCCCAACTCACGGCGTACGCCCGCCACCACACCGTCCTCGTAGGTGGTGAAGGACTGCATGTGGTCGGCGTGGGCGCGCCAGTGCATCGCGACGTAGAGGGCGTCGGTCTCGGCGACCACGTCGAGGATGGCTGGGTCGGCCAACCCTCCGCTGACGTCGTTGACGATCTCGGCGCCCGCGGCCACGGCCTCCCGGGCAACCTCGGACCGCATGGTGTCGACGGAGATCCGGGCACCGGCCGCTGCGAGCGCGGAGATCACCGGGACCACCCGGTCCAGCTCCTCGGCCAGCACCGGACGGGTCGCTCCCGGGCGGGTCGACTCACCACCGATGTCGAGGACGTCAGCCCCTTGGGCGAGCAGACGGTGCCCATGGGCGATCGCAGCCTCTGACTCGGCCCAGTTGCCTCCGTCGGAGAAGGAGTCCGGAGTGACGTTGACGATCCCCATCACCAACGGCCCCGGTCTCGAGGAGGACAGTGACGAGGACAGTGACGAGGACTGGGACGAGGACCGGGACACTCCGGCGCCGGCGCCGGTCATGAGGCGCCGGTCATCTGGTGCCGGACTGGATCAGAGCCATTGCCTCCGTGCGGGTGGCTGCGTCACGCATCTGGCCACGGACCGCTGAGGTGATGGTGCGGGCGCCGGCCTTGCGGACCCCGCGCATCGTCATGCAGAGGTGTTCGGCCTCGATCACCACGATCACGCCCCGGGCCTCGAGGATCCCGGTCATGGCGTCGGCGATCTGGGTGGTGAGCCGCTCCTGCACCTGGGGTCGCTTGGCGTAGACGTCGACGAGGCGCGCCAACTTGGAGAGGCCGGTGATCTTGCCGCTCTCGGCCGGGATGTAACCGACGTGGGCGACCCCGGTGAACGGCACCAGGTGGTGCTCGCACATCGACCAGAGCTCGATGCCGCGCACGAGGACCATCTCGTCGTGGCCCAGGTCGAACGTCGTGGTGAGGACGTCCTCGGCCTGCTGCCGCAGACCCACGGTGAGCTCCGCGTACGCCCGGGCCACCCGAGCGGGGGTCTCACGCAGGCCCTCGCGCTCGACGTCCTCGCCCATCGCGGCGAGCAACTCACGGATGGCCGCCTCCGCCCTGGGGTGGTCGAAGTCGGGCACGTCGGCGGGAGAACGCTCAGCCAGGCCGATGGGGTCGGTCACGGGTGCGGCTCCGTCGGGTCGGGCGGTCCGGCCGCCGTCGAGGGATCAATGCTCGGGTCACCGTGGATGTCACCGCCGGGGCCGGGAGGGGTGATGACCACTCCGCCCTCGTCGTTGTGCCCACGGACGTCGTCCTTGTCCAGCGCGGAGGCAGCGGCCGCGTCGCGGTCCTTGATCGCCTGCGGCACGATGATCGGCGGGACGGTGGAGGGAACGCGCGTGTCGGACCCGGTCCAGGCAGGACGACGCGGGCGACGGCGCAGGGCCTCGAAGACCTCGGCCACCTCTGCCTTGTCGAGCGTCTCGCGGTCCATCAGCGCGAGCACCAGCGCGTCGAGGACGTCACGGTTCTCGTGGAGGATGTCGAAGGCCTCCTGGTGGGCCGTGGTCAGCAACTTGCGGACCTCGTCGTCGACCGTGGCGGCCACGGCTTCGGAGTAGTCGCGGGTGTGCCCCATGTCGCGGCCCAGGAAGGGCTCGGAGTTGTCGCTGCCGAGCTTCACCGCGCCGAGGGTCTCGGTCATGCCGTACTGGGTGACCATCGCCCGGGCGACGCTGGTCGCCTTCTCGATGTCGTTGCCAGCGCCCGTGGTCGGGTCGTGGAAGACCAGCTCCTCGGCCGCACGGCCACCGAGCATGTACGCCAACTTGTCGAGCAGCTCACTGCGCGTCTGGGAGTACTTGTCCTCGTCGGGCAGCACCATCGTGTAACCGAGGGCGCGGCCACGCGGCAGGATCGTGATCTTGTGCACCGGGTCGGTGCCCGGCAGGGCCGCGGCCACGAGGGCGTGGCCACCCTCGTGGTAGGCGGTGATGAGCTTCTCGTGCTCGCTCATCAGGCGGGTACGACGCTGCGGGCCCGCGATGACGCGGTCGATGGCCTCGTCGAGGGCCGAGTTGGTGATCAGCTTCTCGTCGTTGCGCGCGGTGAGCAACGCAGCCTCGTTGAGCACGTTGGCCAGGTCGGCGCCGGTGAAGCCGGGGGTGCGGCGCGCGACCGAGCGCAGGTCGATGTCGGGGCCCATGGGCTTGCCGCGCGAGTGGACCTGCAGGATCTTGTGGCGGCCCTTGAGGTCGGGGGCGTCGACCTGGATCTGGCGGTCGAACCGCCCCGGACGCAGCAGCGCCGGGTCGAGCACGTCGGGTCGGTTGGTCGCCGCGATCAGGATGACCCCGCCGCGCACGTCGAAGCCGTCCATCTCGACGAGGAGCTGGTTGAGGGTCTGCTCCCGCTCGTCGTGACCGCCGCCCATGCCGGCGCCGCGGTGCCGACCCACGGCGTCGATCTCGTCGATGAAGACGATGGCGGGGGCGTTTTCCTTGGCCTGCTCGAAGAGGTCGCGGACGCGGCTCGCGCCGACACCCACGAACATCTCGACGAAGTCGGAGCCGGAGATGGAGTAGAAGGGGACGCCTGCCTCACCGGCGACGGCGCGCGCGAGGAGGGTCTTTCCGGTCCCGGGGGGACCGTAGAGCAGGACGCCCTTGGGGATCTTGGCGCCGACCGCCTGGAACTTGGCGGGCTCGGCGAGGAACTCCTTGATCTCCCCGAGCTCCTCGAGCGCCTCCTCGGCGCCCGCGACGTCGGCGAACGTCGTCTTGGGCATGTCCTTGGTGATGAGCTTGGCCTTGGATTTGGCGAACTGCATCACGCCGCGTCCGCCACCACCCTGGGCCTGGTTCATCAGGAAGACGAAGAGGAGCACGATCAGCAGGAACGGGACGATCGTGATCAGCATCGAGCCGAGGATGCTCGACTGCGGCACCTCGGTGTTGTACTTCGAGATGTTGCCCTCGGCGTGCTGCTCACGCACAGCCTGCTCGATGCCGGACTGGGTCTCGCTCAGCCAGAACGACGTGACCTTGTCGTTGTCCTCACGCACGCCCTCGTCGAGGACGGCCTGGATCTCCTGGTCGCCGTCGATGAAGGTGATCTCGTCGATCTGCCCCTCGGCGATGTAGTCGTTCATCTGCGAGGTCGTGACCTCGTCGTACCCGTCGCCGGGTGCCAGGAACTGGATCGCCAGCAGCACGCCGAACGCGGCCAGCACGACCCACAACCACGGGCCCTTGAATATGCGCTTCACAGGCTTCTTTCCACTCCAGGATCGACCGACCAGCAGACTCCGGTGACGCTACACGTCGGCACCCACTGGGGGATGGCGCCGGAGGTGACCGTCGTTCGGGGTCATTCTCGCAGGCCGCGTGAAATGACAACCATCTAGTCCGTCGCCCAGCCCACCTGCCAGCCCACCTGCCAGCTCACCTGCCCGGCCGGGCAGGGCGGGCAGGGCGGGGTCACCCGGGTCAGGAGTAGACGTGCGGCGCCAGCGTGCCGATGTCGCGCAGGTTGCGGTAGCGCTCGTTGTAGTCGAGGCCGTAGCCGACCACGAACTCGTCGGGGATGTCCCAGCCGACGTACTTCGGCTCGACCGGCATCGACAGCGCCTCCGGCTTGCGGAGCAGCGTGGCGATCTCGACTGAGGCGGGGCCCCGGGTGCCGAGGCTGTTGACCAGCCAGCTCAGCGTCAGACCGGTGTCGATGATCTCGTCGACGACCAGGACGTGACGGCCGCTGATGTCGGTGTCGAGGTCCTTGAGGATCCTCACCACTCCGCTCGACTTGGTGCCGGAGCCGTAGGAGCTGATCGCCATCCAGTCCATCTCCACGTGGATGGGCAGCGACCGGGCCAGGTCTGCCATCACCATGACGGCGCCTCGCAGCACGCCGACCATCAGCAGGTCACGCCCCTCGTAGTCGGCCGCGATCTGCTCGGCCATCTCCTTCAGGCGGTCCTGGATCTGGGCCTCGGTGAAGAGGACATTGACCAGGTCGTTCTCGACGTGGGAGGACTCCATGTCGAGCACGATACCCGCGCCCTCCCGGTCACTCTCAGTCGGCGTTGGGTCGGGACGGGGCCGGCTCGAAAAGCACCGTGCCGTCCCGTCGCAGGGCCCGCAGGTGACCGGGCAGGTCGATCCACCGCTGGCCGCGCCACCCGGTCACCAACTGCTCCATCCCGACCACGTGGGAGTGCGAGAGCTCGGCGTCCAGGGCCCCGGCTCGCAGGGCAGCCAGGCGCAGCACCCGACGACGTACGGCGGTGGGCAGCGCACCCAGGGCCGACGCCGTGAGCGGCGTGGCCGACTCGAGATGGTTCTCGGCGAGCTCGTCGAGCGCCTCCATGTCGGTGCGCAACGAGTCCGCCGTACGGGCCAGGGTCTCAGCGACCCCGGGGCCCAGTTCGCGCTCGAGCACCGGCAGCACGTCACGGCGTACGCGGGCACGCAGGAAGCGCGGGTCGACGTTGTGCGGGTCGGACCAGAAGTCGATCCCCTCGGCCCGGCAGGCGGCCTCGGTCTGGGCACGACGTACGTCGAGCAGGGGTCGGCGGTAGAGGTCGAACCCGCGGCGCATCCCTGCGATCGAGCGGCCTCCGCTGCCCCGGGCCAGACCCATCAGCACGGTCTCGGCCTGGTCGTCGAGCGTGTGGCCGAGCAGGATCGCGGACGCCCCGACCCGATCGGCCACCTGCGCGAGGACCGCGTACCGGGCCTCCCGTGCCGCCGCCTCCGGTCCACGACCGGCACCCTCGACCGTGACCGCGACGCCGTACGTCTCGTCGACCCCCAGGGCCCGCATCTGCTCCAGCACCCGAGCCGCCTGCTCCCGCGACCCCTCCTGCAGACCGTGGTCGACGGTGGCGCCGACGACGCGGTCGCCGCTCGCGCGGGCCTCGAAGACGGTCGCCGCCAGCAGGGACAGCGAGTCGGCGCCCCCGCTGCAGGCGACCACCACCACCCGCTGTACGTCGTCGGGGACCGGTGGTAGCTCGCCGAGGGTGCGGCGCACGCCGAGGCGTACGGCCGCCACCGCAGGATCGAGGGTCACGCCCGGGACCGTACCGGCCTCAACCGTGGACCCGGGAGATCCAGGCCTGCGGATCGTGGATCTCGGTCTTCGAGGGCAGTGTCTGCGGTGATCCCCAGATGGCGTTGAAGCCCTCCATGCCGATCTCGTCGACGACCTTGCGCACGAAGACGGCGCCGTTGCGGTACTGCGCCATCTTGGCGTCCAGTCCGAGGAGACGACGGATGAGGCGGTCGAGCGCGCCGGCGCCCCCACGTCGCTGGGTGAACTTCTTGCGGATCTCGACGACGGACGGGATCACCGAGGGACCGACACCGTCCATCACCACGTCGGCGTGGCCCTCCAGCAGGGACATCACGGCGGTGATCTGGTCGATGATCTCGCGCTGGGCAGGGCTGCTCATCAGGTCCATGAGCCCGGCACCCGGCTCGTCCCGGTCGCGCTTCACCAACTCGGTGACCTTCTCGAGGAGGTCGCCGAACATGACCTGCGGCTCCACCGACTCGGTGACCTGGGTGACCAGCGACCTGATGTGGTCCCGCAGCCACGGGACAGCCGTGAACTGCACCCGGTGGGTCTCCTCGTGCAGGCAGACCCACAGGCGGAAGTCGGTCGGGTCGACCTCGAGCTCGCGCTCGATGTGAACGATGTTGGGCGCCACCAGGAGCAGTCGCCCGCTCGGCTCGTGGAAGGGGTCGAACTGGCCCAGGACCTTGTTGCCCAGGAAGCCGAGCAACGCGCCCACCTCGGCGCCGGTAACGCGCGAACCGATGGCGTGGGTGAGCCCGCCGGAAGAGCCCGGGTGCTTGGCCGCGAGCTTGGCCACGACCGGATCCATCAGGGAGGCGAACGACTCGGTGTTGGCCCGGATCCAACCCGGTCGGTCGACGACCAGGACAGGCGCGCTGTCGTCAGGCGCCTGCAGACCGGTGAAGTCGCGCACGAGGGCGGTCGAGCGCCGCGCGCCCTCGCGCAGCTCGGCGACCACGGCCGCGGCCTCGGCCGCGGTGACGTTCGGGGAGGCCGGGACCGTGCGACTGCCGACCCTGACGGCGAACTCCCAGTCGATCATCGATGGCGCCTCGGCCTTGTGCTTCATGACGCGACACTAACCAACCGCACCAGCGGACGACAGGCAAGGGACGCCGCAAGGGACGCCGGCCAGCGCTCAGGGAGCGCCGCAGAGGCAGGCGGCGAGCGCCGCAGCCGCGACGTCGAGCGCCTGGCGGGCGTCGAGCGTACGGGCCGGGACGACCCGGTCGGCGGCGACCACGAAGACCATCGGTGTCCCGTCGGCGCCGGTGACCAGACCGGCGAGCGCATGGACGCCGGTCAGGGTGCCGGTCTTGGCGCGCACCCGCCCGAGTCCGTCCTCGCCCTCGTCGGCGAAGCGTGAGGTGAGTGAGCCGGTGAAGCCAGCCACCGGAAGGCCGTCGACCGCGGCACGCAACTCGGGGTTGCCGTCGGCGGCCGCCACCCGCAGGACATCGACCAGGGTGCGGGCGGTCAGCCGGTTCTTCCGGGAGAGCCCGGAGCCGTCGAAGAGTGCGGCGTCGGAGAGATCCACCCCGAGCCGGTCCAGCGCTGCGAGTGTGCCGCGCGCCCCGGCGACGAAGGACCCCTCCCCCTCCTCGGCCAGCCCGACATGGTGGGCAAGGACCTCGGCGCCCTCGTTGTCGGAGACGTCGAGGACCCGCCGGACGATGTCCTCGAGCGGCGCCGAGGTCACCGTCGCCACCGTGGTCGCGGCCGTGGGGGTCGTACGAGGACGGATCCGCGCCACCTTGATGCCTTCGGCGCGCAGGGCATCGGCGTAGGCGTCCGCGGCCGTGCGGCTCGGGTCGTCCACGCGCCCCCAGCCGCGGGGGTGATGGCCCATGTCGACCATGAGTGAGGAGATCGGCGCGACGACACCGTCGGGGACGTAGCTCGACTCCCACCCGGGATTGTCACCCGGTCCGGCGAAGAGTGAGGCGTCGTAGGACAACCGCACCCGCGACACCTGCTCGGCGCGCAGCGTCTCGGCGGTCTGCCGGGCCAACGTGACGACGTCGGCGCGGGCCGGCCAGGCGTTCAGCTGGGGCTCACTGGCCAGCAACGGATCGCCGCCGCCGACCAGGAAGAGTTGGTCGGCACCCGTCCGCGCCACCTTGGTCTCGAACGTGGTCCCGGGGTCCATCACTGCCAGCGCAGCCACCGCAGTCAGGAGCTTGGTGGTGGAGGCCGGGACGACCGTGCCCTGCCCCAGGGTGAAGACCGGTTCGTTGCCGCCGAGGTCGGCCACGGCTGCCACGACGCTGCGTCCGAGGTCGGGGTCCCTCAGGGCGGGTGCCAGGGCCCGGCGTACGGCCTCGGGTGACAGTGCCTCGCCGACAGCGGGCTGCGCGGGGGGCTCGGGCTCCTGGGCCGCGGGCAACTCCAGACCGGCCGGCAGTACGACGGCCGCGGGGTCGGTGTCGGGGTCGCCCCCCTTCCAGCCGAGGTGGGTGGGGCCCCAGGCGTACTCGTCGGCGGCGAAGGCGGTGCCGAGGAGGGCGAGCACCAGGACCACCGGGGCGATCAGCGCGAATCGGCCGGGGCCACGACGGCGGGGGCGCGTACCCGGCGCAACTGACCCCTGACCGTCGCTGCCACCTGAGCCGCCACCCGGGCCGTCACCTGGGCCGTCACCGGCACTGCCGTTGTGGCCTGCGTCACGTCGTCTCACGATTACCCCCTCCCGAGTGTGTGTCGGGGGCCATTGTGCGCGACACTGACCGGCATCAGTGTGTCGGTACGCCCCTGCGGCGCGCTCCCACGCTGGAACGACGGTCTGAAGCAACACACAACGACGAGGTGAGTGACGTGCTGGAGTTCGACGTACTGGTCGAGATCCCCAAGGGTGAGCGCAACAAGTACGAGGTCGACCACGAGTCCGGGCGCCTGCGCCTCGACCGCATGCTCTTCACCTCTACTGCCTACCCGACCGACTACGGCTACATCGAGAACACCCTCGGCCTCGACGGTGACCCCCTCGACGCCATGGTGATCCTCCAGGCCCCGACCTTCCCCGGCTGCCTGATCAGGTGCCGCGCGATCGGCATGTTCCGGATGACCGACGAGGCCGGCGGCGACGACAAGGTCCTCGTGGTTCCCTCCTCGGACCCCCGCCAGGAGCACCTGCGCGACATCAACCACGTCTCCAAGTTCGACCGCCTGGAGATCCAGCACTTCTTCGAGGTCTACAAGGACCTCGAGCCCGGCAAGTCCGTCGAAGGTGCCGACTGGGTCGGCCGCGCCGAGGCCGAGGCCGAGGTGCTCGCCTCCTTCGAGCGCGCGAAGAACACCCCCGGCCACCACTGAGTCGCCTGCTCCACTCGTACGTACGCCCCACGCCACTCGGCGTGGGGCGTTCGTCGTTTCTGTGCCACCGACGCACGCCGACCCCAAGGCGCCGGCCTGGCCGGCTGGCGGGCGTACGCAAACTGGTGGGTTGATGTCAGCTGAACGCCCGCTGGCGACATGAAGTCGCCAGTTGCCGAGGCCCGAGTACCAACTGTCGGGTTGGAGACGGTTTGACGCGCAAGAACGTCTCCAACCCGACAGTTGCCGCCGGCGCAGGCCGCGGCCGCAGATCAGTCGTACTCGAAGGTGAGGAGCACCGTCCGGGTCTCGGGCTCGAACATCACCAGCAGTGTCGCGACTCCCTCGTCAGACCAGGACCAGCGATGGGTTTCGCCCACGAGTCGGAACGGGCGTCCGTCCGCGAGCGTCACGGACGGCGTACCCTCGTCGTTCGGCTCGACGTACCGGTAGGCCCTCGGCGGCTCGACGGCCGTCCAGTTCCCCTCGTAGAGATCACCACCGAGGATGAACAACTCTTCCTCGTCCCGTTCCCCACTTCGCCATCGGCGGGTGAACTCGGCGCGCGACAGGGCGTCGCATCCGTAGTGGTCCTCGACCTGCGACCCGCGCAGGTCGCCGCGCTCACGCAGCAACTCGTGCAGGAAGTACTGACGCTTCCCCAGGAACCGGAGCCGACCATCCTCCTCGAGGCGTAGGGCCATCCAGGCGTCGCCGGCGTGCTCGTCGTGGAACTCCTCCGTCTCCTCACCGACGGAGCCCTGCACGTCGCGGACCGGCTCGACCGGATCCACCACGGGCAGCCACCCCGACCAGGCCGGGTTTATGGCCGACAGGTCGACCGCGAGCACGGGCATGAGCACGTCACCCAGCCAGGCCTGGTCGGCGACGAAGACCTCCGCGGGGTCCGGCAGGAGACGTACGCGCGGATCACCCGCCGCGATCTCCTCACCCTCGGCGGGCTCCCCCCACTCCTCACTCCCCGGTCGTCACCGCGCCCCTTCTCCGCGCTCGGACGGCCGACTCCCACCGCCCGCAACAGCTCCTCTAGACGCTTCTTCTTCCCCATGCCGATCACCCTAGGGAGTAGCGCGAGAGCCGCCGGGGCATCTCGCGTACGTCTGCGGCCATCGAACGTAAGTAGATGGTGGGTTGATGTCAGCTGAACGCCCGCTGGCGACATGAAGTCGCCAGTTGCGCGCTGGGCCCACTGGTCGAGTGACCAACTGTCGGGTTGGAGACGGTTTGACGTGCAAGAACGTCTCCAACCCGACAGTTGCCGCAGCGGGCGGGGCGGTCCGCGCGGAGGTGCTACCACCGCGCAGCGACCTCAGCCGATCAGTTCCTCTGCGCGCAGCATCTCGACCGGCACACCGAAGGCATCGACCAGGTCGACGGCGATGGGCCTGACCTTGCGGCACAACGCGTTGACCTCGGCGGTGATTGCCTTGGAGCGCTGGACCGTCAGCCGGCCGTGCTCCATGAACCAGGCACGGTCGCCCTCGATCACCGAGAGCGCGAAGAGGTCGCACATCAGGTTGAGCGCGACCTTGTTGTCACCCTCAGGCATGGTCTCGAGCTTGGAGACGAACGCCTCCAGGACGAGGCGCTCGACGTGGGCGCGGGCCGTGGCGATGACGTGGTCCTGAACGTTCGAGAAGACCTCGCCCGGGTTGCCGCCACGATCGACGCCGCCCTTGATCCGCTTGGCCACGCCACCGAGCATGTGGTCCTCGCGGAAGCGCAGCATCGCGACCTGGTAGTTCGGGTCCAGCAGGCCGGCCTCCTGGTCCCACTCGTCCTCGTTGCCGCCCGGGAGCACGTCCTTGATCCGCTCAAGCAGCTTGTGCACCGCGGCCTTCTCGAGCACGGTCTCGACCGCCACACCTGCGACGAACCTGACCATCCCGAACTGGTCCATGTCGGAGAAACCGCTGGAGTAGTCGGTGAGCAGACCCTTGGCGACGAGTTGGTAGAGGACGTGGTTGTCGCCCTCGAAGGTGGTGAAGACGTCGGTGTCGGCCTTCAACGCGGCGAACCGGTTGGCGCTCATGTAGCCGGCACCGCCACAGGCCTCGCGGCACTCCTGGATGGTGCGGGTCGCGTGCCACGTGCCGATCGCCTTGGTGCCGGCCGCGCGGGACTCCAGCAGGCGGACCGCCTTGTCGTCGGCCGAACCGGACGTGTGCGAGAAGACCTCGTGGAGCTGGTCGGCGACCACCTCCTGGGCGAAGTGCAGGGCGTACGTCTTCGCCAGCAGCGGCAGCAGGCGTCGCTGGTGCATGCCGTAGTCGAGGAGCAGCTGCTCCGTGCCCTCCTCGCCGCTCTCGAACTGACGTCGGCGGTCGGCGTACTTCACCGCGACGGTGAGCGCGACCTTGGAGGCGTTGATGGCAGCGCCACCGACGCTGACCCGGCCCTGGATGAGGGTGCCGAGCATGGTGAAGAAGCGGCGTCCCTGACTCTCGATCTCGCTCGAGTAGACCCCGTCGGAGCTGACGCTGGCGAAGCGGTTGAGCAGGTTCTCGCGCGGCACCCGCACGTCGTCGAACCAGAGCCGACCGTTGTCGACACCGTTGAGTCCGAGCTTGTGGCCCGAGTCGGCGATGCGCACGCCCGGGGCGGGCTCGCCGTCGACCCGGATCGGTACGACGATGGCGTGCACGCCGTGCTGCTCACCGCTCACCTCGAGCTGGGCGAAGACCACCGCGAGCTCGCCGTGACGCGCCGCGTTGCCGATGTACTCCTTGCGCGCGGAGTCGTGCGGGGTGGTGATGACGAACTCGTCCGTCTCGACGTCGAAGCGGGCAACCGTCTCGATGTCGGCGACGTTGGACCCGTGGCCGGTCTCGGTCATCGCGAAGCAGCCCATCACCCGACCGGCGGTCAGGTCAGCCAGCCACCTGTCGTGGTGCGGCTTGGTGCCGAGCTGCAGGATCGCGCCGCCGAACAGGCCGAACTGCACGCCCACCTTGGTCAGCACCGACAGGTCGCCCAGGGCCAGGGTCTCGAAGGCGGCGATCGATGCACCGATGTTGCCGCCACCGCCGTACGCCTCGGGGATCCCGAGCCCGGTGGCCCCGGTCTCGGCCATGGCCAGGACGACGTCCTTGACCCGGTCACGGAAGGCGTCGCGGTCCATCGTCTCCGCGTCGACGAGGACGTCGGCGTGCTTGACGAGGTTGGTCCGCACCTGCTCGCGCACGGCGCCGTGCTGGCCGTCGAGGAGCTCGGTGAGGGCGGGCACGTCGACGTGGACCTGGCGGGACGGCTGAGCGGTGGAGTCGGCGGTCATGACGCCGAGGTTACCCGCGGCTTCCTCGCGCCAACCCCGATCAGGGGCGGGCGTAGAAGTTGGGGGCCCGCCAGTAGTACATCGACTCCTTGACGACCGGTCGGCCGGTGCGAGGAGCGTGGATGATCATGCCGTCGCCGGCGTACAGGGCGACGTGGAAGATCGAGGACGAGTCACCGGAGTCGCCCCAGAACACCAGGTCTCCGGCGCGCAACTGGGAGGACTGGATCGGGGTCGAGGCCCGGTACTGGCCGATCGACCAGTGCGGCAGTGACTTGCCGGCGGTGGCCCATGCCTTGGCGGTGAGGCCGGAGCAGTCCCAGGCGTTGGGTCCTGCCGCACCCCAGACGTAGGGGTCGCCGATCTTGGAGGCGGCGAAGGCGACCACTCCCGCGGTACCGGAGGCAGGCGGCGGCGGGGAAGGCGCGGGTGCGGGTTCCGGGCGGGGGGTCGGCTTCGGCGCCGGGGCGGGCGTGCGGTCCGGCGTACGGTCCGGGGCGGGCGTACGGTCGGGCGCCGGCGTACGGTCAGGCGCCGGCGTGCGGTCCGGCGTACGGTCAGGGGTGCGTGAGGGCCGTGGGGTGCGGTCCGGCGCCGGGGTCTGCGCGCGCTCCTGCTCCTTGCGGCGGGCGTCCTCCGCGCGTTGCGCAGCTTCGGCCTCCATGGCGTTCTGGCGACGCTGGGCCAGCCTGACGCTGATCCCCTCGAGCGCGGCGAGCTCCTCGATCAACTCGCCCTTGCGCTCGGCGAGGGTCTCGGCCTCGGTGAGCGCCGCAGCGGCGGCACCGGCGGCGGCGTCGCGAGACTTCCGCGCCTCGCGCTCGAGCTCGGCGGCGGCCTCCTCGGCGTCGGCTGCCTGGCTCGAGGACAGTTCGGCGACGGTCGCGGAGGCGCGGAAACGGTCGTAGCGCCCGTCCAGGGCATCCATCGTGTTGTCCATGGTGACGCGCTGCTGGATGAAGGCGTCGACACCGTCTGCCTCGACCATCGCGGCGACGCCGGCGATCTCGGGGGCCGACTGGTAGGAACGGACCAGTGCGTCACCGTACTGGCGCTGTTGGCGGCTTACGTGACGGCTGGCGTCCTTGGCGGAAGCCCGGGCGTCCTCGGCTGCGGCCTCGGCCTGCTCCAGCTCCCAGAGCACTCCGTTGTACGCCTCGGCGGCGCGACCAGCGGCTTCGGCAGAGCGGTCGAGGGTGCTGTTGGCGACGGCCAGGTCGGCTTGGATCGCGGCGACGTCGCGGGCCTTGCCTGCCGCCCTCCGCTCGGCGCCCCGCACCTCGTCGTCGGAGGGGAAGACCTCGTCGGCGTAGGAGGTGACGGCACTGAGGCCGACGACGAGAACGGCGGCGAGACCTGCTGCGAACGTGCGGCGAACCCTCAAGGCCGTCCTCTTCCTGACTGTGCGAGTGACGCTGCGGTGGGGTTCGCAGGGGCCTGGGCGGTGGAGGATCGCTCCACCACCCAGCGCCCTGCGAGGAACCGCAGTAGTGCCTTGGGCGGCTTCCCCACCGTCCAAGGCACACCCGCAACGCTAATGCTCATCAGTCACATTGGGAACACTTTTCACCATAAACCTCAGAATTCACGGCGTGTCGACTTGACTAATGACACTCTTGTGATTCGGAACTACACCGGTGTTGTTCACGCTCCGGGGTCACAAGGCGCAGGGATGCATCCAGCCCGACCCTGGTCGGAGGGTCGGGCTGGGTGGCGACTGGAATGGCTGGAATCGCCCTGAGTCGCACTGGATCACAGAGAAAGAACATGCGGTCCGGAGACAACCGGACCGGGGAGGGTTCCAGTCACCAGGTGACTGAAAGCCTCCCCACTGAGACGTACGGGCGGCGCGGACGTGCGTCGCAGGCGTCGCGGGCGGCGCGGACCTGCGGACGTACGGACGTACGGACAGGCCGGCGGCGCGGACCTGCGCAATCAGGTGGCGCGACAGCGCGTCAGGTCAGTCGGTGGCGCTCGGCGAGGAGGGCAGTCCGGCGGAAGAGGGCTTCAGGTGCCCCTCGGCCTGGGCAGCCGGAGCGGTGTCGTCACCCACGGCCAGGGACGACTGGGCATGTCGTAGCGCGTCTTTTGTGAACTTCTGCCCGGCGGCCAGGCCACCCCAGTAGAAGGAGACCAGGGCGATCGCGACACCGCCGATGACATCGGCGACGTAGTGCCAGCCGAAGTACATGGTGGCGACAACGGTGATCGCGAAGTTGGCCCAGGCCAGGATCTTCACGATCCGGTTGCGGATCGTGTACTGGATCATCAACGCCAGCAACAGGGTCACACCCGTGTGCAG
This sequence comes from Nocardioides gilvus, assembly GCF_003194605.1. Lineage (GTDB taxonomy): Bacteria > Actinomycetota > Actinomycetes > Propionibacteriales > Nocardioidaceae > Nocardioides > Nocardioides gilvus. Next base: position 470,291 of record NZ_QHKY01000003.1, read on the forward strand.
GCTCGCGAAGCCGGCGACCGACTGGACCGCCCCCTCGACCCCGTCGTGGACCACGCCCTTGCGTCCGTAGAAGAGCGCATCCATCAGCGAGGTGGTGCCGGTGTTGGGCAGGTCGGCGTAGAGCCACGGGTAACGGAATCCGGGGCCGAGCGTCGGGAGGGCGTAGTAGGTGGCGGTCCCGAGGGACCAGATCAGCACCTGCGAGCAGACGAACCAGTAGCCGAAGCGCAGGTTGCGCGACCACACGAGGTAGACGGTGACGCCGATCGGCACCATCGGCAGGAACCAGAGGTAGATCGTCGAGAGGACATGGGCGCTCGGGCCGGTCCCGAAGACGGCGTGCATCACCGTGGCCGGCTCCATGCCGAAGAACATCGCCCGGTCGAGGATGTGCAGCTCACGGTCGTACTTGTCGGTCGGCTCCATGCCCATGATCGTCGGCAGGAAGGACTTGAGGTTCCGGTAGCTGACGTAGGTGATGTAGAAGGAGACGATGCCGCCGACCACGAGGATCAAGCGCTCCCTGGTCCAGTGCGTGTGCCACCGGTTGCGGACGGCGATCCAGCCGGCGCGCGGGTGGGCGCGGCCCACCCACAGGTACTGCGGAAGCATGTCGGCCAACAGCGCCGCGCCGACGAGCAGCGGCAGCCGGACCTGCGAGGGACCGAGGAACCCGTCCGGGTCGACGATCGTCTGGTCGAGGATCTGGGCGGTGACGAGGGCGAGACCGCCCATGACCACGGAGACCCCGATCAGGAGGTAATAGGCATGGCGGTACACGCGCGACATGCTATCGCTCCAATGGTGAGCCGACGCGCGGTCTCCTTCAGACAGACATCTGGGCCACGCGGGTCGCGTCCACCGAGAGGTGCACCGACTCCCCCACGACCAGGCGCTCGTCCAACCGGGCGACGGCGTCCAGTCGGCCCGCCCCGGGCACGTCCACCACGAGGCGCAACTGCTCGGGCGTCGACGTCACCTGCTCCACGACACCTTCCAGTACGCCGGTCTCGGCAACCCTGAGCGCGGAGCGCCGCAGCGCCAACTGACCACCCGCACGGAGTCCGGCTGCCTCGGCCACCAAACGCGCTGACGCTCCGGTCAGCACCCGGGCGTAGCCGAGGAACGAGGCCGTACGTGGCGCCTCAGGGCTCGCCCACACCTGCGCGATCGGACCCTGCTGGACCACGGAGCCGTCGAACATCACGGCGATCCGTCCCGCCACCGCGAAGGCTTCGTCATGGTCGTGGGTGACCATCAGCGCGGTGGTGCCTGCGGTGTGCAGGATGTCGCGGAGGTCGGCGGCAAGTGACTGCCGCAACGAGGCATCGAGCGCCGAGAGCGGTTCGTCGAGCAGCAGGAGCCGGGGGTCGACGGCCAACGCCCGGGCGAGTGCGACCCGTTGCCGTTCACCGCCGGAGAGGGTGGCTGGCATCCGATCCTCGAAGCCGGACAGGCCGACCAGCTCCAGCAGCTCGGAGACCCGGGCGTTGACGGCGGCGCGCCCGAGGCGCCGCAGACGGAGCGCGTAGCCGACGTTGCGGGCCACGGAGAGATGCCCGAAGAGTTGGCCGTCCTGGAACATCAGCGCGAAGCCGCGCCTGTGCGTGGGACGCCCGGCCAGGTCCTCCCCGTCGAAGGTGATCCGGCCCGCACTGATCGGCTCCAGCCCGGCGATCGCGCGCAGCAGGGTCGACTTGCCGCATCCCGACGGCCCCAGGACGGCCAATACGTCCCCGCGCTCGACCTCGAGCTGGACGCCGTCGACGGCGAGCGTGCCCTCGTAGCGCACGCTCACGTCGTCGAGGCGCAGGATCGGTCCGGACGTCATGGCACGAGTCTCCACGTACGAGCCGCCACGTCAGAGGGCCCCCATGCTCGGCACCCGCAACCGTTCGACGACCAGCATGACGGCTGCGGTGGTGACCGCGAGGACGACGGAGGCCGCCAGGGCCATGCCGTAGTTCATCGCTCCCGGGAGCCCCAGCAACCGGAAGATCACCACCGGCAACGTCGGGGCGCCCTCGCGGGCCAGGAAGGCGGTCGCGCCGAACTCACCCAGGGAGACGGCGAACGCGAAACCACACGCGGCCAGCAGCGGCTTCCACACCACGGGCACGTCGACGGTGAGCAGGGTTCGCCAGGCGCCTGCGCCCAGCGAGGCTGCGGCCTGACGCTGCCGGTCGTCGATGCCCGCCAGCACCGGGACCAACGTGCGTACGACCAACGGCAGTGCGACCAACGCCTGCGCGATCGGGACCAGCAACGGGGAGTTGCGCAGGTCGAGGACCCCGGAGTCGAGGGTGACGAGGAGACCGAAACCGAGGGTCACCGCAGAGACCCCCAGCGGCAGCATGAAGAGGCCGTCGAGCCCGGAGCGCAGCCGACGTTCAGCGGTGCTGCGCGATCGCCGCGTCACCACGACCGCGAGCAGCAGGCCCACGCCCACCGCCATCCAGGTCGCATCGACGGCCGTACGCAGGGACGTCGCCAGCGCCTCGGTGACGGGCACCGGGAGGGAGGCGTACTCACCGGTGGTGGTGAGGGCGCGGTAGTTGCCCAGACTCCACTCGCCCCCGACCCGCAGGGAGCCGCTGACCAGGGTGACCAACGGGGCGGCGACGTAGAGAAGCAGCAGTGCGGTGGCCAGCAGTGCCGGGGCGTCGTGGCGGGCGGGTCGACGCGGCACGAACGGCCGACGCTGGACCGCGGCCGACGTCGTACGGAAGCGGGCGGTCACGGCCAGCAGCACCACCACCACGACCAGTTGCAGCACCGACAACGCGGCCGCGGCGGGGAGGTCGTAGAGGTTGGTGGTGAGCAGGTAGATCTCGGTCTCGACGGTGGCGTGGCGCAACCCGCCCAGCGTCAGCACGATGCCGAAGGCGGTGGCGCAGAAGAGGAAGACCACCGATGCCGACGAGACCACCGAGCTGCGCAGCGCCGGCCACGTCACCGTCCGCAGCACCTGTACGGGGGTCGCGCCCAGGGCGGCCGCTGCCTCGCCCGGCCGCGGGTCGAGCGACTCCCACGCGGCCCCCACGGTGCGGATCACCACGGAGGCGTTGAAGAAGGCCAGCCCCAGCACGATCGCGACCGGGGTCTGCTCCCACCCCAGGAAGCCCAACGGGCCGCCCTCGCCCAGCAACTGGCGGAAGGCGACCCCGACGACGATGGTCGGCAGCACGAACGGCACCAGCAGCAGCGCCCGGACCACGCGGCGGCCCGGCAGCTCCAGACGACTGAGCACGTATGCGGCGGGGAGTCCGAGGAGCAGCGACAGCACCGTGCCCGCGGTCGCTGAGCCCACAGTGAAGGCGAGCACCCGAGCGACCCGGGGCCTGGTCAGGACCTCCCAGACGGCGCCCGGTGCGAACTGGCCGTCGACGAAGAAGCCGCGCGAGACCATCCCGGTCACGGGCAGCACGAAGAAGAGTCCCAGCACGACCACCGGCCCGGCCGCCAGCGCGGCCAGGCCGAGAAGTCGGCGATTCATCGCCGGACCCGCCGCGTCAGCGCGTCGCGAGGTCGGTCCACTCCTTCAACCAGGTGTCGCGCTGCTCGGCGATCGTGTCCGGCGGCACGACGAAGGGGTCCGTCGGGCTGGGCGCCCAGGCCGCCCACTCGTCGGGGATCTCGGTCGCGTCCGCGACCGGGTAGACGTACATCGAGGTGGGCAGCGCGCTCTGCACCTCCTCACTCAGGAGGAACTCCAGGACCAGCTCAGCCGCCTCGGGGTTGGCCGCCCCCTCCAGCACGCCGGCGTACTCGACCTGGCGGAAGCAGGTCTCGAGCAGAGCCTCGGTGGTCGACTCGCCGTCGTCGTCGAGGGTGAAGGCAGGCGAGGAGTCGTACGAGAGCACGATCGGTCGCTTGCCGGCCTCACCGCCGGCTGTGAAGTCGGCGTAGTAGGCGTCCGACCAGCCGTCGACGATCTTGACGCCGTTGTCCAGGAGGTCCTCCCAGTAACCCTTCCAGTCGTCCCCGAAGGCGGCGTGGGTGGTGAGCAGGAAGGCCATCCCGGGCGAGGAACTGGCCGCGCTGGGCACGACCATCAGGTCCTTGTACGGCGCCTTCGTCAGGTCAGCGAGGGTGACCGGCGGGGCCACGCCCTCCTTGTCAAACCAGGCCTTGTCGACGTTGACGCAGACGTGTCCGGTGTCGACCGGGACCAGACGGTCGCCGCCCTCCTCGAGGGCGTACTCCTCGGCGCCCGGGGGCAGCTCGACCGAGTGCTCGGCGAAGACGCCGTCATCGAGGGTGCGCGACGCGAACGTGTTGTCGATCCCGAAGGCCACGTCACCGATCGGCTTGGCGGCGGTCAGTCCCAGCTTGGCGCTGAGCGCGCCTGCGTCCCCGGAGCCGCGCACGACCAGCTTGATGTCGTGCTCCTCCTCGAACTGTGCGACCACTTCGTCGGGCAGCGAGAAGGAGTCGTGGGTGACGAGCACGACCTCCTTGGCCGCGTCCCCCTCGGACCCGGAGTCGCCGCCGACCAGGCTGCACCCGGCGAGTGAGGCCCCCGTCAGGACGGTCAGTGCGGCGAGCGCGGTCGTTGCGCGCCTCGTACCTCGCAAGGAAATGGGCAGGAACTTCATCGGACTCCCTTCGCCGGTACTAACCGGAGCAGGTTCTAGGGTCTGCGGCGGTTCCGCACTCTCAGCACGCTGCCTCGCGGCGCTGTGCTCCCCTGTCGTGTGCCCCCACCCTACGTCCCGGATCGTCCGAGCGAGCATCCGCCCATGCCGCGTGACAGCTCAGCGCAGGCGGATCCTGTAGGACTTCTGCTGGCCCGGCTTGATCCGCAACGGCTTGGCCTTCTTCAACTTCGAGGTGGTGCCGCCACCGACGCACCTGGAGGCCGTCTCGGGGTAGAGCAGCGCCGCGCAGATGACGTACGTGCCCTTCCTGAGCTTGCCGACCCGGAAGCCCTTGTTGTCCTGGTCGACGATGCTGGAGCCGGCCTTCTTGAACTTGACCTGCCCCTTGCGCGCGCCCTTGGTGATCTTGGTGCGTTTGTAGACGGTGATGCCAGCCGCGAAGTCGCGACCAGCCGCGCGGGTGACCTTGCCGGTGAACCGACCGCCGGGATTCATCCTGGGGTTCTTGACGACGTACTGGCCGCTCTTCAGCGTGACCGGCTTGGTGACGTACGTGTGCCATTGCGAGGCAGTGAACTTGACCCGATAGGTGCCGGGCTGCAGCTCGGTGAACCACCACTTCGCGTCCGTCCAGATGAACCTCGCCGACGAGTAGGGGCGCTTCTCCGCGACCCACCGTCCTTTGGTGTTCTTGGTCTGCAGCTCGGCCTGGACGCCGTCACGCATCAGGCCACCGAACTTGTTGTAGACCGTGCCACCCATGCCCGCGAGCGTCGGGTCCGGGACCGGCTCCTCGTAGCCGGGCGGTAGCGGAGATGCCATGGCAGCGGTGTCGACGATGAACAGTGACGCGACCAGCGCGAGGGCAGCCGCGGCTCCCCCAAACAGTTTCCCCATGCGGCGAAGCATAGGGTCCCGCGCTGCTCTGCGGCGTGCATCTCGCAGGCGGACCAGACCACAAACTCGTGCCACACCGTCCAGCACCGCCCGCGGAGTGTGGGCGGGTCGCCTACCGTCGTCGACGTGCGCATCCGGAGATCACCCAGCCTGCTCCACCAGTTCGTCGCCAACGTGCTGCCGAGGGTGCGCCAGGCGCGCGAACTCGACGACCCTGACCGTGAACGGGCCCGCATCCTGCGCTGGCAGGCCGGCCTGCCCGGCGGACTCCCGACCCGCCTCGTACGCAACTTCGAGCGTCGCTTCGAGCTCGACGTCGACCACTCGACCGGCTTCCCGACGTACGTCTTCGCCCCCCGCGGACGCCGGGTGACGCGCACGATCTTCTACGTCCACGGCGGCGGCTACATGGCCCCGATCGACCAGTTCCACGTGCTCTACGCCGCAACCCTGGCTCGGCGTCTGGACGCCCGGATCGTGATGGGGGACTACCCGCTCGCCCCCGCGCACACCTGGCGGGACTCGTACGAGCAAATGCTCGACCTGGCCGTGACCTGGGCGCAGCAGACCGGCGAGGCCGGCGAACGCGGGATGACGCTGATGGGTGACTCCGCCGGTGGGGGTTACGCGCTGGCGATTGCCCAGGGGATGCGGGACCGTGCTGCGACCGAGACGACTCCGCAGGCAGCGCAGATGGTGCTGCACGCGCCGTGGGCCGACCTGTCGATGAGTGCCCCCGGGACCGATGAGGCCTCCCTCGGTGATCCGTGGCTGATGCTGAGCAAGATCCATCTGTACGCCGAGTGGTGGGCCGGCGGCGCCGAGGACCTGACCCGCCCCGAGGTCTCCCCCGCCCTGGGCGACCTGCGGGACCTGCCACCCACCTTGATGTTGCACGGCACCCGCGACACGCTCGCGCCGGGATGCCGGATGCTGGCGCGCCGGGCGGTGGAGGCCGGATGGGACCTCACCTCGATCGAGGAGCACGGCCTGCTGCACGTCTACAGCATCTTCCCGGTGGTCCCGGAGGGCCGCAACGCGATGCGACAGGTGCTCGACTTCCTGCGGTGAGGTTCCTCCGTTGATTTGGGGTGTGACCTGGGCCACACTGGGAGAGAAGGCGCTGCTCGGGCGCCGAAGGAGGTCCGGGACATGGACGCCCTGCTCACCGACATCCGCGACTCGCATCAGCTGATCGAGGAACGCCTCGCCCGCGCCAGGGCATCCCGAGGCAGCCCCGATCCCGGCCAGCCCCGCGACGAGTACCCAGCGATCGACACCTTCCTGGCCACCGCGAGCCGCTACTACACCGCGTTGAGCCAGGTCCTCATCCCTGCCGCGCGCACCCGCCTGCCCGACGGGCACCTGCGGGCGAAGGCGTTCCTCACCCAGAGCCGCCACCTCGCGCTGGCGCTCAACCAGGCCAAGGCCAAGCTGTACGGCTCGGTCTACGCCGTCAACCGCAGTTGGCGAGAGGTGTGGGACGACATCGAGCGGGAGTTGCTCACAATCGCCCCGATGGAGTTGGCGCTGGCCGAGGACCTCGACCGGCACCGCCAGGAAGGCGACCCGGACTGGTCGACGGTGCTGCACCGGGCCGAGGTCAAGGCCCCCACCCGTCCCCACCCCCACCTGCCCCAACAGGGGGTGGCCGGCAGCGTCGCCCGGATGTTGTCGCGACGGGTCGACTCCTTCTGGGACACCGCCGAAGGGCGGATGATGCCCGAGCCGGTCATCCACCACGACCGCGAGGCGCAAGGACCCTTGACCCAGTGGCTCCTGGGCGACCCGCACCTCCAGGCGCGGGCCGGCCTGCCGGACCGGCTGCACCGCCCCCCGGCCGACACCGCCCAGCCGGACCAGACCGAGCAGACGGACCAGACCGAGCAGCCGGGACGGCCGGAGGATCCGGCCTGAGCGTTACTCGACGGTGATCGTGCGGGTGTCCACGAGCGGGGCTCCGCCCTCACCGTCGGACGCGTCGTCCTCGGAGACCTCGACGACGTAGTCGCCGGGCTTCAGCGACACGGTGAAGGTGTAGGGCGCCAAGGTCATCCCTTCCTCGGACGTGGTGAACCCTGCCTCCATCTCCTTGCCCTTCGGGTCGAGCACACGCCACAGCACGGTGCCCTCGAAGGCGATCGCCTCACCGGTCACCGTCAGGTCTCCGGTGATCGTCTCGCCTTCGGCCGGGGTGTCGATCCCGACGAACGCGCGCACGTCGTCACCGGCCTGGCGACCGATCGGGTCGGCCCAGTCGACGTGGCCCCACATGTCGGTGGCCGACTCACCGTCGATGAGCAGCTGGACGGCCAGGTCGTCGCCGTAGAGCTGGGTCACGGTCCACACCAGCTGCTGGGCCATCATCTCGGCGGCCTCGGCTCCCACGTTGGCCTCGCGCGCCTCGGCGGAGAGGTCGACGTTGATCACGCCGTCAGACTCACCGACCGAGAGCACCTCGGTGTCAGGGTTCCAGCTGGTCGTGTAGTCAGGGTCCTCGGGACCACCGATCATCGCCTCGACGGCTCCGATGCCGTCGATGCCCGTCTCGCGGGGCTCCCTGACCAACCGCAGGCCGGCGCGAGTGTCGATCGTGAAGTAGACCGGGGTGATGTCCGAGAAGCTGCGGTCCGCGTCGTCGCTCGGCGTGGGCGTGGGAGTGACCGAGGGGGTGTTCGACGGCGAGGTCGAGGGGTCGGCCACCGTGTCCGGCTCGTCGTCGCCGCAACCAGCCAGGGCGAGTGAGCCGATCATCAGGAGGGCGAGGGCCGACGTACGACGGTGGGCGCGGGAACGGGTGAGGACTGGGGTTGGCATGAGGTCATGTTTGCACCCGCTCGCGGTGGAGGGAAGGCGTACGCCAGTCCGCCAGCGACAGAGGTGAGTAGAGAACCCGCGCCAGGACCGTGCTCACTGCCGGGCGGGATCTGACCGTTCCGTGGAGGCGATGAAGTCGGGGACTGCGCTACTGGACTTGATCGGCCCGAGATGGACCGCCACCAATTCCCCCTGATGAACCAGGACGGAGACAGGAAGACCATTGCGTGGCAAGTGCTTCACGAATGACTCCGAGTACTTCCCGTCAGAGTCCATCCAAGATGGAAACTCGGCCCCCACTTCGTCCTCGAACTCTCGCGCATACTTCACGAACTGGTCGCGGGAGACTCCCAACACCTGGATGAAGTTCGCCTTCGAAAGTTCGTTGAGTTCTGGAATCTCGGCGCGACACGGACCGCAGGTACTCGCCCAGAAGTTGATCAGGATCCAAGGGGTTGCTGTGTTCCAGTCAGCGTCACTGATCGGGTCTCCGGGCGGCAGTGCGACTTCCGGGCTTCCTTTGACTTCGTACCATCCCAGAGTGACTGCATCGGGCTTTCCCTGTTCCGCTCCCGATCCCACGGGCGCAGGCGAACAGGCGGAGACGAGCACGGCCACCACGGCGCTGAGGAGGCCGAGGACCCACCGTCCCTTGAACAACACTGGAGTCCCCGGTTCTCTCAACACTCATTGGGCGCGCCGAGCCTAGCGGGACCCCAACCGGGAGGCCGTCCAGTCAGTCGAAGCCAAAGTAGAGAAGAGCCGCCGGGGATTTCGTCTCCTATGCTGCGAGCGTGAACCTCGATGAGATATCGCTCGTGGCAGCGGTGCTGGGCGGCGTCGTGGTCACCATCGAGATCGCGATGCGGGTCGCCGCGCTCGGCATCATCCCCGGCAACCGCAAACCTTCGACCGGCATGGCCTGGCTGCTCATGGTCCTGCTGAACCCGATGCTCGGCTTCATCGGTTTCAGCTTCTTCGGCTCCAACCGGGTCGGACGGCGACGCCACCAGCGCCAGGCCGAGATCAATGCCATGATCCGCGAGCGCGCCCGCGACCTGCCGCCGCCGGCCACCCTCGACGCCTTCTCACCGCCCGTACGCTCGGCCGTACGGCTCAACAGCACGCTCGGGGCGTTGCCGCTGCATGACGCCAACGACGTGATCCTGCTGCCTGACTACGAGTCCGCGATCGGGACCATGACCCAGGCGATCCGCGAGGCTCGCGCGACCGTGCACGTCGAGTTCTACATCGCGGCCCTCGACGACCTGACCCGACCGTTCTTCGAGGCGATGGCCGAGGCCAGCGAACGGGGCGTCACGGTCCGTTTCCTCTTCGACCACATCGGCTCCCGCGGTATCCCGGTGCACCGGGAAATGCTGAAGTTCCTGGCCGAGTCGACGATCGACTGGCACCCGATGCTGCCGATCAAGCCTCTGCGGGGCCGCTGGCGGCGACCTGACCTGCGCAACCACCGGAAGCTTCTGGTGATCGACGGCGAAATCGGATTCACCGGGTCGCTGAACCTGATCGAACGCGGCTACAACAAGCCGAAGAACCACAAGCACGGACGCGAGTGGGTGGAGCTGATGCTTCGCCTCGAAGGGCCGGTCGTCGCCTCCCTCGAAGCCGTCTTCACCGGCGACTGGTGGCTGGAGACCGACGAACTCCTCCAAGTCACCGGACATCCGGTCACCGGCGGCGCGCCCGAGTCGATGCACGACGTCCCGTGCCAGCTGGTGCCCAGTGGCCCTGGCTATCCCAGCGAGAACAACCTGCGACTCTTCACGACCCTCATCTATGCCGCCGAGCAGCGCCTCTCGATCACCAGCCCGTACTTCGTCCCCGACGAATCCCTGCTGTACGCCGTCACCACCGCCGCCCAGCGCGGCGTCGAGGTCGAACTCTTCGTCTCCGAGGTCTCCGACCAGTTCGCGGTCGGGCACGCGCAGGCCTCCTTCTACCGTGCCCTCCTGGAGGCCGGCGTACGGATCCATCGCTATCCTGCGCCGTACATCCTGCACTCGAAGTTCTTCAGCGTCGACGACGAAGTCGCCGTGGTGGGCACGAGCAACATGGACCAGCGGTCGTTCTCGCTCAACTACGAGATGTCGCTGATGATGGTCGACCCGGACGTGGTCCGAGCGATCCGCGAGATCGAGGACACCTACCGCGCGCTCTCGAAGGAGCTCACCCTCGAGGAGTGGAGCCAGCGCTCGGTGGGCGCCCGATACGTCGACAACATCATGCGGCTCACCTCAGCACTGCAGTGAGCGTGGGCCCGGGCTTGACTCCCCGAGCGTGATCGCGAGATCCGTATGCAGTTGGCCGACGACCCGCTCCCAGCTCTCCGGTCCCTGACCCGCAGCGGCCGCCGCGAGCCGGTGGGTGTAGCCAGCGAAACGGCGCATCCGGCTGGCCAGTTGCGCCGCCGCCTCCGGCACCGCATCGCGATCCTCGGTCGCGGAGGCGAGCACCCCGTACGCCCGGCGTACGTCGTCCTCGACCCCCAGCCGGCTCATCTCGTCGTGCACCTTGGTCGCGTGCTCGGCGCGTCCCGCGTCCGTGACGACCCAGGCGTCCGGGCCGTTGCCCCACTTGGCGGTGCCGACGACAGCCATGTCCATCAACTCGGCCTCGCAGTCGGACTCGGGGAGCTCGCTGACGTAGGACAACTCGTCCAGCGTCGTCTCGCCCAACAACGACAGGTAGGTCAGGACCTGCAGGTGGATGTCGGTGAGGTGGGGGGACGTCACGGGGCCAAAGTTAGCCCGCGCCCAGGGCTACTCGTGCTCAGGGCCCTCGTGCTCAGGGCTCCTCCATGTCCGGATGGGCGCCCGGCGGCGTCATCGCCGACGGCGTCCAGGCGGCGTACGGGTCCTGTCGTGCCTCCATCGGCACCGGGTCCGGGACGCCCGCAGTGATCCGGGTGCCGTCGGCGCGGATCCCACCGGTCTGGGGTTCGTTGCCGAGTCGACCGTCGTAACGCGGGCCCTGGTGTTCCAGCGGGACCTCGACCGGCGTCCCGGGGGCCACCGTGAACTCCTCGTCGCGCACCGACAGCGTGATCGGGTTCTCGCCCTCGCTGATCTCCAGACGCAGGACGTCCTGCGTCAGGTGCACCGACAGACAGGAACCCTTCCACGAGATCTTGAACCGGAGGTCCTCCCAGTCGACGGGCAACCTCGGGTCGAAGGAGAGCTGGCCACCCTGGTCGCGCATCCCTCCGAAACCGAAGACCAAGCCACTCCACACGCCGCCCGCCGAGGCCACGTGGATCCCGTCGACGGTGTTGTCGTGGCGGTCGCCGAGGTCGGTGTGCAGCGCGTGCCAGAAGTAGTCCATCGCCATCTCGTGGTGGCCCACCTCGGCCGCCATGATCGACTGCACGACCGCGGAGAGGGTCGAGTCACCCGTGGTGATCGGGTCGTAGTACTCGAAGTCGGCCTTCTTCTCCTCGTCGGTGAACATCTCGCCGTGCAGGAAGAGGGCCAGCACCACGTCGGCCTGCTTGAGCACCTGGAAGCGGTAGATCACCAGCGGGTGGTAGTTCAGCAGGAGCGGGCGCAACTCCTGGGGCGTGCGGGAGAGGTCCCAGACCTCACGGTCCAGGAAGAAGTCGTCCTGGGGATGGATGCCCAGACCGGCGTCGAAGGGGATCGTCATCCCCTCGGCGCAGCGCAACCACTCCTCCACCTCGTCGGGCTGCACGTGCAGGCGATTGATCAGGGCGCGGTGGGCGGCCGGGTCGCTCGTCCGCATGCGGGAGACCACCAGGGAGGCGGCACGCAGGTTGAAGCGCGCCATCAGGTTGGTGAAGAGGTTGTTGTTGACCACCGTCGTGTACTCGTCGGGGCCGGTGACGCCGTGGATGTGGAAGCTGGGCTGCCCGTTGCTGCGCCAGAACCCCAGGTCACGCCACATCCGGGCGGTCTCGACGAGGAGGTCGACCCCTTCCTCCCGCAGGAAGGCGTCGTCACCGCTCGCGACGACGTACTGCATCAGGGCGTAGACGATGTCGCCGTTGATGTGCATCTGCGCCGAGCCGGCGGCGTAGTAGGCCGAGGCCTCCTCGCCATTGATCGTGCGCCACGGGAAGAGTGCGCCGCTCTGTGCCATCTCCGAGGCGCGGATCCGGGCAGCGGGCAGCATCCGACGACGGAAGTGGAGGGCGCTGCGGGCCAGGCCGGGCTGGGTGTAGGTGAGGAACGGGATCACGTAGATCTCGGTGTCCCAGAAGTAGTGGCCCTCGTAACCGCTGCCGGTGACGCCCTTGGCTGCGATGCCCTGGCCGTCCGCCCGACCCGTCGCCTGGGCCAGGCAGAAGAGGTTGAAGCGCACCGCCTGCTGGATGTCGGGCGACGCACCGACCTGGACGTCGGAGGAGGCCCAGAAGGCGTCGTACCACTCGCGCTGCTCGGCCTCGAGGTCGGCGACGCTCAGCCCTGACACCCGGTCGAGCGTACGGTCGCAGCGATCCGAGAGCTCGCGGACCGGGACCCCCTTCGAGGAGTGGTAGGTGACGATCTTCTCGAGCCGGATCGTCTGACCCTCGCGGGCGTTGGTCCGGTAGACGGTCTTGGCCTGGTCGTCGCCCACCCGCGTCACCACGTCTGGGTCCTCGGCACCTTCGAGGCGGTGCTCGGCGGCCACGGCGATGGTCATCCCCGACGCGGCGCACTGGTACCCGAGCATCTGTCGGCCGTCCTCGCAGGCCTGCGCCTTCGGGATCAGGACGCGTTCGGAGAAGGCGGCGGCCTTGCGGGGGTCGCCCATCGATCCCTTCGAGCTGTCGGGACCGCGGAAGTCGTCGGAGCCGTCCTGCCGGTTGATCAGTTGCGACGAGATCACGACGGGCGCGTTGCCGTCGAGCATCGTGACCTCCAGCGAGAGAACCGCGACGTGCCGCTGGGCCATCGAGACCATGCGCGTGGACTCGACCAACACGCGCTTGCCGGCCGGCGTACGCCAGACGAGACGTCGCTTCAGCACCCCGGTGCGGAAGTCGAGCGCGCGCTCGTACTCCTCGAGCTCGGAGACGCCGAGGACCAGCGGCTCGTCGTCGACGTACAGCTTCATGACCTTGGAGTCCGGCACGTTGACCAGCGTCTGGCCGGTCTGCGCGAACCCGAACGCGCTCTCCGCGTGCCGGATCTCCCACGTCTCGTGGAAGCCGTTGATGAAGGTGCCGTGGGCGACCGCCTCTCGGCCCTCCTCCGGGTTGCCGCGCATGCCGAGGTAGCCGTTGGCGACGGCGAACAGGGTCTCCTCCGCACCCGTGCCCATGTGCTGGAAGGCGGTCTCCACCAGTCGCCACTCGTCGACCGGGTAGAGGTCGCGGTCGAGGTTCTCGCGCAACTTGCTGTGGCCCATCAGTTCACCTGTTCTTCGCGCTCAGAGGGGACGAGCTCGGCCAGGTCGGCGACGACGAGGTCGGCGCCTGCCTCGGTCAGCGCGTCCGCCCCGACGCCGCGGTCGACGCCGATCACCAGGGCGAAGTCGCCAGCCGCACCCGCGCGTACGCCGGAGACGGCGTCCTCGAGCACCACGCACTTCTGGGTGGGCGCACCGAGCACCTCGGCCGCGTGGACGAACGTGTCCGGCGCCGGCTTGCCGGGCAGACCCAACTCCTCGGCGACGGCCCCGGAGACCACGGTCAGGAAGCGGTCGCTCAGGCCAGCGGCGGCGAGCACCGCGGGAGCGTTGCGGGAGGAGGAGACGACCGCGAGCGGCATGCCGAGGTCACGCAGGTGGTCGAGCAGCGCGACGCTGCCGGGATAGGCCACGACACCCTCGCGCTCGAGGACCTCGTTGAACGCCGTGTCCTTGCGGTTCCCGAGGCCTCGGACGGTGAGTGCGTCACCGGCGTCGTCGTCGCTGCCCTCGGGCAGGTCGATGCCGCGGGAGGCGAGAAAGTCGCGGACCCCGTCGTAGCGCGGCTTGCCGTCGACGTGGGCGAAGTAGTCGGCCGGCTCGTACGGCGAGCGGTCGCCGCCGCCGGGGGCGTCCTCGCGACCCAGGAAGTCGTTGAACATCGCCGACCAGGCCCGCATGTGCACCTCGGCGGTCGGCGTCACCACGCCGTCCAGGTCGAAGAGCACGGCCGCATGGTCGGACCACTGGCCCGGCAAGGAGGAATCGCTCATTGGACGAGCGTAGGGCTTGTTCCCGCGTGAGTCTGCGTCGTCAGGACACTGAACGGATGTGAGTCGTGCCGCACTCCTCCGACGTCGCCCTCTTGCGCCCGGTCGAGGGTGGGCCTCTGCGCGCAGGTTTCCGCGCTCGTCGGCGTACATTCTCCGCAGACCGACTCCAGGAGGGTTGCCGATGAGCCTGACCGACCTCGTCATCGGCGCCACCGAGCCTGCTCCTGACCAGACTGACGGCCACTGGAGCGGTGAGCACTGGGACGCCGTCGTCATCGGTGCCGGGCTCGGCGGCCTCTCGACCGCCGCCTTTCTCGCCACCAACTCCCAGCGAGTGCTCGTGCTCGAGCAGCACCGGGTCGTCGGCGGCAACGCGCAGGCGCATCGGCCGGCAGATACGCCTTACGACTTCGACGTCGGCGTGCACCACGTCGGCGAGTGCGAGCCGGGCGGGCGGATGCGCACCCTGACGGACGCGCTCGGCATCGGCGACCAGATCGAATGGCTCCCCCTCGACCCCGACGGCTTCTCCACGATCACCCTGCCCGAGGTGCGGTTCCGCGTGCCGGTCGGCTGGGAGGCGTACGTCGAGCGGCTCGTCGCGACCTTCCCCGCCGAGGAGGCCGCGTTGCGCCGCTGCGTCGGCGTGCTCCGGGAGGTCGCGGCACAGGTGCGTGCGCCGCACACGACCGGCTGGTCCGCCGGCGCGAAGGCTGCTCTGAGCAGCCCCACGACGTTGCGCTGGGGCCGGCGCCGATTGGCGAAGCTCTTCGACACCTGCGGCCTCTCACCGAACGCCCGAGCGGTGATCGCGGGCGAGTCCGGCGGCTACGCCCTCCCCCCGTCCAAGGCACCGGTGGCCGTGCACGCCGGCTTCCTCGCCCACCACCTGACCTCCGGCGCCTGGTATCCGCGCGGCGGCGGCCAGGTGCTGCCGGCTCGGCTCACCCAGACCATCCAGGCCCACGGCGGCGTCGTGCGTACCGACGTCAAGGTCGACCGAATCATGGTCGAGGGCGGTCGCGCGATCGGCGTGACGCTCGTCGACGGCACGGAGATCCATGCCGGCGCGGTTGTCTCCAACGCTGACCCGAAACGTACGTACCTCGGTCTGGTCGGTCGTGAGCACCTGCCGCCCCGCCTGTTGCGCAGGGCCGAGAGCTGGACGATGGCGCTACCTCTCTTCACCGTGCACCTCGCCGTCGACATCGACCTCCGCGAACGTCTGCCGAACACCACCCAGTGGATCCACCCGGACACCGACGTCGAGGCGTCCTACGAGGCGGCGTACGCGGGCCGGATCGGTGACCGGGTCCCCGTACTCATGACGTCGCGCACCCTCAAGGACCCCTCCGGCGCGCAGGCGACACCCCACGGCCAGTCGGTGCTCACCCTCGTGGCCGTGGCGCCGTCCGACAGGAACACGTGGGCGTTGCGGGCCGGCGGCCCCAGCGCGGGCGAGCGGTACAGCCACCACGCGGGCTACCTCGACGCCAAGGAACGACTCACCGAATCCGTCATCGACACCGCCTGCCTGGTGATCCCGGACCTGCGCGCGCACATCGTGCACCGCGAGGCCGCAACCCCGGTCACCCAGGAACGCTTCACGCTCGCCACCGACGGATCGGCGTACGGCCTCGAGTTGGCCTCCCGCCAGATCGGCCGCTTCCGCCCGGACGTGAAGTCACCGATCCCAGGTCTCTTCCTCACCGGCGCCGGCACCAGGCACCTGCACGGCGTGGTCGGGACCTTGTACGGCGGTGCGGGCACCGCGGGCGCGATCCTCGGCCGTGACCTGTACACCGAGATGGCCGCCGGTGCCGTCTTCGCGGACCCCTCGCTGCGGGGAAGGTTTCAGGCACCACACGCCTGAAACCCTCCCCAGAAGCGAGCAACTGAGGCTTCTCCACAACTACGGGCTCACTCCCACCCGGATCACCCGGCCGATCAGCAGGCTCAGGTGATGCACCGACTCTCCGCCACACTGCACCGTCAGTCCGGCGTCGTCTCCCGCACGCAGGCCGTCGCCGCAGGGCTCGAGGACCACGACGTACGACGTCTCGTCCGCCGCCGAGACCTCACCCCGCTGCTCCGGGGGGTGTACGTCGACCACACCGGCGAGCCCACGTGGCAGCAACGGGCGTGGGCCGCCGTCCTGTACGCCGAGCCAGCGGCCCTCACCGGCACCTCCGCGCTGCGGGCCGCAGGGCTGCGCACCGGCGGGTCCGATCCCGATGATCCGGTGGTGATCGGGATCGACCACTCACGTCGTGTGATGCCTCAGCCGGGCGTACGCATCCTGCGTTCGCGAGGCCTGGAGGCGCGGGTGCAGTGGAACGCGTCGCCTCCCCGGCTGCGTCTTGAGTCAGCAGTCATCGAGGTGGCGTCAGCTGCCCGCCGGGACCTCGACGCAGTGGCGCTGCTGATCGACACCTTCCAGGAACGGCACACGACGCAGGCCCGACTGGGAGTGGCGTTGGCTCAACACCCCCGGATCCCCCGGCGACGACTGTTGTCCGATGTGATCGCCGGCCTGGATGACGGCAATGGTTCGGTCCTGGAACACGGCTACCTGACAAAGGTGGAGCGGCCGCACCGACTACCTCGTGGCCAGCGCCAGGCACTGTTGGCCAACCTGCCCGGACGTCGGGACGTGCTCTACGCCGCTGCGCGAGTGCTGGTCGAGCTGGACGGCCGCGAATTCCACAGCCTCACCCGCGACCGCTACGCCGACCTGGAACGGGATGCAGCGGCCGCGGCAGCAGGACACCTGAGCATCCGTCTGGGTTGGGGACAGGTCTTCGGGACACCGTGTCGTACGGCCGAGCTCGTCGGGGCGGTGCTCACGCAGCAGGGCTGGGACGGCCGCGCGGCCCGCTGTCCACGGTGCTGACCCAAAGCCTGGATGGATTGCGGGGAGGGTTCCAGTCACCACATGCCTGAAACCCTCCCCGCAAGCGCCGTGGAAGGTGCGGCAGGCGGGCGACGACCAGCCGCCGTTGTGGTGCATCTGTGACAGCGACCACTTCAGGAGGAGGATGAACCCATGAACGACGCGACTGCCCCGCCATCGAAGCCGGAGGAGACGCATGCCCTCATCAGTCGTCTGCTGCCCGAACGCCTGCACAAGCTGCAGCGCGCCAGCGGCCTGCCGGTCGTCTTCGGTGGGGCGATCAGGTGGAGCGGCGCGGGACCGCGACTGGTGATCAGCCGTCTGATCGGCACCCAGGGAGAGGCGCTCGCCGGGCTCGAGATCGAAACCGGGCAAGGGCTGGGCGGACGGGTTTTGCGCGATGCCGCACCCGGGCAGGTCCACGACTACTCCGCCACGCGCGACATCACCCACGACTTCGACGAGATCGTGGTCGCGCAGGAGCGCCTGACCTCGGTCATCGCAGTTCCCGTGGTCGTCGCAGGACTGGTCCAGGGCGTCCTCTACGGCGCAGCCCGTGACGCCGCAGCGGTGAGTGACCGGGCGCTGCGCAGTGCGACCACGGTGGCCGCGCAGCTGCAGCGTGACGTGGAGGCCGCGCTGCGCGGCACCGGGCAGGGGCGCGGGCATGGGCGTGGGGCCACCTCGACCAGGGACCCCCGCCGGGCGCTGTCCGACCTGGCGCAACTGATCGCGGAGACCGCCGACCCGGTCGTGCGCGAACGGCTGGCACGGATCCACCAGGACCTGGGCGGCTCCCTGGCCCGCTCCCTGTCCGGCCCGCCGCCGAACCAGAAACCCCTGACCCCACGCGAGCTGGACGTGTTGCGCGTGGTCGGGGCCGGCGGCACCAACATGGAGGCGGCGACCGAGTTGGGGCTCAGCCCCGAGACGGTGAAGTCCTACCTCAGCTCGGCGATGCGCAAGCTGGGCAGCACCAACCGCACCGCCGCCGCACGCGCCGCGCTGCAGTGGGGACTGCTCGAGTAGCGCAGCACAACCGACCCACCTGCAGGCGGCTCAGCTGTAGTAGGTGGCGATCAGTTGGCCGTCGAGCTCGTGGACCCCGACCTCCAGCCCGTAGATCTGCTCCAGCAGCTCGGACCGCATGATCTCCGCCGGGCTCCCCGACGCCGCGACCTGGCCGTCGCACATCGCCACGATCGTGTCGGCGTAGCAGGAGGCGATGTTGATGTCGTGGACGACGACCACGACCGTACGACCCAACTCACGGGCGGCGTCGCGCAGCCGGCGCATCATCGCGACCGCATGGCGCAGGTCCAGGTTGTTGAGCGGCTCGTCGAGCAGCACGAAGTCGGTGTCCTGGCACAGCACCATGGCCACGAAGGCACGCTGGCGTTGACCGCCGGAGAGTTCGTCGAGGTAGCGGTCGGCATACTCCTCGAGATCGAGGTAGGCCATGGCCTGCTCGACGTGCACGAGGTCCTCGGGGGTGGGGCGCCCCTTGGAGTGCGGGAAGCGACCGAAGGCGACCAGGTCGCGCACGGTGAGCCGGATCTCCAGGTGGTTGTCCTGGCGCAGCACCGCCAGACGACGCGCCATCACGTCACCGGGAGTGGTGGTGACGTCGAGCCCGTCGACGCTGACCCGCCCGTGGTCGGCGGCCAGCAGTCGGGCCGCGATCGAGAGGAAGGTCGACTTGCCTGCGCCGTTGGGTCCGATCAGCGCTGTGAGGCCACCCACGGGCAGCTCGATGGAGACGTCGTCGACGACGACGGTGCGCCCGTACGACTTGGTGACCCCCTCGGCGCGGATGCCGACGGCCGCCCGGGGCCTGGGCGTACCGGCCGACGACTGAAGGCTGGGGGCGGTCGGGCTGTGGCCCTGGGTCTGGGTCCAGCTCTGGGTCTGGGTCTGGGTCTGGGTCATGTCAGGTTTCTCCGGGCGCGGTGGATCAGCAGGGCGATGAAGGCGAGGCCACCGACGAGTTCGATGACCACCGACAGCGTGGTGGTCACCTCGAGGATGCGTTCGAGCAGGAACTGGCCACCGACCAGGCAGATGACGGCCGTCAGGCCCGCCATCGGCAGCACCACGGCGTGCCGGTGCGTCCCGGCCAACTGGTAGGCGGCGTGGGCCACCAGCAGGCCGAAGAAGGTGATCGGCCCGACCAAGGCGGTGGAGACCGAGACCAGGACGGCGACGAGCGCCAGGACCCGGGTGGTCTCACGGCGGTGGTCGACGCCGAGGTTCGTGGCGGTCGCCGCGCCCAGGGCGAGCACGTCGTACGTCGACAGTCGACGCACCACGATGGCGGTCACGACCGCGACCACGAGGGCCGTCACCAGCACGAGGTCCTCGTCGACGGTGGTGAAGGAGGCGAACATCAGGTTCTGCAGGCTCTGGAACTCGCTCGGGTCGATCAGGCGCTGCATGAAGCCGGCCAGGCTGCGGAAGAGGATCCCGAAGACCATGCCCACCAGGATCAGGACATGGATCGGGTGCCTTCCCGACGCGAAGAGCCACCGGAAGAGGGTCAGCGAGAAGGCCAGCATCACCAACGTCTCGAGGACGAACTGGATGCGGGTGTCGGTCTGGTTCAGCAACCGGGCGGAGAAGAGGAAGACCACCGAGGTCTGGATCAGGATGTAGAGCGCGTCGAAGCCCATCAGGGCAGGCGTGAGGATCCGGTTGCCGGTGACCGTCTGGAAGAGCACCGTGGAGAGCGCGATCGCCCAGCCGACGAGGATCAACGCGGCCAGACGGCGGATCCGCAACGGCACGATCACCTCGGCGTAACCGTGGGTGTCACTCACCAGGAAACCGGCCACCACGGCGAGGGCGAGCCCTGCGGCGATCGCCAGTCGCACCCAGGTCGGCACTCGGCGCCGGACCTGCGCCGGCGCGCCGGGCCGCGGCGGTGAGGGGGGACGTACGCGGGTGGCAGTGTGGTCAACGCTCATGGGACGGCTTTCGCAGCAGCATGTAGAGGAAGAACCCGGCACCCAGGACGCCCATCACGGTGCCCACGGGGATCTCGTACGGATAGCGGATCAGCCGGCCGAGGATGTCGCAGACCAGGACCAGACCGGCCCCCATCACCGCCACCCAGGGGAGGCCGCGTCGGGCGTTGTCACCCAGCATCCGGCTGATCACGTTGGGCACCACAAGCCCCAGGAAGGGGATGACACCCACCGTCACGACGACGACGGCACTGATCAGGGAGACGATGCTGAGACCGACGCCCATCACCCAGCGGTGGTTGATGCCGGCGTTGAGCGAGAAGGTCTCCCCCATGCCTGCGACGGTGAAGCGATCGGCTGCCACGAAGGCCACGGCGACCAGGGCGGCCACCAGCCAGAGCATCTCGTAGCGTCCGCGCAGGACCCCGGAGAAGTCGCCCGTCATCCAACTGTTGAGCGTCTGCAGCAGGTCGTTGTGGAAGGCCAGAAACGTGGTGATCGCGGCGAGCACACCGCCCAGCATCAGCCCGATCAGCGGCACCAGGATGATCTCGCGCACCGGCATCAGCCGGACCACACGCAGGAAGAGCCACGTGCCGGCGAGGGCGAAGCAGGCGGCCACCAGCATCTTCGCCATCAGCGGGGCACCGGGCGCCAGCATGGTGACGACGACCAGGCCCAGGCCGGCGGCCTCGGTGGTGCCGACGGTGGAGGGCTCGACGAACCGGTTGCGGACCAGCAGCTGCATCAGCAGGCCGGAGACCGCCAGCGCGGCACCGGCCAGCACGATGGCCAGGGTGCGCGGCAGCCGGGAGACCCAGAAGACTTCCCAGCTCATGTCCGCGACGCCGATCCATGCACTCAACCCGGCCAGCGCCAGCACCACCGCAACCCCGACGGCCAGGGCCGACGGGGTGCGGAGGGCGGACCGTCGCGCAGGTCCGGTGAGGGGTCCGCGCGCGGGCTGCGCCGGGGCGAGCGTGGTCAGTTCAGGCTCTCCTCGACCTCGGTGATCAGCTTGCCGAGCGAGGTGAGTCCACCCACCACGATGTACCAGGCCTCGGCGTCGACGTAGGTGACCCGGTCGTCCTTCCAGGCGTTGGTGGCCCGGACGAGCGGGTTGTCGAGGATCTCCTGGGAGGTCTTGCCCTCCTCGCCGATCGCGGCGTCGCGGTCGACGACGTACAGCAGGTCGGGGTTGGCCTCGCGGACGAACTCGAACGAGGCAGCCTCGCCGTGCCGCGAGTCGGTGTCACCGAGCTCCTCGGTGGCCGGCTGCACGCCGAAGTCGTCGTGCAGGAAGCCGAAGCGGGAGCCGACGCTGTACGCGGTGATCTCGCCGCCGGTGGTCAGCAGGACCAGCCCCTTGCCGGCGTCGGGGGCGGACGCCTTGAGGGCCGCGATGCGGTCGTCGTACCCGGCGAGGATCTCCTCGGCGTCACTCTTCTTCTCGAAGATGCTGGCCAGGGTGGTGATGTTGGTCTTCGCGCTGGCGAGGTAGTCGCCCTCGTCCACCGACATGTCGAGCACCGGGACGTCGAACGTCTCCTCGAGAGTGTCGTGCATGGCCGCGGAGCGACCGCCGACGATGATCAGGTCGGGTTCGGTCGCCGGGATGGCCTCGAGGTCCGGCTCGAAGAGGTCACCGACGCCGACGTACTCGTCACCGGCGTACTCGGAGAGGTAGGACGGCGTCGCGCCGCCCTTGGCCACGCCGGTGATGCCGTCGACGCCGAGCGTGTCCAGGGTGTCCAGGACGCCCATGTCGTAGACGAGGACGCTCTCGGGGTTGAGGGGCACTTCCTCCTCACCCAGGGCGTCGGTGACCGTGATGGTCTCACCGGACGCCTCTGTCGACTCACCGTCGTCGCCGCATGCGGTCAGGCCGAAGCCGAGCAGGGGCAGGACCATGAGGGCCGCGAGTCGGGGTGATCTACGCATGTGTGGTTCCAATCCGGAGGTGTCGGGCTTGAGGTAAGGCTAACCTAACCACACCTGCCATCCACACCCGGCTCCCCCAACCGTCAGCCCCCTCCCGGCCGCCGTCCCTTGCGGTCCAACCTGATCGGCTCCTTCTGGAGCACTGCGGAGCCGAGCACCTGGCAGACGTGCAGGCCCAGCTCCAGGTCGAGCCGGCCGTCGATCAACGGTCGCCCTCGCTCCTTCTCCATCTTCGAGATCCGGTACTTCACCGTGTTGCGGTGCAGGGTCAGCAACTCCGAGGTGTCGGTGTACGACC
Source organism: Nocardioides gilvus (assembly GCF_003194605.1). GTDB lineage: Bacteria > Actinomycetota > Actinomycetes > Propionibacteriales > Nocardioidaceae > Nocardioides > Nocardioides gilvus. The sequence goes on from NZ_QHKY01000003.1 coordinate 492,847, forward strand.
CCGTGCGCAGGAAGACGCGTACGGTCTCGCGCGTCCGCTCGGCAGCCTCGGAGTCGACGGCCAACGGCCCCAGCACTTCCTGCAGCCAGCGCCGGGTGGCGGGCAGGTCGCGGGCGAGCATGGCCACCACCGCGATGCCGTCGTCGGAGTTGGAGACCACCTGGTTGCGGTCCTGCGGCCCCGCGTTGGCCACCAGACGTACGGCAGTCGCCTGCTCGAGGGTGCGTCGGAAGCCGCCCACGTGGATCTCCGGCGAGCCCAGCGCGACCCGGATCGTCGGCGTGCTGACGAGCAGCCGGCGCAGCCGGTCGGCGTAGGTGGAGGACTCGGCGTGGTCGCCGGCGAACCAGACCCACGCGCTGGTCCGGTCGATGGGCGTGAAGAGGTGAGCTCCGTCGATCTTCAGTGCACGCGCAGCCTGGGGCACCAACGTACGCAGGTCCTCGACGCGGTCGTCGGCCTGGCCGCCCCCCTCGACCCACAGGACGGCGCCCACGTGCGTCTGGTCGAGGCGATAGCCGGTGACCTGGTGGAAGTGCTCGACGCCGACGGGCTCACGGTCGACCACCCGTTGGATGAGTTGGGAGGCCTCGCTGGCTCGGCGGGTCAACCGGGCCTGTTGCTCGGCCTCGTAGACGTCGGCGACCACCCGGGTCACCCAGTCGACATAGCGGTTCAACCACCCGGAGAGGTGGTGGACCAGGCGCCACTGCAGGTCGGGGTCCAGATCCAGGTCCTGGACCTCGGTGAACATCTGCGAGAGCAGCGCCTCGGAGGCGAGATGGTAGGCGCGGCGCAGCGCGTGGGCCCCGACGTCGGCGCGAGCCAGGCGCAACGCGTACTCGGAGGCAGCGGTGGGGACCTGCACGTTGTCCAACGGAATGTCGTTGCGCAGCACGTGGATGATCGTGTCGATGTTGCCCTCGACGCTCGCGTGCATCATGCCGAGCAGTTCGGTGTCGTCCAGTTCGTCGATGGCCTCTTCGATGGCAGCGACCATCGCCGCGTTCAACCCCGTGACCCTCGCCCGGAGCCTCTCGGCGACCTGGACGACCGCGGCCTGCAGCGCGTCATGCTCCGACACAGACGCCCCCTGCTCGTCACCCGCTCCCCTGACCCGACAGCACGCTACCGGGTCGGGCTGGCGCCGAGGCCGCGATCGAGGGAACTACGGCGCGAGCGACACAGCGACCAACACAGCGAGCGACACCAGGCCCACCGAGCGGGGCGACCGGTGGACCCACTGCCCAGATGACGACGCCAGCACGTCACCACTCGCTCAACCTTGGGGGAGACAGGAGGAGGATGACACGTCGGATCTGTTCGGCGAGGGGTCCCGAGTCGCCCCGACTCGGGGACTGGGGGTGATGCCGTGCACCGAGCAACGGTGCATGACTCACAGTAGGACGGGACGACGACGTCCCACCACCACCGGGGGACACGAACTTCGACCGCGCCCTTGTGCACCGTGCACATGCCGGGAACAAGGTGCGGCGGGCTACCCCTTGCTACCGTCGCGGGTGGAGCCGCCACCCCCGGCTCCCCGGACGAGGGAGCCGTACCCGGAACGCGACAGGACGGCCACCGAAAGGTGTGTGTGCCATGGCCTGGCTCGTGCTGGTCGTCTCCGGAATGTTCGAGGCCGTCTGGGCGGTCGCCCTCGGTCGGACCGAGGGATTCACTCGCCTCGGGCCCTCACTGGTCTTCGTCGGCGCCTTGACGATCAGCATGGGCGGGCTGGCGTACGCGATGCGCACGCTCCCGACCGGGACCGCGTACGCGGTGTGGGTGGGGATCGGCGCGTCTCTCGCGGTGGTCTACTCGATGGCGACCGGCGAGGAGTCCGTGAGTCTGGTGAAGGTGCTGCTGATCTGCGGCCTGGTGGGTTGCATCGTGGGCTTGAAACTCGCGCACTGAGCGCGTGTCGCACTGGACACGCGCGGCACTCCATGCCCATTTCAGATGATGTGGAGGCCATTTCGTCCTCAACACCTCCGCACGTGGGTCATCCTCTTCCTGCCCACCACCAGCCAGGAGGAACAGTGCAGACCACGACCAGCACCCCTGAGTCCGACACCACCTTCTCGGTGGGCGTCGACGCGATCGTGGTGGGTGACGACGGGCGCGGAGGGCTGCTGGCTGCTTCCTTGCGCTACGCGAGTCGCCTCGCCAAGGCCATGAGCCACGTCCTGGACCTGGGCGAGTTGACCCACCTCGAGACCACGGGCAGCCGGACGGTCATCACCGAGGTCTCCTGGGACCTGGCCGGTGAATGTCGACTGCGCGGGCAGGTGATCGAGTCGAAGCGACCCGCATCCCCGACTGCCGCATCCGTTCCGGAGGGGCCGGGCGGGACGGACGGAATGGACGCCGTCATCGACGTGTGCCTGTCAGCGCTCGAGTCGTGCGACTCGGTCCGTTGGGCAGCACTCTTCCGTCGCGACCTGCCACCGCTGCACACCACGGCGATGGCGGCCGGCGCGACGCTCGGACAGGTCGGGCTCCGCGCGCTCGGCATCCTCGGCGGCATCGACGAAGAACTGCGTGAGACCTGCGTCTGGCTCGGGTACGACCGCGGCACCCTCGTCCTGGCACCGGTGGGCCCTCACTGCCTGGTGATCTCGGTCGACACCGATCGACTCGACGCGGGCCCGCTGCTGGCCAGCGTCGAGGAGACCCAGGCGCGTCTGGCCCCGTACGACCTGACCACCGCCGCCGTCCGGCCCCGCCGGGTGTCGTCGGGCAACGGGTCCCCCGGGATCGTGGGCCCGCCGCGTCTCATCGGCTCGACCGGCGCCGGCGGTGTGCCCCGGGCGTTCGAGGGTCTCATCGTGGGCCAGGGCACGCCGCTCACCGTCGGCCCGTTCGGCAGTGCCGTCGACGCGAGCGATGACGTGGAGGGAGACAGCTCGCGTCGGGTCCTCCGCCGACCCCCGATGCCGCTGACCCTGCGCCGCTGAGCCGGGCCGCTGACCCTGCGCCGTTGACCCTGGGCCGCTGACCTGGGCCGCTGCCCTGGGCCGCTGAGCAACGGCGGCTCAGAAGCCTTCGAGGCCCTCGAGCGAGTCGGGCACGACGAACTCCTCGTCCTCCTTGGTTGCCTCGTCGCCCTCGGAGTTGAGCAGCCCGTCAGGGTCGCTGCGGACGGGCAGGCGCTCCAACGCTGCCGCCACCAGGGCGACCTGGATCGTGACCGCAGCCCGGCGCCGCAACTTGCCGCCGGCATCTCCGACACACCCCTCGACCGCCTCGGTGATCTGGGCCGCGGTGAAGGTGGGACGCGTGCCGGCCGCCACCTCGACGTCGGGCAGCGCGATCAGGACCGGGATGAGTTGGCTGCCCAGACCCTCGAGCAGCTGGTAGCGCTGGTAGCGGTCCATCGTGGTCCAGTACTCGTCCACGTCGATCTTCTGCTTGCGGAGGTCCTTCCGCCCGGCGAGCACCATCTTGGCGGCGCCGTGCAGTGCCTGGGTGAGCTCGTGCTCGGTGAATCGCATGGTGACAGTCTCTCTCATCGCGGTGCTGCGCGCCCGTCTCAGACCCTGATGGACTGGCGGTCCGCCCGCACCTTCTCCATCCGCAGGCTGTCGCGCAACCGTAGGTCGTCGCGCACGGCGGCCACGCGCTGCGGCGTGCCCATCTGGGCCAGTCCCATGGCGATGTGCTCGTCGCCCGGCTCGAAGGCCCTGGTCAGACCCGGCGCAGCGGTCGAACGGCCCGTTGCCCGGTCCCGGAGCCAGTGCTCGACGAGGGCGTCGGTCTGCGCCGCGACGCTGCGATGGAAGAGGTCACCGATGCGGACCAGGTCGCCGGACGAGCTCACGATGACGGCGGCCCGGGTGCCCACCGGGAACGCGCACCGCAGCCGCACCCAGGCTCCGGAGGGGGCGTGGGCCGAGATCCGCCAGATCGGGTGCCGGGAGGCCTCACGGATCCTGGAGAAGGTCGCGGTCTCCATGGCTCGATCAGGCTGGAAACGCATCTCGTCGAGGTCGGTCAACAGGGCCAGCGCCAGGTCGTGGCGCTCCCGCGCCCTGCCGTCGCCAGCGCTGGCCCGGGTCGCCAGGGCGGCGAGCCAGTCCCAGAATTCGGCGGGGGCTTCAACGATCACCGCCTGACCATCACCTCCGCAGTGCGGACCCACAAGGGCCAGGGGCAAATTTGCCCAGTACAGATGATCTGGAGGCCTTCGGACCCTCTCGCCTCCACCTGCGAGAATGTGCCGTCGCACCCCCACGCCCCGAGAGCCCGATGTCCACCACCCTGCAGGCACCCGCCCCGACGAAGAGCGTCCGGGCGCCCCGCACCGACATCCAGGGGTTGCGGGCCCTCGCCGTCTCGATGGTGCTGATCTACCACGTCGCGCCGGCGTCGCTGACCGGCGGTTTCGTCGGGGTGGACGTCTTCTTCGTGATCTCCGGCTTCCTGATCACCTCCCACCTGCTGACCCGCACACCGCGCACCGGTCGTGACTTCGTGGACTTCTGGGCGCGTCGGATCAGACGTCTCCTGCCGGCCTCCCTGCTGGTGCTGGCCGTGACCGTCGTCGCCACCTGGCTGCTGGGTCCCGAGACCCTCTGGGAGAACACCGCCCGCCAGGCCGGTGCCGCCACGCTCTACTCCGTGAACTGGCTGCTCGCGGCCGATGCCGTCGACTACCTCGCCGCGGAGAACGCCGCCACAGGCGTCCAGCACTACTGGTCGCTCGCGGTCGAGGAGCAGTTTTACCTCGTCTGGCCCCTCCTGATCGGACTGCTCGCCCTCATCGCCCGCCGCTCGGGGTGGCGCCGCGAGCTGGTGTGGGCGACCGGCCTGGGCGCCGTCGCCCTCGCCTCCCTGGTCTGGTCGGTCCGGCTCACCGCGAGCGATCCGGGCCGCGCCTACTTCGAGTCCCCGACCCGGGTCTGGGAGCTCGCCGCCGGCGGTCTGGTGGCGCTCGCGCTGCTGCACCGTACGGAGCGCCCACCGACCCCGGGCACCCGCGCGAGCTTCCTGGCTGTGGGGCTCGGGTGGGCCGGCCTCGGGGCGATCGCCGTCGCCGGTCTCACCTTCGACGCCCGGACGCCGTTCCCGAGCTGGACCGCTGCCCTCCCCGTGCTCGGCACCTGCGCCGTGATCGCCGCGCGCGCCGACGCCCGGTGGTGGTCGCCGGGCGGAGTGCTGGCTCTGCGCCCGGCGCAGTGGTTGGGCGACATCTCCTACTCGGTCTACCTGTGGCACTGGCCGTTGGTCGTCCTCGTCGGCGCCCTGTCGGCGCCCTTGGGGTTGCTCGACGCCGCCGGGATCGTCGTACTGAGTCTCGGGCTCGCCGCGTTGACCAAGAAGTACGTCGAGGACCCCTTCCGGACGGCCTCCTGGAACAGACGTACGGGCGCCACGTACGGCTTCGGAGCCGCCGCCATGGCCGTGGTGCTGGTCCTTGCGGGCGCGCTCTGGCTGCACGTCCAGGATCGGCAGGAGGCTGCCGAGGCACAGGTGCGCGAAGCCCTCGCCGAGGCGGATCCCTGCCTGGGCGCGGGTGCGCTGGACCCGGACCAGACCTGCAGCGAGCCCAGCGGTGCGCCGATCCCCACTCCGTTGCAGGCGTCCAGCGACAAGTCCCAGGCGTACGGCGACGTCTCCGGTGGCCAGGACTGCTGGTCCTCCCAGCCGTCGTTCCCGCTGCTCACCTGCGACTTCGGGGACGTCGACGCCGCCCACGACGTGGTGCTGCTCGGCAACTCGCACGCGGGCCACTGGCTCCCCGCCCTGCAGCAGATCGCCACCGGTCGGGACTGGCGAATCACCACGATGTTGGCCTCGCAGTGCGCCTCCACCGACGCCGACCTCGAATTCTCCACCCCGGCCCGCAGCGACGCCTGTCGCGACTGGACCGAGACCGCGGTCGAGGAGATCGTGGAGCGCTCCCCCGATCTGGTGGTGATGTCGAACAGGGTCAGCCTGCCGTTGGCAGGGGCGACGTACGAACAGAGCGCCGCAGGCTACGCGGACGGCTACGAGCGGGTGCTGCGCCGTCTTGCTGAGGCCGGTGTGGCGGTCGCGGTGCTGCGGGACACGCCGGCGCCGGGCGACGGGGGCGAGATCACCTCGATCCCGGACTGTCTCGCCGAGCACCTCCCCGACGCCGCGGCGTGCGGCGGCCCCCGCGATGACTGGGTGAGCTTCGACCCGGACCCGGCGGCCACGGCGGCGACGCGGATCGCCGACAAGGGGGTGGGCGTCGTCGACCTCAACGACAGGATCTGCCGCGCGCAGAACTGTGACGCCGTCGTCGGTGGGGTGATTGTCTACTTCGACGCCTCACACCTCACCGCGACGTACGCCCGCACGCTGGCTCCTGCCCTGGATCGCGCGCTCGTCTCGGGTGGGCTGATGCCTCGCTGACGCACGTCGCCGATCCAGGGATCGCGTCTCGTGTCCGGCAGGTTAACCAGGGTGCAGCTGTGTGAACTCTGTGTGAGAAGCAGTAGTTCGTGCGCGCTGGTGCCGCACAGTTCACTCAGCGGCTTCCCCGCCCGACCGCCAGGAGGAACAGTGCCCCCCACCACCGAACCTGATTCCACGCCGGACACCACCTTCTCCCTCGGGGTCGATGCAGCCATGCTGGGCGACGACGGTCACGGCGGCCTGCTGGCGGCCTCACTGCGCTACGTCTGCCGACTCGCCAAGGCCCTGGGAGACGTCCTGGACCTCGGCGACCTCTCCCACGTCGAGACCACCGGCAGCACCATCGTCATCGCGGAGATCGGCTGGGACCTGGCCGGAGACTGCCGCCTGCGCGGTCAGGTGCTCCGCTCGACCGCCCCCTCCTCCACAGCCACCGAGGCCGCTGCGCCGGGCGAGGTCGACGAGGTCGTCGACTCCTGCCTGCAGACCCTCGAGTCGGCCGACTCGGTCCGCTGGGCTGCGGTGGTCCGCCGGGATCTCCCACTCCTGCACACCGACGCGGCCCCGGCCGCCGCCGCCCTGGGGCAGGTCGGGTTGCGTGCCCTCGGGATCCTCGGGGGCATCGGAGCCGACCTGCGCGAGACCTGTGTCTGGCTGGGATTCGCCCGCGGCACGCTGATCCTGAGCCCGCTGGGAGCTCACTGCCTGGTCCTCTCGGTCGACACCCAGCGGCTCGACGCCACCGCACTGGTGAGCGACGTCGTCGGGACGCAGGCAGCGCTCGCTCCGCACGACCTCGCCCGCGCCACCACCCTGGCCGAACGCGCCGCAGCCCTCGCGGAGGCCGAGGCGCGCGCGGCGTACGAGGACGAGGAGTTCGCGTTGCCGCCGATCAACGACCTCCCCCTCACCGGAGCCCGATTCGCCGGCGCCCCCGGCGCCAAGGCACGCGAGAACAGCGGCGCCCGGCGGTTCAGGCGACCTCTGGTGCCGATCCCCGTGCGCCGTTGACGCTGACATGGATGGGGAGTCCGGGAGAGCCTTGGGCTCCCTAGACTCCCGCCATGACCAGCCCCGTGGACCCTGACCCTGCGCCCCGACCGACCAGGCGTGTGTGGGTCAGGCGTACCGCGATCGGCGTTGGGCTGGTGCTGGTGCTCGTTGTCGTCGCGCTCTTCACCGTCGTGCCGGGAGTGGTCGAACGGTCACTCAACAAGGTCGTCCCCGCAGAGTTGCCCGAGGTGAGCGCGCAGAGTCGTGCGGTGCACGACCGGATCACGGTCGTCGACATGCACGCCGACACCCTGATGTGGGACCGGGACCTGTTGGAGCGGGGCTCACGCGGACACGTCGACCTGCCCCGGTTGCAGGAGGGCAACGTGGCTCTCCAGGTCTTCTCGTCGGTCTCGAAGTCGCCGCGCGGCATGAACGTCGACTCCACCAGCGCCGACTCCGACAACATCACCCTGCTCGCGATCGCCCAGCGACAGCCGTTGCGCACCTGGCGCTCGCTGCTGGAGCGTTCGCTCCACCATGCCGACAAGCTCGACCAGGCCGCCCGGGACTCCGACGGTCGCCTGCAACTCGTGCGTACGAAGGGCGACCTCGACGACCTGCTGGCCGCCCGCGGCGCGGGTGAGCAGGTGACCGGGGCGATGTTCTCGGTGGAGGGCCTGCAGAACCTCGAGGGCGACGCGGACAACCTGGCCAAGCTGTTCGACGCCGGGGCCCGGATGGCGGGGTTCACCCACTTCTTCGACAACGAGGTCTCCGGCTCGATGCACGGCGAGGAGAAGGGGGCGCTCACCGAGTTGGGTCGCGAGGTCCTGGCGGAGATGGAGAGGCTGGGGATGGTCGTCGACGTCGCCCACATCAGCGAGCCGGCGCTCGCCGAGATCCTCGAGTTGGCGACCCGTCCGGTGGTCTCCAGCCACGGCGGGGTGGCAGCCACCTGCGACACGAACCGCAACCTCAGCGACGAGCAGATCCGCGGTGTCGCGCAAACAGGTGGTGTGGTGGGGATCGGCTACTGGGAGGCCGCGGTCTGCGAACGCACGGTGACGGCAGTGGTGGACGCCATCGAGCACGTCATCGAGGTCGGCGGCCTTGAGACCGCAGCTCTCGGGAGTGACTTCGACGGCGCCGTCGCCACGGGTTGGGACACCAGCCAGATCGCTGCCGTCACCCACGAGCTTTTGGAGCGCGGCCACAGCGAGGCGGACGTCGCCGCGATCATGGGCGGCAACACGCTGCGGGTGCTGCGCGAGGTGCTGCCCCAGTAGGTGGTCCAGCAGCAGCATCGATGGTCAACGCAGCGGGGCCTCGGGGTCAGCCGGGCGGGCGCGGCACCTGGTCGGCCAACTGCTGGGGCGCTTGGACACAGTAGGAGTCCGTGAGCAACTCGGCCACCTCTTCCCAGTCGGTCTGCCCGTCGACGACCAGACCGATCCCGTCACTGCTCCAGCCCGTGCAGAAGTAGGGGTCGCCCAGGTGTCGGAAGGCCGCGACCTCGTCCGGCTCGCCGCGGAACGTGACCCGGAAGAGTTGGTCCTCACCGCCGAAGACGTGGGCGACGGTCCTGCCCCGGACCCGCCACCGGACCCCGGTCCAGGCCGCCTCCTGCTCGACCTCGGGCAGCGCGAGCAGCACCTCACCGATTCGCCGCACCCATGCCAGCGGTACCTCAGGACGTTGCACGCGAGCCATGGGTCAACTCTCCCACGGAGACCGCGATGACCAAGGCGTGACCACATGTGACGAATTACCCCATTTTAGGTACCAATAGGTGAGAATGAAGAGACCTGACCGGACTGTCCGGGCAGATCCGCCCAGCACTGATAGGGCACTCAACGCGGGTTGATCCCGTATCTGGAGTCGCATGAGCAAGATCCGCACGAACCCCGCCCGCAGCAGCCGGAGCACGTCGACAGGACTGGGGTTCGCGGCAGCGGGACTCCTGGCAGCCGGGATCGCCATCACGGGCATGAGCCCCGCCAACGCCGCTGAGGCCCCCATCGACCTGGGCACGGTCGCCTCCTTCTCCGTGATGGGCGCGAGCACCGTCACCAACACCGGCCCCTCCTCCCTCAGCGGCGACCTGGGCCTCTCCCCCGGCTCATCGATCACCGGCTTCCCGCCCGGCAAGTTCGGCGGCACGCGGCACATCTCCGACGCCGTGGCGAACACAGCGCAGGATGACCTCACGACTGCCTACAACGACGCAGCGGGACGGTCGACCACCAAGGCCGTCACCGCCGACCTGGCTGGGCAGACCCTCACCTCCGGTGTCCACACCGCACCGACCCTGAACCTGACCGGCGCACTGACGCTGGACGCCAAGGGTGACCCGGACGCGGTCTTCATCTTCCAGGCCGCCTCCACCCTGATCACCGCCTCGGCCAGCTCCGTCACGCTCATCAACGGTGCGTCCGCGTGCAACGTCTTCTGGCAGGTCGGCAGCTCCGCCACCCTGGGCACGAGCACCGACTTCATTGGCACGATCATGGCTCTCACCTCCGTCACGTTGAACAACGACGCCGACGTACGCGGTCGCGTGCTGGCCCGCAACGGCGCGGTCACGCTGAACAACAACGAGATCAGCACGCCGAATTGCGACGCCGTGGTCGAGCCCTCCGCGACGCCGACTCCGACGCCGACAGTGGACCCCTCAGCGACTCCGACCCCCTCGGACTCCCCGAGCTCGACTCCGACCCCGTCGGACTCCCCGAGCTCGACTCCGACCCCGTCGGACTCCCCGAGCTCGACTCCGACGCCGAGTGAGAGTCCCTCGGAGACTCCCGTCCCGTCGCCGAGCGACACTCCTTCGGAGACGCCGACCGTGCCGACGGAGTCCGTGCCGCCGAGCACCCCGACCCCGCCGAGTGACACCGCCGGACCGCCCGCGGGCAATCCCGGCCCCCCGAACGGCACGCCGACGCCCCCGACGGACACTCCGACACCGCCCTCGGGCACCCCGACCATCCCGGTCGGCCACCCGCCCACGGGCCTCGGCGGCACGCAGGAGACCCTGCCCAACAGCGCGCTCTTCCTCTTCACCCTGGCCGGCCTCGCGGCAACTGGCGCCATCGCTGTTCCCACGTTGCGCAGGCGCCCGGCGCGCAAGCACTGAGGCTCCACCCATGACCGGATCGCCAGCTGGACCACCCGACGGCGCGGGGCGTACACCCCTGCGCCGCTGGGTGATTCCGGCCTGCTTCTTCGTGGTCTCGGTGACCCTGGTCGTCGCTGGCCTCCTCCTCACCCGTCAGGACCCGGCGGCGACAGCGTCCGTGGCACGTACGCCCGCCACCTCCGGCCCGGCTTCGACCGACCCCTCTCCGGAGCCCTCGGAAGAGCGCCGTGCGTCCACGACAGCCCCCGCGAACAGCACCCCCACGTCTGCCGGGCATGCGTCCACGGTTTCCGCCCCGACCGCTCTCACCATCGAGTCCATCGGCGTGCGCAGCGACCTGGTCCGCCTCGGCCTGGAGGATGACCGCACGGTCGAGGTGCCCGAGGACGCTGACCAGGCCGGTTGGTACGAACTCGGCGCCACCCCCGGTGAGGTCGGCTCGGCGGTGATCCTCGGTCACGTCGACTCGACCGAGGGCCCCGCCGTTTTCCACCGCCTGCGCGAGCTCGCCCCCGGGGACCGGATCAACGTGGCCATGGCGGACGGCGACGACGAACTCTTCGAGGTCTCCCGCATCGAGACGGTCCGCAACGCCGACTTCCCGGCCACCGAGGTCTACGGCTCCAAGGATCGACCGACCCTGACCCTGGTCACCTGCGGTGGCGAGTACGACAAGGCACGTGGCGGGTACCAGTCCAATGTGATCGTCTACACCGAGCACGTCGGCTGAGCAGGCTCAGCCCGGGCCATGGCCCCGTCCGCCCAGGGCCAGTTGCCGATCTGTTGTCCGACCGACAGGATCGCACCATGGGGGACAACGATCGTGACGGGACCGAACAGGTCACTGGCGTTCCACGGGCGCTGCAGATCCCGTTGTACGTGATCCTGGCGCTGGGCGTGTTGTTCGCGCTCGTCTTCATCGACGCCTCGATCGGGCACGACGGGCTGCACTGCGAACTCGGGTTCGTGCTCTCCGACAAGGACGATGCCTGCGGCGGATTCTGGCGCTGACGCCCGCCCCGAGTTGATCGAGACAGTTTGGCGCCCAGACCACCTGAACGACTCAGCCCCGGTCTGCACAGGTGCAGATCGGGGCTGTTGGCGTGGGGCCGCCTGTCAGAATCGAACTGACGACCTTCTCATTACGAGTGAGATGCTCTACCAACTGAGCTAAGGCGGCAAGGTGCTCGCAGTATCCCGGCGGACGGATCCGAGGGACTGACGGACAACCGCGGACGAGTATACGGACAGGCGACGGCGCGAGGAAAACGGCACCCCACCCCGGACGTACGGGGCCCGGACGCCCCCGCCGTCATCGCCACTCGGTCAGCAGGAGAGCCCGTCTTCGGGGACCTTCCCGTCGACCAGGTAGGACTCGATGGCCTCGTCCACGCAGGCGTTGCCGGCGTTGTACGCCGTGTGCCCGTCGCCGTCGCGCCGGATCAGGACGCCTGACTCCAACTGCTCGGCGAGGGCCTCGGCCCAGACCATCGGGGTGGCGGGGTCGCGGGTGGTGCCGGTGACCACGATCGGGGCTGCGCCGGCACCGTCGATCTCGATCGGCTCGGGCACGTCCTGGTCGAAGAACTGGCAGCCGAGCTGCCCCCAGGCGAAGACCCGTCCGAAGGTCGGTGAAGCCTCCTCGAAGTCGGCGAAGTCGTCCGGGACCTGCTCGGCCGGCACGAAGCTGGGGTCGTCCAGGCAACGGATGGCTGCGATCGCCTCCACGCTGTTGTCGGTGTAACCGTTCGGGCCACGCGAGGAGTACAGGTCAGCCAGTTGCAGGAGACCGGAGCCGTCGTTGGCCAGCGCCTTCTCGAGAGCGGCATCGAGCATGGGCCAGTAGTCGCGGTTGTAGAGCGGCATCACGATGCCGTAGAACGCGTTGCCGGCACCGAGCTCGCGTCCTCCGCCTGCCTTCATGGGCTGGGCGTCGACGCGGTCGACCAGATCGGTGAGGGTCTCGAGCCCTGTCTCGACCGAATCACCCAACTGGCACTCACCTTGATCGACGCAGTCCTGGATGTAGGCGCGCAGCGCGGTCTCGAAGCCACCCGCCTGCACCAAGGACTTGTCACGCTCGGAGGCCGAGACGTCGACTCCCCCGTCGAGCACGAAGTGGCCGACCCGCTCGGGGAACAGTTCTGCGTACGTCGCCCCGAGTTGGGTGCCGTACGAGGCGCCGAAGTAGTCGAGGCGCTCCTGGCCGAGGGCGGCGCGCAGGACGTCCATGTCCTTGGCCGCCTCCACGGTGCTGACGTGGTTGACCAGGTCGCCGGACTTCTCCCGGCACCCCTGGGCGAACTTCTTGTTCCAGGCCACGACCTCGGCGACCTCCGCATCGGTGGTGGGGGCCGGGTCTGCCTTCAGGTAGGCGTCGACGTCGTCGTCGCTGAGGCAGTCGACGGGGTTGCTGCGGCCCGTGCCACGGGGATCGAACCCGACGATGTCGAAGTGGCTGAGCACCGGGTCACCGAAGGCGAAAGCGGCCTGCGCGGCGTACGTGGTCCCGGGAGCCCCCGGACCGCCGGGGTTGACCACCAGCGAGCCGATCCGCTGGTCGGGCTTCTTGGCCAGCGTCTTGAGCAGCAGCAGGTCGAGCTGCTTGCCCTCGGGCGCTGCGTAGTCCTGCGGGACCTTCAACCACCCGCACTCGAAACCCGTGCCGCACTCCTCCCAGCTGATCTGCTGGGAGTAGTAGGAGGCCAGCTCGGGTGAGGGCGGCTCGATGACGTCGGCCGCGGAGCTGCCCTGCTCCTGCAGCGGACGCTCCGGGGAGTCGTCGCTGCTGAGCAACTGCTGGAAGAAGAGCAGCGCGCCCATGATGGTGCCCAGCACCAGGGCGGCGACGGCAATCAGGGCCACGGCCTTCTTCATCGACGCTCTCCTTCGAGCCGCAGCGCGACCATCATGGACTCCAGGGCCATCTGTGGCCCGACGTTGTGCTCCAGCATCTGTTCGCGGGCGGTGAAGATCGCCTCGATCCGGCGCAGGTGCGCCTCCGGCGTCGAACGCCTGACCAACTGGGCGATGTCCGCGCGGATCTCCTCGTTGACCAGGGCGGTCGTGGCGCCCACCCCGGTCGCGATCGCATCGCGGTAGACGGAGACCAGGTCCATCAGGGCCCGGTCGATCACGTCGAGCAGACGACGCTTGGCCCGACGCTTCTGACCGGCCTCGAGCTCCTTGAGCGCGGGGGCGTACTCGCGAGGACGCTTGCCGCGACCCTCCACTCCGTACGACCGGTCCAGCTCTGCCTTCTCGCGCAGCTCGATCGCCGCGGTCTGCGCATCGGTCTCGTGCTTGGCCACCTCGATCAGGTTGGCGGCGGCGTTCATGCAGGAGCCCAGCGAGATCAGCTTGGCGGGCCAGTGCACCACCTCGTTGCGGCGGTTGCGGGTGCCCTCGTCGCGGGCCAGCGCGCGGGCCCGACCGATGTGTCCCTGGCTCGCCCGGGCGGCGTGGGCCGCGATCGTCTCGGGGACCTGGTCGTTGCGCACCAGGAACTCGGTGACCTGGGCCGCCGTCGGGGTGGTGAGCGTGACCGAGCGGCAGCGCGAACGGATCGTCACCAGCACGTCCTCGGAGGTCGGCGCGCAGAGCAACCACACCGTGCGCGCGTTGGGCTCCTCGATCGCCTTGAGCAGGGCGTTGAAACCGTGGTCGTTGAGGCGGTCGGCGTCCTCGATGACGATCACCTGCCAGCGCGCCCCGTTGGGCGAGAGGGCGGCCCTGCGGACCAGGTCGCGGACGTCCTTCACCGCGATCACCAGCGCGTCGGTCCGTACGGCGGTGACGTCGGCGTGGGTGCCTCCCATCACCGTGCGGCACGAGTGGCACTCGCCGCAGCCGGCCCGGGTGCACTGCAGGGCAGCGGCGAACGCCAGCGCAGCGTTGGAGCGCCCCGACCCGGGCGGGCCGGTGAAGAGCCAGGCGTGGGTCATGCCGTCGCCGCGGGCAGCCCGGTCGAGCGTCTCGATGACGTGGCGCTGGCCGACCAGGGAGTCCCAGATCGGGGCGGCCTGCACAGCGGGCGCGCTCATCCGACCACCGCCGAAGACAGCAGCGAGGAGACCCGATCGCGGATGGCGGCCGCGATCTCCTCGACCGGCGCGCGAGCGTCGAGCACCAGGTAGCGCCCCTCCTCACCAGCGGCGGCCAGGGCCAGGAAGGCCTCACGGACCCGCTGGTGGAAGTCGATCGACTCTGCCTCGATCCGGTCGCGCTCGGTGAAGCGCCCCAGACCGGCCTGCGGCGCCAGGTCCAGCAGCACGGTCAGGTGGGGCCGCAGCCCGCCGGTGGCCCAGCGCATGATCGGCTCCACCTCGTCGGCACTGAGCGCACGGCCAGCCCCTTGGTAGGCGAGGGCGGAGTCGACGTAACGGTCGGTGATGACGACCTCGCCGCGGGCCAGGGCCGGAAGCACGACGGTGTCGACGTGCTCGGCCTTGTCGGCTGCGTAGACCAGGGCCTCCGTACGGTCCGACAGCGCGCCGGTGGCCGGGTCCAGGACGATCTCGCGCAACCGCTGCCCCACCGGGGTGTCCCCGGGCTCGAAGGTCAGTACGACGGTGTGCCCCGCAGCCTCCAGCCACTCCTGCAACAGGCGGGACTGGGTCGACTTGCCGGCCCCCTCGCCGCCCTCGAAACAGACGAAGAGACCCGACTCGGCATGGACCGGGGGCATGGAGGAAGTCACGCCCACACCCTACGGGCGAGCGGTGAGGGCCGGGGCAGGTGCGTGCACAGGCGTACGGTGAGATCCATGGGCTGGTGGACCGACCACGTCGTGCCGCGACTGACCGACAGCGCGCTCGCCGCACCTGAGATCGGCGCACTGCGCCGAGTGGCCTGCGCCCCGCTGACCGGGCGCCTCCTCGAGGTCGGCTTCGGCTCGGGGCTCAACCTGCCCCACCTCGGCCCTGAGGTCACGGGCGTGGACGCCGTCGAGCCCTCCGACGTGGGGTGGGCGCGCTCGGAGTCGCGGCGCCGGGACTTCCCCGTCCCGGTGCGCCGCATCGGCCTGGACGGGCAGGAGATCAACGCCCCCGACGCGACCTACGACTCCGCGCTGGTCACCTTCTCGCTCTGCACCATCGACGACCCGGCGCGGGCGTTGACCCAGATCCACCGACTGCTCCGCCCCGGCGGCGTCCTGGCCTTCCTGGAGCACGGGCTCAGCCCCGAACCGGGCACGGCCCGCTGGCAACGTCGACTCGACCCGCTCCAGCGGACCCTCTGCGGCGGCTGCCACCTGAGTCGTGACATCCCGGGGTTGCTGACCGGGGCTGGCTTCGAGATCCACTCGCTGGAGGAGCGGGTGCTGCTCCCCGGCCCGGCGTTCGCGCGCCCGTGGGCGTACGGGTTCGTGGGTCAGGCGGTCAGAGCAGAGCCTGCGCGAGACCCAGACCGAAGGCGACCACCACCACCAGAGGGCCACTGACCCGGAAGTTGGTCCGCGGGCGCCCACCGAGACCGGTCGGACCACCCAGCAGCAGGTAGGCCGGCACGGCCAGCGTCGGCACCCAGACCAGCAACCAGAACCAGGCCCACCGGGTGGCACGTAGGGGTTGCGGGCCGAGCACGATCTGCACCAACACGGCCCACCACACGAGGAGCGTCAGTATCCCGGCCCAGAAGGGCAGCTGGTGGCCGCCGTCTTCGTCGATGTGCCCACCGACGGTGCTGCCGGTGTGACGGGGGCGCTCCACCACCTCGAGGCCCGGTTGCAACTCCTTCCACTCGGCCACCAGATCGTCGGTGACCACCACCGCGTCGGCGCCGTTGCGGAGGGCTTTCCGTTCCTGTCGCTCCGAGCTGACCTGGGTCACCTCGGCGAACCGGGGACGGAACTTGTCTCGCCAGTGCACTTCGAGAGTGGCGTACCCGCTTCTTTCCGGCTTCATCCCCGGCATCCCGGCGACTTCGACCCTGGTCACCTCGCCGCTCTCCAGCGCTTGGGTGAGGGAGTCGTACGGCACGTGCTTGGCGCCCTCGGTCAGCCAGGCCGCGGCGATGGCCAGGGCCGCGAGGGCCAGGACCCAGCCGTAGATCCGGTGGCCACGCGGCCACCGGTCGCTGCGCGGAGCAGCAGAGCTCGGCGCGTCGATGCCAGCGGACATCACCGCTGCCGAGGCCGGGACCTGCTCATTCGTCATGAGCGGACCCTAGCGACACATCACCCCGTCCGGCTTCAATCTCGACCGGACGGTTCTTGGGACACGTCCAGAGAGAGGAGTGAAGCGAAATCGCCACACCCGACACATTGGCCACTGATGTTTCACCCAGGCGAAACACTTCTGACCCACCCCGGTCGCATCCGGCGCACAGACTCTCCAGCAGACGGTCGGACCAATCCGCCGAGCACCGTCACCACCGAAGGGAGACGACGATGATGTGGACCGTGAAGGCAATCTTCACCGACCGACGCAACGGCGTCGCGGCGGTGGCGACCGGAGCCGCCGATCACAACCTGGTGCTGATGGGCCTGCGCAGTCGCCCCGGGTGGAAGGCGCTGCTCGTCGACGAGCTCGTCCTCGCCACCCCGGGCGGTTGGAGCGCGGAGCGACTGGAGGCGTTCATGGTGACCGCGGGCGCGGCCACCGTGCAGGTCTCTCCGCTCATCGAGGAGCCGGCCGGGGCCAAGGCCCCGACCGAGATCGCAGCTCGTCGCGCCCACCCGGCCGGCTCCGGGTCCTGGCTGACCCACGCCCAGGCGTCCTGAGCAAGGACGCCTCCACAGTTCTGGCTCCCTCCAGAAACGCGTAGGGCCCCGTCACCGACGGGGCCCTACGTCTGGGTGGTGCCGGGTCGGCTCAGGCCTTCTTGGCGGCAGCCTTCGTCGCAGTCTTCTTCGTGGTGGTCTTCTTGGCCGTCGCCTTCTTGGCGGTGGCCTTCTTGGCAGGCGTCTTCTTCGCGGCGCTCGTCTTGGTGGCCGCCTTCTTGGCAGGCGCCTTCTTGGCGCTCTTCTTGGCCGTCTTCTTCGCCGGGCCCTTGTCGCGACGGTCCTGGAGCAGCTCGGCCGCCCGCTCGAGGGTGAGCTCCTCGACCGAGTCGTCCTTGCGGAGGGTGGCGTTGTACTCGCCGTCGGTCACGTACTCACCGAAGCGGCCCGCCTTGACGACGATCGGCTGCCCGGAGACCGGGTCGTTGCCGAGCTCCTTGAGCGGCGGGGTCGCGGCGCCACGACCCCGGGCCTTGGGCTGGGCGTAGATGGCCAGCGCCTCGTCCAGGGTGATGGTGAGCAGCTTCTCCTCCGAATCGATGGTGCGCGAGTCGGTGCCCTTCTTCAGGTACGGGCCGTAGCGGCCGTTCTGGGCGGTGATCTCGACGCCCTCGGGGTCGGTGCCGACGACGCGCGGCAGCGAGAGCAGCTGGACGGCCTCGTCGAGCGATACGGTGTCGATCGACATGGTCTTGAAGAGGGAGCTCGTACGCGGCTTGACGGCGTTCTTGCCGGTCTTCGGCGCATCCTCGGGGAGCAGCTCGGTCACGTACGGGCCGTAGCGACCGTTCTTTGCAACGACGACCAGGCCGGTCTCGGGGTGGTTGCCGAGCACGGCCTCCTCGCCTGCAGGTGTCTCCAGCAGCTCCAGTGCCTTGGCCATGGTCAGCTCGTCGGGCGGCAGGTCGTCGGGCACGTTGGCGCGGCGACCGGCGGTGGTGCCGTCCTCGTCGGGGCCGGCGACCTCCTCCACGTAGGGGCCGTAGCGGCCGACACGCAGGTGGATCTTCGAGTCGGGGCTGCCGATCGGGAAGGTCGCGAGCTCGCGGGCGTCGATGTCGCCCAGACCGGTGACCAGCGGGTGCAGGCCCTTGATGCGCTCGGAGCCGTAGTAGAACTCGTCGAGCTCGGAGACCCGGTCACGACGCCCGCCGGCGATGTCGTCGAGGACCGACTCCATCTCCGCGGTGAACTCGTAGGAGATCTGACGGGCGAAGTGCTCCTCCATCAGGCGGATGACTGAGAAGGCGATCCAGGCGGGGACGAGCGCCGTGCCCTTCTTGTAGACGTAGCCACGGTTGATGATCGTGGAGATGATCGAGGCGTACGTCGAGGGGCGGCCGATCTCGCGGTCCTCGAGCTCCTTGATCAGGGTCGCCTCGGTGTAGCGCGAGGGCGGCTTGGTCTCGTGGCCGTTCGCGGAGATGGAGGCCGAGCTGACCGAGGCACCCTCGACCAGCTCAGGCAGGCGGGTCTCCTGGTCGTCACGCTGTTTGGAGGAGTCGTCGAGTCCCTCCACGTAGGCCTTGAGGAAACCGTGGAAGGTGATGACGCGGCCCGAGGCCCCGAAGACCACGTCGCGGCCGTCGGAGGCCGCACCCCCGAGACGTACGGAGACGGACTGGCCGACGGCGTCCTTCATCTGCGACGCGATGGTGCGCATCCAGATGAGCTCGTAGAGGCGGAACTGATCGCCCTTGAGCCCCGTCTGGGCGGGCGTCTGGAAGGTGTCACCGGCAGGACGGATCGCCTCGTGGGCCTCTTGCGCGTTCTTCACCTTCGAGGCGTAGACGCGAGGACTGTCGGGCACGTACTCGGCGCCGTACAGCTCCCGGACCTGCTCGCGCGCCGACTCGACCGCGGAGGCCGAGATCGTCGTCGAGTCGGTACGCATGTAGGTGATGAAGCCGTTCTCGTACAGGCGCTGCGCCACCGACATCGCGACCTGCGCGCTCATGCCGAGCTTGCGGCCGGCCTCCTGCTGCAGCGTCGTCGTGCGGAAGGGGGCGTACGGGGAGCGCTTGTAGGGCTTGGACTCGACCGAGCGGACCGTGTACGTGGTGTCGTACAGCCCGTCGGCCAGCGCCTCGGCGCCCTTGCGGTCGAGGTGCACCACCGCGTCGGGCGACTTGAGCTCGCCGCCCTGGGTGAAGTCGGAACCGCGGGCGACGCGCTTGGCGTCGATGGAGTGCAGCTTGGCCGGGAACATCCGCGGGTCGACGTCGGCGCCGCCGTCGAAGGTGCCCTCGAGGTCCCAGTAGGAGGCGATGCGGAACTTCATCCGCTCCTTCTCCTTGTCGACCACGAGTCGGGTGGCGACCGACTGCACGCGGCCGGCGGAGAGGCCGCTCATGACCTTCTTCCACAGCACCGGGGAGACCTCGTACCCGTACAGGCGGTCGAGGATCCGGCGCGCCTCCTGGGCCTCGACCAGGTCCATGTCGAGCTCGCGCGGGTTGGCGGCGGCGGCGAGGATCGCGGGCTTGGTGATCTCGTGGAAGACCATCCGGCGCACCGGGATGCCCTTGGGCTTCAACTCGTCGAGGAGGTGCCAGGCGATGGCCTCACCCTCGCGGTCCTCATCGGTGGCGAGGAAGAGTTCGTCGGCGTCCTTGAGCAGCTTCTTCAGCTTGCTCATGTGGGCCTTCTTGTCCCGCGGAACGACGTAGTACGGCACGAAGCCGTTCTCCACGTCGACGCCCAGTCGGCCCCACTTCTTGTCCTTGATCGCCGTCGGGGTGTCGGCAGCACTCTGCGGAAGGTCACGGATGTGTCCGATGGAGGACTCGACGACATACCCCTTGCCGAGGTATTCACCGATCTTCTGCGCCTTGGTGGGCGACTCCACGATGACCAACTTGTGTGCCACTGACGATTCCTTGCTCTCACACGCCCCGAACGAGGCCGATCGCCGACACGGTAGCGCGTGCGGCTGAACCACAGCCCCTCCGGCCGACCCGGGGCACGTCGGACGAGACGCGCAGGGCTGTCACGGTGACAGTGATGCAGGACACGTTCGATCCGAAGATGCTCACGCGAACGTGACCATCTGGTCACGCAGGCGAAACACTCCGCCACCAGATTCCTCCTCATCAGCATGGCCTGGTCCACAGGCCTCCCAGGGAGGGAAAGAACTCGTGCGCAACCACACCACCATCCGGCGCCGCGCCTTCGCGGCCGCCTCAGTCCTCGTCTTCACTCTGACCACTGCCGCCTGCGGTGGCGCCAAGGCAACCGACGACGACGACAAGCCCGCCGCGAAGCCGGCGGAGTCCTGCGTCGACGTGTCGGGAGACACCGTCAAGCTCGGCTTCGTCAACTCCCTCACCGGCGCGATGGCCATCTCGGAGAAGACGGTCTCGTCCGTGCTCGGGATGGCTGCCGAGGAGATCAACGCATCCGGCGGGATCATGGGCAAGAAGATCGAACCTGTCCAGGAGGACGGCGCGACCGACTGGCCCACCTTCGCGGAGAAGACCGAGAAGCTGCTCACCGACGACTGCGTCGCAGCGGTCTTCGGCGGCTGGACCTCCTCGTCGCGCAAGGCGATGAAGCCGGTCGTGGAGAAGCACAACGGGCTGCTCTTCTACCCGGTCCAGTACGAGGGCCTCGAGGCGTCGAAGAACATCTACTACACGGGCGCGACGACCAACCAGCAGATCCTCCCGGCGATGGAGTTCCTCAAGGCCGAGGGTGTGAAGACGCTCTTCCTGGCCGGCTCCGACTACGTGTTCCCGCGCACCGCCAACGCGATCATCAAGCTGTACGCCGCGGAGCTGGGCATCGAGATCGTGGGTGAGGAGTACGTGCCGCTCGACAAGGACGACTGGACCACCCAGGTCTCCAAGATCGTCAAGGCCAAGCCGGACTTCATCTTCAACACCATCAACGGCTCGTCCAACGTCGGCTTCGTCAAGGCCTACACCGACGCCGGGCTGAAGGCCGAGACGACGCCGATCATCTCGGTGTCGATCGCGGAGGAGGAGGCCCCCAACATGGGCGCCTCGGTCGAGGGCCAGTACGCCGCGTGGAACTACTTCCAGTCGGTCGAGTCGCCGGCCAACGAGAAGTTCATCAAGGACTGGGTCGCCTACGACGGTCCCAGCGACGTGACGTCCGACCCGATGGAGGCGGCGTACATCTCGCTCTACCTCTACAAGGCGATGGTGGAGAAGGCAGGATCCTTCGACGTCGACAAGATCAACGAGGCCGCCGACGGCGTCTCCTTCGACGCACCCGAGGGCAAGGTCGTGATCGACGGCGAGAACCACCACATCAGCAAGCCGGGGCTGATCGGAAAGATCAACGCGGACAACCAGTTCGACGTCGTCTGGTCGTCGGACGCTCCGATCGAGCCGGACCCGTTCCTCAAGGGCTACGACTGGTTCCCGGAGTCGACGCGTGACGCCCTGGTGAAGGCCGCCGGCTGACGTTGCTGCACCAGTGAGGGGTCCCGCACCTCGGTGCGGGGCCCCTCACATCCCGCTCGTCCCCCTTCACCTGAGAGGCCAGCCATGGACTCCCTGATTGCGCCGTTCCTCAACGGCACCGCCGACGGCGCGCTCCTGCTCATCGCCGCCCTCGGCCTCGCCCTCACCTTCGGGCAGATGGGCGTCATCAACATGGCGCACGGGGAGTTCCTGCTCGCCGGCGCCGTCTGCGCCTTCTGGACCCAGCAGGTCGTTGCGAGCACCGACGTCTCGATCCTGGTGGCGCTCCCCGTCGCGTTCGTGGTCGCCGGCCTGCTCGGACTCGTCCTCGAGGCCACGATCCTGCAGTGGATGTACGACCGTCCGCTGGACACCCTGTTGGCCACCGTGGGCGTGAGCCTGGCGCTGCAGCAGATCTTCCTCCAGAACTATCCCAGCGGAGTCCCCGTCGAGAAGCCGAGCCTGCTCGACGGCCAGATCGACGTCCTGGGCTACGCCTGGCCGTTGCGTCAGGTGTTCACGATCGTGCTCGCCGTGGCGTGCCTGGCCGCTCTCGGCGCGCTGCTGAAGTACAGCTCGTTCGGTCGGCGGATCCGGGCCACGGTGCAGAACCGTGCGCTCGCCGAGACGCTGGGGGTCGCCACCCGATCGGTCGACCGCATGACGTTCTTCATCGGCTCCGGCTTGGCCGGCATCGGCGGCGTGGCCGCTTCGCTGATCGGCGGCACCAACTCCCAGATGGGAACGCGCTACATCATCCTGGCCTTCCTCGTCGTCGTCGCGGGTGGTCTCGGGCAGCTACGTGGGACCGTCATCGCGGCCTGGACAGTCGGCGTGGTGACGGCGTACCTGGCCGACTGGACGACGGGCAGCCTGGCCCAGGTGATCACCTTCGTGCTCGTCGTGGTCTTCCTGCAGGTGAGGCCGAACGGCCTCTTCACCGTCCGAACGCGAGGTCTGGCATGAGCACCCCCACCGACGTCGAGAGCCCGTTCCTCCCGGTGGCGGCCACACCCACGGACCGTCGCCGCCTCCCTCGATCCTCGCCCCGCTTGTCCCGGGACACGGTGTCGCTGATCGGCATCGGGGTGTTCGCGGTCCTCATGCTGCTGGTGGCCCCCGCGGTGCTGAGCGACTTCCGGCTGAACAACCTCGGCAAGTACGCCTGCTGGGCGATGGTCGCGGTCGGCATCGGCCTGGCGTGGGGGCGTGGCGGCATGTTGGTGCTGGGACAGGGGGTCTACTTCGCCCTGGGTGCCTACGCCATGGCGATGCACCTCACCCTGGAGACCGCCGGGCCCGACGCGATCCCCGTGTTCATGATCCTCTACGACCCGCTGGCCCCGCTGCCAGGCTTCTGGGAGCCGTTCCGCAGCGGCGCGTTCACGCTGCTGGCCGTCGTCGGTGCCCCGGTGCTGCTCGCAGGCACGCTCGGCTACGCGATCTTCAAGCGTCGGGTCAAGGGGGCGTACTTCGCCATCCTGTCCCAGGCGCTGGCCGTCGCCCTGGCGTACCTCATCGGCGGCACGATCAAGTTGACCGGAGGCGACACCGGACTGAGCGACTTCAAGTACTTCTTCGGCTACGACCTGTCCGACCCGATCAACAAGCGGATGATCTACAGCATCACGGCCGGCCTCCTGGTGCTGTGCCTCCTCGTGGTCTGGCAGCTCTACCGCAGCCGGTTCGGCGAGCTGCTCGTCGCGACGCGGGACGCCGAGGAACGGGTCCGGTTCCTGGGGCACGACCCGGCCAACATCAAGCTCGTCGCCTACGTGACGGCAGCCGTGATGGCGAGCATCGGTGGCGCCCTGTTCGTGCCCATCGCGGGCATCATCTCGCCCAAGGAGATCGGCGCGGCAGCATCGATCTTCCTGATCGCCGGCGCCGCCTTCGGTGGGCGCGCCACACTGTTCGGCCCCGTCCTGGGGGCGCTGCTGCTGGGATATGGCCGCTCCTCGCTCTCGGAGCAGTGGGAGAACGGGTGGATCTACGTCCTCGCGCTGATGTTCATCCTGGTGACACTGCTGGCCCCGGAGGGGGTGGCCTCGATCCCGCGTCGCGCTGCAGGACTGCTCGGCTCACTGCGTAGACCCACGGAGAGCCGACCCCCCAGGAACACCGCAGCGAAGGAGACCAAGTCATGACGGGCCAGGACTACGTGGAGGTCCAGGGGCTGACCGTCGACTTCGACGGCTTCAAGGCCAACGAGGAGGTCGACGTGACCTTCCTCCAGGGCCGCATCCACTTCCTGATCGGCCCCAACGGTGCCGGCAAGACCACGCTGGTGGATGCGCTCACCGGGCTGGTGAAGGGGACGGGGCGTGCGCGCTACGGCAACCTGGACCTGCTGTCGCTGAAGTCCCACCAGATCTCGCGAGCCGGTGTGGGTCGGACCTTCCAGACGGCCACCGTCTTCGAGGAGCTCTCGGTCCTGCAGAACCTCGACATCGCCGGCGGGGTGCACCGCAAGGCGTGGGGCATGCTCCGGGCGCGCAAGGGAATCCCGGACTACGTCCAGGAGGCGATGGAGACCGTGGGCCTCGCCGACCTCAGGGACCGTCCTGCCGGGGTGCTCGCCCACGGCCAGAAGCAGTGGCTCGAGATCGGCATGCTGCTGGTGCAGGACGCGAAGGTGATGTTCCTCGACGAGACGGTCGCCGGGATGAGCCACGAGGAACGGGACGAGACCGGCGAGCTGCTTCGTCGGATCGCCCCGAGCCGCACCATCGTCGTCATCGAGCACGACATGGACTTCGTGCGCAACCACGCTGACTTCGTCACCGTGCTGCACGCCGGCAAGGTGCTGGCGGAGGGGTCGGTCGCCGACATCCAGGGGAACCCACGCGTCCAGGAGGTCTACCTCGGACGCAACATTGAAGAGGTGTCACATGAGTGAGTCGATGCTCGAGCTGGTCGGTGTCACTGCGGGCTACGGCCGGAGCATGGTGCTGCACGACGTGAGCCTGACGGTCGCGTCCGGCGGCGGGACGGCGCTGATGGGGCACAACGGAGCCGGCAAGACCACGCTGCTGCGCGTGGCCGTCGGCCTGCTCCCGGTGCGCAGCGGCAAGGTGCTGCTGGACGGCGAGGACGTGACGAAGCTCCGGCCCAACGCGCGGGTACGGCGTGGGCTGGGCTACGTGCCGCAGGGGCAGCTCTGCTTCCCGCAGATGACCACACTGGAGAACCTCCAGCTCGTGACCGGCAACCGCACGGAGATCGACGGGGTCCTGGACACCTTCCCCGCCCTCACCCAGCTCCTGTCGCGTCGCGCAGGCCTGCTGTCCGGCGGTCAGCGCCAGCAGTTGGCGATCGCGCGCACGCTGCTGACCAAGCCGCGGATGCTGATCCTCGACGAGCCGACCGAGGGCATCCAGCCCAACGTGGTCGAGGACATCGAGCAGGTCATCACCGACCTGTCCCGACGCGGTGACCTCTCGGTCCTCCTGGTCGAGCAGCACGTGGGCTTCGCGCTCCGGGCCACCAGCGACTACTTCGTGCTGGAGTCGGGCAGGGTCACCGCGTCCGGGGTGGGCGGCGCCAGCGCCATCGAGACCGTCCGCGACGCGATGGCGGTGTGAGATGCACCTGACTCCGGCGGACACGGAGAAGTTGCTGCTGTCGGTCGCGGGCATGGTCGCCCGTGACCGGCTGGCCCGCGGCGTACGTCTCAACCACCCCGAGTCGGTCGCGCTGCTGGCCACCTGGGTGATCGAGCGGGCCCGCGACGGCGTCTCCGTGGTCGAGCTCATGGAGACCGGCCGTGAGGTCCTGGGCCGCGACCAGGTCATGGAGGGCGTCGCCGAGATGATCGCCGACGTCCAGGTCGAGGCCACCTTCCCCGACGGGCGCAAGCTCGTCACCCTGCACCACCCGATCAGTTGAGGAACTCTGCGATGTCTGCCTTCTCCGCCACCGGACCCGGGGCGATCCGTACCGCTCCGGGCACCATCGTCCTGAACGGGGACCGTGGGCCCGACGAACGGCTCACCCTCGTCGTGCTCAACACCGGCGACCGGCCCGTGCAGATCGGCTCGCACGTGCACTTCCCGCTGGTCAACGCCGCGTTGCAGTTCGACCGGGTCGCTGCCGAGGGGTTCCGCCTCGACGTCCCGTCCGGCACCTCGCAGCGCTTTGAACCGGGCGCTTCGCGCGAGGTCGACCTGGTGGCGCTGCGCGGTCTCCGTACGGTCCCCGGCATCCAGCTCGAGCAGGTGCAGGGCGGCACGGCCAGCGAGCTCATCCATGGTTGAGATCTCACGAGAGGCGTACGCCGCCCTCTACGGCCCGACCGTGGGCGACCAGGTGCGTCTGGGCGACACCGACCTGTGGATCGAGGTCACCGAGGACCGCACGGTCGGTGGCGAGGAGGCCGTCTTCGGCGGGGGCAAGTCGATCCGCGAGTCGATGGCCCAGTCGACCCGGTCACGGGCCGAGGGAGCGCTGGACACCGTCATCACCAACGCCGTCGTGCTCGACCACTGGGGGGTGGTCCGCGCCGACGTCGGGATCCGCGACGGACGGATCGTCGCCCTCGGACGCGCCGGCAACCCCGACATCGCCGACGGCGTGCACCCTGACCTGGTGATCGGGCCGTCGACCGACGTGGTCTCCGGCGAGGGCAAGATCCTCACCGCCGGGGCGATCGACGTGCACGTGCACTTCCTGTCGCGTTCGCAGATCCACGAGGCGCTGGCCACCGGCATCACCACCGTCGGGGGCGGCGGCACCGGCCCCTCCGAGGGCTCCAAGGCCACCACCGTGACTCCCGGCGCCTGGCACCTGCGCGCGATCCACCGAGCGCTGGACCCGTTGCCGGTCAACGTCCTGCTGATGGGCAAGGGCAACACCGTCTCCGCCGCCGGCCTGGCCGAGCAGGCGCTCGCGGGCGCGGCGGCGTACAAGGTGCACGAGGACTGGGGATCGACGCCCGCGGCGATCAACGCGGCGCTGCGCGCGGCCGACGAGCACGGGCTCCAGGTCGCTCTGCACTCCGACAGTCTGAACGAGGCCGGCTTCCTGGAGTCGACGCTCGCGGCGATCGGCGGTCGCAGCATCCACGCCTTCCACGCCGAGGGTGCCGGCGGCGGGCACGCGCCCGACATCATCAAGGTCGCGGGGCAGCCGCACGTGATCCCCGGGTCGACCAACCCGACCCTGCCGCACACCGTCAACACCGTCGCCGAGCACCTCGACATGCTGATGGTCTGCCACCACCTCAACCCCGCCGTGCCGGAGGACCTGGCCTTCGCGGAGTCGCGGATCCGGGAGACCACCATCTCGGCCGAGGACCTGCTGCACGACCTCGGCGCGATGTCGATCACCTCCTCCGACGCCCAGGCGATGGGTCGCATCGGCGAGGTGATCTGCCGGACGTGGCAGGTCGCGCACGTGATGAAGGCGCGTTACGGCGCTCTCGGGAGGAGCCAACCGGCCGACAACGAACGCGCCCGCCGCTACGTCGCGAAGTACACGATCAATCCCGCCATCGCCCACGGGATCAGCCACGAGGTGGGGTCGGTCGAGCCGGGCAAGTTGGCCGACCTGGTGCTCTGGGACCCGCGCTTCTTCGGCATCCGGCCCCAGGTCGTGATGAAGGGCGGCGCATTGGTGTGGGCCGCCCTCGGCGACCCGAACGCCTCCATCCCGACCCCGCAACCGGTCCTGATGCGCCCGACCCTGATCGAGGAGTCCGGGGCCGACCACTCGCTCACCTTCGTCTCCCCCGCCGCGATCGCCGACGGGCTGGGTGAGCGGCTCGGGCTGCGGCGCCAGCTGGCGGCGATCACGCCGACCCGGCACATCGGCAAGGCCGACATGGTCAACAACTCGGCACTGCCCGACATCGAGGTCGACTCGGAGACGTTCGCGATCACCGTCGACGGCGAGCTCGTCACCCCGTCCCCCGCGACCGAGCTGCCGTTGGCGCAGCGCTACAGCCTCTTCTGAGCCGACGATGACTCCCCGCGACCTGCTCCCCCCGATGGCGTCGGAGCGACCTCTGCACCCGGAGGCCCTGGCGCTGCTGCTGGCCGATGCCCGGCTGCCGGTGGCGGGCCACACCCAGTCGGCCGGCCTGGAGCCGGCGCTGGTGGCCGGACCCGTCGACGTGCCGGCGTACGTGGCGCTGCGACTGCGGACCGTCACCCGCACCGAGGCCGCCACCGCCGTGGTGGCCCGCGCCGCAGTGCTGGGCGGCACCTCCCTCGAGGCGGTGCAGGACGCGTGGGCCGTACGTACGCCGTCAGCAGCGATGCGTCGCACCTCGCGGGTGATGGGCCGAGCCCTCGTACGCCTGGCTCCGCGCCTGGTCGCCGCAGAACACGTCGCGCTGCTGCCGTGCGAGCCGGTACGCCCGGTGGTGCTGGGGCTGCTGGCGGCCGTCGGCGGACTGGACGCGGCAACGACCGCGCGCATCGTCGGCTACGACGACATCCAGACGGTGGTCGCGGCCGCCCTCAAGCTGACCCCGCTCGACCCGGCCGAGGCGACCGGGTGGGTCGTCCGCGCCTTCCCTGCTCTGGAGGGGTTGGTCGCCGGCGTCGTCGACCTCGCGTGCCCCGAGGAGATCCCTGCCCGCAACGCGCCGGTCATCGAGGACCACGCCGAACGTCACGCCCACACCACCAGGAGGTTGTTCAGTGCTTGATCCCCAGGCTGATTTCCAGGCTCACACCCACCCGTCCGCAGCTGGTCGGCGCGCCCTGCGCCTGGGCATCTGCGGCCCGGTCGGGACGGGCAAGAGTTCGCTGATCATGCTGCTCTGCTCCCGGCTCGCCGCGACCCTGGAGATCGGCGTCGTCACCAACGACATCTACACCGACGAGGACGCCCGGATGATCCGCGCCGCCGGCGTGCTCGACCCGGACCGCGTGGTCGCCGTCGAGACCGGCGCCTGCCCGCACACCGCGATCCGCGACGACATCACCGCCAACCTGATCGCCGCCGAGGACCTGGAGGCCGACGTGCTCTCGGCTGGCGCAGCACTGGACTTGGTGCTGATCGAGTCGGGCGGTGACAACCTCACCGCCACCTTCTCCCCTGCCCTGGTCGACACCCAGATCTTCGTGATCGACGTCGCCGGCGGCGGGGACGTGGCCCGCAAGGGGGGTCCGGGCATAGAGCGCGCCGACCTGCTGGTGGTCAACAAGACCGACCTCGCGCCGTACGTCGGGGTGGATGCGGTGCAGATGAAGTCCGACGCCGTGGCTGCGCGCGGAGGGGGTCCGGTGGTCGCGCTGTCGCGCACCGACGAGTCCTCCGTGGAGGAGCTGCTGACGTGGGTCCGCGGCCAGCTCGCCGCGCACGCGGGTGGCGTACTGGTGCCGAGCGACCCGGGCCCGATGGCGCCGCACAGCCACGCAGGTGGCCCTGGACACAGCCACGCGGAATCACCCACCCACTCACACGCGCACTCCCACACCCACTGACGATGGGCACTCCCGTGTCCCAGCACCGCTCGGAGGCGGCCGGCTCCGTCGAGGTCACCCGGCTATCCCTGCGTACCACCGCGACAGGCGGCTGCCGGGTCGCCGGCGGTGGGGGCGCGTTCCGGGCGGTGCAGCAGCGCGTCACCCGTCACTCGGCCCGGGTCGCGCTGGTCCCCGACCGGGCCCTGCTGCTCGCCGGGGACGACGTGGCCCTCGAGGTCGAGGTGGATCCGGGACTGCACCTGACGTTGGTCGAGACCAGCGGGACGGTGGCCTACGACATGCGTGGCGGCCGGGCGAGCTGGTCGACCCTCTTCCGGATCGGGGCCGGGGCCACGGTGGTGCACGAGACCCTGCCGTGGGTCTCCGCGGCGGGCTCCGACGTGACGCGCACCCTGCACGTCGAGTTGGGCCGCGGCGGCCGGGCTCTGATGCGGGAGACGCTCGTGCTGGGACGCCACGGCGAGGAGCCCGGCCGGTTGCGGACCCGCAACCACGTACGCCGCGAGGGGGCCGACGTGTTCGTCGAGGAGACCGACAGCGTTGACCTCGCGCCCCACCGGGTGTTGGACCAGGTGGCAGCCTTCGGCGAGTTCCACCCGGCCAGCGTCTCGCCCGCAGTGCCGCCGTACGTCCGCGCGGACGCCATCGCGACCCACCTCCCGCCAGCCGCGCCCGGGGTGACGTGCCTCGAGCTGGCCAGCGGGGACACGCTCTGGCGGCGCCTCGACGAGCAGGCGCACGTCGCAGCGGCGGGTCTGGATCGCATCTTCTGCGCGTTGCGCGACTGAGCAAGCCGGCTCGCCCGTGGACCGGGCGGGGGCAGGTGCCCC
This sequence comes from Nocardioides gilvus, assembly GCF_003194605.1. Classification (GTDB taxonomy): domain Bacteria; phylum Actinomycetota; class Actinomycetes; order Propionibacteriales; family Nocardioidaceae; genus Nocardioides; species Nocardioides gilvus. Next base: position 522,786 of record NZ_QHKY01000003.1, read on the forward strand.
AGATCGACGTCGCAGTGGGTCCTAGGCACCTGCCGGGCGCCCCGAATGAGCCCCACCATTGCCTTGTGCGGTGTCTGGGTGTCACCTGGTGACACCCAGACACCGCACAAGCAGATCGACGGTCAGATCCCGGCAGGACCGTCCCAACGGGCCAGGACCCGGTACGCCGGGCCGGTCTCGTCGCGCATCGACTTGGTCGCCTCGGCCACCACGGCTCCGGTGACGGCCACCGGGGCGGCGACGGCGACGGCTGCGGCCCGAGCAGCGCGGTCACCGAGCGTGGGACGCCGACGCCACGGCATCCACAGACGCGGGACCAGGTGCCCGACCAGGAAGAAGGCCGCGGTCACCATCTCGAAGGCGGGCCTGGGACTCGCGCGATAGGTGTCGAGCACCGTGAAGCCGCGTTCCTCCAGAGCCGCCTGCAACAGACCGATCGAGAGGAACTGCTGGTGCTGCGGCTGGAGCCACGCCATCCAGTAGCGGCCGAGCCTGCGACCCGCCGTACTTTCCGGGTCCGGCACCTCGATCAGGAACAGTCCACCCGGCTTCAGTGCGATGGCGGCGGCGTCGAGCTCCTCGGCGGGCTCGCGGGTGTGCTCGAGGTAGTGGTGCATGCTCACCACGTCGAACTGGCCCGCGAGCTCGGGGGCCAGCTCAGGGAACTGGCCCCGATAGGCCCGGTCCACCCAACCGCGCTGGGCTGCTTCTTCGATCGCGGAGCCCATCTCGAGCCCTTCGAAGGAGGTGTCGGGGAAGGTCTCGCGGGCGATCAGGCAGAAGTGCGCGTGCCCGCTGCCCACGTCCAACCACCGCTCGGGGGACGGGTCGACGGCGTGCACCATCGCGGCGCGACCTTGGTAGTCGTCCTCCTGCGAGGCGAACATCCCCTCCATCTCGTCGCCGCCGAAGCCGTCGTAGCAATCCTTGTAGTAGAAGTCGAGGCCCTCGGGAGTGAGGCGCGGGTTCTGGAAGACGAGGCCACAGCCGGCGCACTCGTCGAGACGGAAGGTGCCCGGCTTGTGCTGCATCAGGTCGGGCGTGGTGAAGAGACAGCTGATCTCGGTCGAGCCACACCACCGGCACTTGTCGACCGGCGCCTCGAAGAACCGGTCGGTCCCCAGGGCGACCTCCTCGGCGTACGCGGGGCGGAGCTCGTCGGCGGTGCGGAAGGTCTTGGCCAGCGGCGCGTCGGCCCGGAGCAGGTCAGCGAGCCGTCCCGTCTCAGCGGCCCACCGGGTGGCGCTCTGCCGACCCAGGTCACGTGGGGCCAACCCGCCCGGCCGTCCGCGCAGCACCCAGGCAGGCTGGGCCTGGTGGGCAGCGAGTGCGGCGAGGCCTGCCGGGCGCGAGGCCAGCACCCCGGCGCCGAGCACGGCCAGCCCGCCAGCCATGAGGCCCAGGTTCAACACCCCGTACCGGTCGAAGGTGGTGCGCTGCACCGCCAACTGCTCGTCAGGCGACCACCCGACGGCGCGTTCGGCTGGAGCGACCACGAAGTCGAAGCTGCGCGGGGCGAAGCGCTTGACCTGGCGAGCGACCTCGATCATCTCGGCCGGTGCGACCGGAGCCGTGGACAGTTCGGCCCGCTCGACCAGGTCACTGCGTACCACCAGCGCATGACCGACGGTGCGGCCCTGCGTCATCGGTGCGTCACGGTAGGCCGCGAGGTCCACGAGGCGCAGCAGGTCCAGCGCACGCACGACCGGCAGGTCCCCGGGCACCAGGTCGACCGCGTCCAGACCTTGTCCGTCCGCCCAGGCCACCGCTGCGGGCAAGGTGTCGGGATGCAGTTCGACGCCGTTCGCGGCCAGCACGCGCCAGCCACTCGTGTCCACGGGCTCGGCAGGCACCTGCCCCAGCCCCTTCAGGTGCCCGGCGCGATCGCGAAGCCTGCGGCTGTTGAGGGCGACACTCACCGTGGTGAGCACGCTGAGGGCGGGAAGGGTACGGATCTTCGGCATGCGTCCTGCTCCTGGGCTGGGCGAGAAGTCACCCGAAGGTAGCGGTTCAGGAGCCGCTCGGGAACAGGTCAGCAGCCAACGCTCCGCGGGGTGAGACGTCATCGCCTGTGCCCAGATTCAGGCATTGCCGTCGGCAGGAGCCACGAATGCCCCGGCGGAGGTGTAGGAAGGTCGCATGGTCTCGACCTACAGCATCCTCGGCGTCGCCGTCATCGCCCTGGGGATGGTGCTCACGCCCGGCCCCAACATGATCTACCTCGCGTCCCGGTCGATCTCGCAAGGTCGCTCGGCGGGTCTCGTCTCGCTGGGTGGCGTGGCCCTCGGCTTCGTCTTCTACCTGGGTGCGGCGGGTCTGGGCCTCGCGGCACTCTTCGCGGCGGTCCCGGCGGCGTACGACGTCGTCAAGATCGCCGGGGCCCTCTACCTCGCGTACCTCGCGTGGGGGATGCTCCGGCCGGGCGGGTCGTCGCCGTTCCAGACACGCGAACTCGCGCCGCACTCGCGGCGGCGTCTCTTCACGATGGGGCTGATCACCAATCTGCTCAACCCCAAGATCGCGCTGATGTACGCAGCCCTGATCCCTCAGTTCATCGACCCGGCCGCAGGGTCCACGCTCGGGCAGTTCGCCCAGCTCGGACTCGTCCAGATCGTGATCGCAGTCTCCGTGAATGCACTGATCGTCGTGGGTGCCTCGTCGGCGAGCGCGTTCCTGTCGACGCGACCGGTCGCCATGCAGATCCAGAGGATCGTCTCGGGCAGCGTGCTGGGCGGATTCGCTGCCCACCTGCTCGTGAGTGAGGCGCCCACGACGTCCTGATGCGCACGACCGGCCGACGAGTTGGACTCGTCGCAGGCATGACCGGGAAAGATCCCGGCGGCCGTACTCACTGTGCGGTGCCTGGGTGTCACCTGGTGGCACCCAGGCACCGCACAAGCGGTTCTGCGCTCACTCCAGCTCGAATCCACGGTCGTGGAGCTGACCCTCCGCTCGTGCCTCGCTGCGCTCACTCCAACTCGAGCTGATGGTCGTGGAGCTGACCTCCGCTCGTGCCTCGCTGCGCTCACTCCAACTCGAGGAACCCCTCAGCGACCATCTCGCGCACCGCCGGAAGCACCTGCGTACGCACCTCGGCGGCGTCCTGCTCCAGCAGGCTGGCCACGGCGTCGAGGATCTGCCCGACGCTCAGGTCGCCGTCGCAGGCGCCCACCACGGCGGCCTCGAGGGTGTCGACCTGCCGGGCGCGGCGCATCCCGCGCTGCTGACGGAGCACGATCGTCTCGGGGTCCTCGGCACCCGGCGCTCCCTGGGTCTCCTGGCGTACGTCGTTGCGCAGCACGAGCCGCTCGGCAGCCAGCGCCTCGAGGTCGGCGACCCCGGCAAGCGCGTCCTGGGCTGCCTCCCACTCCTCGATGGCCGGCGCGATGGGCTGCTCGACCTCGTACGGCCAGTCGACGAGCTCGCGGGCGTCACCGCCCTTGCGCACGCTGATCCACCCGAAGCCGATGCCCTCGACGCCCTGGGCCTCCAGCCAGCCCAACCAGGTGTCGTAGCGCTCGGTGTAACCAGGCCCGCCGTGCAGGCCGGCGTCCTTCAGCCACAGCTCGACGTAACCGGCGGGGTCGATGACCTCGCGCTGCACGACGAAGGCAGAGGTGTCGTCGGGGAGCCAGGAGGCGAGACGTTCGTCCCAGGGCGTGCCCTCGGCGACCACCCAGTTGGCGAGCACCTGGAGCCAGCCGCCGTCGGCGAGGTGGTCGACGCCGCGGCGTACGACGTGCTCGACGGCCTGGTCACCGGGCAAGCCGGAGTCGCGGTAGACGAGCCGCTCACCGGTGGCCGGCGAGATCACGAAGGGCGGGTTGGTGGCGATCAGGTCGAACACGTCACCCAGGACCGGCTCGAAGAAGGACCCGTCCCGGACCTCGACGTTGTCGATCCCGTTGAGCGCCATGTTGAACCGAGTCATCGCGAGGGCGCGGGCGTTGACGTCGGTGGCCACGACCCGCTCGGCGTGGGTGGCCAGGTGCAGGGACTGGACGCCGCAGCCGGTGCCGAGGTCGAGCGCGCGACCGACGGGTGTGCGCATCGTGAGCTGGGCCAGCGAGGTCGAAGCCGGGCTGACGCCGAGCACGTAGTCGCCGCTCACCTGGTTGGGGCGCCCGTCCATCCCCGGAGTCAGGTCGCTCAGGATCCAGCGGTCGGCCGCGCCTGCGCCCCCGTCGAGGCCGGCGTCGTCACTGGCGTACGGGCGTACGTCGAGGCGGGCCCTGACCTCGTCGCCGGAGGTGGTCAGGATGCCAGCGGTGGCCATGCGGTCCACCAGTCCGCCGAGCGCCCGGTCGGCGCGCGCGCGGGTGACGGGGCGCTGCAGGGTGAAGAGACGCGTCAGGGTCTCCAGAGCTGAGCTCCCCCGGGTGGCTCGCTCACCGGGTGTGGTCTCGTTGCGCCCGAGGGCGGAGTGCGCCTGCGGGCCGAGCAGGTCGGCGACCGCGTCGTAGGTGAAGGTGGCAGAGGCCAGGGCGTCGCCCAGGAGGCGAGGCAGGTCAGGGTGGTCGAGGCGTTCGTCAGGCAGACCGGGCATGGCGCCCATCCTCGCAGCAGCCGGAGGGGCTCAGGTCACCCGGCGCTGGACTCGAGCTGCACCAGATAGTCGGTGAGGAAGCCGTTGAAGCACTTCTCCAGCTTGCGGTTGAAGACCTTGGAGGCCCCGTCATTGGTCTTGTCGCCGACGATCATGCTCACGAAGATCGCCTTCATGTTCTCCGGCGTCCCCGCCTTCTCGACACAGGTGGAGGCACCCTCGGAAATTTCCGGGATCGCGGCGAGCTCCCCCAACGACTCGGGGTCGGAGAACTCGGCGAACAGGAGCTGGCGCATGTCGACGCCACAACCACCGAAGTGGTCGTAGATGGCCTGTCCCTCCGACTGCGTGAGGTTGAGCTCGGGGTACTCCAACGTGCCGGCCTCCGTGGCGAACCTGCTCAGCCCGTACGCCTCCTGCAGGCGGTCGGTGCCGACGGTGTCCACGAACTTCGACCCGATGCAGCGGCCCTTGGCCTCGTTGACACCCATGTCGTTGCTGGCCAGGGAACTGGCCATCGTGTCGATGTACTTGTCCTTGCGGTCACCCTCGGACTCGCCTCCGCAGGCTGAGAGGAGGACCACGAGCAGGGGCAGGACCCACAGGGAGCGCAGCGACACGAGCATTTCCTTCCACCACGGAGACGCCCTTCGCCCCCGGACGCGACCCTAAAGGGTCCGCGCGGTCAGCGGAAGGGGTCTCACCCGACGTGCTGACCGTCCGAGCTGCCTCTGGAGGCACTCCCACCATCCGGTCCGGTGTTCATCTCATCGTTCGGCGCCGGGTCCGGCCCCGGGTCCGGGACCTGGTCGGAGAGCAGAGGGCCGTGTTCCTTCACGTTGCTCTCGGGGCCCTTCGCGTAGATCAACGCCCCGATGATGACGAGCAGCGCGAAGGCAGCGATGCCGTAGCGCACCCACGGGTTCTCGTCGGCGCCCATGCTGACCTGGACGATCGTGCTGGCGATCAGCAACGAGACCAGGTTCATCACCTTGAGCAGCGGGTTGATCGCCGGTCCGGCGGTGTCCTTGAACGGGTCTCCGACGGTGTCTCCGATGACCACCGCTGCGTGCGCCTCCGACCCCTTGCCGCCGTGGTGGCCGTCCTCGACGACCTTCTTGGCGTTGTCCCAGGCTCCGCCGGAGTTGGCCAGGAAGACCGCCATCAGGACCCCCGTCCCGATGGCGCCCGCCAGGAAACCGGCGAGCGACTCAACGCCGAGACCGAAGCCGACGGCGATCGGGGCCATCACGGCCAGGACACCGGGGGTGATCAGTTCACGCAGGGAGTCACGGGTGACGATGTCGACGACCTTGCCGTACTCGGGTCGCCCGGTGCCCTCCATGATCCCGGGGATCTCGCGGAACTGGCGGCGCACCTCCATCACGACCGCACCCGCGGCCCGGGCCACGGCGTTGATCGCGAGGCCCGAGAAGAGGAAGACAACCGCACCGCCGAGCAGTACGCCGACCAGGACGGCCGGGCTGAAGACGGTGAAGTCGAGTACGTCCGTGGCCCCCGAGTCGACGAGCGCGGAGGCGACCGAGGTCGCGTACGACCCGAAGAGCGCCGTGGCCGCGAGCACCGCGGTGGCGATCGCGATGCCCTTGGTGATCGCCTTGGTGGTGTTGCCGACTGCATCGAGCTCGGTGAGGATCTGTGCCCCCTCCTCGCTCACGTCCCCCGACATCTCGGCGATGCCCTGGGCGTTGTCGGAGACCGGCCCGAAGGTGTCCATCGCGACGATCACCCCGACGGTGGTGAGCAGTCCACAACCGGCCAGCGCGACCGCGAAGAGGGAGAGCGTGAGGGTAGCCCCGCCGAGCAGGAACCCGCCGAAGACCGCCGCCCCGATCACCATCGTGGTGTAGACCGCCGACTCGAATCCGACGCTGAGACCAGAGAGGAGGACGGTGGCCGCGCCGGTCAGGGACGTGCGTCCGACCTCACGGACGGGACGGTGCTCGGTGCCGGTGTAGTAACCGGTCAGCGTCAGGATCGCGGCAGCCATCACCACGCCGATGACCACGGCGAGCGAGGCGATCAGGCGCGGGTCGCCGGTCGCGCTCCCCATGTCGACCCCGGTCACGTTGTCGAACTCCGCAAAGGTCGCCGGGAGGTAGACGTAGGCCAGGACGACGCAACCCAGGGCACCGACGGCCGAGGAGATGTAGAAGGCCCGGTTGATGGTGGTCAACCCGTTCTCGCCCACCTTCGCCCGGGTGAGGAAGATGCCCAGCACTGCGGTCAGGGCGCCGATCGCGGGGATCAGCAGGGGGAAGACGAGACCCGCGTCGCCGAACGCCTGGGACCCGAGGATCAGCGCGGCGACCAGGGTGACGGCGTACGACTCGAAGAGGTCGGCGGCCATTCCGGCGCAGTCGCCGACGTTGTCGCCCACGTTGTCGGCGATGGTGGCGGCGTTGCGTGGGTCGTCCTCCGGGATGCCCTGTTCGACCTTGCCGACGAGGTCGGCCCCGACGTCGGCGGCCTTGGTGAAGATGCCGCCCCCGACCCTCATGAACATCGCGAGCAGCGCAGCTCCGAAGCCGAAGCCTTCCAGCACGTGCGCGGCCTCGTCACGGAAGATCAGCACCACCGAGCTCGCGCCCAGCAGGCCGAGCCCCACGGTGGCCATGCCGACGAAGGCACCGGTGCGGAATCCGATCGTCATCGCCGGCTCACGACCCTGGGTGTTGGCGGCGGCCGCGACGCGCAGGTTGGCGCGTACGGCCAGCGACATCCCGAGGTAGCCGATCGCTGCCGAGAAGCCCGCGCCCAGCAGGAAGAAGATCGACCTACCCACCCGGACGCCCATGTCGGCGGCAGGCAGCGCCAGCAGCACGAAGAAGGCGATGGCCGCGAAGATCGCGAGCGTGCGGAACTGGCGGGCGAGGTAGGCGTTGGCCCCTTCCTGCACGGCCAGGGCGATCTCCTTCATGCCGGCCGTGCCTTCGCCCGCGGCCAGCACCTGCGCCCGGAAGACGGCCGCCATCGCGAGCGCTGCCAGCGAGATCGCGAGGACCACCACAACCAGGATGAAGTTGGTGCCGACGAGTTCGGGCGTGGCAGCGGGATCGACCACTGCAGGGATGGGACCGGTCATCTGAGCCTCCGTTGAGAGAGCGCCGAGCGTGTGGGGCCGCCTACAAGTTCACTTGGCTGAGCAGTGTACGCAGATGTGAGGCAGGTCACGCCAGACCCAATTCGGGTCGCGACACGAAACACGACACCCGCCCTGCCAGTGGCAGGGCGGGTGTCGGAGGCGTGAGAAAGAGGCGTGGAGAAAGAAGTCAGCCCGCGTCAGTGCTGGATCGGGCTCGGCTCAGTTGGCGAGGGCAGTGGCCTGGTCGGGGTGGATCTCGAAGACCTTGGCGAGTCCGGTGATCCGGAAGATCTTGAGCAGACGGTCCTGCCCACAGATCAGGGACAACGAACCGTCGTTGGCGCGCACCTTCTTCAGGCCGCCCACCAGCACACCCAGGCCGGTCGAGTCCAGGAACTCGACCGCACTCAGGTCGATGATCAGGTCGTAGACGCCCGCACCGACCAGGTCGGTGATGGTGTCACGCAACTTGGGGGCGGTGTAGACATCGATCTCGCCGCCGACCTCGATCACGGTGCGACCATCAACGTCGCGGGACTCCAAAGTCAGATCCACGGTGTCGCTCCTAAAGTTCACGCTCGACCGCGCGGTCGAGAGGCCGTCCGAATCCCCACTGTGCGGGCAGCGTGACGAAGGCTAGCAAACGTCTCGGTCGGCAGTCGTCGGCCGCACCCGTCAGACTGTCTGCGTGTCTTCCCCCAACCGAGTCCACGAGGTCATGGCGCGCCTGGCCCAGGTCCCGGGACGCGAAGAGCGGCTGCGTCATCTCCGGGTCCTGCCGGCGCGCGAGGCGACGGTCGAACCCTGGCCACAGTGGAGCCACCCCGTGGTCCGAGCGGCCTTCGAGCGCCGCGGCGTCGCCAGCCCGTGGCTCCACCAGGTGGTCACGGCCGACGCGGTGCACGCCGGGCAGCACGTGGTCCTGGCGACCGGGACCGCCTCGGGCAAGTCGTTGGCCTACCAGCTGCCGGTGCTCTCGGGGATCCTCGCGGCGCGTGGCGCTCGCGACGAACGCGGCGCGACCGCTCTCTACCTCTCCCCGACCAAGGCGCTGGCCAACGACCAGTTGGCCGGTCTGCTCGAGTTGGCCAGCGGCGTGCGCGCCACCACGCACGACGGCGACAGCACCCGCGAGCAGCGTGACTGGGCCCGTGACCACGGCGAGTACCTGCTCACCAACCCCGACATGGTGCACCGTTCGCTGCTGCCCAACCACCAACGGTGGGCCAAGTTCTTCGCCAAGCTGCAGTACGTCGTGATCGACGAGTGCCACCACTACCGCGGTGTGTTCGGGGCCCACGTCGCCCAGGTCCTGCGGCGGCTGCGGCGGGTCTGCGCCCTGTACGGCGCCTCCCCCACCTTCGTGCTCTGCTCCGCGACGGTGGCCCAGCCCGAGGTCGCCGCCCACCGCCTGACGGGTCTCGACCACGTCGCGCTCACCGCCGACCACTCGCCGCGCGGACGGGTCTCGATCGGTCTCTGGGAGCCGCCGCTGACGACGTACGGCGGGGAGAACGGCGCCCCCGTACGCCGCGCCGCCTCCTCGGAGTCCGCCGACCTGCTCGCCGATCTCGTCGCCGAGGGTGTCGCGACCTTGGCCTTCATCCGTTCGCGCCGTGGTGCCGAGCAGGTGGCGGTGCACGCGCAACGGTTGCTGGCCGAGGTGGATCCGTCGCTGCCCGGCAAGGTCGCGGCGTACCGCGGTGGCTACCTGCCCGAAGAGCGTCGCGAGCTCGAGCGGGCGTTGCGCAGCGGCGAACTGACCGGTCTGGCCGCCACCAACGCCCTCGAGCTCGGGATCGACATCTCCGGGCTGGACGCTGTGCTGATCGCTGGCTTTCCCGGCACCCGGGCCGCGATGTGGCAGCAGATCGGTCGGGCCGGGCGCGAGGGTCAGGACGCGCTGGCCGTTCTGATCGCCCGCGACGACCCCCTCGACACCTATCTCGTGGCGCACCCCGACGCGCTGCTCGGGGCTCCGGTGGAAGCCACCGCCTTCGACCCCGACAACCACTACGTGCTGGCGCCGCACCTGTGCTCCGCGGCCCACGAGTCGCCGCTCACCGAGCAGGACTTCGCGCTCTTCGGCCCCGAGACTCGAACAGTCGTGGACGGCCTCGTGGCCGCCGGTCTGCTCCGGAAGCGGCCGCACGGCTGGTTCTGGACCGACGCCTCGCGGCCGAGCGACCACACCGACATCCGTTCGACGGGCGGAGCGGCGTTCTCCCTGATCGAGGCCGAGAGCGGCCGGGTGGTCGGCACCGTCGACGGGGCGTCCGTGCACAGCACTGCCCATGAGGGTGCGGTCTACCTGCACCGCGGCGAGACCTGGGTGGTGGGACGTCTCGACCTCGACGACCACGTCGCCGAGATGTCGCGGCGCGACGTCAACTTCTCCACCGCGGCGCGCGAGACGATCGACATCGCCGTCGTCACCGAGCGCGAGCACGAGGTCTGGGGCGACTGCCGTCTGAGCTTCGGTGAGGTCGACGTGACCTCCCAGGTCGTCTCCTACCTCGTACGCCGTCAGCCCGGCGGCGACGTCGTCGCGGAGCACCCACTCGATCTGCCGCCCCGCAGTCTGCGTACGACGTCGGTCTGGTGGACGGTCCCGGACCACGTGCTGGCCGAGGCCGGCCTGGCGGCAGCCGACCTGCCCGGCAGTGCCCACGCCGCCGAGCACTGTTCGATCGGTCTGCTGCCCCTCTTCGCCACCTGCGACAGGTGGGACATCGGCGGGGTGTCGACCGCACGCCATCCCGACACCGGGGTGCTGACGGTCTTCGTGCACGACGGTCACCCGGGCGGCGCCGGCTTCTCCGAGCGCGGTTACCGCGCCGCTCGGGAGTGGCTGACCGCGACCCGCGACACCATCGAGGCGTGTGAGTGCCTGGACGGCTGCCCCTCCTGCATCCAGTCACCGAAGTGCGGCAACCAGAACAATCCGCTCGACAAGGTCGGTGCGCGGCAGCTCCTGGACGTGCTGCTCGCCGGCGCACCCCGCTGAGGACCGCGCACCTGCTGCGTGTCCCTCGTCAACCCCGCAGTGCCCGCACCGCGCGGCGTAGGCGTGAGCCCTCTTCGGCCTTCTTCAGGCGAGAGCGCAGACGCCGTACGCGCAGTCGTTCCCGCTCGAGCAGCGCGGCGTCGTCGGTGGACCGCGCGGAGGCAGCGCGGGCACGGACGCCCAGGATCTCGTTGACGACCTCGACCACCTCTGCGGGGGCGACGCGCTGCAGGGTGAGCCGCTGGAGCTCGGCCAGGAAGAGCGGGTAGTACCCCATCTCGTAGTGCACGTGGAAGGGTCCCCACGGGTGGTCGTCGATCGTGGCCCACTCGCTGGCGGTGAGGTCGATGACCTCGGCCCCCAGCAGCGCCGCCAGCTCGTCGTCGAGGGCGCGCCAGCGGGGATTGACCTCCTCGACCCGGATCCTCTTCCCACCTCTGGCCCGGTGGAGGCCGACCGTGCCGGGCTTCTCCGGCAGGCGGAGCCGCGAGGTGCTGTGCCCGCGATGCACGATCACCTGGGTGTCGGGCAGGTTGCGGGAGACGAAGTCGGCGAAACGACTGGCGGCGTCGCGCCAGAGCGCGAGGTATTCGTCGGCGTCGGCCACCGGGTCGATGACGCGCAGCCGACCGCTGTCCGCCATCTCCTGGTACCAGGAGGTGTGGTGCATGGTCCACCGGTTGTCGGTGACGTGGGTGACGCCGTCGACCTCGACCACTCCCAGGTGCACGTCACCGAAGTGGTCGATGACGAGGTGGTCGGGCTGGAGCGCCACCAGGTCGCTGAGGAACGACTTGTCGAACTCGCTCTCGATGCGACGCACGCCCTCGGCGTTGAACTCCTTGGTGGCGACCCACTCGGGTGAGAACGCGGATGCCATCACCGAGATCAAGGACGACTGGTTCTGCAGCAGGTCGCAGCTGTACCAGCGCTTGTAGTCGGGGTTGAAGCGCGAGTTGAAGTTGTCGCGGGTGATGCAACTGCCGAGGACTGCCACCGAAGCGGGGCGACGCGGCTGCTCCATGCGGTGCTCCTCATCGAAGTCGGCGGTGGCTCGGCGCGACCCCGACGGAGGGGATGCGGCGGGATGGCGAGGCGAGTGTAGATGCCCGATGTGTCATCCCGGTACGTCCGTTCGCCCGAGGCCGACTCCTCGTCAGGCTCTCGATCAGGCGACCGATCAGGAGGGGCCTGCGCGTGCGGCTCCGGACAGCTCGGCATCCAGACCGGGCCACGCGGGACCCGGGACGGTCACGGTGACGTGCACGACCTCGCCCTGTACGTCGCACCCGGCCAGGGCTGCGCCGTTGGCCGTCGCCACCGATGCCGCCTCCGCACAACCGTCCGCCCCCACCGTGAGCGCCCGCGCGCCGGCCAGGGCCGCCAGGTCGGCCGCCGACTGGGCCATCCGATGGGCGCGCACCAACCCCGCACAGAGCACCAGCGCGATGGTGACGAAGAGCAGAACACCCGTCATGGTCACGACCAGCATCGAGGCGGAGCCGCGCTCACGGACAGCGGCGGAGCCGCGCTCACGCATCGAGGCGGAGCCGAGCTCACGCATCGAGGCGGAGCCGAGCTCACGCACAGAGGCGGAGCCGCGCTCGGGTCTCACGAGCCCTCCAGCACGGCGACCGCGGTGGCCCGCACCCGAGCCGGGCCGGTGCCGCGGAAGAGGCCGCCCGGCCCGGCGACGGACCCTCGTACGGTCACCGTGACCCGCTCCTCCCCCACCTCCACCTCGATCTCCGCGCCCTCGGGGGCCACCCGCGAGCCGACCTCGACGGCCGCGGCAGTGTCGTCGCCGCGAGCGACCGCCCGGGCGGTCTCCCTGGCCGCGTCGACCACCCGGATCTGGTCTGCCGCCACGGCGAGCACCCAGACCATCCCGACGGTCAACGCAGCCAGGAGCGGCATCCCCAGGGCCAGCTCGGCGGTGACCGCGCCACGCTCACCGCGCCTCATCCCACGCCCAGCAGGGACAGGACGTGGTCGAAGAGCGTTGTCAGCATCTTGTCGCCGAAACCGCCGACGACCATGGCGTAGAGCACCCCGGCCAACCCCGCCCCGGCCGCGGTGCCGACGGCGTACTCGGCGGTCGTGATGCCCTGCTCCTGAAGTTCGCGAGCCTCCTCGAGCTCAGGAGCCTCCTGAAGTTCGCGAGCCTCCTGGGGTTCATGTCCCCCCTCGGATCGTCGGACCTCGAGCCTGCTCCAGGCGGTCTGCGCCAGACGTACGACGCGGGTCGAGCCTGCTGCGCGCAGGACGCGTGCGATGCGTGCGGTGCCGATCAGGTGGGTCATGGTTCTTCCTCCCGGTGATGAGGCCGCGGATCGGCCTGCACCCACCACATTCGTGGGTCCCGGACGCTTCTCGAGTGGCGCTGTGGGTCGCGCTGTGGAGGAGCCCATGAAGCGCCGAACTGTGGAGAGGCGGAGCCAGGAGCCGACCCGTCCGGGACTTTGTCGATCCGCCTGAATTTCGCCCGGCACGGAGTTACCGTCAGGGCCCTCATCCCGTTCGATCCGAAGGTCTCGCCCGTGCGCCAATTCATCGCTGCCGTGACCTTCGCGTTGCTGGTCTCGCTCGCTCCGCACCTCGACCAGGCGACCACCACGACGCAGGCGGTCGACCTGACCCCGACGGGGAGCAGTTCATACGCGACGACGACGGCCGAGTCCGTCGCTCCCCTCGCGGCCCCCAGGACCGTGCGCCAGAAGGGTCGGATCACGAAGGTGGTCGACGGTGACACCGTGGACGTACGGCTGACGCGCTCGCGGCGCACGATCCGGGTGCGGATGATCGGCATCGACACGCCGGAGGTCCACGGCCAGGTCGAGTGCGGCGGGCCCAAGGCTTCTCGTTGGCTGAAGAAGCGCCTTCCCCGCGGCACCAAGGTGCGGTTGGCGAGCGACTCGACCCAGGACCGCTCCGACCACTACGGGCGCGCGTTGCGCTACGTCATCCGCGCGAAGGACGGCAAGGACATGAACCGGGCGCAGGTCCGGGTCGGCAACGCCGAGGTCTACGTCTTCGACCGGACCTCGCCCTTCAAGCGTGTCGCGAAGTACCGCGCCAGCGAGCGCCGGGCCAAGAAGGCACGCCGCGGCATCTGGAGCTGCTGAGCCACTCCTCCCGTCAGCCCAGTGCCAGTTGGGAGACCAGGCCGGCCACCGACGGCACGATGCCGAGCAGCAGGAACGCAGGCAGCAGGCAGACGCCCAACGGCAGCGCGGCGCGTACGCCGACGGCACGCGCCCGGTCCTCCACCGTTGCCCTCGCCTCGGCGGCGAGATTGCTGGCCAGCGAGTCGATGCCTTCAGCGACCGATGCCCCGGTCTCGTGAGCCCGGGCGAGCGTGCGGCCCAACGGACCGAGGACGGGGTCGCCGGCGAGGTCGGCCCAGACTTCGGCCGGGTCGGCTCCCCAGACCAGGCGAGGGCGTAGGTCAGCCATCAGGTCGGCGGCCGGTCCGGGCAGTGCTCGGCAGGCCGCTTCGAGGGCCGCGGGTGGCGCCGCACCCGCCTTCAACCCGGCGGCCAGCAGTCCGATCAGGTGGGGCAGCTCCCGCATCGCCGCCTCGTGCTCGCGTCGCTCACCGCCCCCGGCACTGCGGGTGAGCAGGCGCCGGGCTCCGAACGCCACCAACGTCGTGACCACGAGGGTGCCGACCAGGCCACCCCCGACGAGCAGACCCGCTGCAAGCCCCGCCGCCAGGGACAGGACCAGGTGCCACCGAGGCGAACTCGGGCCTCCGCCCGGGCTGCGTACCGACCCCGCCCGGGTGCGGCTCGCCACGTCGGGTCGTACGGGAAGAAGCAACCAGCCAGCCAGGCCGACCAGCGCCGCCGCGGCCCAGACCACGGCAGTCATGCGTCGCGTTCCACGTCGTCGGCGATGGAGTCGATCCATCGCAGTCCGCCCCACGCCAGCCCGAGGCCGAGACCGAGGCAGAGATGGCCGGCCAGCGACCCGAGGAAGAACTCCCAGGGGCGACCCCCGCCCGCGGCGCCGGCGAGCATCGCCAGGACGGGCAGCGCCACCAGCAGCCGCGCGGTGGCGCGGGCCGAGGCCAGTTCCGAAGTCACCACCCGTCGGGTCGCCCGGCTGGCCCGCAACCCTTCGACCACCCGGGCGAGAGCCTCGCCCAGGCCGCGTCCGCTGCGGCTGGCCACCTGCCACGCTGCCCCGACGAAGCGCATCTCCTCGAGCCCCGTACGCCGCAGGGCCGTCGGCACGTCGGCTCCCAACTCCTGCGCACCCAGGACCGGGACCAGCTCGGGACACCAGCGGGACGCCAGCGACAGGGCCGCTTCGGGCGAACGCCCCGCCCGGAGTTCGTCGGCCATCACCGCGCAGGCTTCGAGCGCGCGATCGGAGCGTTCGGTCCGCGCCCGACGCGCGCGACGTCCGGCCCCGGGTCGCAGCCGGGCGAGGCTCGGCGAAGGCCGCGCCGGCAGCAGCGGGCCTCTCAACGATCGGGGCAAGCCGGGTCGCAGGCACAACAGCAGCGCGACCCCACTCAGGCACCCACTGAGCCACATCGCCGCAATCCCGCTCACGCCGCGATCACCGCCACGCGGGCGCAGGCACGTCCGGACTTCACGCAGCACCCCTCAGGCGGCGGGCGAGGACGTCGGCAGCCGGCCCCTCACGCATCCGCCCGTCCGCATCGAACTCCAACGCCCACCGGGCCTCCAGACCCGCCTCGGTCAGCAGGGGCACGGCCACCTGCGCGAGTCGGCGACGACCGTCCGGTCCGCGGGTCACGTGCAGGACCACGTCGACCGCCGCACTCACCTGGCTGGCCACCGCGTGGCGACCCAGCCCTGCGGGGCCCGCCAAGGCCTCGATCCGGGCGAGCACCTGGGTGGCGGAATTGGCGTGCAGCGTGCCGCAGCCGCCCTCGTGGCCGGTGTTCATCGCCGCCAGGAGGTCGACCACCTCCACTCCACGCACCTCTCCGAGGACCAGGCGGTCGGGTCGCATCCGCAGGGCCTGACGGACCAACGTACGCAGGTCGACCGCGCCCGTACCCTCGGCGCTGGCCGGGCGCGCCTCGAGGCCGACGACCTGCGGGTGGGCGGGGCGCAACTCCGCGGAGTCCTCCACCAGGACGATCCGTTCGTGGCTGGGCACCATCGCGAGCATCGTGGCCAACAAGGTGGTCTTGCCCGAACCTGTCCCGCCACTGACCAGGAAGGCCAGGCGTCCTGCCACGACGTCACGCAGCAGTCGCGCGCCCGGCGCGGTCAGCGTCCCGGCGTCGACCAGGTCGTCCAGCGTGAACCCGCGCGCCCGCGGCACACGCAGCGAGATCGCGGTGCCGGGACGCGAGACCGGAGCCAGCACAGCGTGGAAGCGGGTGCCGTCGGGCAGGCGTACGTCGCACCACGGCGTCGCGTCGTCGAGCCGACGCCCACCCAGTGAGGCCAGTCGCTGGGCGAGGCGCCGCACCTCCGACTCCGAGGTCAGGACGACGGGGCTGGACTCCACACCGTGGCCACGGTCGATCCACACCGGCCCCGCGCCGTTGACGAGGATGTCGGTGACCCTCGGGTCGGCGACGAGGGCGGCGAGCGGACCCAGACCGAAGGCGCTGCGCTGCAGGTCCTCGTGCACGGCGCGGACCACCTCGGCTCCCACCGGACGCCCCTGCCGCTGCAACACCTCGGCCACCCGATGAGGCGACAGCTCCCCCGCCTCCCGCGCGAGCGCGTCGCGGACCGCTTCCAGGACCTCGACCGGAGCTCCCCGGGACGCCGAGTGCGTCATGCTGCCCGGCGTCCGGCGCCGGCACCCAGCGCGTCGAGCAGCCCGGTGGCCGTGCGTCCCAAC
Organism: Nocardioides gilvus; assembly: GCF_003194605.1. GTDB lineage: Bacteria > Actinomycetota > Actinomycetes > Propionibacteriales > Nocardioidaceae > Nocardioides > Nocardioides gilvus. Next base: position 539,283 of record NZ_QHKY01000003.1, read on the forward strand.
GGGGACCTGAGCGAGCGCAACGGTCCGAGCCCCAGGTCGACGGCCTCGTCGAGTCCGCGTTGATCGCCCATCTGGGCCATCACCTCTGCTCCCACTGACCGCGCCAGGGAGTCGAGCCCCACTCCGCGGCCCCGGACGACCAGTCCGACGCGGGTGTCCAGCGCCCCCACCTGGCGGGCAGCCGCCGCCACGCCGGTGACGGTGGGCCGGACGACCAGCAGCACCTGGTCGCTGCGGGCCACGACCTCGCGCACGACGTCGTCGTCGCCGCGGGGCAGGTCGACCACGACCACGTCGTGGACCCGTCGGGCCGCCTCCACCACGTCGCGGACGCAGGCGGCGTCCAGGGCGGTGGGCCGCGACGCCGAGGCCCCGCCCCAGGTCAGCAGGCCGAGCTCGCCCCTTCGAGGCACTGCGCTGCGCAACGACTCCCCCGAGATCCGACCCGGGCTGGCGGTCAGTGCCGTCCAACGCAGTCCGAGCTGTGACTCGAGCCCGAGGATCCGGTCGACGCCCGCCCCGCGCGGGTCACAGTCGATGACCAGGGCGCGACCGCGGGCCGCCGCAGCCTGGGCGAGCGCGCAGGCCAACGTACTGGCTCCTGCTCCACCGGAGCCGGGAACCACGGCGACCACCTGCCCGGGTGGGCGGGACTCGGCCCGCTCGGCGAGCAGGTCGGCGATCACTCCGCTCTCCCGCGCATTCGCGATGACGCTCTCGGCCCCCACGTCGACGGCGGCCCGGAAGTGCAGCTCGTCGGCCTCTCCCAGGCACACCAGGTGGACGTGCGGCCGCCGTCTCGGACTGGCCCGCCCCAGCGCCACCGCCAGGTCGGCTCCCACCAGCACCGCCGCAGCGGAGGCCCAGTGCGCCAGCGCGACCCCGGTCTCACGTGCCTGCTGAAGCGGCAGTCCCGCCCCAGCGGCTGATCGCTGCACCTCCTGGAGCAGCGCTGCATCGTCGGTCACCACGAGTACCCCCGGATTCGTCATGCCCGCAAGACTCGCCGCGCGGTGACCTCTGCCGCTCCGAGGGCGGCTCGAGCCTGTGCGTCACGGTCACCGACGCATCCCTGTGGACTTCCAGCGGCGCTCGCGGGGGCCCGGGGCCGACGCCAGCGACGCCGTTCCTGCCCCCGATCCCGACACTCTGCCTACGATGAAGGCATGCCCCGCCCCGTAGCGGCCTTCTTCGATCTCGACAAGACGATCATCGCCGCATCGAGCACCCTTGCCTTCAGCCGTCATTTCCAGTCGGGCGGACTGATCACCAAGCGCGCCATGCTGCGCTCGGCGTACGCGCAGTTCGTCTTCGCCGTGGGCGGCGCCGACCACGACCAGATGGACAAGTTGCGTGAGTTCCTCTCCGCCCTGGTGACCGGGTGGGACGTGGCCACCGTGCGCGAGATCGTGGCCGACACCCTGCACCACACCGTCGACCCGTTGGTCTACGACGAGGCCGTCACCCTGATCGAGGAGCACCGCGCGGCCGGTCACGACGTCATCATCGTCTCCGCCAGCGGCACCGAGGTGGTCGATCCGATCGGGACCATGCTGGGGGCGCACGCCGTCGTGGCCACGGAGTTGGAGATCTCCGCGGAGGGCAAGTACACCGGCGAGATCAAGCGCTATGTCTTCGGCGAGGAGAAGGCGCGCGCGATCCGCAGCCTCGCCGACGAGAAGGGCTACGACCTCGATGAGTGCCACGCCTACAGCGACTCGGTCACCGACGTCCCGATGCTCGAGGCAGTCGGTCATCCCTTCGCCGTGAACCCCGACAAGGAGTTGCGCCGGATCGCCGAGGAGAACGGGTGGCCGATCCTGGTCTTCACCCGTCCGGTCGGCCTGCGCAGCCGCTCCCTGCCCTCCACGCCCACCCTGGCGGCGCTGGCCGTCGGCGGAGCCGTGGCCGTCGGCGGATACGTCTGGGCCAACTCCTGGGCCAACGCACGGCGACGCCCCCCTGCAGTCTGAGCACAGCCACGACTGCACCTGCGACCCTGCTCTGCATCCGCGCGCAGGCGCGCGCAGGCGCGCGAATTGCGCCACCGAAACTGTGCGAAGTCAACCCTTGATAGTGGCCATGGTTCGGCGTAGACATGGGTTCAGAAGTGAACAGTGCAGCACGTGAGATCGGGACCCACGCGGCGACCATCCCTTCGAAAGGGCGCTGACCAGGCGGATCCTCCGCAGGTCACAACATGAGACAGCACGCTTGATACCCGACCATCACGTGTCAGAGACGGCACCCGGCTCTCGCAGCCGGGTGCCGTTTGCATGTCCCCACGCGGTCAGGGCCGACTCAGGCAGGCAGGTCGCCCAGGTCGACGGGCTCGGCGTCACGGCGCGGACGCTTCACCGGCCGCAGCGGGCTCAACTCCATGCCCTTGGCGTACGCCTCGGCGGCGTACAGCGCCCAGGCGTGGACGCCGCGCTGGGTGGCGGAGGCGTACGCACGCAGGTTGGACTCGTACTGCTCACGCAGGGCCAGGTGGCCGGCCTCGGTCACCATCAGCGACTTCGGGTCGACGCCGCGCGAGACGATGACGAGGCGTTCGGCGGCCCGCGCCACGATCCCGTTGTGGGAGGCGAACGGCTTCGCCGTGGCGATGTCGGCGTGGACCATGGCGGCGACCAGCAGCGCGGGGGCCGCGGTGTCGCTCAGGATCAACTCGGAGACGGTCCGCAGACGCGCCGCCGACGCCGCGTCGCGCGGGCGCCCCAGCTGTTCGGCGGGCAGCGCGGTGCCGGCAGCCACGGCGTGCAGCCGCGCGAAGGCCTGCAACGGCGACTGCTTCATCAGCGGCACCAACGACAGCACCGAGGCGGAGAGCCGCAGCGAGTCCTGGGCGATCTCGTCGCCACCCCCGTCGGCGATCTCCGCGATCGTGGAACGTGAGCCCTCGAGCACTGCGGACGCGTGGGCGCCGATGGCCAGGGCTTCGGCGGTCGTCTGCGGCTCGGTCTTGCGCAGGCCGCGGTCGCGCAGCATCGCGTCGATACCGTCGCGGGTGGCCGCGTAGGCCGAGCCGACGCCGTCGAGCGCAACGAGCCACGCGATTCGATCAGTGCTCACGACGCTCACGCTAGTAGCCTTGCCACCATGGCCAGCGAACGCCCCCCGGGAGAGACACGCGGCAGCGCCAGCGTGGCAGCTGCCCATCTGCACGGACGCCCGGGCCATCCCCCCGAGGCAGTGAAGTGGTTGGTGCCGGGCAACGCCAAGACCGTCCTCGAGTTGGGCGCCGGGATCGGTCGGCTCACCGAGCACCTGGTCGCTGCCGGACACGCCGTGCACGCCGTGGACCGGGATCCCGCGATGGTCCAGATCCTGCGGGAGCGGGTGAGCGTCCCGGTCACCGAGGGCACCGTCGAGGACCTGGACCTGGAGCACCGGTCGGTCGACGCGGTGGTCTGCAGCACCGCATTCACCAGCTTCGACCTCGAGACCGCCCTTCCGGCGATCGCGAAGGCGCTGCGGACCGGCGGCCACCTGAGCGTCGTCTGGCACGAGCGTGACGGCAGGATCCCGTGGGTCCGCCGTCTCGGCACCTTCCTCGAAGGACCTCTGGGTGGCCGCGACAACGAGCCGAGCAGCCACTCCATCACCGAACACCTCCTGGCCTCCCCCCTCTTCAGCTTCGTGGAGGAGGAGACCTACACGGTCTGGCAGGACGTCAACCACGACAACGTGGCCGACCTGGTCCTGTCACGCTCGTGGGTCGCCGACCTGAGCCCCCAGGCCCGGGAGCAGGCGGTCGCCGAGGTCCGCGCGTTCTACGACGACTACGGTCGCGGCATGGACGGCATGCAGCTGCCGTACAAGGTCCACTGCGTGCGCACCCAGGTCGTGCACCAACCCGGGCTCTTCGACGACGGCACCGACGCGTTGAAACTGACGTCGGACCAGGCCGACGGCGAGTCCGAGGCCGACGGAGCCGACGAGGGTGAGGCCGGTGACTCCGGTCGACGCCGCAGGACTCCGTTCCGCTTCGACGAGGACCTCTTCCTCTCCGACGGCACCGACACCGACATGCTCCTGATCGACTTCCGCTGAGCACGCCCGCGCCGTCACCTCTCGGCTAGCGTCGGCACATGGACTGGTTGCGGTTGCCTCGGCGCCCACCTCTGGGCAGCGAGGCCGATCGCGCCACGTTCGCCGCGCTGCACACGATCTCCCAGGCCTCCCCGGCGCTGCGCGAAGGGCTGACCGCCTCCAGCGCGGAGCGCGCGGTCAAGCACCTGCGTACGCTCCTGGGCACGCCCGCCGTGGCGCTGGCCGACACGGCGGGGATGTTGGTGTGGGACGGCATGGGGCGCCACCATGCCGCGCAGGTCACCGAACTCATCGCCACCACCCTCGAGCTCGGCGACACCGGCGCCACCACCCTGGAGTGCGACAGACCGGGCTGCCGGCTGCGTCACGCGATCGCAACACCGTTGGCCATCGAGGACCGGGTCGTCGGGGTGCTGCTCGCGATGTCGCCCGGCCCGACCGCGGGTCTGCTGCTGGCCACCCACGAGGTCGCGCTGTGGGTCAGCGGGCAGTTGGAGCTCGCGAACCTCGACGCCGAACGTACGCGGGCGATGGAGGCGGAGGTCAGGGCCCTGCGCGCCCAGATCAGCCCGCACTTCATCTACAACTCGCTCGGTGCGATCGCCAGCTTCGTGCGTACGGACCCGGACCGGGCCCGCGACCTCTTGCTGGAGTTCGCCGACTTCACCCGCTACTCCTTCCGCAGCCACGGCGAGTTCACGACGCTCGCCGAGGAGCTCCGCTCGATCGAGCGCTACCTGATGCTCGAGCAGGCCCGTTTCGGCGACCGGTTGCAGGTGTCCCTGCGGATCGCGCCCGAGGTGCTGCCGGCCAGCGTGCCGTTCCTCTGCATCCAACCGCTCGTCGAGAACGCCGTACGCCACGGGTTGGAGTCGGTCGAGGGGGTCGGTCAGCTCACCATCACCGCCCGCGACCTGGGCCAGGAGTGCGTGGTCGAGGTCGAGGACAACGGGGTCGGCGAGGACCCCGACCTGGTCCGCCGCGCGCTGGCCGGTGACCGCAGTCTGGACTCCGTCGGTCTCGGAAATGTGGACGCCAGGCTGCGCAATGCCTTCGGGGACGACTACGGTCTGGTGGTCGAGACCGCACCGGGCGCTGGCACGAAGGTGATCGTGCGGGTGCCGAAGTTCGCTCCGGGAGTCCATCCATGAATCAGTCGAGCGGCCTGCGGGTCCTGGTCGTCGACGACGAGCAGCCGGCCCTCGACGAGCTCTCCTTCCTCCTGCGCCGTGACCCGCGCATCGCCTCGGTGCTGACCAGCGGGTCGGCGACCGACGCCCTGCGGGTGTTGCGCGAGAACGAGGTCGACGCGGTCTTCCTCGACATCTCGATGCCCGGTCTCAACGGTCTCGAGATGGCGCAGGTGCTGGCGCGTTTCCGTACGCCGCCGCCCATCGTCTTCGTCACCGCCCACGAGCAGCACGCGGTCGAGGCCTTCGAGCTCGCCGCCGTCGACTACGTGCTCAAGCCCGTGCGCGAGGCCCGGCTGGCCGAGGCGGTCCGCAGAGTGGTGGAGGGGTCGACCACCCCGGTCTCCGACGCCGACGAGCAGATCCCGGTCGAGCTCGGTGGTGTCACCCGGTTCGTGAGCCGCCGCGACGTCACTCACGTCGAGGCCCACGGCGACTACGTACGCCTGCACACCGGCGGGGTCTCCCACCTGCTGCGGGCGCCGTTGTCACAGTTGGAGCAGGACTGGGCAGAGGCCGGCTTCGTCCGGATCCACCGTTCGTTGCTGGTCCAGGTCTCCCACATCGAGGAGGTCCGGATGGAGCAGGGGCGGTGCACGGTCATGGTGGCGGGCAACGAGCTCACCGTCAGCCGGCGCCACACCAGGGCCCTGCGCGAGTTGCTCGTGAAGCGTCGCGGCCAGGCATGAGCCCCGGCTCCGGCGAGCGCCCACCCGAACGGGTCCGGGTCACGGGTCCGCCCCGCCACACGGTGCAGTCGCGTCGCCCCGGCACCGGTGACATCGACGAGGGCACCCCGATCGGCGCCATCCTCTTCGGCAGCCTGGTCAGCGAACAACGCCGGCTGGCGATCCTCATCCTGTCGGTCCTCGGGCTGGTGGTGGTCTCGCTGCCGCTGCTCTTCAGCTCGTACGAGTCACTCGCGCAGATCCGGCTGCTCGGGATCCCGTTGGCCTACCTGCTCCTGTGGGTCCTGGTGCATCCGCTGCTGATCGGCCTGGGCTGGTTCTACGTGCGCCGCGCAGAGGCCAACGAGGCAGCGTTCGCCGAGCTGGTCGCCGAGGACGAGCCGGAGGGTGACTGGGACGAGCGCGACTGGGACGAGCGGGAGCGCGGGTGATCGAGTCCTGGGCAGCCCTGGTCGGGGTCGTGTCGGTCGTGGTCGCCACGTTGGCGATCGGCACGTGGTCGCTGCGCTTCTCCCGCACCACGAGCGACTTCCTGGTGGCCTCGCGCAGCGTACGTCCGGCGTTGAACGCCTCCGCGATCTCAGGGGAGTACATCTCCGCCGCCTCCTTCCTCGGGGTCGCGGGGCTGGTCCTCGTCTTCGGCGCCGAGATGCTCTGGTATCCGGTGGGCTGGACGGCCGGCTACCTGGTGCTGCTGGTCCTGGTGGCCGCGCCGCTGCGGCGCTCAGGGGCGTACACGCTGCCGGACTTCGCGGAGGCCCGGTTGGAGTCGCGCACCGTGCGCGCGCTCTGCTCCCTGCTCGTGGTGGTGGTCGGGTGGCTCTACCTGCTGCCCCAGTTCAGCGGTGCCGGCCTGACCCTGCGGGCCGCTGTCGGGCTGCCGACCTGGGTGGGTACGACGGTGGTCGCCCTGGTCGTCCTGGCCGGCGTCGCGGGCGGAGGGATGCGGTCGATCACCTTCGTCCAGGCCTTCCAGTACTGGCTCAAGCTGACCGCGCTGCTGATCCCGGCGATGGTGCTGCTGGCGGTGTGGGTCGGCGACGGCGCCACCAACCCGGCCGACATCGCGCCGGTGGGGAGTGCCGCGGGCACGGACACGAGCTGGTCGCTGCCGATCGGTGCGGGCACCCAGGGCCTGTACGCGACGTACTCGCTGATCATCGCCACCTTCCTGGGCACCATGGGCCTGCCGCACGTGGTGGTGCGCTTCTACACGAACCCTGACGGTCGAGCGGCGCGTCGCACCACGTTGGTGGTGCTGATGATGCTGGCGGCCTTCTACCTGCTGCCCCCGATCTACGGCGGCCTCGGTCGGGTCTACGCCGACCGCCTCGGCGACCTCGACCAGAGCGACTCGCTGGTCCTCGAGCTGCCCCGCGTGATGTTGCCCGGGATCGGCGGGGAGATCCTGACCGGGTTGTTGACCGCCGGCGCCTTCGCGGCCTTCCTCTCGACCGCCTCCGGGCTCACCATCGCCGTCGCGGGGGTGCTCGGCCAGGACGTGACCGGCCGCCGGTTCGGCCGCGTACGCCTCTCGGGGATCTCAGCCTTCCGGGTCGGCGCCTGCCTGGCGGTGGTGGTGCCGGCGCTGCTCGCCTTCACGACCCTCGAGGTGGGGGTGGCGCGCATGGTGGGGTTGGCCTTCGCGGTCTCCGCCTCCACCTTCTGCCCTCTGCTGGTGCTCGGCATCTGGTGGCAGGGGCTGACCGCCCCCGGCGCGGTGGCGGGGCTGCTGGTCGGGGGGATCGGGTCAGGGGTGGCCGTGGTCTGGACGCTGTTCGAAATTTCGACGACCGGATGGCCGGCCGTCCTGCTGGGCTCCCCGGCAGCGTGGAGCGTGCCCGCCGCCTTCCTCACCATGGTCGTGGTGAGCCGAGCCACCCGCGGCCGCACCCCGGCCGGGACGCGTCGTTTCCTCGTACGGCTGCACACCCCGGAGGTCGTGCCGCTCGACCGTGGCTGACCGCCGGGCGCGCTGCAGGCACCGCTGGGCGACAACTGCTCTCCGCTGACCGCGCCAGGGGTCCGGGACGGGTGCCGATGGGTGTGACCTGCGCCACCGTGGGAGCACGTCACGTCCACCGACATCGGGCAGGGAGTCCCCCCAGTGAGCCAACCCAAGCAGGATCAGGCCGCCAGGCACGATCCGATCTACGACCACCTGGCGGCGAAGGACGAGTTCGCGCAACTGCGCCACCTCTACCGCCGCTTCATCATCCCGGCCACCGCGGTCTTCATGGGCTGGTACGCCCTGTACGTGGTGATGTCGATGTTCGCCTCCGACTTCATGAACCACGTGCTCTTCGCCAACATCAACGTCGCGCTGATCTTCGGACTGCTGCAGTTCGTCAGCACGTTCGGGATCGCGTTCCTCTACAGCCGCTACTCGACCACCCACCTGGACCCGCTGGCCAAGCAGCTGGCCCGGGAGTACGACGCCGAGCTGCTGGACCGCGCCGCGGTGGCTGCTGGCAACACCACGCCCGGCACCACGCCCGTCACCGAGGAGAACTGACATGGACGGCAACCAGATCCTCACCTCAGGACTCTTCCTCCTGGTCGTCCTGCTCACCATCCTGGTGACGCTGCGGGCGAGTCGCCAGACCTCCGGGGCCGACGACTACTACGCCGGCGGCCGCGGCTTCTCCGGCCTCCAGAACGGGCTCGCCATCGGCGGCGACTACATGTCGGCCGCCTCGTTCCTGGGCATCACCGGAGCCATCGCGCTCTACGGCTACGACGGCTTCCTCTACTCGGTCGGCTTCCTGGTCGCCTGGCTGGTCGCGCTCCTGCTGGTCGCGGAGGTGCTACGCAACTCCGGCAAGTACACGATGGCCGACCAGCTGGCCTTCCGGATGAGCAAGCGTCCCGTCCGTACGGCCGCAGCCACCTCGACGGTGGTCGTCTCGATCTTCTACCTGCTCGCCCAGATGGTCGGCGCGGGCGCGCTGGTCTCCCTGCTGCTCGGCATCGACTCAGGCCTCGTCAAGAACCTGACCATCTTCGTGGTCGGCGCCCTGATGATCTTCTACGTCACCGTCGGCGGCATGAAGGGCACGACGTACGTGCAGATGATCAAGGCCGTGCTGCTGATGAGCGGCTCCGCGCTGGTCGTGGTCCTGGTGCTGATCCAGTTCAACTTCAACATCGCCGACCTGCTCGGCTCGGCCGCCGACAACTCGGGCGCCGGCCAGGCGTTCCTCGAGCCCGGACTGAAGTACGGCTCCTCGACGACCTCCAAGATCGACTTCATCTCCCTGGGCCTGGCCCTGGTCCTGGGCACGGCGGGTCTGCCGCACATCCTGATCCGCTTCTACACCACACCCACCTCCCAGGCAGCCCGCAAGTCGGTGCTGTGGGCGATCGGCCTGATCGGCACCTTCTACCTCTTCACGTTGGTGCTGGGCTTCGGCGCTGCGGCACTGCTCAGCAAGAGCGACTACGACGTGGCCGGCAACCTGGCCGCACCCAAGTTGGCCGAGGAGGTCGGTGGCGGCATCGGCTCCACCAGTGGCGCGGTGATGCTGGCCCTGATCGCGGCAGTCGCCTTCGCCACGATCCTGGCCGTCGTCGCAGGGCTGACCCTGACCTCGTCGATGTCGGTGGCTCACGACGTGTGGAACCCCGTCTTCCGCAACGGAGAGGCGACCGAGAAGGAGGAGATGAAGGTCTCCAGGATCGCAGCCGGCGGGATCGGACTGGTCGCGATCCTGCTGGCCATCCCGGCGCAGTCGCTGAACATCGCCTTCCTGGTGGCGCTCGCCTTCGCGGTGGCGGCCTCGGCGAACCTGCCCGCCATCCTGATGAATCTCTTCTGGCGCCGCTTCAACACCCGCGGCGCGGTCTGGAGCATCTACGGTGGCCTGCTCTCCTCCGTCGGCCTCGTCTTCTTCTCCCCGGTCATGTCCGGGTCGGAGACGGCGTTGCTCAGCAGCGTGGACTTCGCGTGGTTCCCGTTGCAGAACCCGGGCATCGTCTCGATCCCGCTCGGTTTCCTGTTCGGTGTGATCGGGACGCTCACCAAGCCGGAGCCCTCGGCCGAGGAGCGCTACACCGAGCTCGAGGTCCGCGCCCTGACGGGCGCCGGGGCGGAGGGCGAGTTCAGGCACTGACGCCTGCGAGCTCTCCGGGTTGCCCCGGGTGCGGTCCTTGCGGATCGCACCCGGGGCAACTCCCAATTGTGGTGTGGGTCACGCTCGGTAGCGGCCGTTTGCCCGAGTCTGACGATTGACATGTTTGGTGACGATCCGATTACTTCCGGGCCTCGACTCTTTCTGAGAGCGACTTCCCGGTGGTACCCATGGGGAAGCGCGCGTACGTGCGCACACCACTCTCAGGAGGAATGCATGCGATTCTCTCGGCGCACCCGCATGGCGGGTATCGCGTTGGTCGCGGCCAGCAGTCTCGTGCTCGCTGCCTGCGGCAGCGACGACGACGGCGGCGGCAGTGACGGCGACGCAGTCATCAGCGTGTACGGCACCAACCCGCAGAACCCCTTGATCCCGACGGCCACCAACGAGGTCGGCGGCGGTGACCCGCTGAACAACCTCTTCGCCGGTCTGGTCTCGTACAACACCGACGGCTCCGTCGAGAACGAGGTCGCCGAGTCCATCGAGGGCAACGACGACAGCACCGTCTGGACGATCAAGCTCAAGGACTGGAAGTTCACCGACGGCTCCGACGTGACTGCAGAGTCCTTCGTGAACGCCTGGAACTACGGCGCCAACCCGGACAACAAGCAGCTGAACAACTACTTCTTCTACCCGATCGAGGGCACCGACGACATCGGGAACACCACCGGTGGTGACACCGTCTCCGGTCTCAAGGTCATCGACGAGAAGACCTTCGAGATCACGCTCAAGAAGTCGGAGTCGGACTTCCCGCTCCGTCTCGGCTACTCGGCGTACTTCCCGGTCCCCGAAGCCGCCTACGGTGACGACGGCAAGATCACCAAGGAGTACGGCGAGCGCCCGATCGGCAACGGCGCGTACATGCTGACCGAGTCCGGTTGGGAGCGCAACAAGCAGATCGCCATGGAGCCCAACCCGGACTACGACGGCAACCACAAGGCCCAGAACGGCGGCCTCGTCTTCAAGTTCTACGCCGGTGGCGGCGCTGACTCGGCCTACACCGACGTGCAGTCGGGCAACCTGGACGTGCTCGACCAGGTCCCGCCGAGCGCGCTGGAGACGTTCGAGGGCGACAACCAGGTCCAGGCCTTCAACGAGCCCGGCTCCAACTTCGCCTCGTTCACCATCCCGGAGCGCCTCGAGCACTTCAGTGGCGAAGAGGGCAAGCTGCGTCGTCAGGCGCTGTCGATGGCGATCAACCGTGACGAGGTCACGGACAAGATCTACAACGGCACCCGCACGTCGGCCTCCGACTTCACCTCCCCCGTGCTCGACGGTTGGACCGACGAGATCGAGGGCAACGACGTCCTGGAGTTCAACGAGGAAGAGGCCAAGAAGCTGTGGGCCGAGGCTGACGCCATCGCCCCGTGGACCGGCGAGTTCCAGATTGCGTTCAACAACGACGGTGCAGGCAACCGTGAGTTCGTCGAGGCTCTGACGAACCAGATCACCAACGTCCTGGGCATCGAGTCTTCGCCGAAGGTCTACCCGACCTTCGACGAGCTCCGCAAGGAGGTCACCGACCGCTCGATCCAGACCGCGTTCCGTACCGGTTGGCAGGCCGACTACCCGTCGATGCTCAACTACCTCGGACCGATCTACGCCACGGGCGCCGGTTCCAACGACGGTGACTACTCCAACAAGGAGTTCGACTCCTTGGTGACGGAGGCCTCCGCCACCCAGGGTGACGAGCGCTACGAGCTCATCACCGACGCGCAGGAGATCCTCCTCGAGGAGCTTCCCGCCATCCCGCTGTGGTACGCCAACGCGACCGCAGCAGTCTCCACGGACCTCAAGGGGTTCGAGTTCAACTGGCAGCAGAAGCCGGAGTACTACAAGCTCACCAAGTAGTGGTCGACCCGGTGTGACGGACGGAGGTGGCCCCCCGCGGGCCACCTCCGTTCGCTCGTCTGGGATTCTTTTGTCTCCCCCTCCCTTCCCCTGGCGTGTCAGCCGTTCTCGGCTCAACGTCGCGGCACCCCTCCGTCGCGGACCGGTCGTCGTGACCGAGAGGTTCCGCGGCTCCCACGCTCCCCTAATCCAGGAGGCCACTCGTGTGGTGGTACGTCGGCAAACGATTGCTGCAAACCATTCCCGTGTTCCTCGGCGCGACGCTGATCCTGTTCTCCCTGCTCAAGCTGCGCCCCGGTGACCCGATCCTCAACCTGGCTGGCAACAAGCCGGTCTCCCAGGAAGTACGCGACGCGCTCGCCGCGCAGTACAACCTCGACGACCCGCTCTTCGTGCAGTGGGTCCTCTTCGTCAAGAACGCCATCACGTTCAACTTCGGTGAGACCTTCTCCGGTCAGCCGGTCTTCGACCTGATCAAGGACACCTTCCCGGTCACGGTCGTGCTCGCCGTGATGGCGCTGGCGATCGACGCGATCCTCGGCATCATCCTCGGCACGCTCGCCGGCCTGCGCCGCAACGGCGCCTTCGACACCGTCGTCCTGGTGATCTCCCTGATCCTGATCTCGGTGCCGATCTTCGTGGTCGGCTTCGTGGCGCAGTTGACGTTCGGGGTGAAACTCCAATGGGTGCCAGCCACGGTCGGTGGCGACTGGACGCTCTCAGAGCTGGTCCTCCCGGCGATCGTCCTGGCGGTCGCCAACTTCGCCTACACGATCCGGCTGACCCGCACCTCTGTCGCGGAGAACCTGACCGCCGACCACGTGCGTACGGCGCGGGCCAAGGGACTCTCCAACCGCCTCGTCGTACGCAACCACGTGTTGCGCAACTCGCTGGTGCCGGTCGTCACCTACCTCGGCATCAACCTGGGCGCACTGATGGCGGGCGCCATCATCACCGAGACCATCTTCAACATCCCCGGCGTGGGCAACACCGCCTTCCTGGCCATCCAGCGCGGCGAGACCTCGACCGTCGTCGCCATCGTGACCTTCATGGTCATGGTCTACGTGCTGATGAGCCTCCTGGTTGACCTCCTCTACGCCGTACTCGACCCGAGGATCCGCTATGTCTGACATCCGTGCCGGACAGGAGCGCTTCGTCGCTCCCGTCGAGGAGACCCCGCTGCGCGCGATCGACGCCGTCGACGTCGACGCGGTCCCCGAGAACCAGTGGAAGGAGGCCTGGAAGCGCCTGCGTACCTCGCCGATCTTCTGGTTGGCCTCGCTGATCCTGCTGGTCGTGGCGGTGATGATCGCCTTCCCCACGCTCTTCACCGACGCTGACCCCACCAAGGGGAGCCTGTCCCTGAGCTTTGAGCCGGCCAGCGAGGGACACCCGTTCGGCTACACCCGACAGGGCTACGACGTCTGGGCGCGCACGGTCTACGGCGCCCGCGCCTCGGTCTCGGTCGGCGTGATCACCGCCATCCTCACCGCCATTCTCGGGATGATCACCGGTGCGATCGCGGGCTTCTACGGTGGCTTGGCCGACAGCCTGATGTCTCGGTTCAGCGACATCTTCTTCTCGATCCCGCTGCTGCTGGGCTGCATCGTCGTGGTGGCGGTCCTCAACAACACCTTCCCCGAGCGTGGTTACTGGGGATCCGTGATGGTCGTCGTGGCGGCACTGGCTCTCTTCGCCTGGCCCCAGGTCACGCGTCAGATGCGGGCCGCCGTGCTGGAGGTCAAGAACCTGGAGTTCGTCGACGCGGCCACCGCGATCGGCGCGAGCAAGTTCCAGAACCTGCGCCGCCACATCGTCCCCAACTCGCTGGCCCCGGTGATCGTGACCACCACGATCTCCTTGGGCGTCTTCATCGTCGCCGAGTCGTCGCTCTCGTTCCTGGGGCTCGGCCTGCCGACCAACGTGGTCTCGTGGGGCAATGACATCTCGGCCGCGCAGAACCAGATCCGTTCGGGTCAGAACCTCCAGGTCATGTTCCTGCCCGCTGCTGCCCTGGCCTTCACGGTCCTCGGTTTCATCCTGCTGGGTGAGGCTGTCCGTGAGGCCCTCGACCCGAAGGCGAGGAAGAAGTGACCGAGCAACCGCTCCTGGAGGTCAAGGACCTCAAGGTCGGCTTCCGCGCCGGCAAGGAACTGCTGACCGCCGTCGACGGCGCCAGCCTGACCATCTACCCCGGCCAGACCATCGCCATCGTCGGTGAGTCAGGGTCCGGCAAGTCGACGCTGGCCCACGCCGTGATCGGGCTCCTGCCCGGCAACGGCCACGTCACCGGCGGGGAGATCCTCTTCGAGGGTCGTGACATCGCCGCGGCCAACAAGAGCCAGATCATGAGCCTGCGCGGCTCCTCGATCGGTCTGGTCCCGCAGGACCCGATGTCCAACCTCAACCCGCTGTGGCGGGTCGGCCACCAGATCAAGGAAGCGTTGGTCGCCAACGGGGTGGCGACGGGCAAGGCTGCCGACCAGCGGGTCATCGAGCTTCTCGAGGAGGCGGGACTGCCCGACGCCGAGCGGCGCGCCCGGCAGTACCCCCACGAGTTCTCCGGCGGGATGCGCCAGCGGGCGCTCATCGCGATGGGTCTGGCGGCACGTCCCAAACTGTTGATCGCCGACGAGCCGACCTCGGCCCTCGACGTGACGGTGCAGCAGCAGATCCTGGACCACCTCGACACCCTCACCGAGACGCTCGGCGTCGCGGTCATGCTGATCACTCACGACTTGGGGTTGGCCGCCGAACGGGCCGACCACCTGGTGGTGATGTACCGCGGGCGGATCGTGGAGTCCGGTCCTGCTGCCGAGATCCTCCAGGCACCAGAGCACCCGTACACCCAGCGTCTTGTTGCCAAGGCGCCGTCCATCGCCTCGCTGCGCCTCTCCTCGGTCAAGGAGCGGGCCCACATCCGCGAGCAGGCGGAGCAGGCGGCGTCGGCGGTCGCCGACAAGATCGCCCACGGCACCGCTGGCCTCGGGGTGGGGAGCAGCGACATCGTCGTCGCCGAGAACCTCACCAAGATCTTCAAACTGCGGGGCGCACGACCGTGGGAGTCGGTCGACTTCACCGCCGTCGACAACGTCTCCTTCACCCTGCGTCGCGGCACCACCACCGCGATCGTCGGCGAGTCGGGTTCCGGCAAGTCGACGGTGGCCCGCATGGTGCTCGACCTGTTGCCGCCCACGTCGGGTCGGGTGCTCTTCGACGGCGTCGACGTGAAGTCACTGAGCGGCAAGCAGCAGCAGCTCGAGCTGCGTCGCCAGATGCAGCCGGTCTTCCAGAACCCCTACGCCTCGCTCGACCCGCTCTACTCCATCTACCAGTCGATCGTGGAGCCGCTGCGCACCCACGGTGTCGGGTCGAAGAAGGAGCAGGAGGCGAAGGTGCTCGACCTGCTCGACAAGGTCTCCCTGCCGACGACCGTGATGTCGCGCTACCCCGGGGAGCTCTCCGGTGGCCAACGTCAGCGGGTCGCGATCGCCCGTGCGCTCGCCCTCGACCCCGAGGTCGTCATCTGCGACGAGGCGGTCTCCGCGCTCGACGTACTCGTCCAGGCCCAGATCCTCGAGCTGCTCAACGACCTCCAGGCCGAGCTCGGGCTGAGCTACCTCTTCATCACCCACGACCTCGCGGTCGTACGCCAGATCGCCGACGAGGTACTGGTGATGCAGGACGGCAAGGTCGTCGAGGCTGCCTCGGTCACCCAGGTCTTCGACAACCCGGCCGAGGAGTACACGCAGCGCCTGCTGGGTGCAATCCCCGGCGCGTCGATCGCCCTGGGCAGCTGAGCCCGGAGCGACACCCAGACCGATCGAGAGCCCGTCCCGCGTCAACGCGGGGCGGGTTCTCGTCGTTGACTCCCCCGGACGTCATCACGAGCGGTTGCTCCGACGACCGCTGACGATGACGTCAGGAGGCGGCGGCCACGGCGTGCGTGGCCCGCTGGGCGATCAGCTCAGCGAGGAGCGGGTGCGGGCCCAGGACCGGCGCGATCACCGTGGCCGCCGCCCCCTCGTCGCGAGTCCGGGTCGCGAAGAACCCCTCCGCGAGCAGGTAGGGCGAGACCGCGTCTCCCGGGCGTACGACCTCCACCGGTCGGTCCAGGGGACCCGCCAGCGCAGCCAACCGCACTTCACCGCTCCAGGCCTCGGCGAGGTGGTCCCGCGCCTGCTCCAGGTCGGCAACCGCCAGCCGGTCCCGGGAGCCGGCCGCCACCATCACGACGTCCTGGCCGGGCTCCGCGCCGGCGAGCAGGAGGCGTACGACCTGGACCCGGGCGAGCAGCGGGTCCGGCCCCAGCGGCGGAGCCATCGCCACCGGCGCGGGGCTGCCGTCGACGGCGGCGGGCAGGTCGTGCCGCACGTGAAAACCGGTGGAGAGCAGCAGCGGTACGACCGTGGTCGCCGCACCGCACTCGCGCATCACGTCGGTGAGGAGCGGCGCGCAGAGTTCGACGTACGACACCTGGGCCGGGACACCGAGCAGGTCGCCGGCCAGCTGGGTGAGCTCCGCGGCGACGTCGTTGCCGCTCGGGTGGCGGGTCCCGTGGGCCACGGTCACCAGTCGGGTCACCGGGCGGGTCACCGGCGACGCACCAACATCTTCAGGGGCGACGTCCATCAGGCGACCGCCAGTCGGTAGCCGCGTTTGATCACCGTCTGCACGCTACGGGTGCCCAGCGCGGCCCGCAGACGGGCCACCGCCATCTCGACAGCATGCTCCGAGCCGGCGCCGCCGCTGGGCAGCAGGGTCAGGAGCTCGGCGCGCGACACCACCTGCCCAGGGTTGGTGACCAGGGCGTTGAGCACCGCCAGCGGAGCACCGGAGAGGTGCACCTCGACCCCGTCCAGCAGGACCGCGTCGGCGTGCAACAACAAGGTGGCCCCGGTGGCCAGGTTGAGGGTGAAGCCCCGGCGTCGCAGGGGCAGCTCCGTCTCCAGCAGACGCACCATGGCGCCCAGGCGGGAGCGTTCGGGATAGACCGTCGGGACGCCCCAGAGCTCGAAGGCGGCCGCCGCGACGGGTCCGACGCAGCAGGCCAGGACGTCGGACTGGAAGGCGCTGACCACTTCGTCACGACGACCCGTGGAGCCGGCAGCCTCCATCAGTGAGGCGACCGCAGGAGCGGCGGTGAACGTGACGGCGTCCAGCGCGCCGGCGGCGATCTGGTCGATCAGCGCGAAGAGGGGGCCCGGGTCCTCGGCCCGTTCGACGCGATAGATGGCGACCGTCTCCACCTCGGCGCCCTGGCGACGCAGCGCGTGGGCGACCATCGACAGTGACTGGCCGTGCTCCTGGACGACGATCCGCTTGCCGGTGAGGTCTCGTCCCCGCAGGTGTGCGAGCACGTCGTCGAAGCACTCGGAGTCAGGGGCCCACAGCTCGCGCAGGCCGTTGCGGCGCAGCACCCCGACGCTCTTGGGGCCGCGCGCCAGGATCTCGGCGGAGGCCAGGTGGGCGACGAGGTCGTCGTACAAATCCCACTCGCGGGTCGCGTCGAACCAACCCTTCATCCCGACGCCGGTGGTGGCCAGGAAGAGGTCGGCCGGTTGGGCCAGGACGCGCGCCGTGGCGGCGCGCAGCTCGTCGGCGTCCACGTGGTTGGGGCTCTGCGAGAGCGCAGGGGCCCACACGACCTCGGCCCCTCGACGGGTGAAGAGTGCGGTCTGCTCCTCGACCTTGCGGGCGGCGGTGATGCCGACCCGGAAGCCCTCGAGCGGGCCGGGACCCTCGGCGTACGTCCGCACCAACTCGTCGGGGTCGCGGGGGCGCGCGGCGACTGAGCCCATCAACGTGCCCAGTGGCGTCACGTGCTCTCCCCTTCCGGAACGGACTTCTCCCCTCCGACCCACACCCGACCGTCCAGGACACGGACGTCGTACATCGTCAGACGGACCGATTCGTCATCGAGACACCGGCCCGTACGCAGGTCGAAGGCCTGCTTGTGCATCGGCGAGGCCACAAAGGGTACGTCGCCACGGGTGCCGACGATCCCTCGGGACATCACCGAGGCACGTGACCAAGGGTCGTAGTTGGAGGTTGCGTAGATGTTTCCTTCCCATGTCCGGAAGAGTGCAATCGCGCGGCCTCCCACCAGGGCGGCGACCCCACCCTCCAGCGGCACCTGGTCGACGCGGCAGACCTGAACCATCTCGCCCATCGCGTCCGACGCCCCCGTCGTGTCCCGCGTGTTCACCGTGCTCACGGCGTGGCTCCGGCCGGGGCACCGACACCGATCGAGGCACCCAGCAGCACCGGGCCCGTCGACTCCGCGGGGACGATCTGGTCGCGTGAGGTGTCGAAGGTGATGTGCGCATCGGGCACGTCCGGGGCGTTGACGAACGAGGTGAACCTCGCCAGCTTCTCGGGGTTGTCGAGGGTCGCCTTCCACTCGTCGAAGTAGCCGCCCACGTGCTTGGCCATCGCCGCCTCGAGCTCGGAGCCGAGACCGAGGGCGTCGTCGACGACGATCTCGCGGACCCGCTCGAGACCTCCCTCGAGTGAGTCGATCCAGGTCGACGTGCGCTGCAGCCGGTCGGCGGTGCGCACGTAGTACATGAGAAAGCGGTCGATGTAGCGCACCAAGGTCTCGTCGTCGAGGTCACTGGCCAGGAGCTGGGCGTGTGCGGGCACGGCGCCGCCGTTGCCACCCACGTACAGGTTCCAGCCCTTCTCGGTGGCGATGATCCCGAAGTCCTTGCCCCGGGCCTCGGCACACTCGCGGGCACAGCCCGATACGCCGCCCTTCAGCTTGTGCGGCGAACGCAGACCGCGGTAGCGCAGCTCCAGGTCGATCGCCATCGTCGTCGAGTCCTGCACCCCGAAGCGGCACCAGGTCGAGCCGACGCACGACTTCACGGTCCGCAGGGACTTGCCGTACGCGTGCCCCGACTCGAAGCCGGCGTCGACGAGGCGCTTCCAGATCACCGGAAGGTCCTCCATCCGGGCCCCGAAGAGGTCGATCCGCTGCCCGCCGGTGATCTTGGTGTAGAGCCCGTGGTCGCGGGCGACCTCGCCGATCACGATCAGCTTCTCCGGGGTGATCTCGCCGCCCGGGATCCGCGGCACGACCGAGTAGGAGCCGTTCTTCTGGATGTTGGCCAGGTAGCGGTCGTTGGTGTCCTGGAGGTTGACCGCGTCGTCGTCGAGCACGTGGTGGTTGAGCAGGCTGGCCAGGATCGAGGCGATCGCCGGCTTGCAGATCTCGCAGCCGCGCCCGCGGCCGTGGGCGGAGACGATCTCGTCGAAGCGGGTGTAGCCGTGCACGGCGACCAGGTCGAAGAGCTCGGCCCGGGTCATCGAGAAGTGCTCGCACAGCGACCGGTCGATCGTCCTGCCCACGGAGGCGAAGTGGTCCTCGACGATCTTCTTCACCAACGGCTTGCAGGAGCCGCACGTCGCGCCCGCTTTGGAGCAGGCGGTGACGCAGGCGGAGTCCGCGCACGGGTCGTCCTCGCGAGCCACCCGGTCGGTGATCTCCGCCTTGGTGACGTTGTTGCAGGAGCAGACCACGGCCTCGTCGGGCAGACCGACCTGCACGCTGGTGCCGCTGCTGGCGGGGAGGATCAGCTCCTCCGGGTTGTCGGGCAGCGCGAGCCCGGAGGCGGCCATCGGCCGCAGGATCCCGTACGCCGATGCGTCACCGACCAGGATCCCGCCCAGCAGCTTGGTGCCGCAGTCGCTGATGACCAGCTTCTTGTAGACCCCCGCCACGGCGTCGGAGTAGACGAGCTCGAGGCTGTCCGGGGTGGTCGCGAAGGCGTCACCGAAGGAGGCGACGTCGACGCCCATCAACTTGAGCTTGGTCGACATGTCGGCGCCGGTGAAGGTGCCGGGTCCCTCCAGGAGGGCGTCGGCGACGACCTCGGCCATCGCGTAGCCCGGGGCGACCAGGCCGTACATCTTGCCCGCCGGGGCGGCGCACTCGCCGATGGCGAAGACGTGGGGGTCGGAGGTGCGGCACTGCTCGTCGACCAGGACACCACCCCGCTCGGCGACCTCGAGGCCGGCAATGCACGCGAGGGCGTCGCGGGGGCGGATGCCAGCGGAGAAGACGACGACGTCGGCCGCGACCGGCTCGTCGCGGTCGGCAAGCTGGAGACCGCCTGCGCGGCCGTCGACCTCGACGACGCCCTTGGTCATGGCGCCGGCGTGGATGGTCAGGCCGAGCTTCTCGATGTGACGGCGCAGCATCGAGCCGCCGGCATCGTCGATCTGGACGGCCATCAAGCGCGGGGCCATCTCGACGACGTGGGTCTCCAGCCCGAGTTGGGCCAGCGCGTTGGCGGCCTCCAACCCGAGGAGTCCACCGCCGATCACGGCCCCGACCTTGGCGGTGGCCGCCGCGTCGCGGATCGCCTCGAGGTCATCGATGGTGCGGTAGACGAAGCAACCCGGCAGGTCGTGGCCCGGCACCGGCGGCACGAAGGGTGCCGCACCGGTGGCCAGCACGGCGGTGTCGTACGCGAGCACCTCCCCGTCGGCCAGCGTCACGGTCTGCGCGGCCGGGTCGAGCGCGGTGACCTCGACGCCGGTGACCAGGCGTACGCGGGGATCGTCGTAGACACCCTCGGGCAGCAGGGAGAGCGCGTCGGCGCCGACCTCGAAGAAGGACGTGAGGGCCACGCGGTCGTAGGCAGGTCGGGTCTCCTCGCCGACGACGACGACGTCGTGGGTCTCGGTGAGGCCGCGTTCGATGGCGGCCTGGACGAAGCGGTGGCCGACCATGCCGTGGCCGATGACCACGAGCCTCTTGCGTTGGTTCGTCATTGTCTGCTCCCTTGCTGGCGTGGGAACGACGCTAGGAAGGAGATGTTGTCGGCGACGTGACCTTGTGTAACGCCTTCGACAACACAACCTCACAATCTCTCAACCCATCCGCTCCCAGCGCTGCGCTGCGCTGCGCGGGACGCAGGGACACCCGCCACCATGTCGGAAACTCGCGGTCCCTTGAGCGTGGACCGAGCGTCAGATCGCGTGAGCTTCCGACGTGGTGGTCCTCTGCTCCAGCAGGCTGCACACCGCTTCGCGACATCCACCGCATCCGGTGGTCGCCCGCGTCGTCTCGACGACCTGCTCGAGCGAGGTGCAGGCACGGACCTCACCCACGGTGACTCCGGCGCAGCTGCAGATCTCCGACGAGTCGTGGAGCTGGAGCGGCGTGGTCGGCCGCGGGGGCAGCAGCAGGGCGCCCGGCTCGTCGTCACCCAGACGGGTGCCTCGGTCGTAGTGCTGGGTGATGAGCCCGACGTGACTGAGGTCGCCGACGAGCGTCGCGGCGACGATCACCCCGTGGCGGACGACCAGCTTGCGGTAGGTGCCGGCCAGTGGGTTGGAGACCTCGACCACCTCGGTCCCGGGCGCGCTCGTGGCCTCCTCGGGTTCACCGAGCACGGCCACGTCGAGTTCGGTGGCGCGCAGACGGGCGACGCTGCGGGAGCCGGCGTAGGTCCGTGGCTCCCCGGCGAGGATCTCGGCGAGCAGTTCGGCCTGCTCCCAGGCTGGGGCGACGAATCCGGTGGGCCGGCCCTGACCCTGGCCGTCGACGAACTCGGCGCAGTCCCCGATGGCGTGGATGCCGGCGTCGTCGACGGAGGCGAGGCGGTCGTCGACGACGACCCCGCGACGGATCGTGAGGCCGGCGTCGCGGGCCAGTGCCATCGCGGGGCGCCCCCCGGCGGTGAGCACGACGAGGTCGGCCGACAGCACGAAGCCGTTGTCGAGCACCAACCCCTCGTCGATCAGCCTGACCGCACGAGCCCCGGTGTAGACCGAGGTGCCGAGGCGGCGCAGGTCGCGGGCCAGCGCAGCCCCACCGGGGGCGGAGAGCTGACGAGCCATCAGGTGTTCGGCGCCTTCGACGATCTCGGTCTCCAGTCCGCGACCGGCGAGCGCGCGGGCCACCTGTAGCCCGAGGAGCCCTCCGCCCACCACGACGGCTCGGCGCGCATCGGGCAGCACCGCGCTCAGGTCGCGGCAGTCGGCGAGCGTCCGGAAGGCATGCACCTTGGGATGCAGGTTGCCGTGGGCGTCGACGATCCCGCGGATCGGTGGCAGCTTCGGGATCAGGCCGGTGGCGAGGACGAGGCGCTCCCAGTCGAGGCTGCTCTCCTCGCCCAGGTCGTCGACGAGGTCGACACGTCGCTGCTCGCGATCGATCCGCACCACTCGCACCCCGAGCCGCAGGTCGACGCCGCGCTCGGCGAACCACGCCGGGTCGCGCAGGGTGAGCGCACGCGCCGAGTGGGTGCCCTCCAGGACGGCGGAGAGCAGGATTCGGTTGTACGGCGCATGGTGCTCCTTGCCGAGCACCGTGACGCGGCTCCCCAGACCGCGGGCGACGAGGCCCTCGACCAGGCGGACCGCAGCCATCCCGGCGCCGACGACAACGATCCGGCCCCTGTCATCCCCACCGTCAGCTGAACTCATCGATGACCCCCCACTCGCAAGGCGGCTGCGCAGACCTTGAATTCTGGCATCCGGCTGCTCGGGTCGAGCGCGTCGTTCACGAGCCGGTTGACCCCTACCCAGTGGAAGGGCACGAAGACGGTGTCCTCGCGGATGGTGGTGACCACCCGGGCGGGGGCGCGCAGCTCCCCGCGCCGGGTGGAGAGGGTGACGAGGTTGCCGTCCTCGATGCCGAGCCGGAGCGCGACCAAGGGGTGCATCTCGACGAAGGCGCCCGTGTCGGGCAGGTCCTTGATCCGTCGGGTCTGGGCGCCGGACTGGTACTGCGCGAGCACCCGGCCGGTGGTCAGGTGCAGCGGATAGTCACTGTCGGTCGGCTCCGCGGGGCCGCGGTGCTCCACCACCTGGCAGCGGGCCCGACCGTCCGGGGTCCCGAAGGAGTCAGCGAAGAGCCGCGGCGTGCCCGGGTGTGGCTCGGCGTCGTCGGGGGTCGCGGGGCACGGCCAGAAGACACCGCGCTCGTCCCGGATCCGGTCGTAGGTGATCCCCGAGTAGTCGGCCGCTCCCCCGGCCGAGGCGCGTCCGAGCTCGGCGAAGACGGTCTCGGGGTCGGTCGGGAAGACGAGCTCCGAACCGAGGCGGGTGGCGAGCCCGGCGATCACGTCGAGGTCGCTGCGTACGCCCTCGGGCGGGGTGACCGCGCGCTGGCGCAGGATGACCCGACCCTCCAGGTTGGTCATCGTGCCGGTCTCCTCGGCCCACTGGGTGACCGGCAGGACGACGTCGGCCAGGGCAGCGGTCTCGCTGAGCACGATGTCGGCCACCACGAGCAGGTCCAGCGCCTCCAGGCGCTGGGTGATGAGTTCGGCGTTGGGGGCCGAGACGACGATGTTGGAGCCGAAGACGAGCAGGGCGCGGGAGCCCTCGTCGGTCCCGAGCGCCTCGAGCAACTCGTAGGCGGAGCGACCCTTGCCGGGGATCGACTCCGGCGTCACTCCCCAGACCTCGGCGACGTGCGCGCGGGCGACCGGGTCGTCGATCGAGCGGTATCCAGGCAGTTGGTCGGCCTTCTGACCGTGCTCGCGACCGCCCTGGCCGTTGCCCTGACCGGTGAGGCAGCCGTATCCGGCACCCGGGCGACCCGGGAGTCCCAGCGCGAGCGCGACGTTGATCCAGGCCAGCACGGTGTCGGTGCCCTGCGCGTGCTGCTCGGCCCCGCGGGCGGTGAGGATCATGGCCTTGGGGTGAGCGGCGAGCAGGTCGGCGAGCCGGCGTACGTCGTCGGCCGAGACCCCGGTGACCCGCTCGACCCGCTCGGGCCACCACGCGGCGACCGAGAGTCGTACGCCCTCGAAGCCGGTGGTGCGCTCGGCGAGGTAGTCCTCGTCGACGGCACCGACCGCCAGCAGGTGGTGCAGCACCCCGAGGGCCAACGCCAGGTCGGTGCCGGGGACGGGCTGCAGGGCGAGGTCGGCGCGCTCCGCGGTGGGCGTACGTCGGGGGTCGATGACCACGAGCTGCCCACCAGCTTCGCGGAGCCGGTCGAGGTGGCGGGCTGCGGGCGGCATCGTCTCGGCCATGTTGGAGCCGACGAGCACCACGACGTCGGCGGTCTCGATGTCGACGAGCGGGAACGGCAACCCCCGGTCCAACCCGAACGCCTTGTTGCTCGCGGCCGCGGCCGACGACATGCACCAGCGGCCGTTGTAGTCGATCTGGCTGCTGCGCAGGACGGTGCGGGTGAACTTGCCCAGCGCGTACGCCTTCTCGTTGGTCAGTCCCCCGCCGCCGAAGACGGCGATGGTGTCGGCGCCGGACTCGGCCTGGAGGGTGTCGATGCGTGAGGCGATGAGGTCGAGCGCCTCGTCCCACGAGGTGGCCCGGAACTCCCCGGTCGTGGTGTCCCGGACGAGCGGGGTGGTGAGGCGTTCGCGGTGACCCCGCAGCCCGGTGGCGGTGAGCCCCTTGCGGCACAGCGCCCCTTCGTTGACCGGGAACTCGGCCCACGGTGCGACGTTGAGGGTGCGCCCCACCCGCTCGAGCCGCATCCCGCACTGCAGTGAGCAGTAGGGGCAGTGGGTGGCGGTCCCAGTCGGGCTCCCGGTCGTGCTCCGGGTCCGTGGGGGCGCTGTGCCGGGCTGAGTCACCGTTCAGACTCCTGCCGGAGCGAGGCTCGGGAAGCGGGCGACCAGGATCGAGCGGCGCAGGTAGACCGCCCAGGTGACCGCTCCGCAGATGACGTAGAAGACCGCGAACACACCGAACGCGCTGCGCACCGCCGCGACCGGGTCCTCGACCCACGGGGCACCGAAGATCATCGGGATCAGGAAGCCGCCGATGGCGCCAACCGCCCCGATGATGCCGATGGCCGCCGAGGCGCTCTTGGTCGAGGAGATCAACGCTGCCACCTTGCCTTCGTGGGTGCCGTCGCAGGCCTCGAGGGCTTTCGTACGCCAGATGCTGGGGATCATCTTGTACGTCGAGCCGTTGCCGATGCCGGTGGCAGCGAAGACGAAGAGGAAGAAGGCCAGGAACGCCGGGAACCACGCCTGGTTGTCCAACGCGATGGCCGGGTCCGCGGTCGGGTTGGGAGTCAGCTGGGTCAGCGTCCACAGGACTCCGAGGGTGCCGACGGTCATCGCTCCGAAGACCGCGAGGGTCACGCGGGCACCGCCGAAGCGGTCCGCGAGCCAGCCGCCGAAGGGCCGGGTCAGCGACCCGACCAAGGCACCGAGGAAGGCGTAGTAGGCGAAGTTGATGCCGGTACCGGACGGTGCCGGGGTGGGCACGAAGAAGTTGAGCTTGATCAGCAGCGGCATCGCGGCGGAGTAGCCGATGAAGGAGCCGAAGGTGCCGATGTAGAGGAACGCCATGATCCAGGTGTGGCGCTGCTTGAGCACGGCGAGCTGCTCACGCGGCTTCGACTTCGCGGTGGCGAGGTTGTCCATGTAGCGCAGCGCGAGACCGGCCGCGACGAGGCTGAGCACGACGTACACCCAGCCGGCCCGCTCCAGGTGGAGGCCACCGTCGCTGGCCTTGACCAGGCCGAAGACCCCGGCACCGCCGACCACGACCGGCAGACCGAACTGGATCAGCGCGACCCCGAGGTTGCCGCCGGCGGCGTTGAGACCGAGCGCGGCGCCCTTCTTGGCCGAGGGGTAGAAGAAGTTGATGTTGGCCATCGAGGAGGCGAAGTTGCCACCACCGAAGCCAGCGGTCGCAGCGATCAGGCAGAACATCCAGTAGGGGGTGGTGGGGTTCTGCACGGCGACGATGAAGAGGCTGCTCGGGATCAGCAGGAGCAGCGCGGAGACGATCGTCCAGTTGCGGCCTCCGAAGAGCGGCACCGCGAGGGTGTAGGGCACCCGCAGCAGGGAGCCGACCAGGTTGGGCAGCGCGATCAGGAGGAAGAGCTGCGACGGGGTGAAGTCGAAGCCGCTGGCGATCAGGTAGGCCGACGAGACGCTCCAGATCAACCAGACCGAGAAGCCCAGGTGCTCGGCGAAGATCGAGACCCACAGGTTGCGGCGAGCCACCGACTGTCCGGTCTCCGCCCAGAAGGAGTCGTCCTCGGGACGCCAGTCCTCGATCCATCGTCCGGTACGGCGCCGGGGCGCTGCTGCGCGTGTCTGTGGTGCTGGGCTGGGTGATTCTGGGCTGGGTGATTCTGGGCTCATCGTCGGTGTGGTGCTCATCGGTCCCCTCCTCGTCAGTTCAGTGACTCAAAGGTGCGACGCGCGCGTTTCAGGTGGGCGGGCGGTGCTGCGACACAGTTGTGAACTTGTCCTCACAACCTCACGAGCTCCCCTCACCAACGTCTCGGGACGTCATCACGACTGGTTGCCCCACCGCCCGCTCGTGATGACGTCCGGGCGGTGGGCGGATGAGGCGACCGCTCACCGCAGCAGATGCGCCGTTGGGACGACCCCACCTACCCATGGGATGTGACGCGCAATACCTTTGGAGTGATCGCCCTCACAAGACACGTCGAAAGGGACTGCCCCCATGTCGGACGAGACCCTGTCCAACCTGATGCACGAGAACCGGCGCTTCGAGCCGCCGGCTGAGCTCGCTGCCAACGCCAACGTCACCGCGGAGGCCTACGAACGGGCCGCCGGCGACCGGGAGGCGTTCTGGGCCGAGGCCGCCGAGCGACTCGACTGGGGCCAGAAGTGGGACCAGGTCCTCGACTGGACCAACCCGCCCTTCGCGAAGTGGTTCACCGGCGCCACGATCAACGCGTCGGTCAACTGCGTGGACCGTCACGTGGAGGCCGGCCGTGGCGACAAGGTCGCGCTGCACTGGGTCGGCGAGCCGGCCGACGACACGCGTGACATCACGTACGCCCAGCTCCTCGACGAGGTCAGCCAGGCCGCCAACGCGCTCACCGAGCTCGGTGTGAAGAAGGGCGACCGCGTCGCCATCTACCTGCCGATGATCCCCGAGACCGTGGTCGCGATGCTGGCCTGCGCCCGCCTCGGCGCCCCGCACACCGTGGTCTTCGGCGGCTTCTCCTCCGACGCCCTGGCCTCACGCATCACCGACTGCGGCGCCAAGGTGGTCATCACCTCCGACGGCGGTTACCGCCGCGGCGCCCCCTCGGCCCTCAAGCCGGCCGTCGACGAGGCGGTGGAGAAGGTCCACGCCGCCGGCGAGGTCGAGGTCACCGCGGTGCTGGTGGTGAAGCGTACGAACCAGGACGTCGAGTGGCACGAGGGCCGTGACGTGTGGTGGCACGACGTCGTCGGCAACGCGTCCAAGGAGCACACCGCGGAGCTGCACGACTCCGAGCACCCGCTGTACGTCATGTACACCTCCGGCACGACGGGCAAGCCGAAGGGCATCCTGCACACCACCGGTGGCTACCTGGTCGGCACGTCGTACACGCACTGGTCGGTCTTCGACCTCAAGCCGGAGACCGACGTCTACTGGTGCACCGCCGACGTCGGCTGGGTGACCGGCCACTCCTACATGGTCTACGGTCCGCTCGCCAACGGCGCCACGCAGGTGATGTACGAGGGCACTCCCGACGCGCCGCACAAGGGCCGCTGGTGGGAGATCATCGAGAAGTACGGCGTGACGATCTTCTACACCGCGCCGACCGCGATCCGCACCTTCATGAAGCAGGGCTCGGACATCCCGGCGAAGTTCGACCTGTCGTCGATCCGCCTGCTCGGGTCGGTCGGTGAGTCGATCAACCCCGAGGCCTACATGTGGTACCGGGAGCACATCGGGGCCAACAAGGCTCCGATCGTCGACACCTGGTGGCAGACCGAGACCGGCCAGATCCTGCTCTCCCCGCTGCCCGGCGTCACCGCAGGCAAGCCCGGCTCCGCGATGAAGGCGCTGCCCGGCATCGTGGCCGACGTGGTCGACGACGAGGCCCACTCGGTGCCCAACGGTTCCGGCGGCTACCTCGTGCTCAAGGAGCCGTGGCCGGCGATGCTGCGCACCATCTGGGGCGACGACCAGCGCTTCATCGACACCTACTGGTCGCGCTGGCAGGGGCTGTACTTCGCCGGTGACGGTGCGAAGAAGGACGAGGACGGCGACATCTGGCTGCTCGGCCGCGTCGACGACGTGATGAACGTGTCGGGCCACCGCCTCTCCACCACCGAGATCGAGTCGGCCCTGGTCTCGCACCCGAAGGTCGCCGAGGCCGCCGTCGTGGGCGCCGCCGACGACATGACCGGTCAGGCCGTGTGTGCCTTCGTGATCCTGCGCGACAACGCGGGTGACGGTGGGGCAGACATCATCCAGGAGCTGCGTACGCACGTGGCCAAGGAGATCGGTGCTATCGCCAAGCCGCGCCAGATCATGGTGGTGCCCGAGCTGCCCAAGACCCGCTCAGGCAAGATCATGCGCCGCCTGCTCAAGGACGTCGCCGAAGGTCGCGACGTCGGTGACGTGACGACGCTGGCGGACTCGAGCGTGATGGACCTGATCAAGGCCCGCGAGGACGCCGCGCAGAAGGCCTGACCCGCTGCTCCGTACGTTCGACGGCCGCGTCCCGGAAGGGGCGCGGCCTTCGTACGTCCAGGGTCACGCCCGTGCCGGGGCACCCTCGAGACTCAGGAGGCGGGTGGGCGTCGACGGACCTTGAGGACACAGAACCGGAGACCGAGCCCGAACACGACCAGTCCCGTGCCCACCGCCACCGGTGTGACCCAGGGCTGCTGCGTTGCGCTGTCCCCGATCCCCAGGGGCGCAGCACCGAGGATGACGGCGAGGACCATCACGGCCATGGCGGCCACGTACCCGGCCGCGGCGCTCACGGCCACGCCGACGACCAGCAACAGTGCCCGCGCCCAGGTCGGCTGACTGCTTGCGCCCTCGGTGGAGCTGTTCAGCGAAGTACCCATGTCTGCATGCTCCTCCTGGAGCTGGACCGGCGCACGTCCGGGGACATGAACTGCCTCGATGATGGGTACCAGTTCTTCATGTACTCCCGCGTGTGGCGCGTCTGCGTCGTCGCCGGGGTGAGCATCGGACTGTTTCGGCTGTTCTTCCTCCACCCCGGGACGACGGCGCTGCTCGTGCCCGTGGCCGCGGCGTACCTCCTGGTCCTGGTGCGGGTGTGGCACTGGACCTTCACGTCAGAGTCCGACGAGCCAACCACGCCCCCTCCGGCGCCGCGCGCCATCTTCGTGGGCACGCTCATCGGGTTCGGCGTGATCGGTCTGGTGCACCTAGATGCCCTGCTGGGGCTCACCCTCCTGGTCGTCGGCACACTCACCTCGCCGGGGCTCTTGCGTCGGCTCACCGGGAGCTGCTGGATCGCCACGGACGCTCCGGCCGCTGACGAGGGGCACGAGGTGCGTTCCCAGCTGGACGCAGGTCTCGCCGCACTCGACGACAAGGAACTGTGTCGCAGGTGGCGGGAGAGCTACGTGGAGTTGGCGGTGGCCGACCCGGACCGACGCTGGCTGGTGGCGCAGTTGCGGGCCGCCTACCTGGACGAGATGACGCGGCGGCACCCCCGTGCGATGAGCGCCTGGTTGGCCGACGGCTGTCGCGCCTGGGCCAGCCCGGAGGCGTACTTCAAGGACTCCGCCTGAGCGTGGTCAGCCACGCAGCAGCGGCAGCAACTCCGTGGCCGCAAGGTCCAGGAACTCCTCCTGGTACTGGTCTCCGACCTGCACGAGTGCCAGGTCCGTGAACCCAGCCTCGGCGTACTGCTTCACCTGGGCCGCGATCTTCTCGAGGTCAGGACCGCACGCGATGGTCTCGGCCACGTCCTCGGGCCGGACCGAGCTGGTCGCCTCTGCGAATGCCGCCGGCCCTGGCAGCTCGGCGTTGACGCTCCACCCCGAGCCGGACCACCGGAACTGGTCGTGGGCCAGCTCGACCGCCTCCTGCTCCGACGGCGCCCAGCAGACGGGCAGTTGTCCGATCTTCCTGCCGGATGATCCGCCACGCTCGCGGTCCCACGTGTCCAAGAGCTCGGCATCGGGAACCACCGCGACCATGTCGTCCACCATCGTGGCGAACCGTTCGATCCCTCGCGGACCGGAGATCGCCGCCGCGATCGGCAGCCGGTCCTCGGGCAGGTCCCACAGCTTGGCCTCGTGGACCTCGAAGTGCTGACCGTCGAAGTTCACGGTCTCCCCGGCCAGCAGCGGGGAGATGATCTCGATGGCCTCCACGAGCATGTCCTGGCGCACCTTGGCCGCGGGCCACGGCCCCACGACGTGCTCGTTCAGGTTCTCCCCCGACCCGAGCCCCAGGGTGAAGCGTCCTTCGCTGAGGACCCCCATGGTCGCCGCCTTCTGGGCGACCACGGCGGGGTGGTAGCGACGTGTCGGGCAGGTCACGAACGTCATCAGCCCGACTCTGCTCGTCACCTGGGAGACCGCGCCCAGCATGCTCCACGCGTACGGGGAGTGGCCTTGCGAGGCCAGCCACGGGAAGTAGTGGTCACTGCTCACCAGGAAGTCGAAGCCGACCTCCTCGGCGCGTGCGGCGTACCGGACCAATTCGCGCGGGCCGGACTGTTCGGTCATCAACGTGTATCCGAGTTCCATGGGAGGCAGGTACCCACCCAGCCGCGCTCGTACACGCTGGACTCGACAGTTGCGGACAGGGCGGAGGGTGCGCCAAGGTCGCAGACACGAAGAAGAAGTGACGAGCGAGGGAGCGGCGATGGCCGAGAATGCGACACGACGGCAGCAACGCAAGCAGAGACTCGTCAACGCCTTCCAGCGCTACCTGGCCAACCCGGTCGTGAAGTTGATCGCCGGGCGCGTCCCGGGGGCCCCTGTCCTCCTGGAGACCATCGGCCGCAAGAGCGGGGAGCCGCGTCGCAACCCGGTGGGCGGGAGCCTGGTGGGCGACTCGTTCTGGCTGGTCTCCGAGCACGGGACGCGCTCGCAGTACGTCAAGAACCTCGTCGCGGACCCCCACGTCCGGTTGCGGATCCGCGGGCGGTGGCGCACCGGCCATGCGCATCCCTTGCCGGACGACGACCCTCGGGCCCGGCTGCGCAGCCTGCCGCGGGGCAACAGCTCCGCGGTCCGCGCGATGGGGACGAACCTGCTGACCATCCGCATCGACCTGGATCCCCTTACCGACCCGATGAACACCCGGGTCGGCGCATCTCACCCCAGGGTGGAGTTCCCGCGCGGCCCGTAGGCTCGTCCCGCCACACATTCCCCGATGGCTCACCGCCGACTCCCCGGCCCAGGAGGCCCCGTGTCCCGCACAGCCACCAAGATCCGGACGATGCTTCCCAGCCCGGCCCGCTCCGCGATCGGCGCCACGATCGCCGGCGGCGTGCTGACCGGTCTCTCCACAGCGCCCGAGCGAGTGGGCCGGCTCTTCCGGCGCCGCTTCCCAACGGTCGCGGTGACCGGGATGACCGGCGTCGGCAAGTCCCAGTTGGCTGACCGACTCGCCCGACGTACGTCCGGGGCCGGGGTCGCCGAGGTCGGCTCGGCGGTGATGGAGCGCCGTACGCGTCGTTCGGCGAAGTTGCGCGGGTTCCGTTTCCTGGTGGTGCCCGGCGACAACGCAGCCACCCGGCTCGGCGCCCTGGACGAGGTCTTCCACGACGAGCCGGTGGACGGCGTGATCCATGTGGTCGCCAACGGCTACGCCACGCCACGGCGTACGGCGGGCACCACCGGCACCGCGACCGCGACCCGTGAGGAGCAGTTGGCCGCCGAGCTGGAGGACTGGGCGATCACCTCGCACCTGATCGCGTCGATGGCGGTGCGCCGCGACAAGCCGGTCTGGCTCGTGATCGCCGTGACCAAGGCCGACCTGTATGCCAACGAGCTGGACGAGGTCGTGCGGTCCTACTCACCCGGCAGCGGCACCCCGTTCGGCAACAAGATCGATGAGTTGCGGGCCCTGGCCGGCGGCGCACGGCTCTCGGTCGACGTGCTCCCGGTCTCCAGCCATGGCGGTGAGCGCACGTCGGCGATCTCCGCCAAGGAGGCCAGCGCCATGGTCGATGCCCTCGCGGAGCGACTGGCCCAGCTCAGCGGTCATGTCTGAGCCGGGTACGCGCGCGGCCGGCGGCGTGCCCGCTGACGGCGCCTCGCCGGAAGCGAAGGTCCCGCCGGAGCTGGTGCAGGGGTACGCCCTCATCGAGCTGCCCTTCGAGGCGGCCTGCGAAGTGGCGCGTGAGGCGCTGGTCCCGAGGGCGCGCGTCGTCGCGCGCTCGCGGTGGCTACGCCGCTCCGAACCGGAGAGTGTGGTGGCACGTGATCTCGACACGGCCGCTGGGGCGATCGAGGCGATGGACTTCGTCACCTACCCGGCCAACACCTACCTGCTCTTCGGAGTCAACGAGCGCTGGACCGCGCTGGTGACGAACACCAGGGGTGGTTCCTCGGTCCCTGACGAGGCCCGCTGGATGGCCGAACGGACCGACGCGACCGTGCTTCGAGTGGTCGACTCTCCTCCGTCGTGGGTCATCACGCCGACCGGGTTCAAGGTCAGGATGAGCCACGAGGCACGCATCTTTGAGTTGTACCGGGACGGCGAACACCGCAGGGCCATCAGCAGCGCCGACGACGGCGGCCGGTCGACGCACGACGTCGTCGGCGATCCCCTGCCCATCGAGGCGACCTTCAACGTGACGGCCCGGCGCAAGTTGGACCGCTTCACCTCCGACGACCTCGCTCGCCTGCTCGAGTCGTTGGGCGCGGCGTCAGTCACCGCCGAGACGTTGCTGGCTGCTCCCCGCTACCGAGTGCTGCGCGTGGACCGGGAGGTCCACTCCGAAGGGCCCCGCGCGGAGGAGCAGAGTCCTGCGGCCGATTACTTTCGTCGCGGGCAGAAATGGCTCCCGGCCATGTCGACCCAAGCCAGCAGCGTCGCCCTCGACTTCACGAAGGCAACGCTGCTGGACCCGGCGTACGCCGAGCGGTGCGCCGACCCCCTCGCCCGGGCCCGTGAGGTCCTGGGGGATGAGGAGTTCGACCGTCTGGCTGCAGAGGCACGCGGCCAGCTCGAGGCTGGTCGCGGCTGAGTCGCCTCAGGGCTTGAAGACCACCTTGACCATGCCCTCTTCCTTCTTCTGGAAGTGCTTGTAGGCGTCCGGGGCTTCGGCCAACGGCAGGTGGTGAGTGGCGAAGGCGTCGACACCGAACGCGTCGTCATCGACCAGCATCGCGAGCAGCTCGTCGGTGTGGGCGCGCACGTTGGCCTGACCCATCCGCAACTGGATCTGCTTGTCGAAGAGCTGGAACATCGGCATCGGGTCGACCGCGCCGCCGTAGACGCCGGAGATCGAGACGGTGCCACCGCGGCGTACGCACTCGATCGCTGTGTGCAGTGCCGCGAGCCGGTCGACTCCGGCCTTCTTCATCATCGGCTCGGCGATCGCGTCGGGGAGCAACCCCACGAACTTCTGGATGCCCTGGGCCACCGGGGAGCCGTGCGCCTCCATCCCGACTGCGTCGATGACGGAGTCCGCGCCGCGGCCGCCGGTGAGTTCACGGACCCTCTCGGCGATGTCCGCGGAGCTCTTGACCTCGTTCATGTCGATGGTCTCCGCACCGAAGGCCTTCACGCGGGCGAGCCGCTCGGGGACCCGGTCGACGC
This sequence comes from Nocardioides gilvus, assembly GCF_003194605.1. Lineage (GTDB taxonomy): Bacteria > Actinomycetota > Actinomycetes > Propionibacteriales > Nocardioidaceae > Nocardioides > Nocardioides gilvus. The sequence continues at coordinate 572,670 of NZ_QHKY01000003.1, forward strand.
TGATGACCTGGTGTCCGGCGCGTACGCCCATCCGTGCCGCCATGTCACCGATCGGGCCGGCGCCCATCACCAGCAGGGTGCCGCCGTCGGGCACGTCGGCGTACTTGAGCCCCTGCCACGCGGTGGGCAGCACGTCGGAGAGGAAGAGGAACCGATCGTCGTCGTGCTCGTGGGGCACCTTCACCGGAAGGAAGTTGCCGAAGGGCACACGCAGCAGCTCGGCCTGCCCGCCCGGCACCTGGCCGTAGAGCTTGGAGTAGCCGAAGAAGCTGGCGCCGGTCCCGTGCTCGTGGTTCTGGGTGGTCTCGCACTGGCTGTAGAGGTGACGGTCGCACATCCAGCACGACCCGCAGGAGACGTTGAAGGGGATCACGACCCGGTCACCGACCGCGACCTTCGTGACCTCTGAGCCGACCTCCTCGACGATGCCCATCGGCTCGTGGCCGACGATGTCGCCGGGCTCCATGAACGCGCCGAGCGTCTCGTAGAGATGCAGATCGGAGCCGCAGAGGCCGGTCGAGGTGACCCGGATGATGATGTCGGTGGGCTCCTCGATGCGGGGGTCAGGGACCTCGGTGACCTGCATGTTGTGAACGCCCTGCCAAGTCACTGCCTTCATGATCAACCACCTTCAAGTCGGGGAGGACTCGCAACGAGCCCTGCACCCCCGTACCCGCGAGCGGCCGTCTCTACACAGGCGAATCAGGAAGAGGCAATCCTGTCCGACATCTCGGAGGGCTCGTACGGCACGAAGTCCAGTTTCTCCCGCACCCCGCAGTCGGGGCAGCACCAGCTCTCGGGGATGTCGGCCCAGGCCGTGCCCGCCGCGAAGCCCTCGTGCTCGTCGCCGGCAGCGACCTCGTACGTGTAGCCGCACCCAGGGCACCGGGCCGCCAGCACCTCGGGCACCGCACCGGGCAGAGCTTCCGTACGAGCCTGCGGGACGGCGGGTACGAGGCCGCTCGACCCGCGTGGGGCGTACCGAGCGAGGATCTTCTCCCGCTTGCGCGGCGACAGGTTGGCGCGGCTGAGGTCGCCGTCGAAGTGGGCCAGCACGCGCGGGTCCATCACGCGCCGCCACACCGCCGGCACGATCGCCAGGACGATCATCCCGGCGTACCCGGTGGGCAGGACCGGCGACTCCTGGTAGTCGCGCAGTGCCTGGTAGCGCCGGGTCGGGTTGGCGTGGTGGTCGCTGTGGCGCTGCAGGTGGTAGAGCAGCACGTTGGTGGCAATGTTGTTGGAGTTCCAGCTGTGGCTCGGGTCGACGCGCTCGTAGCGCTGCCGGTCCCCCTCGCCGACCTTCTGGCGCAACATCCCGTAGTGCTCCATGTAGTTGACGACTTCGAGCAGCGAGATGCCGACGAGCGCCTGGATCACCAAGTACGGCACCAACCCGACGCCGAGCCACGCCACCAGGCCGACCCACAGGACGGCGGTCATCAGCCAGGCGTTGAGCACGTCGTTGCCGATGCGGAAGGGGTGCTGCTTGCGGCGCGCATACCGCCTCTTCTCCAGGCGCCAGGCCGAGCGCAGGGAGCCGAGGACCGTACGCGGCCAGAACTGGTAGAAGTTCTCGCCGACGCGGCTGCTGGCCGGGTCCTCCGGGGTGGCGACGCGGACGTGGTGGCCACGGTTGTGCTCGATGTAGAAGTGGCCGTACGCGACCTGGGCCAGCGCGATCTTGGAGAGCCACCGCTCGTGGGACTCGCGCTTGTGGCCGAGCTCGTGGGCGGTGTTGATCCCGATCCCGCCGACGCAGCCGATCGAGATCGCCAGCGCGACCTTGTCGACCGGGCCGAGGTCGGGAGCCCAGCCCAGCGGGTCGCCGCGCATCACCAGGTACATCGCGAGCACGAAGGCGACGTACTGGATGGGCAGGTAGAGGTAGGTGATCCAGCGGTAGTACTTGTCGTTCTCCAGCGCCTCGATCACGTCGTCGGGAGGGTTGGAGCGGTCGAGGCCGGCGATCAGGTCGAGGGCCGGGACCACGCCCAGGATGACGATGGGCCCCAGCCACAGCCAGACTCCCCAGCCCGTCGCGCCGTAGCCCGCGTACCCCACGAACGCCAAGGACGGGACGACGAGGCCGATGAGCCACAGGTACCGCTTGCGGTCCTTCCACTGCTCGGTGGACTCGGGTGTGACTGTGCTGCCGCGGGCCATGGCGACTCCTCCGACGTGCGAACCAGGGCCATCCCGACGTTAGCGATGTGGCGTCAGTGTGACAAGGGTCACGTGCGGCGGTGCGCTACTGCGTACGCGAGGGGGTGGGCCGTGCAGCCTTTGGCGCTGCGCTGCCGACCCTCTGTCCGTAATTGAACGTAGGAAGGTGCCGATTTCGCGCATGGATCGCTCCCTGACAGCACTTTTCTACGTCCAATTACGCCGGCTGAGCCCACCGCGCTTCCGCAGGCGATCAGCGGCGCCGTGTCGTGGCCACCACGGTGATGGCCACCGCCCTGGCGCTCGTAGCGAGGCCGATCATCATCATGGCGAGGAGGGGTCCGCTCATCTCTGTTCACTCCCGGGCGATGCAGGTGGAGGCACTCGGTCATCATGGTCCACGTGACCGATGACGACCTGCTCTCCCTCCTCAGCCAGATGCTCGGCCCGACGTTGGAGGCCGCTGGCTTCGGCGAGGCCCAGGGCGGGTGGGACGGCGTCACCTTCTGCGCGGCACAGGCCGACTTCACGGAGCGCTTCCCGTGGCTGCCGCAGGCCCATCCGGAGGACTGGCAGCGTGGGTCGAGCACCGACCTGGTGATCGAGTTCGACCAGACCACCGGACTGCTCGGCCGGGTGGACCTGGAGGGGATCACGCTGGCCGCCACGGTCTACCGGGTCGGTCGCGGCGAGCTCGCTGCGCGCCTGAAGTCCTCGATGGGGTGGCCGTTGGCCGAGAGCCTCCCGATCGTCGCCGAGGCGCTCGACGCTGCCTTCACCCATCGCGAGGAGCCGGCAGCGGAGCCTCCGGAGTGAACGTGGCTAGAAGACCAAGGTGAAGAGCATGATCAGAAGCACGCTGAGCGCGAGCGACACCAGAAGTGAGCCACCGCAGCCGAGGCGATTGCTGAAGAAGAAGAACATGTTGACCCCTTGAGTTCGTTGAGGCACGCCTCCTACCCGCGGCGAAGCTCAGCCAAGCCAAAGGTGAGTCAGGTCTCCCCTGTCGCCGAGGACTCCCAGTTTGACGCTCGGCCCTCGCAGTCGACGTTCCCCACATTCCGCGCTGACAAGCACCAACCTCGGCCGCCATGCTGGAGCGATGCGAGTCCTCTTCATCCACGGCGCCGGCGGCTACCTCGAGGACCAAGAGATCGCCGCCACCCTGCGTACACACCTGCAGGCCCCGGTCGAGATGCCGCAGATGCCCGACGAAGACATGTCCGTCGAGGCGTGGGCCACCATCGTCCGTCACCACCTGACAGGGCTCGGCGAGGACGACGTCGTCATCGGGCACTCGTTCGGGGCGACCATCCTCGAGTGGGTGCTGGGCGAGAAGACCTGGGCACCCCACCGGGCACTGCTGCTGGCGATGCCCGACTGGTCCCCCGACGGCTGGGACGTGGCGGACTACGCGCACCCAGGACCGGGGCCCCAGATGTCCATCGCGCTGCACCATTGCCAAGACGACGAGGTGGTGTCCTTCGAGCACCTGGCCTTGAACGCAGCGCGCCTGCCCTCAGCCACCGTCGTCGAGCACCAAAGAGGTGGTCATCAGTTCGAAGGTGTCGATCTCGGCCCTTGACAACCTACAACCATCTAGTTGTACGTTGGTCTCATGGACGGAACGGACGAGGACCGGGTGGACGCCTGGTTCCAAGCGCTCTCCGACCGCACGCGGCGCGACATCCTGCGCCGGGTGTTGGCCGGGGAACACTCCGTCTCGACGCTCGCGGCGTCGTACGACATGAGTTTCGCCGCGGTGCAGAAGCACGTCGCCGTGCTGGAGAAGGCCGGCCTGCTGACCAAGCGTCGGCAGGGGCGTGAGGCCCTGGCCAGCGGCGACGTGGCAGCGGTGCGGTCGGTGGGCACGATGCTCACCGAGCTGGAGTCCCTCTGGCGTGGCCGCATCACCCGGATCGACGAGCTCATCGCCGAAACCCACCCACAGAAGGACTGATCACCATGCCTGTCACCGACGTCTCGCACGACCTCGACGCCCGCACCCTGACCATCGTCGCCGACTTCGCCGCCCCGCCGAAGCGGATCTGGGAGGTGTACGCCGACCCCCGCCAGCTCGAGCGGATCTGGGGACCCCCGAGCCACCCCGCCACCTTCGTCGACCACGACCTCGCCCCGGGCGGTCGGATGAACTACTTCATGACCGGTCCCGAGGGCGAGCAGTACTACGGCTACTGGGAGGTCGAGTCCGTCGACGAACCCCACAGCTTCGCCTTCGACGACGGCTTCGCGCTCGACGAGGAGTTCACCAAGAACCCTGACCTGCCCGTCAGCAAGAACGTCTTCTCCTTCACCGACCACGAGGGAGGCACCCGAGCCACGTACGTCGGCATCTACGCCACCGCCGAAGGGCTGCAGCAGGTCCTCGACATGGGCATGGTCGAAGGCGCCTCCACGGCGATCAACCAGATCGACGAATTGGTCACCGCCTGAAGGCGAGCGCGATGTGCTCCCTCCCACTCAGCTCGCGATGCGCAGCGCGGTCCTGGCCTCGTCCGGCACCACACGGGAGCTGCTCTCCCTGCGGTCGCGCGAACGATCCAGGATCGTGAGCGGCAGCAGGACCAAGCAGTTGCTCACGCGGTGTCGCACGAGGACCGGGTGCGGCCGGGTGGGCGCAGCGCGGCGTACGACGTCCCAGGCGAACCCGAGCTGACGCAGCCGACCCTCCTCGACTCGGCTCTGCAGGAGAGGAAGGAGCACCTCCTCCTCATGCCGGACGGCATCCAGCAGGAGCCCGTGGAGCCGCTCGACGAGACGAGACCGTTCAGTGGGCTCCAGGTCCTCGTCCTGCAGGCGCCCGGCCAGCTCGTTCACCTCGCGGCGTTCCTCGTCCATCTGCTGCACGAGTGTCTCCCCGTACGGCAGATGCTTCCGGACCGCCGGCCACAGCACCGATTCATCGGCGAAGGCATGTGGAAAGACCACGCGACACACCTCTCGGAGCACCTCGTCCTGATCTGGTCCAGGATCGCGCGACAGCCTCTCCAGCAGCACCACGAGTAGTTGGTGGTCGCGCTTCTGCCGGACCAAGAGGCTCCAGTCGGACCCCAACTGGGTCTCGACCTGATCAGCCAGCGACCTCATCGGCTCAGTCCCCGTCCAGGTGCTCGGCCGCAAGACCTGTCATGGCCGAGAGGGCCAGCGTCCTCGACAACATCGAGGCAGCGCGCGGCCAGCGGCGATGGAGCAGGGTCAGCCCGACGCCGAAGTAGATCGACAGGCACCACGGGCAATCCATCAGGTAGGCGATCTTGGACGACTCCGGGGAGCCGTAGCGCGCCTCGACGGCGTCACGAAGAGGCTGGGTGATGCGGTCGTCACGCACCAGCTTCACCAGTCGGAACGTCGCCAAGCCGTCCATCAGGAGACCGACCCCTTGTTCACCGCGTCCATGTACATGCCCCATGAGAGGTCCCCTCGTCAGTTACTGCGCGTCCCTCTCTCCTACCCCCATCCGGCCGTTCCTGCTCGTTAACCACGTCACAGTCCGCACCTCCCGTCAGACTGATGCGTTTGTGTGCGCGGCAGATCCGAGCAATGGTGGAGGTGACACAGCCTCCATTCGAAAGGAGAGCCATGCTTGCTCTCACCGAGAACGTGACCGCTATCGTCAACCAGCTCACTGAGGGATCGCCGGAGGTTTCCGCCCTCCGCATCGCCGCCGAGGGGGACGGGCAGGCCTTGTCTGTCAGCCCTGTGGCCCAGGCGCAGCAGCACGACCAGACGATCGTGCAGGACGGCGCCACCGTGTACGTCGACGGCAAGGCTGCTGACCTCCTTGCCGACAAGATTCTCGACGGAGGCGTGGACGAAGACGGCAACATCCAGTTCGGGCTCGTCCAGCAGGCCTGACTGAGAAGTCAATGGAGTCCTGGGCCCGGTTGGGCTCAGGACTCCTGCCATGTCTGGGTCGGGTCCGGGCCATGACCGGCGATCGCATCCGGGCTTCGACGTCGTCGACGCGTAGCGAAATCATGGCGGTCAGGCAGAACCGTTTGGGGAGCTCTCCCTACGCTGTGATGAATATCCGTGCCGAGGAGGATCTCCATGAAGTGCCCCAATGATTCAGCCACTCTCGTCATGAGCGAACGTGCCGGTGTGGAGATCGACTACTGCCCGGAGTGCCGCGGCGTGTGGCTGGACCGCGGTGAGTTGGACAAGATCCTCGAGCGTGCGGAGGTTGAGTCGACGCGCGTTGCCCCCGCACCGGCGGCGCCGCCCCGGGACGCGCAGTACTCCCCTCGGCGGTCCGACAACGACCGTGACCGTCGCTACGAGGGCCACGGCGGCTACCGCAGCAAGAAGAAGGGTCACTGGCTGGGAGAGCTGTTCGACTGAACTGCCGGCCATCCTCAGCCGGTCTGCCCTTCCTCACGGCTCTCTGCGATGCGGTGCGGGATCCGCAGCAGACGAATGCCGGTGACGAGAACCAGCCCACCGACGAGGTTGCCGAACGCTGACCAGCCGAGCGCCCCGACCCAGTCGAGGTAGTCGTAGTCGGCATCCCCGGTCAAGAGACCGGCGAACATCAGGATCGAGTCGAGCACCGAGTGGAAGAGGCTGGCACCTACCAGCACGAACGACATCAACACCGCCGGCACCAGCTTGACCCCGAGGCTCTCGGTTGCGTTCTGCATCCGCGTCATGAGCGTGATCACCGCGCCGGCGAGCACCGCCAGGAAGAACGAACGCCACGACACCCCGAGGTGGGCGTAGTGCGAGCCCGCCTCCACCGCGACCTCGTGCACGCTCGGCAGCGCCACGACGATCATCCCGGCCATCATGAAGCCGCCCACCAGGTTGGCCGCCAAGGTCACGACCCAGAGCCTGATGAGCTGTCCGAACGTCCCCTCCTTGGCCACCACGGAGATCACCGGCACCAAGAAGTTCTCGGTGAACAACTCGCTGTTGGCCAACAACAGGGCAACAAAACCAACCGTGAACGCCATCGATGCGAGCAAGTGGTTGCCGGTCTCCGCCATCACCACCAGGAAGGCCAACACCCCGACCCCGACGTCGACGCCACCGAGCAGGCCGGTCGACAACAGCGGGAGCAGGGGGCGATCCAGCCGCTCATGACCCTGGGCGACCAAGCGGTCGTACGTCTCCTCCAGCTCGGTCTCCTCACGAGCACCCTTCGGCGCTGTCACGTCATCGGAGCCTCCGGACGGACGGCTCACGATCGGCCGCCGAGGATCAAGCAGGATGCGTTCATGGCGTCACGCTAGCGCTTTGGCGCCCGTCAGTTCCGCCGCGGCGCTGGGCGGTCTCCTCGTCCTGCAGCGCACGGGCTCTACACGACGTTCTGACCCACTGGTCCCGCTCCGCTGAGCAATGGTCGGCGTCGGCGTTCCCCACCGTTAGGCTCCGCGCATGAAACGTCGACGCGGGACCACGGACGTCCGCCGTTTCCTCGAAGCGGCCGAGGCAGCCTCTCCGGTGGAGGCTGTGGAACAGGTCGCGCGCGAGCTCGGGCTCGCATTCGGCGCCGCCACCGTCTCCTTCCTCATCGCGGACCTCTCCGGACGGGCGCTGGTGCGACTCGCGCACGTGCCGCTGACCCAGGACCCGGCCGCTGGCAACAGGTCTTCGGACCTGGGCGTACGTCGCGACGAAGAGGAGTCCGCGCGCGTGCTGCCCTTCGACGGCGGACCGGAGGAACAGGCCGTACGCACGCAGCAGGTCAGCGTGCTGCCCCCCGACGCTGCGGTGCCGCAGAGCGAGACCGCGGACATGTGGCGCGTCCTGGCCCCGGTGACCGAGCGCGGCGAGTCCATCGGTCTGCTCAAGATGTTCCTCCCCGAGGAACCAGACCAGGAGGTGGTCGACGAGATCGCCCAGGTGGCGCTCCTGATGGCGTTCGTCGTGATCGCCAACCGTCGACACACCGACCTCTTCGAGTGGGGCCAGCGCAGTCGGTCGTTCAGCCTCTCCGCCGAGATTCAGCAGCGGCTGCTGCCGGAGGCCCACACCTGTGAGGCATCCGCGTTCACTCTCGCCGCGTGGCTCGAGCCCGCCGCGAGCATCGGCGGAGACACGTTCGACTACTCCCAGGCGCGCGACTCCCTGCACCTCTCACTGACCGACGCGATGGGTCACGGCGTCAACGCCGCCCTGACCGCCAGCGTCTGCGTGGGAGGACTGCGTGGCGCCCGACGTCGCGGCATGTCCTTGCTCGAGCAGGCCGCGATCGCCAACAGTTCCTTGGCCGACCACGCCTTCGGTCGTGCCGGTGACGACTTCGCCACGGGGGTGATCGCCCGCGTCAACCTGGAAACCGGGGCGATCGAGGTCATCAACGCCGGCCACGTCCTCCCGTACCTCCTGCGCGGCACCGAGGTGACCTCGCTCGACCTGAAGGCCGACCTGCCCTTCGGCATGTTCGCGGAGACGGTCTACGAGAGCACGCACCTGACCCTCGAGGCCGGGGACCGGCTCGTCTTCGTGACGGACGGGATGCTGGAGCGCAATGTCGCCGGCATCGATCTTCCGGGGGCCATCCGCAACTCCGGACGACTCCACCCCCGAGAGGTCGTCCGGGCACTGGCCGACAGCGCCCTCGCGGCCGCCGGTCACGCGCTGGAGGATGACGCGACCGTGCTGGTCCTGGACTGGCACGGGATGCACGACGAATCCCGCGAGTCCGTGTCGGGGGCCGACCCCGAACGCGCCAGCGAGCCCTTGGACTAGGGCTGGAGGTCGGCGGCCTCGGACGAGTTGTCGCCCCGGCGTCGACGGAGTTGCGGGCGAGGCAGGCGCGGACGAGGCAGGCGCGGACGAGGCAGGGCGGCGCGCACCCGGCGTACGTACCTGCGGGCAGCGCCGCTCAGACGCTGACGGACCCGCCGCAGCACGTCGCGCAGTCGTCGGACACCTCGACGCACGTGCCCACCGACCCACACGAAGGGTGCGGTCAGCACTCTCCAGATGGCGCGAGCCACGGCCTTGGCCCATCGGACTGGCGCGCCGAACAACCGAGTGAGGAGCACGCGGGCCTGCGTGATCCAGCCACCGAGCATGCGCAGGGCGGCAGCAACCCATCGAAGCGGTGCGGTCATGAGACGACCCAGCGCACGCACCAGGGCCTCGAGCCCACGGCCCACCGCCCTGAGCGCAGCCGAGACCCACCGCAATGGCGTCGTGAGCAGCCGCCCCAGGGCGCGAAGCGCGGCGCGCGCCCAACGCAGCGGAGCTGTGACGAGTCGACCCAGGGCGCGAAGCGCGGCGCGCGCCCAACGCAGCGGAGCGCTCAGGGCTCGGCCGACGAGCCGCTTCACAGCCCTCAGGAACCGAGCCGCCCCGGCGACAACTGCGGTGAGCACCCGGCTCACTCCCCGCCCCAGTGCTCGGAGAAGGTCCCAGAGCATCACGAACGGGAGGAGCGGAAGTCCGAGGATGACCTCAAGACGTGACGGGGGCGCTGGCTGCTCGTCGCTCATGAGCGAGGAGTCTGCCTCAGTCGCCACGTGACGCCACGGCTCTGTCTCACGCCGGGCGACCGGCGTTCGCCTCAGGACTCAGTGATGTCGGGCAACGCCCCGTCGCGCAACTTCTCCTTGAACCTCCGCGCCTGCGCACGCGACGCACGAACGTCGTCGGCGTCGAGGATGCCGTCCCGCACCCCCATGCGCACGACGAAGTAGAGGACGACGACGGAGACGACGAGGAGCAGGAGTTCGACCACGGCTGCAGACTATTGACCCGAGCCGCAGGAGTCCACGACATCAGTCCGAGAGCAGCGCGAGGAACCGCTCGGCGTCGCCGGTCCGTGGCAGGTTGTTGAACATGACGTACGGCGTGGGCCGCCCGTCGAGCCGGTCCCGCAACCGCCGCAACTCGTCATCGGTGTGGACGTGCCGCGAACCGGTGGTGCCGTGCAGCCGGTAGTAGGTCTGCTCGGGGGTGACCGTCTCGGCCTGCATCGGGTCGACCACGTGGACGAGGTCCAGCTCGGCGCAGAGCTCGGTGAGCAGCTGCGTGGGCCACTCACCGCGGGGCTCCCACAGGAGCCGCCCCGCCGGCCGTTCGACCTGCGACAGGAAGTCGCGTAGCCGCGCAACGTTGTCATCGGTGGGGCGAAAACTCTTCGGGCACTGCAGCAGCACGGCACTGGCCTGCAGGATGCGGGCGCACTGGAGGGTCCGCTCCCAGGCCGAGAGGACCGGGGGCGTCGTGCGGAACCCCCCGACCTGTCCTCGGGCGCTGGCGGGGAGAGGCTGCTTCATGCGCCGGTACGTGGGGCTGTTGGACTCGTGGGTGACGACCTGCCACGCCTTGATCGTGAACTCGAAGTCATCCGGCACCTGCGCTCGCCAGCGCGTCAGCAGCGCATCCGCCGGCGGTTCGTAGAAGGTGTGCTGGACCTCGACGAGCGGAAAGCGACGCACGTACGCACTCTGCGAGATCGTCCAGCCGCACGGGCCCACGCGGACGTCCATTCTCGGCACTCCCCTCAGAAGAAGCGGTGCACGAGCGCAGCGACTTCGCCCGGATCGGGGGCCAGGTCCTTGGCCCGGAAGAACGCGTCTAGGTGGCCCGGGGTGACGATGAACAGGATGGTCGCCGGCCCGTCGAGGCCGTCACCGTCGACGACGGTTCGACAAGCAGCGAGGCTGCCGCCGGTGGACGCGGATACGGCGAGCAACGTCGTTGGACGCGACTCCCACACCGCGGCCACGGGTGCGCCCACCTCTGTCCGGTTGTCGATCGTCCGGGTCGCCATGATCGTTCCTTCCGTCGTCGTCCATTCAGCATCACGCGCCCCGCGCCTGTATTGTCGGCGTCCTCGGGATGAATCGTCCATACTCCATCCTTGAGGAACCTGTTGAGCCAGCTGCCCGCCGACACCGCAGTGCTGGACGCCCTGCAGGGCGTGACCGACGGCGTAGTGGATCTCGTCGGCTTCGAGGTGTGTGCCGTCAGCATCGCCCAGGACGAACACACTCTCGAGACAATGGTGGTCTCCGGGAGTGGTGACGTACGCGACCAACTGCTCGGGCTTCGCGCGTCGATCGCGGACGTCGAGCAGCAGTTGGCCGGCAGCGACCCTTGGCACGGCCTGCACTGCCTCCGACATGACCGGCCCCAACGGGACGGGACCGGCGACGACGCTGCTGGGTGGCCTCCGCTCGACCTGCTGGCCGCTCCCGTCCGGGACGCCTCGAACCGGCTCCGCGGACTGGTACAGATCCATCTGTCCCGTGAGCTCCAGGACCCCGACGAGGCCGCCTTCGACGTGCTCACCCGCCTCGTCGACCAGGCTCGGCACACGGTGCTGAACGCCATCGACCGGGACCGACTCGTCGAGCGGGTCCGGCTGGCGGACGCGGCCCGACTCATCGTGCGCCGCGCCAGTTCCGAACTCTCCATGGACCGGATCATGGAGTTGTCCCAGCCCGCCATGGCCAGCGGCTTCGAGGCCGTGGGCATGTGGATGCAGACCTTCGACGAGGACGGCGAGGCGACCGACCTGGTCTACGGCGCCACCCAAGGGGAGATCGTGATCCCCGACGACCTCAAGGAGCTCGGCCGTCGCATCGCCCTCCAGCTGTGGGACTCCCAGCAGGTCGCTGTCGCAACCGACCGCGTCGTGCCTGCGATCGACGGCCTTTTCCCCGAGGAGGAGCAGCGGGTCTATGAGTTCATGGCCGACACGCTGGACGCGACGTCCCTGCTCTTCGTGCCGCTCGGAGCCGGGCGGGAGTGCCTCGGCAACCTCGCCCTGACCCGTCGAAGCGCCCACCTGGACTGGAGCGAGTCGGAGAAACAGGCGGCCTCCGACATCGGACACGACCTGGGTCGCGCCCTGCTCAACGCGCGTACGTTCGAGCGTGAGCGGCGACTCGCCGCCGAGCTGCTCGAGCTGGACGGCTACAAGAGCCGTTTGATCTCCACGCTCGCGCACGAGCTCAAGAACCCCCTCACCGCCATCGCCGGCCACGCCGAGATGCTGGACTCGATGGTCGACCTGCCCGGCGGGGTCCGCCACTCCATCGCCGCGATGGAGCGCGGGGCAGCCCGGATGCAGCACACCATCGACGACCTGCTGGTCCTCGCCGAGGTCGACGGCTCGCAGCGGCCCCTCGCCCCTGGGTCCGTCGACATGCCCGACCTGGTCAGGGACGTGCTCGACCTCCTGCACACCACGATCGCAGCCAAGGGGACCAAGATCACCGTGGAGACGGCCGAGGAGTCGATCACGGCGCTCGGCGAAGCCTCCGGACTGGACCTGATCTGCACCAACCTGGTCAGCAACGCCGTCAAGTACACCCCGCCCGAAGGTGCCGTCACGATCTCGCTGAGCCGCACCGACGACGAGGTCGAGGTGGCCGTCACCGACACCGGCATCGGCATCGCCGAGGAGGACCTGGGGAGCCTCTTCCAGGAGTTCTTCCGCTCCACCAACCCGGCAGCGTACGTCGAACCGGGCACCGGTCTGGGCCTGGCGATCGTGCAGCGCATCGTCGACCGTCACGCCGGGCGGATCCAGGTCTCCTCCACCCTCGGTGTCGGCACCACCTTCACCGTCACCATGCCGGCTGCCCCCCGCTCCGACGACGCAGGTCTCAGCCCGAGCGCCTGACGCGGAGCGTTACGCTCGCCCCATGCTCATCGCCCTCGGAGACCACGCGCCCACCATCGACGACTCCGCCTGGGTCGCCCCCAACGCCACCCTCGTCGGGCAGGTGATCCTCGCTGAAGGAGCCTCCGTCTTCTACGGCGCCGTGCTGCGCGCCGACAACGAGCCGATCACCATCGGGCCGCGCTCCAACGTCCAGGACAACTGCGTCTTCCACGTCGACAAGGGCAAGCCACTCACCCTCGGTGAGGGTGTGTCGGTGGGTCACGGAGCAGTCATCCACGGCGCCACCATCGGCAACCACGTCCTGGTCGGCATGAGCGCCACCGTGATGAACAGCGCCGTCATCGGCGACGAGGTCCTCATCGCCGCCGGCGCCCTGATCACCGAAGGCATGGAGGTCCCTCCGCGTACGCTCGTAGCCGGCGTCCCCGCGAAGGTGCGTCGCGAGCTCACCGACGAAGAGGTCCAGCGTCTCCACGTCAACGCCGAGATCTACGAGGCGCACCGCGAGCTGCACCGCGGCGGGCGCGTCGTCGACTGACCCCCCCCCCCGTTTCGTCCCCGTGCTTCGTCACCGCAACGGCGGCGCATCCACTGCGTCCGGGCCGTGACCGCGGCGTACGACCTCGGCCCGGGCCCGGTCGATGCCGCCGTGCTCCAGGGCAGCCAGATCCGACTCGCCCTCCCAGACGACCCGGCCCCGGCGTCGCACGGTCACCTTCATGGTGGCGCCCAGGTGCTCGATCGCGCCCGGCACGTTGCGCCGCTCGAAGGGCAACGGCACGGGCAGGACGTGGGCACTGGCCAGGCTCCCTGTGCCTTCGATGTCGATGCGCCACTGGGCGCTGCGCCCGCGCAGGACCCAGTGTTCGTCACTGACCTCGGCGTGGACCGGTGACACGACGGGATCCCCGAGTCGGACCAGGGTGCCGTCGGGGAGCAGCACGACGACGGCGGTCACGGTCGTACGCAGCGGTCCGGCGCTGACCTCTCCGCCGGCGAAGGCGACGCAGACCGACGGATCGGCGAACCCTTGGGCCTGTCCCCACCACCACGAGTCGGGGAAGCCGCCCTTGCCCCAGTTCTTCTCCGTGTAGACCGACCAGCCGTCCAGGTCCCACGTCTCCTCGCCGACCACCGCCCGCCCGTGGGCAGAGCCTCCGAGCAGCCACGGATGCCAGTACTGGTTCAGCCCGGGCACCGCCTGGAAGACGCTCGACCCACCGAAACTGCGGCGCGGCCACGGCACGGCGTCACGCACCTCTACGTCGATCAGGGCGTCGGGCCCAAGATCCACCAACAACCGATCGGGGGTGCCGTGGAACGCGTCGCCCGAGCGCACGCCCAGTCCGTCGGTGGCAGCCTCACCGGCCGGATGCACGGTCGTACGCAGGAAGCCGTTGGGATGGGCCGCCAGCCCGAGCGTCGACCAGGTGCCGTCGTCGGCCCGGTTCACCCCGTTGAGCGCGATCACGACACGGCCGGACGCCGGGTCGGTGAAGCGCCAGAAGTAGCCCTCCATCGCGACACCGTGCGCCGGCAACGGATCCCCCCAAGGTCGGTCCGCGCCGCTGGAGCGGTAGGCGTCACGCAGGGACTCGAGGGCCGTTCGCGCCAAGGAAATCATCCCCGCACTATGGCAGGGAGCACCGACGACCAACACCCGTGCAGACGAGCGGCCCGTACGCTCGTGCCGCCCCCGCCACGAAGAAGGACGCCGATGACCGACCTGATCACCACCCCCGTCACCGCCGACCTGCTGCGTGGTTGCGTCGAGACGGAACAGACCGCGGACGGGTTGCTGCCCCACCGGCTGCCGGCCTGGGTGCGCACCCAGATCCCCGAACCGCAGCTCCTGATGGTCGAGTCGCAACCCTCCGGAGTGCGGCTTGCCTTCCGCACGAGCGCGACCCGCATCGAGCTCGACACGATGCCGACCAAACGGGCGTACGCCGGCAATCCGCCGATGCCTGACGGGGTCTACGACCTCGTCGTCGACGGTCGCCTCGTCGACCAGGGATCCGTCGACGGCGGCAAGACGCGCACCGTCGACATGATGACCGGCACCTCCGAGACCACGCCCGGACCCGGCGGCACCCTGCGCTTCGCAGGGCTCGAATCAGGCCCCAAGGACGTCGAGATCTGGCTCCCGTACGACGAGACCACCGAGCTGGTCTCCCTGCGCACCGACGCCCCGGTCGAGCCGGCGGCGCCCAGCGGCCGACGTACGTGGGTGCACCACGGCAGCTCCATCAGCCACGGGTCCGTGGCGGCGAGTCCGTCGCAGACCTGGCCCGCGAGGGCAGCGGGCCTCGCCGGGGTGGACCTGGTGAACTTCGGCTTCGGGGGAAGCGCCCTGCTCGACCCGGCCGTGGCACGCGTGCTGCGCGACACCCCCGCCGACGTGATCAGCGTCAAGATCGGGATCAACCTGGTCAACACCGACCTGATGCGTCTGCGCGCCTTCGGTCCGGCGGTCCACGGCCTCCTCGACACCATCCGTGAGGGCCACCCCACGGCACCTCTGCTCGTCGTCTCCCCCATCCTGTGCCCGATCCAGGAGGAGACGCCGGGCCCGCTGCTCCCGGACCTGAGCGGCGACAGCATCGCCTTCGTGGCCGCCGGGGACCCCGAGGAGGTGGCGTCAGGGAAGTTGACCCTGCGGGTGATCCGCACCGAGCTGGCCCGGATCGTCCTCCAGCGGCGCTCCGACGACCCCCACCTGCACCTCCTCGACGGGCGCGAGCTCTACGGGGAGGACGACGCCGCCGAGTTGCCGTTGCCCGACCGGGTGCATCCCGACGCCGCGACCCACCGACTCATGGGTGACCGCTTCGCCGAGGCTGCGTTCCTGCGGGAGGGCGCGCCGCTCGCGGCTGGTCGCTGAGGCGGACGGAGCCAGGGGAATCGATGTCGTGACTGGGTGACACGGACTCCCCGCTCCGCCACACTCCACCCATGGGGAACAGCAACTGGTGGTTGGCCACACTGCTCGCTCCCGCCACCTATTTCGTCGTCGTCGGCACCCGCTTCGACGGGTTCATCGGTCAGCCAGCTCTGGTGTTCGCCCGAGATCCGTCCACATTCGTACGTCTCCTGGCCGAGGTGGGGGGCGCGTCGGCAGCCAGGGACGGGGTGCTGGTCGACCTGGGATTCATGGCGCTGCTGGTGGGAGCGCTGGGGCTCTGTCTCGACAAGGCGGGAGGGCGGTGGACGCTGGTGCTCCCCGCTCTGGCTCTTGACCTTCTCGAGGGTCTGATCCTGTGGGTCGTCGCCGGCGCATCGGCTCCTTCGTCGACAGCACTCGTCGTGCTCTTCGGGATCGCGGTGGCCAAGCTGCTGGCGTACGCAGCTGGGATCGCCCTGGTCATCAGGGCCATCTTCAAGCACTAGGTTGACGCTCCATCTAGTTTGCTAAACAATCTAGTCATGCACGAGACGAGCCGCCCCGAACGCGCCTGGCCAGCCGGGTGGTTGCGCGGCGCGCTCGGCGTGAGCGTGCTGCACGTCATCGCCGCCGGACCGACGTACGGCTACGCCATCGCCTCAGCCCTTGCAGAAGCCGGCCTCGGGCGAATCAAGGGCGGCACCCTCTATCCACTGCTCACCCGTTTCGAGGAGGCCGGTCTCGTCGAGGTTGAGTGGCGCGCCGGCGACGGCGGACCCGGGCGCAAGTACTACTCACTCACCGAGCTCGGGCGCACCGAGCACCAGCGGCAGACCGACCAGTGGCTCGAGTTCACCGGGCTCACGCGCCACTTCCTGGAGGGATCATGATCGACACCCGCACTCCCCACGTCGAGCGGGCCTGGGCCGAGGCCCTGCTCCTCGAACTGCGCCTGCGCGGGGTCGCCGGCACGATGATCGGTGCCGTGCTGGCCGAGGTCGAGGCGCACTGCGCCGACAGCGGGGAGACCGCGCGCGACGCTTTTGGTGATCCGAAGGACTACGCCGCAGCACTCGACCTCCCGGAATCCGTCCTGCAAGACGGATCCTCACTGAGGGACATCGCGGTCCCTGCCGTCGGACTGCTCGGCATGTTCTCGACGATCGGCTCCGTGGCTGCTTGGCAGACCGGAACCACCGTGAGCGTGACTCTCGGTGCTGCTCTCGGAGCGCTCGTCCTGGTGATCTGCTTCGCAGTCCTTGCCCTCCGCACCACCAACGTGTTGCGGTTCATGATCCATCACCCGCTCGTGACGATCCTGGGTCTCGGGGCCTTCACCGGGGGCGCCGTGGCCCTCTTCGTGTCGGCCCGACAATCCCTCTTCGACCTGCCGTGGCAACCACTGCTTGCTCTCGGCCTCCTACTGGTGCTCGCCGAGTTCATCTGGAACGTACGCCACCGCGGCGAACTTGAGGATCCAGTGGTCGGGCCCGGTCCGGACGGCGCTGGCACGCTCCAGGTGACGCGTCTCGACCGGCTGGCCTCTGCGGTCGGGCCGTGGCTGACACCCGCCCTGACCGCTGCGCTGAGCCTGCCGTGGCTCTTCGTCTGACTCCACGGTCCGGTCACGGCGTAGCGGCCTGAACCTCGACCCCGTGACTCCCTGTGCAACGTGGTGTGTTGAACACACGCCCAGTTGGGTAGGGTGCCGCACATGGCAACGGAACCGATCCAGGACACTGATCCCACCATCGGCCGTCTGATCGGCGATGCGAGCCGGGACATCTCGTCCCTCATCTCCAAGGAGATCCAGCTCGTCAAGTCCGAACTGAAGGTCAGCGCAAAGTTCGGCGGGGTCGGCGTAGGCCTCTTCGCCGCCGCCGCCTTCCTCCTGCTGATCTTCATCGTGATGCTCTCGATGACCATCGCCTTCTTCATCTACTGGGGTGGCTCCGGCCTGGAACTCCACTGGGCATTCGGCATCGTCACGCTCTTCTACCTCCTCGTCGCCCTGCTGCTCGCCTTCATCGGCTTCCGCAAGGTCAAGAAGGTCAAGGCCCCGGAGCGTGCGATCCGTCAGGCCAAGGAAGCCAAGACCCTCGTCAAGCGCTGACCACGAGGCGCCTGACACCGGGCGCCGACCACGGGCGCCCTGGACACCGGGCGCTGACCCCCGTCACCCCTCGATGCTCGCGTCGGGGGGTTTCGTGTGTCTGCTCAACTGGCGCAGTCGCCCGTGTCGACCCCCTGCGTCGCGGTGCTGCCGATCCCGGCTGCCTCGGCCACTTGCTGGGAGGTGAGTGCGTAACCGGTGTTCCGGTCGGTGACCGAGGCCGCGAAGATGACGCCGACCACGGCACCGTCCGCATCGACCACCGGACCGCCGGAGTTGCCCGGACGCACCAGGGCCCGCAACGACAACACTTCACGGATCAGGGTGCCCTGGCCGTAGATGTCCGGCGAGCGCAGCCGCTGCTGGGCCCGGACACGGCCCGTCTGGACGTCGTACGGCCCGTCCTCGGGATAGCCGAGCACGGCGACCGGGGTCCGCGGCTCGACATCGGTGGAGAACTGCAGGCTCGGGAGACCACGCGCCGAGAGCGAGAGCACGGCGACGTCGAGGTCGGGGTCGTAGTGCACGACCTTGGCGGCGACCCGGTCGCCGTCGATCTCGATCTCCGGCTCGTCGACACCGGCAACCACGTGGGCGTTGGTCATCAACCGGCCCGGCGCGTAGAGGAACCCGGTGCCCTCGATCCCGCGGCCACAGGAGTTCTCGCCGTAGACCTTGAGCGTCGACTCACGCGCGGCGCGGACGTCGGGGTCGTTCAGGACCTTCGGGTCGCCCTCGGGGACGGCGACGATCTGCTCCGGGGCGAACGGCTCCAGGTAGCGCGGGAAGAAGGTGGTGCCGACGACGTTGTTGAACGCGTTCAGCGCCTGGGACGCCTCCCCCGGGAGCGCCTGGTCGACCTTGGCGAGCACCGCCGATGAGCGTACGAGCGGGGTCACGCCGCTGAGCTTGGAGCCGGAGATGGCGACGCCGAGCACCCACGCAACGATGAGCACCGCCCCCGCGCTGAGCGCTGCACCCCCGACTGCGTCGAGGGCACGGACCGGTTGCCAGGTGATCCGGTCGCGGATCTTGGCACCAGCCACCTGCAGGGCCGCCTGACCCAGTGAGGCCGACAGGATCACGATCAGCAGGGCACCCAGGGAGACCCACAGTGACGGGACGGCGTCACCGAGGGCGATCGGCGCCAACCAGACACCGAAGAAGCCACCGAGGAGGAGCCCGGCGGTCGCGAAGGCCCCGGTCACGAACCCTTGCCAGTAGCCCGAGAGGGCATAGATCCCCACCACAGCCAGGAGCACCCAGTCGAGCACGTTCACTGGTCTACTCCCGAAGGTTGGTGTTGGGGGCGAGGTCGGCCTGCCCGGGGACTCCACCCTGCAACATGAGAGGAGGCAGATCGCGCATCTGGGTCTTGTCCCACGCCGTGGTCCAGCCGATGTGGTCGAAGAGCCGAGCCACGATGCCGGCGGTGAAACCCCACAGGATCACGTCCTTGTCCTCGCCCACCGAAAAGCCGGGGCCGACCCAGCCCGAGGGGTGACGCACGTTGAACCGGTGCTCGGGGTCCAGCAGCTCGCTGATCGCTTCGTGGTGGATCGCGTGCACCTCGTCGGGACTGGCCAGGTGCACCCGGCCTCGGTCGCGCCAGTAGCCGACCACGGGAGTGACGACGTAGTTGGCAGGCGGGAGCCACAGGTCGGGGAGCTGCCCGATCACGTCGATCTCGGCGGAGACCAGCCCGATCTCCTCCCACGCCTCGCGCAGGGCGGCCTCCACGACACCCTCGCCCGGATCGATGCCGCCACCGGGGAAGGAGACCTGCCCCGGCTGCGTACGCATGTGGTGGGCGCGCTCGGTGAAGAGCAGCTCCGGCTCCCCGGACTCCGACTCGGCGAAGAGCATGAGCACCGCACCGCGGCGCGCGTCGGTGCCGGGCGGCGGAGCGAAGCGGGTCAACTCATCGACGGTGATCGAGGCGATGCCGGCCACCACCGGCGCCATCCACTCAGGCAGCTGGATGTCGCTCACGCGGCGTCCTCGTCTGCGGTCGGGTCCAGGTCGAGGTGCTTGCCCGCGACCTCCTCGAGCTCGGCGAGCTCGTCGAAGAGGACGTACTCCACCGCGACGAGTTGGCCCTCGGCGTCGACGAAGGCCAGCAGCGGCAACCCGCCGACCCGGGGGAAGGGCTTGCGCCCGTCGATGTCGCCGTCGAAGTCGCTCACCAACGGATAGGTGACGCCCGTCGAGGCGACCAACTCCTCAGCGGCCTTCGACCTGGGGTCCTGGAAGTCGATCCCGAGCACGTCGACCCGGCCCTGGTACTTCTGGTGGAACTCCTCCAGGATGGGCATCTCGTCGCGGCACGGCTTGCACCACGACGCCCACAGGCTGATCAGTGTCGGGCTGTCGATCTCGGCGAGGTTGCGCTCAGGTTGGTCGGCGAACCCGGCCAGGGTGAGCTCAGGCATCGGGGCCGGCAGGGTGTCGGCCTTCGGCGCGTCGTCGCTCTCCGAGCAGGCGGTGAGGGTCAGCAGCAGGCCAACCAAGGCCACCGCCACGACCCGCAACGGTGAGCGGTGCGTACCGATCTTCATGCTGGCCCCTGGGTCTTGACGAGAGCAGCGGCGGCCGTCGGGTCGATCGGCCCCTCGCCGAACGAAGGGCACCACCGCGCGACCGGGCAGGCACCGCAGGCCGGCTTCTTGGCGTGGCACCGGCGGCGACCGTGCCAGATGATGCGGTGGGACAGCATCGTCCAGTCGCTCTTGGGGAAGAGCGCCCCGACCGCGTGCTCGACCTTGACCGGATCGGTCTCCTCGGTCCAGCCGAAGCGACGCACGAGGCGTCCGAAGTGGGTGTCGACGGTGATGCCGGGGACGTCGAAGGCGTTGCCGAGGACCACGTTGGCGGTCTTGCGTCCGACGCCGGGCAGCGTCACCAGGTCGTCGAGGTTGCCGGGCACCTGTCCCCCGAAGTTGTCGACGATGGCGGCGCTCAGGTTGAGCAGGGCGGTCGTCTTCTGGCGGAAGAAGCCGAGCGGTCCGACGATCGCCTCGAGATCCTCCCGAGCCGCAGCGGCCATGGCCGCCGGGTCCGGATAGGCACCGAAGAGCCGTGGGCGCACCGCGTTGACCCGGCGATCGGTGGTCTGGGCGCTGAGGACGGTGACGACCAACAGCTGGAAGGGGTCGTCGAAGTCGAGCTCGCAGTGGGCCTCCGGGTAGGTCTCGGCGAGCACCCGGTGAACCTTGCGTGCCCGGCGCACCAAGGAGGTGTCGGGCTTGGGGGGTACGACTGACGCAGGCACGCGGCTCAGCCTACGGTGGGGGTCCGACATGTGACTTCCTGCCATGTTTCACACCCAATGTGCGCGTGTGAGGTTGACCACTGGTTAAGATGGACTTGCCTCGGGGGCTCCGGGGAGGCTTACCGACTGGAGGATCCGTGGACAACGACGTGCTCAGGCAAGCACCGCTGTTCAGTGCGCTGGACGACGAGGCGGCTACTGCTCTCAGCAACTCGATGGCCGAGAGCAAGATCCGGCGCGGTGACGTCCTCTTCCACGAGGGCGACTCCGGCGACAAGTTGTACATCGTGCTCGACGGCAAGGTGAAGCTCGGACGGTCCGCCGCTGACGGCCGCGAAAACCTGCTCGCAGTCATGGGCCCCGGCCAGATGTTCGGCGAGCTCTCCCTCTTCGATCCCGGCCCGCGCTCGGCGACCGTCACCGCGGTGACCGACGTCGCCTTCGCCTCGCTCTCGCACGAGGACCTGCTGCGTTGGCTCGACGGCCGCCCGATGGTGGCCCGCAGCCTGCTGAACCAGCTTGCTGGCCGTCTGCGCAAGTCCAACGACGTCGTGGCCGACCTGGTCTTCTCCGACGTCCCCGGTCGCGTGGCCAAGGCCCTGCTCGACCTGGCCGACCGTTTCGGACGTACGGCCGACGACGGCGTGCACGTGCACCACGACCTCACCCAGGAGGAGTTGGCCCAGCTGGTAGGCGCCTCCCGCGAGACGGTCAACAAGGCGCTCGCCGACTTCGCCTCGCGTGGCTGGATCCGCCTCGAGCCCCGCTCCGTCGTCATCATGGACATCGAACGTCTGGGAAAGCGCGCGCGCTGAATACTTGATTTTGGTGTGAAGGGTGAGGGGTCATTCCCTCGCCCTTCACGCATTTTCAGGCTCGGCGTTCGTCGGCCTGAGACGTCAAACGGCCAGACCCACAGAGGGCCTGGCCGTCAACGTACGTCCGCAGCGACAGCTGGTTCAGCGCTTGACGCGCAGCGTGACCGTCTTGGTCGACTTCTTGAAGCGCTTGCTGTCAGCAGGAGTGAAACTGATCTTCACCTTGTAGCGGCCAGGCTTCATCTTGCGCTTGAGTTGGTGGACGACCTTCTTGCCGGCCTTCACCTTGGCGTTCTTGAGGACCTTGCCGTTGAGCTGGATCTTTACTCGTCCCGAGGCCTGGGTAATGCCCTTGTTCTTCACGGACGCTGTGATCTTGACCGGCTTGGCGCCTGACTTGTGGGTCTTCTTCGACAACTTGGCGATGATCGAGGTCTTGAGCGCCGGTGCCGGCGCAGGGGCAGGGGCAGGTGCGGGAACCGGGAGTCGCGGTGAGGTGGCGGTACCGGTGTTCGACGAGGCAACCGGCGCCGAGAAGGCTGTCACATCGTCGATGAGCCCCCCGGGGGCACTGTCGACGAAGTACAGGTCAGCGCCAGAGGTGTTGAGCCCGGCCCACAGCACGTCGACGTGCACGGTCACGCTGGCGGGAGAACCGATGCACGTGCGCGGGATACTAAGAGTCAACGAACCGTTGACCCCCAAGGACTCTCGGGTTCCGATGCTCGAGCAGGTGATCCTCTCGCCTGCATCCTGGACGACGGCAAGACCCTCATCCTTCCCCCACAGGGCGGCGTAATCCGCGACGCCGTCACCGGTGGTGTCGATCTCCGCCCGGGCGATGTTCCAACTTTCGTCCACCAGGAAACTGAACCGGGACACAATCTCGAGATCCCTCGTGCCATGGTCGATGTCGATGCGGGTCAGATCGATGTCGTACTCGCCATATTCCATCCGGTCATTGACCAAGACGATCGCGTCGCCCGTGGGGTCGTATACCGCGCCGGTGGCCGCGAGAGCAGACGTCCCGACGAGAGTGAAGCTGGCCCCCAGGGCCACCGCACCCACTACTGATTTGCTGAACTTCATCATTTTCCCGTCCACGAGGGCGCGCCGATTCGAGCGTGCCATGACGTCGACCACGTCCCACCGGAGGTTCCGGGGCCGCAGTGACACCTGCAGTGAAACAGCCACCGGACACCCATGACGCCAAGACAGAGAAACTCGTCGCCCGCGCCACACCGCCGCAACGGCTGCATCTCCGACGTACCAAGTCCCCCAAACTCCAAGAAACGGCCTACGGACTCTGCCACGATCACCTCGTGAAACTGTTCGGACATGCTCGCGAGGTGGTCGGCAAGGCGAAGGACGTCGTTGCCGAGTACGACGCGCAGAGCCCCCACACCGCTGGCCAGGTGCGTCAGGCGATCGGCGGACTGCTCATCGCCGACGGTCTCGTCGGGCTGGAGAACCCCCTCGGTGGCAGGTCACGCCCAGGGATCTTCGGTCACCTCTTCCAGGCGCTCTTCGGGCTCATCTTCGTGGTGGTGGGCGTCTTCGTGTTCTCCATGACCAGCGCCGACGGTGACGCCACCACGACCGGCACCATCACCGACGTGCGCACCCACACCGGCGACGACAGCACGACGTGCTCACTGAGGGCCGAGTTCTGGGTCGACGACATCCCGTACCGAGCCGGGACCACCCACAGCTCCAGCAGCTTCTGTTCTGAGAACGTCGGCGGCACCGTTGACATCCGTTACGACTCCGCCAACCCTGCCGACGCAGACATCGACGAGGGATCGATGCTCTGGTTCGTCCTGGTCTTCCCCGCGGCCGGGTTGCTGGTGATGCTTCCGTCACTGATCGGTCTGGCCTTCTCCGCGGCCGCGATCTTCTTCGGCTGGCGCCTCCTGCGCAGCGGACGCGCGATGTCGGCCGCCAACCCGCCGACCTCCACCGACCAAGGCATCGTGGCCGAGGCGAAGGAGAAGTTCATCGAGGTGGTCGCCACCGTTCGCGGCGGCAGCTCGACCCGTTCCGCGGCGACCTCCTCGAGAGCCATCGCCCAGTCCCTTGGGCTCATCGCGGCCCCCGCCACGCCCCAGGTCCCGACCGGCCCCCCGGTGGCTCCGGCAGCCATCGCAGCCGGGTGGTACCGCACCGCCGACGGCGCTTCCGAGCGCTGGCACGACGGGATCAACTGGACCACCCACGTACGCCCGTACGCACCACCGCCGCACCACTGACGTACGCCGCTCGGCCCGCGTCGCGGGGTCCGTGAGAAATAGTTGCGGCCCGGTGACACCCGTACACCCCTCCCCGGACGTCTGACAGGGAGAAGGCAGCCGCCCCGGCCGCCGATGACGGCCACACAGGAGAGGGGGTGGGCATGCTCACCGCGGACGAGAGCGGCTTCAACGAATTCGTGGCAGCCCGTGGACCGGCGTTGCAACGCGTCGCCTACCTGCTCTGCGGCGATCACCACCACGCCCAGGACCTCGTCCAGTCCGCGCTCCTGCAGGCAGCACGCCACTGGGAACGGATCCACACCTCACCCGAGGCCTACGTACGCCGCTCCATCTTCACCGCCAACGTCTCCCGGTGGCGCCGCAGACGCTTCGACGAACACGAACTGATCGGCGACCGGGCCTCTGCCGCACACCCGGACCCTGCCCTGCGGATGACGCTGATCGAGGCCCTGGACCAGCTCACCACCCGACAGCGCGCCGTACTCGTCCTGCGCTACTACGAAGACCTCACCGAGACGGCCACGGCCCAGACCCTCGCGATCTCCGTCAACACCGTGAAGTCCACCCATCGTCGCGCCCTCGCCCGCCTGCGGGAGTGCGCCCCCGAACTCTCCGAGCTGATCGGGAGGACGTCATGACCGACCGCGACACCCTGCTGATGCGCGAACTGCGCGACACCTTCGACACGCTCGCCAGCGCCTACACCCCCGTACGCCTGCCCGACGACCTCTGGACGAGCGCACGCGCCCAACGACGTACGGACCGGGTCCGGGTGCTCGCGGCCGTCGCCGTCGTCATTGCGCTGCTCGGCGGGCTGGTCGCCGTCCAGCAGGGCTCCGGCGCGCTGCTCCCCGCGAAAACATCCGAAAGCGGTGCGTTGCCGAAGAACGTGTACGTCCCCAGCGCCGAGGAGGTTGCCGACCTCATGGCGCGCGACCCGCGCGCGACCCGCAACTACGAGGGCGGACGGGCCGCGATCGCCACCCTCACCGCGGCGGGCGAGATCCTCCTGGTCAGCGCAACCACCGGGGAGCACCACATCATCTCCGAGCTGGACGTCGACCTCATCCACGGATCGGGCGGGAACCTCCCTCTCGCGCTGTCTCCGGACGGGCGGAAACTGGCCTACGCCTACCGGGAGCGTTCCGACGACAGCGTCGAGGAGGAGACCGGGGTGGGAGTCATCGACCTGCTCGAGAGCGGGCTGGGCGGCGTGATGCTGCCGCTGGCCGCACCGGACGGTCTGTCGATCGAGATCGACGATCTCGCCTGGTCGCCCGACTCCTCCCACGTGGCTTGGCTGGGATCCAGGTACGTCCCCGGCCAGGGTCCGATCGAGTACGACACGAAGTGGCTCGGGAGCGGCGACGTCAACCTCGACGGGGCACGTCAGTGGTCCCTCGAGACCGAGAGGGGGACCTGGCCCAGCGAGATCGTGGTGGATGACCGCGGTCGAGGGTTCGTGATCGGCGACGAGGCATGGCCCTTCGGTGAAGACCCTGACCTCAGCGCCATCCCCGCAGACTCCGGGCGCGCTTTCCCCGTGGACGAGGACTGGCACACCACCAACGATCGCGGAGCGACGCTGACCGCCGACCGGCGGACGCTGCTCCTGGGAGGACCCAACGCCACAGGCGGC
Organism: Nocardioides gilvus; assembly: GCF_003194605.1. Taxonomy (GTDB): domain Bacteria; phylum Actinomycetota; class Actinomycetes; order Propionibacteriales; family Nocardioidaceae; genus Nocardioides; species Nocardioides gilvus. Next base: position 598,422 of record NZ_QHKY01000003.1, read on the forward strand.
AAACGTGGAGCGACCACCACGCACCTCGAGGTGGATCTCGCCTCCCCCGACCTGACCTCGACCCGCACCGATTGGCCCATGGACAGCGAAAGTGGCGGTACCTACCTGGAGATGCTGGGCGAGACCCCGGACGGTTCGGTCGTGGCCACCCAGAACTTCACGCCGACCTCCATCGAGGCGGTCACTCCCGACGGCGACTTCCGGCGACTCACCACCATTCATGGGTTCACCGAAGTTTCGCTGACCGTGGCAACGGACCTGGCGGACGCTGATCCCGTCCGCTTCGCCGCTCCGGCGTGGGCGCCACGACCGCCGTTGTGGCCACTCGTCGGTGTCCTCGTGCTGGTGCTCGCGGCGCTCGCGGTCGTCGTACGCCGGCGGCGGCACCGCCCCGAAGGACGCACCGAGACCCGCACTGGCAGCGGGGCCCGAGAGGTCGTGGCCTGGACGGTGGTCCTGCTCGTCCTCCTCGGTGCACTCACCCACGTCAGCCGTCCATGGCCGAGCACCACGAGCGTGCGCTCGGCCGCCGGGTCGGTGCCGACGACCGTCCATCTCCCTCCGGACTACCTGAGCCTCTACGACGTGGAGCCCTCGAACCTGGACGTCGGCCGGATCGGTGCACTGGCCCAGAGCAGCGGACAGCCCGCGGTCCTGGTCGGCGCTGAGGACGGTCACCACCGGGCCGTTGCCCTCGACGGGCAACTGGACGACCACGGGCGGATGTCGCCCAGCACCACGGTGTTGAGTCCGGACGGCACACGTCTCGTCTGGGTCTTCAATGACGACGAGGACTTCATCGAGACGGCGCAAGGCCTCCGGATCGCCGATCTGGGCACCGGGGAGGTCGAGGACGTCAGGATCGCAGGCGAGGACGACAAACCCCTCCGCGTCGACGAGATCGTCTGGTCGCCGTCGGGCACCCACGTGGCATGGCTGGGAACCGGACCCCTGGTCAAGAAGAATTCGAGGGGCGAAAAGAACCGCAGATCCCAGGAAGTCGGAGTGGTGACTCTTGCCGGTTCTGGGAGCCAGGGCCTGGCGGCCACCCAGTGGAGACTCACCGACTCGGCCCGTTCGAGCGCAGCAATCGGTGTCGATGACGCCGGCCGCGCACGGGTGCTGGCCGGACGGCGACTGTGGACCCTTCCCGAGCCCTCACGGGCTGGCGGAGGGCCCACTTCGCGCCAGGTCGCTGGTGGCGGGCAGTCGTGGACCGGGGCCGCGATCTCCCCCGACGGCCGGCAGTTCGTCACCGGGCTCAACCACGGGGAGGGCGACGAGTACGTCTCCGGTCTGATGACCCTCGACCTCACCGCACCCGACAGCCGGATGGTCACCCATCCGTGGCGCGACCTCCCGCTCGGTGCCGCCAGCAGAGTCCTGGGCTGGACACCCGAGGGCGACGTGGTCGTCACCCACCACCTCGTGGACCTGGGAGGACAGTGGAGCGACCAACAGGTCTCCGTGGTCACCGACTCCGGGACCGCGACGCCGCTGACCGGGATCGACGCGACACACATGACGGTATCCGTGGCGAGCGACCTGGCTTCGAACCCCATGGAGTTTCCCGAGCCGATCTGGCCCCGCAGCGACGAGCGGTGGTGGGCTCTCGCCCTCCTCGGAGTCGCGGCTCTGGGCGCTGCCCTGATGCTGGGCCAAACGGTACGGCGTCGGACACCCCGCGGGAACCGAAACACGGCGCCCCGCGTCTGAACGTACGCCGGCCCGGACTCCACGGGGGAGGTCCGGGCCGGCGTACGTTCAGGTGGGTGCGGCAGTGAGTCACATGTGACCGGTGTCGAGGTACCTCTGGTGCCAACTCAACGCCTCGTTGAGCAGGTGCGGGGTGTGCAACGCGTTCGGTCGCGCCGCCGCGGCCCGGTCGACGTAGTCGCGCAGGGCGTCGCGGTAGTCGGGGTGCGCGGTGTTGTTGATGATCACTTCGGCGCGCTTGCGGGGCGACAGGCCGCGCAGGTCGGCGAGACCCTGCTCGGTGACGATCACCATCACGTCGTGTTCGGTGTGGTCGACGTGGCTCACCATCGGCACGATCGAGGAGATCGCGCCGCCCTTCGCCGTCGACGGGGAGACGAAGAAGTTGAGGTAGGCGTTGCGGGCGAAGTCACCCGATCCGCCGATGCCGTTCATGATCGCCGAGCCCATCACGTGGGTGGAGTTGACGTTGCCGTAGAGGTCGGCCTCGATCATCCCGTTCATGCAGATCAGGCCCAGGCGTCGGATCAGCTCCGGGTGGTTGGAGATTTCCTCGCTGCGCAGCAGGATCTTGCCCTTGTAGTCGTCGATCCTCTCCATGAAGCGCTTGACTCCCGCGTCGGAGAGACCGAAAGAAGTCGCCGAGGCGAAGTCCAGCGTGCCGTCGTCGAGGAGGTCGAGCATGCCGTCCTGGATCACCTCGGTGAATGCGGCGAGACCCTTGAAGGTGCTGCGGCTGAGCCCGGCGAGCACGGCGTTGGCGACGTTGCCGACGCCGGACTGGATCGGCAGCAGGTCCCTGGGCATCCGGTCGGCGGCGACTTCGGCCTGCAGGAAGTCGACGAGGTGCTCCGCGATCTGGATCGAGGTCTCGTCCAGCGGAGCGAATGCGGCGTTGCGGTCCGGCGCGTTGGTCTCCACCACCGCGACCACCTTGCGCGGGTCGACGCGCAGGTACTCGTCGCCGATCCGCTGGGTGGGGTCGGTCAACTGGATCGGCTGGCGGTAGGGCGGCAGCGCGGTGCCGTAGTAGACGTCGTGGAAACCCTCGAACTCGCGCGGCTGCCAGTGGTTGACCTCAAGGATCACCTTGTCGGCCTGGTCGAGCCACGTCTTGTTGTTGCCGACCGACGAGCTCGGCACCAACCGCCCGTCGGGGAGGATCGCGGTCACCTCGACCACGGCGATGTCGAGGTTGCCGTAGAAGCCGAACCACATGTGCTGCGCGGAATGGCTCAGGTGGATGTCGAGGTACTCCACCTCGCCCGAGTTGATCTCCCGGCGCAGCGTCGGGTCGGAGTTGTAGGGCAGACGCCGCGAGATCGCGTGGGCCTCGGCGAGCACCCCGTCGGCGTCGGGCGCAGTCGAGGCACCGGTCCACAGGTCGACGCGGAACTCCTCGCCGCGGGCCCGCGCCTCACGTACGCGCTCGGCCAGCGCCCCGGGCATGGCCTTGGGGTAGCCGGCGCCGGTGAATCCACTCATCCCGACCCGGTCCCCCGGGCGGATGTGGGTCACGGCCTCCTCGGCGGTCACGACCTTGGCGGCGAGCGTGGGACAGGCGATCCTGGCATTCACCCGACGATCATCGCATCCGGCGGAGGGCTTCGCCCTTCGTGGTCACGACCGGCCGGTAAGGTGCGCCAACTGGGCACGTACCGACAACTCGGCTGCACCCCACAACACCGGGTCGACGTCGGCGTAGACCCGCTCCACGACCGAGCGCGGTGACACCGTCGCACCGCTGCCGGGCGCGAGATCGAGCTCAGTGAGCGCCTCGGTCAGGGTGGCACGATCAGCCAGCGTGAGCACGGCCTGCTCCACCTGCGCGAGCCGGTCGCGACGGTGCGCGATGTAGAAGTCCAGCGCGCCGATCGCATCGTCGATGACCGGACCGTGCCCCGGCAGGATCGTGTTCGCCTCACGAGCCTCGGCCAATGCGTGCAGCCGGTCCAGGGAGTCGAGGTAGGCACCCAGCTGACCGTCGGGGTGCGCGACCACCGTCGTACCGCGCCCGAGCACCGTGTCGCCGGTCAGCACCGCCCCGTCACCGGGCAGCAGGAAGCAGAGTGAGTCAGCGGTGTGGCCGGGCGTGCCGACCACCCGGACCTCCAGACCGTCGACCTCGACGACGTCACCGTCACCGAGTCCTTCGGAGCCGAGTTGGTGCGCAGGGTCGAGGGCACGTACGCCGCACCCCATCCGCTCAGCGAACTCCTTCGCCGCCTCGGAGTGGTCCAGGTGGTGGTGCGTGAGCAGGACGACGCCCACCTCGCCGGCGACCTCGGCCACCCGGTCGAGGTGGCTGAGGATCGAGGGTCCGGGGTCGACCACGATGCTGCGCCGCGCGCCCGGCTCGCGCAGCACCCAGGTGTTGGTGCCGTCCAGGGTCATGATGTTGGGGTTGGGCGCCAGGACGCACTGCGCCCGCTCGCCGAAGGAGCCGCCCGACCAGAGGTCGCTCACGACGAGGCCAGTCCGCTCGAGCGCATCAGCGCCTCCCACTGCGGGTGCTGGGTGAGCGCGAACTCGCCGTCGCCGGCCTCGGCCACCTCGGGCATGAACATCTCGATCCGGCGGTCGGCGGTCGCGGTGAGCACCTCATGCGCAGTCGCGTGCTGCGCGACCTCGAGGCAGTTCTGGAAGGTCGGCGGCATCATCATCACGTTGCCGGCCAACGCCTCACGCACCGCGGACGCCGCCGTACGCCACTCGACGGCCGAGGACTCACTCGAGATGTCGCGGGTCACCTGCCCCTCGGGGAGCAACGCGACGAAGAACCACGTACGGAAACGGCGCGGCTCGAAGATCGGCGTCAGCCAGCCGCTCAGCGGCCCGAGAAGGTCGCTGCGCAGGACCAGGCCTCGGCGCAGCAGGAAGTCGTGGAAGCTCAGCTCGTGCGCCTCCAGGGCGACCCGGTCGGCCTCCCAGTCGTCGCCGGTGGTGTCGGCGACCACGGAGGTGGCGTCCGGACCGGCGAGCAGGACGCCCGACTCCTCGAAGGTCTCGCGGACTGCGGCACAGACCAGGGAACGGGCCAAGGACTCGTCGACGCCGAGCGCCTCGGCCCACTCCTGAGGCGTTGGACCGGCCCAGCGCAGGGCGGGGTCGTCGTCGCTCGGGTCCACGCTGCCACCCGGGAAGACCCACATGCCGCCGAACGCAGCCATCGTCTTCTGGCGGCGCATCAGGTAGACCTCGGGGCCGGCGTCAGAGCTGTCACCGGCGCTCTCGGAGTCCCCGGAACGCAGGAGCAGGACACTGGCCGCGTTGCGTGGTTCGGCCGGAGCCTCGTCACCTGCGTCGAAGCGACGGCTCTGCTCGACGAGGCGCTGCGGGAGGGCCATGCGCTCCACTCAGACCTCGACCATGATCTCGACCTCGACGGGCACGTCGAGCGGGAGCACCGCCACTCCGACCGCTGAGCGCGCGTGCACGCCGGCGTCGCCGAAGACCTGGCCGAGCAGCTCGGAGGCGCCGTTGGCGACCTGGGGCTGACCGGTGAAGTCGGGCGTCGAGGCCACGAAGACGACGACCTTGACGACCCGCTTCACCAGGGCCAGGTCGCCGATCTCGGCCTTGACCGCCGCGATCGCGTTGAGCGTGCACTGCCGCGCGCACTCGACGCCGACCTCGGGAGTCACCGCTCCGCCGACCTTGCCGACCGCGATCGGGGTGCCGTCACGGACCGGGATCTGCCCCGAGGTGAGGACGAGGTTGCCGGTGCGGATCGCCGGGATGTAGGTGGCGACCGGCTTGGCGACGTCGGGGACGCTCAGGCCGAGCTCGGCCAGGCTCTCCTCGGGGTGCATCAGTCGTCCTGCGGCCGCTTCAGGAAGGCGACGAGGCCACCCTGGGCGTTGGTGTGGATGGCAACGAGCTCCCACCCGTCGCCACCGAAGTTGTTGAGCATGAGCGCTTCGTTGTGGAGCGGGATGGGGGCGACCTGGTACTGCCACTTCGTGTTCGACTGAGTCATGGGACGACCCTATCCCCGCCACCTGCGGACGTCATCAGGAGCCACACCTGGGCGTACGGGTGGTGATGACGTCCCGCTGCTTCGACGGGCGGACGGAGTCAACGGCAGTTTCAGGCGCATTTCCGGGCCGTCCGAAGGGTTGACTCCGTTCTTCTGCGGGCACCTCATGCATTCGGCAAGATCGTATATCATCGCATTATGGCCTACAGCACCATCACTGACCTCGACGTCGCCGCCCACCAGAAGAAGAGCCTCGAGCTCCGCACGCGCCTCCTGAAGAGTGCGTCGAAGACCTACGTCACAGGCCCCACCGGCGACGGCAACGGCGAGGTGGTCCTGCTGCTGGGCGGCACCGGCTACATCGGTCGCGCTGTCGTCCCGGAGCTCGTCAGGCGCAACTACGCGCCGGTGGTCCTGGCCCGTTCGGAGTCGGCACGCGGCGAGAAGGAGTTCGCGGGCGCCACCGTCGTCGTTGGCGACCCCACCCGCATCGCCGACGTGCAACGCGCCGTGGCCGAGACCCAGCCGCAGGTCGTCATCTCGCTGCTCTCCGGACGCCGTCCCAACGACGCCGAGGAGTGCCGCCAGGTCGACCACGAAGCGATCGGCAACGGGATCAAGGCCGCAGTCGCGGGCGAGGTGAAGCAGTTCATCCACATCTCCGACTTCGGCGCCTACCGTCCCGAGCTGATCCCGCAGGTCTACAAGCTGCAGGTCGAGGGCGAGCTGATGGGCCGCCACCACGGAGACCTCGACTGGACGATCATCCGGCCCACCGCCTACTACCCCTACCTGTCGATGACCTTCGGGGACGTGAAGAACGGCGAGAAGTACCGGATCTTCGACCACGGCGAATACTCGGTCGTCAACCCGATCGCTCGCGAGGACCTGGCCGAGTTCATCGTCAACCAGGTGCTCGATCCGGACGCGATCGGACGCATCCTCCCCGTCGGGGGGCCGTGGAACGCCGACAACACCGTCACCCTCAAGGACGCCGGCCAAATGATGTTCGACGTGCTCGGCAGGCCCGCCGACTTCGACGTCGTCACCATGGCGTCGTGGGACAAGAAGATCGCGAACCTGGCCCGCGCCGGCAAGCTCTACAAGAAGCTCGCCCCCGTCGCCTACTACCTCGAGGCAGCGAAGTACTGGTCGGTCGTTGACCACGTCGCCCCGGCGTACGGCACCCGCACCCTGCGCGGCTTCATGGAGAAGCTGAAGGACCGTGAATTCCCGACCGGGTCGTTCAAGGAGCGGATGAAGAGCGGCACCCAGCTCATGCCCACCGACGTGTGAGGAGTGAGCCGGAGGCAGGCCGAAGCGCAGCGAGGTCTGGTGGAGGCGAGCCCCGCAACATGTCGGTGGGTAGTACCGACGTGTGAGGAGTGAGCCGGAGGCAGGCCGAAGCGCAGCGAGGTCTGGTGAAGGCGAGCCCCGCAACATGTCGGTGGGTAGTACCGACGTGTGACCTTCCGCGCCACCTATCGTGGTCCGGTGGCGAAGAAGCAGGCGGTGGCGAAGAGTGCCCGTGGCAGCACCCCGGCGACGGATGCCCTGAGCGAAGCCGGACTGCCATTCACGTTGCACCCCTACACCCACGACCCGCGAGCCACCTCGTACGGGCTCGAGGCTGCCGAGCTCCTCGAGCTCGACCCGGAGCGAGTCTTCAAGACCCTGGTCGTCGACCTGGCGAGCGACGCTCGTCCCCGGTTGGCCGTCGGCGTGGTCCCGGTCTCCGGCCGACTCGATCTCAAGGCGATGGCGGCAGCGCTGGGAGCGAAGAAGGCCGTGATGGCCGATCCGACCCTGGCGGCCCGCTCGAGCGGATACGTGGTCGGCGGGATCTCCCCGCTCGGCCACCGCACCCCACTCCCCACCGTCGTCGACACCTCGGCCCGCACGTACGAGACGATCTACGTCTCGGCCGGACGCCGCGGGCTCGACGTCGAACTCTCACCCGACCACCTCGTCTCCCTGCTCGGGGCGACGTGGGCGGAGATCTCGCGTTGACCAGCACCACCACGCCCCAGCCGGGCGTCCTGTCGCCCGCCTACCTGGCCACCACACTCGGCACTGTCGCGGTGATCGCCCTGGTCGCCTTCGAGACGCTGGCGGTCACCACCGTGATGCCCACGCTGACGGCTGCCCTCGACGGACGGCACCTCTACGCCCTCGGCTTCGCCGCCCCGCTGGCCAGCGGCGTCGTCGGGATGATGATCGCCGGCCTGTGGAGTGATCGCTCCGGGCCGTCACTCCCGTTGTTGACCGCGCTGACGGTCTTCGGCAGCGGCCTGCTGGTCGCTGGGCTGGCCCCCTCGATGGAGGTCTTCGTCGTCGGACGAGTCCTTCAGGGCCTGGGTGGTGGTGGCGCGACAGTGGTCCTCTACGTGGTCATCGGGCTGATCTATCCCGGGCCGCTGCAGGCGTCGGTCTTCGCTGCCCTCGCCGCCGCCTGGGTGCTCCCGTCACTCTTCGGTCCTGCAGTGGCCGCCTTGGTCGCCGAGGCGTTCGGCTGGCGCTGGGTCTTCCTCGGCACCGTCGGCCTGGTCGTGCTGATCACCCTCGTCCTGGCTCGCCGGGTGCTCGGCCTCCCGCGACCCGAGACGCCGCCGGCGACCACGTCGTACGCAACTCTGGGGTGGGCGGTGGTGGCCGCCGTGGCCGTGCTCGGCGTACGCCTGGTCGGCGACCGGATCCTGCTCTCCCTGCTCTGCGTGGCCATCGTGCTGTACGCCCTCTCCCACCTGCTGCCGAAGGGGGCGCTGCGACTGGGCACCGGACTTCCGTCGGTGATCTCGACCCGTGGCCTGCTGGCCGGCTCGTTCTTCATGGCCGAGGGCTACATCGTCCTCACGTTGGAGGAGAAGTGGGGGCTCACGCCGACCGTCGCCGGGCTTGCCCTGACTGCGGTCGGCATCGTGTGGGCCCTGAGCAGCTGGGCACAGGCCCGACTCAAGCATCTGAGCCACACCAAGGTCCTGACGCTGGGCACCGCCTTCGTCGCCCTCGGGCTGGCGCTGCTCACGGGTGCCATCTTCTTCGAGGTCAACCCGTGGCTGACCGCGGCGGTCTACGTGGTCGCCGGGGCAGGAATGGGCTTCGCCTACCCGCGTACTGGCGTGGCGATGCTGCAGTCGTCGACCGATGCCGACCGGGGGTCGAACTCAGCCGCCCTCAACGCTGCCGACTCGATGGGTGGGGCGCTGTCCTTGGCCGTCGGTGGGCTGGTCTTCGCGTGGCTGGAGAAGTCGGGCGGCGATCCGTTCGCGGGCGTCTACCTCTTCGCCTCGGCGGTCGCGATCATCGGTCTCGTCGCTGCGGCGAGGACTGCGTCCTCGGGGACGCCGGCCAACGCCTGAGCGACGTCTCGCTGGCCCGCCAGTCGTATTTGAACGTAGGAAACCCTGCTCGGCGGGCACTTGATGGCCCCGGCGTCCACTTTCCTACGTTCACTTACGAGAACGGTGCCTCAGCCGGCGAGCAGACGCAGGGTCTCCTCGCGGGCGGGGAACCGATCGACCGGGTCACCGGCCACCGCGCCAGCAACCGGCTGGATCATCACCTCGTCGACGCCGAACTGCTCGGCGAACGCGCCGACCCGCTGACGGGCGGCCACGGGCTCGTCGACGACCCACTTCTCCAGCATCGCGCCGACCATCGACTGCTGCGCGGCGGGGAAGCCGATCTCAACGGCCTGGTCGACGGTGCGCTGGGCCTCGAACGAACCACCGATGCGCAGGGCGATCATCGCCTGCATGTGGGGGGTGGCGAGGCGAACCGCCTCCTCCTTCGTCTCCGCGACGGCGGCATTGAGTGTCAGGAACGTACGCGGCTCCGGGTGCTCCTCTGACGGCTGGTAGTTCTCCCGGTAGAAGTCGAGCGCCTTCTCCGTGCCCTGGCCGAAGAAGTGGTGGGCGAAGACGTACGGCAGCCCCTGCTGGGCCGCGAGTCGTGCGGAGTAGTCCGAGGAGCCGAGCAGCCACATCCGGGCGACGCTGGTCGCGAGCGGGGTGGCGCGCAGGCTCTGGCGGTGCTGGCCGTAGGCCAGCTCGACGCCTTCTGGGCGCATCAGCATCGCAATGTCGGAGACGTACTCGGGGAAACGGTTGACCGCTTCACCTGCGTCCTCCATCTCCTGACCGCGCAGCACGAAACGCGTCAGCGCGTCGGTGCCGGGTGCGCGGCCGATACCGAGGTCGATGCGACCGGGGAAGGCTGCCTCGAGCAACGCGAACTGTTCGGCGATCACCAGGGGTGAGTGGTTGGGCAGCATCACGCCGCCGGAGCCGACCGAGATCCGGTCGGTTGCGCCGGCGAGCATCGCGATCAGGACCGGCGGGTTGGTCGCAGCGACCGAGGTCGTGTTGTGATGCTCGGCCACCCAGAACCGGCGGAAGCCCAACTCGTCGGCCGTTCGCGCCAGCGCGACGCTGGCGCGGATCGCCTCGCCGCTGCTCTGCCCGGTGCGGACCGGGATGAGGTCAAGGACGGAGAGGGCGGGCATTCCAGGCAGAGCGGAGTCGGGGGAGGTCACCTGGCGTGAACCCGGACGGGCTGCGGGCTATTCCGGTGAGACGTACTCGCAACCGCCCACGGGGGCAGGTCGCGCACCCTAGGATCCCCGACATGGGAATCGGAGTGGCTGAACTGGGAATCATCGTCATCGTCTTCGGCGTCATCAGCATCGCCGTCTTCGTGTGGTGGCTGATGATGCTCATCGAAGCCCTGCGCATCCCCTCGGGCCGATGGACCGCGACCGGTCAGAGCCAGATCCTCTACGTGCTCGCGATGATCTTCCTTGGCATCATCGGCACGATCCTCTACGTCCTGATCCCCCGCAAGCAGCTCACGTAACAGCACTCTCTTAGACCCCTGCCGCTCCCGGCCGGCGCTCACGGTGAGTTGGGGCACTCTGGATCGCGCGCTCTAGGCTGGCGCAGGTGACTTCTGATCGACGCCGCCCAGACGTGGACGCGCTGGAGTTCTTCGGCGCCCCGGAGACCGACAAGTTGGTGCTCGTCGAGCACGACCCGGGCTGGTCCTCACAGTTCGTCGCTCACGCGGAGCGGATCCGCTCGGTGCTGGGCGACATCGCGCGCGGGCTCCACCACGTCGGATCGACCGCTGTGCCCGGCCTGGCCGCCAAGCCGGTCATCGACATGCTGCTTCTGGTCGACGACATCACCGCCGACGAGGACTACGTCGAGCCGTTGGTGGCCGCCGGGTACGTACTGCGGGTCCGGGAGCCGGGGCACCGCCTGCTCCGTACGCCGGAGCGCGACGTGCACCTGCACGTCCACGAGCCCGGCGACCCCGAGGTCGACAGACTGCTGCTCTTTCGCGACCGGCTGCTCGATGACGCCGAGGACCGGTCCCTGTACGAGGCGACCAAGCGGGAACTGATCACGCAGGAGTGGACGCACATGCAGGAGTACGCAGACGCCAAGGACGACGTGATCGCGCTCATCAGGTCCCGCGCTCGCGACTGACGCCCGACGACGGGACCCCGCCGGACGTGGTCCGACGGGGTCCTGTCTGACCTGTGGGTCAGAGCGCTGCGATGAGCTCCGGCTCGGTCTTCTCGCGTACCTCGGCCTCAGTCACCCCGGGAGCGAGTTCGACCAGGACGAGGCCCTCGGGCGTGACGTCGATGACCGCGAGGTCGGTGATGATCCGCTCGATCACACCCCGCCCGGTGTAGGGCAGCGAGCACTCCTTGACGATCTTGTAGGAACCGTCGCGCGCCACGTGCTCCATCAGCACGATGACCCGCTTGGCCCCGTGCACCAGGTCCATCGCGCCGCCCATGCCCTTGACCATCTTGCCGGGGATCATCCAGTTGGCGATGTCACCGGCTTGGGAGACCTGCATGGCGCCGAGGATGGCGGCATCGATCTTGCCGCCGCGGATCATCCCGAAGCTCATGGCGGAGTCGAAGAACGACGCGCCACGGCGCACCGTGACCGTCTCCTTGCCGGCGTTGATCAGGTCGGCGTCCTCCTCGCCCTCGAGCGGGTAGGCCCCGACGCCGAGGATGCCGTTCTCCGACTGCAGGACCAGCTCGACGTCGTCGGGCACGTAGTTGGGGACCAGGGTCGGCAGCCCGATGCCGAGGTTGACGTACTGGCCGTCGCTCAGCTCGGCGGCGGCGCGGGCCGCCATCTGCTCACGGGTCCAGCCGTGGGCCACGCTCTGCTCAGTGCGTTCGGTCAAGGCTCAGCCCTCCTGCGTCTGGTCGGCACGCGGCGTGACGGTCCGCTTCTCGATCCGCTTCTCAGCGGCCTGTTCGGGCGTGAGCGCAACGACGCGTTGCACGTACACCCCCGGCACATGGACGTCGTTGGGGTTGATCTCGCCGGGCTCGACCAGCTCCTCCACCTCGGCGATGGTGACCTGGCCACACATCGCAGCGAGCGGGTTGAAGTTGCGGGCCGAGTCACGGAAGACCAGGTTGCCGTGGCGGTCGCCCTTCCAGGCACGTACGAGGCCGAAGTCGGCGACGATCGCCTCCTCGAGGACGTACTCGCGCCCACCGAAGTCGCGGGTCTCCTTCGGCGGGGAGGAGACCACGACGTTGCCCTCGGAGTCGTACTTCCAGGGCAGGCCACCCTCGGCGACCTGCGTGCCGCCGCCGGTGGCGGTGAAGAAGGCGGGGATCCCTGAGCCGCCGGCGCGCATGCGCTCCGCGAGCGTGCCCTGCGGAGTCAGCTCCACCTCGAGCTCGCCGGAGAGGTACTGCCGGGCGAACTCCTTGTTCTCCCCGACGTAGGAGGAAATCATCCGCCGCAACCGCCTGGCCATCAGCAACTTGCCCAGGCCCCAGTCGTCGACGCCGCAGTTGTTCGAGACGGCTTCCAGGTCCTGGATGTCGGCGTCGAGGAGCGCGTCGATCAGCACCGACGGGATCCCGCAGAGGCCGAACCCGCCGACCGCGAGCGTGGCGCCGCTCGGGATGTCGGCGACTGCCTCGGCGGCACTGGCCACCACCTTGTCCATGGGTTTCCCTTCTCCGGAGCCCGGAGGGGCTCGTCGCGTGGGCCGATTCAAGCGGGAAGCGCCGACAGGGTCAACGGCGGACCATTGAGCTGACGCAAACCTCTCGCAGGGCGACACAGATCGAGCGGTAGCGTTCATTCAATGGACACCCCCACCGACGTCGTCGGCCGCGTCGCCGCCCTGCTGCGAGCCGTCGCGGCCAGCGAACCTGACGGGGCGCGTACGAGCGAGATCGCCCGCAGTGTCGGCCTGACCCGCCCCACCGCCCATCGCCTCCTCACCTCCTTGTCCGAAGCCGGCCTCACCGACCGGGACGCCCACTCAGGACGCTGGCTGCTCGGGCCCGAGCTCTTCTTCATGGGCAACGCTGCCAAGGCCCGCTACGACGTCGCGGCGCTCGCCCATCCGGTGGTCAGGAAGCTCGCGCAACTGACCGGCGAGAGCGCGTTCTTCTCGGCTCGCCGCGGTGACGAGACCATCTGCCTGGTGCGCGAGGACGGCTCCTTCCCGATCCGCTCGCACGTCCTGCACGAAGGGATCCGTTTCCCGCTCGGCGTCGCCTCGGCCGGCATGGCGATCCTGGCCTTCCTGCCGGACGCAGACGTCGAGGCGTACCTGGCGCGGGCCGACCTGGTCGCCGACTTCGGCGAGAGCCACGACCCGGAGGCCCTCCGTCGGCGCATCGCCGAGACGCGCGCCGCCGGCTGGGCCGTCAACCCAGGACTGTTGGTGGAGGGCAGTTGGGGCATGGGTGCCGCCGTCTTCGACGCTGCCGGGCGCCCCGGGTGGGCGTTGAGCCTGACCGGCATCGAACGCCGTTTCTCGTCCACAAGGCACAAAGAACTGGGCGAACTCCTCCTGCGTGAGGCACACAACCTTTCGATGCTTCTCGCCCGCCACTAGGTTGAATGCGTGTCGCCATCCACTGACTCCCACCCCACCGTCGCCGACCCGACCGCTGACTGGGCAGGCGTGCAACTGCATGTCGTGACCGGCAAGGGCGGCACGGGCAAGTCCACCGTCGCCGCCGCGCTCGCCCTCGCGCTCGCCTCCTCGGGCCGTACGGTCCTCCTCTGCGAGGTGGAGGGCCGTCAGGGGATCGCCCGCATGTTCGACGTCGACCCCCTGCCGTACGCGGAGACCAAGATCGCCCGCGGCCTCGCCGACGACCGGGGGCACGCGGGATCGGTGTACGCGCTGCACATCGACGCCGAGTCGGCCCTGCTGGAGTACCTGGCGATGTACTACCGCCTGGGGCGCGCCGGCAAGACCCTCGACAAGTTCGGGGTCACCGAGTTCGCCACCACCATCGCGCCGGGCGTGCGTGACGTCCTGCTCACCGGCAAGGTCTTCGAGGCGGTCGAGCGCAACAGCCGCAACAAGGGCGCGATGACCTACGACGCCGTGGTGCTCGACGCTCCCCCGACGGGACGGATCGCGCAGTTCCTCAACGTCAACGGTGAGCTCGCAGGGCTCGCGAAGGTGGGCCCGATCCGGAGCCAGGCCGATCGGGTGATGACGCTCTTCCGCTCCCCTCGCACGGCCATCCACCTGGTCACGTTGCTCGAGGAGATGCCCGTGCAGGAGACCGTGGACGGGATCGCCGAGCTCCGCTCCATCGACCTTCCGGTGGGCGCGGTGATCACCAACCTCGTACGCCCCCACGAGCTCGACGAGGAGGCGCTCGCCGCCGCCGCGGAGCGGGGTCTCGACGCCGAGGACCTGGCTGCCGACCTGGACCGTGCTGGTCTCGAGGCCACCGACACCTTGGTCTCGGCGCTGCTCGACCAGGCGGCCGACCACGCCACCCGTGTGGAGCTGGAGAACCGGCAGCGTGAGGTGGTGGCCGAGGCCGGTGTGCCGACGTACACGCTGCCCCAGCTGCCGGGCGGCGTCGACCTGGGCGGGCTGTACGAGCTCGCCGCCACACTCAAGGAACAGGGGTTGGGACGATGAGCCGGACGAGAGTGGGCCCCCTCACAGGCACCCCGGGCAGCCAGGCCCCCGCACTCGACATCGACGCGATGATCGACGACCGCTCGGTCGGGATCGTGGTGTGCTGCGGCTCGGGCGGGGTGGGCAAGACCACCACCTCCGCCGCGTTGGCGTTGCGCGCCGCTGAGCGGGGGCGCAAGGTCGTCGTCCTGACCATCGATCCGGCCCGTCGACTGGCCCAGGCGATGGGCATCGAGAAGCTCGACAACGTCCCCCGTCCCGTGCCCGACATCGACGGGACCGGATCACTCGACGCGATGATGCTCGACATGAAGCGCACCTTCGACGAGGTGGTCACCAGCCAGGCCACGCCGGAGAAGGCGGAGCAGATCCTCTCCAACCCCTTCTACCAGGCACTGTCGAGCTCGTTCGCTGGCACGCAGGAGTACATGGCGATGGAGAAGCTGGGCCAGATCCATCGCCAGGCCCAGAAGGACGGCTCCTACGACCTGATCGTTGTCGACACCCCGCCGTCGCGCTCCGCGCTCGACTTCCTCGACGCTCCTGAACGGCTCTCGAGCTTCCTCGACGGACGGTTCATCCGGATCCTGCTGGCTCCCGCGAAGGGTCCGGCGCGTCTGATGACTGCTGGGTTCGGGCTGGTCACCGCAGCGATGACCAAGATCCTGGGCACCCAGGTGCTCAAGGACATGCAGATCTTCGTGGCCGCCTTCGACACCCTCTTCGGCGGCTTCCGAGCCCGTGCGGAGAAGACGTACGCACTGTTGCAGGCCGACGGCACGGCCTTCCTCGTGATCGCCGCCCCCGAGGAGGACGCGTTGCGCGAAGCGGCGTACTTCGTCGAACGGCTCAGCGAGGACGAGATGCCGCTGGCCGGCCTGGTCATCAACCGTGCCACCTTGGCCTCCGACCACCAGATCTCGGCCGACGAGGCCGCCGCCGCAGCCGCACGGCTGGAGCGTGGGGCACGGGAGAGCACGGAGGGCACGGCGGAGCAGTCGGACCGCACGGTAGGTCTCCTGCGGCTGTACGCCCGTCGGCTGCGGCTCGTCGAGCGCGAGGGTCGACTGCGCGAGCGGTTCAGCGCGGCGCACCCGCAGGTGCCGACTGCAGTGGTGCCGGCACTCCCCACGGACGTTCACGACCTGAAGGGACTACGCCTGATCGGGGATCTACTCGCAGATCGAGCCTGATCACCCGGCGTGCGGGCTGGTCGACCAGCGTTCTCACGGCGCACGAGCTGCGTACGCAAAATGCGTGACGCCGCAGACCTCGGGAGTCTGCGGCGTCACGTCACACTGGGTGAGAGATCGTTTCAGAGCTTGGCGGGAAGGCCCGTCCGGGTGTGCTCCTCGCGAGCAACCTCGAGGACGTTGCGCCAGGAGGCACCGGGACGACGGCGGAGCAGCGCACGGCGCTCACGCTCAGTCATTCCGCCCCAGACGCCCCACTCGATCTGGTTGTCGAGAGCTTCGGCCAGGCACTCGGTGCGAACCGGGCAACCGTTGCACATCTGCTTCGCCTTGTTCTGCTCAGCTCCGCGCACGAACAGTTGATCCGGTGCCGCTTCCTTGCAAGCCGCCTTGGATGACCAGTCTTCGACCCACATGCTGACTCCCCCAAACATCATCAATATGGTGGTGGACATCCCCATGATTTCCGCTCACCGTGGTGCTGCAATAACAAAGGTATAAACCAGAACGAGTTTGGGACAGACACCTTTAGCCCAGATCGTATAGTCCGGTATGACTAGTCCCCTGTGACTACTCCCGACTGGGGTCGCCTGACCGAAATGCCGTGTTGCCCTCACGAGCGAGGGAAAAGTGTGATGGGGTGTTGCCCCTCCCTCACGTAGGCTGAGGCGCATGTCCACGCCTGAAGAGCCGTCCCGCACGCGGCGCATCGCCCAACACCTCGGGATCATGGCCGCCGTCGCCACGGCGCTCGGCGTGCTCACCGCCGGACTGGCCATGCCCTTCGCCGCCGTCGTCAGTGCTGTGGCCAGTGACGTCTCCGAGACCATGGAGGAGCTGCCCGCCGAGCTGGAGACCCAGCCGCTGGCCCAGAAGACCAACGTCCTGGACCGCGAGGGCAACCTGATCGCCTCGTTCTACGACGAGAACCGCGTCACCGTGAGCCTCGACCAGATCGCCAAGCCGATGATCCAGGCGATCGTCGCCATCGAGGACTACCGCTTCTACGAGCACGGCGCCCTCGACCTCAAGGGCACGGCTCGGGCTCTGGTCAGCAACCAGGCCAACAACGGCAACGTGCAGGGTGGGTCCTCGATCACCCAGCAGATGGTGAAGCTGACGCTCGTCGACCAGGCGGACGACAAGGCCGAGGCCTCGGCTGCCAAGGAGCGCAGTTACGCCCGCAAGCTCCGCGAGTTGCGCTACGCGATCGCCTTCGAGCAGCAGTACTCCAAGGACTGGATCCTGGAGCGCTACCTCAACATCGCCTACTTCGGCGACGGTGCGTACGGCGTGCAGGCCGCCGCCAAGCGCTACTTCAACAAGAACGCCAGCAAGCTGACCGTACGAGAGGCAGCGCTGCTCGCAGGCCTGGTGAAGAACCCGGTCGGCTACGACCCGACCAGCTTCCCGGAGCGGGCCAAGGCGCGCCGCAACGTCGTCCTGGAGCGGATGGCCCAACTCAACGTCATCGAGCAGAAGGAAGCCGACGAGCTGCAGGAGAAGAAGCTCGGACTGAAGATCCAGCCCGCCGCCAACGGCTGCGTCAACTCGCCGGCCGCCTTCTTCTGTGACTACGTCTACCGCTACCTCCTCGAGGACCCGGCCCTCGGCAAGACCCGCGAGGAGCGCAAGGACCTGCTGCGTTCCGGTGGGCTCACGATCAACACGACCGTGGATCTGCGCTTCCAGAAGGAGGCCGATCGTTCCGTGCGGGACCGGGTCTACGCCACGGACCAGGCGCTCGGCGCACTGGCGATGGTCGAGCCCCGGACGGGCGACGTCAAGGCCTTGGCCCAGTCGCGCCCGATGGGTGACAACAAGAAGGCCGGCGAGACCTACCTCAACTACCTGGTCCCGCAGCGGTACGGCGACTCCGGCGGCTTCCAGGCCGGCTCCACGTTCAAGGTCTTCGTCCTCGCCGCAGCCCTCAACCAGGGCAAGATCTCGATGACCCAGACGATCAACTCGCCCAAGTCGATGAACATCCCCGAGAGCCAGTTCATGGACTGCGACGACGAGCCGTACGGCTTCGGGACCTGGCCGGTGAGCAACTCGACGGACTCCGGGTCCATGAACATGTACACCGGCACCCGCCTCTCGGTGAACACCTACTACGCCCAGCTCACCAAGTCGACCGGTCTCTGCGAGCCGTTCGAGCTCGCCAAGAAGATGGGCATCGAGCTGACCAACCCCGAGGGCAAGGAGAACCCGGCCGCTCCGGAACGAGTTCCCTCCTTCGTCCTCGGCGTCGCCAACACCAGTCCGCTGGAGCTGGCCGAGGCGTACGCCACCTTCGCCGGGCGCGGTCTGCACTGCGCGTCGCGTCCCGTCACCTCGATCGAGGACTCGGGCGGCAACGTGTTGAAGGAGTACCCGGAGGACTGCGAGCAGGTGCTGAGCGGCGCCGTCGCCGACGCCGTCAACGACGTGCTGCGCGGCGTCCAGGAGCCCGGTGGCTTCGGGCACAGCGCTGGCCTGGCGCTTCCTCAGCAGTCGGCGGGCAAGACCGGAACCATCCAGGAGAACCGCGCCGTGTGGTTCGCCGGCTACACCCCGAACCTGGCCACCGTCTCGATGATCGCGGGAGCCAACTCGCTGGGCCACCCGATCACCCTGAACGGCAAGACCGTCGGTGGGCGCCGGATCGGGTCGGCCTTCGGTTCCTCGACCGCAGGCCCGATGTGGATCGGCGCGATGCGGCCGATTGCCCAGTGGCTCAAGGACGAGGAGTTCAAGCGACCCACCGGATCGCAGATCCTGGGTGCCCGACTTTCGGTCCCCTCGGTGAGTGGGATGAGCATGGAGGACGCCCTCGAGGAGGTCGAGGACGCCGGCTTCGTCGCTCAGCGGGGCAACCAGATCAACTCCAACGTCGACCAGGGGATGGCCGCCGGGACCTCCCCCGGTTCCGGATCCACGCTCAGCAGCGGTGACACCGTCTACGTCCACCCTTCGTCGGGGTACGTACCGAGGCCGACGCCGCGCAGGTCACGGGAGAACTCGGGCGACTCCGGTGACTCCGGTGACTCCGACAACGCTGGCCGCGGGGAGCGCGGCAACGGCGGTGACCGGGGTCGCGGCGGACGCGGCGGGCGCGGCGACGACTGACATCCCCTGAAGCAGACAGGGCCCCGGGACCTCACGGTCCCGGGGCCCTGCTGCGTCGTCAGATCGTGGGGTGCTCAGCCGAGCTGGCGGCGCACCTCGGCGGCCAGGACGCCACCGTCGGCGCGACCCTTGGCCTGCGGGGTGACCACGCCCATCACCTTGCCCATGGCCCTCATGCCCTCGTCCGCAGCCCCGGTCTCCGCGATCGCCGCGGCGACGATCTCGGTGATCTCGCCCTCGGTCAGCGGGGTCGGCAGGTACTCGGCCAGGATTGCCGCCTCCTCGGTCTCCTTGGCAGCCATCTCCGGGCGATCACCGTCGGTGAAGGCAGTCGCGGCCTCACGGCGCTTCTTGGCCTCGCTGGAGAGCACGCCCAGGACGTCGTCGTCACTCAGCTCTCGGGCCTCCTTGCCGGCCACCTCGGCGTTGGTGATGGCCGTCAGGACCATGCGCAGCGTCGAGGAGCGCACCTCGTCGCGCGCCTTGATCGCGGTGGTCAGGTCAGAACGCAGGCGATCCTTCAACTCACTCATGTCACCCAGTGTGTCAGCCTTGGGTGGTGTCGGTGAAACGGTTTGTGTCCTGCACCCTCGGCCTGGGGGTGGCGAGCGGCGCCGCTGCGGCCTCGTACGCCGCCTGGGAGGCCCGCCAGTACACCCTGCGCGAGGTCCAGGTTCCCGTCCTTCCTGCAGGTCACGACGCGATCCGGGTGCTGCACCTCTCGGACATCCACATGACCCCCGAGCAGCGCAACAAGCAGGAGTGGCTGGCGAGCCTGGCCGACCTGCAGCCCGACCTGGTGATCAACACCGGTGACAACCTCGCCCACCGTGACGCGGTGCCCTACGTCGTCGACCACCTTGCAGGGCTGCTCGACGTGCCGGGTGCGTACGTGATGGGTTCCAACGACTACTTCGAGCCGGGGTTCCGCAACCCGCTCGCCTACTTGCTGCCGGATCGCGGCAACCGGCACATCGGCACCCCGCAGATGCCGTGGCGCGACCTCAAGGCCGCCTTCGACCGCGACGGTTGGGTGGACCTGACCAACGGGTTCGGCGAGCTCACCGTGCGCGGCACCAGGATCTCGTTCGCCGGCGTCGACGACCCACACCTCGGGTACGACCGCCTCGACGAGGTCGCTGGTCCCGCTGACCAGAGCGCCGACCTCCGTCTGGCCGTGGTGCACGCGCCTTATCTGCGGGTCCTCGACCAGTTCGCCGGTGACGGCTACGACGCGATCATCGCTGGCCACACCCACGGCGGTCAGGTCTGCCTGCCCACCCTCGACGGACGAGGCCGCGCACTGACCACCAACTGTGATCTGGAGCCCGCCCGGGCGAAGGGCCTGCACCGGCACCCGGCCGATTCCGAGCCCGGTGGTGCCGGGTCGAGCTGGCTGCACGTCTCGGCGGGCCTGGGGACCAACCCGTACGTACGTCTACGCGTCGCCTGCCGCCCCGAAGCCACCCTGATGACGCTCACAGCCAAGGCCTGAGAGGGCTCGTTCGGTCGGGGCGCCGACTGCGGTGACCCGATTTAGTACGCCCCGACGGGCTCGGCTATGCTCGCTTCGTTCGTGAGTGTGCAAGCAGTCGCGGACGATCGGGGTGTGGCGCAGCTTGGTAGCGCGCGTCGTTCGGGACGACGAGGCCGCAGGTTCAAATCCTGTCACCCCGACAGTGTGATGTCTCAGGACATCGGAACTCCCGGACCTGCGGAATGCAGGTTCGGGAGTTTTTTGATTTGATGGGTTGGTAGTCCCGCTTGGGGTTGATGGTGAGCTCGCGCAGGAGTTCGCCGGTCACTGCGTTGACGACGCGTACGTCGAGGTCTTGGACGAGCAGGATGACGTGGGTTCGGGCGTGGGTTCGTCCGATGCCGATGTGGTGGAGTTTGCCGTTGACGCGCAGGGTCACGGCGCCGGTTTTGTCGATGCGGTCGTGACGGATCCGGTCGTGGGTGTCGTCGCGGGAGTTGCCTGGGAGTGCTTTGGGCATCGAGTTGAACAGGGTCGCTGGTGTGGCGCGGTGCGGCAATGAGCGGTGTGGCCGGTGGTGGTTGTAGTGGTCGACGAACGCGTCGAGGAGGTTCTGCAGTTCTGCGATCGTGGCGGGTTGTGCGGGTTGGGCGCGGAGCCATTTCTTCAGGGTCTGGTGAAATCGTTCAACTTTGCCGCAGGTGGTGGGGTGGTTGGGGCGGGAGTTCTTCTGGGTGACGTGTAGTCGCCTGAGTTCTGCTTCGAAGCTGTTGAGGCCGCCTTGTCGGCCGATGCCGGCGAGTCTGACGGTGAAGACCATGCCGTTGTCGGTCAGTGTTGAGGCTGGTACGCCGTGGGTTTTGATCGCGGATCTGAACTCGGCCAGGACGATCGGTGTGGTGACCCGTTGGTGTGCGGTGACGCGTATTGCCATGCGGGTGCAGTCGTCGATCCAGGGCAGGATCTGGGACTGCTGCACGATCAGGTGACAGTGATTAGTCACGCAGCCTGAGTGGCTGGCGTGGTCATGATTGTCTCGAACTCGATGGGGGTCAACCGGCCGAGACGGTCTTGCCGACGGCGCCGGTGGTAGGTCCGCTCGATCCAGGTCACGATCGCGATCCTCAGGTCTTCACGGGTGGCCCAGGAACGTCGGTCCAGGACGTTCTTCTGCAGCAGGGCGAAGAAGGATTCCATGGCGGCGTTGTCGCCGCAGGCGCCGACGCGGCCCATGGATCCGACCATGTCGTGACGGTTCAGGGCGTGCACGAATTTCCGGCTCCTGAATTGGGAGCCTCGGTCGGTGTGGACCACGCACCCGGCCACGTCACCGCGCCGGGCGACGGCGTTGTTCAGGGCTGTGACGGCCAGGCGTGACTTCATCCGCGAATCGATGGAGTACCCGACGATCCGGTTGGAGTAGACGTCCTTGAACGCGCAGACGTAGAGCTTTCCTTCACTTGTCCAGTGCTCCGTGATGTCCCCGATCCAGAGCCGGTTCGCAGCATCGGCGGTGAACTCGTGCCGGGTCCGGCCCTTCTCATCGGTGATCGCGCAGAGGTCGTCGTGGACCGGTGGCC
>NZ_QHKY01000004.1 GCF_003194605.1 Nocardioides gilvus
CAGTAATGCCCAGCCGACCGGTACTAATAGGCCGAGGGCTTGTCCCAACACCGTACAAAACACCTCAAAACATTGAGCATGAAGTACACAACAGCGCACGCGTCCACTAACCAGTTCCCAGACAACACACCCGTGTTGGATCTGGACAGATGAACTGAATACACATGGCTTGGACATTCCAAGGACCGTGACCCCACGAGAGATTCGTGGTGATGTCACAGGCCCGGGAGTGTTCGCAAGAGTTACGGCGGCCATAGCGAAAGGGAAACACCCGGTCCCATCCCGAACCCGGAAGTTAAGCCTTTCAGCGCCGATGGTACTGCGATGGAGACGTCGTGGGAGAGTAGGACGCCGCCGGACCTACTTTGAAGAAGAGGCACCACAAACAGTGTGGTGCCTCTTCTGCATTTCAGCCTGCACCGATTGACGCCGGTAGGAGACGGAACTACTCGCCAGTGTCGTCAGAGGACGACGTCGGGAGCCAAAGGAGTCATCAGCTCTGAGTCGACCGAGCGCATGAGGACCCCGAGACTGGGCTTCGGCTGGAAGGACGTGGCCTTCTCGGGCAGCAGTCGGATGGCCCCCATGATGCGGTCCGGGAGACCGTGGTCCGGGGCGGGCAGCAGAATCGACACCGAGTTCAGCCCGGCAGCCTTGATGGCGTCCTCGACCGAGTGGTGGTGCTGCACGGCGGGCTCCCGCTCGAGCAGCGGGACCAAGGTGTGGTGCAGGTCCTCGACGGGGCTGCTGTGCCCCGGGAGCTCGCTGGTGTCGACACTCATCCACCGGTCGCCGTCCGTGGCGATCCAGGTGGTGCCACCCAGGGCCTGGAGGGCAGCCTCAGCACGCGGGAACTGCGCGGTGGCGCCGGCAGCCTGGGCTGCGGCCGCCAGGGCGTCGAGGCTGGTGCCCACGAACGTACGGTGGATGGCCCCCAGGAAGAACGGGGTGTCGTCCTGGTCGACCACCATGGTCAAGCCACGGTCCCAGGCAGTGCCGGGATGGCTCTCCTGGAGACGCAGGTAGGCCGCGTATCTGTGATGGCCGTCGGCGATCATGAAGGTGCTCGTCGCCAGTCCGGCCTCGATCGTGTCGAGATGCGCCGGAGTCGTGATCCGCCACAGCCGGTGGTGCTGGTCCGCGCGGTCCGTGAACTCGTGGTCGGGCACCTGGCGCATGATCTCGGCCTGGAGAGCCCGTACGTCGGCCGGGCCGCGGTGGACCAGCAGGATGGGGGCGGGATTGAGCCCCATCTCGTGCATCCGATCGGCCAACTCATCAGCTTGCTCGGGGTGCACCGCCTCGTGCGGGAAGACGACTCTCTCCTCCGTCGTCGCAGCGCGTGAGGAGAGATCCATTCCGCCCACGAGTCCGCGGATCGTCATCCCGTGGACGGAGTATTCGTGCAGGTACAACGCGGGCTCGCTGTCGAGCTGCACGTATCCCTCTGCCTGCCATTCGGCGAGCCGCCGGGCGACGTGGTGGTACGGCCGGGCAAAGGCTCGAGCGGTGGCCGGGTTGGCCACCTTCTGCGGGGACAACCGGACGCCACGGAACCGGCGCAGCCTGAAAGGGCGCGCTGGTGATGCCGGAACCTCGACTGCCGGAGGTCCTTCGCCGTTGACGTGCATCGAAGCATCGTAGGGTGCTGGCGAAGCAACCCTGCAAGGAGGACCACCGTGTTGCTGGAATCTCGTCGCCCCCTCGTCGAGGAGTTCGACCTCTTCATGGTCGACCTGGACGGAGTCGTCTACATCGGCGGGCGTGCGGTGGCCGGCGCCCCCGAGGCGCTGTCCCGGGTGCGTGCGGCCGGATCGAAGGTGGCGTTCGTGACCAACAACGCGTCGCGTACAGCGCAGACGGTGGCGACCCACCTGAACGAGCTCGGGGTCGAGGCCGCGGCCACCGACGTGGTCACCTCGTCGCAGGCTGCCGCAGGCCTGCTCGTACGCGAGTGGGGCGTGGGGGCCCGTGTGCTGATGCTGGGCGCCGAAGGGCTTCGGGAGGCGTTGGTGGCGGTTGGTCTGGACCCGGTGCTGGACGTGACCCGTGACGACGTGGTGGCCGTGGTGACGGGGTTCGGTCCCGATGTGCTGTGGCGAGACGTGATGCGGGTGGCGGTGCGTATCCGCCAGGGTCTGCCGTGGGTGGCCACCAACACCGACATGTCCTTTCCCACGGACTACGGCCAGGCCCCCGGACACGGGGTCCAGGTGGAGATGTTGAGTCAGTTCTCCGGAGTCACTCCGCAGGTGGGGGGCAAACCCTCACGGCCGCTGCTCGACGAGACGATGGCTCGCGCCGGGACCACGTCGGCAGTGATGGTGGGCGACCGCCTGGACACCGACATGGAGGGTGCCCACAACGTCGGAGTGCCCTCCCTGCTCGTGCTCACCGGTGTCACCGGTCTGGCGGAACTCGTCGCGGCGACACCGCAGGAACGTCCCTCGTACATCGCAAGCACCCTCCAGGGGATCTTCGAACCCCATCCGGTAGCCACGACGCGCGTCACCCCCGGCCTCGTCACTGCTGCGTTGGACGGGTGGGAGGTCACGGTGACGGCCGATGGGCACCTGTCGGTCCGTGGCGGCGGAGACGGCGATGACTGGTGGCGCGCCGTGGCGAGCGCCGCCTGGCGTCACCAGGACGAGGGCAGGGGAGTGGTACTCACAGGCAGCGTCGTGCCGCCGAGCGAACCAGTCGCCCGAGACGGGTAATCTCGACGCATGAGCGAATCGTCCCGGTCGGCAGATGAGCGCCCAGTGTCCATCGAGGTCGACGACGAGGCCTCGGCGGCCGTCGATCGTGGCGCTGCGTCCGAGCGGACTGGACTGCCCGAGGTCGACCGTGTGCTGGCGGAGATCGAGTCGGTGGGGGAGTTGCCGGTCGCCGATCGGGTCGAGGTGTTCGAGCGGGCGCACGAACGCCTGCGGCGCGCGCTCGACGCCGATCCCACGGCCGGGATCGCCGAGGCGGTGAAGGAGTAGTGCCGCCACGCCGCCTCAGACTCGACCAGGAACTCGTACGTCGTGGTCTGGCCCGCTCCCGGGAGCACGCCAGCACTCTGATCGCCGAAGGTCGGGTCAAGGTGGCGGGCGCGGTGGCCACCAAGCCCGCCACGGGTGTGACCACGGACGTTGCCCTCGTCGTCTCCGAGGACCCTGACCGACCGGACTTCGCCTCCCGGGGTGGCCACAAGCTGGTGGGCGCCCTGACGGCCTTCGAGGAGCACGGCCTCACTGTCGAGGGGAAGCGTTGTCTGGACGCCGGGGCTTCGACAGGCGGATTCACCGACGTGCTGCTGCAGCGAGGTGCCAGGCAGGTGCTGGCCGTCGACGTCGGGTACGGACAGCTCGTGTGGCGGCTGCAGCAGGACGAGCGCGTGGTGGTGCACGACCGTACGAACATCCGCGACCTCGACCTGGACCTGGTCGCAGGTCCGGTCGACCTGGTGGTCGGGGACCTCTCGTTCATCTCCCTGCGGCTGGTCCTGGACGCACTCCTCGCGGTGACGGCTCCCGACGGAGAGCTCGCTCTGATGGTCAAGCCACAGTTCGAGGTCGGCAAGGACCGGGTGGGCAAGGGCGGGGTCGTCCGCGACCTCGGGCTGCGTACCGAAGCAGTGGCCGCCGTGGCGACGGCGGCAGCGCAACGGGGCTGGGGAGCGGTGGCGGTGGCAACGAGTCCCCTGCCCGGCCCTTCGGGCAACGTCGAGTTCTTCCTGCTGCTGCGCCGAGGTGAGGCAGCGATCGGCGAGGAGGACATCCGCGCCGAGGTGGAACGTTCCGCATCTCTCGGGGTTCCCAGTGAGAGGGTTGCTCCGTGACCTCCGAACCGCTTGCCGTCCGTCGTGTCCTCCTGCTGGTGCACACCGGACGTGAGGCAGCCATCGCCGTCGGCCGCTCCTTCGTGGCGGCGCTGACCGGGCACGGCATGGTGGTTCGTCTGGTCGACAAGCAGGCTGAGGAGCTGGGGCTCGACCTCGCCGAGCTCGGGCCCGCCATCGAGGTGGTCCCCGAGGGGGAGGACGTGGGCGACGACTGCGAGGTGGCCCTGGTCCTGGGCGGCGACGGCACCATCCTCCGGGCCGCCGAGTACACCCACCGCAGCGGGACTCCGCTGCTCGGGATGAACATGGGTCATGTCGGCTTCCTCGCCGAGGCCGAGGTCGAGGACGTCGAGACGACCATCGATGCGCTCGTGCACCGCCGCTACACGACCGAGGACCGGCTCACTCTCGATGTCGCGGTCTACCAGGGCGAGGAACTCGTCGCCCGGACCTTCGCCCTCAACGAGGCCAGCGTCGAGAAGGGGTCGCGTGAGCGGATGCTCGAGGTGGTCGTCGGAATCGACGGGCGGCCCTTGTCCCGCTGGGGCTGCGACGGAGTCGTCTGCGCCACTCCCACGGGCTCCACGGCCTACAACTTCAGTGCCGGCGGTCCGGTGGTCTGGCCCGGCGTCGAGGCGTTGCTCATGGTCCCGATCAGCGCGCACGCCCTCTTCGCCCGTCCCCTGGTGGTGGCACCTACCTCGGTGATGGCGATCGAGGTGCTCGCCGGCAACCAGGGGGCCGGGGTGTTGTGGTGCGACGGACGACGCACGGTCGACCTGCCTCCCGGCGCGCGCATCGTGGTGAGTCGTGGACACCGGCCGGTCAGGTTGGTGCGCCTGCACGAGGCGCCGTTCACGGACCGCCTGGTGGCCAAGTTCGGCCTGTCGGTGGTGGGCTGGCGTGGTTCGGCCGAACGACGGCTGCGCTCGGACAATGAGCTGGTCTCGCTCGATCATTCGCCCCCGAGCAGTGCGGTCGCGACGACGACGGAGGACTCCGGTGTTTGAGGAGATCAGGATCAGTTCGCTGGGCGTGATCGACTCCTCCACCCTGGAGTTGGGCCCCGGACTCACCGTCATCACCGGTGAGACCGGCGCCGGCAAGACGATGGTGGTCACCGCACTCGGGCTCCTCCTGGGCGGGCGGGCGGACAGTGGCGCGGTGCGTCGCGGGGCGTCCTCGGCCCGGGTCGAGGGCGTCGTGGTCACCGAGGGCCTCGAGCGCTTCGTCGACGAGGTCAACGAGCACGGCGGCGAGGTCGAGGAGGGGCGAGTTGTCCTCGCCCGCAACATCTCCGCCGAAGGACGCTCCCGGGCCTGGGTCGGCGGCGCCGGCGTGCCCGCGACCAAACTGGCTCAGATCGCCGAGCCACTCGTGGCGGTGCACGGTCAGTCCGACCAGCACCGTCTGCTGAAGGCCTCGGCGCAGCGGGGAGCCCTGGACCGCTACGCGGGGACGGAGGTCGAAACCGCACTGGCGGCCTACCGCGTTGCCTGGCGGCGTCTGACGGCGGTGGAGTCCGAGCTGCACGAGGTGGTCACGAGCGCGCGGGAGCGGGCACGCGAAGCTGATCAACTGCGGTTCGCCCTGGAGGAGATCGAGAAGGTCTCCCCGGAGCCGGGTGAGGACCTGGCGCTCGCTGCCGAGGAGACACGGCTCGGCTTCGCCGACACCCTGCGCGTGGCGGCGGAGACCGCCCGGGAGGCGCTCTCCTCGGACCAGGGCACGCCCGACGCGCTGGGAGCCGGTGCTGCGGCCCGAGCCGCCCTGGACGGCGTACGCGACCACGACCCGGAGGCGGCGGGGCTGGCTGACCGTCTGGCCGAACTGACCTACCTGCTCTCCGACCTCGCGGCCGACGTCGCGTCGTACGCCTCCTCGCTGGAGACCGACCCGGCCCGGCTCGCGTCGGTGAGCGAGCGGCGGTCCGACCTCATCGGCCTCACCCGGAAGTACGGCGAGACCATCGACGAGGTTCTCTCCTGGAGCCAGGAGGCGGCTCGTCGTCTCTTCGAGCTCGACGACACCGACGACCGGGTCAACGCGTTGCGTGAGGAGCGCGCGTCCTTGCGTGCGGAGTTGGCAGAGATCGGTGCTCAGCTCTCACGACTTCGCACCGATGCTGCGGTGCGCCTCGGTGCCGAGGTCAGCGATGAGCTGACGCTCCTGGCGATGCCGCACGCGCGGCTCGAGGCCGTCGTGTCCCAGACCGAGGCGAGTCCCGGCGAGGGGGGGACGGACACCAAGACCCTCGAGGTCGACGGCAGGCACCTTCGGTGCACGGCCACGGGGCTCGACGAGGTCGAGTTCCTTCTGGCCGCCAATGCCGGAATGAACCCGCGACCTCTGGACAAGGGTGCCTCGGGCGGTGAGCTCTCCCGAGTCATGCTGGCTGTCGAGGTCGTGCTGGCCGCCACCACGACCGTGCCGACCTTCGTCTTCGACGAGGTCGACGCGGGGGTCGGGGGCAAGGCGGCGATCGAGATCGGCCGGCGCCTCGCCAAGTTGGCCCGCACCTCGCAGGTCCTCGTGGTCACCCACCTGCCACAGGTCGCAGCGTTCGCCGACCGACACATCGTCGTGGCCAAGGCGAGTGACGGCACCGTGACCACTTCCGGGTTGCACACCTTGGCGGAGGACGAGCGGGAGCGCGAGCTCTCCCGGATGCTCGCAGGGCTGGACGACTCGGACACGGCGTTGGCCCATGCCCGCGAATTGATCGAGACCGCGCGGACCGCGACTCGCTGAGGCGGAGAGCCTGCGCCGTTGGGCCGTTGCGGTTTGTCACCATGGACGAGCCATGAAGTTTGCCTCCAGAACCCGTCCCTCGTCCGATCTGCCCGGAGTCCTCGGGACCGCCCGGGTCGATCGGCGCATCCGTGCCCTGCTCCCTCGCCTGCGCGAGGGGGACGTGGCGGTCATCGACCACCTCGACCTCGACCGCGCCACCGCGCAGGCATTGGTGGACGCGGGGGTGAGAGCGGTGCTCAACGCCTCCCCGATGAGTTCAGGGCGTTTCCCCAACCTCGGTCCCCAGGTGCTGGCGGACGCCGGCGTGGTGATGGTCGACCGTCTCGGCCCTGATCTCTTCGACGCGGTGCGCGAGGGTGAGTCCCTGCGCGTGGACGGAGGCACGATCCACGCTCCGCGGGAGCGAGTCCTGACCGGGGAGGTGCTCGACGCGGTCGGCGCCCGGCAACAGTCCGCGGACGCCCGAGTCGGTCTGGCGCACCAGCTCGACAGCTTCACCCACAACAGTTCTGAGTTCCTGCGACGTGAGCAGGATCTCCTGCTCCACGGGCAGGGAGTGCCGACCCCCGCCACCAAGATCGCTGATCGTCCAGTGGTCGTGGTGGCTCCCGGGCGTGACCACGCGGAGGAGCTGAAGGCCATCCGCCGCTTCATCGTGGAGCAGGGCCCGGTCCTGATCGGAGTGGACCGGGGCGCGGACGCGCTCCGGGCGGCCGGCCACCGGCCTGACGTCATCGTCACCTCGGCCCGGGTCACCGATGAGGAGACACCGGACCCCAAGACCCTCAAGTCAGCCCGTGACGTGGTCCTGCGGGTGGATCGGGGTGCCTCACGCACCGTCGGCGAGCGGTTCACCACGTGGGGTGTGCAGCCCCTGCTCTTCGAGTCCAGCGCCACCACCGAGGACGCCGCCCTGCTCCTCGCGGACGCGGGGCAGGCCAGCGTCATCGTCGGAGTGGGCATGCACGCCACGCTGGACGAGTTCCTCGACCGGCAACGCTCCGGTCTCGCCAGCACGTACCTGACCCGCCTCAAGGTCGGCCCGCGACTCGTCGACGCCACTGCCGTACGCACCGTCTACTCCGGTCGCGTACGTCCCCGGCACCTCCTCGCCGTCCTGCTGGCCGCGGGTGTCGCGCTCGCGGCGGCGATCGGCACCACCCCGGTGGGACAGGAGTGGGCCGACGCGTTGGCCACCCAGTCCTCCGACCTCATCGACTACCTGCAGGGGATCTTCTCGTGATTTCGTTCCGTACCCATGTCGTCACCCTCGTGGCGGTCTTCCTGGCCCTGGCCATCGGCGTCGTCCTCGGCGGAGGGCCCCTGAGCGAGATCGGTCGCGGCGCCGAGAACACCGAGGCCCTGCAGGCGGACGTGGAGAAGGCCCAGGCCGAAGCCGCGTTCGGCGAACGGTTCGCCACCGATGCCTCCGCGGTCCTGTACACGCAGAAGTTGGAGGGCCGTGAGATCACGGTCGTGACGATGCCCGGAGCGGATCCTTCCCTGGTGGAGACGCTCACCGACGAGATCGACGGCGCCGGTGGCGAGGTGGTCGTCACCCAGGAGCTCGGATCGAGCTTCGTCAACCCCACGGAGAAGTCCCTGGTGGACACCCTGGGCAGCCAGTTGATGACCCAGCTGCCGAACGGCACCGTGAGCGCGGACGCAAGCACCTACGAGCGCGCGGGTGAGTTGCTCGGTTTCACCGTGGCCACCCGGGGCGAGCAGACGGTGGAGCGGTCTGCCGAGAGCGAGGCCGTTGCTGACGGGCTGACGGGCGCCAACCTGTTGCCCGAGGTGGCATCGGGCTCGGGCCGTGCCCCGTTGGTCCTGGTCGTCCTGGGCGACGAGGTCACCGGCGACGGGGCCGACGCGATCCTCGGTGGGATCGTCCGTGGTCTGGCCGCCAAGTCACGCGGAGTGGTGCTGGCCGGTCGCACCACCTCGGACGACAGCCAGCTCGCCAGGTTGCGGGAGGCCGACGAGCTCGGGGCCGCGAGCTCCGTCGACGGTGTGGAGACCGCCGCTGGACGGGTGGCGACCGTGCTGGCCCTGGCGCGGGCGTACGACACGCAGGGTGGAGCCTTCGGTGCCACAGGTTCGGACGGATCGCTCCCGCTCGGGTAGCATCGAAGCCCGTGAAGAGTCGCAGAGCCACCAAGCACGTTTTCGTTACTGGAGGAGTCGTCTCCTCACTCGGCAAGGGCCTGACGGCTTCGAGTCTGGGCAGTCTGCTGAAGGCGCGCGGCCTGCGCGTGACGATGCAGAAGCTCGACCCGTACCTCAACGTCGATCCGGGCACCATGAACCCCTTCGAGCACGGTGAGGTCTTCGTCACCAACGACGGAGCCGAGACCGACCTCGACGTGGGTCACTACGAGCGGTTCCTCGACACCGATCTGAACCAGATCGCCAACGTGACGACGGGGCAGGTGTACTCCACCGTCATCGCCAAGGAGCGCCGCGGCGACTACCTCGGTGACACCGTCCAGGTCATCCCGCACATCACCAACGAGATCAAGGACCGCATCCTCGCCATGGGCGGGGACGACGTCGACCTGGTCATCACCGAGATCGGTGGCACCGTCGGTGACATCGAGTCCCTGCCGTTCCTCGAGGCCGCGCGCCAGGTGCGCCACCAGATCGGCCGGGACAACTGCTTCTTCATCCACGTCTCCCTGGTGCCCTACATCGGCCCCTCGGGTGAGCTCAAGACGAAGCCGACCCAGCACTCGGTCGCTGCCCTGCGCAACATCGGTATCCAGCCCGACGCCATCGTCTGCCGCGCCGACCGTGATCTCCCCGAGGGCATCAAGCGCAAGATCGCGCTGATGTGTGACGTCGAGGACGAGGCCGTGGTGACCTGCGCGGACGCTCCGTCGATCTACGACATCCCCAAGGTGCTGCACTCCGAGGGCCTCGACGCCTACGTCGTACGCCGTCTCGACCTGCCCTTCCGTGACGTCGACTGGACCACCTGGGACGACCTCCTGCGTCGGGTGCACCACCCGAAGGAGGACGTCACGATCGCGATCGTCGGCAAGTACATCGACCTCCCAGACGCCTACCTCTCCGTGGCTGAGGCCCTGCGCGCCGGCGGCTTCGCCAACGAGGCCAAGGTGCACCTGCGCTGGGTGGCCAGCGACACGTGTGCCACGCCGGAAGGCGCGCTCAAGCAGCTCGGCGACGTCGACGGCATCCTCGTTCCGGGCGGCTTCGGTGTCCGCGGACTCGGGGGCAAGCTCGGAGCGTTGACCTTCGCCCGGACCCACCAGGTGCCCGTGCTGGGCATCTGCCTGGGCCTGCAGTGCATGGTCATCGAGTACGCGCGCAACGTCCTTGGCCTCGACCAGGCCGACTCCACCGAGTTCGACCCGGAGACGCTCGTCCCGGTGATCTCCACGATGGCTGAGCAGAAGGAGTTCGTGGAGGGCGGGGGAGACCTGGGCGGCACGATGCGCCTCGGTGCCTACCCCGCGCGGCTGGGGGCAGGCACCTTGGCGCGCGACCTGTACGGCAGCGACCTGGTGGAGGAACGTCACCGTCACCGCTACGAGGTCAACAACGAGTACCGCGACCAGCTCAGTGAGGCCGGGATCGTCTTCTCCGGTGTCAACCCCGACCTGGACCTGGTCGAGTTCGTGGAGTTGCCGCGCGACGTGCACCCCTTCTACATCGGCACCCAGGCACACCCCGAGCTCAAGTCGCGTCCGACCCGGCCGCACCCGCTCTTCGCGGGCCTGGTCGAGGCCGCGATCAAGCGCCAGAAGGAAATGCTCATCCCTGTCGAGCAGGACGCCTGAGTCACATGCCTGAGGAGTTGGCGGACCGGCCGGAGTCCTGGCCGGTCCACAGCTCCCGGGACATCTATCGCGATGCCTGGGTGGTGGGCGTCCGCGAAGACGTGATCAGTGCGCCGGGCAAGCCTGAGCACACCTTCGCCCGGATCTCCGTGGAGCATCCCGGGGCAGTCATGGTGCTGGCGATCGACGACGACGAGAACGTCTTCCTCCTGCGCCAGTACCGGCACACCTCGGCGCACGTCTTCGTCGAGATCCCCGCTGGCATCCGCGACGCGGAGGGCGAGCCCGCCGTCGAGACCGCCAAGCGTGAGCTGCGCGAGGAGGCCGAGCTCTCCGCGAGCTCATGGACACCCCTCCTGAGCACCTTTCCCTCGGCGGGCATCACCGACGAGGTCCACGAGATCTTCCTGGCGAGGGGCCTGAGCTCGGCCCCCCGAGGGGATTTCGAGCTGGAGCACGAGGAAGCCGAGATGGAATCGCTCTGGGTGCCGTACGAAGAGCTCCTGGAGGCCGTCCTCGACGGACGCGTCAGGCAGGGCCCGCTGGTGCAGGCCGTGCTCGTCTACGACGTGCTGAAGCGGCGAGGGCGTCTGTGAGTGCCAGCGGCCTGGTCCGCGCGGTGCGCACCTACCTCGACCACCTCGGCGTCGAGCGCGGACTGGCCGTGAACACGTTGTCGTCGTACCGCCGCGACCTGCGGCGCTACGTCGACTTCCTCGCCAGCCGTGAGGTGCACGAGCTCGACCAGATCGACGAGGCGACGGTGGCCTCCTTCCTGGTGCACCTGCGCGAGGGTTCTGAGGAACACCCCGCGCTCAGCGCGACCTCGGCGGCGCGCACCGTGGTCGCCGTACGCGGCTTCCACAAGTTCGCGGTGCGTGACGGCCTCACCCAGGTCGACCCCGCCTCCGCCGTGCGTCCTCCGACTCCGGACAAGCGGCTGCCCAAGGCCCTTCCGCTCTCCGACGTGGAGGCCATCCTCGAGGCCGCCGGGGCTCCCGACACCGTGCTGGCGCTGCGGGACCGCGCGCTGCTGGAGGTGCTCTACGGGACCGGAGCCCGGATCTCCGAGGCGGTGGGTCTCGACATCGACGACATCGACCTCGTGGACCGCACCGTGCTGCTGCGTGGCAAGGGCGACAAGGAGCGTCTGGTCCCCGTGGGGTCGTACGCCGTGGAGGCGGTGGAGGCCTATCTCAGGCGTGCCAGGCCCGAGCTGGTGTCGCGGGGCAAGGGGACGCCCGGGGTCTTCCTGAACGCCCGCGGCGGGCGTCTGTCGCGACAGAGCGCGTGGTCGGTGTTGGTGAAGACAGCAGACCGGGCCGGGGTGACACGCGACGTCTCCCCGCACACCCTGCGACACTCCTTCGCCACGCACCTGCTCGACGGCGGCGCGGACGTGCGCGTCGTGCAGGAATTGCTGGGGCACGCGTCGGTGACCACCACCCAGGTGTACACACTGGTGACCGTGGACAACTTGCGCGAGGTCTTTGCCACCGCCCATCCGCGGGCGCGCGGCTGATGACGACGAAGGCCTGGTGGGACGGAGTCAAGGACGAGGACGCGTTGTACGACGCGTTCAACGAGTGGGCCACCGGTGAGGGGATCGAGCTCTACCCCCACCAGGAGGAGGCGATCCTCGAACTCCTCTCCGGCAGCAACGTCGTGCTCGCCACCCCCACCGGTTCGGGCAAGTCACTGGTCGCCTTCGCAGCGCACGTCTCCGCCCTGGCCACCGACCGGGTCTCCTTCTACACCGCGCCGATCAAGGCTCTGGTGAGCGAGAAGTTCTTTGCGTTGTGCGAGACCCTGGGCGCCGACAACGTCGGCATGCTCACCGGCGACGCCTCGGTCAACGCCGACGCCCCGGTGATCTGTTGCACCGCTGAGGTGCTGGCCAACATCGCTCTGCGGGAGGGCAAGGGCGCCGACGTCGGGCTCGTCGTGATGGACGAGTTCCACTACTACGGCGACCCGGAGCGCGGATGGGCGTGGCAGGTCCCGCTGCTCGAGTTGCCGCAGGCACAGTTCCTCCTGATGTCAGCGACCCTGGGCGATGTCTCCGCGCTGAGCGAGGACCTGACCCGGCGCAACGGCCGCGAGACCGCGCTGGTCGACGAGGCCGAGCGGCCCGTCCCGCTGCACTTCTCCTGGTCCCTGACCCATCTCGACGAGACGCTCCAGGAGCTGGTCGAGACCCATCAGTCCCCGGTGTACGTCGTGCACTTCACCCAGGCAGCGGCCGTCGAGCACGCTGCCTCGCTGATCAAGCCGCTCGGCAAGGCAGCGCGGGCCGAGGAGATCCGCGACAAGATCGGTGACTTCCGGTTCGGTGCCGGTTTCGGCAAGACCCTCTCCAAGTTGCTGCGGCTGGGCATCGGCGTCCACCACGCGGGGATGTTGCCCAAGTACCGGCGACTGGTCGAACAGTTGGCGCAGGCCGGGCTGCTCCGGGTCATCTGCGGGACGGACACGCTCGGAGTGGGCATCAACGTCCCGATCCGCACGGTCCTCTTCACCGGCCTGTCGAAGTTCGACGGCACCAAGCAGCGGATCCTTCGCAGTCGCGAGTTCCTGCAGATCGCCGGTCGTGCAGGTCGTGCCGGGTTCGACACCATCGGCTACGTCGTGGTCCAGGCCCCGGAGCACGTCATCGACAACGAGCGCGCCAAGGCGAAGTCGGAGGCGAAGAACGCCGCCAACCCGAAGAAGAAGTCGAAGCCGCAGCTGAAGAAGCCCCCCGAGGGCAGTGTCGTGTGGACCGAGCAGACCTTCACCAAGCTCGTGGAGTCGAAGCCCGAGCCGCTGATGTCGCGGATGAAGGTCGACAACTCGATGCTCCTCAACGTGATCGCTCGTGAGGAGAACACCTTCGACGTGCTCCGCAAGTTGCTGCAGGACAATCACGAGGAACGGCGCAACCAGCTCAAGCTCTCGCGGCGTGCGCTGCGCCTGGCCCGCAGCCTGCTGCACTCCGGGGTCCTGACCCGGCTCGAGGAGCCCGACGAGTTCGGTCGCCGCTACGTCCTCACCCTCGACCTGCCGGACGACTTTGCCCTGAACCAACCGTTGTCCCACTTCGCGCTGGCGGCCCTCGACGTCCTCGACCCCGAGGCCGACTCGTACACACTGGACGTCGTCTCGGTGATCGAGGCGGTGCTGGAGGGGCCGCGTCAGATCCTCTTCGCCCAGCAGCACGCTGCCCGGGGCGAGGCGATCGGTGAGATGAAGGCCGACGGCATCGAGTACGACGAGCGCATGGCGTTGCTGGAGAAGATCACCTGGCCGATGCCGCTGGCGGAGCTGCTGGGGGTGACGTACGAGATGTATCGCCGCACCCACCCGTGGCTCCCCGAGGACGCGTTGTCCCCGAAGTCGATCGTGCGTGAGATGTATGAGCAGGGGATGGGCTTCACCGACTTCGTCGGCCGCTACCAGCTGGCCCGTTCGGAGGGGTTGGTGCTGCGCTACCTGACCGATGCCTACCGGGCCCTGCGCCACTCGGTCCCGGAGAGCAACCGCAACGACGAGCTCGAGGACCTGCTCGAGTGGCTGGGCGAGGTCGTGCGGCAGACCGACTCCTCGCTGCTCGACGAGTGGGAGGCGCTCTCCGACCCTGACCACGTCCCCAGCGTGGTGGCCCACCATGAACCGCCGACCAACCCGCGCCCGTTGACGAAGCGCGAACGGGCCCTGGGCGTGATGCTGCGCAACGCGATGTTCGCCCGGGTGAACGCCGTGGCTCGCGACGACCTCGATGCCCTCATGTGCCTCGAGCGTGAGGCGGCCGATCGGGTCGAGCCGCCGCGCGGAGTGCAGATGACTCGTTCCTCGTGGGACGAGGCCATCGAGGAGTACTACCAGGAGCACGAGACCCTCGGCACCGACAGCGGGGCCCGCGGTCCTTCCTACCTGCAGATCGGTCCTGAGGAGTTGGGGGAGCCGGTCGGTGCGGACGAGGAGGACGAGCCGGTGCGGATCCGTCGCGTCCTGCAGACCCTTGCCGACCCGGAGGGCCACCGTGACTGGGTGATCGAGGCGGTCCTCGACTGCGACGCCACCGACGCTGCGGGTGAACTGGTCCTGGCCACCGCGTCGATGCGTCGTACGGGCTGAGCCCTCGCCGCGGACCCTCCACAGGGTTCTGCACAGTTGACTTCGGCCTGTGCACCCAGCGGGGGCGCTCGTGCACAGATTTCCGCACGCAGGGACGGGTTTCGGGAGTCGCCTTGTGGGGGTCCGACGCCGCACCCTAGAGTCGCGACAGAAGGCGAGATGTCGCCGTGTCGACAATAGAGCGGGGCCAGATGAGCGTGCAGGGATCGATCCCGGGTTTTCCGGAGTCAAGTGCCAGTCCAGCGCGGTCGCACGTTCCGAGCGCAGACGGTCCCAGCGTTGGCAGTCCCACAGCAGCCACCCCCCACGAAGTCGGAGACGAGCCCCGCGTGAGCGATCCCATCGCGTTCCCCATTCCCGTGACCCGGGACATGGAGGTCGGCCCCACCGGTCGACCGATGCCCGACTTCGGAGTCCCGGCCCCCCTGACCACGCACGGCCCGGCGCGCGTCATCGCGATGTGCAACCAGAAGGGTGGTGTGGGCAAGACGACCACGACCATCAACCTGGGGGCGGCGTTGGCTGAGTACGGCCGCAAGGTCCTCCTGGTCGACTTCGACCCGCAGGGTTCGTTGTCGGTGGGCCTGGGCCTCAACCCGCACGAGATGGAACTGACCGTCTACAACCTGCTGCTGCAGCGCGACGTCGAGGTCGACGAGGTCGTGGTGCCCACCGCCGTGCCCGGCATGGACCTGTTGCCCTCCAACATCGACCTCTCGGCCGCCGAGGTGCAGTTGGTCCACGAGGTCGCCCGCGAGCAGACGCTGCAGCGCGTCCTGGCGCCGGCGATCGAGAAGTACGACGTCATTCTCATCGACTGCCAGCCCTCGCTCGGCCTGCTGACCGTCAATGCGCTGACCGCTGCCGACGGTGTGCTGATCCCGCTCGAGTGCGAGTACTTCGCGCTGCGCGGTGTCGCTCTGCTGAAGACGACGATCGACAAGGTCCGTGAACGGCTCAACCCCAAGCTGGCCATCGACGGCGTCCTCGGGACGATGTTCGACGGGCGTACGCTGCACAGTCGCGAGGTCATGGAACGCCTGGTGCAGGCGTGGGGTGACAAGGTCTTCCACACCGTCATCCGTAGGACCGTCAAGTTCTCCGACTCCACGGTCGCCGGCGAGCCGATCACCTCGTACGCTTCCGCCTCGGCCGGAGCCGACTCCTACCGCCAGCTGGCCAGGGAGGTGTCTGCCCGGTGGCTCGACGAGTGAGCCTGCCTGCAGCGGACGACCTCTTCCGGCCCACGCGCGACGCGTCCGGCGAGAAGGCCGTGCGGGCCGTCCCTGATGCCGACGACACGAAGACCGGGACCGGCTCGGCCACTTCCCGTGAGCGGGTCGCGCGCGCTGCGGCCCCCAAGAAGGACGTGGCCCCCCGGTCGAGTGGCCGGGTGCGGCACGACGAGAAGATGACGGTCTACATCACCTCCGACGAGCTTCTCGAACTCGAGCACGCCCGGCTGTCGTTGCGGAGCGCCCACGGACTGGCCATCGATCGCGGACGCATCGTTCGTGAGGCCGTCGCCATGGTGCTCGCTGACTTCGCGGAGCACGGTGAGGACAGTGCGCTGGTCCGCCGACTGAGCGAGGAATGATCGGTCGATGACGGAGCTCGTCGACGCCGACTCCGCCTCGGCGGCCTTCGCCGTCACGCTCGACAACTTCGAGGGCCCCTTCGACCTCCTGCTCTCGTTGATCGCCAAGCACAAGATGGACGTCACCGAGGTGGCGCTCTCCCAGGTGACCGACGAGTTCATTGCCCACGTCAAGGCGGGCGGACCGATCTGGGACCTGGAGCAGACGAGTTCGTTCCTCCTGGTGGCCGCCACCCTGCTCGACCTCAAGGCTGCGCGGCTGCTTCCACGGGGCGACGTCGAGGACGAGGAGGACCTGGCGCTGCTGGAGGCCAGGGACCTGCTGTTCGCCCGGCTGCTGCAGTACAAGGCGTTCAAGCTGGTGGCGGGGGTGTTCGAGAAGCGCCTCGTCGCCGAGGAGCGTCGCCATCCGCGCTCGGTCGGCCTCGATGACCGGTTCGCCATGCTGTTGCCCGAAGTGCTCATCGGGATCGGTCTCGACGAGTTCGCCCGTCTGGCGGCCAGGGCGATGGAGCCCAAGCCGGTCGTCGAGGTGTCGCTGCAGCACATCCACGCGGCCAGGGTGAGTGTGCGCGAACAGGCCGGGATCGTGGTTGACCGCTTGCGACGCACCACCACGTTGACCTTCCGTGCACTGTGCGGTGACTCGCCTGACAAACTGACCACCGTGGCGCGGTTCCTGGCGCTGCTCGAGCTGTTCCGCGAGTCGCTCGTCTCCTTCGACCAGGTCACCCCACTGGGAGAGCTGACGGTGCGGTGGACCGGCGACGACGTGAGTGAGATCGAGATCAACGACGAGTTCGACGGTGCGCCGGTCGAGCCCGACACCGCAGGCCATAGCGGCACGGCCGCCATGGACGTCATGGACGCCATGGACGGACAGGAGGAGGACCGATGACCGAGGAGAGCCTCGAGAGCCCCGCGGTCGAGCTCCGCCCTGCCATCGAAGCGGTGCTGATGGTGGCCGACGAGCCACTCGATGCGGTGGTGCTCGCCTCGGCGGTGCGGCATCCCGTCGAGGACGTGGAGGCTGCGTTGGCGCAGTTGGCGGCCGAGTACGCCGAGCAGGGGCGCGGGTTCGAGCTGCGCAACGTCGCCGGCGGATGGCGGTACTACAGTCGCGACGAGTACGCCGACGTCGTGGAGGGATTCGTCCTGGACGGTCGCCAGTCGCGCCTCACCCAGGCAGCTCTCGAGACCTTGGCCGTGGTGGCCTACAAGCAGCCGGTCTCGCGCGCCCGGGTCTCGGCGATCCGCGGTGTCAACGTCGACGGTGTGATGCGTACGCTTCTCGCGCGTGGGTTGGTGGAGACGGCCGGGTCGGACGAGTCATCCGGCGCGCACCTCTACCGCACCACCGGCTACTTCCTGGAGCGCATCGGCATCACCGGCATCGATGACCTCCCTGAGCTGGCGCCCTATCTGCCGGACATGGAGGATCTCGAGGACGAGCTCACCGCCATGGCCGGCTCCGCCACTCCTTCTCCCGACGAGGATCCCTCCGCCGGGCCAGCACCTGAAACCACCGACAGCGGGACCCCACCTGATGAACACCCCTGAAGAACGCCGCCAGATCGTCACGGAGGCCGACGGCCAGATCCGGCTGCAGAAGCTGCTCGCGC
This sequence comes from Nocardioides gilvus, assembly GCF_003194605.1. GTDB lineage: Bacteria > Actinomycetota > Actinomycetes > Propionibacteriales > Nocardioidaceae > Nocardioides > Nocardioides gilvus. The sequence goes on from NZ_QHKY01000004.1 coordinate 17,722, forward strand.
AGTCCGGTGTCGCCTCGCGCCGCAAGTGCGAGGAGCTCATGCTGGGCGGGCTCGTGGAGGTCGACGGGGAGATCGTCACCCGTCTGGGCACGAAGGTGGACCCCACGACCGCGGTGATCCGCGTCGACGGCGAACGGTTGCCCCCGATTTCGGCCCACGTCTACCTGGTCCTCAACAAGCCGCGGGGAGTGGTTTCGACCATGTCGGACCCCGAGGGACGGCGCAGCCTGGGTGACCTGGTCGCGGGACGGGCTGAGCGCCTCTTCCACGTCGGACGCCTGGACACCGACACCACCGGGTTGATCCTGCTCACCAACGACGGAGACTTCGCCCACAAGATGGCGCACCCGTCGTTCGAGGTCGAGAAGACCTACGTGGCCGAGGTGGAGGGCGAGGTCTTCCCCGCCACGCTCAAGAAGTTGCGCGCCGGGGTCGAGCTGGACGACGGCCCCGTGAAAGTCTCCAGCATCAAGGTCGTGGAGTCGGGCCGCGGCAACGCCGCGGGCCGCACCATCGTGCGACTGGTCATCCATGAGGGACGCAACCGGATCGTGCGCCGCATGCTGGCCCATGTCGGTCACCCGGTGCTGCGCCTGACGAGGACCAGATTCGGGCCCGTCGACCTCGGGCGGTTGCCGGCAGGGGAGATGCGTGAGCTCACCACCAAGGAGCTCGGTGTGCTCCTGGACAGCGTGAAGTTGTGACCGACGAGAAGACAGCCGCCCTGGTCGGGCCGATCGGCATCATCGGGACGGGCCTCCTGGGCACCTCGATCGCCCTGGCGTGTCGCCGGGCCGGACTCGACGTGTTCCTCAGTGACACCTCGCCGGAGAACGTACGCACAGCCTCGGGTCTCGGAGCCGGGCGCGCCCAGCAGCCGGGGGAGGTCGCCCAGTTGGTCGTGGTGGCGGTGCCGCCCGATCATCTCGGTCCGGTCATCGCGGCCGTCCTCGATGCAACCGCGGGGACCGAGACGGTCGTGACCGACGTCGGCTCGGTGAAGTCGGGCCCGCTGGCGGTCGTCGCCCAGCACCCCGACGTACGCCGCTACGTGGGCAGCCACCCGATGGCGGGGAGTGAGCGGTCGGGTCCGCTGGCGAGCCATGAGGCGCTGTTCGAGGGGCGCCCGTGGGCGATCACCCCGCACCCGGAGTCGGACGTGGATGCGGTCGAGCTGGTCGAGGAGCTGGTGCGCCTCACCGGCGCCGTGCCCGTGTGGTTGACCCCTTCGGAGCACGACAAGGCGGTGGCGCGCACCTCGCACGTCCCGCACCTGATGGCGGCGTTGACCGCCGGCCGCCTGGCTGATGCCCCGCCGAACCATTTGGCGCTGTCGGGCCAGGGCGTACGCGACGTGACCCGCGTGGCTGGAGGCGAACCGGCCCTGTACGGCCAGATCGTCGCCGCCAACGCGGAGGCTGTCCTGGACCTGCTGGGGGAGATCCGCGAGCAGTTGGACCGCGCCATCTCCGCGATCGGGTCGGGTGACCGGGACTCCCTCGAGGGGCTCCTGGCGAGGGGGACGGCCGGAGCGGCAGCGATCCCGGGCAAGCACGGTGGGCCCACGCGTCCGATGCGCTCGGTCTGGGTCTCCGTGCCTGACCACGTCGGTGAGCTGGCCCGACTCTTCGCGGACTCGGTCGCGAGTGAGGTCAGCATCGAGGACATCCGGATCGACCACGACCCGAATCGCCCCGTGGGGCTGGTCGAGCTGGTGGTCGAGGAACCGCGCGCCGACCACCTGCTCGACGCTCTTGAGTCCCGCGGTTGGACCACGCACCGGTAGGCTCATCGCCCGTGAGCACCTCAGAGAAGTCCGCAGCGAACACCTCGGCGAAGGCGGCCCACCGCCAGATCGTCATCGCCCTCGACGGCCCGTCCGGGTCGGGCAAGTCCAGCACCTCGCGAGGAGTCGCGACGAGGCTCGGCCTGCGATACCTGGACACCGGCGCGATGTTCCGTGCGATGACCTGGGCGATGCTGGAATCCGGCGTCGACGTGCTGGACGGCGCAGCGGTGGCGGCGCACGCCGGGGTGCCCCAGATCGAGTCGGGCACAGATCCGCAGGCGCCAACCATCCACGTGGACGGCACGGACGTCGGTGAGGCGATCCGGGGGGAGGCGGTGACCGGCGCCGTGAGCCCGGTCAGCGCGGTGCCCGAGGTGCGTACGCGCCTGCTGGAGCTGCAGCGAGCCATCATCGGCGAGGGCGGCATCGTCGTGGAAGGCCGCGACATCGGCTCCGTGGTTGCCCCTGACGCCCAGGTGAAGCTCTACCTGACCGCCGATGCCGGCGCTCGCGCTGCGCGTCGGTCCTTGGAGGAGGGTGGCTCGGACGTCGCAGCGACCGAGGCATCCCTGTTGGCCCGCGACGCCATCGACTCCAGCCGCACGACCGCACCGCTGACGATGCCTGACGGTGCCACCCACATCGACACCACGCCGTACACCTTGGAGCAGGTCATCGACCAGGTGCTCTCGCTCGTCGAAGCAGCCTCTGCACAGGACTGAGTGCCCTGCTCCGCGGCCCACCTGGGGACACGGAGTTGGCAGGTGGTGGCGAGGAGCGGACGCCTCGTTGCCGTGGTTTGCGCCGAACGCTGGCAGACTGGGCCCACATGTGGCTTCGGCGACGGGAACAGTGAGTCCTGCAACGACGTTGCTCAAGGAGCGGTTGCGCGGTTGAAAGCCTCGCGCACGCCCCTGGGAGCGACCTGTCGGGATCCGTCCCGGCGGCCGAGTCCGACGATGAGACCCAGAGCGGGTTCGTGAAGTGAGGAACACCCATGACCGAGTTCACCGACGTGGACGCCCCCGTCGGCCCCACGCCCATCCTGGCGGTGGTCGGACGTCCCAACGTGGGCAAGTCGACCCTGGTCAACCGCATCATCGGTCGGCGTGAAGCTGTGGTCGAGGACCGTCCGGGCGTGACCCGTGACCGTGTCTCCTACGACGCCAACTGGAACGGTCGCGCGTTCACCGTGGTCGACACCGGTGGATGGAACCCGGACGCCACCGGGCTCGCCGAGCAGATCGCCGGTCAGGCCGAGATCGCCGTCAGCCTCGCGGACGCCGTGCTCTTCGTCGTCGACGCCATGGTCGGCATCACGGACGCCGACGCTGCGGTCGTGAAGATCCTGCGCAAGTCGGGCAAGCCAGTCGTGCTGGCCGCCAACAAGGTCGACGACCTGCGGACCGAGACCGAGGCGTACGCGCTGTGGAACCTCGGCCTGGGTGAGCCCTTCCCGATCTCGGCGCTGCACGGCCGGGGGAGCGGTGACCTGCTGGACGCCTGTCTCGAGGCCCTGCCCGAGACCCCTGAGCACGACTTCGAGGCGACCGGCGGGCCGCGACGCATCGCCATCGTCGGCAAGCCGAACGTCGGCAAGTCCTCCCTGCTCAACCAGTTGGCCGGGGAGAACAGGGTGGTCGTCGACAACGTCGCCGGCACCACGGTCGACCCGGTCGACGAGTTGATCGAGCTGGGGGGCCAGACCTGGCGCTTCATCGACACCGCTGGCATCCGTAAGCGCATCAAGGAAGCCTCCGGCCACGAGTACTACGCCTCGCTGCGTACGACGACGGCCATCGACCGCGCCGAGGTGGCCGTCCTGGTCATCGACGGTGGTCAGTCGATCTCCGAGCAGGACCTGCGCATCATCCAGACCGTCCGTGACGCTGGTCGCGCCATGGTCATCGCCTTCAACAAGTGGGACCTGGTCGACGACGAGCGTCGCTACTACCTGGAGCGCGAGATCGAGCGCGACCTGGTGCAGGTGCAGTGGGCTCCGAGGATCAACGTGACAGCCAGGACCGGTTGGCACATTGACCGCCTGGTGCCCGCCCTCGAGAAGGCTCTGGAGGGATGGGAGACGCGCGTCGGCACGGGCGCCCTCAACAACTTCCTCGGTCGTCTGGTCGCCGAGCACCCGCACCCGGTGCGCGGCGGCAAGCAGGCGAAGATCCTCTTCGGCACCCAGCCGTCGACGTCGCCGCCCACGTTCGTGCTCTTCACCAGCGGCAAGCTGGAGGCCTCCTACGAGCGGTTCATCGAGCGTCGCCTGCGTGAGACGTTCGGCTTCGTCGGGACTCCGATCGTGCTGCAGCAGCGGGTGCGCGAGAAGCGCAAGCGCTGAGGCGGACGCCCCGAGTGCGCGACTCAGCGCGGGCTGCGCTAAGGTTTCCTCGCTTGCACATGACATGTTCAGCGCAAGTGTTCGGGCTGTAGCGCAGCTTGGTAGCGCACCTGACTGGGGGTCAGGGGGTCGCAGGTTCAAATCCTGTCAGCCCGACCGAAGAACTGCCTCTGACCAGCGGAAACGCTGGGCAGAGGCAGTTCTCATTTGACTCAGGGCCGCGTGGGCCGGTCAGGTGGGCTGGTTGATGATGAACGCGGGGCTCAGCCCGATGTTGATCCGCCCGCCGGTGTCGGTTGCACCCGAGGTGCCCACACTGAACCGGGTTTCGTGGCGGATGGTCGGGTAGACGTCGGGGGTGCCTCTCCACGTCTCATCGGCCTGAGGGGTTGGGAGCAGAGTGGCGGTGAAGGTCACGGGGAAACTCTCTCCCGCGCGCAACTCCTGGGTGAGGGTGAAGTTGTGCAGCTCCAGGTCGGCGTCCGTGGAGGTAGTCCGCAGGAGCGGCTCGAAGGTCGTGGCCTCTTCAGTGTGGCTGACCCCGATGCTGGTCACGGTGAACGCATCCCAGAAGGCACCGAGGGCGAGACCGATCGTGAAGACCCCGCCTGCGGGTAGAGCATCTGGACCGTCGTTCCCGAAGACGGTGTCGAAGGTGTGCACCGGGCTGGGGATTCCTGCGTAGATGGGGTCGCCGTCGAACGTCATGCCGTTGTCCGGCTCTCGAGGCAACGAGATGCTCGACCACAGATCGACCTCCGCCGCGCCTGAGCCGGCGTAGGCCGGCGCCGCGCTCGCCACGGTGACGGCAGGGATCGTCCAGGCGGCGGCGCGCAGGACGCTGCGACGGTGGGGAGAAGGGTGGATCGCGGGCATGAAGGAGGACCTCTCGACAGTGGCTGGTGCCACGTCCCGAGGTGGCTTGCGACGACCCGGGGGCATGGAAGGCCGACCTGATTTGAGTCGGCGTTGGTCAGGCTAGGCCGTGAGGAAGATGAAATCTCAGGTACTCATGGGTAGGGGAGTCCGACTGCACGGCCGTTCATGCGATCACGCGTGCAGCACAACGCCGTGCCGCTACCGCGTGCCGCGGTCGGAGTACGCTGTCTCCCATGCCGGCCACGCCCCCTCGCAACGGTGCCGGTGAGTTCGCCTTGGTCATGGGCATCGTGGCGGCCGTCTTCTCGTTCTTCCCGATCATCGGGGAATTCGTGGCCGCACCTGCGTCTGCCCTGGCCATCATTTTTGGTTCTGTTGGAATCAGCCGGGTCGAGCGCGGTCTGGCCACCAATCCGGGCCCGGCTTGGCTGGGGATCGGTCTCGGTGTGGCTGCGGGCCTCATGACTCTGCTGGTCTTCGCGGCGACCTCCGCCGGTGCGTCATAGAGCGTCCATCAATCTTGATCACCTCCGCGCCACACCGACACCAGAGGTAGGGGTTCCCCCGACGCGGAGGCTCCAGTAGTTTCTTGGGGGTGAACATGCTCAGACGTGCCCGCATCTTCTCGTTCGCCATGGCGATCGGCGCCAGCACGGGCCTCGTGGCCCTGGGGCCAGCCGCCGCGCCCGTAGAGGGAGCCGCCGCGGCCAAGGCCCGGGTGGAACGCACGATCAAGGACAAGGCGATCACCGAATCGAGCGGTCTGGCGCGGTCGACGTACTCGCGTCCGCTGCTCTTCACGCACAACGATTCAGGCGACTCAGCACGCGTCTTCGCAGTCGACAGTGCTGGCAGGACCCGGGCGGTGCTGAGGCTGAAGGGTGCCTCCGCGATCGATTGGGAGGACATCGCTGCTGGCCCCAAGCACTCGCTGTGGGTCGGAGACATCGGCGACAACCGGCGCGCTCGCAAGCAGATCGCCGTCTACCGTTTCACCGAGCCCAAGCAACTCCCGCGCGGTGGACGCACCGTCAAGGTGGCGACGAAGAAGTACACCTTCAGATACCCGGACAGGGCTCGGGACGCGGAGGCGTTGCTCGTCCATCCGAACACCGGGCGACTCTTCATCGTGACCAAGTCGGCCCGTGGGAGCGCCGGGATCTACCGCGCGCCGAAGAAGCTCTCGACCAAGTCCACGAACAAGCTGACCAGGATCGCCGCCGCGCCGGACAAGATCACTGCCGGGACGTTCTCCCCCGACGGCAGGACCCGCGTCCTGGGGAGTTACACCACGGCGTACACGTACCGGGGGCTCACCGGCCGGCCAGCCGTGATGGCCCTTCCGAAGCGCCGCCAGGGGGAGTCCCTGGAGGTCGCCCGCGACGGCACCAAGATCCTGCTGGGCAGCGAGGGCGAGAAGAGCCCCGTCCTCCAGATCGCCATGACCAAGCCCAAGAAGTAGCGGCCACAGACCGCCCGCTTGACCACTCAGGCGGTCCGACGGGGTCTCAGACGGTGGGCACCACGACCGTGGTGACGACCTCCGTCAGCGCGGGGCGCCGCGGAGCTGAGCTGAAGCCGAACCGACAGGGTGGGTCGACCGGCGCCAGGGCACCCAGAGCCACGCCGTCGAACTGCCCGGAGACCGAGGTGATGCGGTGCGTGTCGGTGGCCCCGTAGACCTCGAGACGGCCACCACCGGCACTGCCACGGGTGCGGACGCCGCGGACCGTCAGACGAGAGACCGGATCGGTGACCCTGGACCACGCCGGGGCAACGGCGATCCGCCTGGGCACCATCCTCAACAGCGCACCCAGAGGAGTTCGATGCCCGATGCCGATGGTCAACGTGAGGGATGGTGTCTCGACGAACCAGCGTCCCCCTGAGCCTTCGGGCCACACGTCTGCCACGTGCACCGGCTCGATCCTGACCTCGTCGAACGTGTACGTGCTTGCCACGAACTCCGCGACCTCCGACGTGGGGGCGAGCAGAACACGGTGGCCCGAGGCCGTCTCGAGCATCACGTCGGAGAACGCGCCGAAGGGCGACGAGTCCCAACGCCCGACGACAGCCCGCAGCCCGCCGGAGCTGCCGACGCCAGCGATGTGTCCGTCGAAGCGCAGGCGCGACCCGTTCATCATCCTGACAACCTAGTCGGCGGGCCTGTGCGCGCCCGACCACTGCTGGGGTGAAACCCCTCAGCCCAGTGGGGTGTCGACCACACCGATGAACCGGTTGCCGACGCCCGGATACTCCGCACGCACCTCGTCGAGAGCCGGAGCCGGCAACTCGGAGGGCTCGTGGTGGTCGCAACAGACGTAGGTGAAGGTCGGCCACCACTTCTTCGGCCTGGCCTTTTCGGTGGTCCCGCAGACGTTGCACACCAGCTCGACCCACACCGGCTTCTTGCCGGTCCGGTTGGCGCGGGACTGGAGCAGCCACGGGGGCGGGTTCTCCTCGATCTCAGCCAACTGGGCTTCGGTGAGGGTAGTGGGCAGTCCGTGCCGGGTGGCCATCTCCAAGGGGATGTCCAGACGTTGGGCGGCTTCGCGGCGGGTGATCATCACGCTCAACGGTATCCAACGTCTCCGCCCCTCCACAGCGGCGGCTCACCCTCCTGAGTGCTCCTCCAGGGTGGGGCACCAGGAGCAAGGACTGACTTCGCCCTTGAGCCGCTTCTCGAACGGTTGGCCGTTGGCCAGGATGCCCTTCACGACCAGGTACCCATACACGGGGCTGCCGTCGCTGGCGTACGTGCCGGGCACGAGGTCCATGCTGGTGAGGCGTGCCGTGTTGGGAGTCACACGGAGTCCGTGCAGATCGTCGGGTTGTCCCTCGTGGGCGGTGAGGGTGTATGACCTGGCGGCCGGCCCGAGGCCGCCGATCATGAGAACAGTCGTCGCGGACGGCCTGCCACGGTTGTCAACGTACGCGAGGCCTCCGACGGCGAACAGCATGTCGCCGCCCCTGAAGGTGCCCGGCGAGACGACGCCCGAGAATCCGAATGACGACAGGACGAATCCGCCGCCGTCGGCGATCAGGACGCTGTCGATGAAGAGGTCTGAGTTGACGAGCTCGACATCACGCGCGGGCCCCGGCTTCTTGGCGACGTCAGCGACGGTGAACGTGAGCCTCTCGCCGTCTCGGGTGGCGGTGAGGAGCTCGACGACGATGGTGTCGGTCAGGTTGTCGGCCGTCAGAGCGGCATTCGGGGCGTTGTCGGGCTTGCCGCCATCCAGGCTGTCGCCGTCCCGCTCCCACCCGAACGTGTCGAGCACGTCTGCAGTCGTGCTGGTGCCAGCATCATGAGCTGGTCGGTCGGAGAACCACGTCATCGTCTCGACGTCCTCCATGACGAGGGTGCCTTTGCCTGCCTTGTCGAGCGTCAAGGTCGCGTTCTTGGCCCGGGCAATGAAGAGGAGGTCGACGCCGGCCTCGGGCTTGGTGAGGATCTGCTCCACCGTGGTCGGAGCTGAGTCTTCCTGCGGCGGTGACGCTTCGGGGGTCGGAGAACACCCCGCGAGCATCAGGAGGGTCATGCACACGGCCGCAGCCGCCGCAGTTCTGGTTCGCATGGCGTCACTGTGCCCCACCAGCTCCACTGCGGTAGGCAAGTTGCGCAGATGGGTCAGCGCACGGCGACCAGGACGCCGATCTTGTCGATGCGGTGCTCCGGGTTGTCGAACTCGTCGGACCAGTAGTTGCCGACGGCGCGATCCTCAGGCGTGGCGCAGGTGGACAGGGTGATCATGGCGCGGGTGGCTTCCTGGTTGGGACGCCCGGGGACGGCGGCGCGCTGGGCGCGCAGCGAGGCTGGTGACCGGAAGGACGTCTTGCGGGTGTCGGTGATGCGGTAGACGTAGGTGGCGTCCTCGGTGCGTACGAAGACCCGGTCGCCTCGTTCCAGCTCGGGTAGCTCGAGGAAGGCACGCGTGGAGGACAGCCGGTGGGCGGTCACCTGGTAGTTGCCGATCCCGCCCGGGCCGGTGCCTCCGCGCGGACCGTGGGGGCTGGCTGCGCGGCCGTCGTTCTGGATCTCGGTGCCGGGAGCGTCGTCGGTCCATCCGCGGTAGGGGACGACTTCGAGGTCGGTGACCCCGATCGCGGGGATGGAGAGCTCACCGAGCATGGGTTCGCCGTCGGAGGAGAGCGGCGCGGCTTCGGTGGCGCTCGGTGCAGGGGTGCTCGGTGACGGGGTGCTCGGTGCTGTCGGAGTCGCCGGTGCCTTGGTGGACGCGGGGGACTCGGTGGCTCGCTCCCCGGTGTCGTCGGCCGGGGCGGCGCAGGAGCTGAGCGCGAGGGCCCCGAGTGCGGCATAGGTGGCGGCGAGGGTTCGTACGGGTGTCGGGTTCATGGTTCCGTCTCGGGCGAGTCGAGGCCGGTGGGGCCGGCGCGGTGCTCGAAGGTCGCGACATGCAGACCACTTCCCGGGCCCGCCACACCGACGCTACAACCCAGCCCCGCATCGCCGAGCGGCTCCAGGACCGGGAGGGAAGCGGGTCGAACGGGGCAGGCCGCGGACGCCGCAGACAGCTGCGCCTGGTTGCGGGTCGGTCCTCTCCCCAGTGCCCATCACCTAGGCTCAAGGAGTGAGGGTCGGGTATCCGCAGCCGAGCGCCGCGCAATTGAGGCTGGGCCTGCATGGGCTGGTGGCGGCACTCGCTGTCGTGGTGTGGCTGCGAGCCTTCACCGGCGAGGGTGGGGCAGCGTCGACCTCGCTGCTGGTGGTCCTCTTCCTGGTCGTGTACGCCGTCCGCTCGCGCGTGACGTCGGCCGTCCTGCGGCTCACCCTCCTGCTCGGCCTGGTTGCCGTGTGGGCGGGACTCGTGTTCGTCGGGGCAGACGCGGCGTACGTGTCACTCGGCTTGTTCTTGGTCTTCCTGACTGAGTTGGCGTTGGTCCCGGCGTTGCTCGCCATCGTCACGATGACCGCGTGTGACGTGGCCGTACGGCTGGTGGATGGCGGGGGCGCGGAAGAGTTCCTCGCGCCGGCTCTGGGGGCAGGGGTCTCGGTGATGTTCGGGCTGGGCTATCGCGTGCTCTTCGACGCCACGAACTCCCAGAGGACCCTCATCGAGGAGTTGCAGCGCACCCGGGCCGAGCTCGTGGAGTCGGAGCGCGCTGCTGGGCAGGCCGGCGAGAGACAGCGGCTTGCCCGCGAGATCCACGACACCGTCGCCCAAGGACTGAGCAGCATCCAACTCCTGTTGCACGCAGCCGAGGCCGAGGCGCAGGCGCAACCGGAGCAGGCCAGGAGGCGCGTGGTACTGGCCCGCGAGACGGCCGCGACGAGTCTGCGCGAGGCACGACGGATGGTCGCCGAGCTCTCCCCTGCAGACCTGGCGGACTCGTCCTTGGGCGCGGCGCTGGGACGGGTCTGTGATCGCGCGGTGCCCGACGTCCGGTACCTGTGCCACGGCGATCCTGCCCAGGTGCCGATGCCCGTGGAGGCGGCCTTGGTGCGGATCGCGCAGTCCGCCTTGGCCAATGTCGAGCAACACGCCGGGCCCGGAGCCCGCGCGGTCGTCACGTTGAGCTGGAGTGATGACCGCGTGAGCCTGGACGTCGTCGACGACGGGCAGGGTTTCGACACCAGCGTGTTGGAGTCGTCCACACCGACCTTCGGGCTCGACACGATCCAGAGCCGGGTGGCTGACCTGGGCGGTGACTTCACTGTGGAGTCCGAGCCCGGGCGTACCGCCCTGGCGGTCTCCTTCAGACTTCCGCTCGAGGTGACGAAGTGATTCGCCTCCTCATCGCTGACGACCACGCCATCGTGCGCGCTGGTCTGCGTGCGCTGTTGGAGCAGCATCGTGGCGACGTGGAGGTCGTGGGCGAGGCAGCCACGGTGGACGAGGCCGTCCAGTTGAGCCGCGCTCTGCATCCTGACGTCGTGCTCATGGACCTTCGCTTTGCCCGTGACGCTCGCACCGGGGTCGATGCCACGCGCGAGATCCGCAGTCTCCACCCGCCGTCCTATGTCCTGGTGGTGACCAACTACGACACCGACAGCGAGATCCTGCGTGCGGTGGAGGCCGGAGCCAGTGGCTACCTGCTCAAGGACGCCCCACCCGCGGAGCTCTGGTCGGCCGTGCAGTCCGCGGCGAGTGGCGCCATCGCGCTGTCGCCGAAGATTGCATCGAGACTCCTCACCAAGGTCGCACCGGCAGTTCCAGCACTGACGCCTCGGGAGGTCGAAGTGATCTCGGCGGTGGCGACCGGCCAGTCCAACCGTGACGTTGCCAGGTCGCTGTTCCTCAGCGAGGCGACCGTGAAGTCGCACCTGGTGCAGATCTTCACCAAACTGGATGTGAAGTCCCGGACCGCGGCTGTGGCGCGCGCCCGGGAACGAGGGCTGCTGTCTGGTGGTGGCTGAGCCGCTCGCGCGCTGGCCGTACACCCGGGACGGTCGCTCTCTCCATCGAAAGTTGGAGATGGGTGTAGCGAATTGATCGATGTGGTCACGCCACCCAGCAGGTTGACTCAAAGGTGTGAAATCAAGCCTGCAGGGTCCGTCCCGCATCAGCCGTCGTACGGCATGGCTCGTACTGATCGCCTGGGTGTTCGCGATCGGCGCACTGACGTCGATGGCCCCCACCTTGGACTCGGTGAAGACCAATGACAACGACGATCCACCTGCCGACTCCATGTCCATGCGGGCAGCGGCGCTGGTCAAGAAGGAGTTCGGCGCGGACTCGGCACCGCCCGCGATCATCGTGGTTCGATCGGACTCTGCCGCCACCACGAGGGACGCCACTGCCCAGATCGTGAGCGAGATCAAGGGCGCACGCCTCCCGGCGGTCATCCGGGTCGCGGACTCCTCGACCGCGCCCAGTGACGCGGGTCTGGTGAACGAGGACCGCACCGCCGAATCGGTGATCGTGGCGCTGACGGGCAGCCCAGGTGAGGACGACTACCGCGACACCGTCGCGGCTCTGCGTGACATCACCGCCGACGCTGCCGAGGGCACCGTCGAGGCAGCGGTGACAGGCCCGGCCGGCATCGTCGTCGACGCCGTCAAGGTCTTCGGCGGCAGCGACAAGGTCCTGTTGTTCGGCACGATCGGGCTCGTCGTGCTGCTGCTCTTCGCGATCTACCGATCACCCGTGCTGGTCGTGGTCGCGCTGGTCGGAGTGGGCTTCGCCATGCGGTTGGCCGAAGGCGCCGGCGCGCTTCTCGCCGACGCGGGACTGATGCAGATCAGTGGCCAGACCTCGTCGATCATGACGGTCCTGCTCTTCGGGGTCGGGACCGACTATGCGCTGATCGTCTTCGCCAGGTTCCGCGAAGCGATGGCCGACCATGCCGATCCGACGGTGGCTGTGGCCAGCGCCATGCGTGCAGTGGCCGGCGCCCTGGCGGCCAGCGTCTCGACCATCGTCGCCGCGGTGTTGGCGCTTCTCGCAGCGGTGACACCCACCCTGCACGACTTCGGGCCCTACCTCGCCCTGGGCGTTGCCTCCATGGCTGCAGTCGCCTTCACCCTCACTCCGGCCCTGCTGGTCCTCAGCGGCCGCTTCGCCTTTTGGCCGCGCCAGGCCCCCAGCACCCAGGAAGCCCTCTCGAGTTCGCGGATCTGGAACCGGGTGGCCGACCTGGTGACCGGTGCCCCGCGCAGGGTGCTGGCCGGTGCCCTTGCTGCGCTGGTGGTGATGTCCGCGGGCCTCGTCGGGGTCCAACAGTCCTTCGACCTGGTCAGTGGCTTCCGCATCGACACCGAGTCCGCCGCCGGGCAGGAGATGCTCGGCCAGTCCTTCGGGCCGGGGACCATCGCACCCAGCCAAGTGCTCGTCCGTGCGGAGTCACCGCTCGATGAAGAACAGGTCGGGAGCATTGCCGGAGCCCTCGAGTCGGCCCCCGACGTCGATCGGCTCGGGTCAGTTCGGTCCTCGGCAGACGGCCGGACCGTGGCGTTCGACGTCGTTCTCGACACCAATCCGTACAGCCCTCAGGCCATGGACTCGCTCCCCGGCCTGACTGACGCCGCGAGTCAGGGGGCCCGCCGAGGAGAGGTCGACCGGCCCCAGGTGCTGGTGGGCGGAGAGACCTCTGCCGCTGCCGACACCCGCGCAGCCCTGGACCGGGACCTCGTGGTCGTCGGACTCCTGATGCTGCTTGCCGTCTCAGTGATCCTGGGCCTCGTACTGCGGTCACTGCTCGCTCCTGTGTACCTCGCGGTTACCTTGGTGCTGTCGTACGCCGCCACCATGGGCCTGACGACCTTCCTCACCATCACGGTGGGAGGAGACCTCGGCATCGGCAACCGCGTCGCGGTCTACGTCCTGGTCTTCCTGGTCGCACTGGGCGTGGACTACACGATCTTCATGATGACCCGGTACCGCCAGGAGCTGGCCCGCAGCGTGCCGGTGGACGCCCTGCGCACCTCCATCGTCCGAACCGGAGGCGTGATCTCGTCGGCCGGCGTGATCCTGGCCGGCACCTTCGCTGTCCTGATGACCCAGCCGATCCGAGAGCTGTACCAGTTCGGACTGGCCATGGCCATCGGCATCCTGCTCGACACCTTCCTCGTGCGACCACTCCTGGTGCCGGTCTGCATCCGTCTCCTGGGGCGACACGCCCTGTGGCCCACGCGACCAAACCCACTCCCTGACCAATCAGTCCTGACCTCCTAGGAGAAACCCGTGCTCACCCTGCTCTACCGCTCCGCCGCCATCTGGACCGCTCTCGGCCTGGCCAGCGGTCTCTACTACCGCGAGTTCACCAAGGCCAACGGCGTCAGCGGCGGCACCCAACTCGCCGTGACCCACACCCACGCCCTGGCGTTGGGGACCTTGACGCTCCTGGTGCTCCTGGCCCTGACCGCCGCCCTGGACATCGCTGACCGACGCTTCCGCTGGGGCGTCATCGTCTGGCAGATCGGCCTGGGCCTCACCTTCGGTGCCATGCTCGTCAAGGGAAGCCTTCAGGTCCTCGAGCGCAACGCCGCCGACTCGCCTGCTCTGGCTGGCATCGCAGGGCTCGGCCACATCACCCTCACCGGGGCATTCATCCTGCTGTTCCTTGGGTTGGGTGCGGCAGTGTCCGAGCGGAACCGTGCCGTTGAAGACCGCCCGGTCGCTGTCCCGAGCGCATCGGCGTGAGCCAGACCAGGCTCGGTGCGACTCCGAGCAGCCTCACAGCGCGGCACGGAAGTGAATCCGGAGGTCGTCCCCGTCGCGCTGGACGTGGGCGTCCACGCCGTACACCCGGCCGATGAGCTCCCGGGTGAGCACCTCCGCTGGCCACCCGCCTGCCACCACCCGTCCCGCGTCGAGCACGAAGACCCGATCACAGTGCGCGGCGGCGAGGTTGAGGTCGTGCAGCGCCACCACGGAGGTCACCGGCATCCGGGTGATGAGCGCCATCAGCGACAACTGGTGTCGTACGTCGAGGTGGTTGGTGGGCTCGTCCAGCAGCAGGATCTCGGGCTCCTGCGCCAACGCCCTGGCGATCTGGGCACGCTGACGCTCACCGCCGGAGAGGGTCAGGTACGACTGGTCGAGCCGGTCCGCGATCTCGGTGAGCTCCGCGGACCTCTGCACCACGTCGCGATCGTGGGCCGACGTCGGCGCCCAGGGTTGGCGCCGGGGGATACGGCCCAGCTCGATGACATCGCGTACGAGCAGGTCGAGGTCGCTGCTGACCTCCTGCTCCACCACGGCGAGCCGTCGCGCTCGCTCCCGCTTCGGCATCGAGGCCAGCGGGATCGCTCCCAGCGTCACGTGTCCTTCGTCGGGCGTACGCACTCCGGCCAGCACGCGCAGGAGGGTCGACTTGCCGGAGCCGTTGGGCCCCAGCAGCCCGACGGTCTCGCCGGGCTGCACGGTCAACGACACGCGGTCGATGATCAGGCGTCTGCGCGCGGACCACACGACGCGGTCGACGGTGAGCGCCGGGGTCAGGGAGGTGACGGGAGGGCTGGTCTGCATGACGGTCATCGGTGACGGTTCCTCAACAGGATGAGAGCGAAGGCGGGGACCCCGATGAGTGCGGTGGCCACACCCACCGGGAGCTCCTGGGGGTCGAGCAGGGTGCGGGCCGCGGTGTCAACCCAGACCAGGAAGACGGCGCCGATCAGCGCCGACGTGGGCAGGAGGAGACGGTGTCCCACCCCCACCAAAGCCCGTGCCAGATGAGGCAGCACGAGCCCGACGAAGCCGATCGCCCCCGAGACGCTGACGATCACGGCGGTCATCAGCGCGGTCAGCACGAGCAGCAGCGCGCGAGTGAGCGCGACGTTGATTCCCAGGGTGGCCGCGGCGTCGCTGCCGAACGCGAACGCGTCTAACCAGGACGCGGTCGAGAAGCAGACCACCAGACCGGCCAGCACCACGCTCCCGCAGACGGCCACGTCGCCCCACGACGCGGCCGACAGGGAGCCCAACAACCAGAAGAGCACTCCGCGGGTCTGCTCTGCGTCCGCGGCGGTAAAGACGATGAACGAGGTCAGCGCCGAGAAGAGTTGGGTGGCCGCGATCCCGGCCAGCACCAACCGGTCCGTCGTACCTCCCGAGAGCGACGCCAACACCATCACCAGGGCGAAGGAGGCCAGTGCCCCGAGGAAGGCGCCGGTGGAGAGACCCAGCGTGCCCCCGCCGACCCCGAGCACCACGATCGAGACGGCTCCGGTGGAGGCGCCCGACGAGATCCCCAGCACGAACGGGTCTGCCAACGGGTTGCGCAACATGGACTGCAGGATCACCCCACAGATGGCCAACCCGGCGCCACAGATGCCGGCCAGCAGGGTCCGCGGCAGACGCAGGTCCCACACGATGCCCTGCTGGATCAGGGTCAGGTCGCTTGGCCCCAGACCGAGACGGTCACCCACCACACCGAAGACGTCCGCGGTGGAGAGGTCGGAAGGGCCGACCGTGATCGCCCCCGCCACCGACAGCAGCACCACGACGGGTGCTGCTGTCAGGAGGAGACCGGCCCGGGTCAGTGCGAGCCGGCGGCTCGTCACTGCGTGAGACCAAGCTCGGTGAGCTGCTCGGCGACGTTCTCCATGGCGTACACGGTGCGGAGTGAGGGGTTGAGCTCGGCGCCGGAGAGCAGCACGAAGCGCTCGTTCTTCACCGCATCCATCTGGGAGGTCACCGGGTTCTGCTGCAGGAACTCGATCTTCGCAGCACCCGTCTCCGCGGTCTGACTCTTCCGGGTCAGGTCACCGAGCACGAGGACGTCGGGGTTGCGGTCGGCGACCGTCTCCCAGTTGATCTGCGGCCATTCCTCGGTGGTGTCGTCGAAGACGTTCTTGATGCCGAGCGAGCGGCTGATGATCCCGGGGCCGCCGCAGCAGCCGGCCAGGTAGGGGGACTCTGCGTTGGCGAACCAGAAGAGCGCTGAGACGCCGGCATCGTCGGCGCTCTCCTCCGCGCGGGCCATCCGCCGCTTCAGGTCAGCCACGAGCTCGTCCCCGCGCTCGGGGACCCCGAAGATCTGGGAGAGCTCCGTGATCTCCTGGTAGATGGTCTCGATCTCGAGGGCCTCTCCACGCTCACCGTCCCCGTCACCCTCGTTGTCCTTGAGGCACTCGGCGGGGGAGAGGTACGACCCGACACCGAGGCTCGCCATGGCCTCCGGGGTGGTCACTCCACCTTCGTCGAACATGTTGGAGAACGACGCCGACACGAAGTCGGGGTTCGTGCCGAGGAGCACCTCGGTGGAGGGCGACTGGTCGGCCAGGCGGGGGACGCCCTCGTTGGCCTCGGCCAGCGGCTCCAGCACCGGGTCCGTCCAAGCGGCCGTACCGACCATGCGGTCCTCGAGGCCGAGGGAGAGCAGGATCTCGGTCGAGCCCTGGTTGAGGGAGACGGCCCGCTGTGGGGGTGCCTCCACGGTCAGCTCGCGACCGCAGTTGGTGAGGGTGAGCGGAAAGCCCTCAGCGGCCTTCGTGCTCGCGGCGGGGGCGTCGTCCGAGCCCTTGGCGGAGCACGCGGCCAGGGTGAGGACGAGGGCGAGCCCGACGCCTGCCGAGAGCATTCGGGGACGACGAGGAGGGGTGGCGAAATTCGACACGGTGGTCCTTCGGTGGGTCCCGGGCTTCTACGCGTGGCCCGTCGTGACCTGCAGCGAACACTGCGAGGGCCAGCAGGTCTTCGGACTCGGGATCAACCGGAGCGAGGCGCCTTCCCAGACCCGAAGGTCCAGTGGCGTGTGCCTCGTCCGTCACCCATACCGCTGCGCGTCAGTCCCGGATTCTCACCGGGTTCCCGTGCCGGGAGCAGGCTCCCAACGGCTGGCGCGCAACAAACTAGCCCACTTGGGGAGCCGGCGCGAGTGGGGGTGACGCCCTGCGGGCCCCCACGCGAAGTTGCCCGAGGGCGCGGTACGCTCCCCGCAGCCAGTCGTACTCCGCCATCACGGAGTCAGGGAATCCGGTGCAATCCCGGAACTGACGCGCAGCGGTAAGGGGACGGGAAGAACACGCCGGCAACGGCAGCCACTGGGCCCACGGGCCTGGGAAGGCGTTCTCTCCCGGTTGATCCGAGTCCGAAGACCTGCTGGCCCTGACGACACCCGTCGTCGGGTCACGAGGGTCCCGCGTACGGGCCCGGACTCCGAACAAGGTGATGATTCCGGTGAACCGGATCCGACCAGACCGCTGCCCCGGCGCGCTGCGCCCCTGGCCAGCTGACGACGGCCTCCTCGTACGTCTGCGCCTGCCCGGCGGCAGACTGCGCGGCGAGCAACTCTCGGCCCTGCTGCACGTGGCCGAGCAGTACGGCGACGGCCGCGTGCACGTGACCAGCCGCACCAACCTGCAGGTCCGTGGGATGCCTGCCGACCCGGGCACCGAGCAACTCACCGACGAGGTCCTCCTGGCCATCGAAGGCACTGGGCTGCTGCCCAGTCGCGCCCACGACCTGGCCCGCAACATCATGGCCTCGCCTCAGACCGGACTGGCCGGTGGTCGCGCCGACCTGAGGCCGGTGATCCGGGCGCTGGACGTTGGCCTGTGCAGCGACGCTGACCTCGCACACCTGCCGGGGCGCTTCCTCCTCGTGCTCGACGACGGACGAGGTGACCTGGTCGAGCGCAGCTGCGACCTGGGACTGGTGGCCCTCTGCGCGGAGTCGGTCCAGTTGCGGATCGGGAAGGGATGGGGCCCGGTGGTGCTACTCGAGGGGGTGCATCACCACCTGTTGGAGCTCGCTCGTCGTTTCCTCACCCTGCGACCGGCAGGCCCGGAGGCCCCGTGGCACGTGAGTGAGCTGACGACGACGCTCCTTCCGCCGCATCAAGCCGCCGCGGGGCTACCCGCCCCGGTGCCCGCGCTGCCGTACGGGCGCGTGCCGGGCGGGCACCACGTGCCGGTGCCTCCGGAAGGGCTCGACCGTCCCGCGGTGGAGCGTCTGCGCACCGCTGCCCCCGAACTTGTCGTCACGCCGTGGCGTGGCGTGCTCATCCCCGAGGAGACCCGATGAAGACCACGTCCGTCCAGCCGCGGCGCCCGCAGCGTCACTACGCGTACGTGGACCGAGGCCCGGCGATCTACCTCGACTCCTTCGCCATGATCCGGCGCGAGGCGGACCTGTCCCGGGTGCCCGCCACCGCCGAGAAGTTGGCGGTCCGGATGATCCACGGCAGCGGCCAGGTCGACCTGGCCCGCGATCTCGTCATCGATCCGCGCCTCGTGCCGGCCGCACGCGCGGCGCTCGATGCCGGCGCCCCGATCCTCTGCGACGCCACCATGGTGGTGAAGGGCGTGACCCGCAGCAGGTTGCCCCGGGACAACGAGGTGCTGTGCACCCTCAACGACCCCCGGGTCCCCGGCCTGGCCCAGGAGTGGGGGACCACACGTACGGCAGCGGCTGTCTCGTTGTGGGAGCCGCACCTCGAAGGTGCGGTGGTCGCGATCGGCAACGCGCCGACCGCACTTTTCCACCTCCTCGAGATGCTCGTCGACGGCGCTCCCCGCCCCGCCGCCATCGTCGGGTGTCCCGTCGGCTTCATCGGCGCCGCCGAGTCCAAGCTGGCGCTGGAGGAGTTCGCCGCCTCCTACGGGATCGACGTCCCGTTCGTCACCGTCCGCGGTCGCCGGGGTGGGTCCGCGATGACCTCCTCGGCTCTCAACGCACTGGCCCAGGAGCAGGAATGAGCACCGTCACGACGACCACCACCGGCCACTTCGCGGGAGTGGGAGTCGGGCCCGGCGACCCGGAGCTCATCACCCTCAAGGCAGCACGCCTCATCGAGCAGGCCCACGTGGTCGCCTATCACTGCGCACGAGGCAAGGAGTCCAACGCGCGCCGCATCGCCGCCGGGCTCTTCCCCGCAGGGGTCGTCGAGGAACGCCTCATCTACCCCGTGACCACGGGCAGCACCGACCACCCCGGGGGTTACACCGGCGTGCTCGCCGAGTTCTACGCGGAGTCGGCGGCGCGCCTCGCCGTCCACCTCGATGCCGGGCGCAACGTCGTGCTGCTCTCCGAGGGTGACCCGCTCTTCTACGGCTCGTACATGTACATGCACGACCGATTGGCCGAGCGCTATCCCACCCAGATCGTCCCGGGGGTCCCGGCGTTCCTGGCGGCCACCGCGGCCACCGCCACCCCGCTGGTGCGCCAGACCGACGTGCTCACCGTCCTGCCCGGCACCCTGCCGGAGCCGGAGCTCGCGCGGCGCCTTGCCGACACCGACGGCGCCATCATCATGAAGCTGGGGCGTACGTTCCCCGCGGTGCGCCGTGCGCTCGCAGCCGCGGGGCGCCTCGACCACGCTTTGTACGTGGAGCGGGCCTCCATGCCGGAGGAGCGCTGGTTGCCGGTCGCCGACGTCGACGAGACGTCGGTGCCGTACTTCTCCCTCATCGTCGTCACCGGGGACAGCCTCAACGGTCGGCGCTCCCGCGACACCGAGGAAGCCGTCGGAGCACCTGTTGCCGCCGTGGCGTCGGCGGAGCTCCTGGTGGTGGGTCTCGGGCCGGGACCGGATGCCTGGCTCACCCCCGAGGTCAGCGCGGCGCTCGCAGACGTCGACCACGTCGTCGGGTACGCCCCGTACGTCAACCGGGTCCCGCAGCGTCGGGGGCTGACCAGGCACGCGTCGGGCAACACCGTCGAGATCGACCGCGCCGCCTTCGCGCTCGACCTGGCCGGGCGCGGCGAGAAGGTCGCCGTCGTGTCCGGAGGTGACGCGGGGGTGTTCGGGATGGCGGCCGCCGTCTTCGAGGCAGCCGAAGACCCGGCGTACGCCGATGTCGCGATCCGGGTGCTGCCCGGCGTGAGCGCGGTGCAGGCCGTGTCCGCCCGCGCGGGCGCCCCGGTGGGTGCGGACTTCGCGGTGATGAGTCTTTCGGACCGACTCAAGCCGTGGGAGGTGGTGGAGCAGCGGCTGCGGGCCGTCGCCCAGGCGGACCTCGTGCTGGCGATCTACAACCCCGCCTCCCGCAGCCGGACCGAGCAGGTCGCGACTGCCCGGCAGGTGCTTCTGGAGCACAAGTGCCCGGAGACGGTGGTGGTCGTGGGACGGGATGTTGGACGGGCCGAGGAGTCGTTGACGGTGACGACGCTGGGCGAGCTGGACCCGGCCACGATCGACATGAAGTGCCTGCTCATCGTGGGTGCCTCGTCGACCCGGGCGACACCGGCCGGTGTCTGGACCCCGCGGTACGTCCGATGACCGTGCACTTCGTGGGGGCCGGGCCGGGGGCGGCTGACCTGCTGACGGTCCGGGCGATACGGCTGTTGGCGTCTGCTGACGTGGTCCTCTACCCGGGCACCTACCTGGACCCCGACGTGCTGGCCCACTGTGGCCCGCAGGCGACGCTGGTCGACACCCAAGCTCTGGACCTCGACCAGATCACCGCGCACCTGGTCGACGGGTCCCGTGCCGGCCAGGAGGTCGTACGGCTCACCTCCGGCGACCCTTCTCTCTACTCGGCGTTGCACGAACAGACGAAGCGCCTGGATGCAGCGGGTGTCAGCTGGCAGGTGACGCCCGGGGTGCCGGCGTACGCAGCTGCAGCGGCACGCATCGGCAACGAGCTGACCGTGCCGCTGGTCGCGCAGTCGGTGGTGCTCACGCGTACGCAGGCCCGTTCGACACCGATGGGGGCGGGGGAGTCGTTGACCGACTTCGCCGCCACCGGAGCCACGCTGGTCCTACACCTGGCGATCACCCGGACTCGGGCGCTCATGGAGGAGCTGGAGCCGGTCGTCGGAGGCGACTGTCCGGTGGTGGTCGTGTACCGCGCCAGTCAGCCTGGAGAATTGGTCCTGCGAGGGACAGTCGACACGATCGCGGCCCGGGTGGAGGAGGCTGGGCTGCGTCAGGCCGCGGTGGTGTTGGTCGGGCGGGCGCTCGCTGAGTCGGGGGAGCGTGCGGGCGGTGAGTCCTACCTGTACAGCTCGGAGCGGGATCGGCGGGTCAAGGGGTTGGGGGAGCAGGCGGCGGGTGCTGTGCAAGCGGGTCATACCCGCATGGACGAGTGACTAGTCCTTAATCCGCTGAACGAGCGCGATGATCAAGACTGTGGAGGACGGACCCACGAGTCCCGTGAACCAGTCCAGACGGGTCATTGAGGTGTCACTTGAAAGACTGATACTGAGGCCGACGAGTTGGGTTACAAGACCGATCAGCAGAATGACGGTCAGAATCCTCCTGGTAGTCATCAACTCACCTCTCTCCAGTTGTGTGTGCGCGCAGTGAGGTGGTCCCTCCCGTGGGCGCAACGACTTCGCCACCTAAGCCATGCTGACATGCCCGATCGGTGGCAGATCCGTGTGTCCGACATGCGGGGAGCGAGGCGGAGGTTCGGGACTGCTGCACGGATAGGAGCATCACTGTCACATGATCGTGCGGAGACGGGCTTGCCCCAGCCTCCCAACGCCAACGCGCCGAGTTCCTGGGCCCGCTGCTCTAGTCCAGCGCCGGACTTAACGCCTTCGCTGTCGACAACGCTGGCAGGCGGTGAAGTGACGCATCTGGATTGGAATGCGTAGCGATTGGTCACTTCTTTCTGTACACGCCCGCTCCCGCAAGGTGGGCTAAAACTGACGCCATCTCTGCGTGGCCCTGAGGAGAGAGCAAATTGAGCTGGGACAATCCAACGATGAATGCGAACATCCCCTCGGAGGCGCTTGGGCGACACCGCGAGCGTCTGGCAGCGTTCACCCTTCGCGCCCGCCGCGTCGAAGCACACTCGTTGCTGGCCGATGTTTCCCGCTTTAACGAGTGGGCACAGGGAACGACCCATATCGGCCCGGTGGACGGCACCATGCACATGACCCAAGACGTACCGCCCGAGGAGGCCTTCGAGTCGCTCGCATCGCGCTGCCGCCCTTTTCTGCTCACTGGTGAACCCATCCACTGGCAGGCCGTTCTGGGCTCGCTTCGTGCCTTTCTCAAAGAAGATCCACTGTTCGGGCCAGCAATAGACAGCCTCCGCGATTCCTGGGCAACAGCTGTGGCACCGGCCGCCGAGACGGGCTTCGCCCTCATACGACCCGACGAGGTGGAGAGGCAAGCAGTCTGGTTCGCCACCCTCGCCGACTCCTGGCTCTACGGCGATCTCGTCCATGCAGACCCTGTCGCACGGGAAAAGGCCGCCGGACACACACTTAACAGTCGCTATAGCGCCGCGGTGCTCCTATACGGACAAGTGGCGCTGCACGTCGTGGCGACGTTGAATCTGATCCGCCAGGCGCGCACGCGAGGATTGATTGACCTTGCGCCCGAGGCGCTCTCGGAACCCGTCACGGCGAAGGTCCCGATGCAGTTTCCTCTGGTTGGCTTCGTCCAGGCCGACGCCGGCACACCGATGCAGGACATGCTGGACGCCATCGACCGGGCAGCGGGCCCGCTGAGCGACGGGACATAGCACTGAATTAGGTCGGTGGACGATGCACGCTTGTTCGGTGACGTGTCCTGATCGCGGCGACTAGACGATTCCCGTAGGACCGACGTTCGGCCAGATTCGGTCCAGGTGATCGGCGGGCGGCTCTCTATACGGCTGCCACCGGTGCTTCTGGTGTGGCTCGGCCCCGGACCGCGGCCGTACTTCCGGCACACCCCGTCCTGCTTAGTCCAGCGCGCCGAGCCATGCGCGCGCCTGCTGCCCGAACTTGTGGAGTCGCCAGTATGCCTTCTTCGCGAAATCGATCTCCCAAGACCAATCCGCCCCACGCTTCAACTCAGCGTGGATGTGGATCATGTTTCGAGCCGTGTAGAACTCGACCAACTCAAGGGCAAGCGCCTCATCCACGATGCCGATGGCCGCTGCAGCGCGGGCCTTGGAATCAAATCGAACCTTGGTCTCGTCGAGCTTGATCGTGCTATCGATAGCAGCAACTACGCGCCGTCCGTCCGGCGCCGAGATTGCTCCCAGTCGGTCGCGGAGATCCCCGCTGACGCTCCAAGGCTTCAGGGTTTTGATGCTGAGCAGCCCTTGGACCTCCGGCCTGTCGGCTGCGCGCGCGAAGAGGAGGTGGTGGACGCAGGCCTCATAGATGGATGCGTACTGCTGCACTTGCAGTTGTACTTGTGCTCGACGAGCCCACTCGTCCTCGATCCGCATTCCCTCGAAGAACTTGTAGAGGTAGCGTGCCGTGAAATACTCCTCCCCGACCCGGCGCTGCAACTCGCCGTCATCTGCAAGGAAGTCGAAGAACCCGAGGTGATCCTCTAAGTCGCCGTCGAGGTCATCTCGGGCATAGGCGTCCAAGGTGTCACGGATCTCAAGTGGAAGCGGCATTGGGCGAGACTAGTTGAGGTTCGGCGCTGGCGACTGGGCGCGGCGGATGCTCGCCTCTGGCTGCCCCTACGCGGCGGATGGACGCATGAGTGATCCGACGACGCTGCTTCGGGACTGTCGGCAGCGCAATCCCAAGACCCAGAGCGGCTCGAATGCGCCGTGGGAGATTCCATATACGTACACTTCGAGCGGACCTGTCCGCATGATCGAGTCGAGGAAACCGTGGGCGTTATCGAGGACTTTGTCGCCGAGTACGAACGCCAGTATGACTACTGGGAAGCAGCTGCTGGGGCTGCGCGCAGACTCCTTGAGGGCGAGCTCAACAGCGCAGGGCTCCGCGCATACGTGACGAGTCGCGCCAAGTCAGTCAATCGGTTGGCCGACAAGCTCAAACAGCGGAATCACGAGCGCGAACTACCGTATGCGACTCTCGAAGAGATCGAAGGCGACATCGCCGACCGAGCCGGCGTCCGCATCGCCCTCTACTTCCCCGGCCAGATGGACGAAACGGAGCAGCTCGTTCGTGACATCCTCGACGTCCGGCACGCGCGCCGCTTCCCCGCGGAGGCGCGGTCCGGACCCGCAGAGCCAGCCACCGAGAGGCCATCGGACCCGCCCCTGCGAAAGCGGTTCTCCGGGTATGGCGCCCGGCACTTCCGCGTCCAAATGCCGGAGGCATCCCTATCGGCCGATCAGGCCCGCTACGTGAAGGCCATCATCGAAGTCCAAGTAGCGTCCGTGCTGATGCACGCCTGGTCCGAGGTCGAACACGACCTTGTCTACAAGCCGCTTGAAGGACGCCTCTCGGACTCCGAGTACGCACTCTTGGACCAACTCAACGGGCTTGTCCTCGCTGGTGAGATCGCCCTTGAGCAATTGCAGAAGGCGCATGACGCGCGAGTCAACGCCGCGAGTACACCGTTCAGGGACCATTACGAACTCGGGGAGTTCCTCCGTTCTCGCCTCGCGGACTTGGGCCAAGTGCCTACGGATGCCACTGTCGGTCGCGTCGACATCCTGTTCCGCTACCTCACGGAAGAAGGGGTCGCGACTGCTGACGCTGTTGCGCCATACCTCGATAGCCTCGAGCAAGACTTCGAGCGGCGCCCCGTCGCGGAACAGTTGGCGGACTTCATGTTGTCCGGCAACGAGGAGCGGTACGAGGCCTATCGGAAGGCTATGTCGGCGACGCGACACCCCTCGTCTCGTGCGCGGCTTGACCAGCACGTCACTGAAGCCAATGGCGACGTCGCCGGCCTCTACTTCAAGATGTTCGTGCATGCTTGGGCCGGTCTGGAGAAGACCCTGTCGGAGCGCCTTCCCGATACTCGCCGTAGTCTGGCGCATCAAGTCCAAGCAGCGTTCGACGCTGGCCTGATCGACTCAGAGCAGTTCATGGAGCTCAACGTCCTCCGCGGTCTGCGGAATGAGGTTGTCCACTCGCCATCTCTCGTCGTGTCGATCGACCGGCTCCGCACGGCGACCGACACTCTGCTCGGCATCATCAACCACATCGAAAAGCAGTAGGACGCTCCTCCGCTGGAGGAGGCCAACGCACGGGTCGGTCAGTTCACGTCGCATCCGCAGGGGATGTTTATCGTGGCCGAGTGCCTTTCCAACCTCAGGCCAATGCGGCGGCAGGTCGCGCCTCGTATGGCGCATGGCAAACCCCTCTGAACTGCGCCAGCTGGCCGGCGGCGCATCGCGTCGGGCCCGCTGAATGTGCGGGCTAGGCATTCGGGTCGAGATCCACCGCGTAGCCGTGCTTTCTCAGGGCCATTCGCGCGGTGAGCATCGGCATCGCTCCTGTTGCCTCGTCGTCGTTGATGGCGTTCTTGAGGGCCTGCCCCAGAGGCGTTCCCTCGTCCATTGCGCGCCAGACCTTCCACGCGAGGTACTCCGGCGAATAGCCGACTTTCTCCGCCGGTGAGTCGTCAGCGCGCCTGTCGCGATCGAGGGCGGCGTAGATGACGCGCCGTATCGAGGGCTTCTCCTCGGAGAGGTGGACTCGTCCGTCCGGGACGCTCATCGACTCCTTTGAGATCGCGGCCTTATGCCGACCGGCGACCAGGGCGTACCCACGAAGGACGCGGACCGGCTGCTTGTTGCCCAGCTCGGTGCTTAGCGCCGGCTCGGCGTCGTAGATGAAGAGACACGAGTCGAACGGCTCCAGGCGGACTGGGGTCCTGGTTTGCTCGCCCTCGAAGGCGAAGTTGGTCGGTGTCACCCGGTGTCGGTTCCGCGCGCGCTTACGCGGTTTCCATCGGTACGCCGCGGTGGGCCCGAGGTCGATGCCTGCCTCGGAGACCGTCAACGCGGTCCGGCCCCAATTAGCCACGGTCACGAACAGCACCTCGAGGTAGTCGTCGTCACGGCTGTGGCGGAAGAACGGGTTGTTGGACCCGTGCGATGCGGTGCTCTGCTTCGAGAACATGTCCGCGTGGGACGGCCGAATTCCAACGTCACCGTGGCGCGGCCGCCCTCGAGGAAGTAGCGCCAAACCTGCCAGATGCCAAGCACCGACGACACTCCGAGCGAGAGCGCAGACATGGTCAGCGCCCATTCCCCCTGGGTCATGACAGCAACGTAGCGGGCGTGGGAGGTCGTGAACACCAAGAACTCGCCAGCACCACCGTAGACCGGGCCAGGATGGGATTGGCCTGCCCGCGATCGTGAGCACGGCGTGCCACCTGCGTCCTTCTGGGCGCTAGGACCGACTTGTGCGCACCCGCCCTCAACCCCTGAAACTCCACTGAGTCACGGTCCGCAGGGGCGTCCACCCGGTGAACGTCCCCACCGGCTGCGTCGTCTCCACAGCCAACCGCGTGAGCTCCCCGCCGTGGCGGTGGTAGGCGTCCCCGAGCAACGACTCGGTCTCCAAGGTCACCCCGTGCACGACTAGGCGACCGCCCGGGCGCAGCGCGGCCAGACAGGCGTCCAGCACCCCGGGCCGCGTGGCGCCGCCGCCGATGAAGATCGCGTCCGGGACGTCGAGGCCCGTCAGCGCATCGGGGGCGCGACCCTCCACCACGCGTAGGTCGGGCACGCCGAGGCGTACGGCGTTGCGTCCGATTCGTGCCGCGCGCTCCGGGTCGGACTCCACAGCGGTCGTACGGCACGTCGGGTGAGCACGCATCCACTCGATGCCGACCGAACCGGCGCCGGCCCCGACGTCCCAGAGGTGCTGTCCGGGAGCAGGGGAGAGACGGGCCAGGGCCGAGGCACGCAGGTCGCGCTTGGTGAGTTGGCCGTCGTTCTCGAAGCTGTCGTCCGGGAGTCCGGCCACCCAGGAAGAGCGCCAAGCACCGGAGCCCGCAGGGATCTCGATGGCCAGCACGTGCAGCGCTGGTACGTCGTCGACAGGGGTCGTCGACCACTCCCGCGCACTCCTCTCGACCCGCGACTCGGCCTCGCTGCCGAGGTCGCCCAACACGGTCATCACAGCGTCTGGGTGACCGGTCTCGGTCAACAGTTCGCCGATGATCGACGGCGTCTCGGGACCCGACGTCAGGACCAGGATTCGGCGTCCCGGAGCGACTTCGCGCAGCACCCGCGCCTCGTGCCGTCCGACCAGCGTCACGACCACCGAATCCACGGCTGACCAGCGCATACGTGCTCGCGCCAGGGCCACCGACGAGACCGCCGGGACGATGCGTACGGCGTCCGCCCCGAGGGCCCGCACCAGTGTCGTGCCGATGCCCGAGACCAGGGGATCACCCGATGCCAGCACCACCACCCGACGTCCCCGCAACTCCTCCATCACCGACGGCAGCGCGGGCGTCAGGGGGGAGGGCCAGGGGCGTCGATCCTGCCCCGCGACCGGCGCCACCAGGTCGAGGTGTCGACGTCCGCCGAGCACCACGTCGGCTCGGCGCACCAAGGCCTCGGCCGCAGCGTCGAGTGCCCCGTCGGCACTGATCCCGACCACGGTCACGAGGTGTCCACCGGGAGGGCCTGTCATGTCATCCACGAGTCGGGAGGCTATCGTCACGCCCAACACGTGAGGTGCCCCTGCGCCCCAGCCATCGGAAACGGTGGGGACGGACAACGGGGAGAATCTGGGAAGCCGGTGAAAATCCGGCACAGGCCCGCTGCGGTGAGCCGAGCACTCCGACAGGAGTGACTTGGTCAGTCCGAAGACCGGCCTCGCGACCAAGCCATCCATGGCCTACGAGCGGGAGCCTCAACGTGCCACTGAAGTACCCATTTTCTGCCGTCGTCGGCTGCGAGTACGACCCGACGACCGCCTCCGGTCTCGACGACATGGGCCTCGCCCTCGTCCTCACCTCGATCAGCCCCGCCATCGGCGGCGTCCTCGTGCGGGGCGAGAAGGGCACCGCGAAGTCGACCACTGTCCGCGGCCTGGCCGAGGTGCTGCCGTGGATCGACGTGCACGAGACCGACCGGTTCTCCGCCGATCCGCACGACCCGACGGCGACCTCGCCCGACGCAGCGTCGGGCACCACCGCAGTGGTCAGCCGTCCGGTGCGCCTGGTCGAGCTGCCCGTCGGCGCGACCGAGGACCGGGTGCTGGGTTCGCTCAACCTGGAGAAGGCGCTCACCGCCGGGGCCGTCGAGTTCGAGCCAGGACTGCTCGCCCGTGCCCACCGCGGCCTCCTCTACGTCGACGAGGTCAACCTGCTGCACGACCACCTGGTCGACCTGCTGCTCGACGCGGCCGCGACCGGACAGGTCACCGTCGAACGCGACGGGGTCTCGCTCGGCCACAGCGCCCGTTTCGTGCTGATCGGCACCATGAACCCCGAGGAGGGCGAGCTGCGCCCACAGCTCCTCGACCGGTTCGGCCTCACCGTCGAGGTCGCGGCACCGCGTGAGCCGGCGCTGCGCGTCGAGGTGGTGCGACGCCGCCTGGCCTTCGACCGCGACCCCGCCGAGTTCGCTGCGGCGTACGCGTCCAGCCAGGCCGAGCTGACTCGCCGCGTCGCCGAAGCCCGCGAGTGCCTCGACGCGGTCACCCTCGGCGACGCCGCACTGCTCAAGATCGCCGAGGTGTGCGCCGCCTTCGAGGTGGACGGCCTGCGCGCCGACATCGTCACCGCGCGTACGGCGGTCGCCCACGCCGCGTGGGCCGGGCGTCGGTTCGTCACCCGCGGGGACATCCGGGCCGCGGCGCTGCTCGCGCTGCCGCACCGCCGGCGCCGCAATCCGTTCGATGCCCCCGGGTTGGACGAGGACCTGCTCGACCGGATCCTCGGCGACGACGAGCTGCCCGAACCGCCCGACCCCACCGACCCAGCTGACACCGACCCCACGGGGACCGACGAGGGACCGTCCGACGACCCCGCGTCCCCTCCCGAAGACAGCCTGGACAACACCCCCGAGTCCGCCGACGAGCCCCACGACGCGCCCGCCGCCGTCGAGGACGCCCCTGACCTGGACACC
Organism: Nocardioides gilvus; assembly: GCF_003194605.1. Taxonomy (GTDB): domain Bacteria; phylum Actinomycetota; class Actinomycetes; order Propionibacteriales; family Nocardioidaceae; genus Nocardioides; species Nocardioides gilvus. Next base: position 46,837 of record NZ_QHKY01000004.1, read on the forward strand.
CCGGGCCCCGCGACAGATCCCTCCGTAGCGGACCCCGAGCCACCCCTCGAGACGCCCGCACCCCCGCGAGCGCCCCAGCCGGACGGCCCCGGTGGCTGCACCACCGTCCAGGCCGAGCACGCCTACCGGCCACGTCTCTTCACCGTCGACGGCGTCGGCGAGGGCACTCCGGGGCGCCGCAGCCGGGCGCTCGGTGCCAGCGGTCGGCGCGTCGGCGCGTCTCCCGGCCACGGCTCCGCATCCGGCTCGGTGCACCTGGTCGAGACCCTGCGGGCCGCCGCCGAACGGCACGCCGGCGGGCCCGCCGCGAGCGATCTGGCTGGGTCCCGAGGCCGCTTCACCCTGCATCCCGCCGACCTGCGCACCGCCGTGCGCGAGGGGCGCGAGGCCAACCTGCTGCTCTTCTGCGTCGACGCGTCCGGCTCCATGGCGGCGCGGCGCCGGATGACCCAGGTGAAGACCGCGATCCTCTCGCTGCTCACCGATGCCTACCGGCGACGCGACAAGGTCGCCATGATCAGCTTCCGCGGAGCCGACGCCCACCTGACCCTGCCGCCCACCGGCTCGGTCGAGATCGCCGCCGCGCTGCTGGGCGACCTCCCGGCCGGGGGACGTACGCCGCTCGCGGAAGGGCTGCTGATGGCCGGCGCCGTCCTGCGTCGCGAACGCCTCCGCGATCCTCGACTGCGCCCGCTGCTGGTGCTCGTCACCGACGGCCGCGCCACCGCAGGCGCCGACCCGGTCGTACGTTCGCGCCAGGCCGCCGCGCACGTCGCAGCCCTGGGCGTGCCGAGCGTGGTCGTCGACTGTGAGGACGGGCCGCTGCGCTTCGGGTTGGCCCGCACGCTCGCGACCCACCTGCGCGCCGAGCACGTCCCGATGGCGCAGGTGAGCGCCACCGGACTGGTCGACGTCGTCTCCGGGCGGGTGGCGTGATGAGCTCGCTCGCACCCCTGCTGCCCGGCTCCGTGGCGCTGGTCGGCGGAGGTCCGGGCGACCCGGGCCTGATGACCGTCGCCGGACGCGCAGCCGTCGAGCAGGCCGACGTACTGCTCGTCGACCACCTGGCCCCCGAAGGCGCACTGGCCTGGGCCCGGGAGGAGGCACTGGTCGTGGACGTGTCCAAACTGCCCCGCGGAGCCTTCACCCCGCAGGCGCGGATCAATGAGCTCCTGGTCGAGCACGCCCGCGCGGGACGGCGCGTCGTCCGGCTCAAGGGCGGGGACGGCTTCGTCTTCGGCCGCGGGATGGAGGAGCTCCTTGCCTGCACCGAGGCGCAGGTGGAGGTCCGGGTGATCCCCGGCGTCACCTCATCGGTCGCCGTCCCCGCCCTGGGCGGCATCCCGGTCACGCACCGCGGGTTGGTGCAGGGGTTCAGCGTCATCTCCGGGCACGTACCCCCCGACCATCCCGACTCCACCCTCGACTACGCCGCCCTGACGCGCTCCGGCACGACGCTGGTCGTCCTGATGGGGGTCGCGACGCTGCCGGCCATCACCGCCGCCCTGCTCGACGCCGGCCTCGATCCGGACACCCCGGCAGCGGTCGTGGCCCGCGGTGGTCACCCGGACCAACAGGTCGTACGCGCGTCCGTCACCGAGATCGCCACAGCGGCGGCTCACGTGGACCCGCCCGCCGTCACCGTCATCGGCGCGGTGGCGGCCTTCGCCACCTCGACCGACACCGCCACCGACACCCGCACTCTCGAAGAGGTCTTCTGATGCCCCAGGGTCAGCCGCTCACCGTCCCCGACGACGGCCTCACCACCCGCCAACGCCGCAACCGACCCCTGCTGATGGTCCACACCGGGGATGGCAAGGGGAAGTCCACCGCCGCCTTCGGTCTCGCAATCCGGGGTTGGAACCAGGGCTGGTCCATCGGGGTCTTCCAGTTCGTGAAGTCGGCCAAGTGGCGCATCGGGGAGCAGACCGTGCTCGAACGCCTCGGCCGTCTGCACGAGGAGACCGGCGAGGGCGGCCCGGTGGAGTGGCACAAGATGGGCGCGGGCTGGTCCTGGACCAAGAAGCAGGGAGACACCGAAGACCACGCGCGTACCGCCGCCGAAGGCTGGCAGGAGATCAAGCGGCGTCTGGCCGCCGAAGCCCACGACCTCTATGTGTTGGACGAATTCGTCTACCCGATCGCCTGGGGGTGGGTCGACCTCGACGACGTGGTCACCACGCTGCGCGACCGCCCCGGTCGCCAACACGTGGTCGTCACCGGACGACGCGCCGCGCCCGAGCTCGTCGAGGTGGCTGACCTCGTCACCGAGATGACCAAGGTCAAGCACCCCATGGACGTCGGCCAGAAGGGCCAACGGGGGATCGAGTGGTGAGTCCGGCCGGCTCCGACGTCGCGGCGGCGACCAGCCTGCCGCGCCTGGTCATCGCGGCGCCCTCGACCGGGCAGGGCAAGACCACGATCTCGACCGGTCTGATGGCGGCGCTGCGCGGTCGCGGGCTGGAGGTCTCGGGCCACAAGGTCGGCCCCGACTACATCGACCCCGGCTACCACGCCCTGGCCACCGGACGCCCCGGACGCAACCTCGACCCTCACCTGGTCGGTGAGGAGCGCATTGCCCCGTTGCTCCTGCACGGCGCGCGGGGTGCCGACGTGGCGGTGATCGAGGGCGCGATGGGGCTGCACGACGGCCGCCTCGGCACCGACGGCTTCTCCTCCACGGCGCACGTGGCCAAGCTGACGCGTACGCCGGTCGTGCTGGTCGTGGACATCTCTCGGATGTCGCGCTCCGTCGGCGCTGTCGTGGCTGGCATGGCTTCCTATGACCCGGACGTCGACGTCGTGGGCGTGATCCTGAACCGTGCCGGATCGGCGCGCAACATCGCGGAGGTCGAGCGCAGCCTGCGCCTCCCTGTCCTGGGGGTCGTGCCGGGCAGGGACGACATCTCGTCGCCCTCGCGCCACCTCGGCCTGGTCCCGGCGGGGGAGCGCCACGAGTCGGCGGAGACGGTCGAACGCCTGGGTGAGCAGGTCGGGCGTCACGTCGACCTCGACGCGCTGCTCGACGTTGCCCGGGGAGCGCCTGGCCTGACCGCCGTCGCTTGGGACCCGCACCGTGAGGTGCGCGTTGTCACCGCAGACGCGCCCGTGGTGGCCGTGGCCGGCGGACGGGCCTTCACCTTCGCGTACGCCGAGACCGAAGAGTTGTTGCGTGCGGCGGGCTGTCGCGTCGTCCACTTCGACCCGTTGCGCGACCCGGCGCTGCCCGAGGGCACCCGTGCTCTTCTGCTGGGTGGCGGGTTCCCCGAGGTCCATGTCCAGCAACTGTCCCGCAACCGCGTCCTGCTCGAGCAGGTCAGGGATGCGGTGAAGGCCGGGCTGCCCACCGTCGCCGAGTGCGCCGGACTCCTCTACCTCATCGACTCCTTGGACGGCTCCGCGATGGCGGGTGTGATCGGCACCAGTGCGGCGATGGGGGAGCGTCTGGTGCTGCGCTATCCGGAGGCGATCGCGGCGAGCGACAACCTGCTGACCCGCGCCGGGGAGCGGGTGCACGGCCATGAGTTCCATCGCACTGCGCTGACTGCACCTGCGCGCGGGTGGACGCCCGCCTGGGAGATCGACGGCGAACTGATCGGGGCGGGCACCCCCACCCTGCACGCCTCCTACCTGCACACCCATTGGGCCGGACACCCGGTGATGGCGCGGCGACTGGCCGAGGCCGCGGCCCGCGCCACCCCGGTCACGGTGCGGGCGCCGTCGGCCACGGTCGTACGCATGCCGGCAGCCGATCCTGAAGTGACCGGCGCTGCAGTTACCGATGTGACGGTGACCGACGTGGCCGTGACAGATCCACTGCTGCACCACGGTGACGTGGAGACCGGACATGGACTCGTCGACTTCGCGGTCAACGTGCACCCCGAGCCGCGTCCCGCCTGGCTGGAGAGCGCACTGCGCGACGGCGTCCAACGCTCGCTCACCTACCCGGACCCGACCCCGGCACGCGCCGCCATCGCCGAGCTGCACCACCGTCGTCCCGACGAGGTCCTGGTGACCGCCGGAGCGGCGGAGGCGTTCGAACTGGTCGCCCGGTGGAAACCGTGGCGTCACGCGGTGGTCGTGCACCCCCAGTTCACCGAACCCCATGCGGCCCTGGAGCGGGCCGGCCACCACGTCACCGCGGTGCACTGCCGCCCCGAGGACGGCTACCGACTCGACGCCTCTGCGGTGCCCGAGGACGCCGACCTGGTCATCCTCGGCAACCCGACCAACCCGACCGGCGTGCTGCACCCGGCCGAGGAGATCCTCAAGCTGCGTCGTCCCAAACGGGTCGTGGTGGTCGACGAGGCCTTCATGGACGCGGTCGTCGACCCGAGCCAGTCACTGGCGGGGGACCGGCGCCGCGGCCTGCTCGTCGTACGCAGCCTGACGAAGCACTGGTCGATCCCGGGCATCCGCGCCGGCTACGTGCTCGGCAACGACCGGGTCATCACCGGCCTGGCCGCCAGACAGGTGCCCTGGTCGGTCTCCACACCGGCCATCGCAGCCGCGCTCGCCTGCACCGGCTCCGAGGCCGCGATCGAGGGCGCGCGTCGGGCCAGACGGATCGCGCAGTGGCGCACCGCGCTGGTGGACGCCCTGCACCAGCGCGGCATCGAGGTCATCGGCTCCGAGACCTCTTTCGTGCTGGCCCGGCTGGGGCGCGGGACCCGGGAGAGGTTGCGTGACCACGGCGTGGCCGTGCGCCGGGCCGACACCTTCCCGGGTCTGGACGCGGAGTGGGCCAGGATCGCCGTCCGGCCACCGGAGACGACTGCCCAGCTGCTGCGTGCGCTGGACGACGTACGCGCCGGCGCCTCGGCCGCGCTCGGCGCATGAACGCGTCACGGGCCCTGGGGCTGGTGCTGGGGTTCGTCGCGGACAGGCTTCTCGGCGACCCGCGCCGCGGCCATCCGGTCGCCGGGTTCGGCACTCTTGCTGCTCGACTCGAAGGCCGCCTGTACGACGACTCGCGCGCCTGGGGGACGGCGTACACAGCCCTGCTCGTGGGTGGCTCCGCCGGGCTGGGGGTCGGCCTTGAGCGGCTCTGCCGTCACCGGCCGGGGTTGCATGTCGTGGTCACGGCCCTCGCCACGTGGACGGTGCTGGGCGGCCGGAGTCTCGAGCGCGAGGCGCTGGCGGTCCACCGGTTCCTGGCCGACGACGACCTGGCCGGCGCACGTCACCGCCTCACCTACCTGGTCGGTCGCGACACGAGCAGCCTGTCGCCCGACGAGGTGGCGCGAGCGGTGGTCGAGTCCGTCGCGGAGAACACCTCCGACGCCGTCACGGCACCACTGGTGTGGGGCGCGGCGGCGGGAGTTCCCGGTCTCCTGGCCCACCGGGCGGCCAACACGCTGGACGCGATGGTGGGACACCGCAACCCGCGCTACGAACGTTTTGGGTGGGCCTCCGCGCGTCTCGACGATCTGCTCAACCTGCCGGGCTCGCGGCTGGCCGGACTGTCGGTGCTCGTGGCCGCACCTGGTCGAGCCGGTGCAGCGTGGCAGACCTGGCGGCGTGATGCCGCAAAGCACCCCAGCCCGAACGGCGGCGTGGTGGAGTCAGCGTTCGCCGGGGCTCTCGGGGTCACGCTGGGGGGCACCAACCAGTACGGAGACCGGCTCGAGCGCCGTCCCACCATGGGGGACGGGCCCGCTCCCACGCGCGATGACATCCCCCGATCCACCGGCCTTGCAGGACGCGCGGGTGTGGTCGCCCTCGCCGCGGCCGTTGGAGTGGCCGCTCGGGGTCAGCGACCCTGAGCGAGCCCCACTCAACGGTGCGACAGCACCCACTCCAGAGCCGGACCCACCGTGTCGACGACGAGCGCACGGGGGTCAGGCCTAGGCCGTTCGACGACCACGACGGGGATGTCGAGCTCAGCGGCCGCCTGCATCTTGGGCCAGGTGTAGGTGCCGCCGGAGTCCTTGGTGACCAGCACGTCGCAGCGGTGCTCACCCATCACCTCCAGGTCGCCCGCGAGCGTGTACGGACCACGGCTGGTCAGCAACCGCCATGACGGTGGCAGCGAGATGTCCGGCGCGTCGACCACCCGGGCCAGCACGTGCGCGTCGGTGAGGGCCGGGAGGAACCGGGCCAGCTCCTGGCGCCCGACGGTGAGGAAGGGGCGCTCGCCCAGCGAAGCCGCCAGCACGGCTGCCTCGTCGTGGGTGGTCACGTAGCGCCAGGCTGGGTCAGGCTCCCAGCCCGGCCGCTCGAACCGGAGCAGGGGGACCTGCTCGCCCGCGCAGGCCTCGACCGCGTTGGCGCTCATCCCACGCGCGAACGGATGGGTGGCGTCCACGACCAGGTCGTAGTCGACGAGTGCGCTCCGCAGCCCGGCCACGCCGCCGAATCCACCGATCCGCACCGGTCCCACCGGCAGTCGCGGCCGGTCGACCCGTCCCGCCAGCGACGAAGTGACGTCGACGTCGGCCTGCACGAGCAGACTCGCGAGGTCACGCGCCTCCGCAGTGCCGCCGAGCAGCAGGACCTTCATCGCTGACCTTCCCTGGCGAGCGCGGGCCTGGCGAGCGCGGGCACGGCCAGGATCGGGAGGGAGTCAGGTGCGCCATCCCGGGCCAGGGCGAGCAGGGCATCGACGTCGAGGTGTGCTTCGACGAGGTCGGCGAGGAGCTCCATGCGACGCTCGCGGGCGGCCGGAAAACTGACGCCCGACGGAGCGAGTCCCGCCACCTCGGCGAGGAAGGCGGCCCGGAACGCGTCGCCCTCGAGGCTGCCGTGCCACATGGTGCCGAAGACCTGAGCCGTGCGTGCCCCGCCGAGGAACTCCTCGGCACCGTCGTCGCGGGTGATCCGTCCGTGATGGATCTCGTAGCCCTCGGCGGGTGCGCCGAGAGCTGCGCCGGACGGCAGACGCAGCGCCTTCTCGGCGGCGAAGGCGGTGGCCACGGGCAGCAGGCCGAGTCCCTCGGCGTACGCACCGACCGCGCCCTCGACGCCGTCGGGGTCACGGATCTCGCGCCCTAACATCTGGAAGCCGCCGCAGATGCCGAGCACCGGCCGCCCCGCCGCGGCGTGGGCGGTGATCGCGGCGTCGAGCCCGCGCGTACGCAACCAGGCCAGGTCGGCGAGCGTGGCCCGGGTGCCCGGTAGCACCACGAGGTGGGCATCAGCCAGGTCACGCGGGTCGGAGACGAAGACGACGTCGAGGTCGGGCTCCAACCCGAGCGCGTCGACGTCGGTGAAGTTGCTGATCCGGGGGAGTCGTACGACCGCCACCCGCACCCGCGCCGCCGTGCGGGTGCGCCGCCCCTCCAGGTCGAGAGCGTCCTCGGAGTCGAGCCACAGATCCGGGTGCCACGGCAGCACGCCGTGGACCGGCCGGCCGGTGAGCGCTTCCAACCGCACCAGCCCCGGACGCAGCAACCCCAGGTCTCCACGGAACTTGTTGACCACGAAGCCCGCCACCAACGCCTGGTCGGCGGGCTGGAGCAGCGCGAGCGTGCCGAACATCGCCGCGAAGAGCCCGCCACGATCGATGTCACCCACCACCACCACCGGGAGGTCGGCGTGCCGTGCCAGCCCCATGTTCACGTAGTCGCTGGCGCGCAGGTTGATCTCGGCCGGGCTCCCTGCCCCCTCGGCCACCACCACGTCGAAGCGGGCGGCGAGATCGTCGTACGCCGCGTGGGCGGCCCGCGCCAGGTGCCGGCGTCCGGTGGCGAAGTCGCCCGCCGACACCTCGCCGGCGGGTTGACCCATCACCACGACGTGGCTGCGGTGGTCCGACCCCGGCTTGAGGAGCACGGGATTCATGGCCGGCTCAGGGGTCACCCGGGCGGCGAGCGCCTGCACCCACTGGGCCCGGCCGATCTCTGCGGGGCTCCCGTCGCGGTCGAAGCAGACCATCGAGTTGTTCGACATGTTCTGTGCCTTGAAGGGCGCCACCGAGACCCCGCGGCGGGCAAACGCGCGGCACAGACCCGTGGTGACGACCGACTTCCCGGCGTCCGACGTGGTGCCGGCGACCAGCAGTCCACTCATGCCGGGGCTCCGGTCGGGGCCCGCAGCAGGTAGGTGTCCATCACCCAGCCGGCCTCGGCGCGCGCATCCTCCCGTGCGGTGAGCAGCTCCGGGAGGACCTCGCCGACCCGTCCGGCGACCAGGCGTTCTCCGGTGGCACCCAGGTTGGCGCCCCACCAGATCTGCCAGTCATCCAGGTCGTGCAGCTGCCCCAGGCTGGGCGCGGAGCCGAGCATCACCATCACGTTGCGCTGGCCGGAGTCCACCGCTTCGCGCAGCCGCCGAGAAGTGGTCAGGTGCATCGGCTGACCCACCTCGTGCAACACGATCCGGTGCCGCGCCGCGAGCACCTGCGGGGCGCTGATGCCCGGGATCACGTCCCACGTCAACCCCGCCAACTCCTCCCGCTCGGCCAGCTGGTCGAGGATCCGCAAGGTCGAGTCGTAGAGCGCGGGGTCACCCCAGACGAGGAAGGCCGCGGTCCCGGGCCGGGCGGTGAGCTCCGCGGCGTACGCGTCGACGCGCGCAGCGTGCCAGGCCGTCACCGCAGCGGGGTAGTCGGCCGGGTCGTCGCGGTCCCGCTCGGGGTCAGGCACCTCCACCAGGGTGAGGTCGTGCTCGGCGCAGATCCGCCGGCGGACCTCGAGCAGCTCGTCGTCACTGCCCTTGCGCACCGCGAGCACGTAGTCGGCCGCGGCCAGAGCCGTCACGGCCTCCGAGGTCAGGTGCTGAGGGCCCATGCCGAAGCCGACCACGTGCACGTGCCTCACTGCTGGTCGTCCTCCAGATCGCCCTCGACCTCGAGGTAGACCTTCTGCAGCGAAGCCAGGGTCTCGCTGTCCGGCTCGGCCCACAGCCCACGCTCGGCTGCCTCGTGCAGGCGCTCGACGATGCCGCGCAGCGCCCACGGGTTCGACGTGCGCAGGAAGGCCTGGTTGGTCTCGTCGAGCACGTACGAGCTCGCCAACGACTCGTACATCCAGTCGTGCACCACCCCGGCGGTGGCGTCGAAACCGAAGAGGTAGTCGACGGTCGCGGCCAGCTCGAACGCGCCCTTGTAGCCGTGGCGTTGCATCGCGGAGATCCAACGCGGGTTCACCACCCGGGCCCGGAAGACCCGGTTGGTCTCCTCCTGGAGCGTGCGGGTGCGGATCGCGTCGGGCGAGGTGGAGTCACCGACGTACGCCTTGGGGTCCGAGCCCGTCAGCGCGCGCACGGTGGCGATCATCCCGCCGTGGTACTGGAAGTAGTCGTCGGAGTCGGCGATGTCGTGCTCGGTGCTGTCGACGTTCTTCGCCGCGACCTTGATCCGCCGGTACGCCGTACGCATGTCGTCGGCGGCCGGGGCCCCGTCCAGACCGCGGCCGTAGGCGAAACCACCCCACGCGGTGTAGACCTCGGCCAGGTCGTTGTCGTCGCGCCACCCGCCCGACTCCACGACCTGGAGGATGCCGGCACCGTACGACCCCGGCTTGGAGCCGAAGATCCGGGTGGTGGCACGACGTGCGTCACCGTGCTCCTCGAGGTCGGCCCGGGCATGGGCACGTACGAAGTTCATCTCGTCCGGCTCGTCGAGGTCGGCGACCAACTGGACCGCGTCGTCCAGCATCGAGACCACGTGGGGGAAGGCGTCGCGGAAGAAGCCCGAGATCCGCACGGTGACGTCGATGCGGGGCCGGCCCAACTCCGCCAGGCCGATGACGGTGAGGTTGTTGACCCGACGCGACATGTCGTCCCACTGCGGTCGGACCCCCAGCAGGGCGAGGACCTCGGCCACGTCGTCGCCGGAGGTACGCATTGCGCTCGTTCCCCACACCGAGAGGCCCACCGAGGTCGGGTGCTCACCGGTCTCGTCCAGGTAGCGCTGCACCAGCGACTCGGCCATCGCCTGACCTGTCTGCCAGGCCAACAGGGACGGGATCGCACGCGGGTCGACGGTGTAGAAGTTGCGCCCCGTCGGGAGAACGTTGACCAGGCCCCGCAGCGGAGAGCCCGACGGGCCGGCCGCCACGAAGCCACCTTCCAGCGCACGGAGCAGGACGTCGAGCTCGTCGGTCGTCTGCGTGAGGCGGGGGACCACCTGGGTGGCTGCGAAAGTCAGTGCGGTCCGCACGTCGGGGTCGGGGTGCAGGGCGTCGACGGCGGCCGGGTCCCAGTCGGCGTCGGCCAACGCCGTCACCAGTGACCTGGCCTCCGCCTCGAAGGCATCGACCTGCACGGTCGAAGCGCCGTCGGAGAGTCCGAGCGCTGCCCGCAGCCCGGGGACCGCGTTGCCGACGCCGCCCCAGACCTGTGAGGCGCGCAGGACAGCCAGGACCAGATTCACCAGAGCGTCGCCGACGGGTGCCTGACCGAGCACGTGCAGACCGTCGCGGATCTGGACGTCCTTGATCTCGCAGAGCCACCCGTCGACGTGCAGGAGGAAGCTGTCGAAGTCCTCGTCGCCGGGGCGCTCCTCCAACCCCAGGTCGCGGTGGAGCTCAGCGGCCTTCATCAACTGCCAGATCTCGCCACGGATCGCCGGCAGCTTGGCGGGGTCCATCGCGGCGATGTTGCCGTACTCGTCGAGCAGTTGCTCCAGACGAGCGATGTCTCCGTAGGTCTCTGCCCGGGCCATCGGCGGGATCAGGTGGTCGATGATGGTGGCGTGGGCGCGGCGCTTGGCCTGGGCGCCCTCCCCGGGGTCGTTGACCAGGAACGGGTAGAAGAGCGGGAGGCTGCCCAGCACTGCGTCGGTGCCGCACTCGGCCGAGAGCGCCGCGTTCTTGCCGGGCAACCACTCCAGCGAGCCGTGCTTGCCGATGTGCACGACCGCGTGGGCGCCGAACCCGCCGTCACTCGCAGGGGCTTCGAGCCAGCGGTAGGCGGCCATGTAGTGGTGGGTGGGCGCCAGGTCGGGGTCGTGGTAGATCGCGACAGGGTTCTCGCCGAACCCGCGAGGCGGCTGGATCAGCAGCACCACGTTGCCGGCGACCAGGGTGGCCAGGACGATCTCGTTCGCGTCGTTGACGAAGAGGCTGCCGGGCGCCTCGCCCCACGCCTTCGTCATCTCGTCGCGCAGAGCCTGCGGGACGTCAGTGGTCCAGCGGGCGTACTGCTCGGCGGTGACCCGCACGTGGGCGTCGGTGAGCTGACCCGAGGTCAACCACTCCTGGTCCTGCCCGCCAGCTGCGATCATCGAGTGGATGAGGGCGTCGCCTGCCTCCGTGTCGTCGTCCAGGTCGAGGCCCGGAATGGCGCCCGGAGCGCCGACGTCGTAGCCGGTGTCCCGCAGGCGCCGCAGCAGGTGGATGGTGGAGACCGGGGTGTCGAGCCCGACGGCGTTGCCGATCCGGGAGTGCTTGGTCGGGTACGCGGAGAGCACCAGCGCGACCTTCTTCTCGCTGTTGGCGACGTGGCCGAGACGGGCGTGGTTCACCGCGATCTGGGCGACGCGCCGGCACCGCTCGGGGTCGGCGACGTAACGGGGGAGCCCGTCCACGTCGATCTCCTTGAAGGAGAACGGGGCGGTGATGATGCGCCCGTCGAACTCCGGGATCGCGATCTGGTTGGCGGAGTCGAGGGGGGTGACACCGTCGTCGTTGGCCTCCCACTCCTCCCGACTGCTGGTCAGGCACAGTCCTTGCAGCACCGGGATGTCGAGGGCCGCGATGCGTTCCACGTCCCAGGTCTCGTCGTCGCCACCGGCGGAGACCGAGGCAGGCACGCTGCCGCCGGCCGCGAGCACCGTGACCACCAGCGCATCGAGCCCGTCGAGCGCCTCGAAGAGGTCGTCGGGCGCGCTGCGCAGGGAGCCGGCGAAGATCGGGACGCCGACGGCCTGTCCCGTGGCGTCCACGGCATCGGCCAACGCGTGGGCGAAGGCGGTGTTGCCGCTGGCCTGGTGGGCCCGGTAGTAGAGGATGCCGACCTTCGGGAGGTCCGGGTCGGTCGGTGCAGCCCGCTCCGCGAGACCCCACGACGGGATGGCTGCCGGGGGCTCGAAGCCCTCGCCGGTGAGCAGCACCGTGTCGGAGAGGAAGGCGTGCATCTGCGCCAGGTTGGCCGGGCCGCCCTCGGCGAGGTAGCGATGCGCCTCGGCCGCGACCCCGATCGGGACGCTGGAGAGCTCCATCAGTTCAGCGCTCGGCTGCTGCTCGCCGCCCAGGACCACGACCGGTATCCCGGCGGCCCGGAGGTTGAGGACACCCGACCAGAGGTCGTGCGGGGAGCCCAGGAGACGGACCACCACGAGATCGGCACCCTCGACGACGGTGTCGAGCTCGACACCGGTGCTGCGGCTGGGGTTCGCCAGGCCGTAGTCGGCGCCGCTGGCGCGGGCGGAGAGCAGGTCCGTGTCGGACGTCGAGAGCAGGCAGATGTGTGCGGACGCGGCCATGGCCGGGTTCCTCCTCCGGGGTTCTCGCCCCGTGTAGCGGTCGGATCAGCCCGTGGCCAGTGTCTGGCTGCCCTCGTCGAGGGTCACAGTGGCGGAACCGCCCCGGACTTTCACCGGGTTCCTGGCGCCACGAGCCCGGTCAGCCTACGGCACCGACAGTGTCGGACACGCTCGGCCAGTCCACGTCTGAGCGGCTGTAGGGTCGATCGCCTGCAGCCCACCGCAAGAGGGAGCGTCCAGCCCGATGACCGACAGCCACGACGCCTCGCCCGTCAGGAGTTCCTCGGCCGTGGAGACGGACGTCGTCGTGATCGGGGCGGGTCAGTCGGGGTTGGCCACCGCCTTCTACCTGCGCCGCGCCGGGTTGACCCCGGGGCAGGACTTCGTGGTGCTGGATGCAGCCGAACAGCCGGGAGGGGCCTGGCCGCGTACGTGGGACGGCCTGCGCCTGTTCTCGCCGGCCAGCTTCTCCTCGCTCCCGGGCTGGATGATGCCGCCCTGGGACGACGCCGCCCACGGGTTTCCTCCCCGCGACCACGTCGTGGCCTACCTCGCTCGGTACGAGGACCGGTACGACCTTCGGGTGCTGCGTCCGGACCGGGTCGAGGCAGTTTCACGGGCCGACGACGCCCCGGACGGTCGTCTGCTGGTCACGGCGGGGCAGCGCGTCTTCTCTGCTCGCCGTGTGGTCTCCGCCACCGGCACGTGGGACCGACCCTTCTGGCCGACGTACCCGGGGATGCGTGACTTCGCCGGTCAACAACTCCACACGGTCGACTACCGGACTCCCGAGGCCTTCGCCGGGCAACGGGTCGTGGTCGTGGGCGGCGGCAACTCCGCAGCGCAGATCCTGGCTGAGATCTCGACGGTGGCGGACACCACCTGGGTCACCGCCCGCCCACCTCGCTTTCTGCCCGACGACGTGGACGGTCGTGCCCTCTTCGCCACGGCCCGAGCCCGGATCCAGGCGCTCAGGGAAGGGCGTGAGCACAGCGGCGTCGCGGGGTTGGGCGACATCGTGATGGTCCCCAGTGTCAAGGACGCCCGTGACAGAGGAGTGCTGCACCCGCATTCCATGTTCACCCGACTGGTCCCGGGAGGAGTGGTGTGGGCCGACGGCACCGCACGGGAGTGCGACGTGATCATCTGGTGCACCGGTTTCCGCCCCGCGCTGCGACACCTGCGCCCGTTGGGGCTGCGGACCGAGCACGGCCGGGTGCCGGTCGGCGGACCATCCGGCACCCAGGCGCTCCACGAACCACGACTGCACCTGGTGGGATACGGCGACTGGACGGGACCGGCCTCCGCGACGCTTGCCGGGATCGGGCCCTCGGCGCGGGCGACTGCGGAGGCCGTCGTCGAGATGAAGTGACCCCTCTCCGACTCTTGAAAAGCAGCGCGGCGTGGCGAAAATGGGAGATGGAACAAGCCTGACGTGTGATTCCGGAGTGTGTGAGGTGTACCCAACAGCAGCTGCTCGAGAGCTCATGGTCCTGTTGCGCATCAGCCCCGAGATCGACGTCGTGGGAGACGTCACGGCCACGGTCGAGGACCCCTCAGGTCTCCTGGCCTGGGCGGTGGTGCTGAAGGAGTGCAAGGCGCTGGCCTGGAGATCCGACGACTCGGGTCGCGGCTATGTCCAGGTCGCGGCACACCACGCCAGAGCACCCATCCGCGGGCAGGTGACCGCCGTACTGGCCGGCGACCGGCATCCTGCGTACTGGTCGGCCCTGGGGCTGGACGACCTGTTGCCCGGCGAAAGCCGACATCTCGAGGTCGAAGCACTGTCGGCGGCGTGGGACGTCATGCCCACCACCACGGAATCCGTCACCGAGCTCCCGCCGGAGTCAGACGGCCAGTGACCGGAGCCCGCCTGCGTCTCCTTGGAGCCCTGCCTCAGTCGCCTTGCCTCAGTCGCCCCGCGTCAGCGCCATCAGGAACGCCAGGAGGTAACTGCGGCTGTTGCCCTGGTCGATGGCGTCCGCAGGAAGGGTGCGGGCCTGTTCCAGGGCCTCGCGCGCATCCGTGGGCCCAGCCAGGCCGGCGTACATGGTCACGTAGTCGGCGAGCGGGCCGTCGCCGCTCCCACGGGCATTCATGCGGATGCGATCCGGGTCGCCCGCGAGGTGGTCGATGGAGGGGCTCATCGGAATCAACTGGATCCCCAGGACGGCCGAGCTCGCGGCGGAGAACCACGTGCCGTGGTCGCGCTTCGCTCCCCAGTTGATGCCCATCACGGAGTGTCCGAAGCCGTCGTAGACCGGGTCGTCCAGGTCGAAACCGGTCCAGTAGTGCGCGCCTGCGTGCGCTTCGGAGGCATGCATCCAGGCGGCCTGTCGTTCCAGAGCGGGGTCCTGCACGGTCCGGGCCCAGAGCTCCAGACCAGCCCACGCAGTGACCGCCTCGGAGGACGACTCCTGGTTGTTGCCGTCGGCGAAGTCGCTGGTGCCGGACGCCCAGGAATGCGATGCGTACACGTCGAAGGGGCGCCACTGCGGGGTGAGCCCCGTGTCCTCACCGCCCGCGATGTCAGCGGCCAGCAGGGTCATCACCGGTCTCAAGGTCTCGATGACCTGAGGGTCGTGGGCCGCGAGAACGGCTGCAGCGTAGAGGAAGTAGCCGTAGTGGAAGTGGTGGTCGTTGAAGAGCTCGGAGCCGAAGGAGGGGGTGCGACCCACGACTCCCTTCCACTCGGGCGCATAGCCGAAGCAGAACTCCTGCCGGGTGTCACACCCTTGGACCTCGGTCCACTTCGTGAGCAGGGCGGAGAGATGTTCCAGGGCGGAGCTCTCGGCGCCCTCGGCGCCCACCTGGCTCGCGATCGAGAGCAGTTGGGCCGTCCGATAGGCGTGCTTGCCCCCGAAGTAGGTGTCGGCCGGGGGGTCCGGGAGGGCTCTCACGTCTGCCCGGACCTGGCTCGCCAGCTCCTCACGTTGCTTCGCGGAGATCTCTGACAGGTCAAGCTCGGCGCGCGGACGCAGTCGAGGCGCCGACCACTGCAGGGTCCGTCCCCCGCACATCTCCAACGCGCCGTAGACCGTGGGCCATGAGCCCAGGTCGCAGCGCCCGCGATCAGTGACCGTGTGGTGGGGGAGCAGTCCGTGAGCTGTGGGGCCGTCGTCAACCGTTTCGTAGGTGAGCGACGTCGTGACCTCACGGGCCCCGACCTCGAAGGAGACGCTCGTGCCGGTGAGCGGTGAGGCGTGGCGCCCCATCTCCTCCACTGCGCCGTCGGCAGGCACCGGGAAGAAGACCGCGCTGCCACCCCGGGAGACGGTGAGCTTCTTGCCCTGCAACCGGGCGTCACGAAGACGTACGCCCCACGTGCCGGTCGGCGTGCGCGCCGTGGCGAGCTCTCCCTCCCCGGTGAACGCCACGGACAGACCCAGGACCGTCTCCTCGAGGGCCAGGTGGGTGACGTAGGGAGAACCCTGCGCCACGGTGGTGCTGACGAGGCGGGCCCCTGCGTCGTCGACCGTCTCGAGAGTCACCGAAGCCACGTCGTACGCACTCATGCGCGTGCTTGCTGCGCCTTCGACCTCGACGACCAGGTCACTCGGGCTGCTGCTGACGATGTGGTCGGTGCTGGTCACCACTTGAGGCAACCCGTAGTCGAACGTGCGGTCATCGGCGCGGAACGAGAGAGGAAGCGGGAACACCGGCTGGGGGGCCGGCGCGAAGACCAGACCGGAGAACCATCGGTTGGTGGGTGGGGTCAGCCCTGAGGCCAGCCGCATCGCGGGAAGGTCAGCCAGCTCGAGCTCGGGCAGCTGCTCGACGAGTGGTGCGAGGGTGGCGGCGGGCAACGCCGGCTCTGCGGCGGGCAGCGGCACCATGGCCTCCGGGTCCCGGGTGGCGTCCGGCCGGCCCACCACCGCGTACGCGGTCAGCGCCACCGCGGCCAGGCCGATGCCCACCACCCCCCACCGCATCAACGCACTCCGACGCGGTGCAACCACTGGAGGAAGGCGTCGGTGGGTCCGGCGAGGATGCCGTCGTCGTGCAGGGTGAGCGCCACCGTGACCGGAGCACCGGGTTGGGCAAACGCCGCGACCGCGTCGTCACGCAGCTCGGGCGCCTGGACGGAGACGGTGGCATAGGCCAGTCCGTCGACGGTCTCGACGCTGACCGAACTGACCTCTCCTCGCAGGATCCGCCGGTTGGGGAGCTCCACGTCGGCGCGCCCACCGACGCGGATGCGGACGTAGTCCACCGGATCGAGGCGGAACTGGGCCTTGACGAATTCGGTGTTCTCCTGGGCGATCACCGCCATCGTCACGCCGCCGGGGACGTAACCCCCCTGGCGGACCTCGAACTCCTGCAGCTTTCCGTCGGCGGAGGCGAGGTAGGTGACCAGACCGGTGTCCGTGTCGAGGTCGTAGGCCGGGGTCGACTGGGCCTCGAGACCGTTGTCCAGGTCCTTCTGGAGGGCGAAGGAGGAGATGGTGAAGAGTCTCTCGCCCCGTCGCACCTCGGTGTCCGGCTCCACGAACTGGTCGACCATGATGCCGCCGTAGTCGGAGCCCACCTGGTGCTCGGTGACCTGGACGGCGGCGTTCGTGCTGAAGACCTGGCGCTCCCGCTGGTTGAGGAGGAGGGTGAGCCCCGCCGTCACGACCAACACCAGGAGGAGGGCGGTCCACAACCGCAACCTGTTGCGCCACGTCATGCTGCGGCCTCGACGACAGAGGCGACCGCAACGGGCTGGACCGACCGCACACGCCTGCCCCGGCGGATGGTGCGCGCCTCACGCCAGGCCACGACGACGAAGGTGGTCAGGATGACGGTGTTGGTGATGTTCCAGGCCGCGCCGAGGGTGACGGTCTCGTTCCGGTTGATCTGCCACACCGCGACGCCGGAGGTGAGCAGGAGGAAGAACCACGTCACCACCTGGGGAATGATGAAGTTGAACGGCGACGAAGTGGCGTGCGCGGAACCGGTCACGTGCCACTTCTGCTCACGATGGGCTATGACGTTGAGGAGAGCTCGCAGGTAGATGGGGAACGAGACCGCCGCCAGCATCAGGACCTCCCACCGGAAACTGCCCAGCGTGGCGAAGGCCAGCACGATCTGCATGACGTAGAAGCCGGCGTACACCGCGAGCCACTGCGCGAAGCCCACGCTCACGTCCACCGGGTGCAGGTCGAGGTAGATCTCCAGCGGCGGCACGAAGAGCAACAGGCCGGGCGCGATCCCGGTCAGGTAGTGCGTGGCGGTGATGCCGTACATGATCCGTTGGTCCAGGGTGAGCCGCCGGCGTGGGGAGAAGGGGTTGTAGCGCAGGAGGATTTCGAAGCCACCCGTGGCCCAACGCAGCTGCTGCTTGGAGTACGCCTCGATCGTCTCCGGGGCGTCGCCCACCGCCAGCGACCGGGCCAGGTAGACACTGCGCCACCCCCGCTCGTGGAGCTTCACCGACGTCCACACGTCCTCGGACTTCGAATCGGCCCAGATCCCTCCGATCTCGGAGACTGCCGTCCTCCGGAACATCACGTTGGTCCCGACGCAGAAGGCCGCGTTGAAGTGGTTGCGGCCCGGTTGCACGAAACGGTAGAAGACGGTCTGCATGTAGCCGGCGCCGCGCGCGATCATCGTGTGCAGGTTTCCGTACGTCTGAGGGGTCTGCACGAAGGCGACGTTGTCGTCGGAGAAGAACGGCAGCACCTCCTCCAGGAAACTGGGACTCGGGACGAAGTCAGCGTCGAAGATGCAGAAGAAGTCTCCCTTCGCCTGGGTCAGGGCGTGGTTGATGTTGCCCGCCTTGGCCCCTCCGCCGCTGAGACGACGCAGGTAGCGACAGTTGAGCTCCTGGGCCAGGGCACGCATCTCGTCGGAGTCCCCGTCGTCCAGCAGCCAGGTGCGGTGGCGACCACGGATGGCGAGCGCTGCCTCAACGGTGCGCCGCACGACGGGCACCGGCTCGCCGTAGACGGTCACGAAGACCTCCACGGTGACCTCGCCACCCGACAAGGAGAGTGGGCCCTCCAGTCCCGTTCGACCGAAGAGGCGGTCCCGTGTGTCCCAGTAGTGGTAACCGCGCGGGTCTCTGCCGGCCGACAGCACGATCCACATGGCCAGCAGTGCGTGCGCGACCAGGACGCCCTCGGCCGCCATCACCAGCAGCCACGGCAGCATGTCCCCGCGATTGCTCGGACTCAGCAGGAACGCCGCGTAGACCAGGACCCCCACGGTCGCCAGGACTGTCATGGCGATCAGGACCGGGGACTGCTGGTCGCGGGTGGCGCTGCGACGGTCATCTGGGCTGACCCGGGTCACGCGTGCAAAGTCATCGGTGTCCATGGAGCCCCCGCTCATGACGTGGATCTCCACGTCTGCTGAGACTCGACGCTAGGTAGCGTCGGCGACGGGGATGTTTCGACGTGTGTCCATCAGGTTGCGGGTCGGCAAAGGATCTGGCGTGCTGGGGCGGAGACGGTCGGGGATCATTCGTATCGGGTACGACGAGCAGGACGACGTGGACGAGAGTTCGACTCGACGCACCTGTGCGTCACGTCGCAGCGAGGGGAGTCCCATGTCAGAGATCAGGTTCGAGCGGGCCACCACCCAGTACGCCGGAGCGGAGACCGCGGCCGTCTCTGCGCTCGAGCTCCGGGTCGGCAGCGGTGAGTTGCTGGTGCTCTGTGGGGCCCCCAACGCAGGCAAGTCGACGGTCCTGCGGATCGTGGCCGGACTCGTGCCGATCAGCAGCGGTCGGGTGCTGATCGGGGGCGTCGACGTCTCCAACCCCTCGCCCAGCACGCCGCTGGTGAGCATGGTCTTCCAGAACTATGCGCTCTATCCGCACCTCACGGTGGCCCAGAACATTGCCCTGCCGTTGACGCAGCGCGGGCTGGGCAGAGCGTTGATCGCCGATCAGGTCAAACGGGTTGCTGAGCCCCTGGGCCTGCTTGCCCACCTCGGTGGGCGGCCCGCACCACTGACCGCCGGCCAGCGGATCCGCGTCGCCCTGGCCCGCGCTCTGGTACGAGACCCCGCGGTGCTGCTCCTGGACGAACCCCTGGCCAACCTGCGACCGGAGATCCGCCACGAAGTGGCTGAGCTCCTCGTGGAGGCCCAGGCGCGGCACGGAGTGACCACTCTCTACGCCACGGACGATCTCGAGGAGGCCATCGCGGTGGGCCACCGGGTGGCCCAGTTGGACCGGGGCGTACTCAAGCAGGTCAGGACGTCAGGGGAGTGGAGCAGTGCCTCGGCCTGAGGTTTCGGCACCCACGATCAGGTGAGTTCGCTGAACCGTTCCACCTTGTCCTTGGGGCCGGAGACGATCACGATGTCGCCGCTCTGAACGACGGTGGTCTCGGTGGCGTGGGTGAAGTCTTCGGCAGTGCGTTTGATGCCCACGATGGTGACACCGAACTTGGTGCGCACCCCGGAGGAAGCCAGGGGGACCCCGAGGATGCATGCCGGTGGGGTCGTCTTGACGATGGCGTACCCGTCGTCGAACTCGATGTAGTCGAGCATCCGTCCGCGCACGAGATGGGCGACCCGCTTGCCCATGTCGTGCTCGGGGCGCACCACGTGGTGGACCCCGATCTGACTGAGAATGCGGGCGTGGGAGTGACTGATCGCCTTGGCCCACACGTTCGGGACACCGAGGTTGAGCACGACCGATGCCGACAGCAGACTGGCCTCGAGATCGTTGCCGACACCGATGACGGCGCGGTCGAACTCGTTGACGGAGAGTTGGCGCATGGCCTCCTCGTTGGTGGAGTCGGCTTCGACGACATGGGTGAGACGTCCGGCGAGGGCCTGGACGATCTTGCGATCACTGTCGACGCCGAGCACCTCGGTGCCCTCGTTGACCAGCTCCAGCGCCAGCGACCGGCCGAAGCGGCCCAGTCCGATGACGACGACTCCGTTGGTGTGCATGTGCCTAGCCAATGATCGGCCTTCCTTCCGGTAGTTCGTACAGACGCTGGCGCTCACGCATCGCGAGAGCGGAGACCAGGGTGATCGGGCCGAGGCGGCCCAGGAACATCAGTGCGGTGAGGACGAGGTGACCGCCGGCGGGAAGATCGGCGGTGATCCCGGTGGAGAGCCCCACGGTGGCGAAGGCGGAGACGACCTCGAAGAGGACGTCATGGGTGGAAAGCGCGGTCATCTCCATCAGAGCGATCGTCGAGGTCGTCACTGCGCCGATGGACAACAGGACGATGGTGAGGGCTTGGCGCATGGCTCGATCGTCGATACGCCTGTCGAAGGCGACGACGTTGCGTTCGCCGCGGACCTCGGCGTAGATGACGAAGAAGAGCAGGAGAAAGGTCGTGACCTTGATGCCTCCGGCTGTGCCCGCGGAGCCGCCGCCGATGAACATCAGCACACTGGTGCCCAGGAGCGTGCTCTCGTTCATCTGTGCGTAGTCAAGCGAGTTGAAACCGGCTGTCCGTGGCATCACCGCCTGGAAGAACCCGGCGAGGAGACGTCCGGGTGTGTCGAGCGACCCGAGCGTGGCTGGGTTGCTCCACTCATTGGCGATGACGAAGAGGGTGCCGGTGCTGAGCAGGAAGGCGGTCATGGACAAGGTCATCTTGGTGTGCAGACTCCACGTGCGGGGCCGCCTGAACTCTTTGCGCAGCTCGAAGAGGACCGGAAATCCCACTCCTCCGATGATCACGGCCAGAGAGATCGGCAAGCAGATCCAGGGGTCGGAGACAAAACCCATCAAACTGTCGGAGTAGAGCGCGAAGCCAGCGTTGTTGAAGGCCGACACCGCATGGAACACCCCGTGGTAGAGCGCGGTCCGGAAGGGCTCGTCATAGGCGAGCCAGAAGCGCAGTGTCAGGCAGAGCGCGGTTGCCGCCTCGATGACCAGGCTGACCTTCACGACGCCCTTGACCACCGACCGTACGTCTCCCAGGCCGACAGCCTTGGTCTCGGCCGCAGCCGTGAGTCGGGTGCGCAGCCCCATCCGGCGCCACACCAACAACCCCAGGAGGGAGGCGAACGTCATGATTCCGAAGCCCCCGACCTGGATCAGGGCCATGATCACCGCCTCGCCGAAGCCGGACCAGTACGACGGGGTGTCAACGATCACGAGACCGGTGACGCACACCGCGCTCGTGGACGTGAAGAGGGCAGTGACGAAGGGCGCACCCCCCTCGCCGGAGCGCGAGACCGGCAACATCAGCAGCAGGGTGCCCAGGCCCGTGGTCGCAGCGAAGCCGAGGACCACTGCCTGGGCCGGATGCCGGATCACCCGCCAGGTTGAGGGCCTGAGTCGGGACGGGCTGACCATGCTGGGCACGCAGGGACACTTTCGATCGGTGGGAGTCGGCGACACGCGTGGCATCGTTGCGGGGCCGTGCGGGACGCCCCACTCCACTGTGCGCCACCGAGGGAACGCTTCGGGGCTGATCCGGCGTCAAGACGGCGTCAAGATTGGTCGTGACGTGTCCTGGTGTGCGCTTCAGGGGACGAAGCGGTAGCCCATTCCAGGTTCGGTGACCAGGTGCCGGGGGCGGGAAGGGTCGACCTCGAGCTTCTTGCGCAGGGTGGCCATGTAGACGCGGAGGTAGTGGGTCTCCTTCTCGTACGCTGGCCCCCAGACTGCCTGGAGCAGTTCCTGCTGCCCGACGAGGCTGCCGGGCCGGGCGAGCAGGGTGTGGAGGACACGCCACTCGGTGGGGGTGAGACGGACCTCGTGCCCATCACGCCAGACCTGCTTCTCCGCGACGTCGATGCGCAGGAGGTCGCTCTCGAACACCGGGTGGACAGCCGGCACCCGCCGCACGGTCGCTCGGATCCGGGCCAGGAGTTCGTCGATGCCGACGGGCTTGGTGACGTAGTCGTCGGCCCCTGCGTCCAGGGCGGCGATCTTGTCCCGCGAGTCATGGCGTGCGGAGACGACGATGACGGGGAGTGCACTGGTGCGGCGAAGTCGGGTGAGCACCTCGACCCCGGTGAGATCGGGAAGCCCCAGGTCGAGCAGGATCAGATCGGCCCCGTGGACCCGGGCCAGCGCCTCCGTACCGCTGCCGGCGGTCACCACATCGTAGCCACGGGCGGTGAGATTCATCGACAGCGTGCGAACCATCGCGGGATCGTCGTCGACGACGAGCACGGTCGTCATGGCTGGAGCGCCTGACTGGCCGACGCGGCGTACGGGCGCCCCGTCGGCAGGTCGAGGACCATGGTGAGGCCGCCCCCGGGGGTGTCCTGGGCGGAGAGACGACCGCCCATGGCCTCCGTCAGGCCCCGCGCGACGGCCAGACCCAGACCGACGCCCTGGGAACCCGGGATGTCGTCCCCCCTCTGGAAGGGCAGGAACATCTGCTCCTTGAGGTCGTCCGGGACCCCGGGTCCGTGGTCAGCGACGGCGAGTCGGGCGCGCCCCGACACATGGCTGGTCAGCACGGTGACGGTGCTCATCGGGGGTGAATACCTCAGGGCGTTGTCGACCAGATTGGCGACCACGCGCTCCAGCAATCCGGCGTCCGCGCACACCGGCGGTAGGTCATCGTCGAACTCCAGGTTGACGGTCTCGCCCAGTGGCAGCCGCGACAGCGTGCTCGAGACCACGTCGTCGAGTCCGACCTCGTGCGAGGTGGGAAGGACCACTCCGGCCTGGAGTCGGCTGAGGTCGAGCAGGTTGGCCAGGATGCCGTGCAACCGGTCGGTGGAGTCCTCGATGGTGGCCAACAGTTCCTTCACGTCGTCCTCGGACCACTCCACGTCGTCGTCCCTCAGCCCCGACACCGCGACCTTGATGCTGGACAGGGGAGTGCGCAGGTCGTGGGACAGGGCAGCCAGCAGGGCAGTGCGCACCCGGTTGCCCTCCCTGAGCCGCTCGACCTCCGCGGACTGGGCGCGCAACTGCTGGCGCTCGAGAGCAGCGCCCAGGTGGGTGGCGAAGGCGATCAACACGTTCGCGTGATGCACCGGAAGGGGAGCGGAACCGCGGGCCGCCACCATGAGCGTGGGGGAGACCGACGCCGAATCGGTCGCCTCATCGGGTGTGTGCGGCGGATCCTCGCCCACACTGCTCACCACCCCCCACCCCTCGTCGTCGCTGCGCAGCAGGGCCACGGCGGCGAAGTCGAACCGCTCCCTGAGCAGTTCCAGGAGGTGGCTGGGGTCGTCCTTGCCACGCATGAGCGCACGGTTGAGGGCGGTGAGGTCATCGGCTTCCTGCCGGGCACGGTCGGCCCTGGCCCGACGACGTACGGCGGTGTCGACCACGGAGGCGACGGCGACCGCGACGACCAGGAAGAGCAGCAGGGAGATGACCCCCACCGGATCATCGATCGCCAGAGTGTGTTGGGGGGTGGTGAGGAACCAGTTGAGCGAGAGGCTGCCGGCGACCGCCCCAGCGACGGCCGGCCAGCGACCTCCGACCAGTGCGCAGCCCACCACGTTGGTCAGCAGGAGCATGGAGCCCACCGCCAGCTCTGCCGAGCCGGGGGACCCGCTGAGCGCGGCCGCGACCGACGGCGGGACGGTGGATGCGAGGAGGGCACCCCACCACACGCGCCGCGCCCCCAGGCTCCCGGTGCGTCGGCTGGTCGGCACCGTCCGCTCGCTCGGCTGACCGACGACCACCACGTTGATGTCCTTGGCGCCGGCGACCAGTTGGACATCCGTCCCCGGGTGGAGCAGCGTGCGCCACCTGCCGTGGTGGGTGGCCCCGACGACCAGGTCAGTGGCGTCGGTACCGCGCGCCACCGTCAGGATGGTCTCCACGGCGTCATCGCCCACGGACTCGTGCCAGCGTCCTCCCAGGTCGTCGGTCATGGCTCGGAGGCGACCCAGGTGTGCGGAGGGCGCTTTGGGCCGGCGCTCGGCGACGTGCACGACGTGGAGCTCCCCGGACCCCCGGGACGAGATCCGAGCACCACGGCGGATCAGCGTCTCGCCACCGACCTCACCGCTGACCGCGACGAGCACACGTGGCCGGGACTCCCGGTCGGGCGAGACGCCGTGCTGATGGCGGTAGGCCTCGAGATCTTCCTCCACCCGATCGGCGAGCCAGAGCAGGGCGAGTTCACGGAGCGCAACCAGGTTGCCGGTCCGGTGGAGCGGATGCAGGGACGCATCGATCTGCTCGGGCGGGTCCAGGGAACCGTGGGCCAGTCGGCGCAGCAGCGCCTCCGGGGTCATGTCCACCAGCTCGACCTGTTCCGCCCCGCGCACCACTGCATCGGGAACCGACGGGCCGCTCAGGTGGCCGGTGAGGGATTCGACGAGACCGGACAGGGACTCGAGATGGTGGATGTCGACGCAGGTCACGACATCGATACCGGCCTCGAGAACCTGTTGCACAGCTCGCCAACGGAGAGGGTGGGTGCCGGTCGGGTCGAGGTGGGACAGGTCGTCGACCAGTGCCACCTGCGGCGCACGTGCGAGGAGCCCGGCGACATCGAGTTCACGTCGCCCGGTGGTCGGGTCCACCAGGGCCGGGAGGGTCTCCAGCCTGGCCGCGAGCTCCAGGACGGTGGAACGACCCCTCGGTTCCGCGAGGCCGATCACGACGTCGGTGCCCCGACCGCGACGGCGCAGCCCTTCGCTGAGCATCGCGTGGGTCTTGCCGACTCCTGGGGCGACGCCCAGGTAGACGCGGAGACGGCCCGGGTCATGGTTCACCCAACCATTGTCAGGCCTGCGGGGCGTCGGAAGCGGTTCTTGATGCTTCCTTGACGGCAGAACCCATTCCCCGCTCGGGTCCGCGGGTTGACGATGGGGACGTCATGAACATCCTCCTCGTCGCCGGATCACTGCTCGTGGGTTTGGGCTGCTTCAGCCTCCTCACCGCAGTCTTCCGCGACATGACCCATCGGTGGACCTTCGGGGTGTACGAGGTGTGGGTGTTGCCGCTCACGGGTCTGGCACTACTTCTGCTGGGAGGACTGCTGCTGTCGTGGTCCCAGCCGTAGAGCCCGATCAGTGCTCAGAGTGCGCAGGGGTCGAGCCCCGGACGAAGAGCGCCACCACGACGGCGACAGCCGAGATGACTCCGCCGTAGAGCAGCGCCGCATGGACGCCCGCAGCGGTGGCGTCGAGCGCCGACGAGCCAGTCGCGATGTCGGCCACGGACCGTCGGGTCATCACCGTGACGAAGAGGGCGGTCCCCGCAGCCCCGGCAACCTGCTGCAGTGTGGACACGGTGGCGCTGCCATGGGAGTAGAGGTGATGCGGCAGGGAGCCCAGCGCCGAGGTGAGGAGCGGGGTGAACATGAGTGCCAGCCCCACGCTCATGCCCACGTAGATCGCAATGACTGTCCCTTGGCCCGTGCTCGTGTCGAACATCGACATGGACCACAGGGCGACCGAGGTGATCGCCGCGCCGGGGGCAACGAGTGGCCGAGGACCGTACTGGTCGAAGAGACGACCGACGAAGGGCGCGAGCAACCCCATGGCCAGACCGCCGGGGAGCAGGACGAGCCCCGTCTCCAGGGTGCTCAGTCCGAGCACCGTCTGGAGGTAGATCGGCAGCAGGATCAGGGTGCCGAAGAGTGCCATCATGCTGACCGCGACCAGGATCACCGCGATCGTGAAGGTGCGGTGGGCGAAGGTGCGCAGGTCGAGCAGCGCGCGCTCGCGCAGGGCGAGTTGACGCAGCACGAACGCGACCAGTGCGAAGGCACCGATCACCAACGGCACCCAGGGGGAGACGGGGGTCTCGCCAGCGGCTGCCTCCCCGATGCTGCTGAGCCCGTAGATCAGGCCGCCGAAGGCGAGAGCCGACAGAACCACCGACGCGATGTCGATCGGGATGTTGACCGGCTCGGTGACGTTGCGGACCCAAGCCGTGCCGAGCGCCAGCGAGAGCACGGCGATCGGGAGCACGAGCCAGAACATCCACCGCCAGTGGAGCTGGTCGAGCACGATGCCGGAGATCGTCGGTCCGATGGCCGGGGCCACCGAGATCACGATCGAGACCGTGCCCATCATCCGGCCGCGGCGCTCGGCCGGCACCAGGTTGAGGATCGTGGTGATCAGCAGCGGCATCATCAGTGCCGTGCCGACGGCTTGGACGACGCGTGCAGCCACCAGGACGGCGAACGTCGGCGCGAGCGCAGCCAGCAGGGTGCCGGCGGTGAAGGAGATCATCGCCGCCATGAAGACCCGGCGCAACGGATAACGGGTGAGCAGGAAGCCAGTGATCGGGATGACCACGGCCATCGTGAGCAGGAACGCGGTCGTGAGCCACTGCGCGGTGGTCGCCAGCACGTTGAACTCGCGCATGAGCTCGGGCAGGGCGACGCTCATGATCGTCTCGTTGAGGATCACCACAAACGCTGAGCCGACGAGCAGTGCGATCAGACGCCCGGTGCGCTCGGTGCTCGCAGTGGTGGGTGCCGGTGGGGCGGTGATGGTCACGTTGCTCCTGCATGCGGATGGATCGGGTGGGTGGCAGGACTGCCAACGCGGCAGCGGGCGCCTTTGTTCCGGCAGGCGGGCCCTCTCTTGGTGTGGTTGGGTGGGTGGTCCCAGGTGTCGAGTCGAGGAGGGTCATGTCGCGACGTGTTGATGAACGTCGGTTCACCTCCGCGCTGCGAGAAGTTGCCGACCGCACACCGTCAGATCGCAACCGGGTGGTTGACCTCGTACGCGTCGCCGCCCTGTCGTTCATCGTGGTGGGCCACTGGCTCAAGCAGGGCCTGTACCTGGACGAGGCGGGAGAGCTGCACCGGTCCGGCCTGCTCGGGCAGTCCGAGTGGACCCATCCGCTCACCTGGGTCTTCCAGGTCATGCCGCTGATCTTCGCGGTCGGGGGCTTCGCCAACGCCATGTCGTGGCGCCGCGCCTCGGCGGGCCAGGAAACGTACGGAACCTGGCTGCGCCACCGCACTCGTCGCCTCACCACCCCCCTGCTTCCGCTTCTGGCCCTGTGGGCCCTGGCTCCGGTGGTGGCTCCCGCTGTGGGGCTGGGCGACGACTGGCTGCACGCCGCGTCCAAGACCTCGCTCGTCGCGACCTGGTTCCTGGCCACCTATCTCGTGGTCGTGGCACTGGTGCCCTTGACCCACGCTGCGTGGCGCAGGTGGGGATGGATGTCCATCGTGGGCGGTGGCGTCCTCGCGGCGGTCTTCGATCTCGTGTCGCTGACCACTGATCTGGGCTTCGTCGGGTACCTGAACGTCCTCGTCGTGTGGGTGACACTGCACCAGTGTGGCTACGCCTGGCTGGATCGGAGAGGCCCCTCGCACGGCGGCTGGGGGCTCCTCTTCTGTGGTCTGTTCCTGATGGCTCTCGTCCTGCTCGTGTGGCAGGGCCCGTACGGCGTCTCGATGGTCGGGGTCGACGGTCACGGCGTGAACAACACCGTCCCCCCGCGGGTCACGATCCTGCTCCTGGGGTGCGCCCAACTGGCGGGGGTGATGGCCCTCGAGCCCTGGCTGCGTCGTCTGGCCCGGTCGCCCGTGGTCT
This sequence comes from Nocardioides gilvus, assembly GCF_003194605.1. Classification (GTDB taxonomy): domain Bacteria; phylum Actinomycetota; class Actinomycetes; order Propionibacteriales; family Nocardioidaceae; genus Nocardioides; species Nocardioides gilvus. The sequence goes on from NZ_QHKY01000004.1 coordinate 74,591, forward strand.
GGGCGCTCATCGTGCTGGTCGAGTTGCGAGCCATGACCCTCTATCTCTGGCACCTGACGGCTCTATCGCTCCTGTCCGCCGTGTCCATCTGGCTGGGCGGGTGGGGTCTGCGCGCCCAACCGTCCTCGCACGAGTGGTGGCTGTTGAGGCCCGGATGGTTGCTCGCCCTGATGGTGACGACCGCGTTGCTGGTGTGGCTCTTCGGCCGTTTCGAGAACCCACGGCTGGAGAAGATCACCGTGCGTTCCTGGAGCCCCACCCTGGAGATTGCCGTGGTGGTGATCTGTCTGGCGCAGCTCGGGTTGTACGGCGTCGGATGGCAGAGCGGCGGGAACGGAGGTGCTGTGGCGGCACTCTGCTTCGTGTGCCTGCTGGGCCTGCGATGGTGGGAGCGGAGCCCCGGGTCGTGGACCGCTGCTACGGCAGGACGACGGCGCGCGGAGCGCTGAGGTCGTCGGCCCCCGTGGAGACCAAACTGGTCGTCGCCCCTGTGTGGCGGAGCATCAGCACAGCCAGGTCGTCGGGGAGCTGCTGGCCGTGGAACTCTCTCACCGCCTCGGTCAGCATGCCAGCCAACTGCTCGATCGGCAGGTGGCCGTGCTGCTGCAGGAGTTGGGCCACTCTCTCGGTGCCGAACATCTCGTTGCCCCTACGGGCCTCGACCAGACCGTCGGTGAACGCGCACAGGAGCTCACCGGCAGCCAGCTCCGTGGTGGTGTCGCTCAGGAGCGGGTCGTCGAAGAGCGCGAGCGCGGTGCCGATGCTGCCGACCTCCTCGACCACGCCGGTGTGACGCAGGACCAGAGGCGGGTGGTGTCCGGCGAGGGCGAGGGTCACCGTGGTCCCGTTCTCCGAGGGGCGCAGGTGTCCGTAGACCAGGGTGCAGTGCCGTTCGGGGTCGGTCTGCGGCAGTAGTTTGTCGTTGACCTCGCGCAGGGTCTCTGCGGGGCTGCGTCGCGCGGAGCCGAGGGCGCGCAGGGCGTACCGGGTGGCGGCGCTCACCGCCGCGGCCTCTGCCCCCTTGCCGCTCACGTCGCCGATGACCCACGCCCACGTCTCGGCGTCCAGGCCGAAGACGTCGAGGAAGTCGCCCCCGATCTCGCTCCCGTCACCGGCGGGTTCGTACTGACTCGCCAGTTCGTTGCCCTCGATCGAGGGGAGGGTGCTCGGAGCCAGGCTGGCCTGGAGGGAGGCAGCGATCCGAGACTTCTCGGCGAGCACCTGACGCAGTCGCTCCTGGTCGCGGACACGCTGGGTGACTTCACGCAGCACCACCAACTCGCCAGCAGTGCGGCCGGTGCGGTCCGCGAGCACCTGCCGGGACACGTCGAAGATCCGGCGGTCCTTGGATCCGGGACCGTCGAGGGTGAGCTCCGCGGGGCCGTCGTCGACCTGCGCAGCCTCGGGCAGTACGTCTTCCAGCCTTCGGCCGAGCAGACCCACGCGACCCACGCTGAACAACGCGACGGCAGCAGGATTGACGTCGACGATTCGGCCGAAGGGGGCCAGGACGAAGACCGCGTCCAACATGCTGTCGAGCACGGCACCGCGGGCCAGGGGAGTGAGGTCGACCAGACGCTCGTGGAAAAGTCCCCACACCAGCAGTCCTCCCGTCACGGTGAAGGCGAAGGGGGTGAGGTCAAGGCGGGTGAACACGCCCACTTGGAGGTTGTGCAGGATGTTGGCGGCCCAGGGGAGCAGTGCGGATGCGAGCAGGACGAAAGCCAGACGGCGGTAGGTCCGGGCGAGACGGACCATACTGATCACGAACATCGTGGTGGCGATCACGAGCAGCAGGTTGTTGTACACCATGACAACCCAGAAGGCAGGTCCGGACTCGACGATGGGCAGAGCCTCGTTGGAGGCCGGGTACGAACGCACCCACTCGCGCGTGGCGGGGTGTGCCAGGAGGGACAGGGTGATGATCGGTGCCACGCTCAGGAGCAGGAGAAGTCGCCGGGTGACACGGTTGCCATGTCCTGTGTACTGGAGCGCAAAGACCAGCCACGTCGGCACGAGGGTGGTGATGCCCACGTACTTCAGCGCTCCCCAGCGGGCTTTGTCCGTGACGTCGTCGACCGTCAGCTCCACCGCGTAGGTCAGACCCCACCACGCGACCGAGACCAGCAAGAGGGCGAGACTCCAACCCATGCGCGACTCGCGACGCCAGGCGACGTAGCTGGCCAACCCGGCCAGGGCCAACCCGGCGGCGGCCATGAGAGCGGCGAACGTTGTCAGCAAGGCGGCCGTCCTCCCGAGTCAGATCCCCAGCGTGATCCACACGGCGTGGTGATCACCACACTATCCAACGCAGAGCGTCGGTGGCCTGAGTTCGAACAATTGACGAGTGCGGTGCTGAGCAGTGCTCCGGACATGACGAAGCCGCGAGGAGCGCTGCTCCTCGCGGCCTGTCAGTCAGACGATCAGAGGTCGCCGAGCTTCTGCGAAACCTTGTCCTTGGCGTCCTGGACCTTGTCCTTGACACCGGCCTTGGTCTGGTCGGCCTTCCCCTCGTTCTTCAAGGAGTCGTCATCAGTCGCAGCGCCGACGGCTTCCTTGCCGCGTCCGGTCAGATCTTCCGTCTTGTTCTCGATCCGGTCGTTCAGTCCCATGTTTCCTCCTAGGAGTGTGCGTTGCGGACGAGACCCACCTACCCACTGGTGGGACGGCCTACACATTCCCTCCCGGTCTTTCCGGTGCAAGGTCGTGGCCGTGACCGCCTCAGGGGTCGCGCGTTAGCGTGAGCCCATGACGACGACAACGCCCGCCCTGGTGGCGGACACTGCAGGTGCCCCCTTCGTCCAGCGTCTCGTGGAGCGTCGGGAGGTGGGGGCGAACGACGTGGCGATCGACGTGAAGTTCGCCGGCATCTGCCACAGCGACATTCACCAGGTGCGGGAGGAGTGGGGCTCGGCGATCTTCCCGATGGTGCCCGGCCACGAAGTGGCTGGGATCGTCTCGGCGGTGGGCGCTGACGTGACCGCGTTCAAGGTGGGCGACCGGGTCGGTGTGGGTTGCATGGTCGACAGTTGTGGTGAGTGCGAGTTCTGCCTCGACGGCTTCGAGCAGCACTGCACCCGCGGCGCCGTGATGACGTACAACGGTCTCGGGTACGACGGAGAGCCGACGCTGGGCGGGTACTCACAGTCATTGGTCGTCTCCGAGCGCTTCGCCTGCCCGATCCCCGAAGGCATCTCCTTGGCGGAGGCTGCCCCGTTGCTCTGCGCCGGCATCACGACCTACTCGCCGCTGCGTCGCTGGGGCGTGGGTCCGGGATCGAAGGTTGCCGTGATCGGGATGGGCGGTCTGGGCCACATGGGTGTGAAGATCGCCCACGCCATGGGTGCCGAGGTCACGGTGCTCTCACGCAGCCTCGCCAAGGCCGACGACTCCCGCGCGCTCGGCGCGACCGACCACCTGGCGACCTCTGACAAGGACGCCCTGAAGGCCAGGTCCAGCTACTTCGACGTCATCCTCAACACGGTGAGCGCCGACCTGGACATGGGGACGTACCTGCGCCTGGTGAAGCCGCGGGGAGTCTTCGTCAGTGTGGGTCTGCCTACCGAGCCCTACTCGGTGCGTCCGGGTGCCTTGATCGGCACCAGCAAGGTCATGGCCGGCTCCAACATCGGTGGCATCCCCGAAACCGTCGAGATGCTCCAGTTCTGTGCCGACCACGGCTTCGGCGCGACCGTCGAGACGATCAACGCCGACGAGGTCGATGCGGCGTACGAGAAGGTGGTGGCCGGCGAGGTTCGCTACCGGTACGTCATCGACGTCTCCACCATCTCGGCCTGACGTACGCCCGGCCGACTCACGAGGAGTGAGTCGCCCTCGTTCGGGGTACGTCGCCTCCATGGATGTCTCTCGCCAGTTGACCCAGGCCGCCCACCCGCTCGTCGCCGGGGTCACCCGCGCCGGGGGGTGGGCGCTGGCGCTGGCGACCGCCGGCGTGGCAGCGGCGCGTCCCGCACGAAAGCCGCTGCATCCGCGCGGCCAGGTCTGGGAAGGCGTTCTCACCCGCCACGGCTCGGGTGACCAGCCCACCGGAGTCGGCTGGTTGGACGAGCCGGGCAGGGACGACGCCACCGTCCGGATCTCGGCCGCGATCGGACTCCCCACGGCACTTCCTGACATCCACGGGTTGGCGATCAGGCTGCAGCAACCGGAGGGCGAAGCCGACATCCTCCTGGCCACGACGGGCACTGCGCCAGGGCTGCGTCACGTACTGCGATTCACCCGATCACCCACCACCAACGCCCACACGACGCTGCTGCCCTACCGCAGTCCGGTGGGGCCCCTGCTCTTCGCGGCGACTCCGAGGGGCGAGCGCCGGTTCGACCTCGCCCACGCGATCGGCTCGGGACCGTGGCAGGTGTTCGCCCACCTGGACCTGGTCCGGCGTGTCGAGGCCGAGATCTCCTACGACCCGCTGCTCAACCCTCCCGAAGGACTCGAGAACTACCCGTGGGTGAGCCGACTGCGGGCGCCGGCCTACAGGACGGCTCGTCGGAGCCGAGGATGAGGCCGGGAGCCGTCTGAGCGATCAGACGCCGCCGGCGGGCAGCGCCTCGAGCATGATCTCCGGGTTGTCGCGCGCCGTGACGTTCGCTCGCCACTGGTCGACGAAGAGCGCGAGGTGGGATCCGTCGCTGCGCTGCAACACCTCGACCCCTCGTACGCCGGCCAGGGCGGTGGCGCCGGTCGCGTCCGTACGGCGGGCGACCTTGTAGTCGAGACGACTCAGCCGGATGGGGGAGTTGAACTCGTTGGCCATCCGGTCCTCGACCACCTCGAACTGCATCGGCCCCACTGCTGCCAGCACCGGGCTCTGGTCGCCGCGCAGGTCGGAGCGCAGGACCTGGACCACACCTTCCTGGTCAAGTTGCTCGATGCCGCGGCGGAACTGCTTGTAACGACCGATGTCGCGCGCGGAGGCGGCCATGAAGTGCTCGGGAGCGAAAGACGGGACCGGGGGGAACTCGATCGGATCACCGACGTAGACGGTGTCGCCCACCCGCAGCGCCTGGGCGTTGACGAAGCCGATGATGTCGCCCGGCTCGGCGTACTCCACCGAAGTCGTCTCCCGGCCGAAGACCGCCTGGGCGAACTTCGTGGCGAAGGGTCGTCCCGATCCGGCGTGGGTGACCACCATGCCGCGCTCGAAGGTGCCCGAGACGACTCGGGCGTAGGCGAGACGGTCACGGTGGGCGTTGTTCATGCCCGACTGCACCTTGAACACGAAGGCGCTGAAGTCGTCCTGGGGTTCGCGCACAGAGCCGTCGACCCCCAGCGTCGGGCTGGGACCCGGGGCCAGCTCGAGCAGCAGGTCCAGCAGCTGTGCGACGCCGAAGTTCTGCAGAGCCGAGGCGAACATCACCGGAGTGGTCTCTCCAGCGAGGAAGCGGTCCTGGTCGTGGTCTGCGCCGTCGAGGGAGAGCAACTCGTGCTCCTCGACCGCGTCTGCCCACACCTGGGCGTCGTTCTCGTCGACCTCGTCGGGCGCGAGACGCTGCTCCGGCGCCCGAGTTGCGCCACCGGCGGTACGGGTGTACTTGATGAAGTCCCCGCTGCGCCGGTCCAGGACGCCCCGGAAGTCGCCGGCCTCGCCCACGGGCCAGGTCAACGGCGTCGGGCGGAGCTTGATCTCCTTCTCGATGAGATCCATCAGTTCGAGAGCAGAGAGGCCCGGGCGGTCCCACTTGTTGATCACCGTGATGACCGGGATCCCGCGCAGAGCGCAGACCTTGAAGAGTTTGAGCGTCTGCGGCTCCAGGCCTTTACCGGCATCGACGAGCATGACGGCGGAGTCGACGGCGGAGAGGACCCGGTAGGTGTCCTCGGAGAAGTCACTGTGGCCGGGAGTGTCAACCAGGTTGATCACGTGGTCGTGGTAGACGAACTGGAGGGCGGCAGAGGTGATTGAGATCCCTCGGGCCTTCTCCATCGCCATCCAGTCGGAGACGGTGGCCCGACGGTCACCCTTGCCGTGCACCGCGCCAGCCTCGGTGATCACTCGCGCGTGGAGCGCGAGGGCCTCGGTGGTGGTGGACTTACCGGCATCCGGGTGACTGATGACGGCGAACGTACGGCGGGGACGAGTGTCGGACACGCCCGCGACTTTACGTGGAGAGGCTCCCTCCCCACGATTCCGACGAGTCGCTTCAGCCGTCGCACAGGCCGGTGGCCCGGCTCGAGCCCTGTGCAGGGTTGCTTTCGCGGGAGGGATGCGCGGTGTCGCCCGGCGTGGGTTCGCGCCGTCCGGGTGGGCGCTGTGCGCTGATGCTGTCGCTCTCGAACCGCGCACCGAGGGGGCGGTCGTGACGAATCCGGTCCCACAGGTCGGCGGCGTCGGGGGCCCACTGCAGTCGGTTCGGGTTCGGTGGGTAGTCCTCGATCGGCACCGTGATGAAGCGGATGTCATCGAGCCCGGTCTCCCGGAATTCAAGCGCCAGGCTGACCAGGGAGGACAGACTGGCCAGCCCTTCGTCGAGGTGGAGTGAAGCAGTGGCCGCGGAGAGGAAGCCGTAGAGCTGGTCCGGCCTCGTGAGTGTGCCGGACGAGAAGACCTTGTTGATCAGCGAAGCGATGAAGGCCTGGTTGCGTTTCATCCTCCCGAGGTCACCGGTGACCGAGAGTTGGTAACGCTCCCGCACGTAGTCCAGGGCCAGATCGCCCTTCAGGACCTGGGTGCCGGCACTCAGGAAGATGTCGTGCTCCGGGTCATTGACCTCGGTGGGGATGCACACCTCGACGCCACCGACCGCATCCACCATGTCCACGAAGCCGTTGAAGTCGACGAGCACGGTGTGGTGGATCCGTACGTCGGTGAGGGACTCGACCATCTGGACCATGCAACTGGCGCCACCGACAGTCAGCGCCTCGTTGAACATGGCGGGAGACCGGGCCGGCTGAGCGGGCCCGTCATCGCGCACACACTCAGGTCGGGCCACCATCGCATCGCGCGGAAGGCTGATGCCGTAGGCGTCCTTGCGATCACCGGACACGTGCAACAGCATCGTCATGTCCGCCCCGAGGCTGCCGGCCTCTTCGTCGATCGCGTTCGCGCCGCTGCGGTCGTCCGAGCCGATCACGAGGATGTTGAGCGGACCGGACGCGCCGGAGGCGCTGGGCTCGTCGGGACGCTCCACTCCTTCCGGGACCGACGGGAGGGTGGAGAGGTTGCGATCGAGGCGGTTGTAGAGAACTGCCACCGACACGCCGGTGACGAGGGCGAGCACCAGTTGCGAGATGACGATGACGCGCAGGACCGTTCGGCGAGACTCGGAGGACGCCGGACCTGGGATCTGGGGCACGGCGGAGATCCTCGCACGCCGTGGCGCACGAGACGTCCCGACTGCCCAGGCCGGGCCTCAGTCGGTGGGTGGTTGCTCCTCGTCGCCGGTGACCGGCGCCATCAGGTGCTCGAGCTCGTTCTGCAACGTCGTCCCCAACTCGCCCCATCCGCGGTGGTAGCCGTAGACGTCCCGCAACGAGGCGGTCGAGCGGGTGCCGTCGGCCAGGTCGATGTCGTCGGGCGAGATCAGGCTGGGGTGCACCACACCTACGGCTTCGGAGACCTTCAACAGGTCACGGCGCAGGGCGAGGATGTAGTTGGCCGCGCGCTCGGACTTGAGCGTGGGGTCGAGTCCGCGGGCCAACCGGGCGTTCTGGGTGGCGACCCCCGTGGGACAACGGTCGGTGTGACACTTCTGGGCCTGGATGCACCCGATGGCGAGCATCGCCTCGCGACCGACGTTGACCATGTCCACCCCCAGTGCGAAGGCGATCACGGCGTTCTCCGGGAGACCCAGCTTGCCGGCCCCGATGAAGGTCACGTCGTCGGCGAGTCCCGCCGCTGCGAATCTCTTGTAGACCTCGGTGAAGCCGATCCGGAACGGGTAGGCCACGGAATCGGCGAAGACCAGGGGAGCGGCGCCCGTGCCGCCTTCACCACCATCGATCGTGACGAAGTCGACCCCGCGATCACCCGAAGCCATCTGCTCGACCAGCTCGTCCCAGAAGCCCAGGTCGCCGACCGCCGACTTGATGCCGACGGGCAGACCGGTCTCGGCCGCCAGCAGCTCCACGAAGTCGAGCATGGAGTCGACGTCACCGAAGACCTCGTGCCGGCTGGGCGAGGCGCAGTCCTGTCCGACGGGGATGCCACGGATCTCAGCGATCTCGTGAGTCACCTTTGCTGCAGGCAGCATCCCGCCGAGTCCGGGTTTGGCTCCTTGCGACAGTTTGATCTCCAGGGCGCGCACCGGGGCGGAACTGACCAGTGTCTTGAGGCGCTCGAGGTCGAAGTGGCCCTCCTCGTCCCGGCACCCGAAGTAGGAGGTGCCGATCTGGAAGATCAGGTCACCTCCGTTGCGGTGGTAGGGGGAGAGCGCGCCTTCGCCGGTGTTCTGCAGGACACCGGTCGCGGCGGCGCCACGGTTGAGCGCCTCGACGGCTGCGCTGGAGAGGGAGCCGAAGCTCATGGCCGAGATGTTGACGACCGACCCGGGACGGAAGGCGTGCCGACGCCCCCGGGCGGCCCCGAGGACCTTCGCAGAGGGCAGGGGCACACCCTCCTGGGAGTGACGACCGGTCGCGGCACCGGATCCGGCGAAGGTGCGGTGCTTGATCACGGGCTGTCCCGTGACGTTCTCGACGTCGTTGTCGGTGCCGAAACCGAAGTAGGAGTTCTCGCCCTTCGAGGAGGCGTACACCCAACTTCGCTGGTCACGACTGAAGGGTCTCTCCTCGTCGTTGGAGGTCACGATGTACTGCCGCAACTCGGGACCGAAGCGTTCCACCACGAACCTCAGGTGGCCCACGATCGGGAAGTTGCGGACGATCGCGTGCTGGCGCTGGACCAGGTCGTGGACGGTCACGACACCGAGTGCGGCACCCCCTGCAGCGGCAATTCGTGCCCACGGTTTCATGGTGCTGGTCTCCTTCACTGGGTCAGACGGGTGACACCCGGGAGCCGCTCGACGACGAGCGGCACCCCGGTGGCGTCAGTCGTCCTGCTCCTGCTTCAGGAGCTCGCCATTGGCGGCGTCGATCTGCACGTCGGTCTCCACGCCGCCCGCCTCGACCACGACGTCCCAGACGACCTTGCCGCCCTCGCGATCGATGTCCAGGTCGGTCACGGTGCTGTCGGTCACTGCCGCCTGCGCGGCTTCCATCGCCTCTTGGGCTGTGAATGCGGGAGCCCCGTCGCGGGCCTCGGCGGGCACGTTCTCCGTGCGCTGCTCGATGACGTCGCCGGAGGTGGCATCCACCCAGACCTCAGTGCCGCTGCCGTCGGTGCCACGGACGAGGACCTCCCAGCGGAGGGAATCCTCGCGGTCGATGGAGAGCACGTCGCCCGGCACCTCCTCGAGCGCGGCGTCGTGGGCGTCGACGGCGCTCACACCCGGCGCTGCCGATGGGTCACCGCTCGGAGAGGCCCCCTGCGGGGTCTCGGTGGGCGGCGTCCCGGTGGGGGACGGGGTCCCGTTGGTCGTGTTGGTCTGATCGCCGGCGTCATCGCTGCAGCCGCTGACGAGTAGAGCCACAGCAGCCACCGACGCCAAGGACCGGGCAGTGCGGGACGTGAGTTTCATGAGAGCTCCGTTCGTGTGGGTGATCAGTTCTGACCCTGCTCATCGAGGACCCGGTCACCGACCGTGCCGGGAGGGTTCTCAACCGCCCCCACACGTCGCATACTCGGTGGACCCGTCCCCTCTGATCGGAGGGCCTCTGTCATGGATACCCCCAAACCGCTGCGGCCAACCACTGACTCGAGCGCAATCGAAGCTGAGGTCGACGACCTGGTGCGTGCCTGGCTCCTGGCTGCCGAGGATCACCCGGAGGGCCGGGCGCCTCGTCGCCTCGCAGACATCTTGCGCGACCCCGCCGGGCTCAGCTTCGTGGTCGCCTTCGTGGACACGGTGATCCGACCCCAGGATCCGGGGGTCGCGGCCACCAATCTCCTGCGTCTGTCGAGGAGCGTCCCGCAATCCCTCCCGCTCCACCAGCGGGTCGCGCTGAGGGCGGGTGGCCAGGCAGGGCGGGGCATGCCGCGACTGGTCATTCCAGTCGTACGTCTCGCTCTGAGGCGGATGGTCGGACACTTGGTCGTGGACGCCCGAGACACCCGGTTCACGCGGGTGACCAGGCAGTTGCGTCAGGACGGCGTACGGCTGAACGTGAACCTCCTGGGTGAAGCGGTCCTCGGGCACGAGGAGGCCGCCCGGCGACTGGAGGGCACACGCCGGTTGTTGGCGCGCGACGACGTGGACCACGTGTCGATCAAGGTCTCGTCGGTGAGCGGTCCCCATTCACCGTGGGCGCACGACGAGGTGGTGGCCGAGGTCGTCACGGCTCTCACCCCACTCTTCGAGTCGGCGGCAGTGGGTCCGCTCAAACGGATCACGCTCGACATGGAGGAGTACCGGGACCTCGAACTCACCTTTGACGTCTTCACCACCCTGCTGGAGCTGCCCGCACTGAAGCACCTCACGGCCGGGATCGTGCTGCAGGCCTACCTGCCCGACTCCCTGGAGGTGCTGGCCCGGCTCCAGGAGTGGGCGGCCCGACGGCGCCTGGACGGCGGCGCGCCGATCAAGGTGCGTCTGGTCAAGGGAGCCAACCTCCCGATGGAACGGGTCGACGCCGCGCTGCACGACTGGCCTCTTGCGGTCTGGGGGAGCAAGCAGGAGACCGACACCCATTACAAGCGGCTGCTGGACCACGCGTTGCGCCCGGAACACGTCGAGAACGTCCGGATCGGGGTCGCCGGGCACAACCTCTTCGACGTCGCGTACGCCTGGCTCCTGGCGGGGCGTCGAGGCGTCCGGGAGGCGATCGAGTTCGAGATGCTCCTGGGCATGGCCCCCGGGCAGGCGGAGGCTGTCCGGCGTACGGTCGGAGGCCTCCTGCTCTACACGCCCGTCGTGCACCCCCGGGAGTTCGACGTGGCCATCTCCTACCTGGTGCGCAGGTTGGAGGAGGGCGCGGGGGCGGAGAACTTCATGTCGTCGGTCTTCGAGCTCGCCAGCGACCAGCAGGCGTACGACCGTGAGTTCGCTCGTTTCAAGGCCTCCCTGGCGGGACTCGACACCGAGTCGTCGGGGCCGAGACGCACCCAGGACAGAGCCCACGACCCTGCCCCCGAGCCGATGGTCAGATTTCGCAACGTCGCCGACACCGACCCGTCCCTGGCGGGCAACCGCCGCTGGGCGGCGGCCGTGCTCTCGCGCGCGGAGAGGTCACGGGTGGGCGAGGAGACGACGGTCCGCGCGAGCATCGACTCCCGTGCCTCGCTCGAGCGGGTCATCGTCGACGCGACTGCGGGGGCGGTCGGTTGGGCAGGACGCACGGCCGCGCAGCGAGCGGCGGTGTTGCGCCAGGCCGGCGTGGAGCTCGAGTGCCGACGGGCGGAGCTCCTCGAGGTGATGGCTCACGAGTGCGGCAAGACCCTGGACCAGTCGGACCCCGAGGTCTCCGAGGCGATCGACTTCGCCAACTTCTACGCGCTCTCCGCCGAGGAACTGGAGCGCGTCGACGGCGCCGTGCCCGTGCCCGTCGAGGTCACCGTGGTGACGCCGCCCTGGAATTTTCCCGTCGCCATCCCGGCCGGTTCGACCCTGGCGGCTCTGGCGACGGGAAGCGCGGTGGTGCTGAAGCCCGCAGGCGCTGCTCGCAGGTGTGGAGCCGTGCTGGCTGAGGCGCTGTGGGCAGCCGGTGTGCCCCGTGACGTCCTGCAGCTCGTCAACGTGAGCGAGTCCGACCTCGGCAGCACCCTGGTGGGTGACCCACGTGTCGGTCGGGTCGTGCTCACCGGGGCGTACGAGACCGCGGAGCTCTTTGCGGGATTCCGGGACGACCTGGTCCTCCTCGCGGAGACCAGTGGCAAGAACGCCATCGTGGTCACCCCGCACGCCGACCTGGACCTGGCCGTGCGCGACGTCGTGCGTTCTGCCTTCGGCCATGCGGGCCAGAAGTGCTCGGCCGCCTCACTGGTCATCCTCGTCGGGTCGGTTGCGACGTCGCGACGGTTTCTCCAGCAGTTGGTCGACGCTGTCACGTCGCTGCGGGTGGGGCCTGCGTGGGACGTCCAGACCGAGATGGGCCCCTTGATCGGGCCGGCCGGGGGGAAACTGCTCCGCGCTCTCACCACGCTCGAGCCGGGTGAGCGGTGGATGGTGGAGCCCCGCCGTCTCGATGACGAGGGCCGGCTCTGGAGCCCCGGGGTGAAGGAAGGCGTGACGGGAGGCTCCGTGACCCATCTGGTCGAGTTCTTCGGACCAGTGCTCGGAGTGATGACCGCAGAGACGTTGGACGAGGCGATCGGTCTCCAGAACCAGGTCGAGTACGGCCTGACGGCTGGCCTGCACTCGCTGGATCCGGACGAGATCCGTCGCTGGATCGAGTCGGTCGAGGCCGGCAACCTCTACGTCAACCGTGCGACCACCGGAGCCGTGGTCCGGCGCCAGCCGTTCGGCGGGTGGAAGAAGTCCGGGGTCGGGCCGGGCTTCAAGGCAGGGGGACGCAACCATCTCTTCGGCCTCGTCGACTGGGAGTCGCGACCGGCGGAGCAGAGTGCGCCGTTGAGCCGGACGTCCCGCACGATCCTCGCCCTGGGCGAGAGCCTGGGACTCGCTGGCGCGGATCTCGAGTTCCTGCGCCGCTCGCTGGGCAGCGACGCCCAGGCATGGTCAGGCGAGTTCACGGTGCCCACCGACGAGTCCGGGTTGGGTGTCGAGCGCAACGTGTTCCGGTACCTGCCTGCGCCCACGGTCGTACGTGCCGCAGCCGGGACCCATCCGGCGCACCTGCTGCGGGTCGTCTCGGCGGGGGTGACGGCGGGTGCCGTTGCGCGGGTCAGCGTCGCGCCCGAGACCTCGCCGGCCCTGGTCGCAGGGGTGGCTGACCTGGCGGAGGTCACGGTGGAGTCGGACGAGGAGTGGCGCGTCAGCCTCGACCGCGACGGTGCGCGGCGCGTACGTCTGTTGGGCGCGGACCGCTCGCTGCTCGCGCAGGGTGGGACTCCACGTCCTGACCTCGTCGTGCACGACCACGCGGTGGTCGAGTCCGGACGGGTGGAGTTGCTCCCCTTCGTGCTGGAGCAGTCGATCAGCCTGACCGCGCACCGGTTCGGAACGCCGGTGGAGGTGGCCGGATGGCTGCGGTGTCGGTGAGGAGGCTGTACAGGTCCTTGGGGTCGACCGGTTCGGCGATCAGGTCGAGGTGGGTGACCCAGGCGGTGCCCGACACGGCAGCGCGTGCATGACGAAGGACCGAGAAGTCCTCGATCGCGAAACCGACTGAGTCGAAGACGGTGATCTGCTCGGCCGACGTGCGGCCGGGGTCCGACCCGACCACCACTTCCCACAGCTCGGTGCAAGCGAAGTCAGCGGGCATCTGTTGGATCTCTCCCTCGATGCGGGTCTGTTCGGTGTGCTCGACGAAGACCTTGGACCGCACGAGGAGGGCGGCCTCCAGTTCGGTCTTGCCCGGGCAGTCCCCGCCGATGGCGTTGACGTGCACGCCCGACTCCACCATGGCCGAGGTCAGCACGGTGGCGTTGGTCTTGTCGGCCGTGCAGGTCGTGATCACCTGAGCCCCCGCGACTGCCTCCTCGGCATCGGCGGCGACATGGACGTCGAATCCCAGGGCGGTGGCGTTCCGCACGAACTTGGCCACCGTGTGAGGGTCGGTGTCGTGGACGCGCAACGAGTTGATGCCGAGCTCGGTCCGGAAGGCGAGGGCCTGGAACTCAGCCTGTGAGCCGGTGCCGATCATGGCCATCACGTGGCTCCGCGGGGGTGCCAGGAAGCGCGCCGCGAGTGCTGAGGTGGCGGCGGTGCGCAGGGCCGTGAGCAACGTCATCTCGGCCATGAACACCGGATAGCCGCTGCTCACATCGGCCAGTACACCGAAGGCGGTCACCGTCTGGAGGCCGTGGCCCGGATTGGAGGGATGGCCGTTGACGTACTTGAACGAATAGGTCAGCCCGTCACTGGTCGGCATCAGTTCGATCACTCCCGTGGGGGAGTGGGACGCGGCACGGGGCGATCGCTCGAACGACTCCCAGCGACGGAAGTCGCTCTCCAAGGTCCCGATGAGACTGGTGATGAGTTCCTGGGCGCCGGTCTCGTTGATCCAACGAACAGCGCCGGTGACGTCGAGGAGAGGGACTGTCGGCATGGGACCTCCTGTGCGGAGCGGAGGGCCAACGGTAGGTACAGGGACCGGCAATGGCAATGGCTGCAGGTCTCAGTGTCATCACGGAGACAGCGGGTGCTCGCGAGGTGGGCCTTCCTTACAGTCATCGCATGAATCCTCCCGCCGCGGTTGCGGTCGACCTGCCGTGCCAGGTCTCGCTCGGCACGGGTGTCGCACGGTGACCCGCCATCCGGAGCCCTCGACACGACGCCCTCCCAAGGTGCCGCGCCCCGATCCGGTGCCCCGGGTGCCCGGACCGCTGGACGAGCTGTCGACGACTGAGGCGCTGCGCTGGTGGCAGGGCGCCGGGACGATGCCGCACGTGCGTGCGGAGCCCGAGGGGCAGGCCGTCTACACCTTCTGCTGGCAGGACGGGGAGGCCGAACGGGTCCTCCTCTGGGCCAACCGTCTCACTGACGAGACGGATCTCCCTGCGACCATGATGACCAGGGTGGTGGACACGGATCTCTGGCACGCCTCCTTCCGGCTGCCGACCGACTGGCGCGCGTCGTACTGCTTCCTCGCCGACCGTCCGGGGGAGGAGTCCTCGTGGTGGGGTGAGCGCGACCAGTCCGCCCTGCGGCGAGCCCTGGACCGGGGCGAGGTCGACCCCCGCAACCCGGTCTGGAGTCACAACCGCGCCGGCGTCCGACAGTCGGTGGCCGAAGGGCCGGACGCCGCCTCTCAACCGTGGCGTGAGCGGCGCGCCGACGTGGACCGCGGGACCGTGACGCGACATCAGGTGGCCGGCCGCGACGTGTGGCTCCACGACCCGGCCGGGCACGCCGTGACCGAGGAGTTGGCGCTCCTGGTCGTCCTGGACGGAGAGGTCTGGTTGGACCAGCAGGACCTGCCCACGACCCTCGACAACCTCTGGAGCGACGCAGCAGCCCCGGTCCACCGGACCGTCTTCGTCTCCTCCGGCGGTGTCGACCGACGATGGTCCGAGTTGGGCATGGGTGACGCGGGCGTCGCGCTCGTGGTGGAGGAGGTGCTGCCCTGGGTGCGCACAGCGCGCGCGGTCCTGCCCGGACCGGGTGCGGTGACCGTCAGTGGACAGAGCCTCGGAGGTCTCGCTGCGCTGCGGTGCGGGCTGCTCGCTCCCGGGTCCGTCGGACGTGTGGCCAGCCAGTCAGCCTCGACGTGGCAGGACGACCTGGCGTCGGCGATCGAGGCGTACGCCACCGACCCTCCGTCCGAGCCCCTGCGGATCCACCTGTCACACGGGGAGCACGAGTGGGTGCTGGTGCCGGGCCACGACGGTCTCGCCAGTCGGCTGGAGGCTGCTGGTGTCCGGGTGGAGCGCGCGTTCCACTGCGGCGGACATGACTATGCGTGGTGGTGTGGAGCGCTCCCTGACGCCCTGGTGTGGTTGTCCCGATCCTCTTGACCTCTAAACATCAGACATTTAGAGTGGAGCCCACCTAGCGCGGCAGACAGAGGAGTGGACAGTGGGCATCAAGGCAGGTTGGCAAGGGCGGTTCTTCGAGGACTTCGAGGTCGGGGACATCTACCAGCACCCATTGGGTCGCACCATCTCCGAGTACGACAACACCCAGTTCACGTTGATGACGATGAACACCAACCAGATGCACTTCAACTCCGAGTACTCGGCGAAGTCGGAGTTCGGCAAGCCCCTGGTCGTCTCCACGCTGACGGTCGCCATCGCCGTCGGTCAGAGCGTCACCGACCTCACCCAGAACGCCTTCGCGAACCTGGGCTGGGACGACATCAAGATGACCCACCCGGTCTTCGCCGGCGACACGCTCTACAGCGAGTCGGTCGTGCTGGAGAAGCGTGAGTCGGCCAAGCGTCCCCACGCCGGCATCGTGACCGTCAAGACCCGGACCCTCAACCAGGACGGTGACGAGGTCTGCTCCTTCAAGCGCATGTTCTACGTCTACAAGACGGGGGCACAGCAGCTCGAGGGTCTCTTCCCCGAGGGCAAGCGCTCGTTGTTGTCCGGCACCGACCTCGACGAGGACTGAGACCATCATGCGGATCACCTTTGCCCCGTGGGGCGAGACCCTCGCCGAGCTGGCTGACGTCTCCCGCCGTGCCGAGGAGGCCGGTGCCGAGGTCATCTGGCTCCAGGAGCTCCACCGGAGTGCCAGCATCAGTGCAGCAGCCGTGGCTCAGGCCACCACCACTGCCCAGGTCGGTACCGCCATCCAGCTTGCGTTCACGCGCAGCCCGATGATCACCGCCCTGGAGGCGCTCGACCTGGACGAGCTGGCTGACGGCCGGTTCATCCTGGGGCTCGGCACGGGCGTGCAACGCCTTGTCGAGGACTGGCACAACGCCCGCTGGGGCAAGCCGATCGGCCACATGCGCGAGACCGTACGCAACGTCCGTCACTTCATGGCCAATGCGACACGTGGTGAGGCGATGGAGCTCGACGGAGAGTACGAGCCGATGCGGATCCGTGGCTACGAGCGTCCCTACCCTGTGCGCCGGACCGAGATCCCTGTCTATCTGGCGGCGATGGGCCCCGCGATGACTCGTCTGGCCGGTCGTATCGGTGACGGTTGGATCAGCCACGAGCTCTGCTCGCCCCGTTACATGTCCGAGCGGATCCTGCCCGAGATCGAGGCGGGTATCGCCGCAGTCGAGGGCAAGGAGCGCAAGGACGTCGAGTTGGTCGTCTCTGCCTGCTGTTCGGTCGACGCCGATCCGCGCGCTGCCTTCGAACGGGTGCGCAGCCACGTGGGCTTCTACGCCAGCGTGCGCACCTACGCCGACTTCTTCGAGTTCCATGGCCTCGGGGAGGCCCAGCAGCGGGTCGTCGAGGCGTTCCGAGCGGGCACCGGTGCCGACTACCTCGGTGACGTCGTCACCCCGGAGATGGCCGACGCCATCACTCTCAACGGGGACCGTGACCGGGTGATCGAGCAGATCCGCGCCTACGAGGGCATTGCCGACGCGGTGAAGCTCTCTGCTCCTACACATGGCCTCGCCCCTCAGCAGGTGCGCAAGGGCCAGGACGAGGTCATTGACCTCATCGCGACTATCACCGGAGGACGCAAGTGAACGCCCGCAAGCCGCTCGAGGACATCCGCATCATCTCGCTCGAGCAGTACGGCGCAGGTCCCTTCGGGTCCGTGCACCTGGCCGATCTCGGGGCCGAGGTCATCAAGATCGAGGACCCGAGCGTGGGTGGCGACGTCGGCCGCTACGTGCCGCCCTACTTCGAGGGTGAGGACTCCCTCTTCTTCGAGACGTTCAACCGGAACAAGAAGTCGATCTCCATCGACATCAAGACGCCGGCGGGCCGCGAGGTCTTCGAGGACCTGGTCCGCAACGCCGACGCCGTCTACTCCAACCTGCGCGGTGACGTGCCGGAGAAGATCGGCATCACCTACGACCAGCTCAAGCACCTCAACCCCAAGATCGTGTGCTGCTCGTTGACCGGCTTCGGCATGACCGGGCCGCGGATGAAGGAGCCCGGCTACGACTACGTCCTGCAGGGCCTGGCCGGCTGGATGGAGCTCACCGGTGAGCCCGACGGCCCGCCGACCAAGTCGGGCCTCTCGCTGGTCGACTTCTCCGGTGGCTACGTCGCGGCCCTGTCGTTGATGTCGGGCCTGCACGCGGCGAAGCGCGACGGCGTCGGGATGGACTGCGACGTCTCGCTCTACGACACCGCGATGTCGATGCTGACCTACCCGGCGACCTGGCACCTCAACGCCGGCTACCAGCCGCAACGGATCTCGCACTCCGCCCACCCCTCGCTGGTGCCCTTCCAGGCCTTCGAGGCCTCGGACGGTTGGTTCATCGTGGGATGCGCCAAGGAGAAGTTCTGGGTGCGCCTGGCCGAGGTCATCGGCCGTCCGGAGTGGGCCCAGGAGGGCTCGCCGTTCGAGACCTTCTCCGGTCGCAACGAGCGCCGTGAGGAGTTGATCGCCGAGCTGGACGCGATCTTCGCGACCAAGACGGTCGATCACTGGCTCAGCCTCTGCTACCCGGCCTCCATCCCGTGCGGCCCGATCAACGACGTGGAGGCGGCGCTCAAGGACGAGCACCTGAGCGCTCGCAACATGCTCGTCGAGACCGAGCACCCGCACTACGGCACGGTGACCCAGCTGGCCTCTCCGGTGCGCGTCGGTGCGGAGCTGCCGACGTACGTCCGTGCCCCCAGGCGCAACGAGCACTTCGACGAGGTGCTCGACCAGGTGGCCGGGTACGACGCCGACAAGGTCGCCGCGCTCAAGGCAGCTGGGGCGTTCGGCAAGGTCCAGGACGCCTGATGATCGCCTCGCAGCTCGCTGCGTGGGCGGTCGGAACGCTCGACGTCCCCGACGAGGTCGTGCACGCCGCCACCCGGCACCTCCTCGACGGTCTCGGCAACGCGGTGGCCGGAGCGCGCGCGGGTGCTGCTCACCCGGCCGTCTCGGTGGCGCTGGGTCTCGGTGGTCCGGCGGAGTCCACCGTCCTGGGGTCGAGGTCCAGGATCTCCGCCCCGGCGGCCGGACTGGCCAACGGGACACTGGTGCACGCCCTCGACTTCGACGACACCCACGCCGGTGGCCTGGTGCACTCGACGTCCGTCGTGCTCCCGGCAGCCTTCGCGGTGGGGGAGCAGGTCGGCGCCACCGGCCGTCAGATCTTCGAGGCGGCCGTCGTCGGCTACGAGGTGGCCTGCCGGGTCGCGGCCGCCGCACCCAACGGTTTCCACTCCCAGGGCCTGCACGCCACGATGGTGGCCGGGGTCTTCTCCTCAGCAGCGGTCGCGGCGCGCCTGATGGGGCTCAGCCCCGAGCAGGCGACCAACGCGTTGGGCATCGCCGGGAGCCAGGCCGGTGGCCTCCTGGCCTTCCTGGCCACGGGGGCGAGCACCAAGCAGTTGCACCCCGGGTTCGCGTCCCAGTCGGGGATCATCGCTGCCCGCCTGGCCCAGGCGGGCGCGACCGGACCTGACTCCGTCTTCGACGGACCGCACGGCGTGTACGACGCCCTCGCCCCGGCTGCGATGGCTGCCGGCAGGGTGGACGCCTCGTCGATCCTGCGCGACCTCGGCTCGGCCTCCGCCCAGGACTGGCAGACGACCCGGATCGGGATCAAGCCGTGGCCGACCTGCCAGTTGGCGCACGCCACCATGGCAGCAGCGCAGGTGGCCCTGGCCGAGGCAGGTGCCGAGGTCGCCGACATCGTGGCCCTCCACGCCCAGGTGCACCCGGACTCGGCCGCGGTCGTCTGCGCCACCGACCGTGACCTCACCCGTCCGGTGAGTGCCTACGCGGCGAAGTTCTCGCTGCCGTGGAGCGTCGCGGCGATCCTGGTGGACGGCGTCGTCGGCGTCGACACCTACGGTGGTACCCATCTCGGGCGAGCTGAGATCAGCGACCTCGCGGCCAGGATCACCTGGGACGTCACCCCCTACGACGTGGTGGCGGCCGACGCACCCGGCGACGTGGTCCTCACGTTGGCCGACGGCTCGAAGGTCACCGGTCACGTCGACCGCAGCCCCGGCGGCGGAAGCAATCCGCTCTCCGACGATGGGCTCTTCGCCAAGTTCTCCGGCAACGTCGGGCCGCTCGCGCCCGACCTGGCCGCGGCAGTACGTAACCTTCCGGAGGCAGCAGACCTCACCGTTGTCCTGACCCTGGCCGCGCAGGCGGCTGGTCACCCCGTCTCTCTCGAGGAGTCCATCGCATGACCCTGTCCGCCATCAAGCCTGCCGAGTTCCCGTGGTTCCCCTACGAAGGTTTCACCTTCTGCCTCGGACTCACCGAGGGCGACCACGCCTGGACCTCCGGCCACACCTCCGCCCGTCAGGACGAGTCGCTGGGCAAGATGACCGTCAACGGCACGATGACCGAGCAGGCGGAGATCGCGTACGCCAAGACCCTCGCGATCCTCGAGGCAGCCGGTTTCACGGCCGACGACGTCACGCGAGTCACCGAGAACGTCACCCGCGCGGGCATGCACGCATACGAGGAGCAGGCGGCCGTGCGCCAGCGGATCTACGGTGACCGCCCCACCGTACGGACCGTCGCCGTCGAGCGTCTGGTGCGGCGCAACGCCTGGCTCGAGGTCGAGCTGCACGCCACCAAGGGTGGAGGTGAGACCCTGCTCGCCACTTCGGCGGCGCCCAGGGCAGGCACCTTCCGGCAGTCAGCGATCACCGAGGGCGCCGACGGTGTCGTCTACCTGCCCACCGTGGTCCCGATGGACGAGAACGGTGAGGTCGTCTTCCCCGGTGACTTCGTCGCCCAGTACCGCTACATCCTGGAGAAGGCCCAGGAGATGCTGGAGTCGGTGGGCCTGACGTTGGGCCACGCCGTCACCACGTTCGACTACTCCACTCCCGACACCCGCGACGTCTACCGCAAGACCCACCGGGTGCGCATGGAGCTGTTGGGTCAGAACCCCGGCAACGTGTTCCCCGGCGCGGGCGGGATCCTGATGAGCGAGTTGCATGCCCCCGGCGTCATGGTCGCGATGGACGTCACCGCGTCGCGGCACCCGCTGGAGCTGGTCAACCCGGGATGGAAGCGTTACGACACCCTGTCCTACTCGCCGGGCATCAAGGCCGGTCGGATGCTCTTCATGTCCGGCTTCGCGGCCCTCGACATGGAGTCCCAGAAGGCGCTGCACGACGGCGACCTGGGGAAGCAGGCCGAGGTCACGTACGGCGCGATCATGCACCTTCTCGAGTCCGAGGGGCTGGACGCGACCGACCTGCTCGAGACCACCGAGTACTGCGTCGAGTCGTACGTCGGTGGCTACCGTGCTGTTGCCGAGGTGCGTGAGCGTCTTCTCTCGGCACCGTGGCCCGCTTCGACCGGTGCACTGTGCCAGGGCCTGCTCCGTCCGGAGTTCGGTCTCGAGGTGTTCCCGACGGCGCTCTACCCCGAGGACCACCCGCGGATCACCGGTGAGGGCAACTGAGATGTCCCTGCTGACCCCCGAGATCGCTGCACTGGAGGGCACCCAGCGCGTCTACACCGCGCCGGAGCCCTTCGGTGGCGCGGCAGGCCGGTACTTCGGGCTCGCCGTCGGCGACCACAACCCGTTGTACTCCGACCCGGAGTACGCCCGTGCCCAGGGCCTGGACGGCGTCACCGCGCCGTTGACGCTGGTCTGCGAGACCAACCAGTACGCCGACCTGCCGATGGACCCCGAGGGGTACGCCGGGCACACCTGGCAGTTGGACGTGCCGGGCACCCGTCAGGTGCGCGGTGGCAACTCCTACACGTTCCACCGCCGCCTGCGGCCCAGCGACGTCGTGACGGCCACCTGGGCGATCGACCAGGTCACGTCCAAGACCAACCGGTCCGGCCACGAGATGCTCGTGATCGCTTCGAGCGCCACCTACACCAACCAGGACGGCGACCTGCTGGCCGAGAACGCGGAGACCATCATCTTCGTCGCCCTCGAGCCGGCCGTCGCGGCGGGGGAGAAGGCATGAGCACCTGGACCGAGTCCTACCCGACCGAGTTCGCAGACCATGCCGCCATCACGGTGGGGGACCAGGTGCCGCCGCTCGAGCGGACGATCGGCCTCACCGACATGGTGGCCTATGCCGGCGCGACGTGGGACTGGCACAAGCTGCACTACGACGCGGAGTACGTGGCGGAGAAGAAGCTGCCCGGTGCGATCGTCGACGGACAGGTCTACGGTGCGCTCCTGGTGGAGATGCTCCAGGACTGGCTCGGACCGCAGTCGTTCGTCAGCAAGCTCGACTTCAGCTTCCGCAACCTGGTCTTCGCTGGCGAGACGCTGCGCTGCACCGGCGAGGTGGTCGAGGTCGCTGAAGGGTCCATCCGCGTGACCATGCAGGTCGTCGTGGTGGACGAGGACGGCAACGACGGGCGAGCCGCCGCTGCGCCCTGCTCCGCGGTCGTCCTGCTCGGCACATCGGACGGACCGGGGGCCCAGAAATGAGTGCCGCAGTGAGCTCAGCAGCGCAGCGCGTCGCCATCGTGGGGGCCGCCGAGTGTGACCTCGGAGTGACCGACAAGTCGATCCTCACCCTGCAGAGCCAGGCCGTCACCCGGGCCCTGGCCGACGCCGGCCTCACGTTGGCCGAGGTCGACGGCATAGCGACCAACAACATCTCACGGTTCTCCGCGACCCAGCTGGCCGACTACCTCGGTGTCGTCCCCACCTGGACCGACTCGACGTTCTCCGGCGGCAGTGCCTTCGAGATGTACCTGGCTCGCGCCACCCAGGCCATTCAGGCCAGGCAGGCCTCGGTCGTGGTGATTTCGTTCGCCTCCAACCAACGCTCGGCCCGCTCCCGCAAGCTGGGCGGCGTCCACGAGCCCTGGATCCCCGAGGCCCAGTTCGAGGAGCCGTACGACATGCTCTACCCGCTGTCGTACTACGCGATGGCGGCCCAGCGTTACCTGCACCGCTACGGCGGGACCCGCGAGCAACTGGCGGAGGTCGCGATCGCCGCTCGGGAGTGGGCGCTGCTCAACCCGAAGGCGTTCCGCTACGGCAAGGGATCGCTCAGCGTCTCCGACGTCGTCGACTCGACGATGATCTCCTCGCCCCTGACGGCTGGTGACTGCTGCCTGGTCACCGACGGTGGCGGCGCTGTCGTGGTGACCTCGATGGAGCGGGCCCGCGACCTGGCCAAGAAGCCCGTCGAGGTGCTCGGTTACGGCGAACGCACGACCAACACGTCGTTCACCGCCGTGGCCGACCTCAGCGTGCCCGGCGCCCGCGGCGCCGTGCAGGACGCGTACGCCCGCGCCGGGATCACGGCCGCAGACGTCGACGTCGTCGAGGTGTACGACTCGTTCACCATCACCGCCGCCCTCAGCCTGGAGGCTCTCGGCTTCTGTGCAGAGGGTGAAGCGCTCTCCTACATCCAGGACGGACGGATCCGACCTGGGGGAGAGCTGCCCTTCAACACCAACGGAGGGGGACTGTCGTACTGCCACCCCGGCCAGTACGGAATCCTCCTGATGGTGGAGGCCGTACGTCAGTTGCGCGGCGAGGGCGGTGCGCGTCAGGTCAAGGACGCCGAGATCGCCGTCGCGCACGGCACCGGCGGCATCCTGTCCACGCACGCGACCGTGGTACTGGGAGTGGACCGATGAACGCTGGACCCATGAACGCAGAGACGGCAGGCACCGCCTGGGTGCCCGGCACGGTCCCGGCGGCCGACGAGAACAGCGCGCCCTTCTGGGACGCGACCCGCGAGCGCCGGTTCACGGTCCAGTCCTGCACCGACTGCGGTGCGGTCCAGCACCCGCCGAAGGCGCTCTGCACCAGTTGCGGCTCGATGGAGCACCTGACCCAGGTCGACGCCTCCGGCGCCGGGGTCGTGGACACCTTCACCGTGGTGCACCGGGCTCCGCGGCCGGAGCTCAGCGTGCCCTACACGGTCGCGCGGGTCCGGCTCGACGAAGGACCCGTCGTGCTGACCCGACTCGAGCCGGCAGAGCCGGGGGAGCGGGGTTGGCAGATCGGCGACGCCGTGACCCTCGACTGGGTCGACCTCAAGGACGGCCGCTCCCTCCCGTACCACCGGTCCGCAGCGACCCACTGACACCCACACTCCAGCCCCCCAGAGGAGAACACTCATGGACTTCAAGTTCGACGACGACCAGCGCGAGTTCAAGGCGCTGCTGCGCCAGTTCGTGGACAACGAGATCATCCCCGTCGCCCGCGAGTGGGAGCAGGCGGGGCGCTATCCGACCGAGATCGTCGACGGCATGAAGGACATGGGGCTCTTCGGCATCACCGTGCCGGAGGAGTACGGCGGCCTCGACCTCGACCCCGTCGCCTTCGCGCTGGTCTTCGAAGAGATCGCTCGCGGCTGGATGGGCATCGCCGGCATCCTCGGATCGCACTCCCTGGCGTGCCGTCTGATCTCCATGCACGGCACGGAGGAGCAGAAGAACAAGTACCTCCCGGACCTCGCCACCGGCAAGCGGCGCACTGGTATCGGCCTCACCGAGGCGGACGCTGGCACCGACCTGCAGGGCATCCGCACCACGGCCCGCCTGGACGGCGACCACTACGTGGTCAACGGCTCCAAGATGTGGATCACCAACGCGCGGTACGCCGACCCGCTCCCGGTCCTGGTCAAGACGGACCCGACCGCCTCGCCGGCCCACAAGGGCATGAGCGTGCTGCTGATCGAAGCCGGCACTCCCGGTTTCGAGGTCACCAAGGACATCCCCAAGCTCGGCTACAAGGGCACGGAGTCCTGCGAGATCCTGCTCGACAACGTGCGCGTCCACAAGGACCAGCTCGTCGGTGCTGTCGAGGGCCGCGGCATGCAGCAGGTGCTCTCGGCGCTCGAGTGGGGACGAGTCAACATCGCTGCCCGTTCGGTCGGCATCGCCCAGCGTGCCTACGAGGAGGCGCTCTCCTACTCGCAGGAGCGCAAGGCGTTCGGCCAGGCCATCTCGGAGTTCCAGCTGATCCAGGCCAAGCTCGGTGAGCTCGGCACCCAGGTCCAGGCTGCACGACTGATGGCCTACTGGGCCGCGGACGCCGTACGCACCGGACGGGCCGACGGTGCCACCGGCATGGCCAAGATCTTCTGCTCCGAGGTGGCGTTGCAGTCGGCCATCGACTCGCTCAAGGTGCACGGAGGGTACGGCTACTCGACCGAGTTCGAGGTCGAGCGTCTCTACCGCGACTCCATCTTGATGAGCATCGGTGAGGGCACCAATGACATCCTCCGCACCGTGGTGGCCAAGTCCCTGCTCAAGGGCGAGACGAAGGTAGGCTGACATGCTCGCTCGTTCTGCTCTGTACGTCCCGGGCGATGCCCCGGACAAGTTGCGCAAGGCGCTCGACCGCGGTGCCGACGAGTTGATCGTCGACCTCGAGGACGCTGTGTCGCCGGACAACAAGGCGCTGGCCCGCGACATCGTCTTCTCGTGGCTCGAAGGGCTGCCCGAGACCGACGTGAAGGTGTGGGTCCGGATCAACGCCGGCGCGGACCGCGCGCTGGACGTGGCCGCGCTGGCCGAGTGCGAAACGCTCGAAGGCTTCGTGGTGGCCAAGACCGAGAGCGCCGCCGAACTGGTCGAGCTGGATGCCCAGCTCACGGCCGCAGGATCGCAGGCCAAGGTCGTGCCGCTGCTGGAGAGTGCCAACGCGGTCCTCTCCGCGCGCGAGATCGCCGCAGCACCGCGCGTCGAGCGACTCCAGGTCGGTGAGGCCGACCTGCGCGCGGACGTCGGCATCACGACCGGTGACGACGAGCGGGAGCTGCTCTACTCGCGCTCGCACGTGGTCTTCGCCTCGTCGGCGGCGGGCATCTCGCCGCCCATCGCACCGGTCTCGACCGAGTTCCGCGACCTCGATGCCTACCGCGCCTCCACCGAGGCACTGGCTCGGATGGGATTCGTGGGTCGCGCCTGCATTCACCCCGCCCAGGCGGTCATCGCCAACGAGGTCTTCACGCCCTCGGAGGAGCGGGTGGCCTGGGCGCGCGAGGTGCTGGCCGCGCTGGAGAGCGCAGGCTCGGGAGTTGCCGTTGATTCGCGCGGTCGAATGCTGGACGAGGCCGTGGCGCGTCAGGCGCGTCAGGTGCTGGCTCGGGTGCGCTGAAAAAGTCGGATTGACACCTCCAGATCCGGCGATAGATCGTATATCGTCTTACACGCGCCGTCAGCGGATGGTGCGTCAGTAGCGTCGCCCGAGCCCAACCGGTGACGCCTCCCAGGAGGAAACACATGCGCTTTCGCCACCTTGCCGGTATTGCCGCCGGCGCACTGACCGCAGGTCTGCTGACCGTCCCGGCCCTGACCGGCGCGGCGCACGCGGCGACGGCTCTGCCCGCAAAGTTCACCTGCGACGTGCCCGCGTTCGAAGCACAGATGGACTACACCACCGACATCGCACTCACCCTCAAGCGCACGAGCGCGACCGGGGTCAGTGTCGTCGCCGAGCTGGGCGACATGCCCGGGATCGTGCCGGTCCCGATCGCATCGATGGACCTGAAGGCCAAGCTCTCCCTGACGGTGGACGGAGCTGCCACGACCCTGACGGCTGCACACACGGCCAAGAACATGGCCTCCAAGGCGCCCATTGATCTCCCCACATTCACCGGCGCGGGTGTGTCTTCCACGAGCACCGCCAACGTCACGGTCACCCGCCTCCAGGTCGACGCGGTGGCCATGGGCATCCCGGTCGCGGTCGTCTGTACCCCCGTCGGAGCCATCGCGGGCTCCGTGCCGGTGGAGGGCACCGTGGCCCCCGTCGCGAAGATCGGCTCCTCCACCAAGGTCAAGGTCAAGGTCAGCAAGAAGAAGGTCGCCACGGCCACGGTGACGGTGACGGGCAAGAAGGCCAAGCCCACCGGCAAGGTGACCGTGACGGTCAAGAAGGGCAAGAAGACGGTCAAGAAGGGCAAGCTCACCTTGAAGAGGGGCAAGGTCACCCTGAAGACCAAGAAGCTCAAGAAGGGCAAGTACAAGGCGATCGTGTCCTATGCGGGCTCGAAGACCTACAAGGCGTCGAAGAAGACGGTGACCTTCAAGGTCAAGTGACCTCTGGTCACGGCATTCACCTCCCGAGGTGAGTTCACCGCACCGCACGGCCCCGGTGGGATCTCCCACCGGGGCCGTACTGCGTCCCCGATAGCATCAGCCAAGTCACATCCCCCCCAGCTCCCAGGAGTGCTCGTGTCCGAGATCAAGGTCGTCCGTCTCCACGCCGATTCGCGCGAGGAACGGACCACGGCCACGGGCAGCAAGGCCTGGGAATTGTTCGCCGACTCTCCCGACGTCATCGCGGTGCGAGTGGCCGGCGAGTTGAAGGACCTGTCGTACGTCCTCGGCGACGGCGACGAGGTCGAAGCCGTCGAGATGTCTTCGCCTGACGGGCGCGACATCCTCCGGCACTCCACGGCTCACGTCCTGGCCCAGGCCGTGCAACAGCTCTTCCCCCAGGCCAAGCTCGGCATCGGCCCGCCGATCACCGACGGCTTCTACTACGACTTCGACGTCGAGACTCCGTTCGTCCCGGAAGACCTGGTCAAGATCGAGTCCGCGATGCGCAAGATCATCAAGGAGAACCAGCGCTTCGAGCGACGGGTCACCACCGACGCCGACGCGCTCGTCGAGCTCGCCGACGAGCCGTACAAGGTGGAGCTGATCGGGCTGAAGGGATCGGGCGCTGAGGCTGCGGCCATGGGCGAGGGAGCCTCAGCCGAGGTCGGTGCCGGTGAGCTCACGATCTACGACAACATCAACCGCAAGGGCGAGGCGGCGTGGTCCGACCTGTGTCGTGGCCCGCACCTGCCGACCACCAAGCGGATCCCGGCGTTCAAGCTGATGCGTTCGGCGGCCGCCTATTGGCGCGGTGACGAGAAGAACAAGATGCTGCAGCGCATCTACGGCACCGCGTGGGAGACCAAGGAAGCGCTCGACGAGCACCTGCACCGTATCGAGGAGGCCGAGCGTCGCGACCACCGCAAGCTGGGCCGCGAGCTCGACCTGTTCAGCTTCCCCGACGAGCTCGGATCCGGCCTGCCGGTCTTCCACCCCCGGGGCGGTGTCCTGAAGCGGGTGATGGAGGACTACGTCCGCAACCGCCACATCGAAGAGGCCTTCGAGTACGTCGGCACCCCGCACATCTCCAAGGACGGCCTCTTCCACACCTCGGGCCACCTGCCGCACTACGCCGAGACGATGTTCCCGCCGATGGAGTTCGAAGGATCGAACTACCAGCTCAAGGCGATGAACTGCCCGATGCACAACCTGATCTACAAGAGCCGCGGGCGCTCCTACCGCGAGCTGCCGCTGCGGCTCTTCGAGTTCGGCTCCGTCTACCGCTACGAGAAGTCCGGCGTCATCCACGGTCTGACCCGCGTACGCGGCTTCGCCCAGGACGACTCGCACTCCTACTGCACGCCGGAGCAGGCGCCCGAAGAGGTCAAGCACCTGCTCAACTTCATGCTCAGCGTGCTGCGCGACTTCGGCCTGGACGACTTCTACCTCGAGCTCTCCACCCGCGACGCCGACAGTGACAAGTTCATCGGCTCCGACGAACAGTGGGCAGCAGCGACCAAGGTGCTCGAGGACGTGGGGACCGAGACCGGCCTCGAGCTGGTGCCCGACCCGGGTGGCGCGGCCTTTTACGGCCCCAAGATCTCGGTGCAGGCCAAGGACGCGATCGGTCGCACCTGGCAGATGGGCACCGTCCAGTACGACTTCAACCAGCCGCACCGCTTCGAACTGGCCTACCAGGCGAATGACGGCTCCCGGCAGGAGCCGGTGATGATCCACTCGGCGAAGTTCGGTTCCATCGAACGGTTCATCGGGGTGCTGGTCGAGCACTACGCCGGTGCCTTCCCGCCGTGGCTGGCGCCGGTCCAGGCCGTTGCCATCCCGATCGCCGAGCGGCACGACGACTACCTGAGGGAGATCGTCGCGCAGCTCAAGACAGCGGGTCTCCGTGCCGAGGTCGACCTGTCCGACGACCGGATGCAGAAGAAGATCCGCAACGCCCAGCTGCAGAAGGTTCCCTTCATGTTGATCGCGGGTGACGACGACGTCGAGGCCGGGGCCGTCTCCTTCCGCTACCGGGACGGCCGCCAGGACAACGGAGTGCCGGTCGCCGAGGCGATCGCCCGGATCGCGTCCGCCGTCGAGAGTCGCGAGCAGGTCTGAATGTCGATGGAGCAGCACGGCATCGGCGAGGAGGACAGTCTCCAGCGCCTCTGGACGCCCTACCGCATGGCGTACATCCGCAAGGAGGCCAAGGCGAAGCAGGAAGGCAGCCAGGACTGTCCCTTCTGCGTGATCCCCAGCCTCCAGGACGACGAAGGACTGGTCATCGCACGCGGGGAGCACTGCTTCGCCGTGCTCAACCTGCATCCCTACAACCCCGGCCACCTGATGGTCATCCCGTACCGCCATGTCTCGGAGTTGGAGGACCTCACCCTCGACGAGTCGTCGGAGTTGATGGCGATGACCCAGGCCGCGGTGCGGACCATCAAGAAGGTGAGCGTGCCCAAGGGTCTCAACATCGGGCTGAACCTCGGCTCCGCGGCTGGTGGCTCACTCTCCTCCCACATCCACCAGCACGTGGTGCCGCGCTGGGTGGGGGACGCCAACTTCATCACGGTCACCGGGAACACCAAGGTCATCCCGGCCCTGCTCTCCGACACCCGTGCCCTCCTGGCCGAGGCGTGGCACTGAGCGGCGAGGCCTCGGTGAGCGTCTCTCTCGCGGCCGACCTCGCTCTCGCGGAGTCCTTGGTCCACGAAGCAGCAGACCTGGCGGCCCGCTGGTTCCGTCAGGGAGTGGACGGCGAGGCCAAGCTCGACGCCACGGACCTCGTCACCGTCGCGGACCGCTCCGCCGAGGAACACGTCCTCGAGGTGCTGGGGCAGTTGCGCCCCGCTGACGGCGTCATCGGGGAGGAGGGCGCGTTCCGTCCCGGGACCAGTGCTCGCCGCTGGGTGATCGACCCGGTGGACGGCACCTACAACTTCGTACGCGGTCTCGAGCGGTGGTGCTCTGCCCTCGCGCTCACCGACGGAGAAGAGCTGCAAGTCGGTGCCGTGCACGACGCCGTCCGTGGCACCGGATGGGTCGGATCTCCCGCGGTCGGCGCCTTCCGCGACGGCATCCGTCTCCCGCAGCTCGCTGACCGTGACCTGTCCACGGCCTGTGCCGCCACCTATCTTCATCCCCCACACGTTGACGGTCCGGTCGGGGAGCGCTGGCGCCGCGTGCTGGCAGGGCTCGGCACGTACCGCTCCCTGGGATCAGGCAGCCTCGACGCGGTGGCGGTCGCCGAGGGCCGGATCGACCTCCTCTTCCAGCACTCCGTGCCCGACTGGGACCGGCTGCCGGGTGAGGCGATCATCCGCGCGGTCGGGGGAACGTCCCGAGTGGTGGAGGGCGCCGGAGTCTCCTGGTACGTCGCTGGCGCGCCCACTGCCGTCGCCCGGGCGAGCGATCTGCTCGCGGACCGGTAGCCTGCCCACGTGCTCGACCGATTCAAGAACTTCTGGCAGGGCGTCGTGCTGGCGCCGATCGTGAAACTCTTCCTCCGCCTCGGGATCAGTCCCGACGCGGTGACACTGGTGGGCACCATCGGGGTGGTGGCTGGCGCCCTGATCTTCTTCCCGCGAGGGGAGCTGCTGATCGGCGTGCTGTTCATCACCGCCTTCGTCTTCTCCGACCTGATCGACGGCCAGATGGCGCGGCTGTCGGGACGGACGTCCAAGTTCGGCGCCTTCTGGGACTCCACCCTCGACCGTTTCGGCGACGCCGCGATCTTCGCAGGCCTGGCGCTCCACTTCGCCGGGCCGGGAGACTCCTACGTCCTGCTCTGCCTCTCGCTGTACTGCCTCGTGATGGGGTCGGTGACGTCGTACGCGCGCGCCCGCGCCGAGTCTCTGGGCATGGACGCCAAGGGTGGCATCGCCGAGCGCGCCGACCGGTTGGTGCTGATCCTGGTGCTGACCGGGTTGTCGGAGATCCTCTCCCTGCCGGTGCTCGTCCCGATCGCCCTGTGGACCCTGGCTGTCGCGAGCACCTACACCGTCGTCTACCGCGTGCTGAAGGTGTACCGGCAGGCATCGGCGGAGGATGCCGGAGCGTCCACGCTCTGAACGGGGGTCGCCCGTGTACGGGGAGCATCCCTCGGCCGCTTAGGCTGCGCCCATGAGCGAGACCCACGAAACCTCTTCCCAGCCCGTCACCGGCACTGCGCGCGTCAAGCGCGGCATGGCCGAGATGCTCAAGGGCGGTGTGATCATGGACGTGGTCACTGCCGAGCAGGCCAAGATCGCCGAGGACGCCGGCGCCGTCGCGGTGATGGCTCTCGAGCGGGTCCCCGCCGACATCCGGGCCCAGGGTGGCGTCTCGCGCATGAGCGACCCGGACATGATCGACTCCATCATCGAGGCAGTCTCGATCCCGGTGATGGCCAAGGCCCGGATCGGCCACTTCGTCGAGGCCCAGGTGATCCAGAGCCTCGGCGTCGACTACATCGACGAGTCCGAGGTCCTCACCCCGGCCGACTACGCGAACCACATCGACAAGTGGAACTTCACCGTCCCGTTCGTCTGTGGCGCCACCAACCTGGGCGAGGCCCTGCGCCGGATCACCGAGGGCGCGGCGATGATCCGTTCCAAGGGCGAGGCCGGCACCGGTGACGTCTCCAACGCCGTCACCCACATGCGCACGATCCTGGGAGAGCTGCGTCGCCTCGGCTCCCTCTGCGAGGACGAGCTGTACGTGGCCGCGAAGGAGCTCCAGGCCCCGTACGACCTCGTCAAGGAGGTCGCCGGGACCGGCAAACTGCCGGTGGTGCTCTTCACCGCTGGTGGCATCGCGACGCCTGCGGACGCGGCCATGATGATGCAGCTGGGTGCCGACGGTGTCTTCGTGGGGTCGGGCATCTTCAAGTCGGGCAACCCGGCCCAGCGCGCCGCCGCGATCGTGAAGGCGACCACGTTCTTCGACGACGCAGACGTCGTGGCCGACGTGTCGCGCGGTCTGGGTGAGGCGATGGTCGGCATCAACGTCGACGAGCTCCCGCAGGCACACCGCCTGTCCGAGCGCGGCTGGTGATCTGCCAGACCCACGGGGGATCCTGACGATGGCACGCGCTTCGGTCGAGGACGACCTGCGTGACTTCGCCCGGTTGCAGGTGAGGGCCGGCCTCAATGACCCCGACCAGCAGTTGGCCGAGGTCATCGAGGCCACTCGGGTCGAGATGCCGCACACGGACGCAGCGATCCTGGCCAGGGCCTGGCTCGCTGCGGCGCGGCAGGAGGTCGCGGCGCTGGCCGCCAGCTGGGATCCGGTCACGGACTTCGAACGTCTCCAGGCAGCCTTCGCGGAGTGTGACGAGCACGCCCTTCCGGTCCTCCAGGGTGTGCGCGGTGACGCCGAGGCGCGCGCCGGGTTGACCGCGGGCCAGGCCCCGCTGCGCGGTCTCATCTGGTTCGTGCCTGCCGATGTCTGGCACGCCATCGACCACGGCGTGCTGGAGATCCACCTGTGGCGCCCGGACGGGAGTGACGTGGCGCCCGGCGACCACCTGGCCACCTTGGTGACCGGCTGCTTCCAGCGTCACGGGCTCGCCGCACGCCAGATCGGCGACCGGATCCAGGTCTCGGTGCGGTGGGAGCGGCGTCCGTGAGCACCTCAACCGGTGCCGGTGCGCGCCCCACCATCGGTGTCCTGGCGCTGCAGGGTGACGTACGCGAGCACGTCGCCTCCTTGCGCAGTCTCGACGTCGACGTCCTCACGGTGCGACGCCCCGAAGAGCTCGTCCGCTGTCAGGGGCTCGTGCTTCCTGGCGGGGAGTCCACCACGATCCACAAACTCGCGCGTGCGTTCGGCCTGTTCGACCCCCTGCGGGCCGCCATCGGGTCCGGACTCCCGGTCTTCGGGACCTGCGCCGGGATGATCCTCCTGGCCGATCGCGTCGAGGACGCCACGACGGACCAGGAGACCTTCGGAGGGTTGGACGTGACCGTGCGGCGCAACGCCTTTGGACGGCAGGTCGACTCCTTCGAGGAGGAGCTCCACGTGGCGGGCGTGGAGGGTCGCGTCAGGGCCGTCTTCATCCGCGCCCCGTGGGTCGAGGAGGCCGGGGCCGGCGTCGAGACCTTGGCGCGCGTGGAGGCAGGACCGGCCAGCGGTAGGATCGTCGCCGTCCGCCAGGGCTCCCTGATGGCGACCTCCTTCCATCCGGAGGTCGGTGGGGACTCTCGTGTGCACAGGTTGTTCCTCGACCTGGTGCGCCGGGCCTGAAACGGACCACTCGAAGGACCGATACGGAAGAGGGACCCATGTCAGGCCACTCCAAGTGGGCGACCACGAAGCACAAGAAGGCCGCGATCGACGCCAAGCGCGGCAAGCTCTTCGCCAAGATGATCAAGAACATCGAGATCGCGGCGAAGATGGGCGGCCCCGACCCGTCCGGCAACCCGACGCTGGTCGACGCCATCCAGAAGGCGAAGAAGCAGTCGGTCCCCAACAAGAACATCGACTCCGCGGTCAAGCGTGGAGGCGGTCTCGAGGGATCAGGCGTCAACTACGAGACGATCATGTACGAGGTCTACGGTGCCGGTGGCGTCGGCATCCTCGTCGAGTGTCTGACCGACAACAAGAACCGTGCCGCGATGGAGGTCCGCACCGCGGTCTCCCGCAACGGCGGCACCATGGCCGACCCCGGCTCGGTCTCGCGCCTCTTCGGTCGCAAGGGAGTCGTGATCGTCTCCAAGGCCCAGGAGGGCAAGGAGGTGTCCGAGGACGACGTCCTCGAAGCCACCCTCGACGCCGGTGCCGACGAGGTCAACGACCTCGGTGAGTCCTTCCAGGTCCTGTCCGAGGCCACGGATGTCGTCGCAGTGCGTACCGCGCTCCAGGAGACCGGGGTCGACTACGAGTCGGCCGAGGTCGAGTTCGTCGCGTCGATGGACATCCCGGTCGACGTCGACGCCGCCGGCAAGGTCTTCCGTCTGATCGACGCACTGGAGGACCTGGACGACGTCCAGAACGTCTTCTCCAACGTGGACGTGCCGGAGGACGTGCTGGCTGAGCTCGAGGCCCAGGAAGACTGAGCCCGTCCCGCTCCCGCACCGACGTCGACAGGCCCGAGGAGATCCTCGGGCCTGTCGACGTTCGCGGTCAGGAGTTGGGGTCAGGAGCGGCGCACCACGACCACGCCCGGTCGCGGGTGCGGGTGCGTGTGGGGCCAGGTGCTGGCGGGGGTCTCGTACGTCGCCCCGTCGACCTCGCCCGGGTGCTGCACGGCGACCAGGACGGCCTGCTGGTCCGCGGTGATGAACGGGCTGCAGGTCTCCGCGCCCAGGGGCACGGTGAGGAACTGCTCGACCTTGCCCCGCTCCGGTCCGGCGACCGGCACCCTGAACAGCCCGTCGTTGGAGCCGAGCACGTTGCCGTCGGTGGAGATCCAGAGGTTTCCGACGGAGTCGAAGGCGACGTTGTCAGGGCAACTGATCGGGCTCACCAACTGCTTCGGGAACCCGGCGAACCAAGTCTCGGGAGCGTGCGGATCCCCGCAGACCAGCATGAGGTTCCAGACGAAGTCGGGGCCCGTGTGGCCGCGGCGTCCGGGAGTCATCTCCAGGACGTAGCCGTTCCGGTTGCCCGACGCGCTGCGCAGCGGACCGTCGAGCCGGTCGCGCACCATGGAGGTGGTCACCGGGTTGGCCTCGTCGGCGGGCATCGCTGACGTGCCGCGGTTCGAGTTGTTGGTGAGGGCTGCGTAGACCCGACCGTTGACCCGGTTCACCTCGACGTCCTCGGGGCGGTCCATCTTGGTGGGCGAGACCCGGTCCGCAGCCAGACGAGTGTCGATCAGCACGTCGGCCACGCTCATGCCACGGACGAAGGAACGTCGTTCGTCGGTCAGCGGGATCCAGGTGCCGGTGCCGTCGTACCGCCCGTCCGCGCTCCCGTCGCCCGTGAGACGGGCCACCGACAAGGTGCCAGCGCTGAGCAGGCCCAGGTTGCGACGACGTGCCCTGGCCGTG
This sequence comes from Nocardioides gilvus, assembly GCF_003194605.1. Lineage (GTDB taxonomy): Bacteria > Actinomycetota > Actinomycetes > Propionibacteriales > Nocardioidaceae > Nocardioides > Nocardioides gilvus. The sequence continues at coordinate 109,245 of NZ_QHKY01000004.1, forward strand.
GGCCGGGGGTCGTAGGTGTCCCGCGAGACGAACCGGTAGAGGTAGTCGCCCCGCTCGTCGTCGCCCATGTAGGCGACCGCGTGGCCGCTCGGAGCGATGGTGACGTCGGCGCCCTCGTGCTTGAAGCGACCGAGCATCGTCTGCTTGCGCGGGGTCGAACGCGGGTCGCTGGGGTCGATCTCGACGATCCAACCGAAGCGGTAGGGCTCGTGGGGCTCGCGGGTGAGGTCGAAGCGGGGGTCGACGCGGTTCCAGCCACGCCCCACACCACTGATGCCGTAGCGGGCGTACGACGCGGCGTACTCGGGGTCCATGTCACCGGAGGCATCGAAGTACTGGTTGAAGTTCTCCTCCCCGCTGAGCACGGTGCCCCACGGAGTGACACCCCCGGCACAGTTGTTGAAGGTGCCCCGGACCCGACGCCCAGACGGGTCCTGGGACGTACGCAACCTCGGGTCCCCGGCTGCGGGGCCCGTGAGCTCGAAGATCGTCTGGTCGTGCAGACGGCGGTTGTACCGCGTGGCTCCGGCCTTCACCACACTCCACTGCCCTGGTTGACGTCCCTTCTGGACCTCGACGACCGACATGCCGTGGTTGGCGATGGCCACCTCGAGGACCTGCTCCGGAGTGTGGGTGCCGGCCGGGAACATCAACGGCTCGTTGGTGTACTCGTGGTTGGCGACCAGGAGAGCACGGTCCCGGCGGGCGGGGTGGTCGAGAAGAGCCACGAAGTCGTTGTTGTAGCCGAACTGGGTCCGGGCCGACGCCGCGCTCTGACGCCGCACGTCGAACCGAGGGGCGTGGCGGGTGACCGGGTCACCCCACGCGATCAGGAGTTCGCTGGTGAATCCGTCGGGGACCGTCACCCGGTCCTTCTTGTTGGGTTCCACCGGGGTGAAGTCCCACGTGCCTGCGCCACGCCGCCCGCGCCCGCGTCCGGTGGGTGCGGGGCGGCCGGGACCGGTCGCTGCAGCGGGGGAGAAGGGCGACAGGGCGAGTGCCCCCAGGGCTCCGGCGGTCAGCCCGCCCTGGAGCACCCGGCGCCGCGCCAGTGCGCGGGTGGCGACCTGGGCGAACTCCTCGTTCGCGGAGCGGTTGGGCACCGGCTTGTCGCAGGCGTTGCCGCACCGGAACTCGCAGGTCATGGCGCTGCGTGAGCCGTGGGGGCCGCGGGTCGGCACTCCCAACATCACGGGGGCGGGGTCGTGGCAGGTGGGTGTCGTGGTCATCTCGTGTCTCCTGGGGCGGGCGGTCTCGCTCTTGAGCCTGAGCATGGCGGTCTCCGTGCACCGCCGGGCGACCCCTCGGTGAACAGATCCCGAACGTGCCGGGGCCGCGTGTCGACGCACGCAGGGGTCAGTCGACCGGTTAGCGTTGCGTGCGAACAGGTGTTCGGACGCAGGTCACGTCGACACGCTCGGAAGGGGAACGGCATGCGGGTGCTCGGCATCGATCCCGGCCTGACCCGGTGTGGTGTCGGTGTCGTCGATGGCTCCGTCGGTCGGCCCCTGACCATGGTGGACGTGGGCGTCATCCGGACGAGTTCCGACCTGGAGGTCGCCCTGCGTCTCGTCACCGTCGAGAAGGGCATCGATGCCTGGCTCGACGAGTACCGCCCTGACGCCGTGGCGGTGGAGCGGATCTTCGCTCGCTCCGACTCCAGCACCATCATCGGCACCGCCCAGGCCAGCGGAATCGCCCTGGTCGCAGCCGCCCGCCGGGGCATCCCGGTCATGCTCCACACCCCCAGCGAGGTGAAGGCCGCCGTCTCCGGTAGCGGCCGGGCGGACAAGGCGCAGGTCGGCGCCATGGTGACCAGGATCCTGCGTCTCGACGCTCCGCCGAAGCCGGCTGATGCTGCCGACGCGCTGGCACTCGCCATCACCCACATCTGGCGCAGCGCCGCCCAGCACCGCCTTCAGGCGGCCGCGGTGCCGGAGCTCAGCCCCGCGACGCGGCTCGCCGGCCGTACCGGTGCTCACCAGGTCACCACCAGCAGGATCCCGAGGAGCGTCAGTTGATCGCGTACGTCCGTGGCCAGGTCACCGGCATCACCTTGAACTCGGCTGTCGTCGACGTGGCCGGGGTGGGGTTCCAGGTGATGTGTTCGCCCGGCACGCTCGCCACCCTGCGTGAGGGACACGAAGCAACAGTGCCGACCAGCATGGTCGTCCGGGAGGACTCCATGACCCTCTTCGGATTCGTCGACGAGGACGAGAAGTCGTGCTTCGAGCTCGTCCAGACGGCGTCGGGGGTCGGGCCCAAACTCGCCCAGGCCGTCCTCTCGGTGCTGTCCCCCGACGACCTGCGCCGGGCAATCACCAGCGACGACGTCAAGACCCTCACCAAGGTGCCGGGGATCGGGCACAAGGGCGCCCAGCGCATCATCCTCGAGCTCCGGGACCGCATCGGTGCACCGCGCGGCGCTGCCACCTCCCAGGCGGCTCGCGTGGCCCAGGCGCCGTGGCGGGACCAGGTGGTGCAGGGGCTCGTGGGGCTGGGGTGGTCCACCAAGGAGGCCGAGAAGGCCACCGACGCCGTTGCCGAGCACGCCCAGGGCACTCCCGACGTGGGTGCGCTGTTGCGAGCCGCCCTCCAGCACCTGAGCAGGGGCTGAGATGGCCTTCAACGACGAGTACCGCGATGAGGCCGCGGACGAGTTCACCGTCGCCGAGGAGGCGCACCTGCGTTCCCTGACCGCCGCCGAGGCCGAGGGGGACGAACGTGCCGTCGAGGCAGCGCTGCGGCCCCGGACGCTGGACGAGGTGGTGGGGCAGACACGCGTACGCGACCAACTGGGTCTGGTGCTGGAGGCCGCCCGGCGTCGCGGACGGGCCCCGGACCACGTACTGCTCTCCGGTCCGCCCGGGCTCGGCAAGACGACCCTGGCCATGATCATCGCCGGGGAGATGTCGACGCCCCTGCGCCTGACCAGCGGCCCCGCCATCACCCACGCGGGCGACCTGGCGGCGATCCTCAGCGGCGTCAACGAGGGCGACGTGCTCTTCGTCGACGAGATCCACCGGATGTCCCGTCCGGCCGAGGAGATGCTCTACATGGCGATGGAGGACTTCCGCGTCGACGTGATCATCGGCAAGGGTCCCGGGGCGACGGCCATCCCGCTCGAGATCCCGCCCTTCACCCTGGTCGGAGCCACCACGCGGGCTGGTCTCCTGCCGGGCCCGCTGCGCGACAGGTTCGGCTTCACCGCCCACCTGGAGTACTACGAGCCTCACGAGTTGGACCTGATCGCGCGGCGCTCCGCCGGTCTGTTGGGCGTGGAGATGACGGACGAGGGTGCCGCAGAGATCGCGTCACGGTCACGAGGCACCCCTCGGATCGCCAATCGCCTGTTGCGCCGCGTCCGTGACTACGCACAGGTGCGGGCCGACGGCGTGCTCACCCACGAGGTGGCACGCGCCGCGCTCGAGCTGTACGAGGTGGACGAGCTCGGTCTCGATCGCCTGGACCGCGGCGTCCTCGACGTCCTGTGCCGCCGCTTCGGAGGCGGGCCCGTGGGCATCTCGACGCTGGCGGTCGCCGTGGGCGAGGAGCGGGAGACGGTGGAGGAGGTCGCGGAGCCGTTCCTGGTCCGCAACGGTTTCCTGGCGCGCACGCCTAGAGGGCGCATCGCCATGCCTGCAGCATGGAAGCATCTCGGGCTCGTGGCGCCGCCGGACTCCTTCGGGGCGCAGCAGGCTCTCTTCGACGAATGACGACCACGTAGACTCGCTCAGGTTGCCCGCCCCGAGTCAAGAGGTTGTCGTGAACGAAATTGCAGGCCTCTGGCCGTTCCTTGCCGTACTGGTCATCTTCTGGCTGATGATCATTCGCCCGGCCCAGCGCCAGCGCAAGCAGACCGCTGCGCTCCAGTCCAACCTCGCAGTGGGTGACCGGGTGATGCTGACCTCGGGGATCTTCGCCACCGTCGTGGAACTGCTCGACGACCGCGTGCGCGTCCAGGTCGCCGAAGGTGTCGTCATCGACGTGGTGCGCGCCGCGGTCGGTGCCGTCGAGAGCCCCCAGCCGCCCGTTGACGCAGACGACCCGGAGTCCTGAGGTGTCGATGATGCTGGAGACCGCCCGCGAGGCGATGGACCGTCTGATCGCCGACGTGCCCGACTATCCCCAGCCCGGAGTGGTCTTCAAGGACATCACGCCGTTGCTGGCCGACCACACGGGGTTCGAGGCCGCGGTCAAGGCGCTCGCCAGTGCCGGCCGTGACGAGGCGGGTGAGGTCGTCGTCGACAAGGTGATCGGCATGGAGGCCCGTGGGTTCATCCTGGCCGCACCCGTGGCCCTGAGCCTGGGCGCCGGCTTCATCCCGGTGCGCAAGCCCGGCAAACTCCCGCGCGAGTGCCACGTCGAGAGCTACACGCTCGAGTACGGCAACGCCACGTTGGAGATGCACAAGGACGCCGTCAGCCCGGGCGACCGGGTCCTGCTGGTCGACGACGTACTGGCGACCGGCGGCACGATCGCCGCCACCCGACGACTCGTCGAGTCCAGCGGGGGAGTCGTCGTCGGCGCGGCCGTGCTCATGGAGCTTGGCTTCCTGTCGGGGCGCGATGTCTTCGCAGACCTGCCCTGCACGGCACTCCGGGTGATCTGACCCGACTAGACTGAGTGAATGGTCGAGGACAATCGCGCAGTTCCCGAACGCGTACGCCCTTCCGACACCCCGGTGACGGCGAGGTCGATGCGCTCTCGACTCGCGCGCATCGGCACCAGGACCCAGTCCGGCAACCCCGTTCTGGAGCCGCTGTTCCGGGCCGTCCGCACCAACCACCCCAAGGCTGACCTGGCGCTGCTCGAGCGTGCGTACGTCACCGCCGAGCGGCTGCACGCCCCGCAGAAGCGCAAGAGCGGCGACCCCTACATCACCCATCCGCTCGCGGTCACCACCATTCTCGCCGAGATCGGAATGACCGAGCCGGTGCTGGTGGCAGCGCTGCTGCACGACACCGTCGAGGACACGCCCTACACGTTGGCGGAGCTGACCGCTGACTTCGGTGAGGAGGTCGCCCAGCTCGTCGACGGGGTGACCAAGCTCGACAAGGTGAAGTACGGCGCCGCCGCGCAGTCCGAGACGATCCGCAAGATGATCGTGGCGATGTCCAAGGACATCCGGGTCCTGGTCATCAAGCTCGCCGACCGACTGCACAACATGCGTACGTTGCGTTACGTGCCGCAGGCGAGCCAGGAGCGCACCTCGCGAGAGACCCTGGACATCTACGCTCCGCTGGCGCACCGCCTGGGCATGAACACGCTCAAGTGGGAGCTGGAGGACCTGGCGTTCGCCACCCTGCACCCGAAGATCTATGACGAGATCGTCCGCCTCGTGGCCGAGCGGGCGCCGTCACGCGACCAGTTCCTGGCCCAGGTGATCTCCCAGGTCGAGCAGGACCTCAAGGACGCCAAGATCCGGGCCAAGGTCACCGGGCGTCCGAAGCACTACTACTCGATCTACCAGAAGATGATCGTGGGCGGCCGCGACTTCTCCGAGATCTACGACCTGGTCGGCATCCGGGTCCTGGTCGACGACGACCGGGACTGCTACGCCGTCATGGGAGTGCTGCACGCCCGCTGGAATCCGGTCCTGGGACGGTTCAAGGACTACGTCGCCATGCCGAAGTTCAACATGTACCAGTCGCTGCACACGACCGTGATCGGCCCCACCGGCAAGCCGGTCGAGATGCAGATCCGGACCTTCGCGATGCACCGTCGCGCCGAGTACGGCGTGGCTGCGCACTGGAAGTACAAGGAGGACTCCCGGGTCGGGGCCGACACCGACAAGCCGGCCGAGAAGGACGACATGGCCTGGCTGCGCCAACTCATGGAGTGGCAGTCCGACGTCGAGGACCCGGGCGAGTTCCTCGACTCCCTGCGTTTCGAGATCAACCGCGCCGAGGTCTACGTCTTCACGCCCCGGGGCGACGTGATCGCGTTGCCGACGGGAGCCACCCCGGTCGACTTCGCCTATGCGGTGCACACCGACGTCGGTCACCACACCATCGGTGCCCGGGTCAACGGGCGTCTGGTGCCCCTTGAGTCGACCCTGGAGAACGGCGACGTCGTGGAGGTCTTCACCTCGAAGGCCGCCACCGCAGCCCCGTCGCGTGACTGGCTCAACTTCGTCAAGTCGCAGCGGGCCCGCTCCAAGATCCGGCAGTGGTTCACCAAGGAACGCCGCGAGGAGGCCATCGAGCGGGGCCGCGACGAGATCGCCAAGATGATGCGGAAGGAGGGCCTTCCCCTCAAGCGACTGCTCTCCCACGAGTCCCTGACCCAGGCGGCCGAGCACTTCAAGATCGCCGACGTGACCGCGTTGTACGCCGCTGTGGGGGAGCACAACCTCTCCGCGCAGGCCGTGGTCAAGCGGGTCCTGGAGATCCACGGCGGCTCCGACGGTGCCGCCGAGGACATGGCCGAAGCCGTCACGATCACCGGTCGACGCACGCGGCAGAAGCATGCCGGACCAGCCGAGAGCGGCGTCATCGTCCAGGGCAGCAGCGACCTGTGGGTCAAGTTGGCCAAGTGTTGTACGCCGGTGCCCCCGGACACCATCCTCGGGTTCGTCACCAAGGGCGGTGGGGTCTCGGTGCACCGCAAGGACTGCACGAACGCCGCCAGCCTGGAGTCCCAGCAGGAGCGACTCGTCGAGGTCGAGTGGGCGCCGACCCCGCAGAACACGTTCCTGGTCAACATCCAGGTCGAGGCGCTGGACCGGGCCCGTCTCCTCTCCGACATCACCATGGCTCTGGCGGACACTCAGGTGAACATCCTCAGCGCGACGCTGCAAACCACCCGCGACCGGGTCGCCAAGAGCCGGTTCTCGTTCGAGATGGCCGACGCCACGCACCTCGACAACGTGCTCAAGGGCGTACGCAGCGTCCCCGGTGTCTTCGACGCCTACAGGGTCACCCAGTAGTCACCCAGTAGTCCGGGTGGTCGCTGAGTGATTGCTGGGTGGTCGCTGGATCGGGACGAGCCCCGCCACGCACGCCGCCCACCGGCCGTGAGGCGCGATGGGCGGTGAGGGCGGACGTACGTCGGTTCAGCCGGAGAACTCCTGGGCGGCCTTGCGTGCCATGTCGAGGAAGGCCTGACGCGACTCCAGGTTCTCCTCGAGCTGCTTGACCTTCTTCTCGTTGCCCTTGTTGCGGGCCTCGTCCAGCTCGGCCCGGATCTCGTCGATCGCGGACTGCAACTTGCCGATCATGTCGTCGGCCCGGGCGGACTTCTCCGGGTCCGTACGACGCCACTGGTCGTCCTCGACACCGCGGATGGCCTGCTCGACCTTGCGCATGCGTCCCTCAAGATCGCGGATCCGGTCGCGCGGGACCTTGCCGGCCTCGTCCCAACGGTCTGCGAGGGCCCGGAAGGCGGTCTTCGCGGCGTCGAGGTCGGTGACCGGCAGGAGCGCCTCGGCCTCGGCCAGGATCGCCTCCTTGACCTCGGCGTTGCCCTCGAACTCAGCGTCGAGGGCGGCGTTGGCTGCGTCGCGGTTGCCGAAGAAGGTGTCCTGCGCTCCTCGGAAGCGCTTCCAGAGCTTGTCCTCCACGTCACGCGGCGCGGGGCCTGCGGCCTTCCAGTCGCGCATCAGGTCGCGGAACCGACCTGACGTACGCCCCCAGTCGGTGTCGTCGGCCAACGACTCGGCCTCCGTCGTGAGCCGCTCCTTGATCACGCGCGCGGCGTCACGCTTCTCGTGCTCCTCGGAGAAGTGGGCCTTGCGCTGACGGGTGTAGGCCGTGCGTGCGCTGGAGAAGCGACGCCAGAGCGCGTCGTCGGTGGCCTTGTCGAGACGCGGCAGGGCCTTCCAAGCCTCGAGCAGGTCACGCAGTCGATTGGCGCCGTCGCGCCAGTTGGAGCTCTGGGACAGTTTCTCGGCCTCGGTGACGATATGCTCCTTGGCCGCCTTGGACTCGGCGTTGCGCTCGGCACGCTCAGCCTTGCGGGCTTCGCGCTGCAACGCGATCACGGGCCCCAGGGCGTCCAGCTTCGCCACCAGCGAGTCGAGGTCACCCACCGCGTTGGCCGTGGAGACCTGCTGGCGCACGGTCTTCACCGCAGCCGCCGCCTCCTCGGGGGTGACCTTGTTCGCGTTCACCCGGGTGCAGAGGAGCTGCACCTCGAACTCGAGGGCCTTGAACCGTTCGGTGAAGAAGGCCAGCGCTTCCTCGGCGGTGCCTGCGGGGTACGACCCCACGGCCCTCTCCCCGGTTGCGGTCTTCACGAAAACGGTGCCGTCCTCGGCCACGTGGCCCCACTCGGACTGCTTATCAGCGCTCATGGTCGCCCATGCTAGTCACTCCGGGTGCATGTCTCGGTAGGCTGACTGTCAGCCAAACACATGCAGCTGCCATCCGCCGCCCGATCGAAGGTCGTTCTCGTGCTCATCGCCGGCTTCCCCGCAGGCCCCTGGGGAACCAATTGCTACGTCGTGTCCACCGGACCCGGCAACGAATGCGTTGTCATCGATCCGGGCAAGGACTCCGCCTCCGGTGTCGACCAGGTGGTCCGCGAACACCGGCTCAAGCCGGTCGCCGTCCTGGTGACCCACGGACACATCGACCACATGTGGTGTGTGGCGCCGGTGGCCGGCTCCTACGACGCCACGGCGTGGATCCACCCCAGCGACCGGCACCTGCTCACCGACCCGATGGCCGGCATGTCGCGCGAGTCGACCCAGATGTTGCTCGGCGGCAACTACGAGTGGGCAGAGCCCGACGACGTACGCGAGCTCTCCGACTCGCAGACGCTCGAGATCGCCGGCATCGACTTCGCGGTCGACCACACCCCCGGCCACACCGAGGGATCGGTCACCTTCCGTTCCCCGTACGGCGCGCTCGCCGGCCAGCCCGAGATCTCCGAGGTGATGTTCTCCGGTGACCTGCTCTTCGCCGGGTCGATCGGGCGCACCGACCTTCCGGGTGGCGACCACGCCAAGATGCTCCAGAGCCTCAGCCAGAAGGTCCTCCCACTCGCGGACGACATCGTCGTGCTCCCCGGACACGGCGAGCAGACGTCGATCGGTCGCGAGCGCGCCACGAACCCCTTCTTGGCGGACCTGGTCGACCAGGGCACTGCCGGACGCGTCACCCGAGGACTCTGAATGAGCAAGCCACGCCCGCTGAGCGGGTTCCCCGAATTCCTGCCTGCCCAGCGCAGCGTCGAGGTCGAGGTCGTGCAGACCTTGGCCCGTACGTTCGAGCTGCACGGCTTCTCGGGCATCGAGACCAGGGCAGTTGAGCCGATGGACCAGTTGCTGCGCAAGGGGGACACCTCCAAGGAGGTCTACGTCCTCAAGCGGCTCCAGGACGTGGAGGCGGGCGCCGACGCCGGCATGGGGCTGCACTTCGACCTCACCGTGCCGTTCGCCCGGTACGTCCTGGAGAACGCCGGCAAGTTGGAGTTCCCCTTCCGCCGCTACCAGATCCAGAAGGTGTGGCGCGGCGAACGTCCCCAGGAGGGGCGCTTCCGGGAGTTCACCCAGGCCGACATCGACATCGTCGGCCGTGACGTCCTGCCCTTCCACCACGACGTCGAGGTCACCCGGGTGATGCTCGAGGCGCTGTCGAAGCTGACCTTCCTGCCGGGTTTCCGGCTGCAGGTCAACAACCGCAAGCTGCTGCAGGGCTTCTACGCCGGGCTCGGGGTCACGGACGTCGACGAGGCCATGCGCCTGGTCGACAAGCTCGACAAGCTCCCCGCCGAGAAGGTGCGCGAACTCCTGCTCGACCAGGCCGGGCTGACCGAGGACCAGGCCGACAAGGTGCTGGGCCTGGCCGCCATCTGCACCGGCGACGACTCCTTTGTCGGGCAGGTCCGGGCCCTCGGCGTCGAGCACCCGCTGCTCGACGAAGGGCTGGGAGAGCTCGCCGACCTGGTGCGCGCCTGCCAGGACCTGGTGACCGAAAGCGTACGCATCGAGGCGGACCTCAAGATCGCTCGCGGCCTCGACTACTACACCGGCACGGTCTTCGAGACCCGCCTGGACGGCTTCGAGTCCCTGGGCTCCATCTGCTCGGGCGGTCGCTACGACGCCCTGGCCAGCGACGGGAAGTCCACGTACCCCGGCGTCGGCATCTCGCTCGGCGTCAGCAGGGTGCTCGTCCCGCTGCTCAACAAGGGCGTGCTCGACGCCGATCGCCAGGTGCCCAGCGCGGTGCTCGTGGCGTTGACCGACGAGGAGTCCCGGTCCTCGGCCACCGCCGTTGCCACCGCCCTGCGTGCCAACGGCATCCCGTGCGAGGTGGCCGCCACCGCGGCCAAGTTCGGCAAGCAGATCCGCTACGCCGAGCGTCGCGGGATCCCGTACGTCTGGTTCACCCAGGACGACGGCACCCACCAGGTCAAGGACATTCGTTCCGGAGAGCAGGTCACCGCAGATCCGGCGACCTGGATCCCACCCACCGAGGACCTGCGACCGCAGGTCATCTCGCACACCGCATCTGAGGAGACCCAGTGATCCGCACTCATGACGCCGGCGCCCTGCGCACCGAGCACGTCGGCCAGACCGTCATCCTTGCCGGTTGGGTGGCGCGTCGTCGGGACCACGGTGGCGTCGCCTTCCTGGACCTCCGCGAGTCGAGTGGCGTCGTGCAGGTCGTCGTGCGCGACGAGGAGGTCGCGCACAGCCTGCGCAACGAGTTCTGCCTCAAGATCACCGGCGAGGTGGTCGCGCGCACGTCGGACAACGTGAACCCGAACCTCGCCACCGGCGAGGTGGAGGTCGTGGCGAGTGAGATCGAGGTGCTGAACACCTCGGCGCCGCTGCCGTTCCCGATCGACGACGCCGCCGCGTCCAAGGGTGGCGAGGTCGGGGAGGAGACCCGACTCAAGTACCGCTACCTCGACCTGCGTCGCTCCGAGCCGCAGCGCCTGCTGCGTCTGCGCTCCAAGGTGAACAAGGCGATGCGCGACGTGCTGGACCGCCATGACTTCGTCGAGGTCGAGACCCCGACCCTGACCCGATCCACGCCTGAAGGTGCCCGGGACTTCCTGGTCCCGGCCCGTCTGCACCCCGGCAGCTGGTACGCCCTGCCGCAGAGCCCCCAGCTCTTCAAGCAGCTCCTCATGGTCGGCGGCATGGAGCGCTACTACCAGATCGCGCGCTGCTACCGGGACGAGGACTTCCGCGCCGACCGCCAGCCTGAATTCACCCAGCTCGACATCGAGATGTCCTTCATCGACCAGGACGACGTGATCGCCCTGATGGAGGAGTTGCTGGTCGAGGTGTGGGCCCAGGCCGGCCACCAGATCCAGACGCCGATCCCGCGCATCACCTACGCCGACGCGATGGCTCGTTTCGGCTCCGACAAGCCCGACCTGCGGATGGGCCAGGAGCTCGTCGACTGCACCGAGTACTTCGCCGACACCACCTTCCGGGTCTTCCAGGCGCCGTACGTCGGTGCCGTGGTGATGCCGGGTGGGGCCAGCCAGCCGCGCCGTCAGTTCGACGCCTGGCAGGAGTGGGCCAAGCAGCGCGGCGCGAAGGGCCTCGCCTACGTGACGGTCTCTCCCGAGGGCGAGCTCGGTGGTCCGGTCGCGAAGAACCTCTCCGACGCGGAGAAGGAGGGGTTGGCTGCCCACACCGGCGCCAACCCGGGCGACTGCATCTTCTTCTCCTCAGGCACGCCGAAGGCGAGCCGTGCCCTGCTGGGTGCCGCTCGTCTGGAGATCGGTCGTCGCGGCGGCCTGATCGACGAGTCGACCTTCGCCTTCACCTGGGTCGTCGACGCACCCCTCTTCGAGCCGGCCGACGACGCCGTGGCCTCGGGTGACGTGGCCGTCGGCGCCGGCGCGTGGACCGCGGTGCACCACGCCTTCACCAGCCCCAAGCCGGAGTTCCTCGACGACCTGGAGGCGAACCCCGGCGCGGCGCTGGCCTACGCGTACGACATCGTTTGCAACGGTTCCGAGCTCGGTGGCGGTTCGATCCGGATCCACCGCGAGGACGTCCAGAAGCGGGTCTTCGACATCATGGGCATCTCGCCCGCCGAGGCCGACGAGAAGTTCGGCTTCCTGCTCGAGGCGTTCAAGTTCGGCGCCCCGCCGCACGGCGGCATCGCGCTCGGCCTCGACCGCGTGGTGGCGATCCTGGGCGGTGCCGACTCGATCCGCGACGTCATCGCCTTCCCGAAGTCGGGTGGCGGCTTCGACCCGCTGACCTCGGCACCGGCCGCGATCACCGAGCAGCAGCGCAAGGAAGCCGGAGTCGATGCCGTGCCGACCGAGGCAGTCGACGTCGACGCCTAGGCTGCTCGAGTGAGCGACGTGGAAGGCCTCTTCGGCAACACACCGCAGCCGAGCGCGGGCTCGTTGGGGGTCAACACCCACTCCTCGGCACCCCTGGCGGTGCGGATGCGGCCGCGTACGTTGGACGAGCTGGTCGGTCAGCAGCAGCTGCGTGCGGGCGGGTCACCGCTGCGTCGACTCGTCGAGGGTGACCAGTCGATGTCCTTGCTGCTGTGGGGCCCGCCCGGCACCGGCAAGACGACGATCGCCGCCATCGTCAGCCAGCAGACCGACCGGCGTTTCGTCGAGGTGTCCGCAGTCTCGGCAGGGGTCAAGGAAGTCCGGGCCGCGATCGACTCCGCGCGTTCGGAGCTGGCTCGCGGTGGCAAGGAGACGGTGCTCTTCGTCGACGAGGTGCACCGCTTCAGCAAGGCGCAGCAGGATGCTCTGTTGCCTGGGGTGGAGAACCGCTGGGTCACCCTGGTGGCCGCCACCACCGAGAATCCCTTCTTCTCGGTGATCTCCCCGCTGCTCTCGCGCAGCCTCCTGCTCAAGTTGGAGTCACTCACCGACGCCGACGTGGACGACGTCATCGGCGGGGCCCTGGTCGACGAGCGTGGCTACGCCGGCGGTGCCCACCTCGAGACAGATGCCCGCGAGCACCTCGTACGCCTGGCTGGCGGCGACGCACGTCGTGCCCTCACCTACCTCGAGGCCGCCGTCGGTGCCGCGACGTCGGTGGGGGAGCGCGACGACGACGGACGGGTGGTGGTCACCCTCGAGCTCGCCGAGACCGCGGTCGACCAGGCAGCCGTGCGCTACGACCGTCAGGGGGACCAGCACTACGACGTGACCAGCGCGTTCATCAAGTCCATCCGTGGCTCCGACGTGGACGCGGCCCTGCACTACTTCGCCCGCATGGTCGAGGCCGGGGAGGATCCTCGCTTCATCGCCCGCCGACTGGTCGTCCTGGCGAGTGAGGACATCGGCCTGGCGGATCCCACGGCGCTGACCACCGCGGTGGCGGCTGCCCAGGCGGTCCAACTGATCGGGATGCCCGAGGCGCGGCTCAACCTGGCGCAGGCAGTGGTGGCGCTCGCTGTGGCTCCCAAGTCCAACGCCGTGTACATGGGCTACGAGGCCGCTGCCAAGGACGTGCGCGCCGGCAAGATCGGCACGGTGCCGCCTCACCTGCGTGACGCCCACTACGGAGGCGCCAAGAAGTTGGGCCACGGGGAGAAGTACCGCTACCCCCACGACGAGCCCCATGGTCTCTCCACCCAGCAGTACGCCCCCGACGTGGTCGGTGACGCCGCCTACTACGAGCCGACCAGTCGGGGCGCCGAGAACGCCGTCAGGGAGCGGTGGGAGCGGATTCGGAGCATCGTACGAGGGTCACGGAGCGGCAGGTAAGGTTCCGGCTGTGGATGACTGGAGCAGGGTGACGAGCGCTGACGCGACCGCGTCGGTGGCGGTGGCCGGCGTCCTCGTCCTCATGCTGGTACTCGTCTGGGTGCTGGTCGGCCAACGGCGTACGCGGCGTGAGCTGGCCCGATCACGCGAGATGCACGACGAGTTGTTGGCCCGCCTCGCGCTCCTCGAACGTCCTGCGATCACCCAGGCCCCCGCCAGCACCGTGGAGTTCGTGATCACCGACGTCGGTGAGACGCCTGATGCCGGGGAGACGGGCGCCCGACGCGCAACCCCTGCCACCAGGATCGAGGGCCGACTCTTCGCTGACATCGTCGCCCGCGAGACGGTGGTCAAGGCGGCGTCGTGGTCCCACGGACTCAGGCACGCCCTCTCCGCCGAGAACCGCAACCGACTCCGCTTCGAGATGACCCGTGAGACCAAGCGCTCCACCCGGCAGCGGAAGGCGGACGTGAAGGAAGCCCTGCGGCAGTACTACGCCCGGGAGCGAGGTGACGTCGCATGAGCCGTGGACTCTGGTTCGTCGCGGGCGCCGGCGCCGGTGTCTACGCGATGTCGAAGGCGCGACGTCTGACCGACTCGGTCACCACCGAGGGCCTGCGCGCCCGGTGGCACGGTCTGACGCACGCCGCCCGGCTGCTGGGCGAGGACGTCCGGTCGGCGCAGGCCACACGCGAGGTTGAGCTCCGCGAGTCGTTCGGTCTCGCCGCACTCTCCGACACCCCTCAGCTCCAGGGCCCTCAGGCCCCCCAGGCGCCCCAGGCGCAGCCCGGACCGACCCTGGTCCCCCCGCTCGAAGACAGGAAGAACGACCACTGATGGACACCGCCGAAATCCGCCGCCGCTTCATCGCGCACTTCGAGGCTGGTGGTCAGTGGGGTGCTCACACGCCCGTTCCTTCCGCGCCGTTGCTGCTCGACGACCCCAATCTCCTGTTCGTCAACGCCGGCATGGTGCCCTTCAAGCCCTTCTTCCTCGGCCAGGAGTCACCCGCCTACCCCCGAGCCACGAGCGTGCAGAAGTGCGTACGGACCCCGGACATCGAGGACGTCGGCAAGACGACGCGGCACGGCACGTTCTTCGAGATGTGCGGCAACTTCTCCTTCGGTGACTACTTCAAGGAGGGTGCCATCGACCTGGCCTGGTCGCTGCTGACCAAGTCGGTCGACGAGGGCGGTTTCGGGCTCGACGAGAGCCGCCTCTACCCGTCAGTGCTGGCGGGCGACGACGAGGCGGCCGAGCTCTGGATGAAGGTCACCGGTCTGCCCCGCGAGCGCATCATCGGGTTGGGCCGCAAGGAGAACTACTGGTCCATGGGCGTGCCCGGCCCCGGCGGACCCTGCTCGGAGATCCTCTACGACCGTGGACAGGACCACGGCCCGGACTTCGACCCGGCGACGCTCGGCCCGGACATGCCGTTCGAGCTCGAGGACCGGCTCCTGGAGATCTGGAACCTGGTCTTCATGCAGGACGAGCTCAGCGCGGTGCGGTCCAAGGAGGACTTCGACGTCGCCGGTTCGCTGCCCAAGCGCAACATCGACACCGGCATGGGCCTGGAGCGGGTGGCGTTCCTGCTGCAGGGCAAGCAGAACATGTACGAGATCGACGTGATGTACCCCGTGATCGAGCGGGCCGAGCAGCTCACCGGTCGCCGCTACGGCGCCGACCCGACCGACGACGTACGTTTCCGGGTCGTGGCCGACCACGTCCGCTCCTCGATGATGCTGATCGGCGACGGCGTCACACCCGGCAACGAGTCACGCGGGTACGTCCTGCGTCGCCTCCTGCGCCGGGCCGTCCGGTCGATGCGGCTGCTCGGTTTCGAGGACCGGGCGCTGCCCGAGCTGATGCCGATCAGCCGCGACAAGATGGGGGAGACCTACGACTACCTCCACTCCGACTGGGAGCGGATCTCCCGCGTCGCCTACGCGGAGGAGGACGCGTTCCGCAAGACGCTGCAGTCCGGTACCCAGATCTTCGACACTGCCGCGGCAGAGGTGAAGTCCTCGGGCCAGCGCAGACTGAGCGGGGAGCAGGCCTTCGCCCTGCACGACACCTACGGTTTCCCGATCGACCTCACGCTCGAGATGGCGGCTGAGCAGGGGCTCGAGGTGGACGAGGGCGGCTTCCGCGGGTTGATGACCGAGCAGCGTCAGCGTGCCAAGGACGACGCCCGGGCCAAGAAGGGTCAGCACGCCGACGTGTCGGTCTACCGGGCGATCCTCGACGCCAACGGGCCCACCGAATGGCTGGCGTACGAGACCCTCGAGACCGAGTCCCGGCCCCTCGGGCTGCTGCGTGAGGGTGTCCAGGTCCCCGTGCTCTCCGCTGGTGAGATCGGTGAGCTGGTGCTCGACCGCACACCGTTCTACGCGGAGTCCGGCGGGCAGGCGGCTGACGCCGGACGCATCGTCTTCGACGGTGGCGCCCTGGAGGTCCTGGATGTCCAGCGGCCGGTGCGAGGCCTCGTCTCCCACCAGGTGCGGGTGCTCGAGGGGGAGTTGCCCGCCGACCTCTCGACCCTGCATGCCCGGGTCGACCCGGAGTGGCGGATCGGTGCCCGGCAGGCGCACTCCGGCACCCACGTGATCCACGCCGCCCTGCGCGAGGTGCTCGGTCCCACCGCGCTCCAGGCAGGTTCCTACAACCGTCCCGGCTACCTGCGACTCGACTTCGGCTGGAGCGCGGCCCTGCACCCCGACCAGGTCAAGGAGATCGAGGCGGTCTCCAACCAGGCACTGCGCGCCGACCTGGCCGTGAGTGCCCAGTACATGACGTTGCCGCAGGCCAAGGAGTGGGGCGCGATCGCGCTCTTCGGGGAGACCTACGACGACTCCCAGGTCCGGGTGGTGGAGATCGGCGGTCCTTGGTCGCGTGAGCTGTGTGGCGGCACGCACGTCGACCACTCCTCGCAGATCGGCACTCTCGTCGTGACCGGAGAGGCCTCGGTCGGGTCCGGCAACCGTCGCATCGAAGCGTTCAGTGGCGTGGAGGGGTTCAACTACCTCGCCCGCGAGCGCGATGTGGTCGCCGAGCTGACCGGGATGCTCAAGGCCCGTCCCGACGACGTCGTGGGGCGTGTCCAGGACATGCTCGAGAGGCTGAAGGCGACCGAGAAGGAGCTCGAGAAGATCCGCCTGGCGCAACTCCTCGCCAACGCAGGTCAGTTGGCCCTCGCTGCGACCGACGTGTCCGGGGTGGCCGTGGTCGCACAACGTCTCGACGGCGCGGGCGGCGGGGACGTGCGTACTCTCGTCACCGACGTCCGGGCCCGACTCGACCCGGAACGACCCGGAGTGGTGGTGCTGCTCGGGGTCAGTGGTGGCAAGGTCAGCGTCGTCGCGGCGGCCAACGAGGCGGCCCGGGCAGCGGGTCTCTCGGCCAACGACCTGGTGCGCGCCACGGCGCCGCACATCGACGGCAAGGGCGGCGGCAAGCCCGACATGGCCCAGGGCGGCGGCACCGCCCCCCAAGGGGTCGACGCAGCCGTTGCGGCCGTGCTGGCCGACGTCGCCCGCGCGCGGGCCGGTGCCTGAGTGCGGAGCGGGGTGCGGGTAGGGATCGATCCGGGTGACGCCCGGATCGGTGTGGCTCGCAGCGATCCGACGGGTCTGCTCGCAACCCCGCTGGAGACCGTTCCCAGCGGGCGCGGCGACGTGCGAAGGATTGCCCGTCTGGTGCTCGAGCACGAGGCGGTGGAAGTGATCGTGGGTCTTCCCCGCTCACTCAAGGGGTCGGAGGGGCCGGCGGCAGCGAAGGTGCGCGACTTCGCCACCCGGTTGGCCCGGCGTGTCGCTCCGGTGCCCGTACGTCTGTGTGACGAAAGGTTGACGACGGTCAGCGCGGAGTCCATGCTTCGCGATCAAGGGCGAAATGGCGCGAAGCGCCGCGCCGTCGTGGACATGGTGGCGGCGACTGTCATCCTCCAGAACGCGTTGGACACCGAGCGGAACAGGGGTTCTGCTCCCGGAGAGCTCATCGAGGTTGAAGATGTCTGAGGACAGAGCCACCAGCACTGCAGAGCATCCGCCGGAGGGTGGCGCTCGACGGGCCCGCAAGAAGAGAGGGCCGCTCGGGGTGTTCGTCATCGTCGTCGTGGTGGCGCTCATCTGTGGGGGCCTGTACCTGGGCGTCTCCAAGGGAGTGGACTGGCTGGGCGACCAGTTCGGTGCACCCGACGACTTCAGCGGTCCCGGCACCGGCGAGGTCCTGGTGGAGGTCGAGTCCGGGGACACGTCCGCCGCGATCGGGCGCACGCTGAAGGAGGCCGGCGTGGTGGCTTCGGTCCAGGCCTTCATCGACGTCGCCAGTGCCGACTCGCGCTCGTCCGCGATCCAGGTCGGGTACTACAACATGCGCTCCGAGATGGCGGCTGCAGATGCCCTGGAACTGCTCGTGGAGCCCGCCAACCGGGTGACCAACACCATCACGGTCCCCGAAGGGCTACGGGTGGTCGACATCGTGGAGATCCTTGCCGACAAGACCGACTTCAGCGGTGCCGAGTACGAGAAGGCGCTCAAGAATCCCAAGGCGCTGGGTCTGCCCGACTACGCCGAGGGCAACCCGGAGGGCTACCTCTTCCCCGCGACCTATGAGATCGGGCCGAAGGACTCGGCTGCCGACATCCTGGCCAAGATGGTCAGCAGGTGGCGGCAGGCCGCGGACGACGCAGGGCTGGAGGAGCGAGCTTCGGCCCTGGGGCGATCTCCCGCCGAGCTGATGACCATCGCTTCGTTGATCGAGGCGGAAGGCCGCGGTGACGACATGCCCAAGATCTCCCGGGTGATCTACAACCGACTCGACGGTCCGGGCTCCAAGGGCGGGACGAACGGTTTGTTGCAGATCGACGCGTCGGTCAACTACGCGTTGGGCCGCAAGGGCGTCATCGCGGTCACCACAGCCGAGATCGACTCGGTCGCGGACTCCCCGTACAACCTCTACAAGGTCACAGGTCTGCCGCCGACGCCCATCGAGGCTCCCGGGGCCGACGCCATCGCTGCGGCGGGTGCGCCCGCCGACGGTCCTTGGTACTACTACGTGACCGTGGACCTGGCGACGGGCGAGACCAAGTTCGCCGAGACGTACGACGAGTTCCTGCAGTACAAGGCTGAGTACAAGGCCTACTGCGAGACCTCGGACGCGTGCTGACCCGGTGACGAGCGTGGTGAGCGGGAGTCGGTGCGGGGTGCTGGGGGACCCGATCGAACACTCCCTGTCGCCGGTTCTGCACCGCGCCGGATACCGCGCTGTCGGTCTCGACTGGTCCTATGACGCCCACCGCGTGACCTCCGGTGGGCTGCCGGACTTCCTGGCAGAGCGGGACGAGGCTCTGCGCGGTCTGTCACTGACCATGCCGCTGAAGCGCGAGGCGCTGGGGCTCGTCGATCGGGTCAGCTCCACGGCACGAGCGGCGGGCGCGGTCAACACCGTGCTGTTCGAACCGGACGGATCGATCTCCGGGGACAACACCGACCTGCCTGGTGCCGTGGCGGCTATCCGGGAGCGCTGGAGCGGACCCCTCCGCAGTGCGACGATCCTGGGCGGCGGAGCAACCGCCACCTCGGTCGGGCTGGCGCTCTGTGACATGGGCGTCACCGAGATCCGCGTCCTGGTGCGTACGCCTGAGCGTGCGACAGAGACCGTTGAGTCGTTGCAGGCGCACCCATCTGCGCCGCACGTGCAGGTCGGCCTCCTGGGTGAACCGGAGGGCGAGGTGGGGGACATCGTGGTCTCCACCATCCCCGCTGACGCCCAGACGTCGGCCCTGGTCGAGGCAGTGGCCTCAGCGCCCTGCCTCTTCGACGTGATCTACGATCCGTGGCCCACCCCGCTGGCCTCCGCGGCCAGCGGGACAGTGGTCTCGGGTCTCGACCTGCTGGTCCATCAGGCAGCCCTCCAGTTCACCCTCTTCACCGGACTGGGCGCGCCTCTGGAGCAGATGCGGGCCGCGGGGGAGCAGGCGTTGGCCGAGCGCCACCGGCCCGGAGCCACCGCATGATCAGCGCGTCGCTGGCCGCCGGGCTCCTCGCAGGTGCTGGCAGCCTGCTGGTGCCGGCGTTGATCCGAGCCGTCCCAGAGCCGGAGCCGGTGCCGCTGGCGGTGCCCGCGAGCGCCTCCGAGGACGCTGGACCTGCGGTTGCCGAAGACGCCCAGCCGGCCGAACCCGCCGAGCCCGCTGAACCGAAGATCCCGTACGCGCAGATCGGCGCAGCACGAGGCCTCGGGCTGCGTGCTGTGATCGTCGGTGCCCTTGCTGGTGCCCTCCTCGGCTGGCACCTGGGATGGGACCCTGCGCTGGTCTTCCTGCTGCCGCTGGTGCCGGTGCTGGTGGCGCTCTCGATCATCGACTGGCGGACCCAGTTGCTGCCCACCTGGGTCATCGCCCGGACGTACTTGGTGCTCGTGCCCGTGGTCGTCGCGGTCGCGGCCGTCTCGGGCGAGTGGGGGGACCTGGCCCGCGCGGGTTGGGGATGGCTGATCACCGGCGTCCTCTACTTCCTGCTGTGGTTCATCAACTCCTCAGGCCTCGGTTACGGCGACGTGCGGCTGTCAGGGATCATCGGCCTCGCCCTGGGGTATCTGGGATGGGGTGAGCTGTTCGCCGGCCTCTACTCGGCGTTCGTCCTCGGCGGCGTGCTCGGCGCGATCCTGGCGCTCGCCAAGATCGTCGACCGCAAGGGAGTGCCGTTCGGTCCCTTCATGGTCGCCGGCGCCCTCGTCGGGGTTCTGCTCGGGCCGTGGACCGCTTCCAATCTCGGATGAGGCAGAGGCTGCGCAGTCGCTGAGGGCCTCATGGGAGACTGTGCGCATGCTGCGTTGGCTCACTGCGGGCGAATCCCACGGCCCCTCTCTTGTCGCGATCCTCGAAGGGCTTCCGGCCCATGTCCTGGTGACCACGGACGACATCTCCGACTCCCTCGCCCGACGGCGTCTCGGCTACGGCCGCGGCGCGCGGATGAAGTTCGAGCAGGACGTCGTACGGATCATCGGGGGAGTGCGCCACGGTGAGACCCAGGGCGGTCCGGTGGCCATCGAGGTGGGCAACAGCGAGTGGCCCAAGTGGGAGAAGGTCATGTCGGCTGACCCCGTCGACCGGGCCGAGCTCGATGCGATGGCGCGCAACGCCCCGCTGACTCGCCCCCGCCCGGGGCACGCCGACCTGGTGGGCATGCAGAAGTACGACTTCGACGAGGCGCGTCCGATCCTTGAGCGGGCCTCAGCTCGTGAGACCGCAGCCCGCGTCGCCCTCGGTCGCGTCGCCTCCAACTTCCTGGAGCAGGCCGTCGGTGCCCGCATCGTCTCCCACGTCGTCGAGCTGGGCGGTGTCCCTGCGCCTGCCGGCTCGGTGCCGTCCGCGGACGACGTCGAGCGTCTGGACGCCGACCCGGTCCGCTGCCTCGACCCGGAGGCCTCGGCGGCCATGGTGGCCGTGATCGACCAGGCCCACAAGGACGGTGACACCCTGGGTGGCGTCGTCGAGGTCGTGGTGCACGACCTGCCACCGGGCCTGGGCTCCCACGTCCACTGGGACCGTCGCCTCGACGCGCGTCTGGCCGGTGCCCTGATGGGGATCCAGGCGATCAAGGGTGTCGAGGTCGGCGACGGCTTCGACCTCGCTGCCACCCCCGGCTCGCTGGCACACGACGAGATCGTCTCCACCCCTGACGGCCTGCGCCGTACGTCCGGTCGTGCCGGCGGCACCGAGGGCGGCATGTCGACGGGCGAGGCCCTGCGGGTCCGTGCGGCGATGAAGCCGATCGCCACCGTGCCGCGTGCGCTGCGCACGGTCGACGTCGCCACCGGCGAGGCCACGGTGGCCCACCACCAGCGCTCTGATGTCTGTGCCGTGCCAGCAGCCGGCATCGTGGCGGAGGCGATGGTCGCCCTGGTGCTTGCCGAGGCCGTCGTGGAGAAGTTCGGTGGAGACTCGGTCGGGGAGACCCGTCGCAACTTCGAGAGCTACATCGACACGCTGAAGTTCAAGTGAGCGGTCCGCGGGTTGTCCTGGTCGGCCCGATGGGGGCCGGCAAGTCGACCGTCGCGCGGGCCCTGGCACGAGAGTGGGGTGTCGCGGTGCGCGACACCGACGACGACATCGAGGCTGCCGAAGGGCGCCCCATCTCGGAGATCTTCGTGGATGACGGCGAGTCCCACTTCCGTGAGCTCGAGGTTGCCGCCGTTGCTTCGGCACTGGACTCCCACGACGGCGTGCTCTCCCTCGGCGGAGGCGCCGTTCTGGACGAACGCACCCGCGAGGCCCTGGGTGGTCACCCGGTGGTCTTTCTGCAGGTGGGGCTCTCCGAGGCAGTGAAGCGGGTCGGGCTCGGGGTCGGACGTCCGCTCCTGCTCGGCAACGTACGGAGCCGGATCAGGGCGCTGCTCGACGAGCGCACACCGGTCTACGAGTCGGTGGCGCAGTACACAGTCCAGACGGACAACCGCACGCCTCAACAGGTGGCTGAAGAGATCATGGAGGCACTCGGATGACCGGGATCGTCGGACACAGCGAGACCGTGCTCCACGTCAGCGGGGCCTCGCCCTACGACGTGGTCATCGGACACGGGCTCACCTCCCGGCTGGCCACTGTGCTGGGGCCGGACGTGCAGCGCGTCGCCCTGCTCTACGCCGGCGGGATCGGTGAGCTCGCGCAGCCGGTCGCCGACGCCCTCTCCGAGCACTACGACGTGCTGGCTCTGGGGTTACCGGACGGGGAGCAGGCCAAGACGGCCTCGGTGGCGAACGACTGCTGGGAGGCCCTCGGGGCCGCCGGTTTCACTCGCTCCGACGCGGTCGTGACGTTCGGTGGTGGCGCGACGACCGATCTCGGTGGCTTTGTGGCCGCCTCGTGGCTGCGCGGCGTACGGGTGGTCCACGTCCCCACCACGGTTCTCGCCATGGTCGATGCCGCCGTGGGTGGCAAGACCGGCATCAACACCGGCGCGGGAAAGAACCTGGTGGGTGCCTTCCACGAGCCCGCCGGTGTGCTCTGCGACCTGGGCCTGCTGGCGAGCCTGCCAGCCGCCGAGCTGTCGGCCGGTCTCGGCGAGGTCGTCAAGTGCGGCTTCATCGCTGACCCCGTCATCCTCGACATCGTGGAGCAGCACCCCCTCGCCGCGCTCACCCACGACTCCGACCTGCTGCGGGAACTCATCCAGCGCGCCATCCAGGTCAAGATCGACGTCGTCGTCGACGACCTCAAGGAGACGGGCGGGGTCGACGGCCACCCGGGCCGTGAGGTGCTGAACTACGGCCACACCATGGCCCACGCCGTGGAGCGCTTCACCGACTACCAACTCCGACACGGTGAGGCCGTGGCGATCGGCAGCGTCTTCGTCGCCGAGTTGGCCCGTCTCTCCGGCCGCATCGACGAGGCCCTGGTCGAGCGCCATGCAGCCGCCTTCGCCAAGGTGGGCCTGCCGGTCGGCTTCGCCGGGGCACCCTACGAGGACCTGCGCGCGGCGATGGCCGTCGACAAGAAGAGCCGCGGATCCCAGTTGCGGTTCCTGGTGCTGGAAGGCCTCGCTGTCCCGCGGATCCTGGCAGGGCCCGATGAGGAGCACCTGCGGGCGGCCTACGAGTGCATGGTGGCTCGGGCATGAGCGCCCCGCGCAGGGTCTGGGTGCTGAACGGACCGAACCTGGGCCGTTTGGGTCGTCGGCAGCCCGAGATCTACGGCAGCACCACCCACGCCGAGCTCGCGCACCAGTGCGTGACCTGGGGCAGCACGTACGGCCTCGACGTCGAGGTGCGGCAGACCAACCACGAGGGCACCCTCATCGACTGGCTCAACGAGGCGGCCGACGAGCGGATTGCGATCGTGCTCAATGCCGGCGCGTGGACGCACTACTCGCTCGCCCTGTACGACGCCTGCGCCCAGCTCGAGGCGCCCTTGGTCGAGGTGCACATCTCCGATCCCAAGCAGCGTCCGGAGGTCTTCCGCCACACCTCGTACGTCGAGCCGCACGCGGTCGCGACAGTGGCTGGGCTGGGCGTGGCGGGGTATCGCCGCGCGCTCGAACTGCTCCGCGAGCACCTGGACTGACGACTCGGTGGCGTCGATGACGCTGCTGCACCTCGAGCCGATAGAATCGGGGCAGTCCCTGACCCACGACGACGTAAGGCTGACACACGCGCATGGCATCGACCAACGACCTCAAGAACGGCATGGTTCTCAACCTGGAGGGCCAGCTCTGGGCCGTCGTGGAGTTCCAGCACGTGAAGCCGGGCAAGGGCCCCGCCTTCGTCCGCACCAAGCTGAAGAACGTCGAGTCCGGCAAGTCCGTCGACAAGACCTTCAACGCCGGCCTCAAGATCGAGACCGCCAACGTGGACAAGCGGACCATGCAGTACCTCTACAACGACGGCTCGTCCTACGTCTTCATGGACAACTCGACCTACGACCAAATCGAGATCACCCCTGAGATCGTCGGGGACGCCAAGAACTTTCTCCTGGAGAACCAGGAAGCCATCGTGGCGACGAACGAGGGCCGCGTCCTCTTCGTGGAGCTGCCGGCCTCGGTGGAGTTGCTGATCGCCGAGACGGAGCCGGGCCTGCAGGGCGACCGCTCCACCGGTGGCACCAAGCCCGCCACGCTCGAGACCGGTCACGTCATCCAGGTGCCCCTCTTCATCACCTCGGGTGAGAAGGTCAAGGTCGACACACGCGACTCCGGCTACCTCGGCCGGGTCAAGGGCTGAGCGAGAGACTGAGGACGGGTCCCCCCATGTCAGCCCGGAGCAAGGCGCGCAAACGCGCGCTCGACATCCTCTTCGCGACCGAGATGCGCTCGCAGAACCCCGTCGATGCCCTCGAGGACGCCATCGCTGCTGGTGACGGACCCACGAACGAGTACACCGCGGAGATCGTGCGGGGTGTCCACGACCACCGGCGTCGCATCGACGAGATCCTGGGCGACTACGCCCAGGGCTGGTCGCTGGGGCGCATGCCCGCAGTGGACCGCAACGTCTTGAGGATCGGTCTCTTCGAGATGCTCTTCTGTGAGGACGTGCCGGACGCCGTTGCCGTGAGCGAGGCGCTGGCGCTCGTCCAGGAACTCTCGACGGACGAGTCACCCACCTTCGTCAACGGTGTGCTCGGTGCCGTCCTCAAGCACAAGGACGACCTCGTCTGATCGAAGCTCACCGTGGCGCGAACTGCCCTCCCGGATGCGTCCGGGAGGGCAGTTCTGTGTCCGGGTGGACTCAGGCGACGGTGTACGTCGCGAGAGCGACAGCGGAGAGCACGAGGTAGTCCTTGGCCTGGTCGTGGTCGATCAGGTTGATCTCGGGGTTGCCCGGTGATGCCTCGTGGACCAACAGGCCCACACGTGCCAGTTGCAACGTGCCGAGCGCGGTCGCGTAGAGCAGGTTGGCCAGCGTCGGGGGTGAGTCGATACGGAACTCGCCGGTGGCATTGCCCGCGGAGAGCACCTGGGTGAGGAGTCCGAGACAGCCGGCCATCGATCGGCCGAGTCGCAGCGCTGCGTCCTCGCTGACCTCGTCGAGCAGTTCCGATCCTGTTCGGCGCATGAGGCTCTGGGCGCAGTCGACGAAGGCGGGGTACTGGATCCCGTACTCCGCGAAGGACCTGACGATGGCGCTCAACCGATTGGTGGGCGTGGCCGACGGATCGTCCTGCGCCGCCAGCACGCCACGCAACTCGTCCAGGTAGCCCACCAGGGTGAGCGCGAACAGTTCTTCCTTGCCGCTGAAGTGTCGGTAGACGATGGCCCGGTTGATGCCCACGGCACGAGCAATGTCCTCGATCTGGGCGTCGCCGACCCCACGCTCGTCGAAGAGCGTGCGTGTGGCCACCAGGATCTCCTGGGTGCGCTCCCGGCGCCGCGTCGCCGCCGGCTTGCGCGGAGCTCGAGGCTGCTCGTCGGGAGGGCTGGGCTGGTCCATGAGGGCAGTGTAGATCGTTGTGCAACTCTGTGTGACACGGGTGTCCGCCGACCGGGAGGTACCGTCGAGCCATGCCGGACTCCTCTCTCGACCTCGTCTGGCAACCGGCCTGGCCCGCTCCGGTGAGAACGATGCTGGCCCAGCACAGGCGCGGCCAGGGGGACCCGACCTGGGCGCTCGACGGGGAGACGGTGTGGCGGGCAGTGCGTACGCCGGAGGGCCCGGCGACCCTGCGAGTGGCGCCCTTGGATCCCGAGGGGGAAGTCCGCGCGGCCGCCTGGGGTCCCGGCGCCCGGTGGGCTCTCGACTCGGTGCCCGGGTTGCTCGGTGGCCTCGACGACCTGAGCGGCTTCGAACCGACGGGGGAGGCCCTGCTCGCTGCCGTACGCCGCCTTCCGCACTGGAGGCTGGGACGCAGCGGGGTGCTCTGGGAGGCCCTGGCCCCCTCGATCCTGGAGCAGAAGGTCACCTCCCAGGAGGCCTTCGGTGGGTTCCGGCGCATGGTTCAACGCTTTGGTGACCAAGCGCCCGGCCCGGGTGCAGAGCTCGGTCTGCGATTGCAGCCCTCGCCGGCGCGGGTCAGACGCATCGCTTCCTGGGAGTGGCTGCAGTGCGGGGTCGACGGTGCACGCTCCGCCACCATGGTGCGCGCCGCGACCGTCGCCGAGTCCCTGCAGCGAAGGCTGGAGGTCGACCCGGCGGAGTTGGATGCCGCGCTCCGCTCAGTCCCCGGGATCGGGGTCTGGACGAGCGCGGAGGTGCGGTCGCGAGCGGCCGGTGACGCCGATGCGGTGTCGTTCGGCGACTACCACCTGGCCTCCCAGGTGGGGTGGGCCGTGGCCCGTACCGACTTCACGGACGCGCAACTCGCTGAGCACCTCGAGCCGTGGCGGCCGCACCGCGGCCGGGTGGCCACCCTGCTGCGGATCGCTGGACCCCATCGCCCCCGGCACGGCCCCCGGATGGCCCCGCGCACCCACCTCCCCGTACGGGGACGTTGACACCAGGCCGTACTTCAGAGCAGACGCCCGAGAGGGCCGAGCACGAGTTCGGTGAACTTGCGGTGCAGGTCGCGGGCTTCCCACTCGTCACGAGTCAACTCGAGGCAATTGGTCAGGTCGACCTCGTAGATCTCCTCCATGGCGGCTGCCATGGCCTCGTCGATGATCTCGACGTTGATCTCGTAGTTGCCGGTGAGGCTGAGGCGGTCGATGTTGGCTGTCCCGATGGTGGTCCAGTTGCCGTCGATCGTCGAGGTCTTCGCGTGGACCATGGCGCCCTGGTAGCGGAAGATCCGGATCCCCGCGGCGAGGAACTGGGAGTAGTAGCCCCGGGAGATCCAGTCGGTCACGATGTGGTTCGACTTGTGGGGGAGCAGGATCCGTACGTCGACCCCGCGCTGCGCTGCGAGCACCAGGACGTCGACGAAGTCCTGGTCCGGGATGAAGTAGGCGTGCGTCATCCACACGTTCTTCGAGGCCCGGTTGATCGCCTCCATGTACATGGAGCGGATGGGGAACATCATCAGTCGCGGGTTATTGCGCGACAGTCGGATGTGCGCCTCCCACGTCGACGGCGCCTCGAGGAGCAGCGGTGGCAGGCTGGGCCGGAGACGGTTGCGACGGTGCAGGTTCCAGAAGTCGGCAAAGGTTCGCTTGAGGTCCCAGACCGCGGGGCCGGTCACGGAGATGTGCGTGTCACGCCAGTCGGTCGAGTACTCGGAACCGATGTTGTACCCGCCGACGAACGCCACCGTGTCGTCGACCACCAGGATCTTGCGGTGATTGCGGCCGTAGTGGCGGAAGTCCCAGAACTTCCACCCAGCGTTGTAGACGGGGAAGCGCATGACCGTCATCGAGGCCGGGAAGCGCTTGAACCGTCGCGACACGACGAGGTTCGCGAAGGCGTCGTAGATGCAGTAGACCTCGACACCACGCTCTGCAGCTGCCGCGAGGGCACGCTTGAAGGCCTCACCGACCTCGTCGCCCTTCCAGATGTAGGTCTCGAAGAAGATCTGGTGCTGGGCCGAGTCGATGGCTGCCAGCATGGCGTCGTACAGGTCCTGGCCATAGGTGTAGATGGTGAGGTCACGCTCCTCCACCGTGACCTTGCGCGGGGGAGTGCGGGGGAATGGTTTGGCCTTCTTCCCCCTACGGCGGTAGTTGTCGACCAGGGTCAGGCCGACGGCGACGGCGAAGGGGGTGACCACCAACGCGATCAGCAGGCGGCGCACCACGCGCAGGACTGTGCTCTCGGGATCCGGGGCGCTGCTCACCACGACACCTTATCCGCCGGGTGCGTCGCACCACGGCTCGGGAGCGACCCGGGCGTGCCCGACGGCAGGACCACCGGCGCTCAGCTGACGAGCAGACCCTGGAGGGTGCGCTGCAGCAGGTCGCGACGCTCGTCGATGCTGGAGTTGCGGGTGAGGGTCCGCTGCACCGTCACGTGACCTTCGGCCACGAGGTCGGCGAGCAGAACTCGCGCGACGCCGAGGGGCAGGTGGAGCGCCGCGGCAACTTCGGCGACCGACTTGCGGTCGCAGACCTCCAGCACCTGCGCTGCGGGACCCGTCGGCTCGGCACGGTGCCCCGAGGGGATGGACACGAGCAGGGTGGCCTCGAAGGGCAACTCGACCCGAGGGACCGTGCGACCTCGGGTGATGGTGAACCCACGCACCGCGGAGGGCGCGCTGGAGTCGCCGACGTGCTTGCCCGAAAGGTGTGCCTCGCGTTCCATACCGCAAAATTTACCCGGGAGTAGAGAAACGCGCCAGCGAATACGAATATATCTGCCCGAGACGCTGCCCAGTGGGCCGCAACCGACAGCGAGCGCCCCCACCTGGGTGGGAAGCGACCGCTGCCGGAGGTGCAGAGACGGTCAGCCGACCGGCACCTGGCTGGCCAACTGCTCGAGCGAGTACTCCGTGATCCGGATCAGTGCGGTCTTCGCAGACTCCCGGTCGCGCGCATCGATGCGAATCATGGGCACGTGACTCGGCAGTGCGAGGGCTTCGCGCACGGCATCGAGCTCGAACTGCGGTCCGTTGTCGAACTGGTTCAGCGCGACGATGAACGGCAGGCCCTTCTCCTCGAAGTAGTCGAGCGGGGAGAAGGCCTCGTCGAGGCGGTTCGTGTCCACCATGACGATGGCTCCGATGGCGCCAAGGCACAGGTCGTCCCACATGAACCAGAACCGCTTCTGGCCGGGCGTGCCGAACAGGTAGAGGATGAGGTCCTCGCCGAGCGTGATGCGGCCGAAGTCCATGGCCACCGTGGTCGTGTGCTTCGTGGGCACCTGGGAGATGTCGTCGATGCCCTCGGACTCGTCGGTGACGAGCGCCTCGGTGCGCAACGGGTCGATCTCGGAGACCGAGCCGACGAGCGTCGTCTTGCCCACACCGAAGCCTCCGGCGATCACGATCTTGGTCGAAGCTGGACCTTGCTTGTTAGAAGGCTCGGAGTCCACGGAGGGTCCTTTCGATCAGGTCGCGACGCTGGTCACTGGAGGTGTTGCTGGAAATGGTGGCCTGCACGGCGACGTGCCCAGCCTCAATCAGATCGGCGAGGAGCACGCGCACCACGCCGATGGGCATGGAGACGAGGGCGGAGACCTCTGCCACGGAACGCAGGTGGCACACGTCGACCACGTGGGCGACAGCGGCGTTGGGCCACGACCGCCCGTGAGCGTGTTCCTCGAGTCGAAGCGTGGCCTCCACGGGGAGGTCAACCTTCGGCTTGGTGCGACCTGCCGTGATCGTGAATGCGCGGACGACGCGTGGAGCGGGGGCGTCGTCCCAGTCGGGATCTTTGGGGCTCATCTGTGATCACCTCACACTGTGGTCTGGGGTACTCGTGCAGTGGCCTGGACGACCTGACCGACGCGCTCCACCAGGAGCGCCATCTCGTAACCGACCTGACCGATGTCAGCCGACTCCTGGGTCAGGACGGCAAGGTTGGAGCCGTCGCCGACGCTCATGAGGAGCAGGTAGCCCAGCTCCATCTCGATGACGGTCTGGAGCACCGGGCCGCCCTCGAAGAGTCGGGAAGCACCCACGGCCAGGGACGCGAGCCCCGAGGAGACGGCAGCGACCTGTTCGGCGCGGTCCGCCGGGAGGCGATCGCTGCACGCCATCAGAAGACCGTCGGCCGAGACCAGCACTGCGTGTGCGGTCCCCGGAACTTCAGCGATGAACTTGCTGACGATCCAGTTGAGTCCGGTGTCCTGTGAGGTTGCATCTGCGTTGGTCATGCCGGACCTTCCTTGTCGTTGTTGAGGGGAGTAGCGGTTGCGGACCTTCCGCGGGAGACTCCGGCTGCGTGTGCGGCCAGGCGCTTCTTGATCGCTTCCGGGTCTCGCGTGGGCGCCTTGGCCGTGGGGGCCACGCTGCCGGGAACGAGGCGACGCCCGGGTTGGCGCATCGGGAGCCCCGTGTTGCTCACCGGAGCCGCGGCATCGGCCGCTGTTGCTTCCCCGGCGGCCTTCCAACCCGCGTCCGCGTGGCTGCCCCAGGAAGCGGGTGCACCCTGGGCGGCGAGCCAGTTGGAAGCACTGCCGTCACCGGAGGCTGCGCGTGCTGCGCGCTTCGGCAAGGGCGTCGACGACTCCTGACTGGCCGGGGCCGGAGCCTTCGTGTCGACCGCAGCGGCGTGGGAGCCGCGGCGTACGGGCTCTGCCGGTGACTGCGGAGTCGGCGGAGTCTCGGGCGCCGAGAAGATGGCCGGAGTCTGCGGAGTCTCCGGTGCCAAGGAGATGGCGGGTGCTGTCACATACGTGACGGGCGCCTCCTCGGCAGCCTCTGCTTCCTCCGAACCGGTGTCAGGTTCGTCCGCTGCGGGCTCGTCCGCCGCAGGGACGGGCTCGTCGTTGACAGCGTCGGCGTCGGCGTCGGCGTCGGGGTCGGCCGCTCGGTCGACGGCCGGCTCCTCGGTCTTGAGGAGGTCGAGTCCGAGGGGGTCGGCCCCGGCTGCCGTGGCGGCTGCGATGCGTTCCTCGACCGAGATCTCGGCCACGGTGGACTCGGGCTCAGGCTCGGGCTCGGGCTCAGCTTCAGCAGCCGGCTCCTCGACCTCAGTCACCTGCGTAGCGGGCTCCGGCAGAGTGGACTCGGAGTCAGCCTCCTCGACGGGAACGGCTGGTGCGTCCGCCAACTCGTCGGAGGTGTCGAGCGGCGCGCTCTCCGGTTCCGGTTGGGCCTCGGCGAGGGCGTCGCGTCGGGAGAAGATCCCCAACGGCTTGAGCTCCGTCTTGGGCGCCGCCGGCGTCTCGTCGACCTCTGCCTCGTCAGCCACCGGTCGTTCGAACATGCTGACCGGCTCGGCGGGCGCGAAGAGGCTTCCTCCGGTGGGCTGGACCGCTGCTTCACGGCCGGGCACGGTGGCCCCGGGACGCCGTTGCGGGAGCCCGGTGACGGGAGCACTGGGAGCGTTGCCCTGGGCGGACTTGACGTCCTCGACAGGCGAAGGCTTGGCTTCGGCTGCCAGAGCAGCCGCGTCGAGAGGTGCCGTCAACGGGTCGTGGTCCACCGGAGCAGGACTCACCGGCTCGGGGTCGGCAGCGGCCGCCGGGATGACTGGAGCCGCGAACGACTCCTCCTGCGCAGGAACGGCAGGGGCCGGGGTCGGGGTGGCGGCAGCCGGCGCCATCGTGCCAGCGCCGCCGACGAGCAGTCGGTCCGACAACGTCACCGTGGCGGTCACGCCGCCGCGGCTGTTGCGGGTGAGCTCCACGTCGATCTGGTGACGCTGGGCCAGACGGCTGACCACGAAGAGACCCATGCGTCGTGCTGCGTCGGGGGTGATACCGACGTCGGAGCGCAGCATGCGGTTCAGCTGGCTCATGACGTCGTCGGGCATGCCCAGACCGCCGTCGGCGATGGCGATGATGGTCTGCCCCGGGGCCCCGGTGGTGCTGACGTGCACGGTCTCGGTGGGCGGCGAGAAGGAGAGGGCGTTGTCCATGAGCTCGGTGAGCAGGTGGACCACGTCGTTGGCTGCGGCGCCGACGATCTTGTCCGTCGAGGCACCGCGCATCTCGATGCGCTGGTACTCCTGGACGCCAGCGGTGGCTGCCTGGAGGGTGTCGTTGACGGTCAGGGCCTGGCCTTCGCGCTGACGCACGGGCGCATCGGACAGGATCACGAGGCTCTCGGCCGTACGACGCATGCGTGCGGCGAGGTGGTCGAGTCGGAAGAGGCTCTCGAGGCGACGCGGGTCCTGCTCGTCGCGCTCCAGCTCCTCGATCAGGCCGAGCTGCTGGTTGATCAGCGAGGTGTTGCGTCGCGACAGGGTCACGAACATCTCGCCCACCTGGCCACGCAGCTTGGCCTCACCGGACGCCAGGTTGACGGCCGTCTGGTGCAGCTCGTCCACGGCTCGCGCCAGCTGGCCCATCTCCTCGTTCGTGTGGACGTCGAGGGGCTCGATCTCACCGGGGTCCCCACCACCGCGGATGGTGGCCACTGCGCGGGGCAGCTTGTCGCTGGCCACCGCACGTGCACCGTCACGCAGACGCTGCAGGGGACGGAGGATGAGACGTGCGATCAGCCACGCCAGGATCAGTGTCGTGATCAGGACCACGGCCAGGATGACGATGTTGGAGGTGGCCTTGCTCTGGGCGTCCGCGGCGTTCGCCGAGAGGGCCTCGTTCGACTCGCTCACGACGGAGTCGGTGAGTTGTCCGTACAGGTCCAGGGTCTCGGTCGAGGCGAGCTCGCCCCGACCTGACTCGACGGTGTCGAAGCGGCTCGAGTTGCGGGCACGGAGGTCGAGGACCATCGGCTCGTCGTCACGGGCGCGGGCCAACTGGGCGATCGCGGCCTCCTCGACGCCGAGGAACGAGAAGACCTGCGGGCTGTTGGTGATGCGGTTGCCGGAGTAGGCGATCTGCAGCTGCTGCATGGTGAAGGCCAGCCGGCCCTCCATCACATGGGTGAGCTGGGCCAGGGCCGGTTCCTGCGTGGTCTGGCCGTTGATGATCGACTGGTAGAAGTCACTCACGCCGTTGTGCAGCTGGCGCACCTGGGAGAGGGACTGCAGGAGGGTGACGTAGGCACGACCGTCACGCAGCTCGCTGCTGAGAGCCAGGATGCCCTCCAGCTGCGCCTGCTGGTTGGCGGTCAGGTTCTCGTCGTCGAGTGACTTCTCGAGCTCCTCGGCCGAGGTGCGTACGGCTTCGACGGCGGCGAGCCGTGCGGGGGACTCCGCGTCCTTCTCCGTCCGGGCGATGACGGTCGCGTCCTGGGCGGCGTACAGGTACTCGATGGTCGGTTCGAGGACGCGCACCTGGCCGGCAGTCTCCTGCTGGTCCTGCTGGAGTGCGTACTCGTCGACCGACCTGTCCACGGCGAACCAGCTGGCTGCGATCATCGGGAAGGCGAGAGCCAGGGCGATCTTGTTCCGGAGCTTCCACCCGGACGGGCGCCACCAAGCACCGCGTGACTCGTCGTCCTGCGAGCCGAGCACGTGAGTGTTCGGCGAGGACGGCGACTGGTCCTTCTTCTTCGTGGCCATGAGCTCCCCGGCTGGTGTGACTGGTGCGGAGCGTCCGGTGGTCACCGGACGTCGGACCGTGAATGTGGTCCGAGGTCAACTTAAGGACTGGAACGGCGTCGTGTAGGTGGAATGCCAGTACTGGTGGGGCGAAATGTGGCTCGAGTGGCTCGAAACAGCGTCACGCGGCACGGAGACCTCCGTTTCGACGCACTGTCGGACGTACGACGTAGGCTCGCTGCATGCGCCCCGTGACCGACCTCGAACGCCGCGTGGCACCTTTCGCCGTCGTCTCCGACTACTCGCCGTCGGGAGACCAGCCCGCCGCGATCGCTGAGATCTCAAAGCGGATCCGTGGTGGCGAGAAGGACGTCGTCCTGCTGGGCGCCACCGGCACCGGAAAGACCGCCACCGTGGCCTGGGTGGCCGAACAGGTGCAACGACCTCTGCTCGTGCTCCAACCGAACAAGACGTTGGCGGCGCAGTTCGCCAACGAGTTGCGGCAACTCTTCCCGGACAATGCCGTCGAGTACTTCGTCTCGTACTACGACTACTACCAACCCGAGGCCTACGTCCCGCAGACGGACACCTACATCGAGAAGGACTCCTCCATCAACGAGGAGGTGGAACGGCTCCGTCACTCGGCGACGAACTCGTTGCTGACCCGGCGCGACGTCATCGTGGTCTCCACAGTCTCGTGCATCTACGGCCTCGGCACCCCGCAGGAGTACGTCGACCGGATGGTGCGGCTCAAGGTCGGTCAGGAGCGGGACCGGGACAAGTTGCTGCGCCAGCTCGTGGACAACCAGTACGTCCGCAACGACATGAGTTTCACGCGAGGCACGTTCCGGGTGCGCGGTGACACCGTGGAGGTGTTCCCTGTCTATGAGGAGATGGCCGTCCGGATCGAGTTCTTCGGCGACGAGATCGAGCGTCTGATGACCCTGCACCCGGTCACTGGGGACGTGCTCACCGAGGACCAGGAGATGTACATCTTCCCGGCCACGCACTACGTGGCCGGGCCAGAGCGCATGGAGCGCGCGATCACCACCATCGAGGCCGAGCTGGTCGAGCAGCTGGCCAACTTCGAGCGGCAGGGCAAGCTGCTCGAGGCCCAGCGCCTGCGGATGCGGACCACGTACGACGTCGAGATGATGCGTCAGGTCGGTTCGTGCTCGGGCATCGAGAACTACTCCCTGCACATGGACGGACGCCCGCGGGGCAGTGCCCCGAACACCCTCCTGGACTACTTCCCGGAGGACTTCCTGCTCGTCGTGGACGAGTCGCACGTCGCCGTCCCCCAGATCGGGGGAATGTACGAGGGCGACATGTCACGCAAGCGCAACCTGGTCGACCACGGCTTCCGACTACCCAGTGCCATGGACAACCGCCCGCTGCGGTGGGAGGAGTTCCTCGACCGCATCGGCCAGACGATCTACCTCTCCGCCACACCGGGCAACTACGAGTTGGACCGGGTCGGGGGCGCCGAGAACGCGGTCCAGCAGATCATCCGTCCCACGGGTCTCATCGACCCGGAGGTCATCGTCAAGCCCACCAAGGGTCAGATCGACGACCTCATCCACGAGATCAGGGAGCGCGTGGAGGTCAACGAACGGGTGCTGGTCACCACGTTGACGAAGAAGATGTCCGAGGACCTCACGAACTACCTTCTGGAGGCCGGGATCCGCACCCGCTACCTGCACTCCGAGGTCGACACCCTCAAACGCATCGAGCTGCTCCGTGACCTGAGGCTCGGCGAGTACGACGTCCTCGTGGGGATCAACCTCCTGCGGGAGGGACTCGACCTGCCCGAGGTCTCGTTGGTGGCCATCCTGGACGCGGACAAGGAAGGGTTCCTGCGCTCGGACAAGTCCTTGATCCAGACGATCGGTCGAGCTGCTCGCAACGTGTCGGGGCAGGTCCACATGTACGCGGACCGGATCACCCGCTCCATGGAGGCGGCCATCGACGAGACGAACCGTCGCCGCGCCATCCAGGTTGCCTACAACACCGAACACGGCATCGACCCCCAGCCTCTGCGCAAGAAGATCGCCGACATCACCGAGATGCTCGCGCGGGAGGACGAGACCACCCAGGAGCTTCTCCAGACCTGGGCCGACGTCGGCCAGAAGGGACGAGCAGGCGGCGTCAAGCCCAGGAAGGCTGCGGTGCCGTCGCTCTCCCGACTCCACCAGGACCTGCCCGACACGGCAGGTGTCCCCTCCAGCGACCTCGCTGAGTTGATCCAGCAGCTGACGGAGCAGATGAAGGGCGCGGCCGCGGAGTTGCAGTTCGAGGTCGCGGCCCGGTTGCGTGACGAGATCAGTGAGCTCAAGAAGGAGCTGCGCCAGATGATGGAGGCGACGCGGTGACATCTGTTGAATTCCAGGTGACGTTCGACGCGAGCGACCCGGGTGCGTTGGCTGAGTTCTGGGCCGCCGTACTGCGCTACCAGGTGCAGCCCCCGCCACCGGGGTTCGACACCTGGGTCGATGCCCTCGAGGCCATGGGTATGCCACCTGAGATGCACGACGCTCGCTCGGCGATCGTGCCTCTGGACGGCGCCACTGGCCCCAGGGTCTTCTTCCAGAAGGTTCCGGAGACGAAGGTCCTCAAGAACCGGGTCCATCTGGACCTCCGGGCAGCCCCTGGGTTGGAGGGGGAGGAGCGGATGGCCGCGCTCGAGTCCGAGTGCGCACGCCTGGTGGAGTTGGGTGCCGAGCGGATCCGTCGAGTCGAGCCGGACGGGCTCGACACGGGTTGGATCCTGATGACCGACCCGGAGGGCAACGAGTTCTGCCTCGACTGAGGCCAGCGCCTGCCTCAGGGGCCTCGTACGTCCTCGCCCCCGCTCCGCGAGTGCTATAGGTTCAGTCGACGAGGTCTTTCTCGTCCCTCATCCTCCGGAGCGCAGGAGCGGCCGTGACAGTTGTCGAGACCGACATTGCGATCGTCGGTGCAGGACCCATCGGTCTCTTCGCCACCTACTACGCGGGTTTCCGTGGTCTGCGCGTGGCGCTCATCGACTCGCTGCCGGAGCTGGGCGGACAGATCACCGCGATGTACCCCGAGAAGCAGCTCCACGACGTCGCCGGCTTTCCTTCGGTCAAGGGCCGGGCTCTCGTGGCAGGGTTGGTCGCCCAGGCGGAGAGCGCTCATCCGGTTCACCTACTGGGGCGCACCGCGACCGCCCTCGAGGAGTCGGTCGACGGGCTCTCGCTCCATCTCTCCGACGGCACCCTCGTCGAGACGCACACGCTGTTGGTGACGGCGGGCATCGGGAGGTTCAGTCCGCGCCCGCTCCCGGTCGGTGAGGAATGGGTGGGGCGCGGCATCGAGTACTTCGTGCCCGACTTCGAGCCCTACCGCGACAAGGACGTCGTGGTGGTCGGCGGAGGCGACAGCGCGTTCGACTGGGCAGAGCAGCTTGAACCGTTGGCCCGGACAGTGACGCTGGTGCACCGGCGGGACTCCTTCCGGGCGCACGCCCGCACGGTCGCCAAGGTGCTCGCCTCGAGCGTCCAGGTGCTGACCAACGCTCAATTGGTCGAGGTGCGTGGCACTGACCGGGTGGAGTCACTCGCGGTCCGGGTGACGGGTGAGGCCGAGACCAGGGTGCTCCCGTGCCAGTCGGTGGTGGCAGCCCTGGGCTTCGTGGCCGACCTGGGGCCTCTTCAGGAGTGGGGCCTGGAGACGGACAAACGGCATGTCGTGGTGGACCAGGCGATGCGTACCAGTCGCGCGCGGGTGTTCGCCGCGGGTGACGTGGCCGAGTACCCGGGGAAGGTCCGGTTGATCGCGGTCGGTTTCGGCGAGGCCGCCACAGCCGTGAACCACGCGGCGGTGGTGGTCGACCCCGGGCGCAGGGTCTTCCCCGGACACTCGAGCGAGGAGGACGAGTCCCTGCGCTGATGGTGACTGAGTGGCGTGTGAGCCATCGCACAGCCCGGGAAGGATGGGGGTTACCGCCGGGTCTGTTGAATGGCAGCGAGAAAAAAACCGCCGGGTGCCCCGTGATAGAAACGCGGTTCACCCTGTCCAGGAAGGCCCCTGCTTTGCGCGTTGCACTGCTGTCCTACCGAAGCAAGCCACATTGCGGGGGTCAGGGCATCTACATCCGCCACCTGAGCCGCGAACTTGTCGCGCTCGGTCACGAGGTGGAGGTCTTCTCGGGTCAGCCGTACCCGATCCTCGACGAGGGCGTGAAGCTCACGAAGGTCCCCTCCCTCGACCTCTACCGCGAGCCCGACCCCTTCCGGGTGCCCAGGCCCAAGGAGTTCCGGGACCTGGTGGACGTCGAGGAGTTCCTCACCATGTGCACCGCCGGCTTCCCCGAGCCGAAGACGTTCAGCACGCGGGTCGCCAAGCTGCTGAAGGACCGAGTCGCCGACTTCGACGTCGTGCACGACAACCAGGTCCTGGGCTACGGCATGCTCGACATCGAGAAGATGGGCCTGCCGTTGGTCACCACGCTCCACCACCCGATCACGTACGACCGCAAGGTCGACCTTGCCGCGGCGCCCACCTGGCGCAAGCGGATGTCGACCCGCCGGTGGTACGGCTTCCTGCGCATGCAGGGCAAGGTGGCCCGTCAGGCACGCCGGATCCTCACCCCGTCGGAGTCCTCGAAGCGCGACATCGCCCAGGACTTCGGGGTTGACCCGGAGCGGATGCAGGTGATCCTGCTCGGTGTCGAGGACACGTTCGTGCCCCCCACTGCCCCGCGCGTGAAGGGGCGAATCATGGCGATGGCGAGTGCGGACGCTCCGATGAAGGGCATCTCGACCCTTCTCGAGTCCTTCGCCAAGCTGAGGACCGAGCGCGACGTCGAACTCCTGCTCGTCACCAAGCCGGTGCCGGGGGGGCGCACCGAGCAGTTGATCGACTCCTTGGGCATCCGAGGGCACGTGAGCTTCGTGAGTGGCGTCTCCGACGAGGAGTTGGTGCAGATCATGGGTTCGGCCGAGGTGGCCTGTGTTCCCTCGCTGTACGAAGGTTTCTCGCTGCCCACCGCCGAGTTGATGGCCTGCGCCACCCCGCTGGTGGTCTCCAGGGCCGGCGCCATCCCCGAGGTGGTCGGCCCCGACGGCGAGTGTGCCGACCTGGTGACACCGGGCGATGTCGGCGAGTTGACCCACGCGCTCGCGGCCCTGCTGGACGACCCGGAGCGCCGGGAGCAGATGGGCCAGGCCGGACGGCGGCGTGTGCTGGAGATGTTCAGTTGGCGAGCGGTGGCCGAGAAGACCGCTGGAGCCTACGAAGATGTGATCAAGGACTACCGGGCCGAGAAGGCCAAGGGAGAATGACGTGCTGACAGTTGACTTCGACCGACTCGGTCTCCGCGCGGGTGACCGCGTCCTGGACATGGGCTGTGGCGCCGGACGCCATGCCTTCGAGATGTACCGCCGTGGCGGTGACGTCATCGCCTTCGACCAGGACGTCGCGGAGCTGGAGGGGGTCCGCGACCTGTTCGTCGCAATGAAGGAGGCCGGGGAGGCGCCCGTGGGTGCCGAGGCCCACGTCAAGGAGGGCGATGCGTTGGCGTTGCCGTTCGGCGACGGTGAGTTCGACCGCATCGTCGCGGCCGAGGTCCTCGAGCACATCCCGGCCGACATCCAGGCCATCCAGGAGCTCGTCCGGGTGCTGCGTCCCGGTGGCACCCTCGCGGTCTCCGTGCCGCGCTGGTTCCCCGAGGTCGTCAACTGGAAGCTCTCCGAGGAGTACCACAACGTCCCGGGTGGCCACATCCGGATCTACACCGACAAGGAGCTGGTCGACAAGATCAGCAAGGCCGGGATGAACTTCACCGGTAAGGACTACGCCCACGGTCTCCACGCGCCGTACTGGTGGATCAAGTGCGCTGTCGGCGTCCGCAACGACGATCACCCCTTGGCCAAGGCGTACCACAAGCTCCTGGTGTGGGAGATCATGAAGCAGCCCAAGACCCTCCAGCTCGCCGGAAGGATCCTGGACCCCCTGATCGGCAAGAGCATGGTGCTCTACTTCACCAAGCCGCTCACCGCTGCCTGATGACCGTCTCCGTTCCCTCGGTTCCCGGGGTGCTCACGGCAGCACAGATCGCCCAGACGGCCGCCAGCATCGCTGTGATGCAGGAGCCCAGCGGTGCGATCCCGTGGACCCCGGGCGACAAGGTCGACGTCTGGAACCACGTCGAGGCCGCGATGGCACTCCTCGTCGGCGGAGAGGTCGCAGCCGCCGAGCGCGCGTACGAGTGGGTGCTGGGGCAGCAACGCCCGGACGGTTCCTGGCCCATGAAGATCGTCGAGGGTCGCATCGAGGACCACAGCGGCGAGACCAACATGTCCGCCTACCTGGCGGTCGGCATCTGGCACCACTGGTTGGTGCGCGAGGACCGCGCCTTCGTCGAGCGCTTCTGGCCGGCGGTCCGCGCAGGTCTGGACTGGGTCGTCTCGATGCAGCTCCCGTTCGGTGGTATCGCCTGGTCTCGCGAGTGGGTCGGCGACGTGCCCGGCAAGGTCAACTCGGAAGCCCTGGTCGCCGGGTCCTCCTCGATCGTGCAGGCGCTGGCCGCGGGTCGCGCACTGGCCGAGTTGCTGGGGGAGCCCCAACCTGAGTGGGAGTTCGCCGGAGCCCGCCTGGCCCACGCGGTGCGTGCGCACCGCGACCTGTTCCTCGACAAGTCCGAGTTCTCGATGGACTGGTACTACCCGGTCCTGGGTGGGGCAGTACGCGGGCCCGAGGCCGAGGTCCTCTTCAAGGAGCGC
This sequence comes from Nocardioides gilvus, assembly GCF_003194605.1. Lineage (GTDB taxonomy): Bacteria > Actinomycetota > Actinomycetes > Propionibacteriales > Nocardioidaceae > Nocardioides > Nocardioides gilvus. The sequence goes on from NZ_QHKY01000004.1 coordinate 149,059, forward strand.
TGGGACACCTTCGTCGAGGACGGACTGGGCATTCGGTGCGTCTCCCAGAACCCTTGGGTCACCGGGGCGGAGACCTGTGAGCTGGTGATGGCACTCGAAGCCAACGGGGACCGTGAGCGCGCGCTCAAGCTCTTCTCCGACATGCAGCACCTGCGTACCGACGACGGGTCCTACTGGACCGGATACGTCTTCCCCGACAAGGCCTTCTGGCCGGGCGAGCAGACGACCTACACGGCAGCCGCCGTGATCCTCGCGGCCGACCAGTTGAGCCGTACGACGCCGGGGTCGGACATCATGCGCGGCGAGACACTGCTGGACTTCCCGGACCTGGGCAAGCGCTGTGGCTGCGACTCAGCCGACGCCCTGGACGTCGCCGGCGTCTCCTGACGTACGGCGCAGGACCCGCATGGACCCCAGGTGCTCCATCTCGGTGAAGGCGCCCGAGGCGAGCGCGCGGCGGTAGACGTGGAAGGGCGGCTGGCCGCCGTCGGCAGGTTTCTCGAAGACGTCGTGGATCACCAGGATGCCGTCGGCCTGGATCCAGTTCGCCCATCCGCTGTAGTCGTTCTGGGCGTGCTCCTCGGAGTGGCCGCCGTCGATGAAGAGCAGTGACAGGGGCGTACGCCAGTGCTGCGCGACCGTGCGCGACTGACCGACCACCGCGATGACGTGTCCCTCCAGGCCCGCGTCCTCGATCGTGCGCCGGAAGAAGGGCAGGGTGTCCATGCGCCCGGTCCGCGGATCCACCAACTCGGTGTCGTGGTGCTCCCAACCGGCCTGGTTCTCCTCGCTGCCGTGGTGGTGGTCCACGGTGAAGACCGTGCCGTTGACCTCGAGCGCTGCGGCGCCGAGGTAGACCGCGGACTTCCCGCAGTAGGTCCCGACCTCCAGAGCCGGCCCGGTGGCGAGTTGGCGACGCGCCCAGCGGTGCAGCAGGAGCCCTTCGTCAGGCGGCATGAACCCCTTGGCCGCAAGAGCGTGGTCGAGCAGGGTCTGCGGCATGGCGGTCTCGGTCGTCATGCGCTGATTGTCCCCTGCGGCGGATTGTTGGCTGCCTCGGTGCTCCCCATGTGGCGAGCGCGGTGCCAGACCAAGTAGTTGGCGAGCGCTCGAACCATGTGTCCGGTCCGCGTCGTCACGAACATGTCGAATGCGTGCTGGGCGCCCGGCAACTCTGCGTAGACCACGTGGGCAGAGGACTGCTTGCGCAACTCCTCCACGAAGAGTCGGGACTGGTTCACGTCGACGAGTGAGTCGGTCGCGCCGTGCACGACGAAGAAGTCAGGGGCATCCTTGGTGATCCGCAGAATGGGGGAGGCCGCCTCGTAGACCTCGGGCGCCTCCGCATACGGCGCCTCCATCACCCGCTTGGCCAGGTAGTTGTCCCGCATCGCGATGGCGCTGCGCAGACCGGTGGCTCCTGCGAAGTCGTACACGCCGTAGATGGGCGCGGCGGCCTGCACACTGGTGTCGGCCTCCTCGAAGCCGGGCTGGTACTGGGGGTCGTTGGGGGTCAGGGCCGCCAGTGCGGCGAGGTGGCCGCCGGCTGACCCGCCGGTGATCACCACGTAGTCGGGGTCGCCGCCGTATTCGGCGATGTGTTCCTTGACCCAGGCGATCGCCTTCTTCACGTCGATGATCTGGGCGGGGAACGGGTTCCGTGGCGCGAGCCGGTAGTTGATGGCGACACACACCCAACCCAGGGCAGCCATGTGTTGCATCAACGGCACGCCCTGTGCCTCCTTGCTCCCCAGGGTCCATCCGCCGCCGTGGACCTGGATCAGGACTGGGGCAGGATCTCCCTCGCGTACGTCGGCGGGTCGGTAGATGTCGAGCATCCCGCGGCGCCCGGCGTCCTGGTAGGCGATGTTGCGCTCCACGGTGACGCGACGATCGGCCCGGGGGAGCGGATACAACTGACGCCGCCACTCGCCGGCCGGGGCGCGCAGTGAGAGCGGCTCCAGTCCCTCGAGCTCACCGAGCGAGCCGAGGGCGTCACGGAGGTGCCTGCCGGAACCGCGGCTGAGGAGGACCTCACGGCTCAGACCCACCACGGAGAACGCGGCCAGACCCAGGCCAAGGGCGCTCCTGCGACGACGGGTGACATGGAGCCCGGTGTCGGCGGCCGTGAGCGCGAGCAGGTGCGGAGCGAACTCCACGGTCGTCCATCCGAGGAGGAACGACAACGCCCCTCCACGGAATGTCTTGGAGGGGCGAAGCGCATTGGCGGTCAGTGCCGCGGTGATGATCTGACGACGGAGGTATCCCACGCGGCAGATCGTAGCGAAGGGGCCCTCACGACTCGAGCGGCCAACCGCGTTCCGCCCAGCCAAGGGTGCCGTCACTGACGTTGACCGCCTCGCGGCCCTGGGACTGGAGGAACTCGACCACCTGACGGCTTCGGCGGCCGCTGCGGCAGATCACCAGGATGCGCCCCTCGGGGAGCTCGTCGAGTCGGGTGCCGACCTCACCCATCGGGATGTGGACTGCGCCGGGGACGTGGCCTTCGGCGAACTCGTCGTCCTCACGGACGTCAAGGACGAAGGCGCCCATGGCGTGCTCCGCGGCAAAGGTGTCCATGTCGAGCTCGCCGGACTCCGTGGCAGCGATCTGACGACGGGCCTCGTCCATGTCGATCGCCCGGACTCCGGCGATCAACTCGTCCAGGGCTGCTGCAGGCAGGGCCCCAGGCTGGGAGAACACCAGGATGCCGTCACGGAAGGCCATGATCGTGGGGATCGAACTGATCTGGGCCATGGCGGCGAGCTCTTGCTCCGCCTCCGTGTCGACCTTGCCGAAGACGATGTCCGGGTGCTGCTCCGAGGCTGCCTGGTAGACCGGGGCGAACTGCTTGCAAGGACCGCACCACTCAGCCCAGAAGTCCACCAGCACGATGCCCTCGGCGGTCACGGTGGATTCAAAGTTGGCGACGGTCAGATCCTGGGTGGTCATGGGACAACGGTACAAGGAGTGACCCGCGGGTGACGCCCGTCACCGACGTTCGGACAGGTGGACTGACCCCTTTTGGCCATCCCCGCGGGGCCGAGAGGGCAATCAATGTGGCGGCGATCACCCTTATCGGTAAAAGGCCGTTCAAGGCCATACCTCAAATAGATGAACTAGCCGCCATTCCGCCGAGAATCGCCATTCCTGCGTCTGTACTGAGTATCGACAACCGCAGTTGTCAGGGCAGGGATTCAGCACCCAGGCCTTCGTCCATCGTTTCAGATGCAGATGGGTCACGCGCTGCCGTGGCGTGCCTGCAGAGGTCTCCCCATGTCTTCACCCACGCCCTCACGTCGCGGCCTCATCGCGGCCTCCGCCTGGACCGTTCCCGCCGTCGTGCTCGCCTCCAGTGCACCGGCGTTCGCCGGGTCCGGCAAGGTGTGTGGCCCCCTCACGTACGGCGTCACCTGGAAGTCCCCGAACTACGCCTTCACTCCGAACAGTGCGGGCGTGCCCAACGGCGCCGGGCAGGGGAGGGTGGTTGCCAATCCGCTGGGCGGTGTGGTGCCGGCCAACTTGGCTCGCGACCGTGAGGCCCTGTTGGTCACGGTGACCAACAAGTTGAACGGTGGGCGGGTGCGGGGCGCGAGTGCCTCCGACGGCGCTGCGAACATGCGTGTCTCCCCGTTCGGTGTGGGCGGCTTGGGTGTTTCCGGCCTGACGGTCATGCAGGACTTCGCGTCGAATGTCGCTCTGCCCACGCCCCGGTCCGCGCACGGTCAGACCCTGACGTTGCAGTTCTCCCGTCCCGTGAAGAACCTGAGATTCACCATCACGGACATCGACAGTTCAAGCGGCCAGTACCGCGACCGGGTGTGGGTTTCCCAGCCACCGAACGCTGTCCGCGCGGCGTCCGGAATTCGCGGGACGGGCACCCAGGGGGATCCGTGGCGCCAGCGCTACAACACGTCGTCGTTCGACCCGGACTCCGAGGGCGGCGGCAACGTCACGCTCACCTACGGAGACACGGCGATGTCCACCCTGCAGATCCACTTCTGGAACGACCAGCCCAACGCGCTGTCCGGCAATGGTCTCCAGGGAATCTTCCTGAGCAGCCTGGAGTTCACGGCCAGCACCTGCTGATCGTCTTTGGCTTGATTGCCAGACGTCGCTACTCACCAACCGCGCTCGCGCCACTCCGCAAGCTTGGGACGCTCTTCACCCAGGATGCCGTCATCGCCGTGACCCGGGTAGAACCACGTCTCGTCCGGCAGCGTGCCGAAAATCCGTTCTTCGACCTGGTCGATCAACTGCGCGAAGGCCGCCTTGTCGCCGAAGGTGTTGCCGACCCCGCCGGGGAAGAGGCTGTCGCCGGTGAAGAGGTGGGGGTGGCCCTCGGGGTCGTGGTGCAGCAGGCAGACCGACCCGGGGGTGTGACCCGCCACGGCGATCACGTCCAGGTGCGTCCGGCCCACGACGATGCGGTCCCCGTGCTCCAGCGGCCGATCCACCTTGACGCCGGTCTGCTCGGTCACGGCGGCAGCGTCCGCAGCGCCCGCGAGCACCTCGGCCCCGGTTGCCTCGACCACGGCGGCGAGGGCGCGGTGGTGGTCCCAGTGCTGGTGCGTGGTGACGACGGTGGTCAAGCCGTCAGAACCGATCAGGTCGAGCAACGTCTCGGGTGAGTCGGCCGCGTCGATGAGGAGCTGTTCACCGGTTTCGCGACACCGCAGCAGATAGCAGTTGTTCGACATCGTCTCGTCGACGGCGACCTTGGTGATCGTCAAGGCACTGAGTTCGCGTGACTGCGCAGGACCGCCGGGGGTGACCGAACCGCTGTAGGTGCTCATGACCCCATCCTGACGTATTGCTGGGCATGAGAAAGTGGAGTGTCGGCGTTGCTCCCTTGGCCCGCACACCTAGGATTGCGAACATGCGTTCGAACCCACGATCCGAACCACCCGCAGAGGACTCCCGTGATTGAGCAGTTGATCGTGCGAGGCGCACGCGAGCACAACCTCAAGGACGTGTCGATCGATCTGCCTCGCGATTCCCTGATCGTCTTCACCGGACTCTCCGGCTCCGGCAAGTCGTCCCTGGCGTTCGACACGATCTTCGCCGAGGGGCAGCGACGTTACGTGGAGTCTCTCTCCGCCTACGCGCGCCAGTTCCTGGGGCAGATGGACAAGCCCGACGTCGACTTCATCGAAGGTCTCTCGCCGGCGGTTTCGATCGATCAGAAGTCGACCTCGAAGAACCCCCGCTCCACGGTGGGGACGATCACCGAGGTCTACGACTACCTGCGCCTGCTGTACGCGCGCGCCGGACGCGCCCACTGCCCGACCTGCGGCGCCCCCATCGAGCGGCAGACCCCGCAGCAGATCGTCGACCGGATCCTGGCCCTCGAGGAGGGACGGCGCTTCCAGGTGCTCGCTCCCGTCATCCGGGGCCGCAAGGGCGAGTACGTCGAGCTCTTCTCCTCGCTCCAGGCCCAAGGCTTCAGTCGGGCCCGGGTGAACGGCGAGACCCACAGCCTCGATGCTCCGCCGACGCTCGACAAGCAGAAGAAGCACACCATCGAGGTCGTGGTCGACCGGCTGGCGGTGAAGAAGGCCTCCAAGCAGCGGCTCACCGACTCCGTCGAGACCGCTCTCGGCCTGGCTGATGGCCTCGTCGTCTTCGACTTCGTGGACGTCGAAGCAGGAGCACCCGATCGCGAGATGAGTTTCTCGGAGCGGATGGCTTGCCCGAACGACCACGTCATCGACACCGACGACCTCCAGCCGCGCTCCTTCTCCTTCAACTCGCCCTTCGGTGCCTGCACCACCTGCCACGGCATCGGTACTCGCCTGGAGATGGATCCCGAGCTCGTGGTCCCCAATCCTGAGGCGACGCTGGGTGAGGGTGCCGTCCAGCCGTGGAGCGGTGCCCACGTCGCCGACTACTTCCTGCGACTGATGGGCGCACTGGGGGAGGAGCTGGGCTTCGACCTCAACACTCCCTGGGCCAAGCTGCCGGCGAAGGCACGCAAGGCGATCCTCGACGGTCACTCCACCAAGGTGCACGTCGTCACGCGCAACCGGTACGGGCGCCAGCGCTCGTACTGGGCGGAGTTCGAAGGGGTCAGCCAGTACATCGAGCGGCGGCACGACGACGCGGAGTCCGACACCACCCGCGAACGGTTCGAAGGCTTCATGCGTGAAGTCCCGTGTCCCGCCTGCCTCGGCAGCCGCCTCAAGCCGGTCTCGATGTCAGTCACACTGGGCGGACTCTCGATCGCCGAGCTCTGTGCCCTGCCGCTGAACGAGACCGCCGACTTCCTCACCACCCTCGAGCTCACCGAGCGCGAGCGTCAGATCGCCGAGCGCGTCCTCAAGGAGATCCAGGAGCGACTGAGGTTCCTGCTCGACGTGGGTCTCGACTACCTCTCGCTCAACCGGCCATCGGGCTCCCTCTCCGGAGGTGAGGCCCAACGCATCCGGCTCGCCACCCAGATCGGCGCCGGTCTCGTCGGCGTCCTGTACGTGCTCGACGAGCCGTCCATCGGTCTGCACCAACGCGACAACGCACGTCTGATCGAGACCCTCGTCCGGCTCAAGGACCTGGGCAACACCCTGATCGTCGTCGAGCACGACGAGGACACGATCCGGGTGGCCGACTGGATCGTCGACATCGGCCCGGCTGCGGGAGAGCACGGGGGCCAGGTGGTGCACTCGGGGTCCGTCGCCGACCTGCTCACCCACCCCGACTCCCTGACGGGTCAGTACCTCTCCGGTCGGCGCGAGATTCCCGTCCCCAACGAGCGGCGCCCCCGCACGCCAGGGCGCGAGCTGGTGGTCAAGGGCGCCAAGGAGAACAACCTCCAGGACATCGACGTGGCCTTCCCTCTGGGCATGTTCGTCGCGGTCACTGGTGTCTCCGGCTCCGGGAAGTCCACGTTGGTCAACGACATTCTCTACACGTCGTTGGCGAAGCAGATCTACAACGCCCGGACCGTCCCGGGGCGTCACCGCACGATCACGGGCGTCGACAACGTGGACAAGGTGATCCACGTCGACCAGTCGCCCATCGGACGTACGCCCCGGAGCAACGCGGCCACCTACACCGGTGTCTTCGACCACGTGCGCAAGCTCTTCGCCCAGACGCCTGAGGCCAAGGTCCGCGGATACATGCCCGGGCGCTTCTCCTTCAACGTCAAGGGCGGTCGCTGCGAAGCGTGTCGCGGGGACGGCACGATCAAGATCGAGATGAACTTCCTGCCGGACGTCTACGTGCCGTGCGAGGTCTGCCACGGCGCGCGCTACAACCGCGAGACCCTCGAGGTGCACTACAAGGGCAAGACCATCGCCGAGGTCCTGGACATGCCGATCGAGGAGGCCATGGACTTCTTCGCCGCGGTTCCCGCGATCGCGCGGCACATGACGACCCTCAACGAGGTAGGTCTGGGCTACGTGCGACTCGGTCAGCCCGCCACGACGCTGTCCGGTGGTGAGGCACAGCGGGTCAAGCTGGCCAGTGAGCTGCAGAAGCGCTCCACCGGTCGCACCATGTACGTGCTCGACGAGCCCACCACAGGTCTTCACTTCGAAGACATCCGCAAACTGTTGCTCGTGCTGGGGCGCCTCGTTGACCAGGGCAATTCGGTGATCGTCATCGAGCACAACCTCGACGTCATCAAGACGGCCGACTGGGTCATCGACATGGGGCCCGAAGGTGGGTCACGTGGAGGGACGCTGGTCGCCGAGGGCACGCCCGAGCACGTCGCGAGCGTGCCGGAGAGCCACACCGGCCAGTTCCTGGCCCCCCTCCTCGAGGGTCGCGCCGCCATGGTGGCGAAGAGATCGACACCGCGCAAGCGGACCGCGAAGAAGAAGTAGGAGTTCGACATGTCTGTCCCCCTGTCGCGCCGCGGCGCACTCGCCACCGGCTCCGGGATCGTTGCCGCCCCCCTTCTGGCCGGGTGTGGGAACGAACCTGACGTCACCGTCGAGGCCCCTCAGGTCGCGACCGGTAGCCAACTGGCCAGCACCGCCGACATCCCCGTGGGTGGCTGCGCGGTGTTCCCCGACTCCAAGACCGTGGTGACCCAGCCGTCCGAGGGGAAGTTCAGGGCCTTCAGTGCCGCGTGCACCCACGAGGGCTGCCAGGTGTCGTCCTCGAGTGACGGCGAGATCCCGTGCCAGTGCCACGGCAGTGCCTTCTCCCTGGAGGACGGCAGCGTGCTCAAGGGCCCGGCCACGGAGCCCCTGCCCGAGGTGGAGATCACCGTCGAGGACGACAAGATCATGGCCGTTTGAACCAACAGGCCCAGTGCCAGCAGTGAAGGAACCGCCCCGGCGCCCGCAGCCGGGTCTCAACAGGAGGAACAAGTGACCCAGCCCCCCACCCGCCGCAGTGTTCTTGCGGTCGGTGCCAGCGTGGCCGCAGCCCCGGCCCTGGCTGCCTGCGGAGACCCCGGTGAGGATCCGCACTTCCAACAGATCGACCCGCCGGGCGCGGGCGCCCACCTCGCCCTGACCCGGGACATTCCGGTGGGAGGGTGCCAGGTCTTCGCACCCAAGGGCACCGTGATCACCCAGCCGAGGGAGGGCGAGTTCCACGCCTTCGGGGCCGAGTGCAGTCACAAGGGATGCTTCGTCTCGTCGTCGACCGAGGGCCACATTCCGTGCCGGTGCCACGGGAGTCAGTTCGACCTGACCAGTGGAGCAGTCCTGAACGGCCCCGCCCGTGATGCGTTGGAGGAGTTCTCGATCGACGTGGCCGACGGCAAGATCGTGATGGCGTGAGCACCTGCCCCGACGTCCGTCACCTGACTCCGTAGGCTGGATCCGTGGCCACTCCAGCGTCGTACCGTCCCGCGCCGGGGTCCATCCCGACCGAGCCGGGTGTGTATCGCTTTCGCGATGCCCAGGGCCGGGTCATCTATGTGGGCAAGGCCAAGAGCCTGCGCTCGCGGGTCTCCTCGTACTTCCAGGACATCGGCAACCTCCACCCGCGCACGGCGAGCATGGTCACCACCGGCGCCAGCATCGAGTGGACCGTGGTGCAGACGGAGGTCGAGGCGCTCCAGTTGGAGTACTCCTGGATCAAGGAGTTCGATCCGCGCTTCAACGTCAAGTACCGCGACGACAAGTCCTACCCGTGGCTGGCCGTGACCACGGGTGAGGAGTTCCCGAGGGTCATGGTCGGGCGGGGCGCCAAGAAGAAGGGCACCCGCTACTTCGGGCCGTACGGGCACGCCTGGGCGATCCGGGAGACCGTCGACCAGTTGTTGCGGGTCTTCCCGATGCGCTCGTGCTCGAAAGGAGTCTTCAACCGTTCGGCGCAGATCGGTAGGCCCTGCCTCCTCGGCTACATCGACAAGTGCGCCGCCCCGTGCGTGGGCAACATCGACGCCGCCGGCCACCGGGCGATCGTCGACGACTTCTGTGACTTCATGGCGGGCAACACGGCCGCCTTCGTCAAGCGTGTCGAGCGCGAGATGTACGCGGCCTCGGAAGCCCTCGACTTCGAGAAGGCCGCCCGATTGCGCGACGACCTCAACGCCTTGAACCGGGCCCTGGAGAAGCAGGCGGTCGTGCTCGGGGACGGCACCGACGCCGACATCATCGCCCTCGCGGAGGACCCCCTCGAGGTGGCAGTGCAGATCTTCTACGTCCGTGGCGGACGGATCAAGGGCCAGCGCGGCTGGGTCGCCGACCGGATGGACGGGGGAGACACGGCCCATCTGGTCGAGGAGTTCCTGCTGCAGCTGTACGGCGACGACGCCGAGTCGATCCCACGCGAGATCCTCGTGCCGAAGTTGCCGACGGACGTCGCCACGATGGAGGAACTGCTCACCCATCTCCGCGGATCGAAGGTCTCCGTACGCGTGCCCCAGCGGGGCGACAAGAAGGCGCTGCAGGAGACCGTCGCCCGCAACGCTGCCCAGGCCCTGGTCCTCCACCGGACCAAGCGCGCCAGCGACCTCACCACACGCAACCTGGCGCTCGAAGAGATCCAGCAGGCGCTCGGACTGGAGGAGATCCCCCTGCGCATCGAGTGCTACGACGTCTCGAACCTCCAGGGGACCGAGGTGGTGGCCTCGATGGTGGTCTTCGAGGACGGCCTGGCCCGCAAGTCCGAGTACCGCAGGTTCGTGATCCGCGACGTCGAGGGACAGAACGACGTCGCCTCGATGCACGAGGTCATCACCCGCCGCTTCCGCCGACTGCTGGACGAGCAGGCGAAGACGGCGATGCCAGGTGACGAGGCCGGTCCGATGCTGGTGGACCCGGACACCGGTCGGCCCCGGAAGTTTGCCTACGCCCCCTCCCTGGTGGTGGTCGACGGTGGTCCTCCGCAGGTCGCGGCGACCACCCGCGCGCTCACGGAGCTGGGCATCGTCGACATCCCGGTCTGTGGCCTGGCCAAACGGCTGGAGGAGGTGTGGGTCCCCGGCGACGAGGACCCGGTCATCCTCCCGCGCAGCAGTGAGGGGCTCTACCTGCTCCAGCGCATCCGCGACGAGGCCCACCGTTTCGCCATCGGCCACCACCGCAGCCGACGGTCCAAGACGATGGTGGAGAGCGTGCTGGACGACGTGCCGGGCCTCGGCGAAATTCGACGGAAAGCACTGCTCAAGCACTTCGGTTCGCTGAAGAAGTTGCGTCTCGCCACGGTCGAGGAGATCGCCCTGGTCCCCGGGATCGGGGCCCGCACTGCGGCCACCATCAAGGAAGCCGTCGCCAAGGACTCACCCAAGGCCCAGACTGGGCCCCGGATCAACACAGCCACCGGCGAGATCGAGGAAGACTGATGCCCACACAACCAGGTGAACTGGTGATCATCACCGGCATGACAGGTGCCGGTCGCAGTACGGCCTCCAAGGAGCTCGAGGACCTCGGCTACTTCGTCGTCGACAACCTGCCCCCGACCCTGGTGCCGGACGTGGTCCGGATGGTCGACGAGGCACATGGGGTCACGCGTCCGATCGCAGTGGTGGCCGACGTGCGCTCCGGGACCTTCTTCGACTCCCTCGCTGCGCAGCGCTACGAGATGTCCACCGGACGGCCCAGCACGATCGTCTACCTGGACGCGAGCGACGACGAGCTCGTACGTCGTCAGGAGGCCGTGCGCCGACCCCACCCGTTGCAGGGGGCCGGGAGGCTCCTCGACGGTCTCGAGCGCGAACGTGTGGTGCTCGAGCAGATCCGCGGGATCGCTGACCTGGTCATCGACACGACCGGTCTCAACGTCCACCAGCTGACCGACCGGATCGCCACCCATTTCGGGTCCCGCGAAGCGCGCAAGCTGAAGATCACCGTCATCAGCTTCGGGTTCAAGTACGGCATCCCCGTCGACGCCGACTACGTGGCGGACATGCGTTTCCTCCCGAACCCGCACTGGGTGCCCGAGCTCAAGCCGAAGACCGGCCAGGACGTGGACGTCGCGAAGTACGTGAAGTCCCAACCCGCCGCCGAGACGTTCCTCGACGGGTACCTGCCGGTCCTGCAGCTCGTGGCGGGCGGCTACCTCAACGAGGGCAAGCGCTTCATGACGGTCGCCGTCGGTTGCACGGGAGGCAAGCACCGCAGCGTGGCGATGAGCGAGGAGATCGCGCGCCGGCTGGCGGCCACCGGCCAGGACGTACGCACGACGCACCGAGACCTTGGGCGGGAGTGACGTGGGAGGCGTTCTGCCCGCCGGGTCCCCATCGGTGGTGGCGCTGGGCGGGGGTCACGGCCTGCACGCCTCGCTGACTGCGCTGCGGACCCTGCGCGACGAGCTCAGCGTGGGTGACCTCACGGCAGTGGTCACCGTGGCCGACAACGGCGGCTCGTCGGGTCGGTTGCGCCAGGAGTTCGGCGTGCTCCCGCCGGGTGACCTGCGGATGGCACTCGCCGCGCTCTGCGGCGACGACGAGTGGGGCCAGACCTGGGCGCAACTCTTCCAGCATCGATTCGCCGGCGAAGGGCCCATGCAGGGGCACGCCATCGGCAACCTGGTCATCGTCGGTCTGTGGGAGTTGATGGGGGACCACGTCCGTGCCCTGGACTGGGCGGGCACCCTGCTGGGCGCCCGCGGCCGGGTGCTGCCGATGGCCACGTCTCCCATCGACATCACCGCGGTCGTGCGTTCCACCCCTGACAGCGCCACGACCACGGTGCACGGGCAGGTGCAGATCGCGACGGCGCCCGGCGAGATCGTGCAGGTGGCCCTGGACCCCGCCGAACCCGAGGCCTGTCCCGAGGCCGTCCAGGCGATCCTCGACGCCGAGTGGGTGGTCCTGGGGCCCGGTTCGTGGTTCACCTCGGTGATCCCGCACCTCATGGTGCCGGGGTTGCGGATCGCCCTGGAAGAGACGAAGGCCAAGGTGCTGCTCCTGCTCAACCTGTCCGACCAGGAGGGGGAGACGGCCGGATACGGCCCTGAGCAGCATCTCGACGCGCTCTTCGACCATGCCCCCGGTCTGCAGGTCCACGCGGTGGTGGCCGACTCCACGGCGGTCCTCGACGTCGACCGCCTGCGTGCCGTCGTGGAAGCACGCGGCGCGTCCTTGGTCCTCGGCGACCTGGCCGTCCCGGGAGAGCCTCGTCACGACCCCGCACGGTTGGCCAGCTGCCTGAAGGCGGTCATCGAGGACTGAGCGAGCGCCCACCTGTGGCACTTGGGCAGCGCAGTCTTGTGAGGCGTGGCAGGATCCCCCTCATGGCAATGACGGCACAGGTGAAGGCGGAACTCGCCAACACCCAGATCACCAAGACCTGCTGCCGGAAGGCCGAAGTAGCAACCCTGCTGCGCTTCGCCGGGGGGCTCCACATCGTCTCGGGACGGATCGTGGTCGAGGCCGAGGTCGACACCGGCGCAGCGGCGCGCCGACTGCGCAAGGACATCGCCGAGGTCTACGGGCACCAGTCCGAAGTGGCGATGGTGCAGGGCAACGGCATCCGGCGGGGTACTCGCTACATCGTGCGCATCGTGCGCGACGGCGAGGCGCTGGCCCGCCAGACCGGACTGCTCGACGGGCGCGGACGTCCCGTACGGGGCCTGCCGCCCGCGGTGGTCTCGGGTGGCGGTTGCGACGCGGTCGCCGCGTGGCGCGGTGCCTTCCTGGCGCACGGCTCCCTGACCGAGCCCGGCCGCTCCTCCTCGCTCGAGGTGACCTGTCCCGGACCCGAGGCGGCCCTGGCCCTGGTGGGCGTGGCCCGTCGGTTGGGGATCCAGGCCAAGGCTCGTGAGGTCCGTGGGGTCGACCGGGTGGTCATCCGTGACGGCGACGCGATCGGTGCGTTGCTGACGAGGCTCGGCGCGCAGGAGACCCTCCTGGCGTGGGAGGAACGTCGGATGCGCCGCGAGGTGCGTGCCTCGGCCAACCGCCTCGCCAACTTCGACGACGCCAACCTGCGCCGTTCCGCCCGGGCAGCAGTGGCTGCGGGCGCCCGGGTCGAGCGCGCCCTGGAGATCCTCGCCGAGGAGGTCCCGGACCACCTGAAGCTGGCGGGTGACCTGCGTCTGCAGCACAAGGAGGCGTCGCTGGAGGAGCTCGGGCAACTGCACGATCCGCCGCTGACCAAGGACGCGATCGCCGGCCGTATCCGTCGACTTCTCGCGATGGCTGACAAGCGCGCCGAGGAGTTGGGGATCCCCGACACCGAGGCGTCGTTGACTCCGGAGATGCTGGCCGAGGAGAGCTGAGCGTTCCACACCACTGGAGCGGATCCCATTGGGCGACGGCGGATGAGCGCCGCCCGGTGGGGCGCGATAAAGTCGACTCTGCTGTTCGATCTTCGCCAATCCAGGAGTGACTGTGACTGTTCGTGTTGGAATCAACGGCTTCGGCCGCATTGGCCGCAACTTTTTCCGCGCCGTCGAGGCGTCGGGTGCCGACATCGAGGTCGTGGCCGTCAACGACCTGAGCGACAACAAGGTCCTGGCCCACCTGCTGAAGTACGACTCGATCCTCGGTCGCCTCGACGCAGACGTGTCCGCGACCGAGACCTCCATCATGGTGGGGGACCGCGAGATCGCCGCGTTCGCCGAGCGCAACCCTGCCGACCTCAAGTGGGGCGAGCACGGTGTGGACGTCGTCGTCGAGTCGACCGGCTTCTTCACCGACGCCACCAAGGCGAAGGCGCACATCGACGCCGGCGCCAAGAAGGTCATCATCTCCGCCCCCGCCTCCAACGAGGACATCACCATCGTGATGGGCGTCAACCACGAGCTGTACGACCCGGCGCAGCACCACGTGATCTCCAACGCGTCGTGCACCACCAACTGCCTCGCCCCCATGGCCAAGGCGCTCAACGACGAGTTCGGCATCGTCAAGGGTCTGATGACCACGATCCACGCCTACACCGCTGACCAGAACCTCCAGGACAACATCCACAGCGACCTGCGCCGCGCCCGTGCCGCTGCGCTCAACATCATCCCCACCTCGACGGGTGCCGCCAAGGCGATCGCGCTGGTCCTCCCCGAGCTCAAGGGCAAGCTCGACGGGTACGCGCTGCGTGTCCCGACGCCGACCGGCTCGGTCACCGACCTCACCTTCGAGGCCGGTCGCGAGACCACCGTCGAAGAGGTCAACGCAGTGATCGAGAAGGCGGCTGATGGCCGCTTCCTGAAGTACTCGACCGACCCGATCGTCTCCACCGACATCACCACCGACCCGGCATCGTGCATCTTCGACGCTCCGTTGACCAAGGTCATCGGCAACCAGGTCAAGGTCGTCGGTTGGTACGACAACGAGTGGGGCTACTCCAACCGTCTGGTCGACCTGATCGACCTCGTCGGCTCCTCACTCTGAGTCGCGAAGGACAACTGAATTCATGAGCAGCATCGAGTCGCTCGGCGACCTGCGCGGCAAGCGTGTCCTGGTCCGTTCGGACCTCAACGTCCCGCTGGACGGCGCCACCATCACCGACGACGGACGGATCCGGGCCTCACTGCCCACGATCCAGAAGTTGTCCGCGGCCGGCGCGCGGGTGGTCGTGACCGCCCACCTGGGACGCCCCAAGGGTGTGCCCGAGGACCGCTACAGCCTCGCTCCGGTCGCCGAGCGCCTCGCTGACCTGCTCGGACGTCCAGTCGCCTTCGCAGGCGACACGGTGGGCCCTTCTGCCGCCCAGGTGGTCGCGGGCCTCGGAGACGGCGACGTCGCGCTCCTGGAGAACGTCCGTTTCAACGAGGGTGAGACCAGCAAGGACGACGCCGTGCGCTCAGCCTTCGCCGACCAGTTGGCCAATCTTGCGGATGCCTTCGTCTCAGACGGCTTCGGAGTGGTGCACCGCAAGCAGAGCAGCGTCTACGACGTGGCCCTGCGCCTTCCCAGTGCCATGGGAGGACTGGTGCAGACCGAGATCGACGTGCTGCGTCGCCTCACCGTCGACCCGGAGCGTCCCTACGTCGTGGTCCTCGGGGGCTCCAAGGTCTCGGACAAGCTGGGCGTCATCGACAACCTCCTCGAGAAGGCCGACAAGATCCTCATCGGCGGAGGAATGGTGTTCACCTTCCTCAAGGCCCAGGGCCATGAAGTGGGCAAGAGCCTGCTGGAGGAGGATCAGCTCGAGGTCTGCCGCACCTACCTGGCGCGCGCAGCGGAGAAGGGCGTGGAGCTGCTCCTGCCGACTGACATCGTGGTGGACACCGCGTTCCCGGCCGGTGACGTGGTGCCCCACCCCTCCGTGGTCCCTGCTTCCGCAATCCCGAGCGACGCCCTGGGTCTGGACATCGGTCCCGAATCCGGCGCCGCGTTCGCGGCAGCCCTGGACGGTGCCCGCACCGTCTTCTGGAACGGCCCCATGGGTGTCTTCGAGGTGCCCGCGTTCGCTGAGGGCACCCGCGCTGTCGCCGATGCCCTCACCCGCATCGACGGTCTCTCCGTGGTCGGCGGGGGAGACTCCGCCGCTGCTGTGCGTGCCCTCGGCTTCGACGAGTCGGCCTTCGGTCACATCTCGACCGGCGGCGGTGCCAGCCTCGAGTACCTCGAGGGCAAGGAACTCCCGGGCATCGCAGTCCTCGAACGCTGATCATCCCTTCACCACGCTGAGACCGAGAAGAGGAATCCCTGATGGGTGCCCGTACGCCGCTGATGGCCGGCAACTGGAAGATGAACCTGAACCACCAGGAGGCCGTCGTCCTGGTGCAGAAGCTTGCCTGGACGCTCGACGACAAGAAGCACGACCACGCGGCTGTCGAGGTCGTCGTCGTGCCTCCGTTCACTGATCTGCGGTCGGTGCAGACGCTGGTCGACGGCGACCGGCTGAAGATCAAGTACGGCGCCCAGGACGTCTCCGTGCACGACAACGGCGCCTACACCGGCGAGATCTCGGCGGCCATGCTGAGCAAGCTGGGGTGCTCGTACGTGGTGGTCGGTCACTCCGAGCGCCGCGAGCACCACGCCGAGAGTGACGCGCTGGTCAACGCCAAGGCACACAAGGTCCTCGCTGCGGCGATGGTGCCGATCGTGTGCGTGGGTGAAGGTCTCGACATCCGCAAGGCCGGCGAGCAGGTGGCGTACACCCTCGGGCAGGTCGAAGGTTCACTCGCCGGTTTCACCGCCGAGCAGGTCGCCGGCCTGGTGATCGCCTACGAGCCCGTCTGGGCCATCGGCACCGGCGAGGTGGCCACGCCTGAGGACGCCCAGGAGGTGTGTGGGGCGATCCGTGAGCGGATCCGGGAGGTGCACGGAGACGCGGCGGCCGACGGCGTACGGGTGCTGTACGGCGGT
The DNA here is from genome assembly GCF_003194605.1 of Nocardioides gilvus. Classification (GTDB taxonomy): domain Bacteria; phylum Actinomycetota; class Actinomycetes; order Propionibacteriales; family Nocardioidaceae; genus Nocardioides; species Nocardioides gilvus. Next base: position 165,713 of record NZ_QHKY01000004.1, read on the forward strand.
TCGGTGAAGGCCTCCAACGTCGCGGGGATCATGGAGAAGCCTGACGTCGACGGCGCCCTGGTCGGCGGAGCGAGCCTCCAGGCCGACGAATTTGGGGGAATCTGTCGGTTCCCTGACCTGCCGGCGCTCTGATTTCGACATGACTGACGTAAGGTTCCTGCCGTGGTGACACTTCTTCAAGTTCTGCTCGTGACGACAAGCCTTCTGCTGATCGCTCTGGTCCTGCTCCACAAGGGGCGGGGGGGTGGTCTCTCCGACATGTTCGGAGGAGGCACCACCAGTTCGCTGGGAGGTTCGTCGGTCGCCGAGAAGAACCTGGATCGCTTCACTGTTGCAGTGGGCGTGATGTGGTTCGCCACCGTCATCGGACTCGGATTGCTGATGGCGTACAGCTGATCTCAACTTTGCATTTCACTCTGGGGAGGGACTGAGATGGCAGGTGCAGGAAATGCGATTCGGGGAAGTCGAGTCGGCGCGGGGCCAATGGGAGAGGCCGAGCGGGGTGCTGTGGCGCCACGACAGACTGTGACGTTCCACTGCTCGCAAGATCACCGATCGGAGTTCGCCTTCGCCAAGGCTGCTGTCGTGCCGGACTTCTGGGACTGCCCGAAGTGTGGCTTGCCAGCCAGCCTGGACCAGGAGAACCCGCCCCCGGCGCCGAAGAACGAGCCCTACAAGACCCACCTGGCCTACGTGAAGGAGCGTCGCTCCGATGCGGAGGCCGACGACATCCTCAAGGAGGCCGTGGCGCTGCTGCGGTCACGCCGCAAGTCGGGCGAGATCATCTTCTGACCCAGCCCGGCATGTCATGGAGCCGCTGTCTCCTTCGGTGAGGTGGCGGCTCTGTCCATGTACCACTTCACCTGTGCGCCCCCGTGCAGCAACGCGCGCAACGGCGCCTCGCTGACCGGACCGGGCGTACGGCTCCGTACCACCGCTTCGGCCTTCTCCGCTCCAGTCGCCATGAGCCACAGTTCGGACGTGCGGGCGAGGGCAGCAAGGCTCAGACTGACGCGTTGCGGGGGCGGCTTCGGTGAGTCCGTCACTGCCACGGTCCACTCGCTCTCGTCTGCGTCGAGGGCGTCGTGGCCGGGGAAGAGCGATGCAATGTGTCCGTCCGGTCCGAGGCTCAGCATCACCAGGTCGAACGTCCGGGGCGCCTGAGCCTCCAGCTCCTCGGCGTACTGCCGCGCGGCGGTGGCGGCGTCGGGCGCCGTGTCGGAGGCAGGCGCGCGGTGCACGAATCGCGGAGTGACCCCGAGTCGGCCCAGCAGGGCGGCCTGGGCCTGGACGGCGTTGCGCTCCGTGTCGTCGGCAGGGACGAAGCGTTCATCGCCCCACCAGAAGTGCACCCGGCCCCAGTCGACACCCGTGTCGGGGGCGAGCTCAGCGATCCGGGCGTGGACGAGGCCCGCCATGGAGCCCCCGGTCAGGACGACGTGAGGATCGCGCCCCTCGGCCTGGACCCGGACGAGCAGGTCGAGGAACGCCTGCGCGACCGCGTCGGCCAGCGCGGTGCTGTCGTCGTGGACGTGGTCAACGTGCGTCGCGTTCATGGTTCGGCGCTCCTTCAGTCCTGGCCTGCCAAGGTCAACAGCGTGGCCGCAGCTTCGGCGTAGGGCTCGTCCTCGTCGAGGTGGCGCAGTTCTTCGGCGAGCAACTCCGCCACCGGGCGCCGGGGCAGGGCGACGTGACGATCGGGTGCCCCGGTGACCGAGAGCACCGCGGTCTTGCCGTCGGCGCGGGCGAGGGAGATCGTCTCGTGCTTGCCCTCCAGGGTGACCTCGGTGATGCCCGGGCCGTCGGAGGTGCTGCGCTCCACCTCCACCCCCAGACGGTCGGTGAGCCAGGCGACCATGAGATCGGCTGAAGGGCTGACACGTTCGCCCACGACGTGTGCCCGCGTGACACGGAAGGGACGTTGGTCCACGGCCGCGGCGAGCATCGCGCGCCACGGGGTCAACCGCGTCCAGGCCAGGTCCGTGTTGCCCGGGGCGTACGCACTGCACTGGTGCCGCAGCGCCACCGTCCTGCCCTTGGTCACGGCTGCCGAGTCGGTGATGCGCCTCTGGGCGAGCGAGCCCAACGGGTCGGCCGCGGGCTCCTGCGGGGGGTCGACCGGCCACCACACGGCCACGGGGGAGTCGGGGAGCAGGAGTGGGAGCACGACCGAGGAGGCATGGCGCACCACCTCACCCTTGAGGCGGATCAGTGCGGTCTCGCCGCTGCGACCGTCGCCGATGCCCACCTGGGCACTGATCTGACCATGGCCGCGGCCGTCGCCCAGGATCACTCCCAGCACTCGGGCTGGGTGCTCCTGGGAGGCCAGACGGGCAGAGTCGAAGGCGACCAGCGCGTGGTCCTCGGGCACGACGATGATCAGTGTCATCACCATCCCCATCGCCGGGCTGCCGGAGCCACGGCGGGCGCGGACGAATTCGGCCGCGATCTGGGAGGCGTTGGTGTCGTGCAGTTCGATCATGGTCGCCTCCACTTTCGGCCGTCGCGCGCGAGCATCGCGTCGGCACTCAACGGTCCCCAGGTCCCGGAGTCGTACGGTTCGGGTTCGCCGTCGGCCGCCCAGGCCTCGAGGATCGGGTCCAGGATCTGCCACGAGAGCTCGACCTCCTCGTGCCGGGGGAAGAGTGGCGGATCGCCGAGCAGGACGTCGAGGATGAGTCGCTCGTAGGCCTCGGGGGACGACTCCGTGAAGGTGCCACCGTAGGCGAAGTCCATGGAGACGTCCCGGATCTCCATCGCGGTGCCCGGGACCTTGGAGCCGAACCGCACCGTCATCCCCTCGTCGGGTTGGACCCGCATCACGAGCGCGTTCTGGGTGAGGTCCTCGGTGGCGAGCTCCGAGAAGGGCACGTGGGGCGCCTGCCGGAAGACCACGGCGACCTCGGTCACCCGTCGTCCTAGCCTCTTGCCGGCGCGCAGGTAGAACGGGACACCTGCCCATCGCCGGTTGTCGACCTCCAGGGTGATCGCTGCGTAGGTCTCGGTGCGGGAGTCCGCTGCGATGCCGTCCTCCTCCAGGTAGCCGGCGACCTTGTCTCCTCCGGCCCACCCGGCGACGTACTGACCGCGGGCAGTGGTCTGGGAGAAGGGCTCCTTGCTCGTCACCGCGGAGAGGAACTTGCGCTTCTCCTGTCGCAACGACTCGGCGTCGAACGAGTGCGGCTCCTCCATGGCAACCAGGGCCATCAACTGGAGGAGATGGTTCTGGATCACGTCCCGGGCCGCGCCGATGCCGTCGTAGTAGCCGGCGCGCCCACCGATGCCGATGTCCTCGGCCATCGTGATCTGGATGTGGTCGACGTAGTGGGAGTTCCACAGAGGCTCGAAGAGGGTGTTGGCGAACCTGAAGGCCAGGAAGTTCTGGACGGTCTCCTTGCCCAGGTAGTGGTCGATGCGGAAGACCGAACCGGACGGGAAGACATCGGCCAGCACTGCATTCAACTCGCGTGCCGACTCGAGGTCGTGGCCGAACGGCTTCTCGACGACCACACGACGCCAGGCGTCTCCGCCGTCGACCAGTCCGTGCTCCTTGAGTTGGGAGACCACGGAACCGAAGAACCCGGGCGGGATCGCCAGGTAGAAGGCGTGGTTGCCTCCCGTGCCGCGTTGCACGTCCAACTCCCGCAGCGTCTGCCCGAGGGTCTCGAACGCCACGTCGTCGTCGAAGTCACCGGGCACGAATCGGAACCCCTCACTGAGCTGCGTCCACACCTCCTCCCGGAACTCCGTACGTGCGTGCGTACGGACGGCCTCCTCGACGATCTGGGCGAAGTCCTGCTCCTCCCAGTCACGGCGGGCGAAGCCGACCAGGCTGAACCCCGGTGGCAGCAGACCACGGTTGGCGAGGTCGTAGATGGCCGGCATGACCTTCTTGCGGGCCAGGTCACCGGTGACTCCGAAGATGACCATGCTGCAGGGACCAGCGATCCTGGGCAGCCTTCGATCACGAGGATCACGCAGTGGATTGCTCTCTGCAGGGCTGTCCAGGACCGGGGTCACGTCAATGCCTCCGTCAGTGTGCTCAACAAATCTGGCTGGCTGAGGTGAAGACGCAGCACCGGGCGGCGACGTTGACCCAGGACCTGCCCGTCACCGTGCGCCTGTGCCGCGATGAACTCCCCGAACGTGAACGGCCGCTCCGGCACGGAGAGGTCGGCCGCCGGTTGCCCGGTGATCTGCAGGAAGACGCCCGTCGCCGGACCACCCTTGTGGTACTGACCGGTGGAGTGGAGGAAGCGAGGGCCCCATCCGAACGAGACGGGGCGTGAGGTGCGGATCGCGAGCTGGTCCCGTACGGACTCCAGGTCAGAGTCCCGGTGGCGGTCGAGGTAGGCCTGGATCGCGAGGTACCCCTGGTCCGGGTCGATGTGGGAGAGCAACGCCGAGACCGCCTCGGCGACGCTGCTGACCGACTCCGGCAGCCAGTCTCCGGAGGCGAACACCGCGATGCCCCCCTCGGAGAAGACGGGCGCTGGGGAGTCATCGGTGCCTTCCAGCATGCCGCGGGCGGCAGCCTTGGCGCTCTCCACGTCCGGTTGGTCGAACGGGTTGATGCCGAGCAGGCGCCCGCAGACTGCCGTCGCCACCTCCCACAGGAGCATCTGCGCGCCCATGGGGGCCTCGACGTGCGCGGACCATCGCTGGGCATCGTTGCTGAGGCCGGTGTCGGGGCCGTAGCTCACCAGCACGCTGTCGGGTGTGCTCGGATCGAAGTTCGGTGACCGGGTGGTGCCGACGTTGATCGGCAGGACACCTGTGCCGTTCTTGCCCGTCGACTCGGCGACCAACTGCTCCACCCAGGCACCGAAGCCGGAATCGCCCGGTCGCGCGTCACCGAGGATGAGCTTGTCGACCTGGTGCTCTGCCGCAGCTCCCAGGAACGCACCCAGCTCGAGGCCGGGGTTGGACAGGTCGTCGGCGGCGAGGGCAGGCTGGATCTGCGCCGCTTCGTCCAGCAACTGGGCGAGATCGACGCCGGCCAGCCCGCACGGCACCAGACCGAAGGCTGTCAGCGCCGAATACCGTCCGCCGACGTCGGGGTCGGCCTCGAAGACGCGGCAGCCGGCCGCGGACGCCTCGTGGTGCAGCGGTGAACCGGGATCGGTGACGACCACGATGCGCTCGGCGGGACTGATCCCCGCCTCGGTGAAGGCCAACTCGTACGCGCGACGCTGGCTGTCGGTCTCGACGGTCCCACCGGACTTCGACGACACGACCACGACGGTACGCGCGATCTCCTCGTCGACCACGGTGCGCACGAAGTCAGGGTGTGAGGAGTCGAGCACGACGAGCTCGACGCCCGCTGCCCCACAGATCACCTCGGGAGCCAGGGACGAGCCCCCCATGCCGCACAGCACGACCCGGTCCAGGCCCGCGGCCAGGAATTCCGTACGGAGACGCGTGATCTGCTCCACCAGCGGGCGCGAACTCTCTGCCAGATGCACCCAGGCCAGGCGCTTGGCGGCTTCCGCCTCGGCCTCTGGGCCCCACAACGTCGGGTCCTGGTCGAAGAGTCGACTGGCCACCCGATCGTCGACGAGGCTGCGCAGGGCTGCATCGAACGCGGCTGGTGCGGGGCTGCGGAAGGAGATCTTCCAGGGCAGGGGCGTCGTGTGGTCCGAGCCCGGTGTCATGCCTGCCGCGCCTTCTCCAGCTGACCACGGACCGTCTCGACCAGCTCGTCCCACGAGACGACGAACTTGTCGACACCCTCGACTTCCAGTTGGGCGATCACGTCGTCGTAGTCGATGCCGGCGTCCGCAAGGGCGTCCATGGTGGCTCGGGCGCTCGCGTGGTTCGGACTGATCTGGTCCCCCTCGACCTCACCGTGGTCCGCGAAGGCCTGCATGGTCGCCTCGGGCATGGTGTTGACCGTTCCCGGCGCAACGAGGTCGGTCACGTACATCGTGTCGCGGTAGTCAGGGTTCTTCACTCCGGTGGAGGCCCAGAGGGGGCGCTGGACCCGGGCTCCCCGTGCGGCCAACGACTCCCAGCGCGGACCACTGAAGAACTCTTCGTACGCCGCGTGTGCGAGGCGGGCGTTCGCGACCCCGGCCCGTCCGAAGAGGGACTGGTCCGCGCCGCTCTCCTTGAGCCGGGAGTCGATCTCGGAGTCGACCCGGGAGACGAAGAAGGAAGCGACGGAGTGGATGGTCGAGAGGTCGTGGCCCCGTGAATCGGCCAGCTCCAGGCCGGCCGTGTAGGCCTCCATGACCTCGCTGTAGCGCTGGAGGCCGAAGATCAGAGTGACATTGACACTGATGCCGTGTCCCAGGATCTCGGTGATCGCGCCCAGTCCCTCGGGGGTCGCGGGGACCTTGATCAGCACGTTGGGCGAGTCCACGGCCGCCACGAGCTCGCGGGCCTGTGCCACGGTCCCTTCGGCATCGGCGGAGAGCGCGGGGGAGACCTCGATGGAGACTCGTCCGTCCACGCCGTCGGTCGCCTCGAAGACGGGGAGGAACAGTTGGCAGGCCTGTCGTACGTCGGTGGTGGTCAGCGCGAAGACCGCCTCTTCCACCTCCACCGACTGCGCAGCCAACTCGGCCACCTGCGCGTCGTAGCGCTCGCCCTTGGCCAGGGCCGAGGCGAAGATGGACGGGTTGGTGGTGACACCCACGACCGAGTTCTCCTCGATCAACCTTGCCAGGTTGCCGGTCTCGAGCCGCTCTCGTGAGAGATCGTCGAGCCAGATCGACACCCCGGCCCGGGCCAGGGACTTCAAACGTTCGGACATCTTGTGCCTCCCATGTGATGTGTTGCCCGTGCCTGGGTGTCGCAGGGTGGTGCGAGGGGCTCAGGCCCCCGCAGCAGCGATGCTGTCGAGTGCGGCGGTGGTGACTGCCTCAGCCGTCATGCCGTACTCGGTGAAGATGCGGGCGAAGTCTGCACTTGCCCCGTACTGCTCGATCGAAACGATTCGTCCGGCATCCCCGACGATTTCGCGCCACCCCTGCGCGATTCCGGCCTCGACACTGACCCGGGCCTTCACGTACGGCGGGATGACCTCGTCGCGGTACGACTGGGTCTGGGCGTTGAACCACTCGAGGCAAGGCATGGAGACGACTCGCGCCTGCACTCCCTGCTCAGCGAGCGTCGTACGCGCCTGCACGGCGAGCTGGACCTCGGAGCCGGTGGCCACGAGGACCACGTCGGGCTGAGCGCCGTCGGCGTCGAGGAGGACGTAGCCACCCTTGGCGACACCCTCGGTCGAGGCGAAGCCCTCCTCACCACGCGGGAAGGTCGGGACGTTCTGGCGGGTCAGGCAGAGACCGGCGGGGCGACCGGTGTTCTCGATGACCGCCTTCCAGGCAGCCGCGGTCTCGTTGCCGTCGGCCGGCCGGACCACGTCCAGGCCCGGGATGGCGCGCAGGGCAGCGAGGTGCTCGATGGGCTGGTGGGTGGGGCCGTCCTCGCCCAGACCGATGGAGTCGTGGGTCCACACGTAGGTGACCGGAATCTGCATGAGGGCAGCGAGCCGGACCGCGGGGCGCATGTAGTCGGCGAACTGCAGGAACGTGCCACCGAAGACGCGGGTGCCGCCGTGCATGGTGATGCCGTTCATGATCGCGCCCATGGCGTGCTCACGGATACCGAAGTGGAGGACCCGGCCGTAGGGGTTCGCGGTCCAGGTCGAGGTGGAGCGCTCGGCCGGGACGAACGAGTCGGCGCCCTTGATCGTGGTGTTGTTGGACTCGGCCAGGTCGGCGGAACCACCCCACAGCTCGGGGAGCTGGGCGGCGAGGGCGTTGATGACCTCGCCCGAGGCCTTGCGGGTCGCGACGCCCTTGGCATCGGCCGGGTAGGTGGGGAGGGTCTCGTCCCATCCCGCGGGGAGTTCGTTCTTCTCCGTCCGGGCGAGGAAGGCAGCCCGCTCGGGGTTGGCCTCGGCCCAGCGGGTGAACTGCCCGTCCCACTCGGCGCGCAGCGCCTTGCCGCGGGCCAGGGCCTGGCGAGTGTGCTCGATCACGTCGTCGCGGACCTCGAAGTTGAGCTCGGGGTCGAACCCGAGCAGCTTCTTGGTGGCGCGCACCTCGTCCTCACCGAGCGCGGATCCGTGGGAGGCACCGGTGCCCTGGGCGGAGGGTGCGGGCCAGGCGATGATCGTCTTGAGCACGATGATCGAGGGCTTGTCGGTGACCGCGCGAGCGGACTCGAGGGCAGCGAAGAGCTCCGGGACGTCCTCGACGTAGGCGGAGCCGCCGCTGCGGTCACCTGCCCAGTCGACGACCTGGACGTGCCAGCCGTACGCCTCGTAGCGCTTCGCGACGTCCTCGGTGAAGGCGATGTCGGTGTCGTCCTCGATCGAGATCTTGTTGTCGTCGTAGATCAGGGTGAGGTTGCCGAGCTGCTGGTGACCTGCGATCGAGGATGCCTCCGCGGAGACGCCCTCCTGCATGTCACCGTCGGAGGCGATGCAGTAGATGTGGTGGTCGAAGAGCGACTCGCCCACGGGCGTCTCCGGGTCCAGCAGGCCGCGCTGGCGACGGGCGGCCATGGCCATGCCCACGGCGTTGGCGATGCCTTGGCCCAGAGGGCCGGTGGTGGTCTCGACGCCGGCTGTGTGGCGGTACTCCGGGTGGCCCGGGGTCTTCGAGCCCCAGGTGCGCAGGGCCTTGAGGTCGTCGAGCTCCAGGCCGAAACCGGCCAGGTAGAGCTGGTTGTAGAGGGTGATGCTGGTGTGACCGCAGGAGAGGATGAATCGGTCTCGTGCCATCCAGTGGGCGTCGGCCGGGTTGTGCTTCATCACCTTCTGGAAGAGGAGGTAGGCGACGGGAGCGAGGCTCATGGCGGTCCCGGGGTGACCGTTTCCGACCTTCTGCACCGCATCCAGTGCCAGGATGCGAGCGGTGTCGACGGCTTGGTCGTCGAGCTCGGTCCACTCAAGTACGGGGGAGGACTTGCTGGAGTCGGTCACGAGCATCCTTACGGGGGGGAGCGGTGCATCAGGGCGATCCCAAGCCTACTTACTCGGCGGGCTAGACTCGACTCCGGATCACTCCCAATGCTCAGAGGTTCAGCCCGTGACGTATGTCGGCCCCTCGGCCTCATCCGCCGAGATGTCCATTCCACCCTCCGTGGAGGACGGTTCCGGCAGGGCGACGGTGAAGGACGTGATCACCGCCTACGTCGGGCTCACGAAGCCCCGGGTGATCGAGCTGCTGCTCCTCACCACCGTGCCGGTGATGTTCTACGCGGCGCGGGGGATCCCTGACCTGGGACTCGTCCTGTGGACCGTGCTCGGCGGTGCGATGAGCGCCGGTGCTGCGTCGGCGTACAACTGCGTCTACGACCGTGACATCGACGAGCAGATGCGGCGTACGAAGCGTCGGGCGCTCCCCAGGCACGTGGTCACGCCGGTGTCGGCCCTCGTGTTCGCGACCACCTTGGCCGTGCTCTCCACCGCGGCTCTCTGGTACGGGACGAACGGTCTCTCCGCCGGTCTCTCCGTCGGCGCCATTGCCTTCTACGTCTTCATCTACACGATGCTGTTGAAGCGGCGTACGACCCAGAACATCGTCTGGGGCGGTATCGCCGGGTGCTTCCCGACACTCATCGGCTGGACCGCGGTCACCGGCTCACTGTCGTGGGAGCCCGTGGTGCTCTTCATGGTCGTCTTCTTCTGGACGCCGCCGCACACCTGGGCGTTGGCCATGCACTACCGCGAGGACTACGCGAACGTCGACGTCCCGATGCTCCCGGTGGTGGCGACTCCCCGCGTGGTGGCCACCCGCATCGTGGTCTACAGCTGGGTGATGGTGGTGACCTCGTTGCTGCTGTGGCCCGTTGCGTCCACCAGCTGGTTCTACCCAGTCGTGGCAGCCGTGCTCGGAGCGGTCTTCCTCCTCGAGGCGCACCGTCTGCTGGCCCGCACGAAGAAGTACGAGTCACTCAAGGACATCTCTCCGATGCGGCTCTTCCACAACTCCAACCTCTACCTCTCGCTGCTCTTCGTGGCGGTGGCAATCGACCCGCTGATCGGCTGATCGCACCACCACCTCACACAGCAGGAACGCCCCTCCCGCATCTCTGGACGGAGATGACGAGAGGGGCGTTCTTCGTGGTGGGTGGGTCCTGGACTCTGACGACGTGGACCCGGTGACTCAGGAGCGGTAGACGACAACCTTGTCGCGGATCTTCACCTTGTCGAAGAGTCGCTCGATCGCGCGGCGGTCACGGATGTTCACGCAACCGTGGGACGCGCCGTTGTAGCCGGTCTGGGCGAAGTCGGGCGAGTAGTGCACGGCCTGGCCCCCCGAGAAGAACATGGCAAACGGCATGGAGGAGCCGTAGATGCTGGAGACGTGGTCACGCGACTTGCGGAAGACGCTGAACTGACCTTCGCGGGTCGGGTACTTCGCCCCACCGAAACGCGCATCCAGGCGGGTCTTCACCACACCGTTGACGACCCATCGCAGCGTGCGCGAGGTCTTGTCGATGCACATGACGCGGCCTGTCTTGCAGCGCTCGTCCAACTTGGCGCCCTTGACCGGGAGGTTGTACATCTCGGTGCGGTTGGGGGCGCGGGTGATGGCGTTGAGGCGGTCACGGGTGCGCACGTCGACCTTGCCCGTCACCGGGATCTTGGTGGCCTTCTGGAAGCGTCGGACGGCGAGCCTGGTCTTCCGGTCGTACTTTGCGCCGACCTTGCCCTTGAAGTGCCGAAGCTGCTTGAGGCGGGCCTCGAGTCGGCGCACCTTCTTGCCCTTGGAACCCGTCCGCATCAGCGGCTTGCCCGGTTTGTAGACGTTGTTGAGCGCGTTCTTCGAAGGCTCCTTGGTCAAGGAGACGAGCTTCGTCCACGTCCGCGTGCCCACGACGCCGCGTCGGCCCTTGACCTTGTACTTGTTCTGGAACGCCACCACGCCGTTGTGCGTCTCCGTCTCGAACGTCCAGGTGATGACCTCGGAGTGCAGACCCAGCTGGTGCAGGCGGCTCTCGAGCTTGCGCACCCGGTTCGACCGGTCGCCCATCTTCATCTTCTTGAAGGGCTTCGCCTTCGGCGCCGGGACAGGCGTCGGCGTCGGGTCGGGTGTGGGGGTGGCAGTGGGTGCCGGGGTCGGCGTGACCGCGGGCGAAGTGGTCATGGAGTCCGTGGGTGACGGGACCGGCGGCTGGCTGGGGCCGGAGGCGTTCGCTACCGGCACGGAGAGCATGCCTACGGCGAGGAAGGTGGCGCTGAGGGCCACCGTCGTCCGGGCCATCTGGGCGCGCAGGGCCCGTGGACGAGTGATACGGGTGGTGTTCATTGCTGTGCCCCCGAGGGTGGGTCGTGGTGACGATGTGATGGAAGTGATACGCACTCTACGTAAAACCCGGGGTCTCCATGGCTTCTCCGGCACGTGCCGCAAGGAGTGGTTCGCCCTGCAGAGGACGGGGGGCATGCCTAGAAGGTTGCATCGATGCGGTCAGGGTCGCTCGGCTTCGTGCCGCTCGCCCAGGCCAGGAGGTGTCCGGTGGGCTGTTCACCTGCCACGTGCGCGCGGGTGGCCAGCCAGACTCGGGCGAACCCAGCGGCGAGGAGACTCGCCCCCAACATGTGGAGCGCGACGAGAAGTTCGTTCAGGTCGAGGAGGTACTGGGTCCAGCCGACGACGCCCTGAAACAGCTCCAGGGCGAGCAGGGCCGCGGCCACGACGGTGAGCCACCGATCGCCCATGCGAAGGGCCACCACGAGCAGGGTCACGGTCAGGGCCACCAGGACGTAGACGGAGGCCGCATGGATCTGTGACAAGAACGCCGGGTCCAGGCCGTTGCGCTTGGCCTCGGCGTCCCCGGCGTGCGGCCCGGCGCCGGTGACCACGGTGCCCAGGTAGAGCACGATCCAGCCGTTCACGAGAATCGCCAGGGCCAGCCACCGCGCGCTCGCCGGCGCCTCGGGCCTGGTGGGGCTGCGCAGGTGGTCCAACAGGGCCAGGCAGACCATGATCATCGCCATCGAGGCGAGGAAGTGCAGGGAGACGATCCACGGGTTGAGGTCGGTGAGCACCGTGATTCCACCGATCACCGCCTGGAGCGGGATCCCCAGCGCCACGACGAGCGAGTACTTCACTGCCCGACGATCGCGGGAGCCGAGGGCGGCGACGAAGCAGAGGACGGCGATGACCAGGAGGACGTAGGTCAGCATCCTGTTGCCGAACTCGATGGCTCCGTGGATGCCCATGCTCGGGTGCGTGACGTAGGAGTCGTCCGTGCATCGGGGCCACGTCGGACAGCCCAGGCCGGAGCCGGTCAGGCGAACGGCTGCCCCGGTCACCACGATCCCGATGTTGGCCACGATGTTGGCCACGGCCAAGGGCCACAGACGCACCGAGAGACGCTCGGCGAACCGGGTGAACGACATGCTGATCACTCCCAGCGGAAGGTGCGTGCGGTCAGGGCGGCGCCGACGGCGGCCCACCCGACCAGGACGAGCAGGGGGATCCAGGCCGGGGAGCCATGGATGAGTGCCTCGCGCATGGACTCTCCGAGGGCCCCACTGGGGAGCCAGCGTACGACTTGGCCCAGCGCACCGTACTCGTCGACGGGGATGACCACCGCGCCGCCGACCATGAGCAACAGGTAGACGAGGTTGGCGAAGGCCAGTGTCGCCTCGGCGCGGAGGAGGCCCGCGACCAGGAGTCCGAGCGCGCCGAAGGCGGCTGTGCCGAGCACGGACGCCAGCAGTACGCCGAGGATCGAGACCGAGGGGTCCCAGCCCAGGGAGAGAGCCAGGGCTGCCACCACGACGATCTGGAAGGCCTCGACCACCAGCAGGGCAAGCACCTTGCCCAGGAGCAACCCGTGCCGGGGGAGTGGGCTGGCCCCCAGCCGCTTGATGACGCCGTAGCGACGCTCGAACCCGGTGGCGATGGCAGTGGAGGTGAAGGCGGTGGACATGATCGCGAGCGCCAGGACTCCGGGCGCCAGCAGGTCGATAGGACGCTCGGAGAGATTGAGATCGATCCTCTTCGAGGCCACGATGCCGCCGAGAAGCACCACGACCGGAATGACCACGGCCAGCAGGAGCTGCTCGCCGTTGCGCAGGATGAGTCGGGCCTCCATGCCGGCCTGCGCCATCACCTGGCGCCCCAGAGGCGCGCCCCCGGGATCCGGGGTGAAAGTGCCGGTGCTCATGCTTCCATCTCTCGGCCGGTGAGCTCGAGGAAGACGTCCTCGAGCGTGCGCTGTCCCAGGGTGAGGGAGAAGGGGAGGACCTCGTGGTGTTCGTACCACCGTGCGACCGCCGCCAGGGTTCCGCTGTCGGCGGGACCGAGGGCCTGGACTCTCGCGTCGTCGATCGGGGAGACCTCGAGGTCCGGACCGAGGATCGCGGAGAGTCCCTGCAGAGCCCCGTCCGGGAGGAGCGGGAGGACCATGCGCAAGGTGGCCTTGTGGTTGCTGCTCGTCAGGGCCTCGGGCGTACCTGAGGCGATGACGCGGCCGTGGTCGATGATGTGGACCATGTCCGAGAGTCGCTCGGCCTCGTCCATGTGGTGGGTGGTGAGGACGACGGTGACGCCGTCGGCGCGCATCTCCTGCAGGAGGTCCCAGGTGGTGCGACGGGCGTGGGGGTCCATTCCGGCCGTCGGCTCGTCGACGAAGACCACTTCGGGGCGTCCCACCAGTGCCATGGCGAGCCCGAGCCGTTGCTGCTGGCCTCCGCTGAGGCGGCGGTAGGGCGTGCGACCGCAGTCCGCGAGACCGAGCCGTTCGCTGAGCATCCCCGTGTCCAGCGGATTCGCGTGCAGCTTGGCGATGTGGTCAAGCATCTCCATGGCACGCACCCCACTCCACGCGCCGCCGCTCTGGAGCATCACACCGATGCGGGGGAGCAACGCACGGCGGTCCTTCTGGGGGTCGAGGCCCAGGACGCGCACCGAACCCGACATGGGGCGCCGGTATCCCTCGCAGGTCTCGAGAGTCGTCGTCTTGCCGGCTCCGTTGGGTCCGAGTACGGAAGTGATGGTCCCGCGGTCCACCTGGAGGGACAGCGAGTTGACGGCCAATTTGTCGCCGTACTTCATCACGAGCCGGTCGACGACGACCGCGGGTTCTGCAAGGGGCACCGGGTCAGTCTAGGGAGCGCCACGTCGTCCGCGGCATCGCGGTGTCCCGGGTGACGCTCGTCACGGCGCGGCGGCGAGTAAGGGAGGCCTTACTTGAAGCGTTCCAGCATTAAAGCAACACTTACGTTGTGGAATTCGACCGGACGACTGCTGCGCCTGCGGGCGACGCCTCCACGCGCGAGCGTGTGGTGCGGTCGATCCTGGAAAACGGCCCCTCGACCGCAGTGGAGCTCGCCGCACTCCTCCACCTCACCCCCGCCGCGGTCCGCCGCCATCTCGACCTCCTGGTCGCTGACGGCATGGTGGTGGGTCGGGAGCAGAAGGTCTACGGCCACCGTGGCCGCGGTCGCCCGGCGAAGGTGTTCGTCCTCACGGACGGCGGGCGTCACCGCTTCGACCAGGGGTACGACACCTTGGCGGCGGACGCGCTGCGTTACCTGCGCGAGACCGGGGGCGAGGAAGCCGTCCTGGCGTTCGCCCGACGTCGCGCCTCGTTCATCGAGCGGGACTACGCCGTGATCACGGCCCGGGAGCCAGACCTGAGCCCGGCCGAGGCGTTGGCGAAGGTGTTCTCGGCGGAGGGCTACGCCGCGAGCGTGCGGCAACTCCCCGTGGTCAGCGCAGCGGACCAGCTGTGCCAGCAGCACTGCCCCGTCTCCCACGTGGCAGGCGAATTCCCGCAGTTGTGTGAAGCCGAGACCGAGGCGATCAGCCAGGTGCTCGGTACCCATGTCCAGAGGCTTGCGACCATCGCTCTCGGCGACGGCGTCTGCACCACGTGCATCCCGAAGAAGAAGGAAGGCTGAACCATGACCTCCATCGAGGAACTGAATCCGGAGCTGAAGGGCATCGGCAACTACGACTTCGGCTGGTCCGACAGTGACGACGCCGGATCGACGGCCAAGCGCGGGCTCAACGAGGAAGTCGTGCGCGACATCTCCAGCAAGAAGAACGAGCCACAGTGGATGCTCGACATGCGTCTGAAGGGCCTCAAGCTCTTCGACCGCAAGCCGCTTCCCACCTGGGGCTCGGACCTCAGCACCATCGACTTCGACAACATCAAGTACTTCGTGCGTTCCTCGGAGAAGCAGGCCCAGACCTGGGACGACCTGCCCGAGGACATCAAGAACACCTACGACCGACTCGGCATCCCGGAGGCGGAGAAGCAGCGCCTCGTGTCGGGTGTCGCGGCCCAGTACGAGTCCGAGGTCGTCTACCACTCGATCCGCGAGGACCTCGAGGAGCAGGGTGTCATCTTCGTCGACACCGACACCGCGCTGCGCGAGCACGAGGAGCTCTTCCGCGAGTACTTCGGCACGATCATCCCCACGGGTGACAACAAGTTCTCCGCGCTGAACACGTCCGTGTGGTCGGGTGGCTCGTTCGTCTACGTCCCCAAGGGCGTCAAGGTGGACATCCCGCTGCAGGCCTACTTCCGGATCAACACCGAGAACATGGGCCAGTTCGAGCGCACGCTGATCATCGTGGACGAGGACGCCTACGTTCACTACGTGGAGGGTTGCACCGCGCCCATCTACTCGTCCGACTCGCTGCACTCGGCGGTCGTCGAGATCATCGTCAAGAAGGGTGGCCGTTGCCGATACACGACCATCCAGAACTGGTCGAACAACGTCTACAACCTCGTCACCAAGCGTGCGGTCTGCGAGGCCGGCGCGACGATGGAGTGGGTTGACGGCAACATCGGGTCCAAGGTCACCATGAAGTACCCGGCCGTCTACCTGATGGGCGAGCACGCCAAGGGCGAGACCCTGTCGATCGCCTTCGCCGGTGAGGGACAGCACCAGGACGCGGGCGCCAAGATGGTGCACGCTGCCCCTAACACCTCTTCCTCGATCCTCAGCAAGTCGGTCGCGCGTGGCGGTGGGCGGACTTCCTACCGTGGCCTGATCCAGGTCAACGAGGGTGCGCACGGCTCCAAGTCGAACGTGCTCTGCGACGCGCTGCTGGTCGACCAGATCAGCCGCTCCGACACCTACCCGTACGTCGACATCCGTGAGGACGACGTCTCGATGGGCCACGAGGCCAGTGTCTCCAAGGTCTCCGAGGACCAGCTCTTCTACCTGATGTCGCGGGGCATGGAGCAGGACGAGGCGATGGCGATGATCGTGCGCGGCTTCGTCGAGCCCATCGCCAAGGAGCTCCCGATGGAGTACGCCCTGGAGCTCAACCGCCTCATCGAGCTGCAGATGGAGGGTGCGGTCGGCTGAGCCGACGCCCCTCACTGCTGCTCACATCTCGAACCAGAAAGAAGTCACGTGACTGTTACTGACATTGCCCGGGACTCCGTCGCCTCGGCGCTGGAGCAGGGCAAGGTGGAGTCCCACCTGCACCCGAGCGGCTCGTACGACGTCGCAGACCACACCGCGCCCACGGGTCGCGAGGAGGTCTGGCGCTTCACTCCGCTGAAGCGACTCAAGGGCCTGGCCTCCGACGCCGTGTTCAACGCGAGCACCACCGAGATCACCTGGAACACCCCTGACGGTGTCCGGGTCGAGACTGTCGTCGGCGAGGAGGCCCGCGGCCTGCGCGGCCTCTCCGGCTACAAGCCGAGCACGCTCTTCGGTGCGCGCATCCTGGCCGACGTCCCCGAGACGTTGCTGGTGGACGTGCCGGACGAGGCCGAGGTGGCTGAGCCGGTCATCGTGAACCTGGTCGGCTCCGACGCGGACAACACCGAGGCCGGCCACGTGGTCCTGCGTTTCGGGAAGTTCTCGAAGGCCGTCGTCGTCCTGCGCCACACCGGATCGGCTGCACTCGCCCAGGTGGTTGAGATCAGCGTCGGTGACGGGGCACAGATCTCGGTCGTCTCGCTCCAGGACTGGGCGGACGACGCCACCCACCTGACGCAGACCGAAGCGCTCGTGGGCCGCGACGCCTCGTACAAGCACACTGCCATCTCCTTCGGCGGTGACCTGGTCCGGATGGACGCCAATGTGCGCTACGCCGCGCCGGGCGGCTCGGCAGAGATGCTCGGCCTCTACTTCGCCGACGCCGGTCAGCACATCGAGCACCGTCTCTTCGTCGACCACAACGAGCCCAAGACGAAGTCGAACGCGGTCTACAAGGGCGCTCTGCAGGGCAAGGGTGCCCACACCGTGTGGATCGGCAACGTCCTGATCCGCAAGGCGGCCGAGGGGATCACCACCTTCGAGGAGAACCGCAACCTCATCCTCACCGACGGCACGCTCTGCGAATCGGTGCCCAACCTCGAGATCGAGACCGGTGAGATCGAGGGGGCCGGACACGCCTCGGCGACCGCCCGCTTCGACGACGAGCAGCTCTTCTACCTGCGTTCGCGCGGGATCAGCGAGAAGGAGGCCCAGCGCCTCGTCGTGCACGGCTTCTTCAACGACCTGATCCGCAAGATCGACGTTCCGGCGATCGAGGAGCAGCTCGTGAAGACGGTCGAGGACGAGTTGGCGAAGAACGTCATCGGGAAGAACATCTGATGGCTTTCCAGCGTGCCTGCGACATCTCGGAATTCCGTGACGGTCAGGCCGTGGCGGTCAACCTGGACGGCATCGACGTCGCGGTGGCTCGCCACGAGGACGAGTTCTTCGCGGTCCAGGACCTTTGCACGCACGGGCACGTCGCACTCTCCGAGGGCGAGGTGGAGGACTGCATGATCGAGTGCTGGCTGCACGGCTCGCGCTTCGACCTCCGGTCGGGCAAACCGACCACCCTTCCCGCCACGGAGCCGGTCGCCACCTTTGCGGTCCAGGTGAACGGCGACGAGATCCTCGTCGACGTGAGCCAGACCCTCAACGGCGTCACGCCCGACTGACACCCAGACTTAGAGAAAGAAGAGAGACACCAATGAGCATTCTCCAGATCACCGACCTGCACGTCACGGTCGACACCGACGACGGCACCAAGCAGATCCTCAAGGGCGTCACGCTGACCATCAAGGACGGCGAGACCCACGCGATCATGGGGCCGAACGGTTCCGGCAAGTCCACCTTGGCCTACACGATCGCCGGACACCCCAAGTACACAGTGACCGGCGGCACCATCACCCTCGATGGCGTCGACGTCCTCGAGATGTCGGTCGACGAGCGGGCTCGCGCCGGTCTCTTCCTCGCGATGCAGTACCCGGTCGAGATTCCCGGCGTCTCGGTGGCCAACTTCCTGCGTACGGCCAAGACGGCCATCGACGGCGAGGCCCCCAAGCTGCGTACGTGGGTCAAGGACGTCAACGCTGCTCTCGGCGCCGCAGATCTCGACCCCACGTTCAGCCAGCGCTCGGTGAACGAGGGTTTCTCCGGTGGTGAGAAGAAGCGTCACGAGATCGCCCAGCTCGGCCTGCTCAACCCGAAGGTTGCCGTCCTCGACGAGACCGACTCCGGCCTCGACATCGACGCGCTCAAGGTGGTCTCCGAGGGCGTGAACCGCTTCGCCGCGAACGGCGACAAGGCCGTCCTGCTGATCACCCACTACACGCGGATCCTGCGCTACATCAAGCCGGACTTCGTCCACGTCTTCGTCAACGGCAGGATCGCCGAGCAGGGCGGCGCCGAGCTGGCCGACCAGCTCGAGGCCACCGGTTACGACAAGTACGTCAAGGCTGCGGTCTGAGTATGGGGCTGGAAGGACTGCTCCCGGAGCTCGAGATCATCAGGAAGGACTTCCCGATCCTCGAGCGTACGGTCGCGGGTGGAAAGCGTCTGGTCTACCTCGACAGCGCCAACACCTCGCAGAAGCCACAGGTCGTCATCGACACGATGGTCGACCACCTCGAGAACCACAACGCCAACATCGCCCGCGCCATGCATGCCTTGGGCGCGGAGTCGACGGAGGCCTTCGAGGGCGCTCGCGACCGGGTGGCAGCCTTCCTGAACGCGCCGTCACGTGACGAGGTGATCTTCACGAAGAACGCCTCGGAGGCGTTGAACCTCGTGGCGAGCACGTTGGCCTTCCGAGGGCCGCTGCAGCTGGGTGAAGGGGACGAGATCCTCATCACCGAGATGGAGCACCACTCCAACATCGTCCCGTGGCAGATGCTGGCGCAGCGCACCGGCGCCACGTTGCGGTGGATCGGGTTGACCGATGACGGTCGCCTCGATCTCTCGAACCTCGGCGAGCTGCTCAACGAGCGCACCAAGGTGGTGGCCTTCACCTGGGTCTCCAACATGCTCGGGACGATCAACCCGGTCAGCGACCTGGCGGCGCGTGCCAAGGAGGTCGGTGCCCTGGTCGTGGTGGATGCCTCACAGGCGGCCCCGCAGTTGCCCGTGGACGTCGTTGCCTCCGGCGCCGACTTCGTGGTCTTCACCGGTCACAAGGTGGTTGGTCCGACCGGCATCGGGGTCCTCTGGGGGCACCGAGAGGTGCTCGATGCATTGCCGCCATTCCTGGGCGGCGGCGAGATGATCGCCACCGTGACGATGGCCGAGTCGACGTACGCCCCCATCCCGCACAAGTTCGAGGCTGGCACGCCGCCGATCGTCGAGGCGGTCGGACTGGGTGCTGCGGTGGACTACCTCTCGGCCGTCGGCATGGATGCGATTCACCGTCACGAACAGACGATCACGCGCTACGCCCTGGAGGGTCTGGCGTCGGTCCCCGGCACGACGGTGCTGGGGCCCCTCGACGCCGAGTCCCGGGGCGGCGCGATCTCGTTCGAGATGCAGGGTGTGCACCCGCACGACATCGCCCAGGTGCTGGACACCCAGGGCATCGCGGTCCGGGCCGGGCACCACTGCGCCAAGCCGGCGCACGCACGATTCGGTGTGCAGAGTTCGACCCGGATGTCGTCCTACCTCTACACCCGCCCCGACGAGATCGACGCTCTCGTCGAAGCCCTCAACTACACTCGCGCCTACTTCAAGGTGGGATGACCCATGTCTGCTGAGCTCGACTCGCTCTACCAGGAGATCATCCTGGATCACTACAAGAAGCCCCTGCACGCCGGTCTGCGTGACCCCTTCGAGGCGGAGGTGCACCACGTCAACCCGACCTGCGGGGACGAGGTCACGCTGCGCGTGCACCTGGAGGGCGACAAGGTCGCCGACGTCTCCTACCACTCGGAGGGCTGCTCGATCTCCCAGGCATCCACGTCAGTGATGGCGGACCTGGTGATCGGCAAGACCGTCGATGAAGCAATGGCGATCCACGCGGACTTCCTTGCCCTGATGCAGGGCAAGGGGACGGTGGAGCCGGATGAGGACGTCCTCGAGGACGGCATCGCATTCGCCGGCGTCGCCAAGTTCCCCGCCCGCGTCAAGTGCGCGCTGCTCTCGTGGATGGCATGGAAGGACGCCACCGCGAAGGTGCTCGCCGACAACACTTTGGAGAAGGCATGAACGATCACGACCACGACCACGGGCATGACCACGACCACGGGCACGACCACGGGCATGGGCACGGTCACGCCCATGACGACCTCCCGAAGGTCGACCTGATCGGGGCGTCGACGACCCTGTCGTCCGTCGCCATCGAGGACGTCACCGAAGCAATGAAGGACGTCGTCGACCCCGAGCTCGGCATCAACGTCGTCGACCTGGGGTTGGTCTACGGCGTCCACATCGACGAGTCGTCCAACGCCGTCATCGACATGACCCTGACCTCGGCTGCCTGCCCGCTGACCGACGTGATCGCGGACCAGACCGAGATGGCTCTGGAGGGCCTGGTCAACGACGTGGCGATCAACTGGGTGTGGATGCCGCCGTGGGGTCCGGACAAGATCACCGACGACGGTCGCGAACAGTTGCGGGCCCTCGGCTTCAACGTCTGACCCGCTGCACTGCTGCCAACCTCGCCCCTCGCCACAGCAAGGACTGACGTGACCGATCACGACCAGGAACGCTTCACCTACGTGCTGGTCGACGGCGAGAACATCGACGCCACCCTCGGCAACTCGATCCTCGGACGTCGGCCTCGCCCGGAGGAACGTCCTCGGTGGGACCGCCTGTTGGAGTGGGCCGAGCAGCAGATGCAGCAGGAGGTCAAGGGTCTCTTCTTCCTGGCCGTCAACGAAGAGATGCCCCTGACCTTCATCCAGGCGCTGACCGCCATCGGGTTCCGACCCGTGCCCCTGCGGGGTGAGGGCAAGATCGTCGACATCGCCATCCAGCGCACGGCCGAGGCCTTGGCCCAACGCAACGCTGACGTGGTGCTGGCGAGCCACGACGGTGACTTCATGCCGCAGATCCGTCAGCTGTGCGACGGCACGCGTCAGGTGGCTCTCGTCGGTTTCACCGAGTTCATGAACTCAGGGTTCCGGGGGCTGCCAGGTCTGCGCACCTTCGACCTCGAGAACGACGTCCGTGCGTTCAACACGTCCCTGCCGAGGATCAAGGTCATCGACATCGACTCGTTCGACCCGTTCGACTTCCTGTGACCGGCCGACCACGCTCGTCGCGATAGTCTCAGCGCGTGCCAGTCGTCCACGTGCCCGGGACACGGCTCAGCCGGTGGGTGGAGAACTTCATCGCTCGTCACGGTGAGAGTGTCCTGGTCGTCCACGACGGGCAACTGCAGGGTCGCGCACGGGACGGGTCCCACTTCAGCGTCGCTCTGCCCTTCGGGTGTCGTCACGACGGCGGCCCGAGCGTGGAGGCCCTGCTCGAGGCAGTCACGCTGCCGGAGCGCTGGGGTGTTCTGCTGGTGCGCAAGGGTGGTTTCGCAGTGGCCCGGCTGGAGGGTGACCGGGTGGTCGGTTCGAAGGTGGGCCAGCGACACGTCCAGGGACGCAGCAAGGCAGGCGGTCAGAGTCAGCAGCGATTCGCGCGTCGTCGGGACAATCAGGCTCGGCAGGCCTATGAAGCAGCGGCCGAGCACGCAGCCCGACTGCTGGCAGGACTCGCCGGGCCGGTGGTCATCGGGGGCGACCGTGCAGCGTTGGCCGAGGTGCTCGCACACCCATCGCTGCGCGACCTGGCGACACGCGACCTCCACGGAGAGGTTCCCGAGCCTCGCCGCGCTGCTCTCGAGGCGGCGATCGACCAGGCTCAACAACTCGTCGTCACCGTGCACAACGCCTGAGGCGCCGCAACGTCGCTGCCGTCTGCCTCAGCGACGGGGGAGGACGAGGTGCGAGTGATCCGCGCCTGCGTCCACCACCCCGAAGCCCCGACGCTGGAAGAACTCACCGGTCGTGGTCTGGGTGCCCAGGAGATCGACCCTCACCCTGCGTGCGGCGAGGCGTGAGACTTCGTGCAGCACCACCGAGCCGACGCCCCTGCCCCGCCAGTCGGGAGTCAACTCCAGCCGTTCGATTGCCACGTCCCCGTCTGAAACAGACAGGTCGAGTACGCCGACCTCCTGACCGTCCACGCTCACCGCCTGCGCCCCGTCCTCGATCGACGGGTTGCTCACGCGTCCCCACCACAGGGGGTCGTGTCCCCAGTTGCGCAGCGAGTAGGTCCAGCGACGCAACCCCAGATCGCCTGAGGGCCACTGCGCCCGGTGACGGCGGACGAACCCGATGGTGCGGCGTACGTGTGCCCAGTCCGACTCTGTCCACTCCGTCGAAGGTGTCTGCAACACGTCCACGGTCCGCATCCCGGCGAGTTGACCGACGGAGTGGATGGCGCCCGGGGCCCGGCTGCCCACCGAGGCCGACTCGGGTGTGGTGAGCCATTCCTCGAGCCGCTCCGGCTCTGCATTGACCGCGCTGCGCCAGCGACGGAGTACCTCGGCAGGAGCGGGCGTGACCATGGGGATGATCCTAGGAACGCCCCCGGGCGGCACCCGCCATGGCCCGGCCGACACTCCGACGGAACCTCGGCCACACCGAGTCTGGGCGCCGGGTCTGCCACGATGTCGACATGTGGCAACCAGCGCCCGGTTGGCAACGACTTCCCGGTTCGGGGCCTTCGAGCCTCGGTGTGTGGACCGCACAGGAGGACGGACGGCGCGTGGTGATCAAGCGTCTGGTGGCGCCGACGCCTCATGACGACGCACTGCGCTCCCACCTCCGCCACCCTGCCTACTGGCGCCGCGCAGCCGACGTCGCCTGCTCCGGAGTCGTCGCTCGGACGCCCGGACTGCGTGAACCGGGGGTCGTGCGGGTCACCGAGGATGCCCAGGGCATCACCCTCGTGCACGAGTGGGTCGAGCCGCACCCGCGCTCCGCGCGGTCCTTGGCGCACTGCCTGGGGCGGTTTGCAGCCGCTGACCTGCCCGAACAACCGTGGTTCGTGCGCGGACAGCTCGACGCCCGGCTCCAACAGGTGGAGCGACGGGGAGGCTGGAGAACGCTGGCCCGCACCCCGGTTGCCGACCTGAGCAACGCCCTGTGGCAACGCAGGGGCTCCTACCTGGCCCGTCTCGCGGCGATGCCGCAGGTGCCTCAGCACGGCGATCCGGTGCCCGGCAACCTGTGGGGCGCCGACGACGAGGACGTCATCGCCCTCGACTGGGCCACGCTGGGGTACGGGCCGCACGGTGCGGATCTCGGCTACCTGGCACTCTCCGTGCCAGAGGAGCTGGACACGCTGCTGGAGGCGTACGTGACCGGAGCTGCAGCCATCTTCGACCCTCAGGCCGTACGGCTTGCAGCCAGGTGCACGGCGGTCTTCACCGTCCTGACCCGCGCGGACTGGGCGCTGTCGAGAGTCGCGCCGGGGGAGGGTGCCCTGGCCGGCAAGTTCACCCATCCCAGCATCGCTCCCTACATCAGGGCGATGCAGCGCCAACTTCCGATGATGAAGTCGCTGCTGGAGGTCTGAGGCGGATCAGAGTCGGCGGGCCGCAAAGGTGTCGCACGCCCGCAGGTCCCCGGAGTCGCGACCGACCTCGAACCAGCGCACCCGCTGCTCCGACGATCCGTGCGTCCACCCCTCCGGGTCCACCCGTCCACCGCTGCGCTTCTGGATCCGGTCATCGCCCACCGCCTTGGCGGAGTCGATGGCCTCCTGGACGTCACCCTCGTCGAGGTCGGCGATGAGCGGGACACCCTCGACGTCGCCCACTCCTTCGGCGGCTCGGGTCCACATGCCTGCATAGCAGTCGGCCTGCAGCTCGAGACGTACGGCGTCACTTGTCGGACCCTGCTGGGTCCGCACCTTGCCCATGGTGCCGAGGAGATTCTGGATGTGATGCCCGTACTCGTGGGCCAGCACGTAGGGCTCCACGAAGTCACCGCCACGCCCACCCAACTGCTTCTCGAGGACGTCGGCGAAGAAGGTGGTGTCGAGGTAGATGCCCTGGTCCGCAGGGCAGTAGAAGGGGCCCATCTGACTGGAGGCCTGGCCACAGTCGGTCGTCACGCCACCACTGAAGGTCGACAGCGTGGCGGGGCGGAAGGCCTGCTCGGAGAGTGTGGCGCGCCAGTAGGAGTACAGCGAGTTCTCGACCGCGACGCGTGCGCAGTCGACGTCCTGGTTGGCATCCTCGCCGGTCGTGCAGTTCGCGTAACGCTCGGTGTCAGCCATCCGGGAGCTGTCGGTGCCTGCGGCGCCTCCCAGCACGGAGTCGAGAGGCGAGCCACCGCCGTTGCCCCCACCACCTCCGAAGAAGTTGATCGCGACCACCACGAGGATCATGATCACGACTCCCAGGCCGCCGCCGGCCTTGGCGCCGCCGGGGATCGGGAGTCGCATCGAGGGGCCGCCACGGGAGCCGCCGCCACCTGAACCGGCCCGATCGCTGACTCGGGAGGTGTCGAGCCTGGCTTTGGGACTGAAGCGCATCGGGACGTCCTTCCTGGGGCTGTCGCCGATGGGGCTGGATCGACGAACTTACGTAGGCTAGTCCCCGAGATGATCACTGCCCAACAGCTTGAGGTTCGCGCCGGCGCGCGACTGCTCATGGAAAACGTCAGCTTCCGCGTCGCAGCCGGGGACAAGGTGGGCCTCGTGGGCCGCAACGGCGCTGGCAAGACGACGATGACCAAGATCCTGGCCGGAGAAGCACTGCCGGCCGCCGGCTCGGTGCAGCGGAGCGGCGAGATCGGCTACCTGCCCCAGGACCCGCGGATCGGGGACCCCGAGGTCCTGGCCCGCGACCGGATCCTCTCGGCCCGCGGCCTGGACGACGTCGTACGGCGTCTGCGCGAGGCCGAGGACGAGATGGGCAGCGACGACCCGGCGGTCAGCGAGCGGGCAATGAAGCGGTACACCCGCGCCGACTCGGAGCTGCACGCCGGGGGCGGGTACGCGGCCGAGTCCGAGGCCGCGACGATCGCCAGCAGTCTCGGGATCGAGGAGCGCATCCTTGCCCAGCCGCTGAAGACCCTCAGCGGTGGTCAGCGTCGCCGCGTCGAACTGGCGCGCATCCTCTTCTCGGGGGCCGAGACCCTCCTGCTCGACGAGCCCACCAACCACCTCGATGCAGACTCCATCGTGTGGCTGCGCAACTTCCTGCAGGCCCACCGTGGCGGCCTGATCGTGATCAGCCACGACAACGACCTGCTCTCGGCGACCGTCAACAAGGTCCTGCACCTTGACGCCAACCGGGCAACCATCGACGTCTACAACATGGGGTGGCGTGCCTACCTCACCCAGCGCGAGACCGACGAGCGGCGCCGCAAGCGTGAGCGGGCCAACGCCGAGTCGAAGGCGAAGACGCTGACCGACCAGGCCAACCGCATGCGGGCCAAGGCGAGCAAGGCCACCGCTGCCCAGTCGATGCTCAAGCGCGCCGAGAAGATGGTGTCCGGGCTGGACGCCGAGCGCGCCCAGGACAAGGTGGCCCGGATCAAGTTCCCTGCTCCCGCGGCCTGCGGGAAGACGCCGCTGATGGCGGAGGGGCTCTCCAAGTCGTACGGCTCGCTCGAGGTGTTCACCGACGTCAACCTGGCCATCGACAAGGGATCGCGCGTCGTGATCCTGGGGCTCAACGGCGCGGGCAAGACCACCATGATGAGGATCCTCGCGGGGGTCGACCAGGCCGACACCGGCGACATCATCCCCGGGCACGGGTTGAAGATCGGGTACTACGCCCAGGAGCACGAGACCCTCGACACCTCGCGCACGGTGCTGGAGAACATGCAGTCCGCAGCCCCCCAGCTGACGGACACCGATGCCCGTTCGGTGCTGGGCTCCTTCCTCTTCTCCGGCGACGACGCGCACAAGCCGGCCGGGGTGCTCTCGGGCGGCGAGAAGACGCGACTGGCCCTGGCCAGCCTCGTCGTCTCCAGCGCCAACGTGCTGCTCCTCGACGAGCCCACCAACAACCTGGATCCTGCTTCGCGCGAAGAGGTGCTCGCCGCGATCCGGACCTACGAGGGCGCGATCATCCTGATCACCCACGACGAGGGCGCGGTGCGGGCGCTCGAGCCGGATCGGGTGCTGCTGCTGCCCGACGGTGACGAGGACCTGTGGAACGACGACTACGCGGATCTGGTCTCACTGGCCTGACGGTTCGGTGCCGGTGCTACCAGCCGGTAAGTTCCCTGCCTAGGATTGCGGCATGACTACTGAGGAACTGCTGGCCCTGGGCCTACGTGTCGACGTCGACGGCGCAGTCGCCACCATCACACTGGACCGTCCCGAGGTGCGCAACGCCCAGACGCCTCAGATGTGGCGCGCCTTGGCGTCGGTGGGGGAGACCCTGCCCGAGGACGTCCAGGTGGTCGTCGTGCAGGGGGCGGGGGACACCTTCTCCAGCGGGCTGGACCGTCGGATGCTCGACCCGCGTGGCACGGGCGACGACCAGGAGACCGTCGTGGGACTGCTCCAGCGCAGCGACGAGGTGATCTCGGCCACGATCGACGACTACCAGAAGGGCTTCACCTTCCTGCGCGACCCGCGTTTCGTCTCCATCGCCAAGGTGCGGGGCCACGCCGTGGGGGCGGGCTTCCAGCTCGCGCTCTCCTGTGACATCCGCATCGTGGCCGACGACGTGAAGTTCTCCATGAAGGAGTCCGCGCTCGGGCTCGTGCCCGACCTGACGGGAACAAAGCCGCTGGTCGAAGCGGTTGGCTACTCCAGGGCACTCGAGATCTGTGCCACGGCACGCACGGTCGGGGCCGAGGAGTCCGTACGCATCGGCCTCGCTCTCTCGGCCCACCCGGGCGACGAGCTCGACGACGTGGTGAAGACTCTGGTCGAGTCCCTGACCGCACCGATGCCCGGTGTGGTCTCCGAGACCAAGAAACTGCTCCAGGGCGCGAACGACCGTGACCTGGACGAGCAACGCCGCCTCGAGCGGGAGGCCCAGACGCGTAGGTTCCGCGCCGTGGCCGCCGCCCTGGGGGGATGACGAAGGGAAACCCGTGTCGATGATGGGTCCCGGTGGGCGAGCCCTCCGGCAACTGCACTCCGATCGGTCCGTCGTCGACGCCCACGTGGAGCGCCGCACCCTGTGGCGGGTGCTCTCGTTCGCGCGACCACACAGCCGATTGATCGCCGGCTTCCTGGCGGTCACGGTGGTGGACGCGGCCCTCGTCGCCGTTCCCCCGTTGCTCCTGCAACGGATCATCGATGACGGGGTGGCGAACCAGGACGTCTCACTGGTGGCGTGGCTGGCCGGCGGTGTCGGGCTGGTGGCCGTGCTGGGGGCAGTCTTCACCGTGGTCAACGGCTGGTTCTCCAGCCGGATCGGCGAAGGGCTCATCTTCGACTTGCGCACCCAGGTCTTCGCTCACGTCCAACGCCAGTCGCTGGCCTTCTTCACCCGGACCCAGACCGGGGCCTTGGTGAGCCGGTTGAACAACGACGTGATCGGGGCCCAGCGGGCCTTCACCTCGACACTGCAGGGGACCGTCTCCAACATCATCGGGGCCCTGGTCGTCGGGGTCACGATGCTCTTCCTGAGTTGGCAGGTCACCCTGCTCTGCCTCCTCCTCTTCCCCGTCCTCCTGGTCGCCTCCCGCATGGTCGGCACGCGCCTCTCCGGCTTGACCCGGGAACAGATGGATGGCAACGCGGCACTCGGCAACGCCATGACCGAGCGGTTCAACGTCGGTGGCGCCATGCTGCTCAAGCTCTTCGGTCGCAGGAGCGAGGAGGACACCCAGTACGCGGAGAAGGCCGCCGTCGTGCGCGACCTCGGGATCCGGATCTCGCTGCTGACCAGGTGCTTCATGGCGGTGATGAGCCTGGTCCCCGCGCTGGCGACTGCTCTGGTCTACGGCGTCGGTGGCGCGATGGCCATCCGGGGTGATCTCTCTGTCGGGACCGTGGTGGCACTGGGCATCCTGCTCACCCGGTTGCTGGGGCCGCTGCAGGCCCTGTCCAACGTGCGCATCGACATCATGACCGCCCTCGTCAGTTTCGACCGTGTCTTCGAGCTCCTCGACCTCCCGTCCCCGATCGTGGAGAAGGAGGGTGCGCCGCGACTACCGCCCGACGCTGCCCGGGTGGAGTTCCGCGACGTCCACTTCAGCTATCCGCGCGCCGACGAGGTCTCCCTGGCCTCCCTGGAGGGCGTGGCTCGCAAGGAGAGCCGCGACGGTGGACCCGTCCTGCGCGGAATCTCCTTCGTGGCCGAACCCGGTCAGATGGTGGCCCTCGTCGGCCCGTCCGGGGCAGGCAAGACCACCGTCACGCACCTGGTCGCCCGTCTGTACGACGCCCGCGAGGGTGCGGTGCTCGTCGGTGGCCAGGATGTACGCGAAGTCGACCTGGAGTCATTGGAGGGCGTGGTCGGGTACGTCACCCAGGACGCGCAC
Source organism: Nocardioides gilvus (assembly GCF_003194605.1). Classification (GTDB taxonomy): domain Bacteria; phylum Actinomycetota; class Actinomycetes; order Propionibacteriales; family Nocardioidaceae; genus Nocardioides; species Nocardioides gilvus. The sequence goes on from NZ_QHKY01000004.1 coordinate 194,360, forward strand.
ATGTTCCACGACACCATCCTCGCCAACCTCCTGTACGCCCGTCCCGGGGCCACGCACGAAGAGGTCTGGGCGGCACTGGAGGCCGCGCAGGTGGGCGACCTCGTCCGTGCCCTGCCTGACGGGTTGGAGACCGTGGTCGGCGACCGCGGGTACCGCCTCTCCGGAGGGGAGAGGCAGCGCCTGGCGATCGCACGCCTCCTGCTCAAGGCGCCTCCCGTGGTCGTGCTGGACGAGGCGACCGCCCACCTCGACAGTGAGTCCGAGGCAGCCGTGCAGCGGGCGCTCGATGCGGCGCTCGAAGGACGTACGTCCCTGGTCATCGCGCACCGACTCTCGACGGTGCGCAACGCTGACCTGATCCTTGTGCTGGACCACGGGCGGATCGTCCAGCGCGGCACCCATGACGAGTTGTTGGCGCTGGGTGGTCTCTACGCCGACCTGCACCGCACCCAGTTCGTCGGCGGGGGTGCACCCACCGCTTGAGCACCGGTGCTCGGTTAGGTTGCGGTCATGGATCTCCAACTCACCGACCGGGTCTACATCATCACTGGCGGAAGCCGTGGCCTCGGCCTGGCCGCCGCTCGAGCGCTGTTGCAGGACGGTGCCCGAGTCGTCCTGGCCGCACGTGACGAGCAGGCGCTGCGGACTGCGGCCCTCGAATGGGGAGCCGACCGGGTGGTCACCGTGGTGGCGGACAACGCCGACACCGACACGCCCGGGCGGCTCATCGCAGCCGCGCGAGACGCCTGGGGACGTCTCGACGGCGCCCTGATCAGCGTGGGTGGCCCCTCGGCCGGAGGTTCCACGCAGGCGACGGACGAGCAGTGGCGGGCAGCGTTCGAGTCCGTCTTCCTGGGCTCGGTGCGACTGGCCCGCGAGATCGGGGCTGAGCTGGGTGAAGGCGGTTCGCTGGCCTTCGTCCTCTCCACCAGCGTGCGGGCGCCGGTGAGCGGTCTCGGGATCTCCAACGGGCTGCGCCCGGGTCTGGCGATGGTGGCCAAGGAGATGGCGGACGAGTTCGGGCCCCGCGGGGTGCGCGTGAACACCTTGCTGCCGGGCCGCATCGACACCGATCGGGTCCGCAGCCTGGATGCGCAGAGCGGTGACGCCGAGGCGTCCCGTGAGCGTTGGAGCCGGACGATCCCCTTGGGTCGTTACGGTCGTCCCGAGGAGTTCGGCGCGGTGGCGGCCTTCGTGCTCTCGCCCGGCGCATCATTCGTGAACGGCGTGGCGCTCCCCGTCGACGGTGGGATCCTGCGCTCCCTCTGAGTCTGCGGTGGGCTCGTCGCGACGATCGCGCCACTCGTCGTACAAGAGGTAGAAGAAGCCGAAGACGGCCAGCGCACCGAAGAACCACCACTGGATCCCGTAGAAGAAGTGCGGACCCTCGTCGACCTCTGGCTCGTCGATGGGCTTGAGGGACACCTCGGGATCGGGCGTCTCCTCGACCAGTTCCACGAACCCACCGAGCAGGGGGCGATCGATCGCCTCCGAGATCTGCACGCTCGAGATGGCCCGCGTGCTCTGCTCAGTGACCTTCGTGGCGTCGCCGGTGGCGTCGATGCGTACCCGCCCCACGATCTCGACCTCACCGCCCGGGGGAGCCGGAACGTCAGTGGGCACCTCACCCCGGTTCTGGGTGGCCCACCACCCGCGGTCGACCAACAACGAGGTGCCGTTGCCCAGGTCGAGGGGGACGGTCACCTGCACGCCTGATCGCCCCTTGTGGGTCCGGTAGCGGACGTAGACCGAGTCCTCGACGACATAGGTGCCGCGCGCCTTGACGATCGACCACTGCTCGTCGTCGGAGACCGCCTCCCCGACGGCCATGATCGTCTCGACCGGGACCGGGTCCATCGCCTCGTTGCGCAGGATGATCTCGTTGCGCTCCCGCCGGTCCTCCAGGCGGTCGAACTGCCACTGGCCCAACCACACCGCCAGCCAGGTCAGGAGGATCACGATGAGGAAGAAGAGTCCCCACCGGCGGCTGAGGAGGAATGCGAGGCGTTGCACGCTCTGAGGCTATCGCTCGGCAACAAGCCATCATCCCCCACCTATGCTGGGTTCATGACGGGCAGACTGAACGACAGTTTCGGGCGCACTGCGACCGACTTGCGGGTCTCCCTGACGGATCGTTGCAACCTGCGCTGCTCGTACTGCATGCCGGCGGAAGGCCTCGAGTGGCTGCCCGGGCAGGACCAGCTCACCGATGACGAGTTGATCCGCCTGATCGGGATCGGCGTGCACCACCTCGGGATCGAGGAGGTGCGTCTGACCGGGGGAGAGCCGCTGCTGCGTCGCGGTCTCGTAGCACTGGTCGGCCGGATCCGCGCCCTGGGTGACATCGACATCTCGATGACGACCAACGGCATCGGTCTGGCGCGCAGCGCCGCGGCCTTGGCCGAGGCCGGGCTCGACCGGGTCAACGTGAGCCTGGACACCGTACGGCCCGAGACCTTCGCGCAGATCACCCGCCGCAACCGGCTCGAGGACGTCGTGGCCGGCCTCGCCGCAGCCCAGTCCGCTGGGCTCGGACCCGTCAAGATCAACGCCGTCCTGTTGCGGGGCGTCAACGACGACCAGGCCGGCGAACTGCTGCACTGGTGCCTCGAACGCGGGTACGAGCTGCGGTTCATCGAGCAGATGCCTCTCGACGCACAGCACAGTTGGAGTCGTACGGACATGGTCACCGCGGCCGAGATCCGGGGGTGGCTGGGGGCGCGGTACACCCTGTCGCCGGCCCCTGTGCGGCGTGGGAGTGCCCCTGCTGACCTCTTCTCGGTCGACGGGGGGCCGGGCACCGTCGGCATCATCGCGTCCGTCACCGAACCCTTCTGCGGGGACTGCGACCGCGTACGCCTCACCTCCGACGGTCAGCTCCGCAACTGCCTCTTCAGCCGCGACGAGTCCGACCTCAAGACAGCGATGCGTGCCGGGATCTCGGACGAGGAGTTGGCCCAACGTTGGGTGGTTGCCCTGGGGGCGAAGAAGGCCGGACACGGCATCAACGACCCCACCTTCCTGCAACCGCCGCGGCCCATGTCTGCCATCGGTGGCTGAGGCGGGTCAGTGGCCCTCAGCCGGGTTCGGCTGACTCCGAGGGCTGATGCGGTACGACGTCCTTGAGGAACGCGCGAGCCGCAAGGAAGGACGAGAGCGACTCCCGGTGCGCCTCGCAGGCCAACCAGGTCTTCCGGCGTTCCGGTGTGTGGAGCTTGGGGTTGTTCCACAGCAGGGCGTGGACCGCCGCGACGTTGCATCCCTTGGCGGAGCAGGTGTCAGGCTTCACGTCTCACTCCTGGGCGAGTCAGTGGTGGGCGCCTCGACGGAGAGCGTCGTTGAGCCACCCTCGAGCTGGCGAGCGGTGACTCCGGTGAGCAGGGGCTCCTCGTGGCTGCTGCGTGCGGCGTTGGCCATCACCACTGCCACGTAGGGCAGGAAGACCGCGCCTGCCATGAGGACCCACCGCAGCCAGCCGGGCCCCACGGCGACCGCTCCCACGAAGCAGAGAACACGAAGGCCCATGGAGATGAGGTAGCCACGGACGCGGCCGTCCATCTCTTCGCGACGACTCGTCGCCGCGGTCGTGATGCGCACCGGCTCGGAGTCCTCGCGCTTGCCGATGGCCATGCAGCCAGCCTACGTCGGTCCGCCTGAGGCCTTGCTGCTTGCCCGGTGTCCGGCAGCGTACGAGAGCGCCTTTTCATGTACTCCACGGTAATCATTAGCGTCATCGTCCGTGACTGAAGAGAGACCCACCGCAGCCCGCTCGGTGCTCGTGACCGGCGGCAACCGCGGCATCGGCCGTGCCATCGCAATGGCGTTCATCGCCCAGGGCGACAAGGTCGCTGTGACCACCCGCAACGGGGGCGCTCCCGAGGGAGCGCTGGACGTACGGTGCGACGTCACCGACCCCGAGGCCGTCGACGCTGCCTTCGCCACCGTCGAGGAGGCCCACGGCCCGGTGGAGGTGCTGGTGGCCAGTGCAGGTGTCACCGACGACACCCTGATCCTGCGCATGAGTGAAGAGGCGTGGGGCAACGTCATCGAGACCAACCTCACCGGCTCCTTCAGGCTGGCCAAGAGAGCAGCCAAGGGAATGCTGCGCCTGCGTCGTGGGCGGATCATCTTCATCTCCTCGGTGGTCGGTCTCCTCGGCTCCGCTGGACAGGTCAACTACGCCGCCTCCAAGGCCGGTCTGGTCGGGATGGCCCGCTCGCTCTCCCGTGAGCTCGGCAGCCGCAGCATCACCACCAACGTGGTGGCCCCCGGCTTCATCGACACCGACATGACGGCCGTCCTGAGCGACGAGCAGAGGCAGGGCATCAAGGCCCAGGTGCCACTCGGTCGCTACGGCGACCCGACGGAAATCGCGTCCGCGGTCACCTGGCTCGCCTCCGAAGGCGCCGCCTACGTCACCGGGGCCGTGATCCCGGTCGACGGTGGTCTCGGCATGGGACATTGAGGAGCAACGACATGGGAATTCTCGACGGCAAGACGATCCTGGTGGCCGGCGTCACCATGGACAGTTCCATCGGCTTCGCGACCGCCAAGGTGGCGCAGGAGCAGGGTGCGACGGTCCTCATCTCCAACTTCGGCCGGGCGCTCGGCATCACCCGACGCATCGCCAAGCGGCTACCGGTCGAGCCGCCGGTGCTGGAGCTCGACGTCACCGACCCGGACCACCTCGAGGGGCTGGCCGAGCAGGTCCGGGAGCACACCGACCACCTGGACGGAGTCGTGCACTCGATCGCGTACGGCAATCCCGAGACCGTCCTGGGGGGAAAGTTCCTGCAGGGCCCGTGGGACGACGTCTCCCAGGCCGTCCAGGTCTCTGCCTTCTCCTTGAAGTCACTGGCCGTCGCCACGCGACCGATGATGTCGTCCGGCGGTTCCATCGTCGGACTGACCTTCGATGCCACCACTGCCTGGCCTGCCTACGACTGGATGGGAGTCGCCAAGGCGGCACTCGAGTCCACGTCTCGCTACCTCGCCCGGGATCTCGGTCCTGAGGGCATCCGCTGCAACCTGGTGGCAGCCGGACCGCTGAAGACTCTGGCCGCGAAGGCGATCCCGGGATTCGAGGACCTCGAAGCGTCCTGGAAGGACCGTGCCCCCCTCGGCTGGGACGAGTCCGACCACACGCCCACGGCCAAGGCCGTCGTGGCACTGCTCTCGGACTTCTTCCCGGCCACCACTGGCGAGATCGTCCACGTGGACGGTGGCTTCCACGCCATGGGGCTGTGAGCGAGAGCTTCTTGCCGGGGGTGGGAGAGTGGTCCTCGTGAACGATCCTTCGCGCCGTCTGGTGATCATGCGGCACGCCCAGGCTGAGACGGTCGCCTCGTCCGACCACGACCGAGCGCTCACTGCCCGGGGGATCACCGCTGCCACGGAGACCGGTCGCTGGTTGGCCGAACACGGGGTGGTCCCGGACCATGCCCTCGTCTCTGCGGCGCGGCGGACACGACAGACCTGGGACGCGGTCGCGCAGGGAGCTGGATGGGAGTTGGAACCGGACATCGAACCGGCGCTCTACTCCGCTGGCTCCGAGAGTGTCATGGACCTGCTGCGGCTCACGCCCGACGGCGCAAAGTGCGTGGTGGTACTCGGGCACAACCCGACGGTGAGCTACCTGGCACAACTGATCTCCGACGGACGGGGTCTGGCTGCCCTGCACGAGGAGATGGCACGGGGCTTTCCGCCCACTGCCTCAGCGGTCTTCGACGTGACCGAGACCTGGTCGTCCTTCGCCCTCGGCGACGGTCGGCTGGTCGGCTTCCACGTCGGGGTGCACTGACCTCAGCCGAGCGACGAGGGAGTGAAACCCGCCTCCGCGTCGGCTTCCTCGATGAGTTCGCGCGAGATCCCCAACAGGTAGAGGATCGTGTCGAGGTAGGGCACGTTGACCGCGGTGTCGGCTGCGTCGCGTACGAGAGGCTTCGCGTTGTAGGCGATCCCGAGACCGGCAGCGTTGAGCATGTCGAGGTCGTTGGCGCCGTCCCCGATGGCGATCACCGACTCCTCGGCGACTCCCAGCGCTGAGGCGAACTCGCGCAGGGCCGCGGCCTTGCCCGCACGATCCACGACCTCACCGACGATCCCTCCGGTCAGCTTCCCGTCGACGATCTCCAACTCGTTGGCCCGGGCGAAGTCGATGTGCAGGTCCTCGGCCAGGCGGTCGGTGATCTGGCTGAACCCACCTGACACGATCGCGAAGCGGTACCCCAACCGGCGCAGGGTGCGCACCATCGTGCGGGCCCCGGGGTTGAGCTGGAGGTCCTGGAAGACCGCGTCGAGGGCTGAGGCGTCGAGGCCCGCCAGCAGCGAGACCCGGTGGCGCAGGGACTGCTCGAAGTCCAGCTCACCGCGCATCGCGGCTTCGGTCACCCGGCGCACCTCTGCCTCGACCCCGGCGTGGGCGGCCAGCATCTCGATGACCTCTCCCTGGACCAGCGTGGAGTCCACATCCATGACGATCAACCGCATGCCGTGGCGCAGGAGATTCGCCGGCTGGACAGCGATGTCGACCCCTTGCGCGGCGGCCTCGGGGGCCAGCAGGGCGCGCAGCTTGTCGGGACGGACCCCGGAGACGTGGAGATCGATCGCCGTCACGGGGTAGCGGGCCATGCGGATGATGCGGTCGATGTTGGCGCCGCAGTCGGCGATCCGTCCCGTGATGGCGGCGAGCGCCGCGGCCTTGAGCGGGGCACCGATCACTGTGACGTGGCTGCGGCCCACGGCCCGCACCTTGTTGTCGCCCTGGCCCTGGGCCACCTCGACCTGCATGCCGAGCGCTTCGCCCTGCGACTCGAGAGCCTGGCCCAGGCGCTTCCAGTCATGGGGTGCCGACACCAGGATCCCCAGGACCAGGCGCCCCCGCAGGACGACCTGCTCGATGTCGACCACCTCGACACCGGCGGACGCCAGTGAGTCGAGGACCGACGTGGTGACCCCGGGTCGGTCCTTGCCGGTCAGCGTGATCAGCAGTGTCTTCGCAGCATCTGGTTCCATGGCAGTGCGAAGGCTACCCGCGCGGGGCGGCCTTCGCCGCGCAGGATCACGCAGAGGGCCACACATCGGGAGAGCAGGCTGCCACCAGAGCGCGTCGGGCAGCACGTTCGAGCCCGGAGAGAACCTCCTGACGACGGGCCACCTCGGTGGCCGAGAGAGCACCTCCGTGGTCGCGCAGGGCGACTTCCACGATGCGCCAGGCCTGGGCAGCCCGAGCCGCCAGGGCCAGATGGGCGGGGTCGATGCCCGGGACGCCGGGCAACCGGGGCACACGACGCAGGTCCATCAACTCGTCAGCAGTGGTGGGGCTCCAGGCGCCCACGTCGAGTTCCGCCAGGGAGTCTGTCGCGCGCAGCATCGTCTGCCGCAGTCCCCGGTCCGCCTCGCCGACGTCGGGGACTGAACGGCGCGCCGTGGAGTGGACCAGCCACGTGACGGCGTCGCTGCCCTCGTGCGGCACCGCACCCACACCCACCTGGGTCGCCACCAGGCCCTGGCCCGCCATCAAGGCGTCGGCGTTGAAGGCTGCAGGTCCTCCCAGACCCAAGGGATCACCGTCGACCGGCAGGGTGATGGAGACGTGGGTGGCCCCACGACGGCGCAGAGCAGCCAGGAAGGGCAGGGCCGTCTGCCCTTCGCAGTCGGTCAGGTCCTTGTTCGTCGCCGACGCCGCACGGAACAGGTGCAAGCTGCCCAGTTCAGCCAGTGCGTCGAGCAGGTCGTCGGTGACCACGTGGCCCTGCAACCAGGCCGTGCTCCACCACGCCACGGCACAGACCTGGGGGAGTGCGACGTCCATCCGGGGAGACTAACCCCGGCGTGACGCGGCTCGCTAAGGTACGCGCCATGACCACTGTCCTTGAATTCGCCGGCGTGACGGTTCGACGCGGAGGCACCACCCTCCTGGACGACGTGACGTGGACGGTGGAGGAGGACGAACGCTGGGTGGTCCTCGGTCCCAACGGTGCGGGCAAGACCACGCTGCTCCAGGTCGCCGCCGCCCAGATCCATCCGAGCGCCGGGGTCGCGGGCATCCTCGACGAGGTGATGGGCGCCGTCGACGTCTTCGAGTTGCGCACTCGCATCGGCTTGACGAGTGCGTCGCTCGCGGACCGCATTCCGCGGGACGAGCTGGTGCGCGACGTCGTGGTCTCGGCCTCGTACGCGGTGGTGGGTCGGTGGCGGGAGACGTACGAGGAGCTCGACCACCGGCGGGCCGAGGACCTGCTCGCGGAGGTGGGCGCGCTCGGTCTCGCCGACCGTGCGTTCGGCACCCTCAGCGAGGGGGAGCGCAAGCGGGTGCAGATCGCCCGAGCACTGATGTCTGACCCTGAGCTGTTGCTCCTCGACGAGCCCGCTGCGGGCCTCGACCTGGGTGGCCGGGAGGACTTGGTCTCCACGTTGGCCTCGATCGCGCTGGACGCCGACTCCCCGGCCACGGTGATGGTCTCCCACCACGTCGAGGAGATCCCGCCGGGATTCACCCATGCATTGATGCTGCGGCAGGGCAAGGTGATGGCGCAGGGACCCCTGGAGCGGGTGGTGACCCAGGAGGCTCTCTCGGAAACCTTCGGGATGGCGCTCGTGCTCACCCAGAGTGGCGGCAGGTACGCCGCACGCCGGCGGGCTCCCATGCGCGCCGCACTCTGACCACAGCGCACGCTGCCCGGCCCGGAGCGTGGACGGCGCAGATAGGGTTCAAGCATGGAATGGTTCCGAGAGCACATGTGGGAGACCTGGCTCGGCATCTCCGCGATCCTCCTGGTCGCAGAGATGTTCAGCCTCGACCTCGTTCTTGCCATGTTCGCGATCGGCGCCCTGGTCGGCATGGTCGCAGCTCTGGTCGGGTTGCCGGTCTCCGTGCAGCTGGGGGCAGCCGGGGTCACAGCCCTGGCTGCAGTCTGGTTGTTGCGCCCCTCCATGGCCAAGCGGCTCCACGGTGGTCCGGAGCTCAGCCTCGGTCACGGCAAGCTCGTCGGCCGGGAGGCCGAGGTCACGGCCGACATCTCGCCCACCACCGTGGGCCGGGTGATGTTGGCGGGGGAGACCTGGAGCGCCGTTCCCTATGACGAGACCGCGACCATCTTGGCGGGTGAACACGTCGAGGTGATGGAGATCCGAGGTGCCACCGTGGTGGTCTATCCGGTTGCCCGGCTGGACCCCTGACCTGTCCGACCCACCCACAGAACGGAGAACCTGTTGCTGCCTTTCATTCTGGTGGGACTGCTCCTCGCCTTTCTCGCAGTGCTGCTGAGCAAGACGGTACGGATCATCCCCCAGGCCCGCGCCGGCATCGTCGAACGCTTCGGAAAGTACAAGCAGACGCTGCCCGCCGGCCTCAACATCGTCGTCCCCTTCGTCGACCGTGTGCGGTACATGATCGACCTGCGCGAGCAGGTCGTGAGCTTCCCGCCGCAGCCCGTCATCACCGAGGACAACCTGGTGGTGTCGATCGACACGGTCATCTACTTCCAGGTGACCGACCCGATCGCGGCCACCTACGAGATCGCCAACTACATCCAGGCCGTGGAGCAGCTCACCATGACCACCCTGCGCAACATCGTGGGTGGGATGGACCTCGAGGACACCTTGACCAGCCGTGAGGAGATCAACAACGGCTTGCGTGGCGTCCTCGACGAGGCGACCGGCAAGTGGGGGATCCGGGTCAATCGCGTCGAGATCAAGGGCATCGACCCGCCCCCCTCCATCAAGGACGCGATGGAGAAGCAGATGCGGGCCGACCGGGACAAGCGTGCGCTGGTCCTGCAGGCCGAGGGTCAGCGCCAGTCGGCGATCCTCACCGCAGAGGGCAACAAGCAGTCCTCCATCCTGAACGCCGAGGGTGAGCGGGAGTCTGCGATCCTGCGGGCCCAGGCGGACCGTGAAGCCTCCATCCTCCGCGCCCAGGGAGAGGGACAGGCGATCCAGACCGTCTTCCAGGCGATCCACGACGGCCAGCCGGACCAGTCGCTGCTGGCCTACCAGTACCTGCAGATGATGCCCAAGATCGCCGAGGGCAGCGCCAACAAGGTCTGGATCGTGCCCTCCGAGATCGGGCGGGCTCTTGAAGGGCTCGGGTCGACCATGACCGAGATGGCCGGGATTCCCCAGGACGCCACTCCGACCAAGCGGGTCGACATGGGTCCGACGGAGCCGCAGGGCACCCTGGGATCCTCCGGGGCCTCCGATGCAGCGCAGAAGGCTGCCGCAGAGGCCATTGCGGCTGCGCAGCAGATCGCCATGCCCGCCGGTGGGAAGACATCGACACCGGGTCGTGCGGGAGCCGAGCAGTCCGGCCAGGAGCCGCCGCCGCAGTGAGCGCGTTGGAAGGTGTCGTGATCCTGATCGCCGGGATCGCTGCTGGCACCATCAACACCATCGTGGGGTCGGGAACGCTGATCACGTTCCCGACCTTGCTGGCGTTCGGGGTGCCTCCGATCACTGCCAACGCCTCCAACACCATCGGACTGGTGCCGGGTGCGATCTCGGGTGCCGTCGGGTACCGGCGTGAGTTGGTCGGCCAACGCGATCGCGTCGTGCGACTGCTCAGCGCGTCGGTGCTCGGCGGCGCCGCGGGGGCCGTCCTCCTGCTCGCGTTGCCGGAATCGGCCTTCGCCACCATCGTCCCGGCCCTGATCCTGCTCGGCATCGTGCTCGTGGTCACGGGACCCAGGATTTCACGCCTGGTGGCTGCCCGCCACGAGGCGACAGGTGGCGTACCTGCGCACGGGGCCTGGTGGGTGTGGCCCGCCATCGGGCTCGCCGGCGTGTACGGGGGCTACTTCGGGGCCGCCCAGGGGGTGCTCCTGATGGCCATCCTCGGGATCGGCGTCCAGGAGTCGCTGCAGCGGCTCAACGGGGTGAAGAACATCTTGGGAGCGGCCGTCAACGGCGTCTCCGGCCTGATCTTCGTCTTCGTGGCGGAGGTCGACTGGCGGGTGGTGGCGCTGATCGCAGTTGGCTCCGTGATCGGGGGTCAGATCGGGGCAGGCGTCGGCCGTCGACTGCCGGACCTCTGGCTCCGTACCGCGATCGTGGTCGTCGGTGTCTCCGCGCTGGTCTTCTTCCTGCGCAGTTGAGCTCAGGCCTCGACGTATGCCTTCAGCCACCGGTCGAGCTGGTCGTACGCCTTCTCCCGCGCCGGCGGGCGCGAGAGCACGACGTCGTGCCTCGCTCCCTCGATCGTCACGTTGGTGACGTGGCGACCCAGCGCCGGGCTGTGACGACGGATCTGGTCGACGTCGAGCACGATGTCCGAGGTGTGCACGTCCTCACCCATCTGCGCGGGCAGCGTGGTCCGGTCCGAGGCCATGACCAGGATGGGCACCTCCAGGTCAAGGCCGCGCTGGATCCTGGCGTGTCCCTCACGGATCGCGTTGAACCAGCCGGCCCGGACGGGACGGGAGTTCAGGGGCTTCCAGTCGAGGTCGAAGTCCCACTCGCCCTCGTGGTCCCGGTGCAGGGATCGTACGTAGAAGCCGTTGATGGGCCTCGGGAGGACTCGTTCCGGGGAGCGGGCGGCCACCCGCCGGATCACTCCGGTGCCCAGGGAACGCATCAACCACGGTCCTCGTAGATCCAGCCAGGGTGCGTTGAGGACGATCGCTGCCAGAGGTGCAGGCTGCCTGTCGTGTGCCCACAGCGGGACGACCAGCCCGCCCGTGGAGTGGGCGCTGGCGACGACGACGTCGTGACCGTCACGCTCCGAGATGAGGGCGAGTGCGGCGTCGAGCTCTTCGTAGTACTCCGAGAGGTCAGCGACGTAGTTCGGGGTCTGGTGCTCCCTGATGGAGCGCCCGAACTTGCGTAGGTCGAGCGCGTAGAAGGTGTATCCGCGATCGGTCCACCACTCGGCGTACTCGGTGTGGAAGAAGTAGTCGGCGAAGCCGTGGACGTGCAGGACAGCACAGTTGGTCTCACCGTGGGTGGGACGCTTGACGAGGGTGGCGACGACCGGGCCCTCGGCGTCGTCGCGCATGGTGAGCGTCTCGCTGGTGTACGGCGATCCCAGGACGTCGCCCACGGATTTCGTGGCGACGGGACGCGCGGACGATTCGGACATACCGGCAGTCTGCCCCACCGGCGGTGGCCGCGTGGGGGGACGGGGACACACCACGGTCTTTTTTTGACTGATTCCAGAATGGATGACATGGTGCAACGCATGTCCTCCACCGCAACCAGCACGCTCCTGCGCGACGCTGCGCTGCGTGTGACCCGTCCGCGGGTGGCAGTGCTGGAGGCGTTGGAGCATCACCCCCACGCCGACACCGATGCCGTGGTCCGGCTCGTGCGTGAGCAGATCGGGACGGTGTCGACCCAGGCGGTCTACGACGTGCTGCGCGCCCTCACCGCAGCCGGACTCGTGCGTCGGATCGAGCCCGCTGGTTCCCCCGCGCGCTTCGAGCGTCGGGTGGGCGACAACCACCACCACGTCGTCTGTCGCGGCTGCGGAGCGTTGGCCGACGTCGACTGCGCCGTGGGCGAGGCGCCCTGCCTGAGCGCCTCCAACGCCCGAGGCTTCGTCATCGACGAGGCCGAGGTCACCTACTGGGGCACATGCCCCACCTGCACTTCCCGAGAATCCACCACCCAAGGAGATGCCCTTACATGACCGAGAAGCCCACGAACTCCGCGCCGCTGACGACAGCGGCCGGCGCCCCGGTGGCGAACAACGAGAACAGCATGACGGCCGGTCCCCGCGGCCCGATGCTGCTGCAGGACCTGTGGTTCCTGGAGAAGCTCGCCCACTTCGACCGCGAGGTCATTCCGGAGCGCCGGATGCACGCCAAGGGTTCGGGCGCCTTCGGTACGTTCCGCGTGACCCACGACATCAGCCAGTACACCAAGGCCAAGCTCTTCAGCCAGGTGGGCAACGAGGCCGAGATGTTCGCCCGGTTCTCGACCGTCGCCGGTGAGCGTGGCGCAGCCGACGCCGAGCGTGACATCCGTGGCTTCGCGCTGCGCTTCTACACCGAGGAGGGCAACTGGGACGTGGTCGGCAACAACACCCCGGTCTTCTTCTTCCGCGACCCGCTGCGCTTCCCCGACCTCAACCGCGCCGTGAAGCGCGACCCCCGCACGAACCTGCGCGACGCCGAGAACAATTGGGCGTTCTGGACGGGTCTGCCCGAGGCGCTCCACCAGGTCACGATCGTCATGTCCGACCGTGGCATCCCGGCGAGCTACCGCCACATGCACGGCTTCGGCTCGCACACCTTCTCGTTCATCAACCACGGAGGCGAGCGTTCCTGGGTGAAGTTCCACTTCCGCACCCAGCAGGGCATCGAGAACCTCTCCGACGCCGAGGCAGCCAAGCTCGTCGGTGAGGACCGTGAGTCGAGCCAACGCGATCTCTTCGACGCCATCGAGCGCGGCGACTTCCCGAAGTGGAAGTTCTTCGTCCAGATCATGCCGGAGGCGGACGCCAAGTCGTACCGTTTCCACCCGTTCGACCTGACCAAGGTGTGGAGCAAGAAGGACTACCCGCTCATCGAGGTCGGCGAGTTCGAACTCAACCGCAACGCGGAGAACTACTTCGCCGACGTCGAGCAGGCTGCCTTCACCCCGGCCAACCTGATCCCGGGCATCTCCTTCTCCCCGGACAGGATGCTCCAGGGGCGCCTCTTCTCCTACGGAGACGCCCAGCGCTACCGCCTGGGGATCAACCACCACCAGATTCCCGTGAACTTCCCCCGGGCCGCCGCTCACACGGTCAACACCTACCACCGTGACGGCGCCATGCGCATCGACGGCAACCAGGGTGGCGTGCCCGGCATCTGGCCCAACAACGAGGGCAACTGGCCCGACTCGAAGCAGCACCAGAACCCGGCCCAGGAGATCGGCGGGGTCGCGGACCACTTCGATTTCCGTGAGGACGACGACAACTACTTCGAGCAGCCGGGCAACCTCTTCCGTCTCATGACTCCGGAGAAGCAGCAGTTGCTGTTCGAAAACACCGCGCGCAACATCGCGGGTGCGTCGCAGACCTCGATCGAACGTCACATCGAGCACTGCACCCTGGCTGACCCGGCCTACGGCGAGGGTGTGGCCAAGGCACTTGCGGCCGTGCGCGCAGGCGAAGCGTCCGACGCGGACGTGAACTCGCAGAACGAGCCTGTCTGAAGCACTGCAGGACTGAGCTGAGGGCTCAGAGCGGGCGGCCGAACATCTCGGCGGCCTGACGAGCACTGGGGGTGCCGGCGTCAAGATCTGCGCCGGCACCCTTCAGCACTTCCACCACGTCGTCCGCGCCCTTGAAGAGGGCCCCTGCGACGGGGGACTGGTCCCGGGCGTTGCGCAGGTCGACGTCGGCCCCGCGTCGGATCAACATCGCGACGGTCTCGGTCTGTGAGTGGTAAGCGGCCAGCATGAGCAAGGAGTTGCCGTCCTCGTCGACGAGGTCCGCCGGGACTCCGTGGTCAAGGAAGTCGGCGAGCTCAGCTGTCTGCCCGGTACGCGCGAGATCCAGGGCCAACTCCACGACGCGGGACTCTTCTTCGGGGGTGAGGCTCATGCGCCCACTGTGCCACCTGCGGGGTCGTGCTGGCCGCGGGCACAGCTCGGCTGACGGGTGCTGGAATAGATGCGCAGGGCACGTCGTTCGGACTCTAGTTGGGCATTCAATCAAGGAGTTGGCCATGCAGTTCGGAATCTTCACGGTCGGTGACGTCACCACCGACCCGACCACGGGGCACACCCCCACCGAGCACGAACGCATCAAGGCGACGGTCGCGATCGCCCAGAAGGCCGAAGAGGTCGGTCTGGACGTGATCGCGTTCGGCCAGCACCACAACCCTCCGTTCACGGCCTCGTCGCCGACCACGACGATGGCCTACGTGGCCGCGCTGACCGAGCGGATCCTCCTCTCGACCTCCACCACCCTGATCACCACGACGGACCCAGTGCGCATCGCTGAGGACTACGCCCAGCTGCAGCACCTCGCCGACGGGCGCATGGACCTCATGCTCGGTCGGGGCAACACCGGACCGGTCTACCCGTGGTTCGGCAAGGACATCCGTCAGGGCATCGAACTGGCCGTGGAGAACTACGCCCTGCTACACCAGTTGTGGCGCGACGACGTCGTGAACTGGCAGGGCAAGCACCGCACCCCGCTGCAGGGCTTCACCGCGACCCCACGCCCGCTCGACGGCGTGCCTCCCTTCGTCTGGCACGGCTCGATCCGCAGTCCTGAGATCGCCGAGCAGGCGGCCTACTACGGTGACGGCTTCTTCTCCAACCACATCTTCTGGCCCTCCAGCCACACCGCACAGATGGTGGGTCTGTACCGCCGTCGGTTCGAGCACTACGGGCACGGCAAGGCTCACCAGGCCATCGTCGGGCTGGGTGGACAGGCGTTCATCGCGAAGAACAGCCAGGACGCCGTCAACCAGTTCCGCCCGTACTTCGACAACGCCCCCGTCTACGGCCACGGACCTTCGCTCGAGGAGTTCGTGGAGGCCACGCCGCTGAACGTCGGGTCGCCCCAGCAGGTCATCGAGAAGACCCTGGGCTTCCGTGAGTACGCGGGTGACTACCAGCGCCAGTTGTGGCTGATGGACCACGCCGGGCTCCCGCTCAAGACCGTGCTCGAGCAGTTGGACCTGCTGGGCGAGGAAGTCGTGCCGGTCCTGCGCAAGGAGTTCGCGGCCCTCCGCCCCGCGGACGTCCCCGACGCCCCCACCCACCAGTCCCTCGTCGCTGCCGCCGGCGGCGGACGGGACAGCACGGTGCCCGCCCCGGCCGACGCCGTGACCGGCCAGTCGCCCGTCCCCGAAGGAGCCCGAGCATGAGTCTGCGGATCGCCGTCGTCACGGCAGGCCTCAGCAACCCGTCGTCGACCCGTCTCCTGGCCGACCAACTGGCGGCGTCCGCTGTCTCTGCGCTCGCCGACGTCGGCGCGTCGGCCGAGCTGGACGTGGTCGAGCTGCGTCCGCTGGCCCACGCGCTGGCCGACCGTCTGCTGACGGGTTTCCCGACCGGTGACCTGTCCACGGCCATCGCGAAGGTGGTCACCGCCGATGCCCTGATCGTCGTGTCGCCGATCTTCTCCGCGTCCTACTCCGGGCTCTTCAAGATGTTCTTCGACGTACTGGAACCCGAAGCCCTTGCAGGTGTTCCGGTGGTGCTGGCGGCCACGGCGGGCAGCGCGCGGCACTCCCTGGTCCTTGAGCACGCCATGCGTCCGCTCTTCTCCTACCTGAAGACCACCCCCACTCCGACGGCCGTGTTCGCCGCCAGTGAGGACTTCGGCGACACCGACGGTGGAGCACTGACCGTGCGGATCGAGCGAGCTGCCCGCGAGCTGGCTGCACTCGTCTCGGGAGTCGGTGGCCGGGCGACGCCGCGTGGGCGCAGCCTCGAGGAGCAGTTCGCGGACCCCACGCCGTTCGCCGAGCTGCTCGGGCGCACCTGAGCCGCCCACGTACGAGGACACCGGAGCCGGTACCCCTGCGCAACAGGGAGAATGGGGTCATGAGCAGTTCAGCCCCGTATCCCGCTGGTCTTCGTCTTGAGGGACGGCGCGTCGTGGTCGTCGGTGGAGGACACGTCGCGCAGCGCCGGATCCCTCCGCTCATCGACGCCGGCGCGGTCGTTGTGGTGGTCTCTCCCGAGGTCACCCCTGCGATCGAGGGCATGGGATCGGAACTGACGCTCACGATGCGGGGTTTCACGGCCTCCGACCTCGACGATGCCTGGTACGTCATCGCAGCCACCGACGACAGCGTGGTCAATGCAGAGGTCTCGAGGGCTGCGGAGGAACGCCGCATCTTCTGTGTACGCAGCGACGACGCAACCCAGGCGTCGGCCTGGACACCGGCTGTCGGTCGCCACGGATCAGTCACCGTCGCCGTGCTGGGGGACCGAGAGCCTCGTCAGTCCGCGGCACTGCGCGACGACATCATCACCGCACTGCGAGACGGGCAGCTGACTGCTTCGGGGGCATTGGATCGAACCCCCGGTGTGGTGATCGTGGGTGGTGGCCCCGGCGACCCGGAGATGGTGACCGTCGCCGCGCGCCATGCCCTGGCTTCAGCGGACGTGGTGGTGGCGGACCGGCTGGCGCCCCGGGCGCTGCTGGACCAGCTCGGCCCGGACGTGGAACTCATCGACGTCGCCAAGCTCCCGCGGGGGCGCAGCGCCCGGCAGGAGTTCATCAACGAGGTCATTGTGGAGCGCGCCCTGGCCGGCAAGCGGGTCATCCGGTTCAAGGGCGGTGACAACTTCGTGTTCGGCCGTGGCTTCGAGGAGATCGAGGCCTGTCGCGCAGCGGGCGTGCCGACCACGGTGATCCCTGGGCTGTCCTCCTCGATCTCGGTGCCGGGGATCGCTCAGATCCCGGTGACCCACCGTGGGGTCGCGCACGAGTTCACCGTGATCTCCGGCCACCTTCCGCCGGGCCATCCGGACTCCTTGCTGAACTGGTCGGCGTTGGCAGGGCTACGGGGCACGCTCGTCATGCTGATGGCTGTCGAGAATGCTCCGGCGATCGCGTCGGTCCTCCTCGCCGAGGGGCGTGGCGCGGGCACTCCCGTCGCCGTGGTCGTCGATGGCACCATGCCTGCGGAACGCACCGTCCTCTCCACCCTGGGGGAGTTGGCGACCGATCTGGTGGCCCACGACGTACGTCCCCCCGCCATCATCGTGGTGGGTGAAGTCGTCCGGGTGGCCCATCCGGAGCGCTACCGGGCGGTCGGCTGATCCGTGGCCGAGATCATTGAGATCACTTCCGCTGACGACCCGAGGCTCAGTGACTACCGCGACCTGCGCGACGTGCAGCTGCGCAAGAGCATGGAGGCCGAGCACGGTCTCTTCCTGGCCGAGGGTGAGAAGGTGGTGCGTCGCGCGGTCGAGGGTGGTTTTGCGCCACGCTCCTTCCTGATGGCTCCGCGTTGGGTGGATGACCTCCAGGACGTGCTGGCCACCACCGACGCGCCGTGCTTCGTGGTGAGTGAGCAGTTGGCCGAGGAGGTCACGGGCTTCCACGTGCACCGGGGAGCGCTGGCCTCGTTGGCGAGACGGCCGTTGCCGAGCGTCTCCGAGGTGCTGGCTGGTGCACGCTCCGTGCTGGTGCTCGAGGACCTGGTCGACCACACCAACGTGGGGGCTGCCTTCCGCTCCGGTGCGGCGCTGGGCTTCGACGCTGTGCTGCTGTCACCGCGGTGCGCCGATCCGCTCTATCGCCGGGCTGTGAAGGTTGCGATGGGCGCTGTCTTCTCGATGCCGTGGACGCGCCTGCCCGAGTGGCACGGAGCCATGGGGGCGTTGCGGGAGGCAGGTTTCACCACGGTGGCCCTCACACTGGCCCCCGATGCAGTGCCCGTCGAGGAAGCCGTCGCAGGCGTCGACCGACTGGCGTTGGTCCTGGGGTCGGAGGGACCCGGCCTCTCGGAGCACTGGCAGTCGTCGGCCGACCGGCGAGCAATCATCCCGATGCGGGAAGGGATCGACTCCCTCAACGTTGCAGCCGCCTCAGCCGTCGCCTGCTACATCGCGGGCCGGCGCTGACCAACCCCGACGCTCGCTCAGGCGCGCCGAGAGATTGCTGCGGTCACTCCACGGGCCAGTCGGCCGCATATTTGCGACGCGCCTTCTCGTGCGCCTTGGTGAGCTTCTTGCGGACCTTGTCCGACAACCGGTCGCCGAAGACCGTGCCGAGGGTGTGGTCGGTCTCGTGCTGCAGGCAGCGGGCCAACAGCCCGTCCCCCTCGTAGGAGACCGGTTCCCCGGTGAGGCCGCTGCCGTCGACCCTCGCCCAGTCGGGACGGGCACAGTCGACGAAGGCTCCGGGGTAGGAGAGACAGCCCTCTTCGTCCTCGTCCAGTTGGCGCTCGGGGCCCTGGGGCAGGGTGAGGACGGGGTTGCAGACGACACCAGCCGTGTGCTCCCCGCTCTCGTCGGGGCAGTCGAAGACGAACATCGCCACGTCAGCGCCGATCTGGCAGGCGGCCAACCCCACGCCATCGGCTGCTCGCATGGTGGCCACCATGTCCGCGGCCAGCGCAGCGAGGGCTTCGTCGAAGACCGTCACCGGCTGCTGTGGCCGGTGCATGACGGGGGTTCCCCACCGGGTGATGGGTCGGATCGTGCCCCCGGTCGGCAGGGGGCCGTGGGGCTCACGGGCGGCGGTGCTCATGGCGCGGATCCTACGCGGGGCACAGATCGGACATCAGGGGTGGACATGAGGGATGGACATGGGGATGGACAGGGTGTGGCGCAGTGTGTAACTGACAGTTACATTGTGCCCATGTTGTTCTCATCACACCGGAGCACCGGAAGCAGCCACGGCCTGGCCTCCACCGAGACCAGAGCGCCCATCGGTTTCGCCGTCGCGGCCTTGAACAGGCTTGCCCAGAGTGACCTGCTCGACCGGGCGCGAATGCGCCGGCCGGCCGAGCAACTGGTCTTCACCGCGACCCGCGGGGGGTTCCGTACGGCAGCCGCCGCCGGGCGTGCCTTCGCCCGACGCGGCGGTCCGGGCCCCGGCGTGCGTCAGGAGGCCAGCTCGAACAGTGGCGTCTTCGACCTCAATCCCACCGAGGACGAGCAGATGCTCGTCGACGTCGTGACGGACTTCGCCACCGAGGTGCTCCGACCCAGCGCGGCCGAGGCCGACGACGCCTGTGCTGCCTCGGAGGCAGTGCTCAAGGGCGCCAACGAGATCGGCCTGCCGATCCTGGGCGTCCCCGAGGCCCTCGGCGGGATCAGCGAGCACCGTTCCGCCATGGCGGGGACCCTGGTGGCCGAGGCCCTGTCCCGTGGGGACATGGGACTGGCGGTCGCCACGTTGGCACCCGGATCGGTGGCCACCGCGATCTCCCTGTGGGGGACCGACGAGCAGCAGCAGAGCTACCTGCCGGCCTTCACCGGTGACGACGTACCGGCCGCGGCGCTGGCCCTGGCCGAGCCGACCGTGCTCTTCGACGTGTTACGTCCCGCCACCCGCGCGACCCGTACCGCTGACGGCTACACCCTCACGGGCGTCAAGTCCGCCGTGGCCCGCGGAGCCGCTGCGGAACTCTTCGTGGTCGGTGCACTGCTCGACGGCAAGCCCGCGCTCTTCCTCGTTCCATCCAGCACCGATGGCCTGGAGATCGAGGCTGACCCCTCGATGGGCGTACGGGCGGCCGGTCTGACACGTCTCACGCTGACGGAGGCACGCGCGGAGTTGCTCGGTGACGCCGACGGTGCGGCCTACACCGAGTGCGTCCGGCTCTCACGTCTGGCCTGGTGCGCGCTCGCCGTCGGGACCGCGCAGGCGGTGCTCGACTACGTGAAGGTCTACGTCAAGGAGCGCGAGGCGTTCGGTGAACCGATCGCGCACCGTCAGTCGGTCGCGTTCATGGTCGCCGACATCGCCATCGAGCTCCAGGCGATGCGTCTCGTCACCTGGCGGGCCGCCTCGCGCGCCTCGCAGGGCAAGGAGTTCGCCCGCGAGGTCGCACTCGCCCGCAAGCTGTGCGCCGACAAGGGCATGAAGATCGGTCTGGACGGGGTGCAACTCCTCGGCGGGCACGGTTTCGTCAAGGAGCACCCGGTCGAACGGTGGTACCGCGACCTGCGTGCCATCGGTCTGATGGAAGGAGCCGTCCTCGTCTGAGGGCACCACACCATGATCAATCTCGAAACTCCGCGCAAGCACCGGATGCTGGTCGACCAGGCCCATCAGGTCGCGATGAACATGCTCCGCCCCATCTCCCGCAAGTACGACCGTGCCGAGCACTCCTACCCCAAGGAGCTCGACATGCTGGCCGCGATGATCGACGGCCTCTCCGAGTCGGGGACGTCCGAGGGCGCCGGTGCCACCAGCTCGTCCGCCCCGGAGCCCGTCTCCAGCAAGGGCCCGGTCGATCCGAACAAGGTGCGCAACGGCGCCAACCTCGCCTCGATCCTCTCGGTGGCCGAGATGTGCTGGGGTGACACCGCCCTGCTGCTGTCGATGCCTCGCCAGGGCCTCGGCAACGCCGCCATCGCGTCGGTGGCCAACGACGAGCAGAAGGAGCGGTTCAAGTCCGTCTGGGCCTCGATGGCGATCACCGAGCCGTCCATGGGCTCCGACTCGGCGGCCCTGACGACCACCTCGGTCAAGGACGGTGACCACTACGTCATCAACGGTGAGAAGATCTACGTCACCTCCGGCGAGCGCTCCGACGCCGTCGTGGTGTGGGCCACCCTGGACAAGGCTGCCGGACGCGCGGCGATCAAGTCCTTCGTGGTGGAGAAGGGCACGCCGGGGATGAAGGTCGAGCGCCTCGAGCACAAGCTCGGGATTCGCGCCTCCGACACGGCCGTGATCACCTTCACCGACTGCCGCGTACCTGCCGAGAACCTGCTCGGTACCCCGGAGATCGACGTCAAGGCCGGCTTCGGCGGGGCGATGGCCACCTTCGACAACACCCGGCCGCTGGTGGCCGCCATGGCGATCGGCTGTGCCCGGGCATCGTTGGACCTGACCCGCGACCTGCTGGAGCAGGCCGGGGTCTCGATCGACTACGACCGTCCTGCTCAGGTGCAGAGCGCAGCTGCAGCTGCGTTCCTGGCTCTCGAGGCCGACTGGGAGGGGGCCAAGCTGCTCACCATGCAGGCCGCGTGGATGGCCGACAACAAGATCCCCAACTCCCTCGAGGCCTCGATGTCGAAGGCGAAGGCGGGACGAGTCGGCTCGGCGGTGACGCTCGGGTGTGTCGAACTCGCCGGCACCATCGGCTACAGCGAGAACGAGTTGTTGGAGAAGTGGTCACGCGACTCCAAGATCCTCGACATCTTCGAGGGGACCCAGCAGATCCAACAGCTGATCGTGGCGCGTCGGGTGCTCGGACTCTCCAGCGCCGAGTTGAAGTGATCTGAGCAGAGGAGCCCTGGGCTCCTTCGCCGTCACGGCCCAGTGATGGACGGCCCTGTCACCCGTACGCGGGCGGCAGGGCCGCTGGCGTCCCCGCGCAGGAACGCGGGCGACGGGTGTCCGGCGCCAGCGGCTGCGGTGCGTACTGCCCCGACGACCTGGGTGCGCAACGCGATGGGGGAGAGCACGATGACGCACCCGCCGAACCCTCCGCCGGTCATCCGGGCGCCCAGAGCCCCTGCCGAGACCGCTGCTGACACTGCGGTGTCCAGCTCCGGACAACTGACCTCGTGGTCGTTGCGAAGACTCGTGTGCGAGTCGAGGAGAAGGCGCCCGCAGGTGTCCCAGTCATTGACGTGGGTGGCGTCGACCAGGTCCCGCACCCGCTGGTTCTCCGAGTCGACGTGACGCCGGCGTCGTTGGAGTGCTGCCGGGGCGAGACCCAGCTCAGAGGCCGCGAGCCGCAGCGCAGCTTCACCTTCACTGCGACGCTGGGCGAACGCGCCGTCAGCGTGGGAGTGGCGGGTGCCGGTGTCGACGACCAGCAACTCCAGCCCCGCTGACCCTGGCCGCCAGGGATGCAGATGGGTGGTCGGCGCTCCGGCCGTGGAGAAGTCCAGCTCCAGGACATGACCAGAGGCAGCCAGCAGGGAGACCGATTGATCCATCCCTCCGGTGGGGGCGCCGACCGAGACCTGCTCGGCCCAGATGCTCGGTCCGACGAGTTCTGCGGGCGTACGGGTCGTGACTGCAGTCGTCACGGCGCAGATCAGTGCGGCCGAGCTCGACAGCCCTGCCCCCACCGGCACACTGGACTCCACGTGCAGGTCGAGGCCGTCACGGTGCCCGACGGCTCTCAGCGCTCCGACCACGTACGCCGCCCACCCCGCGGGCCGTTCCGGGGTAGGGCCCAGGTACCGCCCCGCCTCGCCCTGCCACGGCTCACCCGCCGAGCTCGTCAGGCGTAGCAGTCCGTCCGTACGCGGAGCAGCGGCCACCCACGTCGCGTAGGGCAACGCCAGAGGGAGGCAGAGCCCACCGAGGTAGTCGGTGTGGTCACCGATGACGTTGACCCGACCGGGAGAGCTTGCGCACCAGGCAGGGGCGCTGCCGTGCAGGTGCCGGAAACCGGTCAGGACGCGGTCCAACAGGTCGGGGGCGGGCTCCAGCACGACACCACCCTAGGCTGACGGCGGCCGAATCCACCGGCCCCCGTCTCGTGCCGAGGAGTGTCAGTGACATCAGATCCACGTCCGCCCGTGCTGGTGGTTTCGGCCACCGCAGCGGAGGCCGCATACGTCCCGGAGGGTCTTCCGGTCGTCATCACCGGTGTCGGCAAGACCGCCGCCGCCGCGAGGACCGCCCGCGCGCTGGCCGAGTTCAGTGACCTCGAAGACCTGGTCGTGGTGAACATCGGGACGGCCGGCGCTCTGCGTGACGGCCTGAGCGGCCTCTTCGAACCCGGCGTGGTCGTCAACCATGACATCAGCGCTGAGGCGATCCGGGCGCTCGGCATCGACCCGGAGGAGCGGCTCGTGGTCGGGCCCGAGGCGATCACGCTTGCTTCTGGCGACGTCTTCGTGACCGATGCCGATGTCAGGAGCAGCCTGGCGAGCCACGCGCACCTCGTCGACATGGAGGGGTACGCCGTGGCCTGGGTCGCGCGTGACTTCGGGCGGCAGGTGCGGCTGGTCAAGCACGTCTCCGACAACGCGGACGACAGCGCCTGGGACTGGGTGGCCGCGGTCGACCGCAGCGCCAAGGTGTTGGGGGAGTGGCTGGCGGAGTTCACCGCGTCGAGCTGAGGCTCCGCCCCTTCCCGTCCTCGGCCAGCGCCGGAGTCAGCTGCGGGAGCTGCGAGCTGTGCGCCCCCGCACCACGGCGACGAACGCCTGCGTCCGGTCGTCGTCGGTCTCCTTGCGCCACGCCAGGGCCATCCGGGTGGTGGGAAGGTCGGAGACCACCGCGTACGTGACGTCCTTGCGTTGGTGCAGGCGGGCCACCGACATCGGGACCACGACCACTCCCGTGCCGCTGGCGACGACCTCGAACGCGTCCTTCATCCCCATCGGGGGAAAGTCCAGCTGCTCCACTGCCGGGGCGATCCCGTCGGGTACGCCCAGCACGAACTGCTCGTCGGCCAGGTCAGCGGCCGGGAGCTCGTCGTAGGCGGCCGCAGCGTGGTCGATACCCACGACCACCACCGGCAACTCCTCGTACAGGGGGATGCAGAAGAGTCCCTCCTGGTCGATGGGAAGTCGAGCCAGCACCATGTCCGCCATGCCGTCGTCGAGTGCGGCGCGTTGCTCGGACTCCCGGATCGGAATCAGCTTGATGCCCTCGCGGAACTGTTCGCGCCATGCTCTGACCCACTTGTCGGGAGTTGCACCGGGGACGAAGGCGATCCGCAGGGTCATGGCGCATAGGCTACTGCCGGCCCCGGTCAGCCCCGCACCACGCGCCGACATCCCCGTTGTCGCGTGGAGTGCGCCACGGTGGCCTACGCTGCGTCGGTGACTGATGTGAGGGGCGCCACGTTCGACGCCGATGTGATCGTGGTGGGCAGTGGCTTCGGAGGTGCCGTCGCCGCGCTGCGCCTCACCGAGGCGGGTCACCGGGTGCTGGTCCTGGAGAAGGGGCGCCGACTCTCCGACGATGACCTCCTCCGGGCACGTACGGATCCTCGTGCCTACCTGTGGGGGCCCGCCGCAGGGATGCGGGGGTTCTTCTGGCAGCGCATCTTCCGACACATGGCCATCATCGGGGGCACCGGCGTGGGGGGTGGCTCGATCGTCTGGGCCGGGGTGCTCCTGCAACCGGGCGCCGACTTCTACGACGCCCCTGCCATGCGCCGCTTGGGCCGTGACTGGAAGCAGGAGCTCGCGCCTCATCTCGAGGTGGCCGCCGGCATGCTCGGACGAGCCACCGCGCCCCACTGCGGCGCGGCCGACGACCACCTCCGTGCAGCTGCCCGATCTCTGGGCGCCGAGGAGACGTACGGCCCGGTCCCGGTCGCGATCCACTTCGGTCGTCCGGGCGAGACGGTGCCTGACCCCTTCTTCGGGGGTGAGGGGCCCGAGCGAACGGGGTGCCGCCTCTGCGGGGAGTGTCTGCTCGGGTGTCCCTACGGGGCCAAGAACCAGCTGACGCGCAACTACCTGCACCTCGCCGAGAAGTACGGCGCGACCATTCGTGCGGAGCACGAGGTGCGGAGCGTACGTCCCCTGCCCAGTGGCGGGTACGCCGTGGAGGCGGGACATCCGTGGCGACGTGGTGCCACCACCACCCTCCGGGCTCGTCGGGTGGTGCTGGCCGGGGGAGTGCTGGGCACCCTCGACCTCCTGTACCGCTGCCGCGACGAGCAGGAGACGTTGCCGGGCGTCTCCCGCCGGCTGGGTGACGGGGTCCGCACCAACTCCGAGGCGCTCACCGCGGTGCTGCAGCCCCCGGGCGACGACTTCTCCCACGGACCGACGATCTCGAGCGACTTCCACCCCGACGCCCGCACGCACACCACCCAGAACAGGTACATGGGCGGCTGGCACATGCGGGCCCAGCTCGGGCCGATGGTCGACGACGACGTGCCGGCCCGTCGCGCCCGCCGGGTGCTGGGGCAGCTTCTCGCCCGTCCGCTCACCCAGGCGCGGGTGATCGGTGCCAAGGACTTCCTGCGCCGCCTGACCGTGCTGACCACGATGCAGCAGCACGACAGTTCGCTGGCGCTGGACTTCCGGCGTTCTCCCTGGCGTCCGTGGCGCAGGGCGCTCAGGTCCCGGCTCGTCGACGGCACCCGTCCGCCCAGCAACCTGCCGATCGCCAACGCGGTGACGCAAGCCTTCGCGGACTCCTCCGGGGGCCGCCCGTTGAACCTGCTCGGCGAGTCGGTGGGTGGGTTGTCGGTGACCGCGCACATCCTCGGCGGCGCGGTGATGGGCAGCTCTGCCGACGACGGTGTGGTCGACGCGTCGCACGAGGTGTTCGGACACCCCGGCCTCTACGTCGCCGACGCGAGCGTCATCCCGGCCAACCTGGGGGTCAACCCGTCCCTGACGATCACCGCCCTGGCAGAGCGCTTCTGCACGCTCTTCCCCGCGCCCGAGCCATCCGGCGGCGCTGGACGCACCACTGGACGCACCCCCGTGACCGGGCAACCGGTCGTCCCTGAGGAGATCCGATGACATCTGCCGTCCCCACCACGTTGCTCGGACTCAGACGGGTCTGGTCGAGCCTCGAGGTGCCGCTCCTTGGCGACCTCGAAGGCGACCACGAGGCATCCTTCGTCGCACCGCTCCGGGCGGTGGCACCAGCAGGTCTGGGACTGATCGGGCTCCCGAAGTGGTTCGGCAAGCGCATCCGAGCGGCCGGGCACCCCGAGGCAGGCATCAACCTGCTGCGGACTCCGTCCGGACTGGTGGAGACGATGCCGATGGAGCTGCGCCTCGGTCCCTCCCTGGCAGACGGTCAGACCTGCGTCGTGGTCACCTATCCGGCGAAGACCCGTAAGCCCTGGCCGTGGGTGCGTGACGAACTCCGTACGCTCCCGGACGGACGTCTCCTCGGGATGACGTACGTCGACCTCCCGCTGCTGCGGGCCGCAGGAGGCACGCCGTTCATCCTGACCCGCGTGGGGTGATTGGTTGGCGCACTCACCCCACGTGCTGGCGCTCGTAGCCGGCGAGCGGCTCATCGGGAGACCAGCCGAGCTTCTCGGCATCGCGACGCACCGACGCCCATGCGTCCTGCGCCTGCTTGATCTGCGTGGCGTGATCACGCTCGAACTGCTGGTGGGCAGCGTCGATGGCATTTTGTACTTCTGCCAGGTAAGGCTCAGCACACTCGCGGAATGCGCCGGTGATGGCCGAGTCCCATTCACCGAATTTGGCCACGGTCTCTTTGGGCGAGAGCTTTTCGGCCTCGATCTCGCGCTTCACCTCGTCAGCCAGGTGAGCGAGTTCGTCGCCCGAACGTCCACGCATCTCGGGCAACTTCTCCTCGTCGAAGCACGACTTGAATTCGTCCGCCTTGACGACTCTGGACTCAGCGTCAGTCACGGTCTCCTGCCACAGCCCGCGGAGCTCGGCGACGGCCGGCGGGAGCTTCATGGCATCGAGCTCGTCATCGCTTACATCGCTCTTCCGTGACTCTTTCAAACAAGCGTCCTCCGCGGCAATCTCCTTCTCGCTGCGTTCAGGGGGTGAGTTGAGGAACGTCTCGATGTCGTCGGTCTCCAGGCTTCGTGCGTAGTCATCAGCGAACAACATGGAGTCAAAAACACCAAGAACACCGCCCACGGCAAACTCCTGGCTGCTACTGACCGGAAAAATCGATGCTCGCCAATCAAATCTCGGATATCCACGCTGCTCCAGGCATGAATCAGTGATTCCGTTCAAACTGTACGACGCGAGAACTTGGCCGGCCTCTGCATCCGCCGTTGACCCCCACCATGTGCTGATCTTCTCGGTCAATTCCGTCGTGAACCCACGGTCTGCAGCCGGGGACGAAGCCTCCGTGCCACACCCAGAAAGAAATAACAACGCTGCAATGGGCGTGGCGATCTTCGAGCTAAATCTCATCTCTGATCTATTCCTTCAATTGCAGTTGTTGTAAACAATAATATTGATATCGCCCTTGCCGTAGCAGCGCTCTGGCGTCTTGTTGCACTAACGGTGCCCCTACTTGTGTCCTGATACAACGTCCGTACCCGGGACCAGTAGTCCTTGTTCTCACTGGTCCTCGGTGACTTTCCATTGGAGCTCCCGTAGATCTCCCCCGAAGGTGTCTGAGGAGCACGAATTTCACCGAGCTGCTGGAGAGTGCTGTCAGAGATGCGCGATCCTGTCGCCGCTCTGATTCCAACGACCGTGCGGCGGTCCCAGTTGCCGGGCTCCTGCCAGCATCCATCCCCACCGGGATCGGTCTCCTCCGTTGCCCCTGGGCGACAGACTCGTACCACCCGAACGTCGTAGTGGCCGCTTGTCGTTCTCCAGTCCACGGCCCCTTCAATACAGGTGCTCGTGTTGAGTGATGAGGCGGCCTTCACCTTGATCTTGATGCGCCGGGTGTTCAAGTTCCACCGCATCTCCTGATAACTGTTACCTGGGCCGGCATAGGTTGTTGCGCCCCCCTGCACAGTGTTTCCGTCAGACTGAGTGGCGCTTGCTGCATTGACCGGAACTAGGCAAGCAACTACTGCTCCAATCAGTCCGCCCATGACGCATCGAAAATTCATGTCACCGCTACATGCATGTGGATTTGACCGAAATCTAGTCGAGTTCACCCTTCTGGGCATACCGGGTATCGGTGATCCGATCCTTGGCTGTGATCGCCCTCCGGTTCACGCCATGCCACCGAGGTGGCTCACATATTGAGCATCTTGAAGGCGTGGCGTGGTGGAGGCCCGTAGGCCGCGGTTCAGACCCAAGCGCCGTCCGGGGGCGAGGTCCCCAGCACCGGGATGGGTGGACAAGGGGCTTGGAGCGGGCGGTGTGACGCCCCGCTTCCGTCGGTCACTGCCGCGGCAGTGGTGAGTCCCCAGGGGTCGCACGGGAAACTGCGGCGCGTGGTGACGGCGTGGGCCTGTGCAGGGGCAGAGGCGCATACCTCCCACGCACGCAGAAGCGCCGCCGGCCAGAGGCCGACGGCGCCTTGTGCAACTGTGTCCGAGGGGGGACTTGAACCCCCACGCCCGTTAAAGGGCACTAGCACCTCAAGCTAGCGCGTCTACCAATTCCGCCACCCGGACGAGCAACGAGAGGAACAGTAGCAACAGCACTGGGCAATCAGAAAATGGGGGGTGACCCCGGTTCACAAGCGCCCACCTGCCAGTCAGGATGGGCACATGTCACCCACCACGCTCGGACCTGTCGAGCCCCATTCCCACGACCCCGCAGCAGAGGTGGTGGACCTCTGCCGGGACCTCATCCGGATGGACACGTCGAACTACGGTGACGACTCCGGCCCTGGCGAGAGGAAGGCTGCGGAGTACGTCGCCACGCTCCTGGACGAGGTCGGGATCAGCTCCGAGATGATCGAGACCACGCCGGGCCGCACCTCGGTGGTGGCGCGCTGGGGTGGGTCGACGGGCGATGGTCTCCTGATCCACGGACACCTCGACGTGGTGCCAGCCGAGGCCTCCGACTGGACCTACGACCCGTTCGCCGCGGAGATCGCCGACGGGTACCTGTGGGGTCGGGGTGCGGTCGACATGAAGGACTTCGACGCGATGCTGCTCTCCGTCGTACGCGCCCGGGCCAGGGCAGGCCGGGTGCCCGAACGTCCCATCGCGCTCTGCTTCACCGCGGACGAGGAGGCGGGCGGACACAAGGGTGCCGAGGTCGTCGTGCGCGACCGACCCGACCTCCTGGACGACTGCACCGAGGCGATCGGGGAGGTGGGTGGCTTCACCACGACGGTCCGTGGCAAGCGGATCTACCTGATCGAGGCCGCCGAGAAGGGCATGGCCTGGATGCGGCTGACGGCGCGGGGCACCGCAGGACACGGCTCCATGATCAACCGGGACAACGCGGTCACCGAGCTGGCCGCGGCGGTGGCCCGGATCGGGCAGTACACCTGGCCGGTACGCCTCACTCCGGCGATGGAGGTGCTGCTCGCCTCCGTCGGGGAGATCGCAGGACAACCCGTCACCCCGGAGAACGCCGAGTCCTTGGTCGAGGAGTTCGAGTCGTCCACCCGGATGTTGGGTGCCGTCATCCGCAACACGGCCAACCCGACGATGCTCGGGGCCGGCTACAAGGTGAACGTCATCCCCACCGACGCCACCGCCCACGTGGACGGGCGGTTCCTCCCGGGCTACGAGGACGAGTTCTTCGCCACCCTCGACCAACTCCTGGGGCCGCACGTGCAACGCGAGTTCATCAGTCACCAGCAGCCCTGGGAGTCCCCGACATCGGGGGACCTGATGTCTGCGATCTTCCGGTCGATCCTCGCCGAGGACCCGGACGCGATCGTGGCGCCCTACCTGATGAGCGGCGGTACGGACGCGAAGCACTTCGGAAAGCTGGGGATGACCGCGTACGGCTTCGCGCCGTTGCGTCTGCCCGCCGACCTGGACTTCGGGGCCCTCTTCCACGGGGTGGACGAAAGGGTTCCGGTCGACGCCCTGGAGTTCGGCGCTCGGGTGTTCGACCGGTTCCTCGACGAGATCTGAGGAGTCAGTCCCCGGAGACGTCGTCGAGGGCCGCGATGATCTCGGGTGGTAGCGCCCGGCCTTCCACGGCCAGAGCAGCCTTGAGCTGGGCAGCGGTACGAGCCCCCACGATCGGAGCGGTCACCCCCACGCGGTCGCGCACCCAGACCAGGGCGACCTCCAGAGGTGTCCAGCCCAGCCCTTCGGCCGCGCGGGAGACAGCCTCGACGATGCCGCGTCCACGCTCGTCGAGGTAGGGATTGACGAAGGCGCTGAAGTGGTTGGAGGCGCCACGGGAGTCCGTCGGCGTGCCGGTGCGGTACTTGCCGGTCAACACTCCGCGCCCCAGCGGGGACCAGGGGAACAGTCCCATTCCCATCGCCCGCAGCGCCGGGATGACCTCTTGCTCGCACGTCCGCTTGAGCAGCGAGTACTCCACCTGGGTCGACGCCAATGGCGTACGTCCGGGGATGGCCCGCTGCCACGTGGCCGCCTGCGCCGTCTGCCACCCGGTGTAGTTGGAGATTCCCACGTAGGAGACGCGGCCTGAGGTCACGGCATGGTCCAACGCCGCCAAGGTCTCCTCGAGGGGAGTGTCGTCGGTCCACACGTGCACCTGCCAGAGGTCGACGTGGTCGACGCGCAGACGCCGTAGCGACGTGTCGAGGTTGGCCAGGAGCGTGGCTCGGGAGGTGTCCGGCACCCGCTCACTGCCGCGACGCCCGACGCCTGCCTTGGTGGCGATGACGACGTCCTCGCGTTGCAGCACGTCCCCGATCAGGGAGCCGATCAGCGACTCCGAGGCACCGTCGCCATAGCTGGCGGCGGTGTCGACCAAGGTGCCCCCGGCCTCGTGGAAGGCGATCAGCTGGTCACGAGCCTCGTGCTCATCGGTGTCGCGGCCCCACGTCATGGTGCCGAGTCCGAGGCGGGAGACTTTCAGGCCGGTACGTCCGACGGCGCGCTGCTGCATGGCCACACGTTAGCCAGCGCCCCGGGCCTCAGCGCGTACGGCTCGCCGTCACAGGTGGGCAGGGTCCGGCGCTGCACGGTTCAGCCCTTAGTGTTTCTCCCCATGTGGGATCTGCTGAAGGCCGTCGTCCTGGGAACCATTCAGGGACTCACCGAGTTCCTGCCCATCTCCAGCAGCGCACACCTGCGGATCTTCCCCGAGCTCTTCGGGTGGGGTGACCCCGGTGCAGCCTTCACGGCGGTGGTGCAGATCGGCACGGAGCTGGCCGTGCTGATCTACTTCCGCAAGGACATCTGGAACATCGGGTCGACCTGGACCCGTTCGCTCTTCCGGGCCGAGCTGCGAGGTCTCCACGAGGCCCGCATGGGTTGGTACATCATCATCGGCTCGCTGCCCATCGTGCTGCTGGGGGTGACCCTCAAGGACATCATCGAGAACGACTTCCGCAACCTCTGGATCGTGGCCACGATGCTCGTGGTGATGGGCGTCGTCCTCGGCATCGCCGACCGACTGAGCGCGAACCGCCGGACCACCAAGGACATCGGCCTGCGTGAAGCCGTGCTGATGGGGCTCGCACAGGCCATGGCCTTGATCCCGGGTGTCTCCCGCTCGGGTGCCACCATCTCCATGGGGCGTGCACTCGGCTTCGAGCGTGAGGCAGCGACGCGGTTCGCGTTCCTGCTCGCTATCCCGGCCGTCGTCGGTGCTGGCCTCTTCACGCTGCCCGACATCCCCAACGGGGACAACGCGTACGGCTGGGGACCGACGATCGTCGCCACGGTCGTCTCGTTCGTCGTCGGTTACGCGGCCATCGCATGGCTCCTGCGCTACGTGTCGACCAAGTCGTACACCCCGTTCGTCATCTACCGGATCGCGCTCGGTCTGGCCACGATGGGGCTGCTGTACTACGGCGTCCTGACCGGGAACTGAGCCTCAGAACCATCCTGAGCGGCGGAAGGCGAGCCACATGCTCAGGACGGTCAGTCCCATCGCTGCAAGGACCAGTGGGTACCCGTAGGTCCACCCGAGCTCGGGCATGTGGTCGAAGTTCATGCCGTAGATGCCGGCGATCAGCGTGGGGACCACGATCAGGGCGGCGCCGGCGGAGATCTTTCGCATGTCCTCGTTCTGTTGAATGGAGATCTTCGCCACGTGGGCATCGAAGACCGCGGTGAGCATGTGGTCGAGTGATTCGACCTGTTCGACGACGCGTTGCACCCGCGACGTCACGGTCCGCAGGGCCACCAGGGTGACGTCCTCTCCACCGTCGGCGGCACGCTGGGTGAGTGCTGCCAAGGGACCGAGCAGTGGTTGGGCGGCGCGCCGTGCCTCGGCCACCTCCCGCTTGAGCAGGTAGATCCGCTCGGCGTCCGACGTGCGCCCGGGGCTGAAGATCGAGACCTCGATCTCCTCGACGTCCACGGCCAGCTCCTCCATCACGAACTCGTGCCCCTGGACGACGGCATCGAGCACACGCACCAGGACCACCGAGCTGTCGGCAAGGTCCGGATACGGGCCGGGCGTGGGGAGACGTACGTCCCTCGTCCTGCCGGGGGTGAGGGACGACCCCGCGGCAGGCTGGTGGATGACCACCAGTCGCGACTCCCGAGTGATGACGTCCACCTGCCCGCTCTCGACGGCATCACTGTCGTCGTCGTAGCTCAAGGTGCGCAGCGTGAGGTGCATCGCCCGGGCGTCGACCACGAGGCCTGGCCGGCGGTTGTGCCCGAGGTCCAGGTGCAGTTGCGGCACCCTGAGGTCCAGCATTTGCGCGGCTCGTTGGAGGTCCGAGGTCGTCGGAGACTCGATGCCGAGCCACCGCAGCGGGGAGGCGGTCGTGTCGAAGAGGATCACGGACGTGACGCTAGCGGCACTAGAGTCTCGCGACATGGCAACAGTGATCCTCGTGCGGCACGGACGCAGCACCGCCAACACAGCAGGCGTGCTGGCCGGGCGACTCCCCGACGTGCTTCTGGACGCGACGGGTGAGGTGCAGGCGAAGGCCGTCGGTGAGAGGCTGAGCGCAGTACGTCTGGCGGCGGTCTACTCGAGTCCACTCGAACGGTGTCGCCAGACAGCCGCTGCCGTGCTGGCAACCCGGAGCGAGGGACCGGCGCTCCAGGTCGAGGAGCGACTGACCGAGTGCGGGTACGGTGCATGGCAGGGCCGACCGATCAAGGAACTCGCTGGCGAACCTCTCTGGTCCACCGTGCAGTCGCATCCCTCTGCCGTGACCTTCCCGGAGGGCGAAGCCATGCAGGCGATGGCCTCGCGTGCGGTGGCCGCGATCCGAGAGTTGGATGCTGCGGTCGAGGAAGCCCACGGACCCTCTGCGGTCTGGGTGGCCGTCAGTCACGGCGACGTCATCAAGGCGATCCTCGCCGACGCGATGGGAACCCACCTCGACAACTTCCAGAGGATCGTGGTGGACCCCGCCTCTGTGAGCCTGGTCCGCTTCACCCAGGCTCGTCCCTTCGTGATGGCCTCGAACACCCACGGCGGCGACCTCGCCTGGCTGAATGTCCAACCCCCGGCCGCGGCGACGGACGCGGTCCCCGGTGGCGGTGCTGGTCCCGGTTCGCCTTCCGCCCACCCCTAGGCTTGTCCCCATGCCAGTCGTGCACTCATTCGATCCGCCGGAGCGCTTCGTCACCGGGACGGTGGGGGAGCCCGGACAACGGACCTTCTTCCTGCAGGCGCGTTCGGGGACCAACCTCGTCTCGGTCGCCCTGGAGAAGCAGCAGGTCCTCGCCCTGGTCTCGCGTCTCGACGAGCTCCTCGACGAACTGATGGCGGTGC
The DNA here is from genome assembly GCF_003194605.1 of Nocardioides gilvus. Classification (GTDB taxonomy): domain Bacteria; phylum Actinomycetota; class Actinomycetes; order Propionibacteriales; family Nocardioidaceae; genus Nocardioides; species Nocardioides gilvus. The sequence continues at coordinate 228,131 of NZ_QHKY01000004.1, forward strand.
CGGGCAACGAGAGCGTGGTCCCGGCCATCACTCCCTTGGGCCTGCACGACAGCGACCCGTTGGAGCAGCCGATCGTCGAGCAGTTCCGCGTCGGGACCATGACGCTCTCCTGGGACCCGGTGGACCACCGGGTCGTCATCGAGGTCTTCCCGGTCGCCGAGTTCGACCCGCAGACCCAGGTGGAGGGCGAGGTCGAAGAACCCCTTGACCCTGAGGAACTGATCGTCGTACGTCTCGGAGCAGGCCAGGCGCGCGCCTTCTGCAGCCGCTCCAACCAGGTGATCGAGGCAGGACGTCCTGACTGCCCCTTCTGTGGCAACCCGGTCGACGCCGACGGTCACCTGTGCGTGCGAGCCAACGGATTCCGCCGGCGAGTCCCATGACCTCGGCTGCCACCGAGGTCCTGCTCAGCGGAGAGCTCGTCGTCATCGGTCGGGTGATGTCTGCCTCGAACGCAACTCTGCTGGCCGAGGTGGACGGGACCAGGGTGGCCTACAAGCCGGTCAGTGGCGAACGCCCCCTCTGGGACTTCCCCGACGGCACCCTGGCCGGCCGCGAGGTGGCCAGCCACCTGGTCTCCCGGGCCGCCGGGTGGGACATCGTGCCCCCCACAGTGCTGCGCGACGGTCCCCACGGCATCGGGTCGGTCCAGCTCTGGTGCGAGCCGGACCCCGGCCAGGCAGCGGTTGACCTGCTGCCGGCAGGCCGTGTTCCTGACGACGTCGCCCACGTACTCGACGGCCTCGACGGTCGGGAGCGACCCGTGGCTCTCGTGCACGAGCGCACCGCTGAGCTGCGTCGGATGTCACTCTTCGACGTCATCGTCAACAACGCCGACCGCAAGGGTGGTCATGTCCTGGCGATGGGCGACGGTCGACGTCTCGGCATCGACCACGGGTTGACCTTCCACTGCGAGGACAAGCTGCGCACCGTGCTGTGGGGCTGGGCGGGCGAGGAACTGACAGAGGACGAGATCGCGGTTCTCTCCCGCCTGGAGGTGGCTTTCCAGGGGGCGCTCGGCGAAGAGTTGCTCGAGCACCTGCAGACCGAGGAGATCGAGGCGACGATCCGACGATGCCGTTCCCTGGGCGAGCGGGGAAGGTTCCCCTTCCCGTCGGATCGATGGCCCGCGATCCCTTGGCCACCCTTCTAGGTAGGCTGCTCGACATGCGTGCATGGTCTGCCCCGGATGTCCCCGCCCTCCCCGTCCCGGGGCCCCCCGTCAAGATCCACGACACCGCCACCGGTGAGCTTCGTGACGTCACGCCCCAAGGGGCCGCACGGATGTACGTCTGCGGCATCACCCCCTACGACGCCACCCACATGGGTCACGCTGCCACCTACGTCGGGTTCGACCTGCTGAACCGGGCGTGGCGTGCGGCGGGGCACGAGGTCACGTACGTCCAGAACGTCACGGACGTCGACGATCCGCTGCTTGAACGGGCCACGAAGGTCAAGGTTGACTGGATCGAGCTCGCCGAGCGCGAGACCGAGCTCTTCCGTCAGGACATGCGAGCACTGCGGGTGCTCCCTCCGGCCCACTACGTCGGAGCGGTGGAGTCGATCCCGTTGGTGATCTCCTACATCGAACGACTGCGTGACGCGGGCGCGGTCTACCGGCTCGAGGACGACTACTACTTCTCCGTGTCCAGCGACCCGGGCTTCGGTGGGGTCTCGGGTTATGAGCGCGAAGAGATGCTGGCGGTCTTCGCCGAGCGCGGTGGCGACCCTGAACGGCCCGGCAAGCAGGACCCGCTCGACTGCATTGTCTGGATGGCCGAGCGACCGGGTGAGCCTTCCTGGGAGAGCCCGTTCGGTCGCGGTCGTCCCGGTTGGCACATCGAGTGCACCGCCATCGCGCAGGAGTACCTCGGCGGGAGCTTCGAGGTCCAGGCAGGAGGCTCTGACCTGGTCTTCCCCCACCACGAGATGTGCGCCTCACAGTCGCACGTGGGCGCAGGCGCCGCGTTCGCGCAGACCTACGCCCATGCCGGGATGGTGGCCTACGACGGCGAGAAGATGTCGAAGTCGCGCGGCAACCTGGTCTTCGTCTCCCACCTCCGCAACAGTGACGTGGACCCAATGGCGATCCGACTCGTGCTTCTGCAGCACCACTACCGCAGTGACTGGGAGTGGCAGGACGCGGAGCTCTGGAGTGCTGTCGACACCCTCGTACGCTGGCGCAAGGCGCTCTCGCTGGGTGCGGGCGCCCCCGCGCTGCCGGTGGTGAAGACCGTGCTCGACGCCCTCGCCGACGACCTCGACGCCCCAGCTGCCGTACGAGCCATCGACGACTGGGCGGCACTCACGCTCGGCACCTCGGGTCTGGCCGACAACACCGATCCGGACGCGTCGCGCCAGGTGCACCAGCTCATCGACGCCGCGTTGGGTCTCTCGCTCTGATGGGCCGGAGCGTACTCAGTCGTCGTCGCGGCGCTTGAGGTAGCGCTCGAACTCCTTGGCGATCGCCTCACCCGAGGCCTCGGGGAGATCCGTGGTGTCGCGGGTCTCCTCCAGAGCGCGTACGTAGTCGGCGACGTCCTCGTCCTCCTCGGCGAGTTCGTCCACCCCGCGCTCCCACAGGAGCGCCTGCTCCGGCAGGTCCCCGAGCGGGATGCTGGTCTCCAGCAGTTCCTCCAACTGGCCGAGCAGCGCGATGGTCGCCTTGGGGCACGGCGGTTGGGCCACGTAGTGGGGAACTGCCGCCCAGTAGGAGACGGCGGGGATGTCCAGCCGTGCACACGCGTCCTGGATCACGCCGTTGATGCCGGTGGGACCCTCGTAGGAGGAGATCTCAAGATTCAGCCGCGACACCAGTTGACTCGTGGTCGCCGTGCCGCTGACCGGGATGGGCCGGGTGTGCGGCGTGTCGGCCAGCAGCGCCCCCAGGGTGACCAGGAGTTGGGCACCCAGGTCGTCGCAGACGGCCAGGACCTCGGCCGTGAACTGGCGCCAGCGCAGGTTGGGCTCGGGGCCGCGCACCAGGATGACGTCTCGCGCCAGATCCGGGGGAGAGGCGACCGCGATCTCGGTGGTGTGCCACTGCAGCGTGCGCTGGCCGCGCTCGTCCGTGCCGACCAGGGGACGATTCACCTGGAAGTCGTAGTAGTCGTCCGGGTCCAACTTCCCCACGGTCGTGGCGTCCCAGACCTTCCACAGGTGGTCGATCACCGACGAGGCCGAATCACCTGCGTCGTTCCAGCCCTCGAAGGCGGCGATCACGACAGGATCCACCAGGTCGGTCAGTGCGTCGAACTCCATCACGAAGCCCAGCGTAGGCGCTGCCCGCGATTTCACACGCCCACCACGGCGGTGTCACGATTCGGGATGGATGTCCACGTTCCGGACACGGGCCTACCGTGGTCGGAGGACGTCGTCCCTGAACCCATGGAGGAGCCAAGTGTCAGCCGACATCGTGCCCCAGCATCGCCCCGACAGCACCGAGATCCTGACCTCCACCCTGCGCCAACGGGTGATGGTCATCGACGGTGCCATGGGGACGGCGATCCAGCGCGACCGGCCGGACGAGAGCGGCTACCGCGGTGAGCGGTTCAAGGACTGGCACCTCGACGTCCAGGGCAACAACGACCTGTTGACGCTGACCCAGCCCCAGTTGATCGCTGACATCCACCGGGAGTATCTCGAGGCCGGCGCCGACTTCATCGAGACCAACACCTTCAACGCCAATGCGATCTCACTCGGCGACTACGACATGGCCGACCTGGCCTACGAGCTGAACTGGGCAGCCGCGGACCTGGCACGTCGCGAGTGCGACGCCGCGGAGTCGAGGGACCCCAGCCGTCCGCGCTACGTGGCCGGTGCCATCGGCCCCACGACGCGTACCGCCTCGATCTCTCCCGACGTGAACGACCCCGGTGCCCGCAACGTCACCTTCGACCAGTTGGTGGAGGCGTACCACACGGCTGCCCGAGGACTGCTCGACGGCGGGGCGGACCTGCTGATCATCGAGACGATCTTCGACACCCTCAACGCCAAGGCCGCCATCTTCGCGGTCGAGACCCTCTTCGAGGAGTGGGGCCGGCGCTGGCCCGTCGTGATCTCCGGGACCATCACCGACGCCTCCGGACGGACCCTCACAGGTCAGACCACCGAGGCCTTCTGGAACTCGGTCAGGCACGCCAAGCCGCTGATGATCGGGCTCAACTGTGCCCTCGGGGCATCCGAGATGCGCCCCTACGTCGCCGAGCTCAGCCGTCTGGCCGACACCTTCGTCTCGGTCTACCCCAACGCCGGGCTGCCCAACGCCTTCGGCGAGTACGACGAGCTCGCACACCAGACCGCAGCCGTCGTGGGCGAGTTCGCCAGCGCCGGGTTGGTCAACGTCGTGGGTGGATGCTGCGGTACGACGCCGGACCACATCGCGGCGATCGCCGCTGCAGTGGCTGACGTGACCCCGCGGGTGGTCCCCGAGGTGCCCGGAGCCATGCGACTGTCGGGGCTCGAGCCCTTCAACATCACCGACGAGTCGCTCTTCGTCAACGTCGGGGAGCGCACCAACATCACCGGCTCGGCCCGGTTCCGCAACCTGATCAAGGACGGCGACTACGACACCGCCCTGTCCGTCGCCCTGCAGCAGGTCGAGAGCGGCGCGCAGATCATCGACGTCAACATGGACGAAGGGATGATCGACGGGGTCGCGGCGATGGACCGGTTCGTCAAGTTGATTGCCTCCGAGCCGGACATCAGTCGGGTGCCGTTGATGATCGACTCCTCGAAGTGGGAGGTCATCGAAGCCGGACTCAAGTGCGTCCAGGGCAAGACGGTGGTCAACTCGATCTCCATGAAGGAGGGCGAGGAGGCGTTCCGCGCCCACGCGCGTTTGTGCCGCAAGTACGGCGCTGCGGTGGTCGTGATGGCGTTCGACGAAGACGGTCAGGCAGACAACCTGGACCGACGCAAGTCGATCTGCGAGCGGGCCTACCGGATCCTGGTCGACGAGGTCGGCTTCCCGGCCGAGGACATCATCTTCGACCCCAACGTCTTCGCCGTCGCCACCGGGATCGAGGAGCACGCCTCCTACGGACTCGACTTCATCGAGGGCACGCGCTGGATCAAGCAGAACCTGCCCGGCGCGCTCGTCTCCGGCGGCATCTCGAACGTCTCGTTCTCCTTCCGGGGCAACAACCCGGTGCGTGAGGCGATCCATGCGGTCTTCCTGTTCCACGCCATCCGTGCGGGACTGACGATGGGCATCGTCAACGCCGGTGCCCTGGTGGTCTACGACCAGGTGGAGCCGGAGTTGCGGGAGCGCATCGAGGACGTGGTCCTGAACCGCCGTCCCGACGCAGCCGAGCGGCTCCTCGAGATCGCCGAGGAGCACAACCGCGCCGGCGAGGTGGGTGAGGAGAAGGTCGACGAGTGGCGCTCCCTGCCGGTCTCCGAGCGCATCACGCACGCCCTGGTCAAGGGGATCGACGCCTACGCGGAGTCAGACACCGAAGAGTTGCGCGCCGAGATCGAAGCCCGCGGCGGGCGGCCGATCGAGGTCATCGAAGGCCCCCTGATGGATGGCATGAACGTCGTCGGCGACCTCTTCGGCGACGGCAAGATGTTCCTGCCACAGGTCGTGAAGTCCGCCCGCGTCATGAAGAAGGCGGTCGCCTACCTGATCCCCTTCATCGAGAAGGAGAAGGCGGCCGACCCTGCTCTCGCCGCGGTCAAGGACACCAACGGCACGATCGTCATGGCCACCGTGAAGGGCGACGTCCACGACATCGGCAAGAACATCGTCGGCGTGGTCCTGCAGTGCAACAACTACGAGGTCATCGACCTCGGCGTCATGGTGCCCGCGCAGAAGATCCTGGACACGGCCAAGGAGGTGGGCGCCGACATGATCGGTCTCTCCGGGCTCATCACCCCCTCGCTCGACGAAATGGTCAACGTGGCTGCTGAGATGCAGCGCCAGGGCTTCACCATGCCGTTGATGATCGGTGGTGCCACCACCTCGCGTGCCCACACCGCCGTGAAGATCGACAAGAAGTACGACGGCGACGTCATCTGGGTCAAGGACGCCTCGCGTTCGGTGCCCACGGCGGCGGCGCTGCTGAGCGACGCCCAACGTCCCGCCCTGATGGCCGGGGTCCAGGCCGACTACGACGCACTGCGTGCGCGGCACTCCGCGAAGAACGACCGGCCGATGATCGAGTTGGAGGCGGCGCGGAGCAATCGCACGCCGATCGACTGGACGGACTACGAGGCGCCCCAGCCAGCCCGTCCCGGGGTGCACGTCCTGAAGGACTACGACCTCAGCGAGTTGCGCCGCTACATCGACTGGCAGCCGTTCTTCAACACCTGGGAGATGAAGGGGAAGTTCCCCGACATCCTCAACAATCCCGCCACCTCCGAGGTGGCCCGCAAGCTGTATGACGACGCCCAGGTGATGCTGGACCGGATCATCGAGGAGAAGTGGCTACGGGCAAACGGCGTGATCGGGCTCTTCCCGGCCAACGCGGTCGGAGACGACATTGAGATCTACACCGACGAGAGCCGTGGTGAGGTCCTCATGAGGGTGCACCACCTGCGCCAGCAGGGGCTGCACCGGGCGGGGATCCCGAACCGCGCTCTCTCTGACTACGTCGCCCCCAGGGAGACAGCTCTGCCGGACCACGTGGGCGCCTTCGCGGTCACGGCAGGTCTGGGTGCGGGCGAGCGGGTGGCCGCCTTCCGTGAGGAGATGGATGACTACTCCGCGATCCTGTTGGAGTCCCTCGCAGACCGGCTGGCCGAAGCCTTCGCGGAGCGCCTGCACGAGTTGGTCCGCACCGAGCACTGGGGTCACGTCCAGGCGGAGGAACTCAGCAACGAAGACCTGATCGCCGAGCGCTACACCGGTGTCCGCCCGGCCCCGGGATATCCAGCGTGCCCCGACCACACCGAGAAGTCGGCCATCTGGGAGCTCCTCGAGGTCGAGGAGCAGGCCGGCATCCAACTGACCGAGTCGTTGGCGATGTGGCCCGGCGCGGCCGTCTCCGGTTGGTACTTCTCCCACCCCGAGTCCCAGTACTTCGTCGTGGGGCGCCTGGGGCGCGACCAGGTCGCGGACTACGCCGAGCGCAAGGGTTGGACGCTGGCCGAGGCCGAGCGGTGGCTCTCCCCGAATCTCGGCTACGACCCGGAGGACTGAGCAGGTTCGTCATCCGACGGGACGGACCTCTGGTCGCGGTAGTTGACGAAGGAGTAGAGGACCATCGCACCGGCGATGACGCCAGAGCCGATCAGCGTCGCGCCGGTGCCCCATCCGCCGACCAACCACCATCGATCTGCCACGGGCCACCAGCCGGGGGCATCCGGACGCATGCCCCACACCACTCCGGTCACGACCAGGCCCAGGACCAGCAGGCCTGACATCAGGATCCGGAGCACTGACTGGACGCTGTGCCGGGCACTGTCCAGGGCTGCCCGTCTCACCGGCGCCAGTCGGCGCTCTGCCCAGCTGTACTGGGTGGCCAGCAGTGCCATCCCCGCGAAGAGGGCGAGCAGGCCGGGACCTGGCAGGACCAGGGCGGCAATCCCGGCGACCACCAGGATCCAGCCCAGCACCTGCGCCGCGATGCTCTTGACCGCCCGGGAACCATGCACCTCAGGCAGACTACGCCCGCCGGCGGACCCGACCGACGGGCCGGCATCACGCATCCCCCTGTGAGTCGCGCTCGGCGCGACGGGGATAGTTGCCCGGTCAGTGGTCGGACACCTCGGAGGAAATGTGGGACAGCACACGGACACAGATCGCCTGCCCAGCGCAGTCCTCTGGGACATGGACGGCACCCTGGTGGACACCGAGCCGTACTGGATCGCGACCGAGTTCGAGCTCGCGGAACGACACGGCGGTACGTGGACCCAGGAGCATGCCCTGAGCCTCGTCGGCAATGACCTTCTCGAGTCGGGTCGTTACATCCGGACCCACATGGGGATCGACCTGGCGCCGGAGGTGATCGTCGAGGAGCTGCTCGACGGAGTCGTGGCACGGGTGCAGCGGGAGATCCCGTGGCGTCCCGGGGCCCGGGAGTTGCTCAGCGGCCTCAATGACGCCGGCGTCCCGTGTGCGCTCGTGACGATGTCCTACCGACGCCTCGTGGCGCCCGTCCTGGAACAGTTGTCCGGAGCGGGCTTCTCCGCCGTGGTGACGGGCGACTCCGTGTCCCGGGGCAAGCCGCACCCCGAGCCGTACCAGCGGGCAGCCCAGTTGCTGGGCGTGAAGCCGCAGGACTGCGTCGCCATCGAGGACTCCGACACGGGAGCCACCTCGGCCGTCGCCGCAGGCTGCACGGTGCTGTGCGTTCCGCACCACGTGCCGGTGCAACCCGGCGAGCGCCGGGTGCTGCGTACGTCCCTGGTGGGTGTGGACCTGCCTGCCCTCGGGAGGCTTCTCGCGCCGTGAGGACGACACTGTCTGGGGCAGGGTCGGCTAGGGTCGTGGCGTGTCCGAGCGTTCCCCGTCCCCCGCACCCCGGGCTACCCGGAGTCGCCCCCACGGCACCATAAAGATCGGGACGATCGCTGGCGCCGACGTCCTCGTGAGTACGTCGTGGTTCTTCATCGCGGCGATCATCGCGGTCCTCGTCTCACCTCGCATCGAACAGGTCTCGCCCGGCCTGGGCGGTTGGAAGTACGTCGCCGGCGCCGCGTTCGCGGTGATCCTTTACCTCTCGGTGCTGCTGCACGAGGCCTCCCACGCCTGGATGGCACGAAGGTACGGACACGGCGTCTCTTCGATCACGTTGCACTTCCTCGGCGGTATGACAGCCATGGAGGGTGAGGCACGCAACGCCAAGGAGGAGTTCTGGATCGCCGTCGTGGGTCCGATCACCTCGTTGGCCATCGGCTTCGCCGCCCTCGGCGCCCTGGTCGCAGCACCCAACGGCCTGGTCCGGGTGGGCCTCGAGGGGCTCGCGGGTGCCAACCTGTTGATCGGGGCGATGAATCTCATCCCCGGCCTTCCCCTGGACGGCGGACGGGTCCTCAAGGCCGGCGTCTGGGGGGTGACCGGCAATCTGCACCGGGCCACCCTGGTGGCCGGCTGGGGCGGCCGTGTCCTGGCCGTGCTGGTCCTGGGATGGCCCGTCTACCTGCAGACGATCTTCTCCGTGGAGCCGACCTTCGTCGACTACCTGCTCGCCGTGGTTCTGGCCATCTTCCTGTGGGGTGGCGCGACGGCCTCCATGCAGCACGCCACTCTGCGACGGCGAATCCCGGCGCTGCAGGGCCGTGGCCTCGCCCGTCGTACCGTCGCGGTGGGCGCAGACCTGCCGCTGTCTGAGGCGGTGCGCGTCGCCCAGGATTCCCAGGCGGGCAGCATCGTCACGCTCGGCCCGGACGGACGTCCCGTCGGTCTCGTCAACGAGGCAGCTCTGCTCGCGGTGCCGGCCGAGAGACGACCTTGGATGCCCACCAGCGCCGTGGCGACAGCCCTCGAGGTCGGTCTCACGCTCCCGGCCGACATCCGGGGCGTCGAGCTGATCAAGGCCATGGGCATGCGCCCCGCCCAGGAGTACCTGCTGGTCGAGTCGGACGGTTCCATCCACGGCGTCCTCTCGACCGCCGACGTCGATCGCGCCTTCCGGGACCACGCACACTAAAGTTCGGCGTATGTCTGATGCGCCCTCCGTACCCGCTGATGTCCCCGTCGAAGCCTGGTCGGGAGTCCACCGCGGACCCCTGCGCGTGGGGGAGTGGGTGCGGCTGATCGACCAGAAGGGCCGCAAGCACAACTTCGAGCTCGTCGCGGAGAAGCGCTTCTTCTCCAACAAGGGTCACATCGAGCACGACGAGTTGATCGGTCGCGAGGAAGGCTTCACCGTCGCCTCGTCCGCAGGCGGCGAGTACCTCGTCTTCCGACCGCTGCTCTCTGAGTTCGTCGTCTCGATGCCGCGCGGTGCCGCGGTGATCTACCCCAAGGACGCGGCGCAGATCGTGGCGATGGCCGACATCTTCCCGGGAGCCCGTGTGGTCGAGGCAGGGGCAGGCTCCGGCGCCCTGACGTGCTCCCTGCTGCGCGCGGCGGGCCCCCAGGGCCAGGTGATCAGCTATGAACGGCGTGAGGAGTTCCATGACGTGGCGCGCCGCAACGTCACCCAGTTCTTCGGGGGTGATCACCCCGCGTGGGACCTGCGCCTGGGCGATCTCACCGAGGAGTTGCCCTCCCTCGACCACCCGGTCGACCGGATCATCCTCGACATGCTCGCGCCCTGGGAGTGCGTCGACGTGGTTGCCGAGGCCCTCGTCCCCGGCGGCATCGTCTGCGTGTACGTCGCCACCACCACCCAGCTCTCGCGGGTCGTCGAGACCCTTCGTGCCCACGGTGGTTTCACTGAGCCCCACCCCTGGGAGTCACTGGTCCGCGACTGGCACGTGGAGGGCCTGGCCGTGCGCCCGGACCACAAGATGATCGGTCACACCGCCTTCCTGGTCACGGCCCGGCGGATGGCACCCGGGGAGAAGGCTCCGTTGAAGAAGCGTCGGCCGGCCCCCGGGGCGTACGGGCCCGACTACCACGGTCCCCGCCCCGACGGCCTGCCGCCGCAGATGCTCGAGGACCGGGCTGACGACTGACGTCACACAGCGCTCCCGGACAGATCTCGTGAGAAATGTGAACTGTTCCGGGGCGCTTCGCCTTCCCTTCCCCCACCACATCGGTAGGGTCACCAGAAGTGGAGGTGAACGCGATGAACTCGTTCGACAACCCCGGTCCGGGGCCCAGTCCTGAAGCACTCGCGCGGCACGTACGCGACCTCGAGGACGAGGTCGCCGGCCTTCGGCGCCGTCTGGCAGCCAGTCCTGAGCCTTCCTTCGGGACGGATCAGCGCCTGGCGGAGGCCCAGAGCCGTCTGGCGGCGCTGTCCGGCCAGAACGAACGCATGGCCCAGACCTTGCGCGAGGCTCGCGACCAGATCACGTCCCTGCGCGAGGAGGTGGACCGTCTCGCCCAGCCGCCGACCGGCTTCGGCGTCTTCCTCGACGCCAATGACGACGGGACGGTCGACGTCTTCACCGGTGGCCGCAAGATGCGGGTGACGGTCAGCCCGGCGGTGGACGTGAAGGCCCTGCGCCGTGGCCAGGAGCTGATGCTGAACGAAGCGATGAACGTGGTCGAAGCCTGTGGCTTCGAGCAGGTCGGCGACGTGGTGATGATCAAGGAGGTCTTGGCCGACGGTCAGCGAGCCCTCGTCATCGGACACACCGACGAGGAACGAGTCGTGCGACTGGCCGATCCGCTGCTCGATGGTCCCCTTCGTGCCGGCGACTCGCTCCTGACCGACACACGTTCGGGCTACGCCTATGAGCGGGTGCCCAAGTCCGAGGTCGAGGAGTTGGTCCTCGAAGAGGTCCCGGACATCGACTATGAGTCCATCGGGGGACTCGGCGCGCAGATCGACGCGATCCGCGACGCTGTCGAGCTGCCGTACCTGCACCCCGACCTCTTTTTGGACCACAAGTTGAAGCCGCCGAAGGGTGTCCTGCTCTACGGCCCACCCGGGTGCGGCAAGACGTTGATCGCCAAGGCGGTGGCCAACTCCCTGGCCAAGAAGGTGGCGGCGAAGACGGGAGCCGAAGGGCGCTCCTACTTCCTCAACATCAAGGGTCCCGAGCTGCTCAACAAGTACGTCGGTGAGACAGAGCGACACATCCGCCTGGTCTTCCAGCGCGCTCGGGAGAAGGCCAGTGAGGGCACTCCGGTGATCGTCTTCTTCGACGAAATGGATTCGCTCTTCCGGACCCGGGGTTCCGGTGTCTCCTCCGACGTCGAGAACACGATCGTGCCGCAGTTGCTCAGCGAGATCGACGGAGTCGAGACCCTGGAGAACGTGCTCGTCATCGGGGCCTCCAACCGTGAGGACATGATCGACCCGGCGATCCTGCGTCCGGGGCGACTCGACGTGAAGATCAAGATCGAGCGTCCCGACGCCGAGTCGGCGCGTGACATCTTCACCAAGTACCTGACCGCCGACCTGCCGTTGCACGACGACGACCTGCGGGAGTTCGGCGGTGACCGCGCTGCGTGCGTGCACGCGATGATCCGGGCCACCGTCGAGCGCATGTACACGGAGACCGACGAGAACCGCTTCCTCGAAGTCACCTACGCGGACGGTGACAAGGAGATCCTGTACTTCAAGGACTTCAACTCGGGCGCCATGATCCAGAACATCGTCGACCGCGCGAAGAAGATGGCGATCAAGGACCTGCTCGACCTCGACCAGAGGGGCATCCGCGTGCAACACCTGCTCCAGGCCTGCGTGGACGAGTTCAAGGAGAACGAGGACCTCCCCAACACCACGAACCCGGACGACTGGGCGCGGATCTCGGGCAAGAAGGGCGAACGCATCGTCTTCATCCGCACTCTCGTCACCGGCAAGCAGGGCACCGAACCCGGCCGCAGCATCGACACGGCGTCGAACACCGGTCAGTACCTGTAGCCGGCGATGTCAGTCAGCCGGGTGATGGGCACCGAGGTCGAGTACGGCATCTCGGTGCAGGGCCGTCCTGAGGCCAACCCGATGCATGCGTCATCACAGATCGTGAACGCGTACGCCAGTGCCCAGGTGGCCGCTCGGCGTGCCCGCTGGGACTTCGAGGAGGAGTCCCCGCTGCGTGACGCCCGCGGCTTCGACATGTCAAGGTCGAGCGCTGACGCGTCCCAGTTGACCGACGAGGACGTCGGCCTGGCCAACGTGATCCTCACCAACGGGGCCCGGCTCTACGTCGACCACGCGCACCCCGAGTACTCCAGCCCCGAGGTGACCACGCCGCTGGACGTGGTGACGTGGGAGAAGGCGGGGGAGTTGGTGATGCTGCGGGCCCAGCAGTTGGCCAGCGCTCGCGACGGGACTGCCCCGATCCTGCTCTACAAGAACAACACCGACAACAAGGGAGCCTCCTACGGCGCCCACGAGAACTACCTCATGCGACGGTCCACGCCGTTCCAGGAGATCGTCAAGCACCTGATCCCCTTCTTCGTGAGTCGTCCGGTGGTGTGTGGCGCAGGCCGGGTCGGGATCGGGCAGGACGGGAGACGTCATGACTTCCAGGTCAGTCAGCGAGCCGACTTCTTCGAGGTGGAGGTGGGGCTCGAGACGACTCTGAAGCGCCCGATCATCAACACGCGCGACGAGCCGCACGCCGACCCGGAGCGCTGGCGCCGCCTCCACGTGATCGTCGGTGACGCCAACCTCTCCGAGACCTCGATCTATCTCAAGGCCGGGACCACGTCGTTGGTGCTCGCCATGATCGAGGACGGGTTCATCCACCAGGACCTCTCCGTCGTCTCACCAGTGCACGCCCTGCACGAGGTCTCGCACGATCCGACCCTGAAACACCTGCTCACACTGGCCGACGGACGGAGGATGACGGCACTGGAGCTGCAGCGGATCTACCTGGAGATGGCCCAGGACTACGTGGAGAAGCACACCGGTGACAGCACCGATGGGCAGACACGCGACGTGCTCGACCGATGGGGATCGGTGCTCGATCGTCTGGAGCGGGACCTCTGGCAGTGTGCCGAGGAGCTCGACTGGGTCGCCAAGCTCAAGCTGCTCCAGCAGTACCGGGACCGGGACGGGCTCGACTGGTCGGACGCCAAACTCCACCTGATCGATCTGCAGTACGCGGACATCCGCCCGGAGCGAGGGCTGTACCACCGTCTGCTCGCCGCGGGTCGGATGCGTCGTCTGGTCGATCCCGACACCACGTCCCGAGCCGAGAGCACCCCTCCGGACGACACCCGGGCCTACTTCAGGGGGCGCTGCCTGTCCCAGTACCCCGACGAGGTGGCTGCGGCGTCCTGGGACTCGGTCATCTTCGACCTGCCCGGTCATGACGCACTGCAGCGAATCCCCACCCTCGACCCGCTGCGGGGGACCAAGCAGCACGTGGGGCAGTTGCTCGACACGTGCCGCACCGCGGGCGAACTCTTCACCACGCTGACGAGGTAGTTCCCGATAGGGTCTTCCCATGGCCCAGGAGCAGAAGCACTCGCGTAGGTCGTCCGAGGACGAAGAGATCGCCGCTGACGTCAACGAGACGGACGTGGCCGCACGCAAGGAGTCGCTCGACGACGACGTGGACGCGATCCTCGACGAGATCGACGAAGTCCTCGAGAGCAACGCCGAGGACTTCGTGAAGTCCTTCATCCAGAAGGGTGGCGAGTGAGTGATCGGTCCGAGTGACTCGCCCCGGCTCGCCGCGGCGTACATGCAGCCCGGCTCCGTCTCGTTCACCGACTTCCTGGCGGCTCAGGCCCCCGATCTCCTGCCGGGGCGCGGCGTCCTGCCGGCCGGTGACGCAGCCGGGCTGGCGCCCCACGCCACCACGATCGTCGCGGCCACGTTCGACGGTGGCGTCGTGATGGCCGGCGATCGGCGGGCGACGATGGGCCACATCATCGCCCAGCGTGACATCGAGAAGGTCTTCCCTGCCGACGAGTACTCGGCGGTCGGCATTGCCGGCACTGCCGGCCTGGCGGTCGAGATGGTGCGTCTCTTCCAGACCGAGCTGGAGCACTACGAGAAGATCGAGGGCACCACGCTTTCGATGGACGGCAAGGCCAACCGACTGGCTGCACTGATCCGCAACAACCTGGGCATGGCCATGCAGGGACTCTCCGTGGTACCGCTATTCGCCGGCTTCGACCTGGAGTCGGAGAAGGGCCGGATCTTCTCGTACGACGTCACCGGCGGCCGCTACGAGGAGACCGCCTTCCACGCCGTGGGGTCGGGCTCGCTGTTCGCGAGAGGCTCGTTGAAGAAGCTCTACCGCGACGACCTCGGCGAGGGCGGTTGCGTGGGCGCGGTCATCCAGGCCCTCTACGACGCCGCTGACGACGACTCCGCCACCGGTGGGCCGGACCTGACCCGGCGCATCTTCCCCGTGGTGCAGGTCGTCACGGCTGACGGTGGACGCCGACTGAGCGACGAGCTCGTCGCCGAGGTCGCCGACCGCGTGGTGGCCGCACGCATGAGGCGCCCCGACGGACCGGTGGCTGAGCTGCTGTGACGACCCCCGACCCGTTGGCTGAGGAGCATTCTCGATGAGCACCCCGTTCTACGTCTCACCCGAGCAGATGATGAAGGACCGGGCCGACTTCGCCCGCAAGGGCATCGCCCGAGGCCGCTCTGTCGTCGTCGTCCAGTACGCCGACGGCGTGCTGTTCGCCTCGGAGAACCCCTCGCAGGCGCTGCACAAGGTCTCCGAGATCTACGACCGCATCGCGTTCGCTGCGGTCGGCCGTTACAACGAGTTCGAGAACCTGCGCATCGCCGGAGTCCGACTCGCCGACATGCGTGGCTACTCCTACGACCGCCGCGACGTCACCGGGCGGGGGCTGGCGAATGCGTACGCGCAGACGCTGGGGACCATCTTCAGCGCGGCGGGGGAGAAGCCGTACGAGGTGGAACTGTTCGTGGCAGAGGTGGGCGACGTTGCCTCCGAGGACCAGCTCTACCGCCTGACCTACGACGGACAGGTCGCCGACGAGCACGACTTCGCCGTGATGGGGGGCGCCGCCGAGGTGGTCGCCGCCCACCTGGAGGAGAACTTCGTCCAGGGCTGCACGCTGGAGGCAGCCGTGCGACTGGCCGTCGCTGCGCTGGGTCACTCCGAGCAGGGAGACCGCACCATCGGCGTGGATGACCTCGAGGTGGCCGTGCTGGACCGCACCAGGGCACAGATGCGGAAGTTCTACCGCCTCCGGGGCGCGCGACTCTCCGAGCTGCTGCTGCCGACGGTCGCGGACCCGACCCCTCGCGGCTCTGCGGTCGACTCCGAGGCGGGCTCCGACACCGCCCCGGCGCCCGACACCGACCTCTGAGCCCTCCTCGATCCTTGCCGCTACCCCTAGGGTGGTGACATGGACCGCAGGATCATGGGGATCGAGAACGAGTACGGCGTCACGTGCACGTTCCAGGGTCAGCGGCGTCTCAGTCCGGACGAGGTGGCTCGCTACCTCTTCCGCAAGGTCGTCGCCTGGGGACGCAGCAGCAACGTGTTCCTCGGCAACGGCGCGCGTCTCTATCTCGACGTGGGAAGTCACCCCGAGTACGCGACCCCTGAGTGTGACGACGTGGTCGAGCTGCTCACCCACGACAAGGCGGGGGAGCGCGTCCTGGAAGACCTGCTCCTGGATGCCCAGGAGCGGCTCACGCAGGAGGGTGTCCACGGCGACATCTACCTGTTCAAGAACAACACGGACTCCGGCGGGAACTCCTACGGCTGCCACGAGAACTACCTGATCTCGCGGCAGGGGGAGTTCTCGACCCTGGCCGACGTGCTGATCCCGTTCCTCGTCTCGCGCCAGATCATGGTCGGGGCCGGCAAGGTGATGCAGACGCCGCGCGGGGCGACGTACTCGGTCTCCCAGCGCGCTGAGCACATCTGGGAAGGCGTCTCCAGTGCCACCACCCGCAGCCGACCCATCATCAACACCCGCGACGAGCCGCACGCCGATGCAGAGCAGTACCGCCGGCTCCACGTGATCGTGGGGGACTCGAACATGAGTGAGACCACCACGCTGCTGAAGGTGGCCAGCTGCGACCTGGTGCTCCGGATGTTCGAGGAGGGGGTCGTGATGCGCGACCTCACCCTGGAGAACCCGATCCGAGCGATCCGCGAGATGTCGTACGACCTCACCGGCCGGCGCACGGTTCGCCTGGCGAACGGCAGGGAGGCCAGCGCGGTCGACATCCAGTCGGAATACCTGTCACGCGCCCTCGACTTCGTGGACCGCCGCGGCATCCGCACCCCCACCCTGGACCGAGCACTGGATCTGTGGGAGCGCACGCTGAAGGCAGTGGAGTCCGGCGATCTCAGCATGGTGGAGAGGGAGATCGACTGGGTGATCAAGTGGCGGCTGATCGAGCGCTACCGCGAGGTGCACGGGCTCTCCCTGGAGGATCCGCGGGTCGCCCAACTCGATCTCGCCTACCACGACATCCGCCGCGACCGCGGGCTCTACTACCTGCTCGAAGGGCGCGGAGCAGTCGCGCGCGTCGCCGACGAGGCCAGCATCGAGCGGGCGAAGACCGTTCCGCCCCAGACCACCAGGGCCAAGTTGCGCGGGGAGTTCATCCAGCGGGCCCAGGAGCAGGGCCGGGACTTCACGGTCGACTGGGTCCATCTCAAGCTCAACGACCAGGCCCAGCGCACGGTGCTGTGCAAGGACCCGTTCCGTTCCGAGGACGAGCGGGTCGCCAGACTCATTGCGGGTATGTAGGGCCTGCTCTCCGCGAAATCTCAGGTGCGGGGGCTACTGTTGCCCGCGCTGGATCACTGCACTCCACGAAAGGTCTTTCCGTGCTTCGTCACCGCTTTGCTGCTGCGGCCCTCAGCCTCAGCCTCCTCTCCCTCGCTGCATGTGGCGAGGAGGCCGACAAGGGCCTCGACAACGTCGACATCACGGCTGAGGCCGGCAAGGCGCCCGAGGTCAAGTGGCAGGGCAAGTTGGAGCCCACCGAGGTCGAGACCGAGGTCCTCGTCGAGGGTGACGGAGATGAGACCAAGGAGGGTGACACCGTCCGGGTGCACTACTGGTTCGGCAACGGATTCACCGAGGAGGAGGCCGAGAGCAGCTACGAGCAGTCCGACCCCCTGGCCCTCGAACTCAACAAGGAGCTCACCCCGGCCCTGAAGGCGGCCTTCATCGGCCACCCCATGGGCTCCGTGGTCGCTGTCGCGTCCCCGGCCGAGGAGGCATTCGGCGAGCAGGGCAACCCGGGGCTGGGCTTCGGTGAGGGCGACAGCGTCCTGATCATCGCTGAGCTCGTGGAGGCCGTGCCGGCCGACGAGGTCGCGGCGATGAAGAAGCAGCAGGAGGACCAGGCCAAGGCCCAGGAGAAGGCGGCGGCCGACCTGGAGAAGGCCAAGAAGAACGCGCTCAAGTCGGCGAAGGGCGCCAAGGTCGACCCCGCTGCCTGGGCTCCCCAGGTCACCTTCAAGGACGGCGAGGTGCCGGTGCTCGACTTCAAGGGCACCCCGAAGCCGAACGGCAAGCTCCAGGTGACGAAGCTGATCGACGGCAAGGGCAAGAAGGTCAAGGCCGGTCAGACCTTGATCGCGCACTACGTGGGTCAGGTCCACCAGGGCGACGAGCCCTTCGACAGCTCCTACAGTGGCGGAGAGGCCGCTTCCTTCCCGATCGGCGTCGGTCAGGTCATCCAGGGCTGGGACCAGGCACTGGTGGGGCAGCGCATCGGATCGCGTGTGATCGTCCAGATCCCGCCGGAGCTCGGTTACGGTGAAGCCGGTCAGCCGGACGCCGGCATCGAGGGCACCGACACGTTGGTCTTCGTCGTGGACATCCTCGGCGCGGCCTGAGCCTCCCTCCCGAACAGGAGCCCCATCGATTGTCCGCCAGTCGTAGCGAACGCCTGCTCAACCTGCTGATCATGCTGCTCGTGCAGCAGCGCTACGTCCCCAAGGAGCGCATCCGGCAGGTGCTCTACCCCGACCAGGCGGGCGATGCCTTCGACCGGATGTTCGACCGGGACAAGGAGGAGCTGCGCGCCCTCGGCGTCCCGATCGAGGTCGGGCAACTCTCCGCCTACTTCGACGACGAGGTGGGGTACCGGATCAGGCCGGACGACCTGGCTCTGCCCGAGATCGCGCTGACCGCCGAGGAAGCCTCAGTGCTCACGCTGGCCGGCAAGGTGTGGCACCACGCCACACTCGCTGACTCCACCGCCGCTGCGCTGCGCAAACTGGTGCCAGGGTTACCGCTGGAGGCAGGCTCGCCACTCTCCATCAGTGAACCCCGGATCACCGCGGAGGAGCCGACCTTCGACGACTTCTGGACCGCCACCCAGGAACGACGCACCGTGACGTTCGACTACCGCACGCCAGGCTCTGACAGCGCCGGGCGTCGCCGACTCGAGCCGTGGGGCGTGATCCGCGAGTCGGGCCGCTGGTACGTGCTCGGCCTCGACGTGGACCGCAAGCAGGAGCGGATCTTCCGGCTCTCCCGGGTCGAGGGGGCAACCCGGTTGGGGACACGACCGGACGCCTTCCAGGTGCCCGCCGGGACCGACGTACGTGAGGTCGCCCGTCGACTGAAGCCAGCCACGGACAAGCAGCCCCTCGACGTCCTCTTGCGCACTGGCGCGGGCCACGCTCTACGCCGGCGCGGGACCTTGCTGGCCTCCGGGGTGTCCGGCCCTGACGGCGCGGATCACTGGGACCGCCTCCGGGTCGAGGGCGCGCTGTCCGAAGTCTCCGCCGAGGTGCTGACCCTCGGCACCAACGCCTTCGCCGAGTCGCCTCCGGAGTTTCGCGATCACGTGGGTGGACGTCTCGACCAACTGGTGGCGGCTCTCTCCGTCCCGACGACGGGAACGGCACCATGAGTCGGGCTGGGACGGGGTCCCGCGACCAGGTGGCGCGGCTGTTGGCGCTGGTCCCGCTGCTGCACCGCCGTGAGGGGCTCAAGGTGGCAGAGGCCGCGGCCGCTCTCGGCACCACCCGCGCCCAGGTCGTCAAGGACCTCAGGGTTCTCCTGATGTGCGGCCTTCCGGGTGGCATGCCCGACGACCTGATCGACGTGGACCTCGACACCCTCGAGGAGGACGGCTCCGAAGGAGTCATCCACGTCTCGAACGCCGAGTACCTCGCGCGACCCGTGCGTCTGAGTGCCACCGAGGCCACGGCCTTGATCGTTGCCCTGCGGGCGGTGCGCGACTCCTCGTCTCTCGACTCGCGCGAGGTGGTCGATCGGGTCATCGCGAAGTTGGAGATCGCTGCTGCCGAGGGCAGTGTGCACCAGCAGATCGAGATCACGCCCGAGGAGTCGGTGGCTGCTCGCACGCGCACCGATCTCGACACCGCCGTGGCTCGCGGCACCCAGGTACGGATCAGCTACTTCGTCCCCTCACGTGACGAGGTGAGCGATCGTACGGTCGATCCGGTGCAGGTGGCGACGGTGGACGGGGTGGACTACCTCGAGGCGTGGTGCCACAGCGCCGAGGACCGTCGCGTCTTCCGTCTCGACCGGATCCAGGCGCTCGAACTGCTGGACACTCCCGCGACCACACCGCCCGGAGCCGCGGACGAACCGTTGTCGATCCACCTCTTCACTGCCTCCGAGGACTCCGCGGAGGTGACCCTGCTGCTGGCGCCGGGCGCGAGATGGGTGCCCGAGTACTATCCCGTCGACCACGTGCGGCACCTCGACGGGGGTTTCACCCAGGTCACCCTGCGTGTGATTGACGTACGCTGGCTCCACCAGCTCGTTCTCCGCCTTGCACCGGACGTCACCGTCGTGGCGCCGGAGTCGGTGTCCACGGAGGTTCTGAGAATCGCCAGCGAGACCAAAAACTTCTACGGGTGAACCACCCTTAGGATGACGACAACCGTTTC
Organism: Nocardioides gilvus; assembly: GCF_003194605.1. Lineage (GTDB taxonomy): Bacteria > Actinomycetota > Actinomycetes > Propionibacteriales > Nocardioidaceae > Nocardioides > Nocardioides gilvus. Next base: position 248,486 of record NZ_QHKY01000004.1, read on the forward strand.
ATGACCCAAGGACTGAAATGAACTTGTTCCTCGCTCCGCTCATCGGCCTCGGCGCTCCTGAGCTCCTCATCATCCTGGCCATCGTCGTGCTCGTCTTCGGTGCAGCCAAGCTCCCTGAGCTCGCGCGTGGCAGCGGCCGTGCCCTGCGCATCTTCAAGGCTGAGACCAAGGGCCTGAAGGACAGCGACTCCGACCAGACCAACCTGCGGGCAGAGCAGGTGGACGACGACATCATCGACGTCGACTCGCCGACGCCTCGCGACGACACCACCCGCTGACCCAAGGCGGTGATTCGCAGTCTTCTGGGCTTGTTCAGCATCAAGCCCCTCCACCCCATCGGTCCCGACGGGCGAATGCCCTTGGGTGACCACCTGCGTGAGTTCCGCGGGCGCCTCATGCGTTCGTTGTTCGTGTTCTTCGCCATCTTCGTGGTTGCGCTCTACTTCCACGAGGAGCTGCTGGAGGCGATTCTCGGGCCGTACAACGACGCCCGGATCGCCCTCGACCAGGATGTGCAGACCGAGGCGTACGTGGCCGGGGCCACCGGCCCACTGATGTTGCGCATCAAGCTGTGCGCGGTTGCTGCGCTGGTGCTGGCCAGCCCGTTCTGGCTCAGCCAGATCTGGGGCTTCATCGTGCCCGGTCTGCACAAGAACGAGAAGATGTGGTCACGACTCTTCGCAGTCATCGCAGGTCCGCTCTTCATGGCTGGTGTGGCCGTGGGCTACTACGTACTGCCCAAGGGTCTCGAGGTGCTGATCGGCTTCACACCGGACGCCATGCAGAACCTGATCGAGTTCGGGGCCTACTTCTCCTTCTTCACCCGGATGCTGCTGGTCTTCGGCATCTCCTTCCAGATCCCGCTCTTCGTCGTGATGCTCAGCCTGGCCGGGGTCGTCTCCGGGAAGACCATCGGCAAGTACCGGCCCTGGATCGTCGTCGGCACCTTCGTCTTCGCCGCCGTCGCGACCCCCTCGACCGACCCGTTCTCGATGCTCATGCTGGCGTTGCCGATGCTCGGTCTCTTCCTGATCGCCGAAGTGATCGCGCGTTTCATCGACCGGGTGCGGGGACGCAAGAAGGCCGCCGTCGCGATCGGTGACGACGAGCTCTCACCGCTCTGAGCCCGGCTTCCCCTCCGCCCAGCAGGTAGGGTCCCTCCCGTGGTGACCAGCACGCGAGAAGTCGCGCTCCTCGCGAATCCGGGCGCCGGCCGAGGCCGTTCGTCTCGCCTGCGACCGTTGGTCGCCGCCCGGCTGCGCGCCAGCGGCATCCGGGTGCGCGACCTGTGCGCGCGGGACGCCGACCACGCTGTCCAGCTCGCCCGGGACGCGGTCGCCGACGGGGTCGAAGGCATTGTCGTCATCGGCGGTGACGGTTCGGTCCACCTCGGTCTCCAGGCCGTGGCGGGCACCGACGTGTCGCTCGGCATCATCCCCACCGGCACCGGCAACGACGCGGCCCGGTACTTCGACATCCCGCTGAAGGACCCGGTCGCCGCCACTGACCTGGTCGTGCGTGGCCGCACCCGTGCAGTCGATCTGGCGCGTGCGGGGGACCAGTGGTTCATCACCGTCCTCGCGGCCGGGTTCGATGCAGTCGTCAGCGAACGCGCCGCCAAGATGACCTGGCCGCGCGGCCAGATGCGGTACAACCTGGCCACCGTGGCGGAGCTGAGGACGTTCCGGCCACTGTCCTACACGCTCGACCTGGACGGCGTGACCCATCAGCTGGACGCGATGCTCGTCGCGGTGGGCAACGGGCCTTCCTTCGGCGGAGGGCTGCGGATCACCGACGGCGCTCTCCTTGACGACGGCCTTCTCGATGTCGTCGTGATCAAGCCGGTGAGTCGACTGGAGCTCGTGAAGACCTATCCCAAGCTCTTCTCCGGGACCCATGTCACGCACCCCCAGTACGAACGCTTCCGCGCGCGCCGAGTGACCGTTGCCGCCCCGGGCGTGGTCGGATATGCGGACGGGGAACGGATCGGATCCCTTCCGCTCACGGTCGAGTGCATTCCCCTGGCAGTGAAGGTGTGGTCATGACTTCCCCGTCCGAGGCGTACGCCCAGTTCCGGCGCGACCGCGAGCATCCCGCGCTCGCCGAGTTCGTCGGCCAGTACCCGTTCGCGCTGGACGACTTCCAGCTCGCCGCCTGTCGCGAGGTGGAAGAGGGTAGAGGCGTCCTCGTCGCGGCTCCCACCGGTTCGGGCAAGACCGTCGTGGGCGAGTTCGCGGTCCACATGGCCCTGCGTGAGGGACGCAAGTGCTTCTACACCGCACCGATCAAGGCGCTCTCCAACCAGAAGTACCAGGAGCTCGTGGCCCGACACGGGGCCGACAACGTGGGACTGCTGACCGGCGACAACGCGATCAACGGCGAGGCTCCCGTGGTCGTGATGACCACCGAAGTCCTGCGCAACATGCTCTACGCCAGCTCCCACACCCTGCTCGACCTCGGGTACGTGGTGATGGACGAGGTCCACTACCTGGCTGACCGTTCACGAGGGGCCGTCTGGGAAGAGGTCATCATCCACCTGCCCGAGTCGGTGCAGGTCGTCTCCCTCTCGGCGACCGTCTCCAACGCCGAGGAGTTCGGCGAGTGGCTGGAGACCGTGCGCGGTGCCACCACCACCATCGTGGAGGAGCGCCGTCCGGTGCCCCTCTTCCAGCACGTGATGGTGGGGCGCCGCATCCTCGACCTCTTCGCGAGTTCGGACGTGGACGCCAGCGCAGGCTTCGTGAAGGAAGGCGCCCCGGTGAACGGGGAGCTGATGCGGGTGGCTCGCGACGACTTCGCCAGCGCGCGTCTCATGCGCGACCGTCGTGCGCCGCGCAAGGGCCGGTCCGGGGCTCCGAGAGGCGGGCGCGACGTGGGCAACGGTCGCCGGGTCTGGGTCCCGAGCCGCGTGGATCTCGTCGAGCGACTCGAGCGTCAGGGGCTGTTGCCGGCGATCGTCTTCATCTTCTCCCGCAAGGGTTGCGACGCAGCGGTCTCTCAGCTCCTGGCGGCCAACGTACGTCTCACGACGCCGGAGGAACGCGACGAGATCCATCGGGCCGTCGAGGAGGCGGCAAGGTCCCTGCCCGAGGCAGACCTCGAGGTCCTCGGTTACCACGAGTTGCACGAGGCGCTCACCCGCGGCATCGCCTCGCACCACGCCGGGTTGCTCCCCGCCTTCAAGAAGGTCGTCGAAGGGCTCTTCGCCCGCGGGCTGGTGAAGGTCGTGTTCGCCACCGAGACGCTGGCCCTGGGCATCAACATGCCGGCTCGCACGGTCGTCATCGAGAAGCTGTCGAAGTGGAACGGCGAGACCCACGCGAACCTGACCCCGGGGGAGTACACCCAGCTCACCGGTCGCGCCGGACGTCGCGGTCTGGACGTCGAGGGCCACGCGGTGGTCCTCTGGCAGCCCGGGATGGACCCTGCCGAGGTGGCAGGGCTCGCCTCCACCCGGACGTACCCGTTGCGTTCGTCCTTCAAGCCGTCGTACAACATGGCGGTCAACCTGGTGAACCAGTTCGGCCGTGAGCGATCCCGTGAGCTCCTCGAGCTCTCGTTCGCGCAGTTCCAGGCCGACCGCGCTGTGGTCGGGCTCGCCCGTCAGCTGCGCAAGGCGGAGGAGGCGCTCGACGGCTACCGAGAGGCCGCGACCTGCCACCTGGGCGACTTCATGGAGTACGCCGGGCTGCGGCGTCAGATCTCCGACCTCGAGAAGGCTGCGTCGCGTTCCCGTCGAGCCGACCGGCGCACGGAGGCACTCGCCTCTCTGGTGGCGCTCAAGCCGGGTGACGTCATCGAGATCCCGGCCGGCAAGCTCGCCGGGTGGGCGGTGGTCGTCGACCCCGGCAACGGCAACCCCGACGACCCACGCCCGTACGTCGTCACCCTGGACCGTCAGGCCCGCCGACTGGCAGCGCCGGACTTCCCGGTGCCGGTCGAGTCGCGCGGACGGGTCAAGATCCCGAAGCAGTTCAACGGCCGCAACCCGCAGGACCGTCGCGACCTCGCCATGGCCCTGCAGAGCCGCACCCGCGGCCTGGAGCGGCGCGCGACGCGAGGTGGACCCAAGGGCGGAAACGTCGACCACGGCATCGAACGGGAGCTCTCCCAGCTGCGGAGCCAACTCAAGTCGCATCCCTGCCACGGTTGCGCCGACCGGGAGGACCACGCCCGGTGGGCGGAGCGCTGGTTCAAGCTGACCCGGGACAGTGACACCCTGCGGCGTCGGGTCGAGAACCGCACCAACACGGTGGCCCGCACCTTCGACCGGGTCTGCACCGTCCTCACGGTGCTGGGCTACCTCGAGGCTGACTCGGTGACCGAGCGTGGTCGCCACCTGATGCGGATCTACACCGAGATGGATCTGGTCGCCGCCGAGGCGATCCGCGAGCAGGTCTGGGACGACCTCACCGCCGCCGAGCTCGCCGGCGCCCTCTCCGCCCTGGTGTTCGAGGCGCGTCGCTCCGACGACGCCACGTCGCCGCGGCAACCGTCTGAGCCGGTCCAGCGGGCACTCGTCGAGACGACCCGACTCTGGCGCCAGTTGGACACCCTCGAGAAGGACCACCGGCTCGACTTCCTGCGCCAGCCCGACCCCGGATTCGCCTGGGCGGCCTGGCGGTGGGCCGAGGGCGACGACCTCGACGACATCCTGATGGTGACCGGCCTGGCCGCGGGAGACTTCGTACGTCTGATGAAGCAGTTGCTCGACTTCTGCGGGCAGATCGCCGACGCGGGTGCCGGCACCCCGCTGCGCAAGACCGCACGGGAAGCCACCAAACTCCTGCGCCGCGGCGTGGTCGCGATCTCCATGACGGGGGAGTGAGGCACCGGTTCGGCGGCATGCACAGCGGTCGGGACCTGTGACAGGCTTCCGCCATGTCTGACCAGCGTCTCCTCCTGCTCGACACCGCCTCCCTCTACTTCAGGGCCTTCTTCGGTGTCCCGGACACCTTGCGTGCCCCCGACGGGACGCCCGTCAACGCCGTACGAGGCCTGATGGACTTCATCAGTCGCCTCACCGAGGAGTACGACCCGACCCACCTGGTCTGTTGCTGGGACGACAACTGGCGCCCGCAGTGGCGCGTCGACCTGGTCGAGACGTACAAGTCCCACCGTGTCGTCGAGGAGGTCGCCGGTGCGGCTGACGTGGAGGAGGTCCCGGACCCCCTCCAGGTCCAGATCCCGATCATCCTCGATGTGCTGGCGGCGTGGGGGATCACGGTCATCGGCGCTGAGGACATGGAGGCCGACGACGTCATCGGGACCCTCGCCACCGGAGCCGGCATGCCGGTCGACGTCGTCACCGGTGACCGCGACCTCTTCCAGCTGGTCGACGACGAGCAGCAGGTCCGCATCCTCTACACCGCTCGAGGAGTCAGCAAGCACGAGCGGGTCGACAACGCCTGGGTGCGCGCCAAGTACGGCGTCGAGGCCGCCCAGTACGCAGACTTCGCGACGCTGCGCGGAGACGCCTCCGACGGGCTCCCCGGAGTGGCCGGGGTGGGGGAGAAGACGGCAGCGTCACTGTTGACGCAGTTCCACGACGTCGCCGGGATCGTGGCGGCTGCCCACGACGAGAAGTCGGGGATGGCTGCCGGCCCACGACGCAGGATCCTCGCCGCGCTGGACTACCTGGAAGTCGCACCGGTGGTCGTGGCCGTGCGCCGTGACCTCGATCTGGACCGCGGCAGCATGCTCCGCCCCCGCCAGCCGGCGGATCAGGACGCCGTGGCCGCACTCGACGCCACCTGGGGTCTGGGGACCTCGAGCGAGCGTCTGGCCCTGGCGCTGGCAGGCAACTGAGATCCAGCCCCACACACCCAGCGGGTACGTTGGCTGCGTGCTCCTCCGCGTCCTCCTCGCCGCTGTCGCCGGTGTGGCACTTGCCGGAGCCTCGGAGCCATTGGCGTGGACCTGGTTGACGCTGCCGAGCGTGGCAGTGCTCCTGCTCTGCGTTCGGGGCCTTGCGCCCCGAACGGCCTGGCTCCCGTCCCTGACCTTCGGGATCGCGTTCTTCTTCGTCCTGCAGGTGTGGATGCGCGCGGTCGGTACGGACGCGTGGATCGGCCTCTCCGCCCTGGAAGCAGCCTTCTTCGTGCCCCTGGGCCTGGCCTTCTCCGTGGTGGGACGCTCCAGGTGGTGGCCGTTGTGGGCGGCCGTGTGCTGGGTGGCGGTGGAGACCGTACGCGGTTCGTGGCCCTTCAGCGGCATGCCGTGGGGCCGGCTCTCGTACGGCGTCGTGGACTCCGTGTGGGCGGAGGGGCTGCCCTGGTACGGCTTCACCGGCGTCAGCTTCCTCCTGGCCCTCTCGGGCACGGTCCTGGCGTGGTTGGTCGCCGATCGGCCTGCGGCCCGCGTCGGGGTGCCCGTCGTGCTTGTCCTGGCGGCGCTGACCATCACACCCAACGTGCTGACCTGGGACCCACGAACCGAAGGCTCCGCGACGGTGGCGGCGGTCCAGGGTGACGTCCCCGGGTCTGGTGACGACCTGGTGGCAGTGCACCGCGAGGTCACCCGCAACCACGTGGAGGCGACCGTGGCGCTGGCCGCAGATGTCCGCTCCGGTGCAGCACCTGCACTCGACTTCGTGCTCTGGCCGGAGAACTCGACGGCTGTCGACCCCTTCCGCGACACCCAGGTCAACACCGGGATCGAACGGGCGGTGACGGCGATCGGTGTCCCGGTCCTGGTGGGCGCGATGGTGGACGCGCCCGAGTCGCACCAGGTGCTCAACCAGGGCATCGTGTGGGACCCGCGGACGGGTCCCGGTGACCGCTACACCAAACGCTGGCCCGTGCCGTTCGGCGAGTACATCCCCTGGCGCGAGGTGGTCTTCAAGGAGAACCTCGGGCAGTTGCGCCAGATCGGCCGCGACATGCTCAGCGGGACGCGCCCGTCTCCGCTCGTGGTCGGGGGAATCCAGGTGGCCGACGCCATCTGCTTCGACGTCGCCTACGACGAAGGGCTGCACACCCAGATCCGCAACGGGGCCCAGTTGGTGACGGTGCAGACCAGCAACGCGATGTTCATCCGGACCCACCAGATCGAGCAGCAGTACGCCATCACCCGACTCCGGGCCCTGGAGACGGGCCGCGCGGTGGCAGTCGCGGCCACCAACGGGCTGACCGGCGTCATTGATCCTCGCGGTCGGGTCCTCGCCGAGGCGGACCCGCGCACGACCTCTGCGGTCGTCCACGAGGTGGGTCTCTCCTCCCGGGTGACACCCGCAGTGTGGTTGGGTGTCTGGCCGGGACGGGTGGCGGTGGTTCTTGCCGTGCTGCTCACTCTGGCGCTCGGCCCGCTGAGGGGCCGTGTGCCCTATGCTCGCCGAGCACGTCCGATCCGAGGGAGTCAAGCGTGAGCCAGTCGTCACCGAACCAGTCGTCACTGGGCCGAGTCGTCATGGTCGTCCCGACCTACAACGAGGCCGACAACATCGAGTGGATCATCAAGCGGCTGCGCAGCGCCCAGCCCGAGATCGACGTGATGGTCGTCGACGACAACTCACCCGACGGCACCGGCAAGCTGGTCGAGACCTTGGCTGCGGACGACCCACAGATCCAGGTGGTGCACCGCACCGAGAAGGCCGGGCTCGGAGCTGCCTACCGCAACGGGTTCCGGGTGGCGTTGGACCAGGGGTACGACGTGATCGGTGAGATGGACGCGGACGGCTCGCACCAGCCCGAGCAGTTGCACTTGTTGCTGGACGCCCTGGGGGCCGGCGCCGACCTGGTGATCGGATCGCGGTGGGTCCCCGGGGGCTCGATCGTCAACTGGCCCCGCTCCAGGGAGTTCCTCTCGCGGGGCGGCAACATCTACGTGCGCATCCTGCTGGGCCTGAAGGTGAAGGACGCCACTGCCGGGTTCCGGCTCTTCCGCCGCCAGACCCTCGAAGCCATCGACATCGACACCGTGACCTCCACGGGATACGTGTTCCAGACTGACATGGCCTACCGGACGGCCCAGCAGGGACTGAGGATCACCGAGGTCCCCATCGAGTTCGTGGAGCGTGAGCGGGGGGACTCCAAGATGAGCAAGAACGTCGCTACCGAGTCACTCAAACTCATCACTCGTTGGGGGATCTCCGAGCGTCGTGCCCAACTGCGCAGGCGTCTCGTTGGGCACCGTCACGCATGATGGAGTCATGAACAACGCTCGTCGTTCCTCCCTGCGCTGGCTCCTGGTCCTGGTGCTGGTGGTCCTGCCGCTCGTCGAACTCTTCGTGCTGGTGCAGGTGGGGCAGGTCATCGGCGCCGGATGGACGATCCTGTTGCTCGTCCTGACCGGGATCGCCGGCGGCTGGTTGATCCGCCGGGAGGGCTCCAAGGCCTGGCGAGCGCTGACACAGTCGTTGCGGGCGGGTCAGATGCCGGCGAAGGAACTGGCCGACGGCGCCCTGGTCATCCTGGCAGGCGCCCTCATGCTCAGTCCGGGCTTCGTGACCGACGCGTTCGCGCTCCTGCTGATCCTGCCCGGCTCGAGGGCCGTGTGCCGACGGCTGCTGACAGGTCTGGTCGCCAGCCGCGTGCTGGCCACCTCGCCCTTCGGAGCCGCTCCGCAGCCCCGAGACGCACGCCGCCCCGGACCTGGAACCGATGGTTCCGTGATCCGGGGCGAAGTGGTCGATCCCTAACTCTTGAGCTGGGTCAGGCGCCGGCCTTGACCCGCTTGCGAGCATTGGCACGGTGCAGGTGCGCCGGGCCGATCTCGCCGCCGCGCAGGAGCTCGAGGCGCTCCTTGAGGATTTCCTCGAGTTCCTTCTCCGAACGACGCTCGAGCAGCATGTCCCAGTGCGTGCGCACGGGCTTCTCGTTCTTAGCGTCAGGGAGGATGCCCTGGGTGCTCAGCGCCTCGCTGCCGCACTTGGGGCACTCCCACAAGGCCGGAATGTCAGCCTCGTCGGACATGGTCACCTCGAACGCGTGACCGCTCTTGCACTTGTAGCCGACCTGCTGACGACCAGCGAACTCGATGCCGCGCTCGTCCTCGAAACTCTGGCCACCGAGCCTCGCGCCTCGCAGTGTGCGCTCCGCCATTGAGCCACCTCCACAATCAGTTGTCCCCGTGTTGACGGGAAAGAGACGGTCGGGATGGGGTTCCGTGACGCCATGGGGTCCAAGCGTCTGCGACCGTCTCCTGTCCAACGTTAGCGAGTCCCCCAAGATTCCGCCCAATCAAGCAGGAATCTGAGTGAGTTCAGCCCGCAGAACGCAACCCCAGAATTCAGGAAGCGAGCGCGGACTCCTCGTTGAGGCGACTCTTCACCGGCAGCAGGAGAAGCAGGCCGATGAGCAACAGCAGCACGATGCCGATGATGCCCCAGTACTGGACGTCGTCCAGGTTCTCCGCCCCGGTCAACGCCGCCCCGAGCAGGACCATCCCGGAGAACGCGGCGGGCGCCATGAAGCTCACTGCACGTCCGGTGGTCGCGTAAAGGCCGAAGAGCTCGCCCTCGCGCCCCTCGGGGATCAGCCGCGCCAGGAAGGTCCGCGACGCCGACTGCGCGGGCCCGACGAAGACGCAGAGGGCCAGTCCGAGGATCCAGAAGGCCTGGGTGCCGCCGTCGTGGAAGATGAAGACGAGCGTGCCGAGCACGACCATGCAACCCAACGAGCCCATGATCACCCGCTTGGGACCGAAGATGTCGTCGAGCACCCCGAGCGAAACCGTGGCGATGCCGGCCACCACGTTCGCTGCCACGGCAAAGATGATGACGTCCCCGGGGGAGAAGCCGAACCAGCCGGCTGCCAGCACACCGCCGAAGGTGAAGACTCCGGCCAGGCCGTCTCGGAAGATTGCGGAGCTGAGCAGGAAGTACGCGGTGTTGCGGTCGTGGTGCCACAGGTCGCGGACCGTCTTGTAGAGGTCCCGGTACGACTGGACGATCCCGACCTGGGGTCCCTTCGCGCCGCGGGTCGCCTTGTCGTCGCGGATCGTGAGAATGACCGGCAGGCTGAAGAGGACCGTCCAGATGCCACACAGCAGCATCGAGACACGCACGTCCATGCCGTTCTCGCTGGTGATGCCGAAGAGGCCGACCTCGGGGTTGATGAAGCCGAAGTAGACCACCAGCAGCAGGACGATGCCGCCGATGTAGCCCAGGCCCCAGCCCAGCCCCGAGACCCGGCCGACAGTGGCGGGCGTCGAGATCTCGTTGAGCATCGCGTTGTACTGCACCGAGGCGAACTCGAAGAAGATGTTGCCGACTGCCAGGAGCACCAGACCCAGCAGCAGGTAGTCCGGTGACGGGGCGATGAAGAAGAGGGCGAACGACGCTGCTGCGACCACCGCGGTGTTGACGGTGAGCCAGAACGTACGCCGTCCCGCACGGTCTGCCCGCCGGCCGGTGACCGGAGCGACGAGGGCGATCACCAGACCGGCGATCGCCAATGCCCAGCCCAGCTTGACGCTGGCGCCGTCACCGAACGAGTCCGAGGTGATGTAGACGGTGAAGACGAAGGTGGTGATGACCGCGTTGAAGGCTGCTGAGCCCCAGTCCCACAGACCCCAGGCCAGTACTGCGCCCTTGCCGCGGCTCGTTCGAGCCGGGGGAGCGGTGATGGTGTCTGTCATGGGTGGTCCCTCCAGAGCCCGTGGTGAAGCAGGATGTCCTTGAGTATGTCGGTCCGGTCGGTGACGAGGCCGTCGACACCGCGGTCGAGGAGGTCCCGCATTTCTTCGGGGTCGTCGACGGTCCACACGTGGACGTGGGCGCCCGCCGCGTGGGCCCTGCGTACGAAGCCGGCGGTCACGATGCGCAGCGGCCCGCGGTGCACGGGCACCTGCAGGGCGGTGACGTGTCCACCGGTCACGAACCGGGCCAGCCGTCCGCTCGGCAGCAGTCGGAAAGCGGCCACCTCGAAGGGATGCGCCGACGTGGGCACCCGCCCTCGTGCCAACGCGCGGAACTCCTTCATCCGGGTCCTCGAGAAGGACCCGACGAGCACTCGGTCCCAGGCGCGGTGCTCGGCGATGACGTCAAGCAGCGGCTGGGCCGTCCCGGGTGCCTTGATGTCGATGTTGAACCGGGCCTGCGGGAAGGCGCCCAACAGCTCACTCATGGTGGGGATGCGGGCCCGACCCCCGATCCGTGCCTCGCGGATCTGCGCGTACGTCTGGTCGGCCACCGCGCCGGTGCGGTCGGTGACCCGGTCGAGAACGTTGTCGTGGAAGGCCAGTACGACACCGTCGCTGGTGACGTGCACGTCGGTCTCGAGGTAGACGTAGCCCAAGGAGATGGCGTGTGCAAAGGCCGCTTCAGTGTTCTCCAGCCCGACCACGTCGGGGTGGAGCGCGCCACCGCGGTGGGCGAAGGCCAGCACGGGCCTTCCTGAGTCCAGGTATTGATGCCCGGTGTCGTGACCGATCACGGCCGTGAGTATGCCCCATCACACGCCCCACGGACAGGGAACGAGTGAGAGTGGGACGACCCCGAGGTCCCTCAGATGTCTCGTACTCGTGGTCGACATCTTCCGGGACTCACCTCCACCACACTTCGCTGCGCTCAGCGTGCCTGCGGCTCGTTCCTCAGATGTCTCGGAAGGTTTCGATGTTGGCGCCCAGCGTGTTGAGTCGGTTGGCCAGGTCCTCGTACCCGCGGTGGATCACGTAGGTCGACCGAAGCACGGAGGTCCCCTTCGACGCCAACATCGCGAGCAGGATGACCACGGCAGGACGCAGGGCCGGGGGACAGATGATCTCGGCGCCGGAGAACCGCGTGGGCCCCTGCACCATCACCCGGTGCGGGTCGAGGAGCTTGACGTCGGCACCGAGCTTGTTGAGCTCGAGGAGGTAGATGGCCCGGTTCTCGTAGACCCAGTCGTGCAACAGCGTCTGGCCCTCGGCCACGGCTCCGATCACCGCGAAGAAGGGCAGGTTGTCGATGTTGAGGCCGGGGAACGGCATCGGGTGCACCTTGTCGAGAGGTGCGCGCAGCTCGGAACGACGAGTGGTCAGGTCGATCAGACGGGTGCGGCCGTTGTTGGCCGTGTACTCCTCGGTGCGGGAGTACTGCAACCCCATCTCCTCGAGCAGTGCGAGCTCGATCTCCAGGAACTCGATCGGCACCCGCTTGATCGTGATCTCCGACTTGGTGACGATCGCCGCAGCGAGCAGCGACATGGCCTCGATCGGGTCTTCACTGGGGGAGTAGTCCACGTCGACGTCGATCCGCTCGACGCCGGTGACCTTGAGGGTCGTCGTACCGACGCCCTCGATGTGGACGCCCAGCTTCTCCAGGTAGAAGCACAGGTCCTGGACCATGTAGTTGGAGGAGGCGTTGCGGATCACCGTGGTGCCCGGGTGGAGGGCAGCCGCCATCAGGGCGTTCTCCGTCACGGTGTCGCCCCGCTCGGTGAGGACGATGGGCCGGACCGGGTCGACGGCCCGGTTGACGATCGCGTGGTACGCACCTTCGTTGGCCTTGATCTCCAGACCGAACGGACGCAGGGCAGCCATGTGCGGCTCCACCGTGCGGGTGCCGAGCTGGCAGCCACCGGCGTACGGGAGGTGGAAGTCGTTGACGCGGTGCAACAGGGGGCCGAGGAACATGATCACCGAGCGGGTGCGGCGAGCTGCTTCCTCGTCGATCGCGCTCAGGTCGAGGTGCTCCGGCGGGATGATCTCGAGGTCGTTCTGGTCGTTGAGCCACCGGGTCTGGACGCCGAGCGACTCCAGGACCTCGAGGAGCCGGTTGACCTCCTCGATCCTGGCGACCTTGCGCAGGGTCGTACGTCCGCGGTTGAGGAGGGAGGCACAGAGCAGGGCGACGCCGGCGTTCTTCGAGGTCTTGACGTCGATCGAGCCCGAGAGTGTGGTCGGACCGGTGACGCGCAGGTGGGTCGGACCAGCACCGACCGAGACGATCTCGGAGTCCAGGGCACTGCCGAAGCGGGCCAACATCTCCAGCGAGAGGTTCTGGTGGCCCTTCTCGATGCGGTTGATGGCACTCTGGGACGTGCCCAGGGCCTCCGCCAACTGCTGTTGAGTCATGCCTCGGTGCTTGCGTGCGTCACGAATGATGTTGCCGATACGTCCGAGATAGTCCTGCGTCATGGGAAGCACGCTATCTCAGATATGAGATAAACCAAGTCCCGACGGCGCGTACGGTGCGGAGTGTCGTTGGGGGAGTACCTTGCCAGCCCCTCGTAGGGGCTGACTTGGGTAACGTGGCACCCCTGCGACCCGGGGTGGCCGGGCAGAGCAAAGCACGGAGGCCCCGATGAACGCCCACCCGGCGGACCACCATGACCTGATCCGGGTCCACGGAGCTCGGGAGAACAACCTCCGTGACATCTCGGTGGAGATCCCCAAGCGTCGACTCACCGTCTTCACGGGCGTCTCCGGCTCGGGGAAGTCCTCGCTGGTCTTCTCGACCATCGCGGCGGAGTCGCAGCGGATGATCAACGAGACCTACTCGACCTTCCTCCAGGGCTTCATGCCCACACTGAACCGCCCGGACGTGGACGTCCTGGAGGGTCTCACCAGCGCCATCGTCGTCGACCAGGAGCGGATGGGCGGCGACCCGCGTTCGACGGTCGGGACGGCCACCGACGCCAATGCCCTGCTCCGGATCCTCTTCAGTCGATTGGGAAGCCCTTCGATCGGCTCGCCCCAGGCGTACTCGTTCAACATCGCCTCGGCCTCGGGCGGGGGCGCGATGAAGACCGAGAAGGCCGGCAAGACCGTCGTCGAACGACGCACCTTCTCCATCACCGGCGGCATGTGCCCGCGCTGCGAAGGTCGCGGCAACGTGTCCGACTTCGACGTGACGGCGTTGTACGACGACTCGAAGTCGATCATGGAGGGCGCCCTGACGATCCCGGGCTACTCCATGGAGGGCTGGTACGGCCGGATCTTCTCCGGGTGCGGATTCTTCGACGCCACCAAGCCGATCAGTCAGTTCTCCGCCGACGAGCTGGACGCGTTGCTCCACAAGGAGCCCACGAAGATCAAGGTCGACGGAATCAACGTCACCTACGAAGGCCTCATCCCCAAGATCCAGAAGTCGTTCCTCGCCAAGGACCGCGAGTCCATGCAGCCCCACATCCGCGCCTTCGTGGATCGTGCGATCGTCTTCGCCACCTGCCCCGAGTGCGACGGAACCCGTCTCTCGGAGGCCGCCCGCTCGTCGAAGATCTCCGGGGTCGACATCGGGACGGCCTGCCGCATGCAAATCAGCGACCTGGCCGCGTGGGTCCGTGACCTCGACGAACCCTCGGCGGCTCCATTGCTGAAGACCTTGGTCGAGACCCTCGACTCCTTCGTGCAGATCGGCCTGGGATACCTGAGCCTGGAGCGGCCCGCCGGCAGCCTGTCCGGGGGAGAGGCGCAGCGGGTGAAGATGATCCGGCACCTCGGCTCGGCTCTCACCGACATCACGTACGTCTTCGACGAGCCCACCATCGGCCTGCACCCGCACGACATCGCCCGGATGAACGAGCTCCTCCTCCAGTTGCGTGACAAGGGCAACACCGTCCTGGTGGTGGAGCACAAGCCTGAAGCCATCGCGATCGCCGATCACGTGATCGACCTGGGCCCGGGGGCAGGCACGGCCGGCGGCACGATCTGCTTCGAGGGAACGCTCGAAGGGCTCCGTGCCAGTGACACCTTGACCGGTCGCCACCTGGACGACCGCGCGCAGTTGAAGGACGACGTACGCCCGGCGCAGGGCGCCCTCGAAGTGCGCGGTGCAGACGCCCACAACCTGCAGCACGTCGACGTCGACATCCCGCTCGGAGTCCTCTGCGTCGTCACGGGCGTGGCCGGCTCGGGCAAGAGCACGCTCATCCACGGTTCGGTCTCGAAGCGTGACGGGGTGCTGGCCATCGACCAGGCGCCCATCAAGGGATCGCGGCGGAGCAACCCGGCCACGTACACCGGACTGCTCGAGCCCATCCGGAAGGCGTTCGCCAAGGCCAACGGCGTCAAGCCGGCACTCTTCAGTGCCAACTCCGAGGGCGCCTGCCCCAACTGCAAGGGAGCCGGCGTCACCTACACCGACCTCGCGATCATGCAGAGCGTCGCGACCGAGTGCGAGGTGTGCGGCGGTCGCCGTTTTGATGCCTCGGTTCTCGACTACACCTGGGGCGGCAAGAGCATTGCCGATGTCTTCGACATTCCGGTCGCCGAGGCGCACGCGTTCTTCGCGGCGGCGGACTCGAAGATCCCTGCGGCTCACAAGATCCTCACCCGGATGGTGGATGTCGGGCTGGGCTACGTACGCCTGGGCCAACCGCTCACGACGCTGTCCGGGGGCGAACGCCAGCGGCTCAAGTTGGCCTCGCAGATGGGGGAGAAGGGCGACGTCTACGTCCTCGACGAGCCGACCACGGGGCTGCACCTCGCCGACGTGGAGAACCTGCTCGGCATGCTCGATCGTCTGGTCGACTCAGGCAAGTCAGTGATCGTCATCGAGCATCACCAGGCCGTGATGGCACACGCTGACTGGATCGTTGACCTGGGTCCCGGAGCCGGGCACGACGGCGGCCGGGTGGTCTTCGAAGGCACGCCGAGGGAACTCGTCGCGGACGCCTCGACGCTCACCGGGCAGCACCTGGCCGCGTACGTCGGCCGTCAGTCAGGCTGAGGCCCGCTCGGCACCTGCACCTGCACCTGCACCTGTCAGGTCGACCGAGGCGGAGTCCAACAACGGCTCTCGTTCACCAGTGGGCCCAGTCGAGGAGATACCCAGCCCCGCTGAGAATGATCCAGAAGCGCAGGAAGCGCCCGGTCAGTCCGGTGACCAGGAAGACCCAGAGGCGGATCTCGAGGACCCCCGCGAGCACCGAGATGACCGCGAACGGGGGGAGTCCCACGAAGGAGGAGAGGAAGAGGAGACCCACCGTCTTGACCGGCCTGTCCAGGATCCGGCCCTGCCACTTGTGCAGGCGTGCTTGCCATGCGGGTTTGGCCATGGTCCGCGCGATGGCGGGAATCTTCGTGCCACCGGCGCCGGCGTAGTACCAGAAGACCTTGCCCACCATCTGCCCAGCGCCCCCGACCAGGGCGAGCAACACCGCCGAACCGCCCGTCGTGCCGACGGCAGCGATGTAGACCTCGGCATTGAGCACCGGGATCAACGCTGATCCGATGCAGTAGAGGAACGTACCGAGGAGCAGCACCGCAGATCAGCCGGACGTGGAGGGCAGCGGCGCCGTCGGCAGGGGGAGTCCGAGTTTGAAGAGCAACGTCATCGACCAGATCTTCAGCACGACCAGCGCGACGGCGATGGCCAGGGCCACCCACATCCATCCGGTCACCAGGAGCAACACCGCAAAGAAGGCCGAGTTGACTGCCTTGGCGGGCTTGGACCAGTTCCACCACCAGATGCGGTGATCGACCAGGTAGAAGTAGTTGGGACTTCGGATCGGCCAGGCCAGGTAGGTGAGCGACAGGAAGTGGTCGATCACCATGAAGTTGAAGAGGTAGACGAAGATCGCCGGCGACAACTCCGGCTGGAGCCAGGCCAGGCCAACGTAGAAGGCCGCGGCGCACATCCGGTCACAGAGGATGTCCATCGTGCCGCCGATGCGCGTCTCGCAGTCCAGGAGCCGGGCGACGAAGCCGTCGAGCATGTCTCCGACCCAGTAGACAGCCAGGCCGATCACCAACAGCCTCAGGCTGCCGTCGTACGCCGCCCAGGTGGACAGCGCGACGGCTGCAACCGTCCGTACGAACGTGACGACCGTTGCAGAGGTCCAGAGCCGCTCGGCGGTGGGGTCCGCCAGTTTGCCCGGGTCGATCTCGAGCTGACTGGACATCCCCACGACGGATCCTCTCAGGCGTGAGGAGTTCGGAGTCCTCGATGCGCCGAGCCAGAGATTACACCTCAGCAAGGGGCGCCGGTGTGGCCGTTCGCCTGTCAGGGCAACGGGCATGGGATGTTGCCTGCAGCGTCGTGTCGTCGTAGTTTCCAGTTCATGGATCCCGGCGAACGCGCCGAGCGCGCGGTGCATTCGCTCGAGGCCGAGAGGCGCCTCACGCTGGACCGTCTCGCCCGTCTGAACAGCGACTATCGAGGCGTCGTCGCGGCTTCGCTGGACACCAACGCCGATGACGAGCACGACCCGGAGGGTGCCACCATCGCCTTCGAACGGTCACAGATCGGCGCGCTGGTGAAAGGGGCCGAGGGACACCTGGCGGAGATTGACGCGGCCCTCGACCAGGTGAGGGCCGGTACCTACGGAGTGTGCGTCAGTTGTGGAACTGCGATTCCTGAAGCCCGGCTCGAGGCACGACCGATGGCGTCGCGCTGCGTCGCCTGCGCATCGATTCACCGCTCCTGAGATCAGTTGCTGCCCGGAGGCATAGTTCTGCGACGAATGGGCAATCTGTCTCCATGACCGACATGAATCAGGAAGATGCCCGTACCGAAGCCCTGCGCAACGTGGTGGAGCGCGTCACCTCGTGGCAGGAGTCAGCCACCGAGGGCACCATTCACGACGAACTGGACAAGGGCCTCAAGGAGGCTGGAGTGACTCTCACCGACGAGCAGCGCGACCGGGTCGCAGAGCAGATCTCGGAGGGCCACGAGGTGGACGTGGAATCCCTCAGCCCCACCAGCGAGGGTGGGCCAGCCTGACTTCTACTCTGCACCTGGCGACTCAGTGCGAGCACTGTGAATGCGATGCGCAGAAAGCTGTTGACGTGTGCCCCAGTTTTGCTCCTACCGTCCGCGGTGGAACCTGAGGTCTCCGTTGGTCAACGTAGTCATGTCGTAGCCGGGGTCGTGGGCTCGGAGGGGGAGTGGCCTGCCCAGATCTGGCCCGACCTGGGGAGTCCTGTCCGCGATCAGTTCTTCCGTCGCAGTGTCACCGACGGCTGTCTAGGCTGCACGACGTGAACATCGTCGACGTGCTGCTGGTGGTTGGCGGGTTGGTCGTGCTCGTGGGAGGCGGGGAACTGCTCGTCCGGGGGGCCTCCGGCCTAGCTGTCCGCCTCGGCCTCTCGCCACTCGTCATCGGCCTCACGGTGGTGGCTTTCGCCACCTCGGCACCGGAGTTGGCGGTCACCATCGATGCGACTCTGGGCGGCGAGCCCGACCTGGCTGTGGGCAACGTGGTGGGCAGCAACATCGCCAACGTGCTCTTCATCCTCGGCGCCTCGGCGATTGTGCTGCCCCTCACCGTCAAGGCCCAACTGGTGCGTCTGGACCTGCCCATTCTCGTCGGCGTTTCCGCGTTGCTACTCGCGTTGGCCACCGACGGAACCGTCACGGCCGGCGACGGTGCGCTCCTGCTGGCCATCATCGTCGGATACACCGCGCTGGCCCTGGTGTTGGGCCGTCGACAGGCCGACCCATCACCCGCCGACACTGACCAACAGCGCATCGAGCGGGCGCTCTGGATGCAACTCGCCGCAGTAGCCGTGGGGGTGGCTCTCCTGGTCGTGGGCGCCCGGTTGCTCGTCGACGGCGCCGTCGGCATCGCGACCGGGTTAGGGGTGAGCAGTCTCGTCATCGGGCTGACAGTTGTGGCCCTGGGCACCTCGATGCCCGAGCTGGCCACCTCGCTGGTCGCAGCCCGGCGCGGGGAGCGTGATCTGGCGGTGGGCAACATCGTCGGCAGCGGCATCTTCAACATCTGCGTCGTGCTCGGTCTGGCCGGCGTGATCTCCGCAGACGGAGTACCAGTCGCGCCAGCGGCGGTCGCCCTCGACATCCCACTCATGATCGCGGCCGCTGTCGCACTGCTGCCGGTCGCGTTCACCGGGCTCGCGATCGCTCGGTGGGAGGGTGTGCTCTTCATGGCCTTCTATGTTGCCTACACGGCGTACGTCCTGCTCGCGGCCACCGAGCACGACGCGCTCGAGGGGTTCACCGCCGTCATGCTGTGGTTCACCCTCCCACTCGCCGCACTCACCCTGATCGTCCTCGCCTCGTTCGAGGCGGGTCGGCGAAGGGGGAGCGGCCACCCTATTGTGCCGCGATAGCCCGGCCGTACCGGGCACTGCACAGCACGGCACGGCCCTGACGACGGTGTCAGTGCTCCGGGTGGGCTGCTGCAATCCTCTGGATGTCCCAGACATGGTGGTACGCGTCGTGGCAGTTGTTCCGGGCCACGTCGGCTGCCCGCTGCACGCCACGGGTGGCATGCTGCAGTTCAACTCCTTCGTCGATCGCGGCCGTCAACACCGCGCACCATCGCTCGGCGGCGTCGCGCGCCGACCACAGCGCCACCGCCAGCGGAATGAACGCATACCCCCGGCTCACGGCCAACGCGTCCGGGTCATATCCCACCACCCGAGTTCGCTGCGCAAGCCTGGCGCCCTGCATCAACTCCGCCCATTGCCTCAGGTTGTCGCCGACGTGTGAAACGTATTCGGAGACTGACCAGCCTTCCAGGCGCTCGCTTCCGGTGAGTGAGCGAACGGCTTCGCCGAGGCGCTCGTCCAATTCGCGGACCCACACGACTGCGTCCTCCGGTGTCAGTGACCAGGCGAATCCACATTCACGGCAAGGATCCCCGAACCGGTCAGCTCCCCATGACTCCATGGAGCAAGGGTTTCAGGCGCCGGTCCTCCCGTCGAGCCCTTCTCGGAGGAGGTCAGCGTGGCCGCAGTGCTGGGCATACTCGGCAATCATCCGCAGCAACAGCCAGCGCAGATCAACGTCCTCGTGCCAATCCAGTGGCCGCGCGGTGTCGTCAAGGTCGTGAGCGGCGACGATCTCATCCGATGTCGCACACTCCGCGCGCCAAGTCTCCAGATCGGCAGCGAAGTCGGCGTCCCTGGGCAACTCGAAGTCCAGGTTCGGGTTGTCTGCGGTGAGGAAGAGGAATGGCACATTGCGACCGGCGAAGTTTTGCTGGAACCACCAACGCTCGACACCGGCCAGGTGTCGAATCAGGCCGTGCAGTGACATTGTCGACGGTGACATGGACTGGGTCCGGGCCTGCTCCGCCGTCAGCCCACGGCTTTTCATCTCAACCGTTGCCCGGTAGTAGTCCAGGTACGCGGTCAGAGCCTCTCGCTCCGTGGCGACACGCGGGATCTGGGGTCGGTCGTCGTCGGCCCAGACGGGTGAGAAGTCGTCGTCGATCAGACCAGACCCTGCCTGGTCACGGTCCTCAACCGGATGCTTGCTCATGTTCGGCATGTTGCCATGTCGAACTCGCTGCCGACCCTCCGGACAAGCTGGCTGGCACGGGAGTTGCCGAGGCGTGACCCATCCGTTCCGGCTCGGCGGCACCCATCTCGGCGGCGACGGAGACGACGAGTCCGACGAGCATGAACGCGATGATGATGGCGGCGAGGGTCGTGGAGGACAGGTTCGGGATGTAGCGCCTCACGCCGGTCACCGTTCCGGTGCCGCCGTGGTAGGCATGAGTCAGGGCGTGACCCTTGCCGCGTGCCAGCAGGTACCGGTTCACCGGGTATGCGGCGAGGAATGCAGCGCCGAGGGCGATCATCATCGATACCCAGAAGACCCAGTTGACGAGCCCGGCTTCCATCGCGCCGGGGATGAGCGCCATGACGGCGTTGTCGACGACTTCCATGGTGGCGATGGAGAGGGTGTCGGCCGCGAAGACAACGGACAGGGCGGCACCGACGCTGAGGCCGCTCTTGACGAGCGGGAATGTGGAGAGGGTGTAGCCGAACAGGAAGGCCAGGCTGACGGCGAGCACGACGGTCCAGCCGGTGGACAGGCCGATGGCGGTGCCGATCATGAGACCGGCGATTTCGCCGATGGCACAGCCGGTGAGGCAGTGAAGCGTGGCGGACAGGGCCATCTTGTTGATGCCGCCCATGTCGTGACCCGTATGAGCGTCGTAGCCTTCATGACCAGAGTGGTCTACCTGC
Source organism: Nocardioides gilvus (assembly GCF_003194605.1). Classification (GTDB taxonomy): domain Bacteria; phylum Actinomycetota; class Actinomycetes; order Propionibacteriales; family Nocardioidaceae; genus Nocardioides; species Nocardioides gilvus. The sequence goes on from NZ_QHKY01000004.1 coordinate 269,291, forward strand.
TCGACGTGCTCGAAGTGCGGGTCCATGTGGTGCGTGTGGGGTGTGTGGTGACTCATGGCGGGTCCTTGGCGCAGTTTGGAATGAATACCGGCGGGGAGTTCGTTCGCCTTCCTGCAACATACCCCCGGGGGGTATCTATTCCGGAGGCTCGGACCCTCGACGCCTACTGGCGCCACGCCCGTCCGTGAACTGGCAGGGGCGGGAGTTGATGAGCCGGGAGTTCCGCGTTCTGCCGTACCGTGACCGTCGTGTTGCCCGCTGCCACGCCCCGGCTCCGATTTCGAGAGATGACCGAGGCAGACCTCCCCGACATCGCGACCTTGGAGATCGGCGGCTCCCGCGGCGCGAAGGGCTGGATCGAGTGGAACCGCCGCAACTACGCCAACCACGGATTTGGGCTCTGGGTCATCGAGACCCACTCCGGCGAGTTCGTCGGCGACTGCGGGCTGACCATGCAGGAGGTGGAGGGTGAGTGGCTGGTCGAGGCCGGCTGGCACGTGCGCTCCTCGCTCCGTCGTCAGGGATACGCGGTCGAGGCGGCTGCAGCGGTCCTCGAGGCTGCCGGCGATGCGGGGATCGACCACCTGATCGCGATCATCCGGCCCGACAACGTCGCCTCCCAAGGAGTTGCGGCGAAGATCGGGCTAGCGCTTGAGCGTGAGATTCACAAGAACGGGGGCTCGGCGTTGGTCTTCGGCGCCGATCTCGCGGAGTAGTCGCATCTGTTGCAACTTCCGTTAGCTAACTGGCAGGAACGGGAGTTAAAGAGCCGGGAGTAGGTCCCGATGAAGCGGCCAGCCCACGCCGGCATGAGTATCCGAGCGCCTTATGAAGGTGTGTCCAATCGTCCGGATCTCATCCAGGACCTCAACACGGGCCGAGCGGTCGCGATCGAGGGGACGATGAGGTGCGCGTGGCCGAGATCAGCGACCGAATGCGAGGTCGCCAGCGCCAGCACTGTCATCCCGGCCGCGAGCCCGGCCTCCACGCCGGCAGGCGCGTCCTCAACAACAACGCAATGCTCGGGGCCGACACCGAGACGGCGAGCAGCCAGGAGATAGGCCTCGGGATGCGGCTTGCCGTGGACGACCGAGGCGCCGTCCACGAGGACGGACGGCTGGTGGGCGCGCCCCGCCTGCAGCCGACTGCGGACCCGGTCAGCGTTTCCCGAGGTCACGATCGCCCAACTCGTTGGCGGTAGCTCCTCGAGAAAGGCAGGCGCATCCGGGAAGAGAGGGAAAGAGTCGGGGAGTTCGTTGACGAGGCCGACCAACAGTTCGTACTCGGCCACTGCATCCAATTGCGGTGCAACCTCCGCGATCGTGTCGAGCGGACGACGCGCATGGGTCGCCTTGAGTACCACGGCTGGATCGAGTCCTCGAAGTCGCGACCAGCGGCCCCACACGTTGCGGTAGCCGGCGTGCGAGTCCACGAGGACTCCGTCCGCATCAAACAGAATCGCCCGAGATGACGCCTCGATCAGGTGACCGTCGGGGAAGTCGCTCAGATCAGAATCCCCGGGTCCCATGCCTCGACTATTCCGTCCCCATCCCGTCCCCGTCACGGGTACTCGCCGAGCGACGCCACGACCTATACGTCCCACTTCGACACGGCCTCGGTCACTCAGGGCACGGGCGCAACCGGCTCCACGTCGACCAACACCTGGGGCGCGAACAGCGGACAGTCGCTCAGCAAGACCGAAGCCCCGACCGGATCATCCCGATCGCTGTCATCAGCACCCCGTCACCGGCACCCCGCTAAGTTCTTGCATCTGTTGCTACTCCCGTCCTTTAACCCCCGATAATGTACATTATGTCAACACCTGTGGACGGGGACACCCCTCTTGGGCTCATCACCCACGCAATGTCTCGCTGACGTACCTCACCGCCGACGCCGGACTCGCCAGCACCGGCACGCCGCACTCGCTGAGCAGGTCCGCTGCCTCCGCCATGCTGGCCTGCGCCAGAACGAGCACGTCGGCTCCTGAACGGCTCTCGAGACCGGCCCTGACGATTGAGTTGACATAATCCCCGTGCTTCCCCGCCAGGAACTGGTCCCAGGCATCCGGCACCGCCACCGTCTCCACCAGCACCACGACCCCAGCCCGTTGAGCTTCATCGCGGATCAACGCCAGCGTGGCCTCGGTCGTTGCGTCCAGCGCCACCAGCACCACGATGCGTGGTCCCATCCTGACGGCGGTCCGCATCATCGGTCGGTCGACACGTACGATCGTGCGTGACGCGCCTGCCAGATCCTCGGCTGCAGCACCTAGCGTCGAGCAGGTGCAGATGACGGCGTCAGCGCCGAGGTCCCACAGCTCGTCCAACCGGCTCTTCAGGTCCGGCTTGACCGCTGCCACACCCGACTCGGACGCCTCGGACAACAGGGCCTGGTCCACGACGTGGATCGCGTCGTGTCCCGGCAGGAGACGCACGAGCGCGTCGAAGCGCGCGACATGCCCCGGTGAAGTGTGGAGGAAGCCGATCGTTCCCATCCACCGACCGTAGCGCCCGGGGAGTTCTCACGACAGCGAGGCTGCTCCCCTAACATCACCCCATGCCTTCTCGTCTGCGATTCACTCGACCCCTCGCCGTTGTGACTGCGCTCTGCGCGTTGACCCTCGTCGGTTGCAGCGACGACGGCGCCAACACGTCCGGCGGTGGCGACGAAGGATGCACCTACGAAACCTCCGACCGGGCGGCGGTGAAGGAGGTCAAGGCCCCCAGCGACTCCCCCTCGTACGAGGGCGAGGTCCAGGCGACGATCAGCACCTCGGTCGGCGACATCGATCTGGTGCTCGACGCAGCGGCAGCTCCCTGCACGGTGAACTCGTTCGTCTCGCTCGCCGAGCAGGGCTACTTCGACGACACCACGTGCCACCGCGTCGAGTCCAACTTCATGGCCCAGTGCGGGGACCCCAGCGCCACCGGCTTCGGTGGGCCCGGCTACCAGTACGCCGACGAGCTCACCGGTGACGAGGAGTATCCGGCGGGCACCCTGGCCATGGCCAACACAGGCCCGGACACCAATGGCTCACAGTTCTTCATGGTCAGCGGCGATGCCAGCCACCTGGAAGCGAGCTACACCGTCTTCGGCGCCGTGACCGAGGAGAGCCTCGAGGCGATCCGTGAGATCGACGCCAACTGGAGTGACCGCGAGGAGTTGCCGAGCATCAAGAGCGTTAAGATCACGTCGTGACGGTCCGCCCCTGAAGCAGGATCAGTCGGCGACGACGCCGTCCTGGGTGGCGGTGCGGAACTCGATCGGCTCACCGATCTGGACGGTACGGCTCACCGAGCAGAGCCGGTCACGGCTCTGCTCCAGGGACCGCTGGACCACCGAACGCGCCTTGTCGCCGTCGTCCCCCTCCGGGAACTCCAGATCGAACGTGAGACGGAGCCCGGTCATGTGGTTGCCCTGCTTGTCGCGGACCTTGTCTCCCTCACTGACGACCTCGAACTTGACCGCCGGCGCACGCTTGCTGGTGATCAGGTCGACGTCGATGGCGCTGCAACCGGCGATGGCGGCGAGCAGCAGCTCGACCGGTGAGAAGTCCGGGTCGTCGCCTCCGGTGCCGAAGTAGGTCTCTCCCCCACGCTCGTTGGACGCCTTGAAACGGCCTTCCCCGATCTTGGTGACCGTGATGGATCGGTGGTTCTCGGCCGGAGCAGTCTGCGGGACGGTCGCGTCAGTCATGTCTTGAGCATAGAGGGGTGCTGCCGCTCGCCCACCCGGGAGGATCCTGACCCGGGCCTCAGGACTTCCGCACGCAGCCAGCAGGCAGGTCGAACCAGCGCAGGTGCTCGAAGTCGACCGAGACGTCACCGGGGTGACTCTCCAGATCCGGCGACGCCGCGGCGGCGAACAACTTCTCCGCCTCCTCCAGGTGTTCGACCAGGATCTCCTCTCCCCCGGTGATCTGGGCGGCCGGCAACTTGATGCCGTCGGTCCCGAACGTGATGGCGCGCAGGCTCAACGGCGGCTCGACGAGCCCCTCGCGGTGACGCCACAGCCCGCTGTGCGGCTCGAAGAGGTAGTCCCCCAGCAGACGCCATCCTTCGCGCGCGATGAGACGGACGGCCTCGATGACGTAGTCAGCCACCGCGTCGGAGACGAAGTAGTTGAAATTGACTCGAACCCACCCGGGCTTGATCCCTTCGCAGCCACCCGCGATCTCACGCTCGAACGCCATCGAACGGTCGATGTCGATGCCGAGCAGGTGGTGCCCGTAGGGGCCGGCGCACGAGCAGCCGCCCCGCGACTGGATGCCGAAGAGGTCGTTGAGCAGGGCGACGACGTAGTTGTGGTGCAGGTAGCGGCCGCTGGGCGAGCGGATGACGAAGGAGATGATCGAAAGGCGTTCGGCGTCGAGGTTGCCGAGGACCTCGATCCCCGGCTGGTCCTTCCATCCGTCCAACGCCCGCTGCAACAGCCGTTCCTCTGCCTCCCGGATCGCGGGAACGCCCACAGCGTCCTTCAGCTGGAAGACCACCCCGGCCCGGATCGCTTCGACGATCGCCGGGGTGCCGCCCTCCTCGCGGGCCGTGGGATCGGCCAGGTAGCGGTGTTCGTCGCTGTTGACGTACGAGACGGTGCCGCCGCCCGGCACCTCCGGCACCCGGTTGCTGAAGATCTCCCGGCGCGCGACGAGGACGCCGGGTGTCGAGGGCCCGCCGATGAACTTGTGCGGGCTCAGGAAGACCGCGTCCTTGTAGGACTCGGGACGGCCGGCGGCCCCGGTCATCTCGATCTGCACGTACGGTCCGGCGGCAGCGAAGTCCCAGAAGCTCAGGGCGCCGTGCGCGTGCAGGACCTCAGCGATCGTGTACGTGTCCGAGACGATCCCGGTCACGTTGGAGGCGGCCGAGAAGGAGCCGATCTTCAACTCACGGTCGGCGTACCTGGCCAGCTGCACCTCGAGGTCGGCGACGTCGATGCGACCGTCAACGTCCTGGGCGATCGTGACGACGTCGGCGATGGATTCGCGCCACGGCAGTTCGTTCGAGTGGTGTTCGTAGGGCCCGATGAACACCACCGGGCGTTGGTTCAGCGGGATCTGGGTCGCGAACGCATAGCGGTCGTCCAGGACGGACGGCAGCCGCAGACCCATCACGCCCACGATCTTGGCGATCGCGGCGGTGCTCCCCGACCCCGTGAACACCACGACGCTCGACTCGTCGGCACCCACGCTGCGGTGGATGATCGCGCGCGCCTCCTCGCGCAACCGCGTCGTCTGCAGACCGGTGCCGGAGGACTCCGTGTGGGTGTTCGCGTACGAAGGCAGCACCCGGTCACGGATGAAGTCCTCGACGAAGCTGAGCGCACGACCAGAGGCCGTGTAGTCCGCGTAGGTCACCCGACGCGGGCCGTAGGGCGTCTGCATCACCTGGTCGTCACCGATGACCGATTCGCGGATCAGACGCAGCAGTGCCCCGGGATCGGTCTCGCCGCGAAAATCGTCCCCGGGGCTCTGGTGGATCGGAGCAGTCATGCACCCATCATGACGCGTGCGTTCACCTCACCCTGATCCTGACCGTCTTGTCCCCGACGATCTGCAGCTTCGTGGGCAGTGACTTGGCGCGCCTGGTGACGACTCTCTTGCCCTTGGCGAAGGTCAGTTCCGCTGCCACCTGGTCGTTGCGGACCGTGGCCGCGAGGTAGGCCTTGAGATCCGCAAGCGAGCTGACGTCATCGGTCTCGACGTAGTGCCCGGCCCCACCGGTGACCTGGATCTCGGTCTGTTCCCCCCTGAGTCGCTTCGGGACGACGATCGACAGAGTGCGCCGGGCGATGCTGCGCTGCCCCTCGAGCACCACCCGCAGCTGCAGGGTGGCGCCGGCCTTGACCGGAACGCGGCCCTTCACCCGGACCCACTTGCCCTTCACCCGACGCTTGACCGCACGAAGCCTGTACGACGAGGTGTCCTTGGCGACGGTGGCGTCGGCGGTGATCCGATCCACCTGCATGCCGGGCAGCTGGTTCACTGCGTAGGTGAGTTCAGCGAGCTCGGCCCCCGCTTCGTAGGCGACGTCGTACTCGGCAACGTAACGATCGGTGAGCTTGAGCCGCACCGGCGTGCCGTTTTGCGACCCCTCGAGCATCCACGCGATCTCGGCGTTGCCGCGCATGGTGGCGTCCACGGCGCGGTCCATGCTTGCGGCGATCTGCATGTACGCGACGTCCGCCAGCATCTCAGGCACCGTCGCCACGGAGGACCCGGCGTACACCCGCTTCCCGTACGTGGCGGTCGAGCTCACCACGGTGCCTCGTGGCAGCACACCCAACGACCCGGTCAGACCAGCCATGGAGTCCTGGTCGACCGTGCCGACCGGAGCGCCCAGGTTGGCCACCTTGAAGGCGATGTCAGCAGGCGAGGGCTGGACGTGCACGACGGAGGCGCCATGCATGGCCAGCGAGGTCTCGCCCAGGTAGCCCAGCGGGTGGCCGAAGCCGAAGACCCGGCCCTTGCAGACGGACGTCACCGTCCCGACGCCCGCCGCGGTGACGTCACCGTACGAGGCCGACGCGCCGAGGTTGCCACCGGCGATGATGCCTTCGGCGCCCACGGTCGTGCGGGGGGCGCTGTTCACCCCGCCCAGAGGGCTCGTCCGGTAGTTGCGCTTGAGGACACCCGAGGCTCGGTCGGTGTCGATGCCACTGACGCTCAGACCGGCCGGCAGTTGGCGAAAGCCCTTTTGTGCCTGGGTGACGGAGACCTCGGCGCGGCGTGCGACCGAGCGGGCCACCGTACGGTCGATCTTGATCGTGCCGGTCGCACTCGGCGCGGCCGCGTAGTCATCCATGGCCTCGAAGGGGGTCACGCCTGCGATCTGCGACGGACCTGCGGCGAGACCGTAGGAGACGGCGCCGATCAGGCGGCCGTCGGCTGCGTAGACGGGCGATCCTGACATGCCCTGCCAGATCGCTCCCACTCGATCGATCCCGGGCGAGGTGAGGTCCACCATGACCATGTCGATCCCCGGGGCGATGCCGTTGTCGAGCACCCCCAGCACCTCACCGGTGAAGGCCGACGGAGTCACGCCTCTCTCCACGGTGAGGCCAGTCACGGCGTCACCGTCGGCGAGCTCGGAGACGGGGAACGGGACCGCGCAGTCACCCGCGGGAGCGGGCGCCGCGGCCCCGGCTCCGGTGACGACCCCTGCCGCAGCCAGGGAACTGGCGACCAGGCCTCCCGTCACCAGCAGTGCGAAGGTGGTCCTTCGTCGCGTCAATGCATCCATTTCTTCCTCCGATTGCCGACGCGCCGAATCGCGCTCGCCCCAAGACTAGGGGCACAGCCACCCCGAGGGCACCCGTGACGCCTGGACCGAACAGCATTTCTCGCTGCGCCTACCCTGAAGGGTGTGAGAGCCCCCCATCTGAGCCTGCGTCAGAGCGAAGCCGTGGCGCGGCGCGCGCTGCTCGAGGTCGAGCGCTACGACGTCTCCCTCGACCTCACTGCAGATGCGACCTTCGCTTCTCGCACGCGGATCAACTTCACCAGCCGCGGCGGCCAAACCTTTCTCGACCTCAAGTCCCGGCGACTCGATGCCATCACCCTCGATGGCGACGGTCTCGACCCAGGACAACTCGAGGGGGGTCGCTTCCCCCTCCATCTCTCCCCCGGCAGCCACGAACTCGTCGTGGAGGCAGAGATGGCCTTCCGCAACGACGGTGAAGGGCTGCATCTGCACGTGGACCCTGCAGACGGTCGTCGTTACGTCTACGCGATGTCGTTCATGGACGCAGCCCCCAGCATCTTCGCGTGCTTCGACCAACCGGACCTGAAGGCGCCCTTCACGCTCACCGTCCTTGCTCCCGAGGACTGGTCGGTGATCGGCAACGCTCCGGGCACGCAGACCGACGCGGGTCGGTGGGAGTTCGCGCCCACTCCCCCGCTGTCGACCTACTTCGTGACGCTCGTGGCCGGCCCCTACCACGTGATCACCGATTCACACGACGGCATCGCCCTGGGGCTGAGTGCACGCCGGAGCCTGGCGGGGGCCCTGGATCGCGAGGCCGATGAACTGCTCACCCTCACCCGCCAGTGCTTCGACGAGTTCCACCGTCTCTTCGGAATCCGTTATCCCTTCGGCAACTACCACCAGGCGTTCGTCCCCGAGTTCAATGCGGGGGCGATGGAGAACCCGGGCTGCGTGACCTATCGCGACGCGATGGTCTTCGAGAGTCGGGTGACTCGCGCCGCCCGGATCCATCGGGCCACGACGATCGCCCACGAGATGGCCCACCAGTGGTTCGGAAACATCGTCACGCCCCAGTGGTGGGACGACCTCTGGCTCAACGAGTCCTTCGCCGAGTACATGGGCAACCGGGTGACTGCCGACGTGACCGCGTACACCGATGCCTGGACGCACAATGCCTACGCCCGCCGCCAGTGGGGACTCGTGGCCGACCAACGTCCCAGTACGCATCCGGTGGCCGGGAACGGGGCGGCCGACGCCGCCACTGCCCTGCAGAACTTCGACGGCATCTCCTACTCCAAGGGCTCCAGCATCCTCAAGCAACTGAACGCCCAGATGGGCGACGACGTCTTCTTCGCCGGCGTCGTCGACCATCTGCAGCGCCACCGGTTCGGCAACGCAACCATGCACGACCTCTTTGCCGCCTGGGAGCGTGCAGGAGCCATCGACCTCTCCGACTTCGCCGCGTCATGGCTGCACACGGCCGGGCCCGACACCCTCTCGTGGGAGCCCGCCACCGCTTCGGTGCTGCGCACATCCCCAGCCGGACCACCTGCTGGACGGGTCCACACCTTCCGGGTGGCCACGGCAGGCGCTGCCGGCACGTGGAGCGAGGTGTCCGTGCGAGCCGCTCACGGTGTGACCCCCGTCGACGTCGAGGCGGCGGCGGTGGTGATCGACCCCTACGAAGACACCTGGGCGGCGACCCTGCTGGACCGTGCTTCGATCGAATCCTTGGTGGAACTGCTACCCCGGACGGAGGATCCACGACTCCGAGCCGGGGCCGTCAACGCCCTGCGCACCGGAATCCACCAAGCCACGACGACCTCGAGCCAGGTGCTCGCCGTGCTCGAGAGCACCCTGGCGACCGAGGAGAACGACGATGCGCTCAGCACAGTCGTGCCCTGGGCCCTGCGCAGCGTGGTGCCGCTGCACCACGACCCGACGGGGGCCCAGCGACGCCTGCACGACGCGGTGTCGCGGCGTCTGGCGTCGGCAACCGAGGGGTCGGACCTCCAGCTCGCCGCCTTCCAGTCCGTGGTGGCCTCCACGACGTCGGTGGCAGACCTTCAGCGATGGCTCGACGGCCACACTCCCCCGGGTCTGCATCTCGACCTGGACCTCCGCTGGGCCGTCCTCGTCCGACTGGCCACCCTCGACGCCGTGGGGGCGGACGATCTCGATCGCCACCTCGAGGCCGAACCCACCGCAAGGTCGCGCGTCGAGCACGCCCGGGCACGGGCGTCTCGGCCCGACGCCGAAGCCAAGGCCTGGGCCTGGGCGCGCGTCGCGGGCGAGGTCGACGTGTCGAACCACGAGTTGGAGGCCGTCGGGCTGGGCCTGTGGCGCCCGGGTCAGGAGCGGTGGACGAGCCAGTGGGTGGACCCTTACTTCTCGCTGCTCCCGTCCCTGCCCACGCTCCACGCCGGCTGGGTGCTGGGCACGGCCGTGCGCTCCTTCTTCCCCCTGACCTCACTCGACCCGTTGACGCTGCAGCGGGCGGAGGCCGTGCTGGGTCAGGAGCAACTCGACCAGACGGTGCGTCGCAACCTCGTGGACCTGACCGACGAACTCGCCCGTCGCCTCCGTGTCGTTGACCTGTCACGGACCGCTCACGAGGAGGCGACGTGAGCGACCTGGCACGCCGGCCAGGCCCGTCACGGCGGGTCAAGGTCGTGGAACACCCGGTGCAGGGTGCTGCTTCGCGGAGCCGGGAGGACCGAGTGATCACCGAGGAGCCGCTCGAGATCCGACTGGGGTGGCCCGGGTCGCCCCCGTCCTCCACCTGGATCACGATGCGTACCCCCGGTCAGGACTTCGAGTTGGCGGCGGGCTGGGCGCTGCACGAGGGCCTCACCATCGCCGACGGGATCGTCACCGTGGCCTACTGCACGGACGCCACCCTCGATCCCGAGCAGGAGTTCAACGTCGTCACCCTCTCCCTGCGCAGCCCACCGCGTCGTCTCCCTTCCCCGGGCCACCGCCACCTCAGCACCGGCTCATCGGCCTGCGGGGTCTGCGGCAGCGACAGCATCGCGAAGGCCCTGGACACGCCACGGGTACCACGCTGGGAGGGACCGGCACCCTCTGTCGACCTGGTGCGGGCCCTGCCCGCCGCGCTGCGTCCACACCAGCGCCTGTTCGCGCGTACGGGCGGGGTCCATGCAGCAGCACTCGTGGACGCGGCCGGAGAGTTCCTCGTCGTACGTGAGGACGTGGGCCGCCACAACGCAGTCGACAAGGTGACCGGGGCCCGGGTGCTGGCCGGCGAACCGACCGCGGAGGCCCTGCTCGTCACCAGCGGACGAGCAGGGTTCGAGGTGGTCCAGAAGGCCGCTGCAGCCGGTGTCGGATCACTGGTCGCGGTGGGCGCACCGACGAGCCTCGCCGTGGACCTGGCCGTCCGGAGCGGACTGCGTCTCTACGGGTTCACGGATGCGGCGCGCACAGTCCAGTACGCCTGAGGCGTACTGGACCGAATCACTCCGCGAAGGCCTCCGGTGACGGGCACGAACAGACCAGGTTGCGGTCGCCGTACGCCTGGTCGATGCGTCCGACAACCGGCCAGTACTTGTCCGGGTCCACGCCGGCGGGGAAGACACCGGTCTCGCGCGTGTACGGACGGTCCCACTCGCCGACGAGCACGCGCGCGGTGTGCGGAGCTCGACGCAACGGCGACTCCTCCGGTGTCCACTCCCCCGCGCCCACGCGGTCGATCTCGCCCTTGATCGCGATCATCGCGTCGATGAAACGCTCGATCTCGGCGAGGTCCTCGGACTCCGTGGGCTCCACCATCAAGGTGCCGGCCACCGGGAAGGACATCGTCGGTGCGTGGAATCCGTAGTCGACGAGGCGCTTGGCCACGTCGTCGACACTGACGCCGGTCTCCTTGGTGATCTCACGCAGGTCGAGGATGCACTCGTGCGCCACGAGCCCTGAGTGGCCGCGGTAGAGCACCGGGAAGTGCTCGTCGAGGCGGGCAGCGATGTAGTTCGCCGAGAGCACCGCGTGCGAGGTGGCCGTCGTCAGACCCTCTGCACCCATCATGCGTACGTAGGCCCAGGAGATCGGCAGGATCCCGGCGGAACCGTAGGGCGCTGCGCTGATCGGCCCCACACCGGAACGCTTCTCCGCCTCCGGGTGCGCCGCGTGCGAGGGAAGGAAGGGGACGAGGTGAGCTCCGACGGCGACCGGACCCACCCCGGGGCCGCCACCGCCGTGCGGGATGCAGAAGGTCTTGTGCAGGTTGAGGTGGGAGACGTCTCCGCCGAACTCACCCGGCTTGGCATAGCCGAGCAGTGCGTTGAAGTTGGCTCCGTCGACGTAGACCTGACCCCCGTGCGAGTGCACGATGTCGCAGAGCTCGGTGATGCCGTCCTCGAACGCACCGTGCGTCGAGGGGTAGGTCACCATGATTGCCGCCAGGTCATCGGCGTGCTTCTCGCACTGGGCCTTGAGGTCGACCAGGTCGACGGACCCGTTGTCCGCCGCCTTCACCACGACCACCCGCATGCCAGCCATCACGGCCGAGGCCGCGTTGGTGCCGTGCGCGGACGAGGGAATCAGGCAGACGTCACGCTCGGGTGCGCCGTTGGCCCGGTGGTAGCCGCGAATCGCGAGCAGTCCCGCCAGCTCGCCCTGCGATCCGGCGTTGGGCTGGATCGAGACCTTCGCGTAGCCGGTGACCTCGGCGAGCCAACCCTCCAGGTCAGCGACGAGGCGTCGGTAGCCCGTGGCGTCCTGGGCGGGGGCGAACGGGTGCAGGTCCGCGAAGCCGGGGAAGCTGATCGGCTCCATCTCACTGGTGGCGTTCAACTTCATGGTGCACGACCCCAACGGGATCATGCCGCGGTCCAGGGCGTAGTCACGCCCGGAGAGACGGCTCAGGTACCGCAGCATCTGTGTCTCGCTGTGGTGGCTCGAGAACACCTCGTGGGTGAGGTACTCGCTCTGGCGGCGCAGTTGGGCGGGCAACGAGGTGACGGTGGCCTGCTCGAGGGCATCGAGGTGGGTGTCCAGTCCGAAGGCCTTGAGCACGCTCGTCACAGTGGAGGACGTACTGGTCTCCGACGTGGAGATGCCCACGCGGTCGTCGTCCACCAGCCGTAGGTGGAGCCCCAACGCACGCGCCTGCGCGACGACCTCCGGCGCGCGACCGGGCGTGGCTACGGTGATGGTGTCGAAGAACTCGCGCTGCTCCACCTCGTAACCGCCGCCGCGCAGGCCGGTGGCGATCGCCGCGGCACATCGATGCGTGCGCTCCGCGATCGCACGCAGACCAGCGGGGCCGTGGTAGACGGCGTACATCGAGGCCACGACGGCCAGCAGGACCTGAGCGGTGCAGATGTTGGACGTCGCCTTGTCCCGGCGGATGTGCTGCTCACGGGTCTGGAGCGCCAAGCGATAGGCAGGCCGTCCCTCGGAGTCGACCGACACCCCGACCAGTCGCCCTGGCAGATGGCGTTCGAGGCCCTTGGCCACGGACATGTAGCCCGCATGCGGGCCGCCGTAGAAGAGCGGGACCCCGAAGCGCTGCGAGGAGCCGACCACCACGTCGGCACCCAGGACGCCGGGCGCTTCCAGGAGGGTCAGGGCCAGCAGGTCGGCCGCGACGACACCCAGGGCGTTGCGTTCGTGCGCAGCAGCCATCAGCGGAGCCGGGTCCAGGATGCGGCCCGAGGCACCGGGGTACTGCACCAGGACGCCGCACAACTCTCCATCGGGCAGCCCTTCGCCCAGATCCGCCACCACGACCTCGATCTGCATGGCCTCCGCCCGGGTCCGGACCACTTCGATGGTCTGCGGCAGCGCGTCGGAGTCGACCACGAAGGGACCGGCCGCTTTGCGGTTGGCCCGTCGGACCAAGGTCATCGCCTCCGCCGCAGCAGTGCCCTCGTCGAGGAGGGAGGCATTGGCCGTCGGCAGTCCCGTCAGGTCACCGATCACGGTCTGGAAGTTGAGGAGCGCCTCCAGGCGCCCCTGGGAGATCTCCGGCTGGTAGGGCGTGTAGGCGGTGTACCAAGCAGGGTCCTCGAGCACGTTGCGACGGATCACCGGAGGTGTCACGGTGCCGTGGTAGCCGAGACCGATGAGGGACTCCGCAGGACGGTTGGCAGAGGCCAGGGCCCGTAGCTCCGAGGTGGCCGCGGCTTCACTGAGCGCGGCAGGCAGGTTGAGGTCGCACGCGCTGCGGATCCCGCCCGGGACCGCCGCGTCCATCAGCTCCTCGAGGGAGTCGAAACCGAGCTCCTTGACCATCGCGTGGACGTCAGCGGGGCGCAGCCCCAGGTGGCGGTCACTGAAGGGCTGGGACGTCTCGAGGTCCGAGAGGGTGATCTGGTCGGGCATGCGCAGTCCTTCGGGGTCAGACGATCACGGTCGTCCTCCCCCTCTGTCAGCCCGGACGTGCACCTTCAGAGTCGCCTGCTCCGCGCGGTCCTTTGTGCCTGAGAGGTTCCGGGGAGGAATTGCCCCTTCGGCGCCGACGGACGAACCGTCAGACTCTCCCGCGCAGGATGAGTCAGCGCCCCCGAATCTATCATCCGGGGGCGCTGCTCACATGTCTGGTCTCAGCCGGTCTGGCGTGCGGCGCGGCGTGCGGCGAGTTCGTCGCCCGGCGACGCTGCGGTGGGCTCGGCCGCCGTTCGCTCGCTGGGGAGCTCGGAGAGCGTCCCCTCGATCTCACGCCAGACACCGCCGATGGCGATGCCGAAGACACCCTGCCCGCCCTGGAGCAGGTCGATGACCTCGTCGTTGCTGGTGCACTCGTAGACCGAGGCGCCGTCGCTCATCAGCGTGACGCGAGTCAGGTCATCAGTGCCCCGCTCGGTGAGGTGCTGCACGGCGGTGCGGATCTGCTGCAGGGAGATCCCGGCGTCGAGCAGTCGCTTGACGACCTTCAGCAACAGGATGTCGCGGAAGGAGTACAGGCGCTGGGATCCGGAACCCTTGGCACCGCGCACCGTGGGCTCCACCAGGCCGGTACGGGCCCAGTAGTCCAGCTGGCGGTAGGTGATACCGGCAGCGTTGCAGGCAGTGGGCCCGCGGTATCCGGTGTCACTGGGCAACGGGGACACGTCGTCGGCGAAGAGCAGACCCTGCTCCTCGGCGACCTCAGCGGCAGCGGCGGCAGCCGCAGTCACCTCGTCCTTGTCGTTCTCGTTCACGCCCACTAGGGACCCTCCGTCGTCTACTCCGTACAGCGTAACTCGGTCGGGGAAGGAAGAAGTGGGAATCCTGCGGACAACCACATCTGTGAAGTTACAACGGAGACAGTTCAAGGTAGGCCGCGGACCAGGCCCGGTCAACGCCATGGCTCGGCGTGTCGCAAACCCTCACCCTCAAGATGAGGGTGACTCCCCTGGCTGTTCGAAGTCCTCCGGGTCGACGTGGTCCAGGAACTCGCGGAACTTCTCCACTTCGTCCTCCTGCTCGGCCGGTGCGGTGAGCCCGGCCTCGGCGAGGACCTCGTCGGTCACCACGATCCGGGTCCCGGTCCGCAGTGCCAGGGCGATGGAGTCAGAGGGACGCGCGCTCACCTCCACCCCGTCGTTGAAGACGAGGGAAGCGAAGAAGACGCCGTCCTTCACATCGACGATCTGGACCTCCGTCAACACGTGACCGGTGGCGTCGAGGACGTCCTTCAGGAGGTCGTGCGTCAACGGGCGCGGAGGCACCACACCCTGCTGGGCGAAGGCGATCGCGGTGGCCTCCACCGCTCCGATCCAGATGGGCAGGTAACGGTCGCCGGCCACCTCGCGCAGCAGGACGATGGGCTGGTTGGAGGGGGCCTCGACCCGCACCCCGATGACATCGAGTTCACGCACAGGGCAACCCTACTCCGCGCACCACGCGGGTCACGACCCTCGCAGTCGAGCCTTCATCAAGGTGGCGTGGAGTCGTACGGAGAGTGCTGCCAACTCGGAGACGGCCTCGTCGGCGCGCGCCTGCGCCGAGGCGTCACGCCCACGCCTGAGCGGCTCCACGACCTGCTCCACCAGGCCAGCTTCACGGTCCGCTGCTGTCTTGAACGCGCGGAGGTGACGCGGTTCGATGCCGAACGCCGACATCTCCCGCGCAGTGGTCACGATGACGAGCGAATCCGCGTCGAAGTGCCCGGTGCCGGATCGCGCGGCAACCAGACCGAACTGTTCGAGTTGGACGAGGAACTCGTCGGAGACCTCTCCGATCTTGCACAGCTCACGCCGCGACAGTCGTACGTCGGAGCGTCGGGTGAAGGACTCGGGGGACGGCAACCCGTCGCTGCTCAGTGCGACCGTGGGCACCGTGGGGACCACGGACTCGATCGGGGGCGGCGCAAAGCCCCGGTCGATGGCGTCGAGGTGCTCGCCGATGACCTTGAGCGGGAGGTAGTGATCGCGCTGCATGCGCAGGATGTAGCGCAGACGCTCCACGTCCGGCTCGGAGAACTTGCGGTAGCCCGCTGGCGTTCGCTCCGGCTTGATGAGGCCCTGGTCCTCGAGGAAGCGGATCTTCGGGATCGTCACTCCGGGATGCTCAGGTCGCAACAGGTCCAGGACCTGCCCGATGTTCATCCGCCCTCGCGGTGCCCCTTCGGGCCTGGCTGCGGAGGCCACGTCCACCACGGCGCGCTCAGCCCGCGTGACCGGCGAAGAACACCAAGCGGTACTTGCCGATCTGGACCTCGTCACCGTCGGTCAGACTGACGGCGTCGATGCGGTCGCGATTGACGTAGGTGCCGTTAAGGCTCCCGACGTCCCGCACGTCGAACTCGCCACCGGTGCGCCGGAACTCGGCGTGGCGACGCGAGACCGTGACGTCGTCGAGGAAGATCGACGAGTCGGGGTGGCGCCCCACGGTCACCGTGTCGGTGTCGAGCAGGAACCGGCTGCCCGAGCCCGGACCCTTCTGGACGATCAGCAAGGCCGAGCCGACAGGAAGACCGTCGACCGCTGCAGCATCCACGGCACTCAGGTCGCGGTCCGAGGTCTCGACGCGCTCGACCACCGCATTGATGCTCGTGGTGGTGTCCGAGGCCTGTCCCTCGCTCCCCGTGGGTGCCGTCTCGGACGAGGCGAGACGAGTCCCGCACTGGGCGCAGAATCGCGCATCGTCGGGGTTGTTCTTGCCGCAGGCCGTGCAGAACGGCATGTGTCCTCCGATTCGCAGATGTCCGGCGTCCACCCGGCGGTCAAACCCTCAAGGTAGGACTGAGACCCAAGGTTGCACCGAAACTACCAGTCACAGCAACCGCCGGGTCGCTCGATCAAGAAAGAGAAGCCTGGTATCCGGCCGCGTCCAGCAGGCCATCCAGGTCCGAAGCATCCGTGGGGACGATCTCGAAGAGCCAACCGGCTGCGTACGGGTCGTTGTTGACCAGCTCAGGGGTGGCGTCCAGGGCGTCGTTGGTGGCGACCACTTCCCCGCTCACCGGCGCATAAATGTCACTGACCGACTTGGTCGACTCCAGCTCTCCACACGTCTCCCCCGCCGTCACGGTCTCCCCCGTCTCGGGGAGCTGGACGTAGACGATGTCGCCCAAGGCGTCCTGCGCGAAGTCAGTGATCCCGATACGAACCGCACCGGCACTCTCACCGGGGGTGCGGACCCACTCGTGCTCAACCGTGTACTTCAGGTCTTCGGGGTACATCTCCGGCTCCTTCGATCGAACTGCTCGGACGGTCGGGACGAGGTTACTGCCCTTCAGCAGGCTCCGCGAACTCCGCCGGGGGCAAGTCACGCACGCTCTCGATGTCGACCGACTCGAGCTCCTCGATCGCCACCTCGGCGCCCTCCTTGTTGCGCAGGTTCGACACCGGACCGCTGGGGAAGGTGACCCCGGAGTGCAGGGTGGAGGCGTCACCGACCACCTTGAGCACGTACGGCGAGCGCAACGGCTGTCCGTCCAGGTGGATGACGTCGTCGATCACCGAGAACGAGCTCGAGGCCACCAGCCTGACCGAGCGGTTGAACTCCATCGCCTCAGCCCCCGCGGTACGCAACTCCTGCACCATGTCGAGCAGGGAGTCGACGCTGACCCGGTCGGAGGTCTCGGTGACCGTGATCCGCAGGCCGGGTCCGGTGACGGGCACCAGGCCCGCCAGGATGTTGAGCGTCTCCAGACGATTCTCGGCCTGCTCGATGGCGGTGCGCCGAGCGCTCGTGTCGACCTGCAGGTCGCGGCGGGTCTGCTCGAGCTGGGCGATGTCACGGCGGGCGCGGTCGGACGTGCCGGTCAGGCCGTTGAAGATCTCGATGAGGTCTTCCTGACGCCGTCCCTCGTACGTGGTGTCGACATCGTTGCTGCGGACCTGGGTGACGGCAGCAAAACCGAGCACCGCCATCAGCACACCCACGACTGCCTGGGACCTGGACGGTCGCATGATGGAGTGCTTGATGCGACCGAGCGGGGTGACGGAGTCTGACTTCGCGGTCTCGTCCGCCTCGGCAGACATGGGGGGCGGTGCGACCTCGGGCTCTGCCGGCGGCTGCTCGGAGTCGACCGGCTTCTCGGAGTCGACCGGCTCATCGGGCGCGGCCGGCCTCGGGTCGTCAGGCGTGGAAGACATGGCGACGGATGGCGGCGGAGTTGGAGAAGATTCGGATCCCGAGGACGACGATCACACCGGTCTGGAGTTGGGTGCCGACCCCCAACTTGTCTCCGAGGAAGACGATGGCAGCTGCGATCACGACGTTGCTCACGAACGACACCACGAAGACCTTGTCGTCGAAGATCCCGTCCAGGTAGGCCCGAGCGGCACCGAAGACGGCGTCCAGCGCAGCAACGACTGCGATGGGCAGATAGATCTCGACGCTGGGCGGGACGTCAGGCTGCAGGAGCAGCCCGGCCACGATGCCCAGAAGCAGTCCGACGGCGGCAATCACAGGTGCAACTCCTTGTCCATGGCCACTCAGTCTGCCTTGTCTGCAGAAACAGCCGAACGCAACGGTCGTACGCGCGCTGCCGGAAGTTCGAGTGTGTCAACATCCTCCAACTGGAAGACGAATCCCAACGTACGCGCCACGCCGTAGAACAGTGAACCGTTTGCGCTCGCGAGGAGACGCCCCTCAAGTGTGTCCGGGTCGCCGATCCCCTCGACCACGTACGGTGGGTTGAGCGGCCGCACGTTGACGTGGATCGCGCTGCCGGAATTCTGGATCGACGACAGCACGGTCAACCGCTGACCATTGATGGAGATGGCCTCGGCACCAGCCGCCCAGAGACCGTCCACGAGCAGGACGAGGTCTTCGTCGCGGACCTCGGAGTTCGGCCCGCCCCCCGGAGCGTCGTCGACGACGATCCTGAGTCCCGGACCTCGTACGGCCAGGTAGCCGTTGCGCGCGCCCAGCCGGCTGACGCGGGCGGTCAGGCTGGACTCGCGCTCGCGCAACTCCCGCAGGGCGCCCTCCGAGGCTGCGTTCTCGTCCCGCAGTGCGCCGGCCCGGTTCTGGAGCTCACGCACCGACTCCTTCTCCAGTTGGATCCGTTCCACGAGACCGGCCTTGCCCAGCGCGCGCACATCGGCCTGCTGCGAGGTCTGGACGGCTGCCACGGCGATGAGGCTCCCGAGCATGGCCACCACGACGGCAGTGACGATCGCGAGCCGCCTGCCGGTGGTCGGTGCGGCCGACGTGCCGGCCGCAGCCCGTCGGTCTGCCACGTGCCGGTAGTCCAGATCCAGTGACTGCTGGGTCACCAGGCTCAGCAGGGGCATGGTCACGTGGTCCGGCAGCCGGGCACGGTCTGCCGCCCCGGTGGGAGGGACCGAGCTCTGCTCTGCGGGCTCGGCGTCGGGCCCGCCAGAGCGTTCGGTCCCGGCCAGGTACTCGTCGTGACTCATTCTCGGCCTCCGCCCCGAGGCACCCTGACCGTCTGGAGCAGGAGCGTGCGGACCTGCCACGCATAGACCAGGCCGGCCCACCAGTAGAGGCCGATGCCCCAGCACGCAAAGGCCCAGCCGAAGACGTTCGCCAAGGTCGAGAGGACGCTGTCCCCGCCGCCCAGCAGGAGCAGCGGGAACGCGTACAGAAGATTGAAGGTGGCGGCCTTGCCCAGGAAGTGCACGGGCAGGGTGGAGTGCCCACGGGTCCGCAGGAGCGGCACCAGGCCCCACAGCAGCAGGTCGCGCAGCGGCAGGATGAGCGCCACCCACCACGGCACGATGTCGCGCAGGGCGAGCGCCACCACGACGGCCAGGATGTAGAGCCGATCCGCGATCGGGTCGAGCAGCGCGCCGAGCTGGGTGCGCTGGTCCAGACGCCGCGCGAGGTAGCCGTCCAACCAGTCGGTCAGACCCGATGCCATCAGGACGACGAAGGCGATGGCGTCGAGCTCCGGGCCGAGGACCAGCCAGAGGAACAGTGGGATCCCAGCCAGCCTGAGCATGCTCAGGACGTTGGGAGCAGTCCACACGCGTGACTCACGCTCGCGGATGTCTGCCAAGGCTGCTGCTCCTGATCCTCTGTTCACGACGCCGCTCCACGACGACCGGGCCAGCCTACTCAGTCGGCCATGGCTCAGACCGTCTCCTCCTGGTGCGCCGCGTCGCGGATCTCGCCCACCAACTCCTCGAGCACGTCCTCGAGTGTGACCAGACCCAACATCTCGCCGTCGTCGCTGACCACCCGGCCCATGTGCGCGCCGCGGCGCTGGAGCGCTTCCAGCGCCGTGTGCAGCGGGTCGGTGGGGCGCACGCTGGCGAAGGGTCGGATCCACTTGTCGTCCACCACCCGGTGTCGACGCGTCTCGTCGGTCTCCAGCACGTCCTTCACGTGGAGATATCCCAGCAGCGAGCCCCCCTCGCCTCGCACCGGGAAGCGGGAGAAGCCAGTCGCCGCGCAGACGTCCTCGATCTCCGCCCCGGTGACCCCACGGGTGACCATGGTCAGGTCGTCGGGTGAGAGCAGCACCGAGGCGACCGTCTGTTCGGTGAAGCCCAGGGCGCCCGAAAGTCGGTCGTACTCGTCCGACTCGATCAGGCCCTCACCGCGTGACTCCTCCACCAAGGCCGCCACCTCCTGACGGGTGAAGACCGAGTTGACCTCGTCCTTCGGCTCGATGTGCATGGCACGCAGGACCACGTTGGCGCACGCATTGATGAAGAGGATCAGCGGCTTGAGGACGGTGACGATCACCATCATCGGCGGCCCGAGCACCAGGGCTGAACGCTCCGGGCCGGCAATGGCCAAGTTCTTCGGGACCATTTCGCCCAGCACGACGTGCAGGTAGACCACGATGGTCATGGCGATGACGAAGGCGATCGGGTGAACGAACTCCCCGGGCACGTTGAGGGCGGACAGCCCCGGCTCGATGAGGTGCGCCACGGCGGGCTCCCCCACCGCGCCCAACCCCAGGGAGCAGACCGTGATGCCGAACTGGGCGCCGGCCATCACCACCGAGATCTGCTCCATGGCGCGCAAGGTGGTGCGCGCCACTGCGGATCCCGCTTCTGCAAGGGGCTCGATCTGGGAGCGGCGAGCCGAGATCAGGGCGAACTCAGCGCCCACGAAGAACGCGTTGAGGGCGAGGAGCACAACGGCGATCACGACGGCCGTGAGGTCGCTCATGCTTTCACCCCTACCCGACGGTCATGCCCTACCCGACGGTCATGCCCTGCCCGGCTGTCATGCCCTGCCCGGCTGTCACGCTCTGCCGCAGGTACGGGCGGCGCCAGGACCAGTCGATCGATCCGTCGACCGTCCATCCGCTCGACCAGCACATGCATCACGTGGGTCTGGCTCTGGCCCTGACCATCGCGTACGGGCACCTCGATCTCCACCTCGTCCCCAGCCTGCGCAAGGCGACCGAGGACCTTGACGACGAGTCCGGCCACCGTGTCGTAGTGCTCGTGCTCGGGGAGCATCCACCCGGTCAGGTCCTCGACCTCGTCTGGGCGGAGCAGGCCGGAGACCGACCAGGTGCCGTTGCGACGTTGCCGGGCGCGCTCACCCCAACGGTCGTGCTCGTCGGCGATGTCACCGACGATCTCCTCGACGACGTCCTCCAACGTGACGATTCCCGCCTGGCCGCCGTATTCGTCGATGACCACGGCCATCTGGAAGCCGTCCTGACGCAACAGGGCCAGCAGGGGGTCGAGTCGCAGCGAGTCCGGCACGACGGTCGGCCGGACCATGATCCGGCGTACGCGAGTGGTGGCGCGCTCGTGCACCGGAACCGCCACCGCGTGCTTGACGTGGACCGTGCCGACCACGACGCCCTCGTTGTCGAGCACCGGGAAGCGTGAGTGTCCGCTCTGGCGGGCCAGTTCGATGACTGCGGCGGCGCGTTCGGACTCGGTGAGGCTGCTGGTGCGCACCCGAGGCGTCATGATCTCGCCGGCCGTACGGGTGCCGAACTCGACGGAGCGCTCCATCAGGTCGGCGGTCTCCGGATCCAGGGTCCCAGAGACTGCGGACCGCTGCACCAGGGAGGCGAGCTCACTGCTGCTGCGCGCGGAGCGCAACTCTTCCTGCGGTTCCACCCCCAGACGCCGCACGATCGAGTTCGCGGAGTTGTTCAGGCCCCGGATCGGCCACGCCATGATCTTGGTGAAGCCGCGCTGGAACCGTTGCGTGGCCCGGGCCGTCGCCATCGGGACCGAGAGTGCCAGGTTCTTGGGGACCAACTCGCCGATCAGCATGGTGAAGAAGGTGGCCAGCGTCAGCCCGATGCCGATCGAGATCGGCGTCACGGCAGACTCGTGGACACCGGCCCAGGCCAAGGGGCCGTCGACCAGCTGGGCGATGGCCGGCTCGGCCAGGAAGCCGATCGCCAGGTTCGTGATCGTGATCCCGACCTGGGCGCCGGAGAGCTGCGTGGAGAGGCTTCGCAGTGCGCTCTGCACGCCCTGGGCGCCGGCATCACCCTCCGCCGCTGCCCGGTCGACCGTGGCACGGTCCACAGTGACCAGCGAGAACTCGGCGGCGACGAACATGCCACACGCCAACATGAGCAGCAACGAGGCGCCCAACAGCATCAGCTCGGTCATCGGCTGACGTCCGGCGCGTGGGGGAAGTCGGAGGTGCGGAGGGGATGGCTACTTTGCGGGCCGTCCATTGCGTACAGGAAGTCCTTCGGAACTCGACGACGTGTGCGGGCCACTCTAGCCCGGTCCGTGGCGTCAGCCCACTGCTGCTTCCTCCGCGTGCAGGAAGAGTCCGAGCGCAGCGGCGACCTCGTCGGTGGAGACCTCCGGCAGCACGTCCTCGGGGCGAGCGACCGAGACCCAGCCCACGCCACGCTCGAGCCGGCGCACGACCTTCGCCGGCGAGCCGACAGCGACACAGTGGTCATCGATCCGGCCCCGCACCACGGATCCGGCGCCGATCACCACGTTTCGACCGATACTGGTGCCCGGCAGGATCACTGCCCCCCGGCCCACCCACGATCCGGCTCCGATCTCGACGGGGTCGTGCTTGCCGAACTGCAGACCGATCGGCACGTCAGGGTCCTGGTAGCCGTGGTTGGCATCCGAGATGTAGACGTCCTGGCCGAACCAGACGTCGTCGCCGATGACCACGGACTCGTGGGCCGTGATCGTGGCGCGCGCGCCGACCACGCATCGCGCACCGATCACCAGCCCGCGCTCGGGGGCGTTCGGGTCGTCGGGGCCGTAGCCGACGCCCAGCGAGCACGCCCGCCCGATCATCGTGCCCTCACCGATGTGCATGGAGCGGGTACCGAAGAGGGACATGGGCGGAAAGGCGATGCAGCTCCCCGAGCCCAGGGTGCCGAACTCGTCCCCCAGGGCCGTCCCCGGAGCGATCGCTCCCGCACGCTCGATCCATCGGTGCGCGGTGTGCAGAACTGCGGCGACCAGTCGCTGGCGTGGTTTCACGCGGCGGACCCTACCCGCGCTCCCTGCGGGTGTCCGGAGAGTGCTGACATCCCCGCTGTGACGTTCAGCGCTGTGACGTTCAGGTCTGTGACGTTCAGGTCTGTGACGTTCGGATCTGGGGCAGCACGATGGTCTGTCCCCCGTCGGCCAGGATCTTGGCCTCGGTGGCGGTCACGATGCGGAAGAGTCGCGTGTTGCGTCCCAGACGTACGCGGTCCGGCACGACCCGGAGCAGCGTGCGGACGATGCCGGTCAGGACCCGGTGCAGCAACGCGTGGGCGGGTGTCCAGCGCAGACCGAAGGCCCTCCGCACGCGATCGGGCAACAGGCCCACAACCACCAGGTTGGTGCCGCGTGAGCCGATCCGTAGGCGTCCGGGAACAGGCATGTCGGTGGCGATCGCACGACCCACGACCCGGGCCTCGTCGGTCACGTGGAACTCCGGTCCGTTCAACTTGCCCGCCAGCCACTCGTCGAAGTCCTCCACCGTGGCAGGCGCCACCGATCGCGGCATCCCG
The DNA here is from genome assembly GCF_003194605.1 of Nocardioides gilvus. Classification (GTDB taxonomy): domain Bacteria; phylum Actinomycetota; class Actinomycetes; order Propionibacteriales; family Nocardioidaceae; genus Nocardioides; species Nocardioides gilvus. The sequence continues at coordinate 292,829 of NZ_QHKY01000004.1, forward strand.
AACAGCTCTCCGAAGCGGATCCAGTCCTGCCACAACTCCTCCCGCTCCTGCGGTGAGAGAGGGCGCACGAGAGCCTCGAAGCAGACACGGGAGGAGTCGGCGAGCACGGCCATGGTCCAGAGCATGAGTTCAGGGTCGAAGGCGTCGTAGCGGGTGCCGGCCGGGAACGGCCCTTCGTCGCGCGGCAACTCCCCCTTGACGTGGGAGTGCATCCTCCGCACCTTCGCGAGCACGCGGTCGGCCTCGTCACGATCTCCGAAGAAGATGGACTCGAAGTCTTCTGCCGTGGCCGAGAGTCGGGCGAACGGCCTCTCCTTGGCCAGCGTCGAGGAGCTCGTCCCGACGTAGGGCACGGGCGAGGTGGCGCCGAGGATCAACGCGCGCTGTCCGTACGTCTGTCCCACGGCACGGTGCGCCTGCACGCTGCGCAGCAACGAACCCTCGGGGAAGTAGCCGTCGGCCATCGCAAGCTCCTCTGTGTGGCGGAAATTTCAGGCTAGCCCGTGGACGTAAGGGCGACGAATGTGGTGTCTACACCATATATTTCCTGTATTCCATCTCAGGAGGACACATGCAGACCGCCGTGATCACCGGTAGCACCAAGGGCATCGGCCACGCCATGGCTCGCGAGTTCAAGCGTCATGACGTCAACGTCGTCATCTGCGGACGCAGCGACGACGCCGTCTCCCAGGCCATCGCCTCACTGGGAGGTTGCCCGGGCAGCGGGAAGCTGCTGGGGCGCGCGACCGACGTCACCGACCCGGCACAGCTTCAGGCCCTGTGGGACTTCGCCGTCAGCGAGTTCGGTCGGGTCGACATCTGGATCAACAACGCCGGCGTGGCCCACACCACCACCCCGATCGTCGACACTCCGGTCGAGGACGTGACCACGATGGTGACCACCAACATGTACGGGACGATCTTCGGGTCCCAGGTCGCCGCACGGGGATTTGCGGCGCAGCGGAGTGGGCGACTCTTCAACGTCCTCGGCGGCGGCAGTGACGGTCGTATCCGGCCCAACATGGGTGTCTACTCAGCCACCAAGCGGGGTCTGGACCTCTTCACCAAGGCCCTCGTCAAGGAGACCGCGCAGAGCGGAGTCCTGGTGGGACAGATTCGACCCGGCGTCCTGATCTCGGACGGTTGGCTGCGCGAAGCAACCCGCGCGCCCGAACAGGTGACCACTCAGCGCAAGATGCTCAACATCATCTCTGACCACGTCGACGACGTGGCGCCCTACCTGGTGGAACAGATGCTGAGCACGCAGAAGACCGGCGCCGAGATCTCGTGGCTGACGACGGGCCGGTTGATGAAGCGCTTCATGACACCCGGCTATGCAGCCAAGAACGACGTGATGGCCCGTTACGGGATGTGACCGTGCGAGAGCCGGCAGCGCGCCAGGAACGCCTGGTCGCTCCGGCTCTCGAGCAGCTCCACCAGCACTCCGTCGGCCGTCGTGCCGTAGCGCACGGCGGCTGCTCCCCCGCTGGACTCCGTCACCGGGTGGTTCCACTGGACCCCTGTCGCCGCAGCACTGATCGCCTCGATCCCACGGACGTCCAGGCAGAGGTGATTGACTCCGTGATCGACCGGGCTGGGGGCGCCACCCAGCGCCTCCCCCGGCACGTACGTCAGCGCGACCGGGCCAGCGACGCCGGCGAAGACGTGCGCCGCGGGCTCCTCCACCAGAACCTCCACCCCCATCAGGCCGCGGGGACCGTCTCCCGCCGGCACCAGGCGGACCTCGGTGCCGTCAGGACACTCGACCACCCCCGGGCGCGTCACCGGGCTCCCTGTCGCGCGGGCCGCAAGGACAGCGCCCTCGACGTTGCTCACCGCCCATGTGAGGGCACTGACGCCGGGACGGCGCGCCGGTCTGGCTCGGGGCGCGGGTGAGGAGAACGCGAAGAGTTCCATGAAGGCTGCGTCCGTACGCAGCAGGAGCACGTCAGCCGCCGTGTCCAGCAGCCCGAGCGAGTCGTCGGCGGGAGTCGTCCCTACTGCCCACCCGAAGGCGCCGTACTCCTCCGCGCCCAGGACCTCGACCCAGAACCTGCGGGCAGCGGCCATGTCCTGGACGCTCACGCCGACATGGTTCACGGCGAGCAGACGCGCCGGGCCAGTGGTCAGATCCATCTTCGTCAGGGCATCGGGAGGTCGATGCGCTGGCACTTCTGGCACGTGCGACGAGTGGGAGCCTGGCCCACCCGTCCGGAGTTCCGCCATCCGTGTCCTCGCAGTCTGCAGCTGAGCGGCAGCCTGGCGGGGGAACTCGCGCCGGGAATGGTCGCCCCCCACAGGCCCGCCCTGCGGGTTGCGACTGCGGCTGCACCCAGCACGCCGACGGATGCAAGGACGACGCGAACTCTGTTGCTCATCACAACCTCCAGTACCGGGAACAGACAGAATATATTTTAGAGCCTATCCCGTCACCCAGGTCATCAGCCCCCGTTGGCGCGTCGTTCCCTGTCGATCTGCTCGTACGTCGGCTGGAGGTCTCCCAGGTGGGCCCGTTGAGCCTCTTCGGCGCCCTGGACGTCGCCTGCGCGGACTCGATCGAGAATGTGCCGGTGGTCGTGGTCCACCCGGTTCCAGAACTCAGGTGGCGCCTGACGCCGCACGAACCGCTCGTAGACGACCCCGAAGATGGGCGTGGCAACGGCTTCGAGGACCTTGTTGCCCGTGGCGCGCAAGAGGTTCAGGTGGAAGTCACGGTTGGCCCCGAACATCAGGTCCGGGTCCTCCCCGCTGGGGTCGAAGATGGTGGCGTCCAGGGCCTGCAGGTGCTCCTGCGAGTGTCGGGCGGCCGCGATGCCGGCAGCCGGGACCTCCAGCATGTAGCGCACCTCGAGCAGGGAGGCGACCGAGACGGCGTCGACGGACGTGAGCAGCGCCAGGCTCGACTGCACGAGCCCAGCGATGTCCCCCGGCTCGGGCGTCGCGACGAACGACCCGCCGGAGACACCCCGACGGGTCACGAGGAGACGCTCGGTGGCCAACGCTCGCAGGGCTTCGCGCACCGTGCTGCGGGAGACGCCGTACAACTCACACAGCTCGGACTCGGCAGGCAGACGGTCCCCGGGCCTCAACTGCGCGGAGAGTATCTGGGCGCGCAGGGTGTCGGCCAGTACGCGGTAGGCCGGGCCGGGCCCGGATCCGTCATCGCCGTGTCGCATGAGCGCACCTTAACGTCTCGACGGCCCTGCGGATCGCCGCTCGTCCCCTGTCCGGATGGAACGTCATCCGAGGAGTCCCAACAGCGCCGTGAGCACCACCTCCGGCGCAGTGATCGGCGCGTCATGGCCGGCCTCCAGGATGCCGTAGGGCACGCCCCTGCTGTCGAGGCGGCCACGGGTCATTGTCGAGGGGTATCCCGACGGCGTCCTTCGGCAGAACAGGTACTCCTGACGCACCCGCGCAGGGACGCCCGGCACCGGGTCCAGGGAGGGACCGATCGGTGTGGGAGTCATTCGGCTGCTCATCCAGGCCACCGTCGCTGCGTCGTACTCGGCATCCACGGCAGGGAGCCTCGGGGGAACGACCGCCCCGCGAGGTGGCAGGTCTCCACCTCCCGGACCCAGGTCCACACCCCGCTCCCCCGGCCCGGGGACCGCAGCGTCGAGATGCACCAGGATCCGGATCCGGTCAGGCACTCTGGCCGCGAGCGCCGTGGTGACCAGTCCCCCCTGGCTGTGTCCCACGAGCACCAGGTCGTGCAGGTCCTCGGCCTCCACCAGGGCTTGCACCTCGTCGACCCAGGTGTCGAGGGTCAGGACCCGGTCGATCTCACCCACGCGCTCACCGGCCCCTCGAAGACTGGGGGCGAACACGTCGTGTCCAGCAGCCACCAGCCCGGGACGCACCTTGCTCCACGCCCAACCACCTCGAAAGGCGCCGTGGACCAGCAGGAAAGGACACGGACTCACGCGATGAGCGGCTCTTCGTCAAGCACGACCTCGACGAATTCGCGCGGGTAGGAGTCGTAGGGCTGCAGGTGCGCGTACATGACCTGCGTGTGCTCGACGTAGCCCGGTCGACGGGTGCACTCCTCGTAGCTCTCCACGGAGTCGAACCAGCGGATGTGGGTGAAGTGGGTCGGGTCCTCGAGACCCCGCACCAGCTGTCGGCCCCGGAAGCCGGGGTGGTCGCGGAAGAACCGCGCGAACTCGCCACTGAGGTGTACGTACGCCTCGGCGTGGTGCCCGCCCGGCTTGGTCCAGGCCTGACTGATCACGGCTATCAATTTGAACCTCCTCTACCTGAATAGATCATATATCGGTATCCTGTGATGGTGAGCACAAGTAGCGCGCAGACCAAGACCATCCACGAGTTCCTGGCCGACAATCCCGACGTCGACAACTCGGAACTCTGGGCCACCTTCTGGCAGATCCTCAGCGATGCGAAGGACAGGATCGTTGCTGAGTTGCCGGTCCAGCCGCATGCATCGAGCGCGGGGCTCGACTACTGGGCCACCGAGGACGGCAGCTACGAGGGCGCGATGAACACCTTCGCCGGCGACCCGGACAACGGAGCGGAATGGTTGGTCCACTCGTGGATCGGCAACCGCAAGAACTCGATCCTCGACATGAACCTGCAGGTCTGGTTGGGGCCGCACATCGACGTGCCGCACCTGATCCTGGTCTTCGGCACGATCCCAGACATCTTCTTCTACAGCGAACTGGTCCCGCGCCACGACCTGATGGTGGACGTGGAGTACCTGGCCAAGCACTACGAGCCGCTCAACCAGGACTTTCTTGAGCTGCGTGGTGACGACCGGTTCAGCTGGTCGGTCAGCCACGGTTCCTACATGCGTGCCTTCCTCTCCCCCGTCGCGCACTCGTACGTGGCCAAGGACCGGTCGACGGAGACCGTCGAGGTCCTACGCAACGTCGTCAACACCCGGGTCGACAAGTGGTTGGAGGCGGTGCGCACGGCCACCGAGGTACCGACGGAAGAACGCGCAGCCCTGCGCGAGCGTGACCACAAGGTCCGCACCTATGGCTACACACTCGACCCGATGAACGAACTCTCGAAGAAGTTCCTGGGCGCCGAGCGTGTCGACGAGCTGGTCGCAGTCCGCGCCGGTTTCAAGCAGATGGAGGAACTCGCATGAAGGTCTTGGTCATCGGAGCCGGATTCGTCGGCTCTGCTGCCGCTGAGCAGCTGATCGCGCTCGGCCATGAAGTCACGGTCACCACGACCACCGAGGCGAAGGTCGCCGGGCTCACCGAGCGCTTCGGCAACGCCGTCGTCCTCAAGGGCAGCGACCGCGAGCTGGTCCACGCTGCGGTCGCTGACGCCGACGCCGTCGTCATCACCGCCGGCCCCTCGGCGCAGGGCTCCATGACGCCCGAGGGCCGCGCCAGGACGTACCGCGAGATCCTCGTCGGCACCGCGGAGAACGTCGTCTCTGCCCCCGGAGACGCGCACCTGGTGTGCCTGTCCTCGCTGTCTGTCTACGGCAACGCCGCCAACCACCTCGCCGAGGTGACCGAGGACGCCCCGGTCACCGACTCCGACGACCCGAGCCCCTCCAACTTCATCCTGATGGAGAACACCTACCTCTCCGCCGGTGACCGGGTCGCGGTGCTGCGTTGCGGTGACATCTTCGGTGAGGGCGACCCGCCGATCGAGGCCAAGGTCGAGATGGCGCACCAGTACCTGAACGGTTCCGTACCGTTCTCCGGAGACGCTCTGCTCTACCGCCTCCAGGTCGAGGACGCGGCCGAAGCCGTCGTCCACGCCGTGCACAACAAGATCAAGGGTGTCTTCAACCTCACCCACGCCGAAGTGCCGCCGACCAACTCCAAGTTGTTCGACACCATCTCGGTCTCCAAGGGCCTTCCGGCCCTCGAGTACCGCAACGAGATCGCGGGCCCGACCAAGCCGATCTCGGTGCAGCGCCTGATCGACAGCGGCTTCACGCCCAGCCGCTCGTTCGACCCGGCGCTGGCTGCCCTGCGGGACGCCTGAGACCAGCTGCTGAGTACGCCGGTCCTCACGGACAAGCAAGAAGGAGCCCCCGACCACTGGTCGGGGGCTCCTTCGTGTTCAGGTGGTGATCAGCTCTCGCGCACCCGTCGCGGCATCCAGACCAGGAGGCCGGCACCGGCGACGCCGAAGGCCAGGGCCCACAGGGTGATGACGGGCATGGCGTCGCCGCCACCCGTACGGGGCAGGGTGGTGCCGCCAGCACCGCCGTTGCCACCGCCACCGCTGTTGCCGTCACCGGGGCGCGGCGCAACGTCCTCGAGCGAACCGACACCGATGGTCATCGCACCGAGAGCGGCGCCGGAGTCGGCCTTGCAGTCGGCAGTGATGGTGAGTCCCATCATCGGCTCGAAGGCGAAGGCGAAGGTGTCGATCTTGACGTCGACCTCGTCCGCGTCCGTCTGCATCGAGGTCTCCAGTCGTGGCACGGGGACCTCGGCGTTGGCCTCGGCGTTGACCGTGCTCTTGCCGCTCAGGGTCACCGCTTCGCCACCCATGGTGCCCTTGACGGTGACCGTCATCTTTCCGCCGTCGATCGGCACGGGCGCGATGCCCGGGATATCCCCGAACGAGCCAGCGATGGACACCTTGGTGTCACCAGCCTTGGCCCTGACCGCAGCCACGGAGACATCGGCCTTGTACGGGAAGTTGGTGTTGAAGGGCTTGAGGAGACAGGTGAAGGCCATGTTGCCCTTGGCCGGTTGGCCGGTCTTGCCCTCTTCCTTGGGCTCCTTGGTCGGCTTCGGGGTAGGCGTCTCGCTCGGGGTCGGCTTCGGCGTCGGCTTCGTGGTCGGCGTCGGCTTGGGCGTGGGAACAGCGCCCACCTCCGGAGTGATGGCGTCGAGGGCCACTGCAGGATCCGCGGTGCAGGTCCCGCCGACACCGGCGACGTCGAAGTCGAACGAGTTCACCTCAACCACGACGTCGGACTCAGTGGTGGCCACCTCGCCCTGGATGTCCTTGGGAAGCGCCACCGGCTCCTTGGTGCCGTTCTGCTTGGGGTTCACGTCGGTGGTACCAGAGACGGCCAGTTCGGCGGCCGTGCCTGCGACCGAGACTCCCAGCTTCAGCTTGACCGGCTGTCCCTTCATGGAGATGAACTCCGGCACCACACCCGGAAGGTCGCTGAGCTCGGCGACCAGGGTGACCGGGCTGGAACCCTCGGCCGCACGAATGCCCTTGATCTTGATGGTCGCGTCGTAGTCGAAGTCTGCCGAGGCGCCGAACGCCGGCATCTCGCACTTGAAAGGGACACTCGCGGTGGCCTCGGCTTGGGCCGCCGCTGCCTGCTGCACTCCCCCGAGCACGAGACCTCCGGCCAGTGCGGCAGCGCCGAGGCTGCGCACGAATGCGGTACGCATCAGACCACACCATTTCCGCGACGGGGCATGAACCAGAGGGTGGCGCCACCCAGCAGCAGCATGAGCGTGCCCAGGACGAGGGCCAGGGCAATCTCCTGGCCGGGGCCGGTCTTCGGCAGTTCCTCGCCAGCAGCCGCGGGAGCTGCCGCCGGGGCCTCCTCGGCCGCAGGGGCCGCAGCCACATCACCGAAGGAGATGTTGTGGTACACGGTGTTGGCCGCGACCTCGGCGTCGGAAGCAGTGCCGGGCAGCGGCTGGGCGCCGATGGTGCACTGCTGCGTGGTGCAGTCGTAGGACCCGAACTTCTCCTTGACCACGATCGTGAGCGAGGCGATGTTGCCCGAGCCGTCGGCGTCCTTGAAGGTGGCACCGGTCGCGATGTTGCACATCGACGGCCCGTTGGCGCCCTCGACGCACTGACCGACGGCGATCTCCTTCATCCCGGGTGAGAATCCGGCACCGCTGATGGTCACGCTCTGGCCGTCCTTGAGGCCCTCGAGCTGGCTCACCTCGATCGTCGCGGCCGCGAAGGCCGGCGGCGCCGAGAGGAAGGTGACGAAGAGCAGGGCCACGGCACCGGCAAGCGCCCTGGTCCACAGAGTCTTGGTCTTTTTCACTGGTTCTCCTCGTGTCACGACCTCAGCTGGCGAGATCGAAGGTTGTTGCTGGAATTTTTTGTCGGTACGGGGCTTCAGGGGGTGGGAACGGGGAACGTCCTGGTGCCGTTCTGGGGGGACGGTTCATCAGGGTCGCGGGCCAGATGTAGACCCGAGCGGTGGATGGCCGCCGACTCCGCCCCCAGGTAGGAGCGGACGACCGCAGGGTCGTTGCGCACCTCGGTCGGAGTGCCGGAGGCGACCACACGACCCAGGTTCATCGCGATCATCCGATCGCTGATGTGCGACAGCAGGGGCAGGTCGTGCTCGATGACGACCATCGTGGTGCCCAGCTCACGCCGGATTCCGAGGAGCAACTCACCGAGGGCGTCGCTCTCGCTCTGCGCGATCCCGGCGGACGGCTCGTCGAGCAGCAGCACGCGGGGCTTCAGGGCCAGCAGGCCGGTGATCTCGACAACCCGGCGGGTGCCGGTCGAGAGTTCGCCGATCTCGCGGTCCGCGTAGGCGGTGAGGCCCATGCGCTCCATGAGTTCGTCCGCTGCCGCGGCCTTGGCCTTCTCGGCGGTACGGACACCCAGCAACGACCACCACAGACGGGTCGGCGCGACACGTTCCTGGGCGACCATGAGGGTTTCGCGCACGGTCAGCGTCTGGAAGAGGGCCGCGTCCTGGAAGGAGCGGACCAACCCCGCCACGGCACGCTGCTCGGGTGAGGCCCTGGTGACGTCCAGGCCGTCGAACAGGATCTGTCCGGAGTCGGGGGTGGTGAAGCCGGCGACCATTTCGAAGAGTGTCGTCTTTCCCGCACCGTTGGGACCGATGATCCCCACGATCTCGCCGGGCGACACCCGGAAGTCGACGCCGTCGGCGGCGACCACGCCACCGAATCTCTTGGTGATCTGGGAGATCGTGAGGATCGGCTGGCCGCTGTCGGAGCCGATGTGCTCCGCATCGAGGTCCGCGATCCCGTCCAACACACCGTCGAGGTTGACCGCGCGCTGCAACGGCGAGATCGCCGGCATCGAGGGCCCCAGACGTACGTGCACCGGGTCGATCCCCCGACGACGAGCGAGCATGTCGTAGAACATGTCCCGCAGCTTGAGGCCGACGCCGCCCAGCCCGTCGGGCAGCAGCACCACCACCAGGAGCCATCCGATGGCCAGGAGGGCCTGACCGACCAGACCCAGCCCGAAGAGGGCAGGGATCCCCACAATGATGAGGGCTCCGATCAGCGGACCGGAGGTGACGGTGAGCCCACCGATCACTGCGATGGCGACGACGTCGATGCTGGCGCTGCTCGGGAAGGAGTTCACCGTCAGCTGCGACTGGCTGTGCCCGATGACCACACCACCGAGTCCAGCGATGGCGCCGGCTACTCCGTAGAGCTGGAGCTTGCGCATCCTGGCCGGCACGGTCAGTGCGCGGCTGGCGTCCTCGTTGTCACGCATCGCCTGGAGGGAGCGACCAAAGCCACTCTCGCGGAGGTTCTTGGTGACCCAGAGCCCGAGCGCGAGCATCAGGAGGGCGAAGAGGTAGTAGTCGACCGCGTAGTCCAGCGGGTAGCCGAACCACGTGGGCTTGGCGGGCGCAATTCCGTCACCCAGGAAGATGTCGAGCCGGAAGAGCCAACTCGTCGACGCCAGCGCGAAGGCGAGCGTTGCCAGAGCCAGCGCCAGACCCTTGAGCCGCATGGCGGGGATGCCGATGAGCATGGAGGCGATGGCGCCGGAGGCCACACCGACGGCGACACCGAACGGGAAGCTCTCGGTTGCCGTGACCACGTGGATCGAGCCGGCCGCGGCGATGCCGGCGAAGGCGAACTGACCCAGCGAGAGCTGACCCGAGACCCCGGTGAGCAGGCTGACACTGAGGGCCACCAGCGCATAACCCGCCACCGTGGTCAGCGCCGAGGCCGTCTCGTTGGTGATCACGTAGGCCAGCCCGATGGCCAGGATGACGACCGCGGCCAGTGAGACGCGGGGCAACCACCGGACGAGGAAGATGTCCTTGTACGCCTCGGGGACCGGCGGTGCGACCACCCGACGCCAGGAGACTCGCTCGTTGCCCGCACGACCAAGTATCGGCTGACGCAGCAGAGCGACAATGATGATGAGACCGATCACGACGTTGACGAGGCCCGCGGTGTCGGGGTTGGACCGGAGGATCTGCTCGATCACGCCGACGCCCAGCGAGGCACCGACGGCGATCGGGATCGAGGTCATCCGTGCGATCACGGCGCCGGCCAGACCCTTGAGCAACAGCTCGGGCCCAAGACCGTCGAAGGAGACGCCGGACGTGGTCGGCGTGACCAGGATGGCCGAGAAGGCCGCGATGCCACCGGCGATCGCCCACGACAGCGTTGCCATCCGGCGGGCCGGAATGCCCTCGAGTTGAGCCGCGTCAGGGTCGTCAGCAGCGGCGCGAATGCCCATGCCGAGACGGTGGTGGTTGAGGAACCACCACAGCCCTGCCAACAGCGACGGACCGAGGATCAACATTGCGATGATCTCCGCCCCCACGGTCAACGTGGCGACCTTGAAGGTCGGGATGTACGGCGGCACCGGGAAGCTGATCCCGCTGGCGCTGCTGATCAACAGCGCACAGACGATGAGCAACTGGGAGATGCCCAGGGTGGCGATCATGCCGATCAGGCTCGGGCGGCCGACGAGACGACGTACGACGACGATCTCGAGGAGCGCGGAGATCCCGGCTGCCGCCCCGATGGCAATGACCACGGCCGCCCAGTACGGGACGTTCGCCTCGAGCACGAGCATCGCCAGGACGGAGGCGCCGAGCGCCCCGATCGAACCGTGGGCGAAGTTGACGAAACGGCTGGACTTGTAGACCAGCACCAGACCGATGGCCAACAGACCGTAGGTCAGGCCCGAGAAGAGTCCGATGACCAGTCGCTCGATGCCGAAGTCGAATCCGCCCAGGAAGAGCGGTACCAGTGCGGTGTGGAGGCTCATGCGTGCGCCTCCATGTGTCCACCGAGCATCAAGGCCTGGACCCGCGCCGGGTCGGCAGCCAGGACTGCGGCGTCTTCTTCAGCGATGATGGTGCCCTTTTCCATGACGTAGGCGCGGTGGACGAGGTTGAGCGCCACATTGACCGACTGCTCCACGAGCAGGATCGAGGTACCGCGGTCGTTGAGGCGGCGCACAAGATCCATCAGACCGCCGACCACGACCGGGGCGAGACCCAGGGAGAACTCGTCGACCACCAGGACCTTCGGGTCCCCCACGATGGTCTTCGCCAGCGCGAGCATCTGACGCTCCCCACCGGAAAGCGTGTTGGCCAACTGGTTGCGGCGGGCATTGAGTCGGGGAAAGACGGCCAGCGCCGCCTCGGTGGCTTCCTTGGTCCAACGCTGGTCAGCGTTGGCGAAGCCGTGCATGAGCAGGTTCTCGGTGACCGTCATCGAGCCGAACGACGACTGCCCCACGACCTGACAGAGTCCCGCTTCCACCCGCTTGCGCGACGAGGCCGAGGTGACGTCGGCACCGAAGAGGCTCACCGTTCCGGCGTCAGGGGTCAGGAGACCACCGATCACCTTCAGCAGCGTGCTCTTACCGACTCCGTTGGGTCCCAGGAGAGCGACCATCTCGCCCTCGTCGACCCGGATGCTGGTGTCGAAGAGCACCTGGAGAGGGCCGTACGACGCGCGGATTCCGTGCGCGACCAGGGCAGGGCGGGAGGAACTACTCGACATCGAACTCGCGCTCCTCACCATCATAGGTGAAGCAACCACACTCGCTGTCGAACCGCATCACGTAGTAGCTCCCAGATGCGGCGTGGGTGCTGCCGAGTCCGTTGCCGAAGCCGGAAGCGGTCTGGAACTCGCCGCCCGTGCTCTGGATCGCGTCGGCCCAGTTGCTGGCGTTGAAGTTGCCCGACATGGAGTCGGCGCCGTGCTTGAGCATCCGGACGGCGTCGCAGTACGGAAGACCGACACGGGCGGCTTCACGGTTCTCGAAGGTGATGCCGGCCTCGGCGTAGATGTCCGTGCAGAGCTTCTCCTCTGCGTTGGGGAAGTCCAGCGCCGCGGTGGTGAGCTCCTGTGGCGGGTGGAATCCGACTCCCAGCATGCCCTCGGTGACGCCCTCAGGGATCAGCGTGGGGTTGTTCGTGAAATAGGTCGGGTTGTCGAAGCTCGACATGGCGAAGCGGGGTGAGTACTGCGCCGTGGCGGCAGCAGTGGCGAACATGGAAGCCATCCGCTGGCCGCCGAGGAACATCACCTGGCCGTACTTCTTGCCGCGGAAGGTGACAGCGGCCTGCTCGAGACCGGTGAAGAGGGTGGAGACGCCGGTGGTGTCGACCCACGAAGCCTGGGCATCGATCCCCAGATCCTTGAGCATCGGGATCACCAGGTCATTGGTGACCCGGCGGTTCACCTTGTTGTCAGCCGCCACGATGCCGACACCGGTGTCGTCGAAGAAATCCTTCTCCTCGAGCACCTGGACCATCGCCTTGGCGAAGGCGCCGTACTCGGGGTAGCTGGCCGACCACAGGTACGGGTGGAGCTCCTCGTAGTACTCCTGGTCGCTGGCGACCAGTGCGGCGTCGAACATCAGTGTCTTGCGGTTGGCGTAACAGGTGCGTGCGTTCGGCTGGTACTGACCGGTCATGACGACAGCGAAGGCCTTGTCGTCCTGGGTGATCAGGTTGCAGAGCTTCTCCTCCGAGGCAGGACTGGAGGTGTTGGCGTCGTAGAGGCGGTAGATGGCCTCCATCTTCTTGCCGCCGAGACCGCCATTCTCGTTGACCCACTTCTCCATGGCCTCGGCCTGAGCTTCGAGGTCCCCGGGGTTGGCGGTCTTGAAGCCGGTGAGCTCCTCAACGGCCTGCAGGTCGGTGCCGATGAAGGCCACCTTCACGGTGTCTCCGACACCCGGGCCGTCTTCGTTGGCCGGAGCTGACATCCCACCCGAAACGTTGCCTCCGGGCATGACGGCGCCACAGCCCGCGAGTCCGAGGGCGAGTGCGGCCGTGGCAACGCCTGAACGCAGGAGGGCCGACCGGTCTCTCCAGATGCTCGAGGGCTGCACGTCCTTCTTCCTGCCAGGTGCCACGAAAATCTCCTCAGAAGGTGGGTGAATAGAAGAATATATGATCTAGAGACCTCAGCGTGCTCCAGGTCACGAAACTTTGTCGTCGCGTCGTGCCCACCAGCGGTCAGCCGCGTCGAGATCGACGATCGAATCGTTGTCGTCCGGCTCGACGGTGACCTTGCGTGACACCCGTCCGTGCTCCCACCACTCGTCGAGTGCCGTGATGTCGATGACCGAGGCACCGGCCTCGTCTTCCTCGCCCTGGGCGAGGAAGGGAGCCGGGTTCGTGCGATTGCGCTGGCGGCGGCGTACGCCCCACGCCAGAAGAGCGACTCCGGCCAGGTTCAGAGCAATGAGGCCCCAGGGGTAGGTCTCCCACTTCAGCGTGAACCGGGCGTCTTCGGAGTCACCGACCTGGCCCACGACCTGGTAGGTGCCGAAGGAGGCCATCGGGAGCGCAACGTCGACACTCAGCACGACTCGGGCCCCGGGCTGCAGGTCACCGACCTCCGCAGCGACGATCACCGGGTCCACCTCCGTGTCCCGGCCGACACCCAGTCGCATCAATGGGTTGGTGGCCACTACGGTCCCGGTGTTCTCCACCAGGAGGATCACCTCACGCCGCGATGGGCCGCCGAAGAGCTCGCCCAGGCTGGCCTCACCGTCGAGGCGCACCTCGGAAACGGACAACTCTGGTGTGGTGCCTTCAGGGGTCGGCGGAGCTTCGACCTTCTCCACGGGCACCTTGGCCGGCACCGGAATCGTCACAGGCGGATTCACCGTGGCGGGCGCCGCGGCCGGCGGGGTGACACTGCTGGGCGGCGGGGCGCTGACGGGCGGCGGCACCTCCTCCTTCGGAGGCGGCGGCCTCCTCGTCCCAGGCACCTTGTTCTCAAGGCTCTGGCGAAGTTCGAGCGCTTCAAAACCTGCGGGGCGCTCCTGGCGCACCCGGATCTGCACGGCCTGCGGGTCGGTGACCTCGAAGGAGGCGGTGAAGGTGCCGTCGGCGGCGGCATCGACGGTGATCCCCTGCTGGCCACTCATCCTGTCGTCGTCGACGAGGCCCTTGATCTTGATGAGGGCATTCGGGTCCCAGTCGGCACCCTCAACGGTGACCGTGACGCTCTCGTCCCCGACCTCTTCGGAGGTGGCGATTGTCGGCGCGCCGAGCACCACCAGGTCCATCTCCAGCAGCGTCACTCCCCCGCTGGCGATGCGGATCTTGGCGTCGCCGCTGGGCAGCTCCTTGGACACGGCCAATGATGTGGTGGCGGCGCCGGTCGCATCGGTCACGAGGTCGTCGGTGCTCATGCTGCACACCTCGGCACCGCAGATCTGGGCCGTGAACTCAGTGTCAGGGGCGAGTCCAGCGATCCTGAGGTCCAGCGTGTCGCCGGCCCGAGCGGCGCTGGTGACCGATTGCCCCTGGACCCCGACGACCGTGACGGAGCGCACCGCGGTGGCCGTGAACTCGGCGCTCACCCCGGTCGCCACCGGCGTGGTCGCGGGATTGATCCCCGGGACCGGCTCCGCCTCCGGGAGCCCCGGGGAGTCGACGTCGACAGGGTCCCGGAACGAGGGCTGACCCTTGGTCTGGGCGTTGCAGACGAGCACCGACCCCGGATCTCCCGGTGACTCCCCCGGGATGTCGAAGACCAGGGTGTCGAGACGCAGGACCTGCAGGCCAGCAGTCGCGATCGGGAACGAGTCCTTGATCTCCAGCTCCGAGAGCGCCTCCCCTGGCTGGACCTCGAGCTCGACGGGGCTGGAGCGGACCACGAGCGGAGCCTCCCCCGGGGGCAGGCCCACCGCCGGGGTGACGGAGAAGAGGGCAGTGCTCTCGACCGTCACTGACGCCGGTGGCACCGGCCCGCCCTCGCTGGGCGGTGGATCAATCGGCAGCTCGCGCTCCGGGACGACGATCGGCCCGTCGGAGAGCGTCAACACGTACTCCCGAGTGCCAGAGATCTGAGTCTCTCCCGAGGTGTCGAGCGAGAGGCGGGTCGACACCGGGTCGCCCGGGCCCCACGGCTGCACCTCGGTGGAGATGTCACGAGCCAGCACCGGCGGGAAGATCTCGACGTCATCACGGTCCGGGACGTAGGCCCAGCAACCGCCGACGGGAGTGATCGCGTCAGCCGCGACGGCGGGCGAAGCGCCCAACCCTGATGTGACCGGCAGCGCAACTAACATTGCGGCCATGAACACCTTCGCCCTGCTGCCCACGCGTGACCTCCGTATAAGTGCGACCTGCGTCACTCTACGCGATGATATATTCTTCGTGTGAACACCGCATTACGGAATCTCACCACGGGCGCGATACGCGTCACAGCGGAACTGGCTCTCACCGCGGGGTTCGTCCTGCTGCTGTTCGCCTTCTACCTCCTGGTCTGGAGCAACCAACGCACGGCCGCGGCCCAGGACGACCTGCTCAGCGACTTCCGCTCGCAGTCCGAGGACGCCGACGGTGCGACTTCGAAGGCACGGCCGGGACCAGGTGACGGAGTTGCCGTCATGCACATTCCGCGTCTGGGTGACGACTGGGAATGGGTCGTCGTCGAGGGCACCGAGGACTCAGATCTCCGCAACGGCCCCGGACGTTTCACCGACTCCGCGATGCCCGGCAAGATGGGCAACTTCGCCCTCGCCGGACACCGCGCCACGCACGGAGAGCCCTTCGCGCACGTCGACAGGTTGGAGGACGGCGACCAGATCGTCGTCGAGACCGCGAAGGAGTGGCTGGTCTACCAGGTCGCCTGGTCACGGATCGTGGCCCCGACAGCCACTGAGGTCATTGCCCCGGTGGCAGGACACCCCGGACAGAAGCCCACCCAGAGGACCATGACGTTGGTGACCTGCCACCCGCGCTGGGGATCGACCGAACGGCTTGTCATCGGCAGCCAGTTGGTCGAACGCCGCAGCGCAGCGGCCGGCCCCCCGGACGGCATCCTGTGAAGTCCCACTCCCCCACCGCGCGCCACCTCTGAGAGGAACTCACATGTATGCCGCCCTCTGGCGCCTGCTCCCGGGACCGCCCTGGCTCAAGGTCGCCGAGGCCCTGGTCCTGCTGGTCATGGTCTCCGCAGTCCTGCTCACCTGGGTGTTCCCGGTGGTCGAGCCCCATCTGCCCTTCGACCGCATCATCATCGGCGAGGGGTGAGGCGGGCCCACCGCCGGGCCAGCACGGATCAGTGCTCGCGGAGCAAGGTCCCGTAGCCGTGCATCTGGTCCTCGATGCCGTTGTCGCGCAGCGCCATCCACCAGGTGGCGGCATTGATGGCGATCACCGGCTTGTCGAGCCAGCGCTCCGCCTCGTCGGCCAACTCCGTCATGCAGAGGTTGGTGCCGCACTGCACGATCGCGTCGACGTCGGAGTCGTTGATCTCGATGAGTGACTCACGCAGGGTCTTCTCGGTGACCTGGGCAATCGCGACTGCGTTCGGGACACAGAGTCCCTTGATCTGGCCGACCTCGAAGCCGAGCTCGGTGAAGAACTTGCGTACGTTCGCATCCCCGATGGGCGTGTATGGCGTGACGACCGCAATCTTCTTGGCCCCGAAGAGGTTGAGCGCGCGTTCGCACCCCTCGGCCCCGGTGGCGACGCCCAGCCCCCCGGAGAGGTCCTGGATCTGCCTGACGAACTGGCGGTTGCCCTCGACCCCGTCCCAGAAGGTCTCGGCGCTCATGCCCATCACCATGTAGTCGGGCTGCATGGTCATCAGGCGCTCGACGCAGGAGTCCATGTTGGCCCGGATCTGCTCCAGCAGACGCTCCATCCCCGCGTCGTCACCGATCGTGCCGTCGGGGATGTGGATCCGGCCGTAGTGGGAGGTGACCCCCGGGACCCGCATCATGTCGAACTCGGGCTGGACGATGGTGTTGGTGCTGGGGGCGATGACCCCGAACTTCCTGCGCCAGCCCAGACGGTCAACTCCGCTCATGCGGGTGCTCCTGTCTTCTCTACCGCGACCGTGGTCGCCTTCTTGGTCAGGTGCTCACGCAGCCAGAGCGCTCCCAGCAGGAAGCACAACTGGACCCCGGAGTTGGTCAGTTGCTCGGCCCACTGGATCTCTTCCGACTGCCTCGGCTGGGCGGCCAGCGGCGGGAGGATGTTGGTGCCGAGCACATAGATGATGAAGAGGATCCCGACGGACGTCTTGCCCGCCTTGAAAGCGGTGACCGCTGCCGTGACCCCGAAGAGGGTCGCACCCACCGCGGCTGCGATCAGGAGCGGCCACGTGTCCCCCATCCAGAGGGCGCCGATGGCCGCAGCGAGCGGGAAGGCGACGAACGGCCAGCCGAGGACCAACTGTCCTTTGACGGCGCTGAGCAGTGCCCACGCCATGGCGGCGAACCCGAAGGCGATGCACGGGAAGAGCAACTGCTCCAGCAAGGGGTACTCCCAGCATCCCGTGGCCACGAGGAGCTTCCAGGTCGCCTTGCCGAATCCACCCACCCCGATGAGCAGTGCGCCCAACGCAGCGACCCCGAATGCCTTCGGAACACGCTCACGAACCATCAACGCCAGGACGACGAGTGCGCCGGTCGCCAGGATGCAGGGGACGAAGTCCTCCACCGCCAGGGCCACCCCGTACTCGGTGCACACGTCGACGCCGCGAGTTGCGAGCATCAGGTGTCCTGGAACAGATCGCGCTTGGTGAAGCCGGCCGTCAGGAACCGCTTCGCAGCCTTGGGCCCGGTCAACCACGCGACCCGCGCGCCGGACTTCGAGGCCTTGAGGACGCCGTCGGCCAGGAAGGGTGTCACCGTCTCGACCTTGTCGCCGAGGATGTTGAAGATCTTCTTCGCCTTGGCGAACCCCTCGGGGTCGTTCCCGTAGTCACCCACCAACAGGTCGGTCACCACGATGCCTGGCGAGAGGAAACCGATCTTGACGTCGGTGCCCTTGGTCTCCTTGACCAGCGCCTCGGTGAGGTAGTTGACCGCCCGCTTCGACGCGCCGTACACGGCGATGCCGGGCTGGATCTGGCCGTTCGACCCTAGGCCCTCCATGTTCCAGATCCATCCGCCGCCGGGCTGTGACGTCATGCCTTGACCGGCGACTGCGCAACCGTTGACGACGCCGTTCACATTGATCGAGAAGACTTCGTCGAACTTCACCATGTCGGTCGCGAGCAGCGGCACCCGTTCGGTGGAGATGCCGGCATTGTTGACCCACACGTCCACACGGCCGAAGGTCGCCATGGCGTGGTCCCACAGTGCCTGGACCGAAGCGCGATCACTGACGTCGGTGGGCAGTCCAGTGGCCCGATCGCCGGCACGCAACTGGGTCAGGGCAGCCTCCACCGACGCTGCAGAACGACCACAGATGACGACGCGTGCGCCTCTGGCGAGGAACTCCCGGGCCAGGCCGAGACCGATCCCGCGGGTGCCTCCGGTGACGACGACGACCCGACCACGTGCGGCGCTCATCGTGCCTCCCACTGCAACGAGCCGTGCACCCAATGAGTGGTCCGCTCGCCCGACATGAGTTGCCAGACGATGGCGAGCTCCCGGGTCTCGGGGTCGATGAGGACCTCGCGGCCGCGGATCTTCTCCACTCCCCGTCCGTCGGCGCCCATGAGGTGCTGGACGGTGAAGAGCGCACGGCCGTACGACGTGGCGTTGCCGAACACCTCGGGGCCCTCGAACATGGTGCGGGCGCCGTCCCGGTAGCGGTCAAAGCTGTACGACCGGTCCAGGTCACCGGTCCAGGTGATGGTGTGACGAGCGGAGCGCAGGGACGTCGGGTCGTGCTCGATCCTCACCCGGACCTCGCCGGTCGCGCTGGTCTGGTCGGCGTTGTCCACGAAGAGGGTCCCGGTCCAAACGCCCTTCTCCTTGGTGGGGAGCACCTGGGGCCGGGAGCCACGCTCCTGCTCGAGGGCGCGCCACTCGTCGACGAACTGCTGCGTCTCCGGGTTGGTCTCACGGTCGGTGGTCCGCTTGTAGATGCCGTTGAACACGGCGCAGACGGCCCAGCCGTCGTGCAGCACCGAGGAGTACACCTGGGTCTCGCCGTCGGCGAGCACCTGGTTCCACGTGCGAAGGTCGGCCTGCCAACCGGGTGAGTAGTAGTTGGCCTCGACGAAGAAGCCGTACGGCTGTCCGGTCCCGTAGAAGTCGGGTCCCGTGTAGACCCTGTTCTCGTCGGAGTCTACGACGCCGAAGTCGAACTGGGCCCCGAGCTCAAACCGGTTGCGCAGCGGACCGGAGCCCGAAAGCTTGGAGTCCATCCAGTAGCGGGAGCCCTCCGGGGTCACCTCGCTGGCACGAGCGATGTACTCGAACCCGACGTGGTTGCCCTGGGCGTCGAAGAGCGCAGGAATCCCGTGCCACTCCCCCTCGATGCGCTTCTGCCACTCGGAGGTCTCGACCTCCGGGTCCCTCGTCGCGCTCATGCAGGCGTGTCGTTGGTGACGAGTTGCATGCGGATCGACTCGGCCACCGGTTCGGTGAGCAGGCGCGAGATCTGCGCCCACACCTTGTCGACCTCGGGGCTGAAGAGGAGACCACGGTTCTTGGCGTCGCGTGCAGCCAGGTCGGTGTCCGCCACGTCGGCGGTGACCTCGGCCGGCACGTCGCCCTCGACGAGGGAGAACCAGTGGTCGAGGTACGCCTTCACGGGCGCGTCGAGCTCGGCGAACGCCTCCTCGGTCGAGCGCGCTGCCAGCATCCAGGAGGACATGACCGTGAGCTGGCGCGGATCGAGCGCAGCCTTGGTGTAGCCGGGGTTGGCCTGGACGCTCTCGTAGGCCTCGGTCAGCGGGGTGTGGGCCCAGTCGTTGTAGACCATGTGGGTCCCGGCGTCGACGCGCTGGATCAGGTCGAGGTGGAAGGCCATGTGGCCACCGGCCTGGACGGAGTCCAGCGTGAAGTGCGGGACGACGCCGCCGTCGGGCATGAAGGCGAAGACCATGTGGCTGTCCATCTGGATCTGCGGCACCACGATGCCCACGTAGACGACCTTGGCGATCTTGTCACCGCTGAAGATCCGCACGGAACCGACCGGGTCCGGACCCATCACGGAGCCGAGCACCTGGAACGGGCCGCCGTCGGCACCGGCGACCTCGGTCAGTCGACCGCGCTCGATGATCGCGTCGAGGGTGGAGATGCAAAGCTTCTCGGGCAGGCTCACGTACGTACCTCTTCAGGGTGTGTTGGGTGGTTGGAAGGCGTCAGTTCTTGGTCGCGGCCTCGGCCACGGTCTCCGCGTCGATCGCCTCGCGCTCGGAGGTGGTCATCACCTGGTGGGCACGGCCGTCCAGGATCTGGCGGCTGCGCACCTCCTTGAAGTTCCAGGCGCTGGCCAGTTCGGGCACTCCCTTGCGTGCCGGCGACGGGATGACCCGGGCCTCCACGCGGGCGGGACCCTCACCGACGATCGTGTTGCCCTCGACGCTCCAGCCCATGTCGATGAGCTCCTGGCGACGGCGACGGTAGAGCGTCGCGTTGTAGTCGCTCTTGACGTGCAGCTCTGCCGAGAGGTCGAAGGGCAGCAGCTCGGGGCGTACGGCGTCGACGATGGCCTGGTCCTCGTAGAGCACCTTGAAGACGCGACGACGGGCATCCGCGTCGGCCCAGGCGCCCTTAAAGAAGCCGCGCAGGGCGATGAACTTGACGAGCGTGGTGTCCTCGTCGATCGGGATGTTGACGTCGTAGATCTTCAACGGTCCCATCGGCGTCTCGATCTCGAGCAGGATCATGTTCGGCAGCCACCACGTGTTGGACACCTTGACCGGCGGACGGTTGGCCAGGTCCTGCTTGTTGGGGTTGATGAAACCCCACATGCCCTTGGACTTCGGCGGGTGGAGCTCGACGGAGATCTTGCAGCTCCACTCGGTCTCCTCGACCGCGTAGTCGGGGACCTCCGGCTTCTCCGGGTTGCCGAAGACGCCGCCGTGGACGAAGGGGGTGTGGGCGACGTCGACACCGTTCTCGAGGATGCGCTCGTAGTTCGACTTCCAGAGGAAGGAGCCCCGCACCGCCCGGTAGTTGACGGTGTCGTTGACCAGCGACCAGTCAGGGATCGGAGGACGCTCCTCCTCGGGGAGGTCGCCCATGTAGACCCACACGAAGCCGTACTGCTCGAGCGTCGGGTAGGAGTCGACGCGAGCCTTGCGCGGAATGCCCTTGTCGGGGTGCGCGGGGATGCGGCTGACGGCACCGTCGGGTTCGTACTCCCAGCCGTGGTACGGGCACACGACGCAGTCGCCCTTGACCTCACCGTCGGAGAGAGCAGCACCGCGGTGGACGCACAGGTCGGACATCGCGACCACGGAGTTGTCACTGCCCTTGCGGTACAGCACCAACTGCTGCCCGAGCACCTTCACCTTCATGGGCTTGCCTGCGACGACATCGTCGGTGAACTCGACGGCGTACCAGAAGTTCTTGAACATTGCTGTCCTCCTAGCGTCGCCGGAGCTCGGCGAAGTGAAGTGGGGGTGTGGAGAAATAGTGGTCCAGATCTGCCTGCGCCGCAGGGAGCTGGAGTACGTGCGTACCGAGAAAGGCAGTCAGCAGACCGATGAAGGTCTGCCTCAGCTCGTCCTGGTCCGCTGTGAGGGGTGTTTCGAGGAATCCGCGGGCGGAGGACTGGTCCTCCGGTGTGGAGACGAGCAGGTGGCCGGCCCCCGAGATCACCGCGAGCCATGCCTCCTTGCTGTGGGACAGGGCCTCGCTCCACGTACGCAGTACCGGATCGTGCGTCGTGTCGTCGCCGGACTGCCCGTAACGGACGGCGCTGGCCCGGACGACCCCGTCCTGCGCACCACTCACCAGCAGGACCGGCACCGTGGCCGGTGACTCCACGATGGTGTCGGGGGCAAAACCCAGCTGGGTCGAGGCCATGAGGTGCGACCCGTAGGTGACGACCGCGCTCAACTCGGGGAACCAGTCGGAGCTGGCGGACTGCAGCGCCACCGTGCCGCCGGCGGAGTGGCCGAGCAGGACGACTCGGGTCAGGTCGAGCATCCCGGCGAGGGCTCCCGACCCGTTCAGCTGGTGGAGCCTGTCCAGCAGAGGCCGGAGGGCGGGCGTGGTCGGGGCCGATCCGTAGGCCTCAGGAGTGGCGACGCCGACGTCCACCCCCGGGGTGAGCCCGACCTGCCCGGGGAACAATTCACCCACCCAGTCATAGGTCACCGCCACGAACCCGGACCGCACGAGTTCCACGGCCAACCAGGTGTATCCGGCGGAGGCGACGTTGACGCCCCCCAGCACCACGACGACCGGGTGGGGCGCACGGGTCCGGTCCACCTCGAGCATCCCGCTCATCCGTTGCGCGTCGGTGGACGCCGGCAGGGCTGGGTGTCGCACCGTGAGGTGGACCGTGTCGTGGGGCGCAGGCGCGCCGGGCACGCGTACCGCATCGCGGTACGCACGCACGACCACCTGGTTGTCCATCGTGATCAGGCCTCGTGGGGTCGGGGCAGCACGCGGTCGCCACCCCACAGTGCACTGACGAGTTGCGCGGTGCGCTCCTCGCCGAAGTAGCGCACGGCGACGACGTTGGCGGGGTCGAGCTCGGCGATGTTGCGACGCGTGTTGAGGTCGGCCTCGGCCAGCTCGGCACGCTTCTCGACCGGGACCTCCTCGGCCTCCTCGACCCACTGCAGCCAGCGGTCCATGTGATCGTTGGCGGTCTTGCGGACGAGGTCGAAGTACTCCTGCGACGGCTCGGCCATGATCGACCACGCCGTGGGCGAGTAGGTGGCGCGCACGAAGGCGTCACGCGAGACGAACTCGTCGATGCCCGGTGTGCCCTTGTGGAGCCGCTGCCACTCGTCGTTGAAGGGCTCGTAGTACTTCTGGTAGTACTCGCGGTCGGTCGAGATCACCTTGCGGGGCACGGAGTCCATGAACATCCAGGCCTGCGGGAAGGCGCCGAGCGCCATGCCGAAGTGCGGGACGTCGATGTGGGGACCGAGCCAGATGGTGAGGTGGACGTTGACGAAGCCGAGCGTCTGGTTCTGCATGTGCGAGTGGATCAACCAGTCGACGTCCTTGCCCGAGTAGGCGCGGATCTGCCCGGTGGGGCCCCCGTCGACTTCCGAGGCGAAGGCCTCGAGCTCTTCGGTGGAGGGATCGCGGAGCACGTCGAGACGGGCCATGGCCTTGTCCTTCAGCCCTTCGATGATGTCGAGCCACTCCGCGAAGATCGCGGAGACATCGGTGACCGGTGCCTCGTCCAAGAAGTCCTGGACGAACTTCATCTGCTCACTCATGTGACGTCCTCGTAGGTGTCAAGGGATCGTAGACCCCGAACTATATATGATAGCGGTCACGTCGGGGGTATTGCACCCGCTGCGTACCGAAGTGGTGGGTCCGCCCGACGCTCAGGTGCCCGGGTAGGAAGCCGCGCCGGAGCCCGCACCGCCCTCGCGGAACGCCGCAGGAGCATGGATGACACAGGGCTGGACGTACTCCAACAGGCCCTCGTCCCCGTACTCTCGGCCCCAGCCGGAGCGCTTCACGCCACCGAAGGGCGCGCGCAGCGCCATACCGGTGCGGTTGTGGGTGTTGATGAAGGTGAACCCGGCGTCGAGCCGTGCTGCCACGTCGAAGGCGCGTTCCTCATCGGGTGACCACACCGAGGCGCCCAGCCCCAGGTCGCCCGCGTTGGCGCGCCCCACCACCTCGTCGACGGTGTCGAAGGCCAGCACAGGAAGGATCGGGCCGAACTGCTCCTCGGCCACGATGCCGTCCGCGTCGTCGGCACCCAACACCAGTGACGGACGTACGAAGTAGCCACGCGTCAGCTCGGTGGTGTCGTCGAGGGTGCCGATGGGCAGCACCTCCGCGCCGCCGGCGCGGACCTGGTCAGCCAAGTGGTCGAGTCGCTGCCTGGAGGCTGCCGAGACGACCGGCCCCATGCTGTTGCCCGGATGGAGCGGGTCGCCCATCCGGAGGACCCGATCGGCGGCTGCGCGGATCTGCGCGACCACCTCGTCGAAGCGCGACCGGTGGACGTACAGACGCTTGATCGCCATGCAGACCTGGCCGCTGGTCGCGAACGCAGCCATCACCAGTCGCTCGGCATCGGCATCCGTCAGCACCACGTCGTCGAGCAGGATCGCGGCGTCGTTGCCGCCGAGCTCCAGGACACTGGGCGTCAGCGCCCTGCCGGCCATCGACGCGATCGCGCGGCCGGCCGCATCACCACCCGTGAAGGCAACCCGGGCCACCGCCGGGTGCTGGACGAGCGCCGAGGCCGTCTCCACATCACCCTGCACCACCTGGACCAGACCGGCAGGCAGAGAGTCCGCCACCTTGCCCAGGAAGGTCTGCACCCCGAAGGGCGCCAACGGGGACGGCTTCACCACGATCGCGTTGCCCGCCACGAGGGCGGGTGCGACCTTGAGCAGCGACAGGATGATCGGGGCATTCCACGGGGTCACTGCCCCTACCACTCCGAAGGGGCGGTGGCGCACGCTGAGGCGCCCACGGGCGTCGTCGCTGGTGGGCTGGGCCAGCAGCTCAGCGCCTCGATCGGCGTAGAAGCGCATCACCGCGACCGCGAATCCGGCCTCGCCGCGCGCATCGCCCAGCACCTTGCCGGTCTCCCGGGCCACCAGTTCAGCGATGTCGTCGAGGTACGGCTCCACAGCGGCCGCGGCGGTCCGTACGGCCGTGGTCCTCTCGGCCACCGAACGCGTGGCCCACAGTGCCTGGGCCTCGGCAGCGGCATTGACCTGCTGCCCCACCCGGTCAGGCGTGGTGGTCTCGATGACCCCGACGAGCTCGTCGATGCGGGCGGGGTTCTCCCGTTCGATCCGCATCAGGCGTCGGCCCGGGTCGTGAAGGGCAGGACGAGCAGTCCTGATGAGGCGCTCACCTCAGCGTCCGTGCAGGGCGAAACCGCCCTCGACGCCGACGACCCTGGCACCGGTGAAGATCCTGATGGTCTCGACGGTGCCCTCCTCCCCCATGCCGGACAGACCCCAGGCGGGCCGCGGCGTCATCAGGTGGAGGCTCATGATGGTCGAGCCGTTGACCTTGACCTCACCGGCGCGGACCCGGCGGGCCACTGCGAGGGCTGCTTCGGTGTCGGTGCCGACGACGTAACCCTCGAGGCCGAACGGCGTGCCGTTGGCCAGCTCGACGGCCTGCTCGACGTCGGAGTAGGTGTGCACCGTGGCCACCGGTCCGAACAGTTCGTGGATCGCTGCCTCGCTGGGCACGTCCCGGACCAGGGTGGGCGCCAGGAAGTTGCCCGGACCCGTCGGGAGCTCGGTCGTGCTGAAGGCACGACCCCCTGCGGCGACCCGCTCCTCGATCCCTTCGTGGAGGGAGGCCAGATGTCCGGCGTGGACGATGGGCCCGAATTCCGTGGCGGCGTCCAGTGGGTCGCCCACCCGCAGGTCGGACAGTCGCGCACCGATCCTGGTGATCACCTCGTCGGCGATGTGCTCCGGGAGCACCAGGCGGCCCAGGGCTCGGCACCACTGGCCGTTGAGGGTGGTGAGGAGATCCGCGGCGCTGCGAGCTGCCACGTCGAGATCGGCGTCCGGCATGATCACGAGCGGGTTGTTGCCCCCCAGCTCGAGCTGCAGCGCGGTGAAGTTGGTGGCACATGCGGCGGCAATGGCCCGACCGGCCTGGAGGCCACCGGTGAAGGAAACCGCCCTGATGCGCGGGTCGTTCACGAGCGCGCCTCCGACCTTCGCGCCTCCCTGCAGGAGCTGGAAGGTGCCAGCGGGCGCACCCTGCTCAGTGAGGACGCGGTCGATGACCATGGCCAGCGCAGTGGTGCCCCACGGGGCGTACTCGCTGGGCTTGAGGATCGACGGGGCGCCTGCCGCCAGCGAGCTGGCGATCTTGTGCGCGGCCATCGGGGCCGGGGCGTTCCACGGGACCAGGCTCAGCGACGGGCCCAGCGGCAGTCGGTGGACCTCGACGTTGTTGCCGTGCTCGCCGACCGTGTTCTCCAGGAGCACGCCGTTGCGCAGCATGCCGGCAGCCAGGTGGAAGGCACCCGGCACGATCACGCCGACGATGGACGTCTGGGAGATCGGGACCCCCGTGGCAACCGACTCCAGGGCGGCCAGGTGGGGCACCTCGGCCTCCAGCGCTGCGCCGATGGCCTCGAGGATCTCGGCACGGCGCTCGACCGGGACACTGCTCCAGACTCCGGTGTGGTGCACCCGGTCCGCAGCAGCCAGGGCTGCTTCGACCGCTTCGTCGTCGCTGGCTGCGGCGGCGCCCAGGGCCTCGCCGGTGTACGGGTCGCAGAGGTCGACCTGGAGCGTGTCGGTCGGCATCGACCAGACCCCGTCGACGAGTTGCTCGACGGCAGGCCGCCGGAGGTCACCACGCGAGAAGGCGTCGGACATCCTCACGCCCCCGGCTTCTTGAAGCTGTCAGTGGTGGTGAGACCGGCGTAGCCCTCGTCCTCGACGATCATCTTGGCGAGGTCGAGCTTGCCACGCTCGGCCGGGAACGCCTGGACCAGACCCATGGCGGTGTCGCGGACGGCGCGCCCGATCTCGTTGCTCATCAGGGCACCGGAGGTGCCACACATCTTGAAGGCGATCATGGCGACCTCGTGCGCGTGCTCGGTGATGGCACCCTTCGCCAGCTTCCAGCTCTGCACGACCTCCTTCTTCGGCAGGATCGGCGGGTCGGAGGCCTCCAGGTCGATCTGGCGACGCAACCACAGGTGGGCCTCGGCCAGGTGGGTCTCGGCTTCCCCGATCATCACCTGGTGCATCGGGGAAGAGGCGATCGGCTTGCCGGTGTCGGCGAACTTCGCGTTCATCACCCGGTTCAGGGCGAAGCCCCAGACGCCCTGGGCGATGCCGGCGTAGATCGACGCGATGGCGATCTGGTTGCCGACCCAGGAGCCGCGCGACATCGTGGTGGCCCTGGAGAAACCACCGGGGACGGCGAGCGCCAACTCGTCGGGCACGAACGCGTTCTCCATGACCAGACCGTTGTTGTCCGAGGCACGCATCCCCAGACCGACCCACGGCGAGCGCGAGCGGGCGCCGACGGTGTCTCGGGGCACCAGGAAGAGGGTGAGGGCATCGAGCCCCTCGACGTCCTCACGACGGGCCGTGACGAGGTAGTAGTCAGCCGAGCCGGAGAGGCAACCGAAGGACTTCTCACCGTTGAGGAACCACCCGCCGTCGGTCCGGGACGCGGTGGTGCGGATCAGCACGTTGGCGTTGGAGGCCTTCACCGCCTCGGAGGCGAAGTTGCCGATCGCCTTCTTCTCGGTGCCCATCAGGTGGAGCACCTTCTCGGCGAAGGCACGCACTTCGGGGGCCTCGTCGTCGCTGTAGAGGCCGGCGTCGAGCGCGGCGAGCGGCAGCATGCCTCGCGAGGACGAGGAACAGTGGAAGAAGAAGGCCAGGGCGGTCGAACCACACACCGTGCCGAGGGCGTACGTGGTGGCCGCGAGGTCACGCAGGCCACCGCCGAGGCCACCGAACTCCTCGGGCACAACCAGACCCAGCAGACCAGCGTCGCCGAGCAGCTTGATGTGGCCTTCGGGAAGCGCCGCGTCGATGTCCGCCGACTCGGCTGCAGCGGCGATCGCCGGCAGCACGGACTCGACCCGGCGAGCGCGCTCGCGCTCCGCCTCGGTCAGGTCGGGGAGGATGTTCTCGGCGGTGAGCTTTTCGGTCATCCTGTTGCTCCTACGGTGTTTCGGGCGCCCAGCGCCGTGCGGTCGGTGTGGTGGATGGTGCCCAGTCGCACGGCGAGGGCACTGATGGCTTCGCCGTCGACTGCACAGGCGACGTCGAGGGTGCCGAGCAGGCGGATCAGGTCTTCGACGGCGACCGAATGGCTCAGCTGTCCCAGGGCGGTGTCGAAGTCACGCACTCCACTCTTGAGAGCGGTCAGGACCTTGACCAACGCCAGGCGGTCACCGCTGTCGAGCCGCATGCGCAGTGCGGTGGGGCGCGCCAGGGGCACTGCTTCCTGCAGCAGGTCGCGCACCTCCAGCGCGGTTGCCGCGCCTGCTGTGTCAGGGAGACAGATCTCCTTCACGCCAGCGGCGCTGAGCTGCTCGACGGACTCCAGCACGGCCTCGCGGAGTGCGGGGTCGAAAGCCATGGCCAGTGAGACCGACACTCGGTCGGCGATCCCGTCCAGACTGGACAGGGCCTGCTGGAGGCTGGCTGGCACGCCGGGATCAGCGGTCAGCTCGATCACGCCGGCCCCGCACTCCAGCGCCTTCTGGGCCTGGAGACGGTCGCCGACCAGCACGCTCGTCATGGTGCGGTCGCTGGGCCAGGGAACGTCCGACAGCACGACGTCGTCCTCGGCGGCACAGGTCAGGTCGGCCACGCGCAGTCGCACTCCGGCGGCCGTGGTCACCGCGACGGCGTCGGTCAACTGCGGGGCGAGCCTCGAGTTGCGCAGCGCGTCGACGAGACCGGTGTCGCTGATCGTCGCCACGTCGGGCAGCACATCGGCGAACTGGCCCCAGCCTCGCGAATGGAACAGAAGCGGAGCAGAACGTCGCGCGTTGTGCGCCGCCACGACCTCTCCGACGAAGATGGTGTGGTCGCCTCCGTCGTACTCGTGCACCACGCGACAGTCGACCCAACCGAGGGCGGAGTCGAGCAGCGACGCACCGGTCTCGGCGACGGTCCACGACTCGCCCTCGAACCGGTCCTCGACGCCCTTCACCATGCCGGCGAAACGACGCGCGACCTCCATGTTGTCCTTGGCGAGCACGTTGACCCCGAAGATCCCGGAGTCGGAGATGAGCTTGTGGGTGTAGAGCGTCTTCACCAGACAGACCGACACCAGGGGCGGGTCAAGACTCACGCTGGAGAACGAACTGGCCGTCATGCCCTTGCGCACGCCGTCGGCGTCGACCGTGGTCACGATCGTGACCCCACTGGGCCACTGCGCCATCACGTCCCGAAACGTAGCGGGATCCACCATGGAGGCACCTCCTGTCTGGATCGAGAATATACGATATCTACTCCAGTTGCGACGCCGCATCGCCCAATGTTTCTGGAGAAGCGCCTGTCCCCGCTATATGATCTAGTGGATCGCGCTCGTCGCCGGGCCTGTGATCACCCCTCACCCGTTTTTCGAGAAGGCTGGAATCCATGACCGCTCGCACGGACCCCCGAGTGCGTTCCATCAGCCACCGTTCCCTCGTGGACCGGGTGACCGACGAGCTGCACCGCGCGATCCTCAACGGTGACATCGCGCCCGGATCGACCGTGTCGATCGTGGAACTCTGCAAGGAGTTCGACGTGAGCCACATCCCCGTGCGCGAGGCGCTGCGGCGACTCGAGAGTGAGGGCGTGGTGAGCCTGCGCCCCGGACGCTCCGCCGTCGTCGCGTCGTTGAGCGCCGAGGACCTGAGCAAGATCTACCACCTGCGCAAGCTCATCGAGGGCGACCTGGTCGTCAAGGCCACTCCGCACCTGGACGCCGCGGCACTCGAGCGCGCCCAGGTGGCGATGCTCGAGTACGCCACCATCGAGCGCGAGGCTTCCCGGCTCGCTGCCGCGCACCATGCCTTCCACGCGGCCTTCCTCGACGACGCCCTGGGCACCGCGGACCGTCGCATCCTCGAGATCCTCTGGACCTCCTCCGACCGCTACCTCCACCTGCTGCTCGGCGACCTGGACAAAGGACCCGAGAAGACCCAGGCCCGGATCGACGAGCACCAGGAGCTTCTCGACCTGGCCAAGGCTGGAAAGACCGAGCAACTGCGTGACGCCTGGGTGGCTCACCTGGACAGCTCGGAGCAGGCCCTGCTCGAGGCACTCGCAGCACGCGAGAGCTGAACCGCCACCACGTCGCATGCACTCCGAGGCGCCACCCGAGTTGACGGGTGGCGCCCCGTTGCGCTGTGGAGGTCACTCAGAGTGGCCGGTCAGCGCCTGAGGAGCGAGTCCGTCAACTGCCACGGGCGACCGTCGACCAGGTCAGTTCCCTTGCTGACGAAGCGGTTGACCGCGCACTCGGGCCGCAGTACGGCCGTGGTGATCGGCCCCTCGGCGAGCACCGGGTCCGGGCGACTGATCACTCCGTCGAAGGGTCGCTCCCAACCCGATCCCCACAGGGTGAAGTTGTGCGAAAGCGGCACGAGCATCCCGCCCGGAAGTTCGCGTCCGGCGCGACCGGCCACAACCAGGTTGACCCTGTTCTCGGCGGCACGCTCCAGAAGCATCGGGTCGAGGTCGTGCGCCGTCTCCACGGAGAAGGGGACGGCGACCACGTCGGCATCCCGGAAGGCCACCAGGCGGAAGGTCTCCGGGTAGAGGGCGTCGTCACCCACCACCACCGCCAGGCGACCCCACGGGGTCTCGAGCAGGGTGACCTCGTCACCGAGGCTCTTCACCCACTGCGCATGACGTGCACTGTGATGGAGTTGCACCTGGCGCAGCAGCACACCGCGCTGGCCGATGACCAGGCCGACGTGTCGGTCGCCGTCGACGACAGAGGTCACCACGAGCGAGTCGGACCCCGCGAGCAGACCCGTGATCGCCTCGACGCCGAGGCCAGCGGCGGGCTCGGTGGTCCCGTCTCCCCCCGCATGGGCAGCCAGCTCCGGGAGCACCACCAACTCAGGTCCTCCTGCCAGGGCCGCGGCCAGCAGTGCGGCGAGATCATCGCCCTCGGAGGGGGTCACAGCCACGGCGGTGATCGCCGGCGCTCCGGCCGGAGCCCGACGCCCGACCGGCGCAGCCCCGATCGAGCCGTACAGCTCGGGACGCCTGGAGGTGAAGATGTCGGTGCCGTCGGCGCGCCGCTTGTCCGTGGCCAGGGTGACGTCGATGTCAGCGACCACGACCGCCTCGCCTGTCTTCGGCCCCATGGCGACCACCGTGCCGTCCGGCGCCACGATCTGCGCCTCGCCGACACCGTGCAGGCGTTCGACCGGCACGCCGACCCGCGAGGCGACGGCCTCGATGCTGTGTGCCGGGACCAGCGGGCCCACCTTGTTGGCGGCCACGATCCACACCTTGTTCTCCACGGCACGCACCGGCACGTGCAGGGTGGCCTCGTCCAGGGCGAACGAGTTGATGCTGTTGAGCAGCACTGTCGCGCCGTCCAGGGCCAGCATGCGTGGGGTCTCGTTGATGACGCCGTCCATGCAGGAGTAGAGACCGAAGGTGGCGAGCTCGGTCTCCACCACCGGGACGCGCTCGACGGCAGGATCGAGGTGGTCGCGCTCGCTGCCCATCAGGACCTGCTTGTCACTGACCGACAGGATCTGGCCCTCAGGCGAGAACAGGACGTTGGATCCGCTCACGCGCCCGTCGGTGCGCTGCAGCGTCACGTTGACCATCAGATGGAGGGAGTGCCGGGCCGCCCGCTCGCCCAACGCGGCGAGGAACGGGCCGTCCAGCTTCAGCGCCTTCGTCCTGGCGTGCTCACGATCGGAGTACCACGAGACGTGGTTGCTGAACTCCGGCAGCACCACCACCTCGGCGCCCTGGGCGGCCGCCTCGTCGGTCATCCGCAGGCACGTGGCCAGGTTGGCCTCGACGTCCTCGGTCACGGCGAACTGCAGGGCAGCAACGCGAAGCGTCACGGTTCCTCCTCTATATCCTGATACGATTTCGCAATCTTGCCATAGCCCCGCCCTCCATTCTCCTGACGCCGGAAAGAGGAACCATGTCGCACGACGTGTCCCCGCCCGAGCTCGAAGGCGACACCGCCTTCTCCGCAGCACCCATGACGCTCGTGGCCTTCCCCAAGAAGCCGGCTGTCACGATCGACCCGAACAAGGAAGCACCCTTCGGCTGGTGGCCCGCCGTCGTGATCGCCCTGGTGGCCTTCATCGACCGCGTGGAGGTCAACCTGATCGCCGGGGCCCTCCCCCAGATCCAGGACCACTTCGGCTTCAGTGACACCTGGGCGGGGGCGATCCCCACGGCGGCCTCCGTGGCTGGAGCACTCCTCGTGCTGCCGGCGGGTCGCCTGGCCGATCGGGCACCTCGCGTCGTCACGATCGCGGTCGTGGTGCTCATCTGGTCGCTCTGCTCGGTGGCCAGCGGCCTGGCGACGGGCTTCATGATGTTCTTCCTGGTCCGGATCATCATCGGTGGTGCCGGTCAGCTGTACAACCCGCCCGCCTCCTCCCTGCTCGCCGACTACTACCCGGCCCGCAGCCGCGCCAAGGCGTACGGTTTCGAACGTGCCGGCTACTACATGGGTCTGCCGGCCGGCGTCATCCTCGGCGGCGCGATCGCCGAGGCCTTCGACTGGCGCACGGTCTTCTTCGTGGCCGCGGTGCCGGGTCTCCTCGTGGCCGCCATCGTGCTCACGGTCAAGGACCCGATCCGCGGTCTGGGCGACCGTCTCGAGCACGCCCGCACCGGCAACATGGCGGCTGCCAACAGGGAGACGGTGACCGACACCCGGAGCATCTGGTCCCAGACGTCTGATCTGCTCAGCATCCCCACCCTGCGCGGAGTCACCGTCGCACTCGCGATGCTCTCCCTCGGTGTCGCCGGGCTCTTCTACTGGGTCCCCACCTTCTTGCACCGCGTCGAAGGCGTCAGTGAAGCAACGGGCGCCACGCTCTCCGGAGCTGTCGGCGGCACCGGCATCGTCATCGGCATCGTGCTCGGCTCCAAGTTCGGCGACAAGTACCACGGCATCCGCAAGGGATGGCGGATCAACGTCTCCGCCGCCTTCCTGCTCGTCGGCGCGATCGGTCTGACCGGCACCGTCCTCCTGCCCGGCGTGGAGATGCGCAGCGCCATGATCGCCCTGGCCTGCGTCGGCTTCGCCGCCGCCATCCCCAACATGACTGCAGCCAACGCTGACGTGCTCCCGGCGAATGGTCGAGGCATGGGTTTCGCCGTGCTGACCTTTCTCGTGACGCTGGGCGGCTCTGCCGGCCCGCTGCTCATCGGCTTCGTCTCCACGCAGATCGGCTCCATCTTCGAGCTCAACCAGGCCGACTCACTGCAGTACGCGATGTTGGTGCTGTTGCCACCGCTCTTCATCTGCATCGGCGTCGCACTGCGGATTCGCAACACCTACGACGACGACGCCGCGCGAGCCATGGCCTCGGGTGGCCGCGAAGAGCCCCTCGTCCACTGACGTCGGGGACCACGTACGCCAGGGGCGTCGACGGACATGGGGTCCGTCGACGCCCCTGCTGCATTGCCTGACCGCACGAGGGTGCAGGGGTCAGAGCAGGATGCGTACGACCGCCGCGCCGGCAACGTCGGGGACCCGCTGACCGGCGGGCACGAAGGCGTACTGCTGGGCCTGGACCCAGACGACCTCGGCGTCGGCGAAGAAGGTCGCACCACGGACCTCGTCGCGCCACTCGAGAAGCCCGGCGAAACCCGGACGAGGTCCGCGCACGAGGCCCTCCCCCAGATCGTGCAGGCTCTTTTCCCCCGTCACGAGTTCCTCGCCGTCCATCCAGCCACCTCCGGCACCGGTGAAGAAGACCACCGCTCGTGTCCCGTCCGTTGTCGAGGTGGCGGCACGAAGGGCGCGGGGCTCGATCACGAGCAGCTGACCGGGACTGGCGGTGACTCCGCTGATCGACAGGGAGCCACTCAACGGGAGCATCTCCTCGGCCGCGGGCTGGGTGCCGACGGCATCGCGGCGCCATCCGTCGGGGAAGTCCACCAGCACACTTCGTACGCCACGATCAGCGTCCTGGTGCAACATCGACATCCTGGCAGGCAGCTCGGCACCCGCGATGGAGGCCTCGAACCAGGTCAGGTCATCGGAGGTCAGGTCGACGACGATCATGGGTTCTCCTGGTTGGGCGCGTGCGCAGCGAAGCGCGACAGGGTCTCCGCTTCGGTGATCACGTCCGCGTACTTCGCGTTGAGGTCGAAGAGGTTCTGTTCGTGGGTGGCAGCCTCGCGATCGCCACACGCCTGCGCCACGACCTGCGGACGGAAGCCGTGCTGCAGGGCGTCCAGGGCAGTGGCCCGTACGCACCCAGAGGTCGAGAACCCGAAGACGTACGGAGTGTCGACGCCGAGGGCGTTGAGCGTGGAGGCCAGCGAAGTCCCGAAGAATCCGGAGGCGTACTGCTTGTGCACCACCGACTCGCCGCGCAGCGGAACAGGTCCGGCCTCGGGGTGCTCACCCAGGGGGTTGCCCACCTCGAAGACCTCCAGGCTGGGGACCTTCTTCGCGAAGAAGCCTGCGTCGGCGAGACCGGGTTGGAGCACCACGCGGGTGAAGAGCACCGGGACGCCCGCCGCACGGGCAGCGTCGACCACGCGGACAGCGCTGGCCCGAGCCGACTCGAAGCGACCCGAGGAGTCGGAGAGCGGTGAGCCCGGGTCGAGGTACGCCCGGCAGACGTCGACGACCACCACAGCCGGAGAGACCCCGGGGCCGAGGTGCCCCTGGAATCCGGCGCCGGCGCTGTCCGCGACCCGGTCCATGTCAGATCACGCCGCGTGCGTTGAGCTCTGCCCGCTCTGCGGGGGTGAGGCCGAGGAGGTCGCCGTACACGTCATCGTTGTGCTGGCCCATCTCCGGACCCG
Source organism: Nocardioides gilvus (assembly GCF_003194605.1). Lineage (GTDB taxonomy): Bacteria > Actinomycetota > Actinomycetes > Propionibacteriales > Nocardioidaceae > Nocardioides > Nocardioides gilvus. Next base: position 327,310 of record NZ_QHKY01000004.1, read on the forward strand.
TCCAACGGATCGAGCCAGGAGTCGCCGAGAGCTTGGGGACGACGTTCTGCATGCGCAGCTGACCGAAGTTTGCGTCGGGCACCTGGACGATCGACTCGCGGGCCTGGAAGTGCGGATCCTCGAGCATGTCAGCCGCCTTGTAGATACGCCCGGCCGGGATACCGCCGGTGTCCATCAGCTCGAGGAGCTCGTCGGCAGTGACCGTCCTGGTCCACTCGGAGATCAGGTCGTCGAGCTCGCTCTGGGCCTGTCCGCGGCCGACGTGCGTCGAGTACTGGTGCCCGGGCTCGGACCACTCCGGCCTGCCCATGATCGCGAAGAGGCGCGAGGACACCGAGTCCTGGTTGGCCGCGATCAGGATCAGCTGGTCGTCCTTGGTCGGGTAGACGTTGGAAGGAGCCACGTTGGGCAGGATGGCGCCGGTGCGCTCACGCTGGTAGCCGGCGACGTCCCACTCGGTGACCACCGACTCCATCATCGCGAGCACGGACTCGTAGATCGACGCGTCCACGACCTGGCCCTCGCCGGTCACGTGGCGGCGCTGCAACGCCGAGAGGGCGCCCACGGTCGCGTGCATGGCGGCGAGGGAGTCGCCGATCGAGATGCCGGCGCGCGAGGGCTGTCGGTCGGGGTCACCGAGGATGTAGCGCAGACCGCCCATCGCCTCACCGATCGAGCCGTAACCTGCACGGTTGGAGTAGGGACCCGTCTGCCCGTACCCGGTCACCCGCACCAGGATGATCCCGGGGTTGACCTCCTTCAGGCGCTCGTAGGAGAGGTTCCACTTCTCGAAGGTGCCGGCGCGGAAGTTCTCGACGACGATGTCGGCCTCCGCGACGAGCTTGAGGAAGAGCTCCTGCCCCTCCTCCTCACGTAGATTGAGGGTGACGGCGCGCTTGTTGCGACCCACCACGGGCCACCACAACGACTTGCCGTCCGTACGACCCCACTGCCTCATCGGGTCCCCCATGCCGGGGGCCTCCACCTTGATCACGTCGGCGCCCTGGTCGGCCATCAGGGTGGCGGCGAACGGGCCGGCCAACAGCTGGCCGGCCTCCAGCACACGAACTCCGGCCAACGGCCCTGTCACAGGAGTGGAAGTCGTCATGGGCAAATCCTATATCCGATACGATTGCAGTGCACACGCTGACTCGAGACTGGGACGGAAACGATGACCGCTGTTGAGATCGTAGAGGTCGGCCCTCGCGACGGGCTCCAGAACGAGAAGCGCGTGCTGCCCACCGAGGTCAAGGCCGAGCTGGTGCGGCGTAGTCTCGACGCCGGACTGAGGCGCATCGAGGTCACCGCGTTCGCGCGACCCGACCGGGTGCCACAGATGGCCGATGCCGAAGCCCTGCTCGCCGAGGTGGCGGACGATCCGCGCCTCACCTCCATCGGACTCGTCCTCAACCGCAAGGGTCTGGACCGCGCCGTCGCCGCGGGCTGCGACGAGATCACCGCCGTCGTGGTCGCCTCCGACGGTCTCGCGCTGCGCAACCAGGGTGTCGACACGGCCGCCCAGATCGAGGCCTGGAAGGCCATCGCCGCCGACGCTCGTCAGGCCGGAGTGAAGGCCACCGTCATCATCGCTGCCGCCTTCGGCTGCCCCTTCGACGGCGAGGTCAGCACGGCCCGCGTGCTGGAGGTCGTCCGCGGCGTCCTCGACGGCGGACCGGACGAACTGGCCATCGCCGACACGATCGGGGTCGGCGTGCCCCGACAGGTGCGCGAGATCGTGGGTGGCATCCGGGAGATCAACTCCCAGGTCCCGCTGCGGGCCCACTTCCACAACACCCGCAACAACGGCTACGCCAACGCGTTGACGGCCGTCGAGTCCGGAGTCACCGTCCTCGACGCCTCCACCGGTGGCATCGGTGGGTGTCCTTTCGCGCCGGGCGCCACCGGCAACATCGGCACCGAGGACCTCCTCTACCTGCTCGACAGGTCGGAAGTGGCCACCACGACCAGGATCGACCCGGACCTGGTCGCCGAGACCGGCCTCTGGATCGCCGATCAGCTGGGACTCCCCCAGGCCCCCGCGCAGCTGGGTCGGGCCGGCTGGTTCCCCTCTCCCGCCTGATCGGAGGGCCGGAGCAGATTTCTTGCCCGAATCGCCCCCGAACGACTTGACGAGACACTTTGTACCGTTATTCTTCTCTCATCGCACACGGCGCCCCCACACGCCCCAAGTCATCGGAGAACACATGCGTCCCCATGTTGAGTTGATCCAGGAAGACGACTACGTCTGGCACGGAGCCGAGCTCCCCAACGGTGAAGGGCGCGCCAGCGAGCGTCGCCTCTCCGTCGACGAGGAGGACGGCTCCTCGTCCCTGCGCGTCGACTTCCACACCGAGTGGGGCCGCAGCGCCGGCATCCACCACGCGAACACCGAGTACTACGTGCTCGAGGGTGAGATCGACTACGGCGGTCGCAAGATCGGCAAGGGTGGCTACCTCTACGCACCCAAGGGTGTCCCGGTCGACTACCTCAAGGTCGCTGAAGGCAGCAAGCTGCTGCACTACCGCGAGTACGGCGATGCCGGCTTCGACGCCGTCGACTCGCTCTCCGGCGCCCAGCGCTGGGCCGACGCCCGCGAGGACGCCATCGTCATCGACTCCGAGGCCATGAAGTGGGATGCCGTCCCCAACCCCGGCCCGATGCCCGGCCTCTTCATCAAGTACCTCCACGTCGACCCCGAGACGGGCTTCTACACCCGTCTGGTCCACGCCCAGGAGGGCTGGAGCGACCACCGTCTCGCCCACCACCCCTGCTACGAGGAGGCGTACACGACCCAGGGCCACATGGAGTACAACTTCGGCACCCTGGACCTCGGTACGTACTTCTTCCGCCCGGCGCGCGTGAAGCACGGCCACTTCACCACCATGGAAGGCGGCGCCACCTGGCTGCTGCGCTCCGACGGTGAGCTGAAGAACTGGTACACCCAGAACGAATGGGTCCGCTGGGGCGGCGACGGCGTCAACTACAGCCCCGACGGCGTCATCGAGGAGCCGCACACGCCGGTCCGCCACGCACACTCGACGCACGACATGGCCGAGCCGTGGCGCACCGAGGAGGACATGCGTCAGATGAACGCTGCATGGCAGTTCCAGATCGACCAGGGCCAGAACAACACCCCGGTCAAGCACCAGGGCACCGGTCACGACCCGTCGATCATCGCCATGATGAAGGCCATGGACGCTGCCAACCTGCAGGGTGGGCACGGCGACGACCACGGTCACTCGCACGACCACGACCACGACCACGAGCACGGTGACGAGCACGGTCACGACCACTCGCACGACGAGAAGTCGGAGCAGCGCGAGCTCATCAACCTCGACTGGGGCTGGGCCGGCAAGGACACCGAGCACCCGGAGGACCGTACCCACGCGGACGCCCACAACTGGGGACGCAAGGTGGCCTGGAAGGACGGCGACCCCGTCCCCGCGCCCATCCTCTCCTCCCTGCCCGTCCGCAGCCGCTCGCGCGGCCGCTGGGACGGCGACGGAATGTGACCGGAAGGAACTGAGTGTTCTCCCCCCTGCTCTCCGGTGCAGCGTCGTCGGCGGTCGAGGTCTCCTCGGCCGCCGCGGCGACGTCGACCCACGGTCTCAGCATGTTCACCGTGGCGATCGTCCTGCACATCGTCCTTTTCGTGTATTGGCTCGGTGGAGACCTCGGTGTCTTCTACTCGAGCCGCTTCGTCATGAAGAAGGAGCTGTCTCCCGAGACCCGCGCCATCTCGGCCAAGATCATGATGGGTTGCGACCTGGCACCACGGTTCTCGCTCATCCTCTTCGGCGCCAGCGGTGTCACCCTGATGTACTACGGACCGCTGGGTGACAAGTTCTTCCTCAACGGCTGGGGGCTCGCCGCTGTCTGGGTCGGCACCCTGGTCTGGGTCTACCTGTCCCTGCAGGAGGCCCGTACGTCGGGCCAACCGTCGCACCACTTCTTCCACCGCGGCGACCTCGTCGTACGTTGGCTGGCGGCGGCAGCGATGATGGGCTTCGGTCTGTTCGCGCTCGTCGTGAACGAGCCCTTCGGCGTGGACACCAACCCGAAGTGGCTGGGTGCCAAGGTGCTCGCCTACGGCGCAGCCATCTTCTGCGGTCTAATGATCCGCCGGGCACTCGTGCCCTTCGGGCCGGCGTTCGGCGCGCTGCTGGCCACGGGTTCCACCCCCGAGGTCGAGGACGGCATCAACGGCTCGATCAAGCGTTCGGAGCCCTGGGTCTACGCCATCTGGGCCCTGGTCCTCGTGGCCGCGATCCTCGGTGTGATCAAGCCGGGTCAGACGGCCTTCTGACGCGCAGCACCACCGAGAAGGGCGCCCCGGCCGAGGCCGGGGCGCCCTTCTCGTCTGTCACGCCTGCGATCCAACCGTCTAGCGGTACCACCAGGGCTGCATCGTGGGCTCCACCCGCGTCAGCAGGACTCGCTGACGTCGGAAGCGGCGCAGCGACGCCGGGCCCATCCGGCTGGGCCCCATGCCCGACTCCTTGAACGCCTGCTTCTCGCCCTCGGGGACGAGCCCGGTCAGCAACACGTCGTTGATGCTGATCCCACCAGCCTCCAGACGACGGGCGACGGCCGTGGCCACCTCACGCGGACCGAAGACCGCGCCGGAGAGGCCGTACCGGGTCGCGTTCGCCAGCGTGACTGCCTCGTCCATGTCGGCCACCGCCATCACCGGCAGCACCGGGCCGAAGGTCTCCTCGGTCATCACCGCCATCGAGTGGTCGACTCCGGTGAGCACTGTCGGGCGCAGGTACGGACGACCGCCGTGGGTCTCCACCTGGCCGCCGCAGCGTACGACTGCGCCTGCTGCCACCGCGGCGTCGATCTGGGCCTGGACGGCGACGGCCTGCCGAGGGTCGATGAAGGGGCCGATCTGGCCCCCGTCCTCGACCATCTCCAGGCCGATGGTCTCGGCCTTGGCCACCAGCGCCCTCACCAACTCCTCCGCGACGGTGTCCTGGGCGTAGACACGCTCGATCGACATGCAGGACTGACCGGTGTTGGCCGTGCCACCCCACACCAGCGCAGCCGCCACCATCTCGAGGTCCGCACCATCAGCCACCACGGCGGCGTCCTTGCCCCCGAGCTCGAGGAAGGCCGGGATGAAGGACTCCGCGGCTGCGGCGGCGACGCGTCGACCGGTGGCCACGCTCCCGGTGAAGCAGACCACGTCCACCGACTTCACGATGGCCTCCCCGACCTCAGGGCCACCCTCGACGAAGACGAGCACCTCGGCCAGCTCCGGAACGGCCGCCACCGTCTCGCGCAGCGGCTTCACGAACTCGGGGCACACCTCGGTCGGCTTCACGATGACCGGACAACCCATCAGCAGTGCCGGTACGGCGTCGATGAGCGCCAACTGGAGCGGGAAGTTCCACGGGGAGATGACTCCCACGACGCCCACCGGCACGGAGGCCTCGGTGAGGGTGACACCCGGGTTGGAGCTGCTCCGCTCCCCCTCGCCCGCGAAGATCTCCGGCGCCCAGGCGCCCTGCCGGGCGACCGACGCCAGCACGGCGTCGATCTCCATGTCGGAGAGCTCGACGCGGCCGGTGTCGCGACTCAGGGAGTCACGCAGTTCGCTCCTGCGCGCACGCACGACCTCGGCCCAGCGCTCCAGGACGCAGCGCCGGGCCTCGACGCCGAGGGCGTCCCAGGCTGGTGCAGCCCGTCGCAGGTGCGCCACCTGCTGCGCGACTTCCGGAACGGACTCGTGGGTGACTTCACTCATCTTCTCTGTCTCTCCTGTGGTCGGTGCGGCCGCGCGTGACGCAGTGCGTCATCGTCGCGTCGCAGGGTCAAGACTGTCTTGTGTTCTCGGTCTGGTCTGGGGCTGGGTCGAGCTGGGTCAGGTCGACCCTGCTGAGCACGGCATCACCGGGCATCGCCAGGACCGCCTGGATCGCACGGGCCACGTCGGCAGCGGGCAACCTTCGTACGCCACTACGTCCGGAGAGCTCACTCTCGACGGCCGCGGCCACGACGATGTCGCTCACCTTGATCCCCTCCGCACCGACCTCGCGGCGCAGCGCGTCGGAGAGACCCATCAGGCCGAACTTCGACGCGGAATAGGCAGCCCCGGGGGCATAGCCGCTCAGCCCGGCTCCGGAGTTCACGTTCAGCACGTGTCCGCGCACACCGCAGACCCGATCCTGGGCCCGGAAGGCAGCGACTGCGCTCTGCGCCATGTGGAATGCACCGGTGAGGTTGGTCTGGATCGTCGTGTGCCAGTCGTCGACCGAGAGCTGGCTCGCTGTCCCGCGTCGGAAGACCCCGGCGTTGTTCACGAGTACGTCGAGCCGCCCGCTCTCCGCCACCACGCGGGCGACGACCTCGCGACCCGTGTCGGGGTCGGTGACGTCGAGGAGGTGCACGGTGGCCACCCCGCCGGCTTCGGTGATGAGGCCAGCGACACGGACCAGGGGGTCGGCCCTGCGTCCGGTCAGGTGCACGTGGTGCCCGTCGGCCGACAGGCGTACGGCAGTGGCTGCGCCGAGGCCGGAACCGGCCCCGGTGATCAGCACACTGCGCCCGGCGGGCCGCGTGTCACGCACGACTCAGACCGGGTTCTCGACCGGGTCCCAGCGCACGGCCTCGGCTCCGGGCACGCGCCGCTCCTCGATGATGGTGAGCTTGCTCAGCTCGCCGTCGGTGAAGTGCTGCCAGACCCGGGTGCGGTAGTCACCGTCCGGGCGGGTCACCTCGATGATCCGCTCGTTCGGGCGTTCCTGCCACCCGAACGAGAAGATCACCGCCTCGTCGCCCACACGACTGGTGCGGCCCCACATGTTGCCGTTGTGAAAAGTGACCTCGTCACCTTCCACGGTGGCGTGGTAGTAGTGCTCGTACGGCTCCTGGCCGGGACGGAGGTAGGTGACGCGTTCGGTCCAGGTGGTGCCCTCCATCCGCCCCTCCTGACGGCTGTCGAACTTCTCGATCAGCGCGCCCGAGGGCTCGAGCACGGTGTAGGTGCCTGCCCAGACTCCGGCCACCTTCTCGCGCAGGATGTCGTTGATGGTCGTCATTGGTGTGTCCCTTCAAGTCGTCGCCGGGAGAACCCGGGGGTCGATGCTCAGATGACGCCGCGGTCAGCCAGGTCGGCGATGACCCGCTCCTGGACGGCGCGGAAGTCACCTCGCTCGGGAATGTCCGCGACCTGGTTGGCCGGATGCATCCGGGTGCCTGCGTAGGTCGGCGCATAGAGCTCGAACCGCTGGCGGGCCAGCATGTTCTCCATGGCGACCCGGCGCCGGAAGGTGCGGAGCCCGCCGAGATCGATCTCGGCGTTCGCGGCCATCGAGGCGCCCTGCGCCGCCTCGGCGAGCACGAGGCCGCGGTGGTCCACGATCTTGCTCGACCCGTCCCCGGACATCGCGGGAAGCCCGGAGCCATAGAGCCCAGCCGTGTTGGCGGAGATCACGTACGCGCTGTTCTCCTGGGCGCGTGCCAACTTCGCCACGTTCTTGGGGCTCATCAGTGCCGAGGCCACCTCCGAGGAGTTGTGCACGAACACCTCAGCCCCCCGCACCGCGAAGCAGCGCGCGATCTCGGGGTACAGGATCTCCTCCGAGGCGATCGGCGCGAGTTTGCCGATCTCCGTGTCGGCCACCGGGAAGAGCGACTCCGGTCCGTAGATCTCCAGGTAGCGGTCGAGCACGTCGTGCGGCGTCACCGCCCACATGGAGTTGAGGCGGCGGTAACGCAGGACCACGGCGCCGCTCGGATCGAAGATCACGCACGCCTGGAAGTAGATCCCGGGGAAGTGCTCGTCGACCTCGTAGTTGTTGACCGAGAGGAAGACGTCCAGGTCTCTGGCCATCTCGCCCATGCGGGCGTACTCCACGCCGTCAGGAGCGAGGCCGGCCCGTTCGCCCCAGAGCGGGATCGACTCCCCCGCAGGTGGACCGGTGAGCACGAACTCAGGAAGGACGAGGAGCCTGGTGTCACGTCCTGCCGTGGCCAGGGACGCCGTCGCCTCGCGGTGGATGCGGTCGATCCCGGCGAGGATGTGCGAGCGTGCTGTCGCGGTGTCCGCACACCCGTTGACGGCGTGACAGGCCGTCTGCAGCGCGAGGGCTCGGTATCGAAGACTCTGGGTCACAGCAGCGCCTTGGCCTCGGCGAGCAGCTCGGGCAGGACGACCTCGGACAGGTCAACTTCCTTCTTGATCAACTTGGCCTTGAAGAGTGCGGACTGCATGGTCGCCCAGTTGTCGGTGTCCATGGTCATCAACTTGTCCTCGCCCGCAGCCAGGTAGAGCGGACGGACCAGGTCGAGCTGCTGCTGGGCACCTTCGGGGGTGATCTCGCGGTTGTACTTGCGGATCCACTCGATGGTCTGTTTGTCGTTGCTCTCGTCGCAGGCGTACTCAAGACCCTGGTAGAAGGCCGCCAACATCTTCACGACCGTCTCGCGGTTCTTGTCGAACTCGTCGCGAGTCGTGATGTAGCAGTCGGCCGGAGTCGGCATCACGTCGTCGAAGTTCCAGGTGTGCACCTTGCTGCCAGCCGCGTTCAGGGCGTCGCGCTCAGCGGCACTGCCGATCCACGCAGCCACGTCACCCTTCTCGGCGAACTGGTAGGCCGCAGTGCCGAGGCCCGTGACCTGACGCTTGATCGACTTCGGGTCGATGCCCTCCTGCACAGCCATCAGGTCGACCATCTGGTCGGTGGTGCCACCGGCGGAGACGATGCCCACGGTCTTGCCCGCGAGGTCGCCCATGCTCTTGACCGGCTGCTCCGCCATCGACTGCATCTCGAAGGACGAGCGCTGGACCGGCATCCCGAAGGCCACGAAGGGCGCGTCCTCGTTGGCCACGGTGATCAGAGCGCTGATGGCCTGGAACCGGCTGTACTGCGTGCTCAGGGAGAGCAGACCGGACATCGCCTGCGGCGTGCCCGTCGATGAGATGACCTGACCGTCGATCCCGAGGTCAGCGAAGAAGCCGGCCTCCTTGGCGATCATCTCCGGGCAGTTCCCGACGTTGTAGCCGAAGGCAGTCTGGTAGACCCGTGCGGTCCCCCCGGTCCCGCTCGAGGTGGAGTCGTCGGCACAGCCGGCCAGGAAGGACGTCGCGGGGATGGCGACCCCGATACCGGCAGCAAGGGTGAGGACACGTCGACGGGAGAATCCGGGGTGGTTCATCGCAACTCCTGGGAAGTTCGAGGCACGGGGCCTCGGTGATGTGGGTGGAACGGAAGGTGGTTCAGCGGCTCATTGCGGGGGGCGCGAGTTCACCCGTACTGACTCGTGCCACGGGATGAGGAGACGTTTGAGCGAGGTCACGGCCAGGTAGAGCACGAGACCGAAGAGCGCCATCAGCACGATGGCCCCGAAGAGAAGATCGATCTGGAGATTGCTCTGCAGGTTGAGGGCGTAGCGGCCCAGCCCCTTGTCGCCCCCCAGGTACTCACCGACGATGGCACCGATCGTGGCCAGGACGACCGCCTGTTCGAGGCCGGCCAGGATGTAGGCCATCGTGTGCGGCAGCTCCACCCGCAGGAAGCGGAAGGCGCGCCCGGCACCGATCGAGGTGGCCATGTCGTTGTGCCCCTGGGGCAACGACTGGATGCCGAACGCGGTGTTCACCATCAGGGGGAAGAAGCAGACCAGGGCCGCGAGCGCGACCTTCGAGGACTCACCGAACCCGAACCAGAGCACGAAGAGAGGCGCCAGCGCCACCTTGGGAGTGACCTGGATCAGGACCAGGAACGGCTTCAGCACGAGGTTGAGCACTCGGGACTTGCCGATCGCGAAGCCGGATCCGACACCGATCACGACCCCGATCGCGAGACCCATGACGGTCTCGATGAAGGTCGTCCAGACGTGCTCGCGCCAGATGAACGGATCGGTGACCTGCGTCGTGAGCGCGGCCCAGACGTCAGCCGGAGCCGGCAGGATGAAGTGCGAGACGCCCGTGACCTCGATGTAGAGCTGCCACAGACCGACCAGGGCAACCGCCACGAGCGGGGTGGTGATCAGCGCGAGGTACTTGTCCAGGAAACCGCGCGCAGTCGTGCGGCTCATGCGAGCACCCCGTCCAGTGCGGGAGCGGCGAGGTCGTTCAGCGCCTCACGCAGGAGCCCCGTGTAGCGGGCGAACTCCGGTGTCGCCATCACGTCGACGCCGCGCGGGCGAGCCAGGTCAATCATCGTGTCAGCGACCACGCGACCGGGCGCCGCCTGCATGACCACCACCCGGTCGGCGAGGAACACCGCCTCCTGGATGGAGTGGGTCACGAAGACGACGGTCTTCTGCTTCTCCAGCCAGATCCGCTGCAGCTCGAGGTTGAGGTTGTCCCGCGTCTGGGCATCAAGGGCTCCGAACGGTTCGTCCATCAGGAGCACGTCGGGGTCATAGGAGAGCGCGCGGGCGATCGCCACGCGCTGGCGCATCCCGCCGGACAACTCGTGGGGCAGTTTGCCAGCCGCTGGGGTCAGACCGACGAGGTCGAGCATCCTGCGTCCCGTCTCACTCCTGGAAGCCTTGGACACCCTGCGGGCCTCGAGCGGCAGCTGGACGTTCTGCTGCGCCGTACGCCACGGCAGGAGGTTGTGGTCCTGGAAGACGAAGCCGACGTCGGCCAGGGCATCACGGCGGGCTGCTGCGCCGCTGGTGACCGCCTTGCCCGCGATCGAGACATCGCCGGCAGTGGCGGTCTCGAGACCTCCGACGATCCTGAGCAACGTGGTCTTGCCGCATCCCGAGGCTCCGAGCAGCGCGACGAACTGACCTTCAGGGATCTCGAGATTGATCTGGCCGAGGACGGGATCAGTCCCCTGGGGACCGAAACGTTTCGACACGTCGGTGATCGAGATGGCTGTCACGGGCGAGCCTTTCTGGGACGGAGCGAACCCCGATGGAGGGGTCGCCGGTGCGCGCTGGGAGAGGCGGGCGAGGTCCCACAGACGCGGTGTGGGGGCTGGCGGGTGGTGTGGTTCCGAGTGGTCCGTCGATGACCCTCGTCACCCGACGGGTGACCTCCACCACACGGCTATGATTGGCATCTGAGGGACGCAATGGGAAGGCATCCACCAATTGTCAGACTTTATACAGCGTGGAGCCTCCGACAACGCCGGTGGTCTTCCCCTGACGCAACGCCCACTGCCTCCCGACCCGCATCACGTCGCCAGCATGCACGGCGTCGTCGTCGAGTCCCTGGGCAGTGGCATCGCGCTGGGCCAGATCACCGGAACCCTGGACCTGGACGAGATCGCGGCACACTTCCAGGTCTCGCGCTCACTGATTCGCGAAGCCCTGCGGACCCTGGCGGCGAAGGGCATGGTGGTGGCCCGGCAGAAGACGGGGACCAAGGTGACCGCACAGGGCGAGTGGGCAGCCCTTGATGAGCACGTCATCCGTTGGCGGGCGGCCGGACCAGAGCGCTTCGCGCAGCTGCACGACTCGCTCGAGGTCCGCGAACGGCTGGAGCCCCTGGCCGCCCGCCGCATGGCCGAGTCCGGGCCCGGGTCAGCCCTGGAAGCGCTCCGTCGAGCCGCTGGCGAGATCGAGACCGCGAATGCCACCCAGGACACCCTCTTGATGCTGCGCGCCGACACGGCGTTCCACCGGGCCCTCTACCTCGGCTCCGGCAACGACTTCCTGGCGGAGATGGCCGGCACCGTCCATGCGTGTCTGAGGGTGCCCGACTTCCAACGGTTCCACCGCTTCTCGCCCAGCACCGCAGTGCGTCACCACGCCCTGGCGCGGGCGATCGCCGACGGGGACGCCGAGGCTGCAGAAAGCATGTGCGCCGAGGTGATGGCCCAGACCCGTGCGCTCTTCACCGAGGCCCACCACGCGCTGCGCAGCCAGGGTCCCTGACCCGACGCAGCAGCATGGGGTACGGGATCAGAGGCCGTGCCACCCGAAGCGGCGCGAGAGCTCCCGGCTGGCCGAGAGAAGTTCGGTCCTGCAGTGCTCCACGTTCTCGAGCAGTCGCTCGCGCGGACCGCAGACACTGACGACCGCGACCGGGAAACCGTCGTGGCTCAGCACCGGAGCGGCCACTGCCGCCGCCCCTCCCTTGCGCTCTCCGTCGGAGACCGCCCAACCCTGCTCGCGCACCTCGGCCAGGACGCGCCTGAGCTCGACCTGGTCGGTCAGGGTGTTGTCCGTCATCCGCGTCAGGGGCGACTCCTGCAGGTAGGCGTCGACCGCGGAGCTGTCCATGTGGGCCAGGAACACCCGGCCAGACGCACCGGCGTGCAGTGGATAGGGCTCTCCCATGGTGACCGAGAGAATCACCTCGCGATCCGGCGTCACCTGGTCGACGTAGATGCGCTCCTGCCCGCCGAGAAGCACCGACAACGTCGTCGTCTCCCCGGTGCGCTCCGAGAGACGCTCCATGGCCGGACGTCCCATTCGACGCACGTCGATCCGGTCCAGATAGGCCAGGCCCAGACGCAGCGTGCCCACGCCGAGTGCGTAGCGACGGGTGCGGGGATCGAGGTCCACGAGACCCTTGAGGCGCAGCGTGGCCAGGACGCGATGCACCGCGGCCTTGGACATCTCCAGGTCCTCGGCCAGCTCGGTGATCCCGAAGTCCGGTCCTCGCGACGCAGCCATGTGGAGCAGCATGTCTGCAGCCCGTTCGACGGTGGCGATCGTCGTCGCCGACGCCTTGGTGGCTTCTCCGTTGTGACTGTCCTGAGTGATCGACATGAGCACTCCCTCCCTACTTCTGATGAACGTCTGTGCGTCCGGTTTCCGCCAGCGTGACGGTCCGCAGGGCTCAGCCCCAGAGCTTGACGACGGCGCGACCTGCCACCTCGGGGGCTGCGGTCCCGGCCGGAAGGTGTGTCCACCGTAGGGCCTCGACCCAGAGCAGGTCCGCGTCATGGTCGAAGACGCGCCCGGCAATCTCCTCGTGCACCTCGATGGATCCGTTCAGTCCCTCGCGTGGTTCACGCACCACCCCGGGCTCCAGGTCGACGACCTGCATGTCGAACGGCGGGTCGTGCGGGCCTTCCTGCCACCCCCCACCCTCGCCCGAGAACCACACGAGAACCCGCGTCGTGGGCTCGTTCCAGGTGTCTGCGCGCGTCGCGTGCGGCACGCCGACCAGGAGTTGACCGACCCCGGCACGCAGGCCGTTGATGTGCATGGCACCGCTCAGCGCGACCATCTCTTCCTGGGCCGGCTGGTGACCAGTCGTTTCGCGGCGCCAGTCATCCGGGAAGTCGACGAGCACCGAGCGCAGCCCACGTTCCTCGTCCTTCCACAGCATGCTCATCCGGGTCGCCCGGGAGGACCCGGCGGGCAGCAGGTCGAACCAGGTCAGATCTGCGGTCTCGATGTCGACCAGCGTCATGGAACCATTCCTCTCGCGTGTGCGGACGGCGCGGGCACTTCGTGGGCCGCCAGCATTTACACTAGACGGAACGCTGTTTCATTGCGATGCCTTCCGTAAGACGATATCTGGACCCGAGTCGCCGCGACGGAGGTGAAGGACCTGCAGAACCTTCTCTCCCGGCGGCCCCCACTCCAAGGAGAATTATGGCGCTCAAGCCCGGCGGTTCCCCCCTCTCCATCGCCCAGGGGGTGCGTGAGTTCGCGCGCAGTTCCCCCGGTCAGGTCGCTGTGATCGACGGGGACCGCACCCAGACGTACGCCCAGCTCGAAGAGCGCTCCAACCGGCTGGCGCACCACCTGCTGGGCAGTGGGCTCGAACGCGGGGAAAAGGTTGCCGTACTCCTGGGCAACCGCTTGGAGTTCCCGGAGGTCGCCACGGGCATCGCCAAGGCGGGCCTCGTGATGGTCCCGCTCAACCCCCGCCTCACGGGATCGGAGGCCGAATACATCCTCGAGCACAGCGGGACCCACTTCCTCGTCATCGACGGCGCACTGGCGCCGGTGGTCTCCGACGCCGTCCGGGCGCATGACCTACCTGTTCTCACGCTGGATGCGGAGAGCATGGGAGCCGACGCCCTGGGCGCCGACTACGAGTCCGCTCTGGCAGCGGCGCCGGCCACGGACCCCGGGATCGTCGTCGACGAGTCCGAGCCGTTCTGCATCACGTACACCTCCGGCACCACCGGTAAGCCCAAGGGCGTGCTGATCTCGCACCGGAGTCGGGTCCTCACCATCTACATGTCGGCCCTCGAGTACGGGCTCGGCACCGGACGCGTCTCGGCAGCGGTAGCGCCGATGTACCACGGAGCGGGCTTCGCCTTCGGCTTCGCCCCGGTCTTCACCGGGGGCACGGTGACCATGCTCAACAAGTGGAGTCCGGCAGACTTCCTGGAGCTCGTCGAACGCGACCACGTCCAGTCCGCCTTCCTGATCCCCACCCATGCGCAGGGTCTGCGGGCGCTCGGCCCCGACGTCGTCTCCTCCCGGGACCTGTCCAGCCTCGACACCCTCTACTTCAACGCAGCCGCCCTGCCCTGGCCCTTGAAGCAGTGGGTCATGGAGACCTTCCCTGACGTCGGCGTCCACGAGCTGTACGGCTCCACCGAGTCCGGGATCATCACCAACCTGCGTCCCGTCGACATGCGCCGCAAGCCGGGTTCAGTGGGCCACCCCTGGTACATGACCGAGGTCAAGGTCGTCGACGAGGCAGGAGTCGCGGTGCCTGCGGGCTCGCCCGGCGAACTCTTCAGTCGCTCCCCCTACCTGATGAACGGCTACCTTGACGACCCCGAGGCCACGGCCGCCTGCACCACCGAGGACGGTTTCGTGACCTGTGGCGACATCGTGGTGGTCGACGAGGAGGGGTACATCTCGGTCGTCGACCGCAAGAAGGACCTGATCATCTCGGGTGGCACCAACGTCTACCCGCGTGAGATCGAGGAGGCACTGGCCTCCCACCCGCACGTGGTCGAGTCCGCCGTGGTGGGTGAGGCCGACGAGACCTGGGGTGAGACGGTCGTCGCCCATGTGGTCCTGAAGAACGGCAGCACCCTCGACGCCGACGCCCTGGAGTCCCACTGCCGCGAGACCTTGGCGGGGTACAAGATCCCGAGGCGTTGGTACGCCACCCCTGCGCTCCCCCGCAACGCCGGAGGCAAGGTCGTCAAGCGCGACCTCAAGCCTCCGCTCTGACATCACGCCCGACTGCGACCCCGGACCGCCACAGCGGTCCGGGGTCGCAGTCCTTGCATGCCTACCGGACCGGGCTGGTCATCTCGCGCACGGCCCACGCCGCGTCGCGTCCGGCATCGGGCTCGAGCGCGACGAAACTGACCAGTCCTGACGAGAGCGCCTCGCTGCCCTCGCGCAACATGTCCTGGGGCGTCGCGCAGACCACGACGGGCACCTCGCACGCCGCGAGCCGATCCGGGGCCCGGAAACGGAAGGCCGCCGAGTACGACTGCTTGTAGGAGGGTCCACTCTTGATGAACTCCATCACCAACCGGTGCAGCTCAGCCGTGTCGGAGGGCGCCGTCGGTCGGTGGGTCTCGATGTCGCCCCCGTACCAGGGCCAGTAGAGCTGGGCGTCGCGCACCGTGTGCCACGCGCGCACCAGGTGCTCGCCACCACGACTCGGAGTCATGTCGATGAAGTAGTTCTCCAGCAGGTCCGCCACGAATTCGTCCGAGAAGGCCGGCAGTCCGTCCGCAACCAAGCCCCGGACCAGGTCTGGACGCTGGCAGGAGAGCTCCAGGGCGAGACAGGCACCGGTGTGACTGCCGTACGCCGGGATCCCCGCCAGGCCGAGCTCGTCGAGCACCGCCGCGAGCGCGCGAGCGAAGTCGGCGATCTCGGGCTGGTCCAGGCCGGAGGGGGCCGAGTATCCGTTGCCCAGCGTGTCCGGGGAGATCACCAAGTGGTCGCCTGCCAGGTCGAGGATCAGTCCCTCGAAACTGTCGGCCGAGCCGGGAGAACCGTGCACCACCAGCAGCGGCGGGTGTTCCGGCGACCCGTCCAGACGTACGTGCACCTCACCGAAGTCGGTGCGGACGTAGCGCCGACTGGTTCCGCCACGGTGGACAGGCCGCGGCGCCACACCGGCATCCGGGAGACCGGTCGTGTCGTCGAAGGCCTGCGCGATACGGGCGACGTGCTCGTCGTTTCCCACGCTGTGCACCGTCAGGGTCGGCGCCTCGACGGCCAACCGGTCCAGGTGTTCGTGCAGCGGGTCGGCGTGCTTGGCGACCAGCACTGCTGGGACGGCCAACCGACCGAGGGCCGCGCGGGCGTCGTACCGGAAGGCGGCCCGGTAGGACAGGCCCCAGTCAGGTCGAGCGCGCAGGAGGTCGAACGTGAGCTGGTGGATCACGTCCACTGACGGCAGGTCCTCGGGGAGCCGTCGATCGGCCTCCTGCCGGTACCACGGCCAGAAGGTCCACATGTTGCGCACCATGTGCCAGGTCTTCAGCATGTGCCCGCCGTACCAGTCGGGCTCCACCGGCGGGGTGTAGCGCTCGAGCTGCTCCTCCAGCTCCGGACCCGTGTAGAGGCCCAACCCGTCCATCACCAGTTGCGCCACCCTGTCGGGGGCGATCACCGCTGTCTCGAGCGCGATCTTCGAGCCGGTGTGGGTGCCGGCCACGATGAATCGATCGATCCCCAGCGCGTCCGCGAAGTCGAGCACCCGCTGCGCGTACTCGGGGATCGATCGCTCGCGACCCGTCTCTCCGGGCAACGGGTCGGACTGTCCGTAACCGGGCGTGTCCATGGCCAGGACGGTGAATCGCCCGGCGAGGGCGTCGATCCACTCCACCATGGTGGCCGACGACATCGGGGAGGAGTGGAGCAGAATGACCGGCGCTCCGGAGCCCGCCCTCAGATAGTGCACCTGCCCGTCGGCGAGGTCGGCGTAGTGACGTTCGATCACTCTGGTGACTCCTGGTCGTGAGGCAATGGTTCCACCCCATCATGTCGCATTGTCCCGCACAACGGAACACCCCACCGCTCTGCGGAATTGTCCGTTGACACGGCCGAGCCTCGCGCGCAGGATTGGAAACATTGTTCCAATCAACGGAATGGAGAACCCGTGATCAGCGAGATCAAGGTGAGCACTGTCGGAGTGACAGACCTTGCAGCAGCCGTCGCCTTCTATTGCGACACCTTCGACTACGTGGTTCACGGCGAGGGTCCGATCCGCCCGGAGGAGACCGTGCAGCTCTGGGGTGGTTCGCCTGACCAGAGGGGTCGCCAGGCCGTGCTGGGTCCCGACGGCACCTCGTCGGGTCTCCTGCGACTCGTCGCGTACGAGGCCGCGACCCCGATCTACTGGGGTGACTACTCCTCCCTGGAGGACTACGGCCACTACGCCCTCAACATCCGCGTCCCGGAGCTCACCTCCACGCTCTCGACCCTCGCGGCCAGCGGCGGACGGACCAGGTCCGGACCGACCCACTGGACGGTGACCGACGACCTCTCGGCCTGGGACTCACTCAACTACGGTCCGGACGGGGTCCTGCTGGACGTCTTCCAGCTCGAGACGAAGCCCAGCCACCCCTTGCACGCGTACGACGGCCGGGCGACCGGTCTGCAGACCGTCTGCATCCACTCCAGTGACGCCCGCCGATCGGCTCGGTTCTACGCCGCCCTGGGCCTCCGCCCGATGTACGACAAGTTGCTGGAGTCGATGGAGGGCTTCTTCCACCTCCCCGACGGCACTGGTCTGCACAACATCAACATGATGAACCCCGAGGCGTCGGGCCTGGGTCGCCTGGAGATCGCCCAGTACGTCGGATTCCCGGGTCGCTCGCAGCGCGACCGAGCGGTCGCAGGCGCCGCCGGGGTGTTGAGCGCGTCCTTCGAGACCGACGACCTCGACGCCACCACCTTGTTGCTGCGTGCCATCGGGACCGAGCCGAGTGGCGAGGAGATCATCGTCGACCAACCGGCCTTCGGACGCGTCCGGGTCAGCGGCTGGTTCGGGCCGGATGACGAACGCCTCGAATTCTTCGAGCGCCTGTGAAGCGCCACGCACTCGTGACCGGCGCGGGCACCGGGATCGGTCGCGCGATCGCGATCGCGCTGGCCGAGCGCGGCCTGACCGTCCATGCCGTCGGGCGCCGACAGCCCCCACTGGAGGGGCTGCGCCAGAGCGCGGCAGACCTGCCGGGTGAGGTCGTGGTGCACGTGGCGGATGCCGGAGTCCCGGGCAACCTGGAGGACCTGCTCTCCGGGGTCGAAGGACGACTCGAGGTGGCTGTCGCCTCGGCCGGCTTCTTCGAGCGAGGCGCCGTCGCGGAGTTGTCCCCCGCGTCCTGGGACGCCCAGGTGCACGGCAACCTGACCACCGCGTTCCACACACTCAAGGCTGTGACGACTCGCATGCAGTCGCAGGAGAAGATCGACGGGTGCGCAGGGCACGTCTTCACGCTCAACTCCGGCGCGGGGGTGCAGGGATTCCCCACCGGATCGGCGTACGCAGCCTCGAAGCACGGCCTGCGTGGTCTCGTCGAGAGCCTGCGTCAGGAGCTCACGGGCACGGGCGTCAAGCTCACCGACCTCGTCGTCTCCGCCACCGTGGAGAGCGAGATGAGCGCCGGTCGCGACGTACCGATGATCAGCCCCGACGCCGTGGCCCACACCGTGACCGCATGCCTGGACCTCGGGGGCATCGCGACCTGGGACCGCGTGGACATCTCCCAACTGCGCTGACCATCCGTCGCGACAACGCACGAGCCCTCCGCCACCACCATGGCGGAGGGCTCGTGCGTCAGACCGGGGTGATCGGGAGCTGGGTGGCGCCCACCAAAGGGCTCGGGGCGACCAGGTGGCACGCCACCTGCTGTCCAGCCGCCTTGGTTTCCAACCTCGGGTAGTCGGTGAAGCACTTGGCCTCGGCCAGGGGGCACCGCGGGGAGTAGAAGCAGCCCGTGGGCCGGGTGATCGCGTTGGGCACCTCGCCCAACGGCGCCGACTCCTTCTTCCTGAGTCGCGGGTCCGGCTTCGGAGCAGCCGCGAAGAGTGCCTTGGTGTACGGGTGCTGCGGCGCGGACTCCAGCTGCTGCTTGCTACCGATCTCGACGATGCGGCCCAGGTACATCACGGCGATCTGGTCGGCGATGTAGGAGACCACGGCGAGGTCGTGACTGATGAACATCATCGTGAGCCCGAGCTCGGACTTGAGGTCCGTCAGGAGGTTCATCACCTGGGCCCGCACCGACACGTCGAGTGAGGCGGTGGGCTCGTCCGCCACCAGGAACTCGGGGTTGGTCGCCAGTGCCCGGGCGATGCCCACCCGCTGCAACTGCCCTCCGGAGACCTCGTGGGGGTAGCGGTGCAGGAAGTCACGGTTCAGACCGACCAGCTCGAGCAGCTCGACCGAACGCTGACGCCGCGAGGACGCGTCCCCGACGCCGTGGACCCGCAGCGGTTCGGCGATGATGTCGACGAGTCGGTTGCGCTTGTTGACCGAGGAGTACGGGTTCTGGAACACCATCTGCATGTGCTGGCGTTCGCGACGCAACTCCTCCCGACTGAGACTCGTGATGTCACGGCCGCGGAAGGAGACCGAGCCCCCGGTCGGCTCCTCCAGACGGAGGATCGAGCGACCCATGGTCGACTTCCCCGAACCGCTCTCGCCGATGATGGCCAGGGTCTGGCGCGGGGCGATGTCGACGCTCACACCGTCGAGGGCGTGCACGATCTGCTGCTGCCCCCGCAACTTCGTGAGGAGTCCACCTCCCACCGGGAAGTGGGTGTGCAGGTCCTTGACGCTCAGCAGCGGGGCGGGCGTGGGCACGTTCTCGGTCATGAGTTCTTCCCTTCTCCACCGGCGATCGCCGGGTCGGGCACGCGGTGACACGCGGCGAGTCCCCCGGTCGCGGTGACCGGGTAGAGCGGCGGTGGGGTGGTGTCGCAGATCGACCCGAGCTTGGAGTCACAGCGGTCGGCGAACCAGCAGCCCTGGATCTCGGTGGCCAGTCCGGGCACCGCTCCGCGCATGGCATAGAGACGCTCCCCGTCGTGCGGGAAGCCGGGGATGGCTTGGAGCAACTGCTGGGTGTACGGGTGCTGGGGGCTCTCGAAGAGGTTGAAGACGTCGGCCACCTCGACCACCTGGCCGGCGTACATGACGACGACCTTGTCGCACATCTCGGCGACCACGGAGAGGTCGTGGGTCACCAGGACCATGGACAGGTTGCGCTCGACCCGCAGGGTGCGCAGGAGTTCGAGCACCTGCGCCTCGATCGTCACGTCGAGGCTGGTGGTGGGCTCGTCGGCCAGCAGGACCTTGAGTTCCTTCGAGGCACACGCCACCGCGATCATGATCCGCTGCAGCTGCCCCTGACTGAACTGGAAGGGGTAGGAGTTCAGCTTGCCCCGGCCATCGATGCCGACGCCCTTGAGCAGACGCAGGATCTCCTCGTCGTACTCCTTGCGTTCGAGGTCCGGGCGGTGCAGTGAGAGCACACGTCGGAACTGGCTGCCGATGGTCCACGAGGGGTTGAACGAGTTGATCGGGTCCTGGAAGATCATCGCCATCTCGCCGCCGCGGACCTTGCGCATCTCCTCCTCGGAGAGCGAGCGCAGGTCGCGACCGGTGAGGATGATCTCCTCGGCCTCCACCTGGGCCGGCGGTCGCAGCATGCCGAGGATGGACTTGAGGGCCGTGGACTTGCCCGACCCGCTCTCCCCCACGAGCCCGACGATCTCGCCCGGCTTCACCGACAGGGAGAAGCGCTTCACGGCCGGGACCGGGAGTCCGCGGAACTGGTACGTGGTGCGCAGGTCGGTGACCCGCAGGACCTCGTCGGTCTCCACCGCCGTGGCGGCTGTGCTGGGGTTCGTCACTTCTGCTCTCCCTTCGCGGAGGCGCCGGACTTCTTCGACTTCTTCGTGGTGCTCTTGGCCCGAGGATCGAGCTCGTCGCGCAGTTGGTCTCCCAGAAGGTTGAAGAACAACACGAAGAGCGCGATGGCGATGGACGGGAAGACCACCAGCCACCAGGCGCCGAGAGTCACGTACTGACGTGCGTCGGCCAGGAGCGTGCCCCAGCTCGCACCGGGCGGCTGCACGCCCAGCCCGAGGAAGGAGACCGCAGCCTCCACCGAGACCGCCATGGCGAGGGCGAACGCAGCCTGGACGACCAGGGGTGCCGAGATGTTGGGGAGGAGGTTGCGGAACAGGATGTCCTTGCCTCGGCCGCCGAAGGACCGTACGGCGGTGACGTAGTCCTCACGCATCTCGGCCAGGACGGAGGCTCGTGCGATACGCGCGAACACCGGGACCAGGACGATGCCGATCGCGATGGCGACCAGGACCTCGGGGGTGATGGAGACGGGTCCGAGGGAGAGCTGACGCTGAGCCAGGATGCCGGTGATGACCGGGACGAGGACCAGCAGCGGGAAGGAGAGGATCACGTCCATGAGGCGCATGATCACCGAGTCCCGCAACTTGCCCGACTTCATGCCGGCCAGCATGCCCAGCAACGACCCCACGACGAGGGCGAAGAGGACGGCCAGGAACCCGACGAGGATGGAGACGCGCGACCCGTGCAGGAACCGTGAGAACACGTCCCGGCCGACCGAGTCGGTGCCCATCCAGTTCTGAGCGCTGGGTCCAGTCAGGGGCTCGTCGCCCAGGGCGGCGGGGTCGAAGGGCGCGAAGAAGGGACCCACGAGGGCCAGCAGGAGGAAGAAGCCCACTCCGGCCAGGCTGATCGCGGAGAGCTTGCGGCTCGTGAGACGGCGCAGCAGGCCAACCTCGTCCGCCCGGTGGGCCGAGTTGTCAGCGGGGTTGTCGGCGGGGTTGTCGGCGGGGATGCCGTCCTTGGTCTCGGTGATGGCCACGGGGCTCACTCCTTGCCGCTCGCGTAGCCGATCCGGATACGGGGGTTGATGACCCCGTACAACAGGTCGACCACGATGTTGACGAAGACGAACACGGCGGCGATGAACATCATCACGCCGATGGTGATCGGGTAGTCACGGATGGTGAAGGACTCGACCAGGAGTCGTCCCAGCCCGGGGATTCCGAAGACCGTCTCGACGACGACCGATCCTCCAAGGAGGAAGCCGGTCTGCACGCCCAGCACGGTGATCACCGGGAGGAGAGCGTTGCGCAGGGTGTCCTTCCAGATGATGACTCGCTCACGGACACCCATCGCACGGGCGGCCGAGACGTACTCCTGTCCCATGACCTCCAGCATGCTCGAGCGGGTGAGTCGCGCCACGAGTCCGATCTGGGGGGCTGCGAGCGCAAAGGCCGGGAGCAGGGTCGAGCGCAACGACTCGACCATGTTCTCCCCGAAGGGTGTGTATCCCTGGTAGGGCATGTAGCCCGGGAACCACCAGCCGAAGATGAGCACCAGGAAGAGCGCCACCACGAAGTTCGGCACCGAGATGCCGGCCAGCGATCCCACCCGGATCACCTGGTCGACGAAGGTGTTGGCCCGGAGCGCCGAGATGACGCCCAGCGGGACACCGACGGCAATGATCATGAACAGCGCCATCACCGCGAGCTGGAGGGTGATCGGCAGCCGGTCCGCGATGGTCTGCGTCACCGGGGACTTGTCGGAGTACGACGTCCCGAGGTCGCCGCGGACCAGGTCACCGAGCCAGGTGAAGTACTGCATCCACATCGGGTCGTCGAGCCGCATGTCCGCTCGGGCCTTGGCCAGAGCCTCGGGCGGCGCCTCGAGCCCGACCGACAGCAGTGCCGGGTCGCCGGGTGCCAGCCTGAGCAGGGTGAACGCCACGATCGAGATCAGCAGCAGTACGGGCACTGCCGAGACAAGTCTGGAAACCGTCATCCTCAGCATGGGGCCCTCCTATCGCGTTCCGTCCACGACTGGGGTCGCGGAGATGTCTGCAGGTCATGGGGCCCGGGGCGGGTCCCACGGAGCATTGGGCCGGTGAGCTGTTCAGTTGCCATGGGATCCGAGGACCACGTGGGGGACCTGGTGCGGTGTGCCCAGGAGGACTGCCTGGTTGCGACCGAGAAGGTCCAGGGTGACCGGGGGGCCGGCTGCATCCCCCGCACGCTTCAACAGGCTACTCATCTCGTCGGTGACGAGGAGGGCTCCCAGGAGTCCGCGCCGCGGGGCGCGCGCGCGGCCCAGGAGCGTGCCCTCGGACGCTTCGGTCAGCCCGTAGTCGATGAGCCCGAAGTACGGCTCGCGTGTCGAGGGCCCCACGTTGCGCGAACGCAGGACCAATTCCTCCACCCCCACCATGGCCGCGAAGCTCGGGTCGTCGATCGCGTACTCGAACACGACCTCCCACCCGAGGACGTCGCGGTAGAAGTCGACGGCGGGCTGGGCATCGGTGAGCGGGGCGGAGATGCTCTGCACCTCGCTCACCCACCCGTCGGTGCGTTGCGCGAAGTCGGCGAAGAAGTCGGCCGGGCCACCGAGGAACGCGGTGACCACGTTGTCCGGCCCCCAGAGGTGGGCTTCGCGAAAAGTGCCTTCGGGCAGTTCGTAGGACGCCTCGGACTCGATGACGCGGTAGCCCAGATCCTTGGCCCGGGCGATGGCTCCCTCGTAGTCGGGCGCGTAGAAGTCGATCACCTTGAGCGCATCACGCGAGACGCGGGTCTCCCAGCTGCGTACGGTCTCGGTCGACGCCGGTGAGAAGGCGACGAGCACCACACCGGCCTCCACGCCCGGTGTGCCCAGGACTCGCACCTCTGCGCCGTCCACCTCGGTCTCATGATCGATGCCGAACACCGTGCGGGCCTGGGTCGCGTCGAGGTGCAGCGTCTCGACCAACTCCATGTCGAAGACCTCGGTGAAGACCTTCTCCTGCGCGGCCAGATCTGCTGTGGACACGATGGGGCCATAGATTCGCGTCGTCGTTGGGGGCACTCGACACTCCTGGGATGCTGGTTGAGCCGGGCGGTGGGTGATCCCGACTGCAGGACCCTAGTTTCACTCACAGGAACACCGTTCCACAAGCATCCCGGACAAAAATGTCAGACGTTCCAGCCGAAACGGGCGGAAAGAGTGGCCGCCGCGCCCAGCAGATGGGCTGTGTGCTGCTCCACGGAGCTTGCGAATCGCAGCGCCGGGCCGCAGACACTCACCGCAGCCACCGCCTCTCCTCGATGGTCGAGCACCGGGGCCGCGACGGACGCGGAGCCCGGCATGTGCTGACCGCCGGAGCGCGTCCATCCCTGGGAGCGCGTGACCTCAATGAGGCCGCGGAGCTCCGAGAGCTCCTCGCTGGCACGCTCCCCCACGACCGTCGACTCCCAGCGCGCCAGATAGGCCCGCTGCTCGCGTTCGGGGAGGAAGGCCAGCAGGGCCC
Organism: Nocardioides gilvus; assembly: GCF_003194605.1. GTDB lineage: Bacteria > Actinomycetota > Actinomycetes > Propionibacteriales > Nocardioidaceae > Nocardioides > Nocardioides gilvus. The sequence goes on from NZ_QHKY01000004.1 coordinate 351,486, forward strand.
GCCCGGACCCTCCGGCGTGGAGTGGGTAGGGCTCGGCCTCCGTCACGGTCATGCGCACCTCCCGGTCCGGCAGGACCTGGGCGGCGTAGATGCGCTGCCAACGCCCCACCCGCACCGAGAGCGTGGCAGTCTCGCCGGTGACCGAGGAGAGCTTCTCCAGCACCGGACGTGCCAGCACCGTGACGTCGGCACGCGACAGGTAGACGGTGCTGAGACGAAGCACCGCCCAACCCAGGGCATAGCGCTGCGTGCGTGGATCCTGCTGCACCAGGCCCCGGGCGGCCAGAGCGGTGAGGATGCGGTGCACCGACCCCTTGGGCATGCCCAGGGCCTGGGACAACTCACTGACACCCCGGTCACCGTGTCCGTGCCCCAACTCCTGGAGGACATCGAGGGCACGCTCCAGCGTCGCGACCGGTGCCGGGCCGCCGACTGCGGGCCGGTGCATCATGGCGGGCACTGTCGTGACCTCGCTCGGTGTCGTCGGTTTCTCAGGCCTCGGGGCGCTCGACCAACCAGTCCCCGGTCCCGTACGGGTCCGCCAGGGGCTGGGAGCCGTGCTCGTGCACGATGCGCCACACGCGGTCGTCGAGCCGTCGCACGACCCAGGTCATGCGCATCGGCAGCGGTCGCGACTCGCCCGCGCCTTCGAACTCGTACTCGATGCAGCCACAGACGACGGCCAGGTCTCCCGACTCGAAGACGTCGGGGCCGTCGGTCCAGCGCCACTCGATGAGCCGGATGGGCGCCTCGAAGTAGTCGCGCCATCCCTGGGCGATCTTGGCGCCGTCACGGTTGGTCCAGCGCGGACCCTCCACGAAGACGTACGTCTCCGGCGACGGGTCGAAGCAGTCGAGCACGCCCTCCAGGCTGCGGTCGCGCAGCGAGTCCAGCATGAGTGCTGCGGTCTGGAGCGGGGTGCGGTCGGGGTTGGCGATCATGGTTCTCCTCGGTGAGTGGTCGGGCGACGGGTGAGGCGGTCTGGTCAAGGGGTCTGGCCGCTGGTCGGTGGATGGTCGGGGTGGGACAGTTCGACCAGCTCGTACGTCGTTCCGTAGTGACCCCAGACGGAGCGGACGAGGGTGAGGTCCTGCGGCAGGACCCACACGTCTTCGGCGCCCAGGCCATCGGGGGTGAAGCGGAAGTGCAGCGTGTCGAAGGCGCCGGCCGGGGTGGTGATCTGCTCCGGTCCGAGACACTCGGCGACCATGGCCGTGCTGGCCAGCATCGGTGCGGAAGCGCCGTTCGGCAGAGGTGAGGAGATCAGGATCCCCTCGACGCGACGCGGCCCGGACTCCCCCGGCTCGAGGAGAGCCGCCTGCCAGCCGTCACCGGCCACCTGATGGGCGCCGAACATGGGCGCGCGGCCCGACGAAGGCAGGCGCTGCGTCAGCTGCCCCAGGAGCGGGCTGTCGATCTCTGCAGTGGCACCTCGGTCGTCGAAGCGGAACCACGCCGTGCCCACCCAGAGGTCGGCCACGCTCACTCGGACGTAGCTCTCCGCGGGACGCCAGTCCGGGCCCACGGTGAGGGTGACGTCGCGCAGGATCTCCGAGTCGTCGATCTCCGCCACGCTCCGCATGGTCCGACTGCCGTCAGGGGCGATGGTGACGTGGAACCATTCGCGTCCGCGCTCGTGGCCCTCAGGTCCCAGGTAGGCGAGTCGTCCTCGCACGCTCGAGTGGTTCACGGTCCGCTCCGTCCTTTGGTTCGGCTGAAACTCCGGCCCCGCAGCGGGGCCGCGGGACCGGAGTGTCTGGGGGTGACGCGGCAGATCAGTCGGAGAGCCAGGCCTGGTCGAGGTCCCGCAGGCTGAACAGGGACGACGGCGTGTGTCCCTGGAGCCGCGACGAGTAGCCCTCGACGTAGGGGGCGCGTACCGTCGGGATCAGCGGCACGGTCTCCAACTCGCGCTCCTGGACAGCGGCCCAGGCAGCGTCCGGGTCCTTGCTCTCACCGATGGCCTTGACGAGGAGCTCGTCCAGCTTCTCGTCGCTGAAGCCGGTGAAGTTGCCGCCGGACTCCGAGTGGAGCGCGGAGTAGACGTACGTCGGGGTGAACCCGGAGGTCAGCCCCACCTCGATGTTGAGCATCATCAGGTCGAAGTCTCCGGCGAAGAGCTTGGGCAGGTAGGCAGCCGACTCCTCGGGCGACAGGCTCGCCTCGAGCCCGAGGGCACGCAGGTTCTGCTGGATGATCGTGCCCATCGCGATGGGCATCGGCTCGTTGCGCACGATGAGGTTGATCTTGGTTCCGGCCTTCACGCCGGACTTGGCGAGCGCTGCCTTGGCCTCGTCCAGGTCGGGGTCGTCGCCGTAGGTGGTCCCCAGGTCTTCGTTCCAGTGAGGCGTGCCCTGCGACATGACCGTGGAGGCAGACTCAGCCCGGTCCTTGAAGACGTTGTCGATGATCTGGCTGCGGTCGATGGCCCAGGCAACCGCCTTGCGGAAGTCGGCGTTGGCGGTCGGGCGACCTTCCTGCATCGACGGGAAGAGCAGCGGAAGAAGTGCCGACTTGTCGGTGACCTCCACGTTCGCGCCACGCTTCTCCAGGGCATCGACCTGGTTGAAGGGCACCATCGGCATGATGTCGGCGTTGCCGCTGGAGAGGTTGGCCATGCGGGACGCGTCTTCGGGCACGGTGCGCATCACGACGCCGTCGAGCAGCGGTCGGTCCTCGACCCAGTAGTCGTCGTTGCGCTCCAGCTCGACCTCGACGCCCTGGTCCCAGGAGACGAACTTGAACGGGCCGGTGCCGTTCATCTCTCGGGCGTAGGTGTCGACGGGCTTGTACTCGGTGTCCGCAGAGATGATCGGGACCTGGGAGATGATGCCCTGCAGCACCGCGTGGGGTCGCGAGAGCGTGACTTCGACGGTGGTGTCGTCGGTCACCGAAACCTTCGTGATGGGCGAGAGCCCGGCGTACCAGATCGAGCCGTTCTCGGGGTTGATCACCTGCTCGATGGTGAAGGCGACGTCCTCGGCGGTGAGGGGGGAGCCGTCGTGGAAGTTGACGCCTTCGCGAATCGGGAAGGTGACGGTGAGCCCGTCCTCGCTGACCTCGGGGTCCTCGGTGGCCAACTCCGGGTCCAGTCCGCCCTCCTCCGTCCAGCGGTAGAGGGTGTTGTAGACCAACCCCACCAGGTTGTACGTGCCGAGCACGTTGTACTTGAGCGGGTCCAGGCTGGTCGGGTTGGCGACCCAGTCAATGGTCGCGACGCCCCCGGCGCGCGGCTCGCCTGCGTCACCCTCCTTGTCGGCGGAGCCCTGGCCGCAGGCGGCCAGCGCCATGGAGGCGACGGCCATTACAGCGGCAAGTCGGACGGGACGAGATCGAAGACGCTCGGGGCGCATAGTTCTCCTTGGGGGGAGGTCCCACTACGTGGAACGGGATTCCTGTAGGTGAAACCTTATTCCGCTCTGTGATCCGCGTCAATAGATTTTGGTGACCTGCCTCACGTGGTTGCGCCGCCGGCAGTCACGGCCGGCCACATCGGTTCCTCGCTCAACTCAGTCAGGACGTAGGTGGTGGCCAGGCGGTCGGAGCGCAGCTTCACCAGCGTCGCCCAGTGGTCAGCACTCACCCAGAGATGCTCCTCCACACCGGGGCGTGCGCTCACCACGAAATGGTCAACGTCGAAGGCCCCCGCCGGCACCTCGATCGTCTCCTTCCCCTCCCAGCGCAGGCGCAGGCCGCCGTGGCGCTCGGTCAACGGACCCGTGGACCCGTCCGGCAGGAGCGAGGTGGTGTAGCCGCGCAGCACCTCCCGCCACCCCTGCTCCCCCGGCGGGTGGTGCGGGGTGATCCACGAGTCCGCCGCCACCGCGTGCGGGACGAAGTAGTCCAGGGGCCCGTCGACCGGCACCCGCTGCGTCACCTCACCCATGCCCGCGACCCGCGTGCTGGCGATCACGGCGTCGGGCTCCACGAGGAATCTGCCCTCCCCCAGGAACTCACCAGCCCGACGCTGGCTGACGTACGAACGCAGTGGCCGCAGCGAGCCGTCCACCGTGTGCACCACCCAGCGTTCGACCCGGGTGTCGTACATCCGGCAGTGGGCCTGCAGCGTCATGGTGCCGTCGGGCGCTCGGCTGACGGTGAACGTTTCCCGGCCCCGGAGCCCGACGTCTCCGCGGTACTCCACGACGCCGCGTCTGAGCTGTTCTGTCTGAGCCTGCATGTGTGTTCCTTCCAGACGCAGCGGCAACACGATGTGGTGTTCCTTGCCTCAGGCCGTGGCCAGCCGGGTGCCGAGGAGCCGACCGAAGGTCAGGGCCGGCGTGGTCAGCATCCCGGAGCAGAACGAGTTGCCACACGTGGCACCCGCTCCGATCACCTCGCCGATGGCGTACAGACCGGGGATGACCTCACCGGCTTCGTCGCGCACCTGGAACTCGGCGTCGATGTCGAGACCCTGGAAGGTCACCAGCGTGATCGCGTGGTTGCGCACCGCGTAGAAGGGTCCCTGCGCGATGGGGGCCGGGAGGTACGTACGCCCGAACTCGGGGTCCTCGCCGGCTGCCACGTAGGAGTTGTACGTCTCCACGGTGGACACCAGGCCGGCGGGGTCGATCCCGGCCTTGCGGGCGAGCTCGTCCAGCGAGGAGGCGGAGTGGACTCCGACCCGGGTGTCGGCGACTGCCCGGACCGCATCTGGCTCGAGCCCCACGATCATCTCGTTCATGGTGCCGGTCGAGAGCGCCAGGGCGGCGTCGTCGAAGATCGTCCAGAACGTCTGGTCCGGGATCCCGACCAGCGCCCGCTCCTTCTCGTCGATCGACTCCTCGTCCTCGCGGACCCACCGCTTGCCGTCCATGTCGACGTAGATCTCACGGGGAGGACGTTCACTGGTGAGACGCTGCCGGTCGTTCCAGTTGGCGCGCCCGGGGCTCTGCGGGTCGGGCAGGCCACCGAAGGTGGGCAGGTAGGTGCCCGCTCCCTGGAGACGCGCACCCACCGCCATGCCGAGGTGCAGGCCGTCACCCGTCGAGGTCCGTGCCGCCGCGGAGACCAGCGGGGCGCCCTCGAGCTCCTGGAAGAGCTCGGCGTCGGCGCCGTAACCGCCCGTCGCCAGCACCACGGCGCGCGCCGTCACCTCGACCTCGTCCCCACCGCGCAGCACTGACACACCGGTGGCGACGCCCTCGGAGTCCTGCAGGATCTCGGTGACCGGGGAGGCGGTCCACACGGTCAGGTCGTGCTCCGCCACGGTGCGGTCGAGCTCGGCCTGGAAGACCTCGAGGATCGAGACCCCCTCGTCCTTGCCGTAATAGGTGCGGGCGATCTCGTAGGGCTCGTGGCCGTAGACGATGCGCGGCGTCTCCGGGGCGAACGGGAAGTCACGGTCCTGGAGCCACTCGATGGTCGCCGCAGCGTTCTGGGCCACCACGGTCACGAGGTCCTCGCGCGCGGTGCCCTGGGTGATCCGCTGGATGTCGGCCAGGTGCAGCTCGGCGGAGTCCTCGATGCCGCGCTCGGCCTGGCGACGGGTTCCGGCCGCGGCCATGTGCCCACCGGTCACGTGCAGCGTGCCGCCGATCTTGGGGTCCTTGTCGAGCAGGAGCACCTTGGCTCCGCCCTGGGCGGCATGGATCGCACACGGAAGTCCGGCGGTGCCGGCTCCCACCACGACGACGTCGAAGTCATGTTCTCTGCTGATGTCACTCACTCCTCACAAGACCGGTCCGGGACCGGTGGTCTGACGGGGTCGGCGGTGCCGACGGGGAGAACCACGGGCACGTAGGCACTGCCGGGTTCGGGCCGAGAATTCCTGGAGCGCCCGATCAGTGCGGGACCTCGACGAACGTTACGGGGAGACCGTTGGGCGTATTGACGAACGCTGCCGGTGCGCCGGCGAAGAGGCCGCCGGGGCCAGCCGCCACAGAGTTCAGCACCTCGCCGCCCAGGTCAGAGACCCGGGAGAGGGTCGTGTCGAGGTCGGTCACCTCGAAGAGCCAGCCCGTGTGGCCGGGGTGGCGGGCCGTACGTTGTTGCGCGCGGTGGTCCTGGCCCAGGGTCTGGTCGTCCAGACGGGTGATCTCCAGGCGTGCCGTGGTCGCCCCGGCAAGGAACGAGAGCCGCATGACCGAGCCTTCCGGCAACTGAGCCATCTCGTCGAGCCCGGGGTGGGTGAAGCTCACGTCGTACCAGGACTGCAGACCCAGTCCTTCGGGACCCCAGAAGCGCACCTCGGCCTCGAAATCGGGCACGTGGCACACCACCGACGTCAGCTCGGTGTAGTGGCGATCGGGGTCGACGTCCCAGGCGGCCGTGCCTCTGGCTGCGGCCGGCTCGACGAAGACGATGTCGACGCCGTCGGGAGCGAGCAGGAACATCTGGGTCACCGAGACCAGCGTGTCGTTCAGCGGCACCGCCCACGTCGCCGGCGGCGTGCGGAACTCCTGCCCGGCTGCGCTGAGCTCCCGGTGGCTCACCTCGATGTCGCGGGTGTACATGTTGATGGCGACCAGGCCGGTGTCGGCCTGCATCGGGTGCGCCGGAGCAGCCTGCTGGGGCACCCCCAGCAGGATCAGCCGCCCGTGATCGGCCCCTGCGGCACGTAGCTCCACGAAGGGGGTCTCCCCCACTCCCTCTCCCCACAGCCCTGCGGCCTCGGCGGCCGAGAACGTGCCGGAGCTGTGCACCTCCCAACCCAGCTGTCCGACGTAGAGCCCGAGATGGGCGTCGACGTCCTGGACGCCGAGGAAAGCGGCGTTAACGCCGCCTACGAGAGTGGGGTTCTTCACTGGTCCTCCAGAGAGCTGGCGAGGGTGCGTCCGAGGTGACGCCCCAGGGTCATGGCCGGGGTGATGCTCATGCCGCCGACGTAGTTGTCGCCGGCGAAGACGTTGTTGCCGAGGATCTCGCCCACCGCGTACAGGCCGTCGATCGGCGACCCGGCGACGTCGAGCACCCGCAGTCCGGTGTCGACCCGCAACCCGTCGCGCGACAGGATCGAGGCGGCCGTAGTGGTGATGGCGTACCACTCCCCCTCCCCCAGTCGGGTCGGGAAGGTGGTCCGCCCGAAGGGGTCCGGTTGCTCACCCGCGCCGACGGCGTTGTATTGATCGACCGATGCGCGGAGGGAGGCGGCGGGCACCTGGAGGCTCGTGGCCAACTCCTCCAGCGTGTCGGCCCGTGTGATCCAGGGGCTGTCCGCGCATGCTTCGGCGAACCGCTCCGGGGTCCATTCGTCGGCTGGGTTGCGGATCAGGCTCACCTGCGCCGCCGCCAGCACACCGTCGTCGAAGACGACGTGCATCAGGTTGCCCGGCTGCCGGATCAGGGCGCGCTCGCGCTGCTCCGGCGAGGTGGTGTCCTCGGCCACGAACCGGTCACCCTCGCGGTTCACCCAGATCTCGTGGGGCGTCCGGTAGGCCGGGGCCATCTCGACGAAGGCGACCCGGTAGTCGACCGCGTGCTGGGGCCGTTCGGGGTCGGGGATCATGCCCATGACAGGCAGGAAGATGCCGTCGGCCGAGACGTCGGCGCCGAGCTCGCGCGCCGCGATCAGCCCGTCGCCCGTCGCGTGGTCAAGGCAGCCGACGAGGACATCGGCACAGTGCTCGGGGAGGAACTCGTTGCGCAGCGCGAGGTTCGCGTCGTAACCACCGGTCGCCAGGACCACCGCGTCACCCAGCAGCTCAACCCTGGTCCCGGCGTGCTCGACGCTCACGCCGACCACGACGTCGTCGTCGGTGAGCAGGCTGGTCATGGCGGTCTCGAGGTGCAGCGTGATGCGACCGGCGGCGATGTGCTCGATCAGCAGGGGCTCCAGCGCCTTGATCACGGAGCGGCCGTGCTCGACGCCCCAGTAGGTGCGCGGGACGTCGTAGACCTCGTGACCATGGATCAGGCCGGGGCAGTCGGGGTGGAAGTCGAAACCCAGGTCGTCGAGCCAGTCGACCGTCTCGCCCTGCGCCATCACCGACAACCGTGCCAGCTCGGGATGCACGCGGTCGTGGGAGATCCGGCGCACCTCGGCCAGGTGCTTCTCGGGGGAGTCCTCGATGCCGTGTGCCGCCTGGCGGCGACTGCCCGCCCCGGAGAACTCGCCGTTGGCGATGTGCAGCATCCCGCCGATCTCCGACAGCTTCTCCACGAGGTGCACCCGGGCACCGTGGTCCGCAGCGGCGATCGCGGCACACAGGCCGGCTCCCCCCGTGCCGACCACCACCATGGTCGAGACGCTCACCGGTCGGACTCCACCAGGTCGAGCACCACACCGACAGGACCGCGTACGCCCCCGTCGACGAGGGCTTCTCCGCCTGCGGCCAGCAGCGCGGCCCGGGTGGTTGCAACGTCCGTGCAGGCGAAGACCAGCCGCTGGATGCCGAGCGGGGAGCCGCTCAGGTCCCGGGTGGGCGCGCCGCTGAAGGACATGATCTCGAAGCGGGCGGGGAGGTGTTCGCTGCCCCCCAGGAAGGCGAGCCGCAGGGTGGCGCCGACCGGCATGCCGGTGAGCTCCTCGAAGTCGGCGCCGGCCATCTCACCGTCGAAGACGGTCTCGAGCCCTCCGGCCGTGAAGAAGGCGAGCGCTGCGTCGTGGTCCTCCACGACGAGCACGGCGGTGTGGAGCTCGGAGTGGAGACGCTCCGCATTTCCCGCGTACGCAGCACTGGGGCGGTGCGCACCCGTGACGGCCCGCGGGACGGTGAACCAGACGTCGTCCGGACCTCCTGCCACGATCTCCGAGAGCGAGGCAGCTCCGTAGGGATAGGTGACCGGGCGTCGCGGTCGACCGCCGGCTGCCGCCACCGCGTCGTAGGTGTCCTCGAGGTCGCGGCTGTAGATCCCGAGGAGACGAGCCCCGAGGTCCCAGACCTCGGCGCGCTCAGCGGCAGCGTCCTGAGGGTCAGTGCCCTCAGCAGCAGGGCCCCCAGCAGCAGGGCCCCCAGCAGCAGGGACCAACCGCAATCGTCCGGACGGGGCGCCGCCCGCCGCGAGCAGCACGCCCCGTGCGGAGCGCTCCACCACGTCGAAGCCGAAGGCGTCTGCGTAGAAGCGAGTCGTTGCCGCAACGTCGCGGCAGGCCACGACGACCTCGCGGATGCAGATCAAGGACATGAGGACTCCTCCGGTAGGGCGGCATGCGAGGCAACGCAGATGACGGAGAACAGTGTTTCATGTAGTGGAACACAGTTTCAAGAGTATTCGGCACAATCTGCATCAGGAAGTGATCAGAAGCTCTTCACCTTGAATCCCGCGTAGCGTAACGTCGTTCCAGAAATGAAACGAGTCCGAATCACCCCGAGCGCCTCCACTTCGGTCTCCCCACTGGCAGCGGCCCTCATCTGCGCGCTGGGCATGGGCTGCGTCATGTACGAGCAGACCTCCCTGGTGGTGAGCGCCCCGGTCATCATCGCTGAGTTCGGTGCCGGACTCAGCGGACTGCAGTGGCTCACCGCGCTCTTTCCCCTCGTGGCCGCCAGCGCCATGCCGCTCAGTGGGCTCCTCGGGCAACGGATCGGCTCCCGGGCCACGGTGCAGTGGGGCCTGGTCGTGATCGTCGCCGGCGCGGCCCTCGCTGCGCTCGCCCCCAGCCTGGCGGTCCTGCTGGGCGCCCGAGTCATCCAAGGGGTGGGGGCCGCCCTCGTACTGCCCAACTCCGCCACCCTGTTGGGAGCCAACGTCCACGACCCGGTGCAGCGCACCAGGGCGATCGGCATCTGGATGACGGCTGGGACCAGCACCCTGCTCTTCGGTCCGCTCCTCGGCGGAACGCTGGCCGAGCACGTGGGCTGGCGGGCCACCTTCGTGGTGTGGATCCCGGTCGCGATCCTGGCGCTCATCCTCCTCCGACGCCTGGACTCCAACCCACGCGCCACGGCCGGGCGCGTCGACCTTCTCGGTCTCCTCCTGGCCTGCACGACGTTGGCGCTGGTGGCGTGGAGCCTGATCGCCAGCGGACGCCACGGTGCTGAGTGGCGGTGGATCTGTGCGGCCGCCGTGGCAGCCGTCCTCCTCGGTACGGCCTTCGTGTGGGTGGAGCGCCGCGTGCGCCACCCGCTCCTGGACTTCGCCGTCTTCCGGCCGCGACGCCTGCGGATGCTGCTTCTGGCCTGCTTCACCTACAACGCCGCCATCAACGGCACCGCCATCCTCATCTCGGTGCACTTCCAGGACCAACGCGGCCTTTCCGCCACGACCGTCGGACTGATGTTCATGGTGGCCAACCTGGGCATGCCGCTGGCCGGACTCCTGGTGCCACTGCTGCGCCGCCACCGCGACAACGTCGAACTGATGGTGGTGGGGCTGTGGGCGCTCGCGCTCGCCTACCTGTGGCTCGGAACCGGTGCCGGGTGGCACCCGGTGCTGCTCGGCGTCCCGCTGGCCCTGATCGGCCTGGGTGCCGGAGTCCTCTACTTCGTCGACACCAACACCGTGCTGGACCAGGTCAGCGGCCCGGAGACGGCCAGCACCATGGCCGCGCTCGCACTGATGCGCCAGATCGGCAGCGTGATGGGCATCGCTGCTCTGGCATCACTCGGCCAGTGGACGACGACGCTCGGGTTGAGCGCCCATCCGGCACCGCCAGCTCTCCTGATCGCCGGATCGGCCCTCGCGATCATCGCGGTGATCGGAACGCGCTGGGTCCTGCGTCGCGACCCGGGTCCCGAGGTCGGACCCACTCAGCCCTGAAGTGAATGCTCCCGGAGCAGGGCAGCCACCTCGCTCGCGCGGGTGATCATCATCTGGTGACCCCACTCAGGCAGCCGCAGGAACCGTCCTCGACGTAGCAACGACTCCGCCCTGAGGGTGGGGACCTCGAGGTCGTCGGCCGGACACAGCAGGAGCACCGGCTGCGTGACCCTCGGCAGCATCTCCGCGTGCCGGTAGTCGAACGCCGCGAGGTAGCCCCAGTGCGCACCCGCGCCGCCACGCTGCTGCTCGCCGAACTCGCGCTGTGCCAACGCGAGGGGCGTGCCCGGAGGCAGCCAGCGCACCAACTCGCTGAACTGCTCCACCAGGTGGGAGCCGTCAGGCCGTGGCGCCCGCGGGACGGCCAGCGCCTGGCGCTGCGCGAGCAACTCCTCCTCGGTGTAGACCGGCGCAGAGACCAGCGTGACCGCCCGGACCCTCTCCGGATGGCGCAGCGCCAGCTCGACTGCGATCTTGCTGCCCGTGTGATAGCCGAGGACGTCGAACTCCTCGACACCGTGGTGATCCACGACGGCCTCGATCGACTCTGCCAAGGTGGCAATGTCCACCGGCGCCAGCGGAGGGTCGGAAGCACCGAAGCCCGGCGTGTCGGGTGCCATCACGAACCGGTCGGCGCCCAGCTCGAGCAGCAGCTCGGTGTACATCCGTCCGGACCCGGGCGAGAGGTGAAGGCAGACCAGCGGCCGCTCCCCCACCCCCGGCCGACCAGCGGTCAGGACGTGTACCTGTCCGTGCGGTCCCTCCACGTACCCCTTCGTCACGTTCACTGCCTCGTCCATCCGACTTCCCTTCTCGCAGAACGCACCGGGGGCGGTGCCGTTGTCGGCCCCGCCCCCGGTTCTTCACAGGCCCTTCATCGGGGCCGTGTCACACCCTCACTTCACGTCGCGCAGGGTGTTCAACCAGAGCAGGGCGGACGGGGTGTAGCTCTCGCCCAACTCCTTCGACCATCCCTGGGCCGTCTGCGAGACGACGAACTGGATGTTGCCCTGCGTCTCGAGGTCACGCTCCTGGACGGCCTTCCACGCCGCAGCCTGCTCTTCCTCGCCGGCCGCCGTCATGGCGGTGCCGAGCAACTGGTCCATCTCGTCGTCCTTGAACTGGGCGAAGTTGTTCGCCGCGCTCGAGTTGAGACCGCCGTTGACATAGTCCGGCGAGAAGCCGGTCGAGGTCGACGCAGCGGCGTCGAACATGATCAGGTCGTACTCACCCGAGACCAGCGCGCCGTAGAAGCCCGCGATGTCCTGGGACTCCACGGTGGCGTCGATGCCCAGTTCCTTCAGGTTGGCCTGGAAGATCGTGGCAGCGTTGGTGACCTGCGGGTCCTTGACCGCGATGATGTTGAACTTGCGGTCCAGCTCCACGCCGGAGGAGGCCAGCAGCTCCTTGGCCTTGTCGAGGTCGGGGTCGGCGCCGAAGGCATTGCCGAGCTCCTCGTCGTGGAAGAGCGTCCCGTAGGTGAGGTACGTACTGTTCGGCCGTCCTGCACCGCCGTAGACCTGGTCCACGATCCGCTGGCGGTCGATGGCGTGGGCCAGGGCGAGACGGAAGTCGGTGTTCGACGTCGGACGGTCGGCCTTCATCGACGGGTAGGCGAAGAGTCGCGAGACGTCTTCCTCCACCACCGTGGCGTTGGCTCCCCGATCGGTCACCAGGTCCACCTGGTCGGCGGGAAGGTCCGGCACGATGTGCGTCTCACCGTTGGCCAGGCGCGCGATGCGCGAGGCGTCCTCCGGGACGAGCTTCAGGGTGATCGTCTCGAACGGGTACGCCTCGCCGTAGTAGTCCTCGTTGCGCTCCAGCGCGATCGAATCGCCGCGCTTGAGCGAGGTCAGCTTGTAGGGCCCTGACCCGTTCTCGGTCGTCGCGTAGGTCTTGTTCGTGGCGTACTCGTCCTCGTCGGAGAGGATCGGCAGCATGGCCAACTTCCCGTCGAGGTAGGCGTACGGCTCACTCAGGGTCAGCTCCACCGTCAGGTCGTCCAGCGCCTTGGCCTCCTCGACGTAGGTCAGACCTGAGAGCCACACCGCGCCGTTCTCGGGGTCCTGGGCGAGGTCGATGGTGTTGACCACGTCATTCGCGTCGAGCACGGTGCCGTCGTGGAAGGTGACGCCTTCGCGCACCTTGACGGTGTAGGTCAGACGGTCCTCGCTCACCTCGGGCATCTCGGCCGCAAGGTCAGGCTCCAGGGAGCCGTCCTCGTTCCACTGCAGGAGGCTGGAGTAGGTGAGGCGGTAGATGCGCTGGGCCTCGGGGACGTTGCGGTAGAACGGGTCGAGCGAGTCCGGCTCGGCCGTGACGTCGACCACCAGGTCGGTGACCGAGTTCTCCGCGCTGCCCGACCCGCCGCCGTCGTTCCCGCCGCCTCCACAGGCGGCCAACATGCTCAGACAAGCGACGGCGGCCGTGGCCACTCCCGCCCGCCGAAAACCATTCTGGCTACGCAGGGTGAACTTCATGCGAGCTCCAATTCAGATGACCTCGGCGAGCTGAAACGTCTTCGGAAGCGACGATCTGTTCCACGAGGCGAAACGATGTACCGACAAGCGGTATTCAAACTCCGTTCCGGCCCGCGGTCAAGGAAATCTGGCCGTTCCGCCGTGGGCCAACCCCGCGCCAGACTCAGAATCCGGACTGATTGCCACAATGTGAGGGCCTCGTTCCCACTTTCCGCGCAAGAATGCCGTCCTGGATGGCCCACTTGACGGACTGGTCCTCGCCGTCGTCGTATAGTTGCACCAAATCGGAATGCTGTTTCATCAACCGGAACGGGGAACTCTCGGTGTCAACTGGTCCTCTCTCAGGCGTCAAGGTCATCGACGCCTCCACCATTCTCGCCGGGCCGCTCGCCTGCCAGATCCTCGGCGACTACGGCGCAGAGGTCATCAAGATCGAGCACCCGACCAAGCCCGACGGCATGCGCGGACACGGGCCGGCTGTCGACGGGACCCCGATCTGGTGGAAGGAGGTCGCTCGCAACAAGCAGACGATCGGCCTCAGTCTCTCCGCCCCCGACGGCGCTGCTCTCTTCCTGGACCTCGCCGCCACCGCCGACGTGGTCGTGGAGAACTTCCGGCCCGGCACCCTCGAGCGTTGGGGCGTGGGACCGGAGCAGTTGCACGCGGTCAACCCCGGCCTGGTCATCGTGCGGATCACCGGCTTCGGCCAGACCGGGCCGTACGCCTCACGCGCCGGTTTCGGCACGCTCGCGGAGTCGATGAGCGGCTTCGCGCACCTCACCGGACAGCCCGACGGGCCGCCCACCCTGCCCGCCTTCGGCCTGGCCGACTCGATCTGCGGCATCGCCGCGTCGTCGGCCGTCTCCATGGCCCTGCTGGCTCGCGAGAAGAACGGTGGCCGGGGCCAGGTCATCGACATGGACCTGCTCTCCCCGATCATGACTGCGGTGGGCCCCGGCCCCACCGTCTACCAGCAGACCGGCGTCGTCGGGATGCGGCACGGCAACCGCTCGACCAACAACGCTCCGCGCAACACGTACCAGACCTCCGACGGTCACTGGGTCGCGATCTCCACCAGCGCCCAGGCGATCGCGGAGCGCGTCATGGTCCTCGTCGGCCACCCCGAGGTGATCGAGGAGCCGTGGTTCGCGGCCGGCAACACCCGGGCCGAGCACACCGACCTCCTCGACGGCATGGTCGGCAGTTGGATCGGCGCCCGGACCCGCGACGAGGTCGTCACGGCCTTCACCGACGCCGGCGCCGCGATCGCACCGATCTACTCCGCCAAGGAGATCGTCGAGGACGAGCACGTCCGCGAGACCCAGATGCTCACCGAGGTCGACGACGTCGACTTCGGTCCCCTGCTCCAGCACAACGTGATGTGGCGGATGTCCGAGACCCCCGGGTCGATCCGCTTCACCGGACGCAAGCACGGCGAGGACACCGACGAGGTGCTCACCGGCCTAGGTGTCGACGAGACCCGACTGGCCGACCTGCGCGAGCGCAACGTCATCCGCTGACGCCCCACCCCACCAGACTCTGCACAGACGAGAACGAGGACCGATGACCAACACCACCACCACCCAGCTCCTGGCTGCGGTCGCCCAGGGCACCGAGATCTTCGACCTGGGTCGCACCCTCACCGTGGGTATGCCCCAGTCCCCCAACCACCCGGCGTACTGGCACGCGATGCCGCGACGCCACGGTGACATGACGCGGGGCGACGGCGGCTCGGCCGCCAACGACATGATCTCGATGGGCACCCACGTCGGCACCCACGTCGATGCACTGGCCCACGTCTCCCAGGACGGCAAGCTCTACGGCGACGTGGACGCGTACGAGGCCCAGGTCGGCGGCAAGTTCCTCGAGCACGGCGCCCACACGATCGAGCCGATGGTCCGTCGCGGCGTCCTGCTCGACGTGCCCGGGACCCTCGGCGTCGAGCGCCTCGAGCCCGGCCAGGAGATCACGGTCGACGACCTCAAGGCCACGCTCGCCAAGCAGGGCACCGAGATCCGTGAGGGTGACGTGGTCCTGGTCCGCTCCGGCTGGGGCCAGCACTTCGACAACGGCGACGGCGACCTCTTCCGCGGCCTCTCCACGGGAGTGCCCGGCGTCTCCGACAGCGGCGCGACCTTCCTCGCCGACTTCGGCATCCACGCCACCGGCGCCGACACCATCGCCTACGAGCAGCTCAAGCCCGGCGCGGGTCACGGCCTCCTGCCGGCCCACCGGGTGTTGCTCGTCGAGCGCGGCATCTACATCATCGAGGCCATGGATCTCGAGGCCCTGGCCAAGGCCGGCACCCACGAGTTCCTCTTCGTGATGAGTCCGCTGAAGTTCTTCGGCGCCACCGGCTCCCCGGTCCGTCCCCTCGCGGTGGTCGGCGCCTGAGATGACAGCCTCGGTCCCTGAGTACTCCCCCGCACCCGACGCGCGTCCCGAGGGCAACCCGACGTACGCCGCCGACGGTGGCCCCACGTTGGCCCAGCAGATCGGCGCGTTCGCCCACCACTGCGCGGTCCACGGCATCCCCGCCGAGGTCACGGCCTCTGTCGGCCAGCGCACGCTGGACATTCTCGGTCTCTGCGTCGCTGCCCACCGCCTCCCCACCAGCGCCGCAGCCATCGCGCACGTGCTGGACCAGGGCGGACACGCCCAGGCCACGATCGTCGGGGAGTCCACCCGGGTGAACGCTGCCCAGGCGGCCTTCGCCAACGGTGTCCTGGCCCACTCGCTCGACTACGACGACACCCACCTCCCGTCGGTGCTGCACCCCAGCGCCTCGGTCGTCCCCGCAGCACTCGCCGCCGCGGAGCACGCCGGCGCTTCCGGTGAGCTGACCAGCCGTGCGATCGCGGTCGGCATCGAGGTCGCGGTCCGACTGGGCATGGCCGGCTACGACGCCGAGCTCGGCAACTCCGTCTTCTTCGAGCACGGCCAGCACGCCACCTCGATCACCGGCGCGATGGGCTCGTCGGTCGCGGCCGGGATGATCTACGGCCTGGACGCCGACGGCATCGCTGACGTCCTCGGCCTGACCGCCTCGATGGCGGCCGGCGTGATCGAGGCCAACCGCACAGGCGGCACGGTCAAGCGCCTGCACTGCGGCGTCGCCGCCCAGGCCGGAGTCACCGCCGCCCAGTTGGTGCGGCGCGGATTCACCGGGCCGCCGACCGTGCTGGAAGGACGTTTCGGCTTCTTCCAGGGCTGGCTGCACGGGCAGTACTTCCCCACCGCGATCACCGACGGTCTGGGCACCGAGTGGTCAGTGCCGGGCATCTTCTTCAAGCCCTACCCGGCCAACCACTTCACCCACACCACCGTGGACGCCGGCCGGGCCTTCCGTGAGCGCGGGATCACTCCCGACCAGGTCGCCAGCGTCGTGGTCGGTGTCGCCGGTTCCACGGTGCGCACCATCGGTGAGCCGATCGAGGTCAAGCGCACCCCCGAGACCGGCTACCAGGCCCAGTTCTCCGGGCCGTACGCCTTCGCTGCCGGGCTGCTCGGCGGCGGCGGCCTCGGCACCGGGTTGGACGACTACTCCGATGCCCTGGCCCAGGACCCGGTGCGCCGGGACCTGATGGCCAAGGTCGACGTGGTCTCCGACGACAAGTGCAACGAGATCTTCCCGTTCCAGTTCCCGGCGGTGGTCACGTTGACCACCACCTCCGGCGAGGTCATCGTGGAGGAGGTGCTGGCCAACCGCGGTGGGCCGGCCCGTCCTCTCTCGGACGAGGAGCTGGCGACCAAGTTCCGCGACAACGTCGCCGGCCGTCTCTCCCCGGAGACCGCCACCACCGTGAGCACCGACGTGCTCGACCTGCGCAGCGCACCTGACCTGACGGCCGTCCTGAAGCCGTTGTCGACCTTCACCCCTCAAGGAGAGTTCCAGTGACCGAGTACGACGTCCTCCTCACCAACGTCAAGGCCGTCCTGCCCGGCCACGACGAGCCGCAGTCCGTCGACATCGCCGTCAAGGACGGCAAGTTCGCCCGGATCGAGGCCGGCATCCCTGCTGACTCCGCCGACACAGTCGTCGACGGCGGCGGCAAGGTGGCCTTCCCGGGCGTCGTCGACGCCCATCAGCACTGGGGGATCTACAACCCGCTGCCGATCGATGTCGCGAGCGAGTCGCGCGCTTCGGCGCAGGGTGGTGTGACCACCTCGCTGTCCTACATGCGCTCGGGCCAGTACTACCTGAACAAGTCGGGCGACTACGCCGACTTCTTCCCCGAGGTGCTGGCGCAGACCGACGGCAACGCCGCGATCGACTACACCTACCACCTGGCTCCGATGAGCAAGTCGCAGATCGCCGAGATCCCGGCCCTGGTCAAGGACCACGGCGTGACCTCGTTCAAGATCTTCATGTTCTACGGTTCCTACGGTCTGCACGGTCGCAGCTCGGACCAGTCCTCCTTCCTGATGACCCCCGAGGGCGAGCGGTACGACTACGCGCACTTCGAGTTCGTCATGCGCGGCGTGCAGAAGGCCCGCGAGGAGAACCCGGAGATCGCCGACCAGATCTCGCTCTCCCTGCACTGCGAGACCGCCGAGATCATGGCGGCGTACACGAAGATGGTCGAGGAGGACGGCACCCTGACCGGCTTGCCCGCCTACTCCGCCTCCCGCCCGCCGCACTCGGAGGGCCTGGCGGTCACCATCGCCTCCTACCTGGCGCACGAGACCAACCTGCCGACCATCAACCTGCTGCACCTCACCTCGCGCAAGGCGATGGAGGCGGCACTGACGATGGCGGCCGCGTTCCCGCACATCGACTTCCGCCGCGAAGTCACCGTCGGTCACCTGCTCGTCGACTGCGACACCGCGCACGGCGTCGGCGGCAAGGTGAACCCGCCGCTGCGTCCCCGCGAGGACGTCGAGGCCCTGTGGGACTACCTGCTCGACGGCAAGATCGACTGGGTCGTCTCCGACCACGCGTGCTGCAAGGAGGAGCTGAAGTTCGGTGAGCCGAAGGACGACGTCTTCCTGGCCAAGTCCGGCTTCGGTGGTGCCGAGTACATGCTCGCCGGCATGGTCAGCGAGGGGCGCAAGCGTGGTCTGGCCTTCGGCCGGATCGCCGAGCTCACCGCGCAGAACCCCGCCGAGCGCTACGGCCTGGGCCGGACGAAGGGTTCGATCGCCGTGGGCAAGGACGCCGACATCGCGCTGGTCGACATCGACCACGACTGGACGGTGCGCGCCGAGGAGTCCGTCTCCACCCAGGAGTACACCCCCTTCGAGGGCGCCGAGCTGACCGCCAAGGTCACCGACACCTTCCTGCGCGGCACCCAGATCGTCACCAACGGTGTCGTGACGGACGAGAAGCACGGCAAGTACCTGTCGCGTCCGACCGCCTGACCCGCCCCGTCCCAGGAGTCCACATGCAGAGCACCCGCACCGTCCAGGCTGTCGTCCTCGCCTCCGTCCCCGAGGGGGTCCCGGTCGCCACGGACTTCACCACCACCGAGCAGGCACTGCCCGAGGTGGGTCCCGGACAGGTGCGGGTGGCCGTACGTGACCTCTCGCTCGACCCCTACATCCGGTCCACGCTAGGCGGCAGCCACCTCGGTGACGCGCCGGTGAAGCCCGGGGGCGTGGTCGGTGGGCGAGCGGTCGGCGAGGTCGTCGAGAGCCGGTCCGACAGCCTGGCCGTGGGCGACCTGGTGGTGGCCGAGACCGGCTGGGTCAGTGAGGCCGTGGTGGAGGCGAGTGCTGCCACGAAGGTCGACCTCCCCAGCGGCGTCCCTGCCTCTGCGGCCCTCGGCGTGCTGGGCATGCCCGGACTGACTGCGTACGCCGCCCTGGAGCGCCACGTCATGCCGGCGGCCGGGGAGACCGTCGTGGTCTCCTCGGCCACCGGTGGCGTCGGGGCTCTCGCCGGACAGCTGCTGGCCGCCGCGGGCGCTCGCCCCGTCGCGATCGTCGGGAGCCGGGAGAAGGCGGCGCTCGCCACCCAGAAGCTTGGCTACGCCGCTGCCGTCGTGCGTGGCTCCGACACCTTCGCCGACGACCTGCGAGCTGCCTGCCCCGACAAGGTCAACGGTTACCTGCACATGGGCGACCAGGCCACCCTCGACGTCGTGATGGAGCAGCTGGCCGTCGGCGCCCGGGTCTCCCTCATCGGTGTCATGGACCAGAGCAACGGAGCTCCCGCCACCCGCGTGCGCGCCGGGGCCGTGATGGCCGCCCGGGCCACCCTGATGGGCATGGTCATCTACGACCACTTCGACCTCGCCGCCGAGCACGTCGCGAAGGTCGGCGCGCTGGTGGCGGCCGGCGAGATCGCGGCGTTCGAGGACCGCACCGTGGGCCTGGACCAGGCCGGCGCCGCCTTCGCCCGGATGATGTCGGGCGCCAACGTCGGCAAGGCCGTGGTGGAGGTTTCGCGCCGCGTGTGAGCACCGATGGGCGACGCCTGCAAGACTTCGACCTGAAGACGTCGTCGTCCCGCAAGAGTTGGCAGGAGTTGGTGTTCTCGTGCATGCAGTGGTGGTGGGCAGTGGGCCCAACGGTCTGGCGGCCGCGATCAGGCTCGCCCAGGAAGGGCTCGAGGTCACGGTCGTCGAGGCGTCCGAGCACCCCGGTGGCGGGGCCCGTACGTCCGAGCTTACCCTCCCCGGCGTGCTGCACGACGACTGCTCGGCCTTCCATCCCACAGGGGTGCTCTCGCGCTTCCTGAACTCGCTCGACCTCGGCGCCCACGGGCTCGAGTGGTTGTGGCCCGAGGTCGACCTGGCCCATCCCCTCGACGACGGACGCGCGGGCGTGATCTCGCGTGACATGGCTCGGACGGTCAGTTCGCTGGGCGACGACGGCGACTCCTGGGCGCGACTCTTCACGCCTCTGACACGGCACTTCGACAAGCTCCTGGACGAGATCTTCCAGCCGATCCTCCACATCCCGGATCACCCGTTCGCCCTGGCCCGTTTCGGGTTGGGCGCCGTCCTGCCCGCCACGATGATGACCCGCCGGTGGGACGACGAGCCCGCACGCGCGCTCTTCATGGGGGTCGCCGCCCACGCCTTCGGGCGCCTCGACACGCCGCTCAGCTCGTCCGTCGGGCTGATGCTCGGGACAGCGGGCCACGTCGCCGGATGGCCGGTGGCCAAGGGAGGCTCCGGAGCGATCACGACCGCGATGGTCAGCGTGCTGGAGTCACTCGGCGGCCGGGTGGTCACCGGGACGACGGTGACCAGCCTGGACCAGGTGCGCGAGCTCGTGGGTGAGCGTCCCGAGGTGATCATGCTCGACACCGCCCCCGACGCGGCCGTACGCATCGTCGGGGACGCGATGCCCGCCCGGATCTCGCGCTCGCTGCGCCGTTTCACCTACGGCCCGGGCGTCTTCAAGGTCGACTACGCGATCGAGGGTGACGTCGACTGGCTCAACGACGAGTGCCGTCGCGCCGGCACGCTGCACCTCGGGGGCACGGCGCCCGAGATCGCCGCCGCGGAGGCCGAGACCGTCCGCGGCAGGATGCCGGAGCGCCCGTACGTGCTCGTCGGTCAGCAGTACCTGGCGGACCCGAGCCGCTCAGCGGGATCCGTCAACCCGATCTGGGCCTACGCCCACGTCCCGCACGGGTGGACCGGGGACGCAGGCGAGGCCGTGACGGCGCAGATCGAGCGGTTCGCGCCCGGCTTCCGCGACCGGATCCTGGCGACCCACTCCCGCTCGGCGCCGGAGATGCAGACGTACAACGCCAACTACGTCGGTGGTGACGTGAGCGCCGGGGCGAACACCGCGAAGCAGATCGTGCTGCGGCCCCGCCTGACCACCGACCCGTACTCGTTGGGAGTCGACGGGGTCTACCTCTGCTCGTCCTCGACGCCGCCGGGCGGCGGGGTCCACGGCATGTGTGGCGTCAACGCTGCTGAGCGGGCGTTGTCGCAACTCGCCTGAGGGCGGGGCCGTCGAAGTGCAGGTGCTCGTCGACCAGCGCCCCGGTGCGCAGGGTGCGGCGGTCCGCGATGTAGTCCATCGACATCAGCCAGGGCGCCTCGGTGCCCTGGAGCGGCAACGTGTCGATCGCCCGCTGCACGTATCCGGCGGCGAAGTCGAGGAGCGGCCGGGTCTCCATGCCCTCCTCCGCGACCGGCACGACGACGTCGTACCCGTGGGCGTCCATGTGGCTCAGCAGGCGGCAGAAGTACTCGCAGAGCAACCCGACCTTAAGCGTCCATGAGTTGTTGGTGTAGCCGATGGCGAAGGCGAAGTTGGGCAGACCGCTCAACATCACCCCGCGGTAGGCCACGGCCCGGCGCTGGTCGAACGGCTCACCGTCGAGGCTCAGCTCAATGCCGCCGAAGGTCTGGATCCGCAACCCGGTGGCGGTGACGACGACGTCCGCCTCGAGGTGTTCACCACTCTCGAGCTGGATGCCGGTCTCGGTGAAGCTGGCGATGCGGTCAGTGACCACCTCGGCGTCGCCGCGACTGATGGCGGCGAAGAAGTCGCCGTCGGGGGCAAGGCAGAGACGCTGGTCCCACGGCTCGTACGGCGGGTTGAAGTGCACGTCGACCGGATAGCCGTCCGGCAGCAGGCGGCGGTTGACCGCACCGATCACCTTGCGACCCTGGTGCGGGAAGCGGCGCAGGAACCGCCAGAACATCCGGAACTTGTGCACGTTGAGTGTGCGGCTCATGGCATAACCGCGCTCGGGACCGAAGATCTTCTGCAACCGGTTGGCCACGGCGTCCACGCTCGGCAGCGCCATCACGTACGTCGGGGTGCGCTGCAGCATCGTGACGTGCGCGGCCGTCTCGGTCAGCGACGGGATGAGTGTCACCGCGGTTGCCCCGCTGCCGATCACCACGACCCGCTTGCCGCGGGTGTCCAGGTCGTCGGGCCAGTGCTGCGGGTGCACGATCTCGCCGCGGAACCGCTCACGTCCCTCGAAGTGGGGGGTGTAGCCCTCGTCGTAGCGGTAGTAGCCGCCGGCGTTGAAGAGCCAGGTCGCGCTCAGGTGGTGCGTCTGTCCCGTCTCGGGGTGCACGACCTCCACCGTCCACCGCGCGTCCCGCGACGACCAGTCGGCACTCACGACCCGGTGGTGGAAACGGATCAGCGGGGCGAGGTCGTTCTCCTCAACCGTCTCCTGGAGGTAGTTCAGGATCCGCGGCCCGGTGGCGATCGCCTCACGGTCACGCCACGGCTTGAACTCGTATCCGAAGGTCTGCAGGTCGGAGTCGGAGCGCACTCCCGGGTAGCGGAAGAGGTCCCAGGTGCCACCCACGGCACCGCGCGCCTCGAGGACGGCGATCGTCCGCGCGGGGTGCTCGGTGCGCAGGTAGCGTGCCGCAGCGATTCCGGAGAGCCCGGCCCCAAGGATGAGCACGTCCAGGTGTTCGGTGGGGGCTGCGTCCGGCATCAGTTGACCTCTTCCGTCTCGTCGACATGGGTGGTGTTGGCACCAGCATGGGCCACGGTGCCTGATACTGCATCCGTGGCACGCACACCTTTGAGACGGAGCACGAGTTGACCACCACCCCCACGCCCCTGGTCCTGATCTCCCCGGCCATGGCGATCGGCTCTGCCTACTACCGCCCCTTGGTCGAGGAGTTCCGGGCCCACGGCTGGGATGCCCGGGCCCTGCCCCGTCGGGGGTTCGAGCGCGGCCTGCCGGTGGCCAGTCGGCGCCACGACTGGGCGTACGCCGACGAGATCGCCGAGCTCAACGCCGGGCTCGTCCGCGCCCGCGCCGAGGAGCCCGACCGTCCCGTCCTCTTCCTGGGCCACAGTCTCGGCGGTCAGATCGCCGTCGGCCACGAGCTCAGCGGCCCGCCGGTGGACGGCATCGTCACCGTGGGTGCCGCCATCCCCCATCCCAGTCACTATCCGTTGCGAGGCCTGGGGATCCGCTTCATGGCGAAGGTGATCGTGCCAGTGCTGACCACGCTGTTCGGTTACCTTCCCAAGCCTCTCTTCGGTGCGCCCGGCGCACGGACCCTGATGCGGGAGTGGGGACGGATGGTCATCACCGGCGAGCCACCTTTTCCCGCCGACGAACCGATCCGTACGCCGGCCTTCATCGTGAGCCTGCAGGGTGACACGTTGGCGCCGGCGAGCTCGGTCAACCGCTTCAGCACCCGCCTTTTCCACCCCGACGCGGTCACCCGCTGGCACTACCTGCGCGACGAGGTCACCCCGGGCGCCAGCAACGACCACATCACCTGGGTGCGTGGCAGCTCACCGGTGGTCGAGCGGGTCGTGGCCTGGTGGGACGCTCGTCAGGACCAGACTCAGCGTCCGGATCGGTGACTCTGGCGGGTCAGCGCGGTGAGGATGTCCAGCGCTCGTGCCAGGACCGCTGAGGAGTCGCCTGCCCGCGTGGCTGCCGCGAGTTCCACCTGCCCGGCGCCGACCAGCGGCCGGTAGGTCGTCCCGGCCACACCCAGGGCCTGTACCGGCTCCGGGACCAGCGCCACCCCCAGGCCTGCGGCGACGAAGGTGACCAGGGTCGACGTCTCCCCCACTTCCTGACGGACGCGGGGCTCGAACCCCGCCTCGCGACACATGGCCAGCACGGCGCCGCTCATCACCGAGCGGCCGTGGGCAGGGTGGACGATGAAGTCCTCGTCGCGCAGGTCGGCGAGCCGCAACCGCTTGCGCTTCGCCAGCCGGTGGCCCTCGGGCAGGGCCACGATGAAGCGTTCGCGTCGCAGGGTCCCGAGCACCAGGTCCGGATGGTCGACGGGCGGGCGCAGGAGGGCGAGATCGATGTGTCCGTCGAGGAGGGCCTGAGCCTGCTCGGGCACCAACATCTCACCGCGGAAGCTGAAGTCGACCGCCGGCAACTCCTCGCGCAACGTACGCGCCAGACTCGGCAGCAGGCTGTAGGTGGCGGATCCGACGCACCCGACCACCAAGCGGCCCTCGAGCCCGGCGCCGATGCGTTGGGCCTCGGCGCTGGCGACGTCGACGGCCGCCAGCACCTCCCGCGCCCGCTGGAGGAAGGCAACGCCTGCGTCCGTGAGGTCGACGCGGCGGGTGGTCCGCTCGAGCAGTTGGACGCCCAACTCGGTCTCGAGCTGGCGAATCTGTTGGGAGAGCGGCGGCTGGGCCATGTGCAGGCGTTCGGCAGCGCGTCCGAAGTGCCTGAGCTCGGCGACGGCCACGTAGTAGCGCAGATGACGAAGTTCCACGCCGACGATGATGGCAGGCCTCGCGTCGATTGACACCTTTGTCGTCCTAGTCAGCGGCAAACGAATACTTCCCCATATCACTGGGGTGTCCTAGCGTGAAGGCCATGAGCGACGTCATGACCTGTGCCCCCAACGCACTCCCCGAGGAGATCTCATGACGCACGACAAGGTGGTGGCCAGTGCCGCCGCAGCCGTCGCCGACGTGAAGGACGGCTCCAGCCTGGCCGTCGGTGGCTTCGGCCTGTCCGGCATCCCGTGGTTCCTGATCGAGGCACTGCTGGAACAGGGTGCGAGTGACCTGCGCGTGGTCTCCAACAACTGTGGTGTCGACGGCGCCGGCCTCGGCCTCCTCCTGGAGAAGGGGCGGATCAGCCGGGTCATCGCCTCCTACGTAGGGGAGAACAAGGAGTTCGCACGGCAGTACCTCTCCGGCGAGCTGACCGTCGAGCTCACCCCGCAGGGCACGCTGGCCGAGCGGATGCGTGCTGGGGGCAGCGGGGTCGGTGCGTTCTACACCCCCACCGGTGTCGGCACTTTGGTCGCCGAGGGCGGACTGCCGTGGCGTTACCACCCCGACGGTTCGGTCGCCCTGGCCTCACCCCCCAAGGAGGTGCGGACCTTCCACGACGTCCCCATGGTGTTGGAGGAGTCGATCGTCACCGACGTCTCGCTGGTGCGCGCAGCTGTGGCCGACCGTGCCGGCAACTGCGTCTTCCACGCAGCCGCCCGCAACTTCAACCCGCCGGTCGCGATGGCTGGCCGGATGACGATCGTCGAGGCGGAGAAGGTCGTCGAGGTCGGCGCCCTCGACCCGGACGCCGTCCACCTCCCGGGCGTCTTCGTGCAGCGAGTCGTCGAGCTCACCCCCGAGCAGGCGGCCCACAAGGAGATCGAGAAGCGGACGATCCGCGAGAGGGTGATCTGAGATGGCATGGACTCGTGACCAGATGGCGGCGCGGGCGGCGCTCGAACTCGAGGACGGGGCCTACGTCAATCTCGGCATCGGACTGCCGACCCAGATCCCTGACCACCTTCCGAAGGGGTCGACGGTGACCCTGCACGCCGAGAACGGCATCCTCGGCGTCGGGCCGTTCCCGTACGACGACGAGGTCGATCCTGACCTGATCAACGCGGGCAAGCAGACCGTCACTGTGCTCCCCGGAGCCTCCTACTTCGACTCGGCGACCAGCTTCGCGATGATCCGTGGCGGCCACATCGACGTCGCGGTGCTCGGTGGCATGGAGGTCTCGAGCGCCGGCGACCTGGCCAACTGGATGGTGCCGGGCGCGATGGTCAAGGGCATGGGTGGCGCGATGGACCTGGTCAGCGGCGCCCGCCGGATCATCGTGCTGATGGACCACCAGACCAGGAAGGGGGGCTCCAAGCTCGTACGCGAGTGCTCGTTGCCGCTGACCGGCCGTGGCGTGGTCGACCGGGTGATCACCGACCTAGGCGTCCTGGACGTCGCCGGTGAACACTTCGAGCTGGTCGAGTTGGCGCCCGGCGTCACGCGCGAGCAGCTGCTGGAGGCGACCGACGCACCCGTACGTGACCCTCGTGACCTCGCGACCCTCGTGACCTGATGGCCTGACCTGCGGACGCGACCCGGAATCCTGGCATGGGGTCCTGGCATGGGGGTCCTGATTCGGGCCCGCCCGGGAGCGCCCCACGGATCAGAGGAGCTCGCCGGCCAGCGCGTACCCGGCGGTGGCACCGGCACCCACCGCAGCCGCGACGCTGAGCATCGGGTTGACCACATTGCCTGCGGCATGCAGACCCGGCACTGAGGTGCGTCCCATCTCGTCGGCCGCGATGCAGGCGATCCCGAAGACGTCCTGGCGCTCGAGGTCGTACGCGGTCACCGCGGAGTCCCGCGGTGTCGGGGTGGGGCGTACGAAGAGCGCGTCGACCCGACGTGTGCGGCCGTCCGCGAACTCCAGGTCCAGCGGGCTGACCTCGCCGCCGTCGTCGTCCCCGTCGCGTTGTACGGAGGTCAGTGGTGTGGGGTCGATCTCCACACCTAGCGCCTCCATGAGCGCCACCTGCTCCGGGTCCAGCACCTCGAGGCCATTGGTCAGCACCGTCACGTCGTCGGAGAGGCGGCGCAGCAGCTTCACCTGGTGGATCGCCTCGGGCACGTCCAGAAGCACGGCGATGCGCTGGTCCGCGTACTCCCAGCCGTCGCAGAACGGGCAGTGGTGCACCCCGCTCCCCCAGTACTGGGCCAGGCCCGGCACCTCAGGCAGAGCATCAGCGGCGCCGGAGGCGAGCAGGACCCGGCGCGCGCGCAGTTCCCGGCCGTCCGACGTACGCACGGTGAAGTCATCGATCGCACCTGTCACGAGTTCGGCCTCGACCGAGCGGACCTCCACGCCGTAGCGGGCCAACTCGCGGCGACCGTCGGCCGTCAGGTCGAGCGGCGAGGTGTGGTCGCGGCCGAGGTAGCCGTGCATGTGGCCGGCCACCCGATTGCGAGGTGCACCGTGGTCCAGGACCAGCGTCCGGTACCGGATCCGCCCGAGTTGCAGCGCCGCGCTCAACCCTGCGCTGGCTCCGCCGACGACGATGACGTCCCACTGCGCTGTGCCTGCGTCTGTGTCTGTCTCTGTGTTCATGCCGCCAGCATTCCCCCGCACCGACCACCTGGCAACTACTCTTGCCAGAACGGCAACTCTGCCGAGGGCGTGGCGACTTGCAAGTGCGAACTTGCGAACTGACGAGAGTGGGAACCGATGGACGAGCAATCGACCAACACCGTGGCGTCACGGCTGCGGGCGATCCGGACGCACCGCAACTTCACCCTCACCGAGATCGCGGCGCGCACCGGCATCTCGCTGAGCACGTTGTCCCGGCTCGAGTCGGGGGCCCGCAAACCGACATTGGAGCTACTCGTCCCGCTCGCCCGGCTGTACGACGTCTCCCTCGACTCGCTGGCCGGTGCGACGAAGAGAGCTGACCCACGCGTGAAGGGCAAGCCGTTCCGGCGCGGGGGCATGACCTTCGTCCCGGTCTCGGAGCACACCCAGGACGTCGCAGCCTTCAAGGTCACGATCCCGGTGCAGCCGCGCAAGCACCGACCTTCCCTCAAGGTGCACCCTGGCCACGACTGGTTCTACGTGCTGTCCGGTCAGATCCGCCTCTACCTCGGCGAGGAGGAACACCTCTTCGGGCCCGGCGAGGTGGCGGAGTTCGACACCCTCACCCCGCACGCCTTCACCGCTGCGGGCAACGAACCGGCCGAGGTGCTGCACCTGATGGGCCGCGCCGGTGAGCGGGTCCACGTACGCGAGTTGGGTTGAGGGACTAGCGAGGCCGTTGGACAGCGATCGTCTCGGGCGGCAGGCCCCACTCGTCACGACCGAGCCGCGACAGCGGCGCCAACCCCTCGATGGTCGGGTGACCGTCGCGCAGCGCCTCGTCGCGCACCGTGATCGCCACGACCTCGCCCAGCACCAGGGTCGACTCCCCCAGCTCGACGGTGGAGTGCAGCCGGCACTCGATCGAGGCCGGGGAGTCGGTGACCCGGTGTGGCGAGACCCGCTCGCTCGCCTCCAGGGCCACCCCGACGGCCGCCGCTTCGTCGATCGCGGCGTCGTAGGAGGCACTTGAAGCGTTGATCGCCTCGAGCATCGGCAACGAAGCCAGGTTGACCACGAACTCCTGCGTCGCGAGCACGTTGCGCAGCGTGTCCTTGGTGCCGACAGAGGTGAACTGCACGATCGGCGGCCGGGCGCTCGCCACCGTGAAGAAGGAGTGCGGCGCCAGGTTCCCCACCCCGTCCGCCGACACGGTGGAGACCCAGGCGATCGGGCGGGGCACGACGAGCGCCGTCAGCAGGCCGTACGCGTTGACGCCCTCGGTCCCGGGCAGGAACACCTGACGAAGACTGCGCTCAGCACTCATGGTTCCACTGTGTCAGCCAACAGGTGAGCCGGTCGACATTCCCTCCCGATGCCTCGGCGGCGTCGGGCCAACCCACCCCCCAGAACGTTCGGTCGCGATTGCTACTGTGATTCACCAGACACGAGCATCGCTCCTGCTCGGTCCGGGTCCGACTCGACCCGCGCGCCGACACCTCGACCGGTCGAAAAAGGGTCTTCAATGACGTTGATGTGGCTACTCGCCGCTCTCGCGGCGGTGCCCGTCCTCGTGGTCCCGTTGACCAGCACCCTGGGCCGGCGAGCCGGGTGGCCGTTGGCGTTCGTCTTCCTGGCCCTGGCCGCCTCGATGATCCCGGCGGCACGAGTGGTCCTGGAGGGCGACGAGGTCACCCAGACCTACGCCTGGCTACCGGCGCTCGACGTCAACCTGGCCCTGCGCCTGGACGGTCTGGGCCTGGTCTTCGTGATGATCGCCCTCGTCATCGGTGCAGCTGTCTTCCTCTACTCCGCGGAGTATCTGGACCGGAGTCGCCAACGCGGGTTCTACCTGTGGATGACCGCCTTCGCCTTCGGCATGGTCGGTCTCGTCCTGGCCGACGACCTGATCCTGCTCTTCGCCTGCTGGGAGATCACCTCCCTGGCCTCGTTCCTGTTGATCGCTCGGTCGGGTCCCGGCGGCGAGGCCGCCTCGACCCGCACCCTCTTCATGACCTTCGTCGGTGGGCTCACCCTGCTCATCGCGGTCGTGGTGATCATCGTCGTCACCGGCACGACGTCGCTGTCGCAGGCACTTGCCTCCGACGTGTGGGGCACCCAACCCGGGGTGACCGCGACGGTCGCGGTCCTGGTCGCCGTGGCCGGGTTCACCAAGGCAGCGCAGTTCCCGTTCCACCCGTGGCTCCCCGACGCGATGGCTGCTGCCACCCCCGTCAGCGCCTACCTGCACGCCGCAGCGGTGGTCAAGGCCGGCATCTACCTGATGCTCCGCTTCTCGGAGGCGTTCTCCGACGTGCTGGTCTGGAACGTACTGCTGCTCAGCGTGGGGCTCTTCACCGCCGCGATGGCGGCACTCTTCGCGTTCCAGCAGCACGACCTCAAGCGACTGATGGCCTACTCGACCGTGAGTCAACTGGGCTTGATCACCGCCGCCATCGGTGTCGGCACCGAGAAGGCGCTCACCGCCGCGGTCATCCACACCATCGCGCACGCGCTCTTCAAGTCCGGGCTCTTCATGATGGTCGGCGTCATCGACCACTCCGCCGGGACCAGGGACCTGCGTCGGCTCCCTCAGTTGCGTCGAGTGATGCCGTGGAGCTTCGCGACGGTCATCCTGGGTGCCGCCGCGATGGCGGGCATCCCGCCCCTGCTCGGCTTCGTGAGCAAGGAGTCGATCCTCGGCTCGATGCTTGAGGCCCCCGGGCCCGCGTGGGTGGGAGTGGTTGCGCTGGTCGCCGCCGGCACCGGCTCGATCCTGACCTTCGCCTACAGCGCCAAGCTCGTCCTCGGCGGCTTCGTCGACGGCGAGCGGGAGCTGGAGGACGCCCACGGCCCGAACGCACTGCTCTTCCTGCCCGCTGCGGCGCCGATCTGGGTGGGTGTGCCGCTCGGACTCGCCGTCGGTGTCCTCGACGTCCCGGTCGAGCGTGCGGTCCAGGCAATGGGCGCCTCCGCCTCGTACCCGCTGCACCTGTGGCACGGCCCGGTTCCCGAGCTCTTCGTGACTGCTGCCGCGATCGCGATCGGGGCCCTGCTCATGACTCGTCGCCGCGCCCTGTACCCCCTCGTGCAGCGCGACTTCCTGCCCGGCACCGGCGCCGATGCCCTCGAGCGCATCTTCGAGGCGGCTGCCGACCTCGGACGCACCATCGCCCGTACGGTCGCCGCAGACCACCCCCGCCGCCACGTCGTCCCGCCCCTGATCGTCCTCACCCTCCTGCTGGGAGCGGGCAGCATCGCGATCCTGACGACCGGCGACCTGCCGGCCACCCAGCCCGACCTCTGGCGTCCGGTCGACATCGGCCTGCTGCTGCTCATCGCCCTCGGAGTGCTCGGTACGTGCCTGGCCGACTCCCGGATCGCCGCCACTGTCTCCCTCGGCGGCGTCGGCATCGCCATGACCGTGCAGTTGTTCGCCCTCGGCGCCCCTGACGTCGGCCTGACCCAACTCATGGTCGAAGTGCTCACGGTGCTGGTCATCATGCTGGTACTGCGCCAACTTCCCAGCCGCTTCGGGCCCACCCACCTGAGCCACAGAAGCGGACCCGTCATCCTGGCCGTTGCCCTCGGGACGGCCGCAGGGCTCGCGACCTGGGTCCTGACAGGTCGTCGCGAGCGGTCCGGGCCGGCCGACTACTACGTCACCGAGGGCACCGAGGTCACCGGCGGGGACAACCTCGTCAACGTGATCCTGGTCGAGTTCCGGGCCCTCGACACCTTGGGTGAGTTGGCGGTTCTCGGCATGGCGGGCGTGGCCATCGTCGCGGTCCTCACCACCATCAGCTCACGCACGTACGACCCGCCCGATCGGGATCGCAGCGCTCCCCTGCGCCCGGTCGCGGGCCTGCGCGACCCGCAGGCCCGAGCCGCACTGCTGGATCCCCAGAGCAACCTGCGCGCACTGCAACTGTTGCTCCGGGTGGTGATACCCGGACTGCTCGTGCTCTCCGCGGTCATCTTCTGGCGCGGCCACAATGCTCCCGGCGGCGGGTTCATCGCCGCCCTCGTCGGGTCGGCCGCCGTCGCCCTCGTCCATCTCTCGAGGCCCGAGGACCGCGCTGTCGGGTCACCGCGGCTGCACATCGCCCTGATCGGCGGCGGCGTGCTGACCGCGCTGGTCACCGGCCTGCTCGGCTACACCGACTCGTCCTTCCTCCAGCCCCTGTACGGCTACGTCGCTGGCACGAAGCTGAGCTCGTCCCTGCTCTTCGACATCGGGGTCTACGCCGCTGTGCTCGGTCTGGTGATGGTGGCCTTCGACCGGCTCGGCTCCACGCCGCCACCGGCGACGGCCGAGGACACTCCCCACCGAGCCAAGGAGGAGGTCTCGTGACCGTCCTGCCGATCACTGCAGGGATCCTGGTCGCCGGCGGCGTCTACCTGCTCTGCCACCCGAGTCTGGTCCGCATCGTCTTCGGGATCACCCTGCTCTCGCACGGAGCCAACGTGGTGCTCCTCTCCGCCGGTGTCTCCGCCTGGCGCGGCGAGCCCCTGACGGGCGCGGGGAGCCCGCGTGAGGCCGGCGATCCACTGCCGATGGCCTTCGTCCTCACCGCGATCGTGATCACGCTCGCGGTCACGGTCTTCATGCTGGCGCTGGCCCGGGTGGGCCGCGACGACGACACCCGGCACCTTCCGGACACCGGAGAGGACCACCGCGCATGACCGGTCAACTCCTGCCGCTGATGGTGGTGGTGCCGCTCCTGGGCGCCGCCCTGGGCGCGCTCGTCCCCGGCACAGTGGCCCGCATTCTGCTCCTGCTGGGGCCGATGCTCACGACGACCGGCGGGATCGCCCTGCTCGTCACGCACCGCGACACCCCCGTGCTGGCCCACAACGTGGGTGGCTTCGTCCCCGGCATCGCCATCCCATTCGTCTCGGACATGCTCAGCGCCGTGATGCTGACCGTCACCGGCCTGGCCACCCTCGCCTGCGTCCTCTTCGCGCTGAGCGTCGGAGAGGCCCGGCTGCGGTTCTTCCCGAGCCTGGTGCTGATGCTGTCGGCGGGGGTCAACGGAGCCCTGCTGACCGGCGACCTGTTCAACCTCTTCGTCTTCATCGAGGTGATGCTGCTCCCCTCGTACGCCCTGATCGCGATGACCGGGTCCTGGCGACGCCTCGGGATCGGTCGACTCTTCGTGGTGGTCAACCTGGTCACCTCGACGATCCTGCTGATCGGCGTCGGACTGGTGTACGGAGTCGCCGGGTCGGTGAACATCGCCGTCCTCACCGAGGCGGACGCCGACGACCCGCGCTTCCAGCTGGCGGTGGCGATGGTCCTGCTGGCGCTCGTGATCAAGGCTGGCGTGGTGCCCGTGCACGGCTGGCTTCCTCGGGCCTACCCGGCCACCTCGGCCGCGGTGATGGCGCTCTTCTCAGCCCTGCACACCAAGGTCGCCATCTATGCGATCTTCCGGATCCACCAGAGCGTTCTCGACGGCGCGACCGCGTGGATGACGGTGCTCCTGGTCCTCTTCACGGTGACGATGCTGGTGGGGGCGTACGGCTCCCTCGGCGAGCGGATGATCCGCCGCAGCCTCGCCTGGCAGATGGTGGCCGGTGTCGGCTACATCCTGGTCGGGGTCGGGATCGGCACCCAGCTCGGTCTCGCGGCCGGGCTCTTCTACATGGTCCACCACATTCTGGTGATGGGGTCGCTGCTGCTGTGCGCCGGCGCCATCGAGCACGTCTACCGCACCCAGCAGTTCGTGGGACTATCCGGACTGATGCGCCGAGAGCCACTGCTGGCGGTGATGATGGCGCTCGGGATGCTCTCCCTGGTCGGGTTCCCGCCCTCCTCCGGATTCTTCGGCAAGGTGGGGATCGCCCGGGCTGCTGCCGAGCTCGACGGGTTCCACATCTGGTTGGTCTTCGGCGCCGTGCTGCTCGCCAGCATCGGCACACTCGTGGCGATGTCACGGTTGTGGACCGAGGTCTTCTGGGGTCCCCCACTGGAGGAGATGCCGTCCCGGGGCAAGGGACGCACTGACGCGCTCGTCGTCGCCGACGACGCCCGGATCCGGTTGCGGACCCTGGCGCCCGCCGGTCTGCTGCTGGCCACCTCGTTGGCGATCTTCTTGGTCCCGGGACCGCTGTGGGAGTGGTGCCTGCAGGCCGCTGAAGGGCTGCAGGACCTCGCTCCCTATGTGGAGGCGGTGACCGGGAAGTGACCCTGCTGCGACTCACGTTCATCTACGGGCCCTGGCTGGTCTGGCAACTGCTTCTGTCGACCCTGCGCCTGGCCGTCGACGTGTGCAGGCCCGTCTCCACCCAGCGCCCCAGGATCGTCAAACTCTCGCTGGGCGACCTCACGGACCTGGAGGTCAGTCTCTTGACCAGTTCGATCACGATCACGCCCGGCACTCTCGTCCTCGGGGTCTCCCCGCAGGACGGCGATGAACCCCGCGCGGCCTTCGTTCAGGCGCTCTTCGGAGACGACGAGGCAGAGGTCATCGGTGAGCTGGAGGGTATGCGGGACATGCTGCGGTCGTCGACCAGAGGAGGTAGACCATGACCTGGCTGATCGTCGCCGCCATCGCGGTGGTCATCCTTTCCTCCGCGCTGGGGACCGTGCAGATCGCCCGAGGACCTGACGACGCGACCCGCGCCGTGGTCGGCGATCTCCTCTTCTTCTGCGCCACCGCGGTGTTCATCCTCATCGGCGTACTGAGCTCCACCGCAGTGCTCTACGACGTGGTACTCCTGGCAACCCTGTGCGGGATCCTCGCCACAGCAGCCCTCGCCCGGATGCTCACGCGGGGGGACCGATGAGCGCCGCTGAGGTGGGTGGGGTCGTGGCTGGGCTGCTCATGCTGCTCGGGTCGCTCTTCTTCGCCATCACCGCGATCGGCATGCTCCGGGCGGGCGATGCCATCAGCCGGGTCAACAACCTCAGCCCTGCCACCGGAGTGGGCCTGCCCTTGATCATTCTCGGCGCAGTCG
The DNA here is from genome assembly GCF_003194605.1 of Nocardioides gilvus. Classification (GTDB taxonomy): domain Bacteria; phylum Actinomycetota; class Actinomycetes; order Propionibacteriales; family Nocardioidaceae; genus Nocardioides; species Nocardioides gilvus. Next base: position 385,293 of record NZ_QHKY01000004.1, read on the forward strand.
TCCACGACCTCACCGCTGGCGACCTCACCGCCCTGGACGGGGTCAAGGCCGCGCTCTCCATCGGCGCTGCCCTGATCGTCTCGTCAGTCGCGAGCAACATGCTGGGCCGGGCGGCGTATCGCAGCCAGACGCAACTCGACCCCCGCACCGTGGGCAACGCCCTCGAGCCTTTCGAGGAGCTGGAGCAGCCCAAGCACGACGAGTAACTGTGATGGAGGAAGACAGCGGCCCGGTCTGGGCACGGTCTCCACGGATGGCCCGCGATTCGCGGGCACTCCTACCGTCTGCGGTGGAACCTGAGGTCTCCGTTGGTCAGACGGGTCATGTCGTAGCCGGGGTCGTGGGCCCGGTGGTGGTGCTTGGAGCACAGCAACGCTGAGTTTTCGAGATCTGTCACCCCGCCCTGGGACCAGGGCACGAGATGATGCGCCTCGGACCAGGTGCCGGGGATGTCACAGCCCTCGCTCCGGCAGGTCTTGTCGCGCAGCAACAGGGCGCGGCGTTGGGCCTTGGTGAACAGCCGCTGACCGCGACCAAGATCCAAGACCTCGGAGTCGCCACCGAGGACGGCCGGGATGATCCGGGCCGTGCACGCCAAGCGTCGGGCTTGGGCGGCGGTGAGGGTGTCGAACCCGTCGCCCGGGGTACCGTTGTCGATGGTCGCGACCCCAAGGTCCCTCTTCAGGTCCGCGAAGGAGATCGTCACGGTCACGTTGGTGGCGTCGCCGCCGTGGATCGGGAGCCGCGACGGATCGAAGGCCTCCAGCAGCTGGCTGAAGGCTTCGGCGAGCTGCTTGGGGCGACCGAGCATCGCGAGCGGCCCACCGAACGCCGGCTTCTCGGCCTCACTCTGACCGGACTCATCAGTCTTGGATCGGACAGCGCCGTCTGACAGCCGAGGGTTGGTGAACGCATGCAGATAGGTCGCCAACCTCGCGGCAGTGGCGTCGGGGACGATGCCGCTGATCCGGGTCGTCCCGTCGCCCAGGGCTCGCATCTTCAACCGCTGCTTCTCCGCTGCGTACTGCTCCGCATCCGCCAGCTTGCGGGCCTCTTCCTCCTCGAACCGCTCCGGATCAATCACCTCCAGGATCCGGCGACCCAGCCGCGCCAACTCGGTCGGGTCGTGATTGGCGGCCAGCCCGACCAGATGGGCCTCGGCCTTCGCGATCACCTCCACCCCGACACGCGTGGGGAGCTCCTCCAACGCCGTGACGATCACCTTGGCCTGGGCGACGTTGACTCGACCTTCCCGCACCGCAGTTGCCAACACTGGACGGTCCCGATCCAACGCCTGCGCCAACGAGAGATCAGCGGCAGCATCACTACGCCGCAGCCGCGTGTGGTGCGACAACCACGCACCCGCCGACCGGAACCCCTCCGCATCCGCCACGTCATCGGCAGCCGACAGGACCCGCAACCGCAACTCCACAAGCCGCGTCTCAACCTCAACCAGGGACCGCAACGCGCACGCCTTGTCGTCAAGGGTCATGAACGTCGGGTTCACGTCCGCCACCGACTTCAACGACGACTGGATCGAAGCAACAACCCGGTTGACCGGATGCAGAGCAATTTCCGGATGCACGAGCGGACCTCCCCCCAACAACAACAACGACGACACACCACGTACACACGCGGCATCTACAAGTCGTCGCTCCTGGAGGCCCGGCAGAGCCGGACAATCACATCACCCTCGCAACTGGCCCCACCGTCTCCGAATCCAACCCCCGAAAGTGCTGGTCGATGTCCTGAGCAGGAACCTGAGAAGAACTTAGCGAACACACGTTCGAACGTGCAAGTGGCAAATGCAGCCTGTGGACGGAGAGAATCAGAAGAGCGTCGAACTGTGAGCCCTGCACGCCCCCGCAGGCTCACAGGTCCGCGATCGCGGCTCAGCAGTCGCTGCTGCAACCGTCTGAGCAGGCTGGCTCCGACTCCAAGGCCTCGGCCCCGGGTTCGGGTTCGGGTTCGGGTTCCGACGTGCATCGTCATGTGGCGATGACAACTCCGGCGGGCCAAGCGCCTCTGTCCGGAGGTACGACGATGGGCGTAGCGTTGCGCCATGCCCAAGAAGTCATGGTCAGAACTTTCCAACCCGGCCCGTGCCGCCATCGCAGCGGTCTCCACCGTCGAGATCCTCGTGACGCTGGCTGCGTGGCGGGACCTGAAGCGCAGGCCTGGGTCCGCACTGCGCGGCCCGAAGCCCTTCTGGGCACTGGTGAGCCTGGTGCAGCCAGTCGGACCCCTGGCCTACTTCGCCTTCGCGCGGCGATCGGCCACCCAACCCGACCACACCTGACCACCCGTACTGGCGAGACTCTGGCCAACCGCGATCCAGTCGCTGCCTCCCTGGGGCACACGGGCCCGCATCACCTCGGGAAGGTGGACTGTCTACCTCTGTCGCTGCCCCGATGGCAGGTCTAGTGTGGAAACGAGTTGAGGTGGGAGGCCGTGATGAGTCGCCGCGTTGGGTGGATCGTGGCCGTCATGGCCGTGCTGGTGGTGGGCATGACCATCGCACTGGCCGCGGTCGTCGCCCACGATGACCCCTCCCCCGGTCCCGGAGACCACATGGGTGGCATGGGTGGCATACGCACCGACAGCGAGTACGCCTACCTGACCGAGATGGTCGCCCATCACGAGGAGGCCGTCGAGGCTGCGGGGCAACTCCAGCGCTCCTCCCGCGCGGAGATGCGAGACTTCGGCGAGGATGTCGTCGCCACCCAGTCAGAGCAGATCGACCAGATGCAGGAGTGGTTGGCCGAGTGGTATCCGGATCGCACCGGTGCGGTTGATCACCAGCCAATGATGCGGGACCTCACCCGACTGGCCGGTGACCGGATGGACCAGGTCTTCCTGGAGGACATGATCTCGCACCACATGGGTGCGGTGATGATGTCGCAACAGTTGTTGTCGCGTGGTCTCGCCGACCATGACGAGGTCGAGGCGCTGGCCGAGAGCATCCGCGACGAGCAGCACGCCGAGATCTTCCAGATGCAGCAATGGCTCAAGGAGTGGTTCAACGTCGACCGGCAGCACGGCCCGCCCAGGGGCGGCGGCATGGGCATGCCCGGCAACGGCATGCCTCACCTGGCTGAGCCGCGGATGAGATGAACGTGCGGTCTCGTCGCCGATGTAACGCTTGAGGCACCTCGTGACAGGTAGTGGGTGTCCGCTCTTTCTTGCGGATTGTCAGAAACCCTGAGGAGCCCCCATGCAGATCAGCACCCGCATCGCCGCAGCCGTCGCCGCGGCCGCCCTGTCCTTCGCGTCGCTCGCCGCGCCCGCATCCGCTGCCCAGCCGGTGCCCGCCGAGCCCTGCGCCAAGGAGCAGGTCAAGGTCGAGAAGGCCGAGGCCGCCCTGGAGCGCGTGACCGCGGTCTTCGACAAGGCCCAGGCCAAGGTGAAGAAGGCCAAGAAGGCCGTCACCAAGGCCGAGGGCAAGAAGAAGGCCAAGGTGAAGGTGAAAAAGGCCAAGAAGGCTCTCGCCGTCGCCAAGAAGGAGCGCGTGAAGGTGAAGAAGGCCAAGAAGGCGCAGCAGCAGCGCGTCGCCAGGACCGCGCAGCGTCTTGCTGACTGCCTCGCGAAGGAAGCACCGCCCGCGGAGAGCTGACTCAAGCTGGGTTGAGGGGAGCGGGCGGCGAGACTTCGGTCTCGCCGTCCGTTTCTTGCGTCCGCGGGATGGTCAGGAGGCGGCGGCAGAGCCCGGTTCGGAGCGGGGCTCCCGCTCGCGGACGACCTCCAGGCGTGGTGCGGTGACCAAGTCCCGCAACCGCTTGAGGCCGCGGTGGCGAGCCACCCGCAGCGAGACTCGGCTGATGCCAAGGATCTCTGCTGCGGTGGCGTAGTCGATCCCGAGCCCGTAGACCAGTCCGATCACGGACCGCTCCCGGGGCGGGAGCGAGGAGAGTTGCGAACGCACCCAGTCGTTGGCCAGGACGTCGACATGGGGACCTTCGACCGCTCCGAGGAGCTCCGTCACGTCTCCGGGGGACGTGGCGCGCCGGTCGGACGTACGTCGGGCGGTGAGGCTCAGGCGCCGTGCGATCCCGAAGAGCCATCCCGCGAAGTCAGAGGTGGAGCCTTCGAAGTCAGCGATCTTCTGGGCGGCCACGAACCAGGCCTCACCAGCGATGTCCTCGGGCGAGGCCATCGTGTCGCCCGTGGGTCGCGTCTGCAACCACACCACGAGTCGTCCGCCGTGTTGGCGGTACAGGACTCGCCAGGCGTCGGGGTTGCCCTCCTTGGCGAGGGCGACGATTGCGTCGTCGGTCATCGGCGTACGCCCCCGCTCCCCAGCGAGCCAGTGGCTGGGGCGGTGTCCTCAGCGGGAGCCCTGCCTCGGCTCTTGGGAGTGACCGGGTTGCCGTCCGTCTTCTCTGCCTGCTCCGCGGGCCTGGACTCGGGGTCCGGCTTCTCCTGGGCCTCGGGCTCGGAGTCCGTCTTGCCCTTGTCCTTGTCCTCGTTCCTGGTTGTGGACCCTGACTTTTCCTGCGCGCCGTCCCGGCGCTTCTCGGACCTCGTGTCGCCCCGGTCCTTGGTCTGGTCCTTGGTGTGATCCTTGGTCTGGCCGCCGCCCTGCTTGACGCCGTCACCCGAGCCGTTGCCCTGGCCACCGTTGCCCTTCTCATCGCCCCGGCCGACGTCGTCACCCGGAGTGCTCTTGCCGTCCTCGCCCGGGGTGTCCGGGCCGGTCGCCTCGTCGCGCTCGCGCGGGTTCGCCTCGCCCGCGCCAGCCTCGCCCTGGTCTGTCTTGCCCGGGCCGTCTTCACCCGAATTCCCTTCAGGTCCGGCCTCGTCCGTTCCGGGCATGTCGGTGCCGGGCGCGTCCGTGTCGTCAGTCCCGGATGAGTCCCCCGGCGCCACGGGAGCTGGCGCCTCCTGACGCGGCGACGGCAGTCCGGGCACCTCGATCACTCCGGTGGCCCACGCGCCGCCGACCGAGGCCAGGAGCGCACCCGCAGCAACGGCGGAGACCGGGACCAGACGACGACCTCGACCAGCAGGCGCGGACGGCGCGCTCGTCCGCGCCATCTCGGACAACTGGTGCACGAGGTGGTCGGGTGGCTCGAGCTCTGGGGCTGCGAGTCGCAGGTCTGGTGGAGTGATCATGGTCGCTGGCCTTCGTGGTTGGCGAGTCTCACGATAACTCGGGTCGATGGCGGCCCGGGGTCGTTCAGTGGTTCCGCACACCCAAGGGGACTTGCCCCGGCAATCCCCATACAGCGGTGATTCCTCTGCTCTTTAGGCTCTCAAACCGGCCGCACGCCTCAACTGACCTCGATTCTGAACTTAATCATCAGAGGTATTGATTTCTGGGTGTGGTCCGGGTCACCATGGAGATCCCCAAGTGACGACCCCAGAACGGATGAGCATGAAGCGAATCGGAGTCGACGTCGGTGGCACCTTCACCGACCTCGTGCTGTGGGACGACGACGGCACGGTCACCGTGCACAAGACGCCCTCGACCAATCATGATCCCTCGATCGGCACCATGGACGGCATCAGCGTCCTCGCCGAGCAGGCCGGGATCGATCCCAGCGAGATCGAGATGTTCTTCCACGGCACGACCGTGGCCACCAACATCGTTCTCGAACACAACGGCAGCGACGTCGGGATGATCACCACCGACGGCTTCCGCGACCTGCTCCACATCGCGCGCAAGAAGCGCCCGCTCAACTACTCCAACTACCAGGACCTGCCCTGGCAGAAGTGGCAGCTGGTCCCCCGGCGCAACCGACGTACGGTGCCCGAGCGGATCGCGGCGAACGGCGACGTCATCACCCCCCTCGATGACGAGGCCGTACGCCGTGAGGTGCGCCTGCTGCGCGAGCGCAAGGTGGCGGCCATCGCCGTCGCGTTCCTGCACGCCTACCGCAACCCCACGCACGAGCAGCGGGTCAAGGAGATCATCCTCGAGGAGTACCCGGAGGTCTTCATCTCGCTCTCCAGCGAGGTGGCACCCCAGTACCGCGAGTACGAGCGCTTCTCCACGACCGCGCTGAACGCCTTCGTGGGCCCCAAGACGTCGACGTACGTGGCCAACCTCGCCAGGAAGGCAGCCGAGGCGCAGGTGGGCGAGGACGTCCACCTGATGACGTCGGCCGGTGGCCTGGTCACCTCTCGCAGCGCCAGCGAGATCCCGGTCTCCCTGCTGACCAGCGGCGTCGTCGCCGGCCTCCTGGGCGGGTGCGCGATCGGCAAGGCGTCGGGCTTCCCGAGCGTGATCACACTCGACGTGGGCGGCACCTCCGCCGACGTGGGCGTCGCCCCCGACGGTCGTCTGCGGATGAAGCACCTCCTCGACACCCGGATCGGCGACTACCACGCCATGATCCCGATGGCCGAGGTCGACACCATCGGCGCCGGCGGCGGCTCGGTCGCCGTGGTCGACGAGGGCGGCATGTTCCGTGTCGGCCCGCGCAGCGCCGGCGCCTACCCGGGCCCGGCCTGCTACGACCGTGGCGGTGTCGAGCCCACCTCCACCGACGCCATGATGGTCATGGGCTGGCTGCGTGAGGACAGCTTCCTCTCCGGCACGATGGCGGTGAAGCCCGAGCTGGCCGTGGACGCGATCCGCGAGCACGTCGCCGAGAAGCTCGGCACCAGCCTCGAGAAGGCCGCGATGGGCATCTTCACTATCCTCGCCCACTCGATGACCGAGGCGATCAGCCTCCACTCCGTACGCAAGGGCTACGACCCGCGCGACTTCTCCCTCGTCGCCGAGGGCGGCGCCGGCCCCCTCTACGCCTGGCAGATCGCCGAGCAGCTGGGCATCCCGCGCGTCATCGTGCCGGGCCACCCCGGGATCACCTCCGCGGTGGGACTGCTGACCACCGACATCCGCTACGAGGTCCCCACCACGGTGTGGACGTCGTCGGACGAGCCGGACCTGGCGCTGATCCAGTCGGAGATGGACCGTCTCGCCTCCGAGGCCGGCAACCAGTTGCGGGCCGACGGCATCGGTGAGGGGGACGTGACCCTGGAGCGCAGCGTCGACTGTCGCTACGTCGGTCAGGGCTACGAGCTGCGGGTGCCCGCTCCCGACGGTGAAATCACCGCCGAGTGGGTCCAGCAGGTCGCGGACGCCTTCCACGAGGCGCACGGACGTACGTACTCCCAGCGCTTCGACGACAAGTCGGTCCAGCTCGTCAACATCCGGGTCACCGGCGTCGGCGCTGTGCCCCACGTCCAGATCCAGGAGATCGAGTCGGGTGGCACGGACGCGTCGGCCGCTCTGAAGACCACCACCCGCGCCCTCTTCTGGGAACGCGACTCCGCGGAGCCCATCTGGGTCGAGACCCCGGTATTCCAGCGGGAGAAGCTGCTGGCGGGCAACACCTTCACCGGTCCCGCGATCGTCGAGCAGTTCGACTCCACCACCATCGTCGGCATCGGCCAGAAGGCAACCGTCGACAAGGTCGGCCACATCATCATCGAAAGGGCTTCCGCATGAGCAAGGACGTCATGCCCACGACCGGTGTCTCGCTGGCCGGTGAGGCCACCCGCACCTGGAACGACGTCGACGTCGACCCGATCACCCTCAGGGTCATCGGCGGCGCCCTCGACTCCACCGCCAAGGAGATGGCGCAGGTCCTCTACCGGATGGCCTACTCCAGCCTGATCCGGGAGTCGGAGGACCTCGGCGCAGGTCTCTTCGACGTCAACGGCCGCGAGCTCTGCGAGTCCGACTCGACGCCGATGCACTGCGGCTCGATCCCGGCCTACATCCGCGGCATCAACCGCCGTCTGGCCGGCACCTACAAGCCCGGCGACGTGGTGCTGCACAACCACCCGTACCACGGTGCGGCGCACTCGCCGGACTACGGCGTCGTCATCCCGATCTTCTGGGAGGGCGAGCACGTCGGCTTCGCCGGGTGCACCGGCCACGTCTCCGACATCGGCGGCAACTTCCCCGGGCTCTGCATGGACGTCGTCGACGTCTGGGCCGAGGGCAAGCTGATCGACTCGATGAAGATCTACGACGCGGGCGTGCGCAACGACTCGCTGATCCAGCACATCCTGGACAACGTCCGGACCCCGGAGCAGAACCGTGGCGACCTCGAGGCACTCATCGCCTCGGCCCGGATCGGCGAGAAGCGTTTCGTCGAGATGCTCGAGAAGTACGGCCTCGACGTGGTGATGAGCTCGGCCGAGCGGTGGATGGACTACTCCGAGGAGATGTTGCGCTCCCGGATCCGGGCCATCCCCGACGGCAGCTACTCCGCCCCGGTGGGCTACCTGGACGACGACGGCAAGAACCGTGACGTGCCGGTGGCCGTGGCGGTTCGGGTGCAGGTCGAGGGCGACGAGGTCCTCATCGACCTCACCGGGTCCAGTCCCCAGGTCCCGACGGCGTTCAACGTGCCGTTCGAGGGCTCGGTGCTCCCGGTGGCGGTCAGCGCGATCCGCACGATCCTCCTGGACGAGGCCGTGATCGACGACTACGTGCCGCAGAACGACGGTTGCTTCCGGCCGGTGAAGGCGTACGCCCCCGAGGGCACGATCTTCAACCCGGACTTCCCGGCCTCCTGCTTCGCGCGCTTCTCGCAGGTCAACCGGGTCTTCGACTCGATCAACCTGGCGCTGGCGCCGGTCCTCCCGGACCACGCGGTGGCCGGTTCGTCGGCGGCGCTCTGCGCGATCGCCTACTCGGGGCTGGCCGACGACGGCGAGTCCTACTGGGTCTACATCGAGATCAACGAGGGCTCCTACGGCGGGCGCCAGGGCAAGGACGGCATGGACGCCGTCGACACGCTGATGGCCAACACCCGCAACAACCCGATCGAGGAGCTCGAGCTCAACCACGCGATGCGCGCGTTGCGCTACCAGTTGCGCGACGAGGCGCCGGCTCCCGGCCGGTGGCGCGGCGGCATCGGTAGCCACCGCAGCTGGCTGATGCTCACCGACACCTTCCTGGGCTCGGAGGCCGACAACCGCTCCGACGCTCCGGCCGGTGCACTCGGGGGTCACGACGGCGTCTCGGGCTCGTTCGTCCGCAACGCGGGGACCGATCGCGAGGAGGTGCTCTACTCCAAGGTCACCCAGGAGATGATCAAGTCCGGCGACACCCTGGACATCAAGATGCCTTCGGGTGGTGGCTTCGGTGACCCGTTCGAGCGGGACGCCTTCCAGGTGCTCTCCGACGTGTGGGACGAGTACCTGAGTGCCGAGGACGCCGAGCGCGACTACGGCGTGGTCGTCGACACCGAGACGTGGACGATCGACGAGGAGGCCACGGATCGGTTGCGGGCTGCGAGGGCCGCCGCCTGAACACCGTGCTGGGAGGGGGTCTCGCGGCCCCCTCCCCCGACCGCCTGAGGGTGGACGAGCTCCTCAACTCCGTCATCACCTGGGTCCCCCCGGGTGAGCCGGAGGTGGGGCCGCTGTCCGGTCTCACGGTCGGGGTCAAGGACAACATCGAGGTCGGGGGCGTGCTCTCCACGTGCGCCTCCGACTTCTTCGCCGACCGCGTCGCCACCGAGGACGCAAGCGTCGTACGCCGGTTGCGCGCCGCGGGGGCCGACATCGTGGCCACCCTCAACCTGGCCGAGTTCGCGGTCGGCGTCACCTCGCAGAACTCGGCCGCCGGCGGCCCGCGCAATCCGTGGGACCCGAGTCGGGTGCCTGCCGGGTCGAGCGGTGGGTCCGGCGCAGCGGTGGCGGCCGGTCTGGTCGACGTGGCACTGGGCACCGACAGCGGAGGGTCGGTGCGTCTGCCGGCCGCAGCGTGCGGGGTGGTCGGTCTGCGGCCCACCCCGGGGGTGATGGACATGACGGGGGTCTACCCGGTCAGTCCGGACTTCGACACGGTCGGCCCGATGGCCCGCACGGTGGACCTCGTCGCGCGTACGTTCGACGTGCTCAGCGAGGTGCCGCGACGCACAGCTGCCCCGCGGCGAGTGGGGGTGCCGCGCCACTTCGTCACCGACGACCTGGATCCAGGGGTCGTCGAGGTGATGGCCGGCTTCCGGAAGCACCTCGGCGAGCTCGGACTGGACCTGGTCGAGGTCGAGATCCCCCTGCACGCGCAGGCCCAGAGCCACGTCTACACGTTGCTCTACTCCGACCTCGCGAAGTTGCATGCTGAGCGGTTGGGCGAGCCGGAGCGTTTCCAGCCGGCGACTCTGCAGCGGGTGCGTCAGGGGCTGACGATCACCGACGACCAGCGGCGCTTCGCGGCCCGGGCCCGCAGCGACTTCCGGGCGGGGATGCGGGAGGTGCTCCAGACGGTCGACCTGGTGGTGACCCCGACGCTGCCGGTCGACGTACCGTCGGTGCAGGAGGAGGAGGCGGTGCTGCGGCAGTCGGTACGGCTGGGCCAGCTCTCCTACCCGTGGTCGTTGCACAACGGGCCGACGATGTCGCTGCCCGTGGGGTTCCACCCCGACTCCGGCATGCCGGTCGGCGCCCAGCTGACGGCCGCGCACTGCGACGAAGAGGTCCTCTTCGCCGTCGGTCGCCGCTACCAGGCGGAGACCGACTGGCACACCCGGCGTCCGCCCGTCTGCCTCTGATCAATCGAGGCAAGTCAGGCGAGCGCCGCAGGTCACTGCTCGGTGCCGGTGAGCAGCGCCATCTCCTTGTACGCGTCCTCGAGACGGTGGAGGTGGCGCTGCATCCGTGACATGGCGGCCAGCGAGTCCTGCGACTCGATGGCCGCCATGATCGCGCGGTGGTCGGCCTGGGAGGTCTCCCAGAAGTCGGACGCGGTGCGTTCGGGCACGAAGCGTCGGCTCAGCACCCGGAAGACGGGGGCACAGACCAGCTCCAGCATCGGGTTGCCGGAGGCCTGCAGGATCTGCATGTGGAAGTCCTGGTGTCCGGCGTAGTCAGTCTCCAGTGCGGCCGACTCGACGGAGCGGCGCATGGCCTCCATCTGCTCCTGGCTGCGGTGACTCGCAGCGTGCCCGGCTGCGTGCACCTCGGTGAGCTGACGTACGTCCATGAGCTGCTCGACAGTGACCTCCAACGCCGCGGCCATCAGCGCCACGCTGTGCTCGAGGTGGGAGGTGATGGTGGCGACGTCCGGGCTGGCCACGAAGGTGCCGCCGGTGGTGCCACGCGTCGTGAAGACGAGGTTTTCGCTGGCGAGCGTACGCATCGCTTCACGGATCGTGCTGCGACTGTTGCCGGAGGACTCGATCAGCTCAGCCTCGCTCGGCAGCCGTTCTCCGGGCGCGAATTCACCGGAGAGGATCCGTCGCCGGATCTCGGATGCAACCACCTCGTAGGCGGGGAGCTTCACCTCGGCCATGCACGTCCTTCCGTCCTCGCAAGTCAATCACGGAAGGCCGTCAGGGCCCGAGGACGACGCGCCCGCACGCTGACCGCTCCCCCGCTCACAGACCCTCATGTCCGGGCTTGATTTCGTCGGCTCTGTCGTCTAGATAGAAATGTGTAAGTGCTGAACAGGCCGAGGGCCTGGTGCCCTCGCGATCAGAACCAGGAGGACATGTGATGTTGATCCGTACCGCTGACCCGTTCCGTGACCTCGATCGTCTGGCCCAGCAGGTGCTCGGCACGACCAACCGGCCGGCCGTGATGCCGATGGATGCCTGGCGCGAGGGTGAGCGCTTCATCATCGAGTTCGACCTGCCCGGGGTCTCACCAGAGAGCATCGACCTCGACGTGGAGCGCAACGTGCTCACGATCCGTGCCGAGCGCGTGGCTCGCAACGGCGACTGGGAGTCCTTGGCGTCCGAGCGGCCCAAGGGTGCCTTCAGCCGCCAGTTGGTGCTCGGGGACAACCTCGACCTGGACGCGATCGAAGCGGCGTACACCGGCGGCGTGCTGCGCCTGGTCGTGCCGGTCACGGAAAAGGCCAAGCCGCGCAAGATCCAGGTGAACGTCGAGTCGGGCGACGACAACCGCACCGCCATCGGCAGCGCGGAGCAGCCGGAGCAGCCTGAGCAGCCGGAGCACATGCATGCTGGCTGAGTCTGCGTGATCTCCCGGGAGCCTGACCGGTAGGGAAGGCTCCCGGGCTCACGTCCGGATCCCAGTGCTTGCGGCCCGTCGCCAGCAAGGGCTGCGCTTTGTCCCTAGACTCCCCACCGGTAGCAGGACGCACGTCCCACAGCGGGATCACGACGAAGGCGAGCAAGATGACGACCCCCACCTCCGACGTCGACCCGGTGGAGGTGGGCCCGATCCGGCAGTCGGATGCGGAGACCCGCTCGGGCCGGCCGCCTCGCCCGTACACGTCGCCGAAGCACCGGGTGCTCGCGATGGCTGTCTACGCGGCGGCACTCACCCTGTGGACCGCTTTCGTCGGGTTGCCCAACGACCCAATCGGGGTCTTCCTGTGGTTCTGGGCTGCCGGCATCGCCTGGAACATCGACGCGCCGCGTGGCTACCACCTCGGCTTCCCGCGGGACTGGTGGCCAGCGTTGTTGGCCCTGGCCATCTACTGGTTCACCCGCGGCCTGGCCGACGAGCTGGGTCTGGCGGTGCACGTCACCGAACCGATCCGGGTCGACCAGTGGCTCAACGGGCTCTTCGGCGGCAACCCCAATGAGATCCCCACCGCGGTCCTGCAACGCGAACTCTGCGGTGACCCGTGCTCTGCCGGCAACGAAGCCCGCTGGTACGACCTCTTCCTCAGCACCGTGTACGCCTCCCACTTTCTGGTCGGCATCTCCATGGCTGTGGTGCTGTGGGTGCGCAACCGCACTGTGTGGCTGATGTGGATGCGTCGCTACCTCGCGATCAACTACGCCGGTCTGGCCATTTACTTCCTCTACCCGATGGCGCCGCCGTGGTGGGCCTCGCGCGAGGGTTACCTCCCCGACCTGCCCAGGATCACCAGCCGGGGCTGGTCCGACATCGGTCTCGAACGCGCCAACATCGTGTTGCAGGGCATGGGAAATCCGGTCGCAGCGATGCCTTCCCTGCATGCGGGCATCGCCTTCCTGGTCGCCTTCTGGGCCATCGCACGTCTGCGCTCCAGCCTGCGGTACCTGATGCTGCTCTACCCGTTGACCATGTCGGTCGCCCTGACGTACTTCTCCGAGCACTACGTCATCGACCTGATCGCCGGTGGGCTGCTGGCTGGCGCAGTGATGGTGGGCTGCCGTGCCTGGGAGTCGTGGCGGGCACGGCGAGCCCGACCGGTGGTCACCACCGCGGAGGCTCAGGAGTTCACTGGATCAGCCGTGGCGGGCGGGCGATTCGGTCGGGGGTGATCAGCCCTTCGAAGAGCGTCTCAGGAGTTTGGTCGCCAACACCGCGGCCTGGGTCCGTCGCTCCAGGCCGAGCTTCGCCAAGATGCTGGAGACGTAGTTCTTCACCGTCTTCTCGGCCAGAAACATCCGCTCGCCGATCTGACGGTTGGTGAGTCCGTCTGCCACCAGTTCGAGGATGCGCCGCTCCTGATCGGTCAGGGCTTCCAGTTCCGGAGCCGCCCGGTCAGGGTGGCGGATTCGATCCACGACGACGTCCATGAGTCGAGGGTCGATCAGGGAGTGCCCCGCAGCCACCCGGCGCACTGCGGCGACGAGGTCCGCCGACTTCGCCTCCTTGAGGAGGTAGCCCGAGGCACCGGCCATGATGGCTGCGAACAAGGCCTCGTCATCGTCGTACGACGTCAGGATGAGCCCATTGATGGAAGGGTCCACGGACCTGACAGCGCGGCACACGTCGATCCCGGATCCGTCGGGCAGTCGTCCGTCCAGGATCGCGACATCGGGTTTCAATGCGGGGATGCGGTCCGTGGCAGTGACGGCGGAGCCGGTCTCACCCACCACGTCGATGTCGCCCGCCGCCTCGAGCAAGGCCCGAAGCCCCCTCCTGACCACGTCGTGATCGTCCAGGATGAAGACCCGGATTCTGGCTTCACTCGTCATCGAGCGTCTCCCTTCTGGTTCCGGCGCGGGGCGTGGGCACCGACCATGTGACTCGAGTGCCGTTCCCCTCGCCGGGTTGCACCGTGTACGTCCCTGATCGGGCCCGCGCTCGCTGCTCCAGGTTGTGGAGGCCACTGCGCCGCTCGGGGGTGCCGATTCCCTTCCCGTCATCCTGGACGCTCACTTCGAGACGGTCGCCACGGACGCGAGCCACCACCAACGCGGTCGAAGCCTCGGCGTGTCGGGCAACGTTGCTGAGCGACTCCCTCACCACGGCGCAGACGTCGTCGGACAACCTCTCGTCCGTGGCAGAGTCCACGGGGCCGATGAACTGGAGCCGGGGCAGGTAGCCCAGCGACGGGGCAAAGGAGGCGCACACTTCGAGCAACTGACCTCGCAACCCCACACTGCTGCCCGGCTCGGTGCGAAGGTGGAAGATGTAGGTCCTGATCTGACGGATCGCGTCATCCAGTTGGTCGACGACGTCGCTGATCAGGTCAGACACCCCGCCCTCAGCCTTGGCGGCGGCTCCCTGGAGGGACATCCCTGCAGCGAAGAGCTGCTGGATCACCTGGTCGTGCAGGTCACGGGCGATGCGCGCGCGGTCCTCCAGGATGAGGGAGCGCTGCGCCTCGCGTCTCGCCTCCGCCAGCTCGAGGGCGACGGAGCCGTGGTGGGCGAAGTTGGTGGCCATGGCCACCTCAGCCTCGGCGAAGGGGTGCGCCCCCGGACGGCGCCCCACGACCAGGACGCCACTGACCGCCTCGCCGCCGGCCATCGGCAGGACCATCACCGGGCCAAGGGGCACGACGTCACCGATCACCACGCGCGACAAGCCGTCACCATGATGGCGCGCGGCGTCCTCGAAGACCTCTGGTTGGCCAGTTCGCAGCACCTTCTCGGCCACGGTCCCCGCGAGCTGGTAATTGAAGTGCGCCAAGCGCTCAGCGTCGAGGCCGACGGCGACCGCCACTCCCAGGAGATCTTCCTGTGCAGGGAGGACCACGGCCACCAGGTCAGCAACGGCCAACTCCGCGACCCGCTGCCCGATGGTGCGCAACGCCTGCTCTCCCGAGGCGACGAGCACCCGGCGCGTCATGTCCGTGGTGGCCTCCAGCCACTCCTGCCGCTGCACGGACTCCTCGTAGAGGCGCGCATTCTCGATCGCGACCCCTGCCGTGGCGGCCAGGGACAGCACCAGTTCCTCGTCCTCTGGGGTGAAGTTTCCCTCCCGCGGGGAGGCCAGGTACAGGTTGCCGAAGATCTCCCCCCGCACCCGGATCGGAACGCCGAGGAAGCCCTTCATCTCCGGATGGCCCGGGGGGAAGCCCACCGACCGGGGATCGTCACCGATCACTCGTAGGCGGATCGGGCGCGGGTCGTCGATGAGTGCACCCAACAGCCCGCGACCCTGCGGGAGATGACCGATGCGGCGCACTGTCTCCTCGTCGATGCCCGAGTGGATGAAGTCCTGCACGCCCGTCCCGTCGGCCGCGATGACACCGAGGGCACCGTACGGGGCGTCCACGAGGTGGCAGGCGACCACGACGATGCGCTCGAGGACAGAGGTGAGGTTGAGATCCCCGACGATCGACCGGTTGGCGCGAAGAAGAGATCGCACCTTGCCCTGCGCGCCCAGTCCGTCCTGCGCCTGCTCAACCAGCCGGGACCGCAACGCGTCCGATTGCAGGCGAGGACCCTCGGTGTGGTGCACACCTTCCCCCATGCTTCGACCCTAGAGGCTCCCGTCGCGTGGCACCACGCCCACAGGCCATCAGGTTTCACCTTCCGGTGCGGGATTCATCGTCGCGGGCGACATCGACCAGAACTACTGGGCAAGGCGCCTCCCGCAGGACGGCCCGGGCCACCGGTCCGAGGTGGGCGGGCAGCCGCATCCATGGGTCGCGCCGACCGATGACGAGCAAGTCGGATTCGCGGGCGTACTCGAGCAGTACGTCGGTGGCCGGCCCGTGGGTCACCTCGAGCGACACCTCGACCCCGGTCGTGTCAACCTCGCCCAACAGAGCAGCGACCTCGCACTCCGCTCGCTCGACCCACGCGGTCCTCTCGGGCACAGTCAGGGCGAACTGCTCGTAGTCTCCCGGGAGGGTCCACACATGCACCACCGACAGGCGGGCGCGGCTCAATCGGGCGGCATCGCGCGCTGCCTCCAGGACGGGTCGTGCGCCCCGGGGGTCGTCAATCCCCACGGTGACCGTTGACCCGTCGTCAAAACTGTGGATGGGGGCCCAGCGTTCGGGCACGGAGACGACCGGGACCCGCGAACGGGCGGCGACACCGCTGGAGATCGATCGCGTCACGACGCGCCGTGCCCGCGAGAGGTGGCGTCGCTGCAGCACCACGGTGCTGGCCCTGTTGGCCGCTTGGACGAGAGCAGGAACCACGGGACCGGCGACCAGTTCCGAGGTGATGGACAGCGCGTGGCTTGAGTGCTGCGCAAGGTACTCGATGGAGTTCTGGAGCACGAGCCGCCCCCTGCCCTCCAGGTCGAGAGACACCAGAGGGACAGTCTCAGGGCCCTGCTCCAGTCTCGCGACCACGTGCACCAGGTGCAGAGAGGTCCCGACGCGTACCGCTTCGTCGGCCGCGTACTTCAGCGCTGCATCCATGGGCACCGGGGCCACCGCAACCACGATCGAACGCCTTGTCTGGTCAGGCACAACGCGCTCCCGTCACGCTCATCGTGGGTCCTCGGAGCCCTTCCGTTCGTTGAGGTCCCCGTTGGCAGCGACCAACATCACCGGGCAGGCCGAGTCCCTGATCACCGCTCGGGCCACAGACCCCAGGTGTGAGCCCACGGGAATCAGGGCGTCGTGGCGTCCGAGCACGATCAGCTCGCTCGTCCGCGTGGCCTCGATGAGCAGGTCTGCGGGGGCGCTCCTGTGCACCTCGACCTCGACCTGGACGCCTGCCTCCTTGGCGACGGCGTCGATGGCGGCGTGGATCGCGCCGGTGTCGCGCCTGATCCACTCCTGCAACTCGCTGGCGCTCAGCAAGGACTCACGGTAGACGTCGGGGATGTCGACCGCGTGCAGGACTCTCAGCCCGCTGTTTCGCTCGGCTGCTTCCCTGACCCCGGCCCGGATCAGACCCTGCGACCCCTCGGGGTCCTCGAGACCCACGGTGACGGTCCGGTGTGCATAGTTGGGCGACGTCCATCCCTCGGGTACACCCACCACCGGCACCTCGGCCCGGGCTGCCACCCCGCCGGTCACCGACCGGGTGATCACACGCCGGAGGCGCGACAGATCGCGGTGCTGCAGGACCACCATGCAGGCGCTCTCTGTCGCCTGCACCAACGCGGGGACCACTAAACCCGTGATCAACTCGGCGGTCACCTCGATCGACTCTCCCGAGACCTCGCGAACCTTCGCAGCCGCTGCGCCCAGGATGATCCGCCCGAATCGATGGAGGTCAACGCTCTCCAGGAGGGCCGGGGGTGGGCCATGGTGCATGGGTCGCAACACATGCACCAGGTGCACCCCGCAGCCACGCCGGGTCGCCTCTCTCACCGCCCACGCAGCGGCGGCGTCGATCGGGTGCTCCCCAACGGCGAGCAGGATGTGGGGTGAGCGATCTCCCGGCACGGTGGATCAGCTCTCGGCACGTGCGACCGGGATCTTCCGGGCAGCCGGTGCGGAGTCGTCCACCGGGACACGAACCTCCAGCACTCCCCCTCGGTACTCGGCGGAGATCTCCTCCGTCCTGCTCCCCCGGGGAAGCGAGATGCTCCGGGCGAAGGAGCCGTAGTGGAACTCGTCGTGACCACGCTCGTGGGACTCCTCGCTCCGCTCACCCTTGATCGTGAGCTCGTCGTCAGCCGTGGTGATCTCGACGTCCTTGTCCGGATCGATGCCGGGCAGATCGGCCCTCAACACGTAGGTGCCCTCGTCCATGTAGTCCTCGATCCGCACGAAGGGCGCGCCCCCCAGACTCGGAAGGGCCAGACCGAGATCGGCCCCCAACCACGACCTCAGGTCCGCCATGGGGTTCGCGCCAAACTTCGCCACAGCACTCATGATCCTGCCTCCTTGGTCTCGGCCCACCCCACTGGTGGCACCTTCTCTTCACCACCGTGCCGTGCCCCGAGTCCGGGGCAACAGGGCCGAAGTGCCCGGCGGCCCGGGCCCTGCGCCCGTGTCGGTCGGCAACCGGATCAGGCCATGCTCTGTCCATGACCACAGACTTGGACCCTCTCGACGTACGTGGTCGGATCATTGCCGCATTCGACGGTTCCGACCACGCGGAACGGGCGCTCGTCTGGGCTGCGGAGCAGGCGGCGGTCGAGCACCGGCCCCTGGTTGTCCTCCAGCTGGGGCCCGGGGACACCGAGCCCCTCGACCGGGCGGTGGCGGAAGTCAGACGTACGCACCCCGGGATCCCCGTCACGGGACATGCCGTGCCCGGCGACCCTCGCGCCGGGTTGGTTGACCTCTCCACGCAGGCCCACATGCTGGTGCTCGGTTCCCGGGGACGGGGCACCATGAAGAGCCTGCTGCTCGGTTCCGTCAGCACCGCTGTCACGGCGCACTCTG
The DNA here is from genome assembly GCF_003194605.1 of Nocardioides gilvus. GTDB lineage: Bacteria > Actinomycetota > Actinomycetes > Propionibacteriales > Nocardioidaceae > Nocardioides > Nocardioides gilvus. The sequence goes on from NZ_QHKY01000004.1 coordinate 403,696, forward strand.
CCTGCCCGGTCATCGTCTGCCGTCCCCCGGCCGTGAATTCCCCCCGTGCGGGCGTGGTGGTCGGGGCCGACGCGACACCGCAGTCGCGACCGGTCATCGAATTCGCCTATCGCCATGCTTCCTTCCACGGCCTGCACCTCACCGTGCTGCACACCTTCTGGGACGCGGCCGCGGCCCTCGCCCAGTATCGGGCGGCTCGGGGCGCAGAGGTCGAGGACCCGGCGTTGGACGATCTCCGTCTCGCGCTCGCGGAATCCGTCGCGGGCTTCGCCGAGAAGTACCCCGACGTGCAGGTCACACTGACTCTCCGGCACGGCCTGACCGACGAGGCCCTCAGCCCTCGTGGCCAGGGCTGGGACCTGATCGTCGTGGGCCGCCACCCGGCGTCCTCCCTCCAACGAATCCTCGCCGGCTCCGTCGCCACTGCGGTCCTGGAGCGGTCCCACTCGACGGTGGCAGTGGTTCCGGAGGAGTCCGGGGCGTAGTGCGGGGTCGCAGCGGGCGAACGTCGCGATCCAAGAACTGTGGAGAAGACGATGAGGGCATTGACCTACGACGGATCGGGGCGGCGCATGTGGGTGGAGGTCCCGGACAACGATCGACGGAACGCAGGCTGAGCAGGTCCGCGTCCCCTTCGCCGACCGGGCTCTCCACCCACTGCCCGACGCGGTCTCGGACGAGCAGGCGTTGCTGCTGCCCGACATCCTGCCCACGGCGTACGAGGTGGGTGTCCGCAATGGACCGCGTGGCTCCCGGCTCCACGGTGGCTGTCCTCGGCGCCGGCCCCAGCGGCACGCTGGCCAACGTGGGGGTGGACGGCCTGGTCACCCACCGCTTCGGGCTGGACGAGATCCAGGACGCGTATGACGCCTTCGAGCGACCCGCGGACAGTGGCGCGCTCAAGGTGGCGCTGTTCCAGTAGCGGCTCCGCTCCACGGGACCATGGACCCTTGACGGGGTGCCAGCCGCCTCTGCTGCACGTCGGGGTCGCCGGCCATGGTGGAGGCGGGCCATCCGGCCATCGACTCCGCGAGGGAGAACGCCATGGAAACCTCCGACACCACTCATGCCTCCACCAGCCACCCCGACCCGGCCCAGGCCGATCCCACCCGGGGCCCCCGTCCGACTGATCCTCGACACGTCGGCCTGACCCGCCCGGCTCGCCTTGCGCTCGCGGTGCTGCGCATCGGCTTCGGCCTCACCTTCCTGTGGGCCTTCTTCGACAAGTTGCTCGCCCTGGGCTTCGCCACCGGACGCGACGAGGAGGGCAACGTCGACCGGTTCGGCGACGCGGCCTGGATCAACGACGGCAGCCCCACCGAGGGCTTCCTCACCTTCGGGGCCGACGGCCCGTTCGAGGAGTTCTACAACTCGATCGCCGGCGACGCCTGGGCCGACTGGCTCTTCATGGTCGGCCTCATCTGCATCGGTGTCGCGCTCACCCTGGGTGTCGCGATGCGTGTCGCCGCGGCCAGCGGAGCCCTGCTGTACGTGTTGATGTGGACGGTCGTCCTGCCCCCGGAGAACAACCCGGTGATCGACGACCACCTGCTCTCAGCCGTGGCGCTGGTGGTGCTCGCTCTCACCTGTGCCGGTGACACCTGGGGCCTGGGTCGCTGGTGGGGACACACCTCGGTCGTCCAGGGAAACCCGGTCCTGCGCTGACCTCGAGGGAGGCACGATGAGCACGTCAGAGCAACCACCGTCCGCCGCGCCCTACCCTGTCCGCATCCACGCCACGTTCGACCCCGGGACGAGCCGGGCCCTGTGGCTGGTGAAGTGGCTCCTGGCCCTCCCGCACTACGTGATCCTGGCCTTCCTGTGGATCGCGGTCCTGGTGACGAGCGTCATCGCGTTCTTCGCGATCCTGCTCACGGCCCGCTACCCGCGCTCGCTGTTCGACTTCAACGTCGGGGTGCTGCGCTGGTCGTGGCGGGTCTCGTTCTACGCCTACGGTGCCCTCGGGACCGACCGCTACCCACCGTTCTCCCTGCACGAGGTGGCCGACTACCCCGCCCACCTCGAGGTCGACCACCCGGAGAGCCTGTCGCGGGGCAAGGTCCTGGTGAAGTCGTGGCTGTTGGCCATCCCGCACTACTTCGTCCTGGGTCTCCTTCTGGGGGGCGTGGGGTACACCGCTCCCGACGACAACGGCGCGTCGTCCTCCGGGGTCGGTCTGATCGGGTTGCTGGTCCTGGTCGCTGGGGTGTTCCTGCTCTTCACGGGCCGCTACCCCGAGCGACTCTTCGCCCTGGTGGTCGGACTGAACCGATGGGTCTTCCGGGTCGCGGGGTACGTGCTCCTGATGACCGATCGCTACCCGCCGTTCGCGCTGGACCAGGGCGGACTCGACGCGGGGCCAGGCGGGCACCCGGGTCCTGCGGCAGGGCCCGCAGCCACCTCCGCGCAGGATCCCGCTGTCGCGAGCGCCGTGGCGTCGGCGCCCGGCGGCTCCCCTGCGCCGCAGCGTTCGCGGTGGACAACGGGACGAGTGGTTGCCCTGACCCTGGGGTCTCTGTTGGTGTTCATCGCGGTCAGCCTCGCCGGAGCGGCCGGCACCCTGACCTGGATCGAGCAGGAGGAGCGGGACCGGGACGGTTTCATGATGAGCGATCAGCTGGCGCTCGACACCACCACCCACGCGATCACCTCCGAGAGCCTGCGGCTGCACAGCGATGTCCCCGGCGACTTCCTCCCGGCCCAACTGCTGGGGGACGCACGCCTGACCGCGACACCGGAGTCGGACTCCGATCTCTTCATCGGGATCGCCCCCACTGACGAGGTGCGGGACTACCTCACCGACGTCAGCCACGAGACCGTGACCGGCGTGCAGGACGACGATCCGACCATGACGGACCATCCGGGCGCCAGCACGCCCGCCGCCCCCGGTGAGCAGGACTTCTGGGTGGCGCAGGACTCCGGGACCGGCCCTCTCTCGATCACCTGGGAGCCGACCGACGGTGACTGGACGTTCGTGGCGATGAACTCCGACGCGACTCCCGTCATCCGCACGGAGATGGCGGTGGGAGCGGAGTTGCCAGTCCTCGGCAAGGCGGCCGCCACCCTCGGTGTTCTCGCCGCGCTCGCGCTCCTCGTCGGCATCGCCCTGGTGGCGTACGCGCTGGTCAGTGCCTCGAGGAGGGGTCATGGTTGACGAGCGCGGGCGTCACCGACCCACCCTTCTCATCGCCAGTCCCAGGAGGCAGCCGTGAGCACTTTGGTCGTGTACGAGTCGATGTGGGGCAACACTCGAAGCATCGCTGAGGCGGTGGCCGAGGGGTTGGCCGAGGTGTCGGGCGAGCAGGTGCCGGTCCTCGACGTCATGGAGGCTCCGGCCGCCCTGCCCACGGACGTCGATCTCCTGGTCATCGGCGGTCCCACCCACGCCTTCTCGATGAGCCGCGCCAACACCCGCAAGGACGCGAGCGGCAAGGGGGCTCTGCCCGGTCACGAAGCCCGCGGCATCCGTGAGTGGTTGGAGCAGCAGCCCTCCTCGGACGTGGTCGACGTCGCGACCTTCGACACCCGCGTCGCCTCCGTACGCAAGTTGCCGGGGTCCGCGGCCAAGGCGGCCGGCAAGTCGGTGAGGCGTCACCATCTGGGTCGCCTCATCGACGTGGAGAGCTTCTACGTGGATGACATGTCTGGTCCCTTGCTCGACGGGGAGGTCGCGCGCGCCCAGGAGTGGGGTCGTGGGCTCGTGCCTGCGCGATCGCGCGAGGGCAGGGAGCCACGATGACCACGGAGTCCGTCCCCAGACTGGCCGTGGTCCGGGCCCTGCTGGTCGTCTCGGGGGGACCCGTCGCACTCGCCCTGGGTGGCTTGCTCGCGCCGATCAGCGCGGCGAGGAAATGGCCGGAGCGGCTGTCGTCCCCACCCGCTCGCAGGGCTGCCTGGACAGTGACCTCAGCAGCGACGCTGACCCCCTGGGTCTACGCGCTCCTCCTCCGTCCGTGGCTGCGGCGCTGGGGGGCCAGTCAGGCGGAGCGCACTGCGAGCTACCCCGGCGACATCGAGCGCCCTCTCTTCACCACCACTCGGGCGGTGACGGTGCACGCCCCCGCCCATGAGGTGTGGTCGTGGCTGGTCCAGATCGGCAGGGATCGGGGCGGCTTCTACTCCTACGACTGGTTGGAGAACCTGGCCGGGTGTCGCCTGCGGAGCGCCTCCAGGGTGCATCCCGAATGGCAGCACCTCGACGCAGGTGATTCGTTGGAGGTCTTCCCCGGCTATGCGACCACCATCGAGGCCATCGATCCTCCGCGGTCGATGTTGATCGCCAACTGGGGGGCCTATGTGGTGGAGCCCGTGACACCACACACCTGCCGGCTGATCGCCCGCTCCCACGCAGAGCGGGGACTCGCGGGGGCGGCGTACATCCTCTTCATCGAGCTCCCCCACGCGATCATGGAACGGCGAATGCTCCTGGGCATCAAGGAGCGCGCGGAAGTCGCGCGTCACCGGACGCGCGACTCCCTCGCCTGAACTCGTCCCTCAGCGCACGCGCCACACCACCGCCGCTGCTCCCCCGCCGCGACGGTCAGGCTCGGCGACCGCGGTCATCCTTCCCCAGCGTCCGAATTCGATCGCGCTCGCGGCTCCGATCTCGGCGGCGCTGCTGAAGCTGTCACCGGAGGCGACGAGGGTGTGATCCAGTGCCCTGAGCGCGGTCCCGTAGCGATCGATGAACGCGGGCTCAGCGGTCACGTTGGTCGTGTTGCGCTGCGTGGCCCGAGGAGCCGCAATCGACTCGGAGATGTTCATCCCCAGGTCGATCCGGTTCACCAGCATCTGCAGCACCGTGGTGATGATCGTCGACCCACCGGGTGAGCCGAGCGCCAAGAAGGGCTTGCCGTGGCGGAGCACGATCGTGGGCGACATCGACGAACGCGGACGCTTGCCCGGCTGGATCCGGTTGGGGTCCTCCGGGTCGTAGACGGTCGAGAAGTCGGTGAGCTCGTTGTTCAGGATGAACCCGTGCCCGGGGACCACCTGACCCGACCCGCCGGTCTGCTCGATCGTCAACGTGTAGGCCACCACGTTGCCCCACTTGTCAGCCACCGTCAGGTGGGTCGTGGAGATGTTCTCGGTGTCGGCATCGGTCTCGCCGGTGGCGCTGGCGGCGTCACAGACCCCGTCGTACGAGGTCACGTCACCGGCCGAGACTGGCTTCGACAGCGCCGCGTCGGGGTCGATCTCACAGGCCCTTTCCGCGGCGAAACGGTCGCTGAGCAGGTCGCTGACCGGGACGTCGACGTACGCCGGGTCCCCGAGGTAGCGGCCGCGGTCGGCGAAGGCGAGCGCACTGGCCTCGAAGTAGTGGTGCAGCGCGTCGGTCTCGTCCATGTCGCGGAGGTTGAAGCGTTCGAGGATGTTGAGCGCCTCACCCACGGTCGTACCACCCGAGGAGCTGGGCGCCATCCCGTACACCTGGAATCCGCGGTAGTCGCTCTGCGTGGGGCGCTGCTCGAGCACCTTGTAGTCGCGAAGATCGCTGGCCGACAGGTAGCCCGGCGGCACGGGAAGGGACGTGTCAGCGCTCGTACGCGGGTCGCGTACGACGTCGACCATCAGCTCGGCGAGCGGCCCGCGGTAGAAGGAACGGACGCCTCGTTGACCGAGCATCCGGTAGGTCTTGGCCAGGTCGCGGTTGCGGAAGGTGGTGCCCACCTGCGGGGCGTCGCCGCCGGGCAGGAAGAGGTCGCTGGTCGCCGGGAACGCCTCGAAGCGGACCTGGTTGTCGAGAGTCTGCTGCCGGAAGGTCTCGTCGACCACGAACCCGCGACTGGCGACCTGCACTGCGGGTGCGAGCGCCTTGCGCAAGCTCAGGGTGCCCCACTTGTCGAGCGCCCGTTGCCAGGTGAGCGGGGTGCCGGGCACACCGACGGAGACGCCACTGGTGACCAGCTCGGGCGTGAAGTTGTAGGGCTCACCGGTGGCGGGGTCGATGAAGGCGTCGTTCGGCATCGTCTGCGGCGCGGTCTCGCGGCCGTCGATGGTGGAGACCCGCCTGGTGCGGGCGTCGTAGTGGACGAAGTAGCCGCCACCTCCGAGGCCGGCGCTGTACGGCTCGGTCACGCCCAGGGTGGCAGCTGCGGCGACGGCGGCGTCGGTGGCGTTGCCCCCGCGGCGCAGGACCTTCAGCGCGGCGTTGGTCGCGTCGGGGTCAACGGTGGAGACCGCTCCCCCGTAGCCGGTCGCGGTCGCGACCTTGGCTGGCGCCTTGGGCGGCGGATGGTGTGGTCCGCGGTGGCCGCCCGGCCCGCCGGCGTTGCCGGGGCTGAGGAGAAGGCCGCTCAGGGCGAGCGCTGAGGTGGCTGCGAGGGCGGTGCTGCGGGCGAATCTGGACGTCTTCATGGACTACCTCCCGAGAAGTGGTCTCATTACCGTCCCGCTCCGGAGGGGGTCCTGTCCATACCCCTGACAGCAGACATCAGGTGGACGCAGTGGTCCCCATCTGTTCGTCCACGACCTGGCGCGCCAACTGGGCCAGTTTGATGTTCAGGTGCTGCGACATCCGGCTCAGGGTGTCGAAAGCCTCCTCCTCCGAGATGCCACGAGTCGACATCAACATCCCCATTGCTTTGCCGATCTCTCGGTTGCTCTGCAATCCGCGCGCCAGGGTTTCGGCGCGCTCGTGCTGGGCCGCGGCACCGAGGGCGGTCGAGGCGAACGCAGCGATGATGGCGCCCATGTCGGCGGCTTCCGCATCGAAACCTCCGGGAGTGTCGGAGAACAGGTTGAGCGCGCCGGCCTTCCGCGCGCCGACATTGACGCGATAGCCGATCATCCCGCGGACGGGCGTCTCCTTCAGCACGCGCTCCGCCAACGCTGGCCATGACGGATCAGTGCGAATGTCCCGATCCATCTGGAAGGACTCCTCGGTCATGGCGTCATAGCAAGGCCCTTCCCGCAGTTCGCTCTCCAGCCGGTCGACATGGGAGGCGACAGCGTCGGTCGCGCCGTGAGACGTCAACTCTCCGCCTCCTTGCAGTGTGCTCAGGCAGGCGTGATCACAGCCCGGCACGACGTCGACGGCGATGCGGCACACGGCGGCGTACACGTCGTCGTACTCGCCGCGCGAATAGAGCACTTCCGCGAGGGCAGACAGTGCTTCTGTGACCGCCGCAAGCGGGGACTGGCTCATGCACACCATTATGGCTCAGTGCCTTGGTCCGCACAGCCATACATCACGCCAAGGGCGCGTGAGCCGAATTTCCTCGCGCACGTGTCACAATGATCTCTCGGGTGAAGCAAAGCGCCCTACACACAGCTTGACGGGTTGTCCTTGAACAACAATGAACTGCTCCACCCTGCGCCGCGCTCGGCACTCACCGTCGGTCTTGGAGATGACCCGGAGTTTCTGCGGTCCGACTACGCCCGGTTGATCACCGGCCATCTCGTCGGCACCACCCGCCTGAGCCGGCTGACTGACCTGACCGCTCGGCTGCTGGGCACGACCTCGTCCCAGGTGTCGATGATCTCGGACGTCCAGACCGTCGTTGGCGGCACCGGCGTGGCCGCTGCCAGCGAGTTCCACGAGTCCCCCGCCGAGGATTCGCTCTGCACGGTGACCGTGAAGAACGGCACGCCGGTGGTGGTTCAAGACGCCGTTCAGGACGAACGCGTCGCAGGGTTGGCGCCCGTGACCAGTGGTGCCGTTCGCACGTACGTTGGAGTGCCGCTGCGCGCCGGTGGCCACGTGGTCGGAGCGCTCTGCGCCTACGACGACCACGTGCGTACGTGGACCGATGCCGACGTCGTGCTCCTGGAGCTGCTCGCCGAGGCCGTGACCGCTGAGCTGGAGCTGGCCGCTGTCGAGGCCAGCTACGGCGAGGACCGGCAGGTCTGGAGCGTCGCGGTGGAGGCCGCCGGAGTGGGCGCCTACGACTGGAACCTGCGCACCAACGAGCTGCACTGGGACGACCGCACGTTGGAACTCTTCGGCTTGGATCACGACCGCTTCGACGGCCGGATCGAGACCTTCACCTCCCTCGTGCACGCCGACGACGTCGACCGTGTCACGCACGCCTGGCGGACCGCGATCGAGGAGTGTGGCGTGCTCGACGTGGAGTACCGCGTGGTGCCGCCCGACGGCCCGACGCGCTGGGTGCTGGCACGCGGCCAGGCGTTCCCCGGTCTCTCGGGCCGGGCCGAGCGGCTCGTGGGCGCCGTCCTGGACACCACGCAGGTGCAGGAAGGTGAGGCGCGGATTGCCCGCGTACTGGAAGCCATGCCCAGCGCCTTCTTCAGCGTGGACCGGGAATGGCGCTTCACCTACGCCAACGCCGGAGCGCAGCAACTGTTGGCCGGTGTCTCGGTTGAGCTGGGCGGGCACGTGCTGTGGGAGCTGTTCCCGGAGGCGGTTGGCAGCGACTTCGAGGTGCACTACCGGCGCGCAGCGGAGTCGGGGGAACCTGTCACGTTCGAGGCCTACTACCCGCCACCGCTGGACGCCTGGTACGAGGTCCGCGCCTGGCCCAGCCCGGAAGGCCTCGCGGTCTACTTCCTGGACATCACAGACCGCCGCGCCACCGAGGACGAGTTGGCGCGCGCTGCGGCGCGTGGCTCGCTGCTCGCCGAGGTCACCTCGTCGCTGACGTCGACCTTCGACACCTATCAGGCGGTCGGCCGACTGGCCGAGCTCATCGTGCCTCGGCTGGGTGAGTGGTGCATCGTCACCTTGCTCGACCACCCGGAGCCGTTCACCCAGCGAGACTGGCGACGACACCTGCGTGACATCGGCCTCGCACACGCCGACCCCGCGCGGCTGCCGACACTGGAGCGGTACACCGAACTGCGGGTGTCGGCGCTCTCCGACAACTCCTACCTGGCCAAGGCCCTCAGCGGCGGAAGCTCCGTCCTCGTGGCTGACCGCGCCGACGAGCAGGTCACCGCGACCCTCGCCCCCGGTGAGGCACGCGAGCGGTACCTCGAGCTCGAGCCACAGTGCGCCGTCTTCCTACCGATTCGCGGCCGGGGTCGTACGGTCGGTGCGCTCACCGTCGGACGCGGGCACGGGATGGCTCCGTTCACTCCCGACGAGCTGAACACGCTCGTGGACATCTCGGCTCGAGCCGGAATGGCGCTGGACAACGCCCAGGCGTACGCCAAACAGCGCGAACTCGCCGAGGGGCTGCAGCGCAGCCTCCTCACCCCGCCGCCGAACCCCGAACACCTCCAGGTGGTGGTCCGGTACGAGCCGGCCGCCGAGGTCGCCCAGGTCGGCGGCGACTGGTACGACTCCTTCCAGCAGACCGATGGCTCCGTGGTCCTGGTGATCGGCGACGTGGTCGGGCACGACACCGTCGCCGCAGCCGCCATGGGCCACTTGCGCGCGCTGCTGCGCGGCATCGCCGTCACCACCGGCGCCGGGCCGGCCGATATCCTGCAGCGCGTCGACCAGGCCATGCCGGTGCTGCAGATCGAGACCACCGCGACCGCGGTCGTCGCCCAGGTGGAGCAGACGCCGGAGGAACGCGCGGCCGGAACAGCGCGACTGCGCTGGTCCAACGCCGGTCACCCGCCGCTGATCGTCGCCGTTCCGCAGGCCGACGGCAGCGTGCTCACCCAGGTGCTCGAGGGCGAAGGACCCGACCTGCTGCTCGGCATGAACCTCGGCGTCGAGCGCGCCGAGGCGGTCGTCGCCATACCGGTGGGGTCAACGGTGCTGCTCTACTCCGACGGCTTGGTCGAGCGACGCGGCCAGGACCTCGATGACGGCATCGATTTGCTGCGCACCACCCTCGCGGAACTGGTCGCGGACGGCGCCGACCTCGAGACCGTCGGCGACGAGTTGCTGACACGGCTGATGCCTGAGCGTGCCGACGACGATGTCGCGCTCGTGGCCATACGGCTGCGTGATCCGGTCGTGGGGTCCTTGAGCTGACACGCTCACGAACGTTGGGAAGATGGCTCGTGCTGGTGCACATCCCAAGCCGGGTCGCACTAGGCTGGGCCCATGCCTGATGAGCCAGTGACTCCAGATCTCCATCTGCTCAGGCTGCTGGTGCATGTTCGTGACAGCCAGCGGTCTGACCCGGAGGGCACTCGTCGCACCATCATCGGTGAAGCCATGTCGCTGTTCACCCGGCTCGGATACGGCGGTACCTCGATGCGCGCCATCGCCAGCGCCGTCGGGGTCCAGGCCGGCAGTCTGTACGCCCACTTCCCACGGGGCAAGCAGGAGATCCTGTTCGAAGGGCTGCGTGACATCTGCGACGAGGTGCTCGCCCACGTCTCAAGGCCGCTGACACCGACGATGTCGACCCGCGAGCAGTTGGAGACGTTGATCCGCCAGCACGTCTCGTGGCAGTTGGACAACGGAGCGAAAGGGCTCGCTTGGCATGCCGCTTTCGGTGGGCTCGGGGTGTACGGCGCCATGTCGGGGGCCGAACAGGCCCAGATCAAAGCCGCCCGTCGGCTGTACCACGACTATCTGGAGGCACTGGTCGCTCAGCTCGCTGGCCCCGAGAACGCCCGCCCCCGTGCCCAGGCAACCCTGACCCTCTGCGACAACGCCCACCGGTTGCGCCCCAGCCCCGAGGCCCCCAGCTCCCAGGTCGCCGACCTTGTGGTCGAGATGGCCGACCGCATCATTGGTCTACCGGCCCAGGTGCCGATTCCCTCCTGAGCAGTCCGTGGGGCCGCGAGTCCGGGCGCCGCGCGAGGGGTTCTGCTCAGCGCACGACCCGTCGGGTCTGGGTCCCGCGGGCCACGAAGGTGCCATCGGGCCGGTACAGCGTGCCGGTGTCGGCACAGAACTCCTCGTCGGCCCACTCCGTGCGCATTTCGCCCCAGAGCCACTGACCTGGGCGGACCCGGGCGTTCGGGTTGAGATGCAGTGCGAAGTCGATTGTCGGGACGTAGGCCGGCACCGGATCAGCGAAGAAGAGCCCCGGGGGCAGTAGATCGAGCAGCGCCGCTTCGGCACCACCGTGTCCGAGGTGGGTGTCTGCTTGGGTGCGTACCCAGGCCCGTGTCGTGATGATCCCCTCGTCCGCCGACTGACCAGCAACGCGGATCTGAAACTTCGAGTCGTACTCCAGCTCCCCCCAAGGGGCCTGGAAGTCGTGGAGCTTCTCGGGGTCCGGCAGCGCTGCCCACCGGCGCGGCTCCAACGGCGTCCTCCCTCCGGAAGCGATCAGCTTGGCCACGGCGCTGGCGCGTTGCCTTCCCTGGACGAGGGTTGCTCGTACGGTCGCCGTGCTCCGGCCACGGTGCACGGTCTCGGCGACCACCTCCACCGGACCAGGAAACACGGTGCCGGAGAACTCGACCCACATGGAGGCGAGCTCGAGTCCGGCGAGGTCCGGATCGATCTGCACGGCATCGGCCAGGCAGGCGGCCACCTTCCCGCCGTAGATGCCCTCCTTGCCCCGCCAGTCCGCGCCGATGATCATGCGCGGGTCCGGGTCAGCAGGGGGCCCTCACGATCGGGGCCCTCCAGGATCCACCGGCTCAGCCCCGTGTCGATGCTTTCACCATCGGAGGAAAGTTCGATCGACCACACGGCCTCAGGGGTCTCGATGAGCACGCCATCGGGGGCGTCGAGGACGCGGACCGTACGGATGTCACCCTCGCTGACTCCGAGTTCCCCTGCTGGCACGAAGGTCGCAGCGCCGCTGAACCAGGCCAACGCCAGACATCCGGCTTCGGTCCGCATGTCCTCGCGCAGCTGTTCGGCCGGAACATGGGTCAGGTCCCCGCGCGCCACATCATGGCCCTCCAGGGTCAGCTGCCCATCGATTACGAGGAAGGTCTCGGCGGCGTGGTACCCCCCGGCGACATCGCGCACAAAACCAGCCGGGAACCGGGCGAGGATCACGAACTCGTCAGCACCCGACGCCAGCGGCACGACGTCCAGGGGCAGGTTGGCGCCGTCCATGGGGACGGTGCGCCAAGGCTGGTCCGTGGCAATGAGTTCCAGGGTCGTCGGTCGAGCCATTGCTCTGCTCCATTCATTTGGTGCACTCGCCCCGAGGGCCCACGAGTGCGGTGAGGATGACGCGCAAGAGCGCGCCGTACGGAGGTGGTCACTCGGTGTACGCGTCGCGCAGAGCCACGAGGTGGTCAGCCATGAGCTGCCCCGCGGCAACCGCGTCCCGGTCGCCGATCGCTGTGAGGAGAGCGCCGTGGTCGTGGTCGACGGTGGCCCAGAACCCCTCGGGCACCGTGGGCCTGAGGAACTTCGCCTGGAGGACGCGGAAGACCGGTTCGTTCATCATCCCCAGCAAGACGTTCCCCGAGGCCTCCACGATGACCTGGTGGAAGTCCCGGTGCTCGGCAAAGCGGTCGTTCCGTCCTCGAGTCGCCACCTCTCGCTCGATGGCAGCGCGCATCGCCTCGAGGTGGCACGCTTGCCGGCGATCTGCCGCCAGTCGTGCCGCGGGAACCTCCAGGACGTCCCTGGCCTCCAACATCTCCTGGACCGTGACGCCCTTGTCGCCCGACAGCCGACCGATGCTGGTCTCCAGATAGTCGCTGATCTTCTCCACCTTCACCTGCGAGACGAAGGTGCCACCGGTCGGGCCGCGGGTGGTGTGGATGAGGTCCCGCGAAGCGAGCGCCCGCAGAGCCTCGCGCACAGTGCTGCGGCTCACCCCGAACTGTGAGGCGAGTTCCCCCTCTGACGGCAAGCGGTCACCGACACAGAGTCTCCCCTCAAGGATCAACTGGCGCAGTTGGTCTGCCACCTGTTGATAGGCGGGCCGGACCCGGCTGACCGACAACGGAGTCTCCGCGCGCGCTTGCATCACCACTGGACTCTCACTCCCCGAGCCGACTCGCTGCCACGTAGTCGTCCCGGATCTGGCGCTTGAGGATCTTGCCGCCGGCATTGCGTGGAAGCGCCTCGACTGCGTGCCATTCGCGCGGAAGCTTGTACTTCGCGACTCCCGCCAAGACGTGTGCCTCCAGCGCACCGGGGTCGATCTGCTCCCCGCGGTTCGCCACGACGAAGGCTGCGATTCGCTCGCCGTACGTGGGGTCCGGCACCCCGACCACGGCGACCTCGTCGACCGAGGGGTGACGGCCGATGACCTCTTCGATCTCGCGGGGAAAGATGTTGACCCCGCCGGCGATGATCATGTCCTTCTTGCGGTCCACGATCGAGAGGAAGCCCTCCTCGTCGGCCACGGCAACGTCACCGACCGTGATGAACCCGTCATCGTCGGTCGCCTCTCGGGTGGCCTCCGGGTTGTTGAGGTACTCCTTCATCAGCATCGGCGAGCGGGCCCACAGCTCACCGGGCTCCCCCGGGGCGACCGGCTGACCGGAGTCGTCTAGCAGCTTGACCTCGTTCATGAACCACGGATGCCCGACGCTGCCGGCCTTGCGCATCGAATCGGCAGGGCGCAGGTCACTGACGATCGAGCACTCGGTGGAGCCGTAGAGCTCGTGGATCCCGACACCGGGGAAGGCCTCGTGCACCCACTCCTTCAGCTCGATCGGAAGCGCAGCCGCGTTGAAGTAGAGAGTCTTCAACGCGGAGAGGTCGTAGGTCCCGGCTGGTTCCTCGACGATGCGCCGGATCTGCTGTGCGTGGGTGGGCACCAGGAAGACGGTGGAGGTGCCCGAGGACTGCAGCATCTGCAGGAACTGTTCGGGATCCCACTTCTTCTGCACGGTCACCTGACCGCCCAACTGCGGCCCGGCGAAGCCGAACGAGAATCCTGCGCCGTGGTAGAGCGGGGCGACCGCCATGGTTTGCTTCCCCGGACCCAGCCCGTACTCGATGGCGGCGCCGTACGCCGTCAGCAGGCGACCCTTGTGGGTGAGCACGACCCCCTTGGGGCGCCCCGTCGTGCCGGAGGTGTAGGTGATGCAGAACGTGTCATCGTCACCGACCGCGATCCTGGGGTCGACCGCCCGCTGGGCATCGAGGAACTGCTCGTAGTCACGACCGCTGTCGTGGCCGCCGAACGCGATCACTGCGTCGAGGCCTTCGATGAACGTGCTGGCGTTGTCGGCGAGGTCGGGATCGAGGATCAGGATCCGGGCACCCGAGTGCTCGATGATGTACTCGTTGTCGACACTGTTGTTGCGCGAGTTGAGCGGTACGACGGGCACGCCCGCCTTCGCCATCGCGGTCATGATCTCGAAGTACTCGATCCGGTTGCCCGCGAGCACGGCAACCGGCGCCTGAGGCCCTCCTCCCAGAGCGAGTACGCCTTGAGCCAGGCGACTGGACCGCTCGTCCATCGCGGCGAAGGTCAGACTGCGGTCGCCCTCGACCGCAGCCAACCGGTGTGGCGTCGAGCGCGCGAACTCCCGGATGCCGTTGGCCATGTTGAGCTTGAGCGACATGCTCAGTTTCCTCTCACGTACTGGTGCATCAGCATCACGACGTCGGACTGCGCCACCACGTCGTCGACCCGGGTCAGGACGACCCAGGCGAACTGCTGCACGAACTTTCCGGAACTGGTTTCTCGCCACTCACCAGGAGTGACCCGTACGCGCAGGTCGTCGCCCGCGCGCACCATCTGGTTGAACCTGACGGACTTGAGCTCGAGCATCGCCACCGCGTCGTCCAGCACCCCGCACTGCTCGACGAGTCCGCCCGCGAGCAGGAGCACCCCCTGCCCCGGCAGTGGGGTGGACTCGCCGTGGGTGGCGACGTCGAAGAGTGGGTGGGTGTAGCCGCCGCGGCTCACCAAGGTCGCGACCAGGTCGCCATCCAGGGTGACGGAGTCAGTCTCGACCCAGCCCCCGTGGTCAGCGGAGTCCGCGGACATCCGCATCCCCCCAGGTGGGTCGTCGCTTCTCGACGAAGGCGAGGTACCCCTCGGCCGCGTCGTCGCGGGCCAGGAACTTCTCGAACATCTCGCGTTCGTAGGCCAACCCGTCGGTGACGTGGCGGTCCTGGGCGGCGGCGATCGCGAGCTTGGTGGCGGCCATCCCCGGTCTGGAGAGCCCGCGGACCCTGACCAGGAGCTCCTCCACCGAAGCACCCAGCTCAGCGCTCGGAACGTGGCGCAACGCCAGGCCCCACTCCACCGCCGTCGGTGCGTCGAGCCACATCGAGGTCAGCATCAGGGCCTTGGCCCGCTGGTCCCCCAGCTTGCGTGCAGCCCGTTGGCTGGCACCGGCACCGGGTGGCACCCCGAACTCAAGATGGATGTCGCCCACCCGGGCTGTGTCCGCCACCACCACCAGGTCGGCGGCGAGGATGATCTCGAAACCCCCGGCCCGGGCCAGGCCGTTGACCGCCGCCACCACAGGGACCGGGAGCAACTCGAAGCGCCGCAGTACCGCGTGGAAGCGGTCGAGGTAGGGCAGGAAGACGCCATGGGGATCTCCGAAGCGCTGCCCCAGGAAGGTGATGTCGATGCCGACGCTGAACGCCCGGTCACCGGTCCCGGTGATCACCACGGCCCGCAGGTCGGTGCTGGCCTCTGCCTCGTCGAGAGCGGCTTCGAAGTCGCTCATCGACTCGGGCGTCATGCTGTTCATCGTGTCGGGCCCGTGGATCGTCAGGTACATGACCTGGTCGCGGGTCTCGCGGAGCACCCGGGTCATGGGTTCACCTCGCGCACGAACTCCAACAGGTGTGCCGCGTAGGCCGCGGGCTCGCGCAGGTGGGGCTGACCGGGGAGGTCGGGCAGGATCTCGAGCCTCGCATTCTGGGCGAGTTCGAGAGCGCGCTCGTCCTTGTCGGCCAGCAGGTCATGCTCGGCGTCGAGCAGCAGCACCGGGATGTCCAGCGCGGCCAGCGGGCCGGCCGGGTCGTGCCGGAAGGCAGCGCGGTAGCCCCAGTGGTAGCGGGGCAGAACCCGTAGGGCCTCGACCGCCGCGAGGTGCAACATCTCCGCGTCCAGTCCGGGCCAGATGCGCTGGTACCGCTCCACGGCCCAGTCGAACTGGGTCCCCTGGAGGTCCGCGGCCGTATCAGGGGCCCAGTTGGCCAGGTGCTCGGCGCGCTCCTCGTCGTCATAGAGGGCCACCCCACTGAGGACGGCCCCGCGACTCGTGCCGGAGAACGCCAAGGACGCCTCGATTGCCAGCGAGGCCCCGGTGTGCACCCCGCAGAAGACCGCGTCGGTGACGCCGAGCTCAGCTGCCGCTGCAGCCAGCACACCGGCGTACTCCGGAATCTCGGTGTCGGGTCCGGGCGGGGGCGCGGATGCTCCGTACCCGGGGGTGTCGAACGCGATGACCCGCAGGTCGGGTGCGAGCAACGGCATCACCCGCCTCCACACTTCGCTGGACAACGGTGACTCGTGGAAGAGCACCAGCCACGGGCCGGTGCTCCCGCACTGGCGGTAGTGGACCTGCCCCCACGTTCCGTCGACGTACCCGGAGTGCATCAGTGCTCCTTCATTGAGCGGTCGGGTCCGCGGGCGGACCGGTCTTGACCATGAGTTCGGCCCCACCGGGCGCGTGCAGTCGCGGCGCGACGACTCCGGCGGGCACCCGCACGAGGCTGGGTTCGGCCAGCTCCTGGTCATCGACCAGCAACGCACCTGAGGTGTTGATGATGAAACGTTCGCGCTCGGATCGCTCGGGGAGGCTGCTCCACCCGGCCGGTACCTGCACGAGCACAGTCTCGGCCCCGGTGTCGGCATTGAGGCTCAGGACCTTCGCCGTCGCGCCGCCGCCCAGGCGGGTGCCGTGGTCGTCGTGGTCGCGCCAGGGCATGAATCGACTCTCGGCACGGCGCACATAGCCTCGCGGACCCAACTGGTCAGCCTGCGACACGTGCTCACCGGCATCCTCGTCAGGGCGTACGACCCGACTGACGCGGTCCGAACCTTCGGTGCTGTCCTCGCCCTCCATCATCAGGATCGCCTCGAACCCCTGGGGGCTGGACGCGGAGTGGACCCAGCCCGGCGGCCGCCAGAAGTAGTCCCCGGCCTCGAAGTCCCCCTCGGCCGTGAGTTCCACGGCACCACCCAGGACCAAACACTCCTCGACCGAGTCGTGGTAGGCCTCCGACAGGTCGACGTACCCGGGGTCGGCGCGGATGTGGTCGATCCGGCGACTGGTCGTGTCGTCCTTCCACAGGCACCGGGCGTTGTAGCGCCGCAGGAGCGTCAGGGCAGCCTCACGGTCCTGCCCGATGTTGTCCCGGAACGCAGGCTCCATCGTCTCGTAGACCTCGGCGCCGTTGACCCAGCGCATCGCGGCCCCGTCGACGACGGTGGCCTGGGCGCCAGCAGTCATGATGCGTCCCCGGTGCTGACCTGGCGCACGGTCGTGTCGCCGGCGAACGCCTTGTACGCGTGTCGCTCCCGCGGGTCTGCGGACAGTCTGGCCGACAGCAGGGTGCGGGTGTACGCGTGCCCCGGGTTGTCGAAGAGCTGCCGGGTCGGGGCTGTCTCGACGATCTCACCGAGGTACATCACCGCGATCCGGTCGCTGATCCACTCCACCGTGTGCATGTCGTGGGAGACGAACAGGTAGGCCATCCGCGACTCCTCCTGCAGTTCCGCCAGCAGCGCCAGGACCTGGGCCCGGATGGAGAGGTCCAGCGAGGAGGTCGGCTCATCGAGCACGAGGAACCGCGGGCGACTGATGATCGCTCGCGCAATACCCACGCGTTGCTGCTGACCGCCCGAGAGCTCACCGGGCAACCGGCTCGCCTGGGCTGCGGGCAAACCCACCTTGTCCATCACCTGGAGGACCTGCTTACGGATCTCGGTGGTCCCCAGCTCAGGTCGGTGGATCTGCAACGGCTCGGCGATGATCGCACCGATCGCCAGCCGAGGGTTCAGGGACTCGAACGGTTCTTGGAAGACCACCTGCATGTCTGCTCGCTTGGCGCGCAGCGCCCGCGTCTCCAGTGTCGTGATCTCGTCGCCGTCGATCCGGATGGAGCCGGAGTCCACGTCGATCAGTCGGAGTGCGGCCTTTCCGAGTGTCGACTTGCCGGAGCCGGACTCGCCGATGATCGCGACGGTCTCCCCCTCATTGACCTGCAGGCTCACGCCCCTGAGCGCCCGGACCGGGTCGCCGCCGCGCTGTCGGGCGGCAAACGTCTTGACGACGTCGGTGATCTCAACGAGCGACATTCAACTTCTCCCCCGACTTGGGAACGGAACCGATCAGTTGCTGGGTGTAGGAGTGCTGCGGAGAGACCATCACGTCCATCACAGACCCTTGCTCCACCACTTCACCGCCGTACATGACGACGACCCGCTGGCAGTACTGCGCGATGACCCCCAGGTCGTGGGTCACCAGCAGCATCGATCGCCCCTCGTCGGCGACGAGTCCGGTGATCAGGTCGAGGATCTGGGCCTGCACGGTGGCGTCGAGTCCTGTGGTGGGCTCATCGGCGAAGAGGAGCTTCGGCGAGAGGGTGGTCGCCAGAGCGATCACGACCCGCTGCGCCATCCCGCCGGAGAGTTGGTGGGCATATCCGTTGAGCACCCGTTCGGGGCCGACGATGCCGACCCCGTTCAACATGTCACGGGCGATCTCGCGCGACTCCCGCTTGGAGACGCCGGTGCGGTGCGCCTTCTGCAGCTCGTAGAACTGTCGTTCGATCGTGTAGATCGGGTTGAGGGACCCGAAGGGGTTCTGCGCGACGAAGCCGACGGCCCGACCTCGGATGGTGTTCATCTGCCTGGGCTTGAAGCCGGAGATGTCGCCGTGGCCGGCCAGTTCGATCTTGTCGGCGGTGACGGTGCTGTTGGGGCCGAGCAGCTTGAGGACACCCTTGATGGTCGTGGACTTGCCGCAGCCCGACTCACCCACGACACCTACGATCTCACCCTTGCGGACGGTGAGGTCGACGCCCTTGACGGGGTTGACGACACCGTCCGGGGTCGCGATCGAGACGGCCAGGTTGCGCACATCGAGGATGGTTTCGGCAACTGAATTCATCGGTACGTCCTTGCGGTTCGATCGCCGATCGCGTCGGCGAGCTGGTTGAAGGCCAGCACGCACAGCAGCACTGCGAGGCCGGCGAACCCTGCGATCCACCACTCACCCGATGCCATGTTGCCGGCACCGTCGCGGATCATGCCGCCCCAGGACGGGGTCGGTGCGGAGACCCCGACGCCCAGGAATGAGAGCGAGGCGATGACCACGATCGCGTTGGCAATGGTCAGCGAGGTCTGCACCAGGACGATGCCCCAGACGTTGGGCAGCAGGTGCTTGAAGGTGACCCGCGAGGTGGAGGCGCCCATCGCGATCGCCGCCTCGATGAAGCGGCTCTCACGCAGGGAGAGGATCTCGCTGCGCATCAGTCGGATGTATCGGGGCACGTTGATCAGGGCGATGGCGACCACCACCATGTAGAGCTTGTTGCCCGACAAGGAGACCAGCGCCAGGGCCAGGATCAGCAGCGGGAACGCCTGGAAGGCGTCCAGCGCCCGGACCAGCCATTCGCTCCCCTTGCCCTTGCCGGAGGCCATCAGTCCCAGTGGGAGACCGAGTCCGAGTGAGAGCAGGGTGCCGGCCAGCGCGAGGGACAGGTCAATGCGGGCCGCGGCGATGACCCGGGAGAACACGTCAGCGCCGGCACCGTCGGTGCCGAACCAGTGCTGAGCACCAGGTGCCAGCAGTGAGCTCGACCCGTCTGTCGCGGTGGGGTCGTACGGCAGTGGCGCGACGAGACTGGCCAGCAGCAGGAGCGCGATGAAACTCACGCCCATGGTCGCACCGGGGTGCTCCTTCACCAGCAGGCGGAACTGGCGACCCTTCGGGGCCGCGAAGACGTCAGGCATGCTTGATCCTCGGGTCCAGGAGCCCGACGACGATGTCGAGCAGGGTGTAGGTGATCAGGGTCAGCGCGCCGGCGACCAGCACCATGCCCTGCACGACGGGAAGGTCCAGCCGCAGGATCCCGGTCAGGGCCCAGGTGCCGATCCCGTCCCAGGCGAAGACCCGCTCCACGATCGCCTCGCCGCCCAGGAGCGCAGCGAAGATGACACCGGCGTAGGTGACGATCGTGGTCCGCGATTCGACGAAGGCGTAACGCAGGACCGTGCGTTCGGGCAGTCCCATCGCCCGAGCGAAGTGCACCTGTTGGGAGTTGAGCGCGCGGCCCACGGTGGTGCGGGCAGTCTTCGCGAAGTAGGCGGCATAGACCAGGCCCAGCGTCAGGACCGGCAGCACCAGGTGCTTCAGCGAGGACACGAAGAGGCTCGTGTCGCCCGCCACCAGGCTGTCGATCGGGATGAACCCCGTCACCCGCGCCGGCGCCGTCTCGGAGAACGCCAGTTGTCCTGCTGGCGCCGGGGCGATCCCCAACACGAAGAAGAACACGTAGATCAGCATCAGACCCAGGAAGAAGTCGGGCACGGCCTGGAAGATCCCGGTGAACAACCGTCCGACCGAATCGGGCCAACGAGTCCTGAAGTAGGCACCCACGGCACCCACCACGACCCCCAGGACAGCCGCCAGAGCGACCGAGAGGAGAACGAGGGTCAGGGTTGCGGGCAACTTGGAAGCGATCTCGTCGATCACGGGTTGCTTGGAGTAGTACGAGTCACCGAGGTCCCCTTGGACCAGTCCGCCCATGTAGTCCAGGTAGCGCTCCCCCAGGGGGCGATCGAGGCCGAGCTCGGCCTCGATCGCCGTCACCTGGGTCTCGTCGGCCAGCGGGCCGGCGATCAGTCGCGCCGGATCCCCGGGGGTGACACTGACCAGGAGGAAGGACAGTGTCATCACCCCGAAGAGTGCTGCGACCAGGAAACCAAGGCGTCCCAGGACGAGGCGCCACGGCCCGGAGGCCCGCTTCGGGCCGCGTATCTTTGCGCCCTCCACTGGAGCCAAGGTCATGTGCGTCAGCCTCGCTTCAGTTCGTCGAACTTCATGCCGCCGGTCGGGAGAGCGACATAGCCCTCGATCGACGAGTTGATGCCGACCAGATCGGGGAACTCGACGAGGGAGATGATCGGCTCGTTGTCCGCCACGATCTCGAGTGCTTCGTCCACCAGCGCTTCACGCTCCGCGCCGCCCGGCAGGACCAGGATGTCGCCGACGATCTTGTCGAACTCGGGGTCGTCGTAGCCGCTCTTGTTCAGTCCCGAAGCGCTGTGGAGGTAGAGGAACAGGGCGAAGCCGCCGTCGGGCTGCGAGGCGCGCTCGGTGTAGAGGTAGCTCTGCATGGAGCGGTCGTTGACCGCGGCCTCGAAGTCGGCAGCCGACGCGACGCCCTTGACGTTCGCGTCGACGCCAACAGCCTTCAGGTCAGACTGGACCAGACGGGCCAGGTTCTCGGCGTACGGGCCGGGGCGGGCAGTGTTGAAGGACAGGTCGATCTTGAGTCCGTTCGAGTGTCCGGCCTCCGCGAGCAACTTCTTGGCCAGATCGGGGTCGTACTCTCCGGTCTCCGGCTGATCAGTGATCAGGCCGCTCGGCTGAGGAGTGCGCGCCGGCGAGGCATAGCCCTGGTACACCGCATCCACGATCGCATCACGGTCGATCGCGTGGCTGATGGCCCGGCGGACCTTGGGGTCGGCCAGATCCTTGTCGCCGAGGTTGAACGACAGGTTGTGACGGTTCACGTCGGGCTGCCTGGAGACCTCCGCGTCGGCGCTGTCGTCGATCGTCTTCAGCTGGTCGATCGGGGGCTCGCTGATCGCGTCCACGTCACCCGACATGAGCAGTTGCGCACGGGCCGAGGCGTCCGGGACGGCCTTGACGACGATCTCGGTGAACTCGGGCTTCTCGCCCCAGTAGTTCTCGTTGTGCTCGAGACGGATCTCCTGGCCGGAGTTCAGGGTCTTGAGCTTGTACGGACCGAAGGAGGCGCTGTTCGACGCGAGCCACTCCGAACCCCAAGGGTCCTTGTCGGTGGCGTTCTTCTTGACCTCGTCGGAGTCGAGGATGCCGTCGATCGGGTAGGCCATGACCGAGAGCGCGATGGCCGAGGGGGCCGTCAGGTTGAGACGCACGGTGTACTGGTCGATCTTGGTGACCGGCTCCTCGGGGTCGACGTTGGCCGACTTGAAGAGCACTCCGGATGAGAGGGCCGCCGGGTCGGAGTACATCCGCTCGAAGGACCACATCACGTCATCGGCGTCGAACTCGTTGCCGTACTCGCTCTTCACGCCCTCACGGAGCTTGAACGTGTACTGCGTGCCCTCGTCGTTGACCTCCCAGGACTCGGCCAGCGCCGGCTTCAGCGCTTCCGTGCTGAGCACCGAGTCGCCGGAGGCCTTGGAGGTGTCGTAGTCGACGAGACCTTCCATGAAGCCGTCAACGGCCTGCACCCAGGTCAGGCCGGTGTAGACGTTCGGGTCCAACTGCGTGGGCGTGGAACTCCAGGCCAGTCGCAGGACTCCGTCCGACGACGTGTCTGAGGATTCCCCGCCGCTACCGCAGGCCGCGAGTGTGGTCGCTGCAATGGCCAGTGAGGCCACTCCGGCAACGCGACGAATGACTCGTGTACGCATCTCGACTCCATCTCTCGTGCTCCGGCCCAACGGACCGAAAACATATGTCTGACATAAACGTATGTGACGACCGGCACACCTACAAGACCATATGAACATTTGTTTGGACAGTTTCTCGTAAAGATGTGCAAAGTGGCGCCCGTCACGTGCACATCACGCCTCAGGTCTATACGATCAGGCCAGAACGACCGTTAGGCAAGGGCGTGCGCGGCCCTGTAATGGTCATTAACCAGACGTTTACAGAAGGCGGCACCGATGCTGAGCACCGAACCCCACGCGGAGTCCCAGGAACGCACCGCGCTGCGCCAGGTGACACGCGAGATCCTGGATCGCCACCTCTCCGCCGAATCCGCGCTCCAGACCGACCGGGCCGGCGACTTCCCAAGCACGACCTGGCGCGCACTGGGTGAATCCGGTCTGCTGGGCATCGCTGCCGACGAGGAGCTCGGAGGCAGCGGGGGGACCGTCGGCGACGCCGTGGCAACCACCGAGGAGCTCGCCCGTCGACTGCCCAGCCTCGCCGTCGACTACGTGCTCAGCGGAATGGCGATGCGGATGCTCACCGACCCCGCCTGCGGGGCAATCTCCGCCCTCCTGCCCCAGGTCGCCTCGGGCGAAGTGGTGGGCAGCTTCGGGCTGAGCGAGCCTGGTGCCGGCACCGACCTGCTAGGTCTGCGCACACGTGCAGAGTTGGTCGACGGCCAGTGGCACCTGCACGGTCAGAAGACCTGGATCTCTCTGGCCGAGGAGGCTTCGGTGGTCTTCGTGCTGGCCCGGACCGACCCGGCCCCTGAGGATCGTCGGGCCCGGGGACTCAGCCTGATCGCCGTACCGACGGACCAGCCCGGTGTGCAGGTGCGCCGGGTCCACCTGGCGGGCATGCGTGCAGCAGGCACGTGCGAGGTCTTCCTCGACGACGCGCTCGCTCCCGAGGCCAGTCTCGTCGGCGAGCGAGGCAAGGGTCTGCGGATCATCTCCCAGGCACTCGACGTCGAGCGGGTCCTGGCCGCCGCGATCAGCCTCGGGATCGGACGAGCTGCGTTGGATCTCGCCCTGGCCTACGTCAAGGAGCGGGAGGCCTTCGGGCGCCCCATCGGAGCCCTCCAGGCAGTCCAACACCCCTTGGCGGACAGCCTCGCCGAGTTCCACGCGGCCCGCGCCCTGGTCGATGCCTGCGTGACCCGGATCGAGAGCGGCGAGCAGGCCATCTCGTACGCCGGCATGGCCAAGCTGGTCGCCAGCGAGACCACTGCTCGCATCGTCGATCGGGCCATGCGGGCGATGGGCGCGATGGGCCTGGCCGAGGAGTCAGCGATGCAGATGTACTTCCGCGACGCCCGGCTCCAACTCTTCAGCCCGATCAGCAACGAGATGATCCGCAACCTCATCGCCGAGGACGCCGGCCTCCCGAGGAGTTACTGACGTGTTCGACGGCATCGACGAGCTGGTGCTGCCCCTGCACAACCTCGGGTCGGCTCTGCACCTCTATCGCGATCTCATGGACTTCGAGGTGACCCACGACCGTGAGGCTTCCCCCGGCCTGGCCCAGTTGTGGAATCTGCCATCCCCGGTCACCCGCGAGGTGCTGCTCACCAAGCCGGGAGCCAGCGGTGGCGCGCTACGGCTGGCGGAAGTGCCGGGCCTGCCGCCTGCCTCCCCCGCCGGTCGCCCGGACCGGGAGGGGCCGTACGCCCTCGACTTCTACCTGCGCGATGCCGCCGCCGTGGAGGACAGGTGCACCGACGGGGGCGCCCACTTCGTGAGCGAGGCCGTTCGCTACTCCCTGCCCGGCACCGACATCCCGGTGCGTGAACGGATGTTGGTCCAGGCCGAGTCCGGGTTGCTCCACGCCTTCGTCCAGTACCGCCCACGCGGCACCCGCTGTGTCCTCGACCAGGACCCTGCGCAGGACACCAGCGAGGTCGTCGCAGCCGTCTTTCTCACCCATCGCTATGAGGAGGCCAGGGTCTTCGCGCGGGAGGTCCTGGGAGGTCACGAATACTTCCGCGGACGCTTCGACGGTCCTGGCGTGGAGCAGATGCTCGAGCTTGCCCCGGGCGAAGGTTTCGAGGGAGCCCTCTACCGCGGCCCCACGTCGGCCAACTCCCGTCTGGAGTTCGGTGAAGCCATTCCCGGTGGAGACCGGTGCGCCGACCCCGTTCCGCGGGTCGTGGCGCGGATCGCCGTGGACGACCTCGACAGGGTCGCCGAGGCGCTGGCCGGCGGTGAACACGGACGGATGACTGGACGGTACGAGATCGACGGGGTGCTGCACCTCGGTCTGGCCTCGGTCTACGGCGCCACCTTCGATCTGTTCGCCCGGGCCTGAAGATGGCCGGCAAGTCGAGTCGGGCGCTGATCGGCAGCGCCGCCCTGGCTCCCGGCATGGTGATGCTGGCCAGCTTCACTCCCACGCCCCTGTTCCCCCTCTACCAGGAGCGGTGGGGCATCGGCGAGACCGGCGTGAGCCTCATCTTCGCCGCCTACCCGCTCGGTGTGCTGACCTGCTTGGCGCTGCTCGGTGGTCTCTCCGACGTGGTGGGGCGGCGTCGCTCCATCCTGCTCGGTGGCGGGGTCCTCACCGTCGCCCTGCTGCTGCTCGCCAGTGCCGGATCGCCGGCGGCGATGGTGCTGGGGCGCTACGTCCAGGGTGTCGGGGTGGCCCTGGTCTCCACTGCGGCCGCCTCCGCCCTCATGGAGCTGCACCCCAAGGGTGCCGGGTCGGGCTCCCGGTTCAACACCGCCTCGATCAGCGTCGGCGTGGCGGTCGGCCCACTCCTCTCTGGGCTGCTCGCAGACACCCTGCCCGCCCCCTTGGTCACGCCCTATCTGGTTGTGGCCGCTCTGGTGCTGCTGCCTGTGCTGCTGGCCCTCCTCTCCCCGCCGACCGCTCGACGCCCCGGGGGTCGACTCGTCCAACCGATCAAGGTCCCGCGGGAGTTGTGGAAGCCGTTCCTCGCCTGTGCCGCCGCGGTGGCCGTCACCAACGTGTGCACCGGTCTCCTGGGTGCCTTCGGTCCCGAGGTGGCCCAGTCGGTTGGCTGGTTCGGCAGCGCGCTGAGCGGGGTCTTCGTCTTCGTCGTCCTCGGCGCCATCGCAGTGAGCCAGATCGCCGGCGGCGCGCTCACTCCCCCACTCGCCATGATCGGTGGCGGCCTCACCGCAGTGGCAGGGTGGGCTCTGCTGGCGCTGGGCAGCAGCCTGGCCAGCGCACCGCTCGCGCTCCTCGGCGCCACCACTCTGGGGCTCGGCGCCGGGGCCACCCTGCTCGGGTCGGCGGCCTCACTCGCCACCTGGGCTCCGGCCACTCGCCGGGCCGAGCTGTACGCGGCCTGGCTGCTGGTGCCGTTCACCACGCTGGGTGCCTCGGCCTTCGTGGCCGCCCCGGTCCTGGCCTCGACGTCGCTGGTCACCGTGCTCCTGGGTGCCGGAGCGGTGACGGCGTTGGCCACCGTCCTCGTCGCCACCACCGTCAAGAGGAGTCCCGCATGACGACGCCCCCCGGCATTGCCGACATCCACCGTTCCTTGCGGGCCGGGGAGACCGACGCAGTCACCGTCCTCGCCGACTTCGAGCAACGAGCCGATCTGTGGGAGCCCGCGCTGGGCATCTACCTCCACCGCGATCGCGAGCGCGCCCACGCGGCTGCCCGCGACGTCGACCGCGCTCTCGCGGCCGGGCAGTCGGTCGGTCCGCTGGCGGGGGTCCCGATCGGGGTCAAGGACATCGTTCGCACGCACGACGCTCCCACCACCGGGCAGAGCCTGGTCTCGCCGTGGGTTGCTGCAGGGTCCTGGGGACCCGACGCCACCGTGGTTCGGCGCCTGCGCCAGGCCGGTGCGGTCATCACCGGCAAGACCACGACGCTCGAGCACGCTCTGGGGTTCAGTGACCCCGAGAAGGGCTTCCCACTGCCCCGCAACCCCTACTCGGCCAGCCACTGGACCGGTGGCTCCAGTTGTGGCAGTGGTTCCGGGGTCGCAGTCGGCGCTTTCGCCGGTGCCGTCGGGACCGACACCGCTGGATCGATCCGGATGCCCGCTGCCTGGTGTGGCGTCACCGGCCTCAAGCCCACGTACGGGATCGTCCCTGCGGACGGTGTCTTGCCGCTGGGCTGGTCACTGGACCACGTGGGCCCCCTGGCCCGTACGGCCGACGACTGCGCGTTCCTCCTGGCTGCAATGGCGGGTCCCGCTGTCGACCAGGAGGGGCTCCTGAGCAGCCGAATCGCCCTCGAAGGACTGCGCATCGGGGTCCTGGTTGATGCCATGGAGCGGGCGACTCCACAGGTACGGGCCGTGGTGCAGGAGGCTCTGGGGACCCTGTCGGCGGCGGGCGCCGATCTCGTCGAGGTGAGGGCTCCCCACTACGACGCGGGCGTCGCTGCCACCATGACGACGCTGTCGGCTGAGGCGTACGCACTCCACCTGCCTGACCTGGCCACTCGGTGGCACGACTTCTCGCGGGCGACCCGCGCGGCCACCCTCAACGGCGTCATGGTCACCGCTGCCGATCTGGTGAGCGCGTCAAGACTGCGAGCCCACTTGGCGTCCCAGGTCGATGGCCTCTTCGACACGTACGACCTGTTGATCGGCCCGACGGCGAGCTCCACCGCCCCGCGACTCGACGCGCTCGACTTCGGGGATGTCGTCGCCGCCATGCAGACGGTGTACTGGAACGGCACCGGTCATCCGGCGCTCTCCCTCCCGGTGGGCGACGTGGATGGTCTTCCCGTCGGGCTGCAGGTGGTGGGGCGGCGTCATGACGATGCATTGGTCCTGGACTTCGGGCGCCGCTTCCAAGAGGTGACCGATCACCATCGACGACTCCCACCGGTGTCGCAGGCCGGGGCTGTCAGCGATCCGTCGCGCGACGGCCACGGCGGCGACGACAGCGAAGGGAGCGACGACGCAACGACGACTTTGGCGGCGAGCGAGAGCGATATCGCGCGGCTGGTCCTCGAACTCGAGGCCGGTGGTGTGCGACCCGATCGCGACGAGATCGTGGCGGCTGCGGCGTCGTGGCCAGGGCTGAGGGCCTCCCTCGCCGCGATCCACGCTGTCCCACTCCCTCGGGAGACCGAACCGATCACCCGACCCGCCGGCCCCGCTGAGTCAGCCCAGTCGCGCTGAGTCAGCCCAGTCGCTCGATCGTGGCCGCCACCTCGGCGCGGTAGCCGAGGGCGGCCGCGGCGCGCTCACCGTCTCCGAAGAGGTCGCGAGCAGCCGCGCGAGCTCCCCGGTCCGCTGCGAGCAGGGCTTCACAGGTGTCGGTGGCGGCCCGGTCGAGCTCGGAGCTGGCGACCACCTGGGCGCCCCCGTACGACGCCACCTCCGCTGCCGTGGCCCAGGCGCCGGTCAGCATCAGGCGACGGGAGGCCGGTCCGCCGACCAGGCGCTCCAACACCGAGGCACCCAGCGGCATGCCGAGCTCGAGCTCGGGGAGACGGATCCGGGAGTCATCGGCCATCAGGACGACGTCGGCGGCGGCCGCCAACAGCGCTCCGCCCCCGACTGCTGCGCCCCGGACGGCCGCCACGACCGTGGCAGGGCTCTCCAGCACGGAGAGCACTGCGTCGGTCCCTTGGCGCAGCAACTCGGCAACGGTGCCCGCTGCTTGCGCCGCAGCGAACTCCCGTAGGTCCTGTCCGGCGCTGAAGTTCGCCCCCGCTGAGGAGAGCAGCAGCACCTGGTCGGGTCGCAGCGATGCGGCGACCTCGGTGAGGGCCGCGTACCGCTCCGCACCCAGGGCGTTCGCCTTGGTCCCATCGAGACGGAAGTGCACGAGGTCACCGCTCGCGGTGACCTCGTAGCCGTGCTCGCCGGACCTCATCCGTACGACCGCGGCAGGCGGAGCGCCTTGTGCGCGATGTGGTTGAGCATCATCTCGGTGCTCACCGGCGCGATCCGGAAGAGGCGGACCAGCCCGGAGAGCGTGCTCAGGCCGTACTCGCGTGCCATTCCGTTGCCGCCGTGGGTCTGGATCGCGGCGTCGAGGGCCATCGAGGCGGTCTCGGAGGCCTCGACCTTGGCCATCGCAGCGGCCACGCCGCCGGTCTCTCCGCGGTCGGCAGCCCGGGCCGACACAAGGGTCAGCAACCGAGCGCCGGCCAGACGGGTCTCGGCCCGTGCCAACGGGTGCGCGATGGCCTGGTGCGTACCGATCGGGGCGCCCCACACGACGCGCTCGCGGGCGTACGCGGTCGCCTTGTCGATGGCGTACCGGCTGATGCCGTTGAGCAGGGCCGCACTCAGGATGCGCTCGGGGTTGAGGCCGGTGAAGAGCACACCAAGGCCCTTCTCTCCGCCCACGATGGCGTGGGCGGGCACCCGGACCCGGTCGAAGAAGAGCGAGAACTGCGACTCAGGAGAGATGATCTCGACCTGGATCTCGGTCTTGCTCAGTCCTTCGACCTCGGACGGCACGAGGAAGGCTTTCGGGCCGGGAGGAAGTTGGTCCGGGCCACCCTCGGCATTGGCGATCACCACCATCGCGTCGGAGTTGTCGACGTGGGAAACGTAGTACTTCTGGCCCGAGATCACCCACTCGCCGTCCTCGTAGACGGCCTTCGTGGAGATGTTGTGGGAGTTGGAGCCGGCGTCGGGCTCAGTGATGGCGAAGGCCATCACCTTGCTGCCGTCGGCCAGCCCGGGGAGCCACTGCTGCTTCTGCGCTGCCGAGCCGTGGTCCTTGATCATCGTGGCGCAGACGGCG
This sequence comes from Nocardioides gilvus, assembly GCF_003194605.1. Lineage (GTDB taxonomy): Bacteria > Actinomycetota > Actinomycetes > Propionibacteriales > Nocardioidaceae > Nocardioides > Nocardioides gilvus. The sequence goes on from NZ_QHKY01000004.1 coordinate 432,756, forward strand.
GGCGAGAGCGCGATCAGCATCATCGGCAACCCGTTGGCTGCCATCTCCTCGGCGACCACCGCCAGCGCCTCCAGACCTTGGCCACCGCCGCCGAACTCCTCCGGCACAGCGACCCCCAGGGCCCCCAACGCGCCCAACTCGTTCCAGAAGGTGCGTGCGTTGCTTCCGTCCGAGCTGCTGGCGACGAAGTAGTCGTGGCCGTACTTCACGCAGACGGCACGCACTGCCTCACGCAGCGCGGCCAGTTCCTCGGCTCCGGCAAGGTGGGTCACGAGATGGTCCTCTCCGATCCGGTTGCCCGGACGAATGATGGGGGCGAAGGGGTGATCAGTTGCTGGGTGAAGGGATCGCACAGACGACGCAGTCGTCGCCGGTCTCTTCGGGGGTGTGCTCGAGCCAGGCGTCGACCGCGGAGGCAATCAGGGGGTCGCGGACGTGGGCCTGCGCTCCGTCGCCGTCGGCGGGCGGGGATGACGACAGGACCGCGGCACGCGCCGCGGCCAGGCCGATGCGCGCGGGGTCGAGCACCGGGAAGTCGCAGCCGGCCGCGATCTCGTCGGCGACCGGAGCCATGCACGTGCAGCCGAGGACGATGCCCTCGGCGCCAGTCTGCTCACGTACTTCTCTGCACGTCCTGATCAGGTCGGCCACCAGATCCACCTCGTGCCTGACCATCCTCGCTCGCACCGAGGTGCCCGTCCCGACGAGATCGAGTTCGTCCTCGGGCGAGTAGTGGTGGACATCGAGGCATGCGTCGGCTGCGCCGGGAACCGCCGCGAGGCGTTCGTCGTAGATGAATCCCAGGGAGGCCGGCCACACCGTGACCACCGCGAAGGTCCCCAGACCGACAGCCTCAGCCAACGCGGCCTCGCCGGCACCGATCACGGGCCGGTCGGTGATGCCGCGGATGGCGGTGACCCCGTAGTCAGCGAAGGAGTCGACGTAGATCCCGTCGGCGCCGGCAGCCAGCGCACTCTCGGCGGCGTCCAGGGTGAGCAGATCGGTGAGGATCCGTCTGGCTGGAGTCCGGGCGAAGACGCGCCGCCGCAAGTCGACCAGTTCCGTCGTCACGCCGCCGGGGTCGCCGCTCACCGGCGCAGACTTGCCGTCGGAGTTGATCATGACCAGCCGCTTCAACAGACTCTTCCTTACGATCGTTAGGTAGAAAGAGTGTCATGCTGAGCGGGGATCGTCAACGTGTGAGCCTGTTGGTGAAGGCTGACCGCCTGCGAGCCAATCGTTTGTTCGGTGGGTGGCGCCAAGGGTGTCGGGGAGGAAGCGGATGTTGCAGACGGCGAAGCATCGCCGCGTGCCGCTAGCTCTCCGAATTGGGTCAGGCCGCCCTGAAGTGGGAGGCCAGCGCTTCGCGAACGGCCAGGACATCAAGCGATCCCTCCGCCTCGCCGAGCATCTTCGCGAGCCGCTTGGGCCAAAGGGCATGCACTCCCCTGGTGGTGAACGACCCACCGAACAACGGCCAGTCGGCTTCGACGAAGCAGAGTGAGCCTGTGACCGGCAGGTCTCCGACGACGTCACGCACGAGTTCGACCTGCTTCAGGACACCATCGACCAGCTTGGTGCAGTCGCGTCGGCCGACGAGGACCTTCTCGACCCTGGGCCGGAGGATGCCGCCCTCGATCACGAGTTCGGGTCTTCCCTTGTAGCGCTTGGCGTCGATGACCCAGATGCCAGCGGGTGTGATAGCGATGTGGTCGATGTTCGCCTTCGACCCGGGGATCTGGCGGTCGTGCAGGACAGCGATCGACTCCGACGCGAGTGCGTCGAGGCGAGCACCCAGGCGCTCCTCCCCCACCGCGCCGACGTCCCACGCCTTCGTAGTCTGCTTCTCGTCCGAGAGTGCGACCGCGATCCCGCCCAACTTGCCCCACTTCTGACGGAGCCGTTCCTCGTCCTTGGCCTTGCGGCGCTCGTACTCGCGTCGCGCGGATGACCCGGCGACCCCCACGTCGGCAACTGCGTTCTCGACCAGTTGTTCCTCGGCCATCATCAGTGGGCCAGCCTGCGCGTCCGTCGGACACTCGACGCAGCGCACCGTCTTGGCCGTACGTTCGTAGATGGCGTCAGCCTTGGCCGGCAGCTCCGCTCCACAGAGGCGGCAGACACCGGCATACCGAAGCTTCATCCGTTTGTCGCCCAGCGGGCCAGGGGTCTGCTCCACGGTCAGTCGACCCACCAGAGGTAGCGGCGCACGAACTTCTCCTTGGTCGGACCGCCGTGGCCCTGCTGGATGAGCAGGTCGAGTTCTTCGTGCGTGGTCACCCAACTATCCAACCGCAACACCGGCGTCCCCACCGGGGAAATGGCACCCTGAACCGCCCCGGGGTCCGACAACCCCTAGCAGGAGAAGCTGCTGACACCCCTTGTCGGACAGACGCTTGGATCCTGACTCAGTTGCCGTTCCAAGCGGCGCGGACAGCCGCCAGGTCGGTGATCCGCCCGAAGAAGAACCCGATCGAGTTCAGGGCGTGGTCGTGGCGGGCCGGGTCGAACTCGGCGCACGCGTCGGCGACCACCTGCACGCCGTAGTCGCGCTGCCCGGCGTCGCGAGCGGTGGTCTCCACACAGATGTTGGTGGTGACCCCGGCGAGCACCAGGTTGCGGATGTCCAGACTCTGCAGCACCGGCTCCAACCGAGTCCCGTAGAACGAGCTCGGCCGTGACTTGTCGATGATCACTGCGTCCGGTCCGGGCTTCAGTTCATCGACGATGTCCGCATCCCAGGAGCCCTGTTCGAGCGTTTGGTTCCCGGAGAGCGCGGGGATGATCTCCGTGGCCATGTAGCCCGCGTCAAGATGACCGGGCTGGAACACGTAGCGGGTGTAGATCACCGGCACGTCGGCACGGTGCGCCAGGTCGACCAGCTCGCGGCAACCTGCCACTGCGGGCTGGAGGTTTTCGATTGGCAGATCCAGCGCCGCCATCGAGCCGTCCGGGGCAAGGAACCCGTTCTGCATGTCGATGATCAGTAGTGCAGTGCGTTCCGTCGTGAGTTCCATCGTCTGCTCCATTCCCGCCCGAGACCGTTGATAGGTCGGGTCAGCCTAGTTGTGCTACCCAGAGCGGTTGGATGCGTGGCCCGCTGGCGTCGCCCTTGAGTGCGTTAAGGACGCGGCAGGATTTGCCAGTGGAACCAGGCTAGGAGGCGCATGGCGGAGCCGGCGTTGGACCGCACAAAATCCCCTTCAGCTCCCTCTGCAGTGCAGGGTCGCTGTAGGACCCTGCACCCCGCTTTGTTGTACGGGGCAGGCGCACACACGAATTCGTACCGTCGGAAACACGTCGAGCCCCAGGGACGGGGGCTCTGACCTGCGGTTCTGCGGTGGGCGATACTGGGTTCGAACCAGACATCTGGCGTTCCGGTAGGGCGTGCAAAATAAGCCGCAAAAGCGCTCTGACCTGCATGTTTAGGGCTGTGCGCAGTGTCCCAGTTGTGGACTCCGAAGACCACGAATACCCTCTCTAAGACCACGCTTAGACCACGTAGAGACCACGAAACGAAGGGGTTCAGCCCCATGGCTCGGACCGGCAGACGCTCCTTCGGGGCGATCGAGAAGATGCCAAGTGGGCGCTACCGTGCGCGCTACACCGACCCCTACGGACGCCTCGCGCCCGATGGCTCTCAGATGCGCCACAACGCACCCTTCAGTTTCGCGGCCAAGGCCGATGCCGAGGCATGGCTCGTCGACGAGCGACGCCTGATGACGGGAGGAGACTGGACGCCACCTGCCGAAAGGCTCGCTGCGCGCAGGCAGGTCTCACCCACCATGGCCATGTATGCCCCCCCAGTGGCTTGGGCAGAGAAAGGTCAAGGGACAGCCCCTGGCCGACCGCACACGCGACCACTACCAAGACCTCCTGGACCGATTCATCCTGCCCAGGTTCGCGGACGTCGAACTGAAGCACATCTCCCCCGAGTCGGTTGCACAGTGGTACGACAGCGTGGACAGGCCGACTTACCAGGCACACGCCTACTCTTTGTTGCGCGCGATCATGCGCACTGCGGCCGACCCCACGAAGAACAACGGCTCACCCCTCATCCCATACAACCCGTGCGGGATCTCCGGGGGCGGCTCGTCAGGCGGGAAGCGCAAGATCAAGCCGGCGACCGTTGAGGAGATCGTCACGATCGTCCAGAACATGCCGGACAAGCACCGCCTGATGGTGATCCTGGCCGACAGTTGCGCCCTCCGCTTCGGGGAACTCGCTGAACTCCGACGCATGGACGTCAACACGAAGAACGCTGTCATCCACGTACGCCGCAGCGTCGTGCGCTCCAAGTCAGCCGGCGTCGTTGCCAAGGCGCCCAAGAGCGAGGCAGGCATCCGCGACGTGCCCATCCCACCCGACATCCTCGAGGCCGTGGTCGAACATCGAAGGGAACACTCGGCGCCGGGACCCCAGGGGCTGATGTTCCCGGGCGCCGGCGGTGGCCATCTCTCCCCGAGCGCCTTCTACGGCAAAATCTCCAAGACGCGCCGCGGCAAGCCCGACACCACGGGCTGGGGTTGGTACGAAGCTCGTCGTCTCGCCGGACGCGAGGACCTTCGTTTCCACGACCTCCGGCACGGAGCGCTGACCGAAGCCGCTCGCCACGGCGCGACGTTGGCCGAACTCATGGCGCTCGGCGGCCACTCCACCAGCCAAGCGGCGATGAGATACCAGCAGGCGGCCTCTGGGCGCTTGGCCGAACTAGCGCAAAAGCGCGCAGAAGCACGCGGGTGGAAAGCCCCATGAGTCGCCTGAGCTGAGGCAGCCACTACCAGGTCAAGAGCCGCCAATCCTCGGCCCGTGCCCAACGCGACGAGGTGCTGGCGCCGATGGTGCGGCAGCTGTGGCAGGACAACTATTGGCCTACAGCGCCCGGAAGATCCGGAAGCCGCCCGACGCACCGGTCACGACACCAGCCGCGACCAAGTGGCCCGCCTGATGCACATTGATTGCAGCGAGATCGCGCGTTCCACCTGAACGTGCAGCGGTTACACGTCAATTCGATAGGACCCACCGAAACCGGCCCCTAACCTGAGATGCGATAGCTAGCATCACGATCATGAGTAATCAGCGTCGCCCATTTGTGCTGCTCGTCTTGATCCTGGCCATACCGGCCTTGGCGTCGTGCACCAAGGCTGGTCCGACCGAGCCGGCCGGCGTCGCGACGGCAGACAAGGAGAACGCTCTCCAAGACGCGACCACGGTATGCAACGGTCTCCTGCCCTTGGGCGAAGACGGAATGGCAAATTTCATCACTTCAGCACGCGAATCGGCGAATCTCGCCGCAGAGGCTGCACTGAACGATCCCCGGTGGGACGGTCTCGCCACTGCCGCTTCAGACATGTCCGTTGTCTACGACAAGGTTGGTGGCACGGAGGGCACCGGTGCCGATGCGCTGCCGCGCCTGCGCGAACTGTTGCCGGAGGTTGAGGCCGCGAAGGGCGCTCTTCTCGCGGAATGTCGGCGGGTGCTGGCGGCGGGAGGCGCCGTGGACGAAGCACGGATGGACGGCTTCATCGAGCCAGAGTCGGATGGCTCCGACTGGTACTTCGCGGACGACGACTTGACCGAGATGGAAATTGCATACTCGGAACGCCAGCAGCGCGACTACTTGGATACTGCCCATGAGTTTGACCACGAAGACGAGTTGGACTCTTGGTCGGACAACACCGTCGTCCGACTGGGCGCTTCCTTCTGCGAAAGCTACGAGTACGGGGTACCTGAAGACGAACTCATGACAGCTCTCAGCGAGGAGAAGTCCCTCGAGATGGACACCGCCGTCGCGATAGTCACGGGCGCGCTCATGGAACTGTGCGAATAGGTCCCTTCCCATACGGCACGCACGGCTCGGAGGGAAGTACCCGGATCGCTTGCTCCCGAAGCTCATCGGGGTACTTCCTCGGTGCTCCCATAACCGGCCCGTCGCATTTGAGGGTGTAGGAGTCCCTTCAACTCCGTAGCCCCAGACCGGCCTCACGAAGATTTGCAGGTGAACCGCACTGGGTCTGATGGAGAGTCGGGCTATTGGATTCCAACCAGGAGTTGGTCGGTCCGTTTCGTAGCGTAGAAGGTCTCCTCGAACTCTGCGGGCGGGACGTCGCCCAGGTAGCCGTGCAGTCGATCGTGGTTGTGCCAGTGGACCCAGCTCAGCGTGGCCAGTTCGACGTCCTCGACCGTCTTCCAGGGCCGTCCCTCCCGTGCGGGACCGCGGATCAACTCGGCCTTGTAGTAGCCGTTCACGGTCTCTGCCAGGGCGTTGTCGTACGAATCTCCGACGGTGCCGATCGAGGGAACCGCACCGATCTCGGCGAGGCGTTCGCCGTAGCGAATCGACGTAAATTGACTGCCGGCGTCGCTGTGACACCGCAGCCCGTCGAGCTGGGTGCCGCGTGACCAGCGGGACATTTCGATGGCGTCGAGGACCATCGTGGTCCGCATGTGCGAGGCGACCCGCCACCCCACGATCATCCGGGAGTGGGCGTCGATGATGAAGCAGACGTAGGCGACACCGGCCCAGGTCGGCACGAACGTCAGGTCGGTGACCCACAGTTGGTTCGGTGCGGTGGCGGTGAAGTCGCGGCCCACCAGGTCGGGGTGCCGCGGCGCACCCGGGTCTGGCTTGGTGGTGCGGACCCGCTTCCTACGCCGCACGCCCTCGATACCGGCGGTGCGCATCAGCCGGGCGACCTGATCACGGCCGACGTCGTGACCGGCACGCCGGGCGGCCTTCCAGACCTTCCTCGCGCGCCGTAGACCCGGAAATTGTCCTCCCACAACTGCCGCACCACCGGCGCCATCACCTCGTCGCGCTGAGCGCGAGCGGAGGGTTGGCGGTTCTTGACCTCGCAGTAGCTGCTCGGGGCCACCTGCAACACACCGCAGATGCGCTCGACCCCCAGACGCCGACCCGCGACCACGTCGTCACGGTTAGCGTCGATGAACGCGGCTACTTCTTGTGCTGGCGGTCGAGCTCCGCCCCGAAGAAACTGGCTGCCCTCTTCAAAATTTCGTTGGCACGCTTCAGCTCCCGGTTCTCCTGCTCGAGCGCCTTCAACCTCGCGGCGTCACTCGTGGTGAGGCCCGCGACATTCCCCTCGTCGATGTCGGCCTGGCGGACCCAGGAGCGCACAGACTCAGTGCCGTACCCGAGCTGGGACGCGACGCGCTGGACCGTGCCGTGCTCGGTGCCCAACTCCGCGCGCAGGGTCCGGACCATCCGCACCGCGGCGGCCTTCTCTTCGTGGCTGTAACGACGGGTCGTCGGCTTCCCCGGGGTGGTGTCCTTCGGCATGAGTACATCCTCGTTTCCAAACGATGGAGACTCCAACCAACCCAGTGCGATTCAGTCCACGGAGCGGGGTCAAGGCCAGGGCGAACTGGCTGCTGGACGTTGGGGCGAGGCTGTAGCCCAAGCTAGTCTGCGACGTGCAGGACGTGCTGTGTATCCCGACGCCAGCCTGGCCAGCGCGTTCAAGGGGACGGGGTCTGCTGCACCAACTGGCGTGTCACCCATCTGTTTAGCAGACCCCACCGTTCCACGTCGCAGCTACGTCCGTCCACCGCGGATGCAAGGCAAAGAACTGCACAAACCGGCGTGCACGCCGCGACCCCGCCTATATGGTGCAGTTCCACAGGAACCGTGGTGCCAAGCGGGCTGACCCGGGGGGGACCCATGAGCAGAGCGAGTCGGCTCGCTCTGCGGGAAGTACAACTACGTGACCTCCGGCCCCCGGGCGGGCGGAAGACTGGTTCGGCAGTGCTCGTTCCTGACATGTCTGAACCTGTGCGGCTCGGGAGGGCCTGTCGATGAGGCGAACTATTGCGGGCCTGGTTGTCGCGATGCTAACCATCGCGCTCGGTGGCACGTTTACACCGTCTGCCGCCGAGGCCACAACGATTGTCTCAGAGACTCATGTCGAGCCGTACAGCAACACCGCCGAGGCCTACGTCGAGCGACTTAGGACCCTCACTGGAGGCGCCTATGCCGATGACGATCTGCGGTTGATGCTCGCGAGTGACATCACGGGCCCAGTCGTGCAGCTCTTGGTCGACAAGGTAACCGCAGTCGAGGGCCGCGCAAAGGATGACAGCGACCAGGTTGCTGAAGCCTACAAACGCATGGCGAGCTACATTCCGGACCTCGCACAGGATGAGACCCTGGCGACCCTTGTAGAGCTCGAGTCGATGGCGCTGGCCTCGAAATGGTCACCCGCGCGTGTCATCCCGGTCGTTTACGCTGCCAGCGAAGCGGCATCCCAGGTCGCTCAGTTGGTCGACCTCGCCGCGCCATTGTTTGTGATGCGCGACTACAAGATCGTGCGGAATACCTACGACTACCAGCGCAGTCTCGGCTTCGACCATACGGCCGCCGGCATTGCAACTCGGCAGGACGAAGTCATCATGGCGGGTGGCTTTCTGACCCGGGCGGCGTCGGGATTTCAGATGGGCGAGAGTGAGGTCCTGGAACTAGCCGCGCTCGACTACGAGGCTGCCACAGGCGAGACGCGTTCGGAACTCACGAGACTTGTAGCCCGGCTCGCGGAGGCGCTCGAGGGCAGCAAGAACGTGCGCGCGGTGGTGGAGCCCAGCGGCCGCACTCATCTTTTCGGACTCGAACTCTACGAGAGCGTGTCAGGTGACGACGGAATTCCATTCTCGGCGTTCCGCCCGGGCGACCATCTGGTGCTTGATGACCCCGGGCACATCAACGCTGTAAGCGGCCTCGTTGCCGGCATGCTCGTCCGCGTCCGAGTGATGTACGTCGATCATCTCGGTGGTCGGATCGCGACCCGCCGCCAGGGACAGACGCTCTTCTTCGAAGTCGAGGAGCCCTGGAGCACGTACGGCACCAACGGTCCGGGGAGTTGGAGCTCCGGTGGGTCTGGGCGGACGGCAACGAGGTCCTATCCATGCGGTGGTGACTTCGCGGAGTCCTACAGCGGCACCCTCGGTAACGGACAGCCGTTCACACTTGAGGCTCGAGGTCATGTGCCAGCGCCCTGGGACCTTGAGTTCGCTGTCTCGGGCCACGACATCGGGAACCCAGTCAACGTCACGGCGGGGCCGGGAATCCCCCGTGACGGCTCGGTGAGCGTCGCCTGGGACTTCCAGGATGGCAGGCCGCCGACGAGCGGCTTCACGGCGACCCGGACCTTCGACAACGCGGGCCTCCGCCACATCACGATGATCGTGTCAACGGACTCGTGCAGCACCTCAGTCTCAGAGGACGTCGCAATCGTCGATGCTGAGGGAGTCGTAGATCTGACCTCGGTTTCGCGCGATACCCGCCTGACAAGTGCCGTCGCGCGCTACCGCGTGCCGTATCCCGTGACGATCCCAAAGGGTGTCGTGCTCTCCGCAGAGCCGGGCGTCACACTCGAGTTCGCAACTGATGCCCGACTTGACGTTCTAGGCACGTTCAAGACCCAAGGCACCGGCAATGCCCCGGTGGTTCTCACGCGCACAAAGTCCTCGTCGGAGTCTTGGTCTGGATTGGAAGTCTCACGAGGTGGCCACCTTTTGCTCACCGGCGCCGAGATTCGACACGCTCGGACAGCGATTTCTACTACTAACGACAGCTCCGAGACCATCATCGATCTCGACCGCAGCACCATCACTCACAGCGGCACCGGCGTCAGCGTCCACAACGGGATCGCGACGATCACGGACACTACCTTCGCTGACGCAGGTCCTAGCGCTATCGCGGTTTTCGGTGGCCATGACCACACCATGGTTGGCAACACCATCACCGATTCCAGCATCGGCATCAACGCTGGGGCCCGCGACGCGAACGTTCGTATCGAAGGCACGACTTTTAACCGAGTCGAGACCGAGATCTCTACTTACTACAACGGCAGTTCCGTCAGAGTCAGCGACACCCGCGTGCTCGACGGGACGGGACGCATCGAGGTCGGCGGACCGCATACCAGCAACATCGCCTGGACCGGCGACCTCACCTACGTCGTCACGGCGCGCGTCGACCTGCCCGCTGGCTCGACCCTAGACATCGCCCCCGGACGCGTCGTCAAGTTCGCCCCCTCAACGGGCCGCCTGCCGAATCAGTTCCACGTCGATGGCGGCACCCTCAACATCTCCGGGACCCCTGCTGCGCCTGTAACTCTCACCGCGCTGGCCGATGACACCGTCGGTGGTGACACCAACCACGATGGGCACGCCACGATTCCCACCCGCGGCACCGCCGATGGTGGCATCTATCTTGCCCGCGGCGGCCGCGTCCATCTCTTCGACACCCACCTACGCCACGCCACGACCGCGCTCTCCACCGCCAACGACAGCTCCGAGACCATCATCGATCTCGACCGCAGCACCATCACTCACAGCGGCACCGGCGTCAGCGTCCACAACGGGATCGCGACGATCACGGACACTACCTTCGCTGACGCAGGTCCTAGCGCTATCGCGGTTTTCGGTGGCCATGACCACACCATGGTTGGCAACACCATCACCGATTCCAGCATCGGCATCAACGCTGGGGCCCGCGACGCGAACGTTCGTATCGAAGGCACGACTTTTAACCGAGTCGAGACCGAGATCTCTACTTACTACAACGGCAGTTCCGTCAGAGTCAGCGACACCCGCGTGCTCGACGGGACGGGACGCATCGAGGTCGGCGGACCGCATACCAGCAACATCGCCTGGACCGGCGACCTCACCTACGTCGTCACGGCGCGCGTCGACCTGCCCGCTGGCTCGACCCTAGACATCGCCCCCGGACGCGTCGTCAAGTTCGCCCCCTCAACGGGCCGCCTGCCGAATCAGTTCCACGTCGATGGCGGCACCCTCAACATCTCCGGGACCCCTGCTGCGCCTGTAACTCTCACCGCGCTGGCCGATGACACCGTCGGTGGTGACACCAACCACGATGGGCACGCCACGATTCCCACCCGCGGCACCGCCGATGGTGGCATCTATCTTGCCCGCGGCGGCCGCGTCCATCTCTTCGACACCCACCTACGCCACGCCACGACCGCGCTCTCCACCGCCAACGACAGCTCCGAGACCATCATCGATCTCGACCGCAGCACCATCACTCACAGCGGCACCGGTATCACTGCCCACACCGGCACCACGACCGTCGACGATTCGTCCTTCAACGATGTTGACCTCGGCATTAATGCTGAGAGCCCGACGACGGTCCGCCGGACGGATCTGTCGAGGACTCGAACCGGCGCGGCGGGCGGTGCAATGCTTGACGCGCGCCTGAACTGGTGGGGTTCGCGTGAAGGGCCCGGGATCGGAGAAGGTCGGTCCTCTGCGACCGAGTTGGTCCGTGTCGCTCCTTGGTGCACCACCCCGTCATGCACCGAGGAAAGCAGTGTGCCGGCTGCGCCGGCCAAACCCACGGTGGTGCTGGACGGTCGCACCGCCACTGTGTCGTGGCCCGCGCCCGCCACCAACGGTGCCGCCCTCACCGGCTACACCATCACCGGCACCAACGGCGCCGGGGTAAAGACCGTGGCCGGCGACGCCACCAGCGTCGAGTTCCCCGACCTGGACCGCGGCAAGGCCTACTCGTTCACCCTCATCGCGACCAACGCTGTCGGCAACTCCGCCCCCTCACCCGCCAGCGACGCCATCACGATCGCGGCCCTGAAGCCCGACACCCCCACCAAGCCGACCGTCACCCTCGGCGGTCGCACCGCCACTGTGTCGTGGCCCGCGCCCGCCACCAACGGTGCCGCCCTCACCGGCTACACCATCACCGGCACCAACGGCGCCGGGGTAAAGACCGTGGCCGGCGACGCCACCAGCGTCGAGTTCCCCGACCTGGACCGCGGCAAGGCCTACTCGTTCACCCTCATCGCGACCAACGCTGTCGGCAACTCCGCCCCCTCACCCGCCAGCGACGCCATCAC
>NZ_QHKY01000005.1 GCF_003194605.1 Nocardioides gilvus
GGGGTAAAGACCGTGGCCGGCGACGCCACCAGCGTCGAGTTCCCCGACCTGGACCGCGGCAAGGCCTACTCGTTCACCCTCATCGCGACCAACGCTGTCGGCAACTCCGCCCCCTCACCCGCCAGCGACGCCATCACCGTCCCCTTTCACACGCGTCCTCCGGCGCCGACGTCGGTGACCGCTACCCGCGCCGACAAAGCGGCGACGGTCACCTGGCGCCAACCGTCGTCAAGCGACCCGATCACCAATTACACCGTGATTGCGACTCCTGGCGGGAAGTCCGTGACCGTGAGCGGGACCACGACCTCAGCCCGCATTGCAGGTTTGGTGAACGGCAGCCCCTACCAGTTCGCCGTGATCGCGAGCAGCGGGACCGAAGCAAGTGACCGCAGTGCCCTCAGCAACGCCGTCACGCCTGCCGGTCGCCCCACCCGCGTGTCGAAGCCCACCCTCAAGCTCTCCAAAGCCGAGCGGAAAGTCACGATCCGCTGGCGGGCCGCCTCCCCGAACGGGGCACCCGTCACGCGGTACGTGGTGACCAGCAACAAGGCGCGAAGCAAAACAGCCACGGCTACAAGGCGCTCCGTCGTCTTCACGAAACTCAAGCCAGGCACATACACGTTCCGGGTCGTGGCCGTGAACGCAGCTGGCAACAGCCTGCCCAGCGAAGTCGTCAAGGTTCGCATAAAGCGATAGGGGTTTGCTGCACAAAGGGACTGCTGCACGGATTGGGGACGACCGAGCGGCCTAGCCAAATGGTTGCGCTGGGGGAGGTCCCTCGTGACGGTGGCCTACCCCAAAGTTCCGTGCCGCCGCGGTCTGGCCCATCGAGATCCTGGAGTTCGGGGGCGTCCGTACGCCGGTCGACCAGGAGCGCAAAGACGCCGCCCGCCTCAACCGACTCCTGCCGAGGTTCGCGGAGGTCGAACTGAAGCACATCTCCCCCGAGTCGGTTGCACAGTGGTACGACACCGTGGACAGGCCGACCTACCAAGCGCACGCGTACTCACTGTTGCGCGCGATCATGCGCACCGCAGCCGACCCCACCAAGAACAACGGCACTCCCCTCATCCCCTACAACCCCTGCGGGATCTCAGGTGGAGGGTCCTCAGGCGGCAAGCGCAAGATCAGGCCAGCGACCGTCGAGGAGATCGTCACGATCGTCCAGAACATGCCCGACAAGCACCGCCTCATGGTGATCCTGGCGGACAGTTGCGCCCTCCGCTTCGGCGAACTCGGCGAACTCCGCCGCATGGACGTCGACACGAAGAACGCCGTCATCCACGTACGCCGTAGTGTCGTCCGCTCGAAGTCAGCCGGCGTCGTCGCCAAGGCACCCAAGAGCGAAGCCGGGATCCGCGACGTGCCCATCCCACCCGACATCCTCGAGGCCGTGATCGAACACCGAAGGAACACGCGGCCCCGGGACCCCAAGGGCTGATGTTCCCCGGCGCCGGCGGTGGCCACCTCTCCCCCAGCGCCTTCTACGGCAAGGTTTCCAAGAAGCGCCGCGGCAAGCCCGACACCACCGGCTGGGGCTGGTATGAAGCTCGTCGTCTGGCCGACCGTGAAGATCTCCGTTTCCACGATCTCCGGCATGGGGCCCTCACCGAAGCTGCCCGTCACGGCGCTACGCTCGCCGAGCTCATGGCTCTCGGCGGGCACTCGACCAGTCAGGCGGCCATGCGCTATCAACAGGCCGCTTCGGAGCGTCTTGCCGAGCTCGCCCGCAAGCGCGCGGAAGCACGTGGCTGGAAGCCAGCAGGGGCCTAATCATGCTTCCACGGGAAGGGACCGCCCACCTATTGTCGGCGAGTCTCTCGACGCCGGAACGGAGCAGGTCTCCTGGATCCGTAGAGCTGCTCTCCCTTGCGTCCGCGGTGGCGGAGTGTCGCACGATCAGAGAGACATCACGAAGCTCAGCGATCTCGCGCTGGTAGGTCCGACGGCCACGGCGTCTTCCATAGACACAACCCACTCATCACGCGGCTGAGTTCCGTGCAAAGCGCTTACCTTGGTCTAAATTCCCCTGACGCCGGATCTCGCTGTCCCGAGACCTGCTGACGTCGGGTCCTACGCTCGGTCGCTGGCTACCCAGGTGAGGTAGTCCGCACGTTCGTAGTGGGCAAGTTCGAGAAGATCGGCACTGCTGGACGTGAAGCTTGCCAGCGCATTCGCATCTGCGCTGAGCAGTGCGTCGATATCGACCACGTCAGCTACGAGACTCGGAAGTGGTGCGGCCAGCTCGCACTCGTTGATCGCAGTCGGAACATGGCTGGCCAGGGCAGCCGGATCCCCCATCGGCATGCCCACCTCGGGGATAAATCGAAAGACCAGCGAAGCCATGTCGATGTCTGTCGACCCGCCATAAACCTGATACGCGGCGACGCTGGTCAGCTCCATCCGGGCATGCATGTCGAGGGCATACCGAAGAAGCCACTTCGACAGAGAAGTAACTAGAACGTGGAAGAAATCGCGCTGGCTACATCCATCGAGATCCGCCTCACTTGCTGGCGCGAACTTGAACTGCTCCTCAACTGCCTGGGCAAACGGAGGACAGTCGCCCATATTCTCGGCGAATAGTCCCCACAGCTTTGAACGAACCCCGGGGTGAACCTTGTCGTGCCCGATGCGTGTCGTCAACAGAAGTGACCATGGGCGTCGCTGGAACCGCTGAAGGCCCATGAGAGTAAGGATGGCGTCGTAGTTACTGAGTGTGAGGTCAGGCTCCTCATGCATAAGCGAGCCGCACAGGTCGAGGTTGATCAGGTCGAAGCATTCGAAGTCGTCAGCGGCCTGCCATGCGACAGAGTCCGTGTCGGCCAGGAGCTTGAAATCGTCCGAAAGGACCTTCGATCTACCGTCGACCATGGGCAAGTCACGTAGTTCTCGCTCGGAGATGTTGAGGCGCGCATTATCCCGCGTGCCCGGCTTGGCAGATCGATCAAAGCCCAGAAACCAAAGAAACTGGTTGCTTCGACGCGCATCCGGGTGAGCCGTCAGGTAGCGAAGGTCGAGCATGTCCGCGCCAGGCAGCCCCAAATATCTGAGCGTGGCGCCCTCGGGTCGCTGGTCGCCCAGCCACTGGTACTCGCTGAGCCACTGCTGCGATCGCACGTACTGCTTCCGCGGGCGGTGCCACGGCTGGAACGCCGGAACACTAGGAGGACGCTGATGTGAGTAGCTTGGAACAGCGAAGATGCCATCAATATCGCTCATTCGAACACCTGCAACAGTCGCCGGACCGAGGCCAGTAGCTCGTCGCGATCCTCCTGCTTCAAGTCGTCGAGCAACTCGTACGCGTCGAGGAGCCGCGCAATCGACCCGATCTTCAACTGCTCTGCAATCCGACGCTCGATCCAGTTGGCTCCCGAGAAGTCGCCCAAGACCTTGTCGGGGTCAAGCCGTATCCCTTCTGCTTCAGCGCGCCCCGTCGACGAAAAAGTGACCTCGGGCGCTCCCGCGTCCTCGCCACGCACTCGTAGCCACAGCTCGTCGATGATGTCCTGAGCACGCTCAGCTTGTGCGCTCATGTCAGCCGCGCGCTTTCTGGTTCGCGCAGCTTTGCCCAATCGCTTCTGTTCAGCGATCACAGTTCGCAGCGACCGATGTACCCAACGCGTCAACGCGACCACGTGCGGGTGGGCGAAGTTGAACGACTCCCGGTCAATATTGAGCGCACCATCGAAGCCTTCAGTAATGAAGATCTCGCAGGTGATCTGCGCCATCCGCTGACGTTCGGTGACTGGGTAGAGCAGGAAGTCCGGATCAAAGGAGGTGCCACTGGCCTCATTCACTCGGATGAGCACACCCTGCGACTCAACGGGCGCGATCTTGGGTGCCCACATGAAGTAGCTCTGGAAAGCGAGTGGACCGCCACTCAGTTCAGGATCGATACCATCGAACTCTTCTCGAAACGAGCCCGCGAACAGGATTGGCTGCCGGAGGCTGTTCTGAGTTGGGGGAAGGTCAGTCATGTTCAGCGGCCGCTTCAACTCCAGGTCATCTAGGAAGACCTGGAATCCCGCAACATCAGCGACTGCATCGCCGAGTTCAGCAACCTCTCGCACGCTCGAAGCTGCAGGGACATCGAGCCTCTCTGCCTGACGCCCGCTGTTGGTCAGACGGTAGAAGATGGTGTTGTCGGTTGCATCCAGCTCGAAGGGATGCTTCTTGACGTACGGAAGCGGGACAGCCAGCGCCAGATGCCAAGCCATCTCCAGGTAGTAGTCAAAGAGTCGATCCAGTCGGGGATTCGGCTCTCCTTCGTAGATGGCGTTCCAGACAGAGCTGACCAAGCGCTCGAACGCTTCACTTTGTGCGTCTGACCGGTGCCACGGCAGGGCGCTCGTCGCATTGTCGCCGACACGTTGCAGCAGTGACTCGCTGCCGGATTGCATCGCGCCGATGTGATACTTGGGCGGCTGCAACTTGCGACCAGTGTCAGTCTCGGAGTTTTCGACCGCTTCCCAGACGTCCTGGCTTCGCAGCGTTTCCCTAGTCTGTGGGCGCATGGACGTCAGAATGATTGATGTCCCCTGCACTTCGATATCGGCGGCTTCCTGACGCCACACCAGAACCTTACCGGCTTCGTATTCCGTGGCGTCGGAACCGTCTAAGTCGTCTTCTTCACTGTCACCGTTCGTGCCCTCGACCGGACTCGAATCGGAGTATTGCTTCAGCACCACGCTTGCGACGTTCCAATGCGAGTCGCCGCGTTGCTTCGTGACAATCTGGAACGATTGGGTAAGTTGAGCGACGCTGAAAATACCGATCCCGATTTTGCCGATCAGAGGCCGACCGCCGGGACTCAGCCGCGCGTTCCCCGGGCTAGTCATGCCTAGCCGCGTTCCAAGTTGGGTGCGCTTTGCGCTCCCGCCAATGTGGTATAGGAGGTGGAGTAGCGTTTCCTGCGACATGCCGATGCCGTCGTCGTCGACGGTGATCCGCTCGAACCGCGGCCGATCTGTTCTGATCGTTACTCGTGTCGCGTCCGCGTCGTAGGCGTTAGCAATCAGTTCACGCAGGGCCGACGCCGGGTGCCGGTAGATGCCATCAGTGACCCGCGCCAAGACACGCTCATCGGTCTTCAACACCGTAGCGAGCGGGGAAGACGTGGACGCACTATCAAACAGTCCAAGTACTTCTTCCTCGCTCATCGCCGAGACATCTCGAGGCTCTGTGTCTGGATTCACTGTCACGCTCGGAGCCTATTGCACAAGCGGGGACGCGGTGTGATAACGACGCAGCAGTGGAAGAGTTGCGGCGCCAAAGCGCCCGGTTCTGCCCGTGTCAGCGCGCTCACCACCTCGGCAGAGTCGCCGCAAGTTGCTGGCCGAGGTGAGGAATCCCGTTCACGATAGCCTCGGCAGGAATGTTGAGCTTCACGGCAGCCCAAGTCCCCGCCGCGCCGACGTCCCGCGGCGCGTTGGCTGCCAGCCAATCACTCGGAACAGATCCCACGCCAGCGAGATTTAGCTCCGCGGTCAGCCGGACGGTGACGAGCACCCATTCGGGGTCGCGAAGCATGACATCGTACTCATTCCGCGACAGGTACGCGGTGAATCTTCCGAGGCGCGTGGTGCTCTTGACCTCCAGGTGACCAGAGACCGTCTCCGTTGAATATGCGACGTCATAGCCGAAACCATCAGACCAGGTCGACACATGCTCGACTCGAGCATCGGACTTCTCGCGAAGTAGGCCGACGAGCGCCTCCTCCCCTGCCGCACCAACTCGCTCTCGTGCCGCTGTGTCGACCTTGCCCCAGCTGGAGATGAGTTGCTCGTAGACCGCAGCCGGAGGCAGTCCGAGCGCCTCGCCAACTGCGGTGATGTCCGTTGGCAGTTCTTCAGGTGAACGAACAAGATCATCGGCATCCTGAACCCACGGTGGTGCTGCCTTCTCGAATATGACACCCAGGACTTGATTCGCGGCTGGCACCTGTGAGCCGATGGGTTCGAGCAAGTCTAGGTCGCGAAGCCACGTAAGCGCCGTTGCGTATTGGGTGGGGCTCAGGTCGCTGTAACGGGCATGTGTAGTCAACAGAGCCTGGGCACGCGGCACCCCGCCGCTCGTCGGAAGGATTTCGAGCCAGCGTTTGGCGGCGAGCAAGACGGGCTCAGGTGGAAGGCGCACGCAGATGCCTCATCAGCGCTGCGAGATCGCCCTGGTCGATACCGCCTCCTACCGTTGGTTCTTCCTCAAGGTCAGCGAGCTGCTGGACAGCGGGATCGTCGAGGATCCCGCCCATGAACCTGAGTTTTTCGGCAAGGCGTGACGCAACGACTTCATCAATCGTGCCCTCCGACGCGAGAACCGTCACGCGAGTCTTGACATCCTTCTTCAGCCCGAGCCGGTGGATCCGGTCCAGGCTCTGCAGGAAGCGGCCAGCAGCGAAGTCACGGTCCACGTAGACGGCGTCATGGCACTCGTGGTGCAGGCTGATCCCCTCCCCCAGCGTTGCCGGGTTCGACAACAGAACCATGCACTTGGGGTCCGTGCGGAAGCGCCGGATCTGGTCGTCACGATCCGGCGTTCCTCCATGAACCATGGCGGTCCCAAAGGGTGCGAGCACCCGTTCAAGGGTGTTGAGGCTACGGATGAAGGTGGACCACACGAGCGTCTTGCGCCCTTGGGCCGCGTTCTCTCTGACGATCGCAAGGGTTTCTTGATATTTCGGCGACATCTCGTAGGCAGGCAGGTCCTGCATCAGTTCGTACAGCGAGGAGCGCTGTGGCACCGGTAGTGGTGGCACCTGGTAAGCAAGCGGTTCGTACTGCGTTGTACCAACGGCTAACAATGCGGGGCTGGTCGCAGCCATCAGCATGTAGACGATGATCCGGCCGAGTGCCTGGAAGTCTCCTTCTGAGCCTGCTGCGCGTGCCGAGAACTGGCCCACGAGTGCTTCGTAGATCTCGGCATGCAGGGGCGGCAGCGGCACGACACGCAGTCGGGTGTCCACCGGCGGGAGATCCAGCTCGCCCTTTGTCGTCCTGGTGAACAGCGGCCTCAAGGCCTTGCTGGCCGCCGCCAGGTCGCCGCCGTTAACTGCACGCAAGACGCTCTGGCGTCCAGTGCCTGGCCAGACGAATCCGAAGAGATTTTCAAGGTCCCGCACGCCGTTCGGCGCAGGGGTTCCGGTCAGGATGAGACGTCTCCGACTGCGCGGCCCGAGCGCCAAACAGGCTGCCCCGTAGGTTCCGCTGGCTCCCAGCTTCATCCGATGAGCCTCATCAAGGATGATCATCGATGGCTTCTCAGTGAGCCACCGGCCCAGCGAGGTGACCATATTGGCGAGCCGCTCGTAGTTCACGATGATGGCGTCGGACGTGCCTGATGGCACTCCGTCGACAACATCCATGATCAGCGGGCGCCGGAGACACTTCGTGTTCTCGTACTTCCACGCGTCATAGCAGGACTTGGGTCCGACGATGAGTAGCCGCTCGATGCCCTCTTGGCGACGGAGCGCATGGAAGACGGCGAGCCCAACACGGGTCTTCCCTGCTCCGGGGACGGAAAAGTTCGCGCCGTGTCGCAGCGAGAGAAGCTTTGCGATGTCCCTTTTCTGGAACGAGGTGAGATCGCCATCCCACTCCGACCCCAGCATTCCGAGCACGGTCTCGGGGTCGACCTCAGCCGTCCCAGCGGGTGCATCGAGCCGTGCTGAGACTGTTCGCGCGTCCTGCAGCGCGTCGACGACAAGGGACTGAAGGTGTGGCTCCCACACGACATCGCCGGCCCCAGTGTGGGGCCAACTGCTGAGAACCTCAAGATGCGTCAGCAAGTCGTCGAGATCGACCTCGATGCTCCCCGGCGTTCGCTGGGTGCTCGTCTGGAACCCAACCGCGAGGCGACGGAGATCAGCCTCAAGCCCGGCCTTGGCGACCATCCGCGCGCGGGCGACTTCCGCCGAGAGGCCGATAGTGAGGCTGGGAGCACCCTCCGTCATCGGGACCGGACGGCGTCGAGGAGCCAGGCCACACCGTCGCCAGGCGTTGGAAAGGCCCGTCCGGCTTGTCGGCCGAGGCTCTCCAGACTGTCGCGCAACACGATGAGCGCGTCATCGAACGCCTCCTCGTCTAAAGCGCGTTTGGCCCGCGCCTCAGCGAACTCGTTCGCGCACTGAACCACGTAGTCAGCGGCGTCCGTCAGACGCTCCGGAACAGCCGTCTGCCTCTTCTTCAGCTCGGCGTTCTGTCCTGCAAGCTTCACAGCGACGTCGAAGGTTTCGCGGGCCTGCTTCATCGTGGCAGTGGCCTGCGCGACCTGCTCCGGGGTCGAATTGGCGCCGTCGATCGACACCGCTTTCGCCCGAAGCAGTTGATTGGTCAGCGCTTCGGTTGCCGCTGCATCGCTACTCGGGCTGGGCAGCATCACTCCAGGAATGCCCGGAACCGTGACGGGTGGTGCCGCAGTGAGCTTCGGCTTGAGCTCTTCAGGCAGCCGGGTCTCGAGATACCGCGTGTGGAAGTCGGACTCAGCCAGGCGCAGGGTTGTCTTCGGATAATCGAGGAGTACCAGCGCCAGCCGTGAGTGCATCAGCCGCTTCGCCGCATCCGAGTCGGTCGTGGCGAGCTTGGTGTAGTCGCGGTGAAGCTCGCGGAGCTTCTCCTGATGCTGTTCGAAGTCGACAAGCCGGAGGGATGCGCCGACGTCGGTCTTGCTGCGCTCGATCGCATCGAGGATGAGTTTGTAGACCCAACGGTCGCGCTGGAGCGTCTGGAGCTTTATGTTGAAGTCCTTCGCGACATCCCCCTCGGAGCGCCCTCGACCTAGCTCCTCGTCGATCGCGATCAGCCGGTTGATGTACGAGTAGTCGCGACGACGATCCTTGCGCAACTGCAGCGACAGCTCGACGCTGTTGATGTCCTTGCGCGTGGTGTCTTCGGGGAGGACCCCAACCCGAATGTTCTGCACGCCAAGGTCCATGAGCGCCGCCGCGCGGGTGTTCCCGTCGACGAGAATGCCGTGCGGGCTGACGATGCCGGGCTCGCGCTGGCCGACGTCGTCGAGCTCGTCCATCAGTGCCGTGTAGTCCGGGTCTGTCTGGTCCGGGTTCGACGGCCGCTGCCGGAGCAGGTCGTGCAGATACTCCTGCGCTGCCTGACCCCAGGGGTCCTCGTCGATCGCCTTGTTCCGCTCAGGATCAAGCGTCCGCTGCGCACGGATCCGGTGCGTGTCGGGGTTGAAGTAGAGCATGTCGACCGGCATCGAGATCACGTATAGGTGCCGGGGCTCACCTCGCCAATCGATGGTGACCTTCGCGCCGTCCTCCGTCATCGTCTGCCTCAGACGCTGGTTGATGACGGCCTGGATCTCCTCCCCCTTGGGAGGGATTCCGAAGTCGGACACTTGCACTCCTTGTGAGTTATTTCCCTGGCAAAACTCGTACTGAGCCATCTTCGCAAAGGGCGCCGACACTTCGCAGTCGATCAGTAGGATGGCCGCAGTACGGGAGGAGTCGCCAGTGGAGCAGCCAGCGTGGGATGACCCGGGGGCCGGCGGGACGATGGTCCGAGGAGCGCTGTGGCTCTTGCAGGTTGTCGGGCAGGGCAACACGTTCACGAAGAACGAGCTCCGCGATGCTTTCCCCGGAATTTCCCAAGCGGATCGGAGGATTCGGGATCTGCGCGACTACGGCTGGGTTGTCTACTCGAGCTTGGAGGACGCATCCCTACTGCGCGAGGATCAACGTTTCGTCAAAGCAGGGGTCCCCGTCTGGGATCCGCGGGAGCGACGTGAGAACGCGCCGGAGAAGACCATCAGCGCGAAGGAGCGCCAGGCAGTTCTTGCGCGCGACGGGTATATGTGCACCCTGTGCGGGATAGCCGGAGGAGAGCCCTACCCCGACGATGCGGTCATCACCGCGGTCCTCGCAATATCACAGCGGACGGTGGCAACTGACGACGGCTCGGTGAAGCGAGTTCTCATGACCGAGTGCAAGCGGTGCCGGGCCGGCGAAACACCGCCACCCCTCACTATCGCAGAAGCCGTGACTGCCGCGGCTGACCTCAGCTCCGCCGAGTTGCGCAGGCTGCTGCGATGGATGGAGCGCGGGCGTAGAGGTGCGACAGAACTCGACCGAGCTTGGGCTTCCTACCTCCGCGTAGCTCCTGACGAACGCACGCAGGTCGCAACACGGCTCCGAAAGCCGCAGTAGCTGACGCGGCCGTTCAGACCGCATCCTCCTTCACCCAGAGATCGTCCCGCAGTGCCCAGTTGGGCTCCAGGGCATCGCGGATGGCGAGACCCATCGCTCGGGCAACAGGCGGCGGGAACGCGTTGCCCATCGTCTTGTACGCATTCGTTTTCCGCAGCACCTCGTCGATCTTCCAAGTATCGGGGAAGCCCTGGATTCGTGCAGCCATCCGGACATTGAGCTTGAAGGGCATGTCGTCCGGCCAGTCAGCGGCTGGGGCAACACCGTGGTCGGCAAGACTCACTCCGTTGACACCGAGCCGGAGCCATTGAGCACGCGCTCGCGTTGGGCCAAGGTCCGCCCCGCCGTGCCTCTCCGAACCACCCACCAAGGTTGGACCCACCGCGGTCGCCACCTCCGAGGCCCAGCGTCCCGCCCCGCGCCAGCCATTCGCCGAAACCAAGTCCTTGAGAGCCTCGCCAACGGTGACGCGCGCTTCGACGGGAGTCACCGGCTCTGGCCACCTGAAACGTTCACGGTCGTCAGCATCCCGGAAGGCGACGAGTACCGAGCGCGGCCGCAGCTGCGGCACACCAAAGTCCGCCGCATAGACCATCTCCCAGATCGGGTCCTCGTACCCGAGCGCCTCGAGGCGCTCGATCGTCTCTTGTCGCCAGCCCGCGAACTTTACGTCCATGAGTCCACGAACGTTCTCGAACATGGCTGCACGAGGCCGAACCTCTTCGACCATGCGGAGAGCGTCTGGCCACAGATTTCGGCTGTCAGAGGCGCCGAGCTGCCTACCTGCTTTGGAAGCGGGGGTGCAGGGCACACCGCCAGCAACTAGATCAATGTCAGCGCCGCCGAACTCGGAGAAATCGACTTCGCGAACGTCCTTCTGCTCGACTCGCCATTCAGGCTGGTTGGCCCGCAGGATCTCGCACGCGGGCTGCCAATACTCGACTAGGAGTTTGTGCTCGTAGCCGGCCTGCTCGAGACCGAGCGCCTGACCGCCAGCACCGGCACAGATCTCGATCGAGGTCAGGGAACGGCTGGTCATGCGCCAAGCCTACGAGGGACGAAGCATGTTTGAGGCCCTGCCACGCCGTCGAACACATGTTCGATCACGATTCCTGGTGCGAAGCACCCTTCCGTGAGCACTTGGGCTAGCGTCTGCATGTGCCACCGAGACCAGCCGTCGTGCCACCGGGCGCGACCTGTCGACCCGATGCACGCAAGAGTGTTCATCCCCCGCCGCACGTCATTGTTGATCCGGTGCGGGATTCCGAGCTTCAAGCCGTCCACGCGTGGCTGATGGCGCAGCCACTGACGGACCTCCTCCGCACGGCAGTCGATGACGCCGTGAAGTACGTCCTCGACGGGGCGCGCACCTGGCGCTTCGACTTGCTGGGCCCGAAGGTCGATTCCGACGAGCGGTCCTCGGTCGGGACCAAGCTCCAATACCACGTCATCGAGCAGCTCGGACTCAAGAAGGTGCCGCCTCTCGACACCGAGATTGTCGGGATTGCCGTGGAGATCAAGGGCACTGTCCGAGACGCGACAGCTCCGTGGATGATCCCGCGCGAAGGCCAATGCCAAGTAACAATCCTGATCAGGATCGACCCAAAGACCTACAGGTTCGCGGCGTGGTTGATGCGCACCCACCGCGTTTGGTTGAGCGGCGGAAAGGGCAATCAGGACCTGAAGCGCTCGCCGTTGGTTGATGCGTTCCGGGCCTTTGCCCTTGAGCTCGTACCATGGACCGACCTGCCGCCTCAGCCGCTCGCGTTGCTCACCCAGAACCAGGTGGAGGTCGTATTCGGAACTGACGGCCTGCGTAAGCGCGCGACAGCCCTCTTTACGTACCTTCCTGGTGTTGTCATCCCTCGATCGTCTTTGGTGACTGTGGGGGCTGGGCTTCACGATCCGATGAAACGGCTGCGCGAGGCGAAGACGGCATTGCGCCACGACCACGACGTGATCGTTCTCGTGGGCAAGTGGGTGGATGAGCGCCAGGCTGCTCGCGCCTTCGGCCATGAGTTGGGTCCGGAGGACTGGGTAGCAGTCCCTCGCGACCTGTTCGTACAGGCGAACATCGAGGTCCCTCCTCTCCGTATCCAGGAGTGACGGAGGGTTCATCCGGGCCATCTCCCTTCCGTCAAGGCGGCCGCAGGTGGGGCCGCTGTCCGCCTCATAAGCGGGTTGGAGCCCACACGGGTTGTCAAGCGTCACAGCTAACCTCATATCCGCTCCGGGGCGTTGCCACGCGAGAGCGCTGATGATCTGGCGTGCTGAACGATCTGTGCCGTGAAGGCCCCAACGCCTCTCCAAGGCTCAGCCGGACGATGAATCGCGACTGCAGCATCACGCGCCGACACTGCTCGTTCCAGGGCGCGTGAGGCTTTCATAAGAACCCACGATCCTCCGAGCGATGCCGCGGACAGCGCAAGAAAGGGCGAGCAACGCAATTTTGATGGTGTCCCAGGCGAGGAGTAGTACGACGAGATTCAGCCAACCAGGGGCGCCCGCCTCCACCGCCTTCGATACGAGCTTCATCGCCAGCAGAAGGATCGCCGACAGGGCGGCCAGCATTGCAACGGTACGCAGCCGCGGGCTTGATCCCCGAATTCTTCGAATCAGAAGGTTCGACGGGGCGTAGAACTTCACGTAGCGATGCAAGAAGGCAACGATCGTCAGAATCGGCAGAGCGAGCAGGATGATCATGGAAGCGCCTTTCGGAGATGACAGTCCCCTTCCTACGCGGTAGATAGTCCTTGGGTCGGGCCTCACCACCCTTCCTGTGGAAAACTACCGAGAGATCCGGCCTGTGGACCGGATACGGCTCGAACTTCAGGGGCTGCGAGCTGTTCGTGCCTACTATCGCGCGTCAATGCGACCGCCTCCGTCAGCGCAACCCGTGCTCGGCGCAGGTCTGCACGCTGGGCGTCGTTGGCCGCTCCCCCGCCGAGTGGAAGATCGCACGTCAACTTGTAGCGGTCGCGGTAGGCAGCAACCGATGAAGCAGCGAGCAACCAGAGGCCTCGGTCGACCGGATTCGCTGGCTGCTCCCCCAGCCTTCGCATCCAGGGTTCGCCGCTCGCGATTCCCCGGTCCACGAGCCCCCGCGCACGCGACTCGATCAACGCCTTGCGTTCGTCCACTGCCCGATGATTCTCCGCGCTCATCTCCCCCAACGGCTCAGGGACCAGCCCTGCGATCAGCCTCGGACGCAGTCGGCATCCCCTCGGTGTCGCGGAGGCAACCTTCTCGACTCGGTATCGGAGCACAGCTGCGATGTCATCGGCGTCGCCCAAATCGTGTTGGCCAACCACGCGCGGGACGAGGCGCTCCAGGTCATGGTGGTAGGCCTCGGCTCGGCGGAGCGCCGCGGTAAGCGGTCCGAACGCCGAGGATTCCAGCACCATGGCGTGCTGGTCTGTCGTCAGCCCGGATCGGCTCAACAGCTCGACGAAGCGATCGTGCTGCGCCTCGGCCGCGATCGTCTCGAGTTCCGCGGCAATCCGGTCGATACCCCCATGGATCTCGTACTCGACCTCGATCGTCTGGTGCGCCGACAGGCTCGCGCCGCTGTGCTGGAGGACGCCGAACAACACCGTCCTCGCGCTGACGTCATCGGGCTCGGGCGTGGTGTGGCTGTCGTCAGGTTGGTCAAGGGCGACGTACGCGATGTTCGACTCTCGGCCACGCGTCATCGACACGTACAGGTTCTCCCGTGTCGTGCTCGGTGTGACGACGACGTGGGACGTGTCGACGGTGATGCCTTGTGCACGGTGGGCGGTCACCGCGTACCCGAGGTCGAGGTGCTGGCCGACGTACTCGGTGGGCAAGACCGCGTGGGCACCTCGCGCATCGAGTCGTGTCACTACCGCGGAGCCGTCACGATGGATGTCCGTGACGCGCCACCGGTCGCCGTTCTTAACCCAACCGCCCGGCCTTGTCCGGAGGGTGCGGTCATTGCGGCGGGTGATGACGATGTCACCGACCGAGGCACGGCTCCCGTCTAACAGGTCCACCTCCCGCGGGTCCACTACCCCGTCGTGCAAAATGCGCTCAGCCCGCGCCCGCTCGTTGAGCGCACGGACAGCGTGCGCAGACTCCGTGACGAGGACGCTGGCCAACCCCGCCTCGGTGTCCTTGCGCCAGGCCTCGTACGCGGCGTCGAGCATCTCGTCAGTGAGGCCCTCTCGGATTCGACCCTGTTGGGCATAGGCGGAGATCACCTCGACGTTTCCTTCCCGGAGGGAGAGGGTCGCTGCCTTCTCCCACTCGTGGCGGAAGCGATGGAGAGCCTGGAGTTCGGGGGCGTCCGTACGCCGGTCGACCAGGAGAGCGAAGACGCCACCGGCTTCGACCGACTGCAACTGGTGTGGGTCGCCGACCAGCAGCACCTTGGCGCTCGCCGCTACGGCGATGGCGGTGATCCGGTCGAGCGCTGCCGTCCCTGCGAGCGTGGCTTCGTCGATGATCACCAGCTGACCAGAACGAAGCTCCGTGCGGCCACGGTCGTACTCGTGGAGCCACTTCGCCGTGTTGTCGCACGCGATGCCGAGGTCATCGGACAGTGCTTGGGCTGCCGCCGCCGATGGCGCCAAACCCACCACGCTCCCCCGCCCATGCTCGACAATCCACGCGGATCGCAGGGCTCCCATGGTGGTGGTCTTGCCCGAGCCAGCAGGCCCCACGAGCAGGTCGACGGACCGTCCCGAGGAGGTGATGCTCACGACGGCCGCACGCTGTTCGGGGCTGAGTTCGCGCTGCTGCTTCGTGAGCACCCGGGCCACCACGGATGGACGAACGACTGGCCCGCCCGCAGCTTCGGCTCGGTCCAGGAGACGTGCCTCGGCCTCAATCACAGCGGTGGACGAGTACTTCACCGAGTGGCGTGGCCGGAAGACGCTCGTCCCGTCGTCGCGCTGCAACCGCACCGGACTGATCGCGAGCTCGGGAGGCGTCAACGCCACCGAGCCGGTCTGGGCCGCGTCGACGATCATCGCGACCACTGCCTCGCGTTCCTGTGCGGTGGTGAAGCGCAGATCCATCGTCTGCTTCGACGCCTCCGCCATCAGGTTCCAGTGACTCCATGCGGCACGCTTCTCACTCACGACGGTCACCACGTCGCGGGCGATAGCCTCCACAGCGACGAGAGGGACATCCTCAGCAGTCAGAAGCGATGATCCGCCGCCGAGCAACGTCGCCGCCCACGCGGTCGCGTCACGTCCGGTCCTGCCCTCGGCACGTTCTCGCCACTCCCCTGTCAGGTCCGCGAGCGACCGCGTCTCCTTCGGAGGGCGGGTGGCCAGGGTGGCTTGAGCGCGCAGTTCGACGATCTTCTTCGCCGACGGCATACGTCCGTGGCCCGCGACGTACGCCGCGATCAGCTCGTCCTTCTTCTTCTCGATCTCGCGGGTGCGCCCCGAGAACTCGGTGATCAGGTCGTCGCTGACGCCGACTATCTCCCACTGAGGATTGCGGTCGGCCCCACGCTGACGTAGTTCCCACTCCACCCCGATATCTCGGGCGAGCCGGTCCGCGAGCAGCGCGTTGTAGTGCGCCGAGAGACCCGTGACCGAGGCGTACACCGGTCGACCGTCGAGGCTGCGCCACCGTCCGTCGCGCAGCGTGAGGACCTTGTTCGACACCACTAGATGCGTGTGGAGTTGGGGGTCACCGGCGCGGGAGTCGTAGTGGTCGTACGCCACCGCGGCAACGCCGGCGACTCCGACCTGGGCGATGGCTCCGTCGCTGTCGGCGAGCCCGGTCCGGGTGGCGGCCACCTCACGCTCGAAGAAGGCGAGCACGTCGGCGACTGCTTCATGGTGTGCGTGGACGATGCGTTCCTGGGTGGCGGCATCGGCCACGCCCCACAGCACCGAGACCGACTTCGGCACACTGAACGTCAGGTCAAACCCAGCGACGGCATGCCGCATCCCGGCAGAGGTCTCTTCTGCTTCGATCCGAGTGACCTCTGCGGCGCACTCCTCATCGTCCAGACCAGGGTCCAGTGCCGCAACGCGCTCGCCGACTCGTACGGCCAGCTTCTTGTAGGTCGGGTAGGCGAGCCCGAGCTGGTCCCCTGACACCGGATCGCGCCCCATCCCAATCAGCAACGCCAGTTGGGCCTCACTCACCTGCATCCCGACACGGAGGTGGCCTCCGCCCAACGCGGACAGCCCCGACCCCATCCAGCGGCCGGGTGGCGTACCTGTCTCGGAGTAGTACCGGGTGAGCGGTGTCGACAGGGCGCGGTTGCCGTCTCCCGCCGCCACGCTACGCAGCAGATAGCGGTATCCGGTGCCCGCTGACATCCGGCGCATCGAGACAGTCACGGCCAGTTTCCTTCCACAGCCTCAGGTGCGCGCACTTATCCACAGGCCCCCTCGACTTGCAATGCGTGTGAAGGCGAGAAGAGGTGTGATCGCCCGAGGAGGAACCTGACGACGACGAAGGCGGTGGACACGCATGGCGGGCTGGGCTGACAGCTGGGACGGCTGGCGTACCTGTCTGGAGATCGGGGTCGCTGAGAAACGAGGGTTCCCCTACGAAGACAGCGTCCCTACAGTGAGGAGCAGACGATGCGGGCACAACCTGCGGGAAGTCGTCACACCTCAGGCCACACGGCAGAGGAAGCAGGACAACACACCATGAAGATTCGACTCGGGCTCATCTCATGGGCGACTGGCGCACTCGTGTTGGCCGCAGTAGCCGGCTGCAGTGACGGCAGCAGCAACCCGCCGAGCGCCACACCCACACCCAGCGCAACCAGCGAGGCCCCCTCCCCGACGTCGTCGCCGTCTCCGACCTCGCCCTCGGACGTTGCGAGCGCCGACGCGACCAAAGCGATGCGGTCGTACTTCGCAGTGGTCAGCCAGGTGGGCCAGAACCCGAAGTCCCCGCTCAAGCGGCTGGAGACTGTGGCCACGAGTACGCAACTCCAAGCCCTTGAAACACTCCACCGAGGCCAGCGTGACCGGGGGCGACGTCAGACCGGGTCCACCGTGATCAAAGAGCTCACGGTGCAGTCGGTGAACCTCGACAACTCCGATCCGGCGGCGGGCAAGGTGCCGACGGTGGTCATCGACGTCTGTTGGGATGTCAGCGATGTCGACGTCATCGACCGCGATGGCGCATCGGTCGTCTCACCCGGTCGTCCGGACACCGGGTGGACGCGCTACAGCGTGGCTAACTACGACTACACCGACGACCCGAACGGCGGGTGGCGGGTAGCAACAGGCCAGGACCTCAAGGAAGAACCATGCACAGCCTCCTGAGCCGGGTACTGGTGATCGGTCTTCTCACGGTGGTCTCCTCCTTCGCGCGGACAGTCGCGTACGCCGACACCACCTGCGGGCAGACGCATCCTGAAACCGGCGAATGCCTGATCTGGGTGGAGACCCCCGGGCCTCCCGATACGCCCAACAAGCCGAATGACGACGGCCCCAAGGACACCGGCACCGGCACCGGTTGCTTCTGGGACGGCACTGATCAAGGCATCCCCAAGCCACCACCAGGGCCCGTGCCGTGTTCAGCGCCGGAGGGCTACTGGTCGAACGGCTATCACTGCTACATCAGCCCCCTCGCCCCTCCGCCCCCTGCCGGTGACCCAGCATGGGAGGGACACGAACCCGGTGATGGGGGCGTCTACACCTGCTATCAACCGCAGACTGACCTGCTCATCACCATCTGGGCTCAGGATCCGCCGCCGAACTCGGGCGCAGGTCCGACACCGCGCGAAGTGGCGCTGATCGCCATCGAGCGCATGCACCTGTCGGCGATCAACATCGGTATCGCGCCCGAACCAAGTCCCGACAGCGTCGGCCTCGTCGGCATGCCGGTCTGGATGTGGGCGAAAGCGCCCAACGAGCACACCTTCGGTCCCCTCACCGAATCGGCCTCCGCTGGAGGGGTCACCATCACTGCGACAGCGAATGTCCTGCAGGTCACGTGGGACATGGGTGACGGCACCGATGTCGTCTGCGACACCGCCGGGTCACCGTACAAGGCGGCGTACGGGCTGAAGCAGTCCCCCGATTGCGGCCACACCTACACTCGATCCAGCGCGTACGAGACCGATGACGCATACACGGTCACCGCTACGTCGAGCTGGGTCATCACCTGGTCGGGCGCCGGCCAGACCGGAACGATCCGACTCAACGGACTGGTCCGCTCCACGCAGATCCGGATAGGCGAGGCGCAGGTACTCGTGAACTGAAGCGAGCTGCGCGGGAGGTACGACTCATGTCAACAACTGCCCGTGAGGACCGAACACCCGGTCCCCGCACATCACAGCCAGCAACGGCTCCCGACCTCATCGCGCCGCCCAAACTCCGCCGTCGCCCCGCGCTCGTCGTGGCTGCCGTCATCGTCACCGCCCTCGGCTGTCTGATCGGCGCCTGGGCCTGGGGCGCATCCACCGACACCCAGGAAGTCCTCGCGGCACGCGACACGATCCATCAGGGCGAGACCATCGAGGCCAGCGACCTTCAGAGAATCTGGATCAGTCGCGATCCCCTGTTGACCCCACTCCCCGCGTCGGCCTTCGACGACGTCGTCGGCCAGAGGGCCGCGCTCGACATCTCTGAGGGCGGGTTGCTCACCGACGAATCGACCAGTGACGAACCGTTGCCCCCGCAGGGCCAAACCATCGTCGGAATCGCACTGACGCCCGCACAGGTGCCGGCGATGCCGCTGTATGGCGGCGACAAGGTGCGGATCATCGCCACACCTGGAGACGAAGGCACGGCGGCCGCGAGCTCCCCTCAATTCACCGTCGCCGAAGTGGTCGGCACTGCCATCGATCAGACGACCGGCAACACCGTCGTCAATGTCTTGGTGCCCTACGCCGACGCCGGTGTTCTCGCTGCGCGGGCCGCGACGGGCAGCGTCGCCCTGGTCCTCGACTCCGGAGCCGAGTGATGGCCATCATCTGTCTCACCTCCGCCTCGGGATCTCCTGGGGTGACCAGTACGGCCGTGGGTCTGGCCTTCTGTTGGCCACGCCCTGTGCTCCTCGTCGAAGCCGACCCGACCGGCGGTTCCGGGATCCTCGCAGGATTCTTAAAGGGCACCACGCCGTACGACGTCGGCCTCGTCGAACTGGCGCTCTCACCGCTGGACACAGCAGATGCCCTGCGCGACGTCGTACGCCCGCTCAGTCCCAGCGTTGGGCTCCTTGCGGGCACGCGTACGCACACCCAATCCACGGCACTGCGTGACGTGTGGGCACCCCTCGCCACGGCGCTGCAGGATCTGGAAGCGAGCGGGCAGGACGTCATTGTCGATGCCGGCAGGCTCGGCCTCGTCGGTTCGCCGCAGCCGTTGCTGGACGCTGCGGACGTCACGCTGCTGACCACTCGCACGGATCTGCCGTCCATCTCCGCGGCCCGGTCGTGGGCCGAATCAGTTCGCGAACCCGCGACGGGTTGGCGACACCCCGGACTGCTCTTGATCGGCGCGGGCCAGCCCTACCGGGCCTCCGAGGTGTCCGCGGCACTCGGCATGCCCGTCGTGGCAGACCTGCCCGACGAACCCGCTGCTGCTGCGGTCTATCACCGCGGGGGAACTCCACCCAAGCAGTTTGAGTCTGGTTCCTATGTCCGGGCGCTCAAGGCTGCAGTGCAAGCAGTCCAGGCACAGGTTGCCCGCGGGCGTTTCACCGTGGCCAAGGGGGAAACGCGATGACCGAGGCGTCGAGCGATCTGAACGGCTACGGAGACCTGGCACGCCTCCCCCTGTTCAACGAACCTCCCCGCAGCGCGTCGTCACCCACGGCCACCCTCGGAACATCGGTTGCCGCACTCCCGATAACTGCCACCGACGTCGACTGGGCGCTCGTCTCCTCCTTGCGTGCTCGAGCATCCGAGCAACTGAGCCAACTCGTCGCCTCGGATCGTGGCCACCTCGACCGGGCCGCCCAGCAGGAACTCGGGCGCTCCATCGTGCTGGACCTCATCGAGGCGGCGATGACCGAAGACGTCGACTCCGGTCACGGCGCTTGGAGTCCCGCTCTGCAACTGGCGACCGCACAAGCCGTCTTCGACGCACTCTTCCGACTCGGACGCCTTCAACCCCTCGTGGACAATGACGACATCGAGAACATCGTCATCGTGGGCCACGACAAAGTCCTCTTGGAGCTGATCGATGGCCGCCTGGTCGACGGGCCGCCCGTGGCTGACTCCGATCAGGAGCTGATCGACTTCTTGGTCTTCCTCGCGTCGCGCAGCGAAGTCAACGCCCGATCCTTCTCCGAGGCACAGCCACGGCTTCACTTGCGGTTGGACGGGGGGTCTCGCCTCGCTGCTGCGGCGTGGGTGACGCCACGTCCCTCGGTCGTGATCCGCAGACACCGCCTCATGCAGGTCACCCTGGACGACCTCGTCGCTCGAGACATGCTCTCGTCCACAGCAGCCTCGTTCCTGCGCGCAGCCGTACGGGCTCGTCACTCAATCGTGGTCTCCGGAGCCCAGGGGGCCGGTAAGACCACCTTGGTCCGGGCCCTCTGCGCCGAGATCGACGAATGGGAAGCGATCGCCACGTTCGAGACCGAGTACGAACTCCACTTGCATGAGCTCGACCGGCACAAGATCGTCCATGCCTGGGAGGCGCGGCCGGGGTCAGGTGAACGTGGTCTTGATGGCCGCCAGGCCGGCGAGTTCACCATCGACGAGGCGCTCGTTGACTCCTTCCGCTTCAATCTCTCTCGCCAGATCGTCGGCGAGGTCCGCGGCAAGGAGATCTGGGCGATGATCAAGGCCATGGAGTCCGGCACCGGATCCATCTCGACCACGCATGCGGCCGATGGCGTCGCTGCTGTGCGCAAACTCGTCACCTGCGCGATGGAGGCCGGGCCACATGTCACCCAGGGGCTCGCCACCAGCAAGCTGGCTGCAACGGTCGACCTGATCGTTCAGTTGAGCATGGTGACCACGACCGGATCGGGTAGCGCACAGCGGACCAGGCGGGTCGCGGAGATCATCGCGCTGGCCCCCGGCGAACGGGAGGTGGGGTATGCGACCACGCACGTCTTCCGTGCGGATGCCTCGGGGGTCGCGGTTCCAGACGTATTGCCCGATGAGTACCGGACACTGACCCGACACGGGTTCGACCTCGGTGCCTACCTGTCGGCCCAACTGGGTGAGGTGCAGCGATGAACCTCCTGACAGCCAGCCTCGCGGGCGGCCTGATTGCCGTCGGTGTCTTCGGTGTCATCGTCGGCTTGCGTCCGACGGCCCAGCCACCGCGTGAGAAGCCCAGCACTCGGCCTCGTCTGACGCTCTCCTCGCGCACCCGCACGCTGCTGTTGGTCGGTCTGGGGCTGGGACTCCTCGGATGGGCACTGACCGGCTGGATCCTGGCGTTCGTCATCGCACCGGCCGGGGTCCTCGGACTCCCGGCGCTGCTGGCTGCTCCCCCGGCGGCGACCCACATCCATCGGCTCGAAGCCATGGAGGAATGGACGCGCTCGCTGGCGGGCGTACTCACTGTCGGCATTGGTCTCGAGCAGGCGCTCGTGGCGACGTTGCGCTCCACGCCGGCACCGATCAAAGCCGAGGTCGGTCGGCTCGTGGCCCGACTTCGGGCGCGTTGGGACACCGAGACGGCTCTGCGTGCGTTCGCCGACGAGCTCGATGACGCCACTGGGGACCTGATTGCCGCCAACCTAATCTTGGGTGCGCGGCGGCGCGGCGCGGGCCTTGCGAGCGTCCTTGAAGGGCTGGCGGAGTCCGTCGCCACCGACGTACGGGCCAGACGTCAGGTGGAGGCCGACCGAGCCAAGCCGCGTGCGACCGCGCGGTGGGTGACGCTGATCAGTGCCAGCGTCCTGGTCGTCCTTGCCCTGTCGGGCAGTTACGTCGAGCCGTACAGCAGCCCTGTGGGCCAGGTGATCCTCGTGGTCCTGCTCTCGGCGTACGTCGCCACCCTCATCTGGATGCGACGGATGGCCACCGGCAAACCGTTGCCGCGCTTCCTCGAAGCCCAGTCCGATACGGCGGCAGCGCAATGATCAGCGGACTCCAACTCGCCGTGCTTGCCGGAGGCCTCCTCGGGCTGGGTCTGACGTTGGCCGTCGCACGGCTGCTTCCCGTTGAACCGGACCTCGTCGACGCTCTGGACCGCGTCTCCTCGCCACGCCGACGCACGAGCGCCGGCGTCGCGCCCCTGCGTACGCGCAAGGAACGGCTCGGACTTTGGGGTCTGCGGGTGCTTCCTCCCGGGCTCTGGGTTCGTACACCGGTCCGCGAGTTGGCCCTGCTGCGGATCTCGGTCGCGCAGTTCTACGGCGAGAAACTGACCTTCGCTGGGCTCGGGCTTCTGATCCCACCGGGGCTCACTGCGCTCTTCACCCAATTCGGCCTGGATCTCCCACTCCCACTTCCGGCGCTGGCCTCCATCGGTCTTGCGGCGATCATGTTCTTCATCCCGAACTACAACGCCCACGACGAGGCGCGGAAGGCTCGGGTCGAGTTCGCCCGGGCCCTGGGTGCCTACATCGATCTCGTGGCGCTCGAACGCCACAACGGGATCGGTGTACGGCAAGCGATGGAAGCCGCCGCAGAGGTCGGCGACTCGTGGGTCTTCACCCGCCTGTCGGAAGAACTGACCCGATCCCGGTGGTCCGGACTTCCACCCTGGGACGCCCTGCACACCTTGGCTACAGAACTCGGACTCCCCGAGCTCGATGACTTCGCCGACATCATGCGCCTGTCCGGCGAGGAGGGAGCCAGCGTGTACGCCACCCTGCGCGCCCGCTCGGCCGCCATGCGGACCGCCATGCTCAACGACGAGATCGCCCAAGCGAACGCCATCGGCGAACGGATGACGATCCCCGGCTCGCTTCTCGGCGTCATCTTCATGGCGCTTCTCGTCGCACCTTCATTGCTTCGCATGCTCACAAGCTCGTGACCCCGACGTCGACGTCACCCCAAGGAGGAATCCCATGTTGAGAGTCTTGGTCCTGCTTCAGATAGCGCTCACCGACCATGGCGATCTACGCGCCGGCCGCCGGGGCGAACGAGGTTCGGTGACCACCGAGCACGTTCTCTGGGCTGTCGCGGTGATCGCCATCGTCGGCATCGTCGTCACGGCCATCACGACCTATGTGCAAGCACAAGCCGGCAAGATCAATTAACCGGGCCCACGGGCGCGGTGACAAGGGTTCGGTCTCGATCGAACTCGTCATCCTCATGCCCGCACTCTTCGCGCTCATGTTCCTGGGCATGCAAGCGGCGCTCCACTACCAGGCGCGCACTGTCGCCATCGCCGCCGCACAACAGGGCGCTCGTGCAGTGGGGGCTGAGCATGGACGCGAGACCGATGGCGCCCACGCAGCCACCGACTTCATTGACGAAGCCGGCGGTGCCGACGTCCTCACGGGTACGTCAACCAGTGCGAGCCGTACGGCAACACGAGCGACGGTGACGGTGACCGGCTTCAGCCTGAGCGTGATCCCGGGCTGGAGGGTACGCATCACCCAAACGGCGAGCGTGCCAGTCGAACGTCTCACTGCTCCCATTCCCCAGGGGTCCCGGTGAAGCGACGCGATGAACGCGGCTCCGCGGCGATTGAGGCAGCGATCGGCGTACCGGCGTTCGCTCTCTTCGTTGGCTTGATCATCTTCGGCGGCCGTACGGCGACCACGCACGAGGCACTCCAATCCGCAGCTGCAGAGGGGGCCAGGTCTGCCTCACTCGCGCGGGACGCCCAGACCGCTCGGACCGCGGCCCGTGAAGCCGCCGTGTCGAGCATCGCCAATCAGGAGATCGGGTGCTCCCACGTTGATGTCGACGTGGACACCTCCGACTTCGCCAAGCAACCAGGGGTAGCCGGCTCGGTCGAAGTCACGATTTCGTGCCGTCTCGACCTGTCGGATCTGGCCGTTCCAGGGGTCCCAGGCTCACGGGTCCTGAGCGCGACCATGTCCAGCCCCCTCGATACGTGGAGGGAACGATGAGACGCGATGGCGAACGTGGCTCGATCTCAGTGTGGCTGGCGCTGTCGAGTTTCGTGATGATCTTCCTGGTCGGCCTGACCGTCGACCTCGGAGGCCAAGTTCATGCCCATGAACGTGCCCACGATCTAGCCGCACAAGCAGCCCGCGCGGGCGGCGAAGAGGTCGAAGGATCCGCGGCCATTCGGGGACGTCAGCTGGTCGTCAGTCCAGCAGCCGCCCGCACAGCAGCCGAGCGCTACCTCGACGCCGCCGGCGTCAACGGGACCGTAGCCATCCGCGACGGCCAGACCATCACGGTCACGGTCCAAGACTCCTACGACGCGAAGTTCCTTGGTCTGATCGGCATCGGCCGTCTTGATGTCACGGGCACGGCAACGGCACGACTCGTCCGCACTCTCGGAGGCGACCAGCGATGACCACCGTCAACTCCCGCCTGCGAGGGCTGGTGGCCAGCCTCGCGCTGATCGCCTTCCTTGTTGGGGTACCGAGCACCCTCGTGGCCATCGACGCGATCCCGGATCTAGAGGCATTCTCGTGGTCACGACTGACGGCACCCGATGACGGGACGCTCCTGCTCGAGGTGCTCTCGATTGTCTGCTGGATTGCGTGGGCGATCTTCACCTGCCAGCTCATCATGTCGGTCTTTGCGCAGCTTCGAGGCCTGCGGTCCCCTCGACTTCTTGGCCTGGCTATGCCTCAACTCGCGGCCGACCGGCTCGTCGCGGTCGCCGCGCTGCTGTTCATTGCAGCTCCGTCCGCGGTCGCGTTGGTTCCCGAGCCGAGTGCCGCAGCGATCGTGGCAGCGACACCGTTGCCCGACTCCGACACCGCCGTCGTGGCTGACCCAGTGGCCACTCGTGTCCCGCCAGCATCGGCCGACCGAGCGCCCCAAGCCAACGAGGAGCTCTACACAGTCAAGCGCGGCGACAGCCTCTGGCGGATCGCCGAGGAACGTCTGGGAGACGGTGCGCGGTATGTCGAACTGGTCGAACTGAATCGGGACGTCCTCAACGGGCGTCCCGACTTCCTACTCCCCGGCACGGTCCTCAAAGTCCCGAAGGTCGAGGCGCCAGCCTCGGACGCGTACGTCGTGCAACCCGGCGACACCCTGTCGGAGATCGCCCAGGAAGAACTCGGGGAGGCAGACGACTATCCCGCCATCGCCGAAGCCTCACGCGACACGATCCAGGCCGACGGGGCCCAACTCACCGACCCTGACCACCTTCGTCCCGGTTGGAAACTGACGATCCCTCGGCAATCTTCACCGACCGCGCCTCCGATTCCCGACGACGTGGAACGACACACGCCAGACGACCCCGAACCGCCATCCGACCCCGAGCCTCCGGACCTCACCGCCACGGTCGCCCCATCCGCGCCAGCCGATGAGTCCACCGCAGAGCACAGCGACGACACCGATGGCACCGTCATCCCGGGGTGGCTACTGCCAGGGCTCGCCGGCGCGGGGTCGATTTTCGGTGGAGCGCTGTGGCTCGTACTGCGAGCACAGCGACGTACCCAACTGCGTCACCGGCGCCCAGGAAGGGTCTTCCCGTCGCTGCCGACCGACCTGTTGCCTGCCGAGAAGACAACTCACGCCACCGCGTCGGTCATCGCTCCTCGGATCGAAGCCCTCGACGCTGCCCTCCGCAGCCTGATGCCGCCGTTGCCTCGCATCCTCACCGTGACCATGAGCACCAACGAGATCTCGGTGTCCCTCGCCAAACCGACCGACCTACCGCGTCCCTGGAGCGGTGCCGGCACGGCGTGGCGGATCGCCGTGGACGACGTTCCCAAGCGCCCCGAAGATTCCTTCCCTCCGTACCCACTGCTGGTCAGCATCGGACAAGCCACCGACGGCGCCTTCGTGTTCCTCAACCTCGAGGAACTGCGCACCGTGACCGTCACCGGAGACCTGAACAGGAAGGCTGCGTTCGCACGTCACCTCGCCGCGGAACTGGCCGTCAACCCGTGGTCGATCGTCACGACGGTCGACCTGCTCGGACTGGGAGCCGACCTCTCACTCTTCAACCTCGGACGCGTCCGCACGCACCCCGAAGGAGACACCGACTTCATCGGCGAGTTGGGCCACACCCTGTCCCCGATCACGGAGCCATCGGACCCCGACGACTTCCACGTGGCGATCATCGCCACAGCCAACCGCCCGCTCTCTGATCTGGACGAACTCGCAGCAGTGATCAACGGGATCCCGGGGCGTTCCTCGGCTGCTTTGGTGGACCTCGTAGGCGGAGGCCGAGTCTCCGGCACGCACGTTTATCTCACGGCAGACGGTCGCCTCCAGGTCGAGGGTCTCGGCATCGACGTGACAGCGGCAAGACTGAGCGAAGAGGAAGCCCGGGCCTGCGCGCTGCTTCTCGACCTCACCCTCACCAATGAGGTCATGCAGGTTCCCCTTAGTGACACCGACGACGCCGTCTCAGACCTCGCAGGTGCCCTCGCACCACACCTGATCGAGCCTCGACCCGAGGGCCAGGCTGGTAGCGAGTCGCTGCTGCCACTCGATGCTCATGCCTACACCGAAGCGGCCGCCACAACTGTCGAGGACATCGAGACGCTCGCACCGAAGGTGGCACCCGATGCCCAGGCGACAGTCGAGGCCTCGGACCCGACACTGGACGAAGACCTCGCTCGCTGGGAGGCACCCGGTTTGGTCGCCACCAAACTGACCCTCCTGGGACCGGTCGGCGCCCGAACAACCGGCGACACCAAAGCGACCGCCCGTCGCCGACCGTTCTACGTCGAACTCCTGGCGTTCCTGGCCCTCCACCCTGACGGGGTCTCCAGCCGGTCCATCGCGGAGGCCTTCGCAATCCGCCCCGAACGAGTCCGAGTCGACATCAGCCAGCTCCGTCGGTGGCTCGGAAACGACCCGCGCACCGGAAAGTCCTACCTCCCCCACGCGGAGGCCAGCCACGATCCCGACTCCCCCGCCCTCTACAAGCTCGACGGAGTTCTTTGCGACCTCGACCTCTTCCGCCGCCTTCGCACGCGCGGCCAGAGCCGAGGGGCCGACGGCATCGAAGACCTCGTGACCGCGCTCGGGCTGGTCAGTGGAGAGCCCTTCACCGAACTCCGCAAGGAACACTGGAACTGGCTCCTCGAAGGCGACCGATGGGACCACCTCATGACCAGCGCCATCGTCGACGTCGGCCACATCGTCACGGCGCACGCACTCGCTGCCGGCGACGACGACCTGGCCTTGTGGGCCGCGCAGGTGTCGTACGCCGCGGCGCCGTACGACGAGATCGCCCAACTCGACGTTGTCCAAGCTGAGAAGGCTGCTGGCCACGACGCCAAAGCCAAACACCACCTCAACGACAAGGTCTTCAACCGCCGCGACGACGAACCACCGCCGATCGACCTACCTCAACGCACTCAGCAGATTGTCGGCGAGAAGAATTGGGCATCACGCGGGTCGCGTCCCCGTCGGACTGGATGAGGCCCCAGAGCGCAATGGAAGTCCCCTGATCCCCGCTGGGCATGTCACGCCCGCCCACCCAACGGCTGAACTAGATGCGTCAACTAGCGAAGAATCGTCACCTGAAAAACCTGGGCGGGCCGCAGTTCCCACTGCCCCAACTGACCGTACTCAATGGTGAGTATCGGATGTCCCTCCGCGTTCTGTCCGTCCTCTCGGATCCCGACAGCGAGTCCTGCTTCCGGAAGTTTCGTCAGCGAGGCGTTCTCTTCGGGCAGGAATTCGAACGCGGGCACTGTCTGACGATCGATGACGAGGAAGTCGCCAGGGAACGCACTGTCTCCGACGTATAGAGCGAAAGCCTCGTACCCGGCCAGAGTCGCCTTTCCGTCCTCCTTGAAGCCTAGGGAAAGATCCTCTTCGACCTCGGGTTGACCGTTGTAGACAATAACAGGGTCGATGAATGTCCTCGCCACCTGATCCAGGGTCTCGCGCAGCTCATCCGCAGCCACCTCCGAAGGCGTTTGACCCATAGTTAGGACACGCAGAACGCCGATGTCCTGCCCTCGCAGAACCGCTGCCCCAATTTCGTGCCCAAGGTTCGCGGGTGACGCAATGACGTCATTCTCGACGAAGTAGTCCTTCGGAATCCCGTGCAAAATGTGACCGAGGAGTCCATGATCGCTTGGCGGCCCCGTTAGGGATGGGAGTTCCAGGAACGAGGCCAAACCGGGGGCACTTATCAGAGTCTCAACAATTGATTCGTGGAACTCTGCAATGTAACGAACCGACAACGGGGTAGTGGCCAGCAGGTCGTTTGACTGCTGTTTCATGCGCACTAACAGCTCACCCAGTTTCGCTGAGACGCGGGCGATTGAGGCGTCGTCTGGTCGGTCCACGGGCCAGTGCACTTGGGCGACCTCGGCAGTTGCGCGCATGTCCTTGATCAGGTAGCGGTCGTCAGGGTCGACACTCGCCGCGTTAAGGCGCAATTTGCCATCGGCGGTGAGAAGGAGCACCGCTTCACGGAAGTAGCGTTCGAACTCCAAGGTGTAGGTACGGAATGGCAGCGCTTTCTCCGTCTCCCAGTGACGCCAAGGAGCTTCGTCTCGGTACGTCTCATACGCTCGAAGCACCAGAACCATGTCAGGCAGGTAGTGCCTGCGGGGGAAGCTGTCCAGAGAAAGTTCAA
Organism: Nocardioides gilvus; assembly: GCF_003194605.1. Lineage (GTDB taxonomy): Bacteria > Actinomycetota > Actinomycetes > Propionibacteriales > Nocardioidaceae > Nocardioides > Nocardioides gilvus. The sequence continues at coordinate 28,735 of NZ_QHKY01000005.1, forward strand.
GGGGCGGATCGCGAGGATCCTTATCGCGCGAGAACAGCACCCAAGCCAGGACTGCTGCTTGGCCGGCAGCCACCTCAACACCGCGCTGCTCGGCCCTCAGGCGAGGACTGGTGTCGTATAAGCCACCCATGTAGCCGATGACCCGATGGGCAGTTGCAATATCGCTGACGGCAATGGCTTTCTTAGCGATCGAGGTAAAACACCAAACGAGTTGGCGTGACGCAAAGGCAGACTGATCCGGGCCCGAAAAAGAGAAGGGAATCGCAAACTCTGCGAGATTTTGCATGCTCACGAGCACGTTTTCCCTAGCGTGAAGAGCATCGGGTCGTTCTGCCTTTAGCAGAAGAGCCCAGATTCGCTCAAGTCGGTCAAGTGCCAGACGCAACCACGTGAGGTCTTCGGTTTTCACGGCATCGAACGCCATGCGCTCAGCGTCTGCGATAGCGACAAATGCCATCCGGCCCGAAGACTCCACGGCCGCTACGTCTATCTCGGATATCTGTCGTTCAAACCACCGCGGATCTTTTAGTCCAAGATGTGTACTCCCGGTCGCGGCGCGCGCCTCATGGATTGTCTCGTGGTAGTACTCGTAGCCGCGCCGAACGCGAGCGATCTGATGACCTTGAACAGCGGCCAGAACACTGTCCTGCAAGGCAGACATATCTTCCGCGAAGACGACAGCCGCGTCGCCCGATTGATCGTCGGTGAATGTGAGACCACTTAGGAGTTGTCGTGTTATAGCTTTCCAGACATCATCGTCGACTCCTGGCCAATCGTGCATTTCAAAAAGGACGTCTCCTGGGCGATACTGTCGCCGCGGTCGCGCTAGAACGCTAATCCGCTGACGGTAATCATAGGTTGCCGACCCATTCTCGCTTGAGCCTTCGTGCGCAGCCCAAGCCAGGTAGTCGGCGGCGTGAACCATTGGACCGACGTTCAAGCGGACGACCGCTGCCCGATGGTGAGGGTTTCGCACGCGCCGTACGCCGAGACCCGATGCACTAGGTAACGATCCGCTAACTAGCCCTCTTTCACTGTCGATCAAACGCTCGGTCGCGAGATCACTCACCTCCTGCGTTGCTGCCTTCGTCGCAGCCTTACTCACACGTGCTTTCAGTTCTGTGAGCGTCAGTCGCTCTACTCGCTGGGTCGAGGTGAAGAGGACTGCTAACCGAGCGTAGGCAGCACCCACAATCAGCATCGAGAGCGTCAATACAGGCACGAACGAGACCAGGATCGTGCTGGGACTGGCGAGCCAAAGCGCGACGATGCCGAGAACCAGACTGGCCGTAACACCGCTTACGAGAAGCGACCCGAAGCGCATATCGGTGACGACCGCATGCCTAGCAGACCCTGCAGAAAGGGGAGGTTCCCCGAGGACCTGAAAGGCGATCGCTAAGCCCGCAAATCCGATCGACGCGAATGCCGCGTGCACTTGCCAGATAACCCCTGCTACTGCTGCATCGGCGGAGTGCGTGCCTGGGCCGAACCACCATGCCGCGAAGACTGCTGCCGTCTCGAGGACGATAGTTAGAGTCAGTCCGAATGGGGTCATGAGCGAGACATACAGTCGCTGCACTGTGGTGCTGAACCTATTCAACCTTGTGTACCCCCGCCGAACCTGTCACGGTTGCTCTGTCGATTCCGACCTTAGTGCGTCAATGCCGCAGCCGCCGGTTAGTTCGATCCGACCACGGCACTGCTGAGCGGAACGCGCGATGGTGCGCTGTCAACTCGGCCGGCTACGTGGCACATCCGTGGCCGCTGGGGCATTCTAGCGTGGTCAACGAATGAATGTCGTCGTCGTGTTTGGGTCGTACCTTCTGGACGTTGGGACGCCCATAGTGGGTGGTTTACGCAGATTTGGAAGCACGCCTGGCTGGTGAGATGACCAGGTCCTCAGCGCTCGGGCCCAGGCAGGCTGGCGCCCGGGACGACGAGCGTCCGAGCGGATGTACCCGGCGAGGTCACCCGGGACTGCTGCACGATCAGGTGACAGTGATTAGTCACGCAGCCTGAGTGGCTGGCGTGGTCATGATTGTCTCGAACTCGATGGGGGTCAACCGGCCGAGACGGTCTTGCCGACGGCGCCGGTGGTAG
>NZ_QHKY01000006.1 GCF_003194605.1 Nocardioides gilvus
CGAAAGGGAAACACCCGGTCCCATCCCGAACCCGGAAGTTAAGCCTTTCAGCGCCGATGGTACTGCGATGGAGACGTCGTGGGAGAGTAGGACGCCGCCGGACCTACTTTGAAGAAGAGGCACCACACACAGTGTGGTGCCTCTTCTGCATTTCAGCCTGCAGTCATCAGCCTCCAGTCACTTGCCTGAGGTCCGCCTTGATGGCGTCGAGACGGCCCGCTGCGGCAATGCGGGCGGCGTCGACCCCGTCCTCGGGGTCCACCGGTGTGACGACCTCGAGATAGCACTTGAGCTTGGGTTCCGTGCCACTCGGTCGAACGATCACGTGCGCTCCCTCCGCCAAGGTGTAGCGCAGCCCATCAGTGGGGGGCAGGTCCCCGCGGGGCCGGGATAGGTCCTCGATCTCCTCGACCGAAAGACCGCCCAGGGCGGTGGGGGGAGACGTACGCAGGGCTGCCATCGCGGACCTGATCGCCGTGGGGGCCTCGAAGCGTACGGAGAGTTGGTCGGTCGCGTGGTGTCCGTGTGCCAGGGCCAGGTCGTCCAGCAGGTCGCGGAGCGTCCGGTCCCGAGCCTTGGCGTCGGCCGCGATGCTGCACAACAGCAGGAGTGCTGACACTCCGTCCTTGTCCCGCACGTGGGCGGGGTCGACGCAGTACCCGAGTGCCTCTTCGTAGCCATAGACCAGGTCATCCACGCGACTGATCCACTTGAATCCCGTGAGCGTCCTGGCACTCGGTTGACCGGCAGCTGCCGCCATCTTGGACAGGAGTGACGAGGAGACGATGGAGGTGGCGTACGTTCCTTGCACCCCGTTCGCGAGCAGGTGCTGGGCCAGGAGCGCCCCGACCTCGTCGCCGCGCAGCATCTGCCAACCATGGGGGCCGGCGACGGCAGCGGCGCAGCGGTCCGCGTCGGGGTCGTTGGCGACCACGAGATCGGCCCCGCACTCCATCGCCAACTGCATCGCGAGGTCGAGTGCTCCCGGCTCCTCCGGGTTGGGGAACCGTACGGTGGGAAAGTCGGGGTCGGGCGCGAACTGGGCCTGGACGACGTGGGGTGGGGTGAAGCCAGCGTCCTCGAGCACGCGCAGGACGGTCTCGCCGCCGACGCCGTGGAGCGGTGTGTAGACAACGGAGAGTTCCCGGGAACCCGCTGCAGCGACGGCGACCACCGCGCTCAGGTAGCGCTCGATCACCGCTTCTGGCACGAACTCCGCGGTTGTCGCCCGTGGGATCGCCGTGAGCGCTCCGACGTCAGCGATCCTCGCGGCGATCTCGCGGTCGGTGGGGGCGGCGATCTGGCTCCCGTCGCGCAGGTACACCTTGTAGCCGTTGTCGCCCGCCGGGTTGTGGCTTGCCGTCACCATCACGCCAGCCACGGCCGCCAGGTCGCGGACCGCGTACGCCAGCAGGGGAGTGGGGAGCGGGCGTGGCATCAGCAGCGCCCGAAGCCCGGCGCCCGCGACGACCTCGGCGGTGTCCTGGGCAAAGGTGTGGGAGTGGTGCCGGGCGTCGTAACCGATGACGACGATGTCGTGTGCCCCTGCCCCGGCGCCCTGCAGGTGCGCGACCAACCCAGCAGCTGCACGCTGGACGACGGAGCGGTTCATCCGGTGGGGTCCGGCCCCCATGGCCCCGCGCAGTCCGGCGGTGCCGAACTCGAGCGGGCCACCGAAGCGGTCGGTCAGTTCAGCGGTGGCGTCCGGGTCGCCCGCCCTGGCCGCGACCAGGAGGGCGTCCAGTTCTGACCGCGTGCCTTCGTCGGGGTCCTCGTCGCGCCATCGTCCGGCGCGGTCGAGCAGGTCGTCGTGACAGGGCTCTGCGCCTTGGTCCATGCAGGCACCGTATCGCCGGAAGCTCTCCAGAGGCGGAAATGCACTCGAGGCCGGCCCCGGTGGGGCCGACCTCGAGGCGAGTGGTGGTGGGGGATCAGCCGAGCGCAGCCAGGGCGGCGTCATAGTCGGGCTCGGTGGTGATCTCGTCGACGAGCTGGACGTACGTCACCGTGCCGTCGGTGTCGACGACGATGACCGAGCGAGCGAGCAGTCCCGCCATCGGGCCGTCCGTCATGGTGACGCCGTACGTCTGACCGAAGTCGGAACGGAAGGCCGAGCCGACCACGACGTTGTCGATGCCTTCGGCTCCACAGAAGCGGGCCTGGGCGAACGGCAGGTCGGCCGAGACGTTGAGCACGACGGTGTTGTCGAGGTCGCCCGCGACCTCGTTGAACCTGCGCACGCTCTCGGCGCAGATGCCTGTGTCGACGCTCGGGAAGATGTTGAGCACGACGCGCTTGCCGGTCTGGTCGGCGTCGGTCAGGTCCGAGAGACCGGCACCGACGAGCTGGTAGGCCGGGGCCTGTGAGCCGACGGCCGGCAGGTCGCCGACGGTGTGGACGGGGTTGCCCTTGAATGCAGTGATAGCCATGGCCACATCCTTGCAGCCCCGTGGTCGGGTGTCAGGGTCACTCTCCCGACACCAGCTTCGCCAAGGTCAGCGCCGGTAAGGGTCAGCGTCGGTAGGCGGCCAAGTCCTGTCCCAGCTCCTGGAAGACGGCCTGATTGTGGCGGAAAGCTGTGAGGACCTCGTCGACGGCGCCAGCACGCTGGCCCTCGTCGAGCGGCAGCCCGTCGAGGCGAGCGCGGTAGTCGTCCTTGTAGAGCTTCGCCTTGATGTCCGCGAAGTGGTACATCGCCAGACCTGCACCGTCGAGGGCGAAGGTGCGTTCGAGAATGCGACCGATGGCCAACCCGCCGGAGAGATCACCCAGGTACCGGGTGTAGTGGTGAGCCACCAGTCGCTCCGGGGCCTCGGCGGCAGCTGCGTGGATGCGCGCGGCGTACGCGGTGGCGGCCTCGTGCTTGCAGAGGTTCTCCTCCGGCGCACCGGTACTGAGCGCCTCGATGTCGGCCTCGATGCAGCCGAGACGCTCCAGAGCCGGGTCGTGCATGGCCGCGACCAGCGGTTCGGCGGCGTACCGGCGTGCCACTTCCTCCAGCGCCGCGTACACCAGACGCAGCGACTTGAGGTAGCTGACGTAGCCCGCCAGATTGACCTTCCCCTTCATCAGGTCATCGATGAAGGTGCTGGCCTCGGTCTCGCGGTGCAACTCCAGAGAGCCCTGCTTGAAGGCGGTCGACAGAGGAACTTCGGTGGCGGTTTCAGTGATGCTCATTGGCTGCTCTCGGGGAAAGGACGGGATTGTTTAGGTAACCCTAACTCATGTTAGCCTTACCTAACTAGGTACTCAGTGTACATCCTATATCTCTCTCGCCGCGCGCAGGTTTGGAGCTTCAATGTCAGGGTCACGCCCCGTCCGGGTCGGTGCTGTGGTGCTCCTTGGTGCGCTGGCGATCGCGGGATGTGGGGCCGCCGGCCCGGGAATCGAACGTGGTGACCCAGTTGAAGGTGTCGCTGCCCCCGCCATCTCCGCGGTGACCCCCGCCAAGGATCCGCGCGCCTGGCAGGGCGTTGTCAGCCCGACGATCGACGACGACACGATCGACGCGGTGGCCACCGAGCCGACCCCGCAACTGCCTGCCACGTTGAAGGACGCGCAGGGGACTGTGGTCACGGTCAGTGATGTCTCGCGCGTGCTCGCGCTCGACCTGCACGGCACTCTCTCGCGCACGGTCCACGAGCTGGGCATGGGGAAGAGTCTGGTCGGCCGCGACCTCTCCACCCAGTTCGAACCGGCGGTCGACCTGCCCCTCGTCACGGGGCAGGGGCACAGTCTCACCGCCGAGGCGATCCTCGAGCTGGATCCGACCCTGATCATCACCGACAGCTCGCTCGGCCCGTGGGACGTGGTCCTGCAGATGCGCGAAGCCGGGATCCCCGTCGTGGTCGTCAACTCCGACCGCAACCTCGACAACGTCTCTGAACTCACCGAGATGACTGCAGCTGCCATGGGTGTGCCCGAGGCAGGTGTTCTCCTTGCCGAGCGGACCCAGAGGGAGATCGACGCCGTCCGCGCCGACATCGCCGAGGTGGCGCCCGCCGACGAGAACGCCCGGTTGCGCACGATCTTCCTCTACGTACGCGGCAGTGCGGGCGTCTACTACATGTTCGGCAAGGGCTCCGGTGCGGACGACCTGATCGACTCCGTAGGGGCCTACGACGTCGCCGACGAGATCGGCTGGGCAGGGATGCGTCCGGTGACCGCGGAGGGTCTGATCGCGGCCTCTCCCGAACTCGTCGTGATGATGACCGGCGGCCTCGAGTCCACCGGGGGTGTCGAGGGCCTCCTGGAGAAGCTGCCGGCCCTGGCCAACACCCCCGCCGGTCGCAACGAACGCTTCGTCGCTGTCGACGACTCCTTGGTCCTGGGCTACGGCCCGAACACGGCCGAGGTGCTGAACGCCCTGGCGGTGGCGGTGCACGCACCACAGGAGTTGCAGTGAGTGTGACCCTGCCGCTGCCGGCCACCAGTTCCAATCGACGGATCGTCCTCGGCGTCCTCGGCGTCCTGTTGCTGGGCTCCGCCCTCCTTGCCGCAGGCACCGGTCAGTTGCACATCCCGGCCAGCGAGGTCATCGGCTCGGTGATGCACAAGGTCGGGATCGGCTGGGGCACGTTGCCCAGTCACCCCCAGGGCGACGCGACCCTGTGGCAGGTGCGTTTTCCCAGGCTCGTGATGGCTGCCCTGGTCGGTGCTGCCCTCGGCACGGCGGGCGCCGTCATGCAGGGCGTCTTCGGCAACCCGCTCGCCGAGCCTGGCGTGGTCGGGGTCTCCTCGGGTGCTGCGGTGGCCGCGGCCGCCGTGATCGTCTTCGACTGGGCGTTCGTGGGTCAGTGGACGATCGCGCTGGCCGCCTTCGTCGGGGGACTGGTCACCACGTTCGCCGTCTACCTGCTCTCCCGCGACGCGGGGCGTACGGAGGTGGTCACGCTGGTCCTCACCGGCGTTGCCGTCAACGCGATGGCTGGGGCTGCGCTCGCCTTTCTGATGTTCGCCGGCGACACCCAGGCACGCGAGGAGATCGTCTTCTGGCAGATGGGCAGCCTCAACGGCGCCCGCACCGAGCAGGTGTGGGTCACCCTGCCGATCGCCGCGGTGGGGATCGTGGGCGCGACCCTGATCGCCCGCAAGCTCGACCTCTTGGCCCTGGGTGACAAGGCTGCGCGCCATGTGGGTGTCGACGTCGAGAGGTTGCGGGTCGTGGCGATCGTGGTGGTCGCTGTGCTCACTGCCGCGGCGGTCGCCTTCGCCGGGGTCATTGCCTTCGTGGGCCTGATCATCCCGCACCTGATGCGGATCATCGTGGGCCCGGGACACCGCGCCCTGGTGCCTGCGAGCGCCCTCGGCGGTGCCCTGCTGCTCGTGCTCGCAGACCTGTGGGCGCGTACGGCCATCGCCTACGCGGACCTGCCGATCGGGATGCTGACCTCCCTGGTCGGTGGCCCCATCTTCTTCTGGCTGCTGCGCCAGGCCCGGCGCAACGCAGGTGGGTGGGCGTGATGACCTCGAAGGACAGCGCCCCCGCACCCGCCCTGCGCGCGCAAGGGGTCTCGTACGCGATCGGCGACGCCCAGATCCTGCGCGAGGTCGATCTGGACGTCCGTCACGGTGAAGTGGTGGCGCTGGTCGGACCCAACGGTGCCGGCAAGTCCACGCTGCTCTCCGTCCTGGCCGGCGACGTGGAGCCGGACGCCGGGGTCGTGGAGCTGGACGGTGTGCAGTTGCACGGACAGCGCCCGGAGGCGCTGGCTCGCCAGCGAGCGGTCCTGCTGCAGCGCCAGGGGCTGGCCTTCGGTTTCAGGGTGCGTGAAGTCGTGGAGATGGGACGGTCAGTGTGGCGTCGGGACGAGCGCGCCGTGCTGGACGAGAAGGTGATCGAGGAGTCGATGGAGATCGCCGACGTGTCGCACCTGGCCGCCCGAGTGGTCCCGACGCTGTCCGGTGGTGAGCAGGCCCGTGTCTCGTTCGCGCGACTGCTGGCCCAGGACGTCGAGATCCACCTCCTCGACGAGCCCACCGCCGCGCTCGACATCAAGCACCAGGAGGCGGTGCTGAGTCAGGCGCGCGACAGCGCCCGGCGCGGTGCGGCGGTCGTGGTCGTGCTCCACGACCTGAGCCTCGCCGCTGCCTACTCCGACCGCGTCTGCGTGCTCGCCGGGGGGCAGGTGCGGGCGACCGGTACGCCCGACGAGGTGTTGACCGGCGAGCTGCTGAGCGAGGTCTACGAGCACCCGGTCGAGGTCCTCAACCACGCCGGCACCCTGCTCGTGGTCCCAGTGCGTCGTGGAGTGCGCAGCGGAGTGCTCAGTCGAGAGACGAAGGAGTCGTCATGTCCGGTCCTGCACTGAGCGCCCGGGTGGCGGCGCTGGTCGTGCTCGCATCCGCAGCCCTCACCGGAATGGCCGCAGGGCCGGCCCAGGCTGCGGGGGGCGTCACGGTCGACGCCGCCGGGCAGGGTGCGGTCATCGACTCGACCTACTCGACCGAGCTTCGCGTACGTGGCTCCGGTTTCCAGTCGATCAAGGGAGGTCACGGCGGTGTCTACGTCTGGTTCGGCACCGTCAACGGCAAGTGGCAACCCAGCAAGGGCGGTCAGTCGGGGGTGAACTACGTCTACGTGCCGGACAAGGAATCGAAGGACAACGCTGGCTTCCAGCGGTACGTGGCCTTCCCCGGGTCCTCGACGGCGTCGGCCGCGAACGGCGGTGTGATGAGCGGCAAGGGCGCGTGGGAGGTACGACTGATGGTGCCCGGTCCTGAGTTCGAGGCCGTGGGGCGCAACGGTGAGATCACTCGGGTCGACTGCCGCAAGGTGACGTGCGGGGTCATCACCATCGGCGCGCACGGCGTGAAGAACGCCAACAACGAGACCTTCACCCCGGTTGAGCTCGGCGACCTCTCGGAGACCGGCGCCGTGGAGAAGCCCGACACCTCTGGGACCAGGGGTTCCGGGGCAGGTGGGGCGGGGGCAGCCGTGCCCCGAACAGATGCAGCTCCGGCAGGCTCCGGGGTCACCGAGTCCGGTTCCGGTGACCGGACTGGGGTCGAGCGGGGTGCGACGGGTCCCAGGGCGGCGAAGAAGGGTCCGGCGGAGCTGAGCGTCGACCATGCAGCCGCGTTCGTCGGCCGCGCGATGTCCTTCGCGGTCACCGGCCTCACGCCCGGGGAACAGTTCACCGCCGTGCTCGACGACGGACTCGCTGCTGCCGGTCCCTTCGTCGCCGGCGATGACGGGGGCGCCAGCGGCCTGATCGGCCTCCCTGCCTCGACCGAGCCGGGGACCCACGAGCTGCGCCTCTACGGTGCGAGCAAGGAGGTCTCGATGAAGTTCGGGGTCGCGGCAGATCCCGGGCTCGAGACGGTCAGCGTGCGGGAGTCCGACGAGCAGCAGGTCGCGGCCTTGGTCTTTGCCGTCGTCGCGGCCGTGATCTTCTTGAGCGCGCTCTTCGTGACGATTCGACGGACCAGGAGGGGGCGTCGTGCGCGGGCGTGAGTGGAGAGCCGTCCTGGCTTCCCTCGTCCTGGCCTCCCTCGTCCTGGCCTCCGCCGGGGTGTGCACCGTGGCGCTGGGAGCCGCGGCTGTCCCCGCAGTGGTCGCCCAGACAGGAACCCCAGCTCCGTCGCCCAGCGAAGCGCCGCAGGAGTCCGGAGTCCGGAGGGTTGATGACGCCGTCTTCGCCTGGTCGATCAGTCAGCAGAGCAACGCGCAGTCGCACAACCCGCTGACGAACAACTTCCTCTCCGCAGGCGCAGCCGACCCCGGTCGTGGCGGCATGGTCCTGTCCAGTCGCAGGTGGTCCGCACAGACGGACCACGTGGAGATCCAGAAGGTCGACGCTGCGGGGACCTGGCGGCAGGCGACCTGGGAAGGGCTCGGGACCGACGCCAACGGCACCCCCATCGGCCTCTACGGCCCGTTCAGCGGTCACCGCGTACGGATCACGCACGGCAGCGGGACCCTGGACCCTGGGAACGACGACGCCACCGTGCAGTGGCGAGGGACCTTCACGGTCGTCTACTACGGAGGCAACACCGTCTTCACCCTCACGGACCCGAAGCTCACCGTCACAGGTGGGGTCGGTCGCCTCACCGCCACCGGTGGCGGCTGGGCCTCGGACAGGTTCGACCCCACGGTCTGGGAAGCGGTCGAGCCTCGAGAAGTGCCGGTCGTCGAACTGCGTGACGTCGACGTCACCGAGACCGGGCTCGAGGTCACCCCCGGTTACCGGGGTGTGCCGGTGACGGGTCCAGAGAGCCAGGTGCGTTCTGGAGCTGACTGGGGCTCCTTCCCGCAGGAGTTCGTGAGCTTTCTCGAACCGATGGGGGCTTCACAGTTCTGGTACTCCACGGGTCTCCAGTCCGACTGGACCAAGCTGCCGCAGCCGATTGCCGTGGGATGGCAGGGCGCTGAGCCCGAGAGCCCGCGGTCCACGACCCCCGCGCCCACCCAGACCCCGCAGAACCCGGTCAAGACGGCGCCACCCGTTTCGACGGCTCGGCCGACGCCGGCGCCGAGCAGCACGTCCGCTCCTCCTCCTTCGAAGCAACCGGACGTGCCGGTCCTCGCCCGCGCGGACTCTGCGCAGCCCCCACCCGCGCCCTCGTCGGGGAACCTGCCGCCCGGCGGCGGCTCGGACGAGCTCCTGGGTCAGGCTGCCTCCCCCCTCCAGGTCTCGTCCGTGGCGTCCGAAGCGGCCCCGCCGGCCACACCCCAGACCCTCTCCACCGCGTGGGCCGTGGGTGGTGCGCTGCTCCTCGCGGCCGCGCTTCTCCTGCTGGTGCCCACTGCTCCTCGTCGCCCCCGCCCTGACCGTCTCTGATCCATCTTGAAAGGAAACACATGAAGTCGCTCCTGCGCACCACCACCCGGGGCATCGCCGCCGGTGTGGCGGGTGTCCTCGTTGCTGGCACGGCGGCACTCGTCGCCGCTCCGGCCCAAGCCGCACCCGTCACCGGGGACCTCCAGTGGAATGTCTCCCAGCAGTTCGTCGAGCACTTGTTCTTCAGCAAGATGGGCCCCATGCCCGCCGCACCGACCGGCACCGTCTCCGGTGGGGCGACCCACACGGCGGGCGACCTGAGCACGGGCGCGGATGACTTCTTCACCTTCTCGGCCAGCGACGCCGTGGTGGCCGCCGACGGCACGGTCACGACCTCCTTCACCGGTTCGGTGCGGGGAGCCTTCGTGGCGGCGGGAGCCGAGCAGTACTCGGTGACCGTGGCGAACCCGGTGGTCGTGCTCGAGGCCGACGGTGACGGCGCCATCCGGGCAACCGTCTCCGGCTCCGTGGGCACGGACACCCCCACACCTGCCGCTGAGGTGACGGTTGCTCGCTTCACGGCAGCCACGACTGCTGATGGCGTCACCTCCGCCGTCCCGAACTGGGAGGGAGTGCTGGCAGCAGGCTCGGCCGAGGCAACTCGCCTGGGCATCACCAACCCGGCCCACCTCACCGGCGGAAAGTCCTTCCACCCTGACTTCCTCGGTGCGCTGGCCCCCGGCACCCTCGCCCACTTCCACAATTCGTCGGCGACTGCCGCGCAGGACCACAAGCGACCCGGCTCGTTCTCGTTCGCGGCTGACGAGGTGCTCGTCCCGACGATCGCCGCGACGGTCCTGCTCGAGGACCACGAGAAGGGCCTCAGCATCAAGGCCGAGGGCAGCGGCTTCACCGCCGTCACCAACCCGGGCGACGCCGGCGTCTACGTGGCGCTCGTCAAGGCGGGCACCACGATCGACTTCTCCGACCGCGCCTCCATGGGTGCCATCCCCGCGGTCGACTACGTCGTCCCCGGTCGTTTCCAGGGCGACCGCTTCGTGTCGGTGCTCAACGCACCCACCGAGAAGCTCGAGACGGGTGCCGACTACGTCATCGTCACCTGGCAGGCGCACACCCACTCGAACAGCACCCAGGACACCACCACCCCGGTGACCATTGACTGGTCGAAGTTCGTGGCGGGCACCCCCGCGAAGGTCGCTGCCAAGGCCGCGCTCCAGGTCACCAGGAAGGCGACGCTGAAGAAGACCGGCACGGCGACCGTGATCCTCACGGGTACCACCGCCAAGCCAACCGGCGACGTCACCGTCACCACCAAGGCTCCGGGCCTCTCCGGGACCGCGAAGAAGACGGTCAAGATCTCCAACGGCCGTGCGGTCGTCACCCTTCCCAGGGCGAAGAAGGGTGGCCGCTACACCGTCACCGCCACCTATGCCGGCGACACCCTCCACCAGGGCGCCGCTGAGCAGACCAAGAGCTTCGTCGTGAAGGCTGCCGCGAAGAGCACCGTGAAGGTCACCAGGAAGGCGACCACGAAGCGTGCGGGCAAGGCCCGCATCACCGTCACGGGCAAGACCACCGCCGGTGTCGCCAAGGCCCGCGGCAAGGTCAAGGTCACGATCCAGGCCCCGGGCAAGAAGGTCGTCAAGCGGACCGTCAAGCTCGCGAAGAGCGGCAAGGTCGTCGTCAAGCTGCCGAAGGCGGGCAAGAAGGGGACGTACCGGATCACCGTGAAGTACGTGGGCGACAAGAACTACACCGCCGCCAAGAAGAAGTCGGTTCGCCACAAGGTCCGCTGACCTCGAAGTGGATCGGCTGACCTGACTCGGTCGGCCCACGCAGCAGGGTCGGTGTCGTGAGGGCACCGGCCCTGCTGCCATGTCCGGGCGTATCCCCTGTCAGGGGGTGTCGAGAGCAGGTCGGTGGAACTGTTCCGTCGCGAACGGGCCACCGACGTACGCCCCCTCGATCTCGTCCTCGACGCGGCGGGGCAGCTGGTCCTCGTACGCCGCGGCGTCGTCCTGGGGTTCGTACCCCAGGGTCCGGCCCGGCTCCAGGTCCCACCAGGCGTCGCGGTTGGCGGAGATGCCGTACAGCACGGCGAAGCCCGGCGCCGGGGTCTCGAGGGCGGCAACGACCATGCGTACGCAGTCGGCGGGGGAGAGCCAGGTGGCCAGGTGGCGGCGGGTGAGTGGCTCGGGAAGGAACGAGCCGATCCGGCACGCGACCGCGTCGAGGCCGTGACGGTCGGCGTACAGACTCATCACTGCCTCCGCTGCGACCTTCCCGACCCCGTAGAAGGTGTCGGGTCGCGGGCGAGTGTCGACCCCGACGAGGTCGGCCCGTGGCGTACGCCCCACTGCGTGGTTGCTGGAGGCGTACACGAAGCGGGTCACCCGGTGCGTGACCATCGCGTCCAGCAAGGCAGCGGTGGTGACGACGTGGGAGGTCAGCGAACCGGGCAGGTCCAACTCGTCGGGGTGCCCGGCCAGGTGGACGACCGCGTCCAGGGGCTGCGCGGCGAAGACCGCCTCCACGGCATCGGGATCGGTGCAGTCGCCGAGGTGCCAGGGCACGTCCACCCCGTCGGGAGGTGAGGCCAGGTCGAAGCCCACCACCTCGTGACCAGCAGCGCTGAGCGACTCCACCACGACGCGCCCGATCGTGCCTGCAGCACCGCTGATGAGGATCTTCATGATCCAGATCCTAGGGTCAGATCCGGGGGAGGACCGCGCCGAGCAGCGCACCCATCCTGGTCGCCGCCGCATCGCCGGCCGCCAGGACTTCGTCGTGACCCAGCGGGGAGCCGCTGATGCCGGCCGCCAGGTTGGTGACCAGACTGATGCCGAGCACCTCCATGCCTGCCTGGCGGGCTGCGATCGCCTCCAGGGCCGTGGACATGCCGACCAGATGACCGCCGAGGGCGCGCACCATCGCGATCTCGGCGGGAGTCTCGTAGTGGGGACCGGGGAACTGCGCGTAGACGCCCTCGTCGAGCGTCGCGTCGACGTCGCGGCACATCGCGCGCAGTCGGGCGCTGTAGAGGTCCGTCAGGTCGATGAAGTCGGCTCCCTCGACGGGTGAGGTCGCGGTCAGGTTGAGGTGGTCACTGATCAGGACCGGGGTGCCGGGGGCCCACGACTCGCGGATGCCGCCGGCCCCGTTGGTCAGCACGACCGCGCGGCACCCGGCGGCGGCCGCGGTGCGGATCGGGTGGACGACGGAACGCACGCCCCGGCCCTCGTACAGGTGAGTGCGGAAGCAGAAGGCCAGCACTTGGGCCCCACCCACCTCGAGCGACAGGATGCTGCCCGCGTGGCCGGCGACCCCGGCCGCGGAGAAGCCGGGGAGTTCGGTGGCATTGACCTCGGCAACCCGCACACCCAACGATTCGATGGCCGGCAACCAGCCGGAGCCCAGCACCAGCGCGATGTCGTGGGACTCCACCCCGGTCCGGCGCCTGAGCTCGCTGGCGGCCCGCTCGGCCAGGTCGAACGGATTGCTCTCGGTCATGGGTGAACCCTAGGGCCGGTCGTTGCACCGAGTTGCCCCCTGGCGAAGGATGGGCGCGTGAGCGCCGACCGATTCAGAGCCAAGTTGCCGAACGTGAGCGATCGAATCACCGTCGTCGATCGCCTCCGGGTGGTGCGCAAGCGCTGGCGACTGCTCCTGCGGCTGGCCGGCGCGACCTCGGCCTCCTTCGCGATCGCCACCTACATCTTCGGCCACGAGCAGGCGTTCTTCGCACCCATCGCGGCGGTGATCGTGCTCCTGGCCGGGGTGGGGTTGCGCCAACGCATGCTCTTCGAACTGATCCTGGGGGTCGCGGTCGGCGTCCTGGTCGGCGAGTTGTTGATCCTCGGCATCGGTCGGGGCGTGTGGCAGCTGGCGTTGATCGTCGTGATCACCACGATCACGGCCAGCTTCGCCGGGCTCAAGGGCGTCGCGCTCACCCAGGCAGCGAACTCCGGGGTTCTGCTCGCCACCGTCATCCCGGTGGCGGGCGCAGCGAACCCAGCGGTCACCCGGTTCATCGACGCGTTGGTGGGGGGACTGTGCGCCGTGGCGATGATCCTGCTGCTGCCCCGCAACCCGACCCGGGACATCGCCCTGGAGGTGCGTCCGCTCCTGGTCGATCTGCAGGCGGTGCTGCGGGACGTGGCGCGAGCGATGCGTACGTCCGACCCGGCGCTCGCCCATGCGAGCCTGACCCGGGCCCGCGGGTTGCAGAATCAGATCAACTCCGCGATGAACACCGCCGCCAATGTCCGGGAGGTGGCGGTGATGTCACCGGTCCGCTGGCGACAACGCCCCGAGGTGGAGCGCTACGCCGGGGTCCTCACCGACGTGGACAACGCGATCCGCGACGCCCGTGTCCTGGCCCGGCGGGTCTCGACCATGATGCGTCTGGGGGAGCAACCCGGGGAGCAACTGACCTCTGCGGTCGAGCAGCTCGCTCACGGCATCGGCGTGTTCCAGGACGGGTTGGCCCAGCCGTCCGAGCGAGCCCACGGCGAGGAGGCGCTCATCGAGTCGGTGCGCATGGCGATGGAGGCACTGACCGGGGAGATGACGCTGAACCGGGCCGCGGTCGCCGCCCAGATCCGGTCGCTGGCGGCCGACATGCTCTTCGCCAGCGGGATGACGCGCGACGAGTTGGACGTACGCCTGCGTTTCTGACCCTCTGGCGCCCGCGGGGTCGGCTCAGTGGCCGATCGACCTGCAGGGTCGCCCGCGCAGCTGGGTCAGGTAGTCGCTGGGCGCACCGGCGGCCTCGGCGGAGTCCGCCAGGACACCCAGATTCAGGGCGCTCGGCAGACCCCCCTCGTACGCGTCGAGCACGTAGGTCCAGGCCAGGACCTCGCCGGAGAGCGCAGCGACCCGCACCCGGGTCTTGAGGTAGAGACCGGTGTCGGCGCCCTCCCAGGCATCGAGGGCGCTCACGTCCTCGTCGGTGAGGTCGTACAACGCCACGAAGACCTGGTCGATGGGGTCCTGCACGATCGTGACCAGGGCTCCGTCCCAGCCGTGCTCCTCGCCGCCGAAGGTGAGGCGCCAGCCGGTGAGCCATCCGGTGCTGTGCAAGGGGGAGTGGGGGCAGCGCTCGCCCATGCGTCGAGGGTCCAGGTTCGTCCCGTAGGCGGCGTAGAGCGTCACAGAACCAGAGGGTAACGACTCCGGATGGGAAGTTGGTGGGCGCAGGGCCTAAACTCGGTCTCGTGACTGACTCCGCGACTCACTTTGACGTTGTTGTCCTCGGCGCCGGCCCCGGCGGGTACGTCGCCGCGATCCGCGCCTCCCAGCTCGGCAAGAAGGTCGCCGTGGTGGAGAAGCAGTACTGGGGCGGTGTGTGCCTCAACGTCGGCTGCATCCCCTCGAAGGCGCTGCTCAAGAACGCCGAGCTCTCGCACGTCCTCACCCACGACAAGGCCAAGTTCGGCATCGAGGGTGACGCGACGATGAGCTACGGCCCGACCCACAAGCGGTCGCGCCAGGTGAGCGCCGGCATCGTCAAGGGCGTCCACTTCCTCATGAAGAAGAACAAGATCACCGAGGTCGACGGCTGGGGCACGATCACCGCGCCGAACTCGGTCGACGTCGCCATGAACGACGGCTCCACCAAGACCCTGACCTGCGACGACCTGATCATCGCCACCGGCGCCACCGTGCGGCTGCTGCCCGGCATCGAGGTCTCCGAGAACGTCGTCACCTACGAGGAGCAGATCCTCGACGCCGAGCTCCCCTCGTCGATCGTCATCGGTGGCTCCGGCGCGATCGGCGTCGAGTTCGCGTACGTCATGAAGAACTTCGGTGTCGACGTCACCATCGTCGAGTTCGCCGACCGGATGGTCCCGGCCGAGGACGCGGACGTCTCCAAGGAGCTCCTCAAGCACTACAAGAAGCTCGGTGTGAAGGTGCTCCTCTCGACGAAGGTCGAGAAGGTCGAGGACACCGGCTCCGGCGTCAAGGTCACCGTGAGCCCCGCCGCGGGCGGCGACTCGGAGGTCATCGAGGCCGACAAGATGCTGGCGGCCTTCGGTTTCGCCCCGCGCATCGAGGGCTACGGCCTGGAGAGCATCGGTGTCGCCACCGAGCGCGGCGCCATCACCGTCGACGCCCGCGGTCGCACCAACGTCGACCGGGTCTGGGCGATCGGTGACGTCACCGGCAAGATGATGCTGGCCCACGTCGCCGAGGCCATGGGCATCGTCACCGCCGAGACCATCGCGGACGTCGAGACCATGGAGATCGACTTCGACATGATCCCGCGGGCCACCTACTGCCACCCGCAGATCGGCTCCTTCGGCTACTCCGAGCAGCAGGCCAAGGACAAGGGGTACGACGTCAAGACCTCGACCTTCCCGTTCGCGGCCAACGGCAAGGCCGCCGGGCTCGGTGACACCACCGGATTCGTCAAGGTGGTGGCCGACGCTAAGTACAACGAGATCCTCGGCGCCCACATGATCGGCCCGGACGTGACCGAGCTGCTGCCGGTGCTGACCATGGCCCAGCGCTTCGACCTCACCGCCGACGAGGTGAGCCGCAACGTCTTCGCCCACCCCACGCTGACCGAGGCCGTGAAGGAAGCGGTCGAGGGCATCGCCGGCCACATGATCAACTTCTGATCGAGACGGGCGAGCGTGAGGGGACACCGGACATGAATCGCGTCGTCATCATCGGTGGTGGCCCCGGAGGTTACGAGGCGGCCCACGTCGCCGCCCAGCAGGGCGCCGACGTGGTGGTCGTCGACAGTGACGGCATCGGCGGTTCGGCCGTCCTCACGGACTGCGTGCCGAGCAAGACCCTGATCGCGGCCGCCGAGGTGATGAGCGACGTCGCCCGCGCGATCGACCTCGGCATCACTTACCACGACGACGACACCGCGTCCCTGTCCCACATGCAGGTCGACCTGGCGCGGATCAACGCCCGGGTCAAGACCCTCGCCGGCGAGCAGTCGAGCTACATCACCGACAACCTCGAGCGGGACGGCGTACGCGTCGTCCGGGGCAGGGGCCGACTCGACGGCGCCGGCCGCGTCGTGGTCACCCTCAACGAGGGCGGCACCGAGACGCTGGAGGCCCCCACGGTCCTCGTCGCAACCGGTGCGGCACCGCGGACGCTTCCCACCGCCCAGCCCGACGGTGAGCGGATCCTGACCTGGGAGCAGGTCTACGACCTCGACGAGGCGCCGGAGTCCTTGGTCGTCGTCGGTTCCGGTGTCACCGGGGCCGAGTTCGCCTCGGCCTACCTGGCCCTCGGCATCCCGGTCACCCTCGTGTCGTCACGCGACCGGGTGCTCCCCGGTGAGGATGCCGACGCCTCGGCCGTCCTCGAGGAGGTGGCCCGACGCCGCGGCATGACCGTGCTCTCCAAGTCACGGATGCAGTCGGTGGTCCGCGACGGTGAGCGGGTCACGGTGACATTGACCGACGGTCGTACGGTCTCCGCGTCGCACTGCATCCTGGCGCTGGGATCGATCCCGAAGACCTCCGACCTCGGGCTGGAGGAGGCCGGCGTCGTGCTCGACGACGGCGGCTTCATCAAGGTCGACCGGGTCTCACGCACCAGCGCGCGTGGCATCTACGCGGCCGGGGACTGCACCGGTGTGCTGATGCTCGCCTCGGTGGCTGCCATGCAGGGACGGATCGCCATGTGGCACCACTTCGGTGACGCGGTGACGCCGCTCGACCTCAAGAAGGTCTCCTCCAACGTCTTCACCTCGCCCGAGATCGCCACGGTCGGCGTGACCCAGCAGGCGGTCGACGCGGGCAAGGTCGAGGCCGAGGTCGTGATGCTGCCGCTGGCCGGCAACGCCCGAGCCAAGATGCAGGGTGTCCAGGACGGCTTCGTGAAGCTCTTCTGCCGCCCGGGCACCGGCGTGGTGATCGGCGGCGTCGTGGTCGGTCCCAAGGCCAGCGAGCTGATCCACCCGCTGGCGGTCGCCGTGTCCGAGTCGTTGACCGCGGACTCGATGGCGAAGGTCTTCACGGTCTACCCGTCGATGAGTGGCTCCCTGGCCGAGGCAGCCCGTCGGCTGCACCACGTCGACGACGACAAGTTCTTCTAGTCCGTCCAGTTCTCTGGTGGTGAGCCGTCCCGGGCGAGGACCACGAGAAGATCGCCGCCCGCGACCGTCCGGGGGTCCTCGAAGGAGATCTCGGCGACCCTCCCCGCACGCGGCGCCGTGATCGGCGCCTCCATCTTCATCGCCTCCAGCAGCGCCACCACCTCACCGGCGCCGACCGTGTCACCGGGCCGGACGAGGATCGTCACGAGGCCGTGGAACGGTGCCCGGACCGAGGTCTGCGACGGGAGGTCGGCGGGGTGCGGGAGCATGGAGACAGGCTAGTCGGGCCGGGGCCGGTGCCCTCACGAACTACCGCGTTGTAGTTCAACTGATGACGTTGTCCGCCGCCGCGGACTGTGTTGGACTCGTAGATGACCTCACTGGTCACACCAGACACACCCCTTCCCCACGGAGTTTCGTATGCTGCACCGCGCCCACCGATCTAAGTGGCTCTCCGCAGCCGTGCTCTCTGCCGTGGGGGCCTCCTTGCTCTCCCCGTCCCCGGCCTCGGCCGCGGACGTGGTGCCCGTGCCCAAGGACGCCCAGATCACGATCGACGGCCACGGATTCGGCCATGGCAAAGGGCTCTCGCAGCACGGCGCCCGAGGTGCCGCGCGCGAGGGGCTGGGTTACCGCGAGATCGTCAAGTTCTACTACCCCGGCACGTCGTGGGGCACCGTGCGTGGCCACGTGAGCGTCCACATCACCGCTGACACGACCGACAGCGTCGTCGTACGGCCGCGTTCCCGGCTCAAGGTGCGCGACATCGTGGGCAAGAAGGTGTACTCGCTGCCCGACAACGGGGCCGGCAAGTGGCGGATGACGGCGAGGTCGCAGAACCGCACGAGCGTGGCCTTCAAGGTGAAGGGCAAGCCGTGGAAGCGCTGGAAGCTCTTCAAGGGCGACGCCCAGTTCGGCGCCACCAACCGGCCGATCACCCTGATGATGCCCAAGGGGCGTGAGGTCGCCTACCGCGGCATCCTCCGTTCGGCGTCCTCGGGCGTCGGCAGGGCCCGTGACACCGTGAACGTCGTGACCATGGAGCACTACCTGCGCGGTGTCGTGCCGCTCGAGATGCCCGCGTCCTGGAACGCCGAGGCGGTGCGCTCCCAGGCCATCGCGGCACGGACGTACGCCACCTTCGAGCGCTCGAACCCGCTCGCCAGGCACTACCAGATCTGCGACACCACCCAGTGCCAGGTCTACGGCGGGGCAAGCGCCGAGAACCCGCTCTCCGACGCGGCCATCAAGGCCACGTCCCGCGAGATCCTCACCTACCAGGGCAAGCCCGCCTTCACCCAGTTCTCCTCCAGCAGCGGCGGCTGGACGGCGCCGGGGAGCATGCCCTACCTGGTCGCCAAGGAGGACCCGTACGACGACTGGCCGGGCAACACCGTCCACTCGTGGAAGTACGAGACCACCGCGGCCAAGCTGGAGAAGGTCTGGCCCCAGCTGGGCGACCTCGAGCGGATCACGGTGACCAAGCGCAACGGCCACGGCGACTGGGGCGGTCGGGTCCTCAACCTGACCCTGGTGGGCAGCAAGACCAAGGTGCGCATCACAGGTGATGAGATGCGCTTCGCGCTGGGGCTGCGGTCCAACTGGTTCAGGTTCACCGTCAAGGAGTCGAAGAGCTCCGGGGCGACTCGGCGCTGACCAGCCCCTCGCCGCCCGACCGGCCACGTGAGTGACCGGTCGGGCGGATGGGCGTGGCTCCTTCAGGCGCCGCGGGCGATCGCCTGCCCGGCGGCACGCCCGGAGAAGATGCACCCGCCCAGGAACGTGCCCTCCAGCGCGTTGTAGCCGTGCACCCCGCCGCCACCGAAGCCCGCGACCTCGCCAGCGGCGTACAGACCCGGGATCGGCGTCCCGTCGGCGGCCACGCACTGGCTGTCGAGGTTGGTCTCCAGCCCGCCCAGGCTCTTGCGCGACAGGATGTTGAGGCGGACGCCGATCAGCGGGCCGTGGGCCGGGTCGAGGATCGCGTGGGGCTTCGCGACGCGGATGAGCTTGTCGGTGCGTGACTTGCGCGCATTGGCCATCACCATCAGCTGGACGTCCTTGCCGAACGCGTTGCCGAGCTCGCGGTCGCGCGCCTCGATCTGACGCTGGACCGTGTCGAGGTCGAGCTCCGGGCCGCGGGAGATCTTGTTCATCCCGGCGACCAGGTCGGGCAGGTTGTCGGCGACGATGAAGTCCTCGCCGAACTGCTTGAAGTTCTCCACGGGGCCCGGCGCTCCCTTCGCCAGACGCGACTGGAGCATGAACTTGATGTCCTTGCTGGTGATGTCGGGGTTCTGCTCGGAGCCCGACAGCGCGAACTCCTTCTCGATGATCGACTGGGTCAGGATGAACCACGAGTAGTCGTGACCGGTGCTGAGGATCTGCTTCATGGAGCCGACGGAGTCGGCACCGGGCACCCCGGACATCCCCTGGAGTCGCCGGCCGTGGGCGTCGAACCACATCGACGAGGGCCCGGGCAGGATCCGGATGGCGTGGTCGGGCCAGACCGGGTCCCAGTTGTGGATGCCCTCGACGTAGGCCCACATCCGGTCGCGGTTGACGATGGTGGCCCCTGACGACTCGGTGATCGCGAGCATGCGACCGTCGACGTGGGCAGGCACTCCGCTGATCATGTGCTCCGGGGCAGACCCCACCCGGTCAGTGGGCCACTGGGCCCGCATCAGGGCATGGTTGTGGCCGATTCCACCCGAGGTGACCACGACCGCCGGGGCCCGAAGTTCGAAGTCGCCGACCGCGTCGCGATTCGACTTCACTCCCCGCTCGCTGCTGTCGGGAGCCAGTGACGTCCCGCGTACGCCGACGACGGCGCCATCCTCGACGACCAGCTCGTCGACCTGGTGCCGGAAGCCGAAGCGTACGAGCCCTTGGGCCTCCGCGGCCTCGACCGGCTCGCGGAAGATGCGTACGACCTCCGGGCCCGTGCCCCAGGTCAGGTGAAATCGGGGCACGGAGTTGCCGTGACCGTCGGCCCGTCCGTCACCACGCTCGGCCCATCCCACGAACGGTAGGGACTTCAGGCCGAGGTCGTGCAGGTAGTCCCGCTTGGTCCGGTGGGCAAACTCCAGGTAGGCCTTCGCCCAGCGCTGGGGCCAGAAGTCCTCGCCGCGTCCGGGACCGTCGGTGCCGTCTCCGAGCCGGTCGAACTGGGCGGAGCCCTGCCAGTCCTGCCAGGCGAGCTCGGGGGAGTCGGTGATCCCCATGCGCCGCTGCTCGGGGGAGTCGACGAAGAACAATCCACCCAGGGACCACCACGCCTGGGCGCCGAGGTTGTTGCGGTTCTCCTGGTCGAGGACCAGGACCTTCTTCCCCGCCTGGGTCAGCTCATGGGTGGCGACGAGCCCGGCGAGCCCGGCCCCCACCACGATCGCGTCGGGGACGAAACCGTCGTTCGCCTTCACGGGTGACTCGGTCATCAGGGCTCCTCAGGAGGTGTGTAGCGGTGGACGATCATGTCGGCGAGCAGCCACAGCGCCCTCTCGACGGTGCGACCGGGGGTGGCTTCGGAGGTCGGGTCGAGGGAGGAGAAGGCGAGACCGTCGAGGAAGTTCACGACGATGCTCAGCAGCGGAGCCCGCTCGGCCTCGGGCAGGCGATCCCCCCAGAGCTCTGCCGCAGTGGCGAGCATCTGGTGCTGCAACGTGAGTCGGGCCGGCACCATCGCCTCGCGCAGTTGTGCGTCGGAGCGCGCAGCGACGAGCAACTCGCGCCAGGTCTGGTGGGTGGGGGAGAACACGATGCTGCGCAGGTGGCCGAGCATCTGGGTGACCTCGTCGGCACCCGTGACGGGCTCGTCGACGAGGTCACGGAAGCGGGCCACCTCCGCCTCGGCCACGTGCTCGGCCGTCGCGACCAGCAACGCCTGACGGGTGGGGAAGTGTCGGAAGAGTGCGCCCTGGCTGACCCCGGCCTCGGCGCAGACGGCCGCCGTGGAGGTGGCGGCGTATCCGCGCTCCACCAGGCAGGTGACCGTCGCTGCCAGCAGTCGGGAGATGGTGGCGTCGCGCCGCTCGGCCTGCGTACGGCGGGGCAGGGGCGCGGTCACGCAGGCGAACGTAACATAGAAAGCGAGTGCTTGCTATGTGCGTACGTCGGGCAAATGCGAGAAGGGCCGGCCCCGTGGGGGAGCGGCCCTTCGCGGGTGACGTACGTCAGTCCTTGAGCTCGCAGATGACCTCGCCGTTGCCGACGGTGGCACCGACCTCGGCGCTCAGACCGGTCACGGTGCCGGCCTTGTGCGCCTTGAGGGGCTGCTCCATCTTCATCGCCTCCATGACGACGATGACGTCGCCCTCGGCGACCTCCTGGCCCTCGGTGACGGCGACCTTGACGATGGTGCCCTGCATCGGGGATGCAACAGAGTCGCCCGAGGCAGCCGAACCGGCCTTCTTGGCAGCCCGCTTCGGCTTCTTGGCTCCAGAGGCGGCGCCGCTGCCGAGACCACCGAGACCGGCGGGCAGGACGACCTCGAGGCGACGACCATCGACCTCGACGGTCACCTTCTGGCGCTCGCCGGCTTCTTCGGCCTCACCCGTCTCGCCGCCGTAGGGCGCGATGTCGTTGACGAAGTCGGTCTCGATCCACGTGGTGTAGACGCCGAACGAGCCCTCGCCGGACTTGTTCGAGGAGCCGACGTAGGCCGGCTCGTCGAGCACCTTCTCGAAGAAGGGGATGATCGTCGGCATGCCGTCGACCCGGAACTCGGCGAGCGCGCGCTTGGAACGGGCAATCGCCTGGGTGCGGTCCTTGCCGCTGACGATCAGCTTGGCGACCAGTGAGTCGAACGCGCCCGGGATGGTCTCGCCCTTCTCGTAGCCGGAGTCCAGACGGATGCCGGGGCCGCTCGGCGGGGCCCACTCGGTCAGGGTGCCGGGGGCCGGCATGAAGTTGCGGCCAGCGTCCTCGGCGTTGATCCGGAACTCGATCGAGTGACCCTTGATCTCGGGGTCGTCGTAGCCGAGCTCCTCGCCCGCGGCGATGCGGAACATCTCCTGGACCAGGTCGATGCCGGTGACCTCCTCGGAGACGCAGTGCTCCACCTGGAGGCGAGTGTTGACCTCGAGGAAGGAGATGGTCCCGTCGGCAGCGACCAGGAACTCGCAGGTGCCGGCGCCGACGTAGCCGGCCTCCTTGAGGATCGCCTTGGAGGACTCGTAGAGGCGGGTCACCTGGTCGTCGGTCAGGAAGGGCGCGGGGGCCTCCTCGACGACCTTCTGGTGGCGACGCTGCAGCGAGCAGTCGCGGGTCGAGATGACCACGACGTTGCCGTGCTGGTCGGCCAGGCACTGGGTCTCGACGTGGCGCGGACGGTCGAGGAACTTCTCGACCAGGCACTCGCCACGGCCGAAGGCGCCGACGGCCTCGCGCACGGCGGACTCGAACAGCTCGGGGATCTCCTCGAGGGTGCGGGCGACCTTGAGGCCACGGCCGCCACCGCCGAAGACTGCCTTGATGGCGATCGGCAGACCGAACTCCTTGGCCAGGGCGACGACCTCGTCGGCGTCCTGGACCGGGTCCTTGGTGCCGGGAGCCAGGGGCGCGTTCGCCTTCTGGGCGATGTGCTTGGCCTTGGCCTTGTCGCCGAGCGCCTCGATGGCGTCGGGGGAGGGACCGATCCAGATCAGTCCGGCGTCGATGACGGCCTGGGCGAACTGCGCGTTCTCGGCGAGGAAGCCGTAGCCGGGGTGGACCGAGTCGGCTCCGGACTTCTTGGCGACCGCGATGATCTTCTCGATGTCGAGGTAGGACTCGGCGGGGGTCGAACCACCCAGCGAGTGGGCCTCGTCGGCGAACCGCACGAAGAGCGCGTCACGATCGGGCTCGGCGTAGACGGCGACGGAGGCGATGCCAGCGTCCTTGGCCGCGCGGATGACGCGTACTGCGATCTCACCGCGGTTGGCGATGAGGACCTTCTGCAGGGGCTTGATCTCGGGCACGAACTCTCCTCGACTACCTTTCTGGGGGCATGCGTCGCGCACGCCAGTTGTCGATTGTATGGCGCTTGGCGGGGGCGTGATGACGAGGGTTCGGGGACTGGGCGCCCGCCGCCCCTGACAGCTCGGACACGGGTCCGGTCAGGTGCCTCCGTGGCGGCTCGTTCTCCCGGCGAGGGGTCAGGCGAGCGACGAGCCACCGCTGGACGGGGCGCATCACGAGGCCGTACGCGATCCCGACACCGAAGGAGGCGAGGAGCGCCAGCCACGGGTGGCCGGCGTCCTCGAGCGGCGGGTAGACCTGCCAGTGGGTGAGGTAGACGAACAGCGAGTACGTCGCCAGCGTCCCGCTGATGCGTACGAGGACCGGGGCGGCCCGTCGTGGGACCGGGATCCGCGGTGCCCACACCACCAGGGCGACGCCCACCACGATCACCCCCTCGCGGGCCGGGTCGCCGAAGAAGCCGACGGTCAGGACCGCGGTCAGTGCGGTCACCAACAGGCGCTGCCCGAGCGTCGTCGCGCGCGCGGCCACCCACCCCAGGACGAAGAAGAAGGCCACGACGCCGGTCGTGTACTTCTCCACGTTGCCGGCCTCGACGCCGACGACCGCGAAGCGTACGAGTGCGGCGACGGTCAGCACTGCCAGCGCGAAGCCGAAGGGAGACCGGCGTTCCCACCGGTGCGCCGCCGGCAGGGCGAGCAGGGCGGTCACGGTGAGCATGATCCAGGCCAGCGCCTCCAGGAACCACAGCTGCCAGCGCACGTCCCACGTCTCGGCGCCGAGCAGACCGTTGAGCAGCAGGGCCGTGGTGGCGTCGTAGCCCCCGGGCCAGAGGGCGACAACGCCCACCCAGACGACGGCCGGGACGAGGAGCTGAGCCACGGTCGTCAAGGCATGGCGGACCCGGGTGAGGCGAGCGGGCGTCGCGAGTTGGAAGCGCGCGAAGTTGTAGCCCGCCAGGGCCAGCAGCAGGTGCGCCCCTCCTTCCCAGCTGACTCGGTCGACGTGGCTGGCGACGATGGCGACGATGGCCAGGGCACGCAGCACGATCGTGGTGTCCAGGTGTGCGAGCCGCTGGGTGGGCCGCAGCTCCCCGCCCGTCGAGGGGCCTGAGGGTCGCACCTCGTCGTGAGGAGCGTCGGGGGTTGTGGCGGCGGCCGCGAGGTCGGCGAAGGTGAGGGTGTGCCAGTGCGCGGGCAACTGGCCCAGTCGGTCCTCGAGTTGCACCGTCAGCTCGACGTAGGACAGCGAGTCGCCGCCCAGCGCCACGAAGGAGTCGGAGCTGCGCGCATCGTCGCGACCCAGGACCCAGCCCGCGGTCGCGACGACCCACTCCTGCAGCGTCATCTCGGAACGGGCTCCGTCGCCGGGGGCGGCCGGCGCGGCGGGCGAATGACCCAGCGGGGACGACGCCTGCGACTCGTCGAGGGCGGCGAGCCGGTCGAGTGCCTGGCGATCGACCTTGCCGTTGAGGGTGCGGGGAAGTGCCGCCAGGACGTGCACCCGGACCTTGCGCGCGGGCAGCTGACAGGTCTGCGACACGGTGGCGGTCACGCTCCGGGCCACTTCGCGTGACGCAGCGGCCACGTCGCTGTGGGCCGCGGATCCAACGGTGAGGAACGCGTGCAGGTGGTCCTCGGTCCAGGTGAGCTCGGCGGGTGTGCCGCGGGCGGCCAGCTCTGCCTCGATCACCCCCAGGTCCAGGCGCAGGCCGAAGATCTTGGCGAAGCCACTGCGGCGGCCGACGACCTCGAACAGGCCGTCGCGCTCCCGGCCCAGGTCACCGGTGCGGAGGTCGGTGACCTCCGCCCCCCGGCCCAGGTCCTCGGGCCGCTCGGCGTACCCCATCATGACGTTGGGTCCGGTGTAGACGAGCTCACCCACCCCCGGTTGGTCGCTCTCCGGGACGGGCTCCACGCGCAGGTGCCCACCCGGGACCGCCTGCCCGATCGCGTGCGGGTGGCTGCCGGCCAGGTGCGGGGGCAGGTAGGCCATCCGTGCGGTGGCCTCGGTCTGCCCGTACATCACCACCAGGTCCCAGCCCTGCTCGGCGCCTCGTCCGGCCCATTCCCGGACCCGCTCGGGTGCCATCCGCCCGCCTGCCTGGGTGATCTGGCGCAGGGAATCGGGACGGCGCTCGTCGAAGCAGGCGGCGGCCAGCAGGTCGAAGGTGTAGGGGACGCCGGCGAACGAGGTCGCGCTGTGGGTGCGGGCCGCCTGCCAGAACTCGTCGTCGACGACGCTCGCCTCGGTGAGCACGAGCGAGCCCCCCGCGAGCAGGTGGCTGTGGACGACCGAGAGGCCGTAGCAGTAGTGCAGAGGGAGGCTGGTGAGGGCACGGCTGCCCGCCCCCAGCGCGAGGTAGTCGGCGATGGACTCGGCGTTGGCCGTCACGTTGCGGGCGCTGAGGCGCACGAGCTTGGGCGATCCGGTGGATCCGGACGTGCTGGACAGCAGCGCCAGGTCGGGATGGAGTGTGTGCGCCGAGGTGGCCCGGTGCACGACGTCGCCGTCGGCGGTGCACTCGATGTCCGGTCGGTACGCGGCCGCGATCGGATGGGGGGACCGATCTCTCCCGGTGTCGCCGTCACGTGGCGGGACGAGCAACGAGACGTGACCGTGCTCGAGGGCAGCCAGGTGGGCCACCAGGGCGTCCAGTCGATTGCCTCCCTCGACCAGCACCAGTCGGCGTTCGGGACCCCAGGAGTCGGCGCGAGCCGTCGTCAGGGCGGCGAGCTCGGCATGGGTGAGTCGCTGCCCGTCCGGGCCGAGGAGCGCGACCGCGTCGCCGTGCTGGCCCAGACGCAGCACTCGTCCCGGGGGGTGCACGTCCATGGGAACAGGGTAATTGAGGCCAGCCTTACCTCACTAACGTGTCCGTTGCTCACACCGGGAGCGTCAGGACTGGAGCGTCAGCACTGGAGCGTCAGGACTGGAGTGTCAGGACTGGAGTGTCAGGACTGGAGTGTCAGAACTGGGCCGCGCAGACGCACCCCGACCTGGTCGCCGGCCCGCGGGACGTCGGTCCCGTTGACCCTGACCACCAGTTCACCCGAAGTGACCGGGTCGGCTCCGCGTGACGCGTAGGACAGGCGTACGGAGGCGTCGTGGCCGTAGTAGCTGACCTCCAGCACGCTGGCCCGGACGGAGTCGGGGCCGGTGGCCGCGTCGAGGGGGAGGAGTTCGATCTGCTCAGGCCGGATCACCACCTGGACCGGGCCGGTTGCGGGCCCATCGGTCGGGAGTGTGCCCAGGGAGCACTCGACGACGCCCTGGCCGGCAGTGCCCAGCAGGATGTTGGCGCCACCCACGAACTGCGCCACCTCGGCATCGACGGGGTGCGTGTAGGTCTCGTGCGGAGTGGCCGCCTGGACCAGCCGTCCGGCCCGCATGGTGGCGACCTGGTCGGCCAGGCTCATCGCTTCGTTCTGGTCATGGGTGATCAGCAGTGCGGTTGCTCCGGCGGCGCGCAGGGCTCTGACCACGGCGCGACCCGTGCTCTCGCGCAGTGCGGTGTCGAGGGCCGAGAAGGGCTCGTCGAGCAGGATGAGATGGGGTTGGGGCGCCATCGCCCGGGCCAGCGAGACGCGCTGCTGCTGGCCCCCCGAGAGTTCGTGCGGCTGGCGTGAGGCCATTGCGTGGGGGAGTTCGACCAGGTCGAGGAGCTCGGCGATCCGGGCCGGGGTCCGCTCCTCGCGGGAGAGGCCGAAGCCGACGTTCGCGGCCACGTCCAGGTGCGGGAAGAGAGCCCCCTCCTGGGGCAGGTAACCCACCTTGCGGTGCTGGGGAGTGACCCACTGCCCCTGGCCTGCGACGACACGTTCCTCGAAGGCGATCTCGCCGGCGTCCGGACGCAGGAACCCCGCGATCAGGCGCAGCAGGGTCGTCTTGCCGCATCCCGAGGGGCCCAGCACGGCGGTCAGCGATCCGCCGGGGACGGTCAGGGTGACGTCCTTGACTGCCTCCACCGTGCCGAAGGACTTCGACAGTCCGCGCAGGTGCAACGTGCTCATGGTTCGAGCCTCCTCTCACGGATCAACAACCACGTGGCCGGGATCGAGATCAACACCAGCAGCAGGGCGTACGGCGCCGCGGCTCCGTAGCGTACGTCGGAGGAGGCCGACCAGAACTCGGTGGCCAGCGTGCTGGTGCCGATCGGCGACAGCATCAGCGTGGCGGTGAGCTCGGTGGCCACCGCCAGGAAGACCAGGGCGGCACCGGCCCCCAGGCTCGGGGCGATGAGGGGGAGCGTCACCCGTCGCAGCACGGCCGTGCGGCTCTGCCCCAAGGTGGCTGCCACGTCGTCAAGGACCACCGGAGCCTGCTCGAGCCCCGCGCGGACCGAGACGGTGGCGCGGGGCAGGAAGAGGATGACGTACGCCGCGACCAGCAGGCCGGCGGTCTGGTAGGTCGCAGGCACGACCCGCAGCGAGACCGTGACCAGGGCCAGACCGACGACGATCCCGGGGAGCGCGTTGGCCAGGTAGGTGCTGCGTTCGACGACGGTTGCCCAGGGGCCGCGGATCCGCACCGCCAACCAGGCGACGGGGAGTGCGCAGAGGGTCGCCGCGACGGCTCCCGCTGCGGCCAGTGCCACCGTCGAGCCGGCGGCGGCTCCGATCTCGTCGAGCGGGAACTCGGTCGAGGAGCCGACCCGGAGCCAGTGCAGCAGCGAGTAGGTCGGCACGCCGACCGCGAGCGCGATCAACCCGACCACGGCCAGGGTCGTGGGCCAGCGCAGCGCCCCCAGGCGTACCGGCTCGAACTGACGCGCCACCCCCGCGCCGAGGCGCGCGAAACGACGCCGCCCACGCAGTCGCAACTCGCCGAGCAGCAGCGCGAGGCACAGCAGGACCAGTACGCCTGCCATCATCGGCGCGGCCGAGCCGTTGTACGTCGAGCCGTACTGGTCGTAGATCGCGGTCGTGAAGGTGGGGAAGCGCAGTAGTTGCAGGGCCCCGAACTCGGCGAGGAGGTGCAGGCCCACCAGCAGGGTGCCGCCGAGAAGGGCCGGACGCAGCTGGGGCAGCACGGTGCTGAAGAAGGAGCGGGTGCGCGAGTGGCCCAGCGCCCATGCCGTCTCCTCCAGGGCGGGGTCGAGCCCGCGCAGGCTCGCCACGACCGGGAGGTAGACCAAGGGGTAGTAGGAGAGGCTGATGACCAGCCAGCTGCCCCAGAACCCGACCACCGAGGAGTTGAGTGAGATCCACGCGTAGCTGTTGACGAAGGCCGGCACCGCCAGGGGCGCCACCAGCAGGGCGTGCACCCACCGCGACCCCACCACGTCGGTGCGTACGACGAGAAAGCCCAGGGCGACGCCCAGTACGGCGGTCGTGGCCATGGTGGCCACGGCGAGGCTCACGGTGTTCCACAGGAGCTCCCCGATCCGCGGGCGCACCAACAAGTGGTACGCCTCGACGGGGCCCGTGGAGATCGCCGAGGCCACGACGTACCCGAGAGGGACCAGGGTGAGGGCCGCGACGACGAGCCCGGCGACCCGGGCGACCGACAACCAGCGTGGTGTGCTCAGAGGAGTCCGGCCTCCGTCATCAGCTCGACGACCTTCGGACCGTTGAGGGAGGCGACGTCGACGGTGGGGGGCTCCAGCTCGTCGAAGGGCTTCACCGCGTCGGGCAGCGACGCCTCGGGGTTGAGCGGGTACTCCAGGGCGTAGGACTCGGCCATGGCCTGCTGCCCCTCGACCCCGGTGAGGAACTCGATGAAGCGCTGGGCGTCGTCCTGCTTGTCGCTGGAGGCGAGCACGCCGGCGCCCGAGACGCTGAGGAAGGCGCCCGGGTCCTGGTCGCCGAAGAAGTGGAGGGCGGAGGTGTCGGAGTTCTCGCCGGCCTCGGCCTGGTCCCGGTACCAGTAGTAGTGGTAGGCGATGCCGGCCTCGACCTCACCGGAGTTGACCGACTTGAGCACGACGAGGTTGTTCTGCAGCTCGATGCCGTTCTCACTCAGACCAGCGAGCCAGTCGCGGGTCGCCTCCTCGCCCTCGAGCTCGAGCACTGCGCTGACGATGGCCTGGAAGTCGGCGCCGGTGGGGGAGAAGGAGATCCGGTCCTTCCACTCGGGCTTCGCGAAGTCGAGGATCGACTCGGGCATGTCCGTCTCGTCCAGCTGATCGGTGTTGTACATCGCCACCGTGGAGCGGGCGATGAAGCCGGTCCAGTTGCCTGAGCTCGGGACGTAGCCGTCAGGGATCGGGGCCCGGGCCTCCTCGGAGACCTGCGTGAAGAGGTCTGCGTTGTCGACGATGCTCATGGCGGGTGAGTTCTCGGTGAGGAAGACGTCGGCGGGCGACTGGTCCCCCTCGGCGACCAACTGGTTGGCGAGTTCGAGGTCCTTGCCGTGGCGGAGCTCGACGTCGAGACCGGTCTCCTCCTCGAAGAGCGGGACGATCTCCTCCATCAGCTCCTCGTGCTGGGCGTTGTAGATCACCAGGTCGGGTTCGCTGCTGCAGGCGGTGAGGGTGCTGGCCGCCAGCGCGAGGGCTGCGAGAGAGATGGGAAGTCTGGTGCGCATCGAAGATCCTCAGGTGGTAGGTAAGGCTCGCCTAAAGATAACGCCATTGCGGGCGCTGTCCTCGCGGGTGGCCGAGAGTGGACGGTGCGGGTTCCGGTCAACGGGTTAACAAACGCTAACCATGAGGAGTACGCTCCCCACATGACGTACGAGTTGTCCCGTGAGCACGAAGAGTTCCGCCGCACCGTCCGCGACTTCGCCGAGGCCGAGATCGCGCCGCACGCCGCGCAGTGGGACCGCGACCACCACTTCCCGACCGACGTCGTGCAGAAGATGGGCAGCCTGGGCCTGATGGGTCTGACCGCTCCCGAGGAGTTCGGCGGGTCCGGTCTCGCCGGCGAGGACGGTGGCTTCACCAGCCTCTGCCTGGCCATCGAGGAGATCGGCCGCGTCGACCAGGCGATGGGCATCACGCTGGAGGCTGCCGTGGGTCTGGGGATCAACCCGATCCTCACCTTCGGGACCGAGGAGCAGAAGCAGACCTGGCTCCCCGACCTGGTGGAAGGACAGAAGCTCGCTGGCTTCGGGCTGACCGAGCCGGGCGCAGGCTCGGACGCGGGAGCCACGCGTACGAGGGCCGTGCTCGACGGCGGTGAGTGGGTCGTCAACGGGTCCAAGCAGTTCATCACCAACTCCGGCTCGGCGATCACCAGCGTCGTCACCGTCACCGCTCGCACAGGGGATCGTGGCGACGGTCGTCCGGAGCTCTCCACCATCATGCTGCCGTCGGGCACTCCCGGTTTCGTCGCCGAGAAGGGCTACGACAAGCTCGGCTGGCACTCCTCCGACACCCACCCGCTGACCTTCGTGGACGCCCGCGTCCCGGAGGCCAACCTGCTCGGCGTACGGGGGCGGGGGTACGCGCAGTTCCTGGCCACCCTGGACGACGGTCGGGTGGCGATCTCCGCCCTCGCGGTCGGCTGCATCCAGGCCTGCCTCGACATGAGCGTGACCTACGCCGGGGAGCGCCAGACCTTCGGCGGACCGATCGGTCGCAAGCAGGGCGTCGCCTTCCAGATCGCTGACCTGCAGGTCATGCTCGACGCCTCACGCCTGCTGACCTACCGCGCAGCCGCGCTCAAGGACCGGATGGATGCGGTCGTGGGCGCCGGTGGGACGTTGTCGGCCGGGCAGGTCGCGGAGTTCAAGCAGGCAGCCTCGGTCGCCAAGTTGTACACCTCGGAGTCCGCGGTCACCGCGACCCGGATCGCCACCCAGGTCTTCGGCGGCTATGGCTTCATGGAGGAGTACCCCGTGGCTCGCTTCTACCGTGACGCCAAGATCCTCGAGATCGGTGAGGGCACCTCGGAGGTCCAGCGGATGCTGATCGCGCGGGGCCTCGGCCTGCCGGTTGAGTGAGCAACGACCGCAGTTAGGCTTGACCCCATGCGCAAAGTGGGGCGTCGGTTCGCCGGTGAGGTGAGCCGGTTCCTGACAGTGGGAGCCGTGGCGACGGTGGTGGCCTTCGTCGTCTTCAACGGGCTCGTGCACGGCTTCGGTGTCGACTCCGAGCCGCTGATGAACGACGATCCTCAGCTGGCGTACGTCACCGCCAACCTGATCGGCATGCTGATCAGTTTCCGGGGGACCCGCGACTGGGCGTTTCGCAGCCGCGGCGTCCGGCACGCTGACGGAGGCCGGATCGCCTTCCTCGCGATCAACCTGGTCACCATGCTGATCCCGATGGGCTTCCTCTGGGTGAGCCGCAACGTGTTGGGCCTGAACGACCCGTACTCGGACAACATCGCTGCCAACGTGCTCGGCCTCGGAGTCGGCACCGCCGTGCGGTTCGCGCTCTTCCGCCAGTACCTCTTCCCGCGGGCCAGGGTGGTCCACGACCTCGGGACCGAGCCTGCCGGGACCCACTGACCGAGTGATCAGGCGTCGGTGGGCCTGTTCCACAGGTCGGTCCAGCCGACCCCCAGGTCGGCAGCCATCAGGCGTACGAGCGGGAGACTGACGCCGATCACGTTGTGCGGGTCGCCCTCGATGCCCGAGATGAACGCGCCGGCGAAGCCGTCGAGGGTGAACGCGCCGGCGACCC
Source organism: Nocardioides gilvus (assembly GCF_003194605.1). Lineage (GTDB taxonomy): Bacteria > Actinomycetota > Actinomycetes > Propionibacteriales > Nocardioidaceae > Nocardioides > Nocardioides gilvus. The sequence continues at coordinate 31,340 of NZ_QHKY01000006.1, forward strand.
AGAGGGGCTCCCCGGTGGCGACGTACGCGTCGATCTCCTCGTCGCTGACGTCGGCGAAGTGCACCGTCGTGCTCCCGGTGGCTCGCACCAACTCCCCGCTCGTCGAGTGGGCCAGCGCATGACCGGTGTGGAGCACTGCGGAGCGGCCGCGCAGTTGACGCCAACGCTCGGTGGCCACCCGGGCCGTCCCCGGCTTGCCGAGCGCCGCGCCGTCGAGCTCCAGGACCGAGTCGCACCCCAGCACCAGGGCGCCCTCCGGCACCTCGGGGAGGTTGCGTACCGCCTCACACTTCAGCACCGCGAGGGCCTCGGCGAGGGGAGCCGGAGCGAGGTCGTCGAGCTGGTCCTCGTCCACGCCCGAGACGATCACCACGGGTTCGACGCCCGCGGCGCGCAGGGTGGCGAGGCGGGCAGGAGAGGCCGACGCCAGCACGAGAGGGACAGGCCGAGTGCTCACAGCGCCCTCAGTGCCGCGCGCAGCGGGTCGAGCCCGAGCGAACCGAGGTCGAGGGCCCGGCGGTGGAACTCCTTGAGGTCGAAGCCATCACCGGCGCGCACGCGGGCCTCGTCGCGGGCCTCGAGCCAGATCCGCTCGCCCACCTTGTACGACGGAGCCTGACCCGGCCACCCCAGATAGCGGTTGACCTCGAAGACCAGGGTCGGGTCGTCCATCTGGGAGTGCTGGCGCATGAACTCCAGCCCCAGCGCGGGAGTCCACCGCTCGCCGGGGTGGAAGCCGAACGGGTTGTCGGCGGGGATCTCGAGCTCCAGGTGCATGCCGATGTCCACGACCACCCGGGCCGCGCGCAGCGCCTGGGCGTCGAGCATCCCGAGTCGGTCGGCCGGGTCGGACAGGTACCCGAGGTCGTCCATCAGCCGCTCGGCGTACAGGGCCCAGCCCTCGCCGTGGCCGGAGACCCAGCACATGGTCCGCTGCCAGCGGTTGAGCTGGTCGGCGCGGTAGGCGCTCTGGCCGATCTGCAGGTGGTGGCCCGGCACCCCCTCGTGGAAGACCGTGGTCACCTCGCGCCACGGGGAGAACTCGTCGATCCCGTCCGGCACCGACCACCACATCCGGCCCGGTCGGGTGAAGTCCTCGGAGGGGCCGGTGTAGTAGATGCCTCCGTCGTTGGTGGGAGCCAGACGGCACTCGATGCGACGGACCGGCTCCGGGATGTCGAAGTGCACGTCGACGAGCTCGGCGACCGTGCGGTCGGCCAGCTCCTGCATCCAGTCGCGGAAGGCTTCCCGACCCTGGATCCGGCGTGCCGGGTCGGCATCGAGGGCAGCCACGGCCTCGGCCAGGGAGGCACCGGGCACGATTCGACCGGCGGTCACGGCCATGTCGTCGCTGATCCGCTTCAGCTCGGCCCACCCCCACGCGTACGTCTCGTCGAGGTCGATCTCTGCGCCCAGGAAGACCTGCGAGGCGAGTGCGTAGTGCTCGCGACCCACCGCCTCGTTGTGGCGTCCGCGGGGAGCCATCTCGTCGTCCAGGAAGAGCCCGAAGTTGCCGAACGCGCGACTCGCGCCCCGGGCCCCGGCTTCGAGGCGGGCTCGCAGAGGACCTTCGATCTCGCTGCGGGCGACCAGCCCGGCGAAGAAGTCGCCCCCACCTCCGACCTGACCTGTCCATCGTTCGATCTGGGCCGCGACCTCGGTGTACTGACGCGCAGCCACGACGTGACCCTTGGACGCCTCGTCGGCCAGGGTCACCCGGTAGCCGTCCAACGCGGCCGGCACGGCGTCGAGACGCGCAGCGATCTTCTCCCAGGCATCCTCACCCTCGGTCTCCATGAGGTCGAAGACCTGACGGACCTCGTGGAGGGCGCTGACGATGACCGACAACTCGTTGCGGGAGTGACCCGCCTCGACCAACTTCTGCTGCAGGCCCAGACGTTCCAGGAACGCCTCGCGGGCCACCGCCTCGCGGGCATCGACCGGGGTCGCTGCGCGGACGTCCGCGAGTGCGCTGGTCGCCAGCTCCTCCCGGGCCGCGAAGCCGTCGGGAGAGAGGTCGGGCAGTTCGTGGTCGTGGCCCTCGATGCCGAAGTAGGTGGCAGCGATCGGGTCCAACGCCGCGTGGTCAGCGACGTACTGGTCGGAGCGGGCGTCGACGATGCGGTCCTGGGTCACCCGAGGAGCCTAGTCGTCGTGCCGGGGGTGGCCGGACTCAGCGGGGGAGGCCGCTGGAGCGCCACCCACCCAGACCGTGCACCGGGGACGCGTTGGCGGTGCGACGGGCCGAACGCTCCGGAGAGGACCACTCGGGACGCGGCTGACGGGGCGCTTGCCCCTCCCCGCCGCCGAGCGCGGAGAAGATCGCCACGAGGGCAGCGATCTCCTCCGGCGTGGCGTCGGGGTTGACGACCCGCAGGACCGGCGCCGCAGGGGCGTCGGCCGCTGAAGAGGTGTCCACGACTCCGTCCCCGGCTGCGTCCTTGACCGGCTCGCTCACAGCGGGATGTTCCCGTGCTTCTTGGCCGGCAGCGTCTCGCGCTTGGAGCGCAGCAGACGCAGCGCACGCACGATCTCCGAGCGGGTCTCGTGCGGCGGGATCACGGCGTCGACGTAGCCACGCTCGGCAGCGATGTACGGGTTGGCCAGCGTGGTCTCGTACTCGTCGATCAACTCGGCGCGCTTGGCCTCGACGTCGCCACCGGCGGCCTCGACCTCCGCGAGCGTGCGACGGTGGACGATGTTGGCCGCACCCTGGGCGCCCATCACGGCGATCTGTGCGGTGGGCCACGCGATGTTCATGTCGGCCCCGAGGTGCTTGGAGCCCATCACGTCGTACGCGCCGCCGTACGCCTTGCGGGTGATGGTGGTGATCAGCGGCACGGTGGCCTCGGCGTAGGCGTAGATCAGCTTGGCGCCGCGGCGGATGATGCCGTTCCACTCCTGGTCGGTGCCGGGCAGGAAGCCGGGGACGTCGACGAAGGTGAGGACCGGGATGTTGAAGGCGTCGCAGAAGCGGACGAAGCGAGCTGCCTTCTCGGAGGCGTCGATGTCCAGGGTGCCGGCGAACTGCATCGGCTGGTTGGCGACGACCCCGACGGGGCTGCCCTCGACGCGACCGAAGCCCACGATGATGTTGGGGGCGAAGAGCTCCTGGACCTCGAGGAAGTCTTCGTCGTCGACGACGGACTTGATGACGTCGTGCATGTCGTACGGCTGGTTCGGGGAGTCCGGGATGATCGTGTCGAGAGCGCGGTCGCTGTCGGAGATCTCCAGGTCGGCGACCTCGTCGTAGCGCGGCAGCTCGTCGAGGTTGTTCTGCGGGAGGTAGCTCAGCAGGGCCTTCACGTACTCGATGGCGTCCTCCTCGTCGGAGGCCATGTAGTGCGCGTTGCCGGACTTGGTGTTGTGCGTGCGCGCACCACCCAACTCCTCCATCGAGACGTCCTCGCCGGTGACGGTCTTGATCACGTCGGGGCCGGTGATGAACATCGCCGAGGTCTTGTCGACCATCACGGTGAAGTCGGTGACGGCGGGGGAGTAGACGTGGCCACCGGCGCAGTTGCCCATGATCATCGAGATCTGCGGGATGACTCCCGAGGCGTGCACGTTGCGCTTGAAGATCTCGCCGTACAGACCCAGGGAGACGACACCCTCCTGGATGCGGGCGCCAGCGCCCTCGTTGATGCCGACCAGCGGAGCTCCGGTCTTGATCGCGAGATCCATGATCTTGGTGATCTTCTCGCCGTAGACCTCGCCGAGCGAGCCGCCGAAGACGGTGAAGTCCTGGGAGAAGGCACAGACCTGACGGCCGTTGACCGTGCCGTAGCCGGTCACGACGCCGTCACCGTAGGGGCGGTTCTTCTCCAGGCCGAACGCGGTGGAGCGGTGGCGGGCCAGCTCGTCGATCTCCACGAAGGAGCCCTCGTCGAAGAGGAGCTCGACACGCTCACGTGCCGTCAGCCGGCCCTTGGCGTGCTGCTTCTCGACAGCCTTCGCAGAGCCCGCGTGGACGGCCTCGTCGATGCGGCGGTCGAGGTCCGCAAGCTTGCCCGCGGTGGTGTGGATGTCGTACTCGGGCGTTTCAGTGGTCTCGGCGCTCACCGGTTGGTCTCCTCGGCTGTGCTGTCTGGGCGTGCCGGCCTCGATGAAGTTCTCCGAAGCCATGCTGTGGGTCGGGCGTGCCTTCTTGCTCGACGTGGGCCAATCTAGTCCCCATGTCCGACGACGCCGTACCTCGCCCAGCCCTCGATCCAGAGCACTTCGTCTCGCTGCCTCGTCCGCTCCGCGTCGAGGTGGTGGACGAGACCACTTCGACGAATGCTCTCGTGGTGGCCCGCGCCAAGGCCGGAGAGCCCGAAGGACTGGTGATCGTCACCGAGCACCAGACTGCCGGCCGGGGGCGTCTCGACCGTGTCTGGGAAGCGCCGCGAGGTGCCTCCCTCACCTTCTCGATCCTGCTGCGCCCCGACGTGGCGCCCGCGTCGTGGACGTGGATCCCGCTGCTGACCGGTTACGCCCTCCAGGCGGCGTTGGCGGACCGGGTCCCCGAGGTCACCCTGAAGTGGCCCAACGACGTGATGGTCGGTGAGCACAAGCTCGCGGGCATTCTGGTCGAGCGCGTGGAGACCGACCTGGGGCCGGCCGCGGTGATCGGCATCGGACTCAACGTCAACCAGACCCGGGACGAACTCCCCACCGAGATCGCGACCTCACTGCGGATCGAACTCGAGGAGACCTTCGACCGCAACCCCCTGCTCGCCCAGGTGCTGGGGTCCTTCAGGGCGCTGCTGCCTCTGCTCGACCAGCCCGAGGTGTTGCGCGCGGCATACACGGACGTCTGCGCGACGGTCGGACGTACGGTCGACGTGCATCTCCCGGGGGGCGAGACCGTGCGCGGAGAGGTCCTCGACCTCGACCAGTACGGCGCGCTGGTGCTCAGCACCGGCGACGGCACCTTCACCGCTCACGCGGGAGATGTCGTGCACGTGCGTGCCGCCGAGTGACATGATCGGGCCATGTCGTTTCCTGCCAAGCTGCTGAACGAGGGCGAGCGCGTGGTCGTCTCCACGCGTACGCACCCGAAGGCGCTCGCCGTGCCCCTGCTGGTCCTGGTGATCGGTGGCCTTCTGCTCACCTTCATCGGGATGTGGGCCACCGGGCTCAGCAACGACGGGCTCGCCACCGGCATCGGCGTGGTCTGCGGCGTGGTCTCGGTCCTGGTGCTGGTCAGGTACGTCCTGATCCCCTTCGTGGCCTGGCTGACCACGACCTACACCTTCACCAACCGGCGCTTCATCAAGCGGTCGGGGTTCATCTCGAAGGAAGGGCGCACGATCCCGCTGAACCGGATCAGCGGCGTGGACTTCGAGATGGGCGTGGTCGACCGGATCTTCCGGTGCGGCACCCTGGTCGTCTCGGACGCCAGCGCCGAGGGCAGGGTCGAGTTGAACGACATCCCGCGCGTCGAGCACGTGCAACTCCTGGTCGCCGAGGAGTTGCACCAGCTCTCGCAGCACGGTCGGAACGACGATGGCACCTGAGCCCAGCCTCGGGCGGGAGGAGTTGGCCAGCGCGATCCTGGGTGTCCCCGAGCTGACGGCGCTCGACGTGGCCTCTGAGGCCGGGGTCACGATCGAACAGATCCGTCGACTCTGGCGAGCCCTCGGCTTCCCCGAGGTCGACGTGGACGCCGTCTACACCCGCGCTGACGTCGACGCAGTGCTCCAGATCTTCTCGACGGTGGACTCCGGGACCCTCGACTTCGACATGTCGGTGGCGATGACCCGGGCCCTGGGCCAGACGATGTCCAAGCTCGCCGACTGGGAGGTCGCGATCCTGGTCAACCGGGTCGAGGAGCTCGCCGCCGACGAGGGTGGCTCGCGGACGGCGACGGCCAACCGCATGCTGGGGGAGATCAATCCGACCTTCGAGCACCTGCTCACCTATGCCTGGCGCCGACACCTCGCGGCCTCCGTCTCCCGGATGGAGGCTCTCGGCGCCAAGGAGGAGGACCTCCACACGACGCACGTGAGCGTGGGCTTCGCCGACATCGTGGAGTTCACGGCGCTCAGCAACACCCTCGACGACACGGGAATCGGTGACCTGGTGGAGGTCTTCGAGGCGCGCTGCCACGACGTGGTCTCGACGATCGGCGGCCGCGTGATCAAGTCGATCGGGGACTCCGTGCTCTTCGTGGCACCGACTGCGTTGGCTGCGATCGAGATCGGTGAGGGGATCATCCGGGTCATCGGCCGGGACCCGCGGATGCCCGACGTGCGCGTGGGGATCGCCTCGGGGTCCGTGGTCACCCGCATGGGCGACGTCTTCGGCCCGCCGGTCAACATGGCTGCCCGCCTGACTGCAGTCGCGCGGCGCAACCGGATCATCGTCGACGCCGCCACGTCGGCTCTGTTGCCCGACAACTTCATCACCCGACGGCTGCCCGGCCGGCCGGTGCGGGGCTTCGGGATCGTGGAGCCACTGGCCGTCAGCCGCCGCTGACGCCCCGGACTGCGGTCTGGACCAGAAGCTCCGGTTGCGGCGTTCCGCCGCGCCGAGGGCCTTCTGTTGCTTACCGTCAGCGCGTGATAACGGTCCAGGATGTCTCGCTCGACCCGGTGGCCCGCAGGGTCTGGCGGGACGACGTCGAGGTGCAACTCTCCCGCATGGAGTTCGACCTGTTGCACGCCCTCATCAGCTGCCCCGGTGAGATCGTCAGCCGCGACGACCTCATGCGCCGGGTGTGGGGGGCCACCTTCTACACGTCGTCGAAGACCATCGACGTGCACCTGGGTTGGGTGCGCCGCAAGCTCGGCGACGACTCTCGCAACCCGTCGCTGATCACCACCATCCGTGGCCGCGGACTGCGCTTCGAGGTGGGCGGCTAGGGTTCTCCCCGTGCCTGCGCTCGCTCCCACCCTGGCCGTCATCGGCGGCGGACAGTTGGCCCGGATGATGGCGCAGCCTGCCATCGCCCTGGGCCTGCCGCTGCGCCTGCTCGCCGAGGCCGAGGGGGTCTCCGCCGCCCAGGTCATCGTCGACCACCAGGTCGGAGACCATCGCGACCTCGATGACCTGCGCCGGGTCACCGCGGGATGCAGCGTGGTCACCTTCGACCACGAGCACGTGCCCACCGCCCACCTGCACGCGCTGGCTGCTGACGGGATCGCCGTACGCCCCGGGCCGGACGCCCTCGTGCACGCGCAGGACAAGGGCGTGATGCGGGCCAGACTGGCCGAGATCGGCGTGCCCTGCCCGCGCAACGCGATCGTCACCGACCTCGCCCAGGTCGAGGCGTTCGGCTTCCCGTGCGTGCTCAAGACCACCCGCGGCGGGTACGACGGCAAGGGCGTCTGGGTGGTGCGTACGTCCGCCGAGGCCGAAGCGGCCTTCGAGGCGGCGCGGCTGGCCGGCGTGGAGGTGCTCGCCGAGGAGCTCGTCGACTTCAAGCGTGAGCTCTCCGCCCTCGTCGCGCGTTCGCCCAGCGGGCAGGCAGCCGCCTACCCCGTCGTCGCCTCCACGCAGGTGGACGGCGTCTGTGCCGAGGTCATCGCCCCGGCCCCCGACCTCGACCCCGAGCTCGCCGGCAGCGCCCAGCAGATCGCGCTGCGCATCGCCGGAGAGTTGGACGTGACCGGCATCCTCGCCGTCGAGCTCTTCGAGACCAGCGACGGCCGGGTGCTCGTCAACGAGCTCGCGATGCGCCCGCACAACACCGGTCACTGGACCCAGGACGGCGCGGTGACCTCACAGTTCGAGAACCATCTGCGTGCCGTCATGGACCTGCCACTGGGGTCGCCGTCGCCGCGAGCGAAGTGGACCGTGATGGTCAACATCCTCGGCGGTCCCCATGACGCCGGACGGCTCTACGACGGCTTCCCGCACGTGATGGCCCGCGACCCGCACCTCAAGGTGCACCTGTACGGCAAGGACTGGAGGCCCGGTCGCAAGGTCGGGCACGTCAACGCCTTCGGCGACGACCTCGACGACACCCTGGAGCGGGCCCGCCACGCGGCGGCCTGGTTCCGCGGAGACCTGGGAGACCACAGTGAGTGACCACAGCAGCCCGCGCGTCGGCATCGTGATGGGGTCGGACTCCGACTGGCCCGTCATGCAGGCGGCCGCCGAGGCCCTGGCGGAGTTCGACATCGCCTACGAGGCAGACGTGGTCTCCGCCCACCGGATGCCCGAGGAGATGTTGGCCTACGGTCGCGACGCCCACGGGCGCGGGCTCGAGGTCATCATCGCCGGCGCCGGCGGCGCAGCGCACCTGCCCGGCATGCTTGCCGCGCTCACCCCGCTGCCCGTGATCGGTGTGCCGGTCCCGCTCAAGCACCTCGACGGGATGGACTCGCTGCTCTCGATCGTCCAGATGCCTGCCGGTGTCCCGGTGGCCACAGTCTCGATCGGCAACGCTCGCAACGCGGGCCTGCTGGCCGTACGCATCCTGGCTGCCGGCGACGCCGAACTCACCGCGAAGATGGTCGACTTCCAGTCCTCCCTGCGCGATGCGGCGCACGCCAAGGGCAAGGTCGTACGCGACTCCGCGCACGGGAAGCCGAAGGTCGGCTTCTGAGTCTGCGTGACTCGTTGCCGCGCTCGGTGCGTGGCGACGCTGACCGAGGGTCACTTGACGCCGTCGGGGCCCTTCGTGCCTGAAGTCAGCAGTGGACGTCGATCTCCTCGTCGCGTGGGTGCCGTAGTGGCCCGCTGACCGACGCCTCTTCGCCGTACCAGGTCAGGTCCGCCGTGCCGTCCGTGAAGGGGACCTCGCCGTCGTCGGTCACGAATTCGGCCACCCGGCGTGCGATCCCCGTCTCCCCGCGGAGAACGTGGAACTCGCCACCGCTCGTCCAGAAGAAGTGGTGTTCTTCGACGACGACCCTGCAGTCCTGCGGAGAGGCTGAGGGGTGAAGCTCGTACGTGGTGATGCCGACGACTGCCCCGGCGACGCTGGGCGCTGCCGCAACAAGGGTCAGCACACCGACGGCCGCAATGACGCGCCGTTCAGTCTTGCGGGGAATGGGCCGGCACCGGGCGAGCGTCAGCGCGGCGGCGATGAGGAACATCGCCAGAAGGGGGAGGGGGACGACGAGGCCGCGAACCACCAGGAGAAGTCCGAACCAGGACGACAGTAGGCAAGCGGCACCGGCGCAGGAGAGGACAAGCTGGGGCGAACGCCGCCGACCGCGTGTAGGCCTGGGATCCTCAAGGGCTGTATTCGCGCCAGGGATCCCGGTTTCGGGACGCGGTTGATCGGACATGGCTGGAGCATTCCATGGTTTCGTGCGGGAGCAGCCGCCGTAGCAATGGCTTCACACAACGAGCGCACGTCAGCCCTGGGTTCCCCACATCTTGCTCACCGTGTTGATGGTGGTTGCCCAATCTGCCCGGAAACGCCCCGCCGCTGGTGACGTGGCGGGCTGGGTCATTCGTCGCCGCGTACGCGTCCGCGCAGGGACTTCGTCTGCCCACGCTGCTTCTTGCCTTCCAGGCGGCGACGTTGTGAGCCACGGGTCGGCTTGGTTGCACGCCGTGGTGGAGGCGGGGGAGCCAGTGCATCGCGGAGCAGGTCGGCGAGACGCTCCCGGGCAGCGACCCGGTTGCGGTGCTGGCCGCGGTGCTCGGATGCGGTCACCACGACGGCGCCATCGGTCAGCCGATCACCCAGGTGCGCGACGACGCGGCTGCGCTGCGCCTCGGTCAACGTGGGGGAGGAGACGACGTCGAAGACCAGCTCGACCCGGGTGTCGGTGGTGTTCACCGACTGGCCACCCGGGCCGGGGGAGCGGGAGAAACGCTCGGTCAGCTCGGCGGCGGGGACCACCAGTCCAGCTGGAATGCCGGGGCCGGCAGGCACGGTGAGGTCACCTCCCGGTGCGTTCGAGGATCTCCCGGGCTCAGGCACAGGAACCGACGCCCTCGGCGACGAAGGAGCGCACCTCGTCGTGGTTCTTCACCAGGGCCAGACTGTGGTCGTCGGTCTCCACCGGCAGGGACCGGGAGCGTACGCCCTGGTGCTCGGCGTCGGCGAGCAGTTGCTCGGCGGTCCCGGCGATGCCGGTGTTGCGTGATTCCCAGGTGACCCAGGTGGTTGCCGGCAGGGGAGCGGGCGATCGTGCGTCGAGTGGCCCGGAGGCGAGCACCGGCGAGATCGAGATGACCGCGCAGACCGGTTGGCCCTCCGCCTCGAGGGCAGGCAGGGCGGAGAACGCCACGGAGTTGCCCATCGAGGAAGCGACCAGCACGATCTCCTCGGCACCCTCTTGCCGCGCAAGCGTGACTGCGGCGACCAGGTCGTCGGGCTCGGAGGCCAGCCCGGGATCGCCGGGCGAGGATCCCTCACCGCGACGGTCGAAGAGAAGCACCCGCACGCCCTGCTCGTCTGCGACCTCCTCGGCCCAGTCGAGCCAGTTGCACAGGGTCTGCGACGCGCCGTGCCGCACGACGACAGTCGTCGTCGCGTCGGCGTCACCCACCGACGCGGCCCCCAAGCGGCGTCCGTCCGCGGCCGTCAGGGTGACCCGGCTGGCGCTGGTCGGCACCTCGCGGCACTGGTCGCTCAGATGGGCATCGGCGGAGGACGTGGCGTCCCCACGCCACCGATCGAGCACGAGCGGGGCTGCGACCGCAGTCACCACCGCCAGCAGCCCGACCAGGATCGCTGCTACCCACAGACGACGGCCCACGTCAGCGCTGCTTGCGCCACTCGATGGCGGGGCAGGTGTCCATCACCGTACGGACGCCGGCCTCGGTGGCGCGCTGCCACGCGTCCTGGTCCAGGACGCCCAGCTGGAGCCAGACCCCCTTCGCGCCGATCGCCACCGCCTCGTCGACCACCGGGCCCGCGAGCTCGGAGCGTACGAAGACGTCCACCACGTCGACCTCGAACGGGATGTCGGCCAGGGAGGCGTACCCCGGCTCGCCGAGCACCGTCTCCGCCTTGGGGTGCACCGGCACGATCCGCTTGCCGCGACTCTGCAGGAGCGAGGCAATCTCGTACGCGACCCGCTCGCGGTTGTCGGAGAGACCCACGACCGCCCAGGTCTTGGCCTCGTCGAGCATGAAGTCGATGTCTGACTGGTCGTGCCACGGGACGGTCATGGCCTGAATCTAGCGCGTGAGAAGGCGGACGACCGATGTCAGAGAGGCGAATGGTACTCAGTACCGTAAGATTGGTATTCAGTCCCATTCTGACCCGATGAGAGATGCGAATGAGCAACCCTGACTTCGACCTGTACCAGCTCTCCGAGGAGCACCGCGCGATCCGCGAGGCCATCCGTGCGTTGACGGACGCCAAGATCGCCCCGTACGCCGCTGACGTCGACGAGCAGGCGCGCTACCCGCAGGAGGCGGCCGACGCGCTGCTGGCCGCGGACTTCCACGCACCCCACGTCCCGGAGGCCTACGGCGGTGCCGGCGCCGACGCGCTGGCCACCGTCATCGTGATCGAGGAGATCGCTCGTGCGTGCGTCTCCTCCTCGCTGATCCCGGCCGTGAACAAGCTTGGCTCCCTGCCGGTCCAGATCGCCGGCTCCGAGGAGTTGAAGGCCAAGTACCTCGGCAAGCTGGCAGCCGGCGAGGGTGGTTTCTCCTACTGCCTCTCCGAGCCCGACGCCGGTTCTGACGCCGGGGGCATGAAGACTCGCGCAGTGCGCGACGGTGACCACTGGGTGCTCAACGGTGTGAAGCGCTGGATCACCAACGCCGGTGAGTCCGAGTACTACACCGTCCTGGCCGTCACCGACGTGGAGAAGAAGACGCGCGGCGGCATCTCTGCGTTCGTCGTGGAGAAGTCCGACGAGGGTGTCTCGTTCGGCGCCCCCGAGAAGAAGCTCGGCATCAAGGGCTCGCCGACCCGCGAGGTCTACCTCGACAACGTACGCATCCCCGCCGACCGCATGATCGGCGCCGAGGGCACTGGCTTCGCGACCGCGATGAAGACCCTCGACCACACCCGCGTCACGATCGCCGCCCAGGCCGTCGGTGTCGCGCAGGGCGCACTCGACTACGCGCTCGAGTACGCCAAGGAGCGCAAGCAGTTCAACAAGTCGATCGCTGAATTCCAGGGGTTGCAGTTCATGCTCGCCGACATGGGCATGAAGGTGGAGGCCGCGCGTCAGATGACGTACGCCGCCGCCGGCCGTTCCGAGCGCGGCGACTCCGACCTCACCTTCTTCGGTGCTGCGGCCAAGTGCTTCGCCTCCGACGTGGCCATGGAGGTCACCACCAACGCCGTGCAGGTGCTCGGTGGCTACGGCTTCACCCGTGACTACCCGGTCGAGCGGATGATGCGCGACGCCAAGATCACCCAGATCTACGAAGGCACCAACCAGGTGCAGCGCATCGTGATGGCCCGTCAGCTCCTCGCCGGAGTCCAGTCGGAGCTCTGAGCCAGCCCCGCGTCCTCCCGGACGCCAGCGACGGGCGGACAGTCAGCTGACTGTCCGCCCGTCGGCGTCTGTACGAGCGGGGCGCGCGGTGCCTCAGATGTCGACGGAGTCGTGCTTGCCCGACGGACGCTCACCCGTGATCGCCGCCTTGGCCAGTCCGACGACCCGGGCGATGGGGTTGCCGCCGTCCCAGTACTCGCCTTCGTCGACATGCACGTCGAGAATGACGTTGTCGGGGTCCTCGGGCTCTCCGGCGTACGCCTCGTTGAGCCGATCCCAGAGCTCGCGCTTCTGCTGGACGTCGCGCGAGACACGACCGGTGCCGGAGAGCGACACGTAGTTGCCGCCGTCCATCATGGCGAGGTTCACCTGCTTGCCCTCGCTCTCCGCGGTGACGGCGTTGCTGTCCTGGGTGATGAAGCGCAGGGTCCAACCGTCGAACTCCTGCACCGTCATCGGGCGGCTGGTCAATGTCCCGTCAGCCGTCGCGGTGGTCATCATCACGAAGCGCTGTCCGTCGACCCGCTCGCGCAGGGCGGCCTTGGCCTCGGTGTCGTCAGTCATGGTCCCTCGTTCGTGTCGTGGAGTGCGGTCCAACACCCCCTACCCAATGCGACCCGACCTCACGCCCGGGTCACCGCACAGGCGGGGCACCCGTCCCTGTCGAGGTGGGGCCACCATTTCACCGACCCGTGGGAACTCCCCGTATTCTTGACTCGTTGCGTCACCAGACGCCCCCTCACCAGAGAAGAGAAATGGAACCTCCTGATAGTCGCGGGCCGTTGCCCGTGCTCCTGTCCGGCTCGTCGCCGACGCACTTCCGCCCCACCTCGACCGAACTCTTCGGCAGGTGCGGCGCATGATCTTCCTGCAACTTCTCCTCGGACTCGTGGTGATCCTCGCGATCACCGCACTGACGGCCTACTTCGTCGCCCAGGAGTTCGCCTACATGGCGGTCGACCGCTCCCGTCTGGGAGCCGCCGCCGCGGCCGGTGACCCGGTCGCCGAGCGTGCACTGTCGGTCACCCGACGCACCTCCTTCATGCTCTCGGGAGCCCAACTGGGCATCACCGTCACCGGGCTTCTCGTCGGTTACGTGGCAGAGCCGCTCGTCGGCCAGTCGCTGGGCGTCATGCTCGGCGGGATCGGCGTGCCGACCGCCGTCGGCGTCGCGGTCGGAACCATTCTCGCGCTCGCCCTGTCCACGGGCGTCCAGATGGTCTTCGGTGAGCTCTTCCCGAAGAACCTCGCGATCAGCCGGCCCGAGCCCGTGGCCCGATGGATGGCCCGCTCGACGATCATCTACCTCAAGCTCTTCGGCTGGCTGATCTGGATCTTCGACCAGTCCTCCAACGTGCTCCTCAAACTCCTCGGGATCGAACCCGTGCACGACGTCGAGCACTCGGCCACCCCGCGCGACCTGGAGTCCATCGTGGCCCGCTCCCGCGACTCCGGTGACCTGCCTGCTGGTCTGTCGTTGCTGCTGGACCGCATCCTCGACTTCCCCGACGAGACCGTGGACCACGCGATGATCCCGCGCTTCCACGTCGACACCCTGGGCCCTGAGGTGACTCTGGACGAGTTGCGTCGCGAAATGGCCGGGGGACACTCCCGCTACCCGTTGTTGGACGACGAGGACCACATCGTCGGGGTGGTCGACCTGATCGACCTGCTCAAGGCCACCGACGAGAGCCTCACCACCGGTGACCTCGCGCGTCCTGCCCTGTTCATGCCGACCCAGATGAAGCTGCCGGAGGCCGTCCAGGAGTTCGCCCGGACGAAGCAGCAGATGGCCTGCGTGCTGGACGAGTACGGAGGCTTCGCCGGCGTGCTCACCATCGAGGACCTGGCCGAGGAACTCGTCGGCGAGATCACCGACGAACACGACTCGGACGCCGCCGAACTGCAGGCGGTCGCCGCAGCCGACGGGACCTGGACGGTCTCCGGCGCCACCCCCGTCGACGAGGTCGCGCGGGCCATGGACCGGGACCTGCCCGAAGGAGACTTCGAGACGCTGGCCGGACTGGTCATTGCCCTGCACGGGCGCCTGCCAGTGGTGGGGACCGTGGTCCACATCGATCTCGGGGAGGATCTCGGGCTGCTGCCCGGGGAGGACCCCGGGGTGACTGCCGTCGAGATGGAGGTCGTCGACCTCGACGGCCACGTTCCGGGACACATCCGCCTCACCCTCATCCACGGCGACGATCCTCGCCCGCCCGGTGCAGGCACTGCCGCTGTCAGTCCTGACCATGACGAAGAAGGAGGTGCGTGATGGGAAGCCCCTGGGTCATCGCTGTCCTCACCGTGCTCATCATTGCCCTGTCCGCCTTCTTCGTGGCGGTGGAGTTCGCGCTGATCTCCGCCCGCCGCAACCGGTTGGAGGAGAAGGCGGCGTCGAGCCGCTCGGCGCGAGCTGCCCTGCGCAGTTCGGGCGAGCTCACGCTTCTGCTCGCCGGGTCCCAACTCGGCATCACCGTCTGCACCCTGGCTCTGGGCGCCATCACCAAGCCTGCCGTGCACCACTGGCTCACCCCGCTCTTCGAGACCTGGGGAGTCGCCCTGTGGCTCGCCGACGCGTCTGGATTCGTGCTCGCGCTGCTCATCGTCACCTTCCTGCACCTCGTGGTCGGTGAGATGGCTCCGAAGTCCTGGGCCATCGCCCACCCGGAGACGGCTGCCACGGTGCTGGCGTTGCCGATGCGGGCCTTCATGTGGCTCACCCGGCCCCTGTTGCGCGGTCTCAACAGCACCGCCAACTGGTGCCTGCGCAAGGTGGGGGTCGAAGCCACCGACGACATCGAGGCGGGGCAGAACCCTGACGGCCTGCGGGTCCTGGTCGAGCACTCGGCCGAGGTCGGGTCCCTCGACCAGCGGTACTACTCCCAGCTCAGCGGGGCCCTCGCACTGGAGAAGCTCACCTTGGGGGACATCGTCCGTCAGGGTCGTCTGACCGCAGTGTCGTCGGAGGCCAGCGTGGCGGAGGTCCAGGCCACGTCGCTGGCCTCGGGCCACCTGCGGATCCTGGTGGGTGGCGCGCAGGGCATCCGCGGCATGGTGCACGTACGCGACACCCTGACCAGCGCTCCGGACGAGGGCCTGGCCCACGTGCTGAGGCCGGTGGAGCACCTGGCCGCCGACCTCAAGGTGTATGACGCGCTCGCGCACATGCGCCGTACGAGCTCCCACCTGGTCCTGGTGGCCGACGGTGACAGGGCGGTGGGTGTGGTCACGATGGCGGACCTGCTCAAGGGACTCTTCCCGATCACCGAACAGGCAAGTTGAGATGCGGCTCCTCGGCAACCTGATCTGGTTCGGGCTGGCGCTCCTGCCATTCGGTGACCGCATCGTCGCGCTGGACGCCGGGGCCGCAGGTCCGTACGCCCTGCGAACGTAGGAGACCTAGGATGGGACCGTGGCCAACCACGCTCCTCGTGAGTTGAGTGTGACCCCCACGCCCTCGTTGGTGTGGGGGCGTGCCTTGTTGCTCGGCAGCGTCGGTCTCGCCACCGGGGTCCTCTCCCACGCCCTGGGTGACGGTCGTCTTCCGGGCGCCGGTTCGCTGACCGCCCTGTGGGTGGTCTGTGTGCTGGGCTCCGCTGCCTTCCTCCTCGGTCGCGCGAGCTCGCTCCGACTGATCCTGCTGGTCCTGGGGGCCCAGACGGGGGTGCACACTGCCCTCTCGGCCCTGGCCGGGCACCGCGGAGACGGCGCGCTGGACGCCGCACCAGCGCCCGTCGTCACCGGCTCTACCACCGGCTGGACCACTGGCTCTACCACCGGGCGTCCCGAGCGCTTCCACGACCAGTACGAGGCCCTCGTCGCGACCCTGCCCGCTGGGCGGGGCGACGACTGGCTGGCCCACCAGATCGACCACTTCACCGCCCAGGGGCCGGGGATGGTCCTCGCCCACCTGGGCGGTGCGATCGCGCTGGGGCTCTTCCTGGCGGTGGGTGAGCGCGCGCTGTGGCGTCTGCTGCTGCTGGTCGCGGCACGGACCCGGGTCCGTCTCTGCGCCTGGCAACTGCTGCTGGCATCGGCCTGTGCACGTCGCGGAGTCGCTCTGCGTGCGGGCCTGCTGCGCGCGCCGGGTACGCCGGTCCTCACCCCTGCGTTGCTCGACCGCCGGGTCCTGAGTCACCGCGGTCCGCCGATGGCACTCGCAGCCTGACCCGACCCGTACAGGAGCCGGGAGGGCTGTCCCGCGGCCGGACCGATGGTCCGGCTGCCCGTCATGCCACCACGACTTGCGAGGAAAACACATGAAGCACCTCATTGCAGTACCCACTCCTGTCCCACACGCTCGCAGCCGCGCCCGGCTGGGCCTGGCCGCGCTCAGCCTGGTGCTCGCCGCTGCGTTGAGCGCCTGCGGCAGCGAGGAGGAGGCTCCCCGGACGGACCTCCAGAGTGATGTGACGCCCAGCGCGTCCATCGTCGTCGAGGACCCGTGGGTGCGGGCGACCGAAGGCGCGGAGGACACCTCGATGTCTGCGGCCTTCATGGTCCTGGACAACCAGGGCGCCAGCGATGTCACGGTCACCGGGGCCAGCAGCGAAGTCGCCGGGACCGTCGAGCTGCACGACATGGTCATGACCGACGGCAAGTCCGTGATGACGCGGATGGAGGGTGGCATCGAGGTCGCCGCCGGCAAGGGACAACTGCTCCAGCCCGGTGGGATGCACGTGATGTTGATGGACCTGCGCGAGGAGTTGGCTGCCGGTGACGAGGTCACCCTCATCTTGACCCTCTCCGACGGTTCCGAGGTCGAGGTCACGGCACCGGTCAAGGAGTTCACCGAGGAGGAGGGGCACTACCACGCCCCGGGCACTGAGGAGCACGGGCACTGATGCCTGCCTCGACCAGTCGGCCCACCATCGGTCGGCCCTCGATCGGTCGGCGCTCCCTGTTGGGCTACGTCGGCACGGCTGCCGTCGGGACGGCGGTCGGGGTCGGCGCCGGGGTCACGGGTGCTCGCGCGCTCGACGACACCGCGTCGCCCGGCGCTGACTCGACCACGGCGCCGACCGGTCTGGGTCGCACCATCTCGCCGTGGGGGAGGCACCAGCCGGGAGTGGCGGCGCACCCCGGTGCCGTCACCGAGTTGGTCTCCCTCGACCTCCATGCCCGTCATCACCGAGCCGGCGACCGGGACCTGCTCGGACGGCTGCTGCGGGTGTGGACCTCCGACATCGAGGCCCTCACCCAGGGCAAGGGCACCCCCGGCGACACCGCTCCGTGGTTGGCGAGCGCGGACGCCGACCTGAGCGTCACCGTGGGGTTCGGGCCGCGCCTCTTCGCCGGGGCATGGGATCTGCCTGCACCCGCAGGCTTCGCCGAGGTGCCCGCCATGACCCACGACCGGCTGGAGAAGAGCTGGAGCGGGGGAGACCTGGTGCTGGTGGTCTCGGGTCGCGAGGGCAGTACGGTGGGCCACGCCGTACGCCGGTTGGTCGCCGACGCCCGCCCTTTCGCGCAGTTGCGGTGGCGCCAGAGTGGGAGCTGGAACCCGTACGACCCCCAGGGCCGCCCGATCACGGGTCGCAACCTCTTCGGTCAGGTCGACGGGTCGGGCAACCCACAGCCCGGCACCGACCTCTTCGACCAGACCGTCTGGATCAGCGACGGGGTGTGGCAGGGCGGGACCACGCTCGTGGTGCGACGCATCAGGATGGACCTGCCGACCTGGGACGAGCTCACCCGCAGCGAGCAGGAGGGGTCCATGGGGCGCGACCTCGCCACCGGCGCCCCGCTCACGGGCGGTCGCGAGCTGGACGACGTGGTGCTCTCGGCCCGCGACGGTGGTCGCTTCGTGGTGGCCCCGCTGTCCCACGTACGCCGGTCGCACCCGTCGACCAACGGTGGGCGGCGGATCTTCCGGAAGGCCGCCAACTACGAGGTCTCCACCGGCTCCGAGATGGAGGCCGGGCTCCTCTTCCAGAGCTACCAGCGCGACCTCAGCGACCAGTTCGTGCCGATCCAACGCATGCTCGACGAGGGCGATGAGTTGAATGAGTGGACGACCGCGGTGGGGTCGGCGGAGTTCGCAGTGCTCCCCGGATTTGCTCGCGGGGAGTGGCTCGGGCAGGGCGTGCTGGACGGCTGAGGGCCCGCCTTCACCGGAGCGGGGTCTCTTCAGTCTGAGTCGGGGAAGATCCTCGGCGCCTGGGAAGCGCGTCCGGTGAAGCGGGGTGCGCGCTTCTCCAGGAAGGCGGCCACGCCCTCCTTCCCGTCGCCGGTGCTGGTGTGGAACATCGCGATGCTGTCGGCAAGGTGCGCCTGCAGCGGGTGTTCCGCACCGACGCCGGCCCACACGAGCTGCTTGGCCAGGGCCACGGCCACCGCCGAGCGCCCCTCGACGAACGTACGGGCCAGCTCCAGCGCGTCCGCGACGAGTGTGTCAGGGGCGTGCAGCGACCGCAGGAACCCGCCCTCCAGCGCCTGCTCGGCGCTCAGGACCTCGGCCGACCAGACCCACTCCAAGGTCTGCTGGACACCCACGATGCGTGGCAGGAACCACGACGAGCAGGCTTCGGGGACGATGCCGAGGCGGCCGAAGACGAACCCGATCCGGGCGCCCCGGGCGGCCATCCGGATGTCCATGGCGGCGGTCATGGTAGCGCCGATCCCCACGGCGGCGCCGTTGATCGCGGCGATCACGGGCTTGGGACAGGCATGGATCGCGAGACTGACCTTGCCGCCGGTGTCGCGTACGCCTTCGTCCCAGGCCGGGTCGTCGAAGTGTTCGGCCAGCGCCTCGGGGGTGGGGTCGAACGACTCGTCGAGACCGAAGACGTTGTCGCCCTCGGTGCTGCTGCCCGTGAGATCCATGCCGGCACAGAAGGCACGTCCCGAACCGGTCACGACGACCGCGCGGACGGCGTCGTCCAGAGCGGCTGCGGTGAAGAAGTGCTCCAACTCCCGGGCCATGGTCACGGTGAAGGAGTTGAGCGCGGCGGGCCGGTTCAGGTGCAGCAGTGCCACGCCGTGCTCGTTGACCTCGACGCTGAGGGTCTCGTACGTCATGGGGTCGGTCCCGTCGGTGTGCTCGGTGTGGTTCACGTCGGTGCTCATTCCTCGAGGCCGGACTGGGTGCAGAGACTCTTCGGGATGCTCGCGGTGTCGTTGGCGCGGAGGTGGGCGAACAACTTCTTCGACCGCTCCTCGTCCCAGTTGACCTGGAGGTCGCGGATCGGGACGCCGCAGTTGAGGGAGTCCTTGCCGCCGATCGGGGTCATCGCCAGGGCGAACCGGCCGATGGCCAAGGGGCCGCTGCCCTCGCTGATCGTGAACGACTCAGCCGCTGCGGTGGCCAGGGACCAGTAGCGCCACGGATTGATGACGGTCCAGGGGGAGATGGCCTCCGACCCCACCGCCGCCACCACCTCGCGCTGCGCGCGGGCTCGGTCGACGTCGCCGAGCTGCTTGTAGGTCTTGCGGGAGCGGGCGTAACCCAGTGCGGTCTTGCCGTCCGCCTCCTGGCAGCCGGCCTCGATGTCGAGGTTGGCGTCCTTGTCCTTCATCGCCTTCTTGGGACAGATCTCGATGCCGCCCACGGCGTCGACCAGCTTGACCATGCCCCCGAGACCGATCTCGACGTAGTGGTCGACCTTCAGGCCGGTGTTCTTCTCCACCGTGTCGACCACCAGGGAAGGGCCACCCCGGCCGTAGGCGCTGTTGATCTTGCTCCGACCGTGACCCGGGATGTCGACCAGTGAGTCGCGCGGGATGGACATCAGGACGGTGGGTCCGGAGCCGACGTGCATGAGCATGATGGTGTCGGTCAACTTGCTCGTGGCGTTGCCGGTGCCCAGTTCGCGGCGCTCCTTGCGGGTGAGGTCGGCGCGGGAGTCACTGCCGACCAACAGGTACGTCGTGCCCGGCTGCCAGACCGGCCGGCCGCCGTCGAACGCCTCGACCTTGTTGATCTTCGACCAGGCGATGACGGGCACGGCGAGCAGGAAGACGAGCCAGAGCAGGAGGAGCAGACGTACGACCTTGAAACCCCGGCGTCGCGACCTTCGCGGCGACTTCGGACGTCGCTGGCTGCGTTGGGGGAGCGGTGCCGGATCGTCGGACCAGGGCTCGGAGGCCGGCTCGTCCCAGCGTCCGCGCGCTGCCGGGTCCGTCGACCTGGCCGGGTGGGCTGCCCCGGCCGGGCTGGTCGGGACGATCCTGGTCGCCTCGGGCCCTTCTCGTCCCTGGCCGCCGTCGCCGTACAGCCACTGGTACTCGGGGGTGCCCTCCTCGGGTCCGCCGGAGCCGGGTCGCTTGTGTGACATGAGGGCAAACTACCCGCTGGGCGGTCGGCACCCGTGCGATGTCGTCGCTGCTGCGGGGCGGACACGCCGTACGTGCTGCCGGGTTGGGGCCCCTGTGACTGGTGATACTGGTCCTCAGTTCACTTCCCCCCACTGAGAGTTCCGATGTTGTCGCACCCGACACCCCCACCGCCCGCTCCGATGGGTGTGCCCGACCGGGCCGCCCGCGTGCGGTTCCGGCGTGCGGTCACGCTGGTGCTGATGACACTCGGCCTTCCGGGATCAGCGCAGCTGGTGGTGGGCAACAAGCGCGTCGGTCGCATCGCGATGCGGATCTGGATCCTGACGTTGGCCGTGGCCCTCCTCGCTGCCGCCCTGGTGTGGATGTGGCCCGTGCTGGGTCTGAAGGTGGCGACCAACACCTTCCTGCTCGGCGCGCTGCGCACGGTCCTGATCGCGATGGCGATCGGCTGGGCCTACCTCTTCTTCGACGTCTGGCGACTCGGCCAACCGTTGTCGCTGCTCAAGAACCACCGACTGGCTGCGGTGGGGGTCAACGCAGGGGTGCTGCTCACGGTGACGGCCGTCCTCCTCTTCGGAGCGCACGTCGTCGGAGTGCAGCGCGGTTTCCTGATCTCCGTGGCCGGCAGCGGTGAGGTGCAGGGGGCCAAGGACGGTCGGTTCAACGTGCTGCTCGCCGGCGGCGACTCGGGAGCAGGACGCAACGGCCTGCGCCCCGATTCGCTCACCGTGGCCAGCATCGATGCCCGCACGGGCAGGACCGTGCTGATCGGGCTGCCGCGCAACATGGCCAACTTCCCGTTCCGTGACGGCTCGGTGATGGACGAGCAGTTCCCCGGTGGCTTCGACTGCGAGGGCTGCATGCTGAACGGCGTCAGCACGTGGGCGATGGATCACACCGACCTCTTCGGTGACGACGAGACGCCCGGCATGAGCGCCACGGTCCAGGCGGTCGAAGGCATCACAGGTCTGGAGATCGGTTACTGGGCGTTGGTGAACATGAAGGGCTTCCGCAAGCTGGTCGACGCCTTCGGTGGGGTGGAGCTGAACGTACGCGACCGGATCCCTGTCGGCCTTCCGCACGACTCCTTCTTCACCTACATCGAGCCCGGCGTCCGCAAGCTCGACGGCCACGACACGTTGTGGTTCGCTCGGGCGAGACACGGCTCCGACGACTACTCGCGGATGGCACGGCAGAAGTGTGTGATGAGCGCGATGCTGACCCAACTCAGCCCTCAACGGGCGGTGCTCAACTTCCAGAAGATCATGGGAGCGGGCGCCGACATGCTCTCCACCAACATGCCCTCGAGCGAGTTCGACACCTTCATCTCCCTGGCGATGCAGGCGAAGAGCCAGAAGATGGCGAGCGTCTCCCTGGTTCCGCCCCTGGTCTCCACCGGCAACCCCGACATCGCGGTGGCCCGGGGGGCCGTCGAGAAGGCGATCGACCGCTCGGAGAAGCCGCCGGCCAAGAAGACGGGCAAGAAGGCAGGCACCGAGACCGGCAGCGAGGCAGGACAGGGCAGCGCCGTCACGGGAGGTTCCGTGGGTTCGCTGAAGTCCGGCTACGCGGCCAATGACGCCGAGGACGTCGGCCAGGTCTGTTGACAGCGACGGATCGGGACGTGAGCGCCGCGACATCACTCCCGTGCCGTCGGGCGGTCGACCAGCACCTAGGGTGTACGCCGTGACCCCAGGTGAGAACGACGCTGCCCCCACACCGGGCCGCATCATCGCCGGCGTGGTCACCTTCAACCGGCTTCCGCTGCTCCAGGCCCTCGTTTCTCGGCTGCGTGAGATCGACCAGGTCTCCGAGATCCTCGTGATCGACAACGCGTCGAGTGACGGCACCGGCGAGTGGCTCGCCCAGCAAGTGGGACTCCCGGGCACTGCGGTCCACGGCCGTACGTTGGGTGAGAACCGCGGCGGCGCCGGTGGCTTCAACGAGGTCCTCACCGAGGCGGTCGACCGCGGAGCCGACCTGGTCTGGCTGATGGACGACGACGGTATGCCCGACCTCGACTGCCTGGACCGCCTGCTGGCCCACCGCGGGGAGCTCGACTTCTGGGGTCCTGCCGTCGTGGACGAGGCAGACCCCGAGCGGTTGGTCTTCCCCATCCGCCTTCCCGGCACCGCCAGCGTCGTGCACGACATGGCGGCCGTGCGTGCCGCCGCCCGTGACGGACTGATCCGTGACGTGGTGATCCCCTTCAACGGCGTCCTGGTCACCCGGGAGCTGGTGGAGAAGATCGGCTCGGTGCGCGCCGAGCTCTTCATCTGGGGCGACGACCACGAGTACCGCCTGCGTGCCGAGCGGGCCGGGGCCCGGATCGCCACGGTGACCGACGCCGTCGTGCGACACCCGTCGGTCGGCGACCTCGGCACCCCCATGATCCGTGGCCGGATGACCTACAACCACAGCCCCAGCGACCTCAAGCACTACTGCATGGCGCGCAACAACCTGCTCAACCTGCGCGAGTACCGCTCGAGCCTCCACGCGGCCGCGTTCGTGGTGAAGACCGTGTGGTTCTACACGCTCACCCGCCCCAGCGCGTCCCGGCTGCGGTTGAGCTTCTCCGCCTTCGCAGCTGCCCTGCGCGGCGACTTCACCGGACACCGGAGGTTCCTGGCATGAGCGCTCAGCACGCGGAGAGCGTCGCCGTGGTCATCGTGACCTACAACCGGGCCGACCTCCTCACCAGGATGCTCGACGGACTCGCGGCCCAGACCCGACGACCCGACCAGGTCGTCGTCGTCGACAACGCGAGCAGTGACCACACCGGTGAGGTCCTGGCCGCGCGCGCGGATCTCCCGTTGCACGTCATCACCTCGCCGGACAACCTCGGCGGTGCGGGGGGTTTCCACCTCGGGATGAAGACCGCCCACGAGCAGGGCTTCGACCGGATCTGGCTGGTCGACGACGACGTGGTTCCGGCCCCCGACTGCCTCGCCGTGCTGATGGCCAGCGACGAGGACTGCCTCATGGTGGTCCGCGAGGACCTGGCCGGTCAGCTGGTCGAGAAGTCGGCGATCCGCTTCGACCTCGACCGCCCGTGGGCGATCCGGCCCAAGACCGCCAGCGTCGACTCGACGTACGCGACCCGGGCCGAGATGCCGGCGCGGGTGGCGGTCGAGAACGTCGCCTTCGAGGGATTCATGGCGAGACGTTCCGTGATCGACGAGATCGGTCTGCCGGACCCGACCTTCTTCATCTTCTACGACGACGTCGACTACGCCGTACGGGCTCGCAAGGCGGGCCGTACGATTTGGGCGCTGCGCGACGCGGTCCTCGTACGGCAGCTCGACTTCAACCAGCAGCACGACCTGTCTGGCTGGAAGGGGTACTACATGTACCGCAACCTCTTCGTGGTCCACCTGCGCCACGGCAACAACATCGCCGTACGCCTCAAGCCCCTGCTGATCACGGCGGCCGTCATCGTCCTGAGCCCCCTGCGCGGGGGGAGGGCGGAGGCCAGCAACGTGATCAGGGCCATGAAGGACGCGTGGGGGATGCGAGCGGTGCCGAGCGTTGACGTCCCACGCCGCTAGAATCGGGAAATCTGTGTTGAACCCCTGTGAGGAGCTCTACCTTGTCTGAGTCCGTCCCGCCGTCCGCGACCCGCGACCTGCCTGATCTGGTCGTCGTCGGCTCCGGCTTCTTCGGTCTCACCATCGCCGAACGGTGCGCTGCCGACCTGGGCCTGAAGGTGCTCATCCTGGAGCGTCGCAGCCACATCGGCGGCAACGCGTACTCCGAGTTCGACGAGGAGACCGGGATCGAGGTGCACAAGTACGGCACGCACCTCTTCCACACCTCGAACAAGCGGGTGTGGGAGTACGTGAACCGCTTCACCGACTTCACCGACTACCAGCACCGGGTCTTCGCCAAGTTCAAGGGGCAGGTCTACACGTTCCCGATGAACCTCGGGCTGATCAACCAGTTCTTCGGGAAGTCCCACACCCCCGACGAGGCGCGTGCACTGATCGCCGAGCAGGCCAGTGAGATCGCCACCGAGGACGCGACCAACCTCGAGGAGAAGGCGATCAGCCTGATCGGGCGCCCGCTCTACGAGGCCTTCGTCAAGGGCTACACCGCCAAGCAGTGGCAGACCGACCCCAAGGAGCTGAGCGCGGACATCATCACGCGCCTGCCGGTCCGCTACACGTTCAACAACCGCTACTTCAACGACACCTACGAGGGCCTGCCGGTCGACGGCTACACCGCGTGGCTGGAGCGGATGGCTGACCACCCCAACATCACCGTGCAGCTGGACACCGACTTCTTCTCCGTCGCCGACGAGTACAAGGGCAAGGTCCCGATCGTCTACACCGGCCCGGTCGACGAGTACTTCAACAACTCCGAGGGCCGCCTCTCCTGGCGCACCATCGACCTGGAGCAGGAGACGCTCGACGTCGATGACCACCAGGGCACCGGCGTCGTCAACGCCAACGACCAGGACGTCCCCTTCACCCGGGTGCTGGAGTTCAAGCATCTGCACCCGGAGCGCAAGCACACCCCGGGCAAGACGATCGTGGTGCACGAGTACAGCCGCTTCGCCGAGGAGGGCGACGAGCCGTACTACCCGATCAACACCGCCGAGGACCGCGCCAAGCTGCTGAAGTACCGCGAGCTGGCCGAGAAGGAGCCCACCGTGCTCTTCGGGGGCCGGCTGGGCACCTACAAGTACCTCGACATGCACATGGCCATCGGGTCAGCGCTTTCCATGTACGACAACAAACTCCGCCCGCACTTCGCCGACGGCGAAGCGCTGAAGAGTGGAGGAGTGGACGAATGAGCAAGCACAGCGGCACGCCCGCGACCGTCACCCGAGTGCTCCAGCGCCAGATCCTGCCGACGCAGAGCGACTCCGACGTCTTCCGCCTGTACGTCGACCCCGAGGCCGTCGTCCTGGACGCCGACAAGTACGAGGTCGGCTCCAACCGCGCCGCCCAGCAGATCAACGCGGCCTCGATGCGTCAGTCGATCTCGACCGGCGCCTCGATCCACCCCGACCAGATCGAGAGCCGCACCGCGATGCGGGTGCTCGCCGGGGACAAACTGTCGTTCGGCACGTACTTCAACGCCTTCCCCGCCTCCTACTGGCGTCGCTGGACCGTCGTCACCGACGTCACCCTCACGGTCCACCTGAGCGGTGCGGGCGCCTCTCTGACCGTCTACAAGTCGATGGCCAACGGCCGTTCGCAGCGGGTCGAGACGGTCACGACGGGCACCGAGACCGAGGGTGTCTTCACCTTCGACCTCCCGCTCAAGCCCTTCGTCGACGGTGGCTGGTACTGGTACGACGTCGTCGCCGGTGAGGAGGACGTCGTCGTCACCTCCGCCGAGTGGGCCGCTGAGGTCCCCGCCGATCGCGCCGAGCACGGCACCGTCGACATCGGCATCACCACGATGAACCGTCCCGACTTCTGTGCCGACCTGATCGTGCAGATCGGCGAGGACGAGGCCCTGCGGCCCTACCTGGACGAGGTCCTGGTGATGGAGCAGGGCACCCAGTTGGTCACGGAGGCGGAGAACTTCGGCGTCGCCGAGGCAGCGCTGGGTGAGCAGTTACGGGTGATCGAGCAGGGCAACCTGGGTGGATCGGGCGGCTACGCACGCGGCCAGTTGGAGTCGGTCCGCAAGGGCACCGCGACGTACTTCATGTGCCTCGACGACGACGTCATCTGTGAGCCCGAGGGCATCATCCGTGCCATCACCTTCGGTGACCTGGCTCGCCGCCCCACGATCGTGGGCGGCCACATGTTCAGCATCTACTCGCGGGCCCGCCTGCACTCCTTCGGCGAGATCGTCCAGCAGTGGCGCTTCTGGTGGGAGTCGGCCCCGGGTGTCTTCGGCGACTGGGACTTCGGCGCCCGCAACCTGCGCTCGACCCGGTGGCTCCACAAGCGGGTCGACGTGGACTTCAACGGTTGGTTCATGTGCCTCATCCCGCGTCAGATCCTTGAGGAGATCGGCCTCTCGCTGCCGGTCTTCATCAAGTGGGACGACTCCGAGTACGGGCTGCGAGCGAAGAAGGCGGGCTATCCGACCGTCACCTTCCCCGGTGCCGCCGTCTGGCACGTGCCCTGGACCGACAAGAACGACGGCCTGGACTGGCAGTCGTACTTCCACCAGCGCAACCGCTTCATCGCGGCCCTGCTGCACTCGGCCTACCCCAAGGGTGGCCGGATGGTGACCGAGAGCTTCAGCCACCAGGTCAAGCACCTGGTCTCCATGCAGTACTCGACCGTTGAGCTGCGACACAAGGCGCTCGAGGACGTGCTGGCCGGCCCGTACGAGCTGCACGGTTCGCTGGAGAGCAAGCTCAAGGAGGTGCGCGCCTTCGCCAGTGAGTTCACCGACGCCCAGCTGCAGCCTGACCCGGACGCCTTCCCGAGCGTGCGCCGGACCAAGCCGCCGCGCAAGGGACGCGACGACACCGGTGTCCCGAACGGCAGCGCGGTGAAGTTGGCCGCCCTGAAGTCTCCGTTCCGTCAGCTCCTTCCGGTCCGCCCCTTGGCCAAGGAGCACCCGGAGGTCGAGATCCCGGCGATGGACTCGCAGTGGTACAGGCTCACGAAGTACGACTCGGCCATCGTGTCGATGCCGGACGGCCAGTCCGCAGCGCTCTACCAGCGTGACCCGGAGAAGTTCCAGGACCTCCTCAAGCGCACGGTGGACATCCACCTCCGTCTGCGCAAGGAGTGGCCGCGTCTTGCCAAGGAGTACCGCGACGCGTTGCCGGACATCACCTCGCCCCACGAGTGGGAGAAGACCTTCCGCCCGTGGACCGAGGACACGGAAGTGACGACGGAGAGTTGATGAGCACGATCGGTCATGACCGGGCTGCCGAGATGCCCTTGGCGTCCCCCAGTCCCGGCGGCACCCTGGCGGAGGTGTTCCGCCAGCGGTACCTGCTCTCGATGTTGGTGCGCAACACCATCAAGTCGAGCTACCAGGGCACGGTCCTGGGGTGGCTGTGGAGCTACGTGCAGCCAGGGATCCGCTTTGCGATCTACTACTTCATCTTCCAGGTGATGATCAACCGCGGTGGTGACGAGGTGCCCAACTTCGCCATCCACCTGGTCTCAGGGCTCGTGGTGGTGCACTTCTTCACCGAGACGTTCAACGGTGGGACGGCCTCGCTCCTGCGCAACCGCAGGTTGCTGAACAAGCTGCCGATGCCCAAGGCGCTCTTCCCGGTCTCCAAGACCGTGGTGGCGCTGTGGCACACGGTGCCGATGCTGGTGATCCTGCTGGTGGTCTGCCTGGTCGTGGGCTGGGATCCGGACATGCTCGGGGTGGCTGCAGGTCTCCTGGCCTTCGCCATCCTGATCCCCCTGGCGTTGGCGCTCGCCCTGTTCTTCAGCATCCTCAACGTCTTCTGGCGGGACTTCGGAAAGCTGATCGGTACCCTGACGCAACTGATCACCTTCAGCGTCCCGATGATCTACCCGTACACGTTCGTGCACGAGCGTTTCGGCGAGCTCGGTTCGAAGATCTACCTGCTCAACCCGGTGGCAGAGTCGGTGCTGCTGCTGCAGCGCTGCTTCTGGGTGGGCACCGGCGACGATCCCGCCTACCTGACCTCACGCCACATGCCTGACGACCTGTGGGCCCGCGGCGGTGTGATGCTCGTGGTCAGTCTGGTGCTGCTCTTCCTGGCGCAGGCATGGTTCAAGAAGTACGAGGGCCGAGTGGTGGAGAGACTCTGATGACCAACTTCATCGAGGTGCACAACGCCACCAAGACGTTCCGGATGCAGTACCACCGCTCGCTCAAGATGATGGCGATCGCGAAGCTGAAGGGCAACCGCACCCACGACGTCTTCAACGCCGTCGAGGACGTGAGCTTCACGGTCGAGCAGGGTGAGTCGATCGGGCTCATGGGGTTGAACGGCTCCGGCAAGTCCACGCTGCTCAAGATGGTCAGCGGAGTGATGCGGCCCGACTCGGGCACCGTGCTCACCCGAGGCCGGATTGCGGGTCTGATCGCCACCGGCGCCGGTTTCGACCCTCAGTTGAGTGGTTGGGACAACCTCTGGCTCCAGGCCGCCATCCTGGGGATGAGCGAGGCGGAGACGCGGCGCAAGCTGGACGCGATCGTCGACTTCGCCGACCTCGGCACCTTCCTCGACACACCGGTGACGTACTACTCCTCGGGCATGAAGGCGCGGTTGGGATTCGCAGTGGCGATCCACGTCGACTCCGACATCTTCATCGCTGACGAGGCGTTGGCTGTGGGCGACCGACCGTTCAAGCGCAAGTGCAAGCGGAAGATGGACGAGATCAAGAACTCGGGCACCACCATCTTCTACGTCTCGCACGCTCCCGGCGCGGTGCGCAGTCTCTGCACCCGGGTCCTGGTGCTGGACAAGGGCCGGCTCGCCTTCGACGGGGGAGTCGACGAGGGAATTCACTTCCTGAAGTACGACGACACCGAGGACAACGTGGTCGGTGACAAGGAGGACGACGGCCTGGGAGCCGACGTCTGAGAGTCAGGCACAGCCTGCGACGCAGGGTCCGAGGCGCCGTCCCGGTCGAGCGCTGGTCTGGACCACCTCACACCCTGTCGTGACATCGAAGGGCCACTCCCCTGGGGAGTGGCCCTTCAGTGCATTTCTGCTCAGATATGCCCTCGTGAGGGTCAGAAGTGGGCCATCCTTGCAGCGGAAAGTTGACAAAACTCAATTTTGTCGGCGTGGCGAGTGGAAATTACACCGTTGTAGTTACTCAGTTTTGCTGTCGTGACTCGTGTGACTGATGTGAAACTTGCTACCCGTGTGACTCTTCCCCCGCACTGGAGTGGCCCAAATGCGTACGAACCAGATCCGTTTCATCACCGCCTGCCAGCAGCTGCTGGCGCTCGGTGTCGTCCTTGCCGTGCTCGCACCGGCGACCAACATCATCTCGCTCGATGTGGTCTCCCGTGCTCCGGTGACCGGGCTGGCTGCCGAGCCCGCCCCGGCTCTCGCCCAGGTGCCCACGGCGCCGGTGGAGCCCGAGGTCGAGGAGTACGCCATCGTGGAGGACGACTCCGCCGAGGCAGGTGTGCAGCGCGAGGACGAGGCGCCCGCCCACGAGGACGAGGGTCACGCCCATGAGGACGAGGCTGGCGCGCACGAGGGACACGAGCACGGGCTCGCGGCCGACGTCGCGCCCGAGGACGTCGTCGAGGCGACGGTCTCCGCACCGATCGAGGGCTTCGGTGCCGTCGGCGTCACCTGGGACACCGAGTCCCGGGTCGCGGCCGGCGAGCTCGCCCTGCAGGTGCGCACCCGCGAAGGTGCGGAGTGGGGCGACTGGACCGAGATGGTCTTCGACGACGCCCACGCTCCGGACCCGGACAGCCCTGACGCCAGGACCGCACGCAACGGCACCGACGCTCTGATCGTGGGAGAGGTCGACGAGGTCGAGGTGCGTGCCGACGGCGCCGGCGAGCTGCCCCAGGGTCTCTCGCTGGCCGTGATCGACCCCGGTGCAGCCGAGGAGACGCGCGAGGAGGGCCCGGCCATCGAGACCGCCCCCGCCGCCCCCGCTGACTCGACCGACTCCGGAGATGACGACAAGATCGCCCTCCAGTCGGGCCGGACCGCCGCCAAGCCGACGATCTACTCGCGTGCCCAGTGGGGTGCCGACGAGAAGATCCGGCACAAGAGCTCACTGAGCTACGGCTCCATCGAGGCCGGTTTCGTCCACCACACGGTGAACGCGAACAACTACACCGCCGAACAGGTGCCCGGGATCATCCGCAGCATCTACACGTACCACGTGAAGTCCCGCGGCTGGAGCGACGTTGGCTACAACTTCCTCGTCGACCGTTTCGGACGGGTCTGGGAGGGTCGCTACGGCGGCGTCGACAAGGCGGTCATCGGCGCCCACACCTCTGGCTACAACCACCTGGCCTTCGCGATGTCGGCGATCGGCAACTTCGAGACGACCGGTGCTCCCGCCGCCATGGTCAACGCATACGGGGCGCTCTTCGCCTGGAAGCTCGGTCTGCACGGCATCGACCCGCGTTCCATGAAGGAGCGCGTGGGCTCCCGCACGATGCCCGCGGTCAACGGACACCGTGACGCGGGCTCGACCGCCTGCCCGGGCAAGTACCTCTACGCCCAGCTCGGTGCGATCCGGGCGAAGGCCGCAGCAGCCCAGACCGGTGTCGCTGCCCCCACGCCGACCGCTCCCACTCCGACGAAGCCCACGCCGGCCCCGGCTCCCACCCCGGCCCCCCCGACCTTGTCGGCGCCGAACCTGTCGACCAACCTCGCGGGCACGCCCCACCCCGACCTGGTTGCTCGTCGTAGCAGCGACTCCCAGCTCGTCATCCTGCCGACCGGCGGCATGTCAGCCCTGGCCGCGCCCAAGAAGATCTCCACCGGGTGGAAGTACAAGACCCGGATGGTTTCCTCTGCCGACCTCACCGGCGACGGAATGGCCGACCTGGTCTCCGTGAGCGGCGACGGCACCGCGAGGGTGCACCGCGGACTCAACAACGGCAAGTTCAAGAAGAAGGCCACCACCGTGATCACCCTGACGCGCGGGCATGACCTGCTCACCGCGGTCGGGGACATCAACGGTGACAAGCGCGCCGACCTGGTGGCGCGGCACACCCGGACCGGCAAGGCCTACGGATTCCTCCAGACTGCCTCCGGCAAGTTCACGAAGGTCAGGGTCAACCGCAACCTGCGTACGTACACCGAGTTGGTGGCGGTCGGTGACATCACCGGTGACGGTCGCCCCGACCTCATGGCTCGCCACAAGAAGGGGGCCGTCCACACCATCAGCGGTCTGGGCTCCTCCAAGTTCGCCAAGCCGAAGGCGACCCCCGGCAACTGGTCTCCCTACAAGACGATTGCCGGTGGCGGCGACTTCGACGGCGACGGCAGGACCGACCTGCTCGTACGTCGCGGCACGGGCACCCTGTACGTGCTTCCCGGCACCGGTCGCGGCTCCTTCGGCGCCCGACGTGGCCCGCTGGCCACGGAGAAGAGCCTCGACCACCTCTCGGTCAACGTCGTCACCTCCAGCGGTTCGCCGGACCTGATGGCGCGCCGCGGCAGGGAGTTGGTGCACCTGGCCAACCCGGGCACCTACGAGCTGCGGGCGCCCATCGAGACCGGCATCGACGCCTCGTCGGCGATCCACCTGATGAACGCGGGTGACTGGAACGGTGACGGCAAGGGTGACGTCATCACCGTGGGTGTCACCGGTGCGCTCCAGCTCCGTCTCGGGGACGGCACGGGCAAGCTCTCCAGCCCGCGCATCCTGATCGGGACCGGTTTCCACGGCGTGCAGGCCCTCGAGGCCGTGGGCGACGTCAACGGTGACGGCAAGCCCGACCTGATCGGCACCGTCAACGGCGTGACCCGGTTCTTCGCCGGCAATGGCAAGAAGCGGGTCAAGGGAGGCGTGGCCGTCCCCGGCTACAAGGGCCGCCTGGCCCGGGTCCCCGGCGGCGCCTCGCTCGACCCGAACGTCTACGACGTGCGACTCCCGGTCAGTCAGGTCAAGCTGCAGGCCGGCACCACCGACGTCGTCGCTCGTGGCAAGAAGAGCGGGCGCCTCTTCCTCTTCACCGCCACCACCAAGGGGCTGACCCAGCGCCGCTACCTCGCCGGCGGGATGAGGCAGTACAACATGTTCAGCTGAGACCCTGATCGGACGCGGTGACCTGCTCCTGCTGTGCAGTGAGGACGAGCCGCTCCGGGTCTGCCTGAGCCACCAGAACCATCGAACCGCCTCTCGCGAGAGGTTCGATGAAGGTGGCGACACCTGATGGGGAAGTCGGGTTCGCCACCGTCAACAGACGGCCGCCGTCGGTGAGGAGACTCCCGGCGGCGGCTGTCTGCCACATCTCCCCCTGGGTGGCCCGACGCTCACCGTCGACCCAGGCCAGGTCGCTGGCGGTGGGCGGGTCCCACGCGATGAACGCGTCGGGCTGGCTCCAGATCTCCACGCCCACGTCGTGCACACCGTCCGGCAGGGGCTCGCGGAAACGTACGCCCATCGGCAGAAGGCTGCAGGCCAGCACGGGGAGTTCCTCGGCCCGCGTGGCCCAGGCCTCCACCGACTCCGGCCCGCAGACGACGACGTCGAACTCGTCGTCCCAGACGACCGCCAGACCCACGCTCCAGGCGGCACCGAGGAAGACCGTGGCAAGCCAGTGCGGGGGCAGATCGATCCGGATCCGCATTCCGCGTTCCAGGTCGTACTCCTCCACCAACAGGCTCGAGGCCTTGGCCACCCAGTTGGCGTAGGTGACGACCGAGAGCTCGACGCGCTCCGAGGTCGAGTGATCGTAGAAGGTGACCAGGGGGTCACCGGGGGAGCGGCGCATCAGGGCGCCGAGGACGTCGTCGAAGGTGGTCACGCCCACCAGCCTAGGCACTGGTCACATGAGCGAACGCCGGTGAGGGAGTCGGGCCGTGCCCGGGTGCTCTACTCTCACAGCCATGTCTGCTGCGCCGTCTCTCGACCATTTCTGGGCCGTCATCCCCGCCGGTGGTGCCGGCACCCGCCTCTGGCCGCTGTCGCGGTCCCGGGCTCCGAAGTTCCTGCTGGACCTGACCGGGTCGGGTCGGACACTCCTCCAGGCCACCGTCGACCGGTTGGCCCCGCTCGCCCTCGACCGGTGCCTGGTGGTCACCGGCGCGGCGCACCGTGAGGCCGTGGTGGCCCAGGTGCCCGAGCTGCAACCCGATCGGGTGGTGGCCGAGCCGTCCCCACGCGACTCGATGGCCGCCATCGGTCTCGCCGCGGCGATGCTCGAGCTGCTGGACCCCGACGCGGTGATGGGTTCGTTCGCCGCCGACCACGTGATCGCCGACCAGGCGGCCTTCTCCGCCGCCGTCTCGGGAGCCGTGGAGGCAGCCCGGGAGGACTGGCTGGTGACGATCGGCATCGAACCGACCGGCCCAGCCACCGGCTTCGGCTACATCCGGACGGGGCCACCGCTGCGGGGCCTGGACGCGCTCACCGTGGAGGAGTTCGTGGAGAAGCCCTCCCGGGAAGTGGCCGAGGGCTACCTGGCCACGGGCGCCTACCGCTGGAACGCAGGCATGTTCGTCGTACGTCCGACGGTGCTGCTCGACCTGCTGGCCGAGGGCGACCCGGAGTTCGCCGCAGCCCTACGAGCCCTCGCTGCCGCCCCCGAGACACTCGAGGAGGTCTGGGGGACGTTGCCGAAGATCGCGATCGACCATGCGGTGGCCGAGCCGGCCGCAGCGGCCGGGCGCGTCGCGTGCATCCCGGGCACCTTCACTTGGGACGACGTCGGTGACTTCGCCTCGCTGGACGCCTTGCTCACCGCCGACCTCTCGGCGCGGGGCGTCGACGCCGAGGTGCGCGTGCTCGGGGACGAGGGCCTGGTGCGGATGGTCGACTCCACGGGTCTGATCGTGCCCGGGAGTGGCCGCACGGTGGCGGTGATCGGGCTCGACGACATCGTCGTGGTGGACACCCCGGATGCTCTTCTGGTGACCACGCGGGCGCGCGCCCAGGAGGTGAAATCGATCGTGGCCGCCCTCAAGGAGGACGGCCACGACGAGTTGGTGTGAGGGACCAGCTGGTGTGAGGTCAGTGACCGATCAGCCAGCGCCCGGCTCGGGGGAGTCCATGTAGGGGTAGTCCTTCATGAACGTCTCGAGCGCTGCGCCGCTCGGCTCGGAGCAGTACTGCCACACGCCGACCTGCTTGGCAGGGTCGTCCTCGCCAGCCCCGCCGACCGACCAGTGGGTCATCGCGACGTGCTGTCCCTCGGGGAATTCGGCGCCGTCCTCGGAGGTCCACGGCGCGATCTTGAACTTGTTGCGGAAGTTGTCGGAGTCGAACTTGCCGGCCAAGCCCTTCAGTGTCGTGATCTGCTCTTCGTCGTCGGCGATCGTCTCGTCGTACCAGAGGATCGTGTAGCCGTGCTCGAGGTTGTGCACCAGGTAGCCCAGGTCGGGGCGGTCGGAGCTGTAGAACTTCCGCTCGATCGGCTCCCACGAGTCGTAGTGCGGTCCGAAGGCCGGCGGGGCCTC
The DNA here is from genome assembly GCF_003194605.1 of Nocardioides gilvus. Lineage (GTDB taxonomy): Bacteria > Actinomycetota > Actinomycetes > Propionibacteriales > Nocardioidaceae > Nocardioides > Nocardioides gilvus. The sequence continues at coordinate 65,993 of NZ_QHKY01000006.1, forward strand.
CTCGTACTCCAGTGGGCTGCCCTGGGGGACGTGGTTCTGCATGCCGTTGGCGGGGGCCGTGGTGACCTCCTGGCAGGAGTCAGCACTGGCACCGATCGCGGCGAGCTCCTTGCTGTCGAACTCGCGCATGTCCCACCAGTCCGTGACCGGCTTCCAGGCAGCCGCGAAGATGATCAGCAGTCCCAGAGCCACGGCGACGCCGATGATCATGCCGCCGCGGCGCCGGTCGGCTGTCTTCGAGCTGTTGCGGATCTCGTCGATCTTCGCCTGACGGCTCGTCTTGTCCTGCTTGGCCACGGTGGGTCGTCCTCGGGTCTCGGGTGGAGTCGGTGAAACGTGGGTGAGTCTACGGATGAGTCGGTGAGAGGTGGGCGAGGTGCACACTCTGGTCCAGTTCGTCCTCGCCGACGGTCTCCAGGACCCAGCCGTGGGAGGCGCACAGCGCGCGGAGGACTGCCGCGCAGGGCTCCGACGACTCCGCGGGCAGCTCCAGGGTCAGCCTCGTGCTGTTCGGGCTCTCGCGTGGGCGGGGGTGGGCTCGTGGCAGGACGCGACCGAGGGCCTCGAGGAGTTCGCTCTCGCTGGCCGGGGCGCCGAAGACGCTGAGCAGCGCGGTCTCCTGGGCGAGCGCGACGACGACTGCCTCCCGGGCCCCGAAGCCGAAGAGGTCAGTCCCCTCCGGGCGCTGCAACCGGACGGCTCCCGGACCGTCCTGACCCGGAGGGAGGACCAGGTCGCTGCGACCGCGGAGCCGGGCCACCGGGCGGCCACCCAACTTCGACTGTGCCAGCTCGGCGGCCCCGGCGATCTCGTCGGCGACGGCGGGAAGCGTCACGGCCAATGGGTTTCCGTACGCGTCCTCGCGACCCTCGTAGGACTCGTACGGGAGCAGCCCGGCGACGCCGATGGCGATGTCGGTCTGCCCCTCGCGCCAGGCGCGACCAGCGGTGTCGGTGACCACGACGCCCACGTTGTGCCCGGTGAGCTCGTGAAGGCGCTTGCGCAGGGCACGCGCCGAGGCGTCCGGGTCGTGGGGCAGCAGCACGATGGCGCCGAGGGTCACGTTCGAACGGTCGATGCCGGCCGCTGCCATGACGAGCCCGAGACGGTTGCGGACGATCCGGGTCAGCCCGCGCCGGGCCACCACGCGGACAGTTTCGGCGGCGAACGCGGCTTCGTACGCCTCGTCGTCGGCGACCACCACGCGGCCCTCGGCCTTGCTGACGACCTTGCTGGTGACCACGACCACGTCACCGTCGAGGAGCGCCAGGGCGCCGCTGATCTCGGCGGCCAGGTCGGTCCCTGCGGTGATCTCGCCGATCCCGTCGGGTGCCACCACCGAGATCTCTGCCATCAGGAGACCATGTCGATGGCGGCGGCGGCCATCGCGGCAGTCGCGTCGTCGTCGGTCATCAGCAACGGCACCGCTCGGGCAGGGAGGCCGGCAGCCTCCAGGGCGCCCACCTGATCGGCGTCGACGGTGTCGACCAGCCAGCCGTCGAGCACACCCCCGGCGCTCCGGGCGCCGTGGTGCAGACCGACACCAGAAGCACTCACCTCCACGCCCACCGCTGTCAGGAGCTGGTTGGCCATGCCGTGCACGTGCGACCCTCCGATGATGGGTGAGAGACCGACCACCTTGGCCGTGGTGGCGCGCAGCGCGCTCCGCAGGCCGGGGACGCCGAGGACCGTGCCGATCGAGACGACCGGGTTCGAGGGCGGCACAATGACCAGGTCGGCCTCCGTGATCGCCTCCAGCACACCGGGAGCGGGGGAGCTGTTCTCCAGCCCCACGAAGACGACCGCTTCGGCCGGGACCGCGGCGCGCAGCCGCACCCAGTACTCCTGGAAGTGCATCACCCGACGTCCGCTGGGGCTCTCGGGGTCGGCGATCGCCACGTGCGTCTCCACCCGGTCGTCGGTCATCGGCAGCAGGCGGACGCCGGGTTGCCAGCGCTTGCAGAGCGCTTCGGTGACTGCCGAGAGGGGGTAACCGGCCTCCAGCATCTGGGTGCGCACCAGATGCGTGGCGACGTCGCGGTCACCCAGACCGAACCAGGTCGGCTCGACGCCGTAGGCCTCCAGCTCCTCCTTGACGCTCCAGGTCTCGTCGCGACGGCCCCAGCCGCGAGCGGAATCGATGCCGTCGCCGAGGGTGTACATCACGGTGTCGAGGTCAGGACAGACCTTCAGGCCGTGGAGCCAGAGGTCGTCCGCGGTGTTCGCCACCACCGTGACCCGGGCGTCGGGGGAGACCCCCGGGAGCAGGCCGTGGGTGATTCCGTGCAGCAGGCCACGGATGAACTTCGCTCCGCCCATACCACCTGAGATGACTGTGATGTTGCGCATGGGCATATCTTTGCCCGAAGGTCCAGAAGGCGCGCCACGCGGTCCCGAATTCGCCAAACTCCGCTTGACGAATTGGTACCCACAAGCGTGTAATTCCGTTAGTGTTCTTCCAGGCGCCCCACAACGGGGAGAGGTGCCGACACGGGTCGAAAGGGCAAGGTCGATGCGAGAACTGTTTCTCATGGACGCCGAGACCGAGAGCATGGGCTGGCAGGACCGAGCCTTGTGCGCGCAGACCGACCCGGAGGCCTTCTTCCCCGAAAAGGGTGGCTCGACGAGGGAGGCCAAGAAGGTCTGCCTGACCTGTGACGTACGCACCGACTGCCTGGAGTCCGCCCTCATGAACGACGAGCGGTTCGGCATCTGGGGCGGCCTCTCCGAGCGTGAGCGTCGCAAGCTCAAGAAGAGCGCGATCGAAGTCGGCTGACCCGATCGACCCAGCGGCACCGCGGTCCTGACGCGCCTCGCGCCAGGTCGTCCCGGACGATTCGCCCTCGTCCCGACCGAGTCCCTACGCTGTCCCGGTGATCGTCTCCGTCGTACTCGTCAGCCATGACGGGGCGAGATGGCTGCCCCAGGTCCTGGGCGGGCTCAGCGGCCAGCAGCGCCCCGCTGACCGCGGGATCGCCGTGGACACCGGCAGCCGAGACGACTGCATCGACCTGTTGGTCCCGGTCTTCGGTGCAGACGCAGTCCTCTCCGCGCCCGTCAAGACCTCCTATCCCGAAGCCGTCCAACGGGCCCTGGAGTCTCTCCCGCCTGCGGAGGACGAGTGGATCTGGCTGCTGCACGACGACTCGAACCCCGCGCCGGACGCCCTCGCCGCTCTGGTTGCGGCGGTCGCCGAGCACCCGGAGGTCGACGTCTTCGGCCCCAAGCTGCGCGAGTGGCCCTCCCTGCGTCGCCTGCTCGAGCTCGGGGTCACCATCTCGGGCACGGGTCGGCGAGAGACCGGCCTCGAGCGAGGCGAGTACGACCAGGGCCAGCACGACCGGTCACGCCGGGTGCTGGCGGTCAACACCGCCGGCATGCTCGTACGGCGTGAGGTGCTGGAGTCTCTCGGTGGTTTCGACGAGGCCCTGCCGCTCTTCGGCAACGACATCGACTTCGGCTGGCGGGCCGCTCGCGCCGGGCACCAGACGTACGTCGTCCCCGAGGCCGTCGTCTTTCATGCCGAGGCGGCCACGCGCGGTGCCCGCACCACTGAGCTCACGGGCCGCCACCCGCACTACTCGATGCGGCGGGCTGCCCTCTTCACCCTGCTGGCCAACGTCGAACGACCGCAGTTGTTGTGGCAGACGATCCGACTCCTCTTCGGCAGCCTGGTCAGAGTCCTCGGCCTGCTCGCGGTCCGCGCGGTCGGCGAGGCGGCCGACGAGTTCGCGGCCCTGCTCCACGTCTACACCCGACCCGGACAGGTCCGCGCCGCGCGGCTGGAACGCAAGGGCCTGTGGGAGCAGCAGGCCCACGACGTACGCCCCCTGATGCCACCTTGGTGGCTGCCCTACCGCCACGGTCTGGATGCGGTCAGTGACCTGTTCCAGGCGCTGGCGAGCAGCGTCCAGGACGTCGCCGAGAGACGGCGTGCCGCCAAGGAGGCAACGCTGGCCGCCGAGCGTGCGGCCGCTCCCGGTCTGGCGCCCTTGCAAGCGGCCACTCCTGAGCGCCCCCGGCGCGGCTCCGACGGTGAGGACGAGGACGACGAGCTGTACGCCGACTCCGGGTGGGTGGTGCGGTTCTTCACCAGCCCGGTGGCGATCGTCCTGAGCGTCGTCGTCCTGGCGTCGCTCTTCGCGGCGCGTGAGGCCTTCTGGTCCATCCAGGGCGGGGCGCTCTCCCCGGTCCCGGACCGGGCCGCTGACTGGTGGCGCCTGCACCTGGAGTCGCGGCACGCGCTCGGCACCGGCTCCGACGTGCCCGCCCCTGCCTACATCGCGCTCTTCGCGGTCGCCGGGTTCGTCCTCTTCGGAGGAAGCTCCGGGGTCGTGATGAGTGCCTTGATGCTTCTCGCCGTCCCCCTGGCGCTGTGGGGCGCGTGGCGTTTTCTGCGGGTGGTCGGCCGGCTGGTCGATCCCCGCGGTCTCTCCACCTGGGTGCTGGTGTGGGGGTCGGTGACCTATGCCCTGCTCCCGGCCACCTCGGGCGCGTGGGGCGAAGGTCGCTTCGGCACGGTCGCGATGGCCGCCCTGCTGCCCTGGCTCGCCCACGCTGCCCTGGGTTTCGTCGACCCCGAACCAGACCGCCGTTGGCGTGCCGGGTGGCGTACGGGCATGCTGCTCGCCCTGTGCGCCGCCTTCGTGCCGGGGATCTGGCTCTTCGGCCTGGTGGTGGCGGCGATCGTGGTCGCGGCCGCCATCGCGATCAGCCCCCGACTGCTCAACGACCGCGCGGTGTGGGGCCCGCCGGCCCTGGCCCTGGTGCTGGTGCCGGTCCTGTTGCTGCCGTGGTTCCTGCCGTTGATCGGCACCGGCTCGGCCGCCGGTCTGTTGCTGGAGGCCGGTCGGCTGCCGGTGGCCTCGGTCGACGCCGCCGGCCTGCTGACCGGCCGACTGTCCCAGATGGGTGCGCCCTGGTGGCTCGGTGTTCCGGTGGGCCTCCTGGCAGTGCTGGCCATCGCCCCCCACTCGACCCGGGTGCCGGTGATGATCGGGTGGGTCGTCGCCCTGCCGGCGGCCTGCGTGGTCGCGGTCCTGGGTCTCGTCCAGCTCGACCTGCCGGGCAGTTCGACTCCGCCGAGCATGGGCTTCTTCGTCGTGGTGCTCCAGGGCATCGCGGTGGTGGTGGCCTCGCTCGGGACGGGGGCGCTGGTGCGTCGACTCGCCGGGGACGACCATCCGTGGTGGCAGCGGGCCGTCGCGTTGGCAGTGGCCGGCGTGGCCGTCGTGGTGCCGTTGGGTGGCCTCGTGTGGTGGGTGGGTGCAGACAACCAGTTCGGCGAGGACCCCCTCGAGGTGGTCCCGGCCTACATGGCCCAGAGCGCGTTGACGGACGACGCCCGTGGGGTCCTGGTGCTGAGGGGTTCGGTCGACGAAGGCGTGACCTACCGGATCCGTCGTGGCGACGGCGTCACCGTGGGTGAGGACGAGATCCTGGGGTTGACCCCTGAGGACCGGGAGATGTCAGCTCTGGTCACCCGTCTGGTCTCGGCGCCGACGCCGCGCGTCGTCGAGGCCCTGGCCGACCAGGGCGTCGAGTACGTCGTCGTGCCGTCGCCGGTCGACGGACGCATCGCGGCCGGTATGGACGCGGTGGACGGCTTCGTCCAGGCGAGCGCCGAGGACCGCTCGACCCGGGCCTGGAGGGTCGAGCACGAGACGTCGGCGCGTGGCGTCGCGAGCGAGGTGGGCACCGGTCGCATGGTGCTGGTGGTGACCCAGGGGATCGCGTGGATCCTGGCCCTCGTGGCGGCGGGCCCCACGATCACCTCGAGGAGGGTACGCCGATGACGGACAGGTCGAGACCTGGCTCACGCCGCAGGGTGGCACTGCAGCGGGACCGACGGATCAACCCGATGGTGATGCTGTCCATCGGCGTGCCACTGCTCACGGTCGCTGCGCTGGCGAGCGTCAGCCCCTCACCCACCGAGGACCCGGGTCGCGCGCCGGGGACCGCCCCCCTGAGCAGCTCGGTGGTCGTCTGCCCCCCGGCCCGGGGCGACGTCGACGACGTTCGCGTGGCTCTCGCCAACACTTCCCAGTCCGGCACGATCCGGGTCGCCGGCGCCCCTGACGTGACGATCAGCGGTGGTGCTCTCAGCACCGTCGGCCGGTCGTCGTACGTCGTCCTGCGAGCCGAGGGTGACCTGGCGTCCGGCCTCGTCGCCTCGCGCACCGGTGAGACCGCAGCGGTGGCTTGCACACCCCCCGACAGCGACGTCTGGTTCACCGGCGTCGGTGCGGGACCCGAACACTCCTCCGTGCTGCACCTGGTCAACCCCGACGCCGGTCCCGCGCTCGCCGACGTGACCGTGCACGGCCCGGGCGGCGTACGGGAGGTGGCTGGCCTCCGGGGCCTGGCCGTGCCCGCCCGGGGAGAGATCGAGCTGGACCTCTCCCGGGTCGCTCCGGCTCGCAACGACCTCACGATCAGGATCCAGGTCAGTCGCGGGAGGTTGGCCTCGTCGGTGATGGATCGCATCGACGAGCTGGGCAGTGCCAGCCGAGCGGTCTCCTGGCTGCCGGCCAACGATGCGCCGAGCCGCGATCCCCTGCTCCTCGGTGTCGCCCGAGGTGGCGGGGACCGCACGCTGGTCGTGACCAATGACGGCTCCGACGAGACCCGGGTGAACGTGCTGGCGGTGACCGCCGAGAGCGAGTTCGCCCCCGCCGGCGTCGAGCCCGTGAACGTGCCACCGGGAGCCACGGTGACGGTCTCGTTGTCGGACCTGCTGCGTTCCGACGTCGTCGACGGACTGGTGGGGCTGCGGTTGGAGTCGCGTGAGCCGGTCAGTGCCCAGTTGCGCACCCGCACGGGGAGCGACCTCACCCACGCCGTCGCGGCGCCCCTGCTTTCGGCCACGGCCGCCGGCGTCGTCGCAGCCGGCCCCAAGCGCCTCGTCCTCGCCGGCGCCGACGCGGTCACCGAGGTCACCGTCGTCCAGCGTGACGCCGGGGGTCGCGAGCTCGAGCCGGTCCGGGTCACCATGCGTCCCGGTCGAGGCCGCCGACTCGGTCTCGACCCCAGGGCCCGCTGGGTCGAGGTGCAGATGGACGGCGGACGGGTGGCCGCCGCCCTCGAGGCCGGTGCCGGCGGGGTCCGGCCCCTGTTCGAGCTGGTCACCGAGAGTCTCGTACCGGACGTCCGACCCGCCCTGTACTGATCTCGTGGGGCGAGGCTCAGTCGTCCTCGCGCGGGTCGACGTCCTCGGGGTCCATGTCGAGGAGGATCGCGATCTGCTCCACCAGCACGGTGAAGACCATGGCGCGCAGCTCCTCCCGGTTGTCGCAGCGGTGCTCGATCGGTCGACGGAAGAGGACCAGTCGGCTCGGGGTCGCGCCCTGGCCGCGGACCAGGGAGGCCAACGGCACACCCTCGTCGTCCCAGTCGTCGGGGACCAGGGGAGTGTCCTCGACGGCGTACTCCACGAGGCCGAGGTGGTCGTGCCAGCGGGCGTCCAGGACCCGTACGACATCGAGCACGACCGAGTCGAACCGCATCCGCTGGGTGCGGGTCGCGGGGGTGCCCAGGGTGCGGGGGAGGACTGCAGGCCCGCGCATCCCCCGGTCGCGACGGTCCCGGGTGCGACGACGAGGGGCCTGATCCATGCCGCGAGCCTAGACGGCGACGAGGGTGGCGCGGGGTAACGTCACCCGTGTGAATCCTGCACGCCGTTGTTCGCGTACCGCTTGTGGCCGTGCTGCGGTCGCGACGTTGACCTACGTGTACTCCGACCAGACGGCGGTGCTGGGCCCGCTCTCGTTGCACGCCGAGCCGCACGCGTACGACCTGTGTGGGCAGCACAGCGAACGTCTCTCCGCCCCGCGCGGCTGGGAGGTCCTGCGCCTCGCGCTGGACCTCACCGACAAGGGTCCCTCCAACGACGACCTCCTTGCTCTGGCCGACGCCGTACGTGAGGCTGCGCGCCCGCCCGAGCCGGCCCCACCGATCCACTCGGCCGACGATCCGACACGCGGCACGCGCCGCGGTCACCTGCGGGTCCTGACCACGGACTGATCACGGCTCGGGGTGCCATATAGGCTCACGTGCCATGACTTCCGGTACCCCTGACGCCGCCGCGTCGCCGACCTTGGATCCCGCCAACCTCGGGGCCATCTTCAAGGCCTACGACGTCCGTGGCACCGTCCCCGACCAGATGGACGAGGCGCTGGCCCGCGCGACGGGCAACGCCTTCGTCCAGGTGCTGGGCGCCGAGACCGTGGTGATCGGCTACGACATGCGTCCCAGCTCACCGGGGATGGCGAGGGCCTTCGCCGAGGGCGCCTCCCTGGCCGGAGCAGCAGTGGTCAACGTCGGGCTGGCCTCCACCGACCAGCTCTACTTCGCGTCCGGCCACCTCGGGCACGCGGGCGTGATGTTCACCGCCAGCCACAACCCGGCGCAGTACAACGGCATGAAGATGTGCCGCGCGGGTGCGCAGCCGGTCGGTGTGGACACCGGCCTGGCCGAGATCCGTGACGTCGTGGGCTCCGGCCGGATCGTCACGGCTGAGGTCCCCGGTGAGATCACCGAGACCGACGTCCTGGCTGCGTACGCCGACCACCTGCTCACCCTGGCGCCGGTCGTCGGGCGTCGCCTGAAGGTGGTCGTCGACGCGGGCAACGGCATGGCCGGTCTGACCGCACCGATGGTCTTCGACAAGATCGGAACCGAGGCCGTGGAGATGGTGCCGCTCTTCTTCGAGCTGGACGGCACCTTCCCCAACCACGAGGCCAACCCGATCGAGCCGGCCAACCTGGTCGACCTGCAGCAGGCGGTCCTCGCCGAGAAGGCCGACATCGGTCTCGCCTTCGACGGCGACGCTGACCGTTGCTTCATCGTTGACGAGCACGGCCGCGGTGTCTCGCCCTCCACCCTGACCGCCCTGATCGCGGCTCGTGAGTTGCTCAAGGAGCCGGGGGCCGTGGTCATCCACAACCTCATCACCTCGCGCTCGGTGCCCGAGATCGTCACCGAGCTCGGTGGTCGGCCGGTGCGTACGCGGGTGGGACACTCCTACATCAAGGCCGAGATGGCCGCTACCGACGCGATCTTCGGCGGCGAGCACAGCGGTCACTTCTACTTCCGCGACTTCTGGCGCGCTGACTCCGGCATGCTGGCGGCCCTGCACGCGATGGCGGCCCTGGCGGAGACCGACCGGTCACTCTCCGACCTGCTCGCCGAGTACGAGCGCTACCCGGCCAGTGGTGAGATCAACTCCACGGTCGCTGACCAGGCTGCTGTGCTCGCCGATCTTCGCAGTCACTGGAGCGACGTCGAGGGCGCCGAGGTGGACGAGCTCGACGGCCTGACGGTGACGCACGCCGACTGGTGGTTCAATGTCAGGGCCTCGAACACCGAGCCGCTGCTGCGGCTCAACTGCGAGGGCAAGGACGAGGCCACCATGGTCGAGGTCCGCGACGCCGTCCTCACCACGATCAGGAGCAACTGATGCAACTCGACCCCAAGCTGCTCGACATCATCGTCTGCCCGGCCTGCCACGCCTCCCTGTTCGCGCAGGGCGAGGAGCTCGTGTGCTCGGGATGCGGGTACGCGTACCCGGTGCGTGACGACATCCCGGTGCTGCTCGTCGACGAGGCCCGTAAGCCGGCCTGACGCATGGGCACCTGGTTCGACGAAGGTCGCCTCGACGACGAGCGGGCGCTGGGGTCCTTCGACCCGGTGCTACGAGGGCTGGCCGAGGCGGGATCGCGCGTACGCCGGGACCTGGCCACCGCCAGCGACGCCCTGGCCGGGGCCGTGGCGCGCGCGCAGGCTTCGGACCGTCCTCGCGCGGTGGTCGCGGCGGGGCCCGACTCCCGGCTGCTGCGCGCAGTGCTCGAGCCCTGGTGCCCGGTGCCCTTCGTGGCGTGGCCGGCGCCCAGCCTCCCGGGATGGGTGGGGAGCCTGGACCTCGTCCTGGTGCTGGCCCCCGACGGGTCGGACGAGACGACCGCGGGCGCCGTCGCCGAGGCCCTGCGACGAGGCGCCCAGGTCGTGGTGGCCGCACCCGAGAACTCCCTGGTGGCCCGGCACGCCGTCGGACGCTGGAGCACGTTGTTGCCGGTCGTCACGCGCGACCAGTCCGCTGCCGCCGTCGTGATGTTGGAGTACCTGGACAAGGTCGACCTCGGCCCCAGGAGTGACGTCGAGGACGTGGCCGGTGCGCTCGACCACGTCGCGACCGCCTGCTCACCCTTCCGGGACCTCTCGGTCAACCCGGCCAAGACCTTGGCCATCTCGCTCTCCGACCACAGCCCCGTGCTGTGGGGCGGCAGCGTCCTGGCTGCGCGGGCGGCGCGTCGGGTGGCGGAGTCGATCCGACGCGCCTCGGGCTCGTCCGCGATCGCGGGCGATGCCGAGCACCTGCTCCCGGTCCTGGAGTCGACACCGGTGCGCGACCTCTTCGACGACCCCCTGGACGAGGAGGGAAGCGCGCTGCCCCCGGTCCTGGTGGTGCTCGACGACGGCACGAACGAGTCGCTGGTCGCCGAGCAGCGTGATCTCCTCGTCGGCACGGCCGAAGCGCGCCGCATCCGGGTCGAGACCCTGACCTGTGAACCCGGCGTCACCACCGAGGTGGGGCGCTATGCGTCACTGCTGCTGCAGGGTCGCTACGCTGCCGCCTACCTGCAGGTCGGACTGGATCAGGAGTGAAACGATGAGTGCCGGACTGTTCGCCCTGCTCGATGACGTGGCGACCCTCGTGAAGGTGGCCGCGGCCTCCGTCGACGACGTCGGCGCAGCCGCCGGACGGGCGAGCGCGAAGGCCGCCGGCGTGGTCATCGACGACACGGCCGTCACCCCGCAGTACGTCCAGGGGCTGGCCGCCGAGCGTGAACTCCCGATCGTCAAGAAGATCGCCAAGGGTTCGCTGGTCAACAAGCTGGTCTTCATCCTCCCCGCGGCGCTGCTGCTCAGCCAGTTCCTGCCCTGGCTGCTCACCCCGATCCTGATGCTGGGTGGCACCTACCTCGCCTTCGAGGGCGCCGAGAAGATCTGGGAGAAGGTCAGCGGCCACACCGAGCCGGAGGTGCTCGCCACCGAGCTCGGTCCCGAGCAGGAGAAGAAGATGATCTCCGGTGCAATCCGCACCGACCTGATCCTCTCGGCCGAGATCATGGTGATCGCCCTCAACGAGGTGGCCGACGAGCCCTTCGTCACCCGCGCGATCATCATGGTGACCGTCGCCATCGGCATCACGATCATGGTCTACGGGATCGTCGGGTTGATCGTGAAGGCTGACGACTTCGGCCTGATGCTCGCGATGCGGGCCCGCACCCAGTTCGCGAAGAACTTCGGTCGTCGCCTCGTGAAGGCGATGCCCGGCGTCCTGGCGGCCATCGGTGCCATCGGCACGGTCGCGATGCTCTGGGTCGGTGGCCACATCCTGCTGGTCGGCCTGGGTGACCTGGGCCTGCACGGGCCCTACGACTTCGTGCACCACGTCGAGGTGGCGGTCCACGACGCCGTGGGCGTCGCAGGCGGAGTGCTCGGCTGGCTGACCAACACCGCCTTCTCGGCCGTCTTCGGGCTCGTGGTCGGGGCCGTGGTGGTGACCCTGCTCCACCTGCTGCCGATCGGTCGCCACCCGAAGGGCGACCCAGCGGCGCACTGAGGGCGCACTGAGGGCCCACTGACGGCGCACTGACGGGGCACGCGTCGGGGATTGCGTGATTGGGCGGGGCCGGTTCTAGTCTCGTGGGCGGAGGGGACGCTGGCGCTGGGTCATTGCGCCAGGTCAAGAACAGCCACTGACTAGGGGTAGTGATGGACTACAAGGTCGCAGATCTGAGCCTGGCCGACTACGGCCGCACAGAGATCCTGCTTGCCGAGCACGAGATGCCCGGCCTGATGGCGATGCGCGAGCGCTACGGCGACTCGAAGCCGCTGGCCGGTGCCAAGATCGCCGGTTCACTGCACATGACGATCCAGACCGCGGTCCTCATCGAGACCTTGGTCGCGCTGGGTGCCGAGGTGCGTTGGGCGTCCTGCAACATCTTCTCGACCCAGGACCACGCCGCTGCCGCGATCGTGGTGGGTCCGGAGGGCACGCCGGAGAACCCGTCCGGAGTCCCAGTCTTCGCCTGGAAGGGCGAGACGCTCGAGGAGTACTGGGAGTGCACCCAGCAGATCCTCATGTGGCCGAACGGCGAGTTCGCCAACATGATCCTCGACGACGGCGGCGACGCCACGATGTTGGTCCACCTCGGTGTCGAGGCGGAGAAGACCGGCGTTGCTCCCGACCCGGCCACCGGTGGTTCGGTCGAGGAGAAGATCGTCTTCCAGGTCGTGACCGACTCACTCGCTGAGTCCTCTGACCGTTGGACCAAGATCGCCAACGAGCTGATGGGTGTCACCGAGGAGACCACGACCGGTGTCCTGCGTCTGTACGACATGATGAAGGCCGGGCAGCTGCTCTTCCCCGCCATCAACGTCAACGACTCGGTCACCAAGTCGAAGTTCGACAACAAGTACGGCTGCCGTCACAGCCTCATCGACGGCATCAACCGCGCCACCGACGTCCTCATCGGCGGCAAGGTGGCCGTGGTCTGTGGCTACGGAGACGTGGGCAAGGGTTGCGCGGAGTCGCTGCGCGGCCAGGGTGCTCGGGTGATCATCACCGAGATCGACCCGATCTGTGCCCTGCAGGCAGCCATGGACGGCTACCAGGTCGACACCCTCGAGAACGCCCTGCCCGTCGCCGACATCATCATCACGGCGACCGGCAACAAGGACGTCGTGATGGCTGAGCAGATGAGCCGGATGAAGCACAATGCCATCGTCGGCAACATCGGTCACTTCGACAACGAGATCGACATGGCTGGCCTCGAAGGCTGGGACGGCATCGTCCGCAAGAACGTGAAGCCGCAGGTCGACCTGTTCACGTTCCCCGCCGGCAACGCCGTCATCATCCTGTCCGAGGGTCGCCTGATGAACCTGGGCAACGCCACCGGTCACCCGTCGTTCGTGATGTCGAACTCCTTCACCAACCAGGTCCTCGCCCAGATCGAGCTCTTCACCAAGCCCGAGGAGTACCCGGTCGGCGTCTACGTGCTCCCCAAGCACCTCGACGAGGAGGTCGCCCGGCTCCACCTCGGCAGCCTGGGTGTCAACCTCACCGAGCTGACCGACAGCCAGGCCTCCTACCTGGGCATCGACGTGGCCGGCCCCTACAAGTCCGACCAGTACCGATACTGAGTCACTGACACACGCCCGCGAGGCCGTGTGGCTGGCACAATGCCGAACATGAACACGACAGCACCCGACGCGAACGCTCGCGCTCGGGTGCTTGTCGTTGACGACGACGCATCCCTCTCCGAGATGCTCAGCCTCGTGCTTCGTCAGGAGGGCTTCGACAGCCGCATGGTCTCGCGGGGAGACCTGGCCATGGCCGCGTTCCGGGAGTACCGCCCGGACGTGGTCCTGCTCGACCTGATGCTGCCCGGTCTGGACGGCCTCGACGTGTGCACCGCGATCCGCGCGGAGTCGGGTGTGCCGATCGTGATGCTCACCGCGAGGAGCGACACCGGCGACGTGGTGCTGGGCCTGGAGTCGGGCGCGGACGACTACGTGGTGAAGCCGTTCAAGCCCAAGGAGCTCGTGGCCAGGATCCGGGCCCGGGTCCGGCGGCTCGACGTGCCGGAGACCGAGAACATCACGGTCGGCGACCTTGTCATCGACGTCGCGGGGCACCAGGTCAGCCGCGGCGAAAGGACGATCAACCTGACGCCGCTCGAGTTCGACCTGCTGGTGTGCCTGGCCCGCAAGCCGTGGCAGGTCTTCACCCGCGAGATCCTGCTCGAGCAGGTCTGGGGCTACCGGCACGCGGCCGACACCCGCCTGGTCAACGTCCACGTGCAGCGACTGCGTTCGAAGGTCGAGCACGATCCGGAGAACCCCGAGATCGTCCTGACAGTGCGGGGCGTGGGGTACAGGGCCGGCAAGTCGTAGGAAGCCAGATGGCCCTGACCTCGGCCCCTGCCCGTCGCGCGGGAGGAGTGCGCCGTTTCCTGACTGCGTGGCGCCGGTCGATCCAGGCCCGGGTGGTGGCCAGCACCGTCCTGATGTCCCTGGTCGTGGGTAGCGCCGTGGGCTGGTGGGTGCTGCGCTCCACCCGCGACGGACTGCTGGAGCAGCGGGCCGAGCGCGTCGTCGCCGAGGCGGTCACCGAGACCAGCGAGGCCCAGGGACGCCTGTCCTTCGCCACCGGCACCGACGTCGACGCGGCGAGTCAACGGGAGGACCTGGTCCAACCCATCATCGCGCGTGGGGCAGTGCGGGGCTACGGGGTCGTGCTCTCGGGTCCGTTGACGTCCGGGGCTTCGTTGAGCGACGGGGGAGTGAAGTTCACCGAGAACCTCGACCCACGCAGCGTCCCGACCACGATGCAGCAGCACTTCGCCGACCCCCGCGACCCTTCCTGGAGCTACACCGAACTCCTGACCACCGGTCCGGTCTCCGGGGTCGAGCCGGGCCCGGGTGTCGTCGTCGGCTCCCAGGTGGTGCTGCCTGCCGACGGCCAGACGTACACCGTCTACTTCCTCTTCCCGCTCGCGGAGCAGGAGGCCACCCTGGCCCTGGTCACGCGGGCCCTGCTCGGAGCAGCGGTCTTCCTGGTCCTGCTCGTGGGCGGGGTCACCTGGCTGGTGACCCGGCAGGTGGTGACCCCGATCCGACTGGCCCGCAAGGTGGCCGAACGCCTCGCAGCGGGGCAGCTGCAGGAGCGACTGCGCGTCACCGGCGAGGACGACCTGGCGCGCCTGGCCATCTCCTTCAACCAGATGGCCTCCAACCTGCAGCGTCAGATCCGCCAGCTCGAAGAGTTGAGCCGGCTCCAGCGGCGCTTCGTCAGTGACGTCTCGCACGAGCTGCGGACCCCGCTCACGACCGTACGGATGGCCGGCGACGTGCTGCACGACGCCCGGACGGAGTTCGACCCGGTCACGGCGCGGGCCGCGGAGCTGCTCCAGACCGAGCTCGACCGCTTCGAGGTGCTGCTCTCCGACCTCCTGGAGATCAGCCGGTTCGACGCCGGGGCGGCGGTCCTCGACGCCGACGACGTCAACCTCGTCGACGTGGTGCACCGGGTCGTGGACGCCACGCGCGCGCTGGCCGCCCAGCGGCAGACGCGCGTACTCGTACGTGAGCCCTCGACGCCGTGCCTCGCAGAGGCCGACGTGCGCCGGGTGGAGCGCATCGTGCGCAACCTGGTGACCAACGCCATCGACCACGCGGAGACCCGCGAGATCGTGGTCACCGTCGGAGCTGACGAGGGCACCGCGGCGCTCACGGTCCGCGACTACGGCATCGGCCTCGCACCGGGGGAGTCAGCCATGGTCTTCAACCGGTTCTGGCGCGCCGACCCGGCCCGGGCGCGTACGAGCGGAGGCACGGGCCTCGGCCTCTCGATCGCGCTCGAGGACACCCATCTGCACGGTGGGTGGCTCCAGGCCTGGGGGCGGCGCGGCGCGGGAGCCCAGTTCCGGCTGACCCTGCCCCGACACCTGGGCCAGTCGCTGCGCAGCAGCCCGTTGCCGCTGGTGCCCGACGACGCGGAGGTGGCCGTATGACTGCGCACCGGACGCGCGCCCGCGCCGGGCTCCTGGTGGGTCTGCTGGCCACCCTGCTGCTCTCGGCCTGCGTCCAGATGCCGACCTCCGGTCCGGTCGTCAGCGCTGGGCAGGGCGACGGCGACGAGACCGAGGTGGGAGCGTTCTACGAGCCGCGTGGCCCCGTGCCCGGCGCCACCGGGGTCGAGGTCGTGGCCGGTTTCCTCGAGGCCATGAAGGCCGCGCCGGTGAAGACCAGCGTCGCGGCGGAGTTCCTCACCGAGAGCGCTCAGCGCCGTTGGCGACCGGAGCGGGGCTCGGTGACCTACACCGACCTCGACTACCCCGAGGGCCAGAGCCGGGTGCGGGCCGTCATCTCAGGCGCCCAGGCCTACGACGAGCGGGGGACCTGGAGCCACGTGCTCGACGAGTCCGAGTCGGAGATCGTCTTCCCGATGGTGATGGAGGGCGACGAGTGGCGCATCGACGACGCGCCGGACGCCCTGATCGTGCCGGAGTCATGGTTCAACTCCTGGTTCGAGAGTGCTTCCCTGCACTTCCTGGACCCCAGCGGATCGGTCCTGGTGCCGGAGCCCGTCTTCGTCCCCACCGGCGACCAGTTCGCGACCTCTCTGGTCCGGGGGCTGCTCAGCGGTCCGCCCGACGAGCGGATCTCGCGCAGCGCTTTCCCGGAGGGACTGCGCGTGGCCCTGAACTCGGTCCCGATCGACGGTCGCGGAATGGCCGAGGTCGCGCTCGAGGGTGCCCCCACCGACCGCACCGACGACATCGTCAGTGAGGAGATGGTGGCCCAACTGACGTGGACCCTGCGCCAGGAACCACGGATCCGTTCGCTCCGAGTGACCATCGACGGACGCTCAGTGACCCTCCCGGGAGGCGGCCTGGAGATCCCCGTCGACGCCGGACGCACGCTCAGCCCCACCGGGTCGCGTGCCTCCGACGCGCTCTTCGCGTTCGACGAGGGACGTTTGGTGCGCGGTGGTCCTGGTGAGCTCGAGGCCACCCGTGGCCCGTTGGGGGCGCCCGGCGGCGAGGGTGGCGTGGGTGCTGACGCTGACGTGAGCCGCGCAGCGGTGAGCGTGGACGGATCTCGGGTGGCCGTGGTCAGCCCCGACGGGAGCACGTTGTCGACCGCTCCGGTCGACGACGCCGACGCCGACGTCGTCCCCGTGGTCAGCGGAGCCACTGACCTGCTGACCCCGGTCTTCGACGCCGAGGAACGGCTCTGGATGCTGGACCGCACCGCCGGGGGCGCCCGCGTCAGCATGCTCTCCGACGGGGCCCCGACCGCGGTGCGGGTGCCGGGGGTGAGCGGCGAGAACGTGCGCGCGATGCTGGTCTCGCGTGACGCCTCCCGCCTGGTTGCCGTGATCTCCGGGCCGACCGGGGACCGCCTGGTCTTCAGTCGGCTGATCCACGACGGTGAATCGGGAGGTGCTCGCGGCACCCGTGCTCGTGATATCGACCTCGACCTCGACCGGGGCCGACGCCTCACCGATCTGGGCTGGGTCTCCCCGGTGGAGCTGGCGGTGCTGACCGACATCACCGAAGACCTGGCCCAGGTGCTGACGGTGCCGGTCTCAGCACGTCGCACCAGCATGCGTGAGCGCTCGGTCACCCGGGTCCGGGACGGCGCCACCGACCTTGCATCCTCGCCCCTGGTCGGGACGCCGCTCCTGGTGGTCACTGACGGCGCGGTGAGGGATCTGACCGACCCTGCCCGGGTGTTGACGCTGGGCAGCCGGATCACCTGGTTCGGGTTCCCAAGCTGAGCGCGGGGGACCGGCGTCGAGCCGGCTGGCGTCCACAGGCACGCCGCGGCCCCCAGGGACGCGGGGTTCTCCCCAGGGCCGCGGCCGCTTGCCGCCGTCGCGGCACGACCACGACTTGACTGTTCTCATGTTGATCGACGCGCTGGTGGACCTCGCGCTGGGCAGCCACTGCGTCGAGTGTGGCCAGCCGGGCCGTCTCGCCTGTCCGGCCTGCACGGCGGGCCTGTCGACGGCGGGGATCTCCGTACGACCCGACCCGCCACCGCCGGGGCTGGTCGAGTGCTGGGCCTCGGGCACGTACGACGGCCTCCTGCGTCGGGCCGTGATCGGGCACAAGGAGGACGGACTCCTGGGGTTGTCCCGGCTGCTGGGGGAGCGGTTGGCCCTGGCTGTGCGCGACGGGTTGCACCGAACACCCGGGGTTGCGAGTTCGACCGGAGTGGTGCTGGTGCCGGTGCCGTCCCGTCCGGGGGCCGACCGTGCCCGCGGGGACGATCCGTTGGGGCGCCTGGTCCGCATCGCTGCCCGGCAGTTGCGCGCCGAGGGGGTGGACGTACGGGCGATGGCGTTGCTCCGGTCCCGCGGCGGGGTCCGTGACCAAGCAGGGTTGGACGCACGGGCGCGGACAGACAACCTGGCGGGGTCGATGCGCACGCACCGTCGGACGGTGGAGCGTCTGGCGGTTGTCTCACCGCGACCCCGGGTGGTGCTCTGCGACGACGTCCTGACCACGGGGGCGACGGCGCGCGAAGGGCAGCGAGCTCTGACCGCGTCGGGAGTCCCGGTCTCGTTCGTGGCCGTCGTCGCGGCGGTCGAGAGGCAACTTCGGCCTTCCCGTCCTGTGGTCGGGGACCCCAAAGCAGGGGGGTTCCTTACATCCTGACCAGTTGCGGGATAGCGTCTGTGCATGGAGTTCATTCGGGTCCGTGGTTGCGCCGTCCGGAGTGGAGCTCCGGGTGCTGTGTTGTGGCCAGCCGCCGGTCCGACGTCCTCCGGACACCATCCTCTGCGCGCCTCCCCACCCATCGGTGACCGAGTGCGCGCAGGGATCAATGCACGGTGATTTCCAACGCTGAATCGGAGGTTCAACCATGGACGTAGTGGTCACAGGCCGGCAGATCGAGATTGCCGAGCGGTACCGGGAGCACGCTGAGGAGAAGCTCTCCAAGCTCGAGAAGCTCGACCACCGCATCATTCGGGTGGCGGTCGAGGTCTCCCACGAGAAGAACCCCCGTCAGGTCGAGCGAGCGGTCAAGGTCGAACTGACCGCCTTCACCAAGGGCCCCGTCATTCGCGCAGAGGCGGCCGCAGACGACAAGATGGCCGCCCTCGACCTGGCTCTCGACAAGATGGCTTCGCAGATGCGCAAGGCGGCGGACCGCCGGCGAGTGCACCGGGGACGGCACACCCCGCCGTCGGTGGGCGAGGTCCTTGCTGCCACGCCGATGATCGAGGACGAGGTCACCGAGGACGAGGTCACCGAGCGCCAGGTCGGGCCGATCACGGTGACCGGTGACGGGCCGCTGGTGGTGCGGGAGAAGTCCCACGACGCCACCCCCATGACCCTGGACCAGGCTCTGTACGAGATGGAACTGGTCGGCCACGACTTCTACCTGTTCGTCGACAAGGAGTCGGAGAAGCCGTCGGTGGTCTACCGCCGCCGGGGCTACGACTACGGCGTGATCGCCCTCAACCTCGGCGAGTGAGTTCCATCCCTCAGCAGTGAGGAGTTCAGGCTCCCCCGGTGCGTTGCGAGTCGCAACGCACCGGGGGAGCCTTCTCGTCTGACATGATGCCGGGGTGACTGAAGAATCTGCTGGGACTGGTCCCGTTCGGGTCGTCATCGCCGACGACCAAGAGCTGTTCCGCCGGGGACTCACGATGTTGCTGAGCCAGGAGGGCGACATCGAGGTCGTCGGTGAGGCGGGCGACGGTGTCGCAGCGACCGACATGGTGATCGCCCTGGTGCCCGACGTGGTGCTGCTGGACGTCAGGATGCCGCGTCGCACCGGGATCGAGGCCTGCAAGGCGATCAAGGAAGCGACACCCTCGGCCAAGATCATCATGCTCACCGTCTCCGACGAGGAGAGCGATCTGTACGAGGCGGTCAAGGGTGGTGCCGCCGGCTACCTGCTGAAGGACTCCTCGATCGAGGAGGTTGCCCAGGGGGTCCGAGTGGTCGCCGAAGGGCAGTCATTGATCTCGCCGTCGATGGCGGTCAAGCTGATCGACGAGTTCAAGCAGATGTCGAAGCCTGACCGGCACCAGACCACCAAGTTGCGACTCACCGACCGTGAGCTCGAGGTGCTCCGGCTGGTGGCCAAGGGCATGAACAACCGAGAGATCGCCAAGGCGCTCTTCATCTCGGAGAACACCGTGAAGAACCACGTACGCAACATGTTGGAGAAGCTGCAACTGCACTCGCGCATGGAGGCCGTCATGTACGCGGTCAAGGAGAAGATCCTGGAACTGCCCTGAGCCCAGGCCGCTGCCGTCGAGGCAGCGGACGTCGGTGTGGCAGAAGGGTGGAGTGCGCCCACGTTCTTCACCACGGGTGGGTACGATGGCCGACGGTCGTCCGACCGTGTTAGACACCCCATTCTTCGTACCCTCTGGGAGTCCTGCCCCGTGCCTGCCATCATCGACAAACTCCTCCGTATCGGCGAGGGCAAGGTCCTGCGCCAGCTCGAGACGGTCGTCAAGGCCGTCAACGCGATCGAGGACGACTTCGTCGCCATGACCGACGCCGAGCTGCGTGGCATGACCGATGAGTTCAAGAGTCGGCTGGCGGCGGGCGAGACGCTCGACGACATCATGCCGGAGGCCTTCGCCACCGTGCGCGAGGCGTCGAAGCGCGTGATCGGGCAACGCCACTACGACGTCCAGATCATGGGCGGGGCCGCGCTGCACCGAGGCAACATCGCCGAGATGCGCACCGGTGAGGGCAAGACCCTGGTCGCGACCCTCCCGTGTTACTTGAACGCGCTGTCCGGCAAGGGCGTGCACGTGGTCACGGTCAACGACTACCTCGCCAAGTACCACGCCGAGTGGATGGGCCGGATCCACCAGTTCCTCGGACTCACCACCGGCGTGATCCTGCCGTCGATGCGCCCCGCCGAGCGCCGTGAGGCCTACAACTGCGACGTCACGTACGCGACGAACAACGAGCTCGGCTTCGACTACCTGCGCGACAACATGGCCGACGCCATCGAGGACTGCGTCCAGCGCGAGCACAACTTCGCCGTGGTCGACGAGGTCGACTCGATCCTCATCGACGAGGCCCGTACGCCGCTGATCATCTCCGGACCCACCCAGGACGAGGTGAAGTGGTACGGCGAATTCGCGCGGATCGCCGCCACCATGGTCAAGGACGTCGACTACGAGGTCGACGAGAAGAAGCGCACCATCTCGGTCCTCGAGCCCGGCATCACCAAGGTCGAGGACAACCTGGGCATCGACAACCTCTACGACTCCGTCAACACTCCGTTGATCTCGTTCATGAACAACTCCATCAAGGCGAAGGAGTTGTTCCGCAACGACAAGGAGTACGTCGTGATGAACAACGAGGTGCTCATCGTCGACGAGCACACCGGGCGCATGCTCTCGGGTCGTCGGTACAACGACGGTCTCCACCAGGCGATCGAGGCCAAGGAGGGGGTGACGGTCCGCGAGGAGTACCAGACGCTGGCCACGATCACCCTGCAGAACTACTTCCGCCAGTACAAGACGCTCTCCGGCATGACCGGTACGGCCATGACGGAGGCGAGCGAGTTCGACAAGATCTACGGCCTCGGTGTGGTCCCGATCCCGCCCAACAAGCCGCCGGCCCGCACCGACCAGCCCGACCTCGTGTACCGCACCGAGGAGGCCAAGTACGAGGCCGTGGTCAAGGACATCGCCGAGCGCAACGCGAAGGGTCAGCCGGTCCTGGTCGGCACGGTCTCGGTCGAGAAGTCCGAGCTGCTGGGCGGTCTGCTGAAGCGTGCGGGCATCCCGCACACGGTCCTCAACGCCAAGGTGCACGCCGACGAGGCCAAGATCGTCGCGATGGCGGGCCACAAGGGCGCAGTCACCGTGGCCACCAACATGGCCGGTCGAGGCACCGACATCATGCTGGGTGGTTCGGTCGAGTTCCTGGCGGACCTCGAGCTCCGCAACGCCGGTCTGGAGCCTCTCGGTGAGACCTCCGAGGAGTACGAGGCCAAGTGGGACGAGACCCTGGCCCGGATCAAGCAGCAGGTCGCAGCTGAGCACGACGAGGTGGTCGCCCTCGGCGGTCTCTACGTGATCGGCACCGAGCGCCACGAGTCCCGCCGGATCGACAACCAGCTGCGTGGCCGTTCCGGTCGTCAGGGTGACCCCGGCGAGAGCCGCTTCTACCTCTCCCTCCAGGACGAGATGATGCGTCTCTTCAAGGGCGAGATGGTGGACCGGATCCTGACGGCGATGAAGGTCCCCGACGACGTGCCGATCGACTCCAAGCGAGTGAGCAACTCGATCGCCGGAGCCCAGGCCAACCTGGAGTCCCAGAACTTCGAGTCCCGCAAGAACGTCCTCAAGTACGACGACGTGATGAGTCGTCAGCGTGAGGTCATCTACGCCGAGCGTCGCCGCGTCCTCGAGGGTGAGGACCTGGAGGAGCAGATCCGTACGTTCATCGACGACGTGATCCGTGGCTACGTCAACGGCGCGACGGCCGATCAGGCCGAGGCCTGGGACTTCGATGCCCTGGGCACCGCCCTGCGCCAGCTCTACCCCATGGGCGTGACGCTCGAGGAGTTGGAGGCCGAGGCCGGCGGCCGCGCCCAGATGACGCGCGAGGGTCTCGCCGAGCGGCTGCGCAAGGACGCCCAGACGGCGTACGACCGCCGTGAGGACGAGGTCGGGGCAGAGGTCATGCGCGAGCTCGAGCGCAAGGTGGTCCTCTCGGTGCTCGACCGCAAGTGGCGCGAGCACCTGTACGAGATGGACTACCTGCGTGAGGGCATCTACCTGCGGGCCTACTCGCAGCGCGACCCGCTGGTGGAGTACCAGCGCGAGGGCTTCGACATGTTCGCGGTCATGATGGACGCGATCAAGGAGGAGTCGGTCGGATTCCTCTTCAACGTCGAGGTCGAGGTCACCGAGGAGCACGACCACGACCACGATCACGATCACGATCACGAGGATGATGGTCCGGCGCTGATCGACATGGAGAAGGCTGCGGCGCACGCTCCCCACGTGACTGCCAAGGGGCTCGACATGCCCAAGAAGCCGCAGAACCTGACCTACACGGCTCCGGCCGAGGACGGTGACGCAGAGGTGGTGGCGGCTCCTGCCGCTGCTGAGGCGGATCCGTTCGCCGGTGTCGGACGCAACGTGGACTGCCCGTGTGGCTCAGGGAAGAAGTTCAAGAAGTGTCACGGTGCTCCCGGTGGCGCCACGGGCCAGACAGCCCGGATCGGCTGAGGAGACCTCCGCCCGACCGCCAGAGGCCGGGTCACCCCACCAGGGGTGGCCCGGCCTCGGTGCGTCTCGCCGTTGTGAGGGGGCCCGCGTGGATGCCAGCGCTCAGCAGAAGTCGAGCGCGGTGGCCACCCAACGTCCGCGCACCAGCTCGAACCGGGCCGCCACGGCACGCGAGCGATCGCCGTGTCGCAGGTGCACGGCCGCCTCGACGGTGGTCTCCTCGAGGAAGCTGAGGCGTACTCCGCTGACCCGCGGGCGGGTGACGCCGGGCGGTCGTCCGCGACCGGGTTCGTGGCGCCCTGCCCTGGCGACGAGAGCGGCACGACGCACGAGGTCCTGGTGCACCGACGGCAGGGTCCAGCGCACCAGCTGCGCGGCTGGACGATCGCCGGCCACGATCTCGATGGCCGCCTGGACGTACCGCTCGACCCATTTCTCGAGCTCGCCCCTCAGCGCGTCAGGGACTGCGACGACGTCGCATCCGGGACGTCCCGGTCGGCAGTTGGGCAGAGGGGGGTCGAGGACCGGGGTGAGGTCGAGGGCCAGAGTGCCCTGGACCGCCTCCACGGTGGCAACGCCGTGGGCGGGACGGATTCTGGTGACGCGGGCCAGGCTGCTCATCGCGGCTCGTCTCCTTCACTGTGCAGGTCGAGGATCTGTCCGGGACGGATCAGGTCGGGGTCGTTGCCGATCACTCGGCGATTGAGTCGGTGGAGTTCCGTGACGGCGCTGGGGATGTCGTTGCCTGCCGTGGTGGCCTCGGCGATGGCCCACAGGGTGTCGCCGGCCCGGACCCGGTGCGTGCCCGGCGGCGTACGGGCTGGGGTGCTGCCGGTGATGGCCGTGCCGGCGGTGGTGCCGGTGGTGGCGGCCGTGCCGGTGGTTGCGGTGGCACGAGGGCGCTCCACGGGCTCGGCGGAGGGCGGTGTCGAGGCCTGGACGGGTGGGGGAGCAGGCTTCCCATCCACGCCGTGCTGCTTGCCGCCGCTCGCGCGGTCCGGATAGGGCAGCCCGCTGAGGGAGGTCCTTTCCGTGCTGTCCCCGGGCTCCTGGTGCCCGAGGGCCGCATGGGAGGGGGAGGCGACCACGCTCGTGGTGACGGCCACGCCGCAGGCCAGCAGCGTGAGACGGCGGGTCCACCCCGCTCGGCTGGAGACTCGACCTCGAAGCGCGTCGAACACCGCCAGGGTGGCGATGAGCCACAACCACGGGCAGAGCACCGCGGCGCCGATGCCGGACCCGGTCACTAGTGCCTGGTCGATCGAGGTGGGCTCGAGGAACGGCCCGTCGAGCACGGCGGTCACG
Source organism: Nocardioides gilvus (assembly GCF_003194605.1). Taxonomy (GTDB): domain Bacteria; phylum Actinomycetota; class Actinomycetes; order Propionibacteriales; family Nocardioidaceae; genus Nocardioides; species Nocardioides gilvus. The sequence goes on from NZ_QHKY01000006.1 coordinate 90,096, forward strand.
CCCAGCGCGGCGCCTGCGGCGGCGACCACGGTGACTCCCGCCCAGACCGCCACACACCGGAGGGCAGAGACGGCCGCGGTGCCCTGGGTCGTTGACGCGACCCCGACCCCGTGAAAAGTGCCGCTTTGATGCCGATTCATCGCTAACCCTTCGTTTGCGTGTGTTTGCATCATTTAAGTCTGTTTGCCTTCATTGGTCCATCCCGAAATTGGGGCAGCAGCTCTGAACGGCACTGACTGCGCGCGATCACCAGAAAGGGGGAAACGCCAAACAGGGGCGCGTGTGACGGATGTGGTTGCCCGGCGCAGGAGCAACCGGTTGGCTGGGTCAGGTGAGCGACGACGCCGACCTGTTCGAGTTCTTCGACGACCTGGAGGCCGAGGCGGAGGCTCTGGCGCACCGCGAACGGGTGGGCGACCTGGCCGACCGGGGGCACAGCGAGTACCACGAAGTGCCGTTGGCCGCCAGGCTGATGGCCTCGACGGGTCAGGAACTCGCGATCGAGGTGCTCGGGATCGGACCCGTGCAGGGCGAGCTGGTACGCGTCGGCCCGGACTGGTGCGCGGTGCAACGAGGTGCGGTTCGTTGGATCATCGCGCTCGACGCGGTCACAGTGGTCCGAGGAGCCTCGGCCAGAGCGGTACCGCAGGTCGCCTGGGGTCCGGTGGACCGGCTGGGCCTGCGCTCAGCGCTGCGGCGCCTGGCCGACTCGGGTCAGGCCTGCACGATCCACCTGCGCGACGGCGCCCGGATCGAGGCCGGGGTGCGCAGGGTTGGCGCCGACTTCGTGGAGGTGGCTACCCCCAGCGGGGAGCCGATGCTCCTGGCCTCACGTCACCTGGCGGCGCTGCGCCACGACTCCTGAGACTGACACCCGCGGCTGACACCCGCGGCCGCCAGCCCGTTCTGACACCTGAGTTCGACGCCCCAGAGTGCCCCCGTGACGGTCCGGGCGGGACCGACCGATCAGGTGGACTCGGGGTCGAACGGAGGGACGTGTCCGTCGGGAAGCCGCTCAGCCCCGGCGGGTGCTGTGCGCTTCTCCTCCTCGTCGGCGGCCATCGCCTCAGCGATCTGCTTGCGCACGAAGGTCTTGGGGTTCAGGTCGCGCAGGTTGAGGTCCGCGTACTCCGGGCCCAGCTCCTCGCGCAGCTCGTCACGGGCCGCGTTGGCCATCGTGCGGCCCTTCTTGACCATCTGGCCGGCCTGTTTGGCCAACTCCGGGATGCGGTCGGGCCCGAACACGAGCACGGCGACCAGCGCGATCACGGCCAACTCCGTGAGTCCCATCCCAAACATGGTCAGAACTTACTGGATGGAGTGAGTCCCAGTTGCATACCGGCCAGTCCTCGGCCACGTCCGCTCAACTTTCGAGCGATGTCGTGCAGCACCGAGGCCGACGGAGCGCCGGGGTCGGAGGTCACGATCGGGTGACCGGAGTCCCCTCCCTGACGCAGTTCGACGTCCAACGGCAAGGAGCCGAGCATCGGAACGTCGTAGCCGAAGCGCTCCGAGAGCGTGCTGGCGACTCGCTCGCCGCCGCCCGACCCGAAGATCTCCAGACGGTGGTCCTTGCCCTCGCTCGCGCAGTGGGGGCAGGGGAAGTACGACATGTTCTCGATGACGCCGATGACGCGCTGGTGCATCATCGAGGCCATGGTGCCCGCTCGCTCGGCCACCTCGGCCGCTGCCTCCTGCGGAGTGGTCACGACGATCACCTCGGCGCTCGGCAGGTGCTGGCCCAGGGAGATGGCCACGTCGCCGGTGCCCGGGGGCAGGTCGAGGAGGAGCGCGTCGAGGTCACCCCAGAAGACGTCGGCCAGCATCTGGAGCAGCGCCCGGTCGAGCATCGGACCGCGCCACGCGACCACCTGGTCACGACGCGGCTTGAGCATCCCGATCGAGATCACCGAGACACCCGACGGGGTGGGGACCGGCATGATCAGGTCGTCGACCTGGGTCGGACGGGAGTCGGCGATGCCGAGCATCGCGGGAACGGAGTGGCCGTAGATGTCGGCGTCCACGATGCCGACCTTGAGGCCCTGTGCGGCCAGCGCGAGCGCCAGGTTGACGGTGACCGACGACTTGCCGACACCGCCCTTGCCGCTGGCGATCGCGTAGACCTTCGTGAGGTTCCCCGGCTGGGCGAAGGGCACCTCGCGCTGGGCAGCACCGCCGCGCAGGGTCTCGCCGAGCGCGGAGCGCTGCTCCTGGGTCATCACACCGAGCTCGAGGTCGACCGAGGTCACGCCGGCGACCGCGGAGACCGCGGTGGTGACGTCGTTGGTGATCGTGTCCTTCAACGGACACCCGGCCACCGTCAACAACACCGTGACCTGGACGGCACCGGTCTCGCTGATGTCGACACTGTCAACCATGCCGAGCTCGGTGATGGGACGCTTGATCTCGGGGTCGTTCACCGTGGCCAACGCGGCCTGGACCAACTCGAGGGTGGGGACACTCATGGGTCCAGCCTAGGTGCTGACCCTGAGTGTCGCCCAAGCGCCGTCGCAGGTGGCTCAGTCCCGAGGGGACCCGAGGTCGTCCTGTCTGTTCTCGCCTGCCGTCTCCGGGCGGGCACTCGTGCGTGAGCGTTCGAGTTCCTCGACCACCCGCTCCTCGAGGTCGCTCACCAGGGACTTCAGCTCGGAGCGGATGAAGTCACGGGTGGCGACCTCGCCCACCGACATCCGCAGCCAGGCGATCTCGCGGGAGAGGAACTCCATGTCGGCCTGCGACTGGGCGTTGACCCGGCGGTCATTGTCGGCCAGCACCTTGTCGCGGTTCTCCTGGCGGTTCTGGGCCAGGATGATGAGCGGCGCGGCGTACGAGGCCTGCAGGCTCAGGATCAGGGTGAGGAAGATGAACGGGTAGTCGTCCCAGCGCCACTGGGCCGGAGCCAGGACGTTCCACGTGATCCAGGTGGTCACGAGGACCGTCATCCAGAACAGGAAGCGCGCCGTGCCCATGTAGCGGGCGAAGTTCTCGGCGAAGACCCCGAAGGTGTCGGAGTCGCGGTGTCGCCGCGGGCGCAGGCTGCGACGGCGCGAGTCGCGCGGGGTGTCCAGACGCGGGGTGCGGTTCTCGCTCATCGGCGCACCGCCCTGTCCCGCCAGTTGTCGGGAAGCATGTGGTCCAGGAGGTCGTCCACCGTGACGGCACCCAGCAAGCGGTTCTCGTCGTCGACGATGGCCGCGGCGACCAGGTTGTAGGTCGCCATGTGGGCCGCCACCTGCTCGAGCGTGGTCTCGGCGGGCAAGGGGGAGAGGGACTCGTCCAGGACCGCCGCCAGCAGGGTGGAGGGTGGCTCGCGGAGCAGACGCTGGATGTGGGCGGCCCCGATGAGGCGCCCAGTCGGGGTCTCCAGCGGCGGGCGGCAGACGTACACGAGGGCGGCCAAGGAGGGCGTGAGCTCCGGGTTCCGGACGTGCGCCAGCGCGTCGGCGACGGTGGCGCTGGGTCCGAGGATGACCGGTTCGGGGGTCATCATGGCGCCGGCGGTCTGCTCGGGGTAGGAGAGCATGCGGCGCACGTCGGCGGCCTCCTCGGGCTCCATGAGGTTGAGCAGCGTGGCGGCGGTCTCGGGGGAGAGGTCGGAGATGATGTCGGCCGCGTCGTCGGCGGACATCTCCTCGAGGACGTCGGCGGCCCGCTCGGAGTCGAGCCGCTCGAGGATCTCGATCCTGTCCTCCTCGGGGAGCTCCTCCAGGACGTCGGCCAGGCTCTCGTCGTCCAGGGCGGCCACGACCGCACGACGTCGCTCGAGCGGCAGGTCATGGATCAGGTGGGCAGCGTCGGCCGGCCGCATCTCGCCGATCGCGGCGACCAACTGCGCGGCTCCCTGGGTCAGGTCGGGCTGCAGGTGGCCCTCGGTGTCACGCCACTCGAGGACGTGGGTCTGGCCGCGACGTCGGAACCCCTTGGAGGGTTCGCGGACGGCGACCCGGCTGAGCACCCAGTCACGGTTGCGGGCCTGCTCCATGGCGACGTCGTACACGACACCGCTGACGCCGGTGGACCTGATGGTGACCGTGCGGTCCAGCATCTGCGCGATCACCAGGGTCTCGCTGGTGCGTTGCACGAAGCGACGCGTGTTGATCAGCCCGGTGGTGTAGACGTGGCCCGAGGCGATGCTGGTCACGCGCGTCATCGGCACGAAGATGCGACGACGTCCGAAGACCTCCACCACCAGCCCGAGCACCCGCGGTGGACTGGTCTCCGAGCGGATGGCAACCACGACGTCGCGCACCTTGCCGACCTGGTCCCCCTGGGGGTCGAAGACCGGGAGGCCGACGAGGCGGGCGATGAAGACCCGACTGGGGGCACTGCTCATGCCAGGCCTCCTTCGTCGTACGCCGCTGGTCGTCCACCCTTGATCCGCTGCTGAGGGTACCCGCCCGAGATTCCGTCGACGTGCGTTGCCGCCGCGTTCGGCGAGATCTTGGTCGCAGCGTCGCGGTGCGGCATCGTGCTAGTTTCGCGCAGTTCTCAGGTGCCGGTCCTCTGCCCGTTGGTCGCGGACCGCGCAGCACGACCAGAAGGGACCAGACGTGTCGGCCGACCGTGTGGGGAAGCCGGGAGCCTCGCTCGGGTTCCGGGCGGACATCCAGGGGATCCGGGCGCTGGCCGTCCTCGTCGTCCTGGTGCACCACCTGTGGCCGGAGTGGCTGCCGGGCGGCTACATCGGCGTCGACGTCTTCTTCGTGGTCTCCGGCTTTCTCATCACCGCGCTGATGCTGCGCGAGGCCGACAGTGAGGGACGGATCTCGCTGCGGCAGTTCTACGCCCGCCGAGCGCGACGGATCCTGCCCGCCGCCAGCCTGGTGCTGCTCGTCACGGTGCTGGCCTCCCTGCTGACCCTGGCCTTGCTGCGCACCCGTACGGTCCTCGAGGACGCGATCTGGACCACCTTCTTCCTCGGCAACGTGCGGATGGCCTCGGTGGGCTCCGACTACTTCGCCTCCGATGCGCCCGTCTCACCGCTGCGCCACTACTGGTCGTTGGCGGTGGAGGAGCAGTTCTACCTCGCCTGGCCCCTCGTGCTGACCCTGGTGGTGGCCGGTGCGATGCGTCGGCACGGCGGACGCCCCGAGTTGGTGCGCCGATGGGCGGCACTGCTGCTCGGCCTGGTCGTCGTCGCGTCCCTGCTCTGGTCGTTGTACGCCACCACCACGTCACCGAGCACCGCCTACTACTCGACCTTCACTCGCGCCCACGAGCTGGCCATCGGTGCGATGCTGGCGCTGGCTCCTCGGGTGTTGCCCCTCTCGAGGGTGGCCCGTGAGGGCTTGGTCTGGGGCGGCCTCGTGGCGATCATCTGGGCTGCCTTCACGTTCTCGGACGAGACAGCCTTTCCGGGGTTCGCTGCCCTGGTGCCGGTGCTCGGCGCTGCTGCCCTTCTGGCGGGAGGCGGCGGGCCGCAGGAGGGGTACGGGTCCCGCATGCTCGGCGTACGGCCCGCGGTCAGGGTCGGTGACTGGTCGTACTCGCTGTACCTCTGGCACTGGCCCCTGATCGTCATCGCGGAGGCCAACCTCGATCCGGGCGCCTACACGTGGGGCCCGAAGCTGCTCACTGCTGCGGTGGCGCTGCTCCTGAGCTGGGCCACCTTCCGATGGGTGGAGAACCCGTTCCGCCGCGGCCGGCGTTGGCGCACCGTGCGAGGCGGGCTCTCGATCTATCCGGCCAGTGTGGCGGCGGCCCTCGGTCTCGTGCTCGTCGCACACGTCGTGCTCGTCGACCAACTCGCCGAGGACAACGGGGTGAAGGCCGTGACGGTCGCCGAGCACCCCGAGGTCATCGGCGAGGGGGACACGCTCCAGGACCTGGTCGAGGCCTCGGTGCTGGCGGCGGAGGAGGGGCACCGGATCCCGGGTCGCCTGACGCCCGCGTTGGTCGACATCGGTGACTCCACGGCCGACCTCGGTGACTGCGACTACGCGAACGGGACGCGCGAGCTCTGCCCGCTGGGCGACCCGGACGCAGAGCGCGTCCTGGTGGTGATCGGCGACTCGTTGTCACGGGCGATGTCACCCGCAGCGGTCGAGCTCGGTCGGGAGAACGGGTACCGCGTGTACGTCCTGGGCCTGCCCGGCTGTCCCGCGACCGCCCTGGTCCAGGCTGCCCAGGGGTCGAGCAGACCGGACAAGTTCTGCGAGGACTTCAAGCGATGGCGCACCTCGGTCGTCGCCGACCTCAGACCGGATCTGGTGATGCTCGCGTCCTCGGCCCAGCGAGTGATCGACCCGAAGACAGGTCGCGTGGTGGGGGAGAGCGACTCCGCCTACCTGCCCCTCGCCGGGCAGGGGTGGAGGAAGCACGTCGCCGACCTGAAGCGTCACGCCGAGCGGGTCGTGGTCTTCGGCAACACCCCCAGGCTCCCGGTCACGCCCGGGGAGTGCCTGACCGACGGCCAGCCGGACCTGGGTGACTGCACCTTCCCCAACGCCCCCAAGGCCAGGGACCAGGCACGCGTGCTGCTGGACTCGGCGCGTCTGGCCGGGGCCGAGGTCGTGGACGCGGAGGAGTGGTTCTGCAGTGACGGTCGCTGCCCGATGGTGGTGGGCAAGTACGTCACCCTGCGCGACACCCACCACGTGACCCGGGAGTACGCCGAGGCGCTCGCGGGCCCGCTGGCCGAACGCCTCGGACTGCGGAGGCCGGGACGTGGCTGAGGCCAGCCCCCATGCCCTGGGGCGGCGAGCGGACGTACAGGGACTGCGTGCCCTGGCGGTGATGGTGGTGGTCGTCAACCACCTCTCCCCGGACAGCCTCGTCGGTGGCTGGCTGGGGGTCGACGTCTTCTTCGTCCTCTCTGGCTACCTGATCACCGCACTGCTGGTGCGGGAGGCGCTGGAGACCGGACGGGTCTCGTTGACGGGCTTCTACGCCCGTCGGGCCCGTCGGATCCTTCCTGCGGCCACCCTGGTGACGGTGCTGACGATCGTTGCGTCAGTCTTCGTGCTGTCGTTGTCGCGGACGCTGAGCGTGGTCACCGACGCCGTCTGGACCTCCCTCTTCGCGATGAACGTGCGGATGGCCGAGCAGGATTCCGACTACTTCTCCCGCGGGGGTCCCGTCTCCCCGTTGCGGCACTACTGGTCGCTGGCGGTGGAGGAGCAGTTCTACCTGGTCTGGCCGCTGCTCTTCGTGCTCTGCGTGTGGCTGGCGCTGCGCACGACCCGCCGTGGTGACGGGGACGGGGGCAGGGTGGAGGCCCGACGACTGCGTCTGGTCGCGGGGTTGCTCCTGCTCGTGGTCGTCGTGGCCTCGCTCGCCTGGTCCGTGTACGCCACCGCGGCCTCCCCCGAGACCGCCTACTACTCGACCTTCACCCGGGCCCACGAGCTGGCCATCGGGGCGGCCTGCGGACTGGTGCCTCGTGCACTCGACCTGCCGCGTTGGCTGCGGGAGGCGGCGGCCGCCGGCGGGCTGGTCGTGATCGTCTGGGCCTGCTTCGGCTTCGTGGAGGGCACGGCCTTCCCGGCGGCGAACGCCCTGGTCCCCAGCCTCGCCACCGCGGCCGTGCTGCTCGCCGGAGAGTCGGGCCAACCGGCCCTGGCCTCCCGGCTGCTCGGGCTGCGCCCCGCGACGGTCCTGGGGGACTGGTCCTTCTCCATCTACCTGTGGCACTGGCCAGTGATCGTGCTGGCCGCGGCCTGGTGGGGCGAGGCGCTCACGGCCGCGGCCAAGCTCGCTCTCCTGGCGCTGACGCTGCTCCTCTCCTGGGCCTCCTACCGCTGGGTCGAGAACCCGTTCCGCACCAAAGCGGTGTGGCGCCGCCGTCCTTCCCGAACCCTGTGGATCTACCCGGTCAGCGTCGCCACGGTGGTCGCCATCGGTCTCGCGGCCTCGGCCGTCGTCGAGACCCGCATGGGCGGGGTCGAGCCGATCGATGCGTCCAAGTACGTCGGTCTGGACGAGGACCCCGACGTCGCCCTGGTCGAGGCAGCCGTCAGGGCTGCCGAGGACGGGCACGGGATCCCGAGGAAGCTGACGCCGGAGCCGCTGCAGGTGCTGCGTTCGGTGACCGAGTTGGGGAAGTGCGAGTACCACGAGAACGAGAGCACCGAGCTGTGTCCCATGGGGGACCCTGACGCCGACAGCCTGGTGATGGTGGTCGGCGACTCGTACGCCCGCGTGCTGCTCAGCGGGGTCGACGAGATCGGTCGCCGTCACGGCCACCGAGTCATCGGCCTGGTCCACGCCGGCTGCGGCCCGGGTGCGTGGGTGCACCGTGCGGGCTCCGAGGACGGCCGCAAGTGCGAGCGGTTCAAGGCATGGATGCGCAGCAAGGTCGCCGAGATGAAACCTGACGTGGTGGTCGTCGCCACGCGGGAGTACCCGCTGGAGGACCCGCGTACGGGAGAACGGATCGGTCGCACCGTGGGCGAGGACCGTTACCTCGCAGCCCTGGAGGAGTCCTGGACCGAGGCCTTCCGGGACTTCGACCGGGATGCCGGTCGGGTCGTGGTGTACGGCAACACACCCCAGCTCTCGCAACTGCCCCAGGAGTGCCTCACCACGCCGGGCAATGACCTGGGCTCCTGCACGGGCCCCGGTCTGGAGCAGGAGCGACGCGTGGCCGGAGCCCTGCAGCGCGCGGCCGAGCGGGCGGACGCCACGTGGGTCGACGCGGAGCGCTGGTTCTGCGCCGACGGCCTGTGTCCGCCGGTGATCGGGAACTTCATCGCCATGCGCGACCTGCGCCACCCCACCGTCGAGTACACGCGCCACCTGGCGGGTCCGTTGGCCGAACAGTTCGGTCTGGCGCGCGCCGGGACCTGAGACGCATCAGGGTGGGGATACTCACACGGCTGGTTACAAGCGAGTAACTGGTGGTTAGGATTCCGAGAGCGTCGACCTCCGTCCGCGCCTCACACCGGGAAAGGACCAACATGCCCCGCCTCTGCCAGACCGAGGGACTCTCGGAGGACCAGCAGGAAATCCTCAAGGCCGTTCGTCAGTTCGTCGACGAGAAGATCATCCCGGTGGCCCAGGAGCTCGAGCACAAGGACGAGTACCCCACCGAGATCGTCGAAGGTCTCAAGGAGCTCGGCATCTTCGGCCTGATGATCCCCGAGGAGTACGACGGCCTCGGCGAGTCGCTGCTGACCTACGCCCTGTGCGTGGAAGAGATCGCACGTGGATGGATGAGTGTCTCCGGCGTCATCAACACCCACTTCATCGTGGCCTACATGCTGATGAAGCACGGCACGGAGGAGCAGAAGAAGAAGTACCTGCCCCGGATGGCGACCGGCGAGGTGCGCGGCGCCTTCTCGATGTCCGAGCCCGGCCTCGGCTCCGACGTCTCTGCGGTGGCGACCAAGGCGACCAAGACCGACGACGGTGGCTACTCCATCACCGGTCAGAAGATGTGGCTGACCAACGGTGGCTCCTCCACCCTGGTGGCCGTGCTGGTCAAGACCGACGAGGGTGCGGACTCGGTCTACAAGAACATGACCACCTTCCTGGTCGAGAAGGAAGCCGGCTTCGGCGAGACCGCCCAGGGCGTCACCGTGCCCGGCAAGATCGACAAGATGGGCTACAAGGGCATCGACACCACGGAGATGATCTTCGAGGGCCACGTCATCGGCGCCGACCAGATCCTGGGTGGCGAGCCGGGCAAGGGCTTCTTCCAGATGATGGACGGCGTCGAGGTCGGTCGCGTCAACGTCGCGGCTCGTGCCTGCGGTCTGGCCTGGCGCGGCTTCGAGCTGGGCATCGACTACGCCCAGCAGCGCGAGACCTTCGGCAAGCCGATCGCCCAGCACCAGGCCGTCCTCTTCCGCCTCGCCGAGATGGCGACCAAGGTCGAGACCGCCCACACGATGATGGTGCGCGCGGCCCGGCTCAAGGACACCGGCCAGCGGATGGACGTGGAGGCCGGCATGGCCAAGATGGTCGCCAGCGAGTACGCCAACGAGGTCGTCGAGGACTCCTTCCGGATCCACGGCGGCTACGGCTACTCCAAGGAGTACGAGATCGAGCGGATCATGCGTGAGGTCAAGTTCATGCTGATCGGCGAGGGCACCTCTGACATCCAGAAGATGATCATCGGCAAGAGCATGCTCAAGGACTACAAGCTCAAGGCCTGATCACAAGAGCTTCACGTACGACGTCAACGCGGGCGGTGCCGAGAAAGGCACCGCCCGCGTTTGCGTGGTGTCCAGCGAGGAGTCAGGCGTCGCGCCGCAGGGCGCGGAGCCGGTGCTTGGCCGAACGTACTGCGTGTTCACGCAGAGTTCCCTGGTCAGCAGCCTTGACGCTCTGACGCAGCCGGGAGTTCTCCTCTTGGAGGGCACGTATCGAGTCGCGGTTCTCCGCCGCGTGCATCAGCAGACGACCCATGAGGGCGGTCGTCACCTCCCTGACCTCGTCGTCGCTCACCTCCTCGGGAAGTCGGCCGCCCGTGGGGGGTGTGGGATCAACGAGGAGGTCGTCGAGGTCCCCGACGACCTCCAGGTCCAGCTCGAGGTCCCGCAACTCGGCGACCATGGCCCTGGAGCGCTCGGTCGCCCAGGCGTGCGCCTCCGGAGTGATCCGAGGGCGATGCATCGTCCGGCCGAGGTCACGCGCCTGGGCAGTCAGGAACTTGCTCGTGAGCGTGTTGGTACCGACGCGATTGCGCTTCTTGGGCAGGCCCTCGTTCACCCGTCGCAACGCCTCGATCTCCGCGACCCCCAGGGACTCGTTGAGGATGTTCGCCTCGGTGAGCACGCTCGGATCCGTGCCGGTGACCTCGCACAACTGGTGCCACAGTCGGTCATGGGCCGTGCCCCGGGGGCCGTGGACGACCAGGTGGACGTGGCCGGGAGGCAACGTCGCTCCCCACCGTCTGATGAGACGCGGCAGGTCCTGGCCGCGCCAGAAAGCGGTGGGGTTCTCTGGGTCGACCTCGGCCCGCTCGGTCCAGAACGTGTCGAAGGTCTTGCTGGATCCGGTCTTCACCGCCTGCTGCCAGGACGCCAGGACCTGTCGGGCGAGGTCACGGGCAGTGATGACCACGTGCACCTCGTCGGAGACCTCGCTGAGGCGAGCGAGGACAGGCTCCACCGATTCGGCACGGACCCGGGAGAAGTGCTCGCTGCTGATGACGGCGTCACCGGACCAGGTCTCGACCTCTCGGATGAAACGGTCCCACGTGCCACGGGCACGCTCGTCCTGACGGGGATAGTAGAGCGAGTTCTTCGTGGCCGAGACGAAGGCGCGGAAGTGCTCGCTGCCCCGGGTGCCGGGATACAGCAGTCCCTGGGTCGCCAGCTCCTCCTTGTGGTCACGCCAGATGGCCTGGAGGTAGCTGCTTCCGGTCTTCGGGGGGCCGATGTGCAGGAACGTACGCTGAGCCATGATCACCCTTTCGATCGTCCCCCAACCTACCGGTTGGTTGCGCAGTTCAATCAATCCCCCCGGTGGCTGGACGTCGCAAATGGCTGGCCACCGGTGGCGGCGCGTGACAGGCTGGTGAGTCCCTCGACGATTGGAGTGGTCCATGACCAACGAAGACCTGAAGGCCAAGATGCGCGAGGCCCTGGAGCGCAAGAACGGCGTCGAGAAGGGCGTTCACGAGGACGCCCCGGTCAAGGAGAAGGCACACGGCTCCGAGATCGCCGACAAGAACGTCGCACCTCCGATGCACCGCCGCAAGGCCGGAGGTGGCGGGTCCTGATCGACGGGGGACTACCCTGACCCCGTGCGGATCGACCTCCACAGCCACACCCACCTGAGTGACGGGACCCAGAGCCCGACCGAGTTGGTGCACGCCGCTCGGGAGGCGGGGCTCGACGTCCTGGCGCTGACCGACCACGACACGTTCGTGGGATGGGACGAAGCAGCCCGGGCGGCCACTCAGGTCGGGTTGACGCTGGTGCGTGGCGTGGAGATCAGCACGATCCTCGACGGCCACGGCGTGCATCTCCTCGCCTACCTGCCGGATCCCGGTCATGAAGGGATCCGGACAGGTCTGGAGGCCGTGCTGCGAGCCCGCAACGACCGGTTGCCGACGATCCTCGAGCGACTGGCCGCGGTCGACGTGCTGATCACCCCCGAGGACGTTGCCGAGGTCGCCGGGGACACGGTGGCCGTGGGCCGCCCGCACGTCGCGGACGCCTTGGTGGCTGCCGGGGTCGTGGCCCACCGCGGCGAGGCCTTCAGGCGCTACCTGGGACCGGGAGGCAAGGCCTTCGTCCCGCGGACGGCCGCGGACCTGTGGGAGATGGTGGCCCAGGTCGAGGAGGCCGGGGGCGTGAGCGTCCTGGCCCACCCGTGGGGCCGGGGCGCCGAGCAGGTGCTCGACGCCGCCGCCTTCCGGCGGTTGAAGGAGCACGGACTGACCGGGATCGAGGTCGACCACGAGGACCACGGGGCTCGCGAACGCGCCGAGTTGCGCGCCATCGCGGCCGACCTGGACCTGGTGGTCACCGGATCCAGCGACCACCACGGCGAGGGAAAGATCGGTCACGCCCTGGGCTGCAACACCACCGACCCGGAGCAGTACGCCCGGCTCATCGCAGCCGCCGAGAGCGCGGCCCTGCGTGCTGGGCGAACCACGCCGGCAGTCATCGGCTGATCCCGCATCGGCTGATCCCTGCGCGGCGCCCGATCAGCGCCGGCCCAGGGACTGGAAGCGCAGCAACACCCGCGGGGGGACGAGGTGCGCGACCCCCACGATCGCCTTGTACGGGACGCCCGGCACCGAGAGCGGTCTGCCCCGGTCGTGGTCGCGCAAGGTCTGGCGGACGAGGTCGCAGGCATCGAGCCACATGAACCCGGGGGCGGAGTCGGCCGCGACGTCCATCCGGGCGTGGAACTCTGTCCGGGTGAAGCCGGGACACACGGTGGTGACGGTGACGCCCCGGGGTCGATACTCTGCCGCAGCCCACTCGCCGAAGGAGACGACCCACGCCTTCGCGGCTCCGTAGGTGCCCCGCGGCAGGAATGCCGCGACGCTGGCGACGTTGATCACTCCGCCGTGGCCGCGCCCGGCCATCGAGGAGAGGGCGGCGTGGCTCAATCGCATGACGGCGACGACCAGGACGTCCAGCATGGCCTGCTCGTCCTCGACGGAGTGGTCAAGGAAGCGATCCTTCAGTCCGAAGCCGGCGTTGTTGACCAGCAGGTCGATCGGGTGCTCGTCGTCGCTGAGGCGGGCCTCGACCGTCGCGAGCTGCTCGCGGTCGGTCAGGTCCGCCACGATCACCTCGACCACACACCCGTGACGGGAGGTCAACAGTTCGGCCTCGTGCTGCAGTCTGGGTGCGTCGCGGGCCACGAGGACGAGGTCGTGACCGCGAGCGGCGAGCTGGTGGGCGAAGGAGCGACCGATGCCGACAGTGGCTCCGGTGACGAGTGCGGTGCGCGAACCCATGAATCACCTTTCAGATGGGGCTACGGATGATGCCCGGTCTCCGGCATGATGTGACTGCCATGACGACACTTGCGCTAGCAAACCAGAAAGGCGGCGTGGCCAAGACCACGTCCGTCGTCTCACTCGGGGCGGCCCTGTCGGAGCTGGGCCACTCCGTCCTGCTGGTCGACCTCGATCCACAGGGGTCCCTGACCTTCTCGCTCGGGGTCGACCCCGAGGACCTCGACGTCACGGTCCACGACGTGATCGTCGGCAACGCGAGCGCTGCCCAGGCCCTGGTCGGCACCGAGGACGGCCCTGACCTGCTGCCTGCCGGGATCGAGTTGGCCCGAGTGGAGACCGAGTTCGCCGGTGTCGTGGGCCGCGAGAAGTTGGTCCGCACCATCCTCGAGACGTTGGCGGCCCAACAGATCACCTACGACTGGGTGATCCTCGACTGCCCACCCACGCTGGGTGTGCTGACGGTGGCCGCGTTGACCGCGGCGGACGCCGTGATCATCCCCCTGCAGTGCGAGACCCTGGCTCACCGCGGCGTCGGTCAACTCCTCGACACCCTGCACGACGTACGTCAGCACACCAATGCCGACCTGCAGAACTGGGGCGTGCTCCCGACCATGTACGACGGTCGCACGACACATGCGCGTGCCGTCCTGGAGAACATCGCGGAGACGTACGACCTCGAGGTGATCACTCCGTCGATCCCCAAGACGATCAAGTTCGCCGAGGCGCCGGCGGCAGGGCGGTCCATCCTGAGCACGGCACGCACCAGCAAGGGTGCACAAGCCTACCGCGAGGTGGCCGAGGGCCTGGTGGCACGCGAGCGTGCGGGGCGCCGTCGCCGCCGCAAGAAGTCCTGAGGCGACCGGCCCCGCCGGGTCCGGACGTACGAAACCCCCGAGCGCTGTGCGGCGATCGGGGGTTCTCCGTACGTCAGGAAGTCAGCTGTCGGTGCTGGCGGGCGCGGCCGACGTTCCGCTGCCCTCGCCCGAGCCACCGCCTGAGCGACGACGGCGGCGGCGACGCGGCTTGGCCTCGCCCTCGACGGCGGGACCGGTCGCAGCAGCCTCCACACCAGCGGGAGCCGCAGCCCTGGCCTCGGTGTTGGTGTCGGTCCCGCTGTTGCGAGTGCGGGTCCGGTTGCGTTCGCGCGGAGCACGCTCAGTGCGGGGACGGTCCGTACCGGAACGGTCCGTTCCGGGACGGTCCGAGCGCGAACGGTCGCTCTTGCGCGGCTCACGCGGCGCCTCGGGGACGATGCGTCCCTTGGTGCCGGGCGCGATGCCCTGCTCCTTGTAGAGGTGCTCGGAGCTGGAGTAGGTCTCCACCGGCTCGTCGAACGGCAGGTCGAGGGTCTTGTTGATCATCTTCCAGCGCTGGATGTCGGCCCAGTCGACGAAGGTGATCGCGATGCCGGAGGCCCCCGCGCGTCCGGTGCGACCGATGCGGTGGACGTAGGTCTTGTCGTCCTCGGGGCACGTGTAGTTGATGACGTGCGAGACTCCGCGGACGTCGATGCCGCGGGCAGCGACGTCGGTCGCGACGAGGACCTGGAGCTTGTCCTCGCGGAACTTGGTCATCGCCTTCTCGCGGGCCACCTGGGCCATGTCGCCGTGCAGGGGCGCGGCCTTGAAGCCGCGCTCGACGAGGTCGTCGGCCACCCGCTGCGACTGACGCTTGGTCCGGGTGAAGACGACCATCTTCTCGATCGTCTCCGACTGCAGGAGACGGCCGATCATCTCGGGCTTGTCCAGGTCGTGCGCCTGGTAGACGAACTGGGCCGTGAGCGGCACGGTCGCGTTCTCGTAGGAGGACTCGGCGCGGATGTTCATCGGGTGGCGCATGTGCGTGCGGGCCAGCGAGACGATGGCCGACGGCATGGTTGCCGAGAAGAGCATGGTCTGGCGGGTCTCCGGGGTGAGCGAGAGAAGTCGCTCGACGTCGGGCAGGAAGCCCAGGTCGAGCATCTCGTCGGCCTCGTCCAGGACCAGGGCGTGCACGTGGGAGAGGTCGAGCACCTTGCGGTTCGCGAGGTCGATCAGACGCCCGGGGGTGCCGACGACGACGTCGACGCCGGCCTCGAGGGCCTCGAGCTGACCCTCGTAGGCGACACCGCCGTAGACGGTGAGGATCCGCAGGCCACGGTCGGCGCCGGCGATCTGCAGGTCCGAGGAGACCTGGAGCGCGAGCTCACGGGTCGGGGCGACGACGAGGGCCTGGGGCTTGCCCTGGGGGATCTCGGAGTAGTCGGGGTCCTTGGGGGAGACCGAGCGCTGCAGCACGGGGATGCCGAAGGCCAGGGTCTTGCCGGTGCCCGTACGGGCCTGACCGATCAGGTCGGTGCCGACCAGGGCGACCGAGAGGGTCATCTCCTGGATGGCGAAGGGGGTGGTGATGCCGGTGCGTTCGAGGGCATCACAGATTTCGGGGTGTACCCCGAGGTCACGGAAGGTGGTCACGCGTGGATTTCGCTTTCGTCGAAGTTTGCACTTGCGGCTGACTCGACTGGGCGGGGAGCCTGTGGGGCTCCGGGCCCGGCGTTCTGCCGCGCACATGCCATGGACGGTCTTTCACCGGTCCATGTGGAAATGGTGACCGCGCACGTCTGGGCGAGCGCATGTCGTACCTCACTCTATCGGTAGGGTCATGCCATGACTGAATCACAGCCTGGCGCCGGTCAGGGTGCTTTCGCCGACTCGGCCTACAAGGAGGCCGTGATCGATCTTCTGGGTGCGATCGCCTACGGCGAGCTGGCTGCCTTCGAGCGCCTCGCCGAGGACGCGAAGATGGCCCCCGGCATCGCCGACAAGATCGCGCTGTCGGCCATGGCTGCTTCGGAGTTCGGTCACCTGCTGACCCTCAACGCGCGGCTCACCGCTCTCGGCGCAGATCCGGTCCTGGCCATGGAGCCCTTCCGGGCCGCGCTCGACGCGTTCCATGAGCACTCTGCGCCGTCCGACTGGTACGAGGGCCTCGTCAAGGTCTACGTCGGCGACGGCCTGGCCAGCGACTTCTACCGTGAGGTCGCCGCCTACCTCGACCCTGAGACCAGGGCCTTGATCACCGAGACCCTCTCCGACTCCGGACACTCGGCGTTCGTGGTGGAGAAGGTGCGCGAGGCGATCGAACGCGACCACCGCCTCGGCGGACGACTCGCCCTGTGGGGGCGACGGTTGATGGGGGAGGCCCTCATCCAGGCCCAGCGGGTCGCGGCCGAACGAGACGCGATGACCGCCCTGCTGGCCGGTGGTGTCGATCGCCCCGGGATGGACCTCGCCGCCATCGGCCGGATGTTCACCCGACTCACCGAACGCCACACCGAACGGATGGCAGAGCTCGGCCTGGAGGCCTGAGCCGTACGCGAAGAGGCCCCCGCCCGCCGCAGCGGATGGGGGCCTCTTCGTACGTGGTGACGCGGGGTCAGCGGAAGCCGACGGTCCCGGCGTTGGCCTTGCCCAGTTCGACGTAGGCGATGCGGTCGCCGGGCACGAGCACGACGCGACCCTTGGTGTCGGTCAGGGACAGGGTCCCGCCACCCACAGCAGCCGAGACCTTGTCTGCGATCTCCTCCTGGCTGCCGTCGACGTCGACGACGATCTCGCGGGGGGAGTGCTGGATGCCGATCTTGACCTCCATGTGAGGTCCTCCTTCTGGTGCGGTTGCCGCAGTGCGCGGATGGATCGTTCGAGCGGTGTGGGGTCAGGCTTCCTTGGGGTAGCCGCGGATACCACGCCAGGCGAGGCCAGCCACGAGGGCCGCAGCGTTGGCCTGGGAGATGGTGCCGTCGGCGCCGGAGCCCGACAACCAGAACCGGGCGCTGACCTGTCCCATTCCCACCAGGGAGACTGCGAGCAGCAGGCAGGCTTCGCGGGGGAGCCCGGTGTCCTGCTGGATCACCTCGGCGATCTCGGCGGCGCAGTCGTCGGTGACGCGGTCGACGCGCTCGCGCACGGCCGGTTCGTTGGTGAGGTCGGACTCGAAGACGAGGCGGAACGCACCGGAGTCGTTGGCGACGTACTCGTAGAACGCTGCGATGGCGGCCGCCACCCGCTCCTTGTTGTCCTGCGTCGAGGCCAGGGCGGTCCGGATCGACTCGGTGATGGCGTCGCAGGACTGGTCCAGCAGCGCCATGTAGAGCTCGAGCTTGCCGGGGAAGTGCTGGTAGAGCACCGGCTTGGAGACGCCCGCCCGATCGGCGATGTCGTCCATGGCTGCGGAGTGGTATCCGTGGGCGACGAAGACCTCGAGCGCTGAGGAGAGCAACTGCGCGCGTCGCTCCCGGCGGGGCATGCGGGCGCCCTTCGGGCGTGGATCCACTTCGTACCGTCCAACGCTCAAGGCAGTCCTCCTGATGTGTGGATGTCGATGTTACTGGTCCGGAACCTCCATGTGTGCGACCGCCTGACCTCTTTTGGCGGCTTCATCGGCACACCCGTGCGTGCTGCGGTGTCCGGTCGGGGGGAACAATGGGTCAGGACCACGGCGTTGAGCCCCTGTACGCCACCGCCTGCTGCTCCCCGGAGCACCCGCGAACAGACCCGAGGAGCCCCTGTGTCATTCCCCCCGCTGGTCGAGCCGGCAGCTGAGCTCACCGTCGACGAGGTCCGCCGCTACAGCCGGCACCTGATCATCCCGGACATCGGCATGACGGGTCAGAAGCGGCTGAAGAACGCCCGTGTCCTGGTCATCGGCGCAGGGGGACTCGGCTCACCCGCTCTGCTGTACCTGGCGGCGGCCGGCGTCGGCACGATCGGCATCGTCGAGTTCGACGAGGTGGACGAGTCCAACCTCCAGCGCCAGGTGATCCACGGCCAGTCCGACATCGGCCGCCCCAAGGCCGAGTCGGCGCGGGACTCGATCGCCGAGATCAACCCGCTCGTCGACGTGGTCGTGCACAACACCCGGCTCGACAACGACAACGTGCGCGACGTCTTCGCCGGCTACGACCTGATCGTCGACGGCACCGACAACTTCGCCACCCGTTACCTGGTCAACGACGCCGCCTACTTCCTGGGCATTCCCTACGTCTGGGGCTCGATCTACCGCTTCGACGGCCAGGCCTCCGTCTTCGCGCCGCGGCTCGCTCCTGACGCTCCGTGCTACCGCTGCCTCTACCCCGAGCCGCCGCCGCCCGGCATGGTGCCGTCCTGCGCCGAGGGTGGTGTCCTGGGCGTGCTCTGCGCCTCGGTCGGGTCGATCCAGTCGACCGAGGCGATCAAGCTGCTCACCGGTGCCGGCGAACCGCTGGTCGGCCGGCTGATGATCTACGACGCGCTGGAGATGGAGTACCGCAAGCTCAAGGTCCGCAAGGACCCCAACTGCGCGCTCTGCGGCGAGAACCCGACCGTCACCGACCTCATCGACTACGACGCCTTCTGCGGCGCGATCTCCGACGAGGCAGCCGATGCCGCTGCCGACTCGACCATCTCGGTGCGCCAGCTCGAGACGTTGATGGCCGAACGGACCCGCGGCGAGCGTGACTTCGTGCTGGTCGACGTGCGCGACCCCAACGAGCGTGAGATCAACCTGATCCCCGAATCGGTGCTGATCCCGCGCGGGGACTTCCTCAACGGCAGCGCGTTGGAGCAGCTCCCCGCCGACAAGCAGGTCATCCTCTACTGCAAGACCGGGGTCCGGTCTGCGGAGTGCCTGGCCGTCGTGAAGGGCGCCGGTTACTCCGATGCGGTCCACGTGGGCGGCGGTTCGGCAGCGTGGGTCAACCTCATCGACCCGAGCCAGCCGGCCTACTGACCGCAGCGGTCATGACGGCGGTGGACCCCGGAGCGTACGCAGGCCCTGACGGCTATGCGGAGCTGGTCCTGCGCTGTGTCGAGAGCGTGCCGCGCGGACGGGTGACGACGTACGGCGCCGTGGCTGAGGCAGTGGGTGCGGTGGTGGGTCGCGGAGGACCGCGCGTGGTCGCCTCGGTGATGAGGCGTGACGGTGCATCGGTCTGCTGGTGGCGGGTGGTGCGTGCCGACGGATCGATGGCGCCGCACAAGGCGGAGCTCGCCCGGGTGGCATGGTTGGAGGAGGGCACGCCCCTGCGCGAAGGCGGCCGTGTCGACCTCGGGGTGGCCTTCGTCGTACCTGTCCCGGGCGCCGACCGAACCGGTGGGTAGCGCCCGGACCTGTGGGGGACCAAGCTGCTGCGCGAGAATGCGCGCATGCTCTACGAGGTGCTCCATCGAGCCGTTCCGCCGCTGGCACGGGCCGTGTGGCGCCCCGAGGTGATCGGCCTGGAGCACGTCCCCGCCGAGGGCCCGGTGATCCTGGCCAGCAACCACCTCAGCTTCGTCGACTCCGTCGTGATCCCGGTGCTGGTGCCACGCAGGGTGGTCTTCCTGGCCAAGTCGGACTACTTCGAGGGCCCAGGGCTGAAGGGGCGACTGACCAAGGCCTGGTTCGAAGGGCTCGGCATGCTGCCGGTGGACCGTGACGACACCAAGGCAGCCCTCGACAGTCTGCAGACCGCCCTCGAGGTGCTCGGTCGGGGTGAGGCGTTCGGGATCTATCCCGAGGGCACCCGCAGTCGTGACGGGCGGCTCTACCGAGGACGTACGGGCGTGGGGCACCTGGCTCTCACGGCCGGTGCGCCGGTCGTGCCGATCGGCCTGCGCGGCACCGAGGCGATCCAACCGGTCGGAGCCAGGCTGCCCCGTCTGGCCGAGGTCACCGTGCAGTTCGGCGAGCCCCTCGACTTCTCCGGCCGGATCGGCACCGCGCCCCTGGGCAAGTTGCGACGCGAAGTGACCGACACCGTGATGGCGCGCATCCAGGAACTGAGCGGACAGGAGCCGGCGGGCGTCTACAACGACCGCCCCATGGACCTCTGAGCGCTCCCGGGGTGGGCGTTCGGGGTTGGTTGTCGGCGCCCTGTGATGGGCTGTCCCCATGAGTTCCCAGGTCCGTCTGGTCCGCCCGCCCGAGGCCGTCGTCGCAGTGCCGGCGTTGGACGCTGCCCAGCAGTCGGTCGTCGACCACCGGGGCGGTCCACTGCTCGTGCTGGCCGGCCCGGGGACCGGGAAGACCACCACCTTGGTGGAGGCCATCGTCGAGCGGATCGACGCGCGTGGTGCCGACCCGGCCTCCGTGCTGGCGCTGACCTTCTCGCGCAAGGCCGCCGAACAACTGCGCGACCGGGTCTCGTCCCGGCTGGGGCGCACGGTCGCGAGCCCGTTGTCCATGACCTTTCACTCGTTTGCCTACGCGCTGGTGCGCAGGTTCACCCCGGCCGAGCTCTACACCGCCCCGTTGCGCGTGTTGACCGCCCCGCAGGCCGACGTGATGATCCGTGAGTTGCTGGAGACCTACGGTGACGAGCTGCCCTGGCCACCCGGGTTGAGGGTGGCCGCAGGCACCCGGGGCTTCGCCCGTGAGGTCGCGACAGTGATCTCCCGAGCCCGTGAGAAGGGCGCTGACGACGCCCAGTTGATCGAGCTCGGGCGAGCAACTCCCGAGGCTCCTGAGCTCTTGGCCGCCGGGGTCTTCCTGCGCCACTACCTCGACAACCTCGACAACCACGCAGCCACCGACTACCCCGACCTCGTGCGGCGGGCGGTGATCGAGGCCCAGGCGCACGCCCCGGAGTTGCGACAGGAGTTCGCACACGTATTCGTCGACGAGTACCAGGACACCGACCCCGGACAGGTTGCGCTCCTCCAGGCGATCACCGGCGCCGGGGGCAACCTGGTGGCGGTCGGTGACCCTCACCAGTCGATCTACGGCTTCCGGGGCGCCGAGGTGCGCGGGATCCTCGACTTCCCGTCGGTCTTTCCCACCCGTGAGGGGGAGCGTGCGCCGGTGGTCGTCCTCGGCACGACGAGACGGTTCGGCGCGGAGATCCTCACCGCCGCCACCCGGATCTCGAGCCGGCTGCCGTTGACCGGGGCCATCCCCGCCGATGTCGCCCGGGCGTTCAACCGGCCGCAGGTCGCCGAAGGGACTGCGCCGGGTCGCGTCGAGGTGATCACCTACGACACCGAACGCGCGGAGGCCGAGCGGATCGCAGACCTGCTGCGTCGGGCGCACCTGGAGGACGGCGTCAGCTGGTCCGACATGGCTGTCCTGGTCCGTTCAGGTCGCAGCACCCTCCCGGTGCTGCGCCGCCTGCTGACCAGCGCGGGTGTTCCCGTGGAGGTCGCCTCTGACGAGATTCCCCTGGCCGACGAGCCGGGCGTGCGGCCCTTGCTCGATGCCCTGGGTGCGGTGATCGACTCGGTGGGCGCAGACCAGCAGGTGCCGACGGTCGAGACCGCGGAGTCGCTGCTCCTCTCCCCGCTGGGCGGGTTGCAGGCCCTTGAGCTGCGTGCCCTCGGTCGTGCCTTTCGTCAGCGCGAGGTCTCGGCCGCCGTCGCCGAGCAACGCCCGGCCCTGAGCTCTGGGGAGCTGGTTGCCCGGGCGCTGGTCGCCCCCACGGAGTTCGACGGTCTCGAGGCCGCTGTGACCCGGAAGGCGCGGGCCCTCGCCGACCTGATCGCCGCCACCGGGCGGGCGCTGGAGTCGGGGGATGACGTCGAGGCGCTGCTGTGGCACCTCTGGTCCGGCACGGACTGGGGTTCGAAGATGCGAGGCATGGTGCTGCGAGGCGGGGGTGGCGCACGGCGGGCCCACCGAGACCTGGATGCGATCTGCGCCCTCTTCGACACCGCGGCCCGCGCGGAGGACCAGCGCGGCCGCACCTCCGCCCAGAACTTCCTCGAGGAGGTCAAGGCGCAACAGATCCCCGCCGACACCCTCGTCGACAAGGGCGTCCGAGGCGCGTCCGTGCGTCTGATGACCGCTCACCGCTCCAAGGGCCTCGAGTGGCCGCTGGTGGTGGTGGCACATGTCCAGGAAGGGGTGTGGCCCACTCTGCAACGGCGCGCCACCCTGCTGGGTGCCGACCGGTTGACCGCAGATCGCTACGGCCACCTGCTCCTCTCCGAGGACGCGTCGGCAGCCAGCCTGCTGGCCGAGGAACGTCGCCTCTTCTACGTCGCCTGCACCCGAGCCCGCGATCGGTTGGTCGTCTCCGCGGTCGCCTCGCGCAGCGACGACGGCGAGTTGGCCTCGCGCTTCCTCGAGGAGCTGCTGCCGGAGGACGCTGAGCCACGTCACGAGGTCGGGCGTCCGACCCGACCCCTGACCCTGAACGGGGTGGTGGCCGAGCTGCGCCGGACCGTCGCCGACCCGGAGCGACCGGAGCCGCTGCGCGAGGCGGCCGCCCGGCGCCTTGCTGCCCTGGCCCGGGAGGAGGTCGGGGGGCGCCCGGTTGCTCCCGCTGCCGACCCCGTGCGCTGGTGGGGCACCCACGGCACCACCCGCAACGAGACCCCGGTGCGTCCGTCCGAAGAGCCCGTGCGTCTCTCTGCCTCCACCGTCACCTCGGTGGCGACCTGCCCGGCCCAGTGGTTCCTCGAACGAGAGGCTGGAGGCTCGACCTTCTCCGGCCAGGCAGCGGCCTTCGGCAACCTGGTCCACAAGTTGGCCGAGCACGTCGCGGCCGGCGAGCTGGCCGACGCCGAGGTCGACGACCTGATGGCGATGGTCGACGGCGTGTGGGACCGGCTTCCCTTCCGGACCCCGTGGTCGCGGGAGAAGGAGCGGGTCGAGGCCCGCAGTGCGATCGAGCGTTTCCTCACCCACCACCGTTCGCCAGCGGCTCGGACGGTGCTGGGGACCGAAGCGTCCTTCTCGTTCATCTCGACGCTGCCGGACGGCTCCGAGGTGGCGCTGCGTGGGTTTGCCGACCGCATCGAGATGGACGCCGAGGGGAAGATCGTCGTGGTCGACCTCAAGACCGGCAAGTCGACGCCCACGGACAAGTCGTTGGGTGAGCACCCGCAGTTGGGGATCTACCAGTACGCCGTCAACCAGGGCGCCTTCGCCGAGATCGTCGGACCCGACAAGGAGTCCGGGGGTGCGGAGCTGTGGCAGCTGCGCAAGTCGCCCACCGGTCGGCCCAAGGTCCAGGTGCAGGCGCCGCAGAAGCCGGACGAGCAGGGATGGGTGCTGGCCGAACGGCAGTTGGCGCAGACCGTCGCAGTCATCCGCAACGAGGAGTTCGTGGCCACCCCCGGCGACCACTGCAGGTTCTGCAGCTTCAGGGCGTTGTGCCCGGCCAAGACCACGGCAGGAGTGATCGCGTGAGCCTCCTCAACACCGGTCGGATCTCCACCCCGCAGGACCTGCGCGACCTCACCCGGGCTGACTTCACGATGTCGGAGCAGCAGTGGGCCGCCATCAGCGCCCCTCCCGCTCCCGGCGTGGTCATCGCAGGCGCCGGGTCGGGCAAGACCGAAGTCATGTCGGCCCGGGTGATCTACCTGGTCGCCAACGAGCTCGTGCGACCTGACCAGGTGCTGGGTCTCACCTTCACCACCAAGGCCACTGCGGAACTGTCCCACCGGGTCCGTCAGGCGTTGTCCCGGGCAGGCCTGGATCAGGCTGCCCCGGGGGAGCTCGGTGAGGCCCCGGAGCGTCTCGAGCCCGTCATCTCGACCTACAACGCCTACGCCGCCAACCTGCTCGGTGAGCACGGCCTGCGGATCGGGCACGAGCAGGATCTGCGCGTGATGGCCGACGCGTCACGCTTCCAGTTGGCCCAACGCGTCATCACCCAGCACCAGGGCAGGGTCGAGCATCTCTCCGACCACCCGGCGACCGTCATCGGATGGCTGCTCGCGCTGGACGGTGCGATGAGCGAACACCTCGTCACACCGCAACAGGTCCGTGACTTCCATGTCGGTGAGCGCCCACTCTTCGCGGCCGAGCTCCAAGCTCTGGTCGAGGCCGGGGGCAGGACCGTCACCAAGCAGAAGACGCTGGGCACCGTGATGGCAAAGATGGACCAGCGTGAGGAGTTGCTGGACCTTGTCGTCGCCTACCGTGCCCTCAAGGCCCGTCTCGGCCTGATGGACTTCTCAGACCAGATCGCAGGGGCCTTCCGGCTGGCCTCGGAGTTTCCCGAGGTGGGTGCCGCGGAGCGCGACAAGTACCGCGTGGTCCTGCTCGACGAGTACCAGGACACCTCGGTGGCCCAGGCCCGACTGCTGGCCGGTCTCTTCAGCGGTCCCGACGCAACCACCGGGCGTGGTCACGCAGTCACCGCCGTGGGTGACCCCAACCAGGCGATCTACGGTTGGCGGGGCGCATCGGTGGCCAACATCCAGCAGTTCCGCGAACAGTTCCCCCATGCGGACGGCAGCCCGGCCGGGCGCTTCTCGCTCACCGTCAATCGACGCTCGGATCGTCGGATCCTCGAGGTCGCCAACCAGTTGGCTCGCCCTCTCCTCGAGGAGGAGGGCACCCTGGTCGAGCCGCTGGAGGCCAAGCCGGACGCGGCCGAGGGCATGGTTCGAGCAGTGCTCCACCGCACCGACACCGACGAACTCGAATGGTTGGTCGCCGAGATCCAGGCCGCCCACGACGCGGGACGCGCCTGGGGTGACATCGGTGTGTTGGTGCGGACCAACAAGCACGGTGCGGACGCCTACGACTACTTCTCCGAGGCGCGCATCCCGGTCGAGATCGTAGGGCTGAGCGGTCTGATCCGGCTGCCCGAGGTCGCGCAGGTCGTCGCCACGCTGAGTCTGTTGGAGGACCTCACCGACAACGCCTCCTTGCTGACGCTGCTCGCGGGACCACGGTGGGAGATCGGGGTGCGCGACCTCGCCCTGCTCGGGCGGCGGTCGATGGACCTGGCTCAGGGGGAGCGGCCGGGCGAGGTGGAACGCTCGGTCGACGAGGAGTTGTCCGACTCCGTCGCCGGCGCTGACCCGACCGAGGTCGCTTCCCTCAACGAGGCGCTGGAGTCACCAGGAGACCTGCCCTACTCCGCCGATGCCCTGGCCCGCTTTTCGCGACTGGCCGACGAGTTGCGTCACCTGCGGTCCTTCGTGGGTGAGCCGTTGCTCGACCTGCTGCGCCGGATCATGGACGTCACCGGTCTCGACACCGAGTTGGCATCCTCCACCTCTCCGGCGGCCCAGGCACGACGCGACAACCTGGACCTCTTCGTCAAGGCGGTGGCCGATTTCCAGTCCGTCGAGGGCACCGTCACCCTGACGGCGCTCAACGCCTGGCTGGAGACCGAGGACGAGTACGGCGGCGGGCTCGACCTGGCGCCGCCCAGCGAGTCCGACGCGGTCAAGTTGCTGACCGTCCACCGGGCCAAGGGGCTCGAGTACGGGCTCGTCTTCCTCGTCGGGGTCGCCGAGGGTCGTTTTCCCACCACGAAGCTCCGTTCGCAGTGGACCTCGGTCTGTCACGAGCTCCCGGCCGCCCTGCGCGGTGACCACGCCTCGGTCCCACAACTCCTGGGACACCGGTGTGAGGACATCGACGGGCCACCCGAGTCGCTCAAGGAGCGCGCCAAGGCGCACCAGGCACTCGAGGAGTTGCGGCTGGGCTACGTCGCGTACACGAGGGCCAAGGACGAGTTCGTCGTGAGCAGCCACGTCTGGGGCTCCACCCAGAAGCCGTTGGCACCCTCGCCCTACCTGCTGACCGTCCGGGAGATGCAGCACAGTTGGGGTGCACTCTCCGAGCCCTGGTATGTCCCGGAGGAGGGTGAGACCAACCCCCGGATCGACAACCCGACCAGTTTCGAGTGGCCGATCACCGCCCGTGGTGACGAGCGGGTACGACGCGAGGAGGCGGCCCGCAGGGTCCTGACCGCAGATCCGGGAGCCCCCGATGCCCACGACGAGCTGGGGCTCGAGGAACGGGAGACCCTCGGCCGCTGGGACTCCGAGATCGAGCGGCTCCTGACCGAGGTGCGGGCCAACCGCAGCAGTGCCGTCGAGGTGCCGCTGCCGTCGTCGATCTCGACCTCGGCCATGATGCGGCTGCGGGAGGACCCACACGGTTTTGCCGAGGAGCTCCTGCGCCCGATGCCCCGGCCACCTGCGCCCGCAGCCAAGTTCGGCACCCAGTTCCACGCCTGGGTGGAGGCACGCTTCGGCCAACAGGGTCTGCTCGACCCGGACGACCTGCCGGGTCGTTTCGACGCCGACATCGAGGACGACTTCGACCTGGGCGTGCTCCAGAAGTCCTTCGAGTCGGGCGAGTTCGCAGACCGGGCGCCGCATGCGGTGGAGGCTCCGTTCTCCTTGGTGCTCGATGCGCACGTCATCCGGGGGCGCATCGACGCCGTGTACCAGGAGCCGGCAGCGCCCGGTGGGCCGAACCGCTTCCTGGTGGTCGACTGGAAGACCAACCGGCGCGAGACCGCAGACCCGTTCCAGTTGGCGGTCTATCGCCTCGCGTGGGCCGAGCTCAACGGAGTGCCGCCTGAGCAGGTCGACGCCGCCTTCCACTACGTACGCACGGGCCGGACCGTGCGCTTCGACGACCTGCCGGGTCGCGACGAACTGGCCGCGGTGCTGCGTGACGAGCAGGTGGAGCGGGCTGAGCAGGCCGAGCAGGAGACCCTGTTCGATCTTGACGCCGGCTCGTAGGGTCGGGCCCATGGATACTCGAGCGATCGTCACCAGCGTCGGCCTGCCGATCGGTGCTGCCGCCCTCGGAGCAGTTGCCACGGCCTCGGGCACCAGGAGTGCCTGGTACCAGAGCCTCGCCAAACCAGCCATCCAGCCGCCGCCGATCGTCTTTCCGATCGCCTGGACGATCCTCTACACCCAGACGGCAGTCGGATCGGGTGTTGCCCAGGCCCACATGTCCGAACAGCAGGCGACTACCTACCGGCGCAAGCTGACGCTCAACATGGCGCTCAACGCGGGCTGGTGCTGGTCGTTCTTCAAGGGGCAGCAGTTGGCTCCCTCCATTGCTGTTGCCGCTGCCCTGGCCGCGAGCAGCATCGACCTGGCGCGCAGCGGCTACGCCGCACACCCGGCTGCCGGAGGGCTCTTGACGCCCTACGCGGCCTGGACGTCGTTCGCCACGGTCCTCACCGCTGCCATCTGGCGCAAGAACCGGCGTACGGCCTGAGCCGGACGGCCACGCTCTGATGCCCCTCGGCCGAGTCAGGCTGATGCGGCAGGCGGCGCCCCGAGGACCTCACTGACGGCGCGTACGTCCACCCCTTGCGCGACGAGCCAGAGCCGACTTGCACTGTCACCCCTGACCAGGCCCAGGAACAGGTGTCGTGTCTCGAGGGTGCGTTGCTTCAGTCGTACGGCTTCACGCAGCGCATTTTCGAGCGACTTCTTGGCGTCTCTCGCGAAGGGGATGTGGCCGGCCGGAGTGCCCGCCCGGATCAAGGCATCCGCGCCGAACACCCGGTCCGTCTGCTCCAGCACCGTGTCGAGGTCGATCCCGAGGACGGCCAGTGCCTCCCCGTCCAGACCGGAGCGTCGCACCTCGACCCGAAGGTCACGAGCGAGTCGTGTCGGGTCGGCCCCCGTGGATCGCAGCGCCCCGGTCACGTCCGTGCTGTCCTCCAGGAGCGTGAGCAGCAGGTGCAGCGAATCGATGCGCCGCGAGCCCAGGCTCCGTGCCACCTGCTGGGTCCTGACCACAGATTCTCGCGCTGGGGTGCTGAACCTCTCGAACATCAGCGTCTCCTTCCGTGCTTCTTGTGAACGGCCTGCCGCGAGACTCCGAGGGCGTCGGCGATCTCCTGCCAGGAGAGCCCCGACTCGCGGGCCCTGCTGACCTGGAGATCTTCAAGTCGTGTGGCAAGTTCACGCAGGGATCTCACGGCGCGCAGGCCGGTCAGCGGGTCGTCGCCGGAGGCGGACTGGACGAGCTCGGTACTCATGACGTCAACTCTGGTTGACATCTCTCCCCTTGTCAACCTTTGTTGACGCTCGGCGCGATCCTGCGAGGAACTACCGTTGGCGCATGAGCCGCATCTTCACCACGAGTTTCGCCTCGGTCTACCCCCACTACGTGAACAAGGTGGAGCGGAAGGGACGGACGAAGGCCGAGCTGCACCAAGTGATCGAGTGGCTGACGGGTTTCGACTAGGCCGAGCTGGAGGCCCACCTGGAGGCGGAGACCACCTTCGAGGAGTTCTTCGCCGCTGCCCGCCTCACCCCGCACGCAGACCTCATCACCGGCGTGGTCTGTGGGGTGCGGGTCGAGAACGTCGAGGACCCCTTGATGCAGAAGATCCGCTTCCTCGACAAGTTGGTCGACGAGTTGGCCAAGGGCAAGGCGATGGCGAAGGTCCTGCGAGCCTGAGCCCTCAGGCCTTGCGGCGGGCCAGCAGCGTCGAGTCGTCGATCTCGAAGGTCTTGCCGTTGCGGGTGACCGTGCGGGGTCGCTGCTCGGCGAGGACCACCTCGAACGAGTCAGGGAGCGCGGGCAGCAAGTCCACGGCGAGGAACATCGCGCGCATCTTGCCCGTGTCCCCCTGGGTGAGTGTCGGGGAGGGGGCGTGGCCCACGACCAGCAGGTGTCCACCCGGAGCGACCGCTTCGGTGAGTCGTCGGGTCACCTCGACCATCCCGCCCTCCGGCGGGTGCAGGAAGTGTGTCGTGACGAGGTCGTACGTGCGTCCCTCGGCGTCGAACTCGCGCGCGTCGACCTGCCACCACTGCGTACGCTCCGCCACGCCCGCCTCCTCGGCGTGGCGGGCCGCCCGGGCCAGACCATTGGTCGAGAAGTCCGCTCCCGTGACCTGCCAGCCCTGCTGGGCCAGCCAGATGACGTCTCCGCCCTGACCGCAGCCGACGTCGAGCGCGGTGCCCGGGGTCAGGCGCGATGCCTCGGTGATGAGTTGCGGGTTGGGGTCCCCACTCCAGATCTTCTCCTCGCCGGAGTAGCGCTCCTCCCAGCTGGCTGGCTCGAACATCTCGGTGTCGTGCGAAGGCTGCTCGTCTGCATGATCATGGTGTCGGGTCGCGTGGTCGCTCATGGGTTCAGCCTGCAACGCCTCCGTAGAGTTGACAACTGTTCTTGCCATTACGGCAATGTGAGTTGGAGCGTGGCAGCACGGCTCCTCGTCAGCGGGGGTGGCAGAGTGGTCCGGTGACCCGTGTGACGCTCTCCCGACTCCCCGGTGACCGGGTTCTGGTCGCCCAGAGTGGTGCGCGTGAGGTGGTCGCGGGGGGAGACCTGCCGGCGTACGTCAGCCGTCGTGAGCCCGAGGCACCCCGTTGGGTCTGGGACGACACCGCTCGCTGGTATCCGCCGCTGCTCGCTGCCGGCGTCCGGGTCACGCGTTGTCACGACCTACGTCTGGGACGCCAGATCCTGCGTTCCGCACCCGCCGTCGAGCCAGCGCTGCTGACCGGAGACGAGTCGCACCACTGGGACCGCCTCGCGCCGAGCGTGAGCGCGGAGCCGGCGCTCTTCGCGGTCGACGACGCCGTCGAGCAGTTGCGCGCTGACCTGGAGGACGACCGTCAACGGGCTGCGGTGGCGGCGTCGCCGGAGGCCACCCGGCTGGGGTTGTTGCTGGCCGCTGAGTCGGCGGGTGCGCTGGTGGCCGCGGAGATGACCCACGCCGGGGTCCCGTGGCGCTCCGACGTGCACGAAGAGTTGTTGCGGAGTCTCCTGGGACCACGTCCACCGCGGGGCGCACGGCCGGCGAAGGTCGAGGCGCTGGTGGCGCAGACCCGCACCCTGCTCGAGGCTCCCACCCTGAACCCCGACTCGCGTCCTGAACTGCTGGCCGCGTTGCGTCGTGCCGGCCTCGCCGTCGACGACACTCGTCACCACACCTTGGCGGCACTCGAGCACCCGGTGATCGAGCCGTTGCTGCGCTACAAAAAGCTCGTCCACCTCTTCCAGACCAACGGCTGGGCCTGGAGCGACCAGTGGGTCAGTGGGGGACGGTTCCGTCCTTCCTACCAGCCGGCCGGGTCCACGACGGGTCGCTGGTCCTCCAACGGTGGGGGCGCGCTCTCCTTCCCCACGCAGATCCGACCCGCCGCGGTGGCCGACGAGGGCTGGCGTTTCGTGGTCGCCGACGTCGCCCAGCTCGAGCCGCGCGTGCTCGCCGGGATGAGCGGTGACCGGGCGCTGGCCCGGGCCGCTCGCGGCGCCGACCTCTACCAGGGGATGGTCGACGCTGGAGCGGTCGCGACCCGCACCCACGCCAAGCTCGGGCTGCTGGGCGCGATGTACGGCGCGACCCGCGGGGAGAGTGGCCGGATGGTTGCCGGGCTGACCCAGCGCTACCCCGAGGCCTTCGGTCTCGTGGAAGCGGCGGCGCGTGCGGGCGAGCGGGGTGAGGGAGTGCGTACGTTGCTGGGTCGAGGCTCAGCGAGCCTGACCGCTGCTTGGGCGCAGAACCCGGACGCGATGCCGGCCGATCGCGAGGCCCAAGCCAGCGTACGGCGCGCGTACGGCCGTTTCACCCGCAACTTCGTCGTCCAGGGGACCGGCGCCGAGTGGGCGTTGTGCTGGATCGCGGACCTGCGCAACCGGCTGTGGCAGCTGGGGGAGAGCGGTCCGTTGACGACGCGCCCGCACCTGGTCCTGTTCCTCCACGACGAGGTGGTCATCCACACCCCGGCAGCGTTGGCCGAGGCCGTGGCCGAGCAGGCCACCGAGGCTGCGGCGACGGCCTCCACGCTGCTCTTCCGTGGCCTGGACATCGACTTCCCGCTCACCATCTCCACCGTGCAGTCCTACGCGGAGGCAGGCAAGCCGGGGGCGGCCGAGAGCTGATCGCGTGCCGGATCAGTCCTGGCTGGGAGGCGCGAGCTCCTCGCGCAGCCGGGGCTCGGTGCGGTTCTCGGGGTGGATCCCGTGCTTGTCCGCGTAGAACTCCCGCACCCGGTCCATGTCGGCGCGCACGTCACCGGTGACGGGGAAGGTCGGGCCGAAGCCGAGCGTGCGGGTGGGGCCGTCGATGTAGCCGAGCGAGATCGGCAGGCCGGTGTCCTGGGCGAGCCGGTAGAAACCGCTCTTCCAGTGGGTGCCCTGGGAACGGGTGCCCTCGGCGGCGATGGCGATCACGAAGGACTCGTCGCGCGCCGCGTGGGAGGCCAGCTCGCCGACGACCTCGGAGGCGTTGGTCCGGTCGACGGCGACGCCGCCGGTGGCCCTGAGGATCCAGCCGACGGGGCCCTTGAAGGCTTCCTGCTTGATCAGGATCTTGGGGCTGACGTCGCGGGACCACAGCATCATCAGGGCGCCCACCAGGTCCCAGTTGGAGGTGTGGGGTGCGCCGACCATGATGCCCGTACGCGGCACCTCACCCTCGACGCGCCAGCGCGCCAGGCGCAAGAGGGTGCGGGCCAGGATTCGGCGGATCGTCGTCGACATGCCACGAACCCTAATGCTGTTGGCGCGGTGCGGTCTCCATGACCCACGGGTCGGTGAGGGCAGAACCCCGGGCCGGGTCAGGGAAGACCCCGATTGCCCGTGACGTCGGTGCGAGGCAGGCTGGAGGCACCAGCCCGACACCGAAGGATGGCCATGACCGACATTCGCTCCAACCTCGCCCACCGAGGCCTCGTCCGACCCCGCGACCGCAAGATCCTCGGCGGCGTGTGCGCCGGTCTCGGCCGTCGCTTCGGCCTGTCGCCCTGGACCGCCCGACTGCTCTTCGTCCTGGTGCTGATGGTGGTGCCGGGCAGCCAGTTGTTGATCTACCCGGTGCTGTGGGTGCTGATGCCCGCCGAGTAGGCGCCGCTCCTGTGGCACGATCTCATCCATGCCGGATACCCCTCGACCGCCCGAGACCACGGTTGGGCCGGACGCCGAGTTCCATGCCGTCGTCTGGCTCGGTTTCCCGATCGCAGGAGCCCTGGCGGGCGCGCTGCTGACCTTCGCCCTCGACTGGATCGTGGGGCTCACCTGGGCCCCCTTCCAAGGACCGTTGAGTCTGGTGGACGAGGTCACGGGCGACTGGACGCTACCGGTGCTCGCCGGTGTCGGCGTGGTGCTGGGGCTGGTGCTCGCGGTGATCGCCCAGGGTGAGGCGGCCCGGGTGACCGTGGGCCCCGACCGCGTCACCCTCACCCAGGACGGTGACGAACAGGTGGTGGCGAGGGAGTCGGTGGCGTGTGTCTTCGCGGAGAACGGGCGGCTGGTGGTCCAGGACGCCTTGGGACGGCGCGGCGGTGCCGTACGGGTCGAGGACCTGTCCCAGGAAAAGGTCCGGGACGCCTTCGTCAGCCACGGTTACGCATGGGTCGAGAAGGACCCGTGGGACGACACGTTCGCCCGATGGATCCAGGACTCCCCGGCGCTGAGCCCGGAGGCGAACGCGATCTTGGCGGCTCGACAGAAGTCTCTGGAATTGAAGAACGGCGAGGAGACCGAGGACTTCCGCGAGGAGCTGGCAAAGGTCGGCGTCGTGGTGCGCGACGAGGGGAACAAGCAGTTCTGGCGCCCCCTCGCCCCGTAGCGCAGCCAGTGGACAGGCCCAGGCATCAGAGCGTGAGCTTCAAGCCTGCGTGACTCTCCTCGTACCCGAGGCTGCGGTAGAAGGCGCGGGAGCGGTCGCGAGCCATGTCGGTGGAGAGCTGGGCCAGGGTGGCTCCTCGGGCGCGCCCGTGGTCGTGCGCCCACTCCAGCATCGCGGTGCCAAGTCCGCGGCCCCGGTGCGAGGAGGCGATGCGTACGCCCTCGAGCTGGAGCCGGGTGGTGCCCGCACGCGTCAGCCCGGGCAGCACGGTCAACTGCATGGTGGCGACGTTGCGATCCTCCGCGTCGCGGACCACGGCGAGGTAGTGCGCCGGGTCGCGGGTGACCGCGTCGAAGGAGGCTTCGTAGGTGGTCAGGTCGGGGCTCTCCCGAGTTGCTCCGAGGAGGTCGTCGGTGAGCAGCGAGACCAGGTCCGGCAGGTCGCTCCGCGTCGCCCGCTGCACCCGGTAGTGGGTCTCGCCCCACGCGCCGGTGAGTCTCAGGAGGGCCCCGGTGGACGCTGCGGCCCGCGCCTGCAGGTCGCGTCCCAAGGCGTCCAGCCAGGCGCCCACGTTGCGCCGTGCCTCGTCGGTGTCGGGGTAGCGGCAACGCAGGTGCAGTCCGGAGTCGTCGAGGACGAACCACAGCATCACACCGTCGGTGCGGATCTTCGCGCCCACGTACTGCGCCTGCAGCCCGACCGCGTCGACCCGCACCGGCAGGCGTCGCAGGTCCAGCCAGGAGATCGCGAACATGCCGGGGGCCTCGGGCATCCCGCCCCAGGGCTCCAACACCTCGGCCAGCGGCCACGAACCCAGACGGATGGCTTCACGCAGCGCCGCACCGCTGGCCTCCGGGTCCGGGTCTCCTGACTCGAGGACGGAGTTGGTGATGAACCAGCCCACCGAGTCGTGCCAGGTGGCGTCGTAGCGACTGTGCACCGGAAAGACTGCCCGTAGGGCCGTGCCGGCGAGGTCACGGGTGACGGCGGTCATCGCCGCGACCACGAGGGTGAGGGTGGAGAAGCCCTGGGCGCGGGCCTCAGCACTGAGGGCCGCGCAGTCGTCGACGTCGAGGACGTCGCGCACCTCGACCCGTTCGGCCTGCGGGGTGGCCACGTCGCCGAGCGGCATCGGGAAGCGCGGCATCACGTCCCCACCGTCGGCGATGATCTCGGCCCAACGGCGACGGACGTCGGCCGGCGCCGTGGGCCGCGCTGCCAGCGACCGCGTGTGTTCGGCGAAGGCCGGGACGGGGCGCAGGTCCGGCTCGGAGCCCGCGCGGACCGCTTCGAGGGCGGTCAACAGGTCGCGGGCGATGACCAGCATGGACCACATGTCGGTGTGGCTGTGATCGGCCCCGATCACCACGGTCGGACCGGAGACGCTCTCCAGCAGGCACAGGCGGTGGGAAGGACGGGCGTACGGGCTGCACGCCTCGTCCAGCACGTCGCGCAGTGCCTCGTTGACGGCCTGGCCGGGGCCGATCGGATGATCGATCCAACATCCGCCGGCGACCTCCACGGAGTGCAACGCCGCCCCCTCGTCGGAGTCGACGAAGACGGAGCGCAATGTGCCGTGCCGGGCGATCACGGCCAGCCACGCGGTCGCCAGCGCGTCCGGGTCGACCACGTCGGGCAACGTGAAGGAGAGTGCCATCCACGAGCCGGGACGGGTGCCGGCCGCCACGTGGCGGCCTTGGTCGAAGGAGACGGGGAGCGCGACCCCGGGCGGGCCGACCTCGACGTCGAAGCCCCTGAGTCGACCGAACGGCAGACGCAGATGGGCAATGTTGGTCAGCCGCATGGCGCTACCCTAGGCGCCACCTGCGAGCCGAGGAGTCCACGACGTGCCGACCTTCACCGTCTCCGGGGCCGAACTCGACGTGGAGCTGAGCGACGAGGGAGGTCACCCCGTCGTCCAGTTGCACGGACTCACCTCCAGCCGTTACCGCGACCGGTTGCTCGACCTCGACCTGGGACGCGGCCTCAGCGGCACGCGGCTGCTGCGGTACGACGCCCGGGGCCACGGGCGCTCGACCGGCCGTGAGGTGCCCGAGGACTACCGGTGGCCGGTCCTCGCCGACGACCTGTTGCGGCTGCTGGACGCCTGGTTTCCCGGCGAGCGGGTGCACGGCGTCGGCCCGTCCATGGGGACCGGCACGCTCCTGCACGCCGCGGTGCGTGACCCGGACCGGTTCAGCAGCCTGACCCTCCTGGTGCCGCCCACGGCCTGGGAGACCCGAAGCGCCAAGCAGGCGGACTACCTCAAGGCGGCTGACTTCGTCGAACGCGAGGGCTCGGAGGCCTTCGTACGCATCGGACGCGCAGTCGCCAGGCCACCGGCCACGCTGGGTGCGCCGGAAACGGTGCCCGACGTGGCTGATCACCTGTTGCCGACCGTGCTGCGGGGGGCCGCGGTCAGTGATCTTCCGGACCCGGAGGTCATCGCAGGTGTGGACGTCCCCACCACGCTGTTGGCATGGACCGAGGATCCCTCCCACCCGGTCTCCACCGCGCAGGCTCTGGTTGACCTGCTGCCGCGGGCGACGCTGGAGGTGGCATCGACCCCCGACGAGGTGGCCCGCTGGCCCTCGATCCTCATGGCGGACGTCCGTCGGACTGCTGCTCGAATCTCCTGACCGCAGTCAGGGGCGGTCGACGCCGTGCCTTCGCGCTTGCAGCTCACGCACCCGGCTGCTCAGCTCGCAGTCGGGGCCGGCGATGGGGATGTGTGGGGTCACGACGTGGATCGGCAGCGGGACGACCGGACCCGGGACGACTCCCCAGCGGCGGTACCACTCGGTGAGCTGCGCGCTGCTGCTGGCGAAGACGATCCGGCCCAGGCCCACCCAGGCATGGGCGGCCGAGCACATCGGGCAGTGCTCCCCGGAGGTGTAGACGACCGCGTGCGCCCGCTCCTCGGGGGTCAGGTGCTCAGCGGCCCACCGGGCGATCTCGAACTCCGGGTGCCTCGTGCGGTCGCCGCTGGCGGTCCGGTTGCGGTCCGCGAACCTCTCGGTGCCGTCGGCGTCGACCAGGACTGAACCGAAGGGTTCGTCGCCGGCGTCCAGCGCCTCCGCTGCCAGGTCGACGCAGCGTTCGAGGAAGCGGCGGTCCTGCTCGGTGATCACGCTGGGGTCTGGCATGGGATCCACCCAATCACACCCGGCTCAGCCGAACTCGATGATCTGCCGCACCGCGTGGCCGTCGGCCAACTCGTCCATCCCGGCGTTGATCTCGTCGAGGCGGATGGTCGAGGAGACCAGCGACTCCACGGGCAGGCGTCCGCTGCGCCACAACTCGACGAAGCGAGGGATGTCGCGCGAGGGGACCGCGGAGCCCAGGTAGGAGCCGATCAGGGAGCGACCTTCGGCGACGAGGCCCAAGGGGGAAACCTGGATACGGGCATCCGGGTGGGGGAGCCCGACGGTGATGGTGCGACCGCCGGGTGCGGTGAGGCCGATCGCGGTCTCCAGCGCCGCCGGATGGCCCGCGGCCTCGATCACCACGTCGGCCTTGAGATCGACGGCCTCCTCAGGCGTACGCGTCTCGTGGACCCCCAGGTCACTGGCCCACGTGAGTTTGTCGCCGAGCCGGTCGACACCCACGACCCGTACGTCGTCGTACGCGAGCGCGGTCAGGGCGGCCGCCATGCCCACGCCACCGAGGCCCACGACGGCGACGGTCTGGCCGGGGAGGGGTCGCCCGACGTTGAGCACGGCGCCGCCGCCGGTGAGGACCGCACAGCCCAGGAGGGAGGCCACCACCGCAGACACGTCAGCGGGGACCGGCACCACCGAACGGCGGTCCACCACCGCATGGGTGGCGAACCCGGAGACGCCGAGGTGGTGCAGGACCGGCTCACCGTCGCGGCT
This sequence comes from Nocardioides gilvus, assembly GCF_003194605.1. Classification (GTDB taxonomy): domain Bacteria; phylum Actinomycetota; class Actinomycetes; order Propionibacteriales; family Nocardioidaceae; genus Nocardioides; species Nocardioides gilvus. Next base: position 126,586 of record NZ_QHKY01000006.1, read on the forward strand.
CAGCCGGACGTCGCCATTCATCAGGGTCCCGGCCCCGTTGGTGGCCGAGCCCGGCAGGCAGGGGGTCAGTCCGTCGGTGGCACACGCCGCGCAGTCGCCGCAGCGCGGTAGGAAGGTCATCACGACGCGCTGGCCGGGCTCGATGTCACCGGAGCCGATCTCCACGATGCCGGCCGCTTCATGGCCCAGGAGCATGGGGACGGGGCGTACGCGGTTGCCGTCGACCACCGAGAGGTCGGAGTGGCAGAGCCCCGCGGCCTCGATGCGTACGAGCAACTCACCGGGGCCGGGCTCGGCCAGGTCCAGCTCGGTCACCGTCAGCGGCGCCGAGGAGGCGTACGGACGGGGGAGGCCGATGGTGTCGAGGACCGCTCCACGAATCTTCATGGGTCCACCCTGCACCGACCTGAGAGGATCAGGCCATGGCTGATCTCACGAGCAGTGACTTCCCGATCCACTGGCCGGTGTCGACGCGGTGGAGCGACAACGACATGTTCGGCCACCTCAACAACGCGGTCTACTACGCACTCTTCGACACCGCGATCAATGCCTGGATCGGCACCACCTGCGACATCGACCCGATGGAGGCGCCCTGGCTCGGGGTGGTGGCGGAGTCGGGATGTCGCTACCTGGCCGAGCTCAAGTTCCCCGACCCGCTCGTCGTGGGGATCTCGGTGACCCGACTGGGCAAGAGCAGCATCACCTACCGCCTGGCGCTCTTCGAGGAGGACGGCCCTGTGGCCGCCGTCGGCACCTGGGTGCACGTCTACGTCGACCGTGAGAACCGCCGCCCGATCCCGATCCCCACCGAGGTCAGGTCACTGGTCGAGAGGGCGCTCGTCTGAGTCCTGGGGGCGCAGCCAGTGACCGAGGTCGGCGTCGGTCATCAGTTGACGAGCTTCGGCCTCCCGGTCATCGGGGACCAGCACCCGCATGGGGAAGGCCATGATGGCGCCCTCGAGGGAGCTGATGTTGCGATCGGCGACCTGGAAGGGGATCGCCGCGTCGTCGAGCAGCCCCTCGATCAGGGGGACCATCGCGACGTCGGTCGTTCGGATCAGCTCTGCCATCTGAAGTCTCCTCATCTCGGCCCTGTCGAACTCGGGTCTGTCCAACTCGGCCCAACTCGACTCTGTCCAAGAGGGTACTGGACCACATAGTGTCCAAAATCACAGGCGAGCCGCTACGAAGGATCCGGGCTCCCTGCCTCTCGGGAAAGGAACGATCCTCGTGCGAACCACGACTGCCGGGTTGAGCCTGGCACTGATTGCGGGAGCAGGCCTGATGGCCATCCCGACGGCTGGGGCCGCACCGGCCCCCACCCCGGGCGCTGCGGGCGAACCCCAGAGCGCCAACTCCAACCATGTCCTGCCCAACCCCAAGGCGGAGAAGCAGGTCTCGCTGAGGCAGAACGCCTGGGCCGACGTGCTCAAGGGGGAGGCAACTCCTCGCACCATCAGCGGCAACTCGGTGCTGAAGGTGGGACGCGAGCCCGTCAACCGCAGGGTCAATGCGCGGGGCCGCCGCGGCACCGCCACCCAGGACCAGTACGTCGAACTCTCCAACGAGCGCACCGACAAGGTGTTCGTCTTCCTGGTGGAGTTCGGCGACCAGCGGCACCCCAACTACCCGGATCAGGACACCTCGCCCGACACGGCGGGTCCGGTTCGTTACGACGGGCCGTCCTTCAACGAGATCCCCGAGCCCGGGCCCCAGGACAACACGACGCAGTGGCGCAAGAGGTACTCCAAGCAGTACTACCGCGACCTCTACTTCGGCACCGGCAGGGGAGTGGAGTCACTCAAGACGTACTACGAGCGCCAGTCCTCCGGTCGCTACAGCGTCGAGGGCATGGTCACGGACTTCACGGTCGTCCCCTACAACCAGGCACGGTATGGCCGCAGCGACGGATATCCGTGTGCGTCCAACGTCTGCAGCAACACCTGGAACATCGTCTCGGACGGCATGGACCAGTGGTTCGCCGACCAGAAGGCCGCAGGCCGGACCGACGCCCAGATCAAGCAGACGGTGGCCCAGTACGACATCCGGGACCGCTACGACTTCGACGGTGACGGCAACTTCGACGAGCCCGACGGCTACATCGACAGGTTCCAGATCATCCATGCCGGGGGTGACCAGGCCGACCGGGACCCCATCTACGGGGAGGACGCGATCTGGAGCCACCGGTGGAAGGCCTTCCAGAACGGCGACGGGGTCTTCGGTCCCGCCGACAACCTCGACGGCGGGCACCAGATCGGCAACACCGGGATCTGGGTGGCTGACTACACGATCCAGCCCGAGAACGGGGGCCTGTCGGTCGTTGCCCACGAGTACGGCCATGACCTCGGGCTACCTGACCACTACGACACCGCTGCGGCGGGCGACAACCCGGTCAACTGGTGGACCCTGATGGCACAGAGCCGCGTCTCGGCTGCCGGCGACCAGGGCATCGGCACGCGTGCCGCCGATCTGGGCGTCTGGGACAAGCTGCAACTCGGCTGGCTCGACTACGAGACCGTCGTCGCCGGTCAGAAACGGACGATCAACCTCGGTCCCCACGAGTACAACTCGAAGAAGCCACAGGGTGTGGCCGTGGTGCTGCCCGACAAGTCGACCGACACCGCACTCGCAACCCCGCCGGAAGGGACCAAGCAGTGGTGGAGCGGCCAGGGCGACGACTATGAACCCTCGATGTCCCGGGCGGACCTCGCGATCCCAGCGGTGGGAGCGACGCTGAGCCTCAAGGCGCAGTACAACATCGAGAAGGACTACGACTACGCCTTCTTCGAGGTCGAGGTGCCCGCCGGCAGCGGGGAGTGGACCCAGCTCCCGACCACGGCGCTCGACCCCGACGCCGACGCCGACTTCGACGAAGTGGGGATCGACGGGGTCAGTGACGGCTACGTGTCGATCTCCTACGACCTGACGCCGTACGCCGGACAGACGATCGGTTTCCGGGCCCGCTACCGGACCGACGGTGCCGTTCAGGGTCAGGATCCTGACCTGGGATGGTCCGGTCTGTTCGTCGACGACATCGTGGTCACGGACAGTGGGGGTGAGGTGGTCTTCGCCGACGGTGCCGAGAACCCGCCCAACGGCTGGGACCTGGACGGTTTCACGTCGGTGGGCGGCACGATCACCGCGGTGACGGACCGGTTCTACCTGGCGAGCAACCGGGCGTACGTCTCCTACGACAAGTATCTCAGGACCGGTCCGTACAACTTCAGTTTCCCGGACCGGCCCAACTTCGTGGAGAAGTTCCCGTACCAGAACGGCCTGCTCGTCAACTACTGGGACGCGTCCTACTCGGACAACAACACCAGTCAACACCCCGGTGAAGGACTGGTCCTTCCGGTCGACGCCCATCCTCGGGTGATCTTCAACCTGCAGGGCGAGGCCTGGCGTGGTCGGATCCAGACCTACGACGCCCCGTTCGGCCTGGAGCGGGCGGATTCGTTCCACCTCACCTCGGACGGGCGCCGGAGCTACATCCGGGGGGCCAAGGCCAATCCGTTGTTCGACGACTCGAATCCCAACCGCTACTTCCAGCCGTACGTGAACGGAGGCCAGCCCCGCACGGGCGTCAAGGTCGCTGGAGTGGGGGTGAAGATCCGCGTGCTGAAGCAGAACGGCACCTCGATGCGGATCAGGGTGCGCTGATCTGAAGGCATCCGCCAGCAGGACGACGAGGGTCGGGAGCAGTACGCCCGGCCCTCGTCGCCTTCGAGTTCGTCTCGCCCTGCCCTGCGAGCCCGGGTCAGGGGTCAGCGGGCACGGGTGACGGTGACGCTCGTCGTCCTCACGAGGGGCCCGCCGCATGCCTTGGCCCCCAGGTCCGGGGCACCCGTGACCCGGACCCGATCGCCCACCTCCAGGTCCTTGGTCTGGTCGCCGGTCAGTGTCCACGTGATCGAGTTGTCGTCGCGCACCACGACGCAGTCGCCCGTCCGGATGATCTCCCCGCTCACCCGGATCTTCTGCTTCCCTTCGCTGGGTGGCGTCCAGGTCCGTGAGCGGGTCGGTGTGCTGGTCGTCGGACGAGGCTCCTCAGTGGGAGCGTCCTCGTCGGTGTCCATCCCCTGTCCGCAACCGCTCAGGACCGCTGTGGCCACTATGAGGGCGATGCCCCACCTCGGAGTGCGCCGACGCTCGGATGTCGGACCGCGCCCGACCGCGCAGCCTTTCTGTGAGGCACCCATCGCAGAGGTGAGCGAACGCATGGCGGTACTCCCGGTCAACTGATCAATGTTCCAGTTTCCTCCTCGCGAGACTGGGAGGCAATGCCCTCTCGCGACCCGCCCCCTTCCTCCTGAGGGCTAGCCTCGCCGTGTGAACCGCGACGAGCAACGAACCCTGCCTCACGTGGCGCTCTCCATGCGTGCCCACAACCGCGAGGCCCTGCACCGCACCGACGGTGACTGGCTGGACGAACAGTGGGCGCTCGAGTCGACCCGGGTCATCGTCGTCAGCGGCGGTCGTGTCGCACCCGGCACCTTGGAGGCGCGCTGGCTCACCCCCGCCCAGGCAGAGCAACTGGCTCCCGGAGCCGAGCGCATGCTGCTCGGCCACCGCGACGGCGGCACACGCTTTGCCCTGTTGGCGTCCCGGGAGGACGTCGTCGGGGGCACCGAGTCCTGGGTGGGGTTGCGGGGCCTCTGGGACCTCTTCGCGACCGGCGACGACCGGGCTGCCGACGAGGCGCCGTGGCTCTTCCACGCCATCGGACTGGCGGAGTGGCGCCGAGCCACCCGGTTCTGCCCGCGTTGCGCCGGTGCCCTGAGTTCGCGGGCAGCCGGCCACGAACTCGTCTGCCAGGACTGCGGGCGCTCGCAGTTCCCGCGTACTGACCCCGCCGTCATCATGGCAATCACCCGTGGTGAGCCCGGCAGTGACGACGAGTCGGTCCTCCTGGGCCGCCAGGCCGCGTGGCCAGCCACCCAGTGGTCCACCCTCGCTGGCTTCTGCGAACCGGGGGAGACACTCGAGGACGCGGTGCGGCGCGAGACGTACGAGGAGACCGGCGTACGCGTGGGGGAGGTGTCCTACTTCGGCTCGCAGTCGTGGCCGCTGCCGTCGAGCCTGATGCTCGGATTCACCGGCCGCGCCACCAGCGACGAGATCCATGTCGACGGTGCCGAGATCGAGGACGCCCGTTGGTTCACCCGCGGCGAACTGCGCGACGGGCTGGTGGAAGGGAGCGTGACCGTGCCGCGCAGTGTCTCGATCTCGGCGTCGCTGTTGACCCACTGGTACGGCGAGTCGCTGCCCACCGCGCCTGCCTGATCAGACCAGGTCAGGCCAGGGAGGCGAGCTTCTCCTTGACATCCCGCAGTGAGGGGTTCGTCTGGGAGCTGCCGTCGGCGTAGACGAGGGTGGGCACGGTCTGGTTGCCGCCGTTGGCCTCCTCGACGATCTTGGCGGCCTCCGGGACCTGCTCGATGTCGACGATCTCGAAGGGGATGCCCTCGCGGTCGAGCTGGCTCTTGAGGCGGTGGCAGTAGCCGCACCAAGGGGTGCTGTACATCGTGAAGGTCATGGATCCAGTGTCCTGTTCGGCATCGGGGATGTCTCCCCTGACAACTGTTCGGGTGGGCGCGTTGTTCCCACCCCTCACAACGCCAACGCCATGAAGACCGAGTTGGGGTCCTCCGTGTAGTGACCGAACGGCTGGCACTGGATGAACCCCGCCTTGGAGTAGAGCGCCCGCGCCGGTGCGAAGAAGTCCATGCTTCCCGTCTCCAGCCAGACCCATTCGACCCCACGTGCGCGGGCGTCGCCCAGGACATGGGCCAGGAACTGGGTGGCCAGACCCTGACCACGCCGTCGCGGTTCGGTCCGCATGCTCTTGAGTTCCTCGTGTCCCGGAGCCAGCGGTGCCAGCGCCGCGGTGCCGACGATCCCCGTGTCGTCGTGGGCGACCCACAGGCGTACGCCCGGTGCCTGCAGCCCGCCAAGGTCGAGGGCGTGCCGACTCTCGGCGGGGGCAGTGGGAGCCAACTCGGCGAGATGCGCCCCGAGGAAGTCGGCCAACAACGGATCGGCGAAGTCGGCTCGTCGGATCCGCGGAAGCATGCACGCATCGTGCCTGTTCGATGTTGCGTCCGTGTTGCGGCGCGTGGGCAACGGCGTGGGGGCCGTCACCGGGCCGGGTGTGTCGTCCACAGGGCGTCGGCGAGGTGTCCCCGGTGGCGTCTAGGCTCGACTCCTCACCTGACAGCACCCCAAGGAGCCCTGCCTTGACCCCCGATGCCCTGCTCGAAGCGCTCGACCCTGAGCAGCGACGGGTGGCTGAGACGCTGCGCGGACCGGTACGGGTCCTCGCCGGTGCAGGGACCGGCAAGACCCGCGCCATCACGCACCGCATCGCGTACGGCGTGGCCACCGGGGTCTACCAGCCCACGGAGGTCCTCGCCGTCACCTTCACGGCACGGGCGGCTGGTGAGATGCGTGGGCGACTCCGGGCCCTGGGGGCCGGTGGGGTCCAGGCGCGTACGTTCCACGCGGCGGCGCTGCGGCAGTTGCGCTTCTTCTGGCCCCGCGTCCACAACCGCGAGCTGCCCGATCTCACCGAGTCCAAGCTCGGCATCCTGGCCACCGCCGCGAGGCGACAGCGACTGGCTCCTGACCAGGCCCTCCTGCGTGACCTGGCCTCCGAGATCGAATGGGCGAAGGTCTCCAACGTCTCCCCGGACAACTACGCAGTCACCGCGATCCGTCGCGGACGCAGCGTGGGCGAGATCGATCCCACGACCGTCGGTCACGTCTACGACGCGTACGAGGAGGTCAAGCGCAGCTCGGGGCGGATGGACATGGAGGACGTGCTCCTGTGGAACGCGGGCCTGTTGGCTGACGACGAGCGGGTCGCTGCCCAGGTCCGCCGTCAGTACAAGTGGTTCGTCGTCGACGAGTTCCAGGACGTCTCGCCCCTCCAGTCGGCGTTGCTCGACCTGTGGCTCGGCGGACGCGACGAGATCTGCGTCGTCGGTGATCCGGCCCAGACGATCTACTCGTTCGCCGGGGCCGATGCCGACTACCTGCGCCGTTTCACCGAACGTCACGAACGGGCGACGTCCATCGAGTTGGTCCGCAACTACCGATCGACCCCGCAGATCATTGCCGCTGCCAACACCCTGTTGGCCGGATCACCCAGCAAGGGCGTCGAGTTGCGTGCCCAGCGTGCGGCCGGGCCGGAGATCCACGCTGCTGGGCACAGCGACGAGGTCGCGGAGGCGACTGCGGTGGCCGAGCAGATCGCGCAACTCATCTCCGGTGGGTTGGCGGCCAGTGAGGTCGCCGTCCTGACCCGGATCAACGCCCAGTCCGAGGCGTTCGAGGACGCGCTGGCGGCCCGCGGGGTGCCGTACGTGGTCCGCGGCGCTGCTCGCTTCTTCGATCGCGGGGAGGTGCGCAAGGCCGTCACCCTGTTGCGCGGCACGGCCCGCTCCGGCGGCTCGGACGGCGACATGCTGGAGACCGTACGGGCCACCCTGTCCGGGATGGGTTGGTCGACCACCGCCCCCGCGACGCGCGGCAAGACGCGCGACCAGTGGGAGTCCCTGCAAGCACTCGTGGACCAGTCGGTCGCCTTCGCCGCCGAGCACGGAGGTGAGCAGGCCGACCTGGGCTCCTTCGTGGACGAGTTGGACCGCAGGGCCTCCGAGCAGCACGCTCCGGTGGCCGAGGGCGTCACCATCGCGACGCTCCACACCGCCAAGGGACTCGAGTGGGACGCGGTCTTCCTGATCGGTCTCGTCGAGGGCACCCTGCCGATCATCTATGCCAAGACCCCTGTCGAGATCGAGGAGGAGCGCCGACTGCTGTACGTCGGCCTCACCCGGGCCCGGACCCACCTCTGGCTCAGTTGGGCGTACGCCCGCAATCCCGGCGGCCGCGGCAACCGCAGTCGTTCGCGCTTCCTCGACGCGTTGGTCGGCGAGGGGCAAGACGAGAACGTCGCCGGTGTCCGGGGCAAGAAGAAGGGGCCGGCCAAGGGTCGGCACTGCCGCATCTGCAAACGCCCGTTGAGCACGGCGGGGGAGAAGAAACTGGGCCGCTGCGACCTCTGCCCGGCGACCTACGACGAGGACCTGTACGAGGAGCTGCGCGCCTGGCGCAAGGCCAGGGCTGCGATCGACGAGGTGCCACCCTTCGTGGTCTTCAGTGACACAACGCTCCAGTTGATCGCGGAGCACAAACCGCAGGGTGAAGCAGCCCTGCTGCGGATCTCCGGGATCGGCCCGAAGAAGATCGAGCAGTACGGCGAGGACCTCGATGGGCTCCTCTCGGAGCACGCCTGAAGACGGCCACGAAGAAGTCGTACGAGAACTTCGCAATAAATCGTTTGCCCCGGCGATGCGGCAACCGCTACTTTCATCCAAGACCTGTTGAGACGCGCACCACGGCCCTGACAAAGCCGGCGCCACTGATCACCTGAGGAGGTGGACCCATGGAGAACAACACCAACACGATGATGACGGCCACGCAGCCGTCGTTCGTCGCGCCGTCCTTCGCGGCAGCCGTCCGCCTCCGTGAGGCTGCCACCACGCATGGTGCCGCGAATGCTGCTGCTGCCGTATGGACCGACGCCGCCGTCATGGTGGTCAAGGTCCGCCGCTGCGTCGTCGCCATCATGCGTGCCATTCCGGGACCTGTCGTCTGGAGTCCACCGGCCTGTTGAGTCATCACAGGTCGATCTCCAGGCCGCGGATCCCACACCGGGATCCGCGGCCTTTTGCTTGCCCGGCCCGTATGACCACCAGTTTCTGAGTAGACAAGCAAGGAGAGGAACACCGTGACCGTCAGTGTTCTCCACCCGACGCAGACCCCGTGCCGGAGCAACGACCCTGAGTTGTGGTTCGCCGACACGCCGGCCGAGGTCGAGCGGGCCAAGAGCCTGTGCGGGGGCTGTCCCTTCCGGGAGAGCTGTCTCGATGACGCCCTCGCCCGGAGTGAACCGTGGGGCGTCTGGGGAGGCGAACTCCTCCTCCAAGGCGTCGTGATCCCACGCAAACGACCCCGAGGGCGTCCCCGCAAGGACCAGACCCGCCCGTCCCCACCCGTACGACAACTCTCTGCGTGACCCATCGAGCGGAAAGGCTTGACCATGTTGATCAGTGAAGAAATCGCACGCACCACCTACGCCGACCGCTTGGCGCAGGCCCGGGCAGACCGGCAGGGGCACCGTCTCGCGGCTGCCCGCCGCCTGAGCCGCAAGGCCGAACAGGCTGCGCTGCGGGCCCGACTCGCCCTCGCTCGGGTCATCTGAGTGAGTGGGGGGCCTCAGCCGGTCAGCTCGTCCCCCCAGCAGCACCCACAGTGCGGGTGTCGCGGCCAACGCTGTTCCTCGACGCCCAGGTGTTCGTCGTACCAGAGCGACGCCGACCACGCCCGCGGCTGACGCCCCTCTGCCCACGAGCAGAGGTCGGCGGTGGCACTCAACAGGGCCTGGTGCACCAGCAGGGGTGACAGGTCGTCCGGGGGGACGGGGGCCGGCGTGGCTGGACGGTGGCCCGGATCCTGCTCGCTGACCCACGCATCCACGCAGCGCAGGCAGGCAGTCGCTCCCGGCATGACGAAGGGACCGACGCGCACCCGGGCGTCCAGGACCGAGACGAAGAGGGTCGGGCGGTCCGCACTCAGGGCGAGGTCGTGCTCCTCGCGCGGTGGTTCGCCGAGGGAGATCACGAGCCCGACGTCGGCGCTGCTGTCGTTGCGTGCCTGCGCGAGCCCTCCCTCGCGCAGGAGAGTCTCTGCGAGCGGACGCCACTCCTGGGGACTCCGCAGCGAGATCTTGGTGTGCGCCCGGGCCTCGGTCAGCAGCCGCTCCTCGGCGATGTCCACGACCAGGCCCGCCCCGTCCAAAGCGTTGAGGACCGACGCGGTCGTCGGGTTGTGCTTGACCCGACCGTTCTGCAGCTGCTGGAGCAACAGTCCGATGGAGGTGGTGTCCGGGAGCAGGACCCGTCTGGCAGGGTCGCTGCCCACCTGGAGCAGCCCGTCACCACGTGGAACGGCGCCGACGCCCTTGCGGAGGCGTACGACACGAGGCGGTGGCGAAGTCATGGACCCAGAGTGGCAGCCAGCGCAGCCACGCCGCGGCGCTCATCCACAGGGCTGTGCGCTCCCGCCGGGCGCCATCGCAAGAACGGCGCCACCCCGGTGAGGGGTGACGCCGTTCTCGAGAACCGCTAGGGGGCGTGTGTCACGCCTTGCCGAGGATGCGGTTGAGGTTGGTGCTGCAGACGGGGCAGACGGCCTTGGCCATCCGGGTGCCCTTGTCATTGACCTTGACCTCGCCTGATGCCTCGCGCTTTTCCTTGCACTTGACGCAGTAGAACTCGCCACTCCAGGTCTCCGCCATGACGGCCTCCTTGATGTTGGTGTGTCTCGGTCGTCGCGACGGGGATTCGGGGAAGCCCGCCGGATTCCGGGGCTCTACGCCTCGGACCTTGGAAACACTACGACACACTCACGCCTGAGCGTAGGCGGCACACCGTTCCCCGCGAGTCGCGACTACTGCTGCGTAGGCTTCGGCCATGACTGACGCGACCCTGCAACTGACCCATCTTCGTCTGGAGCGCCGTGGCGACGGGGTCGCGGTACTGACCCTGGACAACGCCGGTCAGCGCAATGCGATGTCAGACGAGATGACCGAATCGTGGGTCCGCGCCGTCGATCATCTGGCCGGTGACAGGTCGGTGCGAGCGGTCGTCGTCACCGGTGAGGGCAGTGCATTCTCGTCCGGCGGCAACCTCGACTGGCTGGCCAGCGAGCCCGACGCAGGTGTGGACGCACTGCGTGAGCGAATGCTGCCCTTCTACCGTGCCTGGCTCTCGATCCGCCGCCTCGAGGTGCCGACGATCGCAGCGATCAACGGCCCCGCCATTGGTGCCGGGCTCTGCATGGCGTTGGCCTGCGACCTCCGGTTCGCCGCCGAGAACGCCAAGATGGGTGTCCCGTTCCTGAAGCTCGGACTGCACCCCGGGATGGCCGGGACCTTCCTGCTTCCCGAGGTCGTCGGGCTCGCGGCGGCGCGCGACCTGTTCCTCACGGGGCGGATCGTGGAGGCGTCCGAGGCGCTCTCGATGGGCCTGGTCTCCCGGGTGATCGCAAGCGGGGCATTCCTGGACGAGGCAGTGGCGGCCGCCACCCAGATTGCAGCCAACGCCCCGATCGCGACCCGGCTCACCAAGTTGGCGCTCCTGGACGGGGGGCACGCGACCTTTGACAGCGCGTTGCAGTGGGAGGCGCTCGCCCAGCCGGTCACCTTGGCCACCGATGACCTGCAGGAAGGGATCAGGGCGGTGCAGGAGAAGCGGGCTCCCCGCTTCGGCGGCTCCTGAGGCGTCCCCACCTGTGGACAAACCTGTGGAGAGGGTTGTGCAGTGATTGCTTTCTCGGTGCACAACTCACCGCGACATCGGGACGGAGTGTGCACAACCGACGGCGCCCCACTCCCGCATCGTGGCCTGAGCAGCGAAGATGGACGGATCGATCCTGTGGAGGAGGAAGATCGGTGACGAGGAGTCCCCACGACCCTGACGCGTACGACGCGGGTCCGGTCGCCGCGCTGCGCGAGATCGCGTTCCTGCTGGAACGAGCTCGCGAGGACACGTACAAGGTCAAGGCGTACCGCACGGCGGTCGCCACGATCCTGCCGCTGTCTGCCGAGGAACTGGACGAACGCGTCGAGGCCGGCACGCTCACCTCGCTGCCGGGGATCGGGGCCAGCACGGCAACGGTGATCGAGGCCGCCGCACGAGGCCAGCTGCCCGAGCGCCTGGCGCGGGTGCGCGCCGATCACGGCGGTCCCCAGGTCGAGGGCGGGAAAAAGATCCGAGCTGCCCTGCGCGGCGATCTGCACTCCCATTCCGACTGGTCGGACGGAGGTTCGCCGATCGAGGAGATGGCCTTCACCGCGATCGAGCTGGGTCACGAGTACCTGGTCCTCACCGACCACTCGCCGCGTCTCAAGGTGGCGCGCGGCCTCTCCGCCGAGCGTCTGGCCCGTCAGCTGGAGGTGGTCGAGGCGGTCAACGCGCACCTGTCCGGCAGTGACTTCACCCTGCTCAAGGGGATCGAGGTCGACATCCTCGACGACGGTGCGCTCGACCAGAGCGAGGAGATGTTGGCACGACTCGACGTCAGGGTCGCCAGCGTCCACTCCAAGCTCAAGATGGAGTCGTCCGCGATGACCCGCCGGATGGTAGCTGCGATCGCCCATCCGCGGATGAACGTCCTGGGTCACTGCACCGGGAGACTGGTCACCGGGGCGCGGGGGACCAGGGGCCGGAGCGAGTTCGATGCTCGCGCCGTCTTCGAGGCCTGTGCGACCCACGACGTGGCGGTCGAGATCAACTCGCGACCCGAACGTCGGGACCCGCCCACCGCGCTCATCGAGTTGGCCCGTGACATCGGGTGTCTCTTCTCCGTCGACAGCGACGCCCACGCTCCCGGGCAGCTCGACCTGCTCGACCATGGTTGTGCCCGGGCCGAGGCCGCCGGGATCGACCCCGAGCGAATCGTCAACACGTGGGAGAAATCGCGTCTTCTGGAGTGGGCCAACCCGTAGGGTCCGTCGTTATGGAGGGGGAGCCCGTCGAGCCGATCGAAGTGCGCCGCAGCGCGCGGCGTCGTCGTACGGTCTCTGCCTACCGGGACGGTGACAAGGTCATCGTCCTGATCCCTGCCTCGATGAGCAAGCGCGAAGAGCGCCGCTGGGTCGACGAGATGCTCAAGCGGTTGGCGCGCTCCGACGCACGCACCCGCCCCAGCGACGAACAGTTGGTGGCGCGGGCCGGCCAGCTCAACGACGAGTTCTTCGGCGGTCTGGCCCGGGCGAGCTCAGTGCGCTGGGTGGACAACCAGAAGTCGCGGTGGGGATCGTGCACGGTGAGCGACCGCTCGATCCGGCTCTCCTCACGTCTCCAGGGGATGCCGGCGTGGGTCATCGACTACGTGCTGGTGCACGAGCTGGCCCACTTGCTGGTCCCAGGTCACGACGAGGAGTTCTGGGCCTGGGTCAACCGGTTCCCCAAGGCCGAACGGGCGCGGGGGTACCTTCTGGGCTGGTCGGACGCGGCGGAGGTCGAGCGCCCCAGCAGCGAGGACGCCGACTGAGCGGCGCACTTGCTCACTTGTGGTGTTCCGACGGCTCACGGACGACTGGCCCACCGCGACCGGCTCACCGACGACTGGCCCACCGCTCGCGGGCCAGCGAGACCAATGCATGCATGTCGTCCTCGAGCCCTTCGGGCAAGGCGTTGACGGACCACCACCGCACGTCCAGGGACTCGTCACTGGTCCGGTGTGCTGAATCGTCCGGGCCTTCGGGGGCCAGCGCGGTGAAACGTACGTCGAGGTGGTGCACCGTGCCGCGTGGGTCACAGAAATCGACCTCGTGCAGGTCCAGTTGCACCGGCACCGGATCGATGTCGAGTCGCTCCAGCCCGGACTCCTCCAGCCCTTCGCGCAGGGCAGCGCCGACCAGGGTGGTGTCGGCAGGCTCGCAGTGGCCCCCGAACGCGAACCAGCGCTTGGCCTTGCCGTGCAGGTTGAGCAGCACATGGTCGAGGTCGGGGGAGAGCACGATGACCCCGGCGGTCAGGTGGTCGGGGAAACAACTCCGCTCCATGCCGTCGGGGTGGGCGTGCAGGTGGGTCAGGTAGTTGCTGCGCAGGTGCGACTGCCGCCCGGGGGGCGGATCCCACGCGGTCAGGCAACGCAGGGCGTCAGCGTGCAGGGTCACGCTCAGTCAGTCGTCGGGTCGGTGGTGGGGTCGGCGGGCGGTTCGGCGGGGGAGTCGGGGTCGCCCAGCAGGTCCCGCAGGCCTGCGTCGAACTCCTCGTCGCTCAGGGTCGTGGCCTCCGCGCCCTCGCGGAATCCCAGGGGATCGTCGAGGTCGGCCGCTGTCGGCAGCAGGTCGGGGTGCATCCAGACGCCGTCACGGGCCTCGGTGCCCTGACGGGTCCGCAGCGAGCCCCACAGGGTGGAGGCGTCACGCAGTCGGCGAGGACGCAGCTCGAGGCCGACCAGGGAGGCGAAGGTCTGCTCGGCGGGTCCGCCGGCGGCGCGGCGACGACGTACGGCCTCGGCGAGCTTCGAAGCGGCAGGCATCCGGGCATCGGCAGCCTGGCCGACGACCTCGTCGACCCATCCCTCGACCAGGGCCAGCGTCACCTCGAGCCGCTCCAGTGCGGCCTGTTGGGCCGGCGAAGTCTTCATGTCGAAGAGCCCGCCCTCGAAGGCTTCCTGCATGGCGGCCATGTTGTTGAGGTCGAGCCCACGCATCTGTTCCTCGATGCCGGCGGTGTTGATCTCGATGCCGGCGGCGTAGTCGGCGACCGCGCCCACCAGGTGCTCGGAGAGCCACGGGACGCTGGCGAAGAGACGCTGGTGGGCGGCCTCGCGCAGGGCGAGATAGAGCAGGACGTCGTCCTCGCTCACGTCGAGACCGTCGGAGAAGGCGGTGATGTTGGCCGGGATCAACGCGGCGCGACCGGGGGAGGCGAGGGGAATGCCGACATCGGTGGCCCCCCACACTTCGCCGGCCAGACCACCGAGCGCGGAGCCCACCTGGTTGGCGACCATCGAGCCGGTGAGCTGGCGCAGCATGCCGATCAGGGGACCGGCCAGGGCGCGGGCCTCTTCAGGCAGGGCTTTGCTGAGGGTCTCGGCCGCAGAGCCGGCCATCGGTTCGACCAGGGTGCGCCAGGTGTCCGCGGTCTCCACGACCCACTCGGCACGGCTCCACGCGGTCGCGGAGATCACCGCGGAAGGGAAGTCAGTGGTCTCGTCGAGCCAGTGGTCGGCGAGTCGTACGGCATCGGCGACCGCGTCCTTCTGCCGCTGGGAGGGCGAAGGGTCGCTCTGCTGGGCGATCGTCCGGCGTGCGATGTCAACCGCCTGGTCCCAGTTGATCGGACCTTCATGGGGCGTCATCATCCGTTGCATCTGCGCCATGAGTGCGCTCAGGTCGGGCATGCCGCCCGGCATGCCCTTTCCGCCGCCCATGGCACCGAAGATCTGCTCGAAGGGCGTGCCCTTGAACGGATTCTGGTCGCCGTCGTCGTCGCCGTGACCTGCGTTTCCGGGGGTCTCGTTCATGTGTCCGAGCCTACGCGTCGGACGGTGAGGGTGAGGTGAGCACACCTGCCTACACTTCACGCCATGAGCGAGCGCGACGTCGTACGTCTGGTCGAACTGCGGGAGAGTCCGTTGGAGGTGGGCGAGGTCGTCGGCGCCCTGGAGGACCGGCGGGCGGGAGCGTTGACCCTCTTCGTCGGTCGAGTGCGGGACCACGACCACGGGCGCGGGGTGTCCGGGCTCGACTACTCCGCCCATCCCACCGCCGTGGCACGGTTGGAGGAGGTTGCGCGAC
The DNA here is from genome assembly GCF_003194605.1 of Nocardioides gilvus. Classification (GTDB taxonomy): domain Bacteria; phylum Actinomycetota; class Actinomycetes; order Propionibacteriales; family Nocardioidaceae; genus Nocardioides; species Nocardioides gilvus. Next base: position 141,965 of record NZ_QHKY01000006.1, read on the forward strand.
GGATCGCGGCCGATCACGACATCCTGGGGCTGGCTGCGGTGCACCGCACCGGCACCTTGGAGATCGGTGACGTCGCCGTCATCGTCGCCACGACCTCAGCTCACCGTGAAGTCGCCTTCGCGGCGTCCCGAGACCTGATCGACACCCTCAAGAACGAGGTCCCGGTGTGGAAGCACCAGCGGTTCGACGACGGCGACGAGGAGTGGGTCGGGACCCCCTGACGCGATCGGCCCGACAGAGGGGTTGCTCCGGCGTGGGGGACACAGGTGTGCCGTTCGAAGTCCTAGCCTGTGCTGGTGGAGATCCTGTGGTGGCTGGTGCCCAGCGTCGCTGTCGCCGTCGCGGCGATGGTCTGGGTCGGTTGGCTGGGACGCGAGGGCCGCGGCGAGGTCGACCGCGACGTCGCCCTCACCCGACTGACCAAGGCGCTCGAGCGCGAGTACGCGACGCCCGGTCGCCCCGACGTGCGGGTCCGGGACCGCAGCACCGGGATCGCGGTCCGGCCGACGCGCGAGAGCAGCGCCGTGGACGGTTCGACCCGACCCTCCCGCTGACTTGCGTTGTTTGAGAGGGTTGCACCATGAGTCAGCGGACCCTTGCGGGCATCCTTGCGTTGCCGCTCGTGGTTGCACTGTGGATCGTGGCGGTCGTGGCGCCCCTTCCCTACATCGTCTATTCACCCGGCATCACCCAGGACGTGTTGGGTGAGGGCGCCGAGGGCGAGATCGTGCAGGTCGCCGACGAGGAGACGTTCCGCACCGACGGAGAGCTGATGCTGACTGCGGTCTACGTGACCCGCCCGGCCAGCAAGGTCAACCTCTTCGAGGTGATGGGTGCGTGGTTCGACCGGGACAAGGCCGTGCTCCCGTATGACGCCGTCTACGCGCCCGACCAGACCCGCGAGGACGTCGACATCCAGGGTGCGGTGGCGATGGCCTCTTCCCAGGACGTCGCGGCCGCGGTGGCGTTGAAGGCGCTGGGCCGCGAGCCCTCGCCCGCCGTCGAGATCTACCAGGTCCGCGAGGGGTTCCCGGCGCAGGGCAAGCTGGAGGTCGGTGACGTGCTCGTCAACGTGGCCGACACACCGATCGTGACGCCCCAGGACGTCGTGACCGCGGTGCAGTCGGTCCCTGCCGGAGACCCGATCGACTTCCGGGTCCGCCGCGACGGCAAGGACCTCTCGGTCGCGGTGACCCCCCGTGACGTCGACGGGACCTCGATGATCGGCATCACCCCGGGGGCCGGCTACGACTTCCCCTTCGACGTGGACATCAACGTGGACCCGAACATCGGCGGTTCCAGCGCCGGTCTGATCTTCGCGATGGCCATCTACGACACCCTCACTCCCGGGTCGTTGACCGGTGGCGGAGCCGTCGCCGGCACGGGCACGATGGCTCCCGACGGCGCCGTCGGTCCGATCGGGGGGATCGCCCAGAAGATCGCCTCGGCGCGCGACGACGGCGCCGAACTCTTCCTGGTCCCCGCTGCCAACTGCGACGAAGCCCTCGGCGCACGCAACGGCGACATGCGGCTGGTCAAGGCCACCAACTTCGACGACGCACTCGCGTCGGTCAAGACCTGGGTCGACGACCCGGACGCTGCACTACCCAGCTGTGAGAGGAACGCAGACAAGTGACCCAGGAGCCCTCAGAAGGCACCACCCTCCCCGACCCCGCACTGGCCTCGGCCGTGCTCGAGGTGGAGGCCCACGTCGGACGCGAGGGCTGGGACCAACCGGCCCGCCTCTACGCACTGGTCGACACCCACCGCTTCATCGCGGCCGAGCCGCAGATGGCCGAGATGATGGGCCTCGCCGAAACGGCCGTGCCCGGGTCACTCACCGCGATCGAGCAGGAGCAGTACAACGCGGAGAACCCGATCGAGGAGGCGCTGGAGACGATCGTCTGGCCGCCCACGGTCGACGGGTGTGCCGTGGTGATCGAGCGCCTGGTCCTCCCGCCTGAGGTCGACGAGGAGATCCCCACCGACCCCACCGAGGCTGCTGCCTTCGCTCGTCAGCACCCCCTGCGCCAAGAGGTACGGATGGTGGCCGGTGCCACTCGTACCGGCTCGACCTACTGCGCACTGCGACTCAAGGCCCACGACGACGAGCAGTCCGTCGTGGACGGGACCGACCTGGTCCCCGGCCTCATCGAACTTGTCCTCGGCACCCTGCGCGAGGTCGACGAGAATGGAGAGACCTCATGAGTGGTCTGTTCGGGCCTCCGGGTCCGCCCGGGGCCGCTGCGCCCGCGCCGCCGCCCCCGCCCGCCGCGCCGCAGAAACGCTCCCGCGCGCTGGTGATCACGGCTGCGGTCCTGCTCGTGGGATTCCTGCTGCTGAGCGCATTCTCGTCCTTCTGGACCGAGCGGGCCTGGTTCGGTGCGGTCGACTTCCGCGGTGTCTTCGACAAGTTGATCCTGACCCGGGTCGGCCTCTTCCTGGTCACGGGCCTGCTGATGGGTGGCGTCGTCGCCCTCAACATGTACCTCGCCTTCCGGTTCCGTCCGCTCTTCAGGCCGTCGTCGCTGGAGCAGGACAACCTGGACCGGTACCGCCAGGCCATCACCCCGGTGCGGGGTTGGGCGCTGGCGGGCATCGCTGCCCTCATGGGTCTCTTCGCCGGCGCCTCGGGCGCCGGTCAGTGGCGTGAGTTCACGATGTGGCTCAACTCCGAGCCCTTCGGCACCAAGGACCCCTTCTTCGACCGCGACGTGGGGTTCTACGTCTTCGACCTCCCGTGGTTGCACTTCATGGCCGACTTCGTGCTCGCCCTGGCGATCGTGGGCCTGTTGGCTGCGGTGGTCGTGCACTACCTGTACGGCGGCATTCGTCTCCAGGCCCAGCGCGACCGGTTGAGCCCGGCCGCCCAGGTCCAGGTCTCGGTGCTCCTCGGCATCGCGGTGCTCGCGAAGGCTGCTGACTACTGGCTGGACCGCTTCGACCTGCTCGCGGAGAGCGGCTCGCTGATCACCGGAATGAACTTCACCGACGAGAACGCGGTGCTCCCGGCGAAGAACATCCTGATCGGTATCGCTGCGATCTGTGCAGTCCTCTTCTTCCTCAACGTCTGGCGCCGCGGCTGGGTGCTGCCCTCGGTCGGTGTGGCGTTGCTGGCTCTCTCCGCCGTCCTGATGGGCCTGCTGTGGCCCGGTGTGGTGCAGCGTTTCCAGGTTGCGCCGAACCAGCCCGACAAGGAGGCCGCCTACATCGAGAAGAACATCGCGGCGACGCGTGCGGCCTATGACCTCGACGACATCGAAGTCTCTCGATACACCAGTGCCCCCGACCTGGGGACGGCTCTCGCCTCCCTGGAGACCGGCACCTCCTCGGTTCCTCTGGTCGACCCCAAGCTGGTGAGCCAGACCTTCGAGCAGCAGCAGCAGGTGCGTGCCTACTACTCGGTCGCGGAGGTCCTCGACGTCGACCGCTACGAGTTCGACGGGGAGGAGCGCGCGGTCGTCCTCGGTGTCCGCGAGCTCGACCAGACGGGTCTCGCCGCCGGCGACCAGAACTGGTCCAACCTGCACACCGTCTACACCCACGGCACCGGCATGATCGCCGCCTACGCCAACCAGCGCCCCGGTGACAACCGCAACCAGGCCGAGTCGATCCAGTGGGCCGAAGGTCAGCAGGCCGACCAGAAGGCGCTCAGCAATCTCGGTGACGAGCCGTACGAGCCACGCGTCTACTTCGGTGAGCTGAGCCCGTCGTACTCGATCGTCGGCAAGGAGAACGAGGAGTCGAACAGCGTCGAGCTGGATCTCCCCGGTGCCGAGGACGACGAGGGCGCGAGGCCGACCACCACGTACGACGGGACCGGCGGGGTGCCGGTCGGCAGCGTCTTCACGAAGCTGCTGTACGCGGTCAAGTTCGGTGAGCCGAACTTCCTGCTGTCGGGCCGGATCAACCAGAACAGCAAGATCCTCTACGACCGCAACCCCCGTCAGATGGTGGAGAAGGTCGCGCCGTGGCTGACGGTCGACTCCGACCCCTACCCGGTCGTCGTCGAGGGTCGGATCCAGTGGGTCCTCGACGGATACACCGTCACCGACAAGTACCCCTTGTCGCAGAAGGAGTCCTTCGAGGAGATGACCGACGACTCCCTGCAGGATGCGCCGGCCTTCCAGACCCTGCCCACCGACGAGGTCAACTACATCCGCAACGCGGTCAAGGCGACGGTGGACGCCTACGACGGGACCGTGAAGCTGTACGAGTGGGACGAGCAGGACCCGATCCTGAAGGTGTGGCGCAACGTGTTCCCCGACGCGGTGCTCGACAAGGACGAGATCCCCGAGGCGCTGATCCCGCACCTGCGCTATCCCGAGGACCTCTTCAAGGCGCAGCGCTTCCAGTTCGCCCGCTACCACGTCACCGATCCCAAGGACTGGTACGCCGGCAACGACCGGTGGGAGGTCCCCGAGGACCCCAACTCCCAGGGCAGCTTGCAGCCGCCGTACCGGCTCTTCGTCAACCCCCAGGGGGACGAGGACCCGAACGCCGAGCAGCAGTGGTCGCTCACCTCGGTCTACGTGCCGCGTGAGAAGAACAACCTGGCGTCGTTCGTCTCGGTCAACTCCGACGCCACGAGTGAGGACTACGGCAAGATCCGGGTCCTGCAGCTCTCCGACGAGCGGACCAACGGTCCGGCTCTGGTGGCCAACGAGATCGCCTCCGACGAGGACGTCCGTGACGAGATCTTCTCGTTCACCCAGGGTGGCATCAACCCGCAGTACGGCAACCTGCTCACGCTGCCGGTCGGCGACGGTCTGATGTACGTGCAGCCCCTGTACGCACGCCGGGACGCCACCGAGTCCAGCTACCCGATCCTGAGCTTCGTGCTCGTCTCGTACGGCGGCAGGGTCGGCATCGACACCACCCTGCGCGGCGCCATCGCGGACGTGCTCGGCGTCGAGGACGAGCAGAACGAGGAACCTGCCGAGCCTGCCGAACCGGCCGAGCCCGGGGGCGCGGAGGAGCCGGCCGAGCCGACCGGCTCGGTCAACGACCAGATCCGTGATCTCCTGGCCGAGGCGGAGACCGAGTTCGAGGCCGCCGACGAGGCGCAGCGCGAGGGCGACACCGTCGCCTGGGCCGAGGCGATCGAGAAGGCCAAGGACCTGGTCAACGAGGCCGTGGAGCTCTCTGGATCCTGAGGAAACACCCCGATTAGGTGGGCAGACAGCCGTCAGGTAAAGTTCTGTTCACCGACGCGGGGTGGAGCAGCTCGGTAGCTCGCTGGGCTCATAACCCAGAGGTCACAGGTTCAAATCCTGTCCCCGCTACAAAATGTCAGGCCCGGATCCTCAGGATCCGGGCCTGACTGCATTGCGGGGCCAACTGCGGAGTCGACCCGCGGGGGAGCCATGAGTCCTCCTCCATGTCGGCGGCCGGGCCCTCGGTCGATGGGCCTCGTCGAGCCGCTCCTCATGGCACCGGCACCCAGGACGCCGGAATCGAATCAGGGCGCCAGCACGGAAGAGGACTCTTCGGTGCTGACGCCCTGGACGCGTTGGATCCGAACTCAACCCGGCTTCGGGGCCCCCTTGCGGGCGTAGCGCTGCCAGGTGATGGCGACGCACATGACGGCCCAGGCGATGCCGAAGGAGTAGAAGACAGTCGGCCCGAAGGTGGTCACCCCGACCCCGAAGAAGAAGGGGCCGAAGGCCGCGATGGCCGCGGTCCATCCGATCACTCCACCGGCCTGACGCTTCTCGAAGATCATCGGCATCTGCTTGAAGGTGGAGGCGTTGCCGATGCCGGTGAAGAGGAAGATCGCGAGCATTCCCCACAGGAACTGGTTGAAGCCGGCGTCGAGGGTGGCCGCCGAGGTGGTGTCGGGGGTGAGGGCCGGGATGGTGAAGGCGATGGAGACGATCAGACCGAGACCGGAGACGAGGGTCCAGATCGCGCCTCCCATCCGGTCGGTCAGCGGGGCGAAGACCACTCGGGCCGCGGCGCCGACGAGCGGGCCGAGGAAGACGAACTTCACCACGTCCGGGACCGCGTAGCCCTCGATCAGCACGGTGGCCGCAGCCCCCGTGCCCTCGACGATCTCAGGGTTGTTGATGCCGTACAGGTCAGCCATCAGCAGACCGAACTGCGCGGCCAGGCCCGAGAACGTACCGAAGGTCATGATGTACAGCAGCGTCATCAACCAGGTGTCCTTGTTGCTGAAGATGTCGAACTGCTGCTTGATGTTGGCCTTGATCGGCACCGACTTGAGCATCGTCCAGGCCAGGATCGCAGCGAGCACCATCAAGGGGATCCAGATGAAGGCTGCGTTCTGGTACCAGACGTCCTGGGCCGGTTTGCCGGGCATCGAGATCGACTGGGTGCTGCCGAAGAAGGCCAGCGCGGAGAAGCCGATCAGGTAGGGCGTCAGCAACTGGACGGCGGAGACGCCGAAGTTGCCCAGGCCCGCCTGCAGGCCGAGCGCCGTGCCCTGCATCCGCTTGGGGAAGAAGTACGAGGTGGAGGGCATGAAGCCGGAGAAGGCTCCGCCGCCGATGCCGGCGAGGAAGGCCAGGGCCATGAGCTCCCAGTAGGGGGCGGTGGGCTCCTGGACCCGTACGCCCCAGCCCAGGGTGGAGAAGACCAGCAGCAGCGAGGTGAGGGCAACCATCTTCCGGGTGCCCATGATCGGAGGAAGGACCATCCACAGCAGTCGGAAGAGACCGGCCGAGAGGCCCGGCATTGCGGCCATCCAGTAGAGCTGAGCGGTGGTGAAGCTGTAGCCGAGCGGGTTGAGCTTGGGGATCAGGGCGCTGGGCAGGAACCACGCCACGAAGGCGAGGAAGAGCGAGAACGTCGTGATCGAGAGTGTCTTCCAGGCAAGACCCTTGTCCCAGGTCTCCTCGTTCTCCGGATCCCATTCCTGCAACCATTCGCCGTCGCTGCGTGCTGTCGGGCTGCTGCTCATGCTCGTACCTCCTCAGGTGCGGTGTCCTGCGAGTTCTCGTTGTCACGGGGGCTCTCCAGGAGACCCGCCAGTTCGGGGGATTCGCGGTGCAACATGTGCACCACGGTCCAGTGCATCCAGAGGGCGCAGATCGCGGTCAGGATGAAGAGGACGAAGAAGGTGCTGGACGGGAAGCCCGACCACGCCTTCGTGTAGGCGAAGAGCGGCGGCAGGAAGAAGCCACCCAGCCCGCCGAGCATCCCGACCAAACCGCCGACGGAGCCGACGTTGTCGGGGAAGTACTCCGGGATGTGCTTGAAGACCGCAGCCTTGCCCACGCCCATGGCGCAACCCAGGAGGAAGACAAGGATCGCGAACGGCACGAGCCCGATCGAGTAGGCCAGGTGTGAGCTCTGCGTGCCGTCGGGGTGGTCGATCACGATGTGTCCGTTGGGCATCATCAGGATGCCGGTCACCAGGAGCATCACCGCGAAGGTCCAGTACATGGCGCGGCGAGCACCGTAGCGGTCCGAGATCATGCCGCCGAACGGGCGCAGCAGCGAGGCAGGAAAGATGTACGTGGCGGTCAGCAGCGCCGCGGTCTGCAGCGAGACGCCGAAGTTGTCGATGTAGTAGATCGGCAGCCAGGAGGCCAGAGCGACGTAGGCGCCGAAGACGGCGACGTAGTAGAGCGAGAATCGCCAGACCCGCAACTCCTTCAACGGGGTCAGCTGCTGCCGCAACGGCATCCCGGTGCCGGGCATGCGGTCCTGGCTCGGGGTGCCGAACCACAGCGCAGCAGCCATCACGACCAGGAGCACGGCGTAGACCACGGGAACCAGTCGCCACCCGCCGTCCAGGACCCCGAAGTAGGTGGCACCCGCGGTGCCGGCGATGAGCGGGGGGCCGATGAACTTGGTGACGGAAGCGCCGACGTTGCCGGCGCCGAAGAGGCCGAGGGCAAAGCCCTGGCGCTCACGCGGCTGCCAGACCGAGTTCCACGCGATACCGGCTGAGAAGGCGTTGCCGGCAAACCCGACGAGGAAGGCCAGCACCAGCAGCATGCCGTAGGACTCGACCTGCGAGACCAGGAAGGCCGGCACGGCGGTCGCCAGCAGCAGGAAGGTCATCACCTTCCGGCCGCCGATCCGGTCGGTGATGATGCCGGCCGGCAGGCGCCACAACGATCCGTTGAGCGCCGCGGCGGCCACGATCCAGGAGAGCTGGACCTCGGTGAGCCCGAACTCGGTCTGGATCGGCTTGCCGAGGATGCCGAACATCAGCCAGACGGCGAACATCAGGGTGAACCCGATGGTCGAGAGCCACAGCACTCGATTCGCGCCGGGGAGGGGAGTGGTGGTCAAGACTCGCTCCTTCATTTGGACGAGTTGAATCCTCTTAATCTGATCCGAACCTACACGGGGTGAATGGGCTGGTGGACCACATTCGAGGTGATCTGACGCACTTGTCCCGCTGGATTCGGCGGGTGGTGTGCCCCGGTGCGGATGACTGCGCCGATGTGTTTAGATGTATCAAATTCCTCCAAAAGGAGAAGGTGTGATGCACGGCACTTCGTATGACGACGACCCTAGGGGAGTCGACCTGCTCGTGTCTCCTGTGCGTCGTGCGCTCGTCGATGTGCTGGCCGCTCACCGACCGGACCCTGACGACCTCCCGGGGCTGACGGCTGCACAGTTGGCGACAGAGCTCGAGCTCCACGTCTCCACGGTGCGTTTTCACGTCGACCAGCTCGTCGCTGCAGGTTTGCTGGAGGCGGAGTTCACCGCCAGGTTCGGGGTAGGACGCCCACGGAAGATCTACCGCGTGGCCCCCGGATCCCTGTCCGAGGAGCGGGACGCGGAGGCGCTCAAGAAGTTGACCGCGTTGCTGGTCGGCACCTTCACCTCGGGCGTGACCCCGGAGGAGGCAGGACGTCGGTGGGCGCAGGACAACGTGCCCCATGTCGAGGGTCCGGGGGCCTCGACACCGGGCGAGTGGTTGGGCAAGGTGGGACGCATGGTCGACGTGCTGGAGGAGTGGGGTTACACGCCCGAGCTCACGACCTCGCGCGGAGGTCGCACCACGACCGTCGACCTGCACCACTGCCCGTTCCTCGACCTGGCCCGGTCGTCGCCCGCCGTGGTCTGCGGCGTGCACCGAGGAATCATTGTCGGGGCCCTGGGGCAACTGGGCGAGGAGGCCGTCGACGTGAGTCTGCAGCCCTTCGTCGGGCCCGCCCTCTGCCAGGCCCACATCACCACCCGGATGCCCTTCCGTGGTCGCGACCGCAGCCCAGAAGGCACCCCACGCCCCTCTCATCCCACCCACCACACCATCCCCAATTCTGTGTAACCTGCATCACACTCAAGCACCGCACGCTACGTGAGGATCACTGTGAGCACTGACGTCCAACCCCAAGGCAGCGACAGCCGTGAGATCGGAATGGACGGGCCGCTCAGCGACGCGCTGGTCCGCAGTCGCCGGTTCTTCACCAAGGCGAAGGTCTCCGATGACCTGCGCACCTTGACCAAGAAGGGCGGCCGCGAGGCCGACGACTTCTACCGTGACCGATGGAGCCACGACAAGGTCGTCCGCTCGACCCACGGCGTCAACTGCACCGGCTCTTGCTCGTGGAAGGTCTACGTCAAGGACGGGATCATCACGTGGGAGACGCAGCAGACCGACTACCCCTCGGCAGGGCCGGACTCCCCGGAGTACGAGCCCCGCGGCTGCCCGCGTGGTGCGGCTTTCTCCTGGTACACCTACTCGCCGACCCGGGTGCGTTACCCGTACGTCCGTGGCGTGCTGCTGCAGATGTACCGCGAGGCGAAGTCACAGCACGGCGGCGACCCGGTCAAGGCGTGGGCCCACGTCGTCGACAACCCGGCGCGAGCGAAGGCGTACAAGTCCGCGCGGGGCAAGGGCGGTCTGGTGCGGGCGAGCTGGGACGAAGCGGTCGAGATGGTCGCCGCCGCCCACGTGCACACCATCGCCAAGTGGGGCCCTGACCGGGTGGCCGGCTTCTCGCCGATCCCGGCGATGTCGATGGTCTCGCACGCCTCGGGCGCGCGCTTCATGAACCTCATCGGCGGCTCGATGCTCTCCTTCTACGACTGGTACGCCGACCTGCCGGTAGCTTCGCCGCAGGTCTTCGGTGACCAGACCGACGTGCCCGAGTCGGGGGACTGGTGGGACGCCGGCTATCTCGTCATGTGGGGCTCCAACGTCCCGGTCACCCGGACGCCCGACGCGCACTGGATGACCGAGGCCCGCTACCGCGGCCAGAAGGTCATCGCGGTCGCGCCCGACTACGCCGACAACGTGAAGTTTGCCGACGAGTGGCTGCCGGCCAACCCCGGCACCGACGGTGCGCTCGCGATGTCGATGGGTCACGTGATCCTCAAGGAGTTCTACGTCGACCGGGAGACTCCCTACTTCACCCACTACACGAAGCAGTACACCGACCTGCCGTTCCTGGTGAAGGTCGAGGCCGGTGAGGACGGGGTGCACCGCCCTGGCAAGTTCCTCACCGCCGAGGACCTCGCCGCCCACGCCGGCGACGAGAACGCAGCGTTCAAGACCGTGCTCATCGACTCCGCGACGGGTGAAGCGGTCGTGCCCAACGGCAGCCTCGGTCACCGTTTCGGACCCGACGGCGAAGGCAAGTGGAACCTCGATCTCGGCGAGGTCGACCCGCTGCTCACCTTGGCCGGCGCCGGCACCGAAGCAGTCGAGATCGAGCTGCCTCGCTTCGACAACCCCGACGGTTCGGCCCAGTCGCTGAACCGCGGCGTCCCCGTACGCCGGGTTGAGGGGCACCTGGTCACCACCGTGCTCGACCTGATGCTGGCCCAGTACGGCGTTGGTCGCGACGGTCTTCCGGGCCAGTGGGCGAGCGGCTACGACGACGCCGACTCGGTCGGCACCCCGGCCTGGCAGGAGCGATTCACCGGCGTGCCCGGTGAGGCCGCGGCCCGGATCGGTCGTGAGTTCGCGCAGAACGCCGAGGACTCCAAGGGTCGTTCGATGATCCTGATGGGTGCGGGGACCAACCACTGGTTCCACTCCGACACGATCTACCGCACCTTCCTCGCGCTCACGACGCTGACCGGGTGCCAAGGGGTCAACGGCGGTGGGTGGGCCCACTACGTCGGGCAGGAGAAGGTCCGTCCCATCACCGGTTACAACCAGATCGCCAACGCGCTCGACTGGAACCGTCCGCCGCGCAACATGATCCAGACCGCGTTCTGGTACCTGCACAGCAACCAGTTCCGCTACGACCAGTTCAGCGCCGACACCCTCTCGGCCACCAGTGCGACCGGCAAGTTCGCCGGCCAGTCCACCGCAGACGTCATTGCGAAGAGTGCCCGGATGGGGTGGTCGCCTTCGTACCCGACCTTCGACCGCAACCCGCTCGACCTGGCCGAGGAGGCCACCGCCGCCGGGGTCACGACCAGCGACCACGTGGTGGCCGGGCTCAAGGACGGTTCGATCAACTTCGCCTGCGAGGACCCGGACGGTCCGGGGAACTACCCACGGATCCTCTCGATCTGGCGAGCCAACCTGATCGGTTCGTCGTCGAAGGGCAACGAGTACTTCCTCAAGCACCTGCTCGGCACCGACTCCTCGGTGCGGGCCACGGAGACTCCGGAGGGGCTGCGGCCACGCGACGTGAAATGGCACGACGAGGCTCCCGAGGGGAAGCTCGACCTGCTGCTGACCCTGGACTTCCGCCAGACGAGCACCACGATCTTCTCCGACGTCGTGCTGCCGGCGGCCACCTGGTACGAGAAGCACGACCTCAACACCACCGACATGCACCCCTTCATCCACTCCTTCAACCCCGCGATCGCGCCCCCGTGGCAGACCCGGACCGACTGGGACACCTGGCGGGCGATCGCAGCGAAGTTCAGCGAACTGGCGGGGCCGCGTCTGGGCACACGTACGGACCTGGTCGCCGTGCCGCTCACGCACGACACTCCGGACGCGATGGCCAACCCGCACGGTGTGGTGCGGGACTGGAAGCTGGGGGAGTGCGAGCCGATCCCGGGCGTCACGATGCCCAAACTGGTCGAGGTCACACGTGACTACGGCGCGGTCAGCGACAAGTTGAACGCACTGGGCCCGCTGGCGGAGAAGCTCGGGGCCACCACCAAGGCGGTCACCTACGACCTCACCAAGCAGGTCGAGTACCTGCGCGCCAAGAACGGCGCCATCCGGGGCGGCGCGGCCGACGGGCGTCCCTCGCTCGTGAAGGACGTGCACGTCTGCGAGGCGATCCTCGCGATGTCGGGCACCACCAACGGGCACCTGGCCGTGCAGGGGTTCAAGCAACTCGAGAAGCGCACGGGTCACCTGATGCACGACCTGGCCGCAGAGCACGAGGGCAAGCAGATCACCTTCGCCGACACCCAGGCCGCGCCCGTGCCCGTGATCACCTCGCCGGAGTGGTCCGGCTCGGAGTCCGGAGGACGCCGCTACTCGCCCTTCACCATCAACGTCGAACGGCTCAAGCCGTGGCACACCCTGACCGGGCGCCAGCACTTCTACCTGGACCACGACTGGATGACCGAGCTGGGTGAAGGACTGCCCGTCTTCCGGCCACCGCTCAACATGGCGGCGCTCTTCTCGGAGCCGGCGATCGGTGACGTGGCGGGCCCGGACGGGCCCGCGGTCGAGGGGGTGACGGTGCGCTACCTGACGCCCCACAACAAGTGGTCGATCCACAGCGAGTACCAGGACAACCTCTTCATGTTGTCGCTGTCGCGCGGTGGTCAGAACATCTGGATGAGTGACAAGGACGCGGCCAAGGTCGGCGTGGAGGACAACGACTGGATCGAGGCGGTCAACCGCAACGGCGTCGTCGTGGCCCGTGCCATCGTCTCGCACCGGATGCCGGAGGGCACGGTCTACATGCACCACGCGCAGGACCGGCTGATCGACGTGCCGATCGCAGAGACCTCCGGCAAGCGCGGAGGCATCCACAACTCGCTGACCCGCCTCCTGGTCAAGCCCAGCCACCTGATCGGTGGCTATGCCCAACTCACGTGGGCGTTCAACTACATCGGACCGACCGGCAACCAGCGCGACGAGGTGACGGTCATCCGTCGCCGCTCGCAGGACGTGGAGTACTGACATGCGCGTGATGGCTCAAATGGCCATGGTCATGAACCTGGACAAGTGCATCGGGTGCCACACCTGCTCGGTCACCTGCAAGCAGGCCTGGACCAACCGCACCGGCACCGAGTACGTCTGGTTCAACAACGTCGAGACCCGTCCCGGCCAGGGGTACCCACGTCGCTACGAGGACCAGGAGGAGTGGAAGGGCGGCTGGGAGCTCAACAAGCGCGGCCGACTCAAGCTCAAGGCGGGTGGCCGCCTCAAGAAGCTCGCCACGATCTTCTCCAACCCCAAGATGCCTTCGATCCAGGACTACTACGAGCCCTGGACCTACGACTACTCGACGCTGACCGACGCTCCGGCCCAGCAGCACACCCCGGTGGCCCGGCCCAAGTCGCTGCTCACCGGCAAGAACATGAAGGTCAAGTGGTCCTCCAACTGGGACGACAACCTGGGTGGCTCGGCCGCCACCCTCAAGCTCGACCCGATGCTCAAGAAGATCGCCGACAAGGTGAAGTTCGAGTTCGAGCAGACCTTCATGTTCTACCTGCCGCGGATCTGCGAGCACTGCCTCAACCCCTCGTGCGCCGCGTCGTGCCCCAGCGGCGCGATCTACAAGCGCGAGGAGGACGGCATCGTCCTGGTCGACCAGGACAGGTGCCGCGGGTGGCGGATGTGCGTCTCGGGGTGTCCGTACAAGAAGGTCTACTTCAACCACAAGACCGGCAAGGCCGAGAAGTGCACCTTCTGCTTCCCGCGGATCGAGGTGGGACTGCCGACGGTCTGTGCGGAGACCTGCGTCGGACGACTGCGCTACATCGGCCTCATCCTCTACGACGCTGACCGGGTGCTGGAGGCGGCCTCGATCGAGGACGAGCACCTGCTCTACGAGGCCCAGCGCTCGCTGCTGCTGGACCCCAACGACCCCGAGGTGATCGCGGCCGCCGAACGCGACGGGATCCCGCACGACTGGCTGGAGTCCGCCAAGCGGTCGCCCATCCACGCTCTGATCAACACCTACAAGGTGGCGTTGCCCCTGCACCCGGAGTACCGGACGATGCCGATGGTCTGGTACATCCCGCCGCTCTCGCCGGTGGTCGACGTCGTCAAGGACACCGGCTACGACGCGGAGGACACCACCAACCTCTTCGCTGCGATCGACGCCCTGCGGATCCCCGTCGAATACCTCGCCGAGCTCTTCACGGCCGGTGACGTCGAGCCGGTCAACAAGGTGCTCAAGAAGCTCGCCGCCATGCGCTCCTACATGCGTGACATCAACATGGGTCGCGAGCCCGACGGCTCCATCCCTGCGTCCGTGGACATGACCGAGGAGGAGATGTACGACATGTACCGCCTCCTCGCGATCGCCAAGTACGAGGACAGGTACGTCATCCCGCCGGCGCACGCCGAGCAGGCCCACTCGTTGGAGGAGATCGGTACCGACTGCGACGTCGCGAAGTACGGCGGTGGACAGCAGGACTACTTCGGTGAGGGGTCCGGTGCCCAGACGCCCCTCGCGGTGGAGAACTTCCAGATGCTGAAGGACCGCCAGACCTCCGACTCCATGGCGTCTCCCGATGACAAGGAGAGCCGGGTCAACCTGCTCAACTGGGACGGCAAGGGAGCCCCGACGGGACTCTTCCCGCCCCGCACGGAGGCAGCTGACGGCCCGGACGGTCCGGCGGAGACGGCGGACCTGCGATGAAGTGGCCCAAGGGTCCGCGCGCCAACCGTGTGAGCCGCGGCGACGAGGTGGGGCCACAGCATCACGCGACCGTGTGGCAGTCCTCGTCGCTCCTGCTCGACTATCCGGGCGTCGACACGGAGAGCCGCCTGCAAGCGGTCCGCGAGGCCGCGGCCGACCTGCCCACCGGCGTACGGGAGCCCCTTCTGGACTGTGTCGTCCGGTTGGGCCAGATGTCGGTCGAGGAGCTGCAGGCCGAGTACGTCGGCACCTTCGACAACCGCAAGCGCAACAACCTCTTCCTCACCTACTTCGCGCACGGTGACACCCGCAAGCGCGGGTTGGCGCTGCTGCGCTTCAAGCAGACGTACGCGCAGGCCGGCGTCGAGATCGACGAGTCGACCGCCGCCGGCGCCGAGCTGCCTGATCACCTCTGCGTGGTGCTGGAGTTCGCCGCACTCGTCGACCCGCAGGCGGGGCGCCAGCTGATGGTCGACCACCGCGCCGGTCTGGAGCTGCTGCGGCTCTCGTTGGACGCGGAGAGCTCTCCCTGGGTCGGGGCCGTCACGGCGATCACGGCCACGCTGCCCCCGATGGACGACCAGGGCATGGACGCCGTACGCCGTCTGGCCGCCGAAGGTCCTCCTGAGGAGGAGGTGGGGCTCTCGCCGTACGAGACCCCGATGTTTGACCAGGACTCGGCGCCACCTGCCTCGTCCGGGCCGGTTGTACTCCCGATGCCGTCGTTCCCTGGAGGGCGCTGAACCATGGACATCTTCTTGTGGGTGATCGTGCCCTACCTGTGCCTCGCGACCTTCGTGGTCGGACACTTCTGGCGCTACCGCTATGACAAGTTCGGCTGGACGACCAGGTCCTCCCAGCTGTACGAGGACAAGATGCTGCGCATCGGGTCGCCGCTCTTCCACTTCGGGATGCTCGGGGTGGTGGGCGGTCACGTGATCGGGCTGCTGATCCCGATCTCCTGGACCGAAGCGGTCAACATCAACGACCACATGTACCACTACGCCGCGGTCGGAGGCGGTCTCGCTGCCGGCATCGCCGCCACGGTCGGAATGGTGATCCTGATCTACCGTCGCCGCACTGTCGGGCCGGTCTTCTCGGCGACCACGACCATGGACAAGGTGATGTACCTCTTCCTGGGAGTGGCGATCTTCTTCGGCATGTGGAACACGATCGCGGGATCGATCTTCACCCTCGGCGGGGAGTACAACTACCGCGAAGGAGTCTCGGTCTGGTACCGCTCGTTCCTCGCCTTCCAGCCCGACGCGTCGCTGATGGCCGAGGCCCCGATCGGCTTCAAGGCACATGCGCTGGTCGCCTTCGCGCTCTTCGCCCTGTGGCCCTTCACCCGCCTGGTGCACGTCTTCTCCGCGCCGGTCGGCTACCTGACCAGGCCCTACATCGTCTACCGCAGCCGCGACCAGAAGCTCGGCAGCCACCGACCGCGTCAGGGTTGGGACAGCCTCTCGAAGTAGGGTCGCGCCGACCGACGACGAGCGGACGAGCGAGCGAGGCAGGAGGGTGCGGTGTGGACGTCGACCTCACCCTTCTCCTCGTCCTGGACCTGGCCGGAGTCTTCGCGTTTGCCCTCAACGGTGCGCTGACCGCCATCCGGGTGGCACGCATCGACATCATCGGCGTCCTCACCCTGGGCGTCATCACCGCACTCGGCGGTGGGATCGTGCGCGACATCATGATCGGGGACGTGCCGCCGGCCACGTTCAGTGACTGGCGCTACCTCGCGGTCGCAGCGACAGGCGCGCTGGTCGCCTTCGGTCTCGGCGCCAGGCTGACCCGTCTGACGATGCCGATCACCGTCCTCGACGCAGCAGGTCTCAGCCTCTTCGCGGTCACCGGTGCCGGCAAAGCGCTCGAGTTCGGTCTCGGGCCGGTTCAGGCCGTGATCCTGGGGGCCGTCACCGCGGTGGGTGGCGGGACCATCCGCGACATGATGCTGCAGCGGGTGCCGACGGTGCTGCGCTCCGAGCTGTACGCGATCCCGGCGCTCGTCGCGGCCACCCTCACGGTCGTGGGCCACGGACTGGGACCCGTCGCACTGGCGCCGGTGCTCGCTGCGCTGGCCTGCTTCGTGATCCGGATGGTGGGCGTACGCCTGGATCTGCACGCCCCGAGGCCTCGTGGCTTCGAACCGCAGGAGTGACGCGGGAGTGCGTGAGGCTTGCGCGAGCCCGGGGTGGCGCGCTAGCAAGGAGCATGGCATTCATCAAGGTTGGCACCGAGAACAGCACTCCGATCGAGCTCCACTACGAGGACCAGGGCAGCGGACAACCGGTCGTCCTGATCCACGGGTACCCGTTGGACGGACGGTCCTGGGAGAAGCAGACCGCCGCGCTCCTCGACGCCGGGCACCGCGTGATCACCTACGACCGACGGGGATTCGGCCGCTCGACCCATGCGTCGAGCGGTTATGACTACGACACCTTTGCCGACGACCTGGCCACCCTGGTCGATGCCCTCGACCTGCGCGACGTCGTGATCGTCGGGTTCTCCATGGGCACTGGTGAGGTGGCCCGCTACCTCAGCCGGCACGGCTCCGACCGGGTCGCGAAGGTCGCCTTCCTCGGGTCGCTCGAGCCCTACCTGCTCAAGACGGAGGAGAACCCGGACGGGGCAGCACCAGCTGAGTTCTTCGAGGGGATCGTGTCTGACGTGAAGGCTGACCGGTACGCCTTCTTCACCGGCTTCTTCGAGAACTTCTTCAACCTCGACGAGACCCTCGGCAGCAGGATCAGCCAGGAGGCGCTCGACCACCACGCTCGGGTGGCCGCGACCAGCGGCGCCATCGCCTCGGCGGCAGCTCCGCTGACCTGGCCCACCGACTTCCGCGGGGACCTCGCTTCGATCGACGTGCCGGCCCTGATCCTGCACGGCACCGCCGACCGGGTCCTGCCGATCGAGGCCACCGCCCAGCGCTTCGCCGTGGCTCTTCCGGCTGCGACGTACGTCGAGGTCGAGGGTGCGCCCCACGGACTGCTGTGGACCCACGCTGCGGAGGTCAACGAGGCGTTGCTGGAATTCCTGATCGACTGACCCGCGGTATCGCTCAGATGACGCGGGGTCCCTCGTCCGGGACGTCCTGGGTGGTCCGGGCAAAGAGTGAGAACTTCCCGCTCGGTTCCAGCACGGCCAGCTCGATGTCGGCGAGGTCCCGGATGCCCTGGGCCCTCGCCGCCTCGTTGAGGTCCTCGATGGTGAGCCGTTCGCGGCGCATCACGTTGCGGTCGGGCTCACCGTCGGTGATCACGATGCAGGGCACCCCGTCGATCGCAGGCCGCAGCTTCGGCCACCGGAAGGCCGCCCAGGAGAGGAGCACGGTGAGCAGCGCGAAGGTGGCCACGATGGTGAGGGCGCCGATGAAGGAGGTGTCCTCGGAGACGAGCGCCTCGGCGGTGATGTCACCCATCAGGAAGAGGATGACGAGCTCGAAGGCCGACATCTGGGCGAGCTCGCGCTTGCCCATCAGCCGCAGGACGACCGCCAGCGCGAAGAACATCAGCGTGGTGGTCGCCACCGTCTCGATCATGGCAGCACCCAGGTGGTTGCCTCGACGGTGAGTGGCGCAGCGGGGTCGAGCAGGGTCAGCTCCCACTGCAGCTTCTGTGGTGTCGCTCGAGTGGGGACCCGACCGGAGAAGGTCACGGTGTAGCTCTGGGCGCCGGTCGGCTCGAAGTCGAGGAGGAGTCGGGTCCCGTCGGAGGTCTCACCCCGGGGGGCGGGCTCGATGCGCTCGATGCCCAGAGCAGCGAGCAGGGCTGGATCGACCGAAAGTCGCGTGGCCCCCACCCCCTCTTCCTGCCGCCAGGTGGCCGTCATCTCGCTGGCCAGACCGGACCGGACGACCGCGGGATGGGTGACGTCCAACTCCGTCACGGGGCCTGCGGCCGATACCTGTGCCGTTCGGGGGCCGAGTGCCCCGGTCATCACGACCACCAGGAAGAGGACGAGCAGGGCGATGCCGACTCGGCGAACGGTGGCTCTCCGTTCGTGGCGGGGGCCTTCGACCTCCGTGGTGGGGTATGACATGGCATCGCTCCTTTCGTCCACACCTCATTACCCGAGGAAGTGGGCGTCCAATCCCGTCCGTGGAGGGGGCCCTACCTCGTGTTGGGGATTCCTCTGGACCGACCAAACCGATTGCATGGTTGTTGCGAAGCACGCATGCAGGGGCCGCGCTGGGTGGCCCACGCCTATCGGGAGGAAACCATGAAGATTCGCAGAGTTGCAGCCAGTTTGGCCACCGCAGCAGTGTTGGGAGCCGGGCTGCTCGCTCCGACGACCGCCACCGCTGCCGAGGCCGAGCCGACCGGCAACAGGAGCCTCGCCGCCGTGCTGACGGCGGACGGCAACCAGTTCGACCGCAACCCGTTCGACTACGACATCCTCACCGAAGCAGTGCTCGCGGTACTCGAGGCGAAGCCTGACAGTGCGGTCTCCGTGCTGACTGACGGCGACACCGCGCTGACCGCGTTCCTGCCCAACGACGTGTCGTTCAAGTTGCTGGCCAAGGACCTCACCGGCAAGTACTACTTCTCGGAGAAGAAGGCCTTCAACGCGCTGGTCGAGGCGGCCGGGGTCGACACCATCGAGCAGGTCCTGCTCTACCACGTGGTGCCGGGCGCGACCATCGACTCGCGCACTGCTCTCAACTCCGACGGGGCCGCTCTGGCCACCGCTCAGGGCGGGGAGATCACAGTGGACGTCCTGTCCAAGCGGTTCGGGCTCGTGAAGTTGCGCGACCTGGACAGCAACGACTCGGACCCGATCCTGGCTCCGGGCAAGCTGGACATCAACAAGGGCAACAAGCAGATCGCGCACGGCATCTTCCTGGTGCTGCGCCCGATCGACGTCTGATCTGCACCACCTCGGCCCACAGCCGACGAGGCCCCACCCGAGCTCTTCGGGTGGGGCCTCGCTGCGTGGTGCGGTGCCTGGTGCTGGGACGCGTACCTCAGACGGTGCGCGCGTCCAACATCTCGCCGCGCGTCGCGAGCTTGAGACGCAGGCGCTCCTGCGCCTCGCCCAGAGCGATCTCGCGGGCGTCGATCTGCTCCCAGTGCTCCATGGTGACCAGGTCGATGCCGCGCTCGCGCAAGTAGGCGTCGACGTCCTCGGGAGTGCGGGCCGGGGCTGTCTCGACGGTGTCCTCGAGCAGGTTGGCCACGGTCTCGGCAGCGTCCGACTTGGTGTGTCCGATGAGACCGACGGGGCCACGCTTGACCCAACCGGTCACGAAGGTGCCGGGGATCGGGTTGCCGTCGATGTCGAGGACGCGACCCTTGTCGTTGGGGATGACCCAGTTGTTCTCGTCGAACGGCAGGCCGAGCAGGGCGGTGCTGCGGTAGCCGACGGCACGGTAGACGGACTGCACGTCCCAGTCGGTGAATTCGCCGGTGCCGCGCACGGATCCGTCGCCGACGAGCTCGGTGCGCTCGGTGCGCAGGCCGACGACCTTGCCGTCCTCACCGGTGATCTCGACCGGGGACTCCATGAAGTGGAGGTGGATGCGGTGGGACTTGCCCTCGAGGTCGCGGCCGACCCAGTTGGCGAGGGTGTCGAGCACCATCTTGGACTGCTTGTTCTTGGTGATGTGCTGCATCGAGTGGTCGTCGACCTCGAAGCCCTCGGGGTGCACGACGACCTCGACGTTGGGGGAGTGGTTCAGCTCGCGCAGCTCCAGCGGCGAGAACTTCGCGTACGCCGGACCACGGCGGGCGAAGACGTGCACGTCGGTGATCTTCTTCGACTGCAGGCCAGCGTGGACGTGGGCCGGGATGTCGGTGGTGAGCATCTCGTCGGCGGTCTTGGCGAGCACCCGGGCGACGTCGAGGGCGACGTTGCCGACGCCGATGACGGCGACCTTCTCGCCGTCGCCGAACTCCCACGTCTGCGAGACGTCGGGGTGGGCGTCGTACCAGGAGACGAAGTCAGCGGCACCGTGCGAGCCGGAGAGGCCCTCGCCGGGGATGTTGAGGTCGCGGTCGGCCATGGCGCCGGTGGAGACGATGACGGCGTCGTAGAAGTCCCGTAGGTCCTCGAGCTTGACGTCCTCACCGAAGTTGACGTTGCCCAGGAAGCGGACCTCGGGCTTGGCGAGGACGCGCTGGAGGGCCTTGATGATCTCCTTGATGCGGGGGTGGTCCGGTGCGACGCCGTAACGGACCAGACCGAAGGGTGCCGGGAGGCGTTCGATCAGGTCGACGGAGACGTCCACGTCGGACTTGGTGAGGATGTCGGCGGCATAGATTCCGGCAGGGCCAGCGCCCACAACGGCAACACGGAGAGTCATGTCCATCATTCTCCGGGAGGGATCGGGTGAGCACAAAGCCATTGTGATTGGGTTATCACAATGTACGGTTGTGACCATGCTCGGTTCCCACGTCCCTGATCTCCGCTCGCTCGAGCTGCTGCTGCGGGTCGGTCAGGCGGGGAGTCTCGGGGCAGCGGCGGCCGATCTCGGGATCAGTCAACAGGCCGCCAGCGCGCGGATGCGGACCATGGAGGCGCTCGTCGGAGAGGCGCTCGTCTCGCGCAGCAAGCGTGGATCCGAGCTCACCGCCACCGGAGAGTTGTTGAGCCAGTGGGCGGTGAAGGTCGTCGACGCTGCCGCCGAGCTGGATGCCGGCATCGCCTCGCTGCGACGTGATCGAAGTGCCCACCTGGACGTCGCGGCGAGCCTCACGATCGCCGAACACCTGCTCCCGGGATGGATGGTCGCGCTGCGCGCGCGGCAGACGAAGAGCGGGGTCCCTGTGACCGACATCACGCTGACAGCGACCAACACGGCCAACGTCGTCGGCCTCGTCACCGCCGGCTCGGTGGATCTGGGCTTCGTCGAGGGCCCGGAGGCCCCCAGTGGTCTGCGCCACCGCCGCGTCGGCGTCGACGAGTTGATCCTCGTCGTGGGCCCCTCGCACCCGTGGGCCGCGCGCCGTGGCAAGCCGGTGACCGCAGCCCTGCTGGCTGCGACGCCCCTGGTGGTGCGCGAAGCGGGGTCCGGGACCCGCACGGTCCTCGATCGCGCGCTCGAGGGGCACGAACGTTCCTCTCCGGTCCTCGAACTCTCCAGCACCACCGCCGTGCGTTCCGCCGTCTCCGCAGGGGCCGGGCCGGCGGTCCTCGGCACGCATGCCGTGCGCGACGACCTGACCTCCGGCCGTCTGGTGGCCATCCCGGTCAGTGGAGTGGACCTGACCCGGGTGCTCCACGCGGTCTGGGTGGGAGGTCCCCAGCCTGCCGAAGGTCCCGGCCGGGACCTCGTGGCCCTGGCCGCTGCGAGTGCGCGCGGTGGTCGTCAGTAGCGAGCGCCGCGCCCAAGTCAAACCTTGACTGATTCAAGAAGTGGCGGCATCTTTGTGTCATGAGCACGACGCCGGACTTCGCCTCCGAGTTGCGCAGGGCCTCGCTGCGGGTCACCCGGCCGCGGATGGCCGTCCTGGCCGCAGTGCATGCCGAGCCGCACCTCGACACCGATGCGGTGATCCAACGCGTACGCGCCGACCTGGGTGCGGTCTCCCACCAAGCGGTGTACGACGTGCTGCGAGCCCTCACCGACACCGGCATCCTGCGGCGTATCCAGCCGGCCGGCGCCACGGCGCGTTACGAGGCACGCACCGGTGACAACCACCACCACGTGGTCTGCCGAGGCTGTGGCGCGATCGAGGACGTCGACTGTGCCGTCGGCGCCGCACCGTGTCTGGTCGCCTCTCACGACCACGGCTACCTGGTCGACGAGGCCGAGGTCGTCTACTGGGGCACCTGCCCCGGGTGCGCCGCCGCCACCGCGTGAGTGCGTCGCCCCATCCGACTTTCCACACTGCCCAGCCCCCCCACGAGGAATCCCGGAAGGAACCATGACCGAGAGTCGAGACAACGACACCCCCACCGAGGCCCCCACTGACCCCCAGGGCACGGAGCGCAAGGCGGAGGCCGGCTGCCCGGTCATGCCTGACTCCGCCCGGGGATCGGGCGGCAGCGAGAGCGAGAACCCCGCGATCCCGTCGCCGGAGCCGCAGGTTGCCCGACCACGGGGCAACCGTGACTGGTGGCCCAACCAGGTCGACCTCTCTGTCCTGCGCACCAACCAGCCGGCCTCCGCACCGTTGCCGAGCGACTTCGACTACGCGAAGGAGTTCGAGGGCCTCGACGTCGAGGCATTGAAGGCCGACATCGTCGCCGTCATGCGTGACTCCCAGGACTGGTGGCCTGCTGACTTCGGCCACTACGGCGGCCTCTTCATCCGGATGAGCTGGCACTCGGCCGGCACGTACCGGATCTATGACGGCCGCGGTGGCGGCGGGACCGGCCAGCAGCGGTTCGCCCCCCTGAACAGTTGGCCCGACAACGTCAGCCTTGACAAGGCGCGCCGTCTGCTGTGGCCGGTGAAGAAGAAGTACGGCCGCAAGATTTCGTGGGCCGACCTGTTGGTCTTCGCCGGCAACGTCGCCCTGGAGGACATGGGACTGCCCACCTTCGGCTTCGGCTTCGGCCGCGAGGACGTCTGGGAGGCCGAGGAGATCTTCTGGGGCCCCGAGGACACCTGGCTGGGCGACGAGCGCTACGCCGGTGAGCGTGATCTGGCCGAGCCGCTGGGCGCGGTCCAGATGGGTCTGATCTACGTCAACCCTGAAGGCCCCAACGGCAACCCGGACCCCCGCGCCTCGGCTCGCGACATCCGCGAGACCTTCCGCCGCATGGGGATGAACGACGAGGAGACCGTCGCCCTGATCGCGGGTGGCCACACCTTCGGCAAGACCCACGGCGCCGGTCCCGCCGACAACGTCGGTGACGAGCCCGAGGCTGCGCCGGTGGAGAAGCAGGGCCTGGGCTGGGAGAGCACGTACGGCACCGGCAAGGGCGACGACACCATCACGTCCGGCCTCGAGGTCACCTGGACCTACCACCCGACCCGGTGGGACAACGAGTTCTTCCACATCCTCTTCAGCTACGAGTGGGAGCTCTTCGAGTCCCCGGCCGGCGCGAAGCAGTGGCGTCCCAAGAACGGTGCCGGATCCGATCTGGTGCCGATGGCCCACGACCCGTCGAGCCACCGCGAGCCCCGGATGCTGACCTCCGACCTCGCGCTGCGCTTCGACCCGGCGTACGAGAAGGTCTCGCGCCACTTCTACGAGAACCCCGAGGAGTTCGCCGACGCCTTCGCCCGGGCCTGGTACAAGCTCCTGCACCGCGACATGGGTCCGGCTCAGCGCTACCTCGGGCCGTGGGTGCCGGAGTCGCAGCCGTGGCAGGACCCGGTGCCGGCCGTCGACCACGACCTGGTCGACGACTCCGACGTCGCCTCGCTCAAGGCGTTGGTGCTGGAGTCTGGACTGACCGTGCCCGAGCTGGTCCGCGTCGCCTGGGCCTCGGCGTCCACCTTCCGCAAGACCGACTTCCGCGGTGGCGCCAACGGTGCCCGGATCCGCCTTGCTCCGCAGAAGGACTGGGAGTCCAACGACCCGGCCGAGCTCTCCAAGGTGCTCGGCGAGCTGGAGCGGATCCGCGACGAGTTCGGTGCGGCCGGTTCCGGCAAGGCCATCTCGGTGGCCGACCTGATCGTGCTGGCAGGCAATGCGGCGATCGAGAAGGCAGCTCGCGACGCGGGCGTCGAGATCACCGTGCCGTTCCACCCGGGGCGTACGGACGCCACCCAGGAGCAGACCGACGTGGAGTCGTTCCGGGTGATGGAGCCGCGCGCCGACGCGTTCCGCAGTTACGTACGGCCCGGGGACCAGATGCCGGCCGACATCCAGATGGTCGAGAAGGCCTACATGCTCGACCTCACCCCGCCGGAGATGACGGTCCTGCTGGGCGGCATGCGGGTGCTTGGTGCCAACCACGGCGGCAGCGAGCACGGTGTCTTCACCGACCGGGTGGGCGTGCTGAGCAACGACTTCTTCTCGACGCTGCTCGACATGGGCACCGAGTGGAAGCCTGCCGGTGACGGCGTCTACGAGGGACGGGACCGTGCCACCGGCGAGGTCCTGCGGACCGCCAGCCTGGTCGACCTCGTCTTCGGTCACCACTCCGAGCTGCGTGCCCTGGCGGAGGTCTACGCCAGCGACGACACCCAGGAGTCGTTCGTCGAGGAGTTCGTCGCGGTGTGGACGAAGGTGATGGAGCTCGACCGGTTCGACCTGCACCGGTCGCTGCCCTGACCGATCTCCCCGCAGTACAGCCGAGCCCCGGTCACCGCACGCGCGGTGGCCGGGGCTCGGCGCGTCGTGCGGCACTGGCAGCGCGGCGTCGCTCCCGCTCCAGCACGGCGGCCGAACGGACCGGCCACACGTACTCGAGGTCGTCGGGCACGTCGGTGAACAATGGGCGGTAGTGCTCGGGGTCCTTGCGCAGCAGGGAGGAACGATGGCTGCGGTGGAAGGGTTCGTCGCCCAACCAGGGCGGCAGCGCGCCGACCCGGGCCAGCTCGGCCTGGTCGCGGAAGTCGGTGATCCCGGCATCGGCGAGGTCAGCGGTGATCGTGGCAGCGCAGGTGTCGGCGAAGCCGAGGTCGGTCCAGGCCGCGCAGCAGACCAGGCCGTACGTGCCCAGCGCCTCCTCGAAGCCCTTCCACATCAGCACGGCCGGGTGGTTGCCCCACCCGTAGTCGCTGCGGGTCAGGGCCCGCACGATCTGGATCGTCTCCACGCGCTGCTTGCCCAGTCGCTTGGCGTCCAGGACGCGCGCCGACGCCTCGAAGTCGGCGTACGGGAGGAACGTCTGCATGTGTCGAGAGTAGCGAGGGCGATAGTCTCGCAACCGTGACCGACGTGACCACTGACCCGCGGGCACTGCTCGGCGGGTGGGAATTCGACCGGGTGGTCACTGATCACCTCGCCGACGAGGTGATCGGAGTCGTGGGCACCGCCGAGTTCACCCTCGAGGTCGACGGCGGGGTGCGGTGGGCCGAGCAGGGCACGATGACCCGCGCCGGAGTCGAGATCCCGATCAGCCGGGTGCTCTTCCTACGACCGCGCGACCAGGGATGGGTGGTCACCTTCGAGGACGGTCGGGACTTCCACCCGTGGCAGCCGGGCTCCGAGGTGGAACACCCCTGTGGGCGCGACACCTATCGCGGGTTCGTGCAGTTCGCAGGCCCGGGGGAGTGGAGCGTGCGATGGCACGCCACCGGCCCGGCCAAGGAGTACGAGATGACCACGCGGCTGCGGGCAACCGGTCTCAGACCTTCTTGACCACGCTGGACTTGAGCTGCATCGGGCCGAACCCGTCGACCTTGCCCTCGATGTCGTGGTCGCCCACACCCTGGGCGATGCGGATGCCCTTGACCCGGGTGCCGACCTTGATCGAGCCCGAGGCGCCCTTCACCTTGAGGTCCTTGACGATGGTGACGGTGTCGCCGTCGACGAGCACGTTGCCGACCGCGTCCTTGATCACCGACGCGGCTTCGAGTTCGGCCTCCTCGACCGGGGACCACTCGTGGGCGCACTCGGGGCAGACGAGCAGGTCGCCCATCTCGTAGGTGAACTCGCTGGCGCACTCGGGGCACGGGGGCAGGGTCTCGGACATGGGAGCGATTCTAGGACGGCGCTCGGGGGCGTACGGCCGGGGTCGATTCGCCCTTCTTGGGTGAGCCGCGTAAGGTTCATTTCAGCGACGCGGGGTGGAGCAGTTCGGTAGCTCGCTGGGCTCATAACCCAGAGGTCACAGGTTCAAATCCTGTCCCCGCTACCAATGATCAGGCCCGGAATCCAAGGATTCCGGGCCTGATCGCATTTGCTCTCCGCATCGCTCAGCGCGGAGCCGGCGTACGCCGACGTCGTATGAGTCGGTAGGCGACGCCCACGGCCATCACCGCCAGCCCGGTGATCACGGCGGTGACGGGCAGGGTCGCCACGAGGACGGCGCAGCCGGCCGCGCCCAAGATCTGGAGAGCACGGGGAAACCGGCGCTGATCGGCGCCCTGGGTGAAGGCAGCGAGGTTGGCGACGAAGTAGTAGAGCAGGACCCCGAAGGACGAGAACCCGATGGCGCCCCGCAGGTCGACGGTCAGGACCAGGACGCAGACCACGGCGGCGAGCGCGATCTCCGCGTGGTGCGGCACTCGATGGTGGGGGTGCACGGCGGAGAGCCAACACGGCAGGTCGCCCTCGCGTGCCATCGCCAGGCTCGTACGTCCCACTCCGGCGATCAGGGCCAGCAGCGCACCGAGGGCGGCGGCCGCGGCACCGACCCGAACGACGGGTGCTGCCCAGTCCCAGGTGCTGGCGTCCACGGTGGCGGCCAGTGGCGCGGACGTGGCGGCCACCCCGTCTGGGCCGAGGACGCTGAGGATGGTGACGGCGATGACGGCGTAGACGGCGACCGCCAGAGCCAGGGCGATCTGGATGGCGCGGGGGATGGTGCGTCCCGGGTCGCGGACCTCCTCGCCCAGAGTGGCGATGCGTGCGTACCCGGCGAACGCGAAGAACAGGAGCCCGGCGGACTGGAGCACCCCGTACCAGCCGCCCTCGGGATCGATGACGGTGGCGGCCCGGTCGAGGTCGGGATCCGCGCTGATGAGTCCGGCGGCCACGACGACTGCCAATGCCAGCAGCACCACGGTGACGATGACGCGGGTCAAACCGGCGGTGCGGGTGATG
Source organism: Nocardioides gilvus (assembly GCF_003194605.1). Classification (GTDB taxonomy): domain Bacteria; phylum Actinomycetota; class Actinomycetes; order Propionibacteriales; family Nocardioidaceae; genus Nocardioides; species Nocardioides gilvus. Next base: position 169,305 of record NZ_QHKY01000006.1, read on the forward strand.
CCGCGGTAGTTGACCGCGGCCAACGCCACCACCGCGGCGACGGCGACCGGACGCTGCCAGGCCGCGGGGGCGGCGTACGCGGCGAAGGTGAGAGCCATGGCCGCGCAGCTGGCGGTCTTGCCGATGACGAACCCCCACCCGGCCAGGAAGCCCCACCACTCACCGAGGCGCTCTCGGCCGTAGACGTACGTGCCACCGGAGGTGGGGTACTGCGCGGCGAGCTGGGCGGACGCCGTGGCGTTGCAGTACGCGACCACGGCGGCGATGCCGAGGCCGATGAGCAGGCCGGCTCCGGCGGCCTGGGCAGCGGGGGCGAAGGCAGCGAAGGCGCCGGCACCGATCATCGAGCCGAGACCAATGACCACGGCGTCGCCGGTGCCGAGACTGCGGGAGAGGTGCGGTTGTCGGGGCGACGTGGTCACGGGCGTCCCGGTCCCTCAGAGGATCTGGCTGTCCAGTGCCCGCTGCACCGCTCGGTGCGTCGAGTCACTGAAGGCCACGATCCGGGCTTCGGTCACTGCGGTGGGGGTGGTGCGGATGGTCTCGACGGCGACCCGGATCGCGTCGTCCAGCGGCCAGCCGTAGACCCCGGCGCTGATCAGCGGGAAGGCGACCGTACGCGCCCCGATCTCGTCGGCGACCTCGAGGCTGCGGCGGTAGCAGGAGGCCAGCTGGTCGCGGGTGCCGCGGCCGTGGACCGGACCCACGGTGTGGATCACCCAGCGCGCTGGCATGTCGCCGGCGGTGGTCCACCCGGCGTCGCCGGTGGCGAGCCCGTCGGGGAAGCGTTCGATGCACTCGGCCAGCACTGCGGGTCCACCGGCGCGGTGGATCGCCCCGTCGACCCCGCCGCCTCCCCGCATCGCGTTGTTGGCGGCGTTGACGACGGCGTCGACCGCCTGGGCGGTGATGTCATCGCGTACGGCGATGGGTTCGGGCACGTCTCTCCTCCTGGGTACGGGATCAGCCGGTTGTGGACTGGGTCCCTGTGGACTGAGCGCCTGCGGACTCGGCGATCACCCGGGCGCACAACTCGGGGTCGTCGATCATCGGGACGTGACCGGTGTCGGGGAGCACGATGTGCCGGGCCCCGGGTGCGATCCGGGTGGCGAGGGGACCGTTGATGTGTTGCGGGAAGATCCGGTCGCGCTCGGGCCACGCGAACGTCATCGGGCATGGGAGCGGGTCGAGGGGGGCGATGAACTCATCGGTCGCCAAGATGTCGAGGCCCGCGGTGCAGTGCAGCAGGTCGGTCGCGTGGGTGGTCGCTTCTCGCGGGCTGAGGCGCTCACCGTGGGCGGCGACGTCGCGCATGCTGAGCCGGCGAATCAGCGCCGAGTGCATGGCGAGCGGCAACACGGGGGCGCTTGCCCGAGTCAGGTTGCGTACGAAACGGAGCCGGGCCCTCGAGCGGGAGTGGTCCGGGGCACCCGGGTCCCAGAAGCCGGCGGGGGACAGGCCGCAGACCGATCGTGCGCGGCCGCGCCGCGCCAGCTCGACCGCCATCCAGCCGCCAAGACTGTTGCCCGCCACGTGCACGGTGTCGAGGCCGAGGCCGTCGAGGTAGCGCTCGGTGTGGTCGGTCAGCTCGGCGACGGTCGCGCGACCGGTCAGCACCGGCCCGCCATGGTGTCCGGCAGCGGTGGGGATCAGCACGTCGAAGCGATCGGTGAGCAGGGGAGCGACCTGGTCCCACGCGTTGGCGGACATCATCACTCCGTGCAGGAGCAGTAGCGGGGGGAGTTCGGGCATGGGCCCATTCGATCACCTCGAGGCGGTGCGTGCCCGTCATGACGTGGGTGTCAAAAATTGTTGACACGCTCCGTGCCTTTGCCCTAAGTTCGAAGTGTAAAACATTTCTTACATCTGCCAGGAGTGCCCGGGATGAATGAAGAGCAGCGAGCGTGGGTCTACGGCCTCGTGGCGGCAGTCGTCCCGGTCGTCTATTTCGCGGTCGTGCTCTCCCGGGTGCCGGACACGCCAGTGAGCGAGATCGACTACGTCTGGCCGCTGCTGATCGCGATCGGCGCAGGCATCGTCCTCAACGCACTCCTTGCACCACAGCCGAAGAAGAAGGACGAACGGGACAAGGAGGTCGGCCGGGTCGGCGGACGTGTCGCCTTCATCGTGATGAGTGCCCTCACCGTGATCCCGCTCGCCCTGGCGATGCTGCGGGTCGACCAGTTCTGGATCGCGAACACCTTGTACCTGGCGTTCGTCCTGTCGGCCGTCACGGAATCCTTGGTCCGGATCGTCGCCTACCGACGGGGCTTCTGAGCGTGGCCAAACAGACGAAGGTCAGCAACTCGATCCGGGCACTTCGGTTCGCGCACGGCGAGATGACGCAGGCCGAGCTCGCCGAGCGGGTGAACGTCACCCGACAAACGATCATCGCCATCGAACAGGGCCGGTACTCGCCAAGTCTCGAGACCGCCTTCCAGATCGCGCGGGTGTTCGGCGTGCCGCTCGAGGCGGCGTTCCAGTACCCCGACACCGACAGCTGACCACCGCCCGGGCCACCGCAGGAGCACGCCATGAAAGCCATCGTCCATCACACCTTCGGCTCCCCGGAGGTCCTGCACCTCGAGGACGTGCCGACACCCGCCCCTCAGACGCACGAGATCCTCCTGCGCAACCACGCCACCACGGTGACCTCGGCGGAGACCGCCGGTCGGCAGGGGAAGGGGTTCGCGAGGCTCTACTTCGGGCCGCTTAGGCCCCGCTTCGAGATCCTCGGCTCCGCGGTCGCGGGCGAGGTGGTGGCGACCGGTGCCGCCGTCGAGCGGTTCGCGGTCGGTGACCTGGTGGTCGGCGGGGTCGGTCCGCGGTTCGGTGCCCTGGCGGAGTTCGTCTGCGTCGCCGAGAACGCTGCCATCACCCGCCTACCGGATCACGTCAGCTGGGCGGAAGCCGCCGCAGTCGCTGACGGCGCACTCACCGCCCTGCCCTTCCTCAGGGACCACGCCGACCTGCAGCCAGGGCAGCACATCTTGGTCAACGGCGCCTCCGGCGCCTCCGGGGCCGTCGGGAGCGCGGCCGTGCAGTTGGCGAAGCACCTCGGCGCCACAGTCACCGCCGTCAGCAGCGGACGGAACCATGACCTGGTGCGATCACTCGGCGCGGACGACCTGATCGACTACACCCGGGAGGACTTCACGCGCTCCGGCAAGACGTACGACGTGGTCTTCGACGCGGTCGGGAAGAGTTCGTACGCCAGGTGCAAGCGGTTGCTCACCCCGACGGGCCGGTATCTCACCACTGTCCCGTCCTTGGGCATCTTGGCTCGTACGCTCCTCACCTCCCGCAGCAAGCGTCGGCGCGGTTCGATCGCGTTCACCGGCCTCCGCCCGCTGGCGAAGGTTGCGGAGGACCTGGCGTACGTCATCTCCCTCGTGGAATCCGGCGACTACCGGCCGGTCATCGACCGCACATATCCGCTTGGGGAGACTGCCGAAGCGCACAGGTACGTCGACACGGAGCGCAAGCGTGGGAGCGTGGTCATCACGATCGATCCAGGCCCCGAGCGGTGAGTTCCTCCGGCTTCATCGGCCTGGCTGCGGGCGCCTCAGTGCCAGTGCGTCCTCGTTCCGGACACCGTTGCCCCCGTGTGACTACTTGACCTCGGAGCGGCGCAGGAAGAACAACCCGACGACGAGCGGAATGACGATCCAGATCATCGTGGTCGAGGCGAGCATCGCCCACTCCTCGCCGGTGTTGGTGGCGCCCTCGAAGAGTTCCACCTGCGTGTAGTTCCAGTCGACCCACGGCTGCAGGTCCAGGAACCATTCCCGCACCGACGCGAGCAACAACAGGATGCCGGGCATCACGAACGAGACCACGAAGTAGCCGACGATCGCCGCGGACGAGGCCCTCAGCAGCACGCCGAGCGTGAAGCCGATCGCCATGCCGGCCAGATTGCCGAGCACCATCTGGAGCGCCATGGGCATCGAAATGTTCCACACGGTGTCGACGCCGGCGAGTGCGGAGCCGACCACGTTGCCGAGGGCGCCCGCAGCGAAGGCGACGGCCACGGAGCCGAGGCCCACGAGGAGGGTCGCGACGGCCTTGGCGCCGATCACGCGTCCGCGGCTCGGCACCAGGGTGAAGGTCGTGAGCCCACTGCGCTGGCTCCACTCACTGGTGACGGCCAGGATCGCGATCATCGGCAGGATCACCGACATCGGGAACCCGCTCGCCCTCGCGAAGCTCTCGTAGGTGACGTCGCTGTCGGGAGCGAAGATGACGACCGACCCGGCCGCGATGGGCGACAGGACGCCGATGCTGATGAGCAGCCAGAATCCCGAGCGAGTGTTGAACATCTTGCGGAGTTCGACCTTGACCAGCCGAGTTGACGGGATGGGACGGACGGCCCGGCGGACCGGTACGGACTTCGTGGTGGTGGTCGGTGGGACGATCGTGGCGGTCATGCCGCAACTCCTTCGCGTTGGGTGTCGGCAGTGAGCGACAGGAACATGTCTTCGAGCCCGGCGCCCTCGGCGGACCGGAGCTCGGTGAGGGCGATGCCGGCGGTCAGAGCCACGGCCCCGACTTGAGCGGGGTCGGCCTCGGTACGGACCGAGCCGTCCCCGGCGAGCGTGCTGGGGATCCCGGCCTGCTCGAGTGCATGGGCCAGGTCGCGCGGTGCAGTCGAGCGGGCCAGCGTGCCGGCGGCAGCGAGGAGCTCTTCCTTGGTGCCGGACGCGACGATCCTGCCGTTGCCGATGACGACCAGGTCGTCGGCGATGACCTCGATCTCGTGGAGCAGGTGTGAGGACAGCAGCACCGTGCCGCCCCGGCTGGCGAACTCCGTCAGCAGGTCGCGCATCCACCGGATCCCGGCGGGGTCGAGTCCGTTCGCGGGCTCGTCGAGGATCAGCACCTGGGGGTCTCCCAGGAGTGCCGTGGCGATACCGAGTCGCTGGCGCATGCCGAGCGAGTAGTTGCGCACCCGGCGCTTGGCCTCAGTGGGTGTCAGGCTCACCACCTCGAGCATTTCGTCGACGCGAGAGCCGGGCAGGCCCATCGTGGCGGCGGCGACCGCGAGGATCTCGCGGCCGGTGCGACCGGCATGCTGCGCTGAGGCGTCCAGCAGGACGCCCACCTCGAGGCCGGGGTTGGGGAGGCCGGCGAACCGTTCCCCGTTGATGGTCGCGGAGCCGGATGTCGGGGCGGTCAGACCGACCATCACCCGCATCGTGGTGGACTTGCCCGCACCGTTCGGACCGAGGAAACCGGTCACGCGGCCGGGCCGGGCGGTGAAGGAGACGTTGTCGACGGCGGTGAAGCCGGCGTACCTCCGGGTCAAGGACTCGACTGTGATCATGGGCTCAACCCTCGCGACATCGCGTCGTGCGCACATCGGTCCGACGGCCAGTCCTGTCCCTGACCGAAAGCACTGGGCCGAGTCGTACTTTCGGTCGGTCCGCTGGCGGCGCTCAATCCCTAGGCTGCGGGGGTGAGCAACGCACTGAGGTCCCTGCTGGAGGAACCCCGGCCTTCGGCCCCACCAGTTCGGGTATGGCGGGACTGGGCGTTGGTGGCGGTCGTGACGATCTCCGCGGTGCTGGAAGTTGTCCTGCGCGAACACATGCCGCTAACGGGGTTGTCGGTGGTGTTGACGGTCGGACTGGCGCCGTTGCTGCTGTGGCGCCGTACCCACCCGCTCGCAGTGGTCGCGACCGTCTTCGGCGTGATCACGGTCGTGGACCTTGCCCTGATGGCATCCGACGCACCAGCGCTCGACATCTACACGATGATCTACTTCCTGGTGCTGGCCTACTCACTCTTCCGGTGGGGTTCAGGACGGGAGGCGGCGGTGGGCCTGACTATCATCCTGGTCCCTGCCACCCTGGCGCTCTGGGTCGGTTGGAGCGGGCTGGCTGAAGCCATCGGCGGATTCGGGGTCCTGACATCCGCCTTTGCCCTCGGACTGGCCGTGCGCTCCCAGCGCGGCGCCCGGGAGAGAAGGATGGAGCAGGTGAAGTCGGAGGAGCGGGTCCTGTTGGCGCGCGAACTGCACGACACGGTGGCCCACCACGTCTCTGCCATCGCCATCCAGGCCCAGGCGGGGCGCGCTCTCGCGGCGACCAACCCGTCGGCGCCGCTCCAGGCCTTGGAGGTGATTGAGGGTGAGGCGACGCGCACGCTCGCGGAGATGCGAGCGATGGTGCGAGTCCTGCGCAAGGAGGCGCCCGTCGACTACGCCCCGCAGCCCGGTGTGGCCGACCTGGAGCGGCTGGCCGGGACCTCGCCTGCCGGGCCGCGGGTGGAGGTCAGGGCCTCCGGTGACCTCGCCGGGCTCCCGGCGGCGATCGACGCCGCAGTCTTCCGGATCGCTCAGGAGGCGGTCACCAATGCCCTGCGGCATGCCCGGAACGCCACCCTGGTCGACGTACGTGTCACCGGCGAGGAGTCGACGGTCAAGCTCGTCGTCCGCGACGACGGTGATCCGGGCCCGGTCGACCCTGCCCAGGAAGCGGGGTTCGGGCTCACCGGGATGGTGGAACGCGCACTGCTCCTGGGTGGGACGTGCCACGCAGGTCCCTGCCCCGGTCGCGGCTGGGCCGTCAGCGCGACACTGCCGCGACGGGTGTCGGCGTGAGCATCCGGGTGCTGGTCGCCGACGACCAGGATCTCGTACGCACCGGACTGCGGCTCATCCTCGGCACCCTGGACGGCATCGAGGTCGTGGGGGAGGCACGCGACGGACAGGAAGCGGTGCGGCTGGCCCGCGAGCTCCGTCCCGACGTGTGCCTGATGGACATCCGGATGCCCGTCCTCGACGGGGTCGAAGCGACCCGCCTGCTGGCCGGGCCCGGCGTCGAGAACCCGGTCGCCGTCGTCGTGATCACCACCTTCGACCTGGACGAGTACGTGCACGGTGCGCTGTCGGCCGGCGCCACCGGCTTCCTCCTCAAGGACGCCGGACCCGCACTGCTCAGCGAGGCGATCCGGGCCGCCACCCGAGGTGACTCGCTCATCTCTCCCGGCATCACCCGCCGGTTGTTGTCGACGTTCGCGGGCACGGGCCGGGCAGTTCCTCCCGCCCAACCCCTCGACCCGCTCACCGAACGCGAGGAACAGGTGCTGCTCACCGTCGCGCGGGGTCGTACCAACGCCGAGATCGCCGCCGAGCTCCACATCAGCCTCAGCACGGTGAAGACCCACATCGGCAGCCTCATGACCAAGCTCGGCGCCCGTAACCGGGTCGAGGTCGCGATGTGGGGCTACGAGACCGGCCGGGTCCGGGAGTAGAGACCGGACCGCGAACCTCGGTCAAGGTACGCCCGATGTGGACGTCAGTGCGACCGCAGCTCCTCCACCACCCCCGGCAGAACCCCGCGTCGGGCCAGTGCGTCGGCGGACTCGCTCAGCAGATCACTGCGGGCCGAGGCGTCGCCCGCGTCCTCGAGGACGGAGGCGAGTCGCAGGGTCTGCTCGGTCACGGCGATGTGGCCGAGCGCGTCGGCTGCCCGGTCGAAGTCGTCGAGTGATGCGGAGAGCAGTTCGTTCGCCTCGTCGGGTTGGGCAGGCACCACGGCCATGGTCTCCTGACCGGAGTCATCGACGATGAGCACCTTGCCGTCGTTCGCCTTCGGCGCACCGAGGGCAGCGTTGGCGTGGACGGCTGCACGCGACTCAGGAAGCCTCTCGGAGAGCTCGCGCAGTGTGTCGTTGGCCGACTCCATGACGCGTGACCCGCCGAAGGCCAACACGTGCGCCACCTCCTGGGTGAACACTTCTCCGGCCAGACGCTCCGCCCCGTCACTGGCGGGACGTTCGACGACGATCCTGAGCGGCTTGCTCAAGGCACCCGTCCCCGGAATTGCCTCGGTCGCGGCGTACACCGTGTAGGTGCCCGGGTCGGTCACCAACCACCCCCCGCTCCCTGCTGAGACGAAGATCGAGCTGTACATGGCCTCGCCGGGTTGCAGCACTCGTGGTGCGGGGGCCGTGCAATAGCGGGCGAACGGCAACCACCGCCTCGTCTCGCCTCCGTCCCTGGCCACCACGATCGAGAGTCCGTCGCCCTCCAGTGAGTGCTCGTCGACCACGGTCGGCGTGGAGCTCACGTTCTTCAGCCGGAGCTCCATCACCACCGGCTCAAGGAACTCGAAGCGTGGCTCGCGGTGCACCCGCAGATCCAGCTCCAGCGGTCCGGTCGCGGCCGCCATCAGGTGGTCGTACGCGTCCTGCTCGAAGCCGTGGTGGTCGAACCACGGTGCCGCGCCCATCTTGACCAGCCGCTCCGGCGCGTGCCGCAGGAACAACAGCTCGTCCTGGCTGAAGCCGTAGTCGAAGGCCGCGAAGAAGGCGTCAAGACCACCGGGGTAGTTGTACGGGTAGTTCATGTAGCTGAGCGCCGCAGGTTCGTTGGCCAGCGGCACCCACGAGGTGCCCAGCGACTTCTGCCACGAGTGCGCGAGGTTGAAGCCGTGACCGATCTCGTGCATCGCAGTCCAGAACTTCATCCGCTCGACCCATGGGCCCGGGTTCGCCTCCCCGGCAGGGGCCTGGGAGATGAAGGAGTCACTGAAGATGGCCGTGCCCTGGCGTTGGGCGGTCCCGATGTCGTCGAACATGATCCCGCCGAGCGAGGTGCCCATGTCGTGCAGTCGCGCGAAGAGCACCCACATCGCCCACTGCGGGGCATCGGCCCACCGCGACCAGTGCGCCTGCATCGCGTCGTGCATCTCCTGGTCGGACCAAGCGGTGCCGGGCGGGACGGGGATCACCGAGTCGCCACCGGTCTTCGTCACGGCGAACCCGAGCCGGGAGTACGCGCTCTCCACCGTCAGCATCGAGGTGGGGGAGGAGGGGGCGTGGTTGGGGTGGCTCGTCGGGTTGTGCGAGGTCACCGCGGTGGCGTCGCTGACCGTGTCGTACTCGAACGCGACGTCACGGAAGGCAGCCTTCTGGTAGCCGTACGTGTAGGTGACGGTGGAGCCGGTCCCGCCGCTGAACGTGGCGGTCGCCCTCCGATTCGTGGGCAGGAACGGGCCCCCGGTCAACTTGACGGACACCGTGGCCTGCGGGCGCAGCGACGTGGTGCCGTCGCGATAGCTGATCGGCCCGATCCAGGCGCCGGTGGCGGGATCCTGCGTGACCCGGGCGATCCAGGTGAGCCGGCCCCCGAAGAGGCGGGTGATGGTCCCGCTGACGGTCATCGTCGGCTTCACCCCGTCCACGTCGACGCGGAGCTCCTCGGTGCCGAAGAGCGGCGTGATCGGCGGCAGAACGGGCCCGACGGCGGCGGCGTCCGCGTGATCCTCCTCCGGGTGCGGTGCGGCTCCGGTGCCCGGTGCCAGATGCCCGTTTCCGGCGTGAGGCGCGCCCGGGAGGTCGATCGGTGGGATGGGGATCGGCGTCGGGACTGGGGTGGGGACGCGAGGCTGGGGTGGCAGCACGATCGGACGAGCAAGGCGATAGACGCCCGAGCGTCGCAGCAGGAACGGCGGGATCGATATGGGGGTTGGCAGACGGGGGAACGGGGTCCGTCCACGTGCCTCCTCAGAGTCGGGCAGGTCGTATCCCTCGGACAGCAGTTCGGGCACGTCGGTGACCTCTGCGGTCGCGTTCCGCGCGCTGCGGTACTGCTCGTCGGACTTGTGGCCCGACGATCGTTCGACATCGATGGACATGGTGGCTCCTTCGCTGGTGGCAGTCCTTCTCACCAGTCCGGAGTCCTCGGGGTGCGGCCAGATACTGACCAATTTGTGTCAGTGACCTTGTTCAGGCGTCGCTGGGTCCGGTCGTACGCGGGCGTCAGGCAAACATCGGGGGCGCCGGTTGCGGCACCGCCCGGAGAGCGCCGTCGGTGACGTTCACGCGTACGTACGGGGTGGTTGCCGGGTCGATCTCGAGCTCGGTGGTGAGCCCCCGCTCCGGGAGGGCGATCCGCACGGTCGTCGGGGCGCCGGGTGCGGAGTCCAGCTCGACGACTGACGCGAGGCCAACCTGGTGGCGCGTGGTCACGTCGGGCTCGGTGTGTTGGCTGTCGCTGGAGGTGACCACCACGCGATCGTGGTCGAACCCCTCCTCCAGATAGACCTGGATGGTGGTCATCGGCCCCTGCCTCCCCACGTCGACTGATCCGCTGGGCACGCTCGCAAATCACTATTCCACTCTTGTCGCAGGTCTGCCATGAGTGGTCAACTGGAGAGGCAGGAATGTGGCTGCCCCCGCCTCACGAGATGACCTTCCCCCGACGTGTGTCGCTGCGCAGGGCTGAGGACTGGCATGGACGCGGATCGATCTGACGTCACGGTGCTGGTGGCTGCCGCGGGGCAGGGCGACGAGGGCGCGTGGAGCGAGATAGTCGATCGGTACATGCCGTTGCTCGTCACGGTGGCACTGCCCTACCGGCTGTCCCCGCCCGAGGTGCAGGACCTGGCCCAGACCGTGTGGCTGCACCTGGTCGAGCACCTCGGCGACATCCGTGAGCCGCGAGCCCTTCCGAAGTGGTTGATCACAACGACCAGGCGGGAAGCGGTGAGACAGGCGAGGGAGCAGAGACGCACGCAACCTGCCGACTTCCAGGATCACTGGTGGACCTCGCGACTCCTCACCTTCGACGACGCGGACGCCGACCTGGTGAGGGACGAGCGGCATGCCGCGCTGACGCTCTGCCTCGCCGTCCTGAGCCCGCGTCAGCAGCGGCTGCTGGCGCTGCTGGCCCAGGACCCTCCGCTCTCGTACGCCGAGATCAGCCGCGTGATGGGGATCCCGGTCGGTGCGATCGGGCCGACCAGGACCCGGGCCCTGGAGCGTCTGCGCCGCACCCCGCCCGTGCAGCAACTCATGGCGAGTGGTGACTCCTGCCGCACCGAGCAGTGGAGAGCATGAGCGGGTCGAGGACGCGTCAGACCGTCGTCCCCGGCGCCAACCTCGCTCCCGCGGGCAGCGACGTACTGACCCGGCTGTCGCGACCCACCAGCACCACCGCGTCGGGATCGGCGAGGTCCAGGTCGGCGGAGCCGACGATGGCCCCGTCGGCCAGTTCGCTCCCCGCGTCCACCACACTGCGCCGCACCTGCGCCCCGGCCCGTACGACCGCCCCCTCGATGAGGACCGACTCCTCCACCACGGCTCCCTCCTCCACCACCACGTCGGGACCCAGCACGCTGCGCCGCACCGTGCCCGCGACGGTGCATCCCGGACTCAGGAGACTGTCGGCCACCTCTGCGCCGGCGCTCACCCGGGCCGGAGGCCCCTGCGGCTGGGAGGTGCGCAGTGGCCACCCACCGTCGAAGAGGTCGAGGCCGCGGTCAACGAGTTCGAGGTGCGCGTTGAGGTAGTGGTGCGGTTGGCCCAGGTCGCGCCAGTAGCCGGCGTGGTGATGGGCGTACGCCTTCCCGCGCGCCACCAGCCGGGGGAGCAGGTGTTCCCCGAAGTCCCCGAGCCCGCTGTCCTCGGCTTCGTCGGAGAGTTCGCGGTGCAACTCCTCGAGCACCTCGACGAGCACCGCGACGTCGTACACGAAGATCTCGGCGACCACGAGGCTGCCTCGCGGCTTCTCGGGCTTGTACTCGACCTCGGTGATGCGCCCGAGACGGTTGACCTGGACCACCCCGTGGTCGCCGGGATCCTCGGCGAAGGTGTCCCCGATGTCGGTGGTGACCACGGTGACCTCGGCCTGCTTGGCCAGATGGGTCTCGATGACCTCTCCAAGGTCGAGGCGGTAGATGTGGTCCGCGCTCAGCACCAGCACCAGCTCCGCGTCGCTGGCCCGCAGCTGGTCGCGCAGCGCGTACAACTCGTCCGCGTTGCCCGCGGCCATCCCCTCCTCATGGGTCGAGCCACCCTGCGACGGTGGGATCAACCGCAGACCCCCGACGCTGCGGTCCAGGTCCCAGGGTCGACCGTTGCGGACCTGCTCCTCCAGGGAGCCGGCCTGGTACTGCACCGAGAGCCACACGTCGTCGATGCCCGAGGCAGCCAGCGCGGACAGGGAGACGTCGAGCAGTTGGTAGTGACCGGCGTACGGCAGGGCGGGTTTGGCGCGCTCCATGGTGAGCACGTCCATTCGTCCACCGGCGCCGCCGGCCTGCACCAGTCCGAGCACGTGGGGGAGTCGCATGCCAAGGTCTTACCCAGCCGGGGGCCCACTCACGCTCGTCGACGACGCGGAAACCGCCTTGGTTCGCTGCTAATGTCCGGAGGAGCAGTCGGCATCGTGTCGACCATCAGGGAAGACTTCTTTCTGTGGAGACCGGGATCATCGATCCCGATCCGAATAAGTCGCCGCCTCCTCTGAAGCACTTCAGAGAGTCAGTCATGCCTGAGCGCATCCCGTCCGTACGCTTCTCCTCGCCCTCCTCGCAGCAGGGTCAGGCCCACGCCTCGCTGCCGACCGGGTCGACCGCCGTCGTCTACTGCGAGGGCCAGTTCGGCGAGCAGGACGGCAAGACGGCCAACGGGCTGGTCCGGCACTCGGAGAAGTACGAGATCCTCAGCGTCCTTGACAGCCGCTACGCGGGGCAGGACTCCGGGACGGTACTGGACTCCGAGCCCAACCGGATCCCGGTGCTCGGCGACCTCGCGACCGCCATCCAGCACGCCGGCCACGTCCCGGACTACCTGATCTGCGGCGTCGCCCCGGCCGACGGCCTGCTTTCGGACGCGCAACGCGTGGTGCTGCTCGACGGCATCAGCCGCGGCATGCACATCATCAACGGCCTGCACGAGTTCCTCAACGACGACCCCGAATTCGTGGCGGCAGCGCTGATCGCCGGTGTGACCATCACCGACGTCCGCCGCCCGGCGCCGAAGAAGGACCTGCACCTCTTCTCCGGCGACATCTTCTCCGTCACCTGCCCGCGGATCGCGATCCTGGGCACCGACGGGGCGATCGGCAAACGGACCACGGCGACGCTGCTGGTGCAGGCGCTGAACGAGTACGGCATCCGCGCCGTCATGGTCGGCACCGGCCAGACCAACCTGATCCAGGGCGGCAAGTACGGCGTGGCACTCGACGCCCTCGTCCCGCAGTTCTGCTCAGGCGAGGTCGAGCACCAGGTCGTACGCGCCTTCCGCGGCGAGGACCCGCAGGTGATCGTGGTCGAGGGCCAGGGTGCGCTGAGCCACCCGGCGTACCTGACCTCGGCGCACATCCTGCGCGGCAGCCGCCCCGAGTGCGTCATCGTGCAGCACGCCCCCCGCCGGGTGATGCTCGGCGACTTCCCGATGGTGAAGATGCCGACCGTGGCCTCCGAGGTGGCGCTGATCGAGGCGTTCGCCGACACGACGGTCATCGGGATCACCGTCAACCACGAGGAGATGGCCCCCGACGAGATCGGCGCGGCCATCGACGAGGTCTCCGCCGAGCTCGGCCTGCCCGCGACCGACCCCCTGACGCGCCCGTTGAGCGAGCTCGTCGACATGGTCCTGCTTGCCCTGCCCCAGCTCGCCCTGCCCGCAGGGATCTCGGAGGCGGAAGAGGGTCGCGCGCTTGCCACGAGGTGAGTGCGCCGCGACTGGTCGCGGACCTCGCGGCCCTCACGCACAACGCCCGACACCTCGTCGCACTGCTCGCCCCGCGCGGCGTCGCTGTCACCGGAGTCACCAAGGCATTCCTCGGCGCGCCCGCACTCGCTGAAGCGATGCTCGCCGGCGGCGTGTCGGGCCTGGGTGACTCACGTTGCGAGAACCTCGTGCGTCTGCGTGAGGCCGGCACCACGGCGCCGCTCACGCTGATCCGTTCGCCGATGCTCAGCCAGGCCGCGCAGGTCGTGAAGTCCGCGACCACCAGCCTCAACACCGAACCCGTCGTGCTGAGGGCCCTGTCGGAGGCAGCTTCGGCGTCGGGCACGGTCCACGACGTGCTGCTGATGGTCGAGCTGGGTGACCTGCGTGAGGGGATCCCGGCGCACCGACTGCTCGACGTGGCGCGTCACACCAGTGCACTGCCGGGCCTGCGACTCGTCGGTGTGGGGACCAACCTCGCGTGCCGGAGCGGGGTCGTGCCCGACCAGCTGAAGATGGACGACCTCTCCTCGCTCGCCGAGCAGGTCGAGAAGGCCGTCGGGCACCGGCTCACCACGATCAGCGGCGGCAACTCCGCGAATCTGGACTGGGCGCTCGTCACCTCCGACACCGGACGCGTCAACGACCTGAGGCTGGGCGAGGCAATCCTGCTCGGGATCGAGCCCCTGCGTCGTACGCCCGTGGCTGGGCTCCGCAACGACGCGTTCGTGCTGCGTGCAGAGGTGATCGAGGTGCAGACCAAGCCGTCCCTGCCGTGGGGAGTGATCGCCCAGGGCGCCTTCGGAGTCGTGGCCGCGGACCCGTGGGCGCACGCCGGCTCGGTCAACCAGGTGATCCTGGCTCTGGGTCGCCAGGACGTCGACCCGGACGGGTTGCTCCTGCCGGAAGGCCTGCGCCTGCTGGGAGCCAGCAGTGACCACCTGGTCCTCGACGCCGGGGACGTGGCACTGCGGGTGGGCGACGAGGTCGCGTTCGGCCTCGACTACGCCGCGTTGCTCCGGGCCATGACGTCCCCGTACGTCGAGCTCACAACGACGCCTGGGCCTCGGCCAGGATCCGGGTGACCTCCACACCCAACTCCAACGGTGCGGGGCAGTTGACGTCGAGGCCCTGGGAGCGCGCCACGAGTCCGTCCAGGGCGCGGGCGAACGGCTCGACCGCGTCGACGGCGGGGAAGTCGAGGACGAGTTCGGTGCCGTCCGGCCCCAGGAGACGGAACTCGTCGACGTACGTGGGGGAGCGCAGTGAGACGGAGATGTCGGCGTGGGCACCGCCCGCGTGGTGGGTACGCAGGTCGACGCCGTGGGTCGTGCGTGCGGCGCTGACCCGTTCCACCGCACCCAGCGCCGGGATCAGCTGCGAGAGCACGTGGGGTGCGAGGTCCCAGAGGGCGGCGAGCGGCTCGGCGCGCCACACGGAGTCACGGTAGGGCGAGCCGGGAGCGTACGAGTCGGCGAACCAGGTGACCCGGGCGGCGCTCCACGACTGCGTGGCGGCGTCCCGGATCCGTTGTTCGAACTCGGGCACGAAGCGTCGGGTGAAGAAGGTCGTCGCCTGTACGACCCCCGCCTGCACGGCAGCAAGGACGTCCTCGGCCTCACGCAGCGTGGTCGCCACGGGCTTGTCCAGCAGTACGTGCTTACCTGCGCGGGCGGCGGTCGCGGCCAGCGCCGGCTGGACCTGCGGCGGGACCGCGAAGGTCACCACGTCGACCCGGTCGAGCAGATCCTCGAACGACTCGGCGGCCGTGACGTCGTAGCGCTGCGCGAACGCGGTGGCCCGCTCCCGGTTCCGGCCCCAGACCGCAACCAGCTCGGCGCGTTCTGCCGCGACGGCTCCGGCGGCGTGCACCTCCCGGGCCCAGTGCGCGGTGCCGACCACGCCGACGCGCAGGCGCGAGGACGGGGGGAGGGGGGTCGAGTCGAGGGGCATCGGTCGAGCGTACTGGCCCGGGAGGTCGCGGGGCGGAGGACGCCGATGCGCCGAGGGGCTCGCCAACCGGCCCGGACTGCGTACTCTGGCTGGAGACGCCAAGGAGCGGATCGTGACGAAGAGTGCCGGACCCAGCGACGACCCCGCGATCCGCATCGTGGGGTTGGTGAAGAAGTTCGGCTCATTCGCTGCCCTGGATCACCTCGACCTCGAAGTCGCGCGCGGCGAGGTGCACGGCTTCCTCGGGCCCAACGGATCCGGGAAGTCGACCACCATCCGTGTGCTCCTCGGGTTGCTGCGCGCGAACGCCGGCACGGTGGAGATGCTCGGCGCCGACCCGTGGCGCGACGTGGTCGCCCTGCATCGTCGGCTGGCGTACGTCCCGGGAGACGTCACGCTGTGGCCCACCCTGTCCGGCGGTGAAGCCATCGACCTGCTCGGCCACCTGCGCGGCGGCCTCGACCCGGATCGTCGCGCTCACCTGCTGGGACGGTTCGAGCTGGACCCCACCAAACGGGGTCGGCAGTACTCCAAGGGCAACCGGCAGAAGGTGGCCATCGTGGCCGCCCTGGCCGCCGACGTCGAGTTGCTGATCCTCGACGAACCCACCTCCGGGCTGGATCCCCTCGTGGAAGCCGTCTTCCGGGAAGAGATCGCGAAGGAGAAGGCCAAGGGCCGCACCATCCTGCTCTCGAGCCACATCATGAGTGAGGTCGAGGCGCTGGCCGATCGGGTCAGCATCATCCGGCAGGGCAAGATCGTGCAGACCGGGAGCCTGGCCGATCTGCGGGGTCAGAGTCGGATCACCGTTCGCGTCAGACTGGCGCGGCCGCCGGCCCACCTCGACAGTCTCACCGAACTGCACGAGGCCCACCTCGACCAGGACGGTCACCTCATCGCGACCGTCGAACCGGCCCGGGTCAACGCGGTGATGGCCCAGCTCGTGCCCCACGAGATGACGGCGCTCACCGTCACACCGGCCTCCTTGGAGGACCTCTTCCTCCGGCACTACGACAGGGATGCCGGCCAGTCGGACCGAGAGCCGGGGCCGTGATCACTGGCCTCGCCCATCGACTGACCGGCACCCGAGCGCTGTTGAAGGTGTCGCTGCACCAGGACGCCCGCAACATCGCCCCCTGGGTGGTCCTGATCTCGGCGCTCTCGGCCTCCTCGATCCTGGCCTACGTGTGGGTCTTCCCCCACCCCGGTGAGCGGGCGCAGCTGTCAATGGCCATCGGCGCCAATCCCGCCCTCTCCCTGGTCTTCGGTCCGCCGCGGGACCTGATGACCGCGGACGGCTTCAACGCGTGGCGGGCAGGTCAACTCGGTGCCTTCTTCGCCGGGTTGATGGCGATCCTGATCGTGGTCCGCAACAGTCGGGCCGAGGAGGACTCGGGCCGTGCCGAACTCATCGCCTCCGGGGTGATCGCCCGAGAGTCGCGACTGGCCGTCGCGGTCGCGATGGCGATGAGCGCCTCGCTCGCACTCGGGGTCGTGTGCTTCGGGCTCACCGTGATCTGTGGAGGCGGGATGAGTGCCACCCTGGTCCTGGCCGGCACCTTCGCCGCATCGGGGTTGGTGTTCGCAGGGGTGGGCGCGATTGCCGCGCAGCTGGGAGCTGATTCCCGAGCTGCCTCCACCTTGGCGATCGCCGTCCTGGGTGTTGGCTACGTGGTGCGCGGCTACGTCGGATCCAGCGGTGCCCCGGCCTGGGCGGACTGGCTCACCCCCTTCGGCTGGTTCGACCGGACCCGCCCTGCAGGTGACAACAACGCGTGGCCGTTGCTGCTCGCGGTCGTGGTGGCCGTGCTCCTCGTCGCCGTCGGTTTCTGGCTCCAGGCGCGACGCGACTTCGGCCAGGGGATGCTGGCCCAGCGGCCCGGGCCCTCCGGGGCCGGTGTGGCTCGCACGGTGTGGGGCCTGGCCTGGAAGTTGCACGCCGGCACCCTGGTCTCCTGGCTGATCGCCTTCGCTGCCCTGGGTCTGCTCCTCGGCAACCTCGCGGACTCCGCCGCCGACCTGGTCGAGGCGAACCCGGTGGTGGCCGCGATCCTGGCGGCCGGTGCGACCCCCAGCGACCTGTCCTTCGTCTTCCTGGCCACGATCCTGCAGGTCATCGCGATCGTGGCTGCGGCGATGGGCGTCCAGGTCATCCTTCGCGTGCACGCCGAGGAGGTCAACGATCGCGTGGAGCCGCTCCTGGCCGGATCGTTGAGCCGCTCCGCGTACCTGGCCAGCAACGTCGTCGTCGCCCTGGTGGGCACAGCCCTCGCGCTCCTGGTCGCCGGTCTCTGCCTGGGGCTCGTCGCCCACGCACAGGACGACACCATCGCCGCCGGTGACGTGATCGCCCAGGCAGTGGTGATGACCCCGGCGGTGTGGCTCCTCGTGGGTGTCGCGGTGGCTGCCGTCGGCGCTGCACCCAGCGCACGCCTGGTTGCATGGCTCGCGGTGGTGGCGACCTTCGGGATCACGCTGCTCGGCCCCACCTTTCGGCTACCCGACTGGGCCCTTGACATCAGTCCACTGCGGCACGCGCCGATCGTCGTGCTGGCCGATCCGGAGTGGGTCGGTCTGGCCGTGGTGGGCGCGATCGCGACGCTGCTGCTTGCCGTCGGCTTCGTCGGTTTCCGGCGTCGCGACGTGGACTGAGCGTCGGTCCCGGTGCAGGGCCCGGGGCTCGATCTGTTCACTGACCGTTCACCGGCGCCGGGTCGGCTTTTGCTTCGAGCAGTGTCAATATTGACGCATGTCGAAATCACAGTGTGCGCCCGACGAAGCGCTGGAGTGCTGCACGTCCCTGGCAGCGGAACCGATCGACGTCGAGCAGGCCGAGAAGATTGCTCCGCTCCTCAAGGCACTGGGTGACCCGGCTCGGCTGCGCCTGATGTCCCTGATCCTCTCCCACGAAGGCGGAGAGGCCTGCGTCTGTGACCTCCTGCCCTCCTTCGACCTGTCGCAGCCCACGATCAGCCACCACCTCAAGGTGTTGCACGACGTGGGCCTGGTCGGTCGGGAACGCCGGGGCACCTGGGTCTACTACTCGGCACGACCCGCCGCCATGGCCGCGGTCGGCAGCCTCTTCGACACGGCGGTCCTGGCATGAGTGTCCATACCCCTCCCGCCCGACCGTCCGCCCAGAGCGCTGGTCTCGAACGTCTCTCGACCCTGGACCGGCTGCTGCCGCTGTGGATCGGCCTCGCGATGGTCATCGGTCTGGGCCTGGGTCGCCTGGTGCCGGGGCTGGACGCGGCGTTGGCGGCAGTGGAGATCGGCAACGTCTCGATCGTCATCGCCCTCGGTCTGCTGGTGATGATGTACCCGGTGCTGGCCAAGGTGCGCTACGACGAACTCGGCCACGTCACGGCCGACAAGCGCCTGTTGTGGAGCTCGATCCTGCTCAACTGGATCCTCGGCCCGGCGCTCATGTTCGCGCTGGCCTGGCTGCTGCTGCCCGACCTGCCCGAGTACCGCACCGGTCTGATCATCGTGGGACTCGCGCGCTGCATCGCGATGGTGATGATCTGGAACGACATGGCCTGCGGAGACCGTGAGGCCGCCACCGTGCTGGTGGCGATCAACTCCGTCTTCCAGATCGTCGCGTTCGGGCTGCTCGGTTGGTTCTACCTGGATCTGCTCCCCACCTGGCTGGGCCTCGGTGTCGGGGAGAGCCTGGACGTCTCGGCCTGGGACATCACCAAGTCCGTCCTGGTCTTCCTCGGCATCCCGCTGGTGGCGGGCTTCCTCACCCGCACCTTCGGCGAACGCGCCAAGGGACGGGAGTGGTACGAGGAGACCTTCCTGCCGCGGATCAGCCCGGTGGCTCTCTACGGGCTGCTCTTCACGATCGTCGTGCTCTTCGCGCTGCAGGGCGACGCGATCACCAACCAGCCGCTCGACGTGGCCCGGATCGCGTTGCCGCTGCTCGCCTACTTCACCCTGATGTGGATCGGCGGCTTCGCCCTGGGCCGGGTCATCGGCCTGGGCTACGAACGGACCACCTCGCTGGCCTTCACCGCCGCCGGCAACAACTTCGAGCTCGCCATCGCCGTGGCGATCGGCGTCTTCGGAGTCACCTCCGGACAAGCCCTGGCCGGGGTGGTGGGGCCACTCATCGAGGTCCCTGTCCTGGTCGGTCTGGTCTACGTCTCACTGTGGGCCCGACGTCGCTACTTCCCTCAACCTGCATCCGTCCCTGCACCCACCGACACAAGGACATCATCATGACCACCGTTCCCGAGGTCCTCTTCGTCTGCGTCCACAACGCCGGACGTTCCCAGATGGCCGCCGGCTTCCTGCGCCACCACGGTGGCGACCGGGTCGTCGTGCGGTCGGCCGGGTCCGCGCCAGCCGAGACGATCAACCCGGCCGCCGTCGAGGCGATGGCCGAGGTCGGCATCGACATCACCGCCGAGGTCCCGACGAAGCTCCTCACCGAGGACGTGGCCGCCTCCGACGTGGTGATCACGATGGGGTGCGGTGACGCCTGCCCGATCTTCCCGGGCAAGCGGTACGAGGACTGGGCGCTGGTCGACCCTGCGGGCAAGGGGGTGGACGCAGTCCGTCCGATCCGTGACGAGATCGAGGCCCGGGTCCAGGCGTTGCTCGCCGAGATCGTCGTGCCCACCGTCTAGGGGCAGCCCAGGGACGGCTCGGGAACGGCCCCGCAAACGGCCCCGGGAACGGCCTAGTGGAACAGCGCCCGTACGTCGTCCGCGTCGATCCCGGTGCCCACCGCACCCTCGCCGGAGAAGACGGAGGCGAAGAGCTCGGCCTTGCGAGCCTTCAACGCCATCACCTTCTCCTCGATGGTCTGCGCGGCGACCAACCGGTAGACCATCACCGGGCGGTCCTGGCCGATCCGGTGGGCGCGGTCGACGGCCTGGTTCTCCGCAGCCGGGTTCCACCACGGGTCCAGCACGAAGACATAGTCGGCTTCGGTCAGCGTCAGCCCGACCCCGCCAGCCTTGAGACTGATCAGGAACGCGTCGCCGTCGCCGGCCTTGAACGCATCGATCTCGGCACCCCGGTTGCGGGTGGCACCGTCGAGGTAGCGCGAGGTCAGGCCCTCGGCCTCCAACCGGGTGCGGGCGCGTTTGAGGAAGCCGGTGAACTGGCTGAAGACCAGGGCCCGGTGTCCTTCGGCCGCCAACTCGACGAGGTGCTCGACCAGCACGTCCAGCTTGGCCGAGCCGACCCCTTCGTGGGCCTCGTCGAGGAGCGCCGGGTCGAGGCTGAGCTGGCGCAGACGGGTCAGGGCGCTGAAGATCGCCATCCGATTGTTGTCGAAGTCGTCGACGAGGCCCAGGATCGACTGGCGTTCCTTCTGCAGCCACGTGTCGTAGAGCTTCTGGTGCTTCTCGTTGAGGGTGACCTCCAGGACCTGCTCCTGCTTGGGGGGCAGATCGGAGGCGACGAGGTCCTTGGTGCGGCGCAGTACGAAGGGTCGGATCCGTGCCCGGAATCGCTCCAGCACGGCCTGGTCGCCCTGCCTCTCGATCGGTCGGGCCACCTGCTCGAGAAATCTCTGCGGCCACGGGTAGAGCCCGGGGGCGGCCACCGAGAGCAGTGACCACAGCTCCATGAGACGGTTCTCGAACGGGGTTCCGGTCACCACGAGCCGGAACGGAGTGTCGAGGGTCCTGATGGCTTGGTAGGTCTTGCTCTGGTGGTTCTTGATCGCCTGCGCCTCGTCCAGGACCAGCCCACCCCACGCACGGCTGCTGTAGGCGTCCGCCTCGAGCCTGAAGAGGGTGTACGAGGTGACGACCAGGTCAGCACCCGCCACGGCATCGGCGAAGGACTCGCTGCGCCGAGCGGCGGAGGCGTCGATGACGCGTACGGTCAGTCCCGGGGTGTGGCGGGCCACCTCGCTGGCCCACGCGGTCATCACACTGGTCGGGGCGACGACCAGGAACGGAGCCGCTCCGTGGGCGCGGGCGTGGCTGATCAACGCGAGCGTCTGCAGGGTCTTGCCCAACCCCATGTCGTCGGCCAGGATCCCGCCGAGCCCGAGCTGCCAGAGGTGGACCAGCCAGCGCACTCCCTCGAGCTGGTACGGACGCAGGGTGCTGGTCAGCCCCACCGGATCGACGTGCGGCAACGTCTCGTGACCGATCAGCGCCCGGGCGGCCTCCACCCACTTCGCGGCCTGCGCGTCGACCACACCGAGCTCGGCTAGCTCGGCCCACGTGCTCAGGTCGCGCTGGGCCACCCGCAGTCCGTCGTCGCGCCCGGCGCGGATCTCCGCGGCGGCGGCCACCAACTCGGCGAGTCGGCGGAACTCCGGGCGGTCAGTGCTCAGGTGCAGTCCGGTGGGCAGCACGAGGCGGGGTTGTCCCATGGTCAGGGCAGCCAGCACCTCCGACAGCGGCACCTGTTGGCCGTCGATGCCGATCACCACCTGGAGATCGAGCCAGTCGGTGGATCCGTCCGGATCAGGCTCCTCGATGGTGGTGAACTCGATGGTGGGGGCCTCCACTGCAGCGCGGAAGTCAGGGCGTTCACCGGTCTCGACCACGTCGATCCCGTCGTGCTCCAGCAGACCCGGCAGATCGTCGTTGACGAAGTCGAGCGCGGCCAGGTCGCCCAACGAGACACGCGGTTGCAGGTGCGTCCAGTCGGTGGCCGCGGCGAACAGGACGCGTTCGGTGACGGGACGGCGTACGGCGGGGGCCCGCTCGCTGCTGTCGATTCCAAACGTGGAATCGGTGGAACCGGCGTAGCGCCACTGCCAAGCGACCTCAGCAGTCACGCCCGTCCAGCCCACCACGACCTCCAGGCGCGGCGGATGCTCCTCGGGGAGCGCCAGCGATCCGTCGGAGGAGGTGATGGGCACCTGCTGTCGCAGTCGCGGCAGGTAGTCGGCCTCGAACGCGGCGCGATCAGCAGTGGGTACGGCGATCGTGTCACCGCGCTGGTGCAGTCGGAGCAGCGACTCCGGCAACCTGCGCTGCAACGGTGCCAGCACCAGACGCAACTTCGGGTGGAGGGCGGTGGAGTTGCTCCGGGTGGGGGCGATCAGGGCCGCGGTGTGGGGTTGGCGGCCGAGCAGCAACAAGTCGTCGCGGGTGCGGAACTCGTCGTCGAACCAGACGCCCAGCCGCAGGTCCGTGCCGTCCGAGGCCGCGACGACGTCGAGCACGGCCTCGACCGGGTCAGCGGCGACCTCGACGCTGGAGAGGCGCTCGCCCCCGAGCAGCGGGATGCCGGCTTCCTGGGCCTCGAGCAGCAGTGCGGGGAGTTGTGGCCCGATCGTGGTGAGGTCCAGTACGTCGCGGGGGACCCCGCCGGGGACGGCGCGGAGGAAGCGGCTCAGGACCGCCAGCTGGTCGAGGTCGTGGACCTCGTCGTACTGCGCAGCCTCGACGACTGCCCAGGTGATGCCGGTCTTGATCCAGTTGTTGCGGGCGCCCTGCCGCATCGGCCGCAGCCAGAGCCGTTGGCCGGCCTCGGGGTGGAGGCGGTAGCGGCGACGACTCGGCACCGGGATCTCGAACTGCAGGGCCAACTTCTTGCGCGGCCCTGACTCAGTCGCTGACCCAGTTGCTGACTCCTCGAGCGGTGCCAGGAGTTGGTCCAGGCTGCGTTGCCACAGTGGAGCCACCTCCACCGGCTGCAGTGACTGGGCCGAACGCACCACATGGACCAGCGCAGCAGCGTGCTTGCAGTGCAGGGCGACCGGACAGTCACACCGGGCGCTGATACCGGACTCGTTGATCCAGACCTCGGCGCGGTAGGGGGCACGCCTGCTGCCGGTCACGAGACCGGTGATCTCCAGTGACCCGTCGTCAGGTTCGGCCAACTCGGCGGAGAGCACGCGGCGCGAAGCCGCGTAGGAGCGTCCGCGAGCGATCGTGCCGGGGTCGAAGGCAGCGAAGAGCATCGCATCGCTGATCGTCACCCTTCGCACGTCGTCAAGGCTGCCACAGGAGAGTGATCGTGGTTCAGTCGGACGGCCCGCTGGCCGCGCGGATCCGTTGGAAGTTGCGGCCGCCTCTGGCGAACGCGGCCAGGACCGCGGGGGGAGCCACGGCTGCCGTCACGTCGCGGTCGAGCCAGTCACAGGCGCGTACGTGCACCAGGTCCGCCTCGAAGGCCGCCTCCGTGCCGTCGAAACGCCACTGACCGGTGAATTCGCCGCGGTGGAAGAGTCCGTCCTCGTCCACCGTCCAGACGTGCGCGCCGGCGGGGAGGGCCATGAACCGCTCCAGACGCCGAGCCACGCGTTCCCCGTGCTCGTGATCGACCGCCAGAACGGCGGCCAGGGCGGTGTCAGGAGCCTGCGTCAGCCGCCCCCCGACACCGCAGAGACCGAGGTCGAGGGCGCGCCGGACCCCAGCCCACCGGTCGACGGTGTCGTCGCGGGACCACATCGGCGCCCGGTGGACGTCAATCACCCGCACCCGCTGGGGGCGCGCACCCGGTGCGGCGAGAGCTGTCTAGGAGATGACGGCGTCAATGGTCTTCTTCAGGGCGCTCGGCTGGGACGGGCGACGGGGAGCGGTCTTCTGCGCCTCCAGCATCTCGGCCCCCATCCGCTGCAGCTCGTTGCGCCCGAGTCCTTCACGGACCTTCGGGAACCACTCGTCCTCCTCCTCCTCGATGTGGTGGCGCACGTTCTCGATGAGGACCATGGTCTTGGCGTCGAAGCGCTCGTCCTCCGGCTTCATCATCGACAGCTCCATGACGAGCACGTCGGCCACGTGATGCTCCTCGTACGACTCCAGGACGTCGTCCTCGAGCTCGGGCAGGGCCGCACGGACCTGGGGGTACATGACTTCGTTCTCGATGTAGGTGTGCACGGTGAGCAGTTCGATCATCTTCTCGACCAGTTTGCCCTTGGTCTTGTAGGCGTTGGGGCCGGCCTCCTCGAACTCCTTGAAGGTGCTGAGGATCTGCTTGTGGTCGTCCTTCAGCAGGACGATGGCGTCGGTGGACATGGAGCCTCCTGGAGCGTTGAACGGATCGTGAGCGGCGCCGGTGGACGTGCCCCTCGCTGGGTGCCCGCTCCCGGGGACCCCGAAACGTCGGTGGACACCCTGGGGAAGCAGGTGTGCTGGGCCGCCGGCATGGGTACTGCACGGGGGACGACCCCAACGGCAGCGGAGGAACCATGGCACTCACCTCACTCTGGGAGACCGGTCACACCCCTCGGGCGGAGCGCGCCGAGGTGCGCGACGGGCACTGGGAGGTCGCCGTGGTGGGCGGTGGCATCACGGGCCTGGCGGCAGCGGTGCTGCTGGCCCGAGCCGGCCGCTCCGTGGCACTCTTCGAAGGTCGTCGCCTCGGCGCCGGGAGCACTGGCCGCAGCACGGCCAAGCTGAGCCTGCTCCAGGGCACTCGTCTCTCCGAGATCGCACGTCTGCATTCGAGCTCCGTGCTGCGTGACTACGTCTCGGCCAACCGGGCAGGGCAGGCGTGGGTGCGCGAATTCTGTGCCGACAGCGGTGTCGAGCTGCAGACCCGCTCGGCCTACACGTACGCCAACACGACCGTGGGGGAGCGACGGCTGCGAGAAGAGCTGTCCGCCGCCACGGTCGGCGGGCTCCACCCCCAGTGGCTCGACGAGGTGGGGTTGCCCTTCGCGACCCAGGGCGCCATCCGTCTGGACGATCAGTTGCAGGTGGATCCCCTCGACCTGGTGGACGCGCTCGCTGCGGAGGCACTGACCCTGGGCGTCCAGATCTTCGAGGAGGCCCGGGTCACCGGGGTGGGGATCACGGCGCCCTACCGGCTCCAGATCGACGCTGACGGCGGTGCCGGTGAGGGGGCCGATGCTGACGCAGTCGATGTCACCGCCGACCGGGTGGTGCTGGCCACCAACCTGCCGATCCTCGACCGGGGTGCCTTCTTCGCCCGCGCCTCGCCCGCCCGCTCGTACGCGCTCGCCTTCCGGACCCCGGCCCTGGCGGTCGACGGGATGTATCTCTCGGCGGATGAGCCCTCCCGCTCACTGCGCGACTCCCCGTCACCGCAGGGCCCGGTGTTGCTCGTGGGCGGCAACGGTCACCGCACGGGCGCCAAGGTCTCCGAGCAGTCCCGCATCGACGAGTTGCGCGACTGGACCCACCAGCACTTCCCGGGGGCGGAGGAGACCCACGCCTGGTCGGCCCAGGACCAGGTGCCGCACCGCGGTCTTCCGTACGCCGGTCCCGTGCTCCCTGCGACGTCCGGGATCCTGGCGGCCGGCGGTTTCGCCAAGTGGGGCATGACCAACGGGGTCGCGGCCGCGATCGCCCTGGTCGGCGAGATGGTCGGGGCTCCGCCGCGCTGGTCAGGTGTCTACCGCTCGTGGACCCCACGCGAACTGCGCTCGGCCCACAAACTGGCGGCCGCGAACCTCAAGGTGGGCCTTGAGTTGGCCGAAGGATGGTTGCGGCCACTCGTGGGCGCGGGGGGCGCCACGGGCCAGGAGGGGTACGTCTCCCGTGAGGGCGCGCACCTGGTCGCGACCTCCGCGGTCGACGGTCACACCGAGCGGGTCAGCGCGGTCTGCACCCACCTCGGTGGTGTGGTCAGGTGGAACGACGCCGAACGCAGTTGGGACTGCCCACTGCACGGCTCCCGCTTCGCGCCCGACGGATCGGTCCTGGAGGCGCCGGCCACCTGTGGGCTGCGCAAAGCCTGAGA
The DNA here is from genome assembly GCF_003194605.1 of Nocardioides gilvus. Classification (GTDB taxonomy): domain Bacteria; phylum Actinomycetota; class Actinomycetes; order Propionibacteriales; family Nocardioidaceae; genus Nocardioides; species Nocardioides gilvus. The sequence goes on from NZ_QHKY01000006.1 coordinate 195,354, forward strand.
GGGCGGGCGTCGTCTGCATCGTGGTGACCAACCTGGCTGGCGGGCTGGGTCTCACGACGGTGCTGGCGAAGCGGTGGGGCCTCCCGGAGGACTGACCCCACCGCTCCACCCGTGTCAACAGACTTCAGGGCCGGGTGGGGCCCTTGCTGTCGCTTGCGGTGGACCCCATCGGGTCGCTGTCCCCGTGGTCCTCCGAGCCGTTGGACAGGCTTGCACCCGGGGCGGTGCTCAGGGTGCCGCCGCCCTGCGGCCCCGGGACCGGGGAGCTCGCTGCTGAACCGGCCCGGAGGGCCTTGACCTTGCGTTGCAGGAGTTCACGCCGGGACTTGGAGGCGAGCAGGGCGCCCACCCCGGCACCGGCCAGGAGCATGAGTTTCTTGAACATTGGCGTTCCTTTGCTGGTGGTTGATCAGCCCGCGACCGGGAACCGGTCCCAGGCGCGGTGCAACTTCATCTCCGAGGTGAGGTCCGCGAAGACTGCCTCGGCGGTGTCGCCGGTCACGACGCCGGAGGCCCCGACGTAGCCGGCGGCCTCGAGGACGTCGACGCCCGCGCCCCAGGCACCGATGGCCTTGGCGTGTCGGAAGCACTCGTCCACCAACAGGGACACCCGCGGGTCGACACCCGGCGCCCCGGGAGCTCCGGCCTTGGCGTCGCGGTGCGGCTGCGCGTCCGGAGCCGGCACGGGCGCGCCGGCGATCAGCACTGCATCGAACTCGACTGAACGCGCGGTGGCGAACGTCCGCTGAATCGGCATCCCCTCGACAGTGCCACCGTGGGGAGCGATGATCAGCGGCACCATCTTGGCGGCGAAGACCGCCGAACGGAGCTCCGCCAGACCGTCCAGTGAGCCGGCGGGGTCCACGACGATGCCGACCATGCGCCCGTCGATCGGCCACGCCTCACCGACCTGGGAGAGCGCCGGGCTGGGCTCGGGGTCGACGAGGGAGATCGTCGGCTCCGGGGCGGGCAGCCCGAGACCCGTGGCGACCTCGGAGCACAGGCGGGGATCGATGTTGGCCAGGCTCTGGAGCTGACGCTCCTTGATCGTCTCCTCGTAGCACTTGCCCAGCTCGAAGGTGTACGCGCGGATGATGTGCTCCTGCTCGACCGGCGACATGCTCAGCCAGAAGAGTCGGGCCTGGCTGTAGTGGTCGTCGAAGGAGGCCGACAGCGCTCGCACCTTCTGGGCAGCGGGCACGGTGACCGGCAGGTCCGCGAAGGCGCTCTCGTCAGCGCCCGCGAAGAACGGGCAACCACCGTCGAGGGTGTTGGGCTTGTACGGTGCCGCGCCGCTGTGCACCGCGTGTTGGTGGAAGCCGTCGCGCAGCATGTCGTTGACCGGCGCATGGGGCCGGTTGATCGGGATCTGCGAGAAGTTCGGGCCACCCAGGCGGGTCAACTGCGTGTCCAGGTAGGAGAAGAGCCGGGTCTGCAGCAGCGGGTCGTCGGTGACGTCGATGCCGGGCGGCAGGTGACCGACGTGGAAGGCCACCTGCTCGGTCTCGGCGAAGAAGTTCGTCGGGTTGCCGGTCAGCACCATCATCCCGATCGGCTGCACCGGGGCGAGCTCCTCGGGCACCATCTTCGTCGGGTCGAGCAGGTCGATCCCTTCAAAGCTCTGCTCCGGGTTGTCCGGGAACACCTGGACCCCCAGCTCCCACGCCGGGTAGGCACCGGACTCGATGGCGTCGTAGAGGTCCCGGCGGTGGAAGTCGGGGTCGATGCCGTTGATCAACTGCGCCTCCTCCCAGACCAGGGAGTGCACACCGAGACGCGGCTTCCAGTGGAACTTGACCAAGGAGGTCTCGCCCTCGTCGTTGACGAAACGGAACGTGTGGACCCCGAAGCCCTCCATGGTGCGGTAGGAGCGCGGAATGCCCCGGTCGGACATGTTCCACATGGTGTGGTGCTGGGCCTCGGTGTGCAGCGAGACGAAGTCCCAGAAGGTGTCGTGGGCGCTCTGGGCCTGCGGGATCTCACGGTCCGGGTGGGGCTTTCCGGCGTGGATGACGTCAGGGAACTTGATGCCGTCCTGGATGAAGAAGACCGGCATGTTGTTGGCCACCAGGTCGAAGGTGCCCTCCTCGGTGTAGAACTTCGTCGCGAAGCCGCGGGTGTCGCGCACCGTGTCGGCCGAGCCGCGCGATCCCAGCACCGTGGAGAAGCGTACGAAGACGTCGGTCTGCTTCCCCTCGGCCAGGAAGCCGGCCTTGGTGAGGGCGCTGGCGGTGCCGTACCCGACGAAGACGCCGTGGGCGCCGGCCCCGCGGGCGTGGACCACCCGCTCGGGGATGCGTTCGTGGTCGAAGTGGGTGATCTTCTCGCGCAGGTGGTGGTCCTGGAGGAGCGTCGGGCCTCGCTCGCCGGCCTTCAGCGAGTGGTCACTGTCGCGCAGACGCGTCCCCTGGGAGGTGGTGAGGTAGGCACCGTGCTGGGTGCGGTCCTCGCTCGGGTCGCCGCCGGTGGCGGTACGCAGGGCAGGGGCGGCCTGGTCATCGCGCGGGGGGAGCGGGGGGCGCGGCTCAGTGGGCTCCTCCAGTGAGGGGCGCTCCGGAGCCGGGGCTCCGGGAGTGGGCGGGTCAGGCGTCTCCTTCACGGCATCAGCGATGCCTCCTACGATTCGTTCGAACGTGTCCTGAGCCAGCTTCTTCGGGTCCACGGGTCTTCCTTTCGCGTCTGGGGTTGGCTTCCGGTACCCCCGTGCCGTCAGGCCCAACCCCCTTCGGACACGTTGTCTCGGCGGACTCCATGATTCGCCCCGCATACTGGGGCACATGTCCGCCATCGATCCTGAGTCCTCCCGCGAAGTCGACGTCCTGGACTCGTTCCGAGGACTGGCGGTGCATGGAGATCCGGAGGACCCGCGCGCGAGGGCGCGGGAGGTGCACCGGCAGCTGTCGACGTTCCTGATGGAGTACAAGTTCGCGCTCGACGAGGTCGAGGTGAAGATCAACATCCTGCGCGAGGAGTTCGAGCTCGACCACGACTACAGCCCGATCGAGCACGTGAAGTCACGGCTCAAGTCGTTGGAGAGCCTCGCCGAGAAGGTCAACCGAACCAACTGCCCCAGCGACCTGGGCGTGATCCGCGAGCAGATCCGCGACATCGCCGGGATCCGGGTCACGACTGCCTTCGTCGAGGACACCTACCGTTTCGCGGAGATGCTGATCCGCCAACGTGACGTGACCGTCCTGGCCCGCAAGGACTACATCGCGACCCCCAAGTCGAACGGATACCAGAGCCTCCACCTGGTGATCGCCGTGCCGGTCTTCCTGTCCGACCGCACGGTCCAGGTGCCTGTCGAGGTGCAGATCCGCACCATCGCCATGGACTTCTGGGCGAGCGTCGAGCACCGCATCTACTACAAGTACGACGGACAGGTCCCCGAGCACCTGACCGAGACGTTGCTGAAGGTCGCTGGCACGGCTGCTGACCTGGACGCCCAGATGGAGAGGCTGCGCGACGAGATCGGGACGTTGGCCAGCGACCCCGTGGAGCCGCGCGTGACGAAGGATTGAAATTTCGCTGGTCGGGTATCGAAGTCACACCCCCGACCACCAGGAGTCAGTGATGACCGAGAACGTGCAGGACACCGCCCCCACCCAGGCGCGCAACGACCGTCGAGTCGCCGTGCTCGTCGCGTCGGAGGGCATCGAGCAGATCGAATTGACCTCTCCCTGGCAGGCCCTCGAGGAGGCCGGCTACGAGCCGGTCCTGATCTCCACGGAGGCCGGAGAGGTCCAGGCGTACAACCACCTCGACGCCGCCGACACCTTCACCGCCGAGCACGCGGTGGCCGACGTTGACCCCGACGACTACGCCGGCCTGCTGCTCCCGGGTGGGGTGGCCAACCCGGACGCGCTGCGGATGGACGAGGGCGCGGTCGACTTCGTACGCCGATTCGTCGACGCGGACCGGCCCGTCGCGGCGATCTGCCACGCGATCTGGCTGTTGGTGGAGGCTGACGTCGTGCGGGGTCGCCGGGTCACGTCGTGGCCCAGCCTGGCCACCGACGTACGCAACGCCGGCGGTGAGTGGCAGGACAGCGAGGTGGTGCGCGACCGCCACCTCGTCACCAGCCGCAAGCCCGACGACCTGCCGGCCTTCAACGCCGCACTCCTCGACGTCCTCGCGGGGGACGAGGCCGCATGAGCACCAAGTTCGGATACTTCCTCTCGGCCGAGGAGTACGGTCCGGCCGAACTGGTCGAGCAGGCCAGGCTCGCCGAGGAGGCGGGCTTCGACAGTCTCTGGATCAGCGACCACTTCCACCCATGGAACGACGAGCAGGGTGAGAGCCCGTTCGTGTGGTCGGTGATCGGCGCGATCTCCCAGGTCTGCTCGCTGCCGTTGACCACCGCCGTCACCTGCCCGACCTTCCGGATAGACCCCGTGATCATCGCCCAGGCGGCGGCGACGAGCGCGGTGATGCTGAAGGGAAGATTCATCCTCGGTGTCGGCTCGGGCGAAGCGCTCAACGAGCACGTCCTGGGCCAGGGATGGCCCAGCGCCCAGGTCCGCCTGCAGATGCTCGAGGAGGCCGTCGACGTGATGCGGGAGTTGTGGCAGGGCGACCTCGTCACGCGCCAGGGCGAGTACTACACCGTCGACTCTGCCCGCATCTACACGTTGCCCGACTCGCCGCCCCCCGTCTACATCTCGGGTTTCGGTCCGCGGGCGACCGATCTCGCGGCACGGATCGGGGATGGTTACGTCAACACCTCTCCCGATGCCGAACTCGTCAACCGCTTCAAGGAAGGCTCCGGTGGCAAGCCGGCTCAGGGTGGCGTCAAGGTCGCCTGGGCTCCCACCGAGGACGAGGGTGTGGAGCACGCCCACCGACTCTGGAGGACCAGCGGACTTCCCGGCGAGCTGGCGCAGGTGCTTCCCTCCCCCCGGCACTTCGAACAGGCGGCCGACCTGGTCACCCCGGAGATGACGCGTGAGTCGCAGGTCTGCGGACCCGACGTGGACCGACATGTCCAGGCGATGACCGAGTACGTCGACGCTGGCTACGACGAGGTGTACGTCGCCAACATGGGTCCGCACTGGCGCGAGATGATCCGCGCCTACGGGGAAGAGGTGCTGCCCAGACTCCGCTGAGGGCTTGTGCGATCACCATCCCTGAGTAGGTTGAGTCCGAGCCAACTGTTCCCTCTCGGGGAGGTCGCCCATGGCCCTTGCGCGATCCGCACCACTGGACAACCCGTACGACCACCTGCCCCGCGACGAGCGCAGGGTGCTGACAGCCAATTTGCTTGCTCGGGCCGCCCGAGCGCTCGGCAGTGAACGTCGCGCCCTCCTCGACGAGGTCGTCCTAGTCAACATGGCGGTGGCGAGCAGCATCGCGTCGCGCTACCGCTCTCGTGGCATCCCCGTCGACGATCTCCAACAGGTGGCCCATGCGGCACTGGTGCGAGCCGTGCGGCGCTTCGACGTCGGGCATCACCGAGAGCTGCTCGCGTACGCCGTCCCGAGCATCCGGGGCGAGCTGATGCACCACTTCCGCGACGCGGGATGGGTGGTGCGCCCACCGCGTCGGGTGCAGGAGATCCAGGCGAGGGTGCTCGCTGAGCGAGATCTGATGCGGGGTGGCGCGGCCGGGCCAGTGACCACCCAGGGTCTCGCCGCCCGACTCGAGGTCCCGGAGCAGGACGTCGAGGAAGCGCTGAGGGCCCAGGGCTGCTATCGGCCGGCGTCCCTCGACGTGCCCGCTCAGCGCTCCGGGACCATGACAGTGGGGGAGACGCTCGCCGAGTCGAGCGCGCTCGGCACCTTGGAGGCGGCTGAGGCCAGGGTGATGCTGTGGCCGCTCCTCGCGAGCCTCACCACCCGTGAGCGCCGGCTCCTGCACCTACGATTCACGCGCGATCTCAGTCAGCAGCAGATCGCACTCGAGCTGGGTGTCACCCAGACCCAGATCTCCCGCCTGCTCGCCAAGGTGCTGCGCGACCTCCGTACACGACTGGGCGAGGTCCCCCTGGTGGAGGACCTCGCCGAGTCGGTGAGGTTGGCGGGAGGCGACTAGAGGACGACGATGCCGACCACGAGCATGGCCAGCAGCGCCACCACCAGAACGGCGATGAAGGTGGTCACGAAGACGGGCCCACCCCCACTGTCGGTCGGGTCCACGTCAGCGGCTGCCTCGTGCGCTGCGTCGTGTCCGTCCGGCTGCTTGGGGTTGTTCGCCTGGGCGGAGTCGCCGCCGAGGTCAGGAGTCGGCTTCTCATTCGGCTCGTTGGTCATGGCTCTGCGATACCCATCCTCGGGGGAATTCATGCATGCAGCCTCGACTGGATCGTCGGCCGTGGGATTCGAACACCGTCAACCGGGTATGGCCGAAGGGGCAAACTCGAACTGAGGAGGACCCATGGCGAAGCAGAAGGCGTCGACCGACCCCGGACCGAGCGTGAAGGACGCCGAGCTCTACGAGAGCCTGCGCGACGACGGAGCCAGCAAGCAGAAGGCAGCGCGGATCGCCAACGCCGCAGCCGCCAGCTCACGCTCCGAGGTCGGGCGCCGTGGCGGCGAGTCGCGGGCGTACGAGGAGTGGACCGTCGCAGAGTTGAGGGAGCGTGCTCGCGAGGTGGGCATCGACGGCCGGTCCTCGATGCGCAAGGGAGAGCTCGTGGAGGCCCTGCGCGACCACTGACGAAGGTCGGGCAGGATGGCCCGTGTGACCTTCTCGCCCCTCATCTGCGTCGTCGGTGGGTACGGTGTCGTCGGGTCGCACATCTGCCGACTGCTGGCGAGCCGGCACCCGCAGGCACGGATCGTCGTGGCCGGCCACGACATGCAGAAGGCCGGGCTGCTGGCGCGCGCATTGCCGCACGGGCGGCCATGGGCGCTCGAGGTGGGGGACGACGACCCATTGGCCGGGCTCGAGGAGGACGAGGTCCCAGACGTGCTCGTCATGGCCACCCTCGACCCGGACGACCATGTGCTGCGCGCTGCCGCACGCCGTGGCATCCCCGTGCTGGACCTCACCCGGAGCCTCGACCGGATCGACGACGCCCGTGAAGTGCTCGCCGACGTCGATGAGCTGATCCGCTTCGTCGCCGCCTCCGGCTGGATGGCCGGCGCCGCCGCCGTGACGGTCGCTGCCCACGTCAGGCCGGACGAACCGGCCGAGCAGGTGGAGATCGACATCCTGATGGTGGTGGCGGACGCTCTGGGGCCCGAGACAGCGACCAGGTTCGTCGACGCGCACAAGTCCTTCGCGATCTGGATCGAGGGCCGCCCCCGTCTGGTGCGCGGGCTCGCAGGTCCGCGCCGATTCCGGTTCAGTGGCGACCGCATCGTGCGGACGCGTCTGGTCTCCAGCCCCGAGCAGGAGACCTTGGTCGCCCACCGACTCAGCAACGGCGTCACGGTCCGACTGGCGGTCGCGGAGGTGGCGACCCACGTGGGTTTCTCGGTGCTCGTCGGCACCAAGATCTGGTCCTGCCTACCCAGGGCGACCCGCCGCAGGATGCTGCAGCGACTGACCACGGGACAGGGTGAGCACCCGCATGAGTTCTGGGTCTCCATCGTCCGCCCTGCGGGCGGGGACCACCGGGTGGCGCAGATCCGTGTCGTGGACCCACACGGTCAACGGCACCTGGCGGCGGCCAGCGCGGTCAGTCAGGTGGAACGGTTGCTCGGCTGGAACGGCCGGGCGGTGCCCCCGGTCGGGGTGAGTCTCCCGGAGTCGGCCCCGGATGCGGTGCGCGACGTCGAGGCGATGGCCCAGATGGGCGTACGTTTCGACGTCACCCTGCACTGAGGGTCGCCCCAGAGGAATCAGTCAGGAGAATCAGCCAGGGACAATCAGTCGGGCAACCCGCCACGCCAGCCCATCGCCCTGGAGACGAGGTCGGCGGTCGCCATCACGTGGACTGCGTGCAGGGACCGGATGTCGGCGTTCATCCGCTCTGTCGGTCCGCAGACCGAGATGGCGCCGACGGAGTGGCCATCGACGTCGAACACGGGGGCGGCGACCGAGGCAGCCCCCTGGTGGCGCTCGCCACTCGAGCTGCTCCAACCCTGTCGACGGACCTCCTGCAACTGCTCCCGGAGCACTGCGGCGTCGATCGCGAGGTCGTCGGGGACCGAGAGGTCGCCCGCGAGACATGCTTCGATGACGTCGGCGGGCTGGAAGGCCAGGATGCACCGCCCCGAGCTGCCGAGGTGCAGCGGAAAACGACGGCCGATCTCCACCGTCATCTTGATCTCACTGGGTGACTCGACCTGAGCGATGAACGCGCGTACGTCGCCGACCAGGGCCGAGAGGGTGGAGGTCTCACCCGTTGCCCGCTGAAGCGAGGGCAGCAACGGCTGGGCAGAGACTCGGATCGAGGAGGCGCGCAGGGCCCGAGCGCCGAGGGTGGTGGAAGCGGGGCCGAGCCGGTACCCACGCCCGCCGACGCCCGGGCTGAGGACTCCGCGGTCGACGAACGTGGTGATGATCCGGTGCACCACGGCCTTCGACAGATCCAGTCGGCGCGCGATCTCGGAGATCCCGAGGACGTCGCTCTCCTCGGTGAAGAGAAGAAGGACGTCAGTGGCCCGGGCGACCGACGTGGTCGCCCCCTGCGGGACAGTCACCTGCATTTCAAGAGCCTCCTCCCTCAAGGCCGTTCCGTTGAGCGAAACGACCGTGCCGCGACACTGCGTCACGCCTCCGCCCTCAGCAGACCACAAAAACTGATCCTCCGGAACCCCTTGCACGCTCAACATCAGACAATTACTGTATGCCTCAGTGATTGTTTGGGGGGAACCAAACAAAGCTTCTCTGCAGTGGGAGAAGCAGCACGCATCTGATGTTCCGTTAGGCGAAACGCAAGAAGCTCGCCGCCGCGGGGCATCTGATCGCTTCGACCCCCAGCAGTCAGGAGACGCATCGATGAGTTCCACAGGTCCGGACCTGGTGGTGGCAGGCGCCGGAGGTGGCCTCGTGGCCGCGCTCCGAGCAGCGCAGCACGGGCTCTCGGTCCTCGTCGTGGAGGCGAGCGAACACTTTCGGCGGGGCAACAACACCGCCATCTCGACGGCGATGATTCCCGGCGTCGGCTCGCGGTGGCAGAGGCACGCCGACGTCGACGACTCGATCGAGCGATTCGTCTCCGACGTACGCACCAAGACGAAGGGCGCGGCCGACCTGGAGTTGGCAGCTGCTCTCGCTGAGGTCAGTGCCCCGATGGTGGAGTGGCTGGCTGACCACCTCGGTTTCCCGCTCACGCTGGTCACCGACTTCCAGTACCCCGGCCACACCGCCCACCGCTGCCACACCATCGAGGGACGCCACGGCAGTGTCCTGCTGGAGCGTCTCGTCAAGGCAGTCGAGGCCGATGACCGCATCGACATGTTGGTGCCGGCCCGACTCAGCGACGTCCTGGTCGACGAGGGTGGCGCGGTCAGCGGCGTCGTGATCACGATGCCCGACGGCACCACCGAGGAGATCGACTGTGGCGCCGTGCTGCTCGCCACCAACGGATACGCCGGTGCGCCCACGTTGGTGGCCGAGCACCTGCCGGAGATCGCCGGGGCCCGCTACCACGGCAGCGAGCACTCCCGCGGTGACGCGCTGCGGATCGGCGCCGGCCTCGGCGCCGCCAGCGCCTACCTCGACGCCTACCAGGGCCACGCCGCGCTCTCCAAGCTGGCCAACACCCTGGTCGGCTGGGCCACCGTCATGCATGGCGGGATCGTCGTCAACGTGCTCGGCGAGCGTTTCGGCGACGAGACAGCCGGCTACTCCGAGTTCGCGCCGGCCCTCGCCGCGCAGCCTGACTCCGAGGGTTGGATCGTCATCGACAGTGAGATCCATGAGCGGTGCCTCGCCTTCACCGACTACGTGCAGACCGTCGAGAGCGGTGCTCTCGTGTGGGGTGACACGGTCGCTGACCTGGCGGCCGCGATGAAGGTCCCTGTCGAGGCGCTGGCCGACGAGCTCTCCGATCTGGGTGCGTTCGCGAGCGGTGACAAGTCGGACCGCTTCGGGCGTACTTCCTTCGACCACGTGCTGGCCGGGCGTCTTGCTGCGGTGAAGATCGTCCCTGCGCTGTTCCACACCCAGGGCGGGTTGGTGGTCGACGCGAACGCCCGGGTCCTGCGCCCGGACCGCGCACCCATCGCAGGGTTGTACGCCTCCGGTGGCGCGGCCAACGGCATCTCGGGCCACGGCGCCAGCGGCTACCTCGCGGGCAACGGACTGCTCCCAGCCCTCGGCCTGGCCTACCTGGCGGCTGACGACGTGGCGCGGCGCCGGACCTGACCCCCACCCCCGTTTCCCCCACCTTCGGGTTCCCCCACCCGGATCCCCAGACAACCAGGAAAGGAGACCTCCATGGACATGGATCTGCGGCAGCGCCGACGAGCCAGCCTGGAGTTCCTCGGGTCGGTCCAGCACTTCGCCGGCCGTACCCTCCAGTCGGCCGCGGCCGCCCAGTACGAGGCCGCGGTCCCCGCGCCGCCGGACTCCCTCGACGAGCGCCGTGAATCGGTGCACTCGACCCTCGACGGCAGCAGCGTCTGGGAGTTCGACAGGTTCCTGACCCGCTGGGTCGCCGAGGAGATCTACGTCCGGGCACTCCCCGCGATCGAGGAGATCCGTGGGGGAGTGGAGAAGTGGCTCGACGTCGCCCGCCCCAGCGGCACGCTGACCCTCGACCCCGACCTGGTCCCGCCCGCCTACTGGGAGCACGGTTTCCACCTGGCCCCCGGCGGCTGGGACGGACACGACCTGATGGGACCGGCGATCTCCGAGCTGGTCTTCGCCTACGTGCTGACCCCCGGCGGCGTCGGTGCGGTGCGCGCCGGGGAGAACCTCAACGACCAGCGCAGCCAGGTCGCCGGCGAGACCCGGCGTACGGACTACGAGCACGTGGTCGAGCTCGGCGCCAGCAGCGGTCGCTTCACCTTCGCCCTGCGTCGCCGCCTGCCCGACGCGCGGATCACCGCTGTCGAGCTGTCGGAGTCGGCACTGCGCCACGCGCACGCCCTGTCGGCCGACAAGGGGGCCCGCATCGACTGGTGGCAGGGCGCGGCGGAGGACACCAAGCTCGAGTCCGGCAGCGCCGACCTCGTGGCCTGCTACACCCTGCTCCACGAGTGCCCTGCCGAGGTCAACCTCCAGATCTTGGCCGAGGCGTTCCGACTCCTCGAGCCCGGCGGCGACCTGATGATCAGCGAGATCGCGCCCTACGAGCACCAGAACGCCTTCCGCGCGGTCGTCCTCGACTGGGAGACCGAGAACCGTGGCGAGCCGTACTGGCGTGAGGTCATGGCCCTCGACCTCCACCGGGCGCTCGCGGACGCGGGCTTCGTCGACATCGAGTCCTACGGCGTGGGAGGTGGCGTCTACCCCTGGGTCACCCGCGCCACCAAGCCCGCCGCCTGACCTCCACAAGAGAAGGAGACATCCCATGACCGGTGGAGACGTCCCGAACCGCCCCCACTACCTCGGCTCCGACCGGCTCGATGATCTGGCTCGGATGATCACCGAACTCACCTCAGAGCTCTGGATCCTCAAGGACCGCAACATGGTGCTCGAGAAACTGCTTGCAGAGGCCGGGGTGGTGACCGTCGAGTCGATCGACTCCTACCAGCCCGACGCCGAGACCGCAGCTCACATTGCCGCGGAACGCAGCGCCCTGGCGGCCCGCATCTTCGGAGCCGTCCTCCCCAACGACCAGAGGCTGGAACGCGAGCTCGGCACGGTCCATCCCTGATCAGCACCACCAGTACGTGTGCACCACAACCCCCACTGACCTGCACTGACAACCCGAGGACACACCATGACCCCCACCCCGAAGAGTTCGCGTCGTTTCCGGCTCGCGGCCGCCGCCGTCGCCGTCACCCTGAGTGCCTCCCTGCTGACCGCGTGCGGTGGCGACTCGGACTCCGGTTCGTCCGACACCGACAAGCTTGTCGTCGGGACCACCATCTCGCTCGGCCAGATCGACCCGATGGCCATGCAGTACAAGACGGTCCAGCACAACGTCTTCGACGGTCTCGTCCGTGTGGACTCCGAGGGCAAGGTCGAGCCTCGTCTCGCCACCGAGTGGACCGCGGTCGACGACACGACCTGGGACTTCACCCTGCGTGAGGGTGTGACCTTCCACGACGGCTCCGAGGTCACCGCTGAGGACGTCGTGTACTCGTTCACCGAGCCCAAGAAGTTGCAGTCCCTCGCCTCCACCCTGATCTTCTCGATCACCGGCGTCGAGGCCATCGACGAGAAGACCGTACGCATCACCACCGCTGAGCCCGACCCGCTCGTCCTGAAGTCGATCGGGCAGATTTCCATCGTCCCGAAGGCGATCTACTCCGACCTCGGTCCTGAGGGCTTCTCGAAGGCCCCTGTCGGCACGGGCCCCTACACGGTGAAGGCCATCGACGGTGACCAGAAGGTCACCCTCGAGGCGTACGACGAGTTCTGGGACGAGAAGGCCAGGACCAAGACCGTCGAGGTCCAGTACTTCGCTGACGGCAACGCCCTGGCCACCGCCTTCGAGTCTGGGCAGGTCGAGGTCGCGCACGAGCTTCCCCCGACCGCGCTGAAGACCCTCGAGGGCAACTCCGACTTCGTCGTGGAGTCGGGCTACGCGGGGAACCAGAACATGATCACCTTCAACTCCACGAAGGGCGTGTTCGCCGACGAGGCCGCGCGTGAGGCGGCCAACCAGGCTGTCGACGCCGAGGCACTCATCGAGGCCCTCACCTACGGCAAGGGTCTGCTCGAGGACGGCCAGCTCCCGATCGAGGGCATCTTCGGGTACTCCTCCGACATCACCCGCCCCGCCTTCGACCTCGACGCCGCGAAGGCAGCCGTCAAGGCCGCTGGTGTCGAGGGCGCCAAGATCAAGGTCGCCGGCCCGTCGCTGTACAAGCCGCTGCTCGAGGCCGTCGCCGCGCAGCTCGCGGAGGCCGGTTTCGAGCCCACCGTGGATGCACTGGAGATCTCGGTGTGGCTCGAGGGCCTGCGCAACGGCTCCGACGCGGACGTCTTCTACAAGGGCGTCTCCGACATGGGCTACTTCGACGCCGACCGTTCGCTGTCCCAGTTGGCCCGCGGCGACAACGCCATGGTCAAGGACGCCAGGTTCGATGAGCTGTACTCCGCACAGCGCACCGAGATGGACGCGGACAAGCGTGCCGACGCCATCACCGAGGTCAGCAAGTACGTGGCGGACCAGGACCTGGTGCTGTGGACGTACGGCCGCCCGAGCGTCAACGCCCACGCCGACGAGGTCTCCGGACTCTCGTTCGACTCCGGCCTGATGCTCCTGCTCGACGACGCCGCCAAGAACTGACGCGCGTCTCTCTCCTCGATCCGAAAGGCACGCCATGAGCACGGTCTCCGCCCAGAGCGACACCCGCACTCCCGGGCAGCGCATCGACCAGCGAGGTCGCGCCGAACTCGAGTTCGTCGTGGCTCTGCGGACCGGCATGACCAGCGCCCTGCGCAGCCAGGTGCGCCGTCGGATCGAGGAGAGCGGTGTCCTCGACCGAGACACCGTAGACACCTCTGACATCGTCTCCGTACGTGAGGCGGTCGACCCGCTGGTCGAGGCCTCCGCAGCCCACCGGTTCCAGGCAGCCACGCTGCGCTGGAGCCGTGAGATCTCGACCGCCCGCGGGGTGCAGGCCTTCGACCGCAGCCGTGAGCGCCTCGAGACCCTCGCCGTCCCCTCGTCGCCGGTGGAGGACTTCACCGGCGGCGAGGTCCCGCGCTACTGGTCGTACGAGTTCCACGCGACCGAGGGAGGTTGGGACGGTCACGAGCACATGGGGTTCGTGCACCACGAGATGGTGTACCACTACCTCCTGACCAAGATCTACGGAGGCGGTGGCGACATCTTCGCGCTGCGCCGCGCGTTCGCCGACCGAGCCCCGGCGCAGGCCTACCGGTCAATCGTCGACCTGGGTTGCGGCACCGGTCAGTACACGCTGAAGCTGGCCGAGGCGTACCCGGACGCCAGGATCACCGCGCTCGACCTCTCGCAGTCCGAGCTGAACTACGCGAAGAGGCGCAGTGAGGATGCCGGACTGGACATCGCCTTCCGTCGCGCGGCCGCCGAGAAGACGGGGTTGGCGGACGGCTCGGCCGACCTGGTCACCTCCTACATCCTGCTCCACGAGATGCCGCCCCACGCCATCCGGTCGGTCTTCGACGAGGCCTTCCGCCTCCTCGAGCCGGGTGGTCACGTCCACTTCGGCGACGTCGGTGCGTACGCGGGCAGGTCCGGCTACGACGCCTGGAACGACGACTGGGACGCCGAGCACGGCAACGAGCCGTGGTGGCGCCTGGCGGCGACCACCGACATCGCCCAGATCGCGCGTGAGGCCGGCTTCGTCGACGTCGAGCGTTACGAACTCCTGCCGGGCGGTCACCCGATGGGCACAACCGCCCGCAAGCCTGAGGAGGCCTGATGGCCAGCACTCTCACCCCCACCCCCAGCCCCGGCCGCGTCGCCCACCGCGTGCCGCCAGCTGTCTCGCTGGAGGACGTGACGGTCACTCTGCCGCGCGCCAGCGGAGACCTGCAGATCCTGCACGGCGTCTCCTTCAAGGTGCCTGCCGGGTCGGTGGTGGCCCTGGCCGGTGAGTCCGGCTCGGGCAAGTCGACCGCGGCCCTCTCCCTGATGCGGCTGCTGCCGTGGGGAGCCGAGGTCGGTGGTCGCATCATGGCGGGTGATCGTGACGTCGCGGCCATGAGCAAGGAGGAGTTGCGGCTGTTCCGGAGCAAGGAGGCCCGCATCATCCTGCAGGACCCGTGGTCCTCGCTGCACCCGATGAAGTCCGTCGGCTCGCAGCTCATCGAGTCCGCGCGTGCGTCCGACCCGGCGCTGAGCAAGGCGCAGGCGCGCGAACTCGCCGTCGAGACGATGAAGCGGGTGCACATCCCTGACCCGAAGAGCCGACTCAAGGCCTACCCGCACGAGATGTCGGGCGGTCAGCTGCAGCGGGTGCTGATCGCGATGGCGCTGGTCGCCAGGCCGACGCTGCTGGTGTGTGACGAGCCGACCACCGCGCTCGACGTCTCCACCCAGGCCCAGATCCTCGAGCTCTTGCGTGAGCTCAACCGTGAGATGGGCCTGACGATCGTCATCGCCACGCACGACCTGGACGTGATCGCCGGCCTGGCCGACCGTCTGGTCGTCATGTACGCCGGCCGGGTCGTCGAGGAGGGGCCCACCGCTCAGGTGATGGCGAACCCGCAGCACCCCTACACGTGGGCGCTGCTGGCAACCGCGCCCAAGCACAACAGGGGCGAGCGGATGCTCACCATCGAGGGTCGTCCTCCGGCGCTCGACGCGCTTCCGCCGGGTTGTTCCTTCGCCGAGCGGTGCGAGTTCACCACCGCGAGGTGCCTCGAGACCCGTCCCGAGCTGGTCCTGGTGGACGAGCCCAGTCGACACCGCACCGCCTGTCTGCGTGTGCAGGCCGACCAGAGCGTGAGCGAGGAGGTCCGATGAGCACGCCCCCGATCATCCGCACGGGCAAGACAGCGGTCGACCCGACCGACGTGGTCCTGGAGCTGGACGAGGTCGTCCAGACGTTCCACGGCAAGGGCGGTCTCAAGGTCCACGCCGTCAACGGGGTCTCCTTGAAGATCGCCCGGGGTGAGACCCTGGGCCTCGTCGGCGAGTCCGGCAGCGGCAAGACCACCGTGGGGCGGGCAGCGCTGCGCCTCTACACCCCGACCTCGGGGAGGATCACCTTCGAGGGCGCGGACGTCTCGCGGGTCAAGGGTCGCAAGCTGCGCCGGATACTGCGCCGTCGCTCGTCGATGGTCTTCCAGAACCCGAGCACTTCGCTCAACGGCTACATGCGCCTGGGAGAGATCCTGCGCGAGCCGCTGGACGTGCACAGGGTCGGCACCCCGGCCGAGCGCAAGCGGAAGGTCGAGGAGATCCTCGACGTCATCGGTCTGGATGCTGCGTACGCCCAGCGCTACCCGCACGAGCTCTCCGGGGGTCAGCGCCAGCGTGTGGGTATCGCGCGGGCCCTGATGCTTGATCCGTCCCTGATCGTGGCCGACGAGCCGACCGCCTCACTCGACGTCTCGGTGCAGGCCCAGATCGTCAACCTGCTCGAGGACATCCAGGCCGAACGTGGCCTGGCCTACCTCTTCATCACCCACGACCTGGCTCTGGTCCGTCGCATCAGCCACCGGATCGCGGTCATGTACCTGGGGCGCATCGTCGAGCTGGGGGCCGCCGAGGACGTCTTCGCTCGACCCCAGCACCCCTACACGGCGTCCCTGGCGTCGATGGAGCTGACGCCCGAGCACCAGATCATCCCCGAGGGCGAACTCCCGTCCCCGGCCAACCCGCCGCCGGGTTGTTCGTTCCACCAGCGCTGTCCCATCGCCCGCCCGCAGTGTGCGAGAGAACGCCCGGAGCTGACGGAGGTCGCCGACGTGGTGTCGGGGCAGCCCCGCTCCTTCGCCTGCCACTTCCCGGGTGAGCTCACGCTGGCTCTGGCCGACGAGCGCGTCGTCACCGTCCCTCCGCCCCTTCCCGTCGTCCCGGCCCTCGCGGCCCGTTAGGAGGAACCCATGCCCGGCCATGCACAGGACCACCCCCGGTATCTCGACAGCGCCATCGACGTCGACACCCTCTACCGGATGCTGCTCGAGGTCACGTCCGAGCTCTCCGTCACCCGTGATCGACTGATCCTGGTCGAGTCGCTCCTCGTGGACAAGGGGCTCTTGGACGACGCGTCGATCGAGCTGGCCGCCTTCGCCCCCGAGACCGCGGCCAGACTCGACCGGGAGCGCAAGCTCCTCGTGTCCCGTCTGGCGGCCAGCGTCCAGGACTCCGCCCCGGGCGCAGTCGTTCCGGACGGTGGGTAGACGTTGATGAACATCCTCCGCTTCCTGTTCTGGAAGGCCGTGCTGCTGCTGATCGTGCTGGTCGGTGTCACCACGCTCATGTTCTTCCTGACCCGCGCCACCGGTGACCCGGCCGTGCTCATGTCGCCGCCCGAGGCGAGCGACGCGGTCATCGAGGCGACCCGTCAGCGGCTGGGCCTGGATCGGCCGCTGCTCGTGCAGTTCTGGGAGACCCTGGTCAACACGTTCACCCTGGACTGGGGTTCTTCGTACGCGCTCGGTTCCGAGGTCCGCCCGTTGGTGATGGACCGCCTGGTCCCGAGCCTGTCGCTGGTCGTTCCCGCGCTGGTCCTGGCGGCTGCACTGGCCGGTGTCATCGGCACCTACGCCGCGCTGCACCAGGCGGACGTACGGGGCCGCTTCCTGATGGGCGCCGCCTTTGTCCTGGACGGCATCCCCTACTTCCTCATCGCCCTGGTGCTCGTGCTGGTCCTGGCAATCCAGATGGGTGTCCTTCCCGCCACGGGCGGCGACGGGGGAGTGGCACTGGTGATCCCGATCGCTGTGCTGACGATCCAAGGGTTCGCGACGCTGTCGCGGCTGACCCGGGGACAGTTGATCGACTCCCTGAGCCAGGGCCCGGTCACGATGGCCAAGTCGAAGGGGTTGCCCGCTCGCACCGTGCTGTTCCAGCACGCGGTGCCGCTCGCGCTGCCTCCGCTCATCGCCTACCTGGGCATCCTCTTCTCGTTCATGATCGGCTCACTCCTGATCCTCGAGTCGATGCTCAACTACCCGGGTCTGGGCCAACTCCTCGTGCGAGCGGTGAACCAGCGTGACTTCCCGATCGTCCAGGCCGCGGTGATCGTCATTGCCGTCCTGATCACCCTGGTCAACATCGTCATGGACACGATCGTCAGGGTCCTCGACCCCCGTCTGCGAACGAAGGTGTCCTGATGAACAACGACCACAACCAGCCTCCCGCTGAGGCGGGCAAGGCACACATGCCGTCCGTCGTGACCGAGGGCGATCCGTGGGGGTCCGTCCCCACCGTGGCCGGGATCGAGCCGCAGAACGCCGGGGAAGCGATCCCGCGCAAGGCACCTGGGCGTCTCCGCGAGATCCTGCGCAAGGCGTGGGGCAATCCCTCGGGTCGCGTCGGATTCGTGCTGCTCGGCCTGCTGGTACTGGCTGCGGTGTTCGCCCCCTTGATCGCACCCCACGACCCGGTGGTGCAGACCCTGGCCGCGACCAACGAGGCACCGGTCTGGTTGGGGGGAGAGAGCGGGTACCTGTTGGGTGCTGACTCCCTGGGCCGCGACGTGCTGAGCCGCGTCCTGCACGGGCTACGTCTCTCGTTGCTCGTGGGCATCGTCGCCGCCACGGTCTCTGCTCTGCTCGGTCTGACGCTGGGGATCCTTGCCGGGTGGTACGAGGACACCTTGGGCAAGGTGCTGATGCGCCTGGCCGACATCCAGTTCGCCGTCCCGTTCGTCGCCGTCGGCATCGCGCTGACCGCGGCCCTGGGGCCGGGCCTCGGCCCGGTGCTGGTGATCCTCTCGGTGTGGGGCTGGACCACCTACGCGCGCACCATCGCCAACTCGGTCGCCCAGGTCAAGCGGGCCGACTTCGTGACCGCTGCTCGTACCCTGGGCGCGGGCACGGGACGGATCATGGTCAAGCACGTCGCGCCGAGCGTCCTGGCACCGGTCGTGGTGCTCTGGTCGACGAGCGCTGGCGTGCTCATCCTGGCTGAGTCGGGTCTGTCCCTGCTGGGCCTCGGTGTCCAGGCCCCCGGCTTCTCGTTGGGTTCGATGCTCTCCGACGGTCAGGTCGCGCTGCGACTGTCCTGGTGGGCGGTGCTCTTCCCGGGCACGGCACTGCTGCTGATCGTGCTTGCCTTCAACATGATCGGCGACGCCCTGCGCGACGCCTTCAACCCGTCCTCGTCGCTGGCGCCGAAGAACCCCGAACTCGTCTGAGTCGACGATGTCGTGCGCACCGGACCGGGCCGACTCAACTGAGGGCCGCGGAGATCCGCTGTCCGACGGTCCGGACCTTCTCGATGATCGTGGCACGAAGCGCGTCGTCGGTGCGGAAGACGGGGGCAGCGGTCCCGATGGCAGCCACCACGCTGTCCCCGACACGGATCGCGGCGGCACAGCCCCAGATGCCCTCGTCGACCTCCTCGAAGCTCTGGGTCCAACCCTCAGCACGGGTCACGTCCAGGGCGGCGGGAGTGAGGAGTTGGAGACGTTCAGGGCTCAGTCCAGGGCTGATGCTGTCCACGTACCGACGGCGCTCGGCGATCGGCATCGCCGAGAGCAGAATCCTGGAGAGGGAGCCGGCGTGCAGATCCATCGCCTGACCGCGGTCGAACTGCAGGCGTACCGGGCGTTGGGACTCCACCCGGTCGACGCAGTACGCGGACGTCCCTCCTCGGCGAGCGATCAGCACCGTCTCCCCGATCTCGTCGCGCAGCCTGGTCATCTCCGGCAGTGCGACCTCGGCGAGTGGGGCCTGGGCGGCCTCACACGCCCGGGAGAGGCCGAAGACGAGATCGGTCACGCGGTAGGTGTTGTGGGGAGCGCTGTCGAGCAGGCCGACCTCGCGCAGCAGGCCCACGTACCGGTAGGTCGAGGTGGTCGAGAGGCCGAGCTCGGCGGCGAGTTCGGCGACCGACCAGGTGGGCTGCTCCTCGGTGAAGAGCAGGAGCGTGTTGAGCAGTTTGCGACTGCTGCTGGCCCCGCTGACCCGGGGGGCGTTCTCGGATGAAGGCACTGGCTCCTCAGTTCTGCTGGTGGGACGGATCTCCGACCACTTGATTTTCGCATGGTGGGAATGAACTGCGAAGAAGCACCGCCATATGGAGGCAGGGCTTGCTGACGCTGTCGTTCTTGGTAATCTATATCCACAATATGGAAGGAATTATCCACATTATGAAAATCCAGACTGCCACTCTGCTGGGTTCCAGCGAGAACAGGACGTCGACCTCGGTCCGCGTGGGCACCGCCCAGTTCTTCTCCGGCACTGACGTGGCCGCCAACGCGGAGCTCGTCGCCGACTACCTCAGGGTGGCCGCGGAGGCAGGTGTGCAGTTGGTGGTCTTCCCCGAGAACAGCAACCGGGTACGTGACTACGCCGATCGCGACGACGCCTGGGAGAAGTGCGAGCGGATCGACGGCCCCTTCGTGACCAGGGTCCGCGAGGCCTGCCGTGAGCACGGCGTCCATGCCGTCGTCGGCGTCGACCTCAGCGAGGACCCCAAGCCGGTCGTACGCATCGCCTCGGTCCTCATCGGTCCTGACGGCACGATCATCCACGTGCACCACAAGACCGTCTTCTGGGACTACGAGTACACCCTCTTCACCGCCGGCACGAAGCAGCTCGAGGTCGTCGACACCGAGCTCGGTCGGATCGGTCTGCTGATGTGTGCCGACGGCATCGTCCCGGACGTGCCGCGTGTGCTCGGTCTGCTCGGCGCCCAGATCTTCTGCAACTCCCTCAACTCCCGTGGCCCCGACGAGGTCCGTGTGCACGTCCCGCTGCGCACGCTGGAGAACCACGTCTGGCACATCTCCTCCAACACCGTGGGCGGATTCGCCGACGGGTGGCCCTGGATGGGTGGCTCCCAGATCGTGGCCCCGCGCGGCGAGGTCCTCGCGGGTGCGGGTGAGGAGCACGAAGGCATGGTCTGGGCCGACATCGAGGTCGCCCACGCGGACGACAAGAACGTCCCCGGCTTCACCGACGTCTTCGGCTGGCGCCGCCCCGACCTGTACGGCGACCTGATGACACCGCACGCCGACCTTCCGGTCGCCTCCATGCTGGGTCCAGTCGGTGACGACGTGCCCTCCAAGCCCCTGACCGTGGCGACCCTGCAGGTGTCGTGGTTCCACAACACCGCGTGGACCATCACCCGGGCCGAGGGGCAGATCGCCCACGCGGCCGTGCAGGGCGCCCGGTTGGGTGTCTTCCCCGAGCTCTTCTGCTTCCGCCCCGGTGAGGTCGCGGCCGACCCCGCCAAGGCTGCCGAGGTCTCGGAAGAGGCGTTGGGCCGGGTCAGGGCTGCTGCCGCCGAGCACGGTCTCTGGGTGGTGGTGAACCTCGTCGAGAAGTCGGACCTGGGGTACCACTCCACCGCCCACCTGATCGACGACGCGGGTCAGGTCGTCCACTCCTACCGCAAGACCCACCTCGACACCGAGGAGCAGGGCTGGGCAGTGGCGGGCGACGAGATCGGCGTGGCCGAGACCGCGATCGGTCGCATCGCAATGATGATCGGCAACGAGGTCTGGCTCCCCGAGGTCAGCCGTCTGCTGACGCTGCGTGGCGCGGAGCTGATCGCCCACCCCGCCAACTGGGACCGTGCCGAGGCGGCCGACTGCGCTGCCACTGAGCGGACCGAGGAGAACCGGGTGCATCTGGTCTCCGTCAACCGGCTCGACAGCCCCGCTGCGATCGGCAGTCAGATCGTCCGTTCGGACCCGTTCATCCCCGGGCAGCCCGTCGCGTTGATGCGCTACCCGTCGGCCCAGTGGACCCGCCACGGGTTCGAGGAACAGTTGATCCAGACCCTCGACCTGCGCGAGTCGCACAACAAGATGATGGGCTTCCACCTCGACCCTGTCGGGACGCGGCAGCCGAACCTCTACGGACCTCTCGTCCGCTCCCAGGGAGAAATCTGAATGACTGACCTGCTCACCCAGCTCAAGCTGCGGGACAACCCGCCCCTGGCCGACATGCACACCGTGGCCATCTCCGGCATGGGACCGGTCGGCATGGTGGCGGCGCTGCGTCTGGCGCGCCTGGGCCATGACGTCATCCTCTTCGAGGCGGGAGCAGGGCTCTCCGACGAGGCTCGGGCCTCGACCTTCCATCCCTCGTCGCTGGAGATGCTCGACGAGCTGGGGGTCTGTGACGACCTCCACGCTGTCGGCCTCAAGGCCCCGAAGTACCAGTATCGCGACGGCTTCGGCAAGGTCCTGAGCGAGATGGACATGTCGTTGCTCGCGGGGGAGACGAAGTACCCCTACCGCTTGCAGAGTGAGCAGAACAACCTCACGGCGATCATCCTCCGGGTCCTGGAGACGATGCCGAACGTGACGCTCAGGTTCTCCTCCCCGGTCGCCCGGGTGGAGCTCGCGGACCGTCACGTCCGGATCCACCTCGAGGGAGGGGACCGGGACAGACCGGTCCTCGCCCGGTGGATGATCGGTGCCGACGGGGCCGCCTCGCCCACCCGCAAGTCGCTCGGCATCGCCTTCGAGGGGGCGACCTACGACGACCGGTTCCTGGTCATCTCGACGACGCACGAGTTCCGCGACGACTTCCCGGACCTGGCCTACGTCTCCTACATCTCCGATCCCGAGGAGTGGAGCGTGTTGCTGCGCACGCCGAACCACTGGCGCGCGCTCTTCCCGGTCCGCGACGGTGAGTCCGACGCGGAGGCCATGAGCCCTGAGGCGATGGAGCGCCGACTCCAGCGCGTCGCGGCCCAGCCCGAGCCGTACGAGGTCGTGCACCGCAACGTGTACGCGGTCAACATGCGCGCCGCCGCCACCTTCGCGGTCGGTCAGGTGCTGCTCGCGGGGGACTCGGCCCACGTCAACAACCCGCTCGGCGGGATGGGCATGAACTCGGGCATCCACGATGCCTGGGCCGCCACCGAGGTCATCCATGCCTCGCTCGTCGACGGGGTTGACCCGGGTCACGCGGGGCGCCTCTACAGCGAGCTGCGTCGCGACGTCGCCCTCAACCACGTCCAGGCCCGCGCCCAGTCCAACTACGACTCCATGCGCGAGGACGACGACTCGGCTCGCGCGGCCCGGGCCAACGAGCTCTCGGAGATGGACAAGGACGAGTTCGACAAGCGCGAGCACCAGCGTGGAGCAGCCATGCTCACGTCGCTGCGGATCACGCTGGGTCGCCTCAAGCGCGAGCTGTACGCGGGCCGGGCGCACACCCCGTCCGCCGGCGAGCGCCTCTCCGCGTTGCTGAGTCAGGGCCCGGTCACGGCTGCGGGCGCCTACGACGGCATCAGTGCCGCGCTCGTCGAGCGCTCGGGCTTCAAGGCCGCGTACGTCTCGGGCGCGGCAGTCTCCGCTGCGGCACTGGGGCAGCCTGACCTCGGTTACATCGGGCTTGCCGAGATGGCCGAGCAGGTGCGTCGGATCGCCGCGGTGACCGACCTCCCGCTCATCGTCGACGGCGACACCGGCTACGGGGGAGTGCTCCAGACCGGTGAGGCCGTACGTCGTCTCGAGGGGGCCGGTGCTGCTGCGGTCCAGTTCGAGGACCAGCTCGCGCCGAAACGCTGCGGTCACCTGGCTGGCAAGGCCTTGGTCGAGACCGAGGAGATGGTCGCGAAGATCAAGATCGCCGTCGCCGAGCGCAACTCGATCCTGGTCATCGCCCGGACCGACGCGCTGGGCGTGGACGGCTTCGACGCCGTCCTCGAGCGGGCCGCTGCCTACGGCGCGGCTGGCGCCGATCTGGTCTTCGCGGAAGGTGTGACCAGCCGTGAGCAGCTCACCGCCCTGCGCAATGCCGTGGGTCAGGGCGCTGCGCGTCGACCACTCATGGTCAACCTCTCCGAGGCCGGTGACCACTCCGACCTCCCGGCGTTGCCGATCGCGTACGAAGCCGGTGTCGGCCTGCTGATCCAGCCGGTCTCCGCCGTCCTGGCCGCCGCTGAGGCGATCGCGGCCGTCTACCACCGCCTGCGCACCACCGGCGAGTCCGGCAAGGGCACCGAGGACTGGGCCGCGTTCACCGACGTGATGGGCCAGAACGACCAGTTGGCGCGCGCATCCGCGCTCGCCGCCACCGACACGAACCGCTGAGGAGTCCCGAGATGATCACCTTGAACAAGGGCAAGAAGTTCGCCTTGGTCCTGCCGTCGACCAACACCTCGGTCGAGCGCGAGTTCCACCACCTCCGACCGCAGGACTGCTCCTGGCACACCGCCCGGATCATGATCAAGGCTCCGGCGCTGGACTCGGCCAATGCCTTCGCCGCCTTCCGCGAAGGACTCAACGAGGCGCTGCCGTCCGCCCTGGAGATCGTGATGACCGCCAAGCCCGACTACATCGTGATGGGCATGAGCGCCGAGACCTTCTGGGGCGGCGTGCAGGGCAACGCTGCGTTCGAGCAGAACGTGCGCGAGCAGACCGGGCTCGAGGTGACCACCGGCGCCACCGCTGCCGGGGAGGCCCTCAAGGCCTTCGGCGCCAAGCGGATCGGCATCGTCACCCCCTACCAGCCGGTGGGCGACGAGCAGGTCGTCGACTACTTCACCGAGCTCGGCTTCGACGTGGCGGCCATCACCGGCCTCTGCTCCGAGTCCGCCACCTCGATCGCGGACGAGTCCCCGGAGAAGCTGCGCGACGCGTTCCTCTCGGTCGACGGACCCGACGTGGACGCGCTGATCCAGTGCGGGACCAACCTGGAGTGCATCGCCGTGGCCGCCGAGCTCGAGAAGGAGTTGGGCAAGCCGGTCATCGCGATCAACCTGGCAACGATGTGGCACGCCTTCCGGGTCAACGGCATCGAGGACAAGATCGCGGGCTACGGCTCGCTCCTCGAGAAGCACTGAGGGCTGCCTTGAACGACATGTCTGGTCGTCCCCTGCGCGGCGCGACGCTCGCGGAGGACTACGCGAGCGCAGGGTTCGGCGGTCGCCTCGAGCCCGGTGTGTCGCCGGCGCTGGTGATCGTGGATCCCGCCGTCGCCTACGTCGAGCCGAGCTCGCCGCTCTACGCCGGCGTCGAGGAGTCGGTCGCCGCGATGCTCGAGCTGCGCGAGGCCGCCGCAGCTGCCGGTATCCCGGTCTACCTGACCCGGGTGCTCTACGAGGACGACGCAGGTCTGCTGGGCGGTCTCTTCTTCCAGAAGGTCCCGGCCCTGAGGTGCTTCGTCGAAGGCAACCCGTTGGGCGACTGGATCGACGGGTTCGCACCGCGCCCGGGCGAGACCGTGGTGACCAAGCACTACCCGAGCGCCTTCGCGGGCACGTCGTTCGCGGCGTCGTTGACGGCACGACGCGTCGACACGTTGCTGATCGCCGGGCTCTCCACGAGCGGGTGCATCCGGGCGACCGCTCTGGACGCACTCCAGCACGGATTCGTGCCGGTCGTCGTCCGTGAGGCGGTGGGCGACCGCCACCGCGAGCCCCACGAGTCGAACCTGCGCGACATCGCCGCGAAGTGCGGGGAGGTGCGTTCGCTCGACGAGATCCGCACGTACCTGGGGTCCCTGTCGTCCGATGAGTAGGCTCGGTCCGAGACTTCCCAGCAGAAGGGGTCGGGAGACCTGGTGTCCGTAGCGCAGACGATCGCGGCCGACTTCGCTGCGCTCGCTGCTCCCGACCATGCCGACTCGTCAGCCTGGGTGCTGCGCGGTGAGCACCACAGCTTCTCCGGCGTCCCCAGCAAGGGCGACGACGAGGTGCTGGTCTTCTACGTGCACCCCACGACAGGTAATGGTCCGGGGTGGTTCGCGGACCCGCAGGAGCACGAGACCCTGGCTGCCGTCGACCAGGTGACGGGGGAGCACCTCGAGGCCTTCCCTGGTCGGGTCTGGGCACCTCGGTATCGCCAGACGACGACGCGCGCCTACTTCGAGCGCGGCCGCGGAGGCGAGCAGGCCTACCAGCTGGCGTACAGCGACGTGGCTGCGGCCTTCGCCCAGTTCCTGGCCGACGACGCTGTCCATGCGCTCGAGCATCCCGGCGAGCCCCGCCCCATCGTGCTGGCCGGGCACAGTCAGGGCGCGCGCCACGTCATGCAGCTGCTGGAGGACTTCTTCGACCACGACGGGTTGGCGTCTCGACTCGTCGCTTCCTACCCGATCGGCATCGGGGTCGCCGAGGACGCGTCCGTCCTGGCCCGATTCCCGGCGGCCAGCGACCCGGACAGCAGCGGGGTGGTCGTCTGTTTCCGGGCCACGCTCGAGTGGGGTGCCGAGCCCGAGACCCCAGGGGTCTGCCTCAACCCCCTCACCTGTTCGACCCAGGTGCGCGACGCTCCGGCCTCGTGGCACCTCCCGGTCGAGACGGGCACCAGCGGCCCACTGGCGGGGATCCGCGTCGCAGCGCGGGTCCGGGGCGACTTCGTGCTCGTCGACCCCATCCGCCCCGGTGCACTCGACAAGGTCGCCCTGCCCGGTGGCGGTCTGCACCGGGTCGAGCTCCAGCTCTTCGCCCGCAACCTGCGCAACGATGTACGTCGAAGGGTGGCAGCCTGGCGCGCGCGCCATGACGATGAGTGCGCCCGACTCCGCGCCGCCGATCCAGGTGGGTCAGCACCCGATGCCCACGCCGAGGTGCCGTACTGGCCGGGAGTGCTGGGCGAACGGATCCAGATGACCGCAGGGCAGATCCATTACGTGGACCTGCCTGCCACGGGAGCGGACGCCGGGTCGGCGGCGGAGCTGCCGGTGGTCCTGCTCCACAAGCTGGGTGGGTGGGCCGCCGACTGGCGCGGCGTGGCCCAGAGCCTGTCCGGCGTACGACGGGTGGTCGTCGTCGACCTGCCCGGCCACGGCGGGTCCCGGATGGACGTGGAGGCCCCGTGGGTGATGTGGCCACAGGCGAGCGCACAACGGCTCTGGGCCCTGCTCGACGAGTTGGGCATCGAGCGCGCCCACCTGATGGGCAGCTCGCTGGGTGGGATCGTCTCTCTGCTGATGACGGTCTCCGCGCCCGAGCGCGTCGTCAGCCTCGGTCTCGTCGGTGTCTCCTTGACGCCGGCCCACACGGCGGCCCGGGTGTGGGCAACTGACCAGGCCGTACGTGCCAACTTCGGCCCCGGGTGGGTGCCGGTGCCGGGCGTCCATGCGCGGGCGGGCACCTCTGACCCGGTGGTCCTGGCGGAGCAGGACGCCTCGCGCGCCCGCGCCGGCCAATGGGTGCGTCCCTCAGAACGAGGAGTCGGCCTGAGCGGTGTGGCCCACCTGTTGGGTGAGGTGGACGTGCCGGTGCTGGTCGTCAACGGCGAGAACGCCGGCTACCGGGTCTACGAACAGAGCGCGCGGGATCTGCTCCGCGACGTCGAGATCGAGACCGTCGCGGGCGCGGGCTCGTTCCCGCACCAGGAGCGGCCCGAGGCGGTCGCGGCGCTGTGGGAGTCGTTCGTCCACCGCAGGTGACCCGGGCGATGCGGGGCACACAGCGGATCGGAGCGACACCACGAAGGCCGGACCCGATGGACGGGCCCGGCCTTCGTCGTCAGTTCACTGTGCCCAGTCGCAACTGAGCGGTCATGGTCAGGGCAGGAAGCGAGCCTTGGAGCAGTTGGAGCTGGCGGTCTTTCCGTTGAACCGGTCGATCATCCAGTTCTTCGAGTTGCCCATCCCGGTGATCAGGGGACCGAGGTGGGTGAGCATCAGGCCTCCACTGCTGACCAGCTGGATCGTCGGGTCGTAGTTGACGTTGACGCCCTCGGCGCACCAGTCGAGTGCGAGCTGCTTGGCCTGCCCGTGGTCGACGACGTCGTCCTTGGTGCCGGTGATGACCAGGACAGGGACCTTCGGCTTGAGCTTGCCGATGCGCTGCTCCTCGACCGCCGCCACGATCGCGGGGTAGTTCTTCACCTCGACGGAGGCCGACTTGCCCGAGTTGGTCCACGACGAGGTCTTCTTGAAACCGGCGCCGAGGATCGCGTCCACGACGCACTGGTCCTTCGACTTCTCGAGGTAGTCACGGCCGGACTGGTTCAGCAGTTGGCCGATGTAGGGAGCCAGGTCGGGGTGGTAGGGCGCGATGGCGTTGATGGTCCAGGGGATGACGCCCGTGAGCAGCGTGTTGTCGGCCGACTGCATGACCTCGTACAGGTCAGCGGGCGGGCCGCCCACGTACGCGCCCTTGAGGTTGAGCTCGGGGGCGTACGTCGGAGCGAGCTCCGCGGCGGCACCGGACGCGCCACCGCCCTGGGAGTAGCCGTACAGCCCGATCGGGGAGTCGGGGGTGACCGAGGTCTGCGGCAGCTGCAGCGCGGCCCGTGCGGCGTCGAGGACGGCGTGGGCCTGGTCCTCGCGGTTCATGTAGGAGTGCACGCGGTCGGTGGTGCCGAGACCGATGTAGTCGGTGATCACGACGGCGACGCCCTCGTTGAGGAAGTTGTAGATGGCCGGGATCTCGTAGCCCACCATGAACTTGCCGTTCTCGCTGACGATGAACGACTCCAGAGTCTTCGACGGCGCGCAGGCGTCCCCGACTCCCTGGGTCCCCACCGAGAACGAGACCAGCGGGCGGTCACCGGAGCCGGTCCACTTCTTGCTGGGCTCGATGTAGACGCCGGAGACCGCCGCGGCGTCGCCGCCGTCGTCGGTCGTCTTGTACATGATGCGGGTGGCCGAGCCGGGCAGCGTGCTGCTCCCCAGGTTCTTCGGTACCGGGATCGCGAGTTTCATCGGCTCGGTCTTCACCAATGCCCCGTTCGCCGCGGGGAGGTCGGCCGGCGGGGTGTAGAAGTCGTTCGCTGCCGTGGAGGTCGCCGGCGTCAGCAGGCCGAGTGCGAGTAGGCCACTGGCTGCGACTGCAGCAATGCGTGCGGGACGGTACATGGGTGGGGCTCCCTGGATCCGGATCGGAAGAGATCTAACTGAGACGCATGTCTCTGTTCGTCCCTACCGTGGCGTAACTTCCGGCCCCGTAGTTGTCTGATCACGACAACCTCTTGTCATATCGCGACTGCTTGGTGTCGTGCCTCACATGCCGCGGGGACTTGCCCCACCATGCCTGCGCACGCCTCGAGAAGGTCGCGGCCTCCGCGTACCCAATCTGATGGGCCACCTGGGAGATGGGCATGGTGGTGCTCGTCAGCAGGCGCTTCGCGGTGTGGCGCCGCAGGTCGTCCAGCACCGCGGCAAAGCTGGTGTCGGCCCCTTCCAGGAGCCGCTGCAGGGTCCGGGGATGCATGCTGAGGCTGCTGGCGACCGCCCCGATGGTCAGTGGCGCGCGGCCCATCGAGGCCGCGAGCGCAGTGCGTACGACCTCCACCACGTCGGCGTTGGGTGCGCGCCGGTGACGGTTGAGCATCTGGACCGCCAGTCGTTGCAGCTCGTCGTCGCGGCTGCGGATCGGGATCCGCGCCAGGTTGCCGGTGACCCGCAGCATCGCGTGCGTCCGGTTCTCACGCACCGGTACGCCGAAGTGGGTCTCGTACGCCGCCAGGTCCGGCGCCCGGTGGGGCAGGTCGACGGTGCGCAGACCGTACGGGCCGCCGACCAGCTCGACGGCGACGCGGTGGGCGTAGCCCAGCACGAGTCCGGTGCCCTGGACCGCCGGCGTGCGTCGGGGGCCGACGTCGTACCTGACCTCGACGACCTCGCGGCTGGTGGTCGCAGTGTCGTGCGCGGCGAGACGCAGGCCCTCGGCGTGCACGAAGAGATGGTTCGTGAGATTGGTCAGTGCCTCGGCCAGGGTCGAGGAGTGCTGGATGGCCAGGCCGAGGGGCCCGAGCAGACTCAGGTCCTGACGGCGGCCGACCCGCAGACCGAAGTCGGGGCAGTCCAGCTCGCGCGCCGCGATCTCCAGCGCCTGGCCCACGTCGGCGTCGGAGAGGACCAGGTCGGACGAGTGGAGCGCCTCCGCCGGCAGCCCGGCGCTGACGGCGATGGCCTCGGGGTCACCTCCGAGCTCGAGCACCGTGTCCCGGAAGCCGCGGATCGCGGCCGAACGCACCAGAGCCATGGGCGAAGGATCCGGTCTGTGCCGGCCCCCGGTCAAGCGGACCGGAGGCGATCTGAGACGGCTGTCTCACACACCGGGGGGTGGAGTCGGCGCGCAGCGATTCGCGCCTCCTCGGTATCGTCCGCACGCAGAAGCACGCGCCCTGCGCGGCCGGCCCCGACGAAGGAGCAACACGCCATGGGCGGAGACCACAGCCACGCATCGGCCCCGGAGACCCTCCGGATGCGCCGGATCGCCCTGGCTGTGGTGGTGCCCCTGGCCGTCCTCACCCTGCTGGCGATGACGTGGTAGTGGCCCGAACCGATCGAACGGGTCGAGGGTTCAGGTGGACTCCCGCCGACTCCCGGACAGATCCTCGCGATCAGTGCCGAGGAGTGTGAGACGGACCTCTCCGACGACGTCAACGGGTGTGGCACGGCGACGGTGCGCCTGGAGGTCGAGGGGGAGGAGTCGACCGAGGTCTCCGTGCAGCTGCCCAACGGGCCGGGTGCGCCTGCGGTGGACGAGGGTGACGACGTCTTGTTGCTGCACATGGAGACTCCGGACGGAGTGACCTGGTCGGTCATCGACCACCAGCGTGGCACCCAGCTGTGGATCCTGGCGGGCGTCTTCGTGCTGGCCGTCGTTGCCTTCGGTCGCTGGCGCGGCGTCACCTCACTCCTCGGGCTGGCCCTGACCTTCGCCGTCCTGCTGTTCTTCGTCGTCCCGGGCATCCTGGGCGGGGAGTCGCCGCTGCTCATTGCGCTGGTGGGGTCGTCCGCGATCGTGCTCAGCGTGCTCTACCTGACCCACGGCGTCTCGCTGGTGACGACGGTGGCAGTGCTCGGCACGCTCGCCAGCCTGGCCCTGACGGGAGTGCTGGCGTCCGTCACGGTCGAGGCGATGCATCTCACCGGAATCACCGACGACGTCTCCACCGTGGTCGGGATGGAGTTCGGGGTCAACATGCAAGGGCTGCTGCTGGCCGGCATCATGATCGGATCACTGGGCGTCCTGGACGACGTCACCGTGACCCAGTCGGCGACCGTCACCGAGATAGCGCGCGCCAACCCGGCGTACAGCCCTGCGCATCTGTACCGGGCAGGGAGTCGGGTGGGGCGCTCCCACATCGCCTCGGTGATCAACACGATCATCCTCGCCTACGCCGGTGCTACGCTGCCGTTGTTCGTGCTCATCGTCGCCAACAACGCGTCGTTGGGTGGAGTGGTCAGCGACCAGGTGATCGCCCAGGAGATCGTCCGCAGTGCAGTCGCCACAATCGGCCTGATCGCAGCCGTCCCGTTGACCACGGCGCTCGCCGCCATCGTCGCCCGTCACACCTCGCGTTGAGTCGGCCCAGTGCTTGATCGGTTCAGTCCGTGATCGGCTCCGAGATCCTCGCGACGGCGTCCAGGAGTTCATCGGCCCCCGCCGCGCCGCGGAGCGTCACCACACGGCCCAGTGAATCGACGGCGTGCACCGCCTCGGCCGCCGCAAGGACCTTGTCGTCGACGGGCGATTCGCGCGCATCGAGCAGCTCCGCCGCGCGTGACCAGACGAAGTGCGGCACGGCGCCGTCACCGGCGGGTGGACGGAGCCATGCCCCGGCCACCCGCAGCAGGAGCGGCCCGGCGGTGCTCTGGACCAGGTGACCGTCGGTGTTCCACCACAACCCCACGGTGTCGGTCTCGAGCGTCCGCAGGGCCTGGTCCTCCTCGAGCCCGGAGATCATGGGCAGCCCGGTCACGGGCGAGTGCGCGTCGAGGGACCAGGGGAGACGTACGCCGCTCGCGCGTCGCCACTGCTGCTGTGGCAACGGCACGGACCGGATCACCGTGGTCTGGGCGCCGGCCGGGCCGCGGAACTGGTGCCGCCACCCGCCGACGATCTCGATCGCGCCTGCGCCGGAGGCAGCGCTGCGCCACGGTGCCTCGTCCCAGGTCGCATCGAAGAGCTCCGCGATCCGGACGGCCTGTTGTCGAGCAGCGGCCAGCGCCGCGGGGCGTACGGGGCCGGCCGGTGTGACGACGCGGAAACCGCACCCGAGGAAGGCAGCCGCGTGGCGGCCCCACTCGTTGTCGGTGAGCACGGTCTCGACCCCGTCGACCCAGGCGCGGGGCACGGTCTCAGCTCTCTGCAGGAGGCGAGTCGGTGCCGAGCGCAGCGGCCCGGAAGGCAGCCGAACGCTCCTCGAAGTTGGCGAACTCGTCGTAGCTGGGCGCGCCGGGGGAGAGGAGGACGATGTCGGCCCGGTTCTCGCGCGCACGGGCCCACGCCACACACGCGCCGAACGAGGTGAAGAGTCGGGCACGGAGGCCCGAGGCCTCGCAGGCCGGCGCGAGGCGGGCGCCGGTGGGACCGACCAGCAGCAGCTCGACGTCTTCCCGGGCGCTCACGGTCTCGAGCAGGACGTCGTAGGTGAGCCCGCGGTCCTCCCCACCCACGATCACGGCAATGCAGCGGTCGGGCTGCGGCGCCAAGGACGACAGGGACGCCACGACGGCCTCGGGTGCGGTGGCCAGACTGTCGTCGAGCCAGGTGCGCCCGTCGTCCGACGGCACCGGCTCCATGCGGTGCGGCAGTGGCGCGAAGGAGGAGAGGGCCTCGACCAGTGCCTCCGGAGGAGGTCCGAGGAGGCCGGCGAGACGCAGCGCCAGCGCGATGTTGTGGGCGTGGTGACGACCCGGCAGGGGCAGGTCGCCCGCTTCGATCCGAGGACCGTCCGGCCACACGATCGCGCCGTCGGGAGCGACGTGCACGCCGTCCTCGTCGGTGAGGAGGAGCCGGGTCCCCGGGGAGAGGCGTTCGCTGACCCGTCGAATGACTTCGTCAGCCTCGGCAGGCACCACCACGGTCTCTGGTCCGTGCGCGACCGCGTTCAACTTGTCGGAGTAGTAGCTCTCCAGCGAACCGTGCCAGGTCAGGTGCTCCGGGAAGAGCGACGTGACCGCGACGATGCGTGGCGAGCGCGTCAGCGACTGGGCCTGGTAGCTGGACAGCTCCATCACCACGACCTGCGCCGGCGGGTCGGACTCGGCCAGCACGCTGGTGCCGATGTTGCCGCGGAGGCTGGAGCGGACACCGGTGCGCAGCAACAGGTGGTGCAGCAGGCTGGCCGTGGTGCTCTTGCCCTTGGTGCCGGTGATCGCGACCACGCGGTGGGCGTTGTCGCTGAGCCAGAGGTCGGTGAGGCTGGTGATGGCCACACCTGCCTCGACGAGGGCGCGGTGGAGGTCGTGGGTGACCGGTACGCCGGGTGACTTGATGACGACGTCGGCGGTGAGCAGCGCGGTGCTCCCGTCCGCCCCGTAGACCACCCCCGGCGAGTCACCCCGGGGGAGGTCAGGCTCCGCGACGACGACCTCCACGCCGAGTCCTCGTACGTACTCGGTCACCGACGTGCCCTCACGGCCTTGGCCCCAGACCGCGACGCGGCGCCCGACCAGGTCAGAGAATCTCACGGACTGCCTTCTCGTAGCTGGGCGGCAGCAGGTGGTCGTCGCTGGGTGCGAAGGCTGCGACCACCTCGGCCTCGGGGAGGAAGGCACCGCGGATCTGGGGAAGTTGCAGGAACGGGTGGTCGGCCCAGTCGGGGTCGACGCTGATCAGGGTGAGGGCCGCGCGGCACTCGTCCGGCTCGCCGACGCACTCGAACGGCTTCATCCGTCCGTCCACGTTGAGCAGCTCGAGGAAGCCCTCCAGCTGCGTGGGGTCGGCGAAGAGGTCGCGGCCGCGGAAGATCGCCAACAACTCGTCGCGGGAGACGAAGGGGGCCAGCAGCAGGAAGACGAAGTGGCACTTGGGGCACTCCCCGCACCAGAGGCGTCGCTTCGACTCGTCGAGGTGAAAGGCCCGGTTGCAGCTGGTGAAGACGCAGTGGTACTCCCGCAGCTGGCCGAAGCGGCGCATGATCGCCAACTCGGTCAGCGGGCGCAGGAAGGAGAAGTAGCGCACCGGCACCGAGGTGATCGCCTCGCTCAGCAGCCGCTCGAAGCCGAGACCCTTGGACCACTGGTGGTTGACCTCGATGCCTTCCCAGGCCACGTTGCCGAACGACGAGGAAGCCTCGTTGCTGAAGACCACCGCGTCGTGTCCGTTGCGCACCGCGGTGAGGCATCCGATCAGGGAGTTGATCGCTGTCACGGGCACGTGGCCGTTGAGCGCACCGGCAGCGTTCAGCTCGAAGAGCAGCGGATCGATCCTGCGGCGTGCGACCAGCAACGGCAGGGCGGCGGCCTCTGCGGTGGCCTCGATCGGGGCGTAGGAGTTGACCGAGAAGAGGCTGACCTCGACCGGCATCCGTCGCAGCGACTCGATGGTGACGATCGAGTCCTTGCCACCGCCGACGGCGACCAACGGCCGTACGGGGTCCGGTGACGGGCCGCGGCGGGCGACGTCGCTCTCGACCTCGGGCAGGAGTGGGGCCTCGATCGTGGGGCGCAACGCGGACGCGACGTCGTTGCGGAACGCGAACTCGCCCAGGCCGTTGCGGATCACCTCCTCGAGGAAGGTGCGTTCGGTCTGCGTCAGTCCGCCGGGCACCGAGTACGTGGTGGGGATGCAGGTCTTGTAGTAGCTCAGGCTGGCAGCCAGCGCCAGCAGGCGGACGAGAGTGTCCGGCAGTGGCGGAGGTGCCGAGGCCGAACGCTCGCCCGGAATCGTGATCCGCTCGGTGAACTCCACCTGCTCGTCACCGGCTCGGGAGTTGATCCGGTAGTGGAGGGCGATCTCGCCGGCGGGGCCGACGGTGGGTTCGAGGACCTCGAAGGCGAGGGATTCTCGTGGGGCCGTCAGCAGCGAATGCATGGGCCTCAGCATACTGACCGACGGAGACAGTCCGAGCGTCGCGAACCGCTTCGCACCCTGCCCGCACCCTGCCCGCACAGTGGGACATCGGACGTGCCCGCGATCGTCGTCGGACCCCTTGGGCACAATGTGGGCCATGGCCAAGACCAACGCAGGCAATTTCTTCGAGGACTTCACCATCGGGCAGGTGATCGAGCACGCGACCCCGCGCACGGTGACCGAGGGCGACCGAGCGCTCTACGGCGCCCTCTACCCGACCCGTTTCGCACTGCCCTCCTCGGCCGAGTTCGCGGCGTCGGTGGGCCTGCGCAACGCTCCCGTCGAGGAGCTCATCGCCTTCCACATCGGCTTCGGCAAGACCGTGCCTGACATCTCCCTGAACGCGGTGGCCAACCTCGGCTACGCCGAGTGCCGCTTCCATGAGCCCGTGGTTGCGGGCGACACCTTGACCACGCGCTCGGAGGTCATCGGTCTGAAGCAGAACTCCAACGGCAAGTCCGGTGTCGTCTACGTCCGCTCCACCGCCTCCAACCAGCGCGGCGAGGTGGCGCTCGAGTGGGCCCGCTGGGTGATGGTGCACAAGCGTGACGTCGGCTCCGCCGCCCCCGAGACCGTCCTGCCCGACCTCGCCAAGGTGGTCGCGGTCGGCGACCTGGTGATCCCCGAGGGCCTCGACTTCACCGAGTACGACTTCACCGCGGCCGGTGAGCCACACCGGTTCGACGACTACGCAGTCGGCGAGAAGATCGACCACGTCGACGGTGTCACGCTCAGCGAGTCCGAGCACATGATGGCCACCCGTCTGTGGCAGAACACCGCCAAGGTGCACTTCAACGAGCAGGCCCGTCCCGACGGCAAGCGCCTCATCTACGGCGGCCACATCATCTCCATGGCACGTGCCCTCTCCTTCAACGGCCTGGCCAACGCGCAACTCGTCTCGGCGATCAACGGCGGCGCGCACACCTCTCCGGCCTTCGCGGGCGACACCGTGTACGCCTGGTCAGAGGTCCTGGACAAGGCCGAGACCGCGGCTCCCGGCGTCGGGGCGCTGCGTCTGCGGCTGGTTGCGACCCGCAACCGCGACGAGTCCATGACGTTGCGTGGCGAGGACGGCAAGTACGCCGACGGGGTCCTGCTCGACCTGGACTACTGGGCCTTCGTCCCGCGCTGATCATCCCCCGAAGACGAGGAGCCGAGCCGTGACCACTGGGGCTGAGTGGAAGGACATGTTCCACGCTGCCATCGAGGGCGACCTCGAGATGGTTCGTTTCCAGCTCGACTGCGGGGTCGACGTCGACTACGCCCATCCCGAGATGCAGTCGACTGCGCTGGTCGAGGCATGTCTGGCAGGCCACCGGGAGATCGCCCACCTGCTCCTTGATCGCGGCGCCGATCCCATGTTGGCCTCCGACATGGAGGAGTGCACCCCGGTCGAGGCCGCGCACCGCAGCGGTCTGGACGACGTGGTGCTGCGCCTGCGTTCCCTCGGCGCCCAGGAACCTGCGCAGCTGGCTCCACGACGACGTGGCCGGCTGCGTCGTCTGCTCGGGGGCCGCGGATGAGCGTGCGACCGAGCTGTGGCGTGTCCGTCCCGTGGCCCCGGTGCGGCAGCGGGGACACTCGCCTGTTTGCATTGGCCCCATGACCGACGAGAACGCGCTCGCCGAGCTGGACCGTCTGCGCTCGAGCATCGACAACCTGGACGCCGCGCTGGTGCACCTGCTGGCCGAGCGTTTCAAGTGCACCCAGCGGGTGGGTGAGTTGAAGGCGACAGCCCACATGCCTCCTGCTGACCCGGCGCGCGAGGAGTACCAGATCAAGCGCCTGCGGGGTCTGGCGGAGTCGTCGGGTCTCGACCCGCAGTTCGCCGAGAAGTTCCTGGCGCTGATCATCGAGCAGGTCATCCGCAACCACGTCGCTCTCCGGGAGAAGTGAGGGCCGAGGGCGGCGTTGCTCGCGCCCCTCGTAGTTCCTCGGCACAGAGGCGTTCGCCATGGGTTTAGGTCTTGGGACCTGCGTGGTAGAGAAAGTGTGTGCCACCTCACACTTCTGACGTCGCCAGCGCCTACGCGCACGATGACGCCCTGAAGGGCGTGCTCCTGGAAGCGCTGCTGCACGACACGACCCTGGCCGTCGCCGCGAGCGATGCCGCCGGGACGGTCACCATGATGAGCCCTGGTCTCGAGGCGTTGGTGAACAGCGACTTCGCTCCGGTGGCTGCCGAACAAATCCCTGAGCACTTTCGGGTCTACACCGAGGACGGTTCCCGGTTGTTGTCCCCCGAAGAAGAACCGGTCAACCGGGCTCGCAGCGGCGAGTCCTTTCGCGGTGCAGTGATGTCGCTGCGCACCCACGACGACCACTTCATCCACCTGCGTTGCAGCGGAGCGCCGTTACGCGCCCCCGGCGGTGAAATCCTGGGTGGGATCGTGCTCTTCGACGACATCACCGCCGAACGCGCGGTGCTGCGGGAGCAGGCGGCCCTGCGTGATCGACTGGTCGAGACCGTGAACCACCAACTGCGCACCCCCCTGACCAGCCTGCTCGGTCATGCGGAGCTGCTGGAGGATCTTCTTCCCGGCCTGCCGGCATGGGCGGCACGCTCGCTCACTGCGGTGATCCGTTCGGGACGCCACCTCGACGACCTCGTACGTGCGGTCTCGGACCTCGTCGACCTCGATGCGGCGCAGCACCTCAAGTGTGAGTCGGTGGACGTGGGTGCGCTCGTCTCGGGTTGCGTCGAGCGCTCGAGCCAGCTGGCAGCAGCGCACGGGGTGGACGTCTCGCTGAGCGCTCCCGCCGAGGTCCCCGCCGAGCTGGACGGCAAGAGGTTTGCTGCGGCGGTGAGCGCCCTGGTCACCAACGCTGTCGAGTTCTCACCCTCGGGCAGCGAGGTGGAGATCGAGGTCTCAGCTCCCGCCGGCCACGTCCGTGTCGAGATCGCCGACGCCGGACCGGGGATCTCGCCCTTAGAACGACAGCGTCTTCTGCTCCCGTTCGAGCGGGGGAGCAGCTCCCTCACGGCGCCCACGGGGCGCGGTCTGGGTCTCGCGGTGGCGCATGCGGTGGCGGTCGCCCACCGCGGCACGATCGAGTTCGAGGACAACGCCCCGACCGGGCTGCGGGTCCGGGTCGAGGTCCCGCGGGTCTGCGCGACGACGGGTGGCTCCGACCCACGTCGGTGACGTGCTCATCGCCCGACGCTCATTCCTCAGGGCGGGTCTCGGGGTGCGTCGCCTCGCTGAGGGAGATGTGGTTCGCCAGGGTCTCCTCGGCGTAGGTCCGGCCGATCTCGATGAGCTCGGCGCCTCGGTGGAAGTCGAGGGTCTTGCAGATGTTCTTCGGCATCGTGATCATCACGTCCGGGGGATAACTCGCCAGACGGTATCGCGCCACCACGCTCTGCAAGACGTCCAGCGAGAGCTCCATGACGTCGAAGACCCCGAGCTCGGAGGGCAGTTCGTCGAAGCCGGATGCCCGGACGAAGTCCTCGCTCACCGGCTCCGACTCCGACTCTGCCGAGATGGTCGCCGGCTCGCCGCCGTCCCCGGCCTCCTGCTCACTGCGACGCGTGGTGAGCCAGGTGGTGAGGGTGCGGACCGTGTCGTTGTCCATCATGTGCGACGCGGTGCGTCGGAACTTCTCCTGCCACTCCGACATCGGGCGCGGCTCGGAGGACTCTCGGGTCCTCGTCCGTGCTCCCGTACCAGCCTCCGTGGGCAACCCGGAGAGGTCGACGGCGACCACCAGGTCCACGTCGAGTCCCGACAGCGGTGCGATCGGGACCGGGTCGGTCATCACCCCGTCGGCCAGCAGCCGACCATTGAGCATGACCGGGGCGAAGAGAGTGGGCAGCGCGATCGATGCCCGGATCGCCATCGGCAGAGGACCTTCCTGGAACCACACCTCCTTGCGGGCCAGGAGGTCGGTCGCCACGGCGGTGTAGGGGATGGGCAGGTCCTCGATACGCACGTCCTCGAGCAGTTCGTTGACCCGCGCCATCAACCGGTGGCCCTTGAGCGCGCCCGGGGTGCGCAACGACGGGTCCAGCAGCCGGATCATGTCCCGGGTGGTCAGGGAGGTGACCCAGTCGGTGAACGTGTCCATCTGCCCGGCCGCGTGGATGCCGCCGACGAGTGCGCCGATCGACGTGCCGGAGATCCCCACGATCTCGTAGCCGCGCTCCTCGAGCACCTGGATGACGCCGATGTGGGCGTATCCGCGGGCGCCGCCGCCGCCGAGTGCCAATGAGATGCGGGTCGGAGAGGTCACGGTCCCGATGCTAGTCACCCTCCGGGCGCAGGAGGCCCGCACGGTGCCCAGCGACGCCAGCTGTACTTTGGGGTACCGATCACGTCCTATGCGCCACGTGCCCCGAAAGGCCTCTCGATGTCAGCTCAGACCCCCGTGTGGGCGCAGTCGTACGCCCCCGGTGTGCCGCTCTCGCTCAACTACGGAAGCACCACGGTCCTCGATCTCTTCGAAGCTGCCGTGCGCGACCACGCCGCGCGACCCGCCCTGGACTTCATGGGGCGCACCACGACGTACGCCGACACCGCCGATGCCGTACGACGCGTGGCCGCAGGTCTGCGTGAGCTGGGCGTCGAGGCGGGCGACAACGTCGCCCTGGTGATGCCGAACTGCCCGCAGAACGTGATCGCGTTCATGGCCGTCCTGCGTCTGGGTGCGACCGTCGTCGAACACAACCCGCTCTACACGGCGGGTGAGCTCCGGGCTCCCTTCGCCGACCACGGGGCGCGGGTCGCGATTGTCTGGGACAAGGTCGTCCCGGTGGTGGAGTCGCTGCGCGCGGACTCCTCCCTCGAGCACGTGATCGCCGTGGACCTCACCACGGAGCTGCCGCTGGTCAAACGTCTCGCGCTCCGTCTGCCGATCGCGAAGGCCCGCGCGTCGCGGGAGCAGCTGCACGCTCCGGCTCCCGGCGCGACGCCGTGGAAGAGCCTGCTGGCTCACGACCCGATCGACGAAGCGCATCCGCGCCCGGTCGCTGACGACGTGGCGCTGATGCTCTACACCTCCGGCACCACGGGTCGCCCCAAGGGTGTTCCGCTCCGGCACCGCAACCTGGTCGCCAACGTCGTCCAGGGCCAGGCCTGGGTCTCCGGGATGGTGCCCGGACGGGAGACCGTGATGGTCGCGCTGCCGCTCTTCCACGCGTACGGCGTCACGGTCAGCGTGCTGCTCGGGCTCTCGGTGGCCGCCAAGTTGGTGCTGTTGCCCAAGCCCGAGATCGGGCTGATCATGGATGCGATGAAGCGCGGGGTGCCGACCTTCCTGCCGGCAGTCCCGCCGCTCTACGCCAAGATCGTCGACGAGGCCGAGAAACGCGGCGTCTCCATCCGGGGGATCAAGTGGTCCCTCTCCGGGGCGATGGCGCTCCAGGCCGACCTCATCGAGCGGTGGGAGGCCGCCACCGGGGGTCTGCTCGTCGAGGGTTATGGGCTGACCGAGACCTCGCCGGTCATCGTCGGCAACCCGATGTCGAAGGCTCGTCGTCCCGGCTCGATCGGGGTTCCGTTCCCCGACACCGACGTCCGGATCGTCGACCCCGAAGACCTCGACCGTGAGGTCGAGCTCGGGGAACGGGGCGAATTGCTGGTCCGTGGACCGCAGGTCTTCGACGGTTACCGCGACCTGCCCGAGGAGACTGCTGCGGCCTTCCACGACGGCTGGTTCCGCACCGGCGACATCGTGACGATGTCAGACGACGGCTTTCTCACCATCGTCGACCGGATCAAGGAGGTCATCATCACCGGTGGCTTCAACGTCTATCCCTCCGAGGTCGAGGCAGCGTTGCGGCTCCACCGCTCGGTCGGCGACGTCGCGGTGGTCGGCCTGAGCAACGTTGGTGAGATCGAGGAGACGGTGGTGGCGGCGGTGGTGGCTGCCGAGGGCGAGCAGGTCGACGTCGACGCGTTGCGGGCCTACGTGCGTGGCGAACTCACGCCGTACAAGGTGCCGCGTCGGGTCGTGGTGGTGGCGGAGCTGCCGGCCAACGCCATGGGCAAGGTGCTGCGTCGCGAGGTCGTGGAGCTGCTGCAGAAGGACTAATCGAGAATGCGTCCTGCGTCACGTCGAGGATTCTTCGTCGCCTGCGCAGGGCAGGATGGGTGGCGATGACCAGGACGACTGCCCCCCGCCATGCCGGACCCCGAGCTGACGCGCGGCCTCGGGAGCCCTTCGAGATCGTGACTCCCGAGCCGGAGGCCGATGCGCTGCGGCGCCGAGGTCTGCGGATCATGCGGAGCTTCGCGGGCGGACTCCTGGTCCTGGCGGCGATCGTCTACGTGGCGACCCATGGCCAGGACGGCTTCTGGGGCTACGTCAACGCCGGGGCCGAGGCGTCGATGGTCGGCGCGATCGCGGACTGG
This sequence comes from Nocardioides gilvus, assembly GCF_003194605.1. Classification (GTDB taxonomy): domain Bacteria; phylum Actinomycetota; class Actinomycetes; order Propionibacteriales; family Nocardioidaceae; genus Nocardioides; species Nocardioides gilvus. The sequence continues at coordinate 236,049 of NZ_QHKY01000006.1, forward strand.
TTCGCCGTCACCGCCTTGTTCCGGCACCCGTTGGGCCTGCCGATCCCGCACACCGCGCTGATCCCGCGTCGCAAGGACGAGCTCGGTCGCGGTCTCCAGGAGTTCGTCGCGGAGAACTTCCTCCAAGAAGAGATCATCCGTGACCGGGTCGAGGTCGCCCAGATCTCGCAGCGGGTGGGGGACTGGGTCGCGGTTCCGGAGAACGCGCGCCGCGTCGTCGACGAGGCCTCCGAGGTCGTCTCGATCGGTCTGGGCAAGGTGCGCGACGAGCACATCTCCGACTTCGTCACCCAAGCCCTGGTGCCCCGATTCCGCGAAGAGGCCATCTCGCCCCTGCTCGGGAGCCTGCTCACCGAGATGGTGGCCGACGACGTGCACCACGGCCTGGTGGATCTGGGCATCGAGGAGCTGCACCGCTGGCTGGTGGCCAACCCTGAGACCTTCGCCCGGGTGCTCTCCGAGCGCGCCCCCTGGTGGACCCCGCAACGACTCAACGAGGTCGTCACCCAGAAGGCGCACACGGAGTCGTTGCGCTGGCTCGAGGACATCCGCGACGACCCGGACCACCACGCCCGTCAGGCGTTCGACACCATGCTCCAGCAATTGGCCGGTGACCTCCTCGAGGACCCGGCCACCCAGGCCCGTGCGGAGGCGCTCAAGGACCGTCTGCTGGACCACCCCCAGGTGAGTACGACCGTCATCTCACTCTGGGATGCCCTGCGGCGCGCTCTGCTGGCTTCGCTGCGTGATCCCCAGGGTGCGGTCCGGGAACGCGCCGAGGTCGAGCTGGTCGCCTTCGGTGAGCTCCTGCGTACGGACGCGGAGTTGCGTGCCCGACTCGACGGCCTCGCGGCAGACGTGACCGTCTTCCTCGTCGAGCGGTACGGCGCCGAGGTCACCGAGGTGATCACCCACACCATCGAGCGTTGGGACGGCAAGGAGGCGGCCCGCAAGATCGAGCTGCACGTCGGCCGGGACCTGCAGTTCATCCGGATCAACGGGACCGTGGTCGGTGGCCTCGTCGGCGTCACCATCCACGCCATCAGCCAACTGCTGGGTCACTGAGCCGGGCGGGGCATGCGCGGGCCGCGGGCGGTGGGAGGATGGAGCCATGAACACCCCCGCACCGATGGACGTCGGCATCCGCGACGAGATGATCCGACTTGGTCAGTTCCTCAAGCTGGCCAACCTCGTCGACGACGGCGTACAGGCCAAGACCGTCATTGCCGAGGGGGCCGTCGAGGTCAACGGCGAGGTGGAGACCCGTCGCGGGCGGCAGTTGAAGGCCGACGACGTGGTCACGCTGGGTGGGCAGGCCGTCCGAGTCGTCCACGGGGACGTCCCGGACAACCTGCCCTGGTAGCTGTCAGCGCTGGGTGATCAGTGCTGACGGGTCAGCGCACGGCCAGCAGGTCGACCACGAAGATCAGGGTCTCGCCGCCGGCGATCGCGCCCGGCGCTCCGCGGTCGCCGTAGCCCAGGTGCGGCGGGATGACGAGGCGACGACGGCCACCGACCTTCATGCCCTGCACTCCGTTGTCCCACCCTGCGATGACCTGGCCGATGCCGAGGCGGAACTGCAGGGGAGTGCCGCGGTTGTAGCTGGCGTCGAACTCCTCGCCGGTGGAATGGGCCACGCCCACGTAGTGCACGGAGACGGTGTTGCCGGAGGTGGCCTCGTCGCCCTCGCCCACGACCAGGTCAGTGATCTCGAGGTCGGAGGGGGCGTCACCCATGTGCGGGTCGACTTCGGGCTTCTGCATGACTTGCCTCTCGTTGTGAACGGAAACGCCGGCACGATGTGCCGTCTCACATCCTAGGTTCTGGCTCCGACCAGGTCCCGCGCCGGACCGTGGGCCCGACGTAGGCTGCCGCCCGAGCGACCGGACCTTCCCGGCGGCGAGGCGCACGAGACCTGCAGGAGACATCCATGACGAAGCCGATGACCTTCACCCTGTCCGAGGACGAACGCCCCACGTCCTGGTACAACATCGTCGCGGACCTGCCCGTGCCACCGCCCCCGCCGCTGCACCCCGGCACCCACCAGCCTGTCGGCCCCGACGACCTCTCGGCGCTCTTCCCGCCGGAGCTGATCGCCCAGGAGGTCTCCACGGAGCGCTGGATCGAGATCCCCGAGGCCGTCCAGGAGATCTACGCCCAGTACCGCCCGGCGCCGTTGATCCGCGCGCGCAAGTGGGAGGAGAAGCTCGGTACCGGGGCCCGCATCTACGTGAAGTACGAGGGTGTCTCGCCGGCCGGCTCTCACAAGGTCAACACCTCGGTGCCGCAGGCGTACTACAACAAGATCAACGGGATCAACCGCCTCACCACCGAGACCGGTGCGGGTCAGTGGGGCACCGCACTGGCCTACGCATGCTCCCTCTTCGACATGGAGTGCGAGGTCTGGCAGGTCGGTCACTCCTTCGACACCAAGCCGCAGCGACGCACCCTGATCGAGGTCTTCGGCGGTAAGGTGCACCGTTCTCCGTCGCGGATGACCGAGTCGGGCAAGGCCTTCCCCGAGGACCACCCCGGGTCGCTGGGCATCGCGATCTCCGAGGCCGTGGAGCTGGCCGCCCAGGACGAGGGAGCCAAGTACGCACTGGGGTCGGTGCTCAACCACGTACTCCTGCACCAGACCGTCATCGGCCAGGAGGCCGTGCTCCAGCTGGCCAAGGCAGGCGAGTCCGGGGCCGACCTGGTGATCGGGTGCGCGGGCGGCGGCTCCAACCTCGCCGGACTGATCTTCCCGTTCCTGCGGGAGAACCTGGTCGAGGGCAAGACGGCTCGGCTGGTGGCGGTGGAGCCGGCCTCGTGCCCGACGATGACCCGCGGACAATACGCGTACGACTTCGGCGACACCGCCGGCCTGACGCCGTTGATGAAGATGTACACGTTGGGCCACGACTTCGTGCCGTCCAAGATCCACGCCGGTGGTCTGCGCTACCACGGCATGGCCCCGTTGGTCTCCCACGTGGTGCACGAGGGTCTGGTCGAGGCAGTGGCGCTGGAGCAGGACGAGTGCTTCGCTGCCGCGGTCGAGTTCGCCCGTACGCAGGGCATCGTCGCGGCCCCTGAGTCGGCCCACGCGTTGGCCCAGGCGCGTCGCGAGGCGCTCGCGGCGAAGGAGGCCGGCACCGAGCCGGTGATCGTGGTCGGACTCTCCGGGTACGGCCTGCTCGAGCTGGGTGCCTTCGACTCCTACCTCAAGGGCAACATGTCGGGTGACTCGCTCTCCGACGAGGACCTGGCCGCCTCGTTGGCCGGGATCCCAGAGATCAGGGTCTGAGATCAGGCACTGAGATCAGGCACTGACCGCGCAGCACCGTCGCGCCGACATGGCTGGTGGTTGCTCCGGCATCCACCGGCCATGACGGTCGGGTCAGGCCTGCTGCACGTACGCGTCGAGCTGGTCGCGCTCGAACTCCAACTCGCTGATGCGGCTCTTGACGACGTCACCGATGCTGATCACGCCGATGACCTTGCCGTTGTCCAGCACCGGGACGTGACGAATGCGCTGTTCGGTCATCAGCTTCATCAGGTCCGTCACGTCCTCGTCCGGCTCACAGACATGCAGGTCGGTCGTCATGATGGCGGCGACCTCCCGGGTGACGACCTTGCTGGTCTCGGTGATGCGACGCACCACGTCGCGCTCACTCACGATGCCGTCCAGCGCGACGCCGTCGGTGCTGACGAGCACGGCGCCCACGTTGTGACTGGACATCAGGGCCACCAGGTCCGACACCAGGGCCGTGGGGCTGATCGTGATCACGCTCTGGATCTCTTTGCCCTTGAGAACGTCTCTTACTCGCATGGAACTCCTCCTGGTCGGGCCGCCTTTCGCACACCGTAGTGCCCCGCACCGCCCGTGAACAGGGGTGCGAGTGGGGTCCCGTCGCGTCCAGCGGCCGATTCAGCCCGACCGGTGCGGCTCAGTCCGACTGGCGGCGACGCAGCTCGGTCACCGATCCGGCGCCGCGGGGCTTCGAGTCCGGGTCGGAGTCATCGCCCTCGGCGGTGCCCAGAAATGCCATCGCGGCCTCGTGGAGGTGGCCGTTCGTGGCGACGGCGTTGCCGCCCCAGGGGCCGTCCTTGCCGGCCAGCGAGGTGAAACGTCCGCCGGCCTCGCGCACGATGACGTCGAGGGCAGCCATGTCGTAGAGCTCAAGCTCGGGTTCGGCGGCGATGTCGACCGCACCTTCGGCGAGCAGCATGTACGACCAGAAGTCACCGTAGGCGCGGGTGCGCCAGACCCGCCGGGAGAGCTGGACGAAGTCGTCGAGCTGGTCGCGCTGCTCCCAGCCCGAGAGTGAGCTGTAGGAGAAGGAGGCGTCTTCGAGGCGGCGTACGTCGGAGACCTCGCAGCGGGTGGCCTTGAGCAGGCTCTTGCCGGTCCAGGCGCCGTGCCCCTTGGAAGCCCACCAGCGTCGATTGAGCTGGGGCGCCGAGACGAGGCCGACGACGACCTCTCCGTCGACGGCCAGCGCGATCAGGGTCGCCCACACGGGGACACCACGTACGAAGTTCTTGGTGCCGTCGATCGGGTCGATGATCCACTGACGCTGGCTGTGTCCGGTGGAGCCCTGCTCCTCGCCGAGGATCGCGTCACGTGAGCGGGTGCGGGACAACGTACGCCGGATGCCTGCCTCGACATCCCGGTCTGCGTCGGTCACCGGGGTCAGGTCCGGCTTGCTCATGACATGCAGGTCCATGGCCTTGAAGCGCGCCATCGTGAGGGAGTCTGCGTCGTCGGCCAGGACGTGCGCCAGGCGCAGGTCATCGGTGTAGTCAGTGGAGCCGGAGCCGGAGATCGACATGGGCACAGGTTATGCCCCCTCGACGGCGGGACGCATCGGCGCACCGCAAACGTGGGACCGCCGCGCGCCTCACGAAGCGTGCGGCATCCGACGTCGGGGGTCGTTCAGTCGTCCTGACTGCGCTCCCGGGCAGCCAGCAACCGGCGGAAGGAGTCCACGCGGTCCGGGTCCGCCTCACCGGCTGCCATGGCGTCGTCGAGCCCGCACTCCGGCTCGTTGCGTCCGTGGGAGCAACCGCGGGGACACTCCTCGGTCATCTCGTCGAGGTCGGGGAAGGCCTCGATCAACCGTTCGGGCTCGACGTGGGCCAGGCCGAAGGAACGGATTCCGGGGGTGTCGATGATCCAGCCGGCCTCGTCGGGCAGCGGCAGCATGTAGGCCGAGGTGGACGTGTGACGGCCGCGGCCGGTGACGGCGTTCACGTGGCCGACCTCGCGGTGCGCCTCGGGGACCAAGGCATTGACCAGCGTCGACTTTCCCACGCCGCTGTGCCCGATGAGGACGCTCGTACGCCCGGCCAGGGCAGCGCGCACCTCGGTCAGGTCGTCGCCGCGTTGGGTCACCACCCACGGCACACCGAGTGAGCGGTAGGTCCGCAGCAGTGGTTCGGGGTCGGTGAGGTCGGCCTTGGTGAGGCAGAGCAGGGGCGACATGCCGGCCGCGTACGCCGCGACGAGGGCCCGGTCGATCAGTCGCGGTCGTGGCTCGGGGTCGGCCAGGGCAGCGACGACCACCAGCTGGTCGGCGTTGCAGACGATGACGCGCTCCACCGGGTCGTCGTCGTCCGCGGTGCGCCGCAGGGTCGTGGTGCGCGGGTGGACCTCGACGATGCGGGCCAACGACCCGTCGCGCCCGGAGACGTCTCCGACGACGCGGACCCGGTCGCCCACCACGACTCCCTTGCGACCCAGGGGCCGCGACTTCATCGCCATCACCCGGTGCCCGTCGAGGAGAAGGGTGAACCTGCCTCGGTCGACGGTGATGACCACGGCGTCGACGGCGTCGTCGTAGGAGGGACGGTCCTTCGTACGTGGTCGGGTGCGGCGCCGGGGGCGTTCGTAGCTCTCGTGGTCGGTCTCGTCGTAACGGTTCGTCATCGCTCGATCAACCCGCTCACGCCCACAGGCCCGTCCAGAAGCCGGCGAAGTCGGGGAAGGTCTTGCTGGTCGTGGCGATGTCCTCCACGGTGATCCCCTCCACCGCGGCGGCCAGGATCACGCCGGCATGGGCCATCCGATGGTCGGCGTAGGTGTGGAAGACACCAGCATGCAGGGGAGCGGGATGGATCTCGAGGCCGTCGGGACGCTCGACGACTCGGCCGCCCAGTGCGTTGATCTCGGTCGCCAGGGCCGTCAACCGGTCGGTCTCGTGGCCGCGGATGTGGGCGATGCCGGTCAGGGTCGACGTCGAGTCCGCGAGCGCACAGAGGGCGGCGAGGGCGGGAGTGAGTTCACCGTGGTCGCTGAGGTCGAGGGTGATCCCGTTCAATCGCTCTGGGCCGGTCACGGCAAGGCCTTCGTCGACCCGGGAGGTCTGGCACCCCATCCGCTCGAGGATGTCGACGAGGGCCGCGCCCGCCTGGGTGGTCCGGGCGGGCCAGTCGCGGACCACGACGCGACCGCCGGAGACCGCCGCCAGCGCGAGGAACGGAGCAGCGTTGGAGAGGTCGGGCTCGATTCGGCGCTCCAGTGCTCGGATCGATCCGGGCGCCACTGCCCACCGGTTCGGGACGGAGTCATCCACCTCCACTCCGTGTTCGCGGAGCATCTCGACCGTCATCTCGATGTGCGGGAGCGAGGGGACCGGCGGGCCCTGGTGGACGATCTCGACGCCCTCGTCGAAGCGGGCGCCGACCAGGAGCAGGGCGCTGATGAACTGGGAGGAGGCTGAGGCGTCCAGCACCACACGGCCGCCACGGGCGCGCCCCGTCCCCACCACGGTGAACGGGAGTGAGTTGCGGCCCTCGTCCTCGACCTGGACGCCGAGCCCACGCAGCGCGTCCAACATCTGTCCGATCGGGCGCGTACGCATGTGGGGGTCACCGTCGAAGGCGGTGGGGCCGCTGGCCAGCGACGCGACCGGGGGCACGAACCGCATCACCGTGCCGGCGAGGCCACAGTCCACCTGTCCGCCGCCCGCGAGGACCCCGGGGGTGATGAGCCAGTCGTCACCGGCAGTGTCGACGTGGGCGCCCAGACTGACGAGGGCAGCGGCCATCAGCTTGGTGTCGCGCGAGCGCAGGGCGCCGCGCACCACGCTGGGACCGTCCGCCAGCGAGGCCAGGATCAGCGCCCGATTGGTGAGCGACTTGCTGCCGGGCAGGGAGACGGTGACATCGACGGGGGTGGGCGCGTAGGGCGCGGGCCAGGGGTCGAGGGGTGCGTCGGTCGTCAGATCGGTGGGCACAGTCACCCGTTCACCCTAGTCACCGCGAGAGCCACCTACAGAGTCAGGTCATAGGTGTTGTTGCGTGGGTCGGGGTCGTCCAGGTCGTTGCTGGTCACACTGAGCCGGATCGCGGTGAGGGGTAGTCCGATCAACCGGAACGGGATCGTCACGTCGGATCCGTCACCGACGATGGCACACGTGAGGGTGCCGCCGCGCAGCGTGCAGCCCGACGGAGCGTTGACGAACCAGGCCAGCAGTGGCGCGCGGATCGTCAGGGTCGCAGTGGTCCCCGCAGGCAGCCCCGAGACCGTGGCGGACCCTGCGGTGGTGATGCCCGTGAGTCGTCCGCTCGCCGTCACCGCGAGGTCGCTGACCGGCTCCGGCTCCGGAGTGGGGGTCGGGTCGACCGTGGGCGTGGGCTCGACCGTCGGAGTGGGCTCCACCGTGGGCGTGGGGTCGACGGTGGGCGTGGGCTCGACCGTGGGCGTGGGGTCGACCGTCGGAGTGGGCTCCACCGTGGGCGTGGGGTCGACCGTGGGTGTCGGGTCGACCGTGGGCGTGGGGTCGACCGTGGGGGTGGGGTCGACGGTGGGGGTCGGCTCCGGTCCAACGGTCGGACTCGGGGTGGGCGTGGGCTCTGCAGTGGGTGTCGGCTCG
>NZ_QHKY01000007.1 GCF_003194605.1 Nocardioides gilvus
GGTGGGGGTGGGGTCAACCGTGGGGGTCGGGTCGACGGTGGGGGTGGGCTCGACGGTGGGTGTCGGCTCCGCGGTGGGGGTCGGGTCGACGGTGGGGGTGGGGTCAACCGTGGGGGTCGGGTCGACGGTGGGGGTGGGCTCGACGGTGGGTGTCGGCTCCGCGGTGGGGGTGGGCTCGACGGTGGGGGTCGGCTCCGCGGTGGGGGTCGGGTCGACGGTGGGGGTCGGCTCCGCGGTGGGAGTCGGCTCCGCGGTGGGAGTGGGCTCGACGGTGGGATCAGTCGGCGGCTGGGGCGAAGGCGTACGCGAGGGCTGCGGCGCGGGGCTCGGGAGCAGGGGAGGAGCAGGCGTAGGAGCTGGCTCCGGCGCAGGGAGGGGCGGTGTGTCGGCGTCTCCGCCCCCGTCGGAGGATCCGTCTCCGGGCCCGTTGCCCGGTGCGTCGGAGGCGACCGGTGCTTCCGGAAGCACCTCGAGCGGCACCCCGGGAGACGGGATCTGTGGCAGGAGGGACGCCAACAGCGGAAGGGGGATAGTGCTGGCCGCGTCGTCCTCGGTCTCGTCGAGGTCGTCCTCATCGCCGGCGACCGAACTCGGACCTTCGGCCGAGGGTGAAGCCGCCAGCACGTTCCCTGCAGGCGGCTGTCCGCCGATGGGCGGCGCGTTGTTCGGCATGGCCGTGACGATGGCCGCCACCGCAGCGCCGGTGACGACGACCCCCGCCACTCCGGCCGCAGCCGAGACACCCGCATTGCCGACCACCACGTCGCGGATCCGTCCCACCAGGGCACTGAGCGCGCCCGCGGACACTGTGCCGCCCCCTGCTGAGGCCAGGTATCCCGTTGCCAGCCCACCGAGCAGCAGGGGAGCAAGAACTCCGGCAAGGTTGGAGTTGACCTCGGTCAGCTCCAGGTAGATCGCGGCGCAGGGACGACACTCCTTGATGTGAGACTCCAACTTCTTGGAGTCGCGGCGTGACGTGCCGTCGCGGATATGCGCCCCCATCGTCCGGTGCGCCCAGCGGCACTCGTCTCCCTCGATCGCCTGGGCGTGCTCGGTGAGGAAGGCCTGGCGCAAACCTTCTCGGGCCCGGTAGGCCAACGCCGAGACGGAGTTCGGGCTCATCCCCAGGAGTGGTGCGACGTCGGCGGGCTTGGCCCCCTCGACCTCGGTGTGCCACAGCACCAACTGCCAGCGCTCCGGCAGCGACGCGAACGCACGGGCAGCGGCAGCGTTCTCGAAGCCTTCTACAGCGGTGTCGTGGAACGGCACCCCGGGAGCGAAGGACTCCAGGTCGTCGGTCGGGCGCACCTTGTGGCCGGCCCGGTGCCGGTCGACGCTGACGCTGCGCAGGGCCGTGAGGAGGTAGGCGCGGAAGGAGACGTCGGGGCCCCCACCGCGCTGCAGGATGCCGAGCACCTTCGCGAAGGCGTCGGAGACCAGGTCATCGGCGTCAGGGCCGGTGGCCAGTTGACGCGAGAGACGGCGAGCTGATTCGACGTGGCGGGCATACAGGATCCCGTACGCCTCGAGGTCCCCGCCGCGTACGGCAGAGATGAGCTCGGCGTCGCCGGGTCCGTCGATTTTCAGTGGTGCAGAAGTCACAGCACCACCTCGGGTCGGGGACGTGTCGCTGCCGCAGTTCTTTCAGAGTAGCCAGAATTCACCCCTCTGCGCTCCTACTGGGCCGAGATTTCTTTACTTGTAGGTGCGTCATGGGAGTCCACCACCCACGTCACCTTCCTGAGTCGCCTCGCAGGGGCAGTCGGGCAGCAGGGGAGGTGAGAGGGCGATGGGGATGTTCACCGCGCGCAGCAAGCAGCGGTCCGCAGACGCCGTCCGCTCCCCGGCCACACCCATGGACACACCCGGGGACATGGGGTTTCCGGTGGAGTTCGAAGCCGTGGGTGAGGCCTTGGTGGTCGAGGAGTGCCCACTCGCCTCCTGCGAGGCGACCGGTCGGGTGATGGCCGCGGACGGCGCCTCGGTGGACGAGGCGCTGTTCGGGCTGCGCGCGACCTGGCAACTCGTCCGGGGGCAGGATCCCGACTTCGAGGCGACCGTTGCCCTGGCACGCGCGTGGGGCGAGGAGACGCTCTCCCACGTCAACCAGCTCAGCTGTGAAGACCCCTTGACCGGGCTCGCCTCGCTGCCACACGTGCGTACGATCGTTGCCGGCCTGTACCGGGCCGAGATGCGCGGAGGCGCACACCCCCGCGACTCCCATGCCCTGGTCGTTGTCGACCTTCTCGCGCTCCCGGGTGCCCGCCCTCCGCGGGACCCGTTCGGGGGCGCGCTGCGCCTCATGTCCCTGGGGGAGTCGGCGCAGGCGGTCTTCGGTCGGGCCGAGGTGATTGCGAGACTCACTCCCCAGCGCATCGTTGTGCTCGCCCTGCGTGAGTCCCGGCTCGGGGTCCGGGTCCGGCTGCTGCGGCGCCTCATCGAGGGCATGGAACTGGACGGTTATGGGCCTCGTATCTGGATCGAAGGCCTGCCCGCCTCTGAAACGGCCTCGCGCCACTTGCTCGACGAGCTCGCGCGCCGCTGAGGCACAGGGGTCCGACTAGGGTGTGGCCATGTGCGGACGGTACGCATCGAGTCAACGGCCCGAGGACCTCGTCGAGGAGTTCGAGGTCGTCGACAATCGCGTGCCCACGCCCCTCGAGCCCGATTGGAACGTCGCGCCCACCAAAGAGGTGTATGCCGTCCTGGAACGCCCCAGCCGCACGGACGCCGACGGGGTCGAGCACCCGACGCAGCGTCAGTTGCGGACCCTGACCTGGGGGTTGGTGCCGTCCTGGGCCAAGGACCCGGGGATCGGCAGTCGGATGATCAACGCACGGATGGAGACCGCTGCGGAGAAGCCGGCGTTCCGCAAGGCGATGCGGGCTCGGCGCTGCCTCCTGCCCGCCGACGGCTACTACGAGTGGTACGTGACCGAGGCGACGACAGCCACCGGTCAACCGACCAAGCAGCCGTACTTCATCTCTCCAGCCGACGGGGGAGTACTGGCGATGGCCGGGCTCTTCGAGATCTGGCGTGACCCCGAACGATCCGACGACGATCCTGACCGGTTCCGATGGACCTGCACAGTGCTGACCACCGCGGCCACCGACGACCTCGGGCGCATCCACGACAGGATGCCGCTGATGGTGGAGCGCGATGCCTGGAGCCCTTGGTTGGACCCCACCCTGGACGGGGTGGAGGAGGCCCGGTCCCTGCTCGTGCCGGCAGCCCCCGGCCGGCTCCGCGCCTACCCGGTGTCGGCGGTCGTGGGCAACGTACGCAACAACGGACCACACCTGGTCGAACCGTTGTCGTTGAGCGAGGAGTGAGACGTGGAACCGATTGAGGAACTCATCGACACACCGCGAGGGGAAGGGCGGCTCCTGACGTACGCGGCTGACAAGCCGGCCGCGGTGCTGCTGCTCAGCCACGGTGCGGGCGGCGGGGTGGACGCCCCGGACCTGATGGCGCTGGCCGAGGCGCTGCCCCGGCAGGGCGTGAGCGTCGTCCTCTTCGAGCAGCCCTGGCGTCGCGCCGGCCGGAAGGTCGCCACGCCCCCGCCCACGCTCGACGAAGCCTTTCTGGCAGCGGCAGCGGCACTGCCCCGGACCGGGCTTCCGTTGATCGTCGGGGGGCGTTCGGCCGGGGCCCGCTCTGCGGCTCGTACGGCGCTGCAGATCGGGGCCAGCGGTTGCCTGGCGCTCTCCTTCCCCCTGCACCCTCCGGGCAGGCCGGACAAGTCCCGGGTCGCGGAGCTGCACGGAGCCGAGGTCACCACGTTGGTGGTGCAGGGCGAGCGGGACACCTTCGGCAGCCCGGCGGAGTTCCCCGATGACGTCGACGTGTGCGTGATCCCGTTCGCGGACCACTCGTTGAAGGTGCCGAAGCGCGCGCCCATCGGTCAGGACGAGGCCTGGGCGATCGTCATCGAGGCGACGCTCGAGTGGATCGTGCGCGAAGCGGCAGGGGCCGCAGTGGGGAACGAAGCGGCAGGGGCCGCAGTGGGGAACGAAGCGGCAGGGGCCGCAGTGGGGAACGAAGCGGCAGGGGCCGCAGTGGGGAACGAAGCGGCAGGGGCCGCAGTGGGGAATGATCCGCGATGACGTCGTGTTGTGCCTGTCGTGCTGGAGACGCTGACCAACCCCGAGACGACGGTAGTGTGGGACTCGATGACTGACTCCCTGACCGAAGAGACCGACGCGCAGCGCTCCGAGCGCTTCGAGCGCGATGCTCTGCAGTACCTCGACCAGCTCTACTCGGCGGCCATGCGGATGACCCGCAACCCCACGGACGCCGAGGACCTCGTCCAGGAGACCTATGCGAAGGCCTTCTCCGCCTTCCACCAGTTCAAGCCGGGGACCAACCTCAAGGCCTGGCTGTACCGGATCCTCACCAACACCTTCATCAACATCTACCGCAAGAAGCAGCGTCAGCCGCAGCAGTCGATGGCCGACAACGTGGAGGACTGGCAGCTCGCGCGTGCCGAGTCACACACCTCAGGTGGCCTGAAGTCGGCCGAGACCGAGGCGCTCGAAGGACTGCCCGACTCCGAGGTGAAGGACGCGCTGCAGCGTCTCCCCGAGGAGTTCCGTCTGGCCGTCTATCTCGCTGACGTCGAGGGGTTCGCCTACAAGGAGATCGCAGAGATCATGGAGACGCCGATCGGCACCGTGATGTCGCGACTGCACCGGGGGCGGCGCCAGTTGCGGGACATGCTGAGTGACTACGTACGGGAGAACGACCTGATCCCGGTGGGCACGTCGCAGAAGGGTGAGGGCAAGTGAGCCACGACGACCAGGGGTGCGCCGACTACCTCGAGCGCATCGTCTACTTCCTCGACAACGAGTTGGACGAGGCGGACTGCAGTGTCGTCCAGCAGCACCTGGACGAATGCGGTCCGTGCCTGAACAAGTACGACCTGCAGAAGACGGTGAAGACGATCGTGGCCCGTTCCTGCAGCGAATCGGCGCCGCAGAGCCTCCGCGAGCGGGTGCTGGTCGAGATCCGAGAGGTCCAGCTCCGCATCTCCGAGGGCTGAGCAAGGCCGCTGCGCAGGTCCCGGAGGCCCTGATTGGCGCCGTGACCACTACGTTTGAGAGGATGTCGGCACTGACATCCAGGAGGATCACCATGGGTAAGACCGGACGCAAGCGCCGCGCTCGTCGCAAGAAGGGCGCGAACCACGGCAAGCGCCCCAACGCCTGAGCGCTGACAAGCACCAGGACCCCCGAGCCATCCGGCGCCGGGGGTCCTTTGCTGTGTTGGGTCGTCAGCTCAGCCGGGACATGAACTTCTCGGTGTCGACCACGACCCGGGTGATCTCGCCGGACCCCACCACCTGGACAGGCTTGTCGTTGACGACGTTGCGCGCGGAGACCGTGAAGCGATGCAGCCGCCCGTCGACGTAGGCGAGAGAGACCTGGACCTCCACCTCGGCGCCCACCGCGCTCGGAGCCAGGTGCTCGACGTCGATGCGGGTCCCGACGCTGGTCCCGCCGGAGGGCAGGGAGGGGCCGATCGCCTCGCAGGTCACCGCCTCCATCCAGGCGATGAGTCGTGGCGTCCCGAGGACGGGCAGCGTGCCACTGCCCACGGCCAGCGCCGTGTCATCGGCTGCAACGGTGAAACGACGGGTCAGGTACGGCGAGGTGTCCATGTCCGAGATCATCCCTCAGATGCCAAATGTGTTGCGGGGATAGGCCGCCTCGACGTCAGTGATGACGTTCACGAGGTAGGGCACACCGGAGGCGTACGCCCGGTCGAGCGCCGGCCCGATCTGCTTCGGGTCGGTGACGGTCTCACCGGCCCCGCCCAAGGCCTTGACCACTCCGTCGTAGGCCGTGCGGGCGCCCAGGTCGGCGACCACGTCGTAGCCGTAGAGCATCTGCATGGGTCCCTTCTCCAGCCCCCACGCGGAGTTGTTGCCCATCACCATGACGACCGGCAGGTCGTGTCGCACCAATGTGTCGACGTCCATCAACGAGAAGCCTGCTGCCCCGTCGCCCAGCAGCAGCGTGACCTGGGCCGAGGGTCGGGCGATCCGAGCGGCGATGGCCGATCCGAGACCGGCACCGAGGCAGCCGTACGGGCCGGGATCCAGCCAGCCGCCGGGGCGCTGGGGCTCGACGAACTTGCCGGCGAAACTGACGAAGTCGCCGCCGTCCCCGATGACCACCGAGTCGTCCGCGAGCCGAGGAACGAGCTCGCCGTAGATGCGGGCCGGGTGGATCGGGTCCGCCTCGGCGGTGAGGAGCAGGTGATCGCGTGCGGTGGCTGCCGCGACCGTCTCCTGGAGACCGCTCACCCACGTCGACCAGACGGGCGGCGGCCCCGCGTGGTCGAAGGAGCTCGCGATTCCGTCCAGGGCCGCAGTGAGGTCACCCGACGCCGAGACGGCCAGTGAGGCGTGGGTCGAGACCTGGCCCGGGGAGTCGGCGACATGCACGACCTGGGCTAGGGGAGTGCCGTCCTTGCCTCCGAAGTTGCCGTAACCCAGACGGAAGTCGAGCGGGGTGCCGACCACCACGACCAGGTCGGCGTGGCCCAGCGCCTGTCCACGCGCCTTGGTCACCAGCAGGGGATGACCTCCGGGGATCACGCCACGACCCATGCCGTTGGTCAGCGTCGGGATGCCCAGAGCCTCGGTGAAGCGCAGCGCAGCCTCCTCGGCGCCGTCGGCCCAGACATCGGTTCCGAGTACGAGCACGGGGCGCTCAGAGCGCGCCAGCAGGCCTGCGATCCGGGCCAGGGCGTCGGTGTCGGGGGAGATTCGGTCGGCACCGGCGCCGGTCGGACTCGGGCCCTCGGCCGAGTTGAAGAACTCATCCATCGGGACGTCGACGAAGACTGGACCCCGGTGGGAGCTCCGTGCGGTGCGGAAGGCATCGTCCATGCCGCCCAGCACGTCACCCGCGGTGTGCAGCGTGCGCGCGTCCTTGGCGATCGAGGCGATGATCGGTGGCTGGTCCAACTCCTGCAGGCTGCCGGTGCCCCAACGGTTCTGCGGGGCACGTCCACCCACGACCACCATCGGTGAGCCGGCGAACTGCGCCTGCGCGATCGCACTGATGCCGTTGGTGACTCCGGGGCCCGCGGTCAGGACCGCGAGCCCGGGCGTACGGGTCAGTTTGCCGGTGGCCTCGGCGGCGAAGGCGGCCGTCTGTTCGTGTCGTACGTCGAGGAGTCGCATCGGTGGATCGGCCTTGACGGCGCCGTCGTACATCGGGAAGACGTGTGCGCCCGACAGCGTGAACATGGTCTCGACGCCGTGGGAGCGCGCCGCCGCGACGGCCAGTTCGCCTGCATGGCCCTGGGTGGTCTCATCAGTCATGTGACGCAGGTTACTTGCCGGTCACCCATCTGGGGAGATGCTGAGGGTTGGAGAACTGGAGGGCCTCGGAGATGACGAGCAACAGATCCGCTCGGGTCTTGGGTCGGTGCGGCCCGAGCAGCAGCAGGAGATGCAGCGTGCGGAGGAAGGTCTGGGCATTGTGCGTGCTCAGGTGGGGGTCGGCGCCGAGCACGACGAACTCAGGGTCGGCCTCGGACGCGATCCGTGCGATCCACTGCTCCAGGACCTCCAGACCCACCAGGTCGCGCACCACCACCTGGACGGCAGCAGCAGCGAGGTGGTCGATCTCGCCACTGAGCAGGGGGTTGGTGTCCAGCACCCGGTCGGCCAGGACGTCGAGCAACACCGTCAGGCCGAGACGCTCGAGGTGACGTGACGAGGCCAGGGCAGCGATGGCGTCGGCTCCGTGAGCCACCGCGCGAGCAGTGCCCTGGCCAGGGATCCACCCGCGTACGTCCTCCTCCCGCAGCATCCACACGGCGATCAGATCGCCCCAACGCAACACGTCGGACCCGGAGAGCAGTTCGGCGTCGTTGTCGCGGCGCAGGACCTGGGCGATCACCCGGGCCGACCAGCTGCGTCGGAAGACGGAGGTGCCTTCGCTCTCGCCGATCCCGACACGCAACCCGGCGACCATCCCGTCCCCGAGTCCGACGAGCAGGTCGTCGTAGACGCCGCGCCCGATCCACACCGTCAGCACCTGCAGGGCGAGGCCGTCGCGCAACTCAGGGTCGGGAGAGCCCAGCATGGAGGTCAGTTCGGCGGTCAGGTCCCCGAGCGAGCGGTCGGGTGGGACCTGCACACCGTCCCGCACCACTCCGCGCCAGTAACCCGCACCCATGGCCGTCATTCTGCCAGTCATGGCCCCCCATTGGGGCCGGTACCTGCACAGGTCTCGTCCGGAGCGTTCACGTGCTGCACCCGGGGGAGGGCCTAGGCTGTCGAAGTGCCCTCGTTGACTGAACTGGTGCGTGCCCACACCGAACTCGACACCGAAGACGTCGACTGGCTCCTGCGACTGATGGCCGACTGGCAGATCATCGCGGACCTCTCCTTCGCCGACCTCGTTCTCTGGCTGCGGGACCAGGACGACCGTGGCTTCTGGGCCGCCGGACAGATGCGTCCCACCACCGGACCCACGGCGCTGGTGGACGACGTGGTGGGCACGTTTGTGCCCGCGGGGCGACGTCGGATGCTCGACATGGCCTGGGAGCAGAAGCGGCTCATCCGGGAAGGTGATCCCGACTGGAACAACGACGTCCCGGTGCGCGTCGAGGTGATTCCGGTGCGTCGCGGGGACCGGGTGATCGCACTCATCGCCCGCAACACGAACCTGCTCGGGGTGCGCACCCCGAGTCGCCTCGAACTTGCCTACGTGCAGACCGCCACAGATCTGGCGCAGATGATCGCGCAGGGCTACTTCCCCCCCGAGGGCCAGCGCAGCGACGATGCCGATGCGCCCCGGGTGGGCGACGGTTTCATGCGGATCGATGCAGTCGGACGGGTCACCTACGCCAGTCCCAACGCGCTCTCGGTCTACCGCAGGCTCGGCTTCCAGGGCGACCTGCCCGGACTGGTGCTGGGTGACCTGACCCGCCAACTGGTCCCGCCACGTCGCCGCGCCGACGAGGAGACGCTGAGTGCGGTGCTCGGTGGGCGAGCGCCCAGGGACGCCGAGATCTCCACCGACGAGGCGTCAGTGATCGTACGAGCCATTCCGTTGCGCCCCAGGGGCGAGGTGATCGGTGCCCTGATCCTGCTGCGAGACGTCACGGCCCTGCGGCGTCGTGAGCGTGAGTTGATCACGAAGGACGCGACGATCCGCGAGATCCACCACCGGGTCAAGAACAACCTTCAGACAGTCGCTGCGCTGCTCCGACTCCAGGCGCGTCGCATCGACGTCCCGGAGGCCAAGGCGGCCCTCGACGAGGCCGTGCGTCGGGTGGGCTCGATCGCCATCGTGCACGAGACCTTGAGTCAGGCGGTCGAGGAACACGTGGAGTTCGACGACATCGCTGATCGGTTGGCCCGCATGGTCAGCGACGTGAGTGCCACCGGCGACCGGGTGGAGATCCGTCGCGAGGGCTCCTTCTCCGACCTGCCGTCCGAGGTGGCGACGGCGTTGGCGATGGTGATCACCGAGGTCCTGCAGAACGCGGTCGAGCACGGGTACCCGCCCGTCTCGGACTCAGTGGACGCCTCCGAGGTGCGCGGAGTCGCTCCGGGTGTCATCGTGGTGTCGATCGCCCGGCCACCGGGGCGACTCCACGTCGACGTGGTCGACGACGGTGCGGGCCTGCCGCCTGACTTCAGCCTTGACGGGTCCACCAACCTCGGGCTCTCCATCGTGCGCACCCTGGTCGAGTCCGAACTGGACGGACGGTTCTCGATGGGCGACGGCCCCGGCGGAGTGGGCACCCGGGTGGCCATCGACGTTCCGCTCGACTGACTCCCCCTCAGCCGCGGTCGACGACGGCGTCCGTCAGGCAGTACGTACGCGGGCGCGGGCGTTGCGACGCTTCAGTGCGCGTCGCTCGTCCTCGCTGAGGCCGCCCCACACGCCGTGGTCCTGACCAGCCTCAAGCGCCCAGGCCAGGCAGAGCTCCCGGACGTCACAACGGCGACAGACCTGCTTGGCCTCCTCGATCTGGAGGATCGCGGGACCGGTGTTGCCGATGGGAAAGAAGAGCTCAGGGTCTTCGTCGAGACATGCAGAACGGTGGCGCCAATCCATGGCTGAGGGTTCCTCATTCCGGGGAGTGTGGGAGGGAGTCCGGAAAATCGGTCTGTGGACCAATTCTTCAGTGGTGAAAATTGTGCTGCGGCGCCTCCGAGATCGTGGGCCGCACAGCGACCCTCAATCTCCCAAGTTATTGGATTTTGCACAACCCCCTTGGGACGTCACATCCGTCACAACTAAAGTGGGGACGTGACCGCCAGTTCTGTGCCAACCCCTGAATCCCAGTCCTCCGCCGACCGGTCCGGGCCTGGGCGTCCCCCCTGGGGCCTGGGCTGGGCGCTGTGGCTGGGGATCGCTGCCGTGCTGCTCGAAGCGACCGTCCTGATCGGTCTCGGCACAGCCGAGCTGGTCTCCCTCTCCTCGGTTCGCCTGGCCATGGGGTTGAGCACCGCCGCCTTCTTCCTGGGCTACGGAGCATTGCTGTTCTTCTGCGCCCGAGGCCTGTGGCGACGCGAGGCGTGGGGGCGCAGCATCATCGTGATGGGGCAACTCATCCAACTCGGGGTGGCCTGGAGCTATCGCTCCGCCACTCCCGTCCTGGCTCTGGCCCTCGCCGTTACCGCCACCGTGGTGCTGTTCGCGATCTTCCACCCCACGAGCCTCAGGGTGCTGGGGGACGACGAGGAGTGATCGGTCGCCCCTGAACGGCGCTGGGGCTGCAGCTCACTCAGGTTCGAGCGAGTTGCGCAGTCGCTCCAAGGTGCGGGTCAACAGCCTGGAGACGTGCATCTGGGAGATGCCCACCTCGGCCGCGATCTGCGACTGCGTCATGTTCTTGAAGAAGCGCAGCAGCAGGATCCGCTTCTCCCGCGGGTCCAGTCCCTCGAGCAGCGGCTTGAGTGACTCCCGGATCTCGACCTGGTCGAGCTCGAGGTCGTCCACGCCCAAGGAGTCGACCAGACGCGGTGTCTGGTCGTCGCCGCTGTCGCTGCCGGCGTCGAGGGACAGCGTCGAGTAGGCGTTGGCGGATGCCATGCCCTCGATGACTTCGTCGAGTGAGCAGCCGATGTGCACGGAGAGCTCACGCGGAGTGGGGGAGCGCCCCAACTGTTGGGAGAGCTCTGCGGTGGCGGACATGATCTGCATCCGCAACTCCTGCAGGCGTCGCGGCACACGGATGGCCCAACCCTTGTCCCGGAAGTGTCGCTTGATCTCGCCGATGATGGTCGGGGTGGCGTATGTCGTGAACTCGACACCGCGTTCGAGGTCGAACCGGTCGATCGACTTCAAGAGACCGATCGTGCCCACCTGGACGAGGTCCTCCAGCGGTTCTCCGCGGTTGCGGAAGCGCCGGGCGCAGTGGTCGACCAGGGGGAGATGAAGGTGGACCAGTGCCTCACGCGCATTGAGCGCGCCGGGGGAGTCCTCAGGGAGACTGCCCAACTCGGTGAACAGGTCGCGGCTCTTGCGCCGGATCGCCTCGAGTGGAGTCTCGGCTCTGTCGCGGACGTCCTCGTCCTCACGCAACTGGTTCATCTCAGTGCGCGGCCTGGCCCGGCGCGACGTCCATCGCGGCGAGGGTGGAGCGGAGGGCGAGACGGATGTGGGCGCGACCGTCAGCGTGGCCGGCGTCGCACTCGGTCGCCAAGGTGCTGAGGACCTGCCATGCGAAGGAGTCGGAGACGATGGGCAGCGGGGACTCGCTGGGCAGGGAGATGGTGGCCGTGATCTGCTCAGAGGTCAGCGCGAAGTGGCAGAGCAGGTCCGTGCCCGTTCCGCCCAGGTCGAGCAACAGGGAGGCCGCTTCACCGATCGCGATGCGGATGTCCTCGATGTCATCGACGGTGAAGTCGAGACGACCCGCGATGCTGGCGGCGGTGGTGCGCAACACGTACACGTAGGCGCCGTCCGCCGGGACGCGCAGTTCGACGTCGGCTCCGCTGCCTGCGACGTGGTTGATCATGGTGTCATCCGTCCTGCTGCCAAGGGGTGTGCTTGGAGGTCGTGGGTGCTGTGGTTGCGTGTCGAGAGCAGACGGAGGCGATCCCCTGCGGGACCGCCTCCGTCCTGAGAGCCTGCGTCAGGCCTTCTTGGTCTCCCAGAAGATCTCGGCGATCTCATCGATCTTGGCGAGCAACTCATCTGCGGCTGCCGCGTCGAGCGTGCCCTTGGTGCCACCGGCACCGGCGAGCTTGGTGGCCTCGTTGAAGAGGGTGTGCAGCTGCGGGTACTTCTCGAAGTGAGGTGCCTTGAAGTAGTCGGTCCACAGGACCCAGAGGTGGTGCTTGACGAGCTCGGAGCGCTCTTCCTTGATCAGCACGGCGCGGGTGCGGAAGTCGGCGTCGTCATTGTCGGCAACCTTGCCGATGAGGGCCTTGATCGACTCGGCCTCGATGCGGGCCTGGGCCGGGTCGTAGACGCCGCAGGGGAGGTCGCAGTGGGCGGAGGCGGTGACGGTCGGGGTGATGAATCGGGAGAACATCAGTGTTCCTCTCGGTCGTGCGTTGAGCCTGACTTGATGACTGCGACACTACTCGCATGCGCCGACCTCGTTCCAAGGCAGCCACGCCCGTCGGCCTGGCGCGGGTGCGGGGACGCTCCATGGAACCGACGCTCGCCGGGGGAGACCTGCTCCTGGTGCGCCACGGCGCAGCGGTGCGGCCGGGGCTGCTGGTGCTCGCGCGTTTCCCCGACGGCACGCTCGTGGTGAAGCGCGTCGCGGAGTCCCGGGCAACGCGTACGGGCTCGCGGGGCTGGTGGTTGCTCAGTGACAACCCTGGAGAGGGGATCGACTCCAGGCATCGCGGTGCCATCGCGGACGAGGACGTGGTGGCGGTGGTGCGGGCGAGGCTCTGGCCGTCGCCTTGCCGGAGCCGGCGCCTGCTACACGAGGCGTAGAGAATATAGGGGGTAATCTGCGTCACTGGCGCGCGTCGCCGCGCCGGACGGCGCGCGGTCACACCCCTGTGGCGTGTCACAATCGCGTTCATGTCTGACGTCCCCGATTCCGCTCCGCACCCTTACTACGGCGACCCGGTCTTCGACCTTCACGTGGGCGGCAAACTGGAGACGGTCTCGCGGGTGGCGCTCGCCGGTCCTGACGAGTTGGCCCTGGCCTACACGCCCGGGGTGGCACTGGTCTGCGAAGCGATCGCAGCAGACCCGTCGATGACGCAGTCCTACACCTGGGTCCCGAACGTCGTGGCAGTCGTCTCCGACGGCACGGCCGTGCTCGGGCTGGGCGACATCGGACCGGCTGCTGCGATGCCCGTGATGGAGGGCAAAGCCGTTCTCTTCAAGCAGTTCGGCGGCGTCGACGCGGTGCCCATCTGCCTTGACACCACCGACACCGAGGAGATCATCGAGACGGTCGTCCGCCTGGCGCCGAGCTTCGGGGGCATCAACCTCGAGGACATCTCGGCCCCGCGCTGTTTCGAGATCGAGGCACGGCTCAAGGAGCGGCTCGACATCCCGGTCTTCCACGACGACCAGCACGGCACCGCCGTCGTTGCGCTGGCCGCCCTGAAGAACGCGCTCAAGCTCACGGGTCGTACGCCTGAAGGCACGCGGGTCGTCGTCTCGGGTGCGGGTGCTGCGGGCGTCGCGGTGGCGCGGATCCTGCTGGGTGCCGGCATCCGAGACATCGCGGTCCTCGACCGCAAGGGAGTGCTGAACTCCGAGCGCAGCGACCTCACCGAGGTCAAGGAGGCGCTGGCGCGCGACACTGCGGACAACTTCGGCCGGACCGGCACCCTGGCCGACGCGATGGACGGCGCCGACGTCTACATCGGCGTCTCAGGTGGCACCGTTCCCGAGGAGATCGTCGCCACGATGGCGCCCGACTCGATCATCTTCGGCCTCGCCAACCCCATGCCCGAGGTTCATCCCGACGTAGCGCGCAAGTACGCCCGGGTCGTGGCGACCGGTCGCTCGGACTTCCCCAACCAGATCAACAACGTGCTCTGCTTCCCCGGCATCTTCCGCGGCGCCTTCGACGTCCACGCCACCGCCATCACCGAGGGCATGAAGCTCGCTGCCGCGGACGCGCTGGCCGACCTCGTGGGTGATGCGCTGAGCGAAGAGATGATCATCCCGTCGCCGTTCGATCCGCGCGTGGGCCCCGCCGTCTCCCAGGCCGTGGCCCGGGCAGCCCGTGTCGACGGTGTCGCACGCAAGTAGGCTGGACCCCATGTTTGCCGTCTACGCCTCGTCCTTCGCACCTCGTGATGCCGCCGATCCCCTGGCGGGACTGGTACTGGGGGAGCGGCCGGACCCGGTCGCTCCCGACGGCTGGACCACGGTCACCGTCAAGGCTGCTTCGCTGAATCACCACGACCTGTGGTCCTTGGCCGGAGTCGGTCTGCGTGCAGAGGCGTTGCCGATGATCCTCGGCTGCGACGCCGCCGGTCTGGACGAGGACGGCAACGAGGTCGTCGTCCACGCCGTGATCAGCGATCCCGCCTGGAGCGGCGACGAGACGCTCGATCCGAAGCGTTCGCTGCTGTCCGAGCGTCATCAGGGCACCTTTGCCGACAAGGTGATCGTCCCGAAGCGCAACGTCGTGGCAAAGCCGGCGTCGATGAGTTTCGCGGAGGCTGCGTGCCTGCCGACCGCCTGGCTCACCGCGTACCGGATGCTCTTCACCCAGGGCAACCTGAAGCCCGGTGACACGGTGCTCGTCCAGGGTGCGGGCGGCGGTGTCGCCACCGCGCTGATCACCTTGGCGCGAGCCGGCGGCCTGACCGTGCTGGCCACCTCGCGTGACGAGGCCAAGCGTGCCCGCGCGCTCGAGATCGGGGCCCACGAGGTGTTCGAGTCAGGTGCCCGGTTGCCGCTCAAGGTGGACGCGGTGATGGAGACCGTGGGCCGGGCCACCTGGTCGCACTCGATCCGTTCGCTGCGACCCGGCGGCAAGATCGTCATCAGCGGCACCACGAGTGGCCCCCAGCTCGACGACGCCGAACTCACCAGGATCTTCTTCCTGCAGCTGCAGGTCATCGGCTCCACCATGGGTACCCGCGACGAACTCGCCTCCCTCGTGCGACTCCTGGATGCGACGGGGACCAAGCCGCTGGTCGACCGGACCATCGAGATGACCGAGGCGCGACAAGGATTCGAGGCCATGGCTCAGGGCGACGTCTTCGGGAAGATCGTCTTCACTCGATGACCCGCACCCACGTCGTCACCGGCGCGGGATCGGGCATCGGCCGCGCTCTCGCCGCTCGCCTCGCCGACCGTGGGGATCGTTTGGTGCTGCCCGTACGCAGCGCTGAGCGGGCAGCGCAGGTGCAGGCCGAGTTCGGGCCGGAGCATCTGGTGGTCGTGCTCGACCTGGCTGACCCCGACGCCTGCGCCAGCGGCCTTGCTGCTCTGGTCGATTCCCTGACGTCAGCCGGGTGGAGCGTCGACTCGCTGGTGCACAGCGCCGGGGTCGTCGACCTCGCCGACGTCGCCGACTTCGACCAGGCCACGTGGGGCGCGCAGATTCAGGTCAACCTCACTGCACCCGCGGCTCTCACCGGCGCGCTGCTCCCCTTCCTGCGCCGGGCCCGGGGGAGCGTCGTCTTCGTGAACTCGACCTCGGGTCTCGTCGCCAACCCGACGTGGGGTGCGTACGCCGCCTCGAAGCACGGGTTGCGGGGACTGGCCGACTCCCTGCGCGCCGAGGAGGCACGCCACGGGGTGCGAGTCACGTCGGTGTTCCCCAGTCGGACGGCGACGGAGATGCAGGCCAAGGTTCACGCCCAGGAGGAGCGCGACTACCATGCAGAGGTGTGGATGCGCCCCGAATCGGTGGCTGCCAGTCTCCTGCACGTGCTCGACCTGCCCGTCGACGCCACCATCACAGAACTCACCATCAGGACGTCACCGTCGCCGTCCTGATCCCTTCGGACAAGCACGTCGCGGACTGATTTCGCGGCCCACTGGAACGAACAGAGAATCCCTTGAAATCCTTGCACCCAGCCCTCATGCCTGTGTATGACGACGTTCTACGTCGCAACCAGGGCGAGATCGAATTCCACCAGGCCGTCTACGAGGTCCTGGAGAGCCTCAGTCCGGTCGTCCAGAAGCGGCCTGAGTTCGTGGAGGCCTCGATCATCGAGCGCATCTGCGAGCCCGAGCGCCAGATCATCTTCCGTGTGCCGTGGGTCGACGACAAGAACGTGGTGCAGATCAACCGAGGTTTCCGCGTCGAGTTCAACTCCGCCCTCGGTCCGTTCAAGGGCGGACTCCGTTTCCACCCCAGCGTCTACCTGGGGATCGTGAAGTTCCTGGGCTTCGAGCAGGTCTTCAAGAATGCCTTGACCTCCATGCCCATCGGCGGCGGCAAAGGTGGCTCGGACTTCGACCCGAAGGGGCGGTCCGAGGGCGAGATCATGCGCTTCTGCCAGTCGTTCATGACCGAGCTGTACCGCCACATCGGTGAGTACACCGACGTCCCGGCTGGCGACATCGGCGTCGGGGGACGCGAGATCGGTTACCTGTTCGGCCAGTACAAGCGCATCACCAACCGCTACGAGTCGGGTGTGCTGACCGGCAAGGGCCTCAGCTGGGGCGGTTCGCAGGCGCGTACCGAGGCCACCGGCTACGGCACCGTCTTCTTCGTCAACGAAATGCTCAAGACCCGCGGTCAGAGCCTCGACGGCAAGCGGGTCGTCGTGTCCGGCTCCGGCAACGTCGCCACCTTCGCGGTCCAGAAGGTCCACCAGCTCGGCGGCACCGTCGTCGCCGTCTCCGACTCGTCGGGTTACGTCGTGGACGAGCACGGCATTGACCTCGAGGCCCTGCGCGAGGTGAAGGAGGTCGAGCGCGGACGCATCGACTCCTACGTCGCGAAGGTCGGCGGGCGTGCCACCTTCATCGAGGGAGGGTCGGTCTGGGACGTGCCCTGTGACGTGGCGCTGCCCTGCGCGACCCAGAACGAGCTCCCCGTCGAGGGTGCGAAGGCGTTGATCACCAACGGCGTCCAGGTCGTCGGTGAGGGAGCCAACATGCCGACGACCCCGACCGCCGTCGCTGCCTTCCAGGCGGCCGGCGTGCTCTTCGCCCCGGGCAAGGCCGCCAACGCCGGAGGCGTGGCCACCAGTGCCCTGGAGATGCAGCAGAACGCCTCGCGTGACCGGTGGACGTTCGACCACACCGAGGAGCGCCTGGCTGACATCATGGTCGGCATCCACGAGTTGTGCCTCTCGACCTCCGACGCGTACGACATCCCCGGCGACTACGTGGCCGGTGCCAACATCGCTGGCTTCACGCAGGTTGCCGACGCCATGCTGGCGATGGGCGTCATCTGAGTCCCACCCTGTCTTCGGCTGGACGCCAGCAGCTCGGAGCAAGGCGCTCTCCCGGTCGGGACGGCGCCTTGCTCCGTTGACGACCGAGGCACGCACCTCGGCCATCGACCGCTCATGACCAGGGAGTCGTCGCCTGGAGGACCGCCTCGCTCAGGGCGCGGCCGCGAAGCTCGCTGACCTCCTGGTACTCCGGGTCCGCGATCATCTGCGTGAAGGCCTCTCGCGAGGGGTAGCGCACGAGCGCCACGGCGTCCCAGCTCTGTCCGGTCTCGGCGACCAACGGTGTCGACCCGTCACCGGAGTAGAGGACCTCGGCTCCGTAGCGGGGGAGGAAGGTCTTCCCCATCGCTCGCGCGTACTGGTCGTACAGGGCACGGCCGCCCTCGGCGAACCGCAGCAGGTTCAGCATCACCACCGGTCCGCCGGGGTCTTCGGTGAGGTAGCGCCTGACGTCGGTGCTGCTCGGGTCGATAGCCATGCTCCGATCTTGGCACGGAGTTGGCCCCGGGGAGGCGGCACACGTCCAGCGGGTCGGCCGTGCCCGAGGCCGTCTCCCAAGCCCGAAGGCGCCGCTCCCCGGGGGGAACGGCGCCTTCGGCTGCCTCTCGACGTGTCAGCGGCTAGGCGCAGTCGATGCAGAGGTCGGCGGTGGGGGACGCACGTCGGGACTTGTGCTGGACCAGGAAGCACCCGGTGCAGGTGAACTCGTCGGCCTGCTTGGGGGTGACCTCGATGTCGAGGGTCTCGTGTGACAGGTCCGCCCCGGGCAGTTCGTACGCCTCGGCGGCCTCGGTCTCGTCCTCGTCAACCTTGCCTGAGGTCTTGTCCAGCTCGCCCGACGTCAGCCGTCGGGCCTCGAGGCTCTGTTCCTTCTGCTCATCCTCGGTCTTGCGTGATGCGTCGTAGTCGGTTGCCATGTGTTGCTTCCTCTCTGAGGGCCCGAACGCTAGCCCTGGGCGGCTTCTGGACCCAATCCCTGCAGGTCCCGCACCCGGCCACGGAGGAGAAGGGTGCTGAATCTGCGACTGGGTGATGTTCTTGGAAGTGGTGAAGTACTGCGCGACCTGCGGTGGCAGGGACGTGTTCTCAGGGTGGAGACGGCCCGGGTGATGGCCTCGGAGTCAGTCCTCCGGGTCGTCCTCGCGTGCCAGCCACGTGGCCAGGCGCTCGACGGCGACCTCGAACTCCGGGTGCAGGTCGGTGAACTCCTGGAGGCGGTCGGCCAGCCACGCCAGGGTGACTTCTTCGTCACCCCGGCGCTTCTCGAGCTCCTCGATGCCTCGATCGGTGAAGTACATCAGCGCGACCTGCAGTCCTGCTCAGCCCTGGTGCTCGGCGAACGCGCGGGCGAGCAGGTCCTTCTGCTCCTCCACGTGACGCTTCTGCGTGCCCACTGACGGCGACGCCGACGCCTTGCGTGTGACCGGAGCCACCTCGTGCGAGAGGTGCTTCCAGACGTTCAGGGCGTAGTGCGGCCAGGGGCCGTTGTTCTCCGGCTCGTCCTGGACCCAACGGACCGTCTTCAGGTTCGGGTACTTGGCGAGTTCGGCCTTGATGTCCTCGAGGGGCTCGGGGTACAACTGCTCGACTCGGCCGATGGCGAAGGTTTCGCCGTTCTCGCGCTTCGAACGCTCCACGACCAGGTCCCAGGTGACACGACCCGAGCAGAGGAGGAGAGTCTCCACCTTGGAGGCGTCGGCCCCGTCGTCCCCGATGAAGGGGCGGTAGGACCCCTCGGTGAAGTCGGACGGCTGCGAGGCAGCCTCCTTGCGCTTCAGCATCGACTTGGGGGTGAAGACCACCAGCGGACGGTGTTCTTCGCCGAGCGAGTGCGTGCGCAGCAGGTGGAAGTACGACGCCGGGGTCGAGGGCTGGGCCACGACCATCGCGTCCTCGGCACACATCGTCAGGAAGCGCTCGATGCGGGCCGACGAGTGGTCCGGGCCCTGTCCTTCGTAGCCGTGCGGCAGGAGAAGGACGACGCCGGACTGCTGGCGCCACTTGGTCTCGCCCGACGAGATGAACTCGTCGATGACGGTCTGCGCGCCGTTGACGAAGTCACCGAACTGCGCCTCCCACAACACCAGGGCATCGGGACGAGCCACGGAGTAGCCGTACTCGAAGCCCAGTGCCGCGTACTCGCTGAGCAGTGAGTCGTAGATGTAGAACTTCGCCTGGTCTTCGCTCAGGGTGGTGAGCGGGGTCCACTCGTCTGCGTTCTTGCGGTCGATGATGGTCGCGAAACGCGACACGAAGGTGCCTCGACGAGAGTCCTGACCGGCTAGACGGACCGGGCGGCCCTCCATGAGCAGCGAACCGAACGCGAGGATCTCTCCGGTGCCCCAGTCGATGGGGCCGTCGATGATCGCCGCCGCGCGACGCTGCAGCTGGGGCATCACCTTCGGGTGGACCGTGAAGCCCTCCGGCGGGGTGAGGTAGGCGTCCGAGATGCGCTTCATGACCTCGGGAGAGACGGCTGTGGTTGCGTCCCCGGCCGACTTCTCCGGGTAGTCCGGCACGGTGGTCCACTCGGACGGCTGCGAGGTGGCCTCGCGGACCTCGGTGAAGACGCGCTCCAACTGCTGCTGGTAGTCGCGCAACACCTGCTCGGCTTCTTCGATGGTGATGTCACCACGGCCGATGAGCGACTCGGTGTAGAGCTTGCGCACCGAGCGCTTCTGCTCGATGAGGTCGTACATGAGCGGCTGCGTGTAGCTCGGGTCATCACCCTCGTTGTGACCGCGACGGCGGTAGCAGACCAGGTCGATCACGACGTCCTTGTTGAACGCCTGGCGGTACTCGAAGGCCAGGCGGGCGACGCGGATGCAGGCCTCCGGGTCGTCACCGTTGACGTGGAAGATCGGCGCCTGGACCATGCGGGCCACGTCCGTGCAGTAGAGCGAGGAGCGCGACGAGCCGGGCGACGTGGTGAAACCGACCTGGTTGTTGACGACCACGTGGATCGTGCCACCGGTGCGGTAACCGCGCAGCTGCGACAGGTTGAGCGTCTCAGCGACGACTCCCTGTCCTGCGAACGCGGCGTCGCCGTGCACGAGGAGCGGGAGGACGGGGAAGAACTCGCTGCCCCGGTCCAGTACGTCCTGCTTCGCGCGTGCGATGCCCTCGAGGACCGGGTCGACGGCCTCGAGGTGCGAGGGGTTGGCCGCGACCGACACCTTGACGGTGTCGCCGGTGCCGGCTTCGAACTCGCCCTCGGCGCCGAGGTGGTACTTGACGTCACCGGAGCCCTGGACGGTGCGGGGGTCGATGTTGCCCTCGAACTCCCGGAAGATCTGCGAGTACGACTTGCCCACGATGTTGGCGAGCATGTTGAGCCGGCCCCGGTGGGCCATGCCGATCGCGACCTCGTCGAGGTCAGCCTCGGCAGCTGCTTCGCAGATCTCGTCGACCAGCGGGATGGTGGTCTCGCCGCCCTCGAGGGAGAAGCGCTTCTGGCCGACGAACTTCGTCTGCAGGAAGGTCTCGAACGCCTCTGCCTGGTTGAGCTTCAGCAGGATGCGGAGCTGCTCGTCGCGCGGGGTCTTCTCGTGCGGGACCTCGATGCGCTCCTGGATCCAGCGGCGCTGCTCCGGGTCCATGATGTGCATGTACTCGACACCGGTGGTGCGGCAGTACGAGTCGCGCAGGATGCCGAGGATGTCGCGCAACTTCATGAAGCGCTTGCCCTCACCACCGAAGGACCCCGTCGCGAACTGACGGTCCAGGTCCCACAGGGTCAGGCCGTGACTCTCGATCTCGAGGTCCGGGTGGGTCCGCTGGCGGTACTCCAACGGGTCCGTGTCGGCCATCAGGTGGCCGCGGACGCGGTAGGCGTGGATCAGCTCGAGGATGCGGGCCTGCTTGCTGATGTCCTCGTCGTGCGAGGTGGAGATGTCCGCACCCCAGCGGATCGGCTCGTAGGGGATGCGCAGGGAGGCGAAGATCTCGTCGTAGAAGCCACCGTCGCCCAGCAGGAACTGGTGGACGAGACGGAGGAACTCTCCCGACTGGGCTCCCTGGATGACCCGGTGGTCGTACGTCGAGGTCATCGTCATGATCTTGCTGACCGCGTTGCGGGTCAGGGTCTCCTGGGAGGCGCCCTGGAACTCCGGCGGGTACTCCATGGATCCCACACCGAAGATGGCGGCCTGACCGGCCATCAGACGCGGCACGGAGTGGCTGGTGCCCAGACCGCCGACGTTGGTCAGCGAGATGGTGGTGCCGGCGTAGTCGTCCATGCCCAGCTTGTTGTCGCGAGCCTTGCCGACCATCTCTTCGTAGGCAGTCCAGAACGCTGCGAAGTCCATGGTCTCGCAGCCCTTGATGGAGGGAGCCACGAGCTGGCGGGTGCCGTCCTTCTTGCGCTGGTCGATGGCCAGACCCAGGTTCACGTGGGCCGGACTGACGAGCGTCGGCTTGCCGTCGACCTCGGTGTAGGTGCTGTTCATCTCCGGCATCTCGCGCATGGCGCGGACGATGGCGTAACCGATGAGGTGGGTGAAGGAGACCTTGCCGCCACGCGCGCGGGTGAGGTGGTTGTTGATGACGATGCGGTTGTCCCACAACAACTTGACCGGGATGTTGCGCACCGAGGTGGCGGTGGGCACGGACAGGGAGATGTCCATGTTTTTGGCGGTGGCGCCCGGGATCCCACGCAGGGTGGTGTAGCGGGGCTCGTCCTTGGTCTCGGTCTTCGAGGCCGGGGCAGGGTCCTTCGCGACCGGGCTGGCGGTGCCCTTGGCGGGCTCGGCGGCGGCCGCGGTCGGACGAGGCTTGGCGACCGGGACGGGACCGGTGGTCGGGGAGGCGCTCTTGGGCGCGGGCGCCGGCTTGTCGTCGCTCTTGGCCGCAGCAGGGGCCGCGGCAGCAGCGGGTGCGGCGGGCTTCGACGAGGCCGCGGGGCTCTTCGCCGCCGGAGCACTGTTGTCCGGGGACTTGCGCCCCGCGAAGTAGGTGGCCCACTCGGGAGCCACGCTCTTGGGGTCCTTCTGGTACTGCTCGAACATCTCCTCGACCAGCCACTCGTTGGCACCGAAGTCGGCGCCGGGGGTCGTCGTTGAGGGCTGGTCAGAGCTGGGGGACTGCGGCACGGCTTGGTTCGCCTCTTCCGGGGTACGCGCGCTGAAAGTGTGGTGAGTCGACGTCAAGGCTAGACCCACCCACCCACAAATGCTGGGGGCAGGTCCGACTTTCCGGCAGGCTGTGGCGAGACACACGCGCCGAGAGGCGGAAGGGAGACCTGTGAGGCCTCGTTGGACTCGACCTGGCGCCGCTGTGGCGGGCCTGGCACTACTGATCGGTAGCCTCAGTGGCTGCTCCGGCGACGATCCCGCACCCGGGCCACGGGAGGATCCGCCGGCCGAGGTCGCGACACCTGCGCCGCTGGCCACCTCGACCAAGGTGGTGAACGTCGCGGGCCGCTTGCCGAAGGCGCGCCGCGACGCGGTGGGTGAGCAGGTGACAGCAGTCGTCGATGCGTGGTTCGACGACGCCTTCGTGGGCGGGGAGTTCCCGCGGACCGTGGGGGAGGAGGCCTGGGGTGGCTTCACTCCCGACGCAGCCAAGAAGGCGCGCAAGGACAA
Source organism: Nocardioides gilvus (assembly GCF_003194605.1). Lineage (GTDB taxonomy): Bacteria > Actinomycetota > Actinomycetes > Propionibacteriales > Nocardioidaceae > Nocardioides > Nocardioides gilvus. The sequence goes on from NZ_QHKY01000007.1 coordinate 22,912, forward strand.
GAAACTCACCTCGGCGGCTGCGGTGAGCGAGCAGGTGGAGAGCATCGCTGCCGATCGCCGTGTGGTCCGCAACGACGTGCTTGCCCACAAGGGTCGAGCCCAGGGAGTCACCGCCCGGGTGTTGCTGAGGTACGAGACCACCGGAGAGGTGGAGAGCACCTTCCTGGTCCGGGGGCGCGTCATGTTGTCCCCCGCCAAGGGTGGTTGGAAGATCTTCGGCTACGACCTCACCCAGGAGGAACGATGAGAGTCCGGTCGGCCACGATGCGGGGACACCTCCGGACCCGCGCCCTCGTACGTACGCCACTGCTCGCGCTGGTCCTGGCGCTCGTGGTGATCGCTGTCCCGGAGCCCGAGGTGGCGCCCACCCGCGTCAACCTCGTCAAGGTGGAACGGGCCCACCAGGTGGACCTGAGTCCTGACGTCATCTGGATCCTGGCGATCGGTTCGGATGCCAGGCCGGGGGAGAACATGACCAGAACTCGGGCCGACGCACTGCAGCTGGTCGGCATCCACGCCGACACCGGAGCCGCCACCGCGATCGGCATGGCTCGTGACTCCTACGTCAACATCCCTGGGTACGGCCGGGACAGGATCAACGCGGCCATGGTGCGCGGGGGTCCGCAACTCCAGGCGCGCGCGGTGGAGCAACTGATCGGCATCGAGCCCGACTATGTGATGGTGACGCGGTTCGAAGGTCTCGAGGGCATGGTCCGCGAGATCGGGAACATCACCGTCAACAACCCGTATCCGTTCTCCGACCCCAACCTGAAGCGTGAAGGGTTCAGGGGCGGGAGGATCAGTCTCGGCTGGTACGACGCGATGGCGTTCTCGCGGATCCGCAAGGGTCTCAGGGATGGCGACTTCGGCCGGTCCGCCAACCAGCAGCGGGTGATGCGCGGCATCCACGCCAAGATCGTGGAGAAGCAGGCCAGGCCGGGCTTCATCGAGGGAGGCGTCGCGGCGGTGCTCAAGCACACGTCCACGGACGCCTCGCCGGCCGAGATGTTCCGGATCGCGCAGGCGATCGGGACGGTGAAGTCACGCAAGATCTCCACCTGCGTGATCCAGGGCGGCATCGGTCAGGCCGGGGCGGCCAGCGTGGTCTTCCCCGACACCGCAGCGGCACGGCGCTACGGCAACGACGCCCGCAATGACGCGACGATCAAGCGCTGCTGAACCTGTTGGCACAATGAAATGACGAGAGCCGGACCATCTCTGGTCCGGCTCTCGGCGTTGGGTACCCCCGGCAGGATTCGAACCTGCGCTTCCGCCTCCGGAGGGCGGCGCTCTATCCCCTGAGCTACGGGGGCCCGTAGCGCCCAGAAGACTACCGGGCATCGGTCGAGCGAGCGAAACTGCCCCGCTTGCCGGGCGTGGGGCGCCACCGGTGGCGGGGTCAGGTCACGAGGGGTGAAACCGATGTCAGGCCACAGGCTCCGCGCGGATAGGCTGGTGCGGTGACCCCCGAGCATCTCTCCTCCCTGATCGTCGACGTCCTCAACGGACTCGCCACCGACGGCGCGCTCACTTTGCCCGACGGTGTGCCGACCGACGTGACGGTGGAGCGACCCCGGCAGAAGGGGCACGGCGACTACGCGACCAACGTCGCGCTGCAACTGGCGAAGAAGGCCGGCACCAACCCCCGGGCCCTCGCCGAGTTGGTGAAGGCCGGGCTCGAGGCCGATGCCGGCATTTCCGGCGTCGAGATCGCAGGTCCGGGCTTCCTGAACATCTCCGTCGATGCCGGCGCGCAGGGCCAGGTCGCGGCAGACATCGTGGCCGCCGGTGCGGCGTACGGCAGCTCCGACACCTTCGCGGGCGAGAAGATCAACCTGGAGTTCGTCTCCGCCAACCCGACCGGGCCGATCCACATCGGAGGCGTCCGTTGGGCGGCGGTCGGTGACGCGCTCGGCCGGATCTTCACCAAGACCGGCGCCGAGGTCACCCGCGAGTACTACTTCAACGATCACGGCGGGCAGATCGACCGCTTCAGCGGGTCACTGCTCGCCGCTGCCAAGGGTGAGCCGACCCCGGAGGACGGCTACGGCGGGCAGTACATCCACGACATCGCGGGAGCAGTCCTGGCCCAGCGCCCCGACGCGCTGGAGCAGGACTCCGAGACCGCGCAGGAGATCTTCCGAGCCGTGGGCGTCGAGATGATGTTCGCCGAGATCCGTCAGAGCCTTCACGACTTCGGCGTCGACTTCGACGTCTACTTCCACGAGGACACGCTGCACAGGTCCGGCGCCGTCGACCGTGCGGTCGCCAAGCTCGGCGAGCTCGGCAACACCTACGAGAAGGACGGCGCGATCTGGCTGGCCACCGAGAAGTTCGGTGACGACAAGGACCGCGTGATCATCAAGTCCGACGGTCAAGGCGCCTACCTCTCCGGGGACCTGGCCTACTACCTCGACAAGCGTGAACGCGGCTTCGACCGTTGCTTCATCATGTTGGGCGCCGACCACCACGGCTACGTGGGTCGGATGATGGCGATGTGCGCCGCGTTCGGTGACACTCCTGGCACCAACCTGGAGATCCTGATCGGCCAGATGGTCAACCTGCTTCGCGACGGCCAGCCGATGCGGATGTCCAAGAGGGCCGGCACCGTGGTCACGATCGACGACCTGGTGAGCGCCATCGGGGTCGACGCGGCCCGTTACGCCCTGGCCCGCTACAGCTCGGACTCCAACATCGACCTGGACCTGGACCTGTGGGCCAAGGCCGGCAACGACAACCCCGTCTACTACGTCCAGTACGCGCACGCCCGAGTGGCTTCGCTGCTGCGCAACGGCGCGGACCTGGGTCTGGCGCCGGCCGGGGACGACTTCGACCCCACGCTGCTCTCCCACGAGAAGGAGGGCGAGCTGATCCGCGCCCTCGCCGAATTCCCGCGGGTCATCGCGAGCGCGGCCGAGCTGCGCGAACCGCACCGGGTCGCGCGTTACCTCGAGGACCTCGCCGGCACCTACCACCGGTTCTACGACTCGTGTCGCGTACTGCCGATGGGCGACGAGGAGCCGGGCGACCTGCACCGAGCCCGCCTGCTGCTGGTGGCTGCCACCCGTACGGTCCTGGCCAACGGTCTCGACCTCCTCGGCGTCTCCGCCCCGGAGCGGATGTGAGCGCCACCCACGAGGCCGGGTGGGCCCACGCGTCCGGGGCGCTGCGCGGACCTTCCTGGCTGCGCGAGCCCGCCGACCCCAATGCCCTCGTCACTCCGCTGTGGTCCAGCACGGCACGCAAGGTCGACGGTGTCCTGGAGATCGGTGGCGTCGCGCTGACCGACCTGGTTGCCGAGCACGGCTCTCCGGCGTACGTCCTCGACGAGGTCGACTTCCGAGGCCGCGCTGCGGCCTTCCGCGACGCCTTCGCCGACTACGACGTCTACTACGCAGGCAAGGCCTTCCTGAGCACGACCACCGCTCGGTGGATCGCCGAGGAAGGCCTCTGCCTCGACGTCTGCAGCGCCGGCGAGCTCCTCGTGGCCCAGCGGGCAGGCTTCGACATGGCCCGCGTCGGCTACCACGGCAACAACAAGACGGTCGCCGAGTTGGCCCGTGCCGTCGAGCTCGGTGTCGGCCGCATCATCGTCGACTCCTTCGACGAGATCGAGCGCGTCGTGGCCCTTGCGACCGCCCGCCCGGTCGAGGAGCAACAGGCCAGCCCTGTACGGGTCATGGTGCGGGTCACTGCTGGCGTCGAGGCGCACACCCACGAGTACATCGCCACTGCCCACGAGGACCAGAAGTTCGGTTTCTCGATCACCTCGGGCGACGCCTTCGAAGGGGTCAGCCGCCTGAGCGCCGCACCGGGGGTGCACCTGCTCGGCCTGCACTCGCACATCGGCAGTCAGATCTTCGACTCGTCCGGGTTCGAGGTCGCCGCTCGTCGGGTCCTCGCACTGCACGCCCGCGTGGTCAACGATCTGGGCGTCGTCATGCCCGAGATGGACCTGGGCGGTGGCTTCGGCATCGCCTACACGACGCAGGACGACCCCTCGACCCCGGAGAACCTGGCCGGTGAGATGAGCGAGATCGTCGCCCACGAGTGTCGCGGGCTGGGCATCGAGGCGCCGCGACTCTCGATCGAGCCCGGCCGCGCCATCGTGGGTCCGTCGATGTGCACCGTCTACACCGTCGGCACGGTCAAGGACGTCGCGCTCGACGGGGGAGCAAGCCGCCTCTACGTCAGCGTCGACGGCGGGATGAGTGACAACATCCGGACCGCGTTGTACGACGCGGACTACTCCTGCACCGTGGCCAACCGCGCCTCCGACGCCGAGCCACGCCTGACACGGGTGGTCGGCAAGCACTGCGAGGCAGGTGACATCGTGGTCAAGGACGAGTTCCTGCCCGGCGACGTGACCGCGGGCGACCTGGTGGCGGTCCCGGCGACCGGTGCCTACTGCCGTTCGATGGCATCCAACTACAACCATGCGCTGCGACCCCCTGTGATCGCCGTGCGGGACGGGGCGACACGCGTGGTCGTGCGCCGTGAGACTGAGGAAGATCTGTTGGCAACCGACGTGGGTGGAGCATGAGCAAGAAGTCGTTGAAGGTGGCGTTGCTGGGCTGTGGCTCGGTGGGGTCCCAGGTGGTTCGGCTCCTGACGGAGCAGGCCGGCGACCTCGAGGCGCGGGTGGGTGCCCCGGTGGAGTTGGTCGGCGTGGCCGTACGCCGACTCGACGCGCCGCGCGAGGTGGAGGTGGCGCCAGAGCTGCTCACCACCGATGCCGAGGCCCTGGTCTCCCGCGCCGACGTGGACGTCGTGGTCGAGGTCATCGGCGGCATCGAGCCCGCCCGCACCCTGATCCTCGCGGCCCTGGCCAACGGGGCGTCCGTGGTCACCGCCAACAAGGCGCTCCTGGCCGAGGACGGTCCGACGCTCTTCGAGGCTGCCGCCAAGGCCGAGCGGGACCTCTACTACGAGGCCGCGGTGGCGGGTGCCATTCCGATCCTGCGTCCGTTGCGCGAGTCGCTGGCCGGTGACCGGGTCACCCGTGTCCTGGGGATCGTCAACGGCACCACCAACTTCATCCTCGACAAGATGGACACCTCGGGCGCGGGGTTCACCGATGCCCTCGAGGAGGCCCAGGAGCTGGGCTTCGCGGAGGCTGATCCCACCGCCGACGTCGAGGGGTTCGACGCGGCTGCCAAGGCCGCCATCCTGGCGAGCCTGGCCTTCCACACGCGGGTCACCGTCGGCGACGTGCACCGCGAAGGCATCTCGGAGGTCACGGCTGCGGACATCGCCTCGGCCCGCGACATGGACGCCGTGGTCAAGCTGCTGGCCATCGCCGAGCTGCGCGACGACCAGGTGGCCGTGCGCGTGCACCCGGCGATGATCCCGCGCTCGCACCCACTGGCGAGCGTCCGTGAGGCGTACAACGCAGTCTTCGTCGAGTCCGAGGCTGCCGGCCAGTTGATGTTCTACGGCCCGGGTGCGGGTGGTTCTCCCACCGCTTCAGCCGTGCTGGGAGACCTCGTCACGGTGGCACGCAACCGGCTCCACGACACCACCGGCGTGGGCGAGTCGGCCTACGCCGAGCGCGAGATCCTCCCGATGGGTCAGACCGTCACGCGCTACCACGTCGCCATCGACGTGCAGGACCGCGCGGGCGTGCTCGCCGCGGTTGCCCAGGCCTTCGCAGACAACGACGTCTCGATCCAGATCGTCCGACAGGAGGGCCGCGGTGACGAAGCACAGCTCGTCGTGGTCTCCCACCAGGCCACGGACGCCCAGTTGAGTGCCACCGTCGAACAGTTGCGGGGCATGGAGATCGTTCGCGAGGTCACCTCGGTGATGCGCGTCGAAGGAGAGTCGGAATGACAGTGCACCAGTGGTTGGGCGTCATCGAGGAGTACCGGGACCTCCTGGACATCCCCGCAGGCATGAAGGCCATCACCCTGCGTGAGGGCGGCACCCCGATCGTCGACTCCGGCTGGCTCTCCGAGCTCACCGGCGCCGAGGTCTGGCTCAAGGTCGAGGGCAACAACCCGACCGGGTCCTTCAAGGACCGCGGCATGACCACCGCGATCTCGGTGGCGGTCCACGAGGGGGCCAAGGCCGTCGTCTGCGCCTCCACGGGCAACACATCGGCCTCGATGGCCGCGTACGCAGCCAAGGCTGGCCTCAAGCCGCTGGTCCTCGTGCCCGAGGGCAAGATCGCGGCCGGCAAGATGGCCCAGGCGATCGTGCACGGTGGTCAGATCATCATGGTCCGCGGCAACTTCGACGACTGCCTCACGATGGCGCGGGAGTTGAGCGAGAAGTACCCGGTGGCGCTGGTCAACTCGGTCAACCCGGCCCGCCTCCAGGGGCAGAAGACCGCCGCCTTCGAGATCATCGACTTCCTGGGCGACGCCCCGGACCTGCACTTCCTCCCGGTGGGCAATGCCGGCAACATCGCCGCGTACTGGATGGGCTACAGCGAGTACGAGAAGGCCGGCAGGTCCACCCGCCGGCCGGTGATGCGCGGTTTCCAGGCCGAAGGTGCTGCCCCTCTCGTCCACGGTGCGCCGGTCGCCGACCCCGAGACCAAGGCGACGGCGATCCGCATCGGCAACCCGGCTTCGTGGGACCTTGCGGTCACCGCCAAGGAGGAGTCGGGAGGAAGCTTCGCGGCGATCAGCGACGACGACATCCTGGCTGCCCAGCGCGACCTCGCCGCCCACGACGGTGTCTTCGTCGAGCCGGCATCGGCCATCGGTGTGGCGGGCCTGCTCAAGGCTGTCGCTGCCGGCGAGGACTTCTCCGGCAAGCGCATCGTGATCACCGTGACCGGCAACGGGCTCAAGGACACCGCCACCGCGCTGGAGGGCTTCGGTCCTCTGGTCGACGTGGTCGTCGACGCCGACGTCGACGCGGCAGCTGCTGCGGCCGGACTGGCCTGAGGCGTGGCGCCGTTCGTCGAGGGGCCGGTCACCGTCAGCGTGCCGGCCACCTCCGCCAACCTCGGACCGGGGTTCGACGCGCTCGGCCTCGCCCTCTCCTCGCGTGACGAGCTCACCGCCGAGGTGACCGCAGGGGGCATCGAGGTCGACGTACGCGGGTGCGGCGCCGAGGACGTGCCGCGCGACGAGTCCCACCTCGTCGTACGCGCCATGCGGATGGGCTTCCGTGCGATGGGCACGGAGCCCCAGGGTTTCACCCTCGAGTGCAAGAACGTCATCCCGCACACCCGTGGCATGGGCTCCTCCTCCGCCGCGATCGTGGGCGGTCTGGTGCTGGCCCGCGCCATGGTCGCTGGTGGCCAGCTGCTCCTCGACGACGACGCCATCTTCCGGCTTGCGGCAGGCCTGGAGGGACACCCCGACAACGTCGCCCCGGCGATGTACGGCGGATTCACGATCGCGGGTGACGACAACGGGCGATGGTTCGCGCTGAAGATGCCGGTCGACCCGCGCGTCACCACCGTGACCTTCGTGCCCACCGAGCCGGTGGCGACGAAGGTGGCTCGCGGGTTGCTCCCGAGCAGTGTTCCCCACGCGGCGGCCGCGGCCAACGCTGGACGTGCGGCTCTGCTGGTGGCCGCGCTCTCGAGTCGGCCGGACTGGCTGCTCACCGCGACCGAGGACAAGCTGCACCAGGATTACCGCGAGCCGGCGATGCCGGAGTCCCTGGCGCTCATCCGGCAGTTGCGTGCCGACGGGTTCCCGGCCGTCGTCTCGGGCGCCGGACCGACGGTGTTGGCGTTGACCGACCTGGGGTCGGTGGACGAGTTGATCCAACGCAGTCCTGCGGGATGGGCGACGCGTCACCTGTTGATCGACCAGGACGGCGCCCGGGTGGAATGACCCGGCGATGACATGCCCGGGACGGCCCAGCGCCCTGGGCGTGAGCGGTGGTAGCGTGAGCGCGCGCCACTCGGCGTACCCACCCGATTCTGATGTCCTCATCGCGGGTGACCTCTTTCCTTCCGCCGCACGCGGGCACCACCCGTGGTGAGCGGTTCCGGAGCAGAGACTTGACGTGAGCCGACCTCCACCGTCGGCACTGAACGTGGGAAGGGCTCTCGTGAGCGAAACCACCACCGGATCCACCACCCCGCCGCCCGCCAAGAAGCGGGCCGCAAGCATCAACAGCATGCTCCTCGCCGATCTCAAGGCGGTGGCTGGCGGTATCGGCATCGCCGGGGCCGGGTCCATGAAGAAGGCACAGCTGATCGAGGCCATCAAGGCCCATCAGGACAGCCATGCCGCCGGCGCGCCCCAGCGTGCGGCAGCGAAGGTGGAGCAGGCCAGGAAGGCCCCGACATCCGAGGGGGAGAAGACTGCTCCCGCTGACGGGGCGCAGGAGTCCGCCGCCGCCGACGGTGGCGGCGACTCGAGCGCCGGGGACAAGCCCCGGGTCCGTACGACGCAACGCACCCGTCAGCGTCCGGTGCGCGCACCACAGGAAGGCGAGGCCCAGGCAGCGGAGCGTTCAGACGGCGCAGGGTCATCCGGTCAGGAGCAGGGCGCCAAGTCCGCCAGGTCCGCTCGACAGGACAAGCAGGAGTCGTCCGGCCAGGGCAAGCAGGAGCAGTCCGGCCAGGGCAAGCAGGGTCAGGGCAACAAGCAGGGTCAGGGCAACAAGCAGGCCAAGCAGGAGCAGTCCGGCCAGGGCAACAAGCAGGCCAAGCAGGAGCAGTCCGGTCAGGGCAAGCAGGATCAGCAGGAGCAGTCCGGCCAGGGCAAGCAGGATCAGCAGGGCAAGCAGAACCGACAGGACCAGAACCGACAGGACCAGAACCGCCAGGACCAGAACCGCCAGCAGGACCAGGGGCGTCAGGACCAGGCACGCCAGCAGGACGACGATGACTTCGACGACGAGGGTGGCAGTCGCCGCAATCGCCGCCGCCGCGGTCGCGAACGTACTGGCGGTCGAACGGGCGCCCGCAACGAGCCCGACACCACCATCCTCGAGGACGACGTCCTCGTGCCCGCTGCAGGGATCCTCGACGTCCTCGACAACTACGCCTTCGTCCGCACCAGTGGCTACCTGCCGGGAGCCGACGACGTCTACCTCTCGCTGTCGATGGTCCGCAAGTACGGCCTGCGCCGCGGGGACGCGCTCGTCGGGCAGGTGCGTCATCCGCGTGAGGGGGAGCGTCGGGAGAAGTTCAACCCGATGGTCCGTATCGACACGGTCAACGGCGTCGAGCCGGACGCTGCCCAGGAGCGCCCCGAGTTTGCCGACTTCACGCCGATCCACCCCGCTGAGCGGCTTCGTCTGGAGACCGACAGCTCCAACACCCTCGGTCGGGTGATCGACATCGCGGCCCCGATCGGCAAGGGACAACGCGGACTTGTCGTGGCGCCGCCACGCTCGGGCAAGACCGAGGTCATGGGGGCGATCGCCAGTTCGATCAGTGCCAACAACCCGGAGTGCCACCTGATGGTGGTGCTGATCGACGAGCGCCCTGAGGAGGTCACCGACTACCAGCGCTCGATCCGCGGCGAAGTCATCGCCTCGACGTTCGACCGCCCGGCCAGTGACCACATCCTGATCGCCGAGCTCGCCGTGGAGCGGGCGAAGCGGCTGGTCGAGCTGGGCCACGACGTCGTCGTCCTGATGGACTCCCTGACGAGTCTGGGTCGGGCCTACAGCACCGTGGTCCCGGCGACCGGAAAGGTGCTGCACGGCGGTGTCGACTCCGCCGCACTGCATCCCGCCAAACAGCTCTTCGGTGCGGCGCGCAACGTGGAGGACGGTGGCTCACTGACCATCCTCGCCACCGCGATCGTCGAGACGGGGTCCTCCGCGGACGACGCCATCTTCGAGGAGTTCGCCGGCACGGCCAACATGGAGCTGGTGCTGCGCGGAGAGCTTGCCGCGCGTCGGCTCTTCCCGCCCGTCGACGTGGTCGGTTCGTCGACCCGGCGCGAGGAGCACCTCCTCGGCGAGGAGGAACAGGCCATCCTGCTCAAGTTGCGTACGGCCTTGATGGACGTCGACGCGCTGCCTGCTCTGGAGTCGGTGCTGGGGCGGATGTCGCGCACCAGGAACAACGTCGAATTCCTGTCCAAGGTCCAGCAGGCCGACGTCTCGGAACTGGCCAAGCGCTGAACCAGTGAGCCGCCACCTCCCTTCGCATACCGAATATCCGGTAAGCGGAGGGAGGTGATCGCTCTCGCTCCCGGATATTGCCCCGCACAGGGCCGATCCCTCTTAGGCTGCTCTCACCATCATTTGCGAAGGGTCGAACTGAACATGGCACACATCCTCGTTGCAGATGACGACGTGGACATCCGGGAGTTGGTCGAGTTCAAGCTGTCGACCATGGGTCACGAAGTCGTCGCTGTGGCTGACGGCGCTTCCGCGGTGGAAGAGGTACAGCGTCGCCGTCCGGACCTGGCCGTCCTCGACGTGATGATGCCCGGCATGTCCGGTCTTGAGGCCGTCCGGGTGATCCGCAACGACCCTGCTCTGGCGGACCTTCCGGTGATCCTGCTGACTGCTCGCGCCCAGGAGTCCGACCGCGAGACGGGGTTCGACTCAGGCGCCGACGACTACATCACCAAGCCCTTCAGTCCGAGGGAGTTGGCGGCCCGGGTCGAGGCTCTTCTCAACCGCTGAGCGGCGTGCCCGGCCCCGGATTGGGTCGGGTGTGGCACCCAGTGGCAGAATTGACCCTCGGTACCGGTTCACGTGCTGCATCAGGCGGCACGACCCGGCGACCTCGAGAGGAATGACATGAAGAAGGACATCCACCCGGAGTACGTCACGACCGAGGTCACCTGCACCTGCGGCGCGACCTTCACCACCCGCAGCACCGCGACTTCCGGCACGCTCCGCGCCGACGTCTGCTCGCAGTGCCACCCGTTCTACACCGGTAAGCAGAAGATCCTCGACACCGGCGGCCGCGTGGCCCGCTTCGAGGCCCGCTACGGCAAGAAGTAGTTCTGTCCGGACGCCGGTTCCCACTGAGGTGGGGGCCGGCGTCCGTTCATTTCTCCTGACGGTCCGGTCGGGAGTCCGCACCACCGTGCCAAGGAGAACCAGTGTTCGAGGCCATCGACGGTCTGCTCGCTGAGCACGCTGACATCGAGCAGCGCCTCGGGGCGCCGGAGACCCACGCCGACCAACGCCTGGCCAAGCAGTTGAACCAGCGCTATGCCGAGCTCTCCGCCGTGATCGCCGCCTGGCGCGAGATGAACGGCATCATCGACGACCTTGCGGCTGCCACCGAGCTCGCTGGTGACGACGCCGACTTCGCCCTGGAAGCAGAGTCGCTCACCGCTCGTCTGCCGGTTGCCGAGGAACGACTCCGCCACCTGTTGGTGCCGCGGGACCCCACCGACTCCAAGGACGCGCTGCTCGAGATCAAGTCGGGGGAGGGGGGTGAGGAGTCGGCGCTCTTCGCCGGTGACCTGCTGCGCATGTACACCCGCTATGCGGAGACCTGTGGGTGGGGCGTCGAGATCATCGACGCGGCCCACTCCGACCTTGGTGGCTACAAGTCGGTCACCGTGGCGGTCAAGGCCCGGGGAGTCTCCGAGCCCGGTCGTGCCCCCTACGCCCTGCTCAAGTTCGAGGGCGGAGTGCATCGCGTCCAGCGAGTGCCGGTGACCGAGTCCCAAGGTCGTGTCCACACCTCGGCGGCCGGCGTTCTGGTGATGCCGGAGACCGAGCAGGTCGAGTTCTCGATCGACGAGAACGACCTGCGCATCGACGTCTACCGCAGCTCGGGCCCCGGCGGCCAGAGTGTCAACACGACCGACTCGGCGGTCCGGATCACCCACGTCCCGACCGGCATCGTGGCCAGTTGCCAGAACGAGAAGAGCCAGCTCCAGAACAAGGAGCAGGCCATGCGCATCCTGCGGGCCCGGATGATGCAGGTTGCCCAGGACGCGGCTGACGCGGAGGCCTCGGATGCGCGGCGCTCCCAGGTGCGTACGGTGGACAGGTCGGAGCGGATCCGCACCTACAACTACCCGGAGAACCGGATCTCGGACCACCGCACCGGCTACAAGTCCTACAACCTGGACCAGGTGCTCGACGGCGCGCTCGAGCCCGTCATCGAGTCGTGCGTGAAGGCCGACCTGACGACCCGCCTCGCGGCGCTCGAGGACTGACAGCGATGTCGCCTCGGCGCGCAGCCCTCGCTGCCCAGCGACGTGCATGGGCTGACCTCCTCGCCGCAGGCGGAGTCGAGTCCCCAGAGTTCGACGTCAACCTGTTGCTCTCCCACGTGACCGGGCGCAGCCTGGGAAACCTGACACTGCTCGATGAGCTCACTGCAGGCCAGGTCGTGCAGATGGACGAGCTCGTCCATCGGCGTGCCACCCGAATCCCACTCCAGCACCTCACGGGGCGCGCCTACTTCCGACACGTCGAGCTCGAGGTGGGGCCGGGAGTCTTCGTGCCGCGACCCGAGACCGAGCTCCTTGCCGGCTGGGCAATCGAGGCCTGCCAGGGCCTCGAGGCCCCGGTGGTCGTCGACCTCTGCACCGGCTCGGGGGCGATCGCCAAGGCGGTGGCCCACGAGGTGCCGAGCGCACGCGTGCACGCCGTCGAACTGGACGAGCCTGCGTACGGGTGGGCGGAGCGCAATCTCCGCAGCACCGGCGTCGACCTGCGCCAAGGAGACATGGCGGATGCCTTTCCCGAGCTGGACGGGACGGTCGACGTCGTGGTCTGCAATCCGCCCTACATCCCCCTCGAGGCCTGGGAGTCGGTGGCGAGCGAAGCCCGTGACCACGACCCGCACCTGGCTCTCTTCTCGGGCCAGGACGGCCTGGACGCGCTGCGGGTCCTGGAGCGTCGGGCCGCTCTGCTGCTCCGGCCCGGGGGAGTGGTGGGAGCTGAGCACGCCGATGTCCAGGGGGCGAGTGCCCCCGGCATCTTCGTGACCGCCGGAAGGTGGAGCGAGGTGCACGACCATCGAGATCTTGCCGGTCGTGCGCGCTTCCTCACGGCCCGACTGGCACGATGAGCACCATGCAACTGAGCACCGGAACCGAGACCGAACGCGACGAGGCCATGGAGGCTGCGACCCAGGCAGTCCGTCGGGGCGAACTGGTCGTGATCCCCACCGACACCGTCTACGGCATTGGTGCCGATGCGTTCGACGCGAGCGCGGTCACGGCGCTGCTCGCGGCGAAGGGGCGCGGACGCGACATGCCGCCTCCGGTGCTGGTCAGCAGCGCCACCACCCTGGACGCCCTCGCGACCGAGGTGCCGGAGTACGCGCGCGCCCTGGTCTCGGCGTTCTGGCCGGGCCCGCTCACGCTGGTCTGCCGCCAACAGGCGTCGTTGAAGTGGGACCTGGGGGAGACCCGCGGCACGGTCGCGGTACGCATGCCCGATCACGAGATTGCGCTCGGCATCCTGGAGCGGACCGGCCCCCTGGCAGTCAGCTCTGCCAACCTGAGCGGAGAGCCTGCGGCCCGCGACGCCGACGAGGCGACCGCCATGCTGGGCGAATCCGTTGCGGTGGTCGTCGACGCAGGTCGTACGCCGGGCGCGGACCCCTCCACCATCGTTGACGTCACCGGCAAGAGCTGTCGCGTGCTGCGCGTGGGCGCGGTGGGAGTGGCTGCCCTGCGCGAGGTCCTCGATCCGCTCGCCGTCATGCTCGTCGGTGAGGGCGTGGTGCCCGAGACCCCGGCCGAGGCCCCGTACGCCGCCCAGACGGACCCCGAGTCCGCGGACGATCCCGATGCCGAGGTCGCGCCTGCTCAAGAGGACACCGAGAAGGCCTGATGCGCGAGTTCCTCCTGGTCTTCACCGTCGCAGCAGCCTCGACGTACCTCCTCACGGTCATCGCGCGCGACATCGCGATCCGTACGGGCGCCGTCGCCCAGGTCCGCGACCGTGACGTCCACGCGGAGCCGATCCCCTACCTCGGGGGCCTGGCGATGCTGGGAGGGCTGTGGGCGGCCTGGTTCGTGGCCCGGGAGTTGCCCTTCCTCTCGGGCAGTGACCCCTTCGTCTTCCGCGACGCCGCCGCAGTGTTGATCGCAGGGTCGCTGATCTGTGCGGTCGGCGTGCTGGACGACGTCTTCGACATCGATGCCCTGACGAAGTTCGGTGGGCAGGTGTTGGCCGCCGGGCTCCTGGTCGCGTTCGGGGTGAAGTTCTACTTCTTCCCCAATGGTCAGGGGGAACAGTTCGCGCTCTCCAGCTCGGAGGGAGCGCTGTTGACCGTGCTCCTCGTCGTGTCGACGGTCAATGCGGTCAACATGGTCGACGGGCTCGACGGACTGGCCTCCGGCGTCGTGGGCATCGGTGCCGCCGCCTGTTTCCTGTTCTGCTACCAGCTCTCCGACATCAACGGAGTCACCCTGGCCACCACGGGCGCGCTCCTGAGCGCTGCGCTGGCCGGCGCCTGCGCGGGCTTCCTGCCGCACAACTTCCACCCCGCCAGACTCTTCATGGGGGACTCGGGTTCGATGTTGATCGGTCTGGTCCTCTCGGCGAGCGCGTTGACCCTGACCGGACAGTTCGACGGTTCGGAGATCGCGTTCGGTCGGGAGGGGGCCAACCCGGGATGGGCGGTCCTGCTGCCGTTGCTCCTCCCCGTCTCGCTGCTCGTCGTGCCGATGGCCGACATGGTGCTGGCCGTCGTACGCCGGACGCGTCAGGGCCGCTCACCCTTCGCGCCGGACAAGGAGCACCTCCACCACCGACTGCTGGAGATCGGCCACTCGCAGCGCCGGGCCGTCTTCATCATGTGGTTGTGGGCCGCGCTGATCAGTTTCGGTGCCGTCCTGATCAGCCTCTACAGCGGGCCCGCGCTGACCTGGGCGCTGTTGGCCGCGGGGGTAGCCGTGATCACCTTGACGTTCCTGTTGCCGCGGATGCCCACCCCCCAACTGAAGCCGGCGGAGCACTCCGTCCACGAGTGATTCGGACGGGGCGTTTTCCGCCCGTCCAGGACCTTGTGATAACTTTCACTAGCCCGCAGAGCACCGCGGTGCGAGACTCTTGTTCCCCACAGAACGGCCGCCGTCATGACGACCGAGATGAACCGCCGCCCCGGTGACCCGGGCCTGCGAGTCCTCGGCCTGACGACCGTTGGGGCCTTCGCGATGGCCGCTCTGGTCACCCTCGTGGCGTGGGCTGCGGGCGGTGAGGGAGCGGTCGGGGGAGCGGCAGCCGGATCCTTCTCGTTGGCCGTCGTGATGTCGTTCGGCACCTTCGTCGTGCACTCCGTGGCAGCGGCGATGCCGAGCCTCTCGCTCCTCATCGCGTTGATGACCTACGCCCTGCAGATCGTCATGACCGGGGCCTTCTTCCTGGCCCTGCAGAGGTCAGGCGCGCTGGGCACGACGATCGACGGCACGTGGCTCGTCGTGGGTGTCGTCGTGGCGAGCCTGACCTGGAGCGCGAGCCAGATCTGGTTGAGTGCACGGGCACGCGTCCCGATGTATGACCTTCCGGTCTCCGGAGCGTCCCAGACGCAGGAGCCGGGTGCGTGATGGACATCTTCGACTGCTATCGTCGCCACCGCGATGACTCAAGAGAACCCATCCAACGGTCACGCCGCGGAACCGCATGTGGAGACACCGAGCCAGGATCCTTGGCGGGCTTTTGCCTACGTTGTCTCCGGTGTAGCGGTCTACGGATTCGCCGGGTGGGGTCTCGACCAGTGGTGGGGCACCGACTTCATGGTGGCCATCGGCATCGTCGTGGGAGCCGCTCTGGGCATCTACCTGACCTGGAAGGCGTTCACGCCACCGGATCCCACGGACAACGACAAGTTCTTGAATCAGTAGTGCGGCAGACACAGGAGACATTGTGAGTGTGATCGCGATGAGCGCGATTCGGGCAGAGGGATTCATCCCGCCGGGCCCGGCCGACTTCAACCTCCCCCCGTTGGGGCACACCAAGGACACCGCTCCCACGTTCGATTTCATGGGGTACGCCTTCTTCGCCGGGGTCACGAAGCCGATGCTGCAGCTGGCCCTCTCGGCCATCCTGGTCTTCGTCTTCTTCTACTACGCCTCGCGCAAGCGAGCGCTGG
The DNA here is from genome assembly GCF_003194605.1 of Nocardioides gilvus. Lineage (GTDB taxonomy): Bacteria > Actinomycetota > Actinomycetes > Propionibacteriales > Nocardioidaceae > Nocardioides > Nocardioides gilvus. The sequence goes on from NZ_QHKY01000007.1 coordinate 38,867, forward strand.
TGCCCGGCAAGCTGCAGTACATCGGCGAGGCCGGCTACGGCATGGTGCGCAACAGCATCGTCCGGGACAACGTCGGCAGCGAGCACTTCATGCGCTTCGTGCCGTTCCTGGTGTCGTTGTTCTTCTTCATCCTGGTGAACAACTACTTCGGCCTGTTCCCGGGCATCCAGTTCCCGACCGCATCGCGGGCCGGTGTGGCCTACGCCCTGGCACTCATCGCCTGGCTGGTCTACAACTCGGTGGGCGTGCAGAAGCACGGCTTCTTCGGATACCTCAAGCACCAGACTCTTCCGAGCGGCATCAAGGGCCCCGTCCTGCTGCTGCTCATCCCGTTGGAGTTCTTCTCCAACATCGTGGTGCGCCCGGTCACCCTGGCACTGCGACTCCTGGCCAACATGTTCGCCGGCCACATCCTGCTGATGCTCTTCGCTCTGGGTGGTGAACACCTCCTGACGATGGGTGGGGCCTACATCGGCGCCGGCCTGATGTCCTTCGTGATGTTCATGCTCATCTGCGTCCTCGAGATGCTGGTCATGTTCCTCCAGGCCTACGTCTTCGTCCTCCTCACCGCCATGTACATCGGCGGCGCGCTCGCGGACGAGCACTGATCTCCATCCCTGAGCCCGACACCGTCGGACTCTCCTGAATCACCGAACACCACACACTCCCAAAATCTGGGGACTACGAAAGGAAGAAGCCGTGGAAGGCTCTCTCAACATGCTCGGGTACGGCATCGCGACGATCGGCCCCGGCCTCGCCGTGGGTCTGATCTTCGCCGCATACATCAACGGGGTGGCTCGCCAGCCCGAGTCGCAGGGTCGTCTCCAGCCGATCGCCATCCTGGGCTTCGCCCTGGCTGAGGCGCTCGCCATCATCGGTATCGCCCTCGCCTTCGTCATCTGACGAAGACTTCGGCTGATACCTGTCGTCTGAATCCAACAGAAGGACCTGCACATGCAGACTGAGGTCATCCGGGCAGCGGGTGGGGAGCCCAACTTCCTCTTCCCCCACCCCGTCGAGTTCGTCCTCGCAGTGATCTTCTTCGTCACACTCGTCGTGCTGATGAAGAAGTTCGTCGTGCCTGCCTTCGAGCAGGCGTACGCCGAGCGCACCGCCGCCATCGAAGGTGGACTGGCGGCCGCCGAGACGAAGCAGGCCGAGGCCGACGCCAAGCTGGCTGCGCTCGACCAGCAGCTCTCCGAGGCGCGGCACGAAGCTGCGCGCATCCGTGAGGAGGCGCGCGAGCAGGGAGCCACGATCATTGCGGAGTTGCGTGAGCAGGCTCAGGCCGAGGCAACCCGCATCGTCGACGCCGGCAAGGCACAGATCGAGGCGGAGCGCCAGCAGGCGGTCATCTCGTTGCGTGCCGAGGTCGGCAGCCTGGCCACCGGCCTGGCAGGACGCATCGTCGGCGAGAGCCTGGATGACGAGGCTCGTTCGAGCCGCGTCGTCGAGCGTTTCCTCGCCGAGCTGGAAGGCGCCAACTGATGTCTTTCCGTGGTGCTTCGGCCGACGCGTACGCCGCTCTGACCGGCTCCCTCAAGGGAGCCCTGAGCGGTGGCGCCGACGCCGCACAGGTCGGCACCGACCTGTTCTCGGTGGCCGAAGTGCTCCGTGGGCAGCCGACGCTTCGCCGTGTCGCGACCGACGTGTCGGTCGACGCGACGGCGAAGGTCGGCCTCGTCAACGGACTCTTCGCCGGCAAGCTGTCTCCGACCGCCGGCGAGTTGCTGGCTGAGGCCGTGGCCCAGCGGTGGACCCAACCTCGGGACCTGGCGCTGGCGCTCGAAGAGCTCAGCGTGGTCGCGACGGTCGAGTCCGCCGGGTCGGAGTCGGAGCAGTTGGCCTCCGAGCTCCACGACCTGGACCAGCTCCTCGATACCAACCCCGACCTGCGCTCGGCACTGTCCGACCCCGCTCGCTCGGTGCAGGACAAGCGGGCCCTGATCAGGGGCCTGCTCGAGGGCAAGGTCCTGACCTCCACCATCACCCTGGCCGACCAGGCCCTGGCCGGTAGTCACCGGACCATGTCTGACGCGATCTCCGCCTACCAGCAGCTCGCTGCCCAGGCACACGGTCAGAAGGTCGCCACCGTCACGGTGGCCCAGGAACTGAACGCGACCGACCAGGCCCGCCTCGCGGCGGCCCTGCAGCGCCAGTACGACCGCGAGATCCAACTCAACGTCGTAGTTGACCCGAACGTCATCGGTGGCGTCCGTGTCGAGATCGGTGACGACGTCATCGACGGCACCGTCGTCAACCGCCTGGACGACGCCCGCCGCAAGCTGGCCGTCTGAGCCTCGGCTCAGCAGGGTCAACTCCACCAGAACTTCGAGCACACGAAAGTAAGGATGAGCAAATGACGGAGCTTTCGATCCGTCCGGACGAGATCCGGGACGCGCTGCAGCGCTTCGTGGCGGACTACAAGCCCGAAACTGCGAGCCGCGAAGAGGTCGGCACGGTTTCCGAGGCTGCGGACGGCATCGCCCGGGTCACCGGACTCCCGTCCGTCATGGCCAACGAGCTGCTCGAGTTCGAGGACGGCACGCTGGGCATCGCCCTGAACCTCGACACTCGCGAGATCGGCGTCGTTGTCCTTGGTGACTTCGACAAGATCGAAGAGGGCCAGGACGTTCGTCGTACCGGCGAGATCCTCTCGGTCCCCGTCGGCGACGGCTACCTGGGTCGCGTGGTGGACCCGCTCGGCACCCCGATCGACGGCCTCGGTGAGGTCGCGACGACCGGTCGCCGCGCGCTGGAGCTCCAGGCGCCTGACGTGATGCAGCGCAAGTCGGTGCACGAGCCCCTCTCGACCGGTATCAAGGCGATCGACGCCCTGACCCCGATCGGTCGTGGACAGCGCCAGCTGATCATCGGTGACCGCGCCACGGGCAAGACCACCATCGCGATCGACACGATCATCAACCAGAAGCAGAACTGGGAGTCCGGGGACCCGGACAAGCAGGTCCGCTGCATCTACGTCGCCATCGGCCAGAAGGGTTCGACCATCGCCTCCGTGCGTGGCGCCCTCGCCGAGGCCGGCGCGCTGGAGTACACCACCATCGTGGCCTCCCCGGCGTCCGACTCGGCCGGCTTCAAGTACCTCGCCCCGTACACCGGCTCGGCCATCGGCCAGCACTGGATGTACGACGGCAAGCACGTCCTGATCGTCTTCGACGACCTGACCAAGCAGGCCGAGGCTTACCGCTCCGTGTCGCTGCTGCTGCGTCGTCCGCCGGGCCGTGAGGCCTACCCGGGTGACGTCTTCTACCTGCACTCCCGTCTGCTGGAGCGTTGCGCGAAGCTCTCCGACGACATGGGCAAGGGCTCGATGACCGGCCTGCCGATCATCGAGACCAAGGCCAACGACGTCTCGGCGTTCATCCCGACCAACGTCATCTCGATCACCGACGGACAGATCTTCCTCCAGTCCGACCTGTTCGCGGCCAACCAGCGCCCCGCCATCGACGTGGGTGTCTCGGTCTCGCGAGTCGGTGGTGCCGCGATGACGAAGGCCATGAAGGCCGTCACCGGTTCGCTCAAGGTCGACCTGGCGCAGTTCCGTGCCATGGAGGCGTTCGCCATGTTCGCCTCCGACCTCGACGCCGCGTCGCGTCAGCAGCTGGACCGCGGTCAGCGCCTGATGGCGCTGCTCAAGCAGCCGCAGTACTCGCCGTACCCGGTCGAGGAGATGACGGCGTCGCTGTGGACCGGTACCTCCGGTCGCCTGGACAAGGTGCCGGCCGAGGACGTGCTGCGCTTCGAGGGCGAGTTCCTCGACTTCCTGCGCCGCTCGCACTCCGGGATCCTGTCCGCGATCCGCGAGACCGCCAAGTTCGAAGACTCCACCGAGGTCGAGTTGACCAAGGCGTACGACGCGTTCCTCGACCAGTTCGAGACCTCTGACGGTCACTCGATCAAGGTCGGCAAGGAAGAGCACGTCGCCCTGGATGACGAGGACGTCGAGCAGGAGCAGATCGTCAAGCAGAAGCGGGGCTGACGATGGCCGTATCGCTGCGTGAGTACCGCGCGCGGATCAAGTCGACCGAGTCGATGAAGAAGATCACGCGCGCCATGGAGCTCATCGCTGCGTCTCGCATCATCAAGGCGCAGGGACGGGCCAAGGCGGCAGCGCCGTACGCCCGCGAACTGACGCGTGCGGTGTCGGCGGTGGCCACGTTCTCGAACGTGGACCACCCCCTCACCACCGAGCCGGCGGACTCCCGCCGGGCCCTGGTCCTGGTCGTCACCAGTGACCGCGGTCTGGCAGGGGCCTACTCCTCGAACGTTCTCAAGGAGGCCGAGCGCCTGATTGAGAAGTTGAAGGGAGAGGGCAAGGAAGTAGACCTCTACACGACCGGCCGCAAGGGCCAGGCCTACTTCAAGTTCCGTGAGCGTGCCGTGGTCCAGTCCTGGATCGGCTTCTCCGACCAGCCCACGTACGACGTGGCAGCTGAGATCGGCGGCACCCTCATCGACGCCTTCCTGGCTGATGACGAGACCGGTGTCGACGAGGTGCACGTGGTCTACACGCGCTTCAAGTCGATGATGGTCCAGGAGCCGACGGCCATCCGTCTGCTCCCTCTGGAGGTCGTGGAGGGCACCGAGGCGCCTGAGCAGGGCGAGTTGCTCCCGCTCTACGAGTTCGAGCCCTCCGCAAGCGAGGTCCTTGACGCGTTGCTCCCGAAGTACGTCCAGAGCCGGATCTTCTTCGCTCTCCTGCAGGCCGCAGCCTCCGAGCTCGCTGCCCGCCAGAAGGCAATGAAGTCCGCGACGGACAACGCCGACGAACTCATCAAGAAGTACAAGCGAATTGCCAACCAGGCCCGCCAGGCTGGCATTACCCAGGAAATCAGCGAGATCGTCGGAGGCGTCAATGCGCTTGCCGACTCGAACGCCGGGAATGAGTGAGAAATATGACTGCCACTGTCGAAGAGACCCAGGCCGCTAGCGCTGCTGGTGGCGTCGGCCGCATTTCGCGCGTGATCGGCGCGGTCGTGGACATCGAGTTCCCGACCGACGCAATGCCGTCGATCTACAACGCCCTGAAGGTCGACCTGACCCTCGACGGCGTCACCGAGACCATCACCCTCGAGGTCGCCCAGCACATCGGTCACGGCATGGTCCGTGCCATCTCGATGCGCTCGACCGACGGACTGGTCCGCGGTACGACCGTGCGGGACACCGGCGAGCCGATCTCGGTTCCCGTCGGTGACGTGACCCTCGGTCGCGTGTTCAACACGACCGGTGAGTGCCTCAACCTCGAAGAGGGTGAGACGCTCGACGTCAAGGAGCGGTGGGGCATCCACCGCAAGGCTCCGGCCTTCGACCAGCTCGAGTCCAAGACTCAGATGTTCGAGACCGGGATCAAGGTCATCGACCTCCTGACCCCGTACGTCACGGGTGGAAAGATCGGTCTGTTCGGTGGTGCCGGTGTCGGCAAGACCGTGCTGATCCAGGAGATGATCGCCCGTGTGGCCAAGAACCACGCCGGCGTGTCCGTGTTCGCCGGTGTCGGTGAGCGCACCCGTGAGGGCAACGACCTGATCGAGGAGATGCAGGAGGCCGGCGTCTTCGACAAGGTCGCCCTGGTCTTCGGTCAGATGGACGAGCCGCCGGGCACGCGTCTTCGCGTCGCCCTGTCGGCCCTGACGATGGCGGAGTACTTCCGCGACGTGCAGAAGCAGGACGTGCTGCTCTTCATCGACAACATCTTCCGCTTCACCCAGGCAGGTTCAGAGGTCTCCACGCTGCTCGGCCGCATGCCGTCCGCCGTGGGTTACCAGCCCAACCTGGCCGACGAGATGGGTCAGCTGCAGGAGCGGATCACCTCGACGCGTGGTCACTCGATCACGTCGATGCAGGCGATCTACGTCCCCGCCGACGACTACACCGACCCGGCTCCCGCCACGACGTTCGCCCACCTGGACGCCACCACGGAGCTCTCGCGTGACATCGCCTCGCTGGGCATCTACCCGGCCGTGGACCCGCTCACCTCGACGTCGCGCATCCTGGACCCGCAGTACATCGGCCAGGCGCACTACGACTGCGCCATCCGCGTGAAGCAGATCCTGCAGAAGAACAAGGAGCTGCAGGACATCATCGCCATCCTCGGTGTCGACGAACTGTCCGAAGAGGACAAGATCGTCGTACACCGTGCACGTCGGATCCAGCGCTTCCTGTCGCAGAACACCTACGTCGCCAAGCAGTTCACCGGCATCGAGGGCTCGACGGTCTCCATCGAGGACACCATCGAGGCGTTCAACAAGATCGCTGAGGGCGAGTACGACCACGTCGCCGAGCAGGCCTTCTTCATGTGCGGTGGACTCGACGACGTCGAGGCCAAGTGGGCCGAGATCCAGAAGAACACCTGATGGCTGGCTCACTGCTGCAGGTGGAACTCGTCTCGGCCGACCGCCTCGTGTGGTCGGGCGAGGCGAAGATGGTCATCGCGCGCACCACCGAGGGTGACATGGGCGTCCTGCCCGGTCACGCTCCGGTGCTGTCGGTGATCATCGAGGGTGTCGTCGACATCCAGACGCCGCAGGGCGAGACGTGGGTCGCAGCGGTTGACGCTGGCTTCCTGTCGGTCTCCAACGACCGAGTCTCGATCCTCTCCGAGCGGGCTGAGATGTCGCACGAGATCGACCTGGAGAAGGCCCGCAAGGACCTTGAGCGTCTCCGGGCCGCAGGCGAGAACGACGACGAAGCCAACGAAGCCGTACGTCGTGCCGAGGCACGCGTGCGCGCTGTCGAGCGGGCTTCCTGACGGTCGGCACACAGGCACACGTAGGGTGAGCACACGGTTGACGTGTGCTCACCCTGCTGCATTTGTCGGGCGGGTGTCCGCACGGACCGGTCACGGTTCACAGGTGTCGAGGAGGTTGCATGCACGACGGTTGGCTCGGAGTGCTGGACGCGCTCGGCGTCCTGCTGCTCCTCGTGGTGTGTCTGGGCATTGCCTTGGTCGTGCGTCGCCGTGCCATCTCCAAGCCAGGCGCGACGTTCGAACTCAGCCACCGCGTGCGTGACACCCAACCCGGGCGCGGGTGGGTGCTAGGTCTGGGCCGTTACACCGGAGAGACCTTGGAGTGGTTTCGCATCTTCTCGTTGTCGCCCCGTCCCAAGCGCGTCTTCTCCCGTTCCGAGGTCGCCTACGAAGGGGTGCGGGACCCAGCACCCACTGAGGCCGGTGCGTTGTACGCCGACCACGTCGTGGTCGCCTGTCGCACTCCTGCCGGGCCCGTGGAGCTGGCCATGAGTCGCTCGTCGCTCATGGGCTTCCAGGCGTGGATCGAGTCCGGACCGCCCGGCACCAACTGGGACAGCAAGCCACTGCGCTGACCGCGCGCCCGCTTGCAGGTCGCCGGAGCCGCGACCTTCGGGACAGTCAGTCCCTCTCGCCCCCGGGCACCCACAGGACGTCACCGTTCTCGCGGTTCGCGTGGCGCGCGAGGATGAACAACAGGTCAGAGAGCCGGTTGAGGTACTTGATGGCCAGCAGGTTCATCGTCGCCTCGTGCTCGGCCCAGGCTGCCCAGCCGGAGCGTTCAGCGCGCCGAGTGACCGTGCGGGCCACGTGGAGGCTGGCCGCTGACGGTGTGCCGCCATTGAGGATGAACGAGCGCAGGTTGGGCAACTCCTCGTTGAACTCGTCGCACCAGCCCTCCAGACGGTCGACGTAGTCCTGGGTGATCCGCAGCGGCGGGTACTCCGGGCTCTCGACGACCGGGGTGCAGAAGTCCGCACCGACGTCGAAGAGGTCGTTCTGGATCCGGGTGAGGACCCGGACGACGTTCGCCTCGAGGCCGCCGGTGGCCAGCGCGACGCCGATGGAGGCGTTCGCCTCGTCCACATCGGCGTAGGCGGCCAGTCGGAGGTCGGTCTTGGACGTCTCGCTCATGTCGCCGAGGCGGGTCGTGCCGGCATCGCCGGTGCGGGTGTAGATGCGGGTGAGGTTGACCATGCATCGAGGGTAGCGGCGCGGCTGGTCGGCCCTTGTGACTGGCCACGACAGCACTCCAGCCTCACGTGTGTCTTCACGTCACTTGCGGCACCTACCGGGGGGTCACCGGTCCGGGGGGTCGATAATCGGACGTTCGCGTCCGCCACGACGCAGAGGTGCTTGGAGCATCAGGGTCCTGTGGGTTACCAATGGATCACGAGATCCAGATCGCCGCACAACGGGGTGAGGTGATGGATCCGACCGGGGATGTCACAGACCTTCCTGGGGCCGGCGATTCGGGCGTCGGAAGGGGTGGAGACATGCAGATTGTCACCAGTGGGGCCACGTTGTACCTCGTAGGGGATTTCGACGTACGCAGCACCGGCGTCGTGCGAGACGCCATCTACAGCAGTTTTGCCGGCAGTGATTCGGTGGTCGTGGACCTCTCGGGCGTCGAGGTGGTCGACGTGACCGCTCTGCGGGTCCTCGCCATGGCGACACGTCATGCGACCCGCCGCGGCGCCCACCTGACCCTGCGCGGATGCGGTCCGTCGGTGCGGCGCATGCTGCACATCTCTCGGCTGATCCGCGCCGTCGAGGTCGAACGCGAACGCGCAATCGCGTGAGGCCGCCGCGGTCGGCTGACCGCTGAGTGGTATTTCCCACTGCGAGACTCGTTCCGGCGTGTGTCCGTGGGGTTTAACATTCGGGCATGACTGAGCCCCAGCACGCCAAGGACCGCCCGTGGGTCATGCGCACCTACGCCGGCCACTCGACGGCTGCCGCGTCCAACGCGCTGTACCGGACCAACCTGGCCAAGGGCCAGACAGGTCTGTCCGTCGCGTTCGACCTGCCCACCCAGACCGGATACGACCCTGATTCGCCGCTCAGCCGCGGAGAGGTCGGAAAGGTCGGCGTCCCGGTGCCCCACCTGGGCGAGATGCGCCGCTTGTTCGAGGACATCCCGCTCACTGCGATGAACACCTCGATGACCATCAACGCCCCGGCGATGTGGATGCTGGCGCTCTACCAGGTCGCCGCGGAGGAGCAGAACCCGGACCTGGACCCCACCGAGGTCGCGGCTCAGCTCGCCGGCACCACCCAGAACGACATCATCAAGGAGTACCTGTCCCGCGGCACGTACGTCTTCGGTCCGGAGCACTCGCTGCGCCTCACCGCCGACATGATCGCGTACACGGTCAACCTGATCCCCAAGTGGAACCCGATCAACATCTGCAGTTACCACCTGCAGGAGGCCGGAGCCACCCCCACCCAGGAGCTCGCCTACGCGCTCTGCACGGCCATCGCGGTGCTCGACCGCGTCAAGGAGACCGGTCAGGTCTCCGACGCCGACTTCGAGAAGGTCGTCGGTCGCATCTCCTTCTTCGTGAACGCCGGCGTCCGTTTCATCGAGGAGACCTGCAAGATGCGCGCTTTCGTGCAGTTGTGGGAAGAGATCACCGTTGAGCGCTACGGCGTCCAGGACCCCAAGATGCGCCGCTTCCGTTACGGGGTCCAGGTCAACTCCCTGGGTCTGACCGAGGCGCAGCCGGAGAACAACGTCCAGCGCATCGTGCTCGAGATGCTCGGAGTCACGCTGAGCAAGAACGCGCGGGCCCGCGCGGTCCAGCTGCCGGCCTGGAACGAGGCCCTCGGCCTTCCGCGTCCTTGGGACCAGCAGTGGTCCCTGCGCCTGCAGCAGGTGCTTGCCTTCGAGTCCGACCTCCTCGAGTACGAGGACATCTTCGACGGCAGCCACGTCATCGAGGCCAAGGTGGCCGACCTCGTCGCCGGTGCCCGGGCCGAGATGGACAAGGTCCAGGCCATGGGTGGTGCGATCGCAGCCGTCGAGTCGGGTTACATGAAGTCCGAGCTGGTCTCTGCCCACGCTGCGCGCCGCTCGCGGATCGAGAACGGTGACGAGATCATCGTCGGCGTCAACAAGTTCGAGACGACTGAGCCCTCGCCCCTCACCGCCGACCTCGACGGAGCAATCCAGAAGGGCGACCCGGCGGCCGAGCAGGCCGCCCTGGACAGCGTCGCGGCCTGGAAGGACGCGCGTGACGAATCAGCCGTGCAGGAGGCCTTGAGTCGCCTGGCTGCCGATGCCAAGACCGACGTCAACCTGATGGACGCCACCTTGGCTGCCGCCCGTGCCGGTGCGACCACGGGGGAGTGGGCCGGGACCCTGCGCGAGGTGTTCGGTGAGTTCCGTGCGCCCACCGGCGTCTCCGGTGCGGTGGGCGTGGCCGAGGCTGGTGCGGACCTGACCTCCGTACGCCAGCGGGTCACCGCCACCGGTGATGAGCTGGGCGGGCGTCTGCGCCTTCTGGTGGGCAAGCCGGGCCTCGACGGGCACAGCAACGGGGCCGAGCAGGTCGCCGTACGGGCCCGGGACGCCGGTTTCGAGGTCATCTACCAGGGGATTCGCCTCACCCCGGAGCAGATCGTTTCCGCTGCGGTGGCCGAGGACGTGCACTGCGTCGGGCTCTCGATCCTCTCCGGGTCGCACATGGAACTGGTCCCTGCCGTGCTCGACGGTCTCCGTGAGGCCGGGTTGGAGGACCTGCCCGTCATCGTGGGCGGCATCATCCCGGAGTCGGACGGTCGGGCCCTGGAGGCGCAGGGTGTGGCTGCGGTCTACACGCCGAAGGACTTCGGGCTCACCGAGATCATGGACGGCATCGTCGACGTCATTCGTCGGGCCAACGGCCTGGCCTGAGCACGAACTGGCTGTCCACAGGGCCCCGTCCACGCAGGTGGACGAGGCCCTGTGGGGCTGTTCCGGAGTCCGGTTTGAAGGTAAGGCATGCCTTACTCCGTGCTAGGGTCGTCCCATGGGCAAGGGAAAGCAGGGGAAGTCGGCCGTCGCCAAACTCCCCAAGAAGAAGTGCTGTGAGTCGAAGTCTCGCTGCGGACGCTGCCCCCTGCGCATGCTGAAGGAGGGCACCCTGCCCGCGGGTTACACCGTTCACAAGCGCAAGTTGATGAAGGTCGGCGAAGTGCCGGCTGCCTCGAAGAAGAAGAAGAAGAAGGCCGCCTGACCTTCGTCGGCGCCCGCCCGGGGCCACGGTCAGAAGAGGCGGTGCTCCGAGTCGTCCATTCCGCGCAGGGCGTCGTAGTCGATGACAGCGCAGGTGATTCCCCGGTCTTCGGCCAGCACGCGAGCCTGGGGCTTGATCAGTTGCGCCGCGAAGACGCCGCGCACCGGCCCCTTGGCGGTCAACAGCGGATCGCGGTTGAGCAGCTCCAGGTAGCGAGTCAGCTGCTCGACACCGTCGATCTCTCCCCGGCGCTTGATCTCGACGGCGACTGAGAGCCCGGTGGAGTCACGACACATCAGGTCGACCGGACCGATGGCGGTGGGGAACTCACGTCGTACCAGGGTCAGACCGTCGTTGATCGTCTGCGGATGCTCCGCCAGCAACTCCTGTAGATGCTTCTCGACTCCGTCCTTCTGCAGTCCGGGGTCGACCCCGAGCTCGTGACGGGAGTCGTGGTGGATCTCCGTCAGCAGGATCCGCAGTGTGTCTCCCGCTTTGGACGTGACGACCCATTCGGGGTGTCCGTCCTCGTCGAGGCCCTCGCGCACGGTGCACGGTGGGGACATCCAGTTGAGCGGCTTGTACGAGCCGCCGTCACTGTGTACCAGCACGGATCCGTCGGCCTTGATCATCAGGACGCGGGTGGCCAGGGGGAGGTGGGCGGTCAGTCGGCCGGCGTAGTCGACCTGGCAGGTGGCAACGACAAGTCTCACGGGCAGGCAATCTACCGGGTGGGCGCCGCAGCGGTGCACCGTGCCTGCGCCCGGCGTGTGGTGTGCATCTCGCGGGGACTCTGCGATTGCCTCTTGTTACCACTGGGTAAGAAAGGCATAGTGCCTCCCATGACTGAGAGCGCTCCTGGCACCGAGATCACCAACGACCTGATCATGCCCTACCTGAACCATGCCATCCGTATGTACGCCGAGGGGTACGCCTCCCACGCGGACATCGATGCCGCGATGCGTTTTGGTTGCGGATACCCGGTCGGTCCGCTGACCGCCACGGAGCAGATCGGCCTGGCAGAGGTCCGCGACCTGCTCGCTGCCCAGTACGCGGTCACCGGTGACGAGCTGCACAAGCCCGCCGCCCTGCTGGAGAAGCTGGTCAGCGATGGTGCCACGACACTCTCGGTCCCGGGTGCGAGCGACGAGGCAGCCGCCCCCGAGTTGCGCCACGAGATTCGCAAGGTCGGGGTGGTCGGCACCGGCACGATGGCCGCCGGCATTGTCGAGGTCTTCGCCAAGGGTGGATTCGACGTCGTCTACGTCGGGCGCAGCCAGGAGAAGTTGGACGGCGTGGTCTCCGGGATCACCCGCTCGCTCGACAAGGCGATCTCTCGCGGCAAGCTCACCGAGGACGGCAAGACCGAGGTGCTCGACCGGCTGACGGGCGCGACCAGCCGCGAGGACCTCGCGGACGTGGACCTCGTGGTCGAGGCGATCGCCGAAGACCTGCAGATCAAGAACGAGCTCTTCGCCGACCTCGACCGGATCACCAAGCAGGGTGCCATCCTGGCCACGACGACCTCCTCGCTCCCGATCACGACGCTGGCCCGTGCCACGTCACGCCCCGAATGGGTCATCGGGATGCACTTCTTCAACCCGGCTCCCGTGATGAAGCTGGTCGAGGTCGTCACCACCGAGCAGACCGATCTGGCCGTGGACGAGACCGTCAGGGCACTGTGCTCGACGCTGGGCAAGGTGGCGGTCTCCTGTGGGGACCGCGCCGGCTTCATCGTCAACGCCCTGCTTTTCCCCTACCTCAACGACGCCGTCAAGATGCTGGAGTCGGGCCGCGCGGAGATGAGCCAGATCGACGCCGAGGTGAAGGAGCAGGTCAAGCTGCCCCTGGGCCCCTTCGAACTGCTCGACGTCGTCGGCAACGACGTGTCGCTCGCCATCCAGAAGGAGTTGCACACCGAGTTCAAGCACGACGGCTTCGCTCCCGCCCCGATGCTGGAGGAGGTCGTCGCCCAGGGCCGCCTCGGTCGCAAGACCAAGCACGGCTTCCACGACTACCGCTGATGTCTCTGCGATCCCGCCCACGCGCTCGACGTGGGCGGGATCGGCCATTTCAGCCAGTTCCCCCGACTCCTCACTGCCGGCCCCTTCGTGCCTGACCTAGGCTGGAGACATGGTTGAACTCCTGGTGGTGGCGCTCATCGTGGGTGGGGCCCTGTGGGCCGTCGTCCGGGCCTCGAACAAGTCCAAGGCCCGAGCCCTCGAGCGGGCAGAGGCGGAGTTGGCTCCGGTACGCCGACTGGTCGAGGAGGACATCACTGCCCTCGGCGTCGAGCTGCAGGACCTGGACATCGACGTGGCCGGTCACAGCCTCGATGCCGGCGCCCACTCCGACTACCAACGAGCCCTGGACGCGTACGAGGCCGCCAAGGTCGCCGCAGCCCAGCTGACGGCCCCAGAGCAGGTCAGGAACGTGACCGAGATCCTCGAGGACGGTCGCTACGCCATGGCGTGCGTACGGGCGCGAGTGGTTGGCGATGCGCTCCCGTCACGCAGGCCACCCTGCTTCTTCGATCCCCGGCACGGGCTCTCCGTCGCTGACGTGTCATGGACCCCGCCGGGCGGCGCGCCCCGCGACGTCCCGGCCTGTGCGCTGGACATCGAACGGGTCCGCGCCGGGGCCGAGCCCGACATCCGCAAGGTCATGGTGGGGTCGCAACGGGTTCCCTACTGGCAGGGCGGGCGGGCGTACCAGCCGTACGCCGCCGGATACTACGGGGGTTTCGGGCCCATGCAGTGGATGTTCATGGGAGTGCTCTTCAGCGGTGGCCTGGACGGTTTCGGCGACGCCGTGGGTGGCATCGGCGAGGGCATCGGGGACGCGATCGGCGGTATCGGTGAGGGCATGGGGGACGCCTTCGGTGGTCTCGGAGACCTCTTCGACGGTTTCGACCTGTGAGCGGCCCATCCACTGAACCCCTGCACACGGTCAGCCTGGGGGACTCCGGTCCACCGGTCGTCTTCTGCCACGGACTCTTCGGTCAGGGACGCAACTGGACCCAGATCGGGAAGGAATTGGCAGACGATCACCGGGTCCTCCTGGTCGACCTGCCCAACCACGGCCAGTCACCGTGGACGGAGTCCGTGGATCTTGTGGACGACGCCGACCGCCTTGCCGAACTGATCAGGCCACTGGGCCCGGTCGCGTTGGTGGGGCACTCCATGGGCGGCAAGGTGGCGATGTTGACGGCCTTGCGTCATCCGGACCTGGTCGAGCGCCTCGCGATCGTGGACATCTCCCCGGTGACCTACGACAGCAAAGACGAGTTCGCGGGGTACATCGACGCGATGACCGCTCTCGACCTGGACGCGATCGAGCGGAGGTCGGACGCTGACGCCCGGCTGCGGCAGGCAGTGCCGATCCCCATGGTGCGCAGTTTTCTGCTCCAGAACCTGCGACGGAGCGATGAGGGGTGGCGCTGGCAACTGAATCTGCCCGTGCTCCGTGCTGCCCTCGACGACATCGGCGGCTGGCACGAGGAGTGGACCCAGGACAGTGAGCCGTACGACGGGCCCACGTGGTGGATCGCCGGCGCGAACTCGGCCTACGTGCAGGACGAGTACGCGCCGGCGATGGAGGCGCTCTTTCCGAGGGTGCGGCGGGTCACCGTCAAGGAGGCCGGGCACTGGGTGCACTCCGAGCGCCCGGACGTCTTCGTCCAGGTGCTGGAGCAGTTCCTCAGCTCTGGTCGTCGTCCTCGCTGAACCCTGCGACCACGTCGCGCAGGGCACCCAACTGCGCGGTGATCGCGTCACGACGCTTGCCCATGCGATCGACCTCTGAACGCAGGGCAGCGAGCTCGCGCTCGGCGTCCGCGTGACCGCTGGCGGCGATGGCCTCAGCCTGGGTCTTCGCCGACGTCACGATCTGCTGGGCCTCGCGACGGGCGCGCACCACGAGCGCCTCGGCCTCCGTCTGGGCCTGCTGACGCTTGGCGGCGGCCTGGGTCATCGCTTCACGGGCTCGGGTCTCGGCGGCGGTGGCGCGCTCCTCGGCCTCCTTGACCAGACGTGCAGTCTCCGCAGTGGCGTTGCTGTGGTGCTCCGAGGCCTCGCGAGCCAGACGCTCCTTCTCCACGGCCAGGGTGCGACGGGCCTCCTGGACCTCGCGATCGGCCGCAGCGCGGGACTGCTCGGCTTCCCGGGTGGCGGTGGTGCGCAGGTCCTGGGTCTCCTGCTGTGCGGCCAGACGGAGCTGCTCCGCCTCCCGCTTGGCCGATGCGCGCAGGTCCTCGGCCTCGGAGACGGCCAGCGCTCGCTCCTGCTCGGCGTCGGCCAGGACTCGTACGCGGGAGTCCTCGAGCTCCTTCAGCTGCACGACCCGCATGTCCTCGGCCTCGCGGGATGCCTCGGCCCGGATGGCCCGGGCGTCGCGCTGCGCCTGCTCCCGGATCTCCTCGGCCTCGCGCACCGCGGCGGCCCGCACGTCAGCGGCCTCGTCCTCGGCCAGCCGGAGCATGGAGGCTGCCCGACCGCCCAGGCCCGCGTACGTCGGCTTCTCGGACTCGTCGAGGGACGCGCGCGTCTGCTCGAGCTCGGTCTCGAGCGCAGTTGTCCTGGCGAGGGCCTGCTGCACACGGGCGTTCAGGTCGGCGATGGCCGCGCTGTTGGACTGCAGGAACCTGTCGACGGCGTCCTTGTCGTAGCCGCCTCGTCGTACGAGCGGAAGCGACGGGACAGCGGGACCTGACGTGGCCGGCGCACCGGTGGCCGGGGTCGGCGTCACGGGACGTGCGGGCTGGGCAGCGGCGGCCGCCGGGCGAGTCGTGGCGACCTTGACCGGGTTGGCCGCAGGAGTGGCTCGGGTCACTGTGGGGATGGCTCGGGTGGGGGCATTCTCGGACTCGGCGGAAGAGGGTTTGACCTTCACCCGCTGGGTCTCCACGGAGTCGTTGGAAGCCTCCGGTTCAGCGTCAAAGATGGACAGGCCCTCGTCGCGGCTCATGTATGAGGACACCCTTTCAGGATTCATCGGTGGGATCGTTCCGGCTCTTCGTCAAGTGTGACTGATGGGAAAAACAAACACACCCCGCATCGCCAACTTGGGACCACGAAGTTGGGCGGTGCGGGGTGTGCGAGGTGGAACGGTGCCGCAGGAGGCTTGATCAGACTCCGCGGAAGCGGTTGAGCGCTTCGAGGTGTTCGGCGCGCATCTCCTGGTTGCGCACGCCCTGGCCCTCCTCGGGAGCGAGGCAGAGCACGCCGACCTTGCCCTGGTGGGCGTTCTTGTGGACGTCGAGGGAAGCCTGGCCGACCTCGTCGAGGGAGTAGGTCTTCGACAGTGTCGGGTGGATCTTGCCCTGGGCGATGAGGCGGTTGGCCTCCCACGACTCGCGGTAGTTGGCGAAGTGGCTGGAGATGATGCGCTTGAGGTTCATCCACAGGTAGCGGTTGTCGTACTCGTGCATGTAGCCCGAGGTGGAGGCGCAGGTGGTGATCACCCCGCCCTTGCGGGTGACGAAGACCGAGGCGCCGAAGGTCTCACGGCCCGGGTGCTCGAAGACGATGTCGATGTCTTCGCCGCCGGTGAGCTCGCGGATCTTGGAGCCGAGGCGCTTCCACTCCTTGGGGTCCTGCTTGGTGCCCTCTTCGTTCCAGAACTTGTAGTTCTCCTCGGAGCGGTTGATGATCAGCTCCGCGCCCATGGAGCGGGCGATGTTGGCCTTTTCCTCGTTGGAGACCACGCAGATCGGGTTGGCACCGCCGTTGAGGGCGTACTGGGTGGCGAAACCGCCGAGGCCACCGGAGGCGCCCCAGATCAGGACGTTGTCGCCCTGCTTCATGTTGCCGCCGTTGGCGGAGACGAGCTGGCGGTAGGCGGTGGCGTTGACCAGGCCGGGGGCCGCGGCCTCTTCCCAGGTGAGGTGCTCAGCCTTGGGCATGAGCTGGTTGGCCTTGACCAGGGCCACATGAGCGAGTCCACCGAAGTTGGTCTCGAAGCCCCAGATGCGCTGCTCGGTGTCGAGCATCGTGTCGTTGTGGCCGTCGGGGCCCTCGAGGTCGACCGAGAGGCAGTGCGCGACCACGCGGTCGCCGGCCTTCCAGCGCTGGACGCCGGGTCCGGTCTGGAGGACCACGCCGGAGAGGTCGGAACCGACCACGTGGTACGGCAGGTCGTGGCGCTTGCCGAGGTCGGAGCTCCGTCCCAGGCGCTCGAGGAAGCCGAAGGTGGAGACGGGCTCGAAGATCGAGGTCCACACGGTGTTGTAGTTGATGGCCGAGGCCATCACGGCGACGAGGGCTTCTCCGGGGCCGAGCTCCGGCATCGCGACGTCGTCGATGTGCAAGGACTTGCGCGGGTCCTTGTCGCGGCTCGCCATGCCCTCGAACATGTTCGCGTCCTCCTTCTTCACGAAGGCGGCACGGTAGTGGTCGGGCAGTTCGAGGTTGGCGAAGTCATCGGACGTCGCGCTGTCGGACTGGATGGCTTCGAGGATCTTCTGCACGGGGTGTCTCCTAGGAGGCTCAGGGCGTTCCGGTGAAGGTTACGTGTCAGTAACCCTGTCGGGAAGGGCTGTGCGCCACTTCACACCCTGAGCGCCCAGGGCGTGGCGGGTGTCGGCGGGGTGAAAGTCAGTGGGCCGCGTGCGCAGCCGGCTCGACCAGCTCGACCAGCACGCCGCCGGCGTCCTTCGGGTGCACGAAGTTGATGCGCGAGTTCGCGGTACCGCGCTTGGGGGCGTCGTACAGGAGTCGGACGCCGCGCTCGCGCAGGATGGCGCTGACGGCGTCGACGTCGGTGACCCGGTAGGCCAGCTGCTGCAGGCCCGGCCCGGACCGTGTGAGGAACTTGGCGATGGTCGACTCCTCGTTGAGGGGAGCGAGCAGCTGGATGAATGAGCCGGACTCGCCCACCGCGACCATGGCCTCTCGGACGCCCTGCTCCTCGTTGGTCTCACTGTGGGCGACCTCCATGCCGAAGACATCGCGGTAGAGCGCGATCGCCTCGTCGAGGTCAGGGACCGCGATGCCGACGTGGTCGATGGCGGTGAAGAGGTGGGCGGGGATCTCCAACGATGCGTTCATGGCTACATGTTCGCCCCGCCCCGGTGGACACGGACACCGGGTCCACATCCGGGACACCCGAAGGGGGCGCGGGGGTGGCGACTAGGCTCGGTCCATCAGCTTGTCCACCAGGAGGCCATCACCCATGTCAGGCATCACTTCAGTCATCGTTGCAGGCGCGCGCACCCCCATCGGTCGACTCCTTGGAGGGCTCAAGGACCAGAGCGCCGCAGATCTCGGTGGCGTGGCCATCGCAGGCGCGCTCGAGAAGGCCGGCGTGTCCGGTGAGCAGGTCGAGTACGTGGTCATGGGTCACGTCATCCAGGCGGGCACAGGCCAGATCACCGCTCGTCAGGCCGCGGTCAAGGGCGGCATCCCGATGGGTGTCCCGGCCCTGACCATCAACAAGGTGTGCCTCTCCGGCATCAACGCCATCGCCTTGGCCGACCAGTTGATCCGTGCTGGCGAGCACGAGATCGTCGTGGCCGGTGGCATGGAGTCGATGACCCAGGCCCCGCACCTGCTCCAGAAGTCCCGTGAGGGCTTCAAGTACGGCGACACCGCTCTGGTCGACTCGATGGCCTACGACGCGCTCTTCGACCAGTTCACCGACCAGGGCATGGGCAACCTCACCGAGTCCTGCAACCAGGCCGGCGCCAGCCTCTCCCGCGAGGAGCAGGACGCTTTCTCGGCCCAGTCGCACCAGCGTGCCGCAGAGGCCTGGAAGAACGGCGTCTTCGCCGACGAGGTCGTGCCGGTGACCATCAAGTCACGCCGTGGCGACACGGTCGTCTCCACCGACGAGGGCGTGCGGGGCGACACCACGACCGAGTCGTTGAGCGGTCTGCGTCCGGCCTTCGCCAAGGACGGCACCATCACCGCAGCCTCCTCGTCGCAGATCTCCGACGGCGCTGCCGCTGTCGT
Source organism: Nocardioides gilvus (assembly GCF_003194605.1). Classification (GTDB taxonomy): domain Bacteria; phylum Actinomycetota; class Actinomycetes; order Propionibacteriales; family Nocardioidaceae; genus Nocardioides; species Nocardioides gilvus. Next base: position 57,805 of record NZ_QHKY01000007.1, read on the forward strand.
CGTGATGAGCAAGGCCAAGGCCGAGGAACTGGGCCTCACCTGGCTCGCCGAGATCGGCGCCTCCGGCCAGGTTGCCGGGCCCGACTCCACGCTCCAGTTGCAGCCGGCCAACGCCATCAAGAAGGCTGCCGAGAAGGAGGGCATCGCCGTCGCGGACATCGACCTCTTCGAGCTCAACGAGGCCTTCGCCGCCGTCGGCATCGAGTCCGCGCGCGCGCTCGGCGTCTCCGAGGACAAGGTCAACGTCAACGGTGGCGCAATCGCCCTCGGACACCCCGTGGGCATGTCCGGTGCCCGCATCGTGCTGCACCTGGCGCTCGAGCTCCAGCGCCGTGGTGGCGGCGTCGGTGCCGCTGCTCTGTGTGGTGGAGGCGGTCAGGGCGACGCCCTGATCGTCCGGGTCCCGAAGGCCTGATCGCACCAATGAACGTGCAGACCGGGGGCCGACGCCGCGAGGTGTCGGTCCCCGATCTCGTCTCCAGGGCGAGAGCGGGCCAACAGGCTGCAGTGGCGCGCCTGATCTCCTTGGTCGAGCAGGCTTCTCCGGCCCTGTCAGAGGTGATGGCCGCCGTGGCACCGCTCACGGGCCACGCACACGTGGTGGGGCTCACGGGGTCGCCGGGTGTGGGGAAGTCGACCACCACCAATGCGTTGGTGGGAGAGCTGCGTCAACGGGGTCTGCGTGTAGCGGTCCTGGCTGTCGACCCGTCGTCCCCCTTCTCCGGCGGTGCGCTCCTGGGCGATCGGGTGCGGATGGCGGACCATGCCCAGGACCCGGATGTGTTCATCCGCTCCATGGCTTCGCGCGGTCACCTCGGAGGGCTCTCCTGGGCAGCACCCCAGGCCATTCGAGTCCTCGACGCGGCGGGCTTCGACGTGGTCCTCGTCGAGACCGTGGGTGTGGGGCAGAGCGAGGTCGAGATCGCAGGATTGGCGGACACGACGATCGTGCTGCTGGCTCCTGGCATGGGTGACGGCATCCAGGCGGCCAAGGCCGGCATCCTGGAGATCGGGGACCTGTACGCGGTCAACAAGGCGGATCGCGACGGGGCCGACGTCGTGCGCCGCGAGATTCGCACCATGTTGTCGATGGCCGCTCGCCCCGAAGGAGCGTGGAAGCGACCGGTGCTCAAACTGGTTGCCCGGTCCGGGGACGGCATGGCGGCCCTCGTCGACGCCCTCGACCAGCACCGCGCCTGGTTGGACTCGAGTGGCGACCTGGTTCGGCGGCGTACGGCCCGAGCACGGCGGGAGGTGGAGGCCGTGGCGATGGAGTCCCTGCGCTCGCGCTGGGCCCGGGTGGGGGAGGCGGACATGCTCGAGGAGCTCTCGCTGGCGGTGGCCCAAGGACGACTCGACTCGCACACGGCGGCGCAGCGGCTGCTGGCGGAGTGATCCTCCCCAGTTCCTCGCCCCACGAGCAGACACGCGGCAGCGGCGGGCGCGCCTGCTGGGTGCGGGCCGTGCCACCTGATAGAAATGTCTGGACCTGTGACCTGACCGAAGGGAGCTTTGAGGATGAAGGCCAAGAAAGTCATTCTCCTCGTGCTGCTCGGCTTCCTCATCTTCTGGCTCTTCTCGGACCCGACGGGTCTGGCGAACTCAGGGGAGTCGCTGGCGGCGGACGCGTGGGACCTGTTGATCTCTCTCTTCGAGGCGATCCTCGACTTCGTGAGGGCCTTGGGGTGACCATGGGGTCCGGGGCCGCTGGGGGAAGGGGCGCCACCGCCCCGTGTGCGTCGTGGGTCTGATCTCAGGACTCATCGATCCCGACATCGGTCAGTACCTCCTGCGAGAGGAGGGCGAAGTCGTCGTCGACGAGGTGCGACACCACTGGGTGGCATACGTGCGCGCGTCCCTGGAGTACCTCGCGGGAGCGCTGCTCCTGCTCCTCGTGCCCTTCGCGCACGTCGACATCGCCTGGTTGCCCATGGTGCTGTGGCTGCTGCTCTGGAGCCACGCCACCTGGCTGGCGTTGGGGGTGCACATGGATCGCTTCGTGATCACCAACATGCGGGTGTTTCGCGTCAAGGGTGTGCTGGACCGTCAGGCGGCCACCATGCCGCTGTCGAGGATCCTCGACATCACGGTCAGCAAACCGATTCTGGGGCGTCTGACCGGCTACGGCCACTTCTGCTTCGAGTCAGCTGCGCAGGAGCAGGGGCTGCGCGACATCCGTTTCGTGAGTCGACCCAATGAGCGGGACCAAGCCATCCAGCGAGTCGTGCAGCGCTCGGGCCTCCGTGGCCCGAGGCCGAACTAGACCACGCCCCCAGCAGATCAGCGACGAACCGACGCGTGCAGGGTCTGGCCGCTGAGCGTCGAGGCGCCCGCGCTGGCCAGGAACAGTGCGACCGGGGCGATCTGCTCGTCGGCGACTTCGCGGGCTACGCGCAGCCTGGTCAGCAGAGCACCGGTGTCAGGGGAGACCCCCGACTCGAACATCTCGCCCTTCTGCTGGGACGGCACGGTGACCTGGGTGGGGGAGAGCACGGTGTTGACCCGTGCGCCGATGCGGGACCAGGCGCGTCCGGCTTGGGCGGTCTGGGCGCGCAACTCACTCTCCGCGTCGGCCGCGCTCAGCGTGAGCTCCAGCCACGCCAGCGAGTGGGACGTGTGGATGACAGCGCCACCGCCCGGAGTCGGGGAGGCGCAGAGACGGTGGCGGAGCTGCTGGGTGAGTCGTTGGGGTCCCACGAACCCGAGCCGGGCCGAGTGGCACAGGAACTCACGCTCATGAGCGTCCAGGCTGGTGGACAGGCGGGCGCCAGCGGCGTTGACCAGGACATCGACCGAGCCGATGCGATCGACGAAGGAGTCGATGGCCTCGCTGTTGGCCAACTGCAGCTGGTGGTAGTCGAACGGTGACAGATCGGCGTCGTACAGCGACGGAAGGATCTTGGTGCCGGTGACGGAGACCCGGGCGCCCGCAGAGACGAATCCCTGAGCCACGGCCAGCCCGAGGCCGCGCGTGCCCCCGCTGACCAGGACGTGACGGCCGGTGAAGTCGAACCCGAAGTCGATCGCTGACATTCTTCCCCCCAAGGAAGGTCGCCGGGCAGGTTGCTCAGGCCTGCTCAGCAAGAGTTTTGCGTCCGCTGGCGGCAGGTAGCGGACAACCTATTTCTATCACCGTGGGGTGCCGATGTGAAGGGTCGTGTCAGCCACTGAACCTGTTTCGAGCAGGGGTCCAGACCACCGCTGGTGGGGCTGCGTCAGCTGCGCGGGACGGGTGTGGCCAGAGTGAAGCTGAACGTGCTGCCCACCCCGTCCGGCCCGTCGGTGACGGTGATGTGCCCCCCGTGCCGCTCCACCACTCGGGCACAGATGGAGAGGCCGAGTCCCGTTCCTGCGTATCCGGGGCGGTCGAGCCGGTAGAAGCTGTCGAAGATGCGCTTGCGGAACTCCCGCGGGATGCCCAGGCCGTTGTCCGTGATGTCCACCCGGATGCGTCCCTGGTGGGGCGTGGTGGTGACCCGTACGTGCGGGACGGTGTCCGGGGCCACGTACTTGACGGCATTCGCGACGAGGTTGTCGAGGAGCTGGCGCAGCAGCACTACGTCCGCCAGCACCATGTGTGAGGCCGCCACCTCGATGTGAGGTGCTGTCTGGCCGTTCCGCGCCGCCGACGTGTGGGCCCCCGCGACCTCGTTGACCAGGGTGCCCAGATCCACCGGGGCCAGCCGCAGGGTGTGGTCACGAGCGATCGTGTAGGAGAGGAGCTCGGTGATCAGGGTCCGCATGGTGTGCGCGGCAGTGCTGATGCGGTGCACCATCGGGAGCACCTGCCGGGACTCGACCTCCGCGTGCTCTGCCAGCTCGGACTCCAGCATCTCGGACCACCCCTCGATCACCGTGAGGGGATTCTTCAGGTCGTGGGCCACCTCACCGGCGAAGGCCGAGAGGGCTGTGGTGTGAGCATGCTCCTCGGTCATGTCTGCCAGCGTCAGCAGTACTTCGCGTCCATCGGTGCCACCGGCCATCAGGTGGGCGGTGACACGGAGAAACCGCTCGCCGGCCCCGTCCTCATCGATGACACGGAATTCCTCGCCGGTGACGTGCTCACCGCCCAGGGCACGGACATGGGGCAGAGCCGCCGGATCCAACTCGGTCCCATCGGGGGAGGTGACTCGCTCGAGGTGCAGGTCCTCCACCGTCGCCACGGTGCTGGCGACGTCCAGGAGTCGGAGTGCTGCGGCGTTGGCCACCATGATCTCGCCGGACTCCTTGAGGTGCAGGACCCCGGCGGTGCTGGTGGCGAGCAGCCGGTTCATGAGCTCGGCCCGGCCGTGGGCCTCCTGTTCGGCGATCCGGAGTCGAGTGCTCAGCAGAGACAGGAAGAGAGTCGTGGCGAAGAGCACCGTGAAGAAGGTCTGGGCCAGGAATGCGGCCATCACCGCGGTGTCGACCTGCGCGAACCGGCCGTAGCCGTTGAGCGTGAAACCAATCATCACCAGCCCCGTCGCGAGCGCGTACGTGGCAGCAGGCAGGGGAGCGAAGCGGGCACCGACCCACGTGGCGGGGATGAAGAGTAGGAACGAGATCGGCAGGTCGGGGGAGTTCACCTGGGAGAGCACCATCAGGGCGATGGTCAGGGCGCCCACGCCCGACACCTCGAGAGCCCGACGCCGGAGATAGAAGGGGTGTGTGGAGCGGTCCTGGTGCGAGGAACCTCCCCAGGCCTGCCGGCCCAGCGAGGCCAGCAGTAGGTAGCCGGTGCTGACGACCGCGAAGATCGCAGTGACTCCGCGCGACCATCGATGGATGACCGTGTGCCACTGGGAGAGGTCAGTGAGGGTGTCCAGAGCGGCGAGGCTGATCACGGTGTCCACCAGGCTGGCGACCACCGCAGCGGCACCGATCGTCGCGAACGTCGAGACCGACCGCACGGCGGTCCCGGCGAACGGGGCGCTGCCCAGGCTCGTCCACCGGTGCAGAATCCACCGGAAGACGAGCGCCATGACGATGGCACCGATGGCTCTGCCGAGCGAGTAGTCGAAGTCGGCTCCCGTGGTCACCGGGACGACCACTGCGGCTGCCGCCAGGACGGGGAGATCCAGCGGAAGGGATCGTTTCGTCGCCGTTGCGATCCACAAGGTCACCACCCCGGCTGAGGGCCACACAAGGCTGACCGCGTTGCCGGGGAGGCTGGAGGCGATGGCGATCCAGCTGGTGGTCAGGTAGACGGCCAGGTAGACGAGCGCCCGCAGGACGGTCTCGGTCCGGGAGCGTGGCCCGGCCAGGATGCTGGCGAGGCGGGCAGCGCGCCGGTTCCGAGTTTCCACGACTCAATCATCCTCGATCTGGCGCGGATCGGTGGCGTTCTTGCGGGGTCCGCCCCACCTTGGGTGTGCGCGCGTGGAGCGATCCGCGACAATGTGTCCCATGACGCAGCAGCCGTTCTCCCGTCCCGGTGCCATCGACCTCTCCGCGCTCAAGCGCCCGACGCCGGCCCAGCCGCCGGGTGGGAGTTCCACCTCCGGTGAGGCGGGGCCCCAGGGTGGCACGGGCGGTGTGGGTGGATCGGCGTACGCGGTCCTGGTGGACGAGCAGAACTTCCAGGGGATCCTCGAGGCGTCCATGGGTGCCGCTGTGCTCCTGGTCTTCTACTCGCAGTCCCGGATGCCCCAGAGCGTCGGGCTGGCCGAGGACATGCAGACTCTCTCGGACGAGTTCGAAGGACGTTTCCTGGTGGGCCTGGTCGACGTGGACGCAGTGCCCCAGATCGCGCAGGCCATGCAGATCCCGTCGATCCCCCTGGTGATCGCGGTGATCGACGGACGTCCCATGCCGCTCTTTCAGGACCTGGCCCCCCTCGACCAGTTGCGTGAAGCCCTGACCCAGGTCGGCCAGCAGCTCACCGGTCAAGGGATCACCGGCCGGCACCAGCCCCGCAGCACGGTGGTCGCTAGCGAGGACGGCGAGCCGGTCGTGGACCCCCGCTACGCCCCGGCCCAGGACGCCTTGGGAGAGGGCAACATCGAGTTGGCCGTGTCGGAGTACCAGAAGCTGGTGGATGCCAATCCGGCCGACGTCGAGGCTGCCGCGGGTCTGGCCATGGCGCAACTGCTGCTGCGCACCCAAGGTGTCGATCTGAACACAGCACGCGCAGCTGCCGCCGCTGCACCGGACAATCTCGACGCCCAGATCATGGTGGCTGACCTCGACATGCTGGGCGGCCACGTCGAGGACGCCTTCCACCGGTTGGTCGGGCTCGTGGCCAGGACCACGGGCGACGACCGTACGCGCGTGCGTGACCACCTCATCGGCCTCTTCGGTGCGGTGGGCAACGACGACCCGCGGGTGCTTCGAGGGCGTCAGAACCTGGCGTCCGCGCTCTTCTGAGTCAGTCGTTGGCCAAGGAGGCGCGGGCAGCCTCGAGGCGTGCCACCGGCACCCGGTACGGCGAGCAGGAGACGTAGTCGAGGCCGACCTCGTCGAAGAAGTGGATCGAGTGCGGGTCGCCGCCGTGCTCACCGCAGACGCCGAGATGGAGGGCCGGATTGGCGGCCCGGCCCTTCTCGGCAGCAGTCCGCACGAGTTGGCCCACGCCCTCCACGTCGAGTGACTCGAAGGGAGAGATCCCGAAGACGCCGTGCTCGATGTAGGTGGAGAAGAAGGACGCCTCCACGTCGTCGCGCGAGAATCCCCAGGTCATCTGGGTCAGGTCGTTCGTGCCGAAGGAGAAGAACTGGGCCGAGGGGGCGATCTCGTCAGCGGTCAGGGCGGCCCGGGGCAACTCGATCATGGTGCCGACCTTGTAGTCGATCTCCACGCCCAGTTCGTCGCTGACCTCACGGGCCACCTGCTCGATGCGGTGTCGGATCAGGTCGAGCTCGCGGACAGAGCCCACGAGCGGGACCATGATCTCGGGGCGGGCCGAACCCCCGGCCCGGGTCCGGGCGGCGGCGGCCTCGAGGATCGCACGGGCCTGCATCTCGAAGAGGCCCGGGATGACGATGCCGAGCCGGACACCGCGCAGGCCGAGCATCGGGTTCTGCTCGTGGAGGCGTTGGACGGCGGCGAGCAACTTGCGTTCGTGCCTCTTGCGGTGTCCTCGGGTGTCGGCGATGGCCAGTGCCACGGACAGCTCGGTGATATCGGGCAGGAACTCGTGCAGTGGCGGGTCGATCAGGCGGATGGTGACCGGCAGACCGTCCATCGACTCCAAGATCTTCTCGAAGTCACCTTTCTGCCGAGGCAGGAGCGCGGCCAACGCCTCCTGCTGCTCCTCGGCGCTCTCCGCGACGATCAGGTCCTCCACCAGTTGGCGGCGGTCGCCCAGGAACATGTGCTCGGTGCGGCACAGACCGATGCCCTGGGCGCCGAAACGGCGCGCCCGCTCGGCATCCTCGCCGGTGTCGGCGTTCGTACGCACCTGCATCCGGCGCAGCGTGTCGGCGTGCGCCATGATCCGGGCCACGGCATCGACCAGCTCGCCCTCGACGTCCTCACCCTCGAAGTGGCGGACCACGGCCGAAGGGCTCACCGGGACAGCCCCGTCGAAGATCTCGCCGGTGGAGCCGTCGATGGAGATCAGGTCACCCTCGCGGATGGTCTTCGAGTCGCGGACGGTGAACTGACCGGTCTTCGTGTCGACGTCGAGCGCTTCGGCGCCGCACACACACGTACGCCCCATGCCGCGGGCGACGACCGCTGCGTGCGAGGTCTTGCCACCGCGGCTGGTCAGGATGCCTTTGGCGACCATCATTCCGTGGAGGTCCTCCGGTGAGGTCTCCTTCCTGACCAGGATCACGTCCTCGCCCCGATCGGCCCACTCGACGGCAGTCCGCCAGTCGAAGACGGCCCGGCCGACGGCTGCGCCGGGGGAGGCGTTCATCCCGGTCGCCAGCAGGGTGCGCTCGGCCGTCGCATCGAAACGCGGAAACATGAGCGAGGCCAACTGGTCGCCGGTGACACGCTGGACCGCCTCGTCCCAGTCGATCAGACCCTCGTCAGCCATGTGGGCGGCGATCCTGAAGGCGGCCTCGGGAGTGCGCTTGCCGACCCGGGTCTGCAGCATCCAGAGCTTGCCGTGCTCAACGGTGAACTCGATGTCACACATGTCCCGGTAGTGCTTCTCGAGCTTCTCCATGTGGGCGATCAACTCGTTGTGCGACTTCTGGTCGATCTCCGCGAAGTCGGCGAGCGAGACGGTGTTGCGAATTCCCGCGACCACGTCCTCGCCCTGTGCGTTCTGCAGGTAGTCGCCGTAGACGCCCTGGTCCCCGCTCGCGGGGTCACGGGTGAAGGCAACGCCGGACCCTGAGGTCATGCCACCGTTGCCGAAGACCATCGCCTGGACGTTGACGGCGGTGCCGAGGTCCTCGGGGATGCGCTCCTGACGGCGGTAGAGCACGGCACGGTCGGTGTTCCAGGAGTTGAAGACCGCGTGCACGGCCAGGTCCAGCTGGCGGCGGGGCTCCTGGGGGAACTCGACCTCGGCCTGCTCGCGGATGATGCCCTGGAAGGTCTCGACGAGCTCCTCGAGGTCCTCAGCGGCCAGAGCCAGGTCGTCCTCGGTGCGTCGGGCCTTCTTCAGTGCGTCCAGAGCGTCGGAGAAGTGGTCCGAGTGGACACCCAGCACCGTGCTGCCGAACATCTGGAGGAGACGACGGTAGGAGTCGTACGCAAAACGCCGGTCCCCGGTGAGGTCGGCCAGCCCCTCCACGGAGCGGTCATTGAGACCGACATTGAGGACTGTCTCCATCATGCCCGGCATCGAGAACTTCGCACCGCTCCGTACGCTGACCAACAACGGGTCGGTCGGGTCGCCGAGACGTCGACCCATGGCGGCCTCGAGCGCGGCGAGGCGCTCGGTCACCTGGTCCTCAAGCCCTTCGGGGTCGCCACCCTGGCGCAGGTAGGCGCGACAGGCCTCCGTCGAGATCGTGAAGCCGGGTGGGACGGGGAGGCCGAGATTGGTCATCTCCGCCAGGTTGGCTCCCTTGCCACCGAGCAGGTCTTTCTGGTCCTTGTTGCCGTCCGCGAAATCTGTGACCCACATCATGGACCTATGTAACCCCAGTCCGGTCCGAACAGCACCTCTCGGGTGTCGGGTCAGGGCTGTGGGAGAGGGGCGTCGAGCGACCGGTCCACCTCGGGGCGACGATGCCCGGACTCGGTGAAGCAGGCTCCGCTGGCAACGGCCTCAAGAGCTGCCGCCACCCGCCTGGCGGTGAAGTCGGCAGTGTTGTCACGCACCTCCTGCATCGTGCAGAACCTCATCGCACGGATCTCCCGCTCCTCACGCACGATGCGCTGCAGGAGCGAGGCGTCGTGGACCCCGCCGTCGAAGACGAAGCACACAGCGTCGTCCCACCCGCTCCAGGCCGGCAACCAGTCGGCCACGAGCAGGCGTCCGGCGGGAAGGTCGAGCTGCAGCTCCTCCTGGATCTCACGGGTCACGCCCGTGCGGGGGGACTCGCCGACCTCGACGACACCCCCGGGAAGGTCCCAGTCAGGCTTGTAGGTCAGTTCGCACATCAGGACCCGGTCATCCGGGTCGCGCACGAGCATCTGCCCGATGGCACGTTTGCGGGGTAGAAAGGAGTTCAGCAGGGCCCGAAACCCTCCCGGCTCGCTGATCGGGGGATCCGTGGCCAGTCGGGCGTACATGATTCGGTCGTGGTGGTGGCCGTCCTCGACGTGGCCCCCGCGCATCAGGCCCTCGCGCTGCAGTCCCGCCCACGTGGCGATCCGTTGGGCGACTTCGTCCTCGGGGTCGACCAAGGCCTCCACCCGACCGTGGTCATGCAGCCCTCTCGCCACCAGCGTGGCGACGTGGGCAGTGGCCTCACGAAAACCCTCGTGGGCGATGTCGGCAGGCCACCACACGCGAGCCACCCCGGGACGGGTGGTGGTCAGGCTGGGTGGCAGGGTCACCGCTCCACCCTATCCACCGAGCCCACCGCCTCCTGCGGCGTCCGGAAGAGGAATCACCCCAAGGACTTGGCAGCCAACTTGGCCTCGAGCGTCGCCTCCTTGGTGAGGTGCTTGGCTTCGCGTCGTACGTCGGAGGCGGCCCTGCGAGCCCGCCAGGCCAACCCGGGACGGCCCTCGGTGTCCACGGAGGCGAGCAGGAGTCCGCCCACCAGGCTTGCGCTGCGGGCCGCGTGCGCCACATCGATGCCCCCGGCTCCGGAGCCGCCGCCGGACCTACGGCTGGCGAGGAGCGTCGGCGCCAAGGTGGCGCCCAACACGGCGGCCGAGAGTCGAGGTGCCTTGCCGAGCGCGAGGGCACCGGCGGCGCTGAGCTGCACCGCGGCCGCGATGCGGGCCAGGACCGTCGGGTCCTGGGGGAGGGGGAGTCCAGCGCTCTGCGCCACGGCGACCAGGCGATCCACGTGGGGGCGGATCTCCTCGGCGGCGGGGCGGGGATCCCTGAGTACCTGGATGCTTCCGACGAGGAAGGCGCTGCTGAGGAGTGGGCGGGCGACGCGTCGTGAAATGGCCATGCCCCCTCCCTACCCCGATGGACGGTGATGCACACACCCGGCGCTCCGCAGTTGTCCCTGCGCGAGGGGACACGGGTGCAACCGGCGCCCAGATCGCTCGGGCTAGGCTCGCCCGCAGGTCGGCACCGACGTCCGGCCTCAGTCGACGTGCAGGAGTGGTCATGGGTGAGTTCGTCAGTCTTCAGGTGAGCGACGGAGTCGGCACGATCCGCCTGGACCGGCCCAAGATGAACGCTCTGGACAAGCAGGTGCAGGAGGAGATCCGCACCGCCGCCGCCGAGGCGACCGAGCGGGACGACGTCAAGGCAGTTGTCGTCTGGGGAGGCGAGCGCGTCTTCGCCGCGGGCGCGGACGTGAAGGAGATGGCCCAGATGTCGCACGCCGACATGGTCAAGCGCTCCGCCGGGCTCCAGTCGGCCTTCACCTCGGTGGCAAGGATCCCCAAGCCGGTCGTCGCGGCCATCAACGGCTATGCCCTCGGCGGTGGTTGCGAGCTGGCACTGTGCGCCGACGTCCGGTTCGCCGCCGAGAACGCCGTCCTCGGGCAGCCCGAGATCCTGCTCGGCATCATCCCGGGGGGTGGAGGGACCCAGCGCCTGACGCGTCTCGTCGGCCCGTCCCGGGCGAAGGAGTTGATCTTCACCGGTCGCTTCGTGAAGGCCGAGGAAGCGCTGGCGATCGGTCTGGTCGACCGGGTGGTCGCCGCCGACGAGGTCTACGGCCAGGCCGTCGAATGGGCCTCCCAGTTCGCGCAGGGGGCCTCGCTCGCCGTGCGCGCGGCCAAGGAGTCAATCGATCGGGGGCTGGAGGTCGACCTGGAGACAGGTCTGGAGATCGAGCGCCAGCAGTTCGCGGCACTCTTCGCCACGGCCGACAGGACGATCGGCATGGACTCCTTCGTGGAGCACGGCCCCGGCAGGGCCGAATTCGTGGGCCACTGAGGACGACGGCACCAGGACCTGTCATGGCTTCCGTGCGCGCCTTTCGCGTGACGACCGCGTACGTGGTGTGGGGGCTGAGCGTCCTGCTCGCGCTGGGCATGGCGGGCGCCGCGCTGCTCGTGGCACTCAAGGCCGACTCCGCAGAGCCCTTGTGGCGCTGGTGGCTCGAGGGCGCCGACGCGGTCACCTTTGGCTGGTTCGCCCGGCCCGAAGGCGCGTGGGCCGGCGAGCCGACGGAGCGGGACACGGTGCTCAGGTGGGGTTCAGCAGCCTTGGCCGCGCTGGGCACGGGTGCTGTTGCGCAGTGGATCCTGCGGCCCCCGCGTCGCTGAACCAGGCTCCCGGCCTCTCTGTCGCCACCCAAGGCCTCAAAGTCTTCACCGATTTTGGGGAGTCCATCATTCGAGAAGCGTGGGGGCCATCACCAGCACTGTGGCTACCGTCACACGGAGCGTTACGAGAGCGTAACTTACGAAGACGTAGCGCACATTCCTAGGGAGGGAAACCCACATGCGTTCATTCATGAACCGTCGCGCGGTAGCAGTTGTTGCCACCGTTGCGATGAGCACCGCAGGCCTCGTCGGCCTGGCTTCGTCGGCCAACGCCGCGAGCACCTCACTCAAGTTCAACTGTGGAGCGTCGATCCTGACGAACCAGGAGTTCGTCTTCGACGCCGAGATCACCGTTCCGGCCGAGGTCGAGGTCGGCTCGACGATCAACCCCACGTTCACCGGTTCGGTGACCGTCCCCGAGTCGACGCGGAGTGCCGCGTACGGGTTGCTCGGCGGACGCTTCCTCGAGGGCGTCGCCACCATCAACGGCAAGTTCGGTACGGCTCCCATCGTGCTGGAGGCTGACCTGCCCCGCGCTCCGATTCCGTCCACGTCAGGCGCCTTCCAGCTCTCCACCACGGGTGGCGGGTCCTTCGTGGCCAGCACCGTCGGTGCCCAGAACGTCACCATCGACGGGTTCTCGGCTCCCCTCACCATGACGAACTCCAGCGGCGCCGAGTCGTCGGTTGCCGTCACCTGCACCGCGAAGGCTCCCGGCACCGTCGTCGCGACCGTCAACGTCGTCCCGGAGCCGACCGTTGACCCGGAGCCGACCGTTGACCCCGAGCCGACCGTCACCCCGGACCCGACCGTTGACCCCGAGCCGACTGTCACCCCGGACCCGACCGTCAGCCCGGAGCCGACCACGCCCCCGGTGACGAAGCCCAACCCGATCCAGACCGTCATCAGCTCCATCCTGGCGCTGCTGAAGAAGCTGTTGGGCAACCTCTTCAAGAGGTAGTCACACCTGAACACGCGCACGGGGCCTCGAGTCCCGACAGTGTGAGCGACCCCACCGTGGACCTGTGTTCCACGGTGGGGTCGTTCGCCTGTAACCTCGCGAACACATCCGAGTGCACAGGAGGAGCCTTCGGGCACACCGCCATGAACATTGTTGTCTGCGTGAAGTATGTCCCCGACGCAACTGCCGACAGGCAGTTCCAGTCGGACAACACCGTCGACCGAGTGGGTGTCGACGGCTTGCTGTCAGAGCTCGACGAATATGCCGTCGAGCAGTCCCTCCAGATCAAGGAAAAGCGCGACGGCGAGGACGTCACGGTGACGGCACTCTGTGTCGGTCCCGAGAAGGCCGTCGACGCCGTGCGCAAGTCGCTGCAGATGGGTGTCGACAAGGGCGTTCACGTCGTGGACGACGCGATCGCCGGCTCTGATGCCGCAGCCACCTCGCTGGTGCTCGCCAAGGCGATCGAGAAGATCGGTCCGGTCGACCTCGTCGTGTGTGGGCTCGCCTCCACCGACGCGGCCATGAGTGTCGTTCCCGCGATGCTCGCGGAGCGTCTGGGTCTGCCCCAGGTCACCCAGGCCGCCGTGGTCGAGACCCAGGGCGACCAGGTGCGCATCAAGCGCGACGGCGACGCCGCGACCGAGGTCATCGGCGGCACCATGCCCCTCGTGCTCTCGGTCACCGACCAGTCGGGCGAGGCGCGCTACCCATCCTTCAAGGGCATCATGGCCGCCAAGAAGAAGCCGTTGGAAACCCTGTCGCTGAGCGACCTGGGTGTCGACGCCGGTCAGGTCGGTCTCTCGGTGGCGTGGACCGCTGTCGAGGAGACGGCTGCCCGCCCGCCGCGCACCGCCGGCGAGATCGTCAAGGACGAGGACGGTTCGGGCGCCACGGCGCTGGTCGAGTTCCTCGCCTCGAAGAAGTTCATCTGAGGAGCCTGATCCATGTCTGAAGTTCTCGTTCTCGTCGACCACGTCGACGGCGCGGTCAAGAAGCCCACCTACGAACTGCTCGCTCTGGCCGCCCGTCTGGGGGAGCCGTCCGCGGTCTTCATCGGTTCGGCTGACCAGGGTGCTGCGGTCGCGGACGCCGTCAAGGGGTACGGGGCCGCCAAGGTCTACGTCGTCGACGACGCCCAGATCAAGGGTTACCTGGTCGCTCCCAAGGCCGAGGCCCTCGAGCAGTTGATCGCCAAGACCAGCCCCGCGGCGGTCTTGATCCCGTCCAGCGCAGAAGGCAAGGAGGTCGCCGGTCGCCTGGCGATCAAGACCTCCTCCGGCCTGATCACCGACGCGGTGGACGTCCAGCCCGGCCCGGTCACCACCCAGTCGGTCTTTGCCGGCAACTTCACGGTCACCGCCAAGGTGACGCAGGGCACGCCGATCATCACGGTCAAGCCCAACTCGGCCGCCCCGGTCGAGTCGGCCGGTGCCGGTGCGGTCGAGGAGTTCACCCCGGTGATCTCGGACGCCGCCAAGACCGCCCAGATCGTGGCCTCGCAGCCGCGTCAGGCGACCGGTCGTCCCGAGCTCACCGAGGCTGCCATCGTGGTCTCCGGTGGTCGTGGTACCGGGGGCAACTTCGAGCCCGTCGACAACTTTGCTGACTCGCTCGGTGCCGCTGTCGGCGCTTCGCGTGCGGCCGTCGACTCCGGCTGGAAGCCGCACACGTTCCAGGTCGGTCAGACCGGCAAGACCGTTTCGCCGCAGCTGTACGTCGCGGCGGGCATCTCCGGTGCCATCCAGCACCGTGCCGGCATGCAGACCTCGAAGACCATCATCGCCGTCAACAAGGACGAAGAGGCACCCCTCTTCGAGCTGGTTGACTTCGGTGTCGTGGGCGACCTCCACGCTGTGCTGCCCGCAGCCACCGAGCAGATCGTGGCGCGCAAGGGCTGAACCGCACTACCCGTACGAACGCCTCGTCACCTCGGTGGCGAGGCGTTCGTCATGTCCGGACCCGTCGGCGGCAAGACACCTGCCGGTCTGGCACGGGCCTGGACATAGGCTTGGCAACATGAGCAACGCCGACGTGACCGAGGTAGCCCTGCGAGCCCGTGAGGCGAGTTACGCGCTCGCCCAGGCGACCCGAGCCACGAAGGACCTTGCGTTGCTGGCGATGGCGGAGGAGTTGATCGAGTCCGGCGACTCGATCCTCGCGGCCAACGGCGAGGACGTGACCCGGGCCGAGGAGTCCGGCACTGCGCCCAACATCATTGACCGGCTTCGTCTGGACGGGTCGCGGCTCGAGGCCATGGCCCAGGGACTTCGCGACGTCGCGGGCCTTCCGGACCCGGTGGGCGAGGTGCTCTCCGGATCCACCCTGGCCAACGGGCTGGAGCTGCGGCAGGTGCGCGTGCCGTTCGGCGTGGTCGGCATGATCTACGAGGCTCGGCCCAACGTCACGGCCGATGCAGCCGGTATCTGTCTCAAGTCCGGCAACGCGGTTCTGCTGCGCGGTTCCTCCAGTGCCCGGAGTTCGAACGCGGCCATCGTCGCTGCCCTTCGGTCGGCCGTGGTCCGGGCAGGTCTGCCCGCGGACGTCGTGCAGCTGGTGCCCGGGGACACCCACGACAGCGTCAAGTCACTGATGCGCGCCCGGGGACTGGTCGACGTACTGATCCCGCGGGGTGGTGCTGGCCTGATTCGTTCGGTCGTCGAGGAGTCGACGGTGCCGGTCATCGAGACAGGTGTGGGCAACTGCCATGTCTACGTCGATCGGTCAGCCGACCTGGACAAGGCGTTGGCCATCGTCCTGAACTCCAAGACCCACCGCTCCAGCGTCTGCAACGCCGCCGAGTCGCTCCTGGTCCACCAGGAGGTGGCGGGGCTCTTCCTGCCCCGCGTCGTGGAGGCTCTTCAGGCCGCGGGAGTGACCGTCCACGGCGACGAGTCGTTCGCCGACTTCGACGGGGTCGTGGCAGTGACGCCCGAGGACCACGCGGCCGAGTTCCTCTCGCTGGACATCTCGGCCCGGGTCGTGGACTCGATCGATGAAGCCATCGCTCACATCCGCACCTTCTCCAGTGGGCACACAGACGCCATCGTGGCCGAGGACCTGTCCGCCACCCGTCAGTTCACGGCCTCGGTCGACTCGGCTGCCGTGATGGTCAACGCATCCACCCGCTTCACCGACGGCGGCGAGTTCGGGTTCGGTGCGGAGATCGGCATCTCCACCCAGAAGCTGCACGCCCGGGGACCCATGGGTCTGCCCGCGATGACGTCGAGCAAGTACGTCGTGACGGGTGACGGGCATGTCCGCTGAGACCGCGAGGACCCGGTAGGATCGACCCATGTCGCTGAACGAGATCGTCCTGGCCGCTGCCGAGTCCGAGACCTGGGCCGGCGTCAACCCGTACGTGGTGGGCGTCGTGGTCCTCGCGCTCTTCCTCGGGATGATGGCCATCCTGGTGGCCTTCGGCGCCGGGCGCGAGCACAGCTGAGTGAGTGGTCCCCGTCGCGTAGGCGTGATGGGCGGGACGTTCGATCCCATCCACCACGGCCACCTCGTGGCTGCCTCGGAAGTGCAGGCGTGGTTCGACCTCGACGAGGTCGTCTTCGTGCCGACCGGGGACCCGTGGCAGAAGGCGGACCGCGAGGTCTCGCCCGCAGAGCACCGTTACCTGATGACCGTGGTGGCCACGGCCTCCAACCCGCGTTTCCGGGTGTCCCGGGTCGACATCGACCGCGAGGGGCCGACGTACACGATGGACACCTTGCGTGACCTGAGTGCGGAGATGCCCGACGCGGAGTTGTTCTTCATCACCGGGGCCGACGCCCTCGCCGACATCTTCACCTGGCGCGACGTGGGCGGGCTCTTCGAGCTCGCGCAGTTCGTGGGGTGCACCCGGCCGGGCTACGAGATGGACCCCGCCACCCTCGACGCGATCCCCGCTGATCGTGTCCAGATGATCGAGATTCCCGCGCTCGCCATCTCGTCGACCGACTGTCGTCAGCGCACCGCCCGCGGCGAGCCCGTCTGGTACCTGGTGCCCGACGGCGTCGTGCAGTACATCGCCAAGCATCATCTCTACACCGACTCCCGGACGTCCTCCGCGGAGCAGAAGGAATCCCCGTGAGCGTCACCGAGCACGCCCTCCATGTCGTCCAGGTGGCTGCGCGTGCAGCTTCCGACAAGCTCGGCCAGAAGATCGTCGCGTACGACGTGAGTGAGACCCTGGCCATCACCGAGGCATTCGTCCTCGCCTCGGCTCCCAACGACCGTGCCGTGCGTGCCATCGTCGACGAGATCGAGGACCAACTGCGCGAGCAGATGGAGGAGAAGCCGCTGCGCCGGGAGGGCCATCGCGGCGGGCGTTGGGTGCTGCTCGACTACGCCGACGTCGTGATCCACGTCCAGCACTCCGACGAGCGGGAGTTCTACGCCCTGGAGCGGTTGTGGCGCGACTGCCCCGAGATCGAGCTCTCCGACGACATCGCTCCGCCGACCGAGGTTGCCGAGCGGGCGGCCGACGAGACTCCGGTCGCGGAGCTCGCGGGCCAGGACCAGGACACCGTTGACTGAACTGCTCGGCCAGCCGCGACGACTCCTCGTGTTGCGTCACGGTCAGACCGCCTGGAACCACACGCAGCGAGTCCAGGGGCAGATCGACGTGCCGCTGGACGAGACCGGCGTCGTGCAGGCTGAGCAGGTGGCGCCGGTCCTCGCGGCCATGCGACCTGCGTTCGTCCGGTCCTCCGACCTGGTCCGAGCCTCCGCCACGGCCGAGCGGGTGGCTGCGGCTGCGGGAGTGCCGCTCGTGGTCGATGCCAGGTTGCGCGAGTTCGACCTGGGGGAACGCTCCGGCACCACCCTGAGCGACTACGCCGCCTCCCACCCGGACGAGTTCGCCGCCTATCGAGCAGGTCACTATGACGTCGTGCCGGGCGGGGAGTCGCGCGAGGACGTGGTGGCGCGGTTCGTCCCCGCCCTGACCGAGGCGTTGAGGGCTCTGGCGCCGGGGGAGCTGGGGGTCGTCGTGGCCCACGGCGCCGCGATCAAGGTGTCGTTGGCCTCGTGGCTCGGCTGGGCTCCCGAGACGGCCACCACACTGCACGCCCTCGGCAACTGCCACTGGGCCCTGGTCGACGACTCAGGACAGGCCGGAGTGCGGCGTCTGGTGGCGTTCAACCGGCACGTCTGAGCCGTGTTCCGGGGTGCTCCAGCAAAACGCACCCCGATTTCCCTTCGCCGGAAACCATGTACTAATGTCTTCCTCGTTGCCCGGCCGACAGGCTGAGAAACGCGAGATGGGGCTGTGGCGCAGCTGGTAGCGCACCTGCATGGCATGCAGGGGGTCCGGGGTTCGAGTCCCCGCAGCTCCACAACATCTTGGAAAGGCCGCCTCCGGGCGGCCTTTCTGCATGGGGGCACCGTCAGGTCGCGTGTCGCAGACCTGACGCCCCGGTCGAACCGGGTGCGTTCATTCCTGCCGGACTCGGGCGCGCGCGCACGTGATGAGGTCGTCGAGCACCAGCCCGTACGTCGTCCCCGCTCGCGCGTGATAGCTCTCCAGATGCCCTGCGGCCCGCTCCACCAGTCGCTCGGCTCCCACGTGGTTCCCGCGGCCCGCGTGAGTCAGGCCGACACACAATTGGGCCAATCCCTGCCACAGTTCGCGTTCCTCGGCCGGGCCACTCTTCCAGCGCACCTCCAGCGTCTCGTGTGCCGAAAAGGGACGACCCTGTGCCAGGAGGTCTCGGGCCAGAGCCAAGGTCTCGGCCGGGGGGAGGGGGGTCTCGTCGATCGGCTCAACTCCTGGCTGACCGTATGGAAGCGGCCGGCCAAGACCGTCTCGGGGCCGGGCTTGACGGGCGCGGCCAGTCTCGTCGCGGTCTCGTCCAACGGTCATGTGAGCCTCGCTCGTGGAGTGTGATCGGTGAATCGGTGTTGCCCGCCCCACTCTAGGGGGCCCGGCGTAGCCTCCCTCCCATGCAGAGCACCCAGATCATCCTGGCCGCCCGTCCGGTGGGGGAACCCGACGATGCGTGCTTCGAGACCCGCGTCGTTGACCTGCCAGACCTCGAGGACGGGCAGGTGCTGCTGCGCACCGTCTACCTCTCGTTGGACCCGTACATGCGGGGCCGGATGAGCGCGGCGAAGTCGTACGCAGCCGCGGTCGAACTGGGCGAGGTGATGGTCGGTGCCTGCGTGTGCGAAGTGCTCGAGTCACGCTCGCCACACAGCGCCCCTGGTGACTTCGTGCTCGCCTACACGGGCTGGCAGACGCACGCGGTGGTTGACGCGCGGCACACCAGGCTCCTGGATCCGGCGAGGGCCCCGTTGTCGACCGCGGTGGGTGTGCTCGGGATGCCGGGGTTCACGGCGTACGCCGGGCTGCTCCAGATCGGACGCCCACAGCCGGGTGAGACGGTGGTGGTGGCCGCCGCCACCGGGCCGGTCGGATCAGCAGTCGGCCAGATCGCTCGGCTCAAGGGTGCACGCGCGGTCGGGGTGGCGGGCGGTCCGGAGAAGTGTCGTGCCCTGGTCGAGGAGTTCGGCTTCGATGCTGCCGTCGACCACCGCTCAAAGACGTTCGTCGACGACCTGGCTGCGGCGACACCGGCGGGGATCGACGTCTACTTCGAGAACGTGGGCGGGCACGTCGCCCAGGCCGTGACCCGCCGGCTGAACAAGTTCGCCCGGATCCCGGTCTGTGGGCTCGTTGCCAACTACAACGCCACCGAGGCGCCCCAAGGACCTGACCGGTTGCCGGGCTTCATGAGCCGGGTCCTCTCGCTGAGCCTCACGGTGCGTGGATTCATCCAGGACGAGTTCGTGTCCGAGCACCAGGCCGAGTTCGAGCGGGAGATGGCCGCCTGGATCGCCGACGGATCGGTCCGGTATCGCGAGGACGTGGTCGAGGGGCTCGAGAACGCCGCCGAGACCTTCCGCGGGATGTTGGTCGGACGCAACTTCGGCAAGGTCCTCATCCGCGTCGGAGAGGACCCCACGCTCGCCTGAGTCGGTCGGATCGTCAGGCCTGCGGGTGCGGGGCTACGATGAGGCCATGCGTACGACGTTCCTTCTCGGCCAGCCACGTTGATCACGGCGATCGACGTGGCGACCCTCCTGCCCGGAGGGTTTTTTTGTGCCGGAAGGCGACGCGCAGCCATTGACGAGGAGACACGATGAGCGAGCACCCGCAGACCGACGCCGCTACGACCGCGCCCGAGAGCACCGAGGCGACGTACGACGCCAGCGCCATGGAGGCGAAGTGGCGTGGCGTCTGGGACCGGCTCGAGCTCTTCGTCGCCGACGACGAGTCGCCGCGGGAGAAGAAGTACGCGCTGACGATGTTCCCCTACCCCTCCGGGGACCTGCACATGGGCCACGCCGAGGTGATGGCGCTGCACGACGTGATCGCGCGCTACTGGTGGCTCCGGGGCTACGAGGTGCTCAACCCGATGGGCTGGGACTCCTTCGGGCTGCCCGCGGAGAACGCCGCGATCAGGAACGACGAGCACCCGGCGACCTACACCTACGCCAACATCGAGACCCAGTACGAGTCGTTCCGCCGCTACGGCGTGAGTTTCGACTGGACGCGGCGCTTCAACACCTCCGATCCCGAGTACTACAAGTGGACCCAGTGGCTCTTCACGCAGCTGTACGCGAAGGGTCTGGCCTATCGCAAGAACTCCCCGGTCAACTGGTGCCCGGTCGACCAGACCGTGCTGGCCAACGAACAGGTCGTCGACGGCGCCTGTGAGCGCTGCGGCGCCGAGGTCACCAAGCGCGAGCTGACCCAGTGGTACTTCCGCACGACCGCGTACGCCCAGGAGTTCCTCGACGGGCTGGATGACCTGGCGCCCACGTGGCCCTCCAAGGTGATCAACGCCCAGCGCAACTGGATCGGTCGCTCCGAAGGAGCCCACGTCAGCTTCGACATCGCCGGGCACGAGCCGGTGAAGGTCTTCACGACCCGGCCCGACACGCTGTGGGGCGCGACCTTCATGGTGGTGGCCGCGGACGCCAAGTTGGCCGCGGACCTGGTCAGCGACGAGCAGCGCCAGGCGCTCGAGGACTACCTCGTCGAGGTCCGCAAGGCTTCCGACATCGACCGTCTGGCGACCGACCGCCCCAAGAGCGGGGTCGACCTGGGCATCACGGCCACCAACCCCGTGACCGGGGAGCAGATCCCGGTCTGGGCCTCCGACTACGTGCTCGCCGACTACGGCACCGGCGCGATCATGGCCGTCCCGGCGCACGACCAGCGTGACCTCGACTTCGCGAAGGTGTTCGGCCTCCCCGTACGTCGAGTGGTCGACACGGGCGAGGAGAACCCGGAGGAGACGTACGTCGCGACCACCGGGAACGGTGTCTACGTGAACTCCGGCCCGTTGGACGGTCTGGCCGACAAGAGCGAAGGCATCCGCCGGGCGATCGAGCTCCTGGAGGCTGACGAGCGCGGCACCGGCACCGTCAACTTCCGCCTGCGGGACTGGCTGTTGAGCCGGCAGCGTTACTGGGGTGCCCCGATCCCGATCGTCCACTGCGCGGTCGACGGCGAGGTCGCCGTGCCCGTCGAGCAGCTCCCCGTCCTCCTGCCGGAGCTGAAGGGCGCTGACCTCAAGCCGAAGGGCACCTCGCCCCTGGGCGGTGCGACCGACTGGGTCAGCACCACGTGCCCGACCTGTGGCGGCCCGGCGCAGCGCGACACGGACACGATGGACACCTTCGTCGACTCCTCCTGGTACTTCCTGCGCTACGTCTCCCCGCACGACGCGACCCGGGCCTTCGACTCCGAGCTGGCAGATGCCTGGGGCCCGATCGACCTGTATGTCGGTGGTGACGAGCACGCCGTGCTGCACCTGCTCTACGCGCGGTTCTTCACCAAGGCGCTGCGCGACCTGGGCCTGATCACCTGGGACGAACCCTTCACCTCGTACCTCAGCCAGGGCAAGGTCCTCAACCAGGGCCGCAAGATGAGCAAGTCGCTGGGCAACGGCGTCAACCTCGGTGACCAGTTGGCCGAGTTCGGGGTCGACGCCGTCCGTCTGACGTTGGTCTTCGCCAGCCCGCCCGAGGACAACATCGACTGGGCAGACGTGTCGCCTGCCGGCTCCCTGCGCTTCCTGCAGCGGGCATGGCGCCTCTCAGGGGACGTCACCTCCGAGCCCGGGGTCGACGTGACG
The DNA here is from genome assembly GCF_003194605.1 of Nocardioides gilvus. Taxonomy (GTDB): domain Bacteria; phylum Actinomycetota; class Actinomycetes; order Propionibacteriales; family Nocardioidaceae; genus Nocardioides; species Nocardioides gilvus. Next base: position 79,633 of record NZ_QHKY01000007.1, read on the forward strand.
ACGGGCGACCTGGCCCTGCGCAAGGTCACCGCCCGGGTGATCACCGACGCGTCGACGCTGGTGGAGTCCCACCGCTTCAACGTGATGGTCGCGCGCACCATGGAGCTCGTGAACGCCGTGCGCAAGGCCATCGACTCCGGGTGCGGTGGGGCGGACCCGGCCGTGCGTGAGGCGACCGAGACCGTGGCGATGCTGCTCTCGATGGTCGCGCCCTACACGGCCGAGGAGATGTGGGAGCGGTTGGGCCACCAGCCGTCCGTCGCTCGGGTGACGTGGCCCGTCGTCGACCAGGCGCTGCTGGTCGAGGACTCGGTCACCTGCGTGGTCCAGGTCAAGGGCAAGGTCAAGGGACGTCTCGAGGTGTCGCCCGACATCAGCGACTCCGAGCTCGAAGCCCTCGCCCTCGCCGACGACGCGGTCCAACGCGCGCTCGACGGTCAGACGGTGCGCAAGGTGATCGTCCGGGCGCCCAAGCTGGTGAGCATCGTCGTGTGACGACCTGGTGAAGCACTAGGGTCCTCACATGACCGCTCGTGCCGTGGTAGTCACGGATTCGACCGCCTGCCTGCCGCCCGCCCTGGCGCAGGCCAGGGGGGTCTTCGTGGTGCCCCTCCAGGTCGTCATCGGCTCCCACGTCTATGACGAGGGCAGTGAGGGGGCACGTCCCTCCCAGGTCGCTGCGGCGCTGAGGGAGTTCGTGCCGGTCTCGACCTCACGTCCCTCGCCCGCCGCGATGGGCGAGGTGTACGAGGCCCTTGTCGCCGAGGGGGCGGAGAAGATCGTCGCGGTCCACCTCTCCTCTGAGATGAGCGGGACGTACGAGTCCGCACAGCTCGCCGCCAGGGACGCTTCGGTCCCGGTGATCACGGTGGACAGCCGGCACGTGGGTGCGGCGACCGGGTTCGCTGCCCTGGCGGCTGCTGACGCCTTGGCGGCAGGTGCGGACGTGGAGGCCGCCGCCCGCGCCGCCCGGAAGAGTGCCTCGCAGGCCAAGTCGTACTTCTACGTCGACACCTTGGAGTACCTGCGCCGCGGTGGACGGATCGGGGCAGGTGCTGCGTTCCTGGGAGGGGCGCTGTCGGTCAAGCCCCTGCTGGAGATCAGGGACGGCCGCGTCGCCTCCTTGGAGAAGGTGCGTACGTCGGCCAAGGCCCTGGCTCGTCTGGAGGAACTCCTGGTGCGGGCGGCCGGGGACTCCCAGGTCGACCTCTGCATCTCCCACCTCGCCAGCCCGGAGCGCGCCGAGACCTTGGCAGCTCGCCTTGCCGAGCGCCTGACGGAGAACCTGTCAGGGCGCGAGGTGACCTGCCTGGAGATCGGCGGTGTCCTGGGCGCCCATGTCGGCCCCGGGATGGTCTCCGGCTCTCTGGCCGTCCGTTCCTGACGCAGTTATCCACAGGCGAGGACCGACTCCCAGCGCGAGGGTCTCGATCTTCCCTACGGTCGTGTCATGCGCAATCGACGTCCCTCCCCGGAGCACGAGCAGGCGGTGGCCCGCCGTCTCGCCCTGCTCGCCGCCGAGTGGGACACCGCGAAGGCCGCTGGCGTCCAGGACGATGGCAGCAAGGCGCCCTGGAATCCCCCTACCCGGGTGGCTGGCAGGGGCGCGACCGTGGAACTTCCCCCTGTTTCGATCGAGCCTGGTCCGGTCGAGCCTGGTCCGGTCGAGCCTGCCCCGGTCGAGTTTGTCCAGATCGATCCGGTCCAGATCGAGCCTGTGCCGGTCGCGGTGGTCGGGGCGATGGATCTCGGTGCGGTGGAGGAGCCGGCGACAGGGGAGGACGAGCTGCCACCACTGGTGCAGGCTCCGGGTCGCCACGCCGCCCGTCGCGGACTCCGGGGTGCTCCGGCGAGAATCAGCGCAGCGGTCCCGGGGTGGTTCATCTCCCCGGTCGCCGGAGCGCGGGCGCGGTTCAGCAGCGCTCACCTGACCTGGGTCGCGGTCCTCGTCGCGGTTGCGCTCGGCGCAACGTGCTGGTGGATGTTGGGAGCCAAGGAGTCGGCCGTCCTGACCCCTGTCTCGGCCTCCTTCGCAGGCTCGGAGCCCGGTGGGTCACCGGGTGCGTCCGAGCCCGCTGAGCCCACTGCCACACGCGATGCAGAGGGCAGTCCGACCGAAGAGGCCGCCCCGCCCGGGGATGTCGAGGAGGTCGTGGTCGACGTCGCAGGGAAGGTCCGTCGACCGGGCATCGTGGTGCTGCCGGCGGGCTCCAGGGTGGTGGACGCCATTGGCGCCGCGGGGGGCGCGAAGCGCGGAGTCGACCTCACCTCCCTGAACCTGGCGCGCCGTCTCCTGGACGGCGAACAGATCCTGGTCGGGAGATCGGCGGCCACGGGCGTGGGGGCAGCGCCGGCCCCCGGGACACCCCCTTCGCCCACGGGTGCGCTGGTGAACCTCAACAGTGCCAGTCCGATGGAGTTGGAGACCTTGCCCGGAGTCGGACCGGTGACGGCCGCTGCCATCGTCGAGTGGCGTGAGCGACACGGAGGATTCACGGCCGTCGAGGACCTCCTCGAGGTGGACGGCATCGGTGAGGTGACCCTCGAACGCCTCGCTCCGTTGGTCTCGGTCTGAGGCGTGGAGCGGTCCACGAGGGCCGCGGTCGACCTGCGGCTGCCGCTCCTGGGGGTGGCTGCCTGGTTGGGTGCGCTCTGGGGGATCCAACGGCCCGGGGATCTACTGCTCACCCTGTCAGGGATGTGCGTGGTCGGGGCCGGACTCGGACTCCTGCAGCGTGCGCGCCGCGGTCTGCATGACCTGGTCACGGCCACAGCGGTTCTCCTCGTCTTCGGCACGGCCTTCGCCGGGGCCGCCTTCCGGACCGCGGACACTGCCGCCGGGGTGGTGGTCGAGCTTGCTGCGCAGCAGGAGCGAGTGAAGATCGTCGGCATCGTGGTCAGCGACCCACGAACCGTGCAAGGAACCTTCGCCGACTCCGTCGTCGTCCGCATCCGGGTCGACGAGATCTCGTGGCGTGAGCGCACCTGGCGGGTTCGTACGCGCGTGGTTGCCATCGCCGGCACCTCCTGGGGTGAGGTCCGACTGGGCTCTCGGGTGGCGGGACGTGGCACGTTGACACCCGATGCCGAGGGAGCGGGGGCACTGCTCAAGGCGCGCGGGGACCCGGAGGTGCAGGCGACCCCGGACGTGTGGTGGCGGGTCGCCGAAGTGGTGCGCGCTGGGATCAGGGACGCGGTCGCCACGCGGACCCAGGACCAGCGAGTCCTCGTTCCGTCGTTGGTGGTGGGGGACGACGACGGGCTGGATCGCGGGTTGGCCGAAGACTTCAGGACCACCGGTCTCACCCACCTGCTCGCCGTGAGCGGCACCAATCTCACCTTGATGCTGGGGTGCCTGGTGGCGCTGGCGCGATGGTCCGGAGTCCGTGGCCGTGGACGGTACGTGGTGGCCGCCGCCGCCATTGCCGGGTTCGTGCTCCTGGCGCGGGGCGAGCCGAGCGTCGTGCGGGCCGCGACCATGGGAGCCATCGGCGCCCTGGCCATGGCGCGCAACGGTCGGGGACGCGGAGTGCGATGTCTGGGCGGGGCCGTCGTGGTCCTGCTCTGCTGGCAACCGGCGCTGGCCGTGACGGCTGGATTCGCACTGTCGGTACTGGCCACCGCTGGCATCCTGCTGCTGGCGCCGACATGGAGCGAGGCGCTGGCCCGATGGATGCCTCGGTGGGCCGCTGACGCGGTGGCAGTGCCGGCCGCCGCCCAGATGGCCTGCACCCCCGTGGTGGCTGCCCTCTCCGGGGAGGTCAGTCTGGTCGCGGTGCTGGCCAACATGCTGGTGGCACCAGCCGTTGCGCCGGTCACCGTGCTGGGTCTGCTCGGGGGCTGCCTGGCGGTGATCTGGGTGCCCTTGGGACAGTGGGTTGCCCTGCCCGGTGCCTGGGCGGTCCAGTGGATCATCACCGTGGCCCAGTGGGGTGCGGGCCTCGCCACCCCGGCAGTGGAGTGGGGGACGACGCCGGCGGCACTGACTGCGTTGGTGGTCCTCAGTGGCCTGCTTGCCCTCGTCGCGCCGACGGTCCTGGCGCGACCGCTGATCACCGTGCCTCTGGTGAGCGTGGTCCTCGTCGTGGTGCTGATGCGTCCCCCTGCCCCGGGCTGGCCTCCTGACGGTTGGGTGATGGCTGCCTGCGACGTCGGGCAGGGGGACGCCCTGGTGCTCCGTGCCGCTGAGGCACAGGCCGTCGTGGTCGATGCCGGGCCCGACCCACGCGCAGTCGACCGCTGTCTGGCCCGACTCGGGATCGACGCAGTGCCGCTGCTGGTGCTCACGCACTTCCATGCCGATCACGTCGACGGGCTGGAGGGGGTTCTCGCCGGGCGCCGGGTCGGAACCGTCCTGGTCTCTCCGCTCGACGACCCCCCGGATCGGGCGCGGGAGGTCGATCGGGTGCTGGCCCAGCACGGCGTGGAGCCGACCGTCGGACACCACCTCGTCGACCGGGTGGTGGGTGACGTGGCGCTGCGACAGGTCTGGCCTCTCGGTGACAGCAACAGCGACGGCGACGGTGACAGCGACAGGGGCAGGGGCAGGGGAGCAGGGGAGTCGGCCAACGACGCGAGCCTCGTCCTGCAGGCCGAGGTGAGGGGCGTACGCATCCTGCTCACCGGAGACATCGAACCCCCCGCCCAGCGGCAGTTGGCACGGTTGATCGACCACGTGCGGGTGGACGTGCTCAAGGTTCCGCACCACGGGAGCCGTCACCAGGACCTGCGCTTCCTGGCTGCCCTGGAGCCGAAGGTCGCCGTGGTCTCGGCAGGCGCGGACAACACGTACGGGCATCCTGCTCCGAGCCTGCTCGACCACTTCGCCGACGAGGCAGTTGCCGTGCTGCGGACGGACCGGGACTCCGACGTGGTGGTCGTCCAACGCGACGGGTCGATCTCGACCACGACCCTGGGATGAGGGAGAACGCCCACCCCCCGGATGTGGCAGGCTGGACCCACCATGGCTCAGGCTCCCCACGCATCGCAGGTCCTCGGTCGCGTCACGCTGGTGACCGGCAAGGAGGAGTTCCTCAACGAACGGACCGTGGGCTCCGTGCGTCGGGCCGTTCAGGCACACGACCCCGAGGGCGAGTTCTCGGACTCACTCGCTTCGGAGCTGACCGCCTCCTCGCTCGAGGAGATGTCGGCCCCGTCCCTCTTCTCCGCGACCCGGTGTGCGGTCGTGCGCGGGCTGGAGGACCTGTCGGACGAGTTGTACGACCAGGTGCTCCGTTACGCGGCAGCGCCGGTCGAGGACGTGGCGCTGGTCCTCATGCACGGTGGTGGGTCCAAGGGCAGCGGGCTGCTCGCCAAGTTGCGCAAGCTCGGCTCTGTCACCGAGGTCAAGGCGGACGAGGTCAAGTACGCAGCTGACTTCCAGAAGTTCGCGGCCTCCGAGTTCGCCCAGCTCCGGGCCAGGGTGACCCCCGAGGCCCTGGAGTTCCTGGTGGTGGCCGTAGGTCAGGACCTCAGGTCCCTGGCGGCGGCCGCATCGCAACTGACCAGCGACTTCCCGGACGAACAGATCACCGTGGACGTCGTGAAGCGGTACTTCGGTGGTCGGGCCGAGGCCAAGTCGTTCGCGGTCGCGGACGCCACGATGTCCGGGCACACGGCGCAGGCTCTGGAGGAGCTCCGGTGGGCGCTCGACGGCGGCACCCCCTCGGTGTTGGTGACCTCTGCAGTGGCCGGGTCGGTCCGGGGGGTGGCGCGGTTCCTCGGCGCACACTCGCGTGGGGGCCGCGACGGTGACCTGGCCCGCGACCTCGGTGTCCCGCCCTGGAAGGTCAAGACCATCCGGTCCCAGGCGCGCGGATGGGACGAAGCAGGCATCTCCGAAGCGTTGCGTGCAGTGGCTCGGGCTGATGCAGACATCAAGGGCGCCGCCCACGACGCCAACTACACCCTGGAACGGCTCGTCCTCACGGTCTCCGGACTGCGGCGGCAGTGAGCAGGTTCCTCTGACCTCTCGGCCACCCCGTGACGGGCAGTGGACGGCGAGGTCGACCTCGTCCCGTTGAGCGGCCCGGGAACGCAGAAGGCGCCGTACCCCACGAGGGAGTACGACGCCTTCGACGACGGCGGGTCCGGCTCAGAGAGCGGCGGACTGCTTCGCGATCGAGGACTTGCGGTTGGCAGCCTGGTTGCGGTGGATGACACCCTTCGAGGCGGCCTTGTCGAGCTTGCGTGCGGCCTCGCGGCCAGCAATGACGGCTGCATCCTTGTCGCCCGCGGCGACGGCCTCACGGAACTTGCGGACGGCGCTCTTGAGACCAGTCTTGACGGCCTTGTTGCGCTCGTGAGCCTTCGCGCTCTGCTTGTTGCGCTTAATCTGGGACTTGATGTTTGCCATGAGAGATTCCTCGTTCGTCAACTGGAAGGTGAGTGCCTGGTCCCTGGGCGTGCCGTTCCGGGAAGAGCGGCGATGCTGTGTGGCGGGTCCAGACGGGCCAGCGGAGTTTGCTCACGTCCCGACGAATCGGTCCGGGTGCAACGACGGTTGTCACCACCGGCGGCGTTCTGCCAGCCAGAGCCAGCAGATCGTTCCCGTCCAGTGCTGGTGGTCACGCACGTGCGGTGAGCTCGGCGGAACCGGCCCACACCCTGCCCGGAGAAAGTACCCCGCCATCAGGGCCAGGAGCGAATCGACGGCCTCGGACGGGGCATCGCGCAGCAGCGGGCGGTTGGTGATGACGGCCTCCACGTCGAGGCCGTCACCGTAGGGGCCGACCAGGAGCATCCAGGAGTCGAGCCACGCCGGACCGGTCGCCGGCCAGTTCCAGTCGCAGAAGATCGCGGTGCCGGCGGGGGTCACCATGGCGTTGTCGGCCCGCAGATCGCCGTGCACCAAGGTCTGGCCGCGCAACAGCTCGTCGGCCCGGGAGGCGAGCGCAGCCGCCTCCGCACGGCGCCCGGGGTGGCTCGGCAGGCGTACGGTCTGCCACGCCTGGCTCCAGGAGGCGGTCTCCGCGGCGAACGTACGCAGGCCCATCCCTGCCGGAGCCGGAGTGAACTTCTCGGCGACGTCGGCCAACGCGTCGAGGCAGGCGTCGAGATCCTCCCGCGCCCAGGGACGGGCCACCGGGGGTGCAGCGACGTACTCGGTCGAGAAGACGATCCACTCGCTGTCCTCCAGCGCCCACAGCAGCGCTGGGGCGGGGGTCGCGCGCGGCAGGGTCCGCAGGTGGCGCACCTCCTCCACGTACGAGGCCGCGAACGATCGCTGTGCTCGGTGTGACGCCGCCTTGACGAAGTGGTGAGAGCCGTCCGCGCAGGTGAGGACGGCAGCCATTCCGGGGGTGAACCCGGCCTCGATCGACCGCGCCGCGGTGACCGGAGCCCCACACCGGGCCTCGATGTCGGCGCGCAGCATGGGAGGTAGATGGGCCCACTCGAGGCGACAGGCGCTGCCCAGGGGTGGGACCGGATACGAGGGAGGGGAGACCACCGGCTCATCCTGCCCGACGCAGAGCACGGACGAGCGCGCTCCGCCGCGTCGTCGGCGCGTCTGCTGGGGTCCGGGGGTTCGGCTACGTACGTCGCGCATGGGAGAATGGCGCGACCCGTCGTGCACGTCGTACCCGAAAGTCATCTGTGTCTGCATCTTCAGCCCCGAAGCCCGGAGAGACTCCCGCGTCGATCCTGCGGAACTTCTGCATCATCGCCCACATCGACCACGGCAAGTCGACGTTGGCCGACCGGATGCTCCAGTTGACCGGGGTCGTGGACGCGCGAGCTGCCCGGGCCCAGTACCTCGACCGGATGGACATCGAGCGCGAGCGCGGCATCACGATCAAGAGCCAGGCCGTCCGGATGCCGTGGACCGTCACCGAGGAAGCCGCAGGGCTCCACGACATCGATGCCGGACCGGGCACCTATGTGCTCAACATGATCGACACCCCCGGGCACGTCGACTTCACCTACGAGGTGTCGCGGTCGTTGGAGGCGTGTGAGGCGGCCGTCCTGCTGGTCGACGCAGCGCAGGGCATCGAGGCGCAGACACTCGCCAACCTCTACCTGGCCATGGCAGCCGATCTCCACATCATCCCGGTGCTCAACAAGATCGACCTGCCGAGCGCCAACCCCGAGAAGTACGCCGCTGAGCTGGCCGGCCTGGTCGGCTGCGAGCCCGAGGACGTCCTGCGAGTCAGCGCCAAGAGCGGTGTCGGCGTCGAGGAGCTGCTGAACGAGATCGTCAAGCAGACCCCGCCGCCGGTCGGGGAGAAGGACAATCCCGCCCGCGCCCTGATCTTCGACTCCGTCTATGACACCTACCGGGGGGTCATCACCTACGTTCGGGTCATCGACGGTGAGCTCACCCACCGGGACCGCATCCGGATGATGTCGACCAATGCCACCCACGAGCTCCTCGAGCTCGGGGTGATCAGCCCTGAGGCCGTCAAGTCCGACAAGATCGGGGTCGGCGAGGTCGGCTACGTGATCACCGGGGTCAAGGACGTACGACAGTCCCGGGTCGGTGACACGATCACGACCCAGCACCACGGCGCCACCGAGTCGCTGGGTGGTTACAAGCACCCGAACCCGATGGTCTACTCAGGGCTCTACCCCCTCGACGGCGACCAGTTCGGCGACCTGCGTGAGGCCCTGGAGAAGCTCCAGCTCAACGACGCCGCGCTCACCTACGAGCCCGAGACCTCCGGCGCCCTGGGATTCGGATTCCGGTGTGGCTTCCTCGGTCTGCTGCACATGGAGATCACGCGGGATCGTCTGGAGCGTGAGTTCAACCTCGACCTGATCTCGACCGCCCCCAACGTGGTCTACGACGTGATCATGGAGGACGGCACCGAGATCGAGGTGACCAACCCGAGCGAGTTCCCCGATGGCAAGGTCCACGAGATCCGGGAGCCCGTCGTGCGGGCCACCATCCTGTCGCCGTCGGACTACATCGGCACGATCATGGAGCTGTGCCAGACCAAGCGCGGAACGCTGCTGGGCATGGACTACCTCTCCGAGGACCGCGTCGAGATGCGGTACACGTTGCCGATGGGCGACATCGTCTTCGACTTCTTCGACCAGTTGAAGTCGCGCACCAAGGGCTACGCCTCGCTCGACTACGAGCGCAAGGGCGACCAGGCTGCTGACCTGGTCAAGGTCGACATCCTGCTCCAGGGGGAGCCCGTGGATGCGTTCTCCGCGATCGTCCACCGTGACGCGTCGTACAACTACGGCGTGATGATGGCGTCGAAGTTGAAGGAACTCATCCCGCGACAGCAGTTCGAGGTTCCCATCCAGGCGGCGATCGGCGCACGCGTCATCGCCCGCGAGAACATCCGCGCCATTCGCAAGGACGTGCTTGCCAAGTGCTACGGCGGCGACATCAGTCGTAAGCGCAAACTGCTCGAGAAGCAGAAGGAAGGCAAGAAGCGGATGAAGATGGTCGGTCGCGTCGAGGTGCCCCAGGAGGCCTTCGTGGCTGCCCTGTCCACCAGTGGGGGCGGCACCGACCCCAAGAAGTAGGCGTCATCACTCGCACCGACGTCCCTGGTGCCCACCGGGACGTCGGTGCGCTGAGTCATGCCGCCGTCCGGCGCCGTGAACTCTCCCCAGAGGTCGTTTCGGTCTGGACTTTTTATTCAGAGTGTGGAAAGGCTACCGATGAGTTCGAGAGTGATCTAGGTTACGTCCCACAAGGTCAGCGCGGGCGTCGAGTGCGCCCAAGGCACCAACGATTGCAGGGGAGACGCATGCCCATCACGTATGACACCAGTTTCTTGGACACGATGCTGCCGAACACGGCCGTGCAGTTCTGGGACCGGGTCGCCAAGTCAGCCGACCGGGAGGCGTTCCGCTACCCGACGAAGGCAGAGACCTGGGAGTCCGTCACCTGGGCCCAGGCGGGTGAGGTGGTCAGCAAGCTGGCAGGCGGTCTCCTGGCATTGGGCCTGCAGCCCGAGATGCGCGTCGGCATCACGTCCGGCACCCGCTACGAGTGGCTCCTCGCTGACCTCGCGATCGGCGCCTCAGCCGGCGCGACCACGACTGTCTACCCGACGACCAACGAGGAGGACACGGCCTACATCCTCGCCGACAGTGAGTGCCGCCTGGTCTTCGCCGAGGACGACGAGCAGATCGCCAAGCTGCGCAACCGCAAGTCCGAACTGCCCTACGTCGCCAAGGTCATCACCTTCGACGGTGCCACCGACGGCGACTGGGTGATCAGCCTGGACGAGCTCGCGGCTCTCGGCGAGGCGCACCTCGCTGCGAACCCGGGACTGCTGGAGCAGAAGGCCGCGAGCATCAGCCCTGACCAGCTGGCGACCCTCGTCTACACCTCGGGCACGACCGGCCGCCCCAAGGGCGTCCGACTGAAGCACTCCTCGTGGGTCTACGAGGGCTCCGCGATCCAGTCGATGAACATCCTCAGTGAGGACGACCTGCAGTTCCTGTGGCTGCCGATGGCCCACGTCTTCGGCAAGGTCCTCATGTCGACGCAGATGGCCTGCGGCTTCGCGACCGCCATCGACGGCCGGGTCGACAAGATCGTCGACAACCTCGCAGTCGTGCAGCCGACCTTCATGGGTGCTGCCCCGCGCATCTTCGAGAAGGCCTACGGCCGCATCGTCACCATGCAGGAGGCCGAGGGTGGCCTCAAGGAGAAGATCTTCAACAAGGCCTTCGAGGTCGGTCGCGAGGTCGAGCGTCGCAAGGAGGCCGGAGAGAAGATCCCCGCCGGGCTCAACTTCCAGCGCAACCTCTTCGACAAGTTGGTCTACTCCAAGATCCGGGCCCGCTTCGGTGGCCGCGTGCGCTTCTTCATCTCGGGCGCAGCCGCTCTCAACAGCGACATCGCCCAGTTCTTCAACGTCGCGGGCATCCAGATCCTCGAGGGTTACGGCCTCACCGAGACCTCGGCCGGTGCGTTCGTCAACCACCCCGACACCAACAAGTTCGGCACTGTCGGTCGGCCGTTCCCGGGCACCGAGGTCCGTCTCGGAGACGGCGACGAGGTCCAGATCAAGGGGCCCGGCGTCATGGAGGGTTACCACAACCTTCCCGAGGAGACCTCGCGCTCGCTTTCGGCCGACGGCTGGTTCCACACCGGCGACAAGGGCTCCCTCGACGAGGACGGCCTGCTCACCATCACCGGCCGCATCAAGGAGCTCTTCAAGACCTCCGGCGGCAAGTACGTCGCCCCGCCGGCGATCGAGGCCAAGTTCAAGGCTGTCTGCCCGTACGCGAGCCAGTTCATGGTCTTCGGTGAGGGCCACCAGTACTGCGTCGCACTAGTCACGCTCGACCCCGACGCCATCGGCGCCTGGGCCGAGGAGAACGGGATGAGCGGCAAGTCCTACACCGAGATCGTCTCCAGCCCCCAGGTGCAGGAGATGGTCGAGGGGTACGTGCAGGAGACCAACTCCCAGCTCAACCGTTGGGAGACCATCAAGAAGTGGCGTCTCCTCGACCACGACCTGACCATCGAGTCGGGCGAGCTGACCCCGTCCATGAAGGTCAAGCGCAACGTCGTCCAGGCCAACTACCAGGGCATGATCGACGAGATGTACGCCTGATCCATCGGCGCTCCGCGGGCGTCGACACACCGGTGCAGGTCACCGGGTGTCGACGTCCGTCGGCATTTCTGACCGGGCTCCGCGTTGTGGTCAGATGAGCTGTGCCCCAAGCCCTGCCCGACACGGATCCAGCCCCCCGCGACGGCTCCCTGCCGTCCTTCGCGCTGGACGGTGCGGAGCAGCGTAAACTCGGCTTCTACGTCCACGTGCCCTTCTGCCGGGTGCGTTGCGGCTACTGCGACTTCAACACCTACACGGCCCCCGAGCTCGGTGACGTCGCTGGTGCCTCGATCGCCACGTACGCCGGTGCCGCCATCGAAGAGGTGCGGTTGGCCCGCAGGGTCATGGGGACGAGGGAAGGTGGTGTCTCGACCGTCTTCTTCGGTGGGGGCACTCCGACACTGCTCCCTGCACCGGACCTGGTCGCCGTGTTGCGCTCCATCGACCTCGAGATCGGTCTGGCGCCGGGCGCAGAGGTCACCACTGAAGCGAACCCGGACTCCGTGACGCCGCAGAGCCTGGCTGTCCTGCGCGAGGGCGGATTCACCAGACTCTCCTTCGGGATGCAGTCTGCAGTGCCTCACGTGCTGGCGACCCTTGACCGGACCCATGACCCCCTTCGGGTGCCCCAGGCCGTGGAGTGGGCCCGCGCAGCCGGCTTCGAGGAGATCAGCCTCGATCTCATCTACGGCACGCCGGGAGAGTCGACCGCCGACTGGGCGACGTCGTTGGAGGCCGCGCTCAGCAGTGAACCCGACCACATATCTGCCTACTCGTTGATCGTGGAGCAGGGCACCGCCCTGGCCCGACGGGTGCGTCGCGGCGAGCTCCCCATGCCGGACGAGGACGACCTGGCGGACAAGTATCTCCTGGCCGACGAGCGCCTCACGGCGGCCGGCCTGAGCTGGTACGAGGTGTCGAACTGGGCCCGTGGCGAGCAGAGCCGGTGCCAGCACAACATGGGCTACTGGCGAGGCACTGACTGGTGGGGCGTCGGTCCCGGAGCCCATTCCCACGTCGGGGGAGTGCGCTTCTGGAACGTCAAGCATCCGGCTGCCTATGCACAGCGACTCCTCGAAGGTCTCAGCCCCGCCCAGGGGCGCGAAGTGCTCAGTGACTCAGAACGTCACGTCGAGCGGGTACTCCTGGAGTTGCGGCTGGTGGACGGCCTGGCGATCGACGTGCTGGACGCCCATGGGCGCGCAGCAGTTCCGGATCAGGTCGCCAAGGGTCTGGTCGAAGTTGTCGACGACCGCCTGGTCCTCACTCAGCAGGGTCGCCTGCTGGCGGACGGGGTCGTGCGCGACCTGCTCGTCGACTGAACCGCCACCGGGGCCGCACGACCCAGCCGCGACAGCGACCGGGTCGTCCGGCGGAGTGAGGTGGAGGTCAGCTCACGAATCTGAAGATCAGCTTGAAGTGGTTCTCCTCGCCGTTGTTCGCCTTGATCGCGCCGAGGATCGTGCCCACGAGCCACCAGATGCCGACGATCGGGAGCAGGATGAAACCGACCAGCGCCAACAGCAGCACCGCCGAGACGGCGATGTAGATGAACATCGAGATCTGGAAGTTCAGCGACTCGACCGCCTGACGACGCACGAAGGGTGAGTCGTTCCCCTTGAGCAGCATCACGACGAGCGGCACGAGCCACGCGAAGATGCCGGTGACGAATCCCGCGACCAACGCGCCCCAGTGGGCGGCGCTGGCCCAGAAGCGCTCCTCGTTGGGTGTGAGTTGACCCGCGGACTGCCCCGGTGCGGGCTGCTGACCGTACGGCTGCTGCCCGTACTGGGGGGCGCCGTACGGCTGCTGCCCTGAGGCTGGCTGCTGCCCGTACTGCGGTGCGCCGTACTGGGGCGGCTGCTGAGGATCGGGGACACCGGGTTGTTCGGGGTGGGTCATGGTTCCCTCCTAGGAACTCTGACTGTCACTGCGCAGTGACGAAGTCGATCAGTTCCTCCACCCTACCGAGCAGCGTCGGGTCGAGATCCTGGAAGCCACGGACGCCGCCGAGGATGTGCTTCCAGGCACGCGCGATGTCGGTCTGGTCGCGATGCGGCCAGCCGAGCAGTTGGCAGGTCCCCTTCTTCCACTCGATGCTCCGCGGCACGTCCGGCCAGCGGTCGAAGCCCAGTCGCTCCGGCTTGACTGCCTGCCACACGTCGATGAAAGGGTGCCCGACGATGAGCACGTGCTTGCCCACGTCCGAGCGCATCACCGACTGCGCGATGCGGCTCTCCTTGGAACCGGGCACGAGGTGGTCGACCAGCACACCGACGCGGCGGTCAGGGCCGGGCTTGAACGCTCGGAGGTGCTCTGCGAGGTCGTCGACACCACCGAGGAACTCGACCACCACGCCCTCGATGCGCAGGTCGTCGCCCCACACCTTCTCGACCAGTTCGGCGTCATGTCGTCCCTCGACGAAGATCCGGCTCTGTCGCGCCACCCGGGCCTTGACGTCGTGCACGGCCACCGAACCCGAGGCGGTGCGCGTTGCCCTCGCGGGGGCCGCAACCTGCACCGGCGCCGTGAGGATCACCGGCGACCCCTCGATCAGGTAGCCGGGCCCCATCGGGAAGGTGCGTCGTCGGTACTTGCGGTCCTCGAGGGTGATCGTCCGCAGGTCCCGGTCGATGCCGACGATCTCTCCGCACCACTCGGTGGTCACCTCCTCGACCACCAGGCCGATCTCGGCGGGCTGCTCCTTCGCGCGGCCACGCACGGGTGCGCGCCAGTCGCCGGAGAGGACGTCGGAACCGTAGCGATCAGTGGGAGAAGACACGTGCCAACGCTAGGGCGCAGCGCCGACCGGACCCGTCAGGCCCCACGGCGTGCCGCGGATCATCGCGGACGGGGCGAGGCCTCCGACGTCAGATCAGCGGCAGTCGCTTCTGGCTGCGGGGCAGGTGCTGGTAGCCGCGCGCCACGGCGTGGCCGAGTCCTTCAGGCAGGTAGGGCCACTGGGCGGCTCCCAGGGCGTCCTCGACGCGTACCCCGCGTCCGGCCAGGTCGCGGATCGTCTCTGCGACCACGCCGATCGCGCCGCGCTGCTCCTGGACGTACGCGAGGTCGACGGAGCCGCCGTGTCCGGGGACGACCACGGTCTCGGGTCGCAACATCCCGAGTACGAAGTCGAGGGCGAGGGGCCAGTCCAGGGGCCACGAGTCCTCACCGAAGCACGGAGCGCCGGACTGCTCGACGAGGTCGCCAGCGATCAGGACACCGGCGTCAGGGACGTTGACCACGAGGTCTCCTGCGGTGTGCCCACGCCCCGGGTGCACGAGCTCGACCTGCCGGTCGCCGAGGTCGAGGATCCGGACCGAGGAGAAGGTGTGCGTGGGAAGCGCGATCTCGGTCTCGCCCACCTCTTCGTGGTGACCCTCGCTCTCCGGGTGGCCGACCACCGCCCGCGTCGCCAGCGCGCCGGGACCGAACTTCTCCAACTCGGCGCAGGCCTCCTCGTGGGCGTACACAGGCACGGGGCCGTACGCGTCGAGCACGGCCCGGTTGCCGAAGGTGTGGTCGAAGTGCCAATGGGTGTTCACCACGCCCGTGACCTCACCGATGCCGAGGGCCCGGACGTCGTCGACCAGCGCCCGGCCGGCCCGGGTCGAGCCGTGGGTGTCGACGAGGAGGACTCCGTCCTGACCTGCGATGACGGCGGCGGTGGTGTCCAACCACTCGCGCCGCGAGACCCAGACCCGGTCGGACACTTCGTGGAAGGCGCCAGTCATGGTGTGAGCCTAGTCGCGCGGGGTGCGCAGGCTTCGGGGTCGGTGGTTAGACTGGCACTCGTCTGGTCTGAGTGCCAAAGAAGGTGCTGGGTAGGCCGTCGTCCGATCACGTGAGTTCCATCAGGACAGGAGGAGCCGATGTCGCAGGACCGAAAGCTCGCCGTCCTCCGCGCGATCGTCGAGGACTACGTCGCCACCGAGGAGCCGGTGGGGTCGAAGGCACTGGTCGAACGCCACGGGCTGGGGGTCTCCCCGGCGACGGTGCGCAACGACATGGCGGCGCTGGAGGAGGAGGGCTTCATCCACCAGCCCCACACCAGCGCCGGCAGGGTGCCCACCGACAAGGGCTACCGACTCTTCGTCGACCGCCTGGCCACGCTGAAACCGATGTCGGCGGCGGAGAAGCGCGCGATCTCCACATTCCTCGACGGCGCGGTCGACCTGGACGACGTCGTGCAGCGATCCGTCCGTACGCTCTCGCAGCTGACCCAGCAGGTCGCCGTCGTGCAGTACCCGACGCTGTCGAGCAGCACGGTGCGACACGTCGAGTTCGTGGCGCTGGCACCGAGCCGGTTGTTGGTGGTCCTGATCCTCTCGAACGGTCGCGTGGAGCAGCGCGCGGTCGAGCTCGGCACCGAGACGTTGGACGACTCGCGCCTTGCCGACCTGCGGACCGGCGTCAACCGGGTCGCCGCCGGTCAGCGGATCGCGGACGCCTCGACGGCCCTCGGTGGGCTCCTCGAGGAGATCCCGCTCGACTCCGCTCCGCTCTTCGGGCCGGTCGTCGAGACCCTCGTCGAGGCCATGTCCGACCACAGCCGGGACGACCGCGTCGCCGTCTCCGGGACTGCCCACCTGGCTCGGTACGGCGACACCTTCGAGACCTCGGTGCGCCCCCTGCTCGAGGCGATGGAGGAACATGTCACCCTGCTCAAGTTGTTGGGTGAGGCGAGCACTCACGGTGCGCTGACCGTACGTATCGGGACCGAGGGCCCGTTCAGCCAGTTCGCGGCCACCAGCGTCGTCTCCTCGGGATACGGACCCGGGCGTGACTCACCGGCCAGCCTGGGGGTCCTGGGCCCGACCCGCATGGACTACCCGAGCACGATGGCCACGGTGCGAGCCGTGGCCCGGTACGTCTCGCGCATCCTCGACGAGTCCTGATCCGGCGTCGAGCCAGACATCACTGATCCACCGCACCGCACCACACCGAACGACCACGAGGACCTACGTTGAGCCACGACCTGTACGAACTGCTCGGTGTCGCCCGCGACGCTGACGCCGACCAGATCAAGAAGGCCTACCGCAAGCTGGCGCGCCAACTCCACCCCGACGTCAACCCTGACCCGGAGAGCCAGGAGAAGTTCAAGCAGGTGACGAGCGCCTACGAGGTGCTCTCCGACCCGCAGAAGCGTGCCCACTACGACCGGGGTGGCGACCCCTTCGGTGGCGGCGCCGCCGGCTTCGGCCAGGGGGCGGGGTTCTCCTTCACCGACATCATGGACGCCTTCTTCGGCGGTGCGGCCCCGGGCGGCGGCGGTGGTGGCCGCGGTCCCCGTCCGCGGATGCGACGTGGGCAGGACGCCCTCATCGCGATCGAGATCGACCTCGCACAGGCGGCATTCGGTGTCACCCGGGAGATCAAGGTCGACACTGCGGTCCACTGCGCGACCTGTCAGGGGGCCGGGACCGCCCCGGGCACCGAGCCGGTGACCTGTGCGCAGTGCCACGGCGCCGGCGAGGTCGCACAGGTGCAGCGTTCGTTCCTCGGTGAGGTCCGTACGCTCCGCCCCTGTGCTGCCTGCCGTGGCTACGGCTCGACCATCCCCGACCCCTGCCGCGAGTGCGCCGGTGACGGTCGCGTCCGGTCCCGCCGCACCCTGAACGTCAAGATCCCTGCCGGCGTCGACGACGGCACCCGGGTCCAGCTCTCCGAGCAGGGCGAGGTCGGCCCCGGCGGCGGCCCGGCCGGCGACCTGTACGTCGAGATCCGGGTCGCGGAGCACGCCACCTTCGTCCGTCACGGCAACGACCTGCACTGCACCGTCTCGGTCCCGATGACCGCAGCCGCGTTGGGCACGTCGGTGACCTTGGCGTTGTTGGAGGCTGACCTGGAGTCTGCCGACCCGGAGACCACCACCACGCACGAGCTCGACATCAAGCCCGGTACGCAGTCCGGGACCGAGCAGGTCCTGCGCGGGCTGGGTGTGCCCGGCCTGCGCGGCGGACGCGGCGACCTCATCGTCACCGTCGTCGTCGAGACCCCGACCAAGCTCGACGCCCGCCAGGAGGAGTTGCTGCGCGAATTGGCAGCTCTGCGTGGCGAGGAGGCGCCCGAAGGCACCGTGCGCAGTGCGTCGAAGTCGGTCTTCGGGCGTCTTCGCGACGCCTTCGGCGCCAACTGAGCCGAGGAGCCACCGATGTCGCTGCCCGTCCACCTCGTCGATGAGCTCGGTTCCGTCCGCGTGGGGGACCTGGTGGAGGTGACCGGGGACGAGGCGCACCACGCCGTGGCCGTGCGACGGCTGGCGGTGGGGGAGCGAGTGGTCCTGACCGACGGCGTCGGGAGCGCGGTGACCGGAACGGTTGCCACCACCGGCAAGCGGGTCTTCGGCGTCGGGGTCGAAGAGGTGTCCCGCGTCGCGCACGCCGAGCCGCGCGTCACCGTCGTCCAGGCGCTGCCCAAGGGTGAGCGCGGTGAGTTGGCTGTCGAGGTCCTCACCGAGGTCGGGGTCGACAGGATCGTGCCGTGGGCGGCCTCTAGGTCGGTGGCCGTGTGGCGGGGTGAGCGCGCCCTGAAGTCGCGTGCGAAGTGGAGCGCCACCGCGCGTGAGGCGGCCAAGCAGTCACGCCGGGTCTGGCACCCGGAGGTGACTGCGCTGGCGAGCACGGCGGAGGTCTGCGCACTGGTCGCGGGCGCTGACACTGCCCTGGTGCTGCACGAGGACGCGACTGCTCCGCTCTCGGCGATCACCCTGCCGATCTCTGGTGAGGTGCTCGTCGTGGTGGGCCCCGAGGGCGGTGTCGCGCCCGAGGAGCTCGAGGCATTCACTGCGGCGGGCGCGGTCTCCGTACGTCTGGGTGCAGAAGTGTTGCGCACGTCGACAGCGGGTGTCGTCGCGGTCGGCGCGCTGCTGGCACGTACCCCCCGCTGGGGCAGCCAACAGCCCTGACGTCACCGGTCAGCTCCAGCTGGCTCAGTCGAGCGTGAAGTCCTTGCTGTCGCTCGTCACCCTGGCTCCTCGTTCGCCGTCCGAGGGGTCGTCGGTGGAGGCCACAAAGGTGTAGTCACCCGGGGCCAACTCCGAGACGTCGATGCTGGTCGCCCACGGGTGGAGAGCATCCATCCAGCCGTCGGCGGTGGCGTAGCCCTCGAGCACGACCTCGTCCTCGCGCAGGATCTGCCACGGCACGTTGGCCTCGGGGGAGCTGGCCACCCCTTCCGCGTCGAGCACGTCGCCGCTCACTGCCTGACCCTGCGTGGGGACGGTGACGTTGACCATGGCGAGGCTCTGGTTCCACTTCGAGGCGCGGAACGGCTCCGTGATGTCGATCCCGAAGAGGGTGTTGGACGGCTCAGCGCCGGGCTGGGTCTCGGGTGCGCCCTCCTCATCGGCAGCAGGCTCCGCAGCGGGACGTACGAAGCGCACGGGCGCCTGGCTCTGCTCGACGCCCTGGAGAGTGCGCACCATCTGCTGGATGGCCAGTTGTGCGTCGCCTTCCTTCATGCCGCGGGCGAGCCCGGTGGAGATGTCACCGTTGAGCTGGACCGTGATGACCTTGCGTCCAGCCTCGGCGGAGAGCACGGTCCCCCCGGGCCACAGGGTGCGGTAGTCGGTGTCGAGAGGCATGCCGCCGTCGACGAGCCGGGCGGCCTCCGTGAGAGTGACTCCCTGCACCTCCCGGAACTCACGGAAGAGACGGTCCTTGCCACCTGCCTCGCCCACGAAGTAGATCGGGGCGGCGACCGTGACGGTGGGTTCCTCGCTCTCCTCCGGCTCCGAGGGGCTCTGGCTGGCGGGGGTGGATTCCGCGGTGGGGTCGTTCTCGGCGGACCCTTGGGTGCCACACCCGGCCAGGACGAAGGTGGCCGTCACCACGGCAGCGAGCCCGCGACGTCGGCGCGACTGGGAGGGGAGGTTCATCATGTACCCGAGAGTAGTCAAGGGTCGCTCCTCGTGTGGGTGATTCACTCCAAGGTCGAAGAGCCGATCCCCTCGTGCCACGCCTAGGGTGTGACCATGAGCACTACAGAGGCTGACTGCATCTTCTGCCGGATCGTGGCTGGAGAGATTCCTGCGACCGTCGTCCACCGCACGGCAACGACCGTCGCCTTCCGCGACGCCAACCCGCAGGCGCCCACCCACGTCCTGGTGGTGCCGCGTACGCACGTGGCCAACGCCGCCGAGCTCGCGGACGTCGAGCCCGGCACCATGTCCGACCTGGTGACCGCCGCAGCAGCGGTGGCCCACGAGGACGGCCTGGGCAGCGACTACCGTCTCGTCTTCAACACCGGAGCCGGGGCCGGCCAGACGGTCTTCCACGCCCATCTCCACCTGCTCGGTGGACGATCGCTGGCCTGGCCGCCCGGCTGATTCCGAACCCCGTGGGTGCTATCGAGCGCCTCCCGTAACATGGGGGTCCAGTCGCCACCGTCGAAAGGCCGCCCACACCGGGCCCCCATGTCCCAGACACCTCTCACCACGAAGCACACGCTGGTGGTGCCCTCCAGCGTTGACATGGTCGCCGTGCTCGGCCCGGCCGACGTCCACCTCGATCTCCTCGAGGACCTCTTCGACGTGGCTGTCCACGTGCGTGGCAACCGCATCAGCATGAGCGGCGAGATCCACCAGGTCGCGGCGGTCGAGAAGGCTCTTTCCGAAGTCGTCACGATCGTGCGGTCCGGTCACGGGATCACGCCCGAGACCGTCGAGCGCATCATCGCCATGGTCAAGGCGGAGGACGACGCGCGCCCGGCCGACGTCCTGGGGCACCACATCCTGACGAACCGTGGCCGCACGATCCGGCCCAAGACGCTGAACCAGAAGAAGTACGTCGACGCGATCGACAATCACACGATCACCTTCGGCATCGGTCCGGCCGGTACCGGCAAGACCTACTTGGCGATGGCGAAGGCGGTGCAGGCGCTGCAGCGTCAGGAGGTCAGCCGGATCATCCTGACCCGGCCCGCGGTCGAGGCCGGTGAACGCCTCGGTTTTCTGCCGGGCACCCTCACCGAGAAGATCGACCCCTACCTGCGCCCGCTGTACGACGCTTTGCACGACATGATGGATCCGGAGACGATCCCCAGGCTGATGACGGCCGGGACCATCGAGGTGGCGCCGCTGGCCTACATGCGCGGCCGTACGCTCAACGAGGCCTTCGTGATCCTGGACGAGGCCCAGAACACCTCACCCGAGCAGATGAAGATGTTCCTCACGCGACTCGGATTCGGGTCCAAGATGGTGGTCACGGGCGACACCACCCAGATCGACCTCCCCGGGGGGATGCGCTCGGGTCTGCGCGTCGTGGAGCAGATCCTCGAAGGAGTGGAGGACCTCTCCTTCCACCGCCTCGACAGCGACGACGTCGTGCGCCACCGCCTGGTGGGCAGGATCGTCGCGGCGTACGACGAGCACGACGCCCGCCGCGAAGCCGCCACCGCCGCCGAGGTCACCCCGCCAGTCAAGGAGAAGCGTCCGTGAGCATCGAGGTCCTCAACGAGTCCGGCCACGAGATCGACGTGACCGCCCTGTCGGCGTTGAGTCGGTTCGTGATGGAGCAGATGCGCGTCCACCCACAGGCGGAGCTCTGCATCAAGGCGGTCGACGAGGAGACCATCGCTGAGCTCAACGCACAGTGGATGGAGAAGGAGGGACCGACCGACGTGCTGGCCTTCCCGATGGACGAGTTGCGCCCGGGGCTGGTCAACGAGGAGCCGGAGGAGGGCGTCCTGGGTGACCTGGTGCTCTGTCCGGCGGTCGCGGAGCGACAGGGTGACAGCGCCGGGCACGGGACCTGGGCAGAGATCGAGCTCCTGACCACCCACGGCATCCTCCACCTGCTGGGTTATGACCACGCGGAGCCTGAGGAGCACAAGGAGATGTTCGGCCTGCAGGACGACCTGCTCGCCCGCTGGCGAGCCCTGCCCGCCGGATGACCGCGTTGCGCCCGGGTGGGCAGGCCCGACCATGAGCGGGGGATGGCTGCTGGCCACGACCGTCGTGCTCGTGCTGCTGGCCGGGGTGTTCTCGGCCGCGGACGCCGCCCTCAGCCAGTTCTCCCGGGCTCGTGCCGAGGAGCTCGTGGCCCAGCGCAAGGCCGGTGCTCGGCATCTCCTGCTGATCCTCGGTGAGCCGGCTCGCTATCTCAACACCGTCCTTCTGCTGCGGCTGTCCTGCGAGATGGCAGCGACCGTCGGCGTCGCCCTGTGGTGGCACGACTTCTACGACGGCGCCTGGTGGCCCACGGCGTTGACCAGCGTCGCGGTGATGGTGCTGATCTCGTTCGTGATCATCGGAGTCGCGCCGCGCACGTTGGGCCGTCAGCACGACGCGGCCTGCGCGACCTTCCTGGCCGGACCGGTCATCGCGATGACCAGGGTGTTGGGCCCGCTGCCGCAGCTGCTGATCCTGGTGGGCAACGCCATCACTCCGGGCCGTGGCTTCCGTCGTGGACCGTTCTCCAGCGAGACCGAACTGCGTGAACTGGTCGACCTGGCGGAGGCGTCCGACGTGATCGAGGAGGGTGAGCGGAAGATGATCCACTCGGTCTTCGAGCTCGGGGACACGATCTGTCGCGAGGTGATGGTGCCGAGACCCGACATGGTCTACGTCGAGCGCCACAAGAACCTGCGCCAGGTGACGAGTCTCTTCCTGCGGTCCGGATACTCGCGGATCCCGGTCATCGGCGAGAACCTCGATGACATCGTCGGGGTCGCCTACTTCAAGGACGTCGTACGGCGGGACTTCGAGGATCCGCAGATCGAGACCACTCTGCGGGTCGACGAGGTCATGCGTGATGCCTACTTCGTGCCCGACACGAAGGCGGCCGGGGACCTGCTCACCGAGATGCAGTCACGGCGCCAGCACGTGGCGGTGGTGGTCGACGAGTACGGCGGCACGACGGGGTTGGTGACCATCGAGGACGTGCTCGAGGAGATCGTCGGCGAGATCACCGACGAGTATGACGAAGAGGTGCCGGAGTCCGAGGTCACCGAGGCAGGCACGCGTGTCTCGGTCCGCTACGCCGTCGACGACCTGGTCGACCTGTTCGGCATCAACGTGATCGATGACGAGGTCGACACCGTGGGGGGACTGATGGCCAAACATCTCGGCAAGGTCCCACTGGCCGGCGCGGTCGTGGAGGTCCATGGCCTGCGCTTCGAGGCGGAGGGTCCGTCAGGTCGCCGCAACAAGGTGGGCACGGTGCTGGTCGGACCGGTCGAGCCCAAGGGATCGGACCCGGTCGCCCCAGGACTCAAGGAGGAGAACGAACGATGACACCACCCGCAGACCTCTCGCCCGAGGACGCCAAGTTGGTCACCCTGGCCAAGGCCACCCGCGCTCGGGTGGACGCGGCGGAAGGGGCAGCCGTGCGCGACACCGACGGGCGGACGTACGCCGCCGCCTCGGTCGCTCTGCCCTCCCTCACCCTGAGCGCGGTCCAGGTCTGCGTGGCCATGGCGTACGCGTCGGGGTCACGAGGTCTGGAGGCGGTCGTACGACTGGCAGCCACCGCTGAGCTCCCGGTCACGGACCGCGGGGTGCTGGGTGACTTCGCCGGTCGTGACGTGGTCATCCACCTCGGCGACCCGCGCGGGAGCCTCACCTTCAGCGGGAGACTTCACCAGTTCTGAGGGTCGCGCCGGTCCTCGGCCTGCCTTACGGTTGATGGCATGAGCGTGCACGTGGCTCGTGCGGAGGGCCAACGCCACGAGGCCGCCGTCGCCCGGTTGCGGGCGTCGTACGCGGCCCTACCGGTCGGTGCCCCGGTCCGGCTGGCCAAGAGGACCAGCAACCTCTTCCGGCCGCGGGCCGTGCCGACGACTGGCCTCGACGTCTCCGGTCTCGACGGGGTCCTGGCAGTCGATCCCGACGGACGCGAGGCGGTGGTGCAGGGCATGTGCACCTACCAGCGTCTCGTGGAGGCGACGCTGCCACACGGGTTGATGCCGCTGGTCGTGCCACAGCTGCGCACCATCACCCTCGGTGGAGCGGTCAGCGGCCTCGGGATCGAGTCCACGAGCTTTCGTCATGGCCTGCCGCACGAGTCGGTGCTCGAGATGGACGTCCTCACCGGTGCCGGGGAGGTGGTGACGTGCCGCCCGGGCGATGAGCTGTTCGATGCCTTTCCCAACTCCTACGGCTCCTTGGGGTACGCGATCCGGTTGCGTGTCGAGCTGACCCCGGTGGGGGAGTACGTCGCGCTGCGCCACGTCCCCTTCACCAGCGCCGAGGCTCTCGGGGAGGCCGTCGAGAAGATCGTCCGGTCCGGTGAGTGGCTCGGCACACGGGTGGATGCGATGGACGGGGTGGCCTTCTCACCCACCGACCTGCGACTCAGCCTGGCTGCCTTCGAGGCGGAGCCCGGCCCGGTCTCGGACTACACCGGCTCCGAGATCTACCACCGGTCGGTGCGGGAGAAGGAGTCCGACCTGCTCACCGCGCACGACTACCTCTGGCGCTGGGACACCGACTGGTTCTGGTGTGCACAGGCCCTCGGCCTGGAGCACCCGTTGGTGCGGCGGTTCTGGCCCCGCCGCTGGCGGCATTCCGAGATCTACCAGCGCATCGTCGCCACCGAACGCCGCCATCATGTGGTGGATCGTCTGGACCGGCTGCGGGGACGTCCGGCACGCGAGCGCGTGATCCAGGACGTCGAGGTGCCGCTGGATGCGTTGGGCGACTTCCTGGCGTGGTTCGACCGCCACGTCTCGATGCGTCCGGTGTGGCTCTGCCCGTTGCGGCTCCGGGGCGAGCGGACCTGGCCGACCTATCCGCTGCGGCCGGGGGAGACGTACGTCAACCTCGGCTTCTGGGGGACGGTGGCGGTGGGACCCACTGCGGGTGGAGCACCGCTCAACCGGGCCGTCGAGGCGCGGGTCACTGACCTGGGCGGTCACAAGTCGCTCTACTCCGACGCCTACTACGGACCCGAGGAGTTCCATCGACTCTACGGAGGCGCGCACCTGGCCCGGGTGAAGGCCATGCATGACCCGCAGGACCGACTGAGCAACCTCTACGACAAGGCGGTGCTTCGACGATGAGTGAGATCAAGATCCCGAAACAGACCCGCAACCACGAATCGACCCGGTCCCCGTCGATAGCCGGAGCAATGGCGTCCCTGCTGCGCGACGGGATGCCGGTGCGCTTCTCCGCGTACGACGGCAGCACCGCCGGTCCGCCGCAGAGTCGCACCGGGCTCGAGCTCAAGAGCGAGCGCGGGCTGTCCTACCTGCTCACCGCTCCCGGTGACCTCGGAATGGTGCGGGCCTACGTCTCCGGAGACCTCGACATGGTCGGGGTGCACCCCGGAGACCCCTACGACCTGCTCGTCGACCTCATGGACCGCACCAGGTTCCGGGCGCCGGGGCCTGTCGAGCTGGTGCAGGCGCTCCGGGGTCTGGGGATCGCTCACCTGTTCCCGCCACCCCCGCCGCCCCAGGAACACCTCCCGCGCTGGCGTCGCGCCGTGGAAGGGGTGCGGCACTCGATCGCCCGGGACGCCAACGTCATCGAGCACCACTACGACGTCTCCAACGCCTTCTACGAGCACGTCCTCGGTCCCTCGATGGCTTACACGTGTGCTCTCTATCCCTACCCGGGGGCGACCTTGGAGGAGGCTCAGGCCGCCAAGTTCGACCTCGTGGCGCGCAAGTTGGCGCTGCGTCCCGGGCAACGACTCCTCGACGTCGGGTGTGGGTGGGGTGGCATGGCGATCCATGCCGCGCGCGAGTACGGGGTCCAGGTGCTCGGAGTGACGCTGTCGGCGGAGCAGGCGGCATGGGCGCGCGCGGAGGTCGAGCGTGCCGGACTGTCGCCATCGGTCGAGATCCGGCACCAGGACTATCGTCACGTCACCGAGACAGGCTTCGACGCGGTGAGCTCGATCGGCCTGACCGAGCACATCGGGGTGGGGAAGTACCCGGAGTACTTCTTCTTCCTGCTCTCCCGCCTGCGCAGGGGAGGCCGGCTGCTCAACCACTCCATCACCCGGCCGCACAACCGGCGCCAGGAGACGGGCGCCTTCATCGACCGGTACGTGTTTCCCGACGGTGAGCTCACTGGCGTCGGGCGGATCATCACCGAGGCCCAGGACGTCGGGTTCGAGGTCCTTCACGTCGAGAACCTGCGGCACCACTACGCCCTCACCCTGCGCGACTGGTGCCGCAACCTGGTGGAGCACTGGGACGACTGCGTCGAGGAGGTCGGAGTGGGCACCGCCCGGGTCTGGGGGCTCTACATGGCTGGTTCGCGGTTGGGGTTCGAACGCAACGACGTGCAGTTGCACCAGGTGCTGACGGTGCGACCCTCCGCGTCCGGCGAGAACGGGTGGCCCCTGCGCGAGGAGTGGTGAGATTCTCCGTTCCGTGCCGAGGTGACTAGCCTTGTCCGGTGAGCACCAGAGCCAGGCAGTACCCCGCTGAGGTGCTGCGACGTGAACAACTCAGCGAGCACCTGGTCCGTCTGGTCCTCGGCGGTGAGGGGCTCGGCGACTTCGTGAGCACCGACCTGCCCGATGAATGGGTCGGTCTGGTGGTGCCCGGGCAGTTCCAGGTGCGCTACTACACGGTGCGCTCGTGGGACGGTTCGGAGATGGTCCTCGACGTGGTGGTGCACGAGACGGGCCTGGTCACCGAGTGGGCTCGCGGCGACTGTGTCGGCGAGACCGTGACGATCACCGAGGCGAAGGCGTCCTTCGCCATGCCCGACGAAGCGCAGTGGGTGCTGCTGGTGGGCGACCTCACCGCGCTGCCTGCGATGGCCCGGATCACGGAGTCCGTGAAGGTGCCCACGCGAATCTGGGCCGAGGTCCCTGATGACCTCGCGGGTTACCTGCCGGTCGGCAGCGACGTCACCTGGCTCGATACCCCTCCCGGCGGCTCCGCCCTGGCCGAGACGGTCGAGACCATCGACTGGCCGCAGGGCAGCGGCTACTTCTGGATGGCAGGGGAGTCCGCGCAGATGCGGGCGATCCGCAAGCACCTGATGCGGGTACGGCAGATGCCGTCCTCGGACTACGACGTCATGGGCTACTGGCGCAGCACCGCCGGGCGGCAGCCGCGTGCTGTCGATCCAGCCCCGATCCACCGCGCCGGCAAGGCCTCCGGCAAGTCCGACCAACAGATCTGGGCGGACTACGACGCTGCCCGGGAGGAATCATGAACCAATCGCCCATGCCTGACCCGACGCCCAACTCGGCTCCCTCTCTCCCCGCGCACCGCAGCGGCTTCGTCTCCTTCGTGGGACGGCCCAACGCGGGCAAGTCCACGCTGACCAACGCCTTGGTCGGCACCAAGGTGGTCATCACCTCGAACAAGCCCCAGACCACCCGCACCGTGGTGCGCGGCATCGTGCACCGCCCGGACGCCCAGTTGATCCTCGTGGACACTCCCGGGCTGCACCGGCCGCGCACGCTCCTGGGTGAGCGCCTCAACGACCTGGTCCGGACGACCCTGTCGGAGGTCGACGTCGTCGCGGTCTGTTTCCCGGCCAACGAAAAGGTCGGCCCCGGCGACAAGTTCATCGTCAACGAGGTCGGCAAGGTGCGCCGCACGATCAAGGTCGCGATCGCCACCAAGACCGACCTTGCGACCCCTGAGCAGATCGCCGACCACCTGCTGGCGATCGCCAGACTGGGTGTCGAGACCAACACCGAGTGGGCAGAGATCATCCCGGTCTCCGCGCTCGAGGGCGATCAGGTCGGACTGCTCTCCGACCTCCTGGTCGCCCTGCTGCCCGAGGGCCCGCAGCTCTACCCCGACGGCGACCTGACCGATGCCCCCGAGCAGGTCCTGGCTGCCGAGCTGATCCGTGAAGCGGCGCTCGAGGGCGTACGCGACGAGCTCCCCCACTCGATCGCCGTGGTGGTCGAGGAGATGGGGCTGCGGGAGGGTCGAGACGAGGACAAGCCGCTCCTCGACATCTACGCCAGTCTCTACGTTGAGCGTGACTCCCAGAAGGGGATCATGATCGGCCACAAGGGTGCCCGTCTCAAGGAGGTCGGCAAGACTGCTCGACTCCAGATCGAGGCACTGCTGGGCACCCCGGTCTACCTGGACCTGCACATCAAGATCGCCAAGGACTGGCAGCGCGACCCCCGTCAGTTGCGCAAGCTCGGTTTCTGAGGGTCTGGTTGATGCTGGGACCGCGGCCGAGTCAGGCCGGGACCCAGCAGATCCCGTACCTGCGACCGGCCTTCCACTGCTTGCGGGTCGGTCCTTCCTGCGACCACCTCACGTCGAGGGGATTGGTGGCCTCCTCGGTGGCGACGTCGCTGCACGCGTCGTCCATGGTGGTTTCGATGGACCCAGCACCCGGGTACGCTTCGCCGGAGATGTCGACGGTGCTCACCGCCCGCCAGGCGTGGGCGCCGCGGCACGTCGTCCGCTTGAAGGACTTGCTGCCGGGGTCTCCGCTCGCGCAGAGGGCGTAGCGCTCCCGGCGGCCCGGGTCATCGAGCAGTCCCTGCACCGGGGTCTGGAGCACCAACAGGGTCCGTTCGGTGAGCGGGGCAACGAGGTCGCACCGGAACCAGTCCGCCCCGGCTTCCTCCTGCTCGATGGTCGGGGTGAACCAGACCGTGGTCAGGAGACTGCGGCGCAGCAGGTCCTTGTTGCCGCCGAGATGTTTCTGGAGTCGATCGGGGCAGACCCTCGCGACCTGCTTCTGGACGCTCGGCGCGTCGACAGCGAGCCGCGTCCCGTCGGAGTCCCGCTTGACCCGGCCCACGTAGAAGGTCACGGCGGTGGGCTTCTTGGCACATCCCACGCGCTTCTTCACCGGTGCGGTGGGAGCCAAGGCATCGTTCCAGGTGAGTCGGTGGCAGTCGCCCACCTTGGGTCGCCGTGGCGGTTTCGGCTTCTCGGACACGGCCGGCTCCGGCGTCTGCTGTGTCGACGTCGAGCGCGCGTCGTCCCTGTTGCCCTCGTCGGTGCAGGCGCTGAGGCCGAAGAGCATCGTCAGGCACGCCAGGGCGGAGACTGAGGCGTGCCTCACCGCTCCTCCAGGGTCAACGCCGCGAGAGTGGCGCCCAGTTCGTACGCGGCCTCGCGCTCGACGTCGCCCACGTCTCCCAGGATCTCCAGCGGTGGCGCCATCTGGCGCCACGGCAGCGCGCCGGCGATGCTGAGCACGGACCGGGTCGCGCCGGTCGTGTCGTAGCGGCCGTGCACCCAGAGCCCGTACGGCAACTTGGTGGCCGACGACCCGAGAGCGCCGCCGTCACCGCCGCCGTCGGGCGCAAGTGCTCCGCCGGCCGCCAGGAAGACGGTGTCGAAGAAGTGCTTGAGCGCCCCGCTCATGTACCCGAAGTTTGCGGTGGTCCCGAGCAGCAGGCCGTCGGCGGCGGCGAGGTCGTCGATGCCGGCCTCGAGAGCGTGGCACGACACGATCTCCAGATCGCCCGAGCCGGCCTCCGCCAACTCCGGGGCCCGGGTGCCGGCCAGCACGGCCTCGGTCAGAGCCTGCGAGACAGGAGTGGGGGAGTGATGGACTACCAGCAGTCGGGACATGCCTCCCAGCCTACGAGTCGCGCGATCTGTGCCCACCTCAAGTCGCGTCAGTGCGGTGATGGGCGTATCGTGGCTCGTGTCATGAAGCGATTCTTTCTCCTCCTTCGCCGCCGCAGCGAGGCCTGAAGCACATCCGGCCCCCTCGTTGCGGAGTGAATGCTGCGCGCCGGCCGCCCCTACGCCGATGAACGAGGAGTCTCCATGACCAACCTGAGCAACACCAGCAACCAGCAGAAGCACAGCCCGATGCCGTACGGCCGCTACCGGCCCTTCGAGCCCGTCACGGTGCCGGACCGCACTTGGCCCTCGAAGAAGATCACGCGGGCCCCCCGCTGGCTCTCGACCGACCTGCGTGACGGCAACCAGGCCCTGATCGACCCGATGACGCCCGCGCGCAAGCTGACGATGTTCGACCTGCTGGTGAAGATGGGCTACAAGGAGATCGAGGTCGGTTTCCCCAGCGCCAGTCAGACCGACTTCGACTTCGTGCGCCAGTTGATCCAAGAGGACCGGATCCCCGACGACGTCCAGATCTCGGTGCTGACCCAGGCTCGCGAGGACCTGATCGAGCGCACCGCCGAATCCCTGGCCGGGGCGCCGCGAGCGACGATCCACATGTACAACGCCACCGCCCCGCTCTTCCAGCGGGTCGTCTTCGGGGTCACCCCCCAGGAGTGCATCGAGATCGCGGTCCGGGGCACCGAGATGGTGATGAAGTACGCCGAGAAGCACGTGGGTGCACTGGTCGGCAGCGAAGACTTCGGTTACCAGTACAGCCCCGAGATCTTCACCCAGTCCGACACCGACTTCGCCCTGAGCGTGTGCGAGGCCGTCTCGGACGTGTGGCAGCCCGAGGCGGGTCGCGAGATCATCCTCAACCTGCCGGCGACGGTCGAGATGTCCACGCCGAACACCTATGCCGACCAGATCGAGTACTTCAGCCGTGGCCTGACCCGCCGTGAGCACTCGGCGATCAGCCTGCACCCGCACAACGACCGTGGCACTGCCGTCGCAGCGACCGAACTCGGCCTGATGGCTGGGGGCGACCGGGTCGAGGGATGCCTGTTCGGACACGGCGAGCGCACCGGCAACGTCGACCTGGTCACCCTGGGGATGAATCTGTTCAGCCAGGGGATCGACCCGCAGATCGACTTCGCCGTCGACGGCGGGATCGACGAGATCCGCCGCACCGTCGAGTACTGCACCGGCCTGCCGGTGCACCCGCGGCACCCGTACGCCGGCGACCTCGTCTACACGGCGTTCTCCGGCTCCCACCAGGACGCCATCAAGAAGGGCCTCGAGGACCTGGAGCGTCGCGCCGAGGAGCAGGGGATCTCGGTGCGGGACATCGAGTGGGAGGCTCCCTACCTGCCGATCGACCCCAAGGACGTCGGCCGCAGTTACGAGGCCGTGATCCGGGTCAACAGCCAGTCCGGCAAGGGCGGTGTCGCGTACGTCCTGAAGGCCGAGCACAACCTGGACCTGCCCCGTCGCGCACAGATCGAGTTCAGCCGGGTGATCCAGGCACACACCGACTCCCAAGGTGGGGAGATCACCCCGGAGCGCATCTGGGAGGTCTTCAGCTCCGAGTACCTGGAGCGCGAGTCACCGCTGCGCCTCAACTCGGTGCACACGTCCTCGGCCGCCGGCGAGAAGGACCAGTTGAGCGTCAACGTGTACGTGGACGGCGTCGCCCGGACCCTGACCGGCGAGGGCAACGGACCGATCGCTGCGTTCAGCCACGCGCTCAACGAGCTCGTCGCCTCCGAGCAGGCAGCCGGCAACCCGGCGTACGACAAGCGCGGCGACGTCCGGGTCCTGGACTATGCCGAGCACGCGCTGTCAGCCGGCGGTGACGCCATCGCTGCTGCGTACGTCGAGTGCGCCGTGGGCGACCAGGTGCTGTGGGGGGTTGGCCTGGACGCCAACATCGTCACGGCTTCGCTGAAGGCAGTCGTCAGCGCGGTCAACCGCGCCTGATCGCGGAGAAGTTCGCCGGGTCAGGCGCGCTCAACGCCGGAGTTCGTCTCCCGTTTGCGCCTCGACGACTCGGTCAGTGGCAGCAGGACGGTCACGGTCGTGCCGGCGAGGTGGGCGGAGTCGATGGTGATCGTGCCTCCGTGGGCCAGGATGATCGACTGGACCGTCGAGAGCCCGAGGCCGGTGCCCTGTATCTCGCGGCGCTGTGCCGTGGTGCTGCGCCAGAAGCGCGTGAAGAGGTGCACCTGCTCGTCGGCTGCGATGCCCAGGCCGTCGTCGTGCACCAGGAAGCGGCCCTGGCCCTCGCTCACGTCGAGCACACAGCGCACCTGTCCGCCGTCCTCGGTGAACTTCACTGCGTTGCTCAGCAGGTTGGTCAGGGCGAGCGTCAGGGTGGGGAGGTCGCCGATCACGCTCACCTCGTCGGCCGGCGGCTCGAAGGTGACCGTGAGGGAGCGATTCTCGACGAGACCGGAGGTGGCGTCGCGGGCCTTGGCCAGGACATCGCGCAGATCGACCGGGTCCCGGTCCCAACTCAGGGTGTTGGAGGCCAGACCGCTGAGGGCGAGCAGGTTGTCGACCAGGGTCACCAACCGTTCCCCGTTGCGGGTGATGGCCTCCAGCGCCTTCACCTGACCCGCGGAGAGGTCACCCAGGTCGCCCTCGACGAGCATCTCCCCGTACCCGATGATCGTGCTCACCGGGGTGCGCAGCTCGTGGCTGACGGTCGAGACGAACTGATCCTTGGCGGTGTCGAGGTCCTTGAGCCGTCCGACGATCTGCCGCTCCTTCTCGAGCGCAGTGACCAGGAGCTCTGCGGTCTGGTGGAGTTCGGTGACGTCGGAGCCCACGCACAGGTAGCCGATGAGCGTGTCCCCGTGGTCGTGGATCCCGCTCAACGTCGTCGACACCCGACGGGTGGGGGCGCCGTCCCGGTTCAGGCTGGTCCGCCACTCCCAGTCGGTGGGCGGCGCGTCGACCTGGTGCTGCACCAGCGACGAGAAGTCTGCGGGGGCGTCATGGGCGGCTGCCCACGCGCTGAAACCCGCGGGGTCGAGGATGTCGGTGAAGGGCCTGCCCACGGCGTCGTACGTGCTCTGACCCAGCATGGCCTGGGCCCCGGCGTTGAAGAGGGTGATCCGGCCGTTGGTGTCCGTACCGATGATCGCGGTGTCGAGAGCGGCGCCCAGGACGTGCTCCATCAGCCCCGCCGCGTTGCGTTCGGCCGTCATGTCCAGCCCGGTCATCACCACGTGCGTCGGGGTGCCGGTGTCGTCGCAGACGACGCCGGAGGTCCACAGGACGCGGTGCTCACAGCCTTCGAGGTCGCGGACCCGTCCGTCGACGCTGGTGGGGATCAGTGACCCGTCCATCGTGGTGAACATCGCGGCAGCCTGCGCGCGGTGCTCAGGCGAGACGATGGTCTCCCAGATGGGACGTCCCACCACGTCGTCGGTGCGATGACCGAGGATCAGGCTGACCGCGGGGTTCGCCCGGAGCACGGTGCCGGCCATGTCGCTGACCATGATCATGCACCCGGTCGTGGCGAGGGTCATGTCGCTGAGGTCTCGGGAGGCCCGCAGCTCCCTCGCCAGACGGTCGCTCTGGTGCATCGAGAGGGCCACGGGCAGGCACAGCAGAGTCATGGCGACGAGGTAGCCCTGGGTGAGGCTGCCGACGACGACGGGGTCGGTGGCCGTGCCCTGCGACCACGCGAAGGGACCGTGCCCGAACGCAGCGTAGACATTGATCCCCACCGCGCAGAACAGGATCTGCCAACTGACGATGCGGAGTCCGAACCGGTAGGCGGCCCAGGTGAGCAGGGGGAGTGGGAGAAAGACGAGCGCAAGGTGCTGGGACGGCGCGAAGACGACGCCGATGGCGCCTGCGAGCAACAGGCTCTGCACCACGAAGGCCGCAGGATGGAACCGACGCAGGGTGCCGGGTCCGGTGGTCAGGACCGGCACGATGACCAGGACCGAGGCGAGGTGCGAGATGCCCAGGAGGATGAGCGAGGGAGGGGGTGTGTCTCCCTGGGAGGTGGCGTAGATGACGCCGCCGAGCACCATGACGGTGGCAGCTGCCGCTGCGCTCCCCATCAGCCTGACCACGTCCATCTGTCTGCGCAGCACGACGTCGGACGGGTCACGGCGACCGCGCAGGACCAAGGCTCCAGCCAGGGCGGCCACGAGGCTGGCCGACCCGTAGGCGAGCGAGAAGGTCACCGGGCGGTCACTCATCAGGAGCGCGGTGTAGTGGGAGACGCCGATGATCGGCACGAGGACCAGCCAGAGGCGTAGAGGCATCCGGGCCAGCAGCGCGACACTGAGACCGGCCACCGGCCACCAGGCCATGACCGGGAGGCCATCGGGTGAGAGGCGCAGGGCGCTGAAGCCTGTCGCGACGACGGCGCACAGCACCAGAGCGGCCCAGAGGGTCCCGCCCGGGTGCAGAGGTCGTGGCGTCACGTCGGAAAGTCTCCCAGCATGAGCGGACGAATGTGCGGCTTGACCCGAGTTTCATCGATGTTGGCCGAACGCGCCGGCCGCTACCCCGTCCACAGCCTCGTGAGAGGCACAATGGAGGGGTGCCTCTCTATCGCGACGAGGCGGTCGTCCTGCGCACCCACAAGTTGGGGGAGGCGGACCGCATCATCACCCTCCTGACCCGACACCACGGGCTGGTCCGAGCGGTGGCGAAGGGGGTACGACGGACGACGTCGCGCTGGGGTGCGCGCCTGGAGCCGTTCACCCACGTCGACCTGCAACTGGCCGAGGGTCGCTCACTCGACGTGATCACCCAGGCGGAGACGTTGACCCCGTTCCATCCCGGCCTCGGGATGGACTACGACCGCTACACGGCCGGGACGGTCATGCTGGAGACGGCCGAACGTCTCGTGGCCGAGGAGAAGGAACCGGCACTCCAGCAGTTCCTGCTGCTGGTGGGTGGGCTGCGGGCGATGATTGCCGGGGAGCATGCTCCGGGCCAGGTCCTGGACTCCTACCTGCTGCGTTCCCTGGCGGTGGCGGGGTACGCCCCGTCCTTCGACCACTGCGTGCGGTGCGGGACCGAGGGGCCCCACCGCTTCTTCCACCCCGCCGCGGGCGGGGTGCTGTGCAGCGTGTGTCGGATGCCCGGATCGGCCACCCCGGCCCCCGCGACCCTGGTGCTGCTGGGGGCGCTGATGGCGGGCGACTGGCCGGTGGTGCACGCCGCCGATCCCCGTTCCCGCAAGGAGGCCAGCGGTCTGGTTGCGGCCTACCTGGCGTGGCACATGGAGCGTGGACTGCGGTCACTGGCCTACGTCGAACGATGACCGGGCACGCAGGTTCTAGGCTGCACACTGTGAATCGTTCCGTCAGCCGACCCACCCCACATCCGAGTGGCGCGACCCCGCCCCCGATCCCGGCCGAGCTCGTACCGGAGCACGTCGCGATCGTGATGGACGGCAACGGCCGGTGGGCCAAGGAACGAGGCCTGCCACGAACGCGAGGTCACGAGCAGGGGGAGTCATCCCTCTTCGACGTCGTGGAGGGCGCCATCGAGATCGGGGTCAAGGCGATCTCCGCCTATGCCTTCTCGACCGAGAACTGGTCCCGGTCTCCCGCTGAGGTCAAGTTCCTGATGGGGTTCAACCGCGACGTGATCCGCCGCCGTCGTGACGAGATGCACGAGCTCGGGGTGCGGGTGCGATGGGCCGGTCGAGCTCCGCGGTTGTGGCGCTCGGTGATCCGCGAGCTCCAGGCGGCCGAGGAACTGACCCGGGACAACACGGTCTGCACCCTGACGATGTGCGTCAACTACGGTGGCAGGGCCGAGCTCGCCGACGCCGTGCAGGCGATCGCGCGCAAGGTGGCCGCAGGGCGGCTCGACCCCGAGAGGATCACCGAGAAGACGATCGCGGCCCACCTCTACGTGCCTGAGCTGTCCGATGCCGACATGGTCTGGCGCACGTCGGGGGAGCAGCGGCTCTCGAACTTCATGACCTGGCAGTCCGCCTACTCGGAGTTCGTCTTCTCCGACGTGCTGTGGCCCGACGTCGACCGACGTCACCTCTGGGCCGCGATCGACGAGTACGCACGTCGCGACCGTCGCTACGGAGGCGCGGTCCCCAACGAACAGCCCCAGACCGAGGCCGACACCGGCCTGTGACTCAGGGGGCTCCGGCGCACTTGGGGCAGGTACCGAAGAGTTCCAGTTCGTGGCTGATGTCGGCATAGCCGAACGTCCGCCCGATCGCCCCCGCCCAGTCCTCGACTGCCGGGCCCTCGATCTCCTCCGTGGCGCCGCAGGTGCGGCAGACGAGATGGTGGTGGTGCCGGGTCGTTGCGCAGCGCCGGTAGACCGCTTCGCCCTCCTCCGTGCGCAGGACGTCGACCACTCCGGCGTCGGCGAGCGCCGCCAGCGTCCGGTAGACAGTGGCGAGTCCGACCTTCTCGCCGTGACCGGCGATCAGGTCATGGATCTCCTGGGCGGAGCGGAAGTCCGCCACGGTGCCCAGCGCCTCGGTCACCGCCGTACGTTGTCGTGTGGGGCGCAGGGCGCCTGGTTCGGGGGAGCTCGGCGCAGCGCTCACCCGGTCGCGGTCAGTGTTCGTCATAGTGCTCTCCGTGGGGCGCGTGACGGTGTCCGTCGTGCAGGTAGTCGACGTGGTCACCGTGGGGCACTGCCTCGTGGCCGCAGTGTGCTCCGTGCACGTGTACGTGGTGCGTGCTGGCGGCCTGCCCCGACGGGGCGTCGTCGGTGAAGGGGAGCAGCCGTCTGGTCCGGCGCCGCATCAGGGCGCCGACCGGCCACGCGACCAGGAAGATCACCAGGCTGACCAGGACGATGGAGGCGCCCGGGGCGACGTCCGCCCGGTAGGAGGCGGCTGCAGCCAGCAACAGCCCGCCGACCGCGGCGGTCATCCCCACTCCCATGGACATCGCCAGCGTCCGGCGGAAGGACGAGGTCACCTGCTGCGCCGCGGCGACCGGGATGACCATCAGCGCGGAGACCAGCAGCAACCCGACCGTACGCATCGCCACCGTCACCGAGACGGCGGCGAGCACGGCGACCAGGAGGTTGTAGAACCTGACGTTCAGTCCGGCCACCTTCGCGAACTCGTGGTCGTGGGCCACGGCGAAGAGTTGCGGCGCCAGTCCGACGCACAGGATCACCAGCACCACACCCATCACCATGGTGACCAGCACGTCGGAGGGGGTGATGGAGACGATCGAGCCGAAGAGGTACTGGTTCAGGCTGCTGGTGCTCTCACCACCCAGGTTGGCCACGAAGATGCCACCGGCCAGGCCCCCGTAGAAGAGCAGGGCCAGCGCCACGTCACCGCCGGAGAGTCCGCGCTCACGGATCAGCTCGATGGCGATCGCGCCCAGGACCGCGGCAACGACGGCCGTCCAGGTGGGTGCGGTGCTGGTGACGAGTCCGATGGCGACGCCGGTGACCGCGACGTGGCCGAGGCCGTCTCCCATCAGCGACATCCGGCGCTGTACGAGGTAGGTCCCGACGGCCGGGACGGCCAGCCCCGTGAAGAAGGCAGCCAACAGGGCTCGTTGCATGAACCCGGACTGCATCAGGGCGACGAACTCGCTCATCAGCGGACCTCCTCGTCCGGGTCAGGTGTCTCGAAGGGGCCTGCGACGTGCGGGACGTGGTCCAGGGCAGGGGACTGCGGTGGATGGTGCGCGTGTCCGAGACCGAGGTCAGGGTGGTGCACCTGGGCTTCCGCGAGCGGCTCGCCGTCGTGGACCACCCGTCCGTCGCGCAGGACGACGGATCGGTCGATGAGCGGAGCCAGCGGGCCGAGCTCGTGGGCCACCAGGACGATGGTCACGCCACGGTCCGACAGGGTGGCCAAGGTGTCGGCCAGCACCTGCTGGTTGGGCATGTCGACACCGGCGGTGGGTTCGTCGAGGAAGAGCAGATCGGGCTGGCCGGCCAGTGAACGGGCGATCAGCACGCGTTGCTGCTGGCCCCCCGACAGGTTGGAGACCGCCGCACGCTTCTCCCCACTCAGCCCGACGATCTCGATCGCCCTCGTCACCAGGTCGCGGTCCTTGTGAGACATCGGCAGGAACGGGCGGCGGTGGGTGAGGCGCCCCGACGACACCACCTCCCAGACCGAGGCCGGGACCCCGGAGCCGGCTCCCGAACGCTGCGGCACGAAACCGACCCGCTGCCAGTCGTGGAAGTGTCCGATCTCGGTGCCGAACAGCCGCACCGAGCCGCGGGCGACGGGGCGCAGACCGGTCATGGCCCGGACCAGGGTCGACTTGCCGGATCCGTTGGCGCCCATCAGCGCGACGAACTCGCCCGTCGTGATCTGGAGGTCGACGCCACGCACCACGGGTCGACCCTCGATGGAGACCGAGACGTTGGTCAGTCGCACCGGCACGTCGTCGTCGGAACTGGACCTGCTCAGCACTGGTTGGCACTCCTCAGGGCTTCCAGGTTGGCGCGCATCAGGGAGAAGTAGTCCCCTTCGCCGGCCTTCGTCAAGCCTTCGACGGGGTCGAGGACAGCAACCTCGATGCCCTCGTCCGCGGCCAGCTGCTCGGTGAGCTTGGTGGGAGCCAATGTCTCGGTGAAGATCGTGGTGATCTCCTCCTCCTCGATCACCTCGGCCAGGTGGCGCAGACCCGCCGGAGTCGGCTCCGCTCCCGGCGAGAGCCCGGCCACGGGTTCGAATGTGAGCCCGTAGCGCCGCAGGTACCCGAACGCGTCGTGACTGACCACCACGGTCGTCCGCTCGCAGGAGGCGAGTCGCTCGACGTACTCCCGGTCCAACGCCGTGAGGTCGTCGCGCAGCTCTTCGGCGGCGCGGGTGAATTCGTCTGCGTGCTCCGGTGCGATCTCACCGAGCTCCGCGGCCACTGCCTCGCCCAGGTCGGCCATGAGGAGGGGGTCGAGCCAGAAGTGGGGATCCTCGTCGCCGTGGTCGTGACCCTCATGGCCCTCGTCCTCATGGCCCTCGTCCTCATGGCCCTCGTCGCCGTGCCCCTCGTCGTCGTGCCCCTGGTCGTCGTGGTCCTCCTCGTGCTCGTGCACCGGCAGGTAGGTGATCACGTCGCCCACGTCGAGCACCGCTCCGGATGCGTTGGCCTTCACCGAGCTGGCCACCGAGGGTTGGAAGCTGCCGCTGTGCAGCACCAGGTCCGCAGAGCTCAGCTCGGCGGTGTTGGCCAGGGAGAGCTCGGCGTCGTGGGCGTCCTGCCCGGGGCGGGTCAGGTCCGTGACCCGGACGTGGTCGCCGCCGATCTGCTCGGCCGTCCAGGCCAGGGGATAGAAGCCGGCCGTCACCGAGATGGTGCCCTCGGTCACGGGATCGTCCTCCAGCGCTGCGCACCCGCTGGCAAGCAGGGCGGTGGCGGTCAGGACGGCGAGGGGAGCAAGGCGGTGACGGAGCTGCATGAGAACCATTCTCACACGAGTGAGAATGGTTTTCAAAAGCAGGTCGGGCGCCCCCGGGCCTAGGCTGCTCGGGTGATCGTCATCAACAGATTCTGCGTTCCGCTCGCCGAGGGTGAGGCCTTTCGCGAGTCGATCCAGGCCGCCCACCTCGCCCTGTCCGCGCAGCGGGGTTTCGTCGACGGAACCATCGGCCGCAACCTGGACGACCCATCGCTGTGGGTCCTGCACACCCAGTGGTCCAACGTGGGTTCCTACCGTCGGGCACTCTCCGCGTACGACGTGAAGGTCACGGCTGTGCCCGTGCTCAGTCGGGCGCTCGACGAGCCCAGCGCCTACGAACCGGTGATCCCTGGAGCCACCCTGAATGAGTTCGACGCGCGCTCGTTAGGCTGAGTCATTCCAGGTCGGCAGCCAGCCGACCTCTGCAGCAGGAGTACCCCGTGGCCAAGGCCCCCGCATCCATCGTCGACACCGTTGTCTCCCTGGCGAAGCGTCGAGGTTTCGTCTTCCCGTGCGGCGAGATCTACGGCGGTACCCGCTCCGCCTGGGACTACGGACCGCTCGGTGTCGAGCTCAAGGAGAACATCAAGCGCCAGTGGTGGAAGGCGATGGTTCAGGGCCGCGAGGACGTCGTCGGCCTGGACTCCTCGATCATCCTGCCGCGCGAGACCTGGGTTGCCTCCGGCCACGTCGCCACCTTCAACGACCCGCTGACCGAGTGCCAGTCGTGCCACAAGCGTTACCGCGCCGACCACCTCCAGGAGGCGTACTTCGAGAAGAACGGCGAGAAGAAGGGCCTCTCCTCTCCTGACGACGTGGCGATGACCGAGATCGTCTGCGCCAACTGCGGCACCCGCGGTGAGTGGACCGAGCCCAAGCAGTTCTCCGGGATGCTCAAGACCCACCTCGGAGTGACCGAGGACGAGTCCGGCCTGCACTACCTGCGCCCCGAGACCGCCCAGGGCATCTTCCTCAACTTCGCCAACGTCGTGACCTCGTCGCGCAAGAAGCCGCCGTTCGGCATCGCCCAGATCGGCAAGTCGTTCCGCAACGAGATCACACCGGGCAACTTCATCTTCCGCACCCGCGAGTTCGAGCAGATGGAGATG
This sequence comes from Nocardioides gilvus, assembly GCF_003194605.1. Lineage (GTDB taxonomy): Bacteria > Actinomycetota > Actinomycetes > Propionibacteriales > Nocardioidaceae > Nocardioides > Nocardioides gilvus. The sequence continues at coordinate 119,132 of NZ_QHKY01000007.1, forward strand.
GAGTTCTTCGTCAAGCCCGGCGAGGACGACGAGTGGCACAGGTACTGGATCAACGAGCGCCTCGAGTGGTACGTCGGTCTCGGGGTTGCGCGCGACAACCTGCGCCTCTACGAACACCCCCTGGAGAAGCTGTCGCACTACTCGAAGGGCACCACCGACATCGAGTACCGCTTCCGCTTCGCCGGCTCGGAGTGGGGTGAGTTGGAGGGCATCGCCAACCGCACCGACTTCGACCTCACCACCCACTCGCAGCACTCGGGCCAGGACCTCTCCTACTTCGACCAGGCCAACAACGAGCGTTACACCCCGTACGTCATCGAGCCGGCGGCCGGACTCTCCCGCAGCCTGATGACCTTCCTGGTCGACGCCTACACCGAGGACGAGGCACCGAACACCAAGGGCGGCGTCGACAAGCGCATCGTGCTCAGGCTCGACCCGCGCCTGGCCCCGGTGAAGATCGCGGTTCTCCCGTTGAGCCGCAACGCGGATCTCTCGCCCAAGGCGAAGGCCCTGGCCTCCGAGTTGCGCCAGAACTGGAACGTCGAGTTCGACGACGCCGGAGCCATCGGACGTCGATACCGTCGCCAGGACGAGATCGGTACGCCCTACTGCGTCACCGTCGACTTCGACACCCTCGAGGACAACGCCGTCACCGTGCGTGAGCGCGACTCCATGTCGCAGGAGCGGATCAGCCTCGACGGCATCAGCCGGTACTTCGCGGAGCGCCTGCTCGGCTGCTGAGCAGCGCTGGCACGAGCCGCGTGGCAAAATTTTGCCACGCGGTGGGGTACGTCGCACCAGTTCGCTTCCGGGCAGGGCAAGGGCGTGTCATTCTCGATCATGGACAGGACCTGGCGAACGACGGCGGTGCGAGTGGCCTCGCTGGCCACCGTCGCCGCGGTTATGGCGATGGGTCCGGGCACGACTGCTGCGGGGGCGGTGGAACACCCCGACCCGCGCACCTTGGCCCGAGGCGCCGACGCTGGGTTGCCGTACCTCCAGGACGACAAGATCCACGCGAAGGGCCGTGCCACTCCCGTCGAGGTTCCGCACGACGGTGAGCGCCAGGTCCTGCTGGGCCGCTCCGGCAAGGATCGACTGGTCGCCTCCGGCAAGGACGGGGTCATCTCGGTGCACCGGATACGTCGAGGGCGTTCCCCCGAGCTGGTCCCACAGGGTCGGGACGACTACAAGCCGACGAAGAACCTGGGTGTCCTCCTCTCGCGGGGCGGGACACGACTCGTGTGGACCGAGTTCCCTCGCTACGGCTCCACGACGCAGGTGCGCCGGGTCAGCGACGGGTACCTCTTCGAGGACGACGGCGAGCCCGAGATCTTCACCTCCGGCCTCCCCTTCGACGCAGCCGGGAGTCGGGTGTTGATCGAGGGCAGCGTCGACGGCGAGGACGGAGGCGAGACGGGTGGCACGGCTGTCTGGCGCCCCGGTGTCGACCTGCGAGTGGTCCACTACCGGGGGATCTCCGGTGGCTTCATCACTCGTGACGTGATGTTCCTGGAGCAGGGATGGCGCCGCTACGGCCCGACCTCGATCTCCGACCCCGGGACGCCTGCGTGGTCCGACCGGTTCACCCCGCTCGACTTGGCCCCGAACGGCAGGCGCGTGCTCGGGGTCGCGACCACACAGCTGCGGGGCAGGGACGTGCTGCAGGTGCGACGGATGCGCGACGGCAAGGTGCTGCGCTCGTGGACCTTCGGCCGGGCGGCGGTGATGGGGGAGCCGGCCTTCGGTCAGGAGCAGACGGCCAGGTTCGAGACGGATGCCAGAGTGGTCTTCGAGGTGAGCCGGGCGGGACGCTCCGCCCTGGTGCGGTGCCGGGTCCGAGGTGAGTGCCGGCGCGCCTCGCGTCTGGGTGGGCCGATCTCCTTCGGCCGCGAGAGGTTCGTGTGGACCTCCTGAGGGCTCACGCCTGATTTGGGTCACCCGATCGACCGGCGGACAATGGCTCCATGGTGCTTGCCCCGTCCGCTGCTCTGCCCACCGAACTCGTGCTGGGCAACGTCCGCGTGGAGACGCCCGTGGTCCTTGCTCCGATGGCAGGCATCACCAATGCCGCCTATCGCCGTCTCTGCGCCGAGCAGGGAGCGGGACTCTACGTCTGCGAGATGATCACTTCGCGCGGCCTGGTCGAGGGCGACGAGCACACCAAGCAGATGCTGGTCTTCGACGAGCTGGAGACGGTGCGGTCGGTCCAGCTCTACGGCACCGACCCGAAGTACGTCGGACTTGCCGCGGAGATCCTCTGCAACGAGTACGGGGTCGCCCACGTGGACCTCAACTTTGGCTGCCCCGTCCCCAAGGTCACCCGCAAGGGCGGTGGGGGAGCGTTGCCCTGGAAGCGCGGCCTGCTGGCCCAGGTGCTCGAGGCCGCCGTCGCGGCGACGGCCAAGTACGACGTTCCGCTGACCATCAAGACCCGGCTGGGCCTCGACCTGGACCACCTGACCTACCTCGACGCAGGGAGGATCGCGCAGGAGTCCGGGGCAGCGGCCATCGCACTCCACGGACGTACGGTCGAGCAGGCCTACTCCGGTGTCGCCGACTGGGAGGCCATCGCCGAGCTCGTGCAGTCCGTGGACATCCCGGTGCTGGGCAACGGAGACATCTGGGAGGCCAAGGACGCGGTCCGGATGGTCGAGCAGACGGGCGTGGCAGGAGTGGTCATCGGCCGCGGGTGTCTCGGTCGCCCGTGGCTCTTCCGCGACCTGGCGGCTGCCTTCTCCGGGACCCCGAGCGAGACCGTGCTGCCGACGCTGGGCGAGGTCACGGTGATGATGCGCCGCCATGCCGAGCTGTTGAGCGAGCACATGGGTGAGGAACGCGGCTGCAAGGAGTTCCGCAAGCACATCTCCTGGTACCTCAAGGGCTTCGGAGCCGGTGGCCGGCTGAGGCAGTCCCTGGGCCTGGTGGACACGCTCTCCACCCTGGACACGCTGTTGGCGGAGCTGGACCCGACAGAACCGTTTCCCACCTCCGAGCTGGGCGCGCCGCGGGGGCGTCAGGGGGCGCCGCGCAAGCGGGTCGTCCTGCCCGAGGGCTGGCTCGACGACCAGGACGGCCGTGGCATGCACGTGCAGGAGGACGCAAACGAGGTCAGCGGGGGGTGAACGGGCGTTCCGGGTCGGACGAGGTGAACGCCATCCCGACGCGGAATGAGAATCTGTTCACGATTGGTCATCTGGCGGGTCGGATGTGCTTGACTCTCTGATCGTGCCGGGGGCTGAAGATCCCGGTTCGAAGTTCGACCATCTGTCAGCAAACAGCAAAGGATCAACGCTGTGGCTCAGCATCGCCACAAGCGGGAGACCAATGCCCGCGTTCTACATCGCGTCGCCCTCGTGGCGGCGCCGCTCGCAGTCCTCGCCACCGTCTCTGCGGTGACTCTCGGTGTCCTCTCCCAGGAGCCCGCCCAGGACCAAGGCCTCCTCGCCAACCAGGACCGTTCCGCGCAGGTCGAGGCCAAGGTCGCAGACCGGAAACTCTCTGCGGTCTCCCGCAGCAACGGCCGGACCACCAAGGATGCGAAGAAGAGCGCGAAGAGCGACAAGAAGGACGCCGCGAGCGACAAGAAGGCCGAGGCCGCTGCGCTGGCGGCTCGCGAGTTGAAGGTGACGCGCTCCGCGGTTCGCTCCGCTGACACCAAGCGCTGGGTCACCGCTGACCTCAACCTCTGGACGAGTTCCAAGGGTGGCGAGAAGGTGGGCGTGCTCGAGGCGGGTGCGCGCGTCCTGGTCACCGGCCGGGAGGCCGATGGCCGGGTCGAGGTCGCCGTCGACGGCAAGTCCCGGTGGGTCACCCCCGGCTACCTCGCAGCCAAGAAGCCAGCAGCAGAGCCGGAGGTGGGCGGCACCTGCAGCAACGGCACCTCGGTGCCCTCGAACCTCAGCCCCAACGTGATCGCCGTGCACCGTGCGGTGTGCGCGGCGTTCCCGAGCATCCGTTCCTACGGCACGTGGCGCAATGACGGGGAGCACGGCCAGGGCCGGGCCATCGACGTCATGGTCAGCGGCGCGCTGGGCTGGGAGATCGCGAACTTCCTGCGGGCCAACGCCGGCAAGCTCGGCGTCGACTACCTGATCTACTCCCAGAAGATCTGGTCGACGGATCGGGCCGGCGACGGATGGCGTGGCATGTCGGACCGTGGTTCGACCACTGCCAACCACTACGACCACGTGCACGTCACCGTCCGCTGACCAACCGGTGAGCACTTGAACAGCCCCGCTGTCGAACCCCCTTGGCGGGCGGCATCCTTGGTCTTCGCCGGCGGAGCCGTCGGATCCCTGATCCGCTACGGCGTCTCCTTGGCGTTCCCGCGCGATGGGCTCGTCCCGTGGGACGTCGTCCTCGTCAACACCGTGGGCGCCCTCCTGCTCGGAGCGTTGGTGGGCTGGCTCGGTCGGGCGGCCGGCCCGACCTCCAGCGTCCGGGCCCGCCACCAGAGGTTGCTGTGGGGCACCGGAGCCCTGGGCGGTTTCACCACCTACAGCGCACTCGCCCTCGGAGCCGTCGACCTCGTCCGCGATGACCGTGCGCTCGCCGCGATGCTCCTTGCTGTCGGATCGGTGGCCGTCGGGTTGGCGGCCTGCGGAGCAGGCCTCGCCCTGGGTTCGCTCGCGGCGCGGGGAAGAGCGCGGGCGTCGTGACGGAGACCTTGGTGCTCGCCCTGGCGATCTCGGTCGCGGGCGGTCTCGGAGCCGCGGCCCGGTACACGGTCGACCGGATGGTGGAGCGATCCACGGCCAGCGGCCGATGGGGCACCTTCGTCGTCAACGTCTCCGGCTCGTTCGCGCTGGGTCTGGTCGTGGGCCTGGTGCCGGCAGACCCCTGGGTCGCCGTCCTGGGGACCGGTCTCCTCGGTGGCTACACGACGTTCAGCACCGCCATGCTGCAGGTGGTGCAGGGGGCTGGCGAGCGCGTTGCCGGGCGCGCGACGCGTGCGGGTCTGCTCGCCGCTGCGATGCTGCTGGCCTGCGTGGCGGCGGCGGGGCTCGGCGTGCTGCTGACCATTCTCGTCGGCGGTGGCCGGTAGCGTCGGCGGCAATGGAGCACTTGTACGACGACCACGCGCGCGAGCGCATCGTCCCGGAACCCCCCAAGCGTGTCGACGCCCCTGTGCGGATGGCCTTCGAACGTGACCGCGCCCGGGTCGTCCATGCGGCCTCGACCCGGCGGCTCGCCGCCAAGACCCAGGTCATGGGGCCGCAGACAGACGACTTCGTGCGCAACCGACTTACCCACAGTCTCGAGGTTGCCCAGGTGGCCCGTGACCTGGCGCGCGCGCTCGGTTGCCACCCGGACATCACCGAGACCGCCGCGTTGGCGCACGACCTGGGTCACCCCCCGTTCGGTCACAACGGGGAGCGTGTGCTCGACGAGTTGAGCCAGGAGTGCGGCGGCTTCGAGGGCAACGCCCAGACGCTGCGGCTGTTGACCCGGTTGGAGTCGAAGACGTTCGACGCGGCCGGTGACAGTGTCGGCCTCAATCTCACCCGGGCGACCCTGGATGCCTGCACGAAATATCCGTGGGCGCGCGTCGGCAGTGTTCCCCCCTCCGGCACCCACGGGGACGGAACGCCGCGCACCACGATGAAGTTCGGTGTCTACGACGACGACCGACCGGTCTTCGACTGGATGCGGGTCCCGGGGGTCGGTCGGGCCCAGTGCCTCGAGGCGCAGGTGATGGACCTCGCTGACGACGTGGCCTACTCCGTGCACGACGTCGAGGACGGCGTCGTCGCCGGCAAGATCGACCTGACCCGCATCGATCGGGCAGGCGTCTGGCAGACCGTACGAGACTGGTACCTGCCCGGGGCAGACGACGACCGGCTCGATGAGGTCCTCCGCGCTCTGCAGGCGCAGGAGAGCTGGCTCGGGACGCGGTACGACGGGGGCCGGCGCGGTCTGGCAGCCCTGAAGAACCTCACGAGCGACCTCATCGGCAGGTTCTGCGGAAGCGTCCAGGAGGCCACGTTCGCCACCGGCGAAGGCCCGTTCGTGCGCTATTCAGGGGCGGTGGTGGTGCCGGAGCAGACCCGTCTCGAAATCGCGGTGCTCAAGGGGATCGCCGCGCACTACGTGATGGCCACCGACGACCGGGTGGACCTGATGGTGCGTCAACGCGAGCTGCTGGCGGAGTTGGTGGAGGAGCTGAGCCGTCGTGGACCGGACGGGTTGGATGCCGCCTTCACCGAGGACTGGCACGCAGCGGCCGACGACGCGGGCCGGCGTCGGGTGGTGATCGACCAGGTCGCCTCTCTCACCGACGCCAGTGCCGTGTCGCGACACTCCGCCCTGGTCAAGGCCTAACTCTCGTCGGAGCGGCTGCCGCGTCCCTCTGCCTCGGGGTGCGTCTCGGCGGGGGAGCGACCGGGCACCAGCTGGTCCTCGGACTCCTCGAGGCGCCACTCGCGAGCTTCGCCGACCTGCTTCTGCTCCTTCTTCTGCGCCTTGTCGATCTGACGGGTGTCACGGAGCGGAAGCTGCAACTGGCTCTCGGCCGCGAGTCCCTTCTCCAGCTCGCGTCCACGCTCGATCTCGGCGTCGACCTCGGCCCCCACCAGCAGAGCCAGGTTGCTGACCCAGAGGAAGAGGAGGCCGACGATGACACCGGCCAACGAGCCGTACGTCTTGTCGTAGTTGGAGAAGTTGGAGACGTAGAAGGTCAGGCCCACCGAGGCCAGCACCCAGACGAGCAGAGCCAGCAGGGCACCTGGGGTGAGCCAACGGAACTTGGGGTGCTTGACGTTGGGGGTGGCCCAGTAGAGCAGGGCCAGCAGGAACATGGCCACCAGCACCAGGGCCGGCCACTTGGCGATGTTCCACACCAGGACCGCGGTGTCACCGAGCCCCAGCACGTCGCCGATCGAGCGGGCCAGACCTCCCGAGACGACGAGCATGATGGCAGCGAGGGCCAGGAGCACGATGGAGACCAGCGTCACAAGCACCATCTGGGGACGGAGCTTCCAGATCGGGCGCCCCTCCTCGACCTCGTAGATCCGGTTCATCGCCCGCGAGAAGGCATTGACGTACGCCGAGGCGGACCACAGGGCACCCAGCAGACCCGCGACCAGGGCGAACCCGGCGGCCTGCGACTCCGCCAGTTGTCGGATCACTGGCTCCACGTCACCGAGCATCTGGTCCGAGACCAGGGGCTGGATGATGTCCAGGATGGTGGTGACCGACTTGTCCGCCTGCCCCACGACGCCGAGGAGAGCCATCAGGGCCACGATGGCGGGGAAGATCGCCAGCACGGAGTAGTAGGTGAGGGCTGCTGCCAGATCGGTGCAGTCGTCGTCGATGAACTCCTTCACCGTGCGCTTGGCGACGGTGGCGAATCGCTTCTTGGGCACACTCACGGCGTCTTCTCCAATCGCTCCATGGCTCAACCGTGCCCCCTCGCCCGGTGTGGCAAACACGTTCTCCCGGGTCACCGTAGACTCACCCGCGTGGCTGGCCGCATCCGTGAGGACGACATTGCAGAGGTGCGCGAAAAGGCGCGCATCGACGACGTGGTGTCCTCCTACGTGACGTTGCGCAAGGCCGGCGGCGGTGCACTGAAGGGGTTGTGCCCCTTCCACGACGAGAAGTCTCCGTCCTTCCACGTCACACCCTCGCGCGGGTTCTTCCACTGCTTCGGTTGCCAGGAGGGTGGTGACGTCATCTCCTTCCTGATGAAGATCGACGGGCTCGCCTTCGCCGAGGCCGTCGAGCACCTGGCCGACAGGTACGGCGTCCAGCTGCGTCGCGATGAGGGGGACGACCAGCCTCAGCGCCCGCGCGGACCGGCTCGCGGTCGGCTCATCGAGGCGCACCGGATCGCGCAGGAGTTCTACGCCGACCATCTCGGCAAGCCAGACGCGATGGCTGGGCGCCAGTTCCTCGCCGAGCGCGGCTTCGACCAGGCGGCGGCCGAGCTCTTCGGTGTCGGCTTCGCTCCGCGTGACGGGGAGGCCCTCACGCGTCTGCTGAAGCAGAAGGGGTTCTCGTCCGAGGAGATGACGGTCTCGGGGCTGGTCGCCAAGGGGCGTTCGGAGTACGACCGCTTCCGCGGCCGACTGCTCTGGCCCATCCGCGAGCCCAACGGTGACACCATCGGCTTCGGGGCCCGCCGGATCTTCGAGGACGACCGGATCGAGGCCAAGTACCTCAACACCTCGGAGACTCCCATCTACAAGAAGTCGCAGGTGCTGTACGGCTTGGACCTCGCGCGTCGCGAGATCGCGCGCTCCTCCCAGGCCGTCATCGTGGAGGGATACACCGACGTGATGGCCTGTCACCTGGCCGGCGTGCAGACTGCGGTGGCCACCTGCGGAACTGCCTTCGGCGAGGACCACTCCAGGGTCTTGCGCCGCTTCCTGGGCGACCACGACGAGTCACGCGGTGAGGTGATCTTCACCTTCGACGGTGACGCCGCCGGGCAGAAGGCCGCCCTGCGCGCCTTCGCCGGCGACCAGAACTTCGTCTCCCAGACCTATGTCGCCGTGGCGCCCAGTGGCATGGACCCCTGCGACATGCGCCTGAAGCAGGGGGACGAGGCGGTGCGTGAACTGATCGCCGGACGCGAACCCCTCTATCGTTTCGTGCTCGGCAACGTGGTCAAGCGTTTTGACCTGGACCGGGCCGACGGGCGCGTCGATGCGATGCGTGAGGCCGCCCAGTTGGTGGCGAGCGTGCGGGACAAGTCCAAGGTGGACGCCTTCGCCCGCGAGCTGGCAGCGATGGTCGGCATCGACGTGGACGAGGCCAGCGCCCAGGTGCGGCGGGCCGTGGCTCGTCAGTCCAGCGACCAGCGCGGCTCCCGAGGGGGTCCGGATCGGCGCAGCGAGCGCCAGGGCGGTGGTCAGCAGTCCGAGGCACCTCCGCCGTCGCGACCGCAGCTGCCGCCGCTGCGCGACCCGCGATTCTCCGTCGAGCGCGAGACCTTGAAGTTGGTGCTCCAGCACGCACCGCTGATCGGGCGGCTCGTCGAGCAGGTGTCCGCCCACGACTTCACCCATCCTGCCTACCGGGCCGTCTGGGAGGCAGTCGTCGCCACCGGCGGGGTCTCCGCAGGTGTCGCCGACCCGGGGTGGTCCGCCCGCGTGCGGGACGGCGTCAGCAACCCCATCGTCTCCTCCGCGATCAGCGAGCTCGGGGTGGAGCCCGTCAGGTCGAACGGGGAGCCCGGGGAGTCGTACGTGAACGCCCACATCTACCGGCTCCGGGAGTTGAGCGTCCAACGAGAGATCGCCGACGTGTTGTCCCGCCTCCAACGCACCAGTCCCACCGACGAGGTGGACGAGTACAACCGACTCAGTCGCGAGGTGATGACCTTGGAGCAGCATCGGCGTGAGCTGGGTCAGAAGGCGGTGGGCGCATGAGGATCTTCCAGCGCGACCCCCTACCGGACGGGGTGCAGTTGCAGCGGGGTGAGAAGGTGCTTTCCCGGGCAGTGGCCGATGACGGACGTGTGCTGGTCGCGACCCGTGACGCTCTCCATCTGGGCTCCGTGAGCGAGGACAGCGCCCGGAGGATCGACTGGGAGCAGGTGGAGACCGCCGACTGGGACGGGGAGACCTCCACCTTCCGGGTCACCGAGGTCGGCCGGTGGGGCGAGCAGCGGCCCGTCCACGTCTTCGTGCTCGATGACGCCCGGGTGTTCCTCGAGTTGGTCCACGACCGGGTCACGGCGAGCATCGTGATCCAGCGTCACGTGGCCGTCCCGAACGGCACTCTGCGGGTCATTGCGCGTCGAGCGCCCCACGGTGAGAGCCGGATCCTGTGGCTCTACGAGTACGACGAGGGAGTCGACCCCGAGGACCCTGAGGTGCAGGCGGCTGCCGAGCAGGCTCTGACCCTGGCGAAGGCCGACGTCGGCCTCGGTTGATGCGTCGGGTCGGCGGTCCCCACCCGAGGGGGTCGCTTTGGAGTCCTGGCGTTGGTGTTGCTAATGTTCGGACCGCTGCGTGAGAGCGCAGCCCGATCCCCTGTAGCTCAACTGGCAGAGCATTCGACTGTTAATCGGAGGGTTGTTGGTTCGAGTCCAACCGGGGGAGCGAACAAGGCCTCTGACCTGTGAAGACAGGTCGGGGGCCTTCTCGCATTTCACGCCCGCACCGCACGCTGACCCACGGGCGTCGGGCACACTGCTGGAGTGTCCGACCCGTTGCATCGCCTGCTCGCCGCGCCCCCCGACCTCCCGGTCGTGGCGGGCCTGGGAAGGCTCGAACAGGCGCTCCGCACGCATGGTGTCGCTGTCGTGCACGCACCTCCCGGCACCGGCAAGACCACCCTGGTTCCGCCGGCCGTTGCCTCGGTCGTGGCCGGCAGGGTCGTGGTCACCCAGCCCAGCCGGATCGCTGTCCGGGCCGCCGCACGCCGGTTGGCCGGCCTGATCGGGGAGCCGGTGGGTGAGACCGTGGGATACGCCGTGCGCGGAGAGCGCCGCACGGGGCGCCGCACTCGGATCGAGGTCGTGACGACCGGCCTGCTGCTGCGTCGCATCCAGCACGACCCGGCCCTGGCAGGAGTGGGGGCCGTGGTCCTCGACGAGGTGCACGAGCGTCACCTCGATGCCGACCTGGCTCTGGCCCTGCTCGTCGACGTCCGCACCCACCTCCGGGAGGACCTGGCGTTGGTGGCGATGTCGGCCACGATCGAGGCCGGACGCACAGCGCTGTTGCTCGGCGGTGAGGGAGACGGGGGAGCGCCCGTCATAGGTGTCCCCGGGGCGCTGCACCCGGTCGAGCAGGTGTGGTGTCCCCTGCCCGCAGGTCGGCGTCGCACCGACGACCGGGGGATCACCCCGGCGTTCCACGACCACGTCGCCGCGACCGTACGTCGGGCTCTCGCCGAGCACGAGGGGGACGTCCTGGTCTTCGTGCCCGGAGTGGCGGAGGTCGAAGCCACCGTACGTCGGTTGGCAGGGGCCGACGTCGCCGTCCATGCCCTGCACGGTCGGCTCTCGACAGCCGAGCAGGACCGTGCGCTCACCGAGGGACCGGGGCGACGCGTGATCGTGTCCACCGCGGTGGCCGAGTCCTCCCTGACCGTGCCGGGCGTACGTGTCGTCGTGGACGCGGGCTTCTCCCGGGAGCCCCGCACCGACCACCGCCGAGGGCTGGCCGGTCTGGTCACGGTGGCGGTGAGTCGGGCTGCCGCCGAGCAACGGGCCGGGCGTGCTGGGCGGCTGGGACCCGGGGCGGTGCTGCGTTGCTGGTCGGAGTCGGACCATGCCCACCTCGCCGCGCATCCCGAGCCCGAGATCGCCACCGCCGACCTCACGGCGTTCGCGCTCGAGGTGGCGTGCTGGGGAGGTCCTGACATCCAGGACCTGGCACTCCTGGACCAGCCCCCGTCGCATGCCCTGGCGACGGCGAGGTCGGTGCTCGTCGACCTGGGGGCCGTGGCAGAGGACGGGCAGGTGACCCCGAGGGGGCGACTCATCGCGGGGGTGCCGACGGACCCGAGGCTGGCGCGGGCCCTCCTCGACGGGGCCGAGCTGGTCGGGGCCACGCGGGCGGCGGAGGTGGTCGCCATGCTCAGCGAGGACGTACGAGCTCCCGGGGGCGACCTGGTCGCCGCCCTGCGTGGGCTGCGGGCGGGGCGAGGTGCGGGACCGTGGAGGAGCCAGACCAGCCGCCTGCGGGAGGTGGTCGAGCGCCACCCGGCCGCCGGGAGTCGTAGCGGCCCAGATCAGGGCGCTGCGAGGATGACCGACGACGTGGCCGTCGGTCTGGTGGTGGCCCTGGCTCATCCGGACCGGATAGCCCGCAGACGGGCGGGCTCCTCGGGCTACTTGATGGCCTCGGGGACCGGCGCCGCGCTCGACCCGCGTGACCCGGGCCCGTTGGCCGGACTGGAGTGGCTGGCAGTCGGGGACGCCGAGCGTCGTGCCGGCGACCGGGAAGCGAGGATCCGCTCGGCCGCGCCACTGACCGAGGAGCTGGCGCTGGAGGCTGCCAGTTCGCTCTGGGACGAGGTGGACGAGGTGTCGTGGGTCGACGGACAGGTTCGGGCCCGACGCCGTACGCTGCTGGGCGCCATCGAGCTCGGCTCCGTACGACTCAGCGAGCCGTCGACCGCGGCCGTGACAAGCGCGATCCGCCAGGCCCTCGACAGCGAAGGCCTCGGCCTCCTCACCTGGTCGGACAGCGCCGCGGCGCTGCGTGCCCGCCTCGACTTCCTGCACCGGGCCCTCGGGGCTCCGTGGCCGGAGGTGAGTGACGCAGCACTGACGCAGAACCTCCACTCGTGGCTGGGGCCGCAGTTGGCCCGGGTTCGCTCGGCGAGGGACCTGGGTCGCATCGACGTGGTGCAGGCACTGCGGGCGTTGCTGCCGTGGCCCCAGGCCAGCGAGCTCGACCTACTGGCTCCGGAGCGGGTCGAGGTCCCCAGCGGGTCGAGCATCCGGGTGGACTACAGCGCTGAGCAGCCGGTGCTGGCCGTGCGCCTCCAGGAGGTCTTCGGGTGGACGGCGGCGCCCCGCCTGGCGGGGGGCCGAGTCCCCCTTCTCCTGCACCTGCTCTCGCCTGCCCGGCGCCCGGCTGCGGTCACTGCAGACCTGGAGTCGTTCTGGACCAACGGCTATCCAGGGGTGCGTGCGGAGCTGCGCGGGCGGTACCCCAAGCACTCCTGGCCCGAGGATCCGAGGACGGCGGCGCCCACCCGGCGTACGAAGAAGAGTGGGTAGAGGCTCACGCAGGTCAGTGCGAAGGCCAGGAGGACGATGTTGTCGTTCGCCATCGTCACCACGATGGAGCTGTGCAGGAGGATGCCCAGCACGGCGGCCAACACCCTGGTGCGACGGAACCACAGCGCGCCGGCCATGAAGACTTCGGCCAGGATCGTCCCTCATGCCAGCGCCATGTCCAGTTCGGCCGGCAGGTCCAGCCACAGCCAGTGGTCGAACTGCCGCCCGGTCAGGAAGACAGAGTTGACCTTGCTCAGTCCCGCGAACAGGTAGCAGACGGACAGCTGCGTCAGCATCAGCAACGGAGCCCAGGTCGCCGTCCGCCCCTCCGTCCGCGGCCGCAGGGCCCACACGCGGTCACAGGCCGTGAAGCACAGCATGGCGATGAGGAGCAGTGCCAGGGTGCGGTGGCTGCTGTAGGTCTGTTGGTCCCACAGGAAGATCCACGCACTCACGACGGTGGCCAGGACCGCAGCAGGCCGGGCGTACCACCCCACGGTCAGGGCCAGCCCTGCGACGGCCCCCAGCCCGGTCACCAGCCAGACGCCGGCTTCGGTGGGGGCGGGCAGGGACTCGATGAAGGGAATCGCGATCGTGGTGTCGACGACTCGCGAGAGCGTCTTGTACATCTCGAGGGTGTTGAACAGGGTCGCCAGACCGAGCCCGATCCTGGCGATGGCCAGTGCTCTGAAGAGATCCATCGGACCCTTCAGCACGTCACGGTCCTCTCGGCGGAGCCATGGACCACCGTGACGCTCACTGACCTCGGCTCGACCTCACAGATCTGTTCGGGCAGGTGCTCCAGCCAGGGCACGTCCACGCGCATGTGCTGGGTGATCTCCTCGGGCAACTCGATGGACTCGCCCTCGCCGTCGACGGCGTCGATGTTCGCGCTCCCCACCCCGGAGTACATCTGGAACCCCAGGCGACGGGGTTGCTCGCCGACCAGGAGCAGGTAGGCCGGGACGCCCACCTGCACGGCGACCAGCGCCGCCACCCACCAGGGCAGTCGCCGGACCTTCGCGGAAGAACTCATGAGGCAATCCTCGACCATCCCGACGGCCTGTGTCCGGGATACGCCGGAGCAGTCGATACGCTCTGCCGCATCACCGGGGGCGGTAGCTCAGTTGGTCAGAGCAAGCGACTCATAATCGCTCGGTCGTGGGTTCAAGCCCCACCCGCCCTACGCGTCACCCGGGTCCGTCACGAGCCGGGCGAAGGGAGCGTGGTGCCCGAAGGGCACCTCCTGGGCGTGACCGAGACCCGCCAGCACACTCGGCAGGATGGCCTTCGCCGTACGTCGGTACCCCGCACCCGAGGGATGGAAGCGGTCGACCGCGAACATCTCGTCGGGGCGGGTCAGGAAGAACGGGCCCACGACGTCTGCCAAGGTCACCGCCCTGGCCCCCAGGCTGAGTGCGACCTCGCGCTGCGCGGAGGCCAGCTGCCGGGAGAGCAGACCAGCCACCGTACGCAGCGGCTGCGGGAGCGCGCGCAAGGCACCGAGGTCCGGGCACGTGCCCACCACCACGGTGCTCCCCAAGGCCTGCAGGGCCTCGATGGCGAGCGTCAGCTCGGCGCGCGAGTCGCTGAGCCTCACCCGGTGGGTGACGTCGTTGCCGCCCACCACCACCACGCTGACGTCCGGGCGATAGCCGGGCGGCAGGCTCGCTGTCTGGGCGCTGAGCATCGAGGTCTCCGCGCCGACCACGGCGACGGTGCGCAGTCGTACGGTGCGGCCGGTTGCTCGAGCGAGGCGGCGGGCGAGCTGGCCCCCCAGGGTGTGTCCTGCGTCCTCGGCTCCGAGCCCGGCTGCGATCGAGTCGCCCAGCAGCAACAGGTCGATGGTGCGTCCGGAGTTCTTCTTGTAGAGCCCGTCGGCGTCGGGCGCCTCGTCGCCGATGGGCCTGCCGATCACCCGGCGGGCGATCGAGGCCTGATGGGCGAGGGTCACCCGGGCCACGGCGAGGAGCGCGCCCCCGCTCACCAGGGCGGCCACGGCCCGGCGCAGTGCGGCCTCGGCGTACGGGGACGACGAAGGCATGCTTCAGGCCGCGCCGCGAGCGGCGCGCGCCATGACCGCCGGGTAGTGCTGCTCGATGAGTTGGTCGACGACCACGGACCAGCTCCGATCACGGACCGACGCCAGCCCCGCAGCGCTCAGCGTCCGGCGCAGCGTGGGGTCCGCCACGAGCGACTGGACGCGTTCCCGCAGGCCGGAGCCTGTCCCGGGAGGGAAGAGCAGCCCCGTACGTCCGTCCTCGACGAGGTCGAGGGGCCCGCCGGCGGCAGGGGCCACCACGGGTACGCCGCTGGCCTGGGCCTCCTGCACCGTCTGGCAGAAGGTCTCCGCCTCGCCGGTGTGCACGAAGAGGTCGAGGCTGGCGAAGGCGGTGGCGAGGTCGTGGCCACGCAGCATCCCGGTGAAGCGGGCCCGGGGGAGGTGCCGGCCGAGCCATTCACGCTCGGGGCCGCCTCCGATCACGACCAGACGGGTGCCGGGCAGGTCGGCGATCTCTGCCAGGCGCCTGACCTGCTTCTCGGCGGCGAGACGACCGACGTAGCCGATCACCACCTGGTCGGGCTCGCCCCGGGTCCAGTGTGTACGCAGTTCCTCACTGCGACGAGCCGGGTCGAAGAGGTCCAGCGACACACCGCGCCCCCACCGGTGCAGGTCGGTGACCCCCATGGCCCGAAGTTGGTGCAGTGACGCGGTGGACGGCACCAGGGTTCGGTCGGCCCGGCGGTGAATGCGTCCGACCCACTTGGCCACGGCAGGTTCTGCGCGCAGTCCGTACTGGCGCGCGAAGCCACCGATGTCGGTCTGGTAGACGGCGAGCGTCGGGATCCCCAGATTCCGGGCGGCCCGGAGTCCGACGGCCCCGAGCGCGATGGGGGAGGCCAGGTGGACCACGTCGGGTCGGAAGTCGGCCAGTGTCTGCTCCACGATCGGATCGGGCAGCCCGATGGGGAAGCCGGCGTACCTGGGAAGAGCCACGGACCTGACCCGGACGACTCGGGCGGAGCGGTAGACCGAGGGACCGGGGCCGGGAGCGATGACCAAGGGCTCGTGCCCCGTCTCCAGCAGCCGGTCCACCGTGTGACGCACCGTGTTGGTGACGCCGTTGACCTGCGGGAAGAAGGACTCGGTGACGATCGCAACTCGCATGACCTCAGCGTCGTCACGGCGTGTGAACAGCCGGTTGACGCACACGCTCACCTGCATGAAGAGGGGCGTACGTCTGGGTCGTTCCGTCCTGCGGCGCGCGGCCATTGCGCGGGGCACCGCGCGGATCTGGCAGGCTGGGACGGCCGGTGCACCCACCCCCTGACCCAGCACCGGACCCTCCGGAAGGAACACAAGTGTCAAGCCCCAACATCCTGGACGACCTCGAGTGGCGCGGCCTGATCGCCCACTCGACCGACCTTGACGCCCTGCGTCAGGCGTTCGACGAGGGAAGCGTCCGGTTCTATGTGGGGTTTGACCCGACCGCCCCCAGTCTGCACATGGGCAACCTCGTCCAGATCCTCACGGCCAAGCGCCTGCAGGAGGCGGGCCACACCCCCTTCGCGCTGGTCGGAGGCGCGACCGGGATGATCGGCGACCCCCGTGACTCCGGCGAGAGGACCCTCAACTCCCTCGACACGGTCAAGGACTGGGTGGAGCGGGTCCGCAGCCAGATCGAACCTTTCCTGAACTTCGCCGGCGACAACGCGGCCACCATGGTCAACAACTACGACTGGACAGCATCCCTCTCCACGATCGACTTCCTGCGCGACGTCGGGAAGCACTTCCCGGTCAACCGGATGCTGGCCCGTGACGTGGTGAAGTCACGTCTCGAGGACGGCATCAGCTACACCGAGTTCAGCTACGTGCTGCTCCAGTCGATGGACTTCCTGAACCTCTACCGCGACCACCAGGTCACGCTGCAGTTCGGCGGCTCCGACCAGTGGGGTAACCTCACCGGCGGCGTCGAGCTGATCCGGCGGGCGGCGCAGGGCAAGGCACACGCCTTCGCGACACCGCTGATCACCAAGACCGATGGCACGAAGTACGGCAAGACAGAGGGCGGCGCGCTCTGGCTCGACCCGGAGATGATGTCGCCCTACGCCTTCCACCAGTTCTGGCTCAACGTCGAGGACGAGAAGGTGGTGGAGCTCCTGAAGATCTTCACGTTCCTCAGCCGTGACGAGATCGAGGACCTCGCTGCCCAGACGGCCGACAAGCCGTTCCTGCGGGCGGGACAGAAGGCGCTTGCCGACCATGTCACTGGCCTGGTCCACGGGGTGAAGGAGACCGAAGCAGCCAAGCGGGCTGCCGAAGCGCTCTTCGGTGGGGGAGAGCTGACCAACCTGCCGCCCAGCACGCTGGGGGCAGCGTTGAGGGAGGCCGGTTCCATCAAGGTCGCTCTTGACGCGCTGCCGTCGGTGGTCGACCTGCTGGTCGACGCCGGCCTGGCCAAGAGCAAGGGTGACGCGCGCCGCACGATCACTGAAGGCGGGGCGTACCTGAACAACGCCCGCGTCGAGGACCCCGAGTACGTCCCCACCGCGACCGACGTGGTCGCAGGCGGATGGCTCGTGTTGCGCCGAGGCAAGAAGAAGTTGGCCGGCGTCGAAATCGCCTGAAGCCCTAGCGATGCCCCTTGCCCGTAAGGGCGAGGGGCATCGCTGCGTCCGGGGGCCTCAAAGTGGCTCTGACCTGCGCAAACAACCACTGTGCTCGCCGTCACTCCACCCCAAGTTGCATGGTCGCTCGGTCGTGACCTAATGTTTCACCTCGTTGCCCCGAAGGTGACCGGGACGAAGCCCAGAAGGGCCCAGGACCAGTCAGGGACAACCACCTCTCGCAGTCACACGGAGAACGAACAGTTCGCTAGCGCGAAACGTTCAATCCCCGGGAATTGGCCTGCGAGAACGGAGAGAAGAACCGGATTTGGTTTCGGTTTGGTCTTCGGATAGGTTTCATCAGGCGCCGCAGCTGGCTCGGAAGAGTTGGCACGGTTATGCGTTTGATCCTTGAGAACTCAACAGTGTGTCATAGTCGACGAATTAGTTTAATTGCCCTGTCGGCATGCTTTTCGGAGTGTGTTGAT